>NZ_CM174457.1:0-3765000 GCF_057837975.1 Sphingobacterium sp. KH_072 | reverse complement strand
ATTATAGAAAAGCAAATGTAGGCATAAGTAACGATAAGGCGGGTGAGAAACCCGCCCACCGAAAGAACCAGGTTTCCTGATCAACGCTAATCGGATCAGGGTTAGTCGGGGCCTAAGGCGCATCCGAAAGGAGGTAGCCGATGGACAACGGGTTAATATTCCCGTACTTTTATATACTGCGATGTGGTGACGGAGTAGTGACACTGCCGCGAACTGACGGAATAGTTCGTTGAAGTGCGTAGGTATACAGACTGTAGGCAAATCCGCAGACTGTGCTGAAACACGATAGTACAGCAAAGCTTCGGCGGCGCTGATAGTGCAGGTAATCAGACTTCCAAGAAAACCCGCTAAGCTTCAGGTATATAAAACCCGTACCGCAAACCGACACAGGTGTTCGAGGAGAGAATCCTAAGGTGCTCGAGTGAATCATGGCTAAGGAACTCGGCAAAATGGCCCTGTAACTTCGGGAGAAGGGGCGCTTCCTCCAGCGATGGAGAAGCCGCAGTGAAAAGGCCCAGGCGACTGTTTAGCAAAAACATATGGCTTTGCAAAATCGAAAGATGAAGTATAAGGCCTGACACCTGCCCGGTGCTGGAAGGTTAAGAGGGGATGTCATCGTAAGAGAAGCATTGAATCGAAGCCCCAGTAAACGGCGGCCGTAACTATAACGGTCCTAAGGTAGCGAAATTCCTTGTCGGGTAAGTTCCGACCTGCACGAATGGTGTAACGATCTGGGCGCTGTCTCAGCCATGAGCTCGGTGAAATTGTGGTATCGGTGAAGACGCCGATTACCCGCAACGGGACGGAAAGACCCCATGAACCTTCACTATAGCTTAACATTGGAATTGGATACAGGATGTGTAGGATAGGCGGGAGATGTTGAAGCGGCTTCGCTAGGAGTCGTGGAATCAACCTTGAAATACCGCCCTTTCTGTATTCGGTTTCTAACTCGGTTTAGCCGAGGACATTGTTTGGTGGGTAGTTTGACTGGGGTGGTCGCCTCCAAAAAGGTAACGGAGGCTTTCAAAGGTGGGCTCAGTACGCTTGGTAACCGTACGTGGAGTGCAATGGCATAAGCCCGCTTGACTGTGAGACCAACAAGTCGATCAGGGTCGAAAGACGGACATAGTGATCCGGTGGTTCTGTATGGAAGGGCCATCGCTCAAAGGATAAAAGGTACTCTGGGGATAACAGGCTGATCTCCCCCAAGAGCTCATATCGACGGGGAGGTTTGGCACCTCGATGTCGGCTCGTCACATCCTGGGGCTGGAGAAGGTCCCAAGGGTTGGGCTGTTCGCCCATTAAAGTGGCACGCGAGCTGGGTTCAGAACGTCGCGAGACAGTTCGGTCCCTATCTGTTGTGGGCGTTGGAAGTTTGAGTGGATCTGTCCTTAGTACGAGAGGACCGGGATGGACTGACCGCTGGTGAACCAGTTATGCCGCCAGGTGTACGGCTGGGTAGCTACGTCGGGAATAGATAAGCGCTGAAAGCATCTAAGTGCGAAACTAGCCACGAGATGAGACTTCCTTATAGGGTCGTAGAAGATGACTACGTTGATAGGTCATAGGTGTAAAGGTAGAGATACCATAGCCAAGTGATACTAATAGCCCGAAGCTTTCGCAATGATAGAAAACGTGTTCTGTTGTTTCCTGTGTTTCTTACGCTAGCAATAGTGAATGGTATGCAGATTATATTTTCTTACTGTCCTTCTTTCTTTCAAATATATGTCACGATATTCTTTTGTACTGGGATATACGTACTGCCAATAGAGATTGATCTCGATACGCACTACTATATACTCGATACGAAATAAAGATATTCAGGTGCCTATATCGGCGGTGTCCACCTCTTCCCATTCCGAACAGAGTAGTTAAGCCCGCCAGAGCCGATGGTATTGCCGTAACAGGTGGGAGAGTAGGTCGGTGCCTAATTTTATACTAAAGCCCTTGCAACAAAATTGCAAGGGCTTTTTTTGTGTAAATATTTTTGTAACAAAGAAGCTTTAGCAAGTACAGCTCTGCTCTCCATAGTCTAGATATTATATACAGCTTTACCAGAGCTTTCCTATAATTGAAGCGATTATCTACTAGCCAGGTGCCTTTAATACACTTATAGTACACTCACTCTCCGTGAACTAATGGTGTAGTGGTGAACTAACCGTGAAGTATTAACCAGTCTTATCCGTCAAGAGCTTTACAGTTGGAAAGGGCTGTTAGCATTACAGTACTATTTAAGCTGAATAGGATTAAATCCATAATATTTCTTAAAGGTTGTTGTAAAGTGTGTGGAATGCTTGTAGCCAATCATCCTAGATATATCGGTTATCCGTAGTTTGCCTTCGGAGAGAAGTTTGCGTGCATGATCCATCTTAATTTCCATAGTGTATCGTGCTATAGTTTGTCCATAGTATACTTTGAAATACTTTTTTAGGTACTGTTCATTTGTTCCTACAATCTTTGCTAATTCTGGTATTGTTATTACTTTGGATAAGTCTTCGTGGATCACTCTTTTTGCGAGTTGTATCTTATCAAAATGGACAGATTGTGTATGATTGTCAACGCTGATTGTTTCTCTCGATTGGCCGTGGAGTAGTTCAAATAGGCGACTATTTATTAATAGCTGATCTAAGGGCGTTACATGAGTATCCGATAGTGTAGTGATCTGCTTAATAAGCAGTGTAGAGCGACTTGTCGTTCTTACAATTCGGTTTGTATGGCGGCCTAAACCTGTGCATAACAAGTGCTCTAAACCGAATGTAGCTATAAAGCGTCTACATAAGATTAGTACGATGCACTCACCCGCTTCCGACTCCTTGCAAGTTATTAGGTGATCTCCCTTATTTGCTTCTGTGATGTAAGTGTTCCCAGTAGGAAGAGGAATATGTACCTGATTCAACTCAATCCATAGATCTTTACTTGTTATTGATGTCGTACTTAAAACGATTAATGACGCTGCTTCTTCAAATACAAAGCACGGTTGGTCTACTTTTGTGAAGAAGGTATCCGTACAAACATAGGTCGTAAGGCGTGGAATCACCGAATATTTTTCTGGTTTTGTAATCTTATTTTCCGAACACGTCATTTATTTGACTCGATTAGTTCTATATTTGCTCTGTTAAGTTTATTTAGACAAAGTCTAAATGATGTAAATATAAAAAACTAATCTATTAATTAAGCATGTTAAAGCTCAACTTACGACTTTTTATCGCAATATTATTTGCGGTTATGAGCAATGCTGCCATCGGACAAGTTCATATTATTGTTCAAGGCAGAGTTGTAGATCAAGAATCTGGATCACCCATTGTAGGGGCTAGTGTTCAGGTATTAGAGAACGATCGCTCAGGCGCCGCGGTGACAGGTACTTCGGGTGGATTTTCTATTCGTGCTCATGTAGGACAAACACTTCGAGTTAATTTTGTAGGATATCGCAGTACAGACATCGTTGTTCGTGAACGGAGTGCTAATTTAGTCATTATTTTGCCACGCGACACAAGAGAACTAGCTGAAGTATTGGTGACAGGAGCTTTAGGAATTAAACGATCATCTAGAGAGTTAGGTACTTCTGCGCAGTCCGTGAATAATGAAGAATTGAATTTGGGTAAGATGGTGAATCCGCTATTAGCACTTTCAAGTAAAGTCGCTGGTTTAAGAATCAATGCGACTGATCTGACAAGCGGGAAAACAGATCCAGGCGTACAAGTACGTTTGCGCGGTACCAGATCATTAAACCGCAGTCAGAATGATCCGATATATGTAGTAGATGGGGTACCATTGCCAGATATCACACGGATCAATCCAAACGATATTGAAGATATCACCGTTTTGAAAGGCGCAAATGCGGCCGCATTATATGGTTCTGAGGGAGTAAATGGTGCGATCATGATCACGACAAGAACCGGTATATCTGATCGCGGTACTGTAAATTATAGCAACAGCACTTTGTTCTCCAACGTGTTTTTCCTACCTCCACAGCAAACGGAATTTGGCCAAGGACAAAATGGTGTTTATAGTCCAACAGCAAATGAATCCTGGGGTCCACGTTTTGATGGCGAATTGAAGGATTTCGGATTGCCAATCAACGGGGTGCAACCACAGAAACTATTTGCTGCTCCTGGAATCGATAATCGAAAGGATTTCTTCAATACCGGCGTGACAATGCAAAATGATGTGTCCTTTTCTGGTGGGGATGCCAATAGCTCATACTTTTTGTCATTGCAAGACGTACGGATCAAAGGAGTTATTCCAGGTGATGAGTCGAGTCGTACCGGCGCTAGATTTAATGGATCCCGTCGATTCAATAAATTAACTACTTCATTCAATATGAATTATGTTTTCTTCAAAAATAATACTACGCCAGATGGTCCTTGGGCATCGGTGTATGCACAGCCTGCTAACATAGATTATCAGGATGCACGTAATTGGCAAGATCCAACTTCGCCCAACCATCCTTTGAATTGGTACTCTCCGTTGAGTGCGGCGCGTAATCCATTCTTTATGGCAGACAATAACCGCCAGACATTCGATCAGCATACTATCAATTCTCGATTAGAGTTTAGTTATGAGGTGGCAGATTGGTTAGATGTGATCAATAGAACCGGTTTGTATATTCAATCAGAGCCAGGACGAGTAACGAACCGTCAACTGAACTCATCAGTCGCTACCCGAAATGTAATCGGTACAGTAAATGATTCGCACCGGGATTACAACCGTTTTAACAATGATTTCATTCTGGATTTCCACAAAAGTTTTGGAGATATAACGACGAGATTATTATTGGGTCAGAATGTTAGAATGGATAATAGAAAAGACATTAATGTGGCAGCCAATAACCTTTTGTTCGATGATCTTTTCAACCAAGGATCTAGAACAGGTGAGTTGGCTGGTGGTTCGACGATCACGCGTCAGCGTTCTTTGGCAACATACGGAGAGTTCACGACAAGCTACAAGAATTACCTTTTCCTGACCTTTACAGGTCGTAATGATCAAACTTCAGTACTAGATCCAGAGAACAGGAATTACTTTTCGCCGGGCGTCAGTACGTCTTTCGTCTTTACCGATGCGATTCCAGCCTTGCGGGATAATCGCGTATTAAGTTACGGTCGTTTATATAGTTCATTCAATAGAACAGGAAATGTGACCTTGAGCCCTTACGCACTTAACCTAAACTACAATCAGGCACCAGGTTTTCCTTATGGTGGTCTGGTGGGGTACATTCCTTCGTCGACAGAACCCAATCGTTTCATCAAGCCCGAATTTGTGCGTTCGTTCGAAGTCGGAGTACAATTAGGAATGTTTAACAATCGCCTAAATGCTGACATCGCTTACGCTTATTCTGATTCTAAAGATCAGATCTTCAATAGCCAAGTTTCTAGAGCCACCGGTTTCAATACCTCAACAGTGAATGCTGGACAAATGATTAACAGTACGCTAGAGGTTGCTTTGAATGGAGCTGCAATTCGCGGAACTAACTTTCGTTGGGATCTGGGTGTAAACTTTACGTATACCAAAACAGAGATTGTGAATCTATTTACAGGTAACGAGTTCACTATCTTCCGTCAGCAATACGCGATTGTAGGGGAGCAATATCCTACCTTACGAATGACAGATTTCGACAGAGACCCAGCATCCGGAAAGGTAATTTTAGATCCAAACGGAAATATTAGATTGAGTGAAGACGAAACGATCTTGGGTACGATGGTACCTCCGTATCTCTTTGGTTTTAACTCAAACTTCAAGTACAAAGGCTTCACGTTAGGTTTCCAAATAGACTCTCGCCTTGGAGCATGGATGTACTCGGAAGTGCTTCCAAGAATGTACACTGCAGGTACACATGCAGAGACAGCTAAATATAATAGAGAACCATTCATTATGCCGAATACCATGATTCGTACACCTGACGGCTCGTTGGTGGAGAATACCGATGTCTACTCAAAAGGAGATCGTGCTTGGTGGGATGCTTATGGGAAAGTACAAACGGTGACTGCTGCTAAAGGAGATTATTTGAAGCTGAGAGAGCTTTATATCGGATATGATTTGCCTGCCAGTTTACTTGCTGGACAGAAAGTAATTCGTGGTGCTTCTGTGGGCTTGGTTGGGAATAATCTATTTATCATTAGCCACGATTCTAATCAACTTGGCGATCCGGAAGCCTTATATAATTCAACGGATGGCTATTCCAGTTTTCGACAGATTCCTACAGCACGATCTTTCGGCTTTAACATTAACGTAGCGTTTTAATATCAACAAAGATGAAATTACATATAATTAAAATAGGGATATTGATAGCGGCAACCCTAAGCTTCGTATCATGCAAAGATTTTTTAGAGGTAAATGATAATCCGAATGCACCGACCAATGAAAACTTGAGTTTAAGCGTGAAATTATCCGCCGCGTTGAATAGCTCAGCCAATTATGAGGCTACTCAGCTTAACCAAATTGGTGGCTTTTGGGGTGGTTATTGGGGAACAGCCGGTGAAGCAGCCAGTTCATTTACCGCGCTAAAAAATTATAATGGGCCGGGTATTCGTGATACGAGAGATGGTATTCCTGTCTGGGAAACAACGTACACGAACTTGTTCTACTATAAGCAAATTATGGAACAAGCAGGTACAGAAGCATCCTTATTTTACCAAGGGATTGCTAAAGTGATGACGGCTTATCATTATTTCATTTTGGTAGATTTCTATAATAATGTACCATTCGAGCAGGCTCTTCAAGGTTCCTTATATTTACAACCAGTATACGAGCCGGGCAAGGATGTGTATCAAAAATCAATGGATCTCATCACCGAAGGCATTGCCGAGATTAAGTCATCTTCCAGCGCACCAGGTGCAGATGATATTCTTTTTAGAGGCGATCGCGCCAAGTGGGCGCAATTTGGAAATACTTTGAAACTACGCGCATTGTTAAGACAATCACAAGTGGCAGATCAGAGTGGATACATCACGCAAGAGATTACAAAAATTACGCAAGAGGGATCCGGTTTTCTACTAGATAATGCGATGGTAAACCCAGGCTATCTTAATACTGCTGGCAAAATGAATCCTTTCTACGAAACCTATTACCGTAATAATGCTGGCGTAGCGGTCGCTAATTATGGCAATATACGCCCGACACGCTATCTATTAGCAAAATATGCAGAATACAATGACCCTAGATTGGGTCAAAACTTTGTGATGGTAAACAATGCTTATCAAGGTGTGGTGTTTGGAGATAATACGGTATCAGCTGAATTTGCATCAGCCAACACTTCTGCGATGAAGGGGCCAACGGAAAATAGCGCAACTCCTGCCGGTGTATTAAAAAGTTTTAATCAAGGAAGTATGATGATTTCTTTGGCAGAAGCCTATTTCTTGCAAGCTGAAGCTGCCGAAAGAGGATGGCTTTCATCCAATAGTACTACATTATATAATAGTGCTATACAAGCTTCTTTTAACTATCAATTCAATGTAAACAACTATAGTACTGTTGCTTACATCGCGCAACCAAGCGTTACCCTGGACGCTGCGCCGAATAAAATTGAAAGGATAATTACACAAAAATGGTTGGCGTTGAACGGATTGAATAATATTCAAGCATGGCATGATCATAAAAGGTTAGGTTTGCCAACATTTCCTGCATCGGTAACAAGTCCAACTCCTGACGCATATCCACGTCGGTTTATGTATCCAGAAACGGAAGTAAACTCGAATAACCAAAATGCGTCCAGCCAAGGTGATATCGGCGTACTTACGGGCAGAGTTTGGTGGGATGTTCGCTAAAGGTAGTCGTCTACAGTTATGCACTAAAAGGATTTGGGTATGTATTCCCAAATCCTTTCTTGTTTACTGTTGTTTTTTTGCAATTCTATAAAATTTCGAAGTCAGTTGTCTGAAGGAACCTTCGATCTCTACTGATTATAAACTGAATCTTCACCGCAGAACGATAACGTTTTTTCAAATTATAATGACATCACAGTTGTTAACAAAATGATCATGCTGTCACTTTTAATTAGTAAAGATGTTTTCTTGTGTTTATAAATTATTGAGGTTGTTGATTTTGTGACTTGGCTTATGTGCCACCAACACCTAGCGGTAAAGATAGTAACCTTTACATCATTAACTGGAAAACGGGTAGTAGAGACTAAAGGTATTAGATTGAAAGGTCAAGCTGGAAGTTTCTTCTTAGGAGCTTACTAGTCTAATATGAACTTTGTTCCAAAGATTTGGATCTCGTAGAGGTCTTATAACAGAACAGCAGCAAGTAATCTTGCTGCTGTTCTCGTTTATATAGATTTGAATGAGTATTAACGACTTTTTGGAGCTACTAATGCACCTAAGATCATCTCCATAACAGCTACTGCAATCGCGAAAAAGAAAGCCGACCAAAATCCAGCCACCTGAAATTTAGTGCCCATAATGCTGCTGCTTAGCATAATCATTAGTACCGTAATGATAAAAGAAACCAATCCAAAAGTTAGCCAGTTCAAGGGGAAGGTAAATAACCGTAAGATTCCGCCAACAATCCCGTTCACCAAACCAATGACCAACCCCGTTACGATCGCCCAGCCAAAACCGTCGACCGTTACGCCTGGAATAATGTAAGATGCTCCCGCAATGATGATTCCGGTGAGAAGAAGAGAAAGTATAAAATGCATAGTATAAATAATTAAGTTGTGATTCAATAAAATCCAGACAAAAAAAATGCCAATTTCTACAGCGCAAAAAACCGTATTAGTATAGTGCAGTTTAATTATCAGAGGTGATACCTTTCTATAGTGAAAATTGTGCTATGCTCGCATAGTAAAAAAATCGTATATTTAACCATAACAATTGTAAACAATAAAAGCTATGAAGAGAATAATTTTAGTTTTAAGCGTGGTAATGATCGCATTTTCATTATTTGCACAGTCTTCAGACCCAATCGTAGGTAAATGGGAAAACTCGAGTAAGGAAGGTCGAGTCGAGATTTTTAAACGAGGTGATAAGTATTTCGGAAAATTATATTGGATAAAAGATTCTTCGAAAAAAGATGAGAAAAATTCGGACAAGAGTCTTCGCGATCGCAAAATTGAAGGTCTAGAGATATTAACCAACTTCACCAAAAAAGGAAATACCTATGAAGGTGGCGAAATCTATGATCCAAAATCTGGTAAAACCTACAGTAGCAAGATGACTCCAAAAGGAGACAAGCTAGAAGTGCGCGGTTTTGTGGGCGTCAGTTTGTTGGGGCGTACAGAAGTTTTTACGCGTATTAAGTAAGAACGCGAACAGCAATTACTTATACGAAGGACAGCTACTGCTGTCCTTTTTTGTTGCACGTGCACTGCCCGCTTATGGAGATCATAGAGCCGCGAAAATATTGTATCTTTGAATATATACGCAACAATAAAAGCATTTTAAATATATGTACCACAACTTGCAAGCCGCGCTACAAAAAGAATTAGCGGAAATTCAGGAAGCCGGACTTTACAAAAAAGAACGCATTATCACGACGCCTCAGGGAGCGGATATCAAAATAAATACAGGACAGGAAGTCATCAACTTTTGCGCAAACAATTACTTAGGGTTATCATCACACCCCGATGTAATCGCTGCTGCTAAGGCAGCGATTGATTCACATGGATACGGTATGTCGTCCGTGCGTTTTATCTGTGGTACGCAGGATACGCACAAACAATTGGAAGATAAACTGTCGCAATTCTTAGGCACAGAAGACACTATATTGTATGCTGCCGCTTTCGATGCTAATGGTGGCGTTTTCGAACCTTTGTTTGGCGCAGAAGATGCGATCATCTCCGACGAGCTCAATCATGCTTCTATTATAGATGGTGTTCGTCTGTGTAAAGCACAGCGTTTTCGCTACAAGAATTGCGATATGCATGACTTGGAAGCGCAACTACAAGCCGCATCGGGTGCGCGTCATCGTATAATCGTGACCGATGGCGCTTTTTCGATGGATGGTTCCGTAGCGCCTTTAGATAAAATCTGTGATCTAGCCGATAAATACGATGCTTTGGTGATGATCGATGAATCGCATTGCTCCGGCTTTATCGGTAAAACAGGTCGTGGTACACACGAATTGTGTGATGTCATGGGTCGGATCGATATTATTACAGGTACGCTTGGTAAAGCATTAGGCGGAGCCTCTGGCGGTTTCACTTCTGGTCGCAAAGAGATTATCGAGATGTTGCGTCAGCGCTCCAGACCATATCTTTTTTCCAATACCTTGGCTCCTGCGATTGTAGGTGCATCTATTGCTGTGCTTGATATGTTGAGCGAAACCACCACCTTACGCGACAAATTAGAAGACAATACCACATACTTTAGAGAGAAAATGACCGCCGCTGGATTCGACATCAAGCCGGGTGTGCATCCTATTGTACCTGTCATGCTGTACGATGCGAAGCTGGCGCAAGAATTTGCAGCCAAAATGCTGGAAGAGGGAATTTATGTCATCGGCTTCTACTACCCAGTAGTGCCAAAAGATAAAGCCCGTATTCGTGTACAGATATCGGCTGGGCATGATCGCGCACATTTAGACAAAGCCATTGCGGCATTTACTAAAGTAGGTCAAGAATTGAAGGTGATTTCGTAATTGTAGGATCAGTACTCCTATATAAAACAGAACACCCGAACCAGCTTGGTTCGGGTGTTCTGTTTTAATAAGCTTGTTTATAATTTAATAATGATTAAATCAACTGGTGACCGCACATTATTTTAAGGCGCTTTGTAATACAGCTTCCATGATTTCATAAGCCGCAACTGTCGGGTGCACGCCATCTTTCGCATGTTGTTCCGACAGTCCATTTCGCTCGTCTTTCAGTGCCGAGTGATAATCCACGAAGGGAACACCTTGGCTCTCGGCATACGAGCGAATAAGCGAATTTAATTGTACGATCTGATTGGCGACCTCTTTGATCTCTGTGCGCCAGCCAAACTCGTAAGCGGGTAAAACGGAACATAAATACACCTTAATATTATGATGTTGCGCGAGCTCCACCATCGAGATAATATTCCCTAAGATGTTTTCTTGCGATATATAACCTTGATTTTGTGCAATGTCATTGGTGCCAGCAAGGATTACCACCGCTTTGGGCTGTAGATCGATCACATCTTTACGAAAGCGAACGAGCATTTGCGCGCTGGTCTGTCCACCAATACCTCGACCTATATAGCCATTTTTACTAAAGAATTCAGGGCGCTGATTTTTCCAACCTTCGGTAATGGAATTACCCATAAATACCACTTGTCCACTTTCCTCTTGCGTATTTGCCGCTGCATATTTACCAAAATTCGCCCAATCGGTCTTATTTTGCGCCGATATGTGATGCATCATAAACAGGGATATTACTACTGTTAAAAGCCATTTCATATTAAGAAATCTTTATTATTCAACTATTCCAAATATATCATTTAAAATGTAGTGATTAGTTGTTTTTATTTTTTTACTTTTGCACCTTAGAATTTTACACGACAAGCTGTAGCATGCAGAACATCAGAAACATAGCGATTATCGCTCACGTTGACCACGGTAAAACCACATTGGTTGACAAGATTCTCTATTTCACGAATCAGTTCAGAGAAAATGAAAACGCAGGAGAACTCATCCTGGATAACAACGATTTGGAGCGTGAGCGTGGTATCACTATCGTTTCCAAAAACGTATCCGTTACCTACAAGGATGTAAAGATTAATATTATTGATACGCCTGGTCACGCCGATTTCGGTGGTGAGGTAGAGCGTGTCTTGAAAATGGCCGATGGAGTTGTTCTTTTGGTTGATGCTTTTGAAGGCCCAATGCCTCAAACTCGTTTCGTTACGAGTAAAGCATTAGCTTTAGGAATCAAACCTATTGTTGTTGTCAACAAGGTCGATAAAGAAAACTGTCGTCCAGATGAGGTTTACGAAAATGTGTTCGACTTGTTCTTTAATTTGGAAGCAACAGAAGACCAATTAGACTTCCCCGTATTATACGGATCGTCTAAACAAGGTTGGATGTCTACAGACTGGAAACAGCCTACAACAGACTTCACCGATTTGCTTGATGCTATTATAGCGCATATCCCAGCACCTAAGGTGTCGGAAGGTACACTTCAGATGCAAGTTACCTCTCTAGATTACTCCACATTTGTTGGTCGTATCGCGATAGGACGTGTTGCGCGTGGAACAATCAAAGAAAATCAACCGGTATCGCTTGTGAAGCGTGATGGTAAAATTGTGAAATCTCGCGTGAAAGAGCTTCAGGTTTTTGAAGGCTTAGGTCGTATCAAAGTATCAGAAGTAAAAGCAGGAGATATCTGTGCCGTTGTTGGTATTGATGGTTTTGATATTGGTGATACAATTGCCGATTTCGAAAATCCAGAGCAACTGGAAGTAATGAGCATTGATGAGCCAACAATGAACATGTTGTTTACCATCAACAACTCACCTTTCTTCGGTAAAGAAGGTAAATTGGTAACATCTCGTAATATTTACGATCGTTTGCAAAAGGAATTGGAGAAAAACTTGGCATTACGTGTCGTTCCAACCGAATCTCCTGATGCTTGGTTAGTATATGGTCGTGGTATTCTCCATTTGTCTGTATTGATCGAGACTATGCGTCGTGAAGGTTACGAATTGCAAGTAGGTCAACCACAGGTAATCGTTAAAGAGATTGACGGTGTGAAATGTGAGCCTATCGAAGAGCTAGTAGTGGATGTTCCTGCAGAAGTCTCTGGTAAGGTAATCGAGCTAGTTACGCAACGTAAAGGCGAATTATTGATCATGGAAGCCAAAGGTGATATGCAACACTTAGAGTTTGCTATTCCTTCTCGTGGTATCATCGGATTGCGTAACAACGTATTGACGGCTACTGCTGGTGAGGCTGTAATGGCGCACCGCTTGAAAGGTTACGAGCCTTGGAAAGGAACTATTCCTAAGCGTATGGCAGGTGTATTGATTTCTTTGGATACGGGTTCTACTACAGCGTATTCAATTGATAAATTGCAAGATCGTGGTCGTTTCTTCGTTGATCCAGGTGTAGATATTTATGAAGGCCAAATCTTAGGTGAGCACATCCGCGACAATGATTTGACGATCAATGTAACCAAAGGAAAGCAGTTGACCAATATGCGTGCATCCGGTTCGGATGATAATGCTCGTATTGCGCCAGCGATCAAGTTCTCATTGGAAGAATGTATGGAATACATCCAAGCTGATGAGTATATTGAGGTAACGCCACAAAGCATGCGTTTACGTAAGATCTACTTGACAGAAGGCGATCGTAGAGTGAACGCGAAGAAGTTTCAATAAAAATGAAGTAGTTTCCCGCTTTTAGGGATGCTATTAGATCATATAAAAGCTATTATCATACGTGATAATAGCTTTTTTTGCGCATTAAGTAATTGGGTTTATTTTTTTCTTAACTTTGCGATTATTCCAGGCTAACTATTCATTTATGAGAATTTTATACATATTGATCGCGGTGGCGCTATTAGGAAGCGCTTGCTCTAAAGAAGATCCTATCGAAGTGCCGATAGAAGAAGAAACAATTGTGCCCGAAGTAGAAACCCCGCAAAATCTACCATACGGATTGACGGTAGATGTTAAGGAAGTAGATATACTTCAAATGGTAACTTTCAAATTAATTGATTCGGCTTCAAATGATGAGGGAAACTTTTTTTCTTTTCTGAAATATAAGGTTTTGGATTCACTGATTTGGAATGTTGAAGGTACAACAAATAAGGTGCACCTAATTGAGCGAGATGAAAGAGGATTCGGTGTCCAGACGGAATGGGGACATAATTTTTATACACCAGGAGACTACAAAACATACCTTAAAGGCTATCGCGAGGGCAATCTGGTGGTGAGTGATTCTATTCTAGTACACGTAAATACTCCTAAGGATAAAGATTTTTTGCAATTTTCTTGGAATGAGATTGAAGAGCCTTTAGCAGCTAATAATGGTTATGTAAACAATGGTACGGAGGAATACTATTTTAGTATAAGACCTGGAGTGAGAGATGAAATTAAATCAATCTCTTTAAGCCTGATATACAAAAAGTATTGGGGTGAAGCTTACAAATTGGCACCTTCGAATCTTCCTGAGCAAGCAAAATCTGTTTTAGTTAATTACATCACTTCCATGTACGGGCCTGAGAAATATTCTTCAAATAGTGATGATGTCGTGTCGATTTATGAACAATTGTTCCGCACGCGTTTAGTAGACCAAGAAGTGATCAAAATTTGGTCTACATCTACTGCTAATATTGCATTAGTAAAGGGTTTGATTGAGTATGGACTTCCAGCACGGTATTCAATCTTGGCTGAACCAGTCTACAAATAAGCTGAATCCATAGCAAAAAGCTCCGAAAGGCCAAGTCTTCCGGAGCTTTTTCAATGATCTATATACTACTTTTAGTTAGTTCCAGCTTCGCGTTTTGCGTCTTGTTGCATTTTCTCACTCGCTACAATTACGATCTCTACACGGCGGTTTTCAGCACGTCCTGCATCACTATCGTTAGAGGCGATGGGCTCTGAAAAGTTTTTACCTTCTGTCTTTACTCTACCACCTTTCAATCCCTGAGATACGGCATAGTCGCGTACAGATTTTGCACGACCTTCAGATACTTTCTGGTTAGCGCTCATGGATCCAACGTTGTCTGTGTGTCCGATTACTAAAATTTCGGTATCCGGCTCTTTATTCAAAGTCTCTACCAATTTGGCAATATTTGTTTTTGCATCACCTTTCAATTGAGTACTATTAAAGTCAAAAAGAATTCCACTATCGAATTTCACGATAATACCTTCCTCAGATTTAATTACTTCAGCACCGGCAACAGCATTTTCAATTTCCTTCGCTTGATTATCCATCTTACGACCGATCAATCCACCAGCTGCACCACCAATCACTGC
The DNA here is from genome assembly GCF_057837975.1 of Sphingobacterium sp. KH_072. Lineage (NCBI taxonomy): Bacteria > Pseudomonadati > Bacteroidota > Sphingobacteriia > Sphingobacteriales > Sphingobacteriaceae > Sphingobacterium > Sphingobacterium sp. KH_072. Next base: position 3,750,127 of record NZ_CM174457.1, on the reverse strand, counting down.
ACCAGCGATTGCGCCTACTGCAGTATTACCTGCTTTTCCTCCGATCAACGCGCCTAATGCACCACCTGCTGTGGTGCCAATTACGGCACCTTTAGTTGTGCTGCTTGTATTTTGTATGGTAGAACAGCTTGCAAACAACATTGCAGATGTCGCTAGCGACAGACCATAAACTGATATTTTTTTGTTAATTGTCATAAGTTAAAAGATAAATGAATGCTTCTTTACGATACATAAACAAAGCGAATGCCAAAATAAATTTATGATGTGGAAAACAATTATTGATACCTACTGCTCAATAGATTATTTCTCCTGCGGAGGGATCTCCAACTTTGGCAATTTTTGAGATTTTGGTCGTCCATTGGCATCCCAATCTTCAAAAGATTTATTGATATACACCATCAAATCATATCTTCCCCATTTTTCTGCAGTAGATAAAGATGGTCTGTACCAATCCATGAAAGATTGCCGCTCTTCTCCTTCCAGGCCGGTCAATTCTGTTACGATACTTTTGGTGAAAATACGATCAATCTTCGTTTCCTCCAGCTCTTGCTCCATGTATTGTTGGAAGCGTCTTGCATTTTTGGGCTCCTTGCCAAAAAGATTGTACAATGCCGTTGCAGGACTAGCCAAATAGGTACCTACCGAGTTTTGTCCACCACGATAAACACCTTTTCGTTCATAATCTTTCATAATACCGCGCATATCCGCTTCGCGCGTACTACGAGATACAACTACTGTTTCTATTTGTAGGCCAGATTGCATTTCTAGAATGATATCTTCTATCATGTTGATCTGCGTTTTTATCGTGCCATATCCGACTTTTTCAATGGATAGGCTGTCACCAAGAGCAACAGGTAGTGTAAAGATTCCTTGCATTGTGGTACGCACTTGCTGTTGCGTATTCATGTTCGTTACATTCGCATCTGCGATGCGTGTATTATTGGTGCCCCGTTCCAATATCATACCCGATATGTTCTTACGCTCGTACCCAGCAGTCTGGGCAGATGTGCGTAAGCTCACTGCAAAAAGCAGGCAAAAAACGGCAATGATATATAGTAGTAAACGGTTCATGTAATAATCTAAATTAACCAAAGATCGCTATTCAGGATGTTAAATAACGCTAAACCTTTTATTTGAATGGGTAAAACACAAAATTTGCACCCTCTGGAACGACTACAAATAGACACATGTATTGATCGGCAGGTTTATACTGCTTGATAAAATAAGCCTTGCGGTCTTCCTTGATAATGCCGTTCTCCACAAACTCCTCCAACGTACTTACATTGATAGTCCACGAAGTGTTCAGCTCCATCTTATCTAAGATCACTTCGCCAATCTTCACGCTATGTTGGTGCGCTACAAAAATAGGGTGAGCGGAATATTGCGCTGCGATCAGGTCGGCCGAAACCTCCTTGATCGCATCATTATAAAAGTCTAGATCTACCTTAAGGCTGTCCAGCGGACTGTTGCTCTTACCTTTTTCAGGGCCATTCCCAGAGGGCTCTGCTAACAATTCTTCTATATTCATCGTATTATTTTCTGGTCAAAAGAACCACGTTCTCTACGTGCTGCGTATGCGGAAACATATCTACCGGCTTGATCCGAGCTACCTGATATTTTTCAGAAAGCAACTCAATATCGCGCGCTTGTGTTGCCGCATTACAGCTCACATATACAATCTTCGGAGCTTCTACATCCAACAAGCACTTAATCACATCGGTGTGCATCCCTGCTCTTGGCGGATCGGTAATAATGATATCTGGCTTACCATGTGCGGTGACAAATGGTATTGTCAGCACATCTTTCATGTCGCCCGCATAGAACTTGGTATTGCTGATGTCGTTTAGCTCAGAGTTGATCTTCGCATCCTCAATAGCAGAAGGTACATATTCTATGCCAATCACCTGTTTTGCATTGCGTGCCACAAAGTTGGCAATGGTACCTGCACCAGTGTACAAATCATATACCGTCTCTTCGCCTGTAAGACCAGCAAAATCACGGGTAATTTTGTATAACTCGTAAGCTTGCGCTGAATTTGTCTGGTAGAATGACTTTGGCCCTACTTTAAATTTCAAACCTTCCATCTCTTCGTAAATGAAGTCGCGGCCTCGGTATAGCATGATTTCCTGATCAAAGATCGTATCGTTGCCTTTTTGGTTGACGATGTAGAGTAGCGAAGCTAATGTCGGAAACTTAACAGATATGAACTCCATCAACTGATCAATCTGCTCTTGCGTAGGATACGCAAAGACCACGATAACCATCACCTCACCCGTAGACGCGGTGCGGATAATGACATTGCGCAGCGCGCCTTGATGCGCACGTAGATCATAAAATGAAATTCCGTGATCGGCAGCGTAAGCACGAATACTGTTACGGATATCATTAGAAGGATCTGCTTGCAAGAAGCAATGATCTATATCCAAGATCTTATCGAAGCGACCCGGCACGTGAAAGCCCAAGGCATTCATATCCTGATCGTCTACCTGCTCATCTTTATTAGTCAGCCAGCGTTTGTTGGAGAATGTATATTCCAGCTTGTTACGGTAATACGATGTTTCTTGCGAGCCCAATATGGTTTCCATAGAGGAAGTATCGACTTTGCCAATGCGGCTCAGCACATTGGTCACATATTTCTCTTTGAAATGCAATTGTGCTTCGTAATTCATATGTTGCCATTTGCAACCACCACAAACCCCAAAGTGCTTGCAAAAAGGTTCAACCCGATGTGGAGACGGCGTCTTCACAGCAGTTACTTTCCCTTCTACCAAATTCTTTTTCTTGCGAAGCAGTTCTACATCGACAATATCTCCCGGTATTGCCTTCTCGATAAACATTACCAGTTCGTCTTGTTTCGCGACGCCTCTTCCTTCTTCGGCGATGTCAATTATCTCTATATCAGAGACAAATTTCTTGTCCTGAGGTATTCTCTTTCCCATTTGGGCACAAAAATACGCTTTTAATTTTATATGTGAATGCGGCGAGTCACCTCGGAGGGAGATGTGCAGTTAAGGCTGTAGCAGTTCGAGCAGCTTTTTGCTATGTAGGTACTCAAAATGCCGTTGTTCTACGAAGAAACTTTTGTCTAGGATCAGGGTTGTTGGCAGTACCAATTGTCCGTTTCTAGCACCCAATATCATGGCGAGATCGTGGTATCTGCCTCTTCTTTTCTTTGGTGATTTATTAGTGAATAATTGACCATCGAAGCGAACGCTGTCGGTCGTTTCTACATCCAGCTGTACTGCGTAATAATCAGCATTGATCTGAGCGATTACCGCTGGGTTGGTAAACACCTCGCGTTCCATTTTCTTGCAATACGTACACCAGTCAGCATGAAAGAAAATCAACGTCTTTTTTGGCTTACTGGCCAACGAATCTGATAGCGCTTCGAAAGATAGCCAATTCACTTTCAATCCTTCCTGCGCCATCGTATATGACGCAGGGAAGATTGAACAAAAAAGGAAGATCCAACCATAGAATCGTACCATCGTTTTTTATTGCTTAATGAGTGAAATTACCAATCTTCACACCGACAAAATACGTGCGTGGTCTGGCAGGGCCATAAATATAATCTGAATCGCGGCGTGCGCCCTTATCAAAATCATTTTGATAACTATTGAAAATGTTCTGTACGCCAGCGCTCAACTCGAGTGAAAAGCTAGATTTTATGTGAATCATGCGCGACAAACGTAAGTTCATCTCCATAAATTCTCTGGATTGTACCAAGTCCATAAATCCAGATTCTCGAACCACATGCGGCACGACCATCGATCCAGTATATACACCGGTAATATCTATACCAAAATCTTCTGTTACGCGCCAGTTGGTATTCAAATAGCCATAGCTGTTTGGCGTACGCACCAGATTGCGCGTAAACACCGCTGGATCACCATCCACTACATCTTCGCCTTCAAAGAGCTCTTGATCCTTGCGGTAGCGATTCGTTTGGATCGTACCTCCAAATTGAAAAGTCAGGCGATCGGATGGTGCGATGCCCACTTCTACATTACTCCCCGCTACGTAAAGACCTTCTCCATTGACCATTTGCTCTAGGCGCAAGTTGTCGCCGATCACGCCTTGTGATACATAAGTGAATGGATTCCGAATATCGGTGTAGAAACCTTCCACTAAAATATTGGTTTGGGTGGTTCCAATCGCTTTTGTGAAATTAATAGACGCCGTGTAGGAGTTAGAAAATTCGGTTTTCAGATCTTCGCCCAATAAGATAAACTGCTGATCGCCACCCACTGAAGATACGTGCATATCTTCATCAAAAGCCTGCGGCGCACGGAAACCACGGGCATATCCGCCGCGCAGTTGAAATACTTCATTGATATCATACAATAAAGTTACGCGCGGACTAAATGCGGATACCGAAGCATCTGATGCTCGGGAAATATCTCCCAAATAGTACGTGCCAGAGACATTGACATGGTCAAATCGGCCGCCAAGCAAAGCTTTGAATCGATCTGTTGGTTTCCATTCGTATTGCGCATAGATTCCTGTGCTGTTTACATTTTGCTCAATGGCTCTGCTGTATCCTGGGATTTCATCATCTACATTACTGTGATTGTATTCAATACCGGTGGTAAATACATCTTCATTTTTGAGTGTATGCGCCAATTGTCCACCGCCGACAAAAGCAAAATCCTTCGTTGTTCCATACGCATTGGCTGCTAATAAACTGTCGGCTCTGGTACGCTCGCCACCCAATCCGCCGTAGTAGCTATCGCGAATGGTGCGCTGAGCAGAACCATAAACACTGAATTTGGTGCGATGATCTGATGTGTATTGATCGAATGTCAACCCGCCCATGATTGTATTATGATTCAACTGTTCGGTAATATCCGTGAAATGCGGCGCTATATTTAATCGATCGCCACCACGACGAAATTCTTTGATCGCACTAAAATCCATCGTTAGCTTATTCAGTTCTGAAAACTTATAGAATGCTTTCGTGCCGAAGGCCGTGCTTTCCAACTTCGTGATTTCAGAGAATCCGTCGCCATCTGCGTCATACGCTTCTCGACTTCTTTTTGCACCGTAGAATGTAGCGCCATACGTCAGGTCTTCACTCACTACCGAGGAGTTGAAGCTAAAGTTGTTGTCCAAACTCTTGCCGCCGATGAGGCTGGTGTTGTTGTTTATCTCCCACGAATTGACAATAGGATCTTTGGTAATCACATTGATCGTTCCAGCAATGGCATTAGAACCGTATAGCGCCGATCCACCGCCGCGAACGACTTCGATGCGCTCCACCATACTGGTCGGAATCTGATCCAAGCCATATACGCCATTTAGCGCACTGAAAATTGGGCGGCTATTCATCAAGATTTGAGAATAACTGCCGTCCAGACCATTCATTCGCACTTGCGTGAAGCCACAGTTCTGGCAATTCACCTCCAAGCGTACACCAGGTTGATAGTTCAGCGTTTCGGACATGGCCACACTTTGCGTGGCGTTCATCAGTTTCGAGCCAATCACATTCACAATTACGGGCGATTGTTTCCGGTTTACGTCGTATCGCGTGGCACTGACCACCACTTCGTTGAGATTAAGTCGATCGGCTTCGAGTGCGATCTGAAGCGGCGGCGTATTGCCGGCAAGCACCGACACCGATTGGCGAAATGGAACATAGCCAATCGCATCAACTAAGATGCGACGATTCCCGGCAGGTACATTGGTTAAAGTAAAATGTCCATTTTCGTCGGTGGTGGCTGCCAATGTCGTTCCCTCAATACGAACGGTAGCGGTGGTTGCGCCTCCTTTTGTGCTCACTGTACCTGTTATGGTACTTGTTGTTTGCGCATATATGGTAAGAGATAGTAAAGTCAATAGTATGGTGTAGAAAAATTTTTCCATATAGAATGTGTTGCTTTTAAGCATGAAATAAAAGAGTCATCTATGCGATAGTGCATAGTCGTTGCTGCGTACGGAATGGAAACACAGGTAGATGGTACACGCGACAAGCGTGAACCAAGCGTTCAATTCCGAGATTTGTTAAAAAGATAGATTAGGAAAAAATGGGCGGCCCACGAAGACTAGGCGCATCATGATAGCGGTAGTGCGCGATATCCTCATTGCGTATGGGAGCCTGATAAGAGCTATAAGCAATGGCTAATACTTCGATGGCGCCAGAGAATGGCTCCATTTGCACGATTCCTTGGTGAGCCAAGAAATCATAAAACACCATCTCATCGTCATCGTGCTCGTGTGTAGCTACATCACCGCGTTCGTCGAGAGCGAAAGGGTGCACGTGCATCACTAGATGGCCATGTGATACGTGGCTGTGCATAAATAGCGCATTGCTCGTCAAAATGGCACTTAAAAGTGCCAATTGGAAATAGGCGAGTAATGAACGATTTATTTTCATGAGTAGCGTGTAGCACAAAAGTGCTTTTTCGGCGCTAAGATAGTAAATTATACAGTAAGACAGATTTTAATAAGGTCGCAAATCAAAAAGAACCCACATCCGGTCTGCTTGAAATCTAGTTGTTTCGTGGAAAAACGCCTATCTTTGCAATAGAATAATAGCATATGTTAAGTTTTACAGCGATCGATTTCGAATTAGCGACTGCAGATTACAATAGTATTTGTGCGGTGGGTGTAGTGCGTGTCGATGAAGGCGTGATTACCGAAGAATTCTTTAGTTTGGTGAAGCCGCCCAACAATAAATATATGTGGCAAACTACGCGTGTGCACGGCATCAAGCCGCGTGAAACCGCAGAATCGCCTACTTTCGACGAGTTGTACAAAGATTTAGCTCCGCTACTGAAAGGTCGTGAAATGGTGGCACATAATGAGAAATTTGATCGATCGGTATTGAAGCAAACGATGAAACATTATGGTCTGCGCTACGAAGAACTGGATATTAGTGATCAATGGTTGTGTACCAGCGTGCTTTACCAGCAATTAGGATTCGCCCGTACCAAATTAAATGTATGCTGCAAGATCATGGATATTCCATTACAGCATCACGATCCATTATCTGATGCGCGTGCAACCGCGATGCTGTACCTACAGCGTGATGATGCGCCCGAAAAATGGCAACGCAGTCTCATTGATTCTTTATAAAAGCTTAACTCTTTGAGAATGATGGCTTAATAGTGCGGTTGTTACTTTGTAAAAACACCACATGAGAAGAGCCGTAGATATTGCCGTCATATCCGACATTCACCTTGGTACACATGGTTGTAGAGCAGACGAATTGCTCCAATACCTGCACTCCATAAAACCCAATTATCTGGTCCTTAATGGAGATATCATAGATATCTGGCAATTTAAGAAGAGCTATTTCCCTGAATCGCATTTCCGAGTATTGAAATGTTTGCTAGATATGGCCTATTCAGGCTGTCAAGTGGTGTATATCACCGGCAACCACGATGAGATGTTGCGTAAATTCGGGCCGATGCACTTTGGTAAGATACAATTTGCCAACAAGTTGTTGCTGGATGTCAACGGTCAAAAAACGTGGATCTTTCATGGCGATGTGTTCGACGCTTCTATTCAGCATTCTAAGTGGATCGCCAAGCTAGGCGGTTGGGGTTATGACCGTTTGATTCAGCTCAATACCTTGATCAATACCGTGCTGGTGCGCATGGGGCGTGAGAAATATTCGCTTTCCAAGCGCATCAAAAACTCTGTGAAGAAAGCCGTCAAGTTTATCTCTGACTTTGAAAAAACGGCTTCAGAGCTGGCTATCGAAAATCAATATGACTACGTGATCTGCGGTCATATCCATCATCCAACGATCCAAACGGTAGAGACTAAAAAAGGATCTTGTGTGTACATGAATTCGGGCGATTGGATCGAAAATCTATCGGCACTCGAGTACAAAAACAACGCTTGGAGCATCTTCTTGTACGAAGAAAATAGTCACCTCCTCAATCAGCAAGTATTCGATGAATACAAATTCAAGCACTCAATAGAAGACTTACTAAGCAGTATCATCAAAGGAGATTTATAGCCGTTCGATGTCGGCCAGCTGTTCCTGAATATATTTTTCCGTCAGCGGATTAGAAAAATTACCCTGCTCATTCAGCTCATTTTGTATGTGAGCAATATGGATTTTTAGCGGCATCACATACATACGCATGTAATGACATACGCCGGTAAAATGATCCACGCCACGTACATTGCCGTATTTCCCGGTCGAGATGCCGACTAGAGCAGCTTTTTTGTGGTGAAATGATGCTGGGTAAGCACAAGCATCCATAAATACTTTTAGGATTCCGGGATAGCTGCCATTATATTCCGGTATCACAAATATAAAACGCCTTGCCTCGGATATGCGCTCTTGGATAGATGCAAAAGCATCACTACGACGGCCATATAGATCAGATACGATCAGGTTATTGGGTAAGCTGTCGAGAGAAAGAATCTCCCAATCTTGCCCTTTTCTGCTCAATTCATGCTGATAATAGTGTGCTACACGAGTCGAATTATTTTTGGGGCGATTCGTTCCCACGATGATTAAATCCATAATTATATCTGTTCATTCTGCCCGTAAATTGCGCTAATCAAATATCGGACTACAGCTAATTTTTTGCTAACTTAGCGTCCTGAGATTTGAAGCCATTCTGGGCTCATAAAAGTAGCAAATTTAACATGTTTTAAGTAGGATCAAAATCATTAGAATGTTATCTTGCTGGCATGTAGCTGTAGGATTAATAGGTTCATACTCAGTTATAGGTTATCATCAATATGGGAAAAATCATTGCCATTGCAAATCAAAAAGGTGGTGTTGGGAAAACAACAACCGCTATTAATCTTGCTGCTAGTCTGGCAGTATTGGAGTATAAAACCTTACTGATCGATGCAGATCCGCAGGCAAACTCGACATCCGGTATCGGTTTTGATCCGCGCGAGATAAAAACGAGTATTTACGAGTGTTTGGTCAATGATTTAGCGCCTCACGATGCGATCAGAGAAACAGAGACACCGCACTTGGACCTACTTCCGGCACATATTGACTTAGTAGGTGCAGAAATTGAGATGATTAATCTCAACGAGCGCGAGTATCGTATGAAAACTGTACTTGATCAGATCAAGGGCGATTATGATTTTATCATTATCGATTGTTCTCCTTCTTTGGGCTTGATTACTATCAATGCGCTTACCGCTTCGGATTCTGTGATTATTCCTGTGCAATGTGAATACTTTGCCTTGGAAGGATTGGGTAAATTGCTTAATACCATAAAAATCGTTCAAAATAGATTAAATACCGAGCTAGAGATCGAAGGTATCTTGCTTACGATGTATGATGTACGACTTCGCCTGTCTAACCAAGTTGTTGAAGAGGTGCGTACACACTTTACTGATTTGGTATTTGATACCATCATTCAGCGAAATACCCGTTTGAGTGAAGCACCAAGTTACGGTATATCGGTTATCATGCATGATGCATCATGCAAAGGCGCGATCAATTACTTGAATCTGGCGCGTGAAATTTTACAAAAGAACGGTCTTTTGTCTGTAGAAAACAAAGAGTCAGCGACAGTATAGAGAGATATGGCAGCACAACAGCGAAAAATAGGATTGGGTAAGGGTTTAGGTGCTTTGCTTCAGGATGAAGATATTAACAGAGGGCAATCCTCGGTTAAGGTTGGCACGGAGATCGGCAGCGATAGGCAGTCGGAAGCGAAGCCTGTTGGTGGGATTAATTTTATTGAAGTAGCTCACGTTTCGATCAACCCCTTTCAGCCGCGTACAGAATTTGATGAGGTCGCTTTGCAAGAGCTATCGGACTCCATTAAGCTCCAAGGGCTTATTCAGCCGATCACCGTTCGGCAGATGAGCAAAGATTCCTATCAATTGATTAGTGGTGAGCGTCGCTTGCGTGCTTCTAAATTAGCAGGAATCACGGCAATACCAGCATATGTCCGCACGGCCAACGATCAGCAGATGCTAGAAATGGCGTTGATCGAAAATATTCAACGCGAAAACCTAAATGCTATGGAAGTGGCGTTGAGTTTTCAACGCATGATCGAAGAATGTAATTTGAAGCAAGATGAGCTTGGAGAGCGTGTTTCTAAAAATAGAAGTACAGTTACCAACTATTTGCGTCTGCTAAAACTACCGCCAGTGATACAAGCAGCCATTCGTGATGGTCAGTTATCTATGGGGCATGCACGGGCGTTGATCAATATCTCTGATGAGGAGAAACAACTTTTCATATTCCAACAGATTGTCGATCAAGGATTATCTGTTCGGAAAGCCGAAGAGCTGGTTCGTGAGATACAACAAGGGAAAGCGGAAAAGGAAGAAACAGCCGAAGGCGCAAAAAAAACATTGAATTTTCAATACAAGAAAATACAAGATGATTTGGCCTCGCGGTTTGCTGCTAGCGTCAGGCTTAATATGAAAAATAATAAAGGAAAGGGAGCTATTGAAATCCCATTTGATTCCGAAGATGACCTTGGCCGTATTCTGGAGTTACTTGACTGGTAGTTATATGCGGTATCTCGGCGTTTTATTGTTTACTTTTTTATGCTGGGGAACCTTGCAGGCACAAGATCGCGACAGTATCATTCGTACAGCGGATAGTATGGCTAATAGTATATTGGCCGATTCTGTAAGAGCAAATGTCGAGAAGAAAGAAACGCGTGCCGAACGCCGTGCCCGCACAAAAGAAGAAAAGGAACGTGATAAATACTATTTTAAAGGTATTTTGAAAGATTCGGCTCGACTAGAGATTGAGCGTGTTTCTCGTGTCGCATGGCGGCGATCTGCGATCTTGCCGGGCTGGGGGCAATATACCAATGGCGGTTTGTGGTGGGTGAAAGTGCCTGTGATCTACGGCGGATTAGTGGCCGGATATCTTACCTTTGATTACTGGAATTACTTTTATCGTGAATACCAGACGGAGTTACAGTTTCGTTTTAATAACAATGGTGAACCTTCGGATGGACCTTTAGGGAATAGGCCAGCAGGTTCTGAGCCATCGCTGATACGTCAGCGAGATAATATGCGGCGCAATCGAGATATTGTGATTTTGGCTACATTAGGCTGGTACGGATTGAATGTGGTAGAAGCCTACGTAAATTCTATGTTGAGTAATCGTTGGAATATCAGCGACGATTTGTCTTTTAGAGTAACGCCAACGGTGATACCTACCTATCCCAGCGGGATGGCAACGAATTCACGCTTTGGAGCAGCTTCTTTGTTTACTCCTGGATTGAAATTGACGCTAAACTTGAATTAAAATATTAACCAATTACAGGATTAGAATGAAAATCGGATTATTAGGATACGGCAAGATGGGCCAGCTTATTGAGCGGTATGCCGTCAAAAGAGGCCATGAAATTGTATGGACTATTGATGCCGATAGCCGGGAAAATATTGCCGCAATGGATCTGAATGCGGCAGATATTGCGATAGATTTTAGTACGCCTGATGCCGCTTTAGACAATATCAGTCTTTGTTTTGAAAATGATCTTCCGATCGTGGTAGGTACCACAGGTTGGTACGATCATCTGGAAGAGGTGAAAGAAACCTGTCTCCAAGCTAACCAATCCATGCTTTATGGATCTAACTTTAGCATTGGTGTTAATGTGTTTTTTCATGTTAATAAGATGCTAGCAAAAGCGATAAATCCATATAAACAATACGATGCACAAGTAGAAGAAATACATCATATCCATAAGCTAGATGCGCCAAGTGGTACAGCAATTACCATTGCAGAAGGTATCTTAGATGCATACACTGATAAAGATAATTGGGTGAATCGCTTAGAAGGCTCGGGTGAAGAGGTGATTCCAGCAAAGAATGAATTGTTGATTGAAAGCTTGCGCTTGGAAGAAGTGCCGGGCACACACACCGTACTGTACAGTTCGGAAGTGGATCAGATTGAGTTTAAGCATACAGCACATAGTCGGGATGGTTTTGCTTTGGGCGCAGTGGTCGCTGCAGAATGGTTGGTTGGTAGAAAAGGATTTTACCAAGTGACAGAAATGTTTGATTTTAATAAGTAGTATACATGATCTATTATATTTTATTTGCCCTATTTCTCGTCGTATCTTGGTACGGCCTCTTTCTATTATTCAGAAAAGCAGGAAAGCAGGGTTGGGAAGCCTTTATTCCTTTTTATCGTGAAGTAGTATTTGCTGATTTAGTAGGACGACCACGTTTGTGGGTGCTTTGGTTATTAGTACCTATAGTCAATGTCTTTGTATTCTTCGGATTGTATTTCGATCTGTTGAAAAGCTTTGGTAAATGCCGATTCTGGGAGACAGCTGCTGCGGTAATAGTGCCTTTTATTGTACTGCCGATGTGGGGAAGGGACGCTACCGTGAGATACCTTGGCCCATCCAATACCGAAGAATTTAAGAAAAAATATCCATATAAGAAATCTGCTGTCAGAGAGTGGACAGATGCGATTATTTTTGCAACCGTTGCCGCGTCATTAATCAGAAGCTTTCTGATCGAGCCGTATGTGATCCCAACAGGTTCGATGGAGCGCAGTTTGCTTATTGGTGATTTTTTATTTGTTAGTAAATTGAATTATGGAGCTAGAATCCCAATGACGCCATTGGCGTTTCCATTTGCCCACCATACTATGCCGGTTACCGGCGGGAAGGCTTATTCTGAGTGGATCAAATTGCCATACAAACGCCTTCCAGGATTTCAAGAAATTAAAAGAAATGATGTGGTCGTGTTTAACTATCCGATGGATGCCGATGCGCCATTTGAAAGACCAGTCGACAAACGCGAGAATTATATTAAGCGTTGCGTGGGTATGCCGGGCGACGTGCTTACTATGAAAGGTGCACAGCTCTTTGTAAATGGTGAAGCTGCCTACGAAAGCGATAATCTGCAGCCAAGCTATATTGTTATTACCGAGCAGCCATATGGCTTAGATTTGAACCGTTTGGTGGAGAAACGCTACGAACTGAGTACTTATCTTAACGATCCGTCGAGAGGTGTATATGTACTGCACATTACACGCGAAGAGGCAGAAGAAGTGCGTAAGTGGAATAACGTAAAGGAAGTTATTGAACAAGTATATGGGCCAGACGATAATTCGGAAATGGTACAAGCATTTCCATTTTATAAAGACGGGACTGTCTGGAACTATGATAACTTTGGGCCATTTACGATCCCTAAAAAGGGATGGACTGTCAAGTTGGATAATAAAACCTTGCCATTATACATCCGTGCAATCACGATTTATGAAGGCAATACGTTAGAAGAGCGTGCCGACGGGGTTTATCTCAACGGCAAGTTAGCAGATAGCTATACGTTTAATATGGATTATTATTGGATGATGGGAGATAATAGACATAACTCCTTGGATTCACGCGGCTGGGGTTTTGTCCCCGAAGACCATATCGTAGGTAAAGCGGTATTGACTTTTATGAGCTACGATGAAGATGGAAGTTTCTTGTCCAAAATTCGTTGGAATAGAATTTTTAGAGGGATCAATTAGTCTTTTCTAAACGAAGGTAATTTGAGGTGGTAGTAAGTAATAGCTTACTACCACCTTTTTTGTATAAGTCGACCGTCATTGCGCGGAGGCATGACAAAGCTATCTATTTCTTTTTCGATTGAGGAAGTTAAGAAAGTTGCTACTTTAGATTGCCACAGCCTCGTGCCTCGGCTCCGCAAAGACGTTTTTTGTAAAAAAACAAAAAACTTTTATGCTTTGAGCGCAGCTAAGTATCTTTTGATCGTTTCTTCCAACCCAAGAAACAACGCATCTGCTACCAGAGCGTGCCCAATACTTACTTCCAATAGTCCCGGAATTCGCTCATTGAAGAAAGCTAAATTATGCAAGTCAAGGTCGTGCCCTGCATTCAAGCCCAATCCTACTTCACGAGCTTTTACAGCGGCTTTAAAATAGGGCTCAATAGCTTTTTCCTTATCGTAGCCAAACTCAGCTGCGTACGCTTCAGTGTACAATTCTACACGATCTGCGCCAGTTTCCGCTGCTGCTTCTACCATTTCCTCTATAGGATCCACAAATAGTGAAACGCGGATTCCTTCCTGTTGAAAGCGGCTTACTATGTCGCGTAAAAATACCTTGTTTTTAATCGTGTCCCAGCCGTGATTGGATGTGATTTGCTCATTGGCATCGGGTACTAAAGTTACTTGCGTCGGTTTGTTGGCCAATACCAGCTCCACAAATTTCTCTTCCTGACAGTTACCTTCGATGTTAAATTCGGTCTGGATTTCTTTTTTTAAATCATACACATCCTGATAGCGGATATGGCGTTCATCCGGTCTAGGATGTACCGTGATTCCTTGCGCGCCAAAGCGCTCACAAGCAATCGCAGTCGTTAGTACATTTGGGATGTTGCCGCCACGTGCGTTGCGCAAGGTGGCAATCTTATTGATATTTACAGATAATCTAGTCATGTACGGTAGCTTGTTATATCACAAATATAATCAATATAAAATGGCCGCAATTGGCTTAAATTATACAACAGTCATAGTACAGGTTGCAGAATATTCATTAAATTGCAGAGTATATGCAAGGACTGGATTTTAATCTTCTGAGTGGTTTCCGATGGTTCGATTTTATCGACATCTTGCTGGTGGCCATTATCATTTACTATGTGTATAGTTTGATAAAGGGTACCATTGCCGTAAACATCCTGATTGGTGTCGGTTTGTTTTATGGTATTTATCTGGTTGTGAAGCAACTAGAGATGCGCCTGTTGACCGAGATCTTTGGCGGCTTTATTTCGGTAGGATCCATTGCATTGATCGTAGTATTCCAACAGGAAATTCGACGTTTCCTGTTGCATATTGGTAAAAACATATCCATGCGCCGCAAGAAATTTATCTGGTCATTTTTCGGTGCGCGCAAAGCCGTGGAAGGGGATCGGTCAGAGCTAATCAAACCAATTGTAGACGCTTGTCGTAGCTTGGCTAAGTCGCAGACGGGCGCTTTGTTAGTGTTCTCTCGGCATTTTGATGAAGAGTATTATCAGTCGAGTGGCGAATACATCGATGCACCCATTTCAAAAAGACTGCTGGAGTCCATATTTTTTAAGAATTCGCCACTGCATGATGGAGCCGTCATAATTGTTGATTTTCGCATTATGACCGCTAGTTCGGTATTGCCTTTGTCTGATAGTGAAGATTTGCCACCGCAGTTTGGTTTACGGCATCGTGCCGCTATTGGTGTTACGGAAGTTTCTGAAGCCGTTTCGGTCATAGTATCCGAAGAGACTGGAGAGATTTCTTTCGCCAAGGATGGCAACGTGAATATGAACCTATCTGCCGAAGAGTTAGAAGCTATCCTTAAGGAAGAATTATAACGTTGTTTGATATCGCATAAAAAAGCCGTGTGTTTGGCTGCACTATAGGCGCAGCCAAACACACGGCTTAAAAATTCTATTGCTTACTTCGCAGCTTTAAGCGCCTGTGTATTCAATTTGATGTATTCCGAATTGTTTGCTTGAGTAGCCATATCAATTCCTTCTTGAGCAGCTTTTGCGGCACCTGCTTTGTCACCTGCTTTCGTCAAAATTTGAGCTTTCCAGTATTTAATATGTGGCGCTTTCGTGTTTCCTTTGTCTGCTTCCTCGATCCACTCTACAGCCTTCGTAAGGTCAAGGTTATTTTGGAAATAATATTGTGCTGCTTGGAAATAAGGTTTTTTCTCGCCCTTCATTGCAGTTTCCAATGATGCCATGATTTCTTTAGTCTGATCAACAGATACCGTGAATGGTACTGCTACGTTTTCCCAACTCAAAACCACATCTAGACTTTTTGAAGTAACGTTCTCAAAGTTAATGCTGAAGGTCTCTGCCTTTTTATTCAACTTAGTCGGTTTTGCTGTGAAACGAACTAGGTCATCCTCCTGTTTATATGTATAAGCGCCCCACTGTTCAGCAGTTTTATTTAGAATAATCGTCCAATCACCTTTAGTGGGAATGGTAAACAAACCATACGTTCCGGCAGGTACGGTTTTACCCTGGATAGTTACTTCGCTATCGAAAGTAATCGCTGTAGCGTTGTTCGCTCCCGTGCGCCATACTTCACCATAAGGAACTAATCCGCCAAAAACAGTCCGTCCATTGCTATTTGGGCGCTGATAATTGAGTGAGATCTTGCTAATCCCAAGTCCTTGCGATACTTGTTGTGTGCTACTTGCAGGTGGCAACTTTGCCTGTGCCTGAGCCATCGAGGCTCCAGATAAGATCGCTAATGCAACGATACATGCTGATAGTGCTTTTTTCATAATTGCTTTTTTGTGCTAAATTATCAAACATTAGACCGATATGCAATAGGTCAATGCAGATGACATCTTGTCACGCATTCTAAGATTTAATTCTTAACTTTGTCTCTTTGAGAAATGGACATGTTAGACTTATTACACACAACCAAAACACACGATGAAACTCGTCAAGGCGAGGCACTTGATATGGTGCCTACAGGAGCCAGCAACGGGCGAAAACTTTATATCGAAAGTTACGGTTGTCAGATGAATTTTTCGGACAGTGAGATTGTTGCATCCATCTTGATCGATCATGGTTTTGAGACTACCAAAGATTTTAAAGATGCGGATGTGGTGTTTATTAATACCTGCTCTATACGCGAAAATGCCGAACAACGCGTTCGGAATAGATTGAAAGAATTTGAATCTGCCAAAGCTCGTAATCCCGGGATGATTGTTGGGGTATTGGGTTGTATGGCAGAGCGTCTTAAAGCCAAGTTTTTAGAAGAAGAAAAGTTGGTGGATGTGGTCGTTGGACCAGATGCCTACCGTGACCTTCCTAATCTGATTGAGCAGGTCGGAGATGGCGCGAAGGCTGTCAACGTGCTATTGTCTCGCGAAGAAACTTATGCAGACATTAGTCCCGTCCGATTGAACTCCAACGGCGTAGCCGCATTTATATCCATCATGCGTGGTTGTGATAATATGTGCTCTTTCTGCGTCGTCCCTTTTACACGTGGTAGAGAGCGCAGTCGTGATCCGCAGTCTATCTTACAAGAAGCAAAAAATCTTTTTGAAGCAGGATACCGCGAAGTAACCTTATTGGGGCAGAACGTGGATTCATACAAGCATGCTCAAAAAAATGAGGACGGTACTGAAATTGAGAAAACAGTAAACTTCGCCACGCTATTGGCGATGGTGGCAGATGTCAATCCGCTATTGCGCGTTCGCTTCTCCACCTCACACCCCAAAGATATTACCGACGAGGTATTGCATACCATTGCTCGGTACGAGAATATTTGTAACTACATCCATTTGCCTGTGCAGTCAGGCAATTCACGCATTTTGGATATTATGAATCGGACATATGATCGCGCATGGTACATCGATCGTGTCGATGCCATCCGTCGTATTATTCCAGGCTGCGCCATATCTACCGACGTGATTACTGGATTCTGTACCGAAACGGAAGTAGAGCATCAAGATACTATATCGATGATGGAGTATGTAAAATACGATTTTGCTTACATGTTTGCTTATTCAGAAAGACCGGGAACGTTGGCAGCCAAACGATTCGAGGATGATATCCCAGAAGAAGTAAAAAAACGTCGATTGACAGAGATCGTGGCTTTGCAACGTACACACGGGCATGAGCGTATTCAAGATTATGTGGGCAAAGTGCACCGCGTGCTTATCGAAGGATTATCCAAGCGCTCGGATCAGCACTATTGTGGGCGGAATGACCAGAATGCGATGGTGGTTTTCCCTCTAGATACACGTTACAAAGCTGGAGATTATGTAGATGTACTGGGAGAAAGTTGTACTTCAGCAACTTTAATTGGAAAAATAATCAATTAAAAAAGGCGCTAAAAGCAAAATTGTACCCATGGTGGATCATCAGGATTTAAAAAGTAGATTTGGAATTATTGGCAATTCGCCTTTATTAAATCGTGCGCTCGATATTGCCCGTCAGGTCGCACCAACGGATATCTCTGTATTGATCCAAGGCGAAAGCGGTTCTGGTAAGGAAGTCTTTTCCCATATTATTCACCAGCTAAGCGCGCGCAAGCATGGTCCATTTATTGCTGTAAACTGTGGTGCTATCCCCGAGGGAACGATTGACTCGGAGTTGTTTGGCCACGAGAAGGGCTCTTTTACAGGCGCGACCGAAGCACGAAAAGGTTATTTTGAAGTAGTAGATGGCGGTACCATCTTTTTAGATGAAGTCGGCGAATTGCCGCTAGGTACACAAGCACGTTTATTGCGTGTGTTGGAATCTGGCGAATACATTCGTGTAGGATCATCCAAAGTCCAGAAAACCGATGTTCGTGTCGTGGCAGCGACCAACGTTGATATGTATACGGCTGTACAAAAGGGCAAATTTAGAGAAGATCTTTATTACCGATTGAATACCGTACCACTAAAAATCCCTGCGTTGCGCGAGCGTCCCGAAGATATCTATTTATTATTTCGTAAGTTCGTCGTTGACTTTGTCGATAAATACCGTACACCGAGCATTCAACTACTGCCAGATGCGCAAGACCTATTGGTCAGTTATAATTGGCCCGGCAATGTTAGGCAGCTAAAAAACATTGCAGAGCAAGTAGCCGTTTTGGAAAAAGAGCGGAGTATCAATGCGGCAATTCTGAGCGATTATATTCCGGCTGATGCCAAGCAGTCTAATCTTCCCGTTTTTGTAAACGAACAGAATAAAGACGATTTCTCCGAAAGAGATTTGCTGTATAAAGTCCTGTTTGATATGAAGCGGGATATGGTTGATCTGAAGAAATTAGTGGTGGAGCTTATTCAAAATGGAATAAACGCCGGAACCTATGAGCAAAACTCTCCAGTAATCAATCAGCTTTACAAAGACATTGATAATAATAGTGGTAATATGGCGGCGCGGATGAGTGATGAATATGGCTTGCCTTCGCCAGCGACATTAACGATTCATAATCCTAATCGACCAAAACCAGCGAACGGAGAATACCGCTATAATGCCCAAGATGTAGAAGAAGTAGAAGAATCTTTGTCATTGGTAGACAAAGAATCAGACTTAATCAAGCGTGCTTTGAAAAAACATAAAGGTAAGCGCAAAGCAGCTGCACAAGAGTTGGGTATTTCCGAGCGCACCCTGTACCGTAAGATTAAAGATTTGAACCTAGATTAAGACTTCGTTTATGAATAACCATAAATCCATACTTACTGTCATCATTACCTCTGTATTGTTGATTTTTACCACGCAGAGTTGCGGGGTAAAGTATAGCTTGAGTGGCGGGAGTATTCCAGAAAATATGAATACCTACACGGTCGAGTTCTTCGAGAATATTGCGCCAATGGTCATTACTTCTTTAAGCCAAGACTTTACGGAGGGCCTAAAAGAACGTATAAGAACACAATCTCGACTCAATCAGGTCGATCAGAATGGCGATGCTATCTTTGAAGGAGTGATCACCAATTATACCATTTCTTCTGCTGGTGTGGAAGCTAATACTAATCTTGCCGCGCTGAATAGGTTATCCATTACTGTCAAGGTGAAGTATACGAACCGCAAAGATGAATCTGGAGAAAGCGATTTTGAAGAAAACTTTACGCAGTTTAGAGAATTTCGAGGGGTTGTCAATACCAACACGGAGTTAGAATTAACTAGAGAAATTATCCTGATGTTGACCGAGGATATTTACAACCGGACATTCAATAACTGGTAAGTCAAGACTCGTCATGAACCAAGCATCTACACCAAATATCAAAAAATTGTTTGCAGAAGCATTGCGAGATCCGAATGCCGTATCGGATGTAGATTTTCAATTGCTTCTGTCCGAATATCCTTTCGCACAGGCACTTGTATTTGCCTATCAATGTCGCCGATCATCTGCGTCTGACCCTACTACAGATGCTACTATACAAAAGGCATTACTTCATACAGATAATCGGTATTGGTTGTACGATTTGGTAGAGCAACGTGCTGAAGATATTGCTGATGAAAACATGGTAGAGGAAAATACAAGCTCTTCATTGCCATTAGAAGAGAAAGAAGATGCTGATTTAGTTCTACAGGAGGCAGAAAGTGCTAAGACGCCGGATGATGAACTAGCAGATCTGATCTTCGAGCAAGCGCAATCGGTCGACTATTTTGCGTTGCAGAAAACGGCAGAAATAGCCGAGCAAGGTGCGAACACAACCGCAGTCGCTCCTGTTGAGGCAAGTTCAAACGATGAAGAAGCTGAAGAAGACTTGAGCGTGTACGACGATGCATTGATGCCATATAGTTTTCGCTGGTGGTTGTACAAGACGCGTCTCAAACATGCGGATACCTATCAACCTTTCGTCAATTTTCAGTCGCTTACTACACGTGATGACGGTCAGTTTGTGCCGTCAAAATTTGACGAGACTATTTTGGATCATCAGATCAGAGAAAATATCTTCCATCTGCAAGATCCAGAAGATAAGCTGAGTGCCGCTATCCGCCAGAAAACTGTGGAAGTATCTATGCCAAAGAAAACAGATGCGGTAATCGAGCGTTTTATACGAGAAGAACCTCAAATACATCCACCAACGCCAGACGTGGTAAATAACGAAAATAAAGCTCGAAAGAGTGCCGAAGATCATTTTTCTCTGGTTACCGAAACATTGGCCAATATTTATATAGAGCAGGGATTGTATCCAAAAGCAGTCGATGTTTTTAGGAAATTAATTTCGATTAATCCAGAAAAAAAAATGTACTTTGCGAGCCGAATTGAAGAATTAGAACAAAAATTTTAATATTTATATAGTATGGTTACCCTAATTATTATTTTAATTGTATTAGCCAGTGTGTTACTTGGTTTGATCGTGTTAATACAAAACCCTAAAGGTGGAGGTTTGTCCTCTGGTTTCGCAGGCGGTTCTAACCTAATGGGTGTGCAACGTACTGGAGATTTCTTAGAAAAAGGAACTTGGGCATTGGCGATCGCTTTGATGGTTTTCTGTTTAGGTCTTAATATGGTTGGTCCGAGCGGATCTACGGGTTCATCCGATAGATTAAACGATCAATTGGAAGCACCAATGCAAAATAATCCTGGATTGAATATTCCAACAAACGAAGCACCTGCACCTACTGCTGCACCAGCTGCAGGAGATACGAGTGCTAACTAAGTAGCGAATAATAATTCTCATTATACAAAGAGAGCGGGCTTCATCTAGATGAAGCCCGCTCTCTTTGTATATCGCTTTTTTTAAATGTAGCGGTTAATCAGATTTTCTAAGAATTCCTGTTGGCCACTTCTTGTCTGCGGTTCGCCATTTGCTGCCGCAAAGTCACGCAAAGTTTCTAAAGTGTGGCCACCTTTCTCGAAAGAGGCGCCTTCGCCATCATCGAATGAGCTGTAGCGATTTTTACGGATTTTCTGATAATCTGAGTTTGATAAGATACGATCGGCCGTTACGAGTGCTCGCGCAAACAAATCCATACCGCCGACATGCGCATGTACTAAATCTGCCAAATCCGTAGAGTTACGACGAATTTTAGCGTCAAAGTTAACACCGCCGCCTTGGAATCCACCAGCTTCTAAAATAATCAACATGCATTCAGTCAATTCATTGATGTCGTTTGGAAACTGATCCGTATCCCAACCATTTTGGTAATCGCCACGGTTAGCATCCATCGAACCTAATAATCCGGCATCTACAGCCACTTGAAGTTCATGCTGGAAAGTATGTCCTGCTAGTGTCGCGTGATTCACTTCTAAGTTGAGTTTGAAGTCGTCCAGTAAATCATATTGACGCAAGAAGCCTGATACCGTCGCCGCATCGTAATCATATTGATGTTTGGATGGTTCGCATGGCTTTGGCTCAATGAAAAATGTACCTTTAAATCCGTTTTTACGGGCGTAATCTCTTGACAAATGCAGGAATTTGGCCAAATGCTCTTGCTCACGCTTCATGTTAGTATTCAGCAATGACATATAGCCTTCTCTACCGCCCCAGAAAACGTAGTTTTCTCCACCTAATGCAATCGTTGCGTCTAGTGCCGCTTTTACTTGTGCCGCGCCGTGCGCCAACACGTGAAAATCTGGATTGGTCGCAGCGCCGTTCATATAGCGAGGATTGCTGAATAAATTAGCCGTACCCCACAATAGTTTTACGCCACTATCTTGCTGTTTCTGCTTGGCATAGCCAACGATTTGCTGTAAGCGATTCTCATTCTCCACCACATCGTTGGTGAAGTCGACTAAATCTACGTCGTGAAAACAATAGTAGGGGATTTGTAATTTGGTGATGAATTCAAATGCAGCATCCATCTTGTCTTTAGCGCGCGCTAATGGATCACTCTGCCGATCCCAAGGGAAATTATGTGTTGCTCCGCCGAATGGATCTCCGCCATCACCGTTGAAAGAATGCCAGTAAGCACAGGCAAACTTAAAATGTTCGGCCATTGTTTTTCCTGCCACGATTTGATCTGGATTGTACCAGCGGAAAGCAAGCGGGTTGTCGCTTTCCAAACCCTCGAACTGGATTTGTTTAATGTCTTTAAAAAATTCTTTTTCGCCTGTTAACACGTTCATATTGTCTTTGTATTTAATTTTTGAGTTAATTGTCCTTTCCAATCTTGATATAGCTCCTCGTACCGTTCTGTAAAAGCTTTTTCAGGAATGAAATCAGCAATTACCTGTAAGCCACTCAGCGCTTCTTTGGCGTCGCGATAGGCGCGACCACCAATGCCTGCTCCCAAAGCAGCACCTACACTGCCATCGTTCTTGTATAGTTCTAATGGCGTATCCGTTGCTGCTACGAAAGACGATCTGAACACAGCGCTTTGGAATAAATTGGCATGTCCCGCGCGGATTACTTTCGGCTTCATGCCGTTCTCCCGCATAATATCTAGTCCATACCGAAAAGCAAATGCAATACCTTCCTGCGCTGCGCGAAAAAGAGAAGCTCTATCGTGCCGATTGAAATCGATATCTGTGATAGATGCTTGGATCATTTGATCGTTTAGCATGCGTTCTGCGCCGTTACCGAAGGGAAATATGCTTAATCCTTGTGCGCCGATCGGAGCTGTAGCAGCGATCTGATTAATTTCGTCGTAGGAGAGCCCGTGACCGGCTATTTTTCGAATCCAATTGTACAATATGCCTGTACCATTGATACAGAGCAGTACGCCCGTGCGCGTTATTTCTTCTTGATGATTAACATGAGCAAACGTATTTACACGAGATTGTTGGTCGTAGACCAATTGGTCGCTCACACCGTAGATCACCCCCGATGTGCCCGCTGTGGCAGCTACTTCACCTGCTTGCAATACATTGAGCGAAAGCGCATTGTTCGGTTGATCTCCTGCCTTGTAGGTGACGTGTACATCGTGCGCTAATCCGAGTTCATCGGCTATCGCAGGAAGAATCCGTCCGTGATCTTCAAACACTTGATGCACTGTAGGAATCACTGAGCGATCAATTCCATAGTGCTCGAGTATAGTCTGAGATAAACTGTTTTTAGAGAAATCCCAGAGCACACCTTCAGACAAAGCACTATTCGTGGTGCAATATTCTCCCGTAAGTCGAAACGATACAAAGTCGCCAGGTAGTAAGAGATGTCGGGTTTTTTGATAGATTTCGGGTTCATTATCTTTCACCCATCTGAATTTAGATGCGGTGAAATTCCCTGGCGAATTTAAATGCGTACGCAGGATCTCTTGTCCGCCCAAATCACGAAAAGCTTGTTGACCGATCGGCACCGCGCGACTATCGCACCAAATGATGGAGTTGCGTAAGGCATTGCCATCGGCATCTAACAATACTAAGCCGTGCATTTGATAGGCAATACCAATAAATTTGATGTCCGCAGGGTTGTATGAGCCTGTAGTATGTGCTTTACGGATTCCGATTTTAATATGTTCCCACCACATATTTGGATCTTGTTCTGCCCAGCCCGCTTCTGGAGAATGAATGGGACTTTCTTCTTCCGGATAGCTCACCGTGGTCAATGTTTTTTGACTTTCGTGATCTACAACGGAGATTTTGATGGAGGATGTACCAAGGTCTATACCAAGTAAAAGCATATTGTCATCGATTAGGTTTAAGTGCAAGCGCTTGCATAAATCTAGTTAGATTATTTTATATTTACAATTATTTGTAAAAAACCTAACGTGAAGAAAAGAACCACGATTTATGATATTGCCAAAGCGCTAAATACAACCATATCTACCGTTTCTCGCGCATTGAATAACTCTGACCTTATCAGCGATGCTACGAAAGATGCGGTCCGCAAAATGGCTGAAGAAATGAATTACCGACCAAATAAGGTTGCTTCTTCATTAAGTTCGGGCAAAACCTATATCATAGGCGTGATCGTGCCTAGTGCGCAAATTCATTTTTTCTCTGCTTTTATTTCCACTTTGGAGCTGCATTTCAAGCGTGCCGGATATTCTATCATTTTGTATCAAAGCAATGAGTCGTTGCAATCCGAGCAGAACGGTATTGCTACTTTGTTGGAGGCGCAGGTGGATGGTATTATTATTTCGCCGTCTTTGGAAACCACGGATTTCAGTCATCTTCAAAAAGTGCATGAGGAACACAAGGCCTTGTTGATTTTTGACCGAATAGATGATCGCATTCATGCGCCAATGGTGGCTATTGATGATGAGCGTGCTGGTTATTTGGCTACTTCGCACCTGATCGAGGCAGGATACCAACGTATTGCCTTTGCATCGACTGCCAGCACGATCAAGATTTTTGAAGATCGTTTCTCCGGCTATACCCGCGCGCTTAGCGAGCACGGATTGCCAATTGATCCCCGTCTTATCGTTCGCGAAGAAATTTCTATAGAAGCAGGAATTCGCGCTGCGCGCCAATTGTTAGATTTATCTACTCGGCCTGATGCCATTATTGGAGGGGATGACTTTACAGCGCTTGGTATATTAAATGTATTGCACGAGCGACAGATTCAAGCTGGTGAAATTGGCGTGGTGGGCTTTGCCAACCAAACATTCTCCGCTTACATCAATCCTTCACTTACGACGATAGATCAGCAGGCAGAAAAGATGGGCGAGGAGTCTGCACGATTATTTCTCACGATGTTGCAATCTGCCGATCCACTTGTATTGTCTGACACGCGAATCATACTAGATCCGATTTTGATCGTACGAGATTCTACCCGTAAAAACTAGTAAGGTTGATCTAGATGGAGCTGAATGAGGTCGACCATCTGCTCAAACTCTTCCGGTTCATAGCCTATTGATTGGTAAATGATCTTGCCATTGCGATTAATAATCACATTTCTCGGGATCGTATCGGGCGCAAACAAACTATAAACTTTTCTATTCAAGTCCGGATAAAAAGGAAAGGTGTAGCCGAATTGCTCTAAAAAAGGAGTGAGCTTATTCCAACCTTCTTCTCTGGCCAGTACGACAATTTCAAAATCTTCCCGATCCTTGTGCTTATCCCAAATCTTGCTTTGCACTTCTGGGAGCTCCTGTCTACACGGGGGACACCAGGTCGCGAAAAAATTAATCAATACCACTTTCCCTTGTAGCGTTTCTGTCGATTTCTTGCTGCCATCCTTGGTGTCGATCTCGAAGTACGGCACTTGCTGCCCGACCTCTGTGTGCCAGTTTTGTGCCATGGCATGCCATCCGTTTGTAAATAAAATGCTGATAAGGAGGATGTATTTCATGTTGGTTCTTGTTTAGTGGTGTGTACTTAGATCTTAAAAAATTGATAAAAAAAGATCTGTCGACTGTGATAAATCTACTATAGGTTGGATACCACGATTAGATTAAGATCTTTAGAAGGCATGTTAAATTTACTTCCAATGTCCTTGTTCGTCAGATTTCCGTGATAGAGATATATCGCGCTGCGAATGCCGGGATTGCCCCAGATCATATTATTCATTCCACCGCTTTCCCCAATTTCTAATAGAATTGGCGTAAAAATATTGGTCAATGCATACGTAGCCGTTCTCGCTACACGCGATGCAATATTGGGCACGCAATAATGAATCACGTCGTACTTACGAAAGGTGGGCTGATCATGCGTAGTAACCTCCGATGTCTCAAAACAACCGCCTTGATCGATACTTACATCAATGACCACCGAATTGGGTTTCATCTTCGAAACAGTTTCTTCCGAGATCAGGCAGGGAGCACGACCATTCTTGGCGCGCATCGCACCGATCACCACATCACAGGATTGCACCGCTTTGTTTAGTACGACAGGTTGAATAACAGAGGTGAATACGCGACTACCGACATTATTTTGTAATCGACGCAGTCGAAAAACGGAACTGTCAAATACTTTCACTTGTGCACCAAGCGCGATAGCAGTGCGCGCCGCAAATTCTCCAACCGTACCGGCACCGATGATGACCATTTCGGTAGGAGGTACGCCGGTAACTCCGCCTAACATCAAACCTTTGCCATCAAAAACATTGCTCAGGTATTCCGCGGCAATCAATACCGAAGTTGCGCCTACGATTTCACTCATGGCTCGTACGACGGACAGGTGACAGCCTTCATCTTGTAAATACTCGAAAGATAAGGCCGTAATCTGCTTGCGCATCAGGCTTTTTAACACGTCAAGATCCATCAGAGAAGGCTGTTGTGAAGAGAATAACACTTGGCGCGGTTTCATCATTTCTACCTCAGCAAGCGTCGGGGGCGAAATCTTGATTAAAATGTCAGACTCATACACCGTACGGGGATCGTGGGTAATCTGTGCGCCCTGTTCACTATAATGATGATCCAAGAAGTTGGATGCATTACCTGCGCCAGATTCTAGGATTATTTCGTGGCCGTGTTCCACCAATAACCCGACCGACAGCGGCGTGAGTGCTATCCTATTTTCCTGAAAGGTGATCTCCTTCAGAATCCCAATTTTTAAAGAATTTTTCTGTTTCCCCGCCATAGCGGTAGATTCTTTCGTCTGAAAAATAGCTTCATGGGCTATCTTCGCCATACTGCTCATTCTTTTTCCCTCATAAATACCATTAAAAATAGGAATAAATAAGTAACTTGGCAATCATTCGTAGACAAGATTAGTAGGGTATATGCCAAGTTTCAATCCGTTTAAGCATTTTAGGATCGTTCCTAGGTGGATCATATTTCTTTTTGATATGACCGTGGCGGTCATTGCCTTTCTGCTTAGTTATCTGGTGTATAGTGCTTTCCAAGTAGATAAGATGATTCATATCATTGTGTTCTGGGAAGCATTTCTTATGATGGGAGCTACTGCGGTTTCTTTCTACTATTTCAAATTGTATTCGGGCATTGTTCGTTACACGAGCGCGACTGATTCCATACGCATACTTTCCTCCGTACTATTTAGTGTGATCGTCATTTTAGTAGCCAAGTTTCTTTGGGCCATAGCATTTGAACGATTTGCCGTGTTGCCTATTACCTTAGTGATTCTCTACGGCTTATTTTTGTTTACCGGACTAACCATCTATCGCGCTTGTATTAAGATATTTTTCCAGTACACTAAGTTAGCCAAACGGAAAGTAAACAATATAGTGATTTATGGCGCTGGTGATTTGGGACTAGCTGTTAAACGCACCTTTGATCATGATGCCCGAGGAGACAAATTGATCGTGGCCTATATAGATGATGATGAGAAAAAAGTGGGCAAATCTATTGATGGCATCAAGATCTACCGTTCGAGAGAATTAAGTAAGATGATCGACAAGTATCAAATAGATGAACTGATATTTGCTTCTCATAAAATTGGTGTCGACACGAAGCAGGCGACGGTAGATGTTTGTCTGGAGCACAGTGTCAATGTGTTGACACTGCCGCCAATCGATCGCATTATGAATGGTGATCTGTTAGCAAAACAGATTCAGAAAGTGAAAATCGAAGATTTGCTAGAGCGTAAGCCTATCCATATCTCTAATGAGAATATTTTGCACCAGCTTAAAGGTAAGCGCGTATTGGTAACGGGCGCAGCAGGATCTATTGGTAGTGAGATCGCTAAACAATTGGGTAAGTTCGAGCCACAGATGATCGTGCTATGCGACCAAGCCGAGTCCCCGTTGCATAATTTGCAATTAGATTTGCAAGATGTGTATAAAGATCAGATCTACCATACTTATATTGGAGATGTACGCGATCAAGGTCGTATGAGTGCGCTTTTTGAGCTTTTCAGACCGCATGTAGTATACCACGCGGCAGCCTATAAACATGTTCCTCTGGTAGAAAGCCATCCGATTGAGGGAGTGCGTACCAATGTAATTGGCACCTACAATATCGCCAACCTATCTGTCGAATATGACGTGCAAAAATTTGTGTTAGTATCTACAGACAAAGCGGTAAACCCGACCAACGTGATGGGTACCACAAAACGCATTGCAGAGATTTATGTGCAGACGCTGGATAAAAAACTAACTCAATCTAGAGGCGATCATCGGACGCGTTTTATTACCACGCGATTTGGGAACGTGTTGGGATCCAATGGCTCTGTGATTCCTCGCTTTAGAGATCAGATCGAGCGAGGCGGACCGGTTACGGTAACTCATCCTGATATTACACGGTATTTCATGACAATTCCTGAAGCTTGTCAACTCGTAATTGAGGCGGGAAATATGGGTGCAGGGGGCGAAATTTTCGTCTTTGATATGGGTAAATCCGTCAAGATTGTTAATCTTGCCGAAAAAATGATTAAGCTTTCAGGTCGTGTACCTTACAAGGAAATAGATATTAAATTTACTGGACTGCGACCTGGTGAAAAATTATACGAAGAATTATTAAATGACCTAGAAAATACGATGCCAACGCATCATAGCAAGATCATGATTGCCCAAGTTCGCGAGAATGATATTGAAATGGTAGAAAAGTCCTTCCAAATCCTGTTCGAAAAGTTGCATACGCAAAACGAAACCGAAGTCGTGCGTCAGATGAAACGCATGGTTCCGGAGTTCATCAGTAAAAACTCTGTATATGAGCAACTCGATAAGGAACAACAAGATAACGTGCTGGGTTAAATAAGTTTGTAAATTATGGGTGATTTTGTTGCATGTAATTTTGAAAAGTGTATTTTTGCGTTCCAAAATAGTATGAACTGATGTCAACGAATGAAATTAAGAATACAGAAAAGAGCCCATTGAACAAGGGTTCTTTTATACAAAACAATTCCAAAAGTCTCGTATTTATCGTTGCTGGTATTGCAGCGTTAATCGTACTTTATGTGGGTTACCAATATTTGTATCTAAAGCCAAGAGCGGAAAAAGCAGCAAGCTTAATGTTTAAAGCAGAGCAATATGCGACCATTGATTCTTTGCAACAAAGGGCAATTACGGGTGATGGTTCTCTGATCGGCTTAAAAGAGATCGCAGATGAGTATTCCAATACGGCTTCTGCTAATATGGCCAATGCTTACTTAGGTGGATTGTATTTGAAACAAAGAAACTTCAAAGAAGCGATTACGCATCTTGAAAGATACACAGAGACAGGTAGTGAGGTGCTAGATCCATTGATTATCGGTTTGTTAGGAGATGCTTACTCCGAAGAGAAAATATATGATAAAGCAGCTAAGTTCTATAAGAAAGCGGCTGAAAAATCAAGCAACTCCTATACGACACCTTTGTTCTTGAAAAAATTGGCTTTAGTGTACGAAGTGCAAAACGATTTCAACAATGCAGAATCTGCATATGTTCGTATCCAAGATGATTTTCCAGAAAGCAATGAAGCGTCTGGCATTGAAGGACACATCGCACGCGTACAAACGAAGAAATAACGTTTAGTGACTATAAATAAGATACGAGGGCTACTGAGAAGTAGCCCTTTTTTGTATATTTGTATCTATGTCAAGTAGTCTTAAAAATTTATCGGATTTCTCTCATTTAAGTGTGCAAAATGCAGCTGGTTATCGTTTCGCCATTGTTGTTGCACAATGGAATGCGAGTATTACCGGTGCTTTGTTGTCTGGAGCGGTCGATAAATTATTGGCACATGGCGTAGTGGAACAGGATATCGAAGTGATCCAAGTGCCAGGTAGTTTCGAGCTTATCTCTGGAGCAGATATCGCGCTGCGCAATCAGGGTTTTGATGCAGTCATCTGTCTTGGTTGTGTGATCCAAGGGGAAACAAGGCATTTTGATTTCATCTGCAGCGCAGTAGCTGATGGTATTGCCAACGTTGGACTTAAATATAATAAACCTGCTATTCTCGGTGTTCTGACCACCGATAACGAACAGCAAGCAATAGATAGAGCTGGCGGCAAGCATGGCAATAAAGGTGATGAAGCTGCGGTGACGGCTATTCAGATGGCACATATAAGCCGCCGTTTCTAACTCCAAGGTTCAGTCCATATTTTCTACGCAATACCATATCTAGAATACACTTTTTTTTTAGCGTGTTTTTGAGAAATATGGCGCATTCATAATCGTTTGCTGATATTCCGATTTCATCTTTGATCTCCCTTTTTTGCGTTGTATTGTCCATTAAGGCAATGATTTAAGACTGTTTTCTGTAAAATCCCTATTACATCATTATCAATCTTTCTACAACAAGTCGTAGGATTAGCTATTATTCCTTATAATTGCTAAAACGTGTTAGCTAATTGAAGTTAATAGCCTAAAACTACTATGATGAAATGTAATTCTTTGTTAAGAAATAGCATGATGTGCTTGTTAGCTCTTCTGTACGTATGCACAGGATTTGCGCAAAGCAAGAAATCAAAATTGTACGAACCCGTTGACTTTGCCGATCCCATCATTGGCACGATGTCTAAATACGAATTATCCAATGGAAATACATATCCTGCCATCGCCAGGCCGTGGGGGATGAATTTTTGGACGCCGCAAACGGGCGAAATGGGCAATGGTTGGACCTATACATACACCGCGGATAAAATCAAAGGATTCAAACAGACGCATCAACCCAGCCCGTGGAACAACGATTATGGCCAGTTTTCATTGATGCCAATTACTGGTCAACCGGTGTTTAACCAAGATGAGCGCGCGAGTTGGTTCTCACACAAAACCGAAGTAGCCAAGCCCTATTATTACAGCGTATATCTGGCCGATCACGATGTTACGACCGAATTGACACCAACGGAACGCGCTGCAATTTTTCGTATCACCTACCCCAAAACAGATAGTGCCTATGTGGTGATCGACGCTTTTGATAAAGGATCTCACGTGGAGATCTTGCCCGAAAAACGCATGATAAAAGGATATACTACCCGTAATAGCGGTGGTGTAGCCGAGAACTTTAAAAATTATTTCGTGATCATCTTCGACAAGCCCTTCACCAGTTTGCAGATTGTGGAGAACGGGCAATTGGTTGCGAACAAAAAAGCGACCACTACCGATCATGCCGGTGCGATCATCGGGTTTAAAACCAAACGTGGCGAAGAAGTCATTGCCAAGGTTGCTTCTTCCTTCATTAGTTTTGATCAGGCAGAAATCAATCTGAAGGAAGTAAAAGATCAGGATTTCGAATCGGTCTCACAAGATGGTCGCGATCGCTGGAACGAGATTTTAGGGAAAGTAGAGATAGAAGATGATCGCACGGATCTTTTGCGTACTTTTTATTCCTGCCTTTACCGCTCCACGCTTTTCCCCCGTGATTTTTCGGAATGGGATGCCGACGGTAAACAGTGGCATTATAGCCCGTACAACGGACAGATTTTACCTGGTCCATTATTCACGGATACGGGTTTTTGGGATACGTTTCGCAGTTTATTTCCATTGTTGAATCTGCTTTATCCGTCGATGAATACACAGATGCAGGAAGGCTTGGTGAATGCGTATAAAGAAAGTGGGTTTCTGCCCGAATGGGCGAGTCCTGGACATAGAGCTTCTATGATTGGCAATAACTCTGCCTCCGTCGTCGCAGATGCGTATAGGACTGGATTGAGAGATTATGACTACAATACGTTGTGGGAGGCCGTGAAACATGGCGCCAATAATGTCCATCCCACAAATTCATCTACAGGAAGAGCGGGATATACATTTTATAATGAACTGGGATACATTCCAACGGACAGCAAAATCACGCAAAATGTCGCAAGAACATTAGAATATGCATTTAATGATTGGTCTATTTACCAGTTTGGCAAAGCATTGGGTAAGTCTGATGATGAACTACAAGTGTACAAAGACCGCGCGATGAATTACAAGAAGCTGTACGATCCCTCCACCAAATTGATGCGAGCGCGCAGCACAGACGGGACATTCAGATCTCCGTTTGATCCCAGCGCCTGGTCTAGAGATTATACCGAAGGTAATGCTTGGCATTGGAGTTTCTGTGTATTTCATGATCCACAAGGTTTAATTGATTTGATGGGTGGCAACAAGGAATTCACTGCTATGCTAGATACGGTATTTGTCATCCCGAGCTATGAGGGAATGAAAAGTCGCAGCATGATCCACGAAATGCGCGAAATGCAGATTATGAATATGGGGCAGTATGCACACGGTAATCAACCGATTCAACATATGCCTTATTTGTACAACTACAGTGCAGCGCCTTGGAAAACGCAGTATTGGGTTCGTGAAATCATGGATCGCCTATATTTGCCAACGCCAGATGGCTATTGTGGCGACGAAGATAATGGGCAGACATCGGCTTGGTATGTGTATTCTTCGCTAGGCTTTTATCCGGTAGCGCCGGGCACCAATCAATACGCGTTGGGATCGCCGCAGTTTAAAAAAGTAACCTTACATCTGGAAAACGGTAAAAAAGTAGTCATTACCGCTGCAAATCAGCAAAAGGATAATGTGTATGTTAATAGCCTGAAAGTAAATGGTAAGAAATACACCAAGAACTATCTGGATATCCCTACCTTGCAAAAAGGTGCTAAACTGAACTTTGATATGGCGCCGACACCTAATAAACAACGAGGTACAGCATCTGAAGATGCTCCTTATTCTTTCACTAATGAACTTAAAAAATAAAAAGAACAGGATGAAAAGTAAACAATGGTATTTGAGTTTTAAAGTATTAGGTATCTGGATCTGCCTAATGATAGCGGGATTGACTACGCACGCGCAAGATTCTATCGCCTTGAAAGTAGCTAGTTATAACATTCGCTACGATAATAAAGGTGATCGTGATAACGGTAATGCTTGGGAAAACCGATTACCGGTTATTAGCTCTTTGATTCAATACAACGATTTTGATATCTTGGGTTGTCAAGAAGTTTTAGCGCATCAGTTTGAAGATTTAAAGCAGCAGTTGCCTGCCTATACCTTTATTGGTGTGGGGCGCGATGACGGCAAGTTGGCAGGCGAGTTCGCGCCGATTGTATTTAAATCAGATCGTTTTTCGTTGTTAGATTCCGGCGTCATGTGGCTTTCTGAAACACCTCATACACCATCTAAAGGTTGGGATGCTGCTCTACCACGAATCTGCACTTGGGCACGCTTAGAGGATAAAGCCAGTGGAAAGCGCCTATGGTTTTTTAATCTGCACCTAGATCATGTTGGTTTAAAAGCGCGTGAGGAGAGTTGCAAGCTCGTTTTGCAACGCATGCGCAACGTAGTAGGAGATGATGATGTGTTGTGGACAGGCGACTTCAATGTAGATCAACGCAATTCCATTTATCAAATTATACAAGGATCTGGCTATATCTCAGATGCGTATGAACAGGCAGCGTCTCGTTATGCACACAACGGTACCTTTAATGCTTTTGATCCAAACTTGTGGACTGATAGTCGCATCGATCACATCTTTGTAAGTAAGGGAATATCTGTGCAGAAATATGCGGTGCTCCTCGATACCTACCGTAGTGCTACAGATCAGAAAGATGTTAAAAAAGGTGATTTTCCGAGTGAGTTATCGTTCAAAAATTATCAAGCGAGGTTGCCGTCAGATCATTTCCCGGTTGTAGCTGAGCTAACCATTCCGGTTCAATAAGGGCGCTCTATAAAATGTAGATCCCCGTTGCAAAGACTTCCCAAAAGTCGTCGCAACGGGGATGTTTTTTTTAAAAAAACGGGTAATTTTATTTCCGTTTTTAGTTAATAGTGTGCTCCAATACAAATAGTAGTAAGATAATTAAAGCAAGCATAGATATATTACCCAATATATCGCGAATCGCCTTTGGTTGTCTACTGATAGAATTCCTGATGTTCATAAATCTCTTATTTGTTGTATGTATCCACGAGAGGTTATTCTACTGCTTCAGCTAAATGAATTGAAATGTTGCGTAACCTTCGGTGGCTACAGCTATACAAAAAGTAAGCCAAAGTGCAGTTCGTCTTTTACTTGCGGATTTTTTCAAGGACAATTTGCCCATAAACTAGTATATTGTCGATAATAATTTTTGAAGGTTAATAATTACAGCATAAGATGTTGAATGAATATATAAAAGAGCATACGAAAGAAGCTCATCAAACATTGGAAGTAATCGTTATCAAACAATTGAAAGCGATTCGTAGTGAAGAGGATTATGCGAATATTCTGAAAAAATTTTATATCTACTTCTCATCGGTAGAGTATGCTATACAATCATACATCGAAGGTGATGTGTTGCCAGATTATGCGCAGCGTCGTAACTCAACGCATATTCGAGCAGATATTGAAACATTGGGTGGCGAAGTAGAAGTAAACAGGACAGCTATTGTACCACTGATCAGAAATGCGCGTGAGGCGCTGAGCGCACTATATGTATTGGAAGGCTCGATCATGGGAGGTCCCTATATCGTTCAAATGCTGAAAAAATATGGGATAACGCAGGGCTTCAGCTTTTTCTCTGGATATGGTGATGAGTCAGCCAAAATGTGGGAAAAGTTTGTGAACGTACTGAATACCGTAGGAAGTGACCCGATTACATTTCCCGACAGTGCTAATACAGCAAATCAAACCTTTTCACGTTTTCAAGATATGCTGATTGAACCTAATGAGCAGCAAAGCGACATTACCTAAAAACAATCCGGTTGTGAAGGCTGTTTATCAAGCACGATTTAATAGTAACTATTATGTGGCAAGAAACGGATCATCAGTTGTATCGTAAATTTACGTTTGCTAATTTCTCTGAAGCGTTTGCGTTCATGACGCGAGTAGCGCTGATTGCGGAGTCTGAAAATCATCATCCAACGTGGAAAAATACGTACAATAAAGTCGAAATTTGGCTAACGACCCATGATAGTGGTAATACCATTACAGATAAAGATCGTCAAGTAGCAAAAGCAATAGATCAATTGAGTGTATGAAAACCAATCCTACAAAAATGACCGTTTTAGGAAGCTTTAATCAAGTTTTAGCTTTCATCGTATTGTTTTTCCTCATTATGTATTTTGCTAAAGCTTTTCTAGTTCCGATTGCGATTAGCGGGCTTATGGCTATGTTGCTTTTGCCCGTGTGTCGAAAGCTGGAAGGCTGGAATATGGGGCGTGGTATTGCTGCTGTTACAGCGGTGTTGGTTACCTTATTAATCATTGTAGGAGTAATGTATGTACTCGTGAATGAATTGGTTGGATTGGGAGCTGAAATGGAATCTATAGGCGACAAATTCAATACCATGTTCGCGCATGGTCATAGTCTGGTGTCTGAACATTTTGATGTGTCAATTTCGAAACAGAAAGAATACTTGCAGGAGCAAGTGGCGACTTGGTCCAGCTCGGCTGGAAAGTTACTTGGGGGTGTGTTATTTTCGGTCGTCACTATTCTTGGAAATCTCCTTAT
This sequence comes from Sphingobacterium sp. KH_072, assembly GCF_057837975.1. Taxonomy (NCBI): domain Bacteria; kingdom Pseudomonadati; phylum Bacteroidota; class Sphingobacteriia; order Sphingobacteriales; family Sphingobacteriaceae; genus Sphingobacterium; species Sphingobacterium sp. KH_072. The sequence continues at coordinate 3,714,644 of NZ_CM174457.1, read as the reverse complement.
CATCACGGTATACACGATCTTGATGCTGATTTATCGTCGAAGAATCAAAAGCTTTGTTCTACAGATCGTGGATCGGTATGTTGGTCACAATGAAGTTGGTCATACGAAGGAAATCGTCGATAAGATCACACGCGTATCCAGCCGATATGTAGCCGGTATATTTTTGGTGGTTTTGATACTTTCTATAATTTATTTTATTGGCTTAAGCATTATCGGGATCGAAAATGCCTTGTTCTTCTCTATAGTAGCCGCGTTGATCAATGTCATTCCGTATATTGGGTCGGTCGCCGGAGGTGGTATTGTGGTGCTGTATACCTTGATTACGCGTGATACGCTAAGTATACCCATTATCGTAACCATATTTTTCACCGTTACGCAGCAATTAGATAGTTACCTCTTAACACCGAAGATTACGGGTGGCCAAGTACAGTTAGGTCCACTATTTACCATCATGGTGTTATTATTAGGAGGTATGGTGTGGGGCACGGCAGGCATGGTTTTATTCATTCCATTACTCGGTATATTTAAAGTAATATTTGACCAAGTAGAATCTCTTCAGCCTTACGGCTATCTGATCGGAGATTGACGGATTGGCCATCCCCAGATCATCTAAGAATTAGAACGCTTCCCCATTGAAGATGTATATATTCGCACCTTCTCTGGTAAATGCTAGGTCAAATCGTAAGTAAATATCTTTCTTGGGGAAAAGAAGAAAGCGGAGACCTACACCGCCCGCTAATCGCGTATTGCGCATTTGAAAAGAGCCCAAATCTGGAGCGACGTTACCTACGGAACCAAATATGGCCGCGCCAAAGCGCTTGCTGAAAGAGAACGGCAGGATACGATATTCTGCTTGTGCGGCGAGCATGGCTCGATCGCGATAGCGACCAAGATAATAACCTCGCATCAAACGTTCTCCGCCTAATAGTGCCAATTGATTAAAAGGGACTTCTCCATGTACATATTGTCCAGATGCCTGCCAAGCGAATACAGTATTCTCTTTAACCTTATGGAATGAACGAACATCCAAATTGAAGGTGCCAAAATCGTGCTCGCTTACAAAACCTTTAATTGTTTTAAGGTAAGCAATTTCACCAAATAGACCTTGGCGTACATTCAACACATTATGTCGATTGTCGTATACAAATCCAAAGCCCAGTCCCATATTTCTAACGCCCTCACCTCCACGGGGAATATCGAATGGCTGACCCTCTTCCGGCTGCTCAAAATTCACACCAGTAAGTAGTTGGAAATCAACCTCAGGGCCGGCGAAAAAATTATCTGCTAACTTTCTTAACACACGTTGCTTGGCAGATATTTGGAAAGCATCTACCGTAGCTGGGTTCTCTTTAGACGTACCTGGCCCAATACCGTAATAAGAAAGTGGAAACCGCTGAATCTTGGTTTCACCCAAGAAAAACCATTTATCTTGATCTCCATATAGCGCATTTTCTAATTGTAATCCATATTGACCCCTAAAAGTAAAAAAAGTAAATGCCTGCATTTCGCTCAAACGATTTAATGTATCGCCATTGGCATAGTATAGTTTTAAGGTCGAAAAACCTAACTCGACGCCTGTTTCGGGAGCACTTGCAAATGTTGGATATATGGTTAAACTGGCTTTGTCAGCTGCAGTAGTATCATTGATGATTGAATTTACGTAGCGTCCCACCCAGCCATTGCGGATTTTTTGTGCAAATTGGCCGTGTACATAACTACTAAAGAAGAACAATGATAATAAAAGTGTAATCCTAAGCATCTTGCATTTATATCCTTAAATCTCGAAATACCTGCTGCTGTATGGAGCTATGCGGCAGTCTCAATGTGACATCAACTCTTCCTGCAATTTAATTGCCGAAATGATTATTTCTGTAGAAATAATCAAATTATTTGATTATTATTCAAAAATGGTCAATTTAATTGGGATGCAATGTGTTCTTTATAAAGTTGACTTTGTAATTACAAAAATAGATGTTGGTACATCTATTCTCGTAAACAGAAAGGTGGCTAGTCGTTTTCGACTAGCCACCTTTCAAAATTTATTTATTAGAATGAACAGTGTAGCCTAATGACTGTGCTCAGCGTGAATCTCCAATTTCAATTCTAAAACATTCTCACCGGAAAACATGCCGGCATAATCAGATCTATTCCAGTCCAAACGGGTAATGTTTTCCTTGACACCAGCTTGTAGTTTGCGGAGAACGAAGGTTACGTCGCGCGAATTGGCGACGTTGCTGTGGCCGATTCCAAAATAAGAAAGTATGCCCGTAGTACCTCTGCCTCCTAATCCTGTTACTGCTGTACCATCTCCATAAACGGTTTCTCGTGGTTGGAAGATAGCACCACTCTCGTCTGTTGTATTGGAGTTTAAGATGTAATCACCACCAATTAGGAATGCTTTGTAATTGGCAGCAGCAGCTTCTGTAGCGATAAAATCTGCCGTTACTTCATGACCCGTATGATCCCATGCTTTTAAGTCAAGACGATATACCGCTTCAGCGTCCAAATGTAGATGACCATTGGCTGTTGCTTCTCCTTGTGCGTTGAAAGTGACGACCTGCGCAGCTCCATCCGTCGCTCCAGCTAAGCCGTGGAAGTGATCGCCATGTGGGTAAACGCCATCTCCTGTAACCTCGGTAAAGGTTAATTCAGCCTGTTGAATACCTTCTTGCACGACATCTACTGGATCGTCGCTACTGCAAGATGTGAACGAAGCGATAAGTCCGAAAGCAAGAATAGCATTGAAAAACTTGTTTTGTTTGTTTGTAGTCATAAGTATGATGTTTAGAATTAAATGCCAAAAGTTTAATTTGTTTATTGCAACATTGTGGCAAATATAAAACATCATTCTTTTAAATGCAATATTGTTGCTAAATAAAAAAGCTCCGGCAGATTTCTCTGTCGGAGCTTTTTCAAATTCGCCCCTAGGGCGAAAGATCTACTTATTTTACTTCTTCAAAATCTACATCTTGAACATCATCACCACCGCCATTGCTGTCGGCTTGACCTGCATCACCCTGAGGTTGTTGTGCAGAGCCATCTTGAGATGCTTTGTACATGTCTTCCGAAGCAGCATTCCAAGCAGTTTGCAATTCTTCAGAAGCGGTGTCGATCGCAGCAAAATCACGCGCAGCATGCGCTGCTTTCAATTTTTCTAGACCAGCTTCGATTACTGATTTTTTCTCTGCTGGGATTTTATCGCCATATTCAGTCAACTGTTTTTCGGTTGAGAAAACTAATGCATCCGCTGCATTGATTTTATCCACTTCTTCTTTCAGTTTTTGATCCGATTCCGCATTAGCTTCCGCCTCTTGCTTCATTTTTTGGATTTCTTCATCGCTCAATCCAGAAGAAGCTTCGATACGGATATTTTGTTCCTTACCAGTTGCTTTGTCTTTCGCAGAAACTTTGATGATACCATTGGCATCGATGTCAAATACAACTTCGATCTGAGGAACTCCACGTGGCGCAGGAGGAATATCCGTCAATTGGAAACGACCCAAAGTACGGTTCTGAGCAGCCATTGGGCGCTCACCTTGCAATACATGAATTTCTACAGATGGCTGATTGTCTGCTGCGGTAGAGAATACTTCTGATTTCTTGGTAGGAATCGTGGTATTCGCTTCAATTAATTTCGTCAATACACCGCCCATTGTTTCGATACCCAAAGAAAGTGGAGTTACATCTAACAATAATACGTCTTTTACCTCACCAGTCAATACACCACCTTGGATAGCTGCACCTAATGCTACAACCTCATCTGGGTTAACACCTTTAGAAGGCTCTTTTCCGAAGAAGCTTTTTACGGCATCCTGAATAGCAGGAATACGCGTAGAACCACCTACTAAGATAATTTCGTCGATATCCGAAGTGCTGTACCCTGCATTTTTCAACGCAGTTTTACAAGGCTCGATCGTACGTTTGATCAAATCGTCTGCAAGACTTTCAAATTTTGCACGAGATAACGTACGTACCAAGTGCTTAGGTCCAGTAGCATCAGCTGTGATATATGGCAAGTTGATCTCTGTAGAAGATGTAGAAGACAATTCTACTTTTGCTTTTTCAGCCGCTTCTTTCAAGCGTTGTAAAGCCATTGCATCTTTCTTCAGTTCGAATCCGTTGTTCTCGTTAGCAAATTCAGAAGCCAACCAGTTGATGATTACGTTATCAAAGTCATCACCACCTAAGTGTGTGTCACCGTCTGTTGATTTTACTTCAAATACACCATCACCCAACTCTAAAACAGAAACGTCATGTGTACCACCACCACAGTCAAAAACGACAATTTTCATGTCTTTATTGGCTTTGTCCAAACCATAAGCTAATGCTGCAGCTGTAGGCTCGTTGATGATACGCTCTACTTTAAGACCAGCTACTTCGCCTGCTTCTTTAGTCGCTTGGCGTTGTGCATCGTTGAAGTAAGCAGGCACGGTAATTACCGCACGAGACACCTCTTGGCCTAAATAATCTTCAGCCGTTTTTTTCATTTTCTGCAAGATCATCGCAGAAATTTCTTGCGGCGTGTATTTGCGATCGTCGATCTCTACACGTGGCGTATTATTGTCGCCTTTTACCACATTATATGGTACTTGAGATACTTCTTTTTCGGCTTCGCCGTAAGAAGAACCCATAAAGCGTTTAATGGAATAAATAGTTTTGTGCGGGTTGGTAATTGCCTGACGTTTTGCAGGATCGCCTACCTTGCGCTCTCCACCCTCTACAAATGCAACAACAGACGGCGTTGTACGCTTTCCTTCGTTGTTCGCAATAACCACCGGCTCGTTACCTTCCATTACGGCAACACATGAGTTCGTGGTTCCTAAATCTATACCTATTATTTTTGACATATCTTATTTTGATTTCTCTTGTGCTTAATTTCTTATCTCCTATATCAACCGTTGTGCCAATGTTTAGAATGCATTTAAGACGGCATAATTGGGTACAATGTGTCTTGTTGATGTCAAATTTGCGTGACATCCTGTCATTTTCGGCGCTACGACCAGTAATAGCGTGGCAAAATTATGACAGTGCGAGCTCGGTATCTGCTCAATAAAATTGCGTAATTTAGCGGCAAAATTAATTGATTTATGACTTTCGACGAGTATCTGGTACATTTTGGTGACATACTTGCACAACCTGAAAAACACGCCCCCTGCGATAACGAGGAATATTTGCAATACGCAAAGATGAACTGGACGCGCATGAGCCGGTGGACAAAACGTTTCGAACCGAGCGATGCGATGAAGCGCTATGTAGATAGCATCACCGAAGAGCAGCATTGGATCGTGATTACTGAACCCTGGTGTGGAGATGCAGCGCATTCTGTTCCGCAGATTTACCAAATGGTGAAGAGCAATCCAAACATCGACTTAGACATACAACTTCGCGATAGCGAACCACACTTGATCGATGATTATCTGACCAATGGCGGTAAATCTATTCCCAAAGTAATTATCCGTAATGATGTTGGTCATGATAAAGCCGTTTGGGGTCCACGTCCAGAGCCTTTGCAAACTATTTTTGATGCGATGAAGGCAGACAACAAGTCTTTCGAGGAAATCAAAGAAACGCTGCAAAAATGGTATAATGAAGATAAGGGAGTGGCCATTCAAAACGAACTGTTGGCTTTGCTAGCTTAATACCATTTAGAGTCTTCACCCAGTTAAATCCGAGATCGCGCCATACTATGGATATCGAACGCTTACGCCTTTATTGCTTGCAAAAGCAAGGAGTATCCGAAGAGTTACCTTTTGGGCCAGATATCTTAGTGTTCAAAGTTGGGCTGAAGATTTTCCTGCTGATCGGTTTGGATCAAGTGGATGCCTTAAGTTTTAATGTGAAGTGTGACCCTGAGCTAGCGCTGGAATTACGAGAATCGTATCCACAGACGGTGTTTCCGGGTTATCATATGAATAAGAAACATTGGAATACCATATTTGCCAATCGCGATGCAGATGATCACTTATTGCAAGAATGGATCGATCATTCTTACGAATTGGTCTTTCGCGGACTGCCAAAGAAGCAGCAAGAAGAAATAAAAGAAGCGGAGTAGGCAACACCTATCCCGCTTCTTCATTATATAGCGATATGCTTTATAAATAAACTTACATTTTCAAGCCAATTTCGCGAAGGCGCTCATCCAAATATTGTCCAGCAGTATAGTCTTCATACAATTTCGGGTATTCGTCGGAGATTGTAGAATCCAAACTTGCTAAACTCATACTTGATTTTGGATGTAAGAAGAAAGGCACGGAATATCGAGAAGTTTTCATCAACTCTCGCGGCGGGTTTACCACACGGTGTGTAGTCGACTTCAGCTTATTGTTTGTCAAGCGTTGCAACATATCGCCCACGTTGACTACGATATCTTCGCCTTTTGCTTTGATAGGAAACCACTCATTGTCTTTAGTGAGTACTTCCAAGCCATCGGCGCTCGCACCTATTAATAACGTGATCAGGTTGATGTCTTCATGCGCTCCGGCACGAACCGCATCTGGCGAGATCGCATCCGGATTTTCAATCGGGAAGTAATGGATTGCGCGCAGAATAGAATTGCCATTAATCACGAAAGATTCGAAATAATCTTCTTCTAGATTTAAATATACTGCGATAGCTTGTAGGATATTTCTGCCCGCATCTTCCAGTCGTTTGTACACTTCCGTCGTGATCTCATTAAAGCGAGGTAATTCCGATACGACAATATTATCTGGAAAGTCTGCCTTCGAGTAGTCTTCACCAACAATAGTTTGTCCACGTTGCCAGAATTCCTTTAGGTCCGGCGTGTTCGCGTCTTTGGCTTTTTCTTTGCCTTTAGAAGTGTAACCACGCTGTCCGGCTAATTCTGGAAATTGGTATGCATTTTTGAGATCTTCTGGTAAGTCAAAAAACTCTTTGACGACTTTATAAAGCTCATCAATCAAGGATTGGCTCAATCCGTGGTTGGCTATCGTGACAAATCCAGTTTCATTAAACGCCTTACCAATGTCTTGCGAAAATTGTTTGCGCTGCGCGTCATTCCCTTCGGTGTACTGCAACAAATCTAGTCTAGGTATGTTTATATCTGCCATGCGACATGTTTTTATGATAAACAAAGTTAAATCTTATTACCGAAATTGCGTAATGCGATTTTTTACAAATTAAGGAGATAAAAATTTTGGAATGTCCTAAACATCTGTTAAATTTGTTATGCTGGCATAGCAATTGTAAACAACTAATTATGAGTCAAGATAACACGATAGATTATTTTTTAAAAGCTTGTTGGCAAAATTTGGCAAATAAATACAACCAAATTGCTGCTCAAGATGGCTTTACTCAGGCTGCTGGTTACATTTTGATCAATATCCATCGGGATGGTACTCCTGTATCGCATATTGCCAACTCGACTGGCGTAAAAACTACAAGTTTGTCACGTGTGCTAAACAATTTGGAGAATCTTGGCTTCATATATAGGGAAGCTAGTACAACAGATAAGCGATCCGTAAAGGTGTATCTTACCGAGTTGGGTATAGAGAAAAGAAACATTGCTAAGCATGTGGTTCGGGATTTTAATAACTTTCTGGATGAAGAGCTAAGCGCCAAAGAACGGGCTCAGCTCATCAAAACATTGTTAAAGATCAATGAACTGGTCTCAAAGTATGACCCTAAAAGAGAAAATTCAACAGTGAAACTCTAACGCACGCCAGCACCTGCTGGTAGCACTTACATAATAAATCTAAAATAAGATGATATGAAAAAAAATATCAAAAAGGTAACCGTGTTAGGTTCGGGCGTAATGGGCTCGCGAATCGCATGTCACTTTGCAAATATTGGCGTTGAAGTTCTTCTGCTGGATATTGTTCCAAAAGAGCTTCTTCCTCAAGAAGAAGCAAAAGGACTAAGTCTGGAAAGCAAAGCAGTGCGAAACCGAATAGTCAATACGTCTCTCGATACGGCGCTCAAAACAAATCCCTCCCCCATATACAGTAAGCGCTTCGCTAACCGCATCACCACTGGAAACTTCGAAGATAATATGAAAGATATCGCTCACTATGATTGGGTGATCGAAGTGGTTGTAGAACGTTTAGAAATTAAAAAATCGGTATTTGATCAAGTAGAGAAATACCGCAAAGAGGGAACATTGGTGACTTCCAATACGTCGGGTATTCCTATCCACTTGATGGCAGAAGGACGTAGCGAAGATTTTAAAAAGAATTTCTGCGGTACACACTTCTTTAATCCGCCGCGTTACCTAGAGCTTTTCGAAGTCATCCCGACGGAGCATACCGATCGGGCTGTAATCGATTTTCTAACATATTTTGGTGATAAGCTGTTGGGCAAAACTGTGGTTTTGTGTAAAGATACGCCTGCTTTCATTGGCAATCGTATCGGTGTTTATTCTATGTTAGCACTCACGCATCTGATAGAGCCGCTTGGGCTTACCGTAGAAGAAGTAGATAAGTACACTGGCCCGGCGATGGGTCACCCCAAATCAGCAACTTTCCGTACCGCAGATGTAGTCGGTTTGGATACGTTAGTCAACGTAGCCAATGGATTAACGGAGAACGCGCCTAATGATGAAGCCAAAGGCGTATTTCAACTGCCTTCGTACATCAGCCAGATGGCCGAGAAAAAATGGCTGGGCGAGAAGACAAAACAAGGTTTCTACAAGAAGGTAAAAGACGACAAAGGGAATTCCAATATCTTATCATTAGATCTCAAAACTCTGGAGTATGCCGATCAGCAAAAGGTGAAATCCACCACGCTGGAAGCAACAAAGCCCGTAGAAGACATTCGTAAACGTATGAAAGTATACGAGCAAGGTACAGATAAGGCTGCCGAATTGTTCCGCGCGATGCATTATCCTTTGTTTGAGTATGTGTCCAATCGGGTGCCAGAGATTACAGATGATTTCTATCGTATCGACGATGCCATGCGAGCAGGCTTTGGATGGGAATTAGGTCCATTCGAGGTTTGGGATGCGCTCGGCGTACGCGAAACCATCGAAAAAATCAAGAGCGAAGAGAAACGTCTGCCGGGACAGTCTGGTCAGGTCGCTGCGTGGGTGCACGATATGCTCGAAGCAGGCAATGAGCATTTTTATAAAATAGTGGACGGAGTCAAAAACTATTATGACATCCAGTCGAAATCCTACCAACCTATACCGGGAGCCGAAGATCTGATTGTACTGGATAATATCCGCGACAAGCAGACTATCTGGAAAAACTCTGGAGTGACAATTACAGATCTTGGTGATGGCATTATCAACTGTGAGTTTCATACCAAGATGAATACCATCGGTGGCGATGTCATTCAAGGTGTCAACAAAGCTATTGATCTTGCAGAACAAGATTACCGTGGTTTGGTGATTACCAACGACGGCAAAAACTTCTCCGCTGGTGCCAATATTGGTATGATCTTCATGATGGCGGTCGAGCAAGACTACGATGAGTTGAATATGGCCATTCGTATGTTCCAAAATACGGCCATGCGTTTACGTTACTCTTCTATCCCAGTGGTTGTTGCGCCGTTTCAGCTGGCGCTAGGCGGCGGTTGTGAGTTTTCGATGCATGCCGACTTTGTACAATTGCATGCTGAAACGTACATGGGACTTGTCGAATTTGGTGTCGGCGTCATCCCAGGTGGTGGTGGTTCTAAAGAGTTCGCACTGCGCGCTTCAGACGAATTCAAAGATGATCAGATCACGCAAAATATATTGAAAGAGCGTTTCTTGACGGTCGGACAAGCGAAAGTATCGACGTCTGCGGTCGAAGCATACGAACTCGGTTACTTGCAAAAAGGAAAGTTCGCGATTACCATGAACAGAAAGCGCCTTTTAGCGGACGCCAAAGCAAAAGCAGTAGAATTAGCTAATGAGGGCTATTTGCAGCCAGCGCAACGAAAAGATATCAAGGTGCTAGGAAAGCAAGGTTTAGGAATAGTTTACGCTGGATCAGCGTCTATGCGAGCTGGGAATTACATTTCCGAACACGATAAGAAGATCTCTGAAAAACTAGGTTGGGTGATGTGCGGCGGTGATCTTTCGGCGCCAACAGAAGTTTCTGAGCAGTATTTATTAGATATCGAACGAAAAGCCTTTTTGGAATTGTGTGCCGAGCGTAAAACTTTAGAACGGATTCAGCATATGTTGACGAAAGGTAAGCCGCTGAGGAATTAGGTTGAGGTAGTGTGATTAGGGGATAGAGATACGAGAGCGCGATATTCGACAATCTTGTTTACAGATGATAAAAAAGAAATGCATAAAATACAAGACTTGAAAATATGGCATAAGGCTTTGGATCTATGTGTTTCGATTTACGAAATATCCTCGCACTTTCCAGCGGACGAGCGATTTGGTTTGACTTCGCAAGTATGTAGATCATACGTCTCTATATCACCCAATATTGCCGAGGGAGCTGGGCGAAATACAACAGGAGAATTCATCCATTTTTTGGGCATTGCCAATGGTTCAGCCTATGAGTTGCAAACGCAACTTATCATCGCGAAAAGCCTTAATCTATATCCGTCAGAGTTAGAAGGAATATTAGAAAAAATTGATGAAATCCAAAAAATGTGTTATAAACTTCAACAGACACTTAAGTTAAAAACGGATAAATAAAAAATGGATGTGCCAATTGATTCAGCGAACTATAAATCTCACTACTCAAAACGCACTACTTATAATGCAAATCTAAAAAATGGGTGTGCCAATTGATTCAGTGAACTATACATCTCACTACTCAATACGCACATCGCAAATCTAAAAAAACATGGAAGCATATATTATAGCAGGTTATCGTACAGCAGTAGGGAAAGCGCCTAGAGGCGTATTTCGTTTCATGCGCGCAGACGAGTTAGCTAGTGAAGTGATCCAACACATGGTGTCTACCATTCCGAATTTGAATGTAGAACAGATAGACGATGTGATCGTAGGTAATGCAACACCCGAAGCAGAGCAAGGGCTCAACATTGCCCGAATGATTTCCTTGATGGGATTGAATACAGACAAAGTGCCGGGCGTAACGGTAAATAGATACTGTGCTTCGGGTCTGGATACAATAGCGACGGCAGTCGCTAAAATAAAATCAGGAATGGCTGATTGTATCATTGCTGGTGGTGTCGAAGTCATGTCAGGAATGCCTATGGGCGGTTGGAAGTTGGCGCCAAATCCTAAAGTGGCCAAAGAAAATCCAGATTGGTACTGGGGTATGGGACTGACAGCAGAAGCCGTGGCCAAAGAATATAAAGTGTCACGCGAAGACCAAGATATGTTTGCTCTAGCCTCGCATAAAAAGGCCGTCGAAGCCATCAAGAACGGGAGTTTGAAAGATGGCATTGTGCCGATCAAAATAACCGAGAATTATATCAAAGATGATAAAATCGCTTCGCGAGATTACGTAGTAGATACCGATGAAGGCCCTCGTGCCGATACTTCATTAGAAGTGTTGAACAAACTAAGGCCTGTATTTGCAGCAGATGGCGTAGTTACTGCTGGAAATTCTTCACAAACCTCGGATGGCGCTGCATTCGTGTTAGTGGTTTCCGAAGCGAAATTAAAGGAATTGAATGTAGAGCCGATTGCGCGATTAGTGAGCTATGGTGTGGCTGGTGTACCTCCACGCATTATGGGTATTGGTCCGATCGAAGCCATTCCAAAGGCGTTGAAAGTGGCCGGGCTGAAAAAAGAAGATATTGATTTGATCGAGCTCAACGAAGCTTTTGCTTCGCAATCATTAGCAGTCATTCGCGAACTAGATCTCGATGCAAGCAAGATCAATGTCAATGGTGGTGCTATCGCTTTGGGGCATCCACTTGGGTGTACAGGAGCAAAATTGACCGTGCAGGTATTACATGAATTAAAACGTCGACAAGGCAAATACGGTATGGTTACGATGTGCGTAGGTTCAGGTCAAGGAGCTGCCGGAATTTTCGAGCTGCTGTAAGATTAAGTTTCAAAAGTAAATATTAGAGATATGAGCAATAATAAAGCAATCAAAGGCGGAGAATTCGTGATCCGCGAAACATCTTATCAAGATGTCTTCATCCCAGAAGAGTTTGATGAAGAAGCGAAGATGATCCGTCAGACCTGTCTTGACTTTCTGGATTCGGAGGTTTTGAATAACCTAGACCGTATCGATAAACAGGAGGAAGGGATCATGCAGGGTTTGTTAGACAAAGCCGGAGAATTAGGTTTGCTTGGCGTATCCATTCCGGAACAATATGGAGGTTTTGGAAAAAACTTTAACACTTCCATGTTGGTGACGGATGCAGTGGGTGGTGGCCATAGCTTTGCCGTTGCGCTTTCAGCGCATACTGGTATTGGTACATTGCCAATTCTGTACTATGGAAATGATACACAAAAAGATAAATACATTCCTAAGCTTACGACTGGCGAATGGAAAGCCGCTTATTGTCTTACCGAGCCCAACTCTGGTTCGGATGCCAACTCGGGCCGTACCGCTGCCAAACTAAATCCAGAAGGTACACACTACATCCTCAACGGACAGAAAATGTGGATTACCAATGGTGGTTTTGCAGATGTTTTTATTGTCTTTGCCAAGATTGACGATGATAAGAACCTAAGCGCTTTTATCGTAGAGCGTGAGTTTGGCGGTATCACCATGAATCCTGAAGAGCACAAATTAGGAATCAAAGGGTCCTCTACACGACAGGTATTTTTCAATGATTGTGCCGTTCCCGTAGAGAATTTGCTTTCGGAACGCGAAAATGGATTCAAGATCGCCGTAAATATTCTGAATATTGGCCGTATCAAGTTGGGTGCAGCCACGATCGGATCTTCGCGCTCTATTATCAATGCTTCTGTTCGATATGCGAATGAGCGTGTACAGTTCAATTTGCCAATCTCTAAATTTGGTGCGATCCGGTACAAGTTGGCAGAAATGGCAACGCGCCTATATGCCAATGAAAGTGCAGCTTATCGCGCCGGACAAAATATTGATGATGCATATGATGCATTAATTGCAGAAGGCGTAGACGAAGCTAAGGCAAAGTTGAAATCGGTAGAGCAATTTGCGATAGAGTGTGCCATCATCAAAGTTTGGTGTTCAGAGATGCTCGACTACGTCGTAGACGAAGGTGTGCAGATCTATGGTGGTATGGGCTACTCGGCAGATGCGCCAATGGAGCGAGCGTACCGTGATGCACGGATAAACCGGATTTTTGAAGGAACCAACGAAGTAAATCGCCTATTGGTCGTAGATATGTTATTGAAACGTGCGATGAAAGGCGAGATTGATTTGATGGGGCCAGCTACGGCTGTCGCCAATGAATTGATGGCGATCCCTGATTTCGGAGAAGAAGACGATGCACCATTTGCAGCAGAAAAGAAAATCATTGCTAACCTCAAGAAAGCAGGTTTACTCGTTGCAGGAGCTGCGGTACAAAAGCTGATGATGTCCTTATCAAAAGAACAAGAGATTCTGATGAACATCGCGGATATTATCGGGTACGTGTATGTTGCCGAATCAGTACTGCTCCGTGTAGAGAAAATCTACCACAGTAAAGGTGAAGAAGCGGCCGCATTGCCAACGGATATGGCGCGTGTCTATCTTCACTCGGTGCTAGACAAAATACAGGTTGCAGGCAAAGAAGCCTTAAACTCATTCGGAGAAGGCGATGAGTTGCGAATGATGTTAGTCGGATTGAAGCGTTTTACCAAAGCCGAACCGTTTAACATCAAAGAAGCGCGTCAGCGTATCGCTCGCAAGCTAATCGATGATAATAAATACAGCTTTTAGATTAAAAAAATTATATAGCACACACTAATAATTAGAATACCCAATGGTGAGCTCCCTGTTTCAGGGAGCTTTTTTGCTTTTTAAGCTTCGCTGATGCGGTCTAAATACCGCACTAAGTAAGTACTCATGTAAGCACGGAAAAACGAACAAAAATTTTAGAATGTCAAATCTTTTATTTTACTTTGAATATCAAAGTACTTTTATGCAAGACAATCATTTGATAGAAGAACTCGGAAGTATCCGAAAGCTGATGGAGAAATCATCCAAATTTGTCTCCATTAGTGGACTTTCTGGAGTGTTGGTCGGGATCTATGCGCTAATTGGAGTCGCGTATGGCTATATCACCGTGTATGGTTTTAAGAGCCAGTTCGGATATCGTGATTTTTACGTCACAGATGATGCGATTATCGTCAAATTGGTGATTGTTGCCATGATCGTGCTGTTTGCAGCTTTGCTGACGGGCTATCTGATGGCTCAACGCAAAGCGAAAATAAGCAAACAGTCGATTTGGAATATTACAAGTAAGAATCTGTTGTTTGCTGTAGCAGTGCCCTTATTGGCAGGCGGTATTGTTTCTATTGTATTGATCAACAGAGGTGCTTACAGCATGATCGCATCCATATTACTGATTTTTTATGGCCTTGCACTCACATCTGGTAGTGTGTATACATTTAAAGAAGTGCGTTATCTCGGTATATTAGAGGTCATTTTGGGGATATTTGCGTTAGCGATTCCTGGTTATGGAGTTTGGTTCTGGGCGATGGGATTTGGGGTATTGCACATCATTTATGGCTTGATCGTTCACTATAAATACGAGAGGTGAGTTTAGATTTATCATTATATGACAAGATTTTTGAGAACCGTGTTCGTCTGCAAATCATGAGTGTGCTCATGGCGAATGAGGAATACGATTTCAGTTCGCTCAAAGATTTGCTGGACGTTACTGATGGCAATCTTGCGTCTAATCTAAAAGCCTTGGAAAAGGAGCAATACATTGAAGTCTATAAATCCTTTGTGGATCGGAAGCCCAATACCCGCTATAAAAAAACAGCGAAGGGTAAATCTGCTTTTGAAAAGCATTTATCGGCCTTAGAAAAATTGATCAATCACGTAAAATAATTTTTTTTATACATCAACTTTGAAAAGCAAAGTACTTTTAAATAATTTGAAATGGAAACAAATCATCAACAACCTGTACAGGCGAGTACGCCTTCCTTTTTTAAACAATTCATTAATTCGATGATCTTCAAGATGTTCACGATCTTGGTGTTGGTTTTATTTTTATTAATACCGCTGAATTGGATAGACGATTTGATTCGCGAGCGCAAATATCGCGAGAACGTAGTCACAGACGATATCGTCGCTAAATGGGGGAGTGAACAGGTGGTTTCTGGTCCAATCATTGCCATACCGCTAGATTATAGAGCAGAGAACACCGTTTTTGATAAGGATAATAAACCCTTACAGCGATTTTCGACAGAAAGAGAATGGATATTTCTGCTCCCAAATCAGGTTCATATCGAAGGTGCTGTACAGCCCGAAGAGTTAAAACGAGGCATCTACAAATCCGTCGTGTATAATACAACATTGAAGATTAAAGGCGCATTCGATCAGCTCAATATGGAAGAAGTCGATACGAAAGGAGGTGTCATCCAATGGAATGAGGCCAAATTAGTCGTCGGTATTACTGATTTTAAAGGATTGCTATCGTACCCAGCATTGTCATGGAATGGGGCAAAATCTCACATGACGAATTCCGATGATTCCTTTAATCTGTTTGGCGGAAATCTGGTTGCTGATCTTGGATTAAGTTCAGGAGAAGGTACGAAGCAGAACTTTGATATGGAATTGCAGTTGCGAGGAGCGAAGTCACTGAATTTTTTTCCATTGGCTAACCAGACGAATATCGAAGTGTCTGGTGACTGGGCAGATCCCAGTTTTAATGGCGGCTTTTTGCCCGAAGATCGCGAGGTGACGGATCAAGGATTTAAAGCCAGTTGGCGTATTCCTAACTTCAGTCGGAAGTTTCCACAGCAATGGCAAGGTTCAAATGGAAATCGAATGTATATCTATTCTGGGATGAGCGCAAGCGGCGATGAATATTATGAAGCAGCGACTACTGTAGAGTATGCTGCTTCAGAGAGCACTGCTGCAGCATCCAACAAAGGCACAAACATAGAGCCAGCGGCCAACAATGATCTGGTTCAGATTCAGTTTTTACGCAAGGTCAACGAGTATCAGAAAATTACACGCGTGGCAAAGTATGGCGCATTGGTGATTTTCCTGACTTTTGCTGCCTTAGTGCTTACCGAGATTATCAAAAAGCAGCGCATACATATCATTCAATATGTCTTGATCGGTGTTGCCGTAATATTATTCTACTCCCTGTTATTGGCAATTAGCGAACATCTAGGATTCAACTTAGCTTATTTAATAGCTGCTTTGGCTACGGTGTTGTTGATAGCTTCGTTCGTGCATTTACTGACAAAGCGATTGAGATTAGCGCTTGGATTTGGCGCAATATTATCCAGCTTCTATGCATTTATCTATTTCTTGATGCAGTTACAAGATCATTCTTTGATCGTCGGTACCATCGGTGTATTTCTCATTTTGGCGGTATTGATGCGGTTTTCGGCACGAATCAATTGGTATAGTTTGGACAACACGAATGGCGAAAACAGTTTGAATTCGGGCAAATAGTTACTACAATTTACCATCAGTCTCCTTCAAAGGGGCTGATGGTATTTCTCTTAGGCAGAAGGCTGTTTTTCTTATGAAATAGAAGCCATTAGAAATATTTTTGCTAATCTTGTACTTTATCCACAAAAAGAGACACGATGTAATTCATAATTTCTGCAAGACACTGATTTATTACTATGCGCGATGTATCGTCGTATTGGCTTATCCAGTAAACAAGAAATTATGCTCGAATTACAGAATATCACTTATATCCTGCCGAATGGCAGTATGCTGCTATCAGCAGCGAATCTTACCTTACATTCTCGACAGAAAATAGGCCTCGTTGGCAAAAACGGCACAGGCAAATCTACACTATTTCGACTAATTACTGGAGAACTCACGCCACAGGAAGGCCAGATTATCCGTACGGCCAATAGCGTGTACGTCGTTCCTCAACATTTCGGACAATTCGACCAACAGACGGTGGCTCAGGCATTGGGCGTAGATGCCAAGATCATTGCTTTGCGCGCTATACTCGCTGGTGATGCGGATGAGAAACATTATGAAGTTTTGCAAGATGATTGGACTATTGAAGAGCAATGCGCACAAGCATTGACTCGGTGGAAGCTCTCACCAGATATTTTGGATGCCGAAATGCATCGTCTTAGCGGTGGCGAGAAAACCAAAATATTTCTAGCAGGAATAGCCATTTATGCGCCCGACTTGGTATTGCTTGATGAACCCACCAATCACTTGGATTTCTGGGCGCGCGAACAGCTTTATACTGAAGTGCAACGCTCCAATAGCTGCTGGGCGATTATTAGTCACGATCGTGTATTGCTGGACAAAATGGAGCGCATCATTGAGTTGGAAGCGGGTATATTAACCAGTTACACCGGCAACTATTCGCATTATCGGGCACAGCGGGATGCGCAAGCGGAAATATTGCAACAGAATATCGAACAGCAGCAAAAGGAGTTGCGTAAAGCAAAGCTGGTGCAACGAAAAACACTCGAACGGCAACAACGCAACGATGCCCGCGGACAACAAAAGCAGGAGCGCGCAGGCGTTTCGCGTATCATGATGAATACGCTGAGAAACAAAGCAGAACAAAGTACTTCCAAAACCAAGGAAGTGCATGCCGATAAAATCGATCGTTTGCACGGTTCGCTCCGAGAGTTACGTGCCGATCGCGTGGACAATTTTGCTATCAAAGTAGCATTTGATCCAGCACACGTGCATACGGGCAAAGTGCTATTCGAGGGAAAGCAATTGCAAGTGCATTACCATAATATACCGCTGTGGGCTGAGCAGGGCATTAACCTTCGCATCGTAAGTGGCGATCGCCTGCATATTCATGGTATGAATGGATCAGGAAAATCGACTTTGTTGAAACTATTTTTAGGCAAATTGGAGGCCGATAGCGGACAGATTTATCGAGTAGATAGTCGCGTTCTGTACTTGGATCAAGATTATAGTGCGATTAATCCAACGGATAGCGTATTGGGACAGGCGCAATCTTGCAATATCCATGGCTTGGAAGAGCATGAAGTCAAAACGCTGTTGGCTCGGCATTTATTTTATGCGGATGATTGGGCGAAGCCCGGTCGTGTTCTAAGTGGTGGTGAATGCATGCGTTTGTTGCTTTGCCAGATGGCCATTCGTCAAGAAGCGCCCGATATCCTCGTGCTGGATGAGCCAACGAACAACCTTGATCTCTATAGTTTGGAGATTTTGACCAACGCCATCCGCGATTATCAAGGTACACTAGTCGTGGTTTCACACGATGTATCCTTCGTCAACGAATTAGGAATCACACAGACGATAGCGCTTTCAAAGCAGTAGAATTGTAATGAGCAGCAAGAATAAAACGGCGTGGTCGTAGGCTTAATTATTTCGAATAATGGTAAAAAATGCCCTTATCAAATGGTGTCCACAAACTGGCTCTTTGAGCACAAGCCTTCAAAGCGTTGTTAGTCCAGGTATTGCAGGTGTAAAATATATGGTAACGACCAACTGCTTCATAGAAAGCATCATTGCTTCCATAATTCGCATCCGTGTCAATTAGCAAGAAATTTCCTTTCCCATCTTTCTGAAAACTCGTTTGGATATAGTCGACCAGCTTTTTGTATTCAGTCTTGCCAATCTGTATTCTTTTGCAATTCTCGCTTTCAATAAGTGGATGAAGAAAGGTCACATGCATCGCGGAAGAGCCACGCGCGAATGCCGCATTGAAGGCTACGCTAAATTTTAGATCTGACCAAGTGGGTGTTTCCAAATAAAAACCCTTGTCGCCCCAACCAAAACCCACATATTGTGCTGTGGAATCTTTGCCTTTGGTATCGTCGAACTTCACATAGCTGCTCCAATCCATTTCGTCGGACTTCACCGGAACGACAATGTCGGTATGCACCCCGTTTGATAGAATATAAATGGTCACTTCTTCTTTTGACACCGCATTTTTGTTGACCGCTATTCTTGACAAACAATAAGCTGCCGCGAGATATAGAAGTACGAGCCCCGTTATTGCGGCTAATACCATGCCTGTTATTTTGATGATGCGCGTCATTGCTGATTTTTCAGATATTTAAACCATTCTAGTTAGGACAAGATAAGCCAAAGCGATGAATACCTTGTCGTTGACATAAAATAAATGCCCGAGTGATTAGCTCGGGCATTACCCATAAAAGATTAGAGGTAATTATTACCCGCCAAACTCCATTAAGTAAGCTTTGAGGAATGCATCCAGATCACCATCTAATACCGCTTGTGTATTGGATGTTTCTACGCTAGTGCGTAGGTCTTTGATCAATTTGTAAGGATGCAATACATAATTGCGGATCTGCGAACCCCACTCGATTTTCTTCTTCGAACCTTCGATTGCTGCACTTGCTTCGGCGCGTTTGCGCATCTCGATTTCGTACAATTGCGATTTCAGTAAGCGAAGTGCATTCTCTTTATTCTGTAATTGCGAGCGCGTTTCCTGGTTTTTGATAATAATGCCCGTAGGTTTGTGGTGCAAACGCACCGCTGTCTCCACTTTGTTGACATTCTGCCCACCAGCACCGCCAGCACGGAACGTATCCCATTCGATTTCGGAATCCTTCACGTCGATCTCAATATTGTCGTCCACTAAGGGATACACATAGACAGAAGCAAAAGATGTATGGCGTTTGGCGTTGGAGTCAAATGGCGATATCCGTACTAAGCGATGAACGCCATTTTCACCTTTTAAATAGCCGTACGAGAAATTGCCAGTAAACTGTAGCGTGACCGATTTAATACCAGCCACATCACCGGCTTGATAATCTTGCTCCGTGACTTTGCAGCCATGTTTTTCGCCCCACATAATGTACATGCGCATCAGCATCGCTGCCCAATCGCAGCTTTCGGTACCACCGGCACCCGCCGTAATCTGCAAGATCGCATCCAGCTGATCTTCTTCAGCGCTCAACATGTTTTTAAATTCCAGTTCTTCGACACTTTCCAACGCAACCTGATACTGCTCATCCAGCTCTTGGTCACTCGCGTCACCACTCTGGAAAAAGTCATACATTACTGCCGTATCATCTACGGCGGCAGACATTTCATCAAATTGATCTGTCCATACTTTGGTGTTCTTTATGGACAAAAGCACCTTTTCGGCCGCTTTGCTATCGTCCCAGAAGTCGGGGCGCAAAGTAATTTCAGTTTCTTCTTTTACAGATTTTTTTCGGACATCAATGTCAAAGATGCCTCCTCAGGGACGTAACACGATCCCTCAAGTCTTGAATTTGTTCTTTTGTCATAATTACAAAAATAACAATTGCTGAGATGATTTCCCTTTTAATCGTCCGAATAAAATATGTCATTTTACATCAAAACAGCAATTCTGGTATGATTAATAGAGGATGGATATAGGAAGTATTAATTATCTTTAACTGAACGTTAAAAGTCGCTAAATATGGAAACTCCATTTAAAAATCAAACTTTAAAAATCAAACGTACCGTCAAATTGACTCAAATATTGGCTAAATATGGGTTTGAAGATTTGCGGGGGAAGTACAATTCTTCTTCAGCATCGGACAAAGCCACTAAAGAAAGCGAAATGAATTCCGCTTATAAGCGTATGAGGCTAGCGATTGAAGAATTGGGGCCAACATTCGTAAAGTTTGGTCAGACGCTTTCATCAAGGGAGGATTTACTGCCTGAAGAATTGATCATTGAGCTTAAAAAACTGCAAGACCGAGTTCCTACACAAGAATTAGATATCCACACTTATATCGAAAATGAATTAGGAATTAATGTGGACGAGCATTTTACGGAAGTCCAGTCTATACCTATAGCGTCAGCTTCCATTGCACAGGTGTATGAAGCTTCTCTTAAGAATGGAGATCAAGTCATTTTAAAAGTGAAACGTCCTCATATCAAGGAAACAATAGACTCAGATTTGTTAATTCTAAAAGATATTGTCCACTTTTTATCCAATTATTTCGACAGTATTCGCAAGATCAATCTAGAATATATCTTACAAGCATTCAAAAAAACACTGATGGAAGAAGTGTCTTTTGTTCATGAAGCCAAAAATATTCAACAGTTTGCTCAAAATTTTCGAAGTAGTGAAAACATCAAGTGCATGAAGGTCTACGAAGACTACAGTAATGACAATCTGCTTTGTATATCTCGTATTTCAGGCGTTAAGATCAACGATAGGGAAAAAATACAATCTCTCGGATTGAGCGTGGAAACCATTGTGGATCGAGGATTAGATGCTTTTTTAACACAAATTCTTCATCACGGATTTTTTCATGCCGATCCGCATCCAGGCAATATCCTTGTCAATTCGCAAGGTCAGATTACATTTTTGGACTTGGGCGCTGTGGGTACGATGCTTCCATCAGATCAACTGCTCTTGGAAGATTTTGTCAGTTCTTTCATCGCTAATGATATAGATAACATCATCTACATCATTAAAAAGATGGCCGTACATATCGAAATTGAAAATGAAAAAAACTTGAAAAGAGAAATTTCAGTACTCTTGGATATGGCAAATGCTAACGCTCTAGCTAGTATCGATACCAAAGTATTTTTCTCCAAATTTTCGAATATTTTGAATAAAAACAATATCATAATGCCTGACCATATCTATCTTTTGGTGAGAGGCATTGTTTTAATGGAAGGAATAGGGCGAGAGCTACTCCCAGATATGAATATTGTGGAGAAGATCAAGCCGTACGTTAATGACATGGTCAAAAAAAGATTGTCTTTGGAGTATATCCAATCCGAATTGAAGAAAAAACTACAAGAAAGCTATCATCTGCTCGATCAAGCACCTCATAACCTACGTAGTATTACACAGAAACTAGAACAAGGTGATCTATCCCTTGTGATTCAAAGTCAAGATTTAAAAAACATCGAAAAGCACTATAAGAAAAACCAGTCGACCAATCGATTATTAACCATCGGATGCGTATTCTTTATCGGCGGCTGCCTATTGTCAAACAGTCATCATTTTTTGATCTTTGGACTGCCAATAGTCTCTTGGTTAAACATCTTTATAGGACTTGTTTTTATGGCATTTGCTAAGCTGAGAAATCTAAAAATAGACTAGCTGACGATCACGCTAGCCTTGCTCTCATTTTACGAACCTCAAAAACACCTTGTCTTTCCACGATAAGGGTGGTATATTAGTTGATAATTTCTCTACGCAGAGGATCTCAACTATCTTTAACGAAACGCATTTAATAATAATAGCATCCAAAATATGTTGCCAAAAATAAACTTCACAGAAACTGCCTCCTACAAATATCTTGTAGACCACTATATAGATATTAATAAACATACCATTAAAGACCTTTTCTCTCAAGACGCCGATCGCTTCGAGAAATTCTCGGTTCAATTCGGAGATATCTTGGTGGATTATTCCAAAAACCGGATTAATGATGAGACGAAAGCTTTGCTGATCCAACTCGCGCGAGAATGCAAATTGGATGAGGCTATCAAAGCCATGTTTTCTGGCGAAGCCATCAACGAGACCGAAGGCCGGCCGGTATTGCACACCGCATTGCGTAATCGTAGCAACAGCCCGGTATTGGTAGATGGGCAAGATGTAATGCCGCAAATAAATGAAGTTTTGGCGCAGATGAAAGCATTCTGCGAGCAGATCCATTCCGGCAGTTGGAAAGGAATTACAGGCAAGGCCATCACCGACGTCGTAAACATTGGTATTGGTGGTTCAGATCTTGGGCCTGTCATGGTCACCGAAGCGCTAAAGCCATACAAGACACAGTTGAATTCGCATTTTGTGTCTAATGTGGATGGTACGCACATCGCGGAAGTCCTGAAAAAAGTAGATCCGGAAACGACCTTGTTTCTGATCGCTTCAAAGACCTTCACCACGCAAGAAACGATGGCCAATGCCAATTCTGCGAAAGACTGGTTCTTAGCTGCTGGCGCATCGCAGGATGATGTGGCCAAGCATTTTGCCGCATTAAGCACCAACGCGAGCTCCGTTGCAGAGTTTGGGATCGATACCGACAATATGTTCGCATTTTGGGACTGGGTTGGCGGTCGTTATTCTTTATGGTCAGCAATCGGCTTATCCATTGCATTAAGCATCGGCTTTGATCATTTCGAAGAATTGTTGGCCGGCGCACATGAAACCGATGAGCATTTCCAAGAAGCAGATTTTGAAGAAAATATCCCGGTTATCCTAGCGTTGCTAGGCGTGTGGTACAATAATTTCTTCCAGTCAGAAAGCCACGCTATTCTGCCATACGATCAGTATCTGCATCGCTTTGCCGCTTATTTTCAGCAAGGAGATATGGAAAGCAATGGCAAGTATGTAGATCGCAACGGTAATCGTGTGGATTACGAAACGGGGCCAATGATCTGGGGCGAGCCGGGCACGAATGGGCAACATGCGTTTTATCAACTCATTCATCAGGGCACTAAATTAATCCCTTGTGATTTTATTGCGCCAGCGGTATCGCATAATCCGCTGGGGAATCATCATACGCTTCTTTTATCAAACTTTTTTGCGCAAACAGAAGCGCTAATGAATGGTAAGGAAGAGGAGATCGTTGTCGCGGAATTGCAGAAAGCTGGAAAATCAGAAGCAGAAATCGAGAAATTGAAAGCTTTCAAAGTCTTTGAAGGAAATCGTCCGAGTAACTCATTTTTGATTAAGAAAATTACGCCACATACCTTAGGTGCTTTAATCGCGTTGTATGAACATAAGATTTTTGTGCAAGGTGTGATCTGGAACATATTCTCCTTCGATCAATGGGGTGTAGAATTGGGTAAACAATTAGCAAATCAAATATTGCCAGAGCTAAATAGTGAAGATAATGTCACTTCGCACGATAGTTCGACCAATGGACTGATCAATCAGTATAAAAACTGGCGTTAAGTTCAGAATTATTGTAAAAATTAGGACACAATGACCTAATTGTGGTCACTATTTCCGAATTTTAGAACGAACTCATGAATAAAAACATGAGTTCGTTTCTTTTTAACCTTTAACATCACTATTATGAAGATCCTTCTGAGGTCAAAATTTAGAAAAAACACTACCTACGCACTATTCGGAGCGCTATGTATTGCAAGTATTTCTACAAGTCATGCGCAACGGGGTCGCGTACAGACAGAATCAACGATTACGGATCCGATTATTCAGCAGATTGTTAATGAGGCTAATCAAAATTCACAAATAGAAGATTTAGCATTCGAGCTGTTGGATGTGGTAGGGCCACGTCTCGTCGGTACGCCTCAGATGACGAAGGCGAACGACTGGACGGTTGAAAAATTTAAAAGCTGGGGAATAAAGGCTGAAAAACAACAATTTGGCGAATGGCATGGTTGGGAACGTGGCATATCGCATATCGATATGGTGCATCCACGCGTCAAAACTTTGGCAGGAACACAATTAGCGTGGAGCCCAAGTACGAATGGAAAAGCCGTCGAAGCAGAGGTTATTACGATGCCTCAGTGGAAAGATTCGCTGGATTTTAGGAAATGGTTGCCTGCGGTGAAAGGCAAATATGTCATGATATCGCAGCCGCAGCCAACTGGCCGTCCAGATTATAACTGGGCAGAGTATGGCACGCCAGAGTCCATCGCCAAGATGAAATCACAACGCGATTCCCTAACCATGGTTTGGAATGCTAATGTAGCTAAGACTGGTTTCTCTGCTAATTCTTTGCCCTCGATCTTAGAAGAAGCCGGCGCAGCAGGTATCTTGACTAGTTTCTGGTCGTTGGAATTTGGTGCGAATAAGATTTTTGGTTCTCGTTCCAAGATAGTGCCTTCCTTGGATATTTCATTAGAAGATTATGGCATCCTACACCGACTCGCAGAGCGTGGGCACAAACCACGAATAAAGGTCGAAACGGCTTCTAAATCTTTAGGAGTTGTACCTTCTTTCAACACCATTGCAGAAATCAAGGGCACAGAGTTTCCAGATGAATATGTGATTCTTTCGGCGCATTTGGATTCGTGGGAAGGTGGTTCTGGCGCGACAGATAATGGTACAGGTACCGTTACGATGATGGAAGTAGCTCGCGTATTAAAGAAAATTTTGCCGAATCCTAAGCGTACAATCTTGATTGGATTGTGGGGTAGCGAAGAGCAAGGCCTGAATGGTTCTCGCGCATTCGTGATCGATAATCCAGAAATCGTCGAAAAAACCCAAGCGGTATTTAATTTGGATAATGGTACCGGTCGCGTGGTGAATATCGACGGATCTGGCTTTGTCCACTCGTACGATTACCTTGGTCGTTGGTTATCTGCTGTGCCAAATACGATTACGAAAGAGATCAAAACTACATTTCCGGGTAATCCTGGTGGTGGCGGTTCAGATCATGCATCCTTTGTGGCTGCGGGTGTTCCGGCTTTCATGTTGAGCTCGCTTTCTTGGGGTTATTTTAGTATTACGTGGCATACGAATTTGGATACCTATGATAAGTTGGTGTTTGATGATTTGCGAAGCAATGTCATTCTAACGGCGACAATGGCTTACAAAGCGTCTGAAGAACCAGAATTGGTGAATCGCGAGCAGCGTGTTATGCCAGCAGGACGTAATGGACAGCCAAATCCTTGGCCGGCCATTCGCCAGCCAAGACGTACGGGAGTAGGTTATTAATGCTGCAAGAGGTTCGCAAACATTTTGCTAAGGAGGCTGTTCAGCATAAGGAACAGCCTTTTTTAGTGCAAGATCATATTGGCTGCACTTGATAGTGTAGCGTTAAGCTGGTTTCCATTCGTTAATAAATCTTAAAAAGGAATTACTTGGTCGATAATTCTTTAAATTTACAGGCTAATCTATCTACACATCGCAAAATGTTTACTATCTTGGTGAAGCGGAAAGCATGCAATAGATCCGGATTTTAATTCTTAGAATGATACATTTAAATCAGACAATATATATGTTTAAACAGTTGTTAGTTTCGTTGGTGTTAGTGTCGGTGTTGGCCTGTGGATCGAAACCTAGAGTTAGTCTGAATCAAGAAGAAACCTTAAAGCCGTCGGCGCAACATGAGGTTATTGCCAAAGAGGTTGCCAACATTTTGGAAAACATCAGCTATAAGAAAGTGGCGATGGGCGATTCGCTGTCCAATATCGTGTACGACAATTTGTTGAACAGTGTGGATATGGGCAAGGTGTACTTGCTACAATCCGATATAGATGATTTTGAGCAGTTTCGCACCTCCATCAGTCAGGATTTTAAAGATGGAGATCTATCTGCTCCCTTCTACATGTTTAACCAGTATGCAAAACGCTACATCGAGAGCATGGAATATGCTTTGTCTCAAGTAGATGCAGAGCATGACTTTGCGGTAGAAGAGGATTATATCAACAACCGAGAGAAATTGGGTTGGTTCAAAACACAGGATGAAGTAAATGACCAGTGGCGCAAACGCGTAAAGTACGATTTATTGAACTTGAAGCTGATCGGTAGTGATACCACCAGCATGGAAAAGCATAAAGAAGTATTGCGTTCTCGCTACAAAAACTTGATCTCGCAAGCTAAAAAAATTGATTCTAACGAAGTGTTTCAAGTGGTGATGGGCTCGCTTACCGATGCGGTAGATCCACATACTACGTACTACAATCCTTTCTTTGCTCAAGCATTCAACGAAAGCATGTCCAACACGTTGGAAGGTATTGGCGCGCAGCTGATGATGGAAAATGAAACGGTTAAGATTACGGACATTATCGCTGGTGGACCTGCTTTTAAAGACAAACGTCTGAAAATAAACGACCGCATTATCGGCGTAGCACAAGGCGATGGCGACTTTGAAGATATTATAGGATGGCGATTGGATGCTGCGGTATCCAAGATCAAAGGTCCGAAAGGAACGGTGGTTCGCCTTCGTGTAATTCCAGCTGGGCAAGATTTGACGGCGCAGCCAAAGATCGTGGAGCTAACACGTGATAAAATCGTATTGGCCGAGGGTTCTGCCAAATATGAGATCAAAGATGTGAAAGGCGATGATGGTGTGAATTACAAAGTAGGCGTAATCAGCTTGCCGAAATTCTACATTGACTTTGATGCCTTACGTCGTCGTGATCCAAACTATAAGAGCGCAACGCGTGATATTCGCTACATCTTAGATACACTGAAACAAAAAGATGTACAGGCCGTTGTGTTGGATTTGAGAAACAATGGTGGTGGATCTTTACAGGAAGCTATTGAGTTGACTGGTTTATTTATCGATCAAGGACCTGTGGTACAAGTAAAAGATGTGCGGAATCGCGTCGAGATTAATAGCGATCGCGAACCGGGCGTTTCTTGGGATGGTCCACTGGGTGTGATGGTGAATCGGTTTTCGGCTTCGGCCTCGGAGATCTTTGCTGGAGCGATTCAGGATTACGGTCGCGGTGTAATCTTGGGTTCAACTACCTTTGGTAAAGGTACGGTACAGTCGGCATTGGATATGTCACGCTTTATCAGCACGACAAGTCGTCTATTGCTCAAAGCATCAGATGCGAGCGAGAGCAATAAAAATGAAAACATTCCGGCAGGTGCACCAGAGTTTGGTCAAATCAATGTGACTATGGGTATGTACTACCGCGTGAGTGGAAGCAGCACGCAGCATCGTGGTGTAGAAGCGGATGTATCATTCCCTTCTCAGTTTTCTGCCGATAAATTTGGCGAAAGCTCGGAACCGGCAGCATTACCTTGGGATTCTATCAAAGCAGCGCCGTTCAAGCCGGTAGCAGATTTGAATACCATCAATAAATCATTGAATGAAAAACACCAAAAGCGGATAGAGAAATCGCCTGCTTATGGTTTCTTATTGGAAGATATCAAAAAGTTCAACGAGGAGGATTCTATCCCGAAAGTGAGCTTGAATGAAACCAAATTAAAGGCTGAGCGAGACAAATTCAAAAAAGATAATCGTACACGCATCAACCAACAGCTAAAATACCTTGGTCTGCCATTGTGGGAAGAAGGAAAACCGCAGCCGCAGCATGAGTTCGACTTTATCTTAGATGAGAGTTTGACCGTGATGACGGATTATATCCGATTGAATAAGAAATAGTAATTTATTCCGAAAAGGATTTGGATTGATAGAAATGGTAGTGAGCAATAGCTTGCTGCCATTTTTTTGTTTGATAAGGATGGGAAATGTCGTTTTTGCGAGGAGGCACGACAATCGCCAAGGAAAGCTCCGTAGTACAGTAATCTTTCGAAAGGCAACGTTATTGCGAGGAAGCATAAGGCCGCCGAAGGTAGATCCGAAGGAAACCAATCTTAAAAACACACCTAATATGTATCTAGGCCGCTTTATAGTAGTTGCCATGCATAGTTTAAAGATTGCCACAGCCTCGTTCCTCGGCTTCGCAAAGGCGGAAGGAAATTTCGTCCTCGCGAGGAGGTACGACGCGGAGATCTAAAAACCTAAAAAAGTTGTTCGCGCAATTTCCAGTACTGCTTCAACTCCTCTTTAGCTTCTTTGAACTGAGATAAGGCAATATGCGCTTCCCCTTTTTTATCGTGGATAGCCAACTGAAGCAAAGGATCTTCTTCCTCCACGGCCAATTGCTCGGCTCTGGCAAATTCGACTAAAGCAACTTTATAATTTTTTTGCTCAAGCTTAGATGACGCGAGCATGTACTCGATCATTCCCAGCTCGCGGCGGAAGTTGCTAGCTGCGGCCAGATCACGCGCCTGAATTAAGAACCATTGCGCTTCCGTATGTTTGTCGTGCATTTGGTAAATAGTCGCTAGTAGCTGCCAAGCCAGTACTTTACTTTGCCGATCCTTGGCGCGATTGTATAATGGGATGGCTTTGCGAATGATCGAGTTTTCGGCCAGCTTATAATCTTTTAGATACGCTTGTACTAATGCGATTCTCGTCCAAGCGTGTGCTTGTTCTACCAAAGAACTGTTTCTACCCAACTTCGCCAGCAAGCGTTCTTGCAAAGCCGCTGCTTCGCTGTAATTGCGATTGTACAGATACACATCAGCCAGATTACGTTGCAAAGCCGAAAAATCGTCTTCTAGGATGCCGCCATTCTCCAAGTCTACTGCGCCGATAAGCAAACCGACGGTCTGCGGTAAATAATGTTTATTAAGCGATAGCCAAGCATATTCGTTCATCAAAGCTGCTGCAAGTGCCGTGTTGCCCAACGAAGTTTCCTGATTGATGGCCTTGTTCCATTCTTCGCTAGTAGTTGGAAGCTGCTGATAGTATTGCTGTACTAAATACCTTTTGCTGGTAAACCGAAATTCGGCCAACATATCCTGAAATTGCATAGCGCGCTCGATAGAGTCTTGAAAAAACTTTTTCTCGGCGTAATCATCGATTAAAATTTCATTTTCGGTGCGTGGAGGAGGCACGAAATAGACCTTTGGCCCAATTCCATCAAATGCGGGATTGTACTTTGGATTTGATTCTACTGCCGGCTTCGCCGATTGAGCCTGTGCTCCGAATAGGATGCAAAGCGAACCTATCGTGACAAATATCTTCTGTATGTGCTTCATCGTTCTAAGCTAAGATACAAAAGTATTGAGTAAGTTAATGTTCTTTTCACGAGAAACAGAAAACGGAATCTGGATGAAATCTATTAACTTAGGCAGGCGTAAGTAAGACTAAAAACACAGGAAGAGAAGATGGCAACGAAGATACCTTTAGCAGAGCGAATGCGACCCAAGAAACTTTCCGACTACATTGGGCAAAGTCATATTGTCGGCGAAGGAGCGGTGCTTTACAACGCAATTCATCAAAAAAATATCCCTTCCATGATTTTGTGGGGGCCTCCGGGTGTGGGCAAAACTACTTTAGCGCTGTTGTTTGCGAAAGAAATTGACCGACCATTTTTTAGTCTAAGTGCTATCCAAGCTGGTGTAAAAGAGGTGCGCGAGGTCATCGAAAAAGCGCGTCAGCTTTTCCAATTCAACCAAGAGCAACCCATCTTGTTTATCGATGAGATCCATCGTTTTTCCAAATCTCAACAAGACTCTTTGTTAGGCGCTGTGGAGAAAGGTTTGGTTACCTTGATTGGCGCGACTACCGAAAATCCCTCCTTTGAAGTCATCAGCGCACTCTTATCTCGCTGTCAGGTTTATGTGCTGGAATCGCTTTCAGAAGAGCAATTGGTTTCTATTATCCAACATGCACTTACCTCCGACGAGACACTGCGCGAGCAACAGTTGGAGATCAAAGAATACGAAGCCTTATTGCGCTTGTCGGGCGGAGATGCGCGCCGTTTGCTGAATGTGTTGGAATTGGTTGCGCAGGCCGCGCATCAGCAAAAGGCAGTTATTGACAATGATTTTGTGCTGAAGCAGGTGCAGCAAAATATGGCGCGTTATGATAAGACGGGTGAGCAGCACTACGATATCATTTCTGCTTTTATCAAATCTATTCGCGGGAGCGATCCGAATGCGGCGGTATATTGGCTGGCGCGAATGATTGCCGGAGGCGAAGACCCTAAATTTATTGCAAGGCGCTTGTTGATTTTGGCTTCCGAAGATATTGGTAATGCCAATCCGAATGCCTTGTTGTTGGCCAATAATTGTTTTCAGGCCGTCAATGTGATTGGTTGGCCGGAGTCCAGAATCATCTTATCTCAAACGGTGACTTATCTGGCAAGTTCTGCGAAGAGCAATGCATCGTACGAAGCGATTAATCAAGCGCAGGCTTTAGTAAAGCGCACAGGCGATTTATCTGTGCCGCTTCATCTGCGAAATGCGCCTACCAAACTGATGAAAGAATTGGATTACGGAACGGAATATCAATATGCGCACGCATTTCCGGGCAATTTTGTAGATCAAGAATTTATGCCGAATGAGTTGTCGGGAACCAAGTTATATGACCCCGGCCACAATGCGGCCGAGGATAAAGTAAGGCATTCGCTGCGCGAAAAGTGGAACAGTAAATATAAATACTAATCCGCTTAGAATAACTTGGCGGGGTATGTGCCGTTTTTGATCAATTCGGAAATGCTTTCCTGTACGATCGGCTTGTCTTCTTTGTACGTCACGCCAAACCATTTGGATGAGGTCGGAATCACTTTAAAATCGGCTAGGTCGTTTTTCACCATATAATCTGGGATCGTCGGGATAAAAAACTCAGACTTTGGATTGTCTGCATTTTGCGCGACAAAATCTGGGAATAAGTCCTGAAGCACGGTGAAGATATGTGGCGTGAAGCCCCAGAAATTCATCGATACGCGCGTGTCGAATGGAAGTTCGTGCTGTACGCCTGCGTCTTCGAATACAATCTTAGTCTTATCATCCTCGCCCTTCACGTAAAAAATATTGGTACGCTCCGTGACCGATTGCA
Source organism: Sphingobacterium sp. KH_072 (assembly GCF_057837975.1). Taxonomy (NCBI): domain Bacteria; kingdom Pseudomonadati; phylum Bacteroidota; class Sphingobacteriia; order Sphingobacteriales; family Sphingobacteriaceae; genus Sphingobacterium; species Sphingobacterium sp. KH_072. The sequence continues at coordinate 3,683,458 of NZ_CM174457.1, read as the reverse complement.
TATTGCCTTCGGCATCCACTTCACACACACCGCGAGAAACGTAGCCATAATCAGACATGGTATTTCCTAACTGGAAACCCATCAATGCCATGTTGCTGTCCGAAACGTCCTTCGTCAGGAATTGCGCCATTTTATCAAATGCATCAAAACCATAAAAATCATCCGCGTTGATCACACAGAAGTTTTCTTGGACTTGATCCTTGGCCGACATCACGGCGTGAGCCGTACCCCAAGGTTTTGTACGATCAATGTCGCGATCAATGCCGAAACGGCGAAGGTCAAAATTTTGAAAAGCATAAGCCACCTCGATTTTGCCTTGCAGCTTTTCATCAAACGTGTTGCGCATGACCTCTTCGAACTCCTCGCGGATCACGAATACAACTTTCCTGAAACCTGCTCGAATGGCGTCATATATAGAATAATCTATGATCGTTTCTCTATGCGGCCCAAAGCCGTCGACCTGTTTTAGTGATCCATATCGGCTAGCCATTCCTGCTGCAAGTACTACTAGTGTAGGTTTGTTCATGAGGTGTTTCTATTATTTTGATAACTTCATCTTCAAGTGAAGTGCCAAAGATAAAACAATATCACGTGGGATATAAATTTTGTTAATTTTGTTTAAGACAGCCATCTACTCTTATACTTGTACCATCTTTGGCGACAATTTTGCTAGATAATGTGCTGTGGAGAGGCAGGTGAATCTGTCTGGTGAAGCAAGGAGTGATAATCAACATAAAATACAGATATCAATAAAATCAAATATTATGGTAAATCAAGCTTTAGAGAAAAGCTTCAATGAAATTTTGCAAGGAAATAAGGACTGGGTAGATTTTGTAAGCAAAGATGAATCAGGTCGATTCCAGCAATTAGCAAAAGGACAAAGTCCAGAGATTCTATGGATTGGCTGTGCAGATAGCCGCGTGCCTGCTAATGAAATCACTGGCCGCAAACCTGGTGAAGTATTCGTACATCGTAACATTGCGAACATGTGTGTGCACTCTGATATGAGTATGCTTTCGGTCTTAGACTATGCTGTAAACGTATTGAAAATTAAACATATTATCGTAGCCGGACACTATGGCTGTGGTGGTGTAGCAGCTTCGTTGAGCCGCAAACAATTCGGTATTATCGACAACTGGTTGTGCCATATCAAAGACGTATATCGTTTACACTCAGAAGAGATTGATAGCATTCAGGACGAAGAAAAACGGGTGGATCGCTTGGTAGAGCTCAATGTAAAAGAGCAGGTCTTTAACCTATGTACTACTTCCATCGTGCAAAATGCATGGAAAAATGGACAAGATTTAGCAGTGCACGGCATGGTGGTAAACATCGGAAGTGGTGCGTTGGTGGATCAAGAATGTACATTCGACTCTAACGATGATTTAGGTAACGTATTTGCCTATCAATAGGCTTTTCGTAGTCTAAGTATATAAGATAAAGCGGCCGATAGGCCGCTTTTTTATCGCCTAATTTCGCCGGTGTGCGTAACCGAAACTCGGTAAGGGTCGGCAAACTGATCTAATATCAGCGAAAACTCGCCCCGTGTAATAGGGCGATCAAGATCGTAGATCGTGTCGAATTGAAATTTATTAGTCCACTCTGCGGCAATTTGTCTATTGACCTCTTGCCCACGAATGCCCAAAAACTTAACTAACTCTATCGCATCTTTCCATAAGAGTTCATCGCCATTGCGATCCATAAACCAAAGTTGACTACGGGAATAAAGCTCATGGAGCACCGTTCTGATTTCAGCATAAAGCACCTCTTTTTGTGGCGCAAAGTGATTTTTTTCCAGAGGGAACAATCCAGTTAAATAGATTTTTTGCCAACTGGCGAAATGAGGATGTTCGCTGGCAACATCGATCGAAGGTAACAACCGACTTTTGTAAGTCAATAGCTCAGACTGTAATTTGCGTACGTCGATCTGGTCTGCACCAACCTCAAAAAATGCGGTATAACCTGCAGCTGCTCCGATGGCTTGTGCATAGTGCATGCGTAGCGGCACATTTTCAGCAGATGGTGCGAAAGGGCTTAATGATTGCAGGGAGAAGAAATTATTCTTTACAGGTGTAAGTAATTCAGCAGCCGTAAGTGTGTGTATCGAGTTGTGATCTTCACCAACGGCCAAAATAGTACGAGCACGTTGTAAATAGGATAAGTTGCTTGGCGTAGCTTCGCGGCGTCGCCAGCGATCCTGTTCTGGCACGATTCTGACTAGTTCTTGGTCTGTCGACGCATCCACAGCAGATCTAAAGGTATACCGTTTGCGATTGTTTAATTGCACATGCCAGCCTTTTTTGCCCAATGCGATCTTGTTGATCGAGGCATTTTCTACAACAGTTAATTGCGGTAGTTTTTGTACGAGTTGATTCGCCGCGACCCATAATTCATCACCGGAAATACGCTGTTTGGCTGCGGTGGCCACGCTGTCGTTAGGGCTTTTATGATCGGCCATCTCCATCAACAGCTTCATCCAGATGCCGCCATCCAAGCGGTGATTATTGGAAAGTTGCCAACTTTCCTCCGCATTTATCATGTCCTGCAGATTTCCATTCATCACCCAAAGCGTGGGAACATTGGATAGTGCGCCTTGCAATGCTGCCGCATAAGCTTCCACACCATTTCCATATACCAAAAGTGTCGGTCGGGGTTTGCGCTGGCCAAATAGTATTATGGGCAGAAAAAGAAAGGTCAGTACGAAAATTGGATACTTCATTCTAATTTTATGGATGAAAAATAAAGGTCACGATTAATCGGCATTTCTTCAAAATATACTGTTATTCTTGGGATAATCCCTGTACTGATTTCGTTTCATCACTATAGCAATTATACCGTGGAAATCCCTAAATTTGCAGCATGTTAGAGGAAGAAAAATCACTGAATTTTATTGAAGAAATTGTAGCCAAGGATTTGAGCGAAGGCAAAAATGATGGTCGTGTATTGACACGCTTTCCACCAGAGCCTAACGGTTATCTTCATATTGGCCACGCCAAATCGATCTGTTTAAACTTTTCTATAGCCAACAGATATAATGGACAGACCAATCTACGTTTTGATGACACCAATCCCGTTACCGAGGATGTGGAATATGTAGAGAGCATCAAACGTGATATTCAGTGGTTGGGTTTCCAATGGGCAAATGAATTGTACACTTCCGATTATTTCGATCAATTATACGAATTTGCGGTTGAGTTGATTCGTCAAGGATTGGCTTATGTAGATGATAGTACTGCCGAAGAAATTGCGGCAGCGAAAGGAACGCCAACAGAACCGGGCGTACCAACACCATACCGCGATCGTTCGATCGAGGAGAATTTGCAATTGTTTCAAGAAATGCGCAACGGCGTATATCCGGATGGTGCAAAAGTTTTGCGCGCTAAAATCGATTTGGCCAACTCAAACATGCACCTGCGTGATCCATTATTATATAGAATCAAGCATTCAAATCATCACCGCACGGGTGATAAGTGGAAGATCTATCCCATGTACGATTTTGCCCATGGACAGTCGGATGCGATTGAGAAAATCACCCATTCTATCTGTACATTAGAGTTTATTCCACATCGTCCACTGTACGATTGGTTGATTAATAAGTTAGAGGTTTTCCCATCTAAACAATACGAGTTTTCACGTCTGAACCTAAATTATACCGTCATGAGCAAGCGCAAGCTGCTGCAACTGGTAAACGAAGGTCTGGTAGAAAGTTGGGATGATCCGCGCATGCCAACCATATCTGGATTGCGTCGTCGTGGTTACACACCAGCGAGTATTCGCAACTTCTGCGAGCGCATCGGTGTGCAGAAACGGGAGAATATGATTGACGTAGGTTTGTTAGAATTCTGTATTCGCGAGGATCTAAATAAAACCGCTTGGAGACGTATGGCCGTGATCGATCCGATCAAATTGGTTATTACGAACTATCCTGAAGGAAAAGAAGAGATATTAGTCGGTGAGAATAATCCAGAAGTTGAAGGTGGAGAAGGCTCACGCGATATCCCATTCTCTCGTGAGTTGTGGATCGAGCGCGAAGACTTTATGGAAGATGCACCGAAGAAATTCTTTCGATTAGGTCCCGGTTTATCGGTTCGCCTAAAACATGCTTACATTGTAGAATGCCATGATTTCGTGAAAGACGAATCTGGGAAAGTAACAGAAGTACACGTAAACTATTTGCCGAATTCTAAATCTGGAGAAGATACTTCGGGTCTGAAAGTCAAAGGAACGATTCATTGGGTCTCCGTACCACATGCCAAAACGGTAGAAGTACGTTTATACGATCGTTTGTTCCAAGACGAAAATCCTGCTGCGGCAGAAGATTTTCGTGCATCGATCAACCCAGATAGTTTGCAAATTGTAGAACAAGCGTATGTAGAGCCTGATCTGGCGAATGCTGAACCGGGAAGAGGGTATCAATTTATCCGGATGGGATATTATACACTCGATACCAAATCTACGCCATCGCACCTAGTCTTTAACCGCACGGTAACGCTGCGTGATTCTTGGGCTAAGGAAGTGAAAAAAGGATAAGAATAATAAGAGCGGATCATCACGATCCGCTCTTATTATTTATTGTCCAAAAATCTGATGATATTTCTGATCTAGCGCTTGCACCTCGGCGAGTAAAGCTGGATATTTTTCTTCCTGCAGCATCTCGGTATACATCGCTAAAGTTGTCATCCCTAGCCGAATGTTGCGCACATCCAATTCTTGCTTATCGGCATACACCGCTGCTTTATAATCCATATCTGCGGCTAGAAACGCGAGGTTTTGCTGCAACATCGTATTTGCTTCGTCCGATTGTTTCGTTTTATACAAGGTATCGATCACCAAGGTATTTTGATACACTTGAGTGAGATTGTTTACCTGCAAAGGCCGTTCTTGGTAAGCAATGGCTGCTACGCGACCTGCTTTATCCAGTTCATCTTGCTGCCGCAATTCCTGTAAAGCCAAGTGCAGCACATCTGGATACAAGAAATTCTCATAGATATAGCGCGAGTCGGTGTCCAAATGAGCTAAACGATTCAGATTTCCCCATTGCAGTTTCTGCGTGATATTCTTGTACAGCGTATCCATATTGACTAAAGTAGGCTGCTCTACAGGTTGACCACGCTCTACCGGCATCAGCCGATTTACTAAGCCTTCTGATACCAAGTATTTGTTTAGTCCCATCGTATGTTCTTCTGGCATTCTGGAGAAGAAATAAACCGGACGTTCCCAATTATTATTCACCAACAAAGACATCAAGCCCAGCTCGGCGCGCGATACGTAATTTTTGTTGTAAGTCCATTCTAGCTTTTCTGGAATGCTATCTTCCCACGTTTTGGGAACAACTTGATGGGCGATCACTGCTTCTCTATCCACGTTTAGTTGAAAGTTTTTAGTGGGCAATACGTTCGCATACTTTCCATTTTGCAGCTTTACCTGATTGTTCGGATTGTCTGAAAGCATAATGTCTAGCAAGGTGCTGACATCGACATTTCCGTGGATCTGCATATCGACAAAATGCAATACTTCACGCACGCCCTTTGCGATTTTTTGCTGCTCAAAGTGTATCGGCAACGCTTTCAAATCGGCCTGATCCTGCATCAATTGTTCCAAATACCAATCTGATTGTAAGTAGCCAATATTGACGACGCGCACATCGCGACGTACCTGTTCTACTTCTTGCAAATACCATAATGGGAAAGTATCATTATCCGTATAAGTGAATAGAATGGCATTTGGGGCGCAAGATTCTAGATAATTGTACGCCATATGCTTCGCCATGGTGCGATCAGATCGATCGTGATCGTCCCAATTCTCTAAAATCAATAAGGTTGGTGCCGCCATCAAAGCGATCATGACGGCGGAGCCCGTTGCTAAACGCAGCGCCATGCGCTGGCGCAAAACTTCTGTAATGGCCAAAACGCCCATCCCAATCCAGATGGAAAACATATAAAATGAACCTGCATACGCGTAATCGCGTTCGCGTGGTTGCAATGGAGATTGATTGAGGTACAATACAATGGCGATGCCGGTAAAGAAGAACAGCAAGGCAATAACTAACGCATCGCGTTTACTTTTTCGGAAATGCCAGATCAGTCCTGCTATACCAATCAACAGCGGTAAAAAGAAATACGTATTGCGCGATGGATCTTTTGTAAAAATAGGATCCAGGGTTTGCTGGCCACCTAAACGCACATTATCAATCGCTTTGATGCCAGATAACCAATTCCCATTGAAGGAAGAAACTAATGGATTAGGCGTATCATTTTGTCTGCCGACAAAATTCCACATGAAATACCGCCAATACATGTGATTCAGTTGGTATCCTAAGAAGAAACTGAGATTGTTGGCTTGAGTAGGCGTTTGCCCGTCGCTCAAACCTAAATAGTTTTGATAGTATGCAGCATGTCGCTCACTCCACACGCGTGGAAACAACATTTCTTGATCGTAGACATAAGATTTGCTCGATGAAATTTCTGTGTATTTTGATGGATCTTTCCTGTAGAATGTTTGTTCGTTGACATCAATGGGATTCGCATTGAACGTAGGGCCTTTCAACAACGGTTCGGACGGATATTGCTCTCGCGTAATGTAGCCATATAAAGAAAATACATCGTCAGGATTGTTATTATTCAATGCAATTTCTGTTTGCGCCCGTATGGGCAAAAAAGTGTAGGAGCTGTAACCGAATAGTACAAAGCAGGTCGCTAGGATCGCAATATTCCAGATCGGTTTATTATGTTGATTGGTGATGACCAATCCGTATATCAAGCCAGCCAATAGGAGAAGTACGAAAAAGGCAATCCCACTAGCAAAAGGTAGATGGAAGCTATTCACAAAAGCAAGATCTACATACGCGGCAAGCTTCACGGTATATTGAATGATGCCCCAAAGAATAAACCCAAGTACACCTACACCGATCAGCAAGGTTTTTAAAACGCCTTTCCAATGTACTTTTGGCGATAGCTGATAATAAACCAATAAAGCGATGGCAGGAATGGTGAGCAGATTGAGCAAGTGTACACCGATCGATAAACCCATCACATAAGCGATCAGTAGCAGCCATCGGTTAGCATCGGGTTGATCGGCGCGATGCATCCATTTTACGGCTAACCACAGCACGACTGCGGTGCATAGCGAAGACATCGCATATACCTCAGACTCGACTGCGGAATACCAAAAAGTGTCGGTAAATGCATAAGCTAACGCGCCAATAGCGCCAGCGCTGATAATTTGCAAAAGTTGTGTGCCGTTTGGCTCGATGCCACGCTTAACTAACACTTTGCGCACCAATGCCGTAATAGTCCAACAAAGGAATACAATGGTAAAACCACTACATACGGCCGAGCCAACATTCATCCAAAATGCTACACGCGTCACATCGCCGCCGGCAAGATTGCTAAAGATATTTTGAATCATGAGGAAGAGCGGCGCACCGGGCTGATGTACAATCTGCAGCTTGTAAGCAGAAGCGATAAATTCGCCAGTATCCCACCAGCTCGTGGTACGATCTGCGGTGAGTATGTAAACTAGCGTAGCCAGTATGCCACATAGCCATCCCGTGAGGTTATTCCATTTGTTATAATTCATAATAAGGTAGTTTAACAGTGTTAAAATTAGGGAATTATTATTCTGTGAAATGGATGATTAACATAACTTAACAGACTTGCGTGAACAAGAAATAAATTCTAATTTACTACCGTTATGAAGAAGCCTATACTGGTTGTTAAATTTGGCTCTGCTGCGGTGACCGATCAGCAGGGTGAAGTAGATGAACGCGTCATTCTGGAGATTGCGCGATATTCATTCATTTTGAAAATAAGCATTAAATCATTATGAAACCTACCCTCATGAATTTTTTAAGAATAATATTAACATCCTGCCTGTTCTTATATGTTAATTTCACTATGTCGAAAACCACGGATAACTTCCATATCCACGGAGAAGCCGTTGGTGCTCCTGATGGCGTTACCGCTTATCTAGTAGATATTGGCTTTTTTTACAGGTTGGTAGGCAATAAAGTTATAGTCGATTCTTGCAAGATTGTTGATGGTCGATACCAATTTGTGGGTGAAGTTGATATTCCAAATTTTTACTCCATAGAAATACCGGACGTAACTGAAACCTATCGGATCTTTATTTTGGAACCAGGCAATATAGATATAAAAGGAAATGCGAAGGAGTTACATCTAAATTGGGTTAAATCGGAAGGAAACGAAAATAAAATCTACGGTGAGTTTTGGGACGTAGAGAAAATGGATTTCTCCTCGATTCTAAATTTTGTTCACAAATACCCAACATCTATCCTTGCTCTCAGAGCCTTGGATTGGTATATTCACACGGCAGATACTGACTGGGAAAACAAATATGCTGATTATACATCAGTGAAAAAATGCTTCGAATCTTTGTCCGAGAATGTCAGGAATTCCAAATACGGATTGATCGTTGCCCACAGAATTGATCTTTTGAACCCTGATTTTAAAGTCAATTTGCCCATCTTCGAGACGGTTGACTTTGATGGAAATCGTATCAGAACAGAAGAATTAAAAGGGAAGTATTTGATTCTAGATTTTTGGGCGACTTGGTGCGGTCCTTGTATAGAACAAATGCCCAAGTTGGTGGATATCAATAATAAGTATGCCAATCAACTCCGCGTGATATCTGTATCGCTAGATACAGATGTCGAGCTGTGTAAAAGCGTATCCAGTGATTTGGGGATGGTGTGGTCACAAGTCTGTGAGGGAGATGCTGTTCGAGGTCGCTTACCATTAGCATTCGACGTGAAAGCAGTCCCCAGAATTCTAGTTTTCGACACGGAATTAAGGATGGTTTACGATTCTGAAGCCGCTAATGAAAATATCGAACATTTCTTGTCAGGGCTCTTTGATGTAGAGCGAAAAGTAGGATTCTTGCAGAAGGAACATTAAGCGAAGGAGCACGGTTTATGAAATAACATCCTGCTAAATTTGAAACAGCGTAAGGTAAGAGAAACTATTGTTTAGCTGTTTTTTGCGATTACATTTCAAGAGTCAGCACTTCTCTAGTTGCTCTTTTCTTGACTCAATATATAATAGATGTTGGAACCACTCTTATTAATATCAATTGCATCGGCCAATGGAATGATTAACATAACTTAACAGACTTGCGTGAACAAGAAATAAATTCTAATTTACTACCGTTATGAAGAAGCCTATACTGGTTGTTAAATTTGGCTCTGCTGCGGTGACCGATCAGCAGGGTGAAGTAGATGAACGCGTCATTCTGGAGATTGCTCGGCAAGTGAGTAAACTGCAAGAGCAGTATAATATCGTGTTAGTGTCGTCGGGAGCGGTAGCTGCTGGCAAACGATTTTTACCGCATTATCGCGGTACGCTTTCCGAACGCAAGGCGGCGGCGGCCATTGGCAATCCACGTTTGTTGCAGACCTATGCCACGTATTTCAAACCTTTTAAGATTGCGCTGGCGCAAAGTCTTTGTGAGCGACAGCATTTTGCCAATCGGGATCAGTTTCTACAGTTGAAAAGCACGTATGAAACCCTTTGGCGCAATCATATCATTCCGATAGCCAATGAAAATGATGTGGTGAGCAGTCAAGAACTGAAATTTTCGGACAATGATGAGCTGGCGACCTTAATCGCCGTAGGCTTTGGTGCGGAGAAATTACTCTTTAGTACATCGGTACCCGGTGTGCTAGATGCGGCTGGTGAGGTTGTGTCAGAGATTACACAAATTGATAGCGGGGTGCTCGGATTGGCGCGCAAAGATAAGTCGTCGGTAGGATTGGGCGGAATGACTTCCAAATTGAATTTTGCCCGATTGGCCAGTCAAATGGGCATAGAATCGGTCATCTTTAGCATGAAAACAGAAGACGGATTGCTAAAAGCAATGCAAGGCGAAACCGGTACGGTATGCCTTGCGCAGGGCAAACGCATCTCTTCTCGGCATAAATGGATGGCTTCTGGTAGCTTGATTTCAGGAAAGCTGGAAGTGGATGCCGGCGCTATTGAAGCGCTGAAAGCCAGAAAAAGTTTGTTGGCAGTCGGCGTTCAGGAAATTCTAGGCGATTTTGTGGCTGGAGAGATTTTTCAATTGGTCGATGAACAGCAGGTAGTGTATGCGGTGGCCAAAGCGCGTATTGATTCTGCGGAGCTTCGGGCGCATGCGGGGCAGAAAAATTTGGAAGTCGCGCACGCGGATGATATTGTATTGCTGTAGATTGCAACGGTTTTTTACGGTATGCAGTCATTGATTTGGTAGGAAGAATAATACTATATTTACCACTATTACTACCAAGATAAAGCCTGTTACGAGGTAAGTAGAAAGTTGGTAAAATATAGGTGTAAGAAGACCTTTCTGGTCGCGATAGAAAAACAGAAAATAGAAAATGGGAATACGAGTAGAGAAAGATACGATCCTGAACTGGATCAATGAAATGGGAAAGTTTCTACGTTTGGTCGTAGAAAAATGGGAGAGTGGCTTGTCCACCTCTGGTGAAGATGAAGAGGTGGCCGCAGGGTATAAAACTTATTTTGGTAAAGACCGTGATTACTTTCAATCACTGGATCTGGCCTCGTTGAAAGCCTATGCAGATGAGACTTTGCAAGTCGAACAAGTGCGGCCATTGGCTTTGCTGCATATGTACGATGGATTTCTAAGCGGAGACAGATCTCTGTTGGAAAAGGCAAAAGGCTTGCTAGAGCATCATGCTGCCAGCACGGGTAGCTTCTCGTTCGAAGATTTTAATCATTTGGCCAAGATTGATGCTGCGCTTAAACAGGGCTAATCATTATGAGGTGATTTAGGCGAATTCTGTTCGCCTAAATCACGCTATTACTTCAAAATTTCTCGTGCGATTACCAATCGTTGAATCTCGGAAGTACCTTCGTAGATTTGCGTGATCTTCGCGTCGCGCATCAATCGTTCTACGTGGTATTCCTTCACATAGCCATATCCGCCGTGGATTTGTATTGCTTCAACCGTATGCTTCATCGCTACTTCTGAAGTGTGTAATTTCGCCATAGCAGCTTCTTTACCGTATGGAAGTCCTTGATCTTTTGTCCAGGCTGCTTTGTAGGTAAGCAAGCGCGCCGCTTCAATCTCTACTTCCATGTCTGCCAGCTTGAACTGTATCGCTTGGTGATTGCTGATAGGCTTGCCAAAGGTCTTGCGTTCTTGAGAATAGGCGAGAGCTAAATCGTAAGCACCAGCCGCAATACCCAGCGCTTGGGAAGCAATACCAATCCGTCCGCCATCTAAGGTTTTCATGGCAAACTTAAATCCAAAGCCATCTTCGCCAATACGATTCTCTTTCGGTACTTTTGCGTCGGAGAACATCAAAGAATGCGTGTCCGAACTGCGAATACCTAATTTATTTTCTTTTGGACCAATGGTAAATCCCGGCATACCTTTCTCAACAATCAGGACATTGATGCCACGATGACCCGCGCTAGCATCGGTTTGAGCAATGACGAGGTAAATGTCAGCATTGCCGCCATTGGTTATCCAGTTTTTGGTGCCATTCACGAGGTAATAGTCACCTTTATCTTCTGCCATCGTGTGCTGCGACGAAGCATCAGAGCCAGCTTCAGGTTCTGATAAGGCAAAGGCGCCGAGTTTTTCTCCAGCAGCTAACGGGCGAAGGTATTTTTCTTTTTGTTCTTCGCTGCCATATTCATTTAGACCCCAAAGTACGAGCGAATTATGGGCAGATAAAATGACGGCAGTCGAGGCATCGATTTTAGCAATCTCTTCTAATACCAACACGTATGCCAAGGTGTCCAATCCTGCACCGCCATAAGCTTCTGGAACCATCAATCCCAAAAAACCTAAGTCTGCCATTTTCTTGACAAATTCATGTGGAAAGAGTGCTTTTTCGTCGCGTTCGATCACGCCTGCTTTCAATTCCTGAGCAAATTCGCGTGCTGCTTGCTGAATCATGGTATGCTCTTCGGATAATCTAAAGTTCATCATATCTACTGCATTGGTTACCCAAATATAAATTAATTTATTATGCTGGCATAATAAATTAATTGCTTTTTATTTCTAAATGTCGCGGATTTACCTATTTTAGATCTCAATACTCCCTTAAGACCGCTCAGATACCTATATGGCTAGCTTTGAAAATAATCCTGTAAATTTAGATACCATTCCACAGTGGGAGTCGGTGTCCTTTAACCCCATTTCTCCAAAATATCGCTTCTTTATTATTGCCAATACGGTGCTAATTTGGCTGCTTGCTATGGCTATTCTAGCTGCCGTGGTGATATCTGCGGACGAAGGCACTGGTATGGAAACGCCAGTTTGGATATCTGCTGCAGCATTTTTAACCGTTCTTTCTGGTGTATATCTAGTTTTCAATTTGGTTTCTTTCCGACGCCGTGGTTATGCCGTTCGGCAACATGATGTGCTCTATCGAGCAGGCATCTTTTCGCAGTACACCTTAGTCATTCCCATCAAACACATACAACACATCAAAGTAAAAACCTCGGTGTTTGGCAGATTGCTTGGGTTAGTCACGGTAGAGCTTTTTACCGCTGGCGCGGGCAAAGATATGCATATTGCTGGGCTCGACAATCCGCATGCCTTAGCTTTGCAACAACATTTGGCGGAGCGCGTATCGACTATTGACAAATCATCGGCGTTCGACCATGAGTAAGGCTATCGATTTTTCGCAACATCATCGGCTAGATGCGGGCGGATTTGTGGTCGAGGGATTGCTGTCCTTCGGAAGAATTCTCCGCTCTTTGGCACTTCCATTAGTATTCATTGCCATAAAAAATGGACATCTTTTTCTGACTTGGCAATTCTGGGCGATCTTGGGTGGATTGGTCGCCTTGCATTTTATCTACTCCTATTTCCGACATCGCAATTTTATCTTTTACGTGGATGAAGAGGCGCAGACTTTTGTATTGAATAGTGGATTGTTTAGCAAGAGCAAGATTGTCTTGAAATTTGAAAATATACTGCAGGTCAATGTACGGCAAAATGTGATACAGCAAGCTTTGGATTTATATAGTTTGGAAATAGATTCTGCCGGAAGCAAAGGGAAGGAAGTAGATCTTTATGCGTTGAGCGAGCCGACGGCTTTGGCTTTGCGGGATTATCTGGTGGCCAAAAATCTATCAGAGATAGACGTTGGCGAGGGATTGGCAGATCACGAGCTGGCGGCGAATGAGCTGCTGTTTCAGATTTCAAATAGCTCAATCCTATTGGTGAGTTTATTTACCAACTACAAGCAAGGGCTGCTTTTATTCTTTACTTTTCTGATTGGTTTAGTAGATGTGTTTCGTGACTTCATTCCAAGTATAGATTATGAAGGATATTATCAGGATTATCAAGCGCAATGGATGAATTTTGTCGGCCGAATAGTGCTCCTTTTTGTCATAATACTCCTTATTCCCATAGGAATCAATCTGGTCAAATACTTTTTTGGTTATTTCAGCTTTTCGCTCCGGAAGAATAAAAAAGGCGATTTTATGATGCATTATGGATTATTTCAGCTGCAACAGGTAATTTTCAATCGGAAGAAAATCCAGATGATGATCTTTGTACAAAACCGTATTCTAAAGTTAATGGATCTGGGTATTTTGTCGCTGCTGCAGGTGAATACAGATCCAGAGCAAAAGGATCAAGGCATCATCCATATTCCAGGAATAAATACCTTATCCAGAGAAGCGGTGTGGCAGTTGGTTTTTGGTCGGTCGTTGACAGAGGTCGCTACAGAAACGAAGAAACCAAAAATTGGCTTATGCATCAGTCGCATGGTGAAGCTTACGATAATTACGTTGGCGGTAGCTTTGGTATGGTATTATAGAGATGGTGACATCTTGGTTTTGTGGACCATCTGCTTCCTGTTTGTTCTGCTAAGTTTATACAATATCCTATATTATCGCTCGTACAAATTGCGGATCTATGGAGATTGTTTGGTCAAAGAAGATGGTGTGTGGGATCTGAAACAGCTGGTTATTCCGACGGATCGCATTATCTCGGTAAGCGTATCTCAAACGCTTTGGCAGCGTATTCCAAAAACGGGCAATTTGCATATTAGCACAGCTTCGGGTGAGGTGGTATTTCGCCATTTCTATCGACAGGATTTGATCGATCTGTCTAACCAGCTATTGTATACTGTTGAAAGATCGTAATATTTAGTAAAACAGGAAGCCCACTACTTTGTTATGACTATAAAATCTATTACATTAGTAGATATTAATAGGTACATAAAGAAAGGAGCTTAATATATGAGTTTAAGATTGGGCGATGAGGCCCCAAATTTCCAAGCACAAACCACAATTGGTGAAATTGATTTCTACGATTATACCAAAGATAGCTGGGTTGTTTTATATTCTCACCCTTCCGATTACACGCCCGTGTGTACGACAGAATTGGGGCGTACGGCACAGCTAAAGCAGGAGTTTGAGGCGCGTAACGTGAAAGTATTGGCTTTGAGTGTTGATTCGGTAGAAGATCACCACGAGTGGATCAAGGATATCAACGAAACACAAAATACGACGGTGGATTTCCCAATTATTGCGGATAAAGATCGCAAGATTGCTGAATTGTACGATATGATTCATCCAAATGCTTCGGCCACTGCTACAGTACGTTCGGTATTTGTGATTGGGCCAGATCGTAAGGTAAAATTGACGTTGACGTATCCTGCTTCGACGGGAAGAAATTTTCAGGAAATTTTGCGTGTGATTGATTCCTTGCAACTTACGGCAGAATATTCTGTCGCTACGCCAGCAGATTGGAAACATGGTGAAGATGTGATCGTCGTGCCAGCAATTAAAACGGAAGATATTCCAGCCAAATTTCCGAAAGGGCACACTGAAATCAAGCCTTACTTACGCACTACACCGCAGCCTAATATTTAGGCGTGTTGAACCAGAAGGTTTGCATTGGCCAGCTGGAATGATAATAAGAAAGGCTAGGAATCATGCGTGATTCCTAGCCTTTCTTGATTTATGTAAAAACCTACGCGAATTTAATATACTTTGACGATATAGATAAAGTCTTGTAGCTTTTTGATTTGTTCAGTACGGCTCAGGCTGCTCATGGAGTTTCTTTCGCTTAGATCTAAATTGCCTTTTAATACATCTTCCGGTATGTCTTTAAGCGCATTCATTAGCGCTTCCGTTTTTATCGCAAATCCGGCGCCGTCAATTCCTTTTTGTTTACCTGAGATAATCCCAATAATATTTCCGTAATGGTCAAACACAGGACCACCACTATTTCCTGGATTTAAAGGGATAGAGATTTGGTAAGCTAATGTATCGCCTGCATAACCAGTGGCCGAACTTAGATATCCTTCACCATACACCGCTTCATCGCGGGGATAGCCAATGGTAAAAATGTCGTCCCCTAAATCTAAACTCTGACGGCGGAATGAATAGGGAATATTTTTGCTTGGCGTAAATTCGCTATCGCTGATGTGTAGAATTGCTAAATCCTTGGTCGCATCCTTGTAGATGATGTCGGCTTTATATGATTCGCCTGAGCGGTTTTGCAAATGCACGGAATCCGCACCATTCACCACGTGAAAATTGGTAACAACATAGCCATTCTTGTTTAATAAAAACCCCGTCGCACCATAATGCATATCCGGTTGTTCACTTTGGTTATTATTAATGTTTTTAATGGCGGTATGTTGTGCATTGACATTGCGCTTCACATTATTTACCTCGCGGCGCAAAGCACTATAATCAGATGTCGTCTTTTTGATGGTAGAAAAGTATCCGGTACTATATAGCGTGGCTAAAGAAGACAAGATCGCCACAGCGGCTGCAGCTACGGCATTGATACGTAACACATTCCACAAACGAGTGATCCGCGCTGTGCTGCGATAGTCTTGCTCGAATACATCTTCTAATGACTGCTTAAATTCTGCACGGCGATGATGTTGCTCAATGTCGCTGATCAGTGCTTGGTGTTGTACGAATTTTTCCTCAAAGAGGGGATTCTCGCGGCGGAAGTGATCGAACTCCATGCGTTCTTCCACCGTAAGCTCATTGGCCAAGTATCTATCGGCTTGTTCCAAAAATTCTTGTAAGGTCCATTTTCCCATCTTCCAGTTGTTTTTGAAGGTCTATAACACAGCATTCAGTCAGAATCGTTCGAATGCGTGGCTTTACTAGGAGCTAGGCATCGTGCGGGTTTCCGCTGAAAAATAATTTTTTCAATCGCTGCAGGCACTTATATTTTTGCGTTTTGGTATTGTCCGTATTGGTATACCCAAATTTTTCGCAAATGTCCTGCATCGATTTGTTTCGGAAATAAAAATCCGTTAATATGCTTTGACAAGGTTCGCCTAGTACTTGCAGTGCACTTTCCATTTTCTCAAACTGCCGTTCTTGATCTTCATGCATCTCCAGATCTTCATTGAGATCTAGACTTTCTTCAAAACCATCTTGCTCGATCGAATAATGATTATTCGATTTTTTGCTAAGCTGCTTCAGCCACAATCTGCGACTAACCGCGTAAAGAAACGTTTTTAGCTTGCTTTCGAGTACGAACCCTTGTCCAGTAACCTTATCATACAATACCATAACCGCTTCCTGAAAGACATCTTTTGCTTGGTCCTTCGATCCGTTGTTATTCAAGATCATCCGCTCTACATACGGGTAATGCAACTTGTAAAGTTGTAGTATAACCCGATTGTCCCGATTGGCAATGCCTTTCAGCAGAGAAAGATCGTCGATCTCTTTTGGCAATATGTTTCTAATATTACTCACCTATTAATACGTAATTAGCTACAATAGTAACCCGTTGATGTGAACTTAATTTATAAAAATAATGTCAAACGTACTGGAATTTTTGTGAAATGCATCTGCTTCTGTGCGTATTTTCTTTATGTGATTGACAATGAGCCCATTTTTTGGTGTATGAAACTACCTTGCATGGTGAAGACATGCGCATCCATTTGTAACTTAAAACGGAATTTTCTACCATTTGTTTCGCGATCGAAATGAACCGATATGCACAATGAAATTAGCGTAAACAAAAAAAGGTCTTCATCTTGAGAGACGAAGACCTTTTTTTTGGCGGTCTGGACGGGACTCGAACCCGCGACCCCATGCGTGACAGGCATGTATTCTAACCAGCTGAACTACCAGACCTAATAAAATAAAAGTACTTGAGAATAATGGCGGTCTGGACGGGACTCGAACCCGCGACCCCATGCGTGACAGGCATGTATTCTAACCAGCTGAACTACCAGACCAGTATTCTCAAGACTTTTTAATTGTTGTTGTAAAAGAACGTATCGGAATTATCTTCCTTTTTTGCGGTCTGGACGGGACTCGAACCCGCGACCCCATGCGTGACAGGCATGTATTCTAACCAGCTGAACTACCAGACCATTTCCCCTCTTTTTAGAAGGTGTGCAAATATAGTGTTTATTTCTATATCCGCTAGTACTTTTTTCAAAAAAGCTAGTCTACGGTGCCTTCCTTCATCTTTTCTGCATTTTCCGCAAACTGCAATGCATCGATAATATCTTGGATGGCGCCATCCATTACGGCAGGCAAGTTATACATAGTCAAGCCGATGCGATGTTCGGTGACACGTCCTTGCGGATAATTATATGTGCGGATTTTGGCCGAACGGTCTCCAGTAGATACCATCGTTTTCCGCTTGGCGGCTACATCACCATGTTTCTTTTGTACTTCCAATTCATATAGTTTGTTGCGTAGCATTTCCATGGCCAGCTCACGGTTGGCTAGCTGCGAACGCTCTACTTGACAAACCACGACTATCCCAGATGGTTTGTGCGTCAGCTGTACTTTCGTTTCTACCTTATTTACATTCTGCCCACCAGCACCACCTGAACGGGAAGTTTGCAGTTCTACATCAGCAGGGTTGATCTCTACGTCCACTTCTTCTGCTTCTGGAAGTACCGCAATGGAAGCTGCAGACGTGTGCACACGTCCTTGGGTTTCGGTATCTGGCACACGCTGTACACGATGTACGCCCGATTCATATTTCAGTTGTCCGTACGCATCTTCTCCGATTACTTTCAGCACGACCTCTTTATAACCGCCAGAAGTACCTTCGGTCACGTCCATGACCTCGTTTTTCCATCCTTTGGTTTCAAAATAACGCGTATACATGCGGTACAAATCGCCTGCGAATAATGCGGCCTCATCGCCACCACTACCACCACGAATCTCTAAGATCGCGTTTTTAGCATCTTCCGGATCTTTCGGGATCAGCATCAAGCGAATCTCTTCTTCTTTTTCTTCTCTTTGAGTCCACAAGGTGTCCATTTCTTCTTTGGCCATCTCTCGCAGTTCCTGATCTTTTTCATTCGCTAGAATATCCTTGTTGGTGTCGATATTGCTAACGATATTCTTGTAAATATGGTATTGCTCTACGATTTTGGAAAGATCTTTATACTCTTTATTCAATTTAGCGAAACGTTTCATGTCGCTAGTAATATCCGGGCTGCTAAGTTCGACCTCAACACTTTCCCAGCGCTCTTTTATTGCTTGTAATTTCTCTAACATAATATATGTCCTAAAATATAGGGTTCACCAACGTGATAGCGCACCGATAGTAAACTATGGCTCGCTCGTGCGAACGTATTGTAAAAGTGCACAAAAGTACTTAAAAAACTTTGCTTTAACGTGCGGTCGTAGATATTAAAGACCGGATAATCGAGCCCATTATCTGCTAAGGTTAATGCTTTTTCCAGCTGTGTAAGTTCAGTTCCTGACCATCCCAAGTCGCGTAGGTTTCGTAATTTACCCATTCTCCTAAGTTGATGATCTTACTCTGATCTCCGACAGGTAAATTGTAAGGAAGATGCCGATGCCCGAAGATGTAATAGTCGTGATGATCTTTTGTTTCTACAACGGAAGCATATTGATACAACCATTCTTTATCCTCACCCAAGAATCCGTCATTTTCGCCGCTGGCTAGGCGACTTTGTTTGGACCACAATGTCGCTATCCCGATCCCCAAATTAGGATGCAATCGTGCAAATAACCACTGACAAAGTGGACTACGAAATATTTTTTTGAGGAATTTATACTTCCGGTCACCCGGACCCAATCCGTCGCCATGATGCAGGTAGAAACGCTTTCCATCCAGTTGGATCACTTGTTCATTGTCGATAATGGTTGCGTTTAATTCTTCTTTAAGATAACCAAACATCCACATATCGTGGTTGCCTTTAAAGAAGGTGATCGGGATACCCAAGTCGGCCAATTCTGCCAACTTACCTAGAAAGCGGATATATCCTTTAGGCGCTACGGTCTGGTATTCGAACCAGAAATCGAAAATGTCGCCCATCAGATAAAGCGCTTTTGCATCTTGTTTGATGTGGTCAAGCCAAGAAACAATACGTTTTTCTCGAAGCTTGGATGCCGAGAGTGGATAGGCTCCTAAATGGAAGTCTGAAGCAAAATACACCGTGGTTTTCGTGGACATATCGACGAAATTACCTAATTTTTATATTATGTTAGTATATTTAATTTTTTCGTACAAACAGCTAAAACATGATGGTAAATAAAAGATTTGGTTATGTGGTGGTTTCCTTGGCATTCGTAGCTTGTAATGAATCCAAAGAAATTGCACCAGCAGAAAGCATCGCTTTGAAGCCCTATCCTCAAACGGAGAAAGCAGGTCAGCAAGATGTATACTTTGGTACTACGGTAGAAGATCCGTATCGTTGGTTGGAAGATGATTTGTCTGACAAGACAAAAGCTTGGGTGGTGGCCGAAAATGAAGTGACGAATGATTACTTGAGTCAGATTCCATTTCGCGAAGCGATGCGGGAGCGTTTGCAGAAATTATGGGATTTTGAGAAAGTGACAGCACCTTTTGAAGAAGGTGACTTCACGTATTTCTATAAAAACGACGGATTGCAAAACCAATACGTTTTGTACCGCAAGAAGGGCGAAAAGGAGAAGGAGGAAGTTTTCTTGGATCCGAACAAATTCTCGCAAGACGGTACCACATCATTGGCAGGCGTGAGCTTTAGCAAAGACGGTTCGTTGGTCGCTTATCAAATCTCCGAAGGCGGATCGGATTGGCGTAAAGTGATTGTATTGAATGCGGCTGATAAATCGGTGGTAGGAGATACCTTGATCAATGTGAAATTCTCTGGCTTATCTTGGCAAGGGAATGAAGGATTCTACTATAGCAGCTACGACAAGCCAAAAGACGGTTCGGCGCTTTCTGCTATGACGGATCAGCATAAATTATTCTTTCATAAATTGAATACGCCGCAGGCAGAGGATGAACTGATCTTGGGTGGATCTACGTTTCCGCGTCGTTATATCGGGGCGGGCGTTACCGAAGATAGCCGTTTCTTGATTGCTAGTGCTTCCAACACGACTTCTGGTAATGCTTTGTACATTAAGGATCTGACAGATCCAGCGGCGAAGTTTGTGCCGATCGTAGATAATATGGAAAAGAATCATTCGGTGATCGACAACGATGGCACTAAGCTCTTTATTTATACGGAGCTGAATGCACCAAATGGTCGCGTGGTATCTGTTGATTTTTCTAATCCGGGAACTGCGGCTTGGGTAGATGTGATTCCTGAAACGGAGCAGGTGCTACAGCCATCGACTGGTGGTGGAAAGATCTTTGCCAACTATCTGAAAGATGCAACCTCACTAGTCAAGCAATTTGATCGTAGCGGTAAGCTCGAGCGGGAAATCAATCTGCCGGGCGTAGGTACTGCTGGAGGCTTCAGTGCGAAGTTAGATGATAAAACCCTGTATTATTCGTTCACGTCTTACGTAGATCCAGGGACAATCTTTAAATACGATATCACAGAAGGAAAATCCGAAGAATACAAACGCTCAGGTGTGTTATTCGATGCGGATAAATATGAATCAAAACAAGTCTTCTACACGTCTAAAGATGGTACGAAAGTACCGATGATCATCACGCACAAAAAAGGATTGAAGTTAGACGGCACCAACCCGACATTATTGTATGGTTATGGTGGTTTTAATATCAGCTTGACACCTTCATTCAGCACGAGCAATATCTTGTTGTTGGAGCAAGGCGGTGTATTTGCCGTTGCTAACCTGCGTGGTGGTGGTGAATATGGCGAGAAATGGCATTTGGCCGGTACAAAACTGCAAAAGCAAAATGTATTTGATGATTTCATTGCGGCAGCAGAATACTTGGTTAACGAGAAATTCACTTCATCAGAACGTTTAGCGATTGCAGGCGGTTCTAACGGTGGTTTGCTAGTTGGTGCGGCGATGACGCAACGTCCAGAATTGTTTAAGGTTGCTTTCCCAGCAGTTGGTGTATTAGATATGTTGCGTTACAACAAATTTACGGCTGGTGCAGGTTGGGCCTTTGATTATGGCACAGCAGAAGATAGCGAAGAGATGTTTTCTTACTTATACAAATATTCACCTTACCATGCCTTGAAGGCGAATACCGCGTATCCGGCTACGATGGTGATGACGGCAGATCATGATGATCGCGTGGTGCCTGCGCACTCATTTAAGTTTGCAGCGCGCTTGCAGGAATACCATACGGGCGATAATCCTGTTTTGATTCGTATCGAAACTAAAGCCGGGCATGGCGCTGGAAAATCGACCGAAATGGTGATCGCTGAACAGGTAGACAAATGGGCATTTATGTTCCAAAATATGAATCTGTCTTTCAAAGAGGTTAAGTAAGGTCTTAGCGGAGGTATTCTAAATATGAAAAGGTTTGAATGAGCTATCATTCAAACCTTTTTTATTGTTCCGTTTCTAGTACCAAACTTTCTATTTGAGCCAGTGCTGGCGCAAGTGACTTTCCTTTGTTCGTTAGCTGATATTCCACGTGCAATGGTTTTTCTTGTAAGATAATACGATCCAACAATCCATCGGCTTGCAAATCCCGAAGTGCAGCAGTGATAGATTGCTTGCTGGCCTGCGGAAGTTGATGTAGCAAGCTGCTAAAGCGTAAGTTTGAAGTTAAGGACAATCGAAATAGCTCCGGTTTCCATTTTCCAGAGAGCGATTTTAACAGCTGACTGGCTGGGCAGGGTTGGGGGTTGACGTCTTCCGTAGGTGTAGTCATAAATTTCTGACTTATTGCAGCGCTGAATAATAAAATAGATCTTTGTACAAAGATATCTATTTGCAGGCATCGATACGAAGTGATCGGTAGATTTCTATCCGTATCTTTGCTATTTGATACCTACCAATCACAAATTAACCAGATAATAATGAGTAAAAAGTTGCAAGATTATAGTGTGGATGAGTTGATCGAGAAGAAGAAAAAAGCTACTGGTATTTTTTTAGGCTTTGCTTTTGTCATGCTCATAGCAAGTATTGCATTAATTTATTTTGCCATCACGCAAGAGAACTACGCTTTTTTGGCGGTTGCATTTGGTGGCGTAACTCAAATAGGTCTTTTATTGATTTACATCGGTAATCTCAACAAGGAAATTAAATCGAGAGCATTATAAAATCAACCAACGACAATATCTACATCATCTTGTGAAGAACAAAGTTAACTATCTGGCTATTGGGGTCTTTTTTCTAATAGCAGTCGCCTTACGCTACGTGACTAATAAGACCGCAATCTTAGAAGGCGTGCACAATGATTTTCTAAAAGCTGTGCTGCAAGGAGCTGGACCTGCGGTCGGAGCTTTTTCCGTATTTGCGTTATTTGGCATCAAGATGCAACTAACTTTAAAAGGGAATTATCGTAAGCTTATCTTTCCTTTTTTATTATTCTGGGTACTTCCCATTGCTTTAATTTTAGCGGCTGAATATTTTATCAAAGGCACGCTTTCATGGTACAGCGTTTTCACCATTCTGGTATACGGCTTGTTGGAAGAAATTGGTTGGCGTGGATTCTTGCAACGTGAGCTAAAGCCACTCCCGGAGTTTGTAAACATCCTAATTCTGGCCACCTTGTGGTTCTTGTGGCATCTCAACGTTGAGTTTACGAGTTCGAATTTATTGTTTTTTGGAATATTGGTGCTAGGTAGCTGGGGGATAGGAAAAGTTGCCGATGAGACCAACTCTCTGCTTGCCGTAGCTGCATTTCATTCTCTCAATAATTTTTTTGGAGCATTAACTACAGCGAATTTGATCATTATTGCGGTCTTGCTGATCGTATGGATAACATCGTTGGTACTGAAGAAACGAAAGACCGGACTGTGGCTCGTGGCGTAGCAATTTAAAGGCTTCTTCTACAGGTTATGCATTATCTTTTAGATCCTATTCGGATAGTGGCTTCGATTTTTACTTGTAATCCCCCTCGTATATGTTGGTTTAGCCGGGTTCGGTCGTCGTTGATGTTTAGTGCCGAAATAGCCGTCATTTTGTTATCGTTTACTGAGTAGAGACCAAAGTCAGTCGCTGAATAACCGGCTTTCAATCTTAATAGTAGTTTAGAATCTAAAGCTGCATATTGAAAATAGGGTGTAAAACTTATTTCGTTGTTTTCTACATATCGCTGGTCTACATTATCCCGCCCCATAAAGAAACTTCTGCGAATCGCCACGAAATCTAAACCTACACTGGTGGTTTTTCTAGCATTTAATGCATAATTGGCATCTGCCCATAGCGGTAGAGAGGCGTCAATAGTTAGCTTTTCATTCGGAGTGCGGTAGAAAATACCTAAAATAGGTGTTCCAAAAAATCCATAGGCTTCCTGCGAACCATATAAGCCGACTTTCCAAGTCAGATTTTCATTCGTAACTCGTTTCAGCATGGCCAGTCCGCCAATCATAAAAGAGGATCCAAAATTACTGTCGTAATCGGAAGCAAACTTTGGTAAAGCAGCAATGTAACCGTTCCACTCTTGGTTGAATACTCTGGAAACCCCCAGTCGCAGCATCGCGTTGTAAAAAGTATTGTCTTTGGCATTGTTGTTCAATTCTAAACTACGTAGGTTGAAATCTCCTCCTAGCAATAAGTGAGTGGCGGGCGCAATCTGCAATGGCGAAAGAAACATGGCATCGAACGCATTCATTCGCGAACTAGCATCCTGTCCTTGATAGTTGATCTGATTAGTGGAATAAGACACTTTTGCTACATCCACATAGTCTTGAGCAAAGATATGCTGTACGGCAAAAAACAGAACGAATAATAGATTGAATCTCTTCATAAAAAAGGTTTTTAGACAGGCGCTATTCACGATAGCACACGATATAATTGGTTATTATTTCCCTTTGATCTGCAATGATAAAATTATTGCTGGGATGATTTTGCTATTATATATGGCGAATTATTATCTTTCTAAGATATAAAAAATATGTTTGTAAAGAAAATATTTCTCTTATTATTGCGTGAAAAATAGTATAACGGAAATTGCATTAAATGAAAATATTAGTCATTGGAGCTAGCGGACTGATTCGTCGCGCAGTTATTGAAAATATGAAAGAAGGCAACTAAATTTTGACAGCAAGTAGAAGTTCTGGAGATTTTAAAGTTGATATTTCTGACCCTAAAAGTGTTAAAGCCCTGTTTGAAAAAACTGGCGAATTGGCTGCGATTATAATTGCTTCTGGGAAACAAAGCTACGGTCTTATCACAAGTCTCACGGCAGAACTATTTGCTATAGGAATTAATAACAAAGTTTTAGGACAGATAAATGTGGTATTGGCTGCTCAATCAGTTCTTAAAGACGGTGGATCTTTTACCATTACCAAGCGGAATTATGACTGACCCTCCGTTTTCTGGAGGTATCTGTACCTTCGTTGACAATGCAGCACTAGAAAAATTTGCGCACGTAGCTGCAATGGAATTGCCGCGGGGACAGCGGCGTATCAATGTAGTAAGTCCGGAGGTTGTTGTACAATCATTGGGCGAGACTTCTCAAGAAGGTCCGATTCCAGAAGAACTTAACCAAGTTACATCAAAAAAGGTAGCGTAATCTTATCGTAAAAGTATTGAAGAAGGCAAAACTCGTATCGTTTATAAAGTATGGGGATAAATCTCCTTCCAATTCGATTTTAAGTTGATAGATGTTTTTTAATGATCAAAAGGGCGGATAGTGATTGCTATCTCGCCCTTTTGATTGAAACATACTGTTTTGAAGGTTCCGCTAGATGTTCAATTTCTTTTTCATGCTTTTGGCAATACCATCTTTGTGAAGCAACAAAGAAATGGTTTTGTAGCGCACAAACTCTTTCGTCACATACATATACCCTTTGTAGTCGTTGGACTCGCCCCAAGAGTTTTTCACGGTGTAATATTCTTTGCCATTTTGATCTTTTACTGTGCCAACGATATGCATTCCGTGATCGTCAGTAGTTGAATAATCGTCAAACGCTGCCTGACGTTGCGCTGGAGTAATTGTTGGTTCTGCTTTAGGGCCATTAAACATTTCTGCTTGCTCCGCGGCATTCATCTTTTCTACTGCTTTCTCAGGTACATACGCTACACCATTGCGCCAGCTAAAACTCTTCTCCGACACATCGGTAGCCCAAGCTACGGTGAAACCTTTGTTTAAGGCCTGATCGATAATATCCGTCAGATCGTTGATCTGCACATTGTGGAAACTTTCGAAAGACCAGTTGTCAGGAATCAATAAAACGAAAGACTCATAGTAAGGATAAGCCTCAAAAGAAGAGATAGCTACATAATCTGCCGGTTTGATACCAATAACCTGATCGGCAAAGGTACGTGGCGTATAGTTTTTACCTTGAAAATTGAAGTTTTCAGGAACTTTGCCTAAGTATGCATCCAGTACGCCTGTATAAGCTTGAAGCCACGTTGGATTGGGTTTTTTAGACTTCGCTACATTTTCGGTCATGTTGTGCAAAATCGGGGTCATTTCACCGAAGTTGTTGCGCGTCTGACCTTCTTGTAAGCCGCTATATACTTCTTGAGGAACAGCTCCATATTTCTTGAAGATCGTTAATACGTCGTGTACTTGGCCACCTTCACCTTGCGCTTGGTCGCCGTGCAGTCTCACATAGTTTTTCGCTTTCTCGATATACGTTTGGCGCGCCGTATAGATCTGTGAAATCTCTACAGGAGCTTTGCCCATACGAATCATTTCCGATTCCAAAAATGAGTTTCCAGAGTACGACCAACAAGTACCTGTAGATCCTTGGTCTCTGATCGGCGTATTCTCTAGATTAATGACATCAGTAAATTGAAATGCAGCCTTGCTGTTTTCACTTGCATTGCCCTTGATAGAATTGATCAGATTATCTTGTGCCTGCACGCCTAATGTGCCTATAAATAGACCCAGCGACAGTACAATCGATTTGTTTACGTTCATGATTTAGTCGTGTTTAGTAATCAGCACGAATTTATACATTATGAACGAAACTATAAACTGATATTACGGCCTACTCATCGGATCACCTTCCACCTTTTTCGGAAACATCAGCGAAGCTATAATGCTGATAGCCAATATACCAATGATGATGATCAACGAGTGAACAGTTTCGAATCCCCAGCTGTGCAACCAATCATGTAGCAACATCTTTACACCGATAAATACGAGTAAGAAGGCCAGTCCGACCTTGAGGTAATGAAACTTGTGAATGATATTGACCAACAGGAAAAACATGGATCGCAGTCCTAAAACGGCAAATATGTTAGAAAAGAAGACAATGTAGGGATCTTGCGTAACCGAGAAAATCGCAGGGATTGAATCCACCGCAAAGATCAAATCCGTAAATTCGATCACGAGCAATACCAAAAATAATGGCGTCATGTAGCGCACTCCGTTTTTGATGTCGAAGAATTTACCACTTTCTGTTTCGTGCGTTACCTTGAAGTATTTGGAAGCAAACTTGACCACAGGGTGGCTTTTAGGATCTACTTCTTCCTCTTCATTCCGTTTGATGTACATTACGATGCCGGTATACACCAAGAATGCGCCAAATAGATAAAGAATCCATCCGAATTTTGCGATTAGCGCCGCGCCAATAAAAATGAATATACAACGTAAGAGAATGGCGCCAATAATGCCCCAAACTAAGATTTTGTGGTAGTATTTTTCGGGGATGCCAAAAGAGGAGAACAGCAACACCATCACAAAGATATTATCGACAGATAGGGCATATTCTACCACATAACCGGTTAGGTATTCTAAGCTGAGGTTGCGGTTGTATATCGCGATACTTGCATCGAAGCTATTTTCTACGATTTCGATATTGTGCGAATGCCGATGAACCACGTCTTTCAGCGTCGCCATATCGACAATGCTATGCAATTCGTGCCCCCAGAAATAAAGGATGAGGCCAAAGCCCAAGGCGAAGGAAATCCAGACCAAACTCATGATGGTGGCGGATTTTAAGCTGATCGGTTTGTTGCCTTTGGCAAACAACCCTAGATCGATAGCTAACATGAGGATGATAAAAAGTATAAATCCTCCAAAAAACAGCAATTCGTGGCTCATATTTATTTATTACGTTCTGTCGTGTATCGCACTAATTGCTCCAACCCAGTCTTGTACACACTGTCTGGAAATTCTGCCAAGATATCAAATGCTTCTTGCTGATATTGTAACATGCGCTCGGTTGCCATCTCCAAACCATTGCTGCTACGCACAAATTCGACCACTTCGGCGATTTTTGCTCGATCTTCATTGTGGTTTTTCACGAGGTTGATGATCCTTCTTTTTTCTTTAGAATCAGTTTCCTGCAAAGCTAATATCAGCGGAAGCGTCATTTTCTTCTCCTTCACGTCGTTGCCAACAGGCTTGCCTACATCATCTACGCCAAAATCAAACAGATCGTCCTTGATCTGGAAGGCGATGCCTACCTTTTCTCCAAAGAGATGCAATCTTTTGATCGTTTCTTCAGATGCGTCGGCAGATGATGCGCCACAAGCACAACAAGATGCAATCAAAGAAGCTGTTTTCTTGCGGATAATCTCAAAGTAGATCGGCTCTTTGATGTCCAGCTTGCGCGCTTTCTCAATTTGGAGCAATTCGCCTTCGCTCATTTCCTCTACGGCATTCGACATGATCTTGAGCAAGTTGAGCTCATCATGTTTCACCGATAAAGACATGCCTTTGGACAACAAGAAATCACCTACCAATACAGCTACTTTGTTTTTCCACAAAGCATTGACCGAGAAAAAACCCCGACGCTCGTATGCATCGTCGACCACGTCATCGTGTACCAATGATGCGGTGTGCAATAGCTCTACCAATGATGCGCCTCGGTAGGTGGATTCTGTGATACTTCCTGTGAGTCCTGCAGATAGGAAAACGAACATTGGTCGCATTTGTTTTCCTTTCCTTTTCAGGATATATTGAGTAACCCGATCCAGTAAGGGTACTGAACTTTGCATGGATGCTTTGAAGGTTTTTTCAAAGCGTTTCAGGTGTTCAGCAATGGGTTCTTGTATTACGTCAAGTGTTAGCATGAATAGGTTATAAAACCGAATAATAATTGTCCAACGGTTACAGTTCTACGGTAAAAATACTAAAAATTATACGTTAGAATTTACTGCATTTTCCAACTCTTCGTACCATGCTTCACCGTACTCTCTGATGAGTGGATCTTTTAGAAATTTGTACACAGGCACACCCAATTCCTTACCAAAAGTACAAGCGTCGCTACAGATCGACCAACGGTCGTAATTTAGCACATCGAACGATGGGTAATGTGTGGTGCGAATTGGATACAAGTGGCAAGAAATCGGTTTTTTCCAATCTACGACACCATCTTCATGTGCTTTTTCGATGGCGCATTTGGTCATACCATTTTCCCACATAACATATGCGCATTCTTTGTTGCCATCTACACATGTAGTCGTCAGATCGCCATCCATGTCCACTACGTGTGTACCTTGTTGTTCCACGGCTTCGATGCCTTTTTCGGTCATGTAAGGCTTTACCTTTGGATATATTTCTTTTAATATATCTATTTCACGGGCGAGCAGGGGCGCGCCCGAATCACCTTCTACACAACAGATTCCTTTGCACTTGTTGAGGTTGCAAACGAAGTCGTTGTTGATTACATCTTCATTTACGAGGACATTACCTACTTCAATCATGGTCTTATTTATTTTGAATAGCTGGCGCGCTGTCCCAATTTGTATTTTAAACCCTCGGCACTTACCAATTCTAACGTCACTGATCCGATCAGAATCTCTACATGGGCTTTCACCGGGATTCTGTTTCCATCATTTGTGACCCAAAGATACAGTTTACTATCCTTTTTGAAAATACGACCTGGGGATATCTCTGGACTTAACTTAATACATTCGAGTGTGCCGAGTGCTGTTTTTATTTTCTCCACACCAATATACTCCACACTCAGCTCGGAAATACCACTACTCAAAAAGTAGTTAATATCAAATTTATCTCCTTTTTTTAGTTTGGAAAAGTCTAGATTACGTGCGAAATAATAGGCCGATACTAAGTCAAAGAATTGTGGTTTACTACTTTTGAAAGTGCCTTTTTTGCCGGTAACGGTATGATTTTTATGATCAAACGATGCATACTCTTCTCTGCTGTAACTACCTTCTTGAATATTTTCAACATACAAATAGGGAAGATAGTTTCTCTTGTTGATATACGACTCGTATTTGTTTTTGACGGTATATAAGGAGAATGCACCCGATGTAGCACCACTGGCAAATAGGCGAAAAGTTGGGTCTGGGCCAAATTTTAAGTTAGAATCACTTACCTGTAAATAGGCCGAGGCAGCACTCAAAATCCCGTACTTGAGTTTGTAACGTAGTTTTTCGCCACCTTGAAACGTTGACTCAGATAAATAGGGGAGTTGCTGTGCAAGTGACAGCGTCGCTATCAGGCAGGTTAAAATAAATGTGGCTAACGTTCTTCTCATAGCTTTTTAGACCTGCATGAAGGGGGATGGTTTAAGATTTTCGTTTGAATACAGGAACGGTAGAGCAAGGCTCACCATACATGACACTTTTAGCAATTTGGGTAAGTTTCCCGGTAAAAGTCACGAATGCTTCGGTCGGAATAGGGATATCGCCACATCCTTTTACCACGACGCGCTGGTCTTCAAACTTGGTATAATCTAAGTTGACAAGCTCGTCACGAAATAGGTTTCCGCGCACACTTTCCGCATCGCCGAAATGTACTGATGCCGCAATTGGTGTAAGCTTGGTAGATAATAACATGTAGGCCCATGTAGGTACAATGGCATCGGTAGAGCAAATAATACCAACGTGCTTGTCTGTGTATGTAGACCAATCGTTGTTCTTTATGAAATCACGGAAATCTTTTTCTTTCAAAATTAATCCATGAAACAGGTTGTCCTTGATATCGTAGGTTACGATATCCTGTTGCGGGGCGAAGTGCGCAAGATCTACGGTCATCAAACCGCTCTGTGCGACCTTATTTACGATAGTTTCTTGTATCTCCATAATCTTAAAAATAAAAAAGCTGGACATATCATATATATGTCCAGCTACAAATCTAGTTATTATATCCTAATAGAATCTAATGCGATTGTCATCAATCTTCGCGTTGTCTTGTAGTGCTCTAAAGATACCGCCCCAAGCACGCTGTGTATTGGTCGTCATCATCTGGCGTTGTTGCTTGTTCAAGTCATCTCCAGACAAAGCTTTTGGGTTTACGAAGCCAATTACTTGTACTGCGTACACACCTTGGTTGCCTTCGATTGCTGCAGATGGTTTGTTTGGCTGCAAGCCAAATACAGTACCTACCACCGCATTCTCTAATGCAATACCAGGAATTACCGGGTTGGCAAATACAACATTCTCTACAGTTTGTACGTTTTTGCCTACTTTTTGGGAGATCTGCTCGATAGAAGATGAACCGGTGATCGCGTTGTTCAATTTCTCTTTCAACATTCTAGCTTTTACCATGTTACGAACCGCAGGTTCGATTTCAGGTTTCACGGCTTCCAACGGCTGAATGCCTTTTTCTTGGATGCCTGTTACGCGAGCTACGATGTAGTGGCTTTCAGATTCATATACTTTATCTGAAATCTCATCTTGCTTCGCTCCGAAAGCCCAACGTAGTAATTCGCGTGGTACTTCGGTTCCATTTAGGGTGCCATCCATCGCTAGCGTGCGCGCAGAAGTTTCTACGTTCAGACCGTGTTTGCTCGCTACTTCTTTAAAGTTTTTCTTATCTGCTTCTGAGTAGAAGGCATTAGCTTTCGCATAAGCAGCATCTTGTGTTGCACGACCTGCTACGATCGCTTTGTCGATAATCGCTGTTTTTACGATTTTAGAGTTACCAATTTGACGCTCAATTTTAATTACATGAATGCCAAAATCTGATTCTACTACGACTACATCGCCTGCTTTACCATCGAATGCTGCTTCCTCAAAAGCAGGAACCATACGGCCACGAGTGAATGTGCCTAAGCTACCGCCATTTACTTTGCTGCCTTCATCTACGCTGAATTCTACCGCCAAACCAGCAATGCTCTCGCCACGTTGGATCAATTGCTTGATTGAATCTGCTTTTGCTTTTGCTTGCTCTACACCACCTTCTGCTACCGGGTTCAACAAGATATGACTTGCTTCTACCGAGTCTGGACTGAATTTGGTATCCAATACTTTGGCGATTTCGTATACATTGCCACTTAAGAATGGGCCGACTACGGTGCCGCTAGCAGCATTGAAAACTACCGAATCTAATGCGGGATTTAGCTGATTGCGGCTGTAGTAACGAACTGGATATTTTGTTTCGGAAGTACTCGCTACGAATTGCTCTTCGGTAGTTGAGTTTTGCAAATCCGATTTTAATTGATTCACTTCAGAAACAATCATTGCTGTGTCGGCTGCTGTTGGTCTAGCATCGAAAGTGATGTACTCTAACGAGCGAACTTCTTCTGTATTTCTGAATGATTTCTTTCTTTTATCGTAGTATTCTTTATAATCGCTATCCGACAATTTGATCTCTGCATCTTTCACCGATGCATAATCCAACATCACGTACTTAAAGTTCGCAATCTTGTTGCGTGAGCTATGTTCTTGCTCAGCCTCTAACGCTGTGGTGTAGATGCTGCTTGAAACGAGATTTGAATATTTCTCGTTGAGACGTTGCGCACGAATACCTTCCAACAAAGCTTCCCATTGGGAGGCTAGCTCTGGGTTGTTTTTCGCTTCGCTGCTCACCATGGCTACTTGATTTTTATCAAATTGACCTGTCTGTGGATTGGTAAATTGTTGTAAGATCTGTAATGATGGATTTTCTCCAAACACTAAGCTATTCAACTCATCTTTACCGACGGTAATGCCGATTTTCTCGATCTCTTGTTTTAGTAATTCTTCAGAGATATACTGATTCCATACTTGTTGCACAGCATAGCTACGCATCTGTGGAGAGCTTCCGCCGCCCATTTGCTGCTGAAAGCCAGCTACTGCCTGATCTACTTGCACATTGAAGGATTGGTAATCGATACCTTCTCCATTGACGCTACCGACTTCGTTTTGGCTCTTCATCCAAAATGGTGTTCCGTAATTGATGACGTCACCTAACAAAAATGCTACAATTGCTAATCCAATAACGAATATCACTAGGCCGGCACGGCTTCGTAAATAGCTCATTAATCCCATATTTATCTATTTGATGTTGTTAATTGCTTGATTTAACTGTTTTATACTTGTTTCTTGAAAACAAGGCGCAAGATACAATTTTTATTAAAAAATCAATCCTGTCATGGAAAACATTTTACATCGTATTTCGACAGATTTTGGTAGAGCAACTTCCATGTTGTCAATTCTCTTAGACTGTTAAATTTTAGAAGCTAAATCTCAGACTTCTTTTCGCCTATTGTAAATATGTATGCAGTCTATTTAATACCTCGCCTGCGCTCCTATCTATATTTTGTCATAGAACTTGTCTTACTATGTCGAGTAGGTTATAAATAGTTAACATTAGGGTAATGTTTTCTTAAATAAATGAATATATGATTCAACTATATTTGCTTTCGGGTTATTTTATTAATTTAATTGTAATAATAACTTCAATTAAAGCAATTTGGTTTACTTCCCGTTTATGAAATTTAACTTAAATGTTTCTTGTACCATATTTATAGCGTTTATTGTATTAGTATCTTGTTCTAAGTCTGATAATGTATCTATCCGGCAAGAGATGCAGTTCGGTACGGAGGTGAGAGCGGTGATGCCACAGCAAGCAGCGGTGGGATTAAATCAAAGTCAAGATATTGGTGTCATCGCAAAGCGATCTGAAAATCCCATAAATGTGAACAATATAGTGGAAGGAATTGATAATAAACGTTTCGTGACCAACGGAAATGGCCTATTTCGCTCCGAGGACTTATCGGTTCAATATCCAGCAGGACAGTATATCGATATCATAGCTTACTATCCTTTCCGCAGACAATTGTCAGACTACCGATTTGACATTGATTTAAGTGACCAAAGTAAGCAGGCAGATCTGGATTTTATGGTTTCTAGCAACTTATCTTCTGTTTCTAGTGCGATACAAGCCCCAAAATTGATTTTCGAAAGACAGTTGGCCAAGATACAAATTAACATCAGCGGGTCGGGTGGTATCTCGATGCAAGGGTTACGCGCTGCACTGCGCGGTATGCGCACCAAAGGATTTTATGATTTCAGAGAAGAATCGCTTTCGACAGCGAGCAACTCGATTCAAGACATCCAACCACTTATTACAGAACGCGGCGCACTTAGTCGATTACTAGAAGTAACCATTTTTTCGCAAGAATTGACCAACGCACAACAGTTTGTGTTCACCTTAGCGAACGGAAGAGAATACCGTTGGGAACTTCCAACTGACAGCGTATTTCAAAAGGGATATCGCTACGAGTATGATATTGTGTTGGGAGACGGCGAAGAAATCGTAAACCCAGCGCCACCTCGAATTTACTTCGAAACTCCGGAGATTCCACAGGGCAGATCTAACACACTTTATGTCACACATATGATGCCGGGAAATCCTGCTACGCGCAATTATTCTTTGCTTTATGATACAGAATACAAAATGGCGTATTGGGTCGCATATCCATTGCACGCTTCCTATCTAGGTACATCAGGTAGATCAGATGCTTGGGGATCTGATCCACTTATCAATATGGCGTTTCAATCTAATTTATTTAGGGGATTTGGAATTGCAAATGTGGATCGTGGTCATCAAATCCCAAGTGCCGATCGCACGGTGACTATCCAAGCAAATGCCACCACATTTTACTTTTCTAATATGACGCCACAGCACTCGCGACTGAACCAGGGTTTGTGGGCAAATTTGGAAAATCGTGTCCGCACTTGGATTAATCGTACGGACACGCTTTATGTCGTTACTGGCGCGATGGCTACCAGCACCTCAGATCCAGTGGTCGAGTTCGTAACTGACAATACAGGTTCGCGTGTGGCTAGACCCAAATATTACTACAAAGCGATTGCGGCTCGGACGGGCGATTCGTATGAGACTATCGCATACAAATTGGACAATGTACAGCCAGCAAATAATGATTTTACGCAACACAGCATATCGGTCGAGGAGTTAGAAAGAGAAACGGGCTTTGTCTTTTTCCCATCTATTCCCAATCTGGTAAAGCAGCGTGTTAACACTTCCTTTTGGCAATAAATAGCAATGATAGAGATTATTTAATAGGCAATGTTATGATTAAAACGAATGTTACACTTTTTGTATTAGCGTTGCTGATGCTAAGTGTTGGTTCTTGCAAAAAAACAGATCAAGAACTGGAAAGAATGGACGGTGAAGTACAGTTTCGAGCATCTATTGTCCCACAAGTACAAGCGAGCACGGGTGTGGGTAATACTTTTGAAACAGATGATGCGATTGGCGTTTTTATGTTTACAACTGGACAGACATTGTCGCAAACTCAGACGCCAAACAGAAGATATGTATTTGGAACTTCGGATGTATTCCGCGCACAAGAAAACTCGGAGCGGATTTTCTTTCCGGGACAAGGCCGTGTTGACTTTGTGGCCTATCATCCGTATCAAGATGGAGTCAGTACATCGTACTTCATCAACGTAGCAGATCAATCCGACTTGAGAGCTATCGATTTGTTACGGGCAAGCGCCACGGAGATAGACGGTTCAGGTATAGCTAATATGCCAAATTTGTTGTTTCGACATGAACTGTCAAAAGTGGTATTCAATATTACAGGTAGCGGAATCGCATTGACTGGATTAGAAGTGCGGTTTAATAATATTAATACACGAGCTTCCTTCGATTTGGCCAATGCACTCTTAAGTGGTAATTCTTCTCCAGCTAATATTGCTGCGCATGTGTACCCAAATGGAAGCATTGCCGAAGCTATATTACTGCCTGGTGAGATGGGAGGGCAAACGATTACTTTTACCGCTGGGAATACTTCATTTACCACCGCCATCCCAGCAGGAGTGATTTATGCTCCAGGGACGAGATACACGTACAATGTGCTATTGCAAGGGAATGGGCAAGGGCTTGTGGAAGTAGAAGTACAGCAAAGTGAAGTCGCAGATTGGATTGACGTGTTAGGAGATCCCTTCACTTTATTGCCCGATGAAGGTGCACCGATTGGACCAGGTGTAGAACAGCTTTTGTACGAAGAATTATTCGGTATCACGCCTACGATCAATACCGCATTGATTGGTAATTACAACGGATATACCGCTGCAGGTTTTACAAATGGTGCCATCACTTACAGCAACGTGGGCGCAGATGTCGGTTTTGGAGATATTCGATCTACAGCTACAATATCACCGAGT
Source organism: Sphingobacterium sp. KH_072 (assembly GCF_057837975.1). Lineage (NCBI taxonomy): Bacteria > Pseudomonadati > Bacteroidota > Sphingobacteriia > Sphingobacteriales > Sphingobacteriaceae > Sphingobacterium > Sphingobacterium sp. KH_072. The sequence goes on along the minus strand of NZ_CM174457.1, from coordinate 3,647,870 downwards.
TTGTGGTTGCCAGCTAATCGTAATGTCACTTTCCAAGCGGCTGGTTTGGATGCTGCCAATGCCACGAATCTCCGATTGACTTTTGACATCGCAGCATCAGCTGCCGCTTTGGGCAATGCTCAAAACGTAGATAATAATATCATTACTATCAATTTTAATGGTGTCTCTTATTCCCTTCCGCCAATCGTCTTTACAACTAATAATGGTTTTGTGCCTGTATCAATTCCATTGACTACGGTTGGGGCAGCAAATAGCATACTTCAGTTGGTGTCTACATTCAATGCTACTACGAACACAGGAAATACTGTAGGTATCCGAGTCGATAACGTTCGGCTATATGGAACACGGTGAGATGCATTTTACACAGTACACGACGACGTGTTTTGATCTTCATGTGCTGTGTAAATGAAATCAATTAATAAACTTATCTAAACGAACGAATTTCTATGAAGCGATGGCTAATCAGCTTATTATTTATTCATGTAATGGCCTGTACGGTCACTTTTGCTCAAGAGATAAAAACGCATCAATTATCGGGACGTGTAATAGAAGAGCACACGGGTGCTATTGTTGCGAACGTTGTGTTGCTATTAGAAAATAATAACCAAAGCATCGTAACTGATGATGCTGGTGAGTTCCTATTTCTGGATCTACTGGCTGGAGAAGATCAGCTTTTGCTAAAGTCCGCATTGATACAACCACGCGCAATAAATGTGATGATTGAAGGAAATACGGCATTGGGTGATATCATGATTAAACCGTTAGAAATAAACCAAGAAATTAATAACGCTTTAGTCGGACTTATTTCAGAAGAACTCGTGGAGGATGATTTTGAGACGGTAGCGCAGGGAGTAAGTCCCACGCTAGTATTATCAAACGATCCGTACCTCAATCTGGCGGCGTTTCAATTATTTCCCTTTCGATTTCGGATACGCGGTTACAACAACGTACAAAGGCAAACCTATCTTAATGGGGTGTTGTTCAACGATCAGCTGCGCGGCGTATTCAATTTTGCGGCTTTGGGAGCGCTCAATGATTTGACCCGTTCTGGATCAGTTATCAACAATAATTTGACCGGTGATTTTTCATTCGGGTCGCTTGGTGGCGTCGAAAATATCAATATGCGCGCCGGGAACTATGCCAAAGGCGGCAAAGTAACGACTTCTTACACCAACAGAGGGTCTTATTTCGCGCGGATGATGGCGACGTATTCGACAGGCATCCAGGACAATGGCTGGGCAATATCTGGTTCTATTGGTGGTCGATACGCCGACGAAGGCGCTCTTCCAGGAACAACGTACAATAATATAGCGTATTATTTGGGCGTAGAAAAACAGTGGGAAAATGGTCATCATAGTTTGTCCTTAGTCACTTTTGGTTCGCCGGTTGTACGTGGTATGCAAGGCGGCACTTTTCAAGAAGTAGCCGATTTGGTGGACGATAATTTGTACAGTCCTAACTGGGGTTTTCAGAATGGTGAAATGCGCAATTCGCGTATGGTTAACGCATTCGACCCAACCGCTATACTTTCGCACGATTGGAAAATTGATCCCAAAACTCGTTTGATTACTGGTGTGGGTTTTCACTATGGCAGATATGGCAGTACTGCCCTTAATTGGTTTAATGCGGCCGATCCGCGACCAGATTATTACCGCTACATTCCCTCTTACCACAGTAATAGTCCTGATGATTTTGCGCTATACACCAATCTTTGGCAAAGTGGCGATCCCTCATTCACGCAAATCAATTGGGATCAATTGTATGAAGCCAACCAGTTAAATGTCTTTTATGGTGGTGGCAGAGCTGCATACATGGTTCAAGAGCGCAGAAGCGATCTGTACGAAACCAACCTCAATACCACACTGAATAAGCAATGGAGCGACAATGCCAAACTCACGGTGGGACTAAGTGGACGATATACTTTGTCCAGCCAATTCAATACCGTCAATGATTTGCTGGGGGCGAGCTTTGTGCTTGATGTGGATCGATTTGCTGAAAATGACTTCCGTGGTAATGAAAACATATTGCAAAATGATTTGCAAAACCCCAATCGTCAGGTAGTAGTTGGCGACCGGTTCGAGTATGACTTTGATACGTATATCAAATCAGCTAACCTATGGTTGGTCAACGAGCATAGCAGTCGGCAAATAGACTTCTACTACGGGACGAGACTCAGCTATACCAGCTTTTTGCGAGAAGGCAATATGCAAAATGGGCGCTTTCCCGACGAGTCGTTGGGTCGAGGACGAAGTCATGAGTTTGTAGACTACAGTTTGAAGGCGGGTATGACCTACAAGCTCCAAGGTCGCCACTTTATATCGGCCAATACCAATTATATGACGGAGGCGCCTTTGCCCAATAATGCATACATTTCTCCACGTTTTCGAGATGCGGTATTGGGCGGTCTCGAAAGTGGAAAAGTCTTTGCTTCGGACTTGAATTATAATTTCGCTACCAAAAATCTTTCAGGCCGAGTATCTATTTATCAAACCAATTTCTATGATCAGATTAGTCGCGTCACGTATTTCGAAGATGTACAGCGCACATTTGTCAATCATGCCATGACAGGGCTGGATATGGTACATCGCGGTGCAGAAATTGGTTTAACGTATAGTATAAATTCCAGTTGGGCCATCAATGCAATGGGAACATGGGCAGAGTTTTATTATGCCAACAATCCCTTGGGCACCATGGATGCCGAGAATGGTTTGTTCAATAATTTACAAGAAACAGTTTATTTGAAAAACTACTATGTTGGCGGTGTGCCGCAAACAGCAGGGGTATTAGGCGTTCGGTATTTTTATAATTACTGGTTTTTCAATGCTTATGTGAACGGGTTTGATCGCACATACATAGAGATTGCACCCATTCGTCGTCTAGAATCTGCTGTCCAAGGATTAAATCCCACGAACCCAACTGATGCGCAAGTGTATCAAAACATAACAGAGCAGGAACGATTTTCTGGAGGCTATACGGTTGATCTGTCGATTTCTAAAATTGTATACCTCAAAAATAGAAATTCAATCAATGTACAATTGATGGCCAACAATATATTGAACGATACCTCGATTCGAACGGGAGGTTTTGAACAGGGACGCATTGCGCGTAACACTTCGCAAACCACTTGGGATTTTCCATCGCGGTATTTTTATATGCAGGGCAGCAACTTTTTTCTAAACATGAGTTATCGTTTTTAAACTTATCTATTTGATGATGAAGACACTATTTAAAAGTATACTTTACAGCGCTGCATCCATACTATTTGCCTTATTTATTGCTGGTTGTGAACGAGAATATATGCCGCCGCCATTGCAAATGCCACAATATGATTGGCCTCCGGCCAATATTACTATTGCTGAAGTGAAGGCGAGATACGCCAATGTCAATACGGTGCCTTTGCGTATTAATGAATCTTGGATTCTCCGAGCGATAGTCACCAGCAGTGATATTAGCGGAAATATTTTTCAGCAAGTTTATCTGGAAGATCCTACCGGTGCGATCAACTTTGGCGTAGCACAATTCAATATTGCCAATACCTATGCTGTAGGGCAAGAAGTGTTCGTGAATCTTGAAGGGCTTTATGTCGTACGCTTTGGTGGCGAATTGCAGATCGGCTATGCGGAGACAAATGCAAACCGTATAAGTTGGGAGAACTTTCAGCAAAGAGCCAGTCGCAACGGTTGGCCAGATGCCTCAAGAGCAATCCCCACACGAGTAAGCCTGAACAACCTCAATGAAAGCATGGTAAATATGCTTGTGCAGATAGATAGCGTGTACTTCGTGCGTGGTGGAGAAAATTTCTTTGTGACGAACAACCTGACGACTAATGAACCTATTCGAAATGCGGCGGGAAATACTTTGGATGTGCGAACTAGTCAGTTTGCGAGTTTCTCGGCAGATCGACTGCCGGTCGGTTATGGTACCGTGATTGGAATGCTTGGCCGGTTCAATGGCAGTTGGCAACTGCTACTTCGCTCGCTCAATGATGTGCGCAATTTTGATGGCAGACCACCAGAGACAGGTCCGCCGATCAATCCAGATGCGGAAGTGGTTTTCCAAGAAACGTTTGGAAATGGAAATTATCCGGCAGGCAATAGGCCATTAATTAATGCATTCAACGATTTCGATATGAGTCCTCCTGTCTTATATAGCGACCCGACCGGAGCGGCCGATATTCGTAGTTTGGTAGGTTTGCAGAGCGGTGCACACGTATGGTTTCCAGCGAATCGCAACGCACAATTAAATATCACGGGAATCAATACTTTGGGACGAAGCCAACTTACCTTAAGTTATGAACTGGCGGCCAATTTGTTTGAAGCAGAAACGGCGAGTAATCTCAACGTTATTCAAGTCGTAGTAAATGGAGTAACTATAGATGTGCCGAGCGTTCCAATCTCCAGCGCAGCGGATGATAACAATGTATATCGCACGGTGGTGCTTGAAAGTATTCCTGCGAGAGAAAACTTATCCATAGAATTTATATCTCTTGGAACAGCCAATAAAGTCGGTTTTAGGATAGACAATATTCGAATTACAGCTCAGTCTACCGGTGCAGGTGGCGGTCCGCCGATCATACTAACGCCGGATAAATAATTGAAATATGAAATGGATAAAATGAAGATGCAAAGTGTCTGGATTGTATTAGGCTTTTTATTTTGTTTTTTGGGAAATGAATGTACAGTCACGGCGCAATCTAAGCAGTACCGTGTTTATGCTGCAGCATTTTATAATCTGGAAAACTTGTTTGATACGGAAGATGATCCTACTAACGCGGGTGATGATGAATTTACACCAAAAGGTAAATTGCGCTGGACTCCGGAGAAATATCAGAAGAAGCTGAACAATATGTCTTATGCCATCAGTCAGATTGCGCGAGAGCATAGTCCGATAGGACCGGCTGTATTAGGTGTTGCAGAAATAGAAAATCGGAAAGTATTGGAAGATCTGATTTCACAACCTAATATGGCAGATATGCAGTACCAGATTGTGCATTACGATTCGCCAGATCGACGTGGTATCGATGTGGCGTTATTGTATAATCCCAGATTGTTTCAAGTAGCTTCTTCCCGAGTTTATCCTTTTCTTTTACCAGACGAGTCAGCTTATCCATCGCGTGATCAACTAGTCGTATCAGGCAAGATGGCCGACGAGAATGTACATATTATTGTCGCGCACTGGCCATCACGTTTTGGAGGTAGCAAATCCTCTTATCTTCGAGAGGCAGCAGCTTTAATTTCACGACATGTTATCGATTCACTACAACAAAATGATCCACAAGCAAAAATTATATTTATGGGTGACCTGAATGACGATCCGACTGATGTCAGTGTGAAAAAAGTATTGGATGCCAAAAAAAATGCGAATGATGTGCCGGTTGGTGGTTTGTATAATCCGATGTGGAAACTGTTAGAAAAAGGGGCAGGTTCGCTTGCTTACCAAGGCGGGTGGAATATGTTTGACCAGATTATTGTTTCGCAAACTCTCTTGCAAAAAGATACAGATGGATTGCGATTTTGGAAGGCAGAAGTGTTTAATAAACCATTTTTAGTAGATCAGGAAGGTAAACTAGGCAGGCGCGCCCGAAGTAACAAAGGTTATCCGCTAAGGACATTTGTAGAGGGAACTTTTATTAATGGCTACAGCGATCACTTTCCGGTACTGATTTACCTGATTAAATCTAACTTTTAAAAAAGGATGAGCCAGATTTAGAAACCGCTTGTAGGAAATAGGTTGTTGTCTCGCGTAATCCAATAGCCGGTGGGAGACTGCATATCTATCCGCACAAAGTTGGCATCAGCACTAAACGAGGTGGCCGCTTGATTGCCTCGTTCATCACTAAAAAAGAAAATAATGGGAACAGTATTGTAATAGCGTTGATTTTTTTCGTCGTAGAAAAGCTCTTCCGTTTTGATGACCGATCCATCCGATTTGGTGATCACCACATTGTCGCGAAATTCGGTGAGCTGTTCACTTTGCCTTAGCAAAGCATAATTAGACGTGATGCGTTGCGTTTCTTTCAGATCTTCATCATAAAAAACGATTTCTACACCTTTTTGGAATTCGGAGTTGTCTGTACTATCATGAGAAACGCGCATTTCGGGGGCGGTCATTACCGCCTTAACCTTTGCGGAATCGCTATAGGTAACGGTCACATTGAGCGAGATATCCACCGCTTCTTCTTCTGGTATAGAAGCGATGCGATCAATATCACGCATATCATTCTCACAGGCACTAAAGCAGAGCAGTCCGAGTACCGATCCCGTTAGGAATAACCAATTACGCCATTTGTGTGGCCGCATCATGTTAGTCTATGCTACCTCGGACGAACCACGTATCATTGATCGTGAAGCCCAAGTGAATGTTGATATAGCGTTCTCGCACCAAATTGTTTTGCAGTGTACCACGTTGTCCGAATTCTCCCGTGATGTTCAACATCGAGAATGTACGGCCAAAGCTTTTCTGTGCCAAGGGAATACCAAAACCAGCAGAAACGGCCATATCATTGATTCGTCTATTATTCAGTGTTATTTCTGTTTGATTGTAACGGAAACCCAATCTATAATCCACAATGTTCAGGTATTTTGGAGAGGTTGGATCCGGCTTAAATTGTCCACCAAGTGCTACACCAATATTTTTGCCCAATGGTGCTTGGCCTGCTGGTTGTTGCGTGTTAGACCAATCTGCATATTTAAAATCAGCACCTACCGTCCAGTTATACCCTTTCGATACAGTAATACCGATGTTGTGTTTCAGAGGTAGGTTAATACGTTGTCCAAAACTTACTGGACTAATAATCGTGTCCAGCGCAATCGCATCCAGTGCACTGCCACCGCCTGCGGTGATTGTACCCATAGAAGTAGTTTCATTTCTTACTTGGTTGTTCAGTGTTCCTGAGTAACCAATAGTCATGCTCATACGATTGCCAAGTGAACGAAAGTACTGCATACCATAATCGAGCATTATTCCGCGCACGTATCGGTTGTTCGTTTGGATCGTATTGTATATTTCTGCGTTATTTGGGAATTCCACCGTCGCTTTATCAGTAAGGTTACCAAACAGATAACCTGCATTAGCACCAATACTCAATCCTTTAATGGGCAAGTTGACACCGTACCCGACGTATGCTTTGTTTAGACCACCTTCACCAGCGATGCTTTTGCGATAGCGCAAATCACCAAGATTTTGATCTTCGTATGCGTTATAACCAACATCAGAAAACGGTAATAAACCGAAAGATAGACCGCCCGCTTTTTTCAGAGGTATACCAAAGGTGATATGTCCAAAAGCAAAATCTCCCGTATTATCAGATCCTGATCCTTTGCTTAATTGTGTGAAGTTACCATACATACTACCATCAAAGATGGTTCTATTCATGGCAGAATAAGAAGCTGGGTTTGAAACGTTTAATGTTGGCATTCCTCCAAGATAACGTAATCCGGCAGCAATGCCACCCATCGAGCGTTGTTGAGGGGTTAAATCTTCTCTCATTTGCCCCAAACCAAATTGGGAATAAGGAGAGTGAGAAGTGGTCGTCTGTGCATGAACAGCTGTTGGCATGAGGCATAATGCGCCACCAGACAGCAAAATGGAAAAAGCAACCCTTATTAATCTATTTTTCAACGCGTGTTATATTAAGTGTTCTCGGTATCCACCCCGATTTGGAACATTTTCAGGTGAAATTTTGGTACAAAACTATTTAAATTTTAACGTATTCGCCTGATTATCTTGTTAAAAAAGGTTAAACAACTTGGGTTCAGTGGTTTACAAGAATTGAGAGCAAATGATGCTTGTGATCATTAGGAGATACACTGCTTCAAAAATCCATTTATTTTTAGCGTGCGTAAAATAATAGGCCAAGTAGATCGAAAGTGGCGGTACGCACAGCAAAAAATGGTTAATCGTAATGCCGGCATCTAAGTAAAAAGAGGCGGCTATTAATAGCAACATGTAGAACAGCAATTTGAACGATTTGCGTACGTGTACCACGCTTTTAAAATATTGATCTTTCAGTACAACTAGAAAAAGCAACATCGCAATCACAACAGGTGCGAGCGCAATAAGGTCGTAATAATCTACGTGAATAGTGGCGCTAAATGGTGTCGTGAATGGAGAAAAGATCAGCAGAAACTCGTCAAAACGGTAGTTCCAATAATATACAACACCCAGTAGGAAATAAATCGTGATAAATCCGAGCAAAGGTGTGATCCACTCTCGCCAGTCAAACGGTCGGAATATGAGTAAGCTTGCCCATAAAAGCAGCAGCATAATCGTAAATGGGAAGTAGATTAAACTACCTAGCGCAACGATGATCCCTAAATCAAACATCCGCCCTTGGATATTGCTTAGCTTATAAATCTTAAACAGTTTGGAAAGCATCCAAATCGTCAAAAAATTGCAGATCAGGGTAGGTGATAAGACTAAAAAAGGCAGAAATAAGCTCACCAATGTCATAAACATCAACGCTGTCAAAAAGCTCGGTTTGCCTAGAAAGTTATAATAATTAATGACTCGATTGAGCTGAAAAGCTTGAAAGAGGGTTAATGTCAACGTGATTAACACGTTGAGGTAAGGCGAAAGGCGATCGCCGATTTGAAATCCGATCAGATTATGCAACGCCGGTTCGAATAGAATCGGCTCCAATTTGTCGGGTAATTGTAGGAATAAGCCCAAACATAGCACTAATCCAACTATCGCTACCAATAAGATATTAAGCGCGGATAAATTACGGTGTTGGCTTATAATCATGGGCGAGAAGACTTACTTTCTTTTCTCTAGTTTGGAGACTCGGCGATCCAAAGTGAAAAGATAAGTGGCTACGCCAATAAAGATAATCAACATCACCGCTATGACGATGTAAATCTTTCCTTCAGAGCGTAGTGTGGTCGCCATTTCTACAGGTTGCGCCATGGCTTGCATGATCGCGAATATCATTCCTAGTATAAGTATAATTTGTTTTTTCATGGTGGCTAAGCAGCTGAATTGTCAATAGTGTCTTCCTGTTCCTCGATCAAGCGGATTCTGTAACGCATGGTGCCAATCCACACACCAATTAAGATCCAGCCGACGGCTGCGGTATAGAAAACCGGACGCATATAATTATCCATATCCAAGCTACCAATGGTAGAATTGCCACCACTGCCGGGGTGCAAAGAATCCGTTAGCTTCGGTAAGATATAGATCAATACGATCATCACCGGAAAGGCAAATATGTTGTATATCGCAGATATTTTAGCACGCTTTTGTTCTTCTTCCAAGGCATTTCTCAATACCAAATACGCAAGATACATTAACGTAGCAATAGCAGAACCGTTTAGCTTGGGGTCATTTGGCCAAGGATCTCCCCAAGTTATATACCCCCAAAGCATGCCAGTAAGCAGACCAAGACCACAAAATAAAATGCCTGTATTCACGGCTTCCACCGCGATAAGATCGTGCTTTTTGTCTGACGAACCAAGGTATTTCACACTGTAAATCACAGAGATCAGATACAAAAAGATCATGGCAAACCACATCGGTACGTGGTAATACACATTTCGGATCGTTTCGTTTAGTATGGGGAGTTCGGGTACTGGACCTAATAATCCTGCTACGACTGAGCCGCCGACCATTATTAGGGCTAATATTTTCCACCAGGTTTTTCTCATATCGTTTTAAGAAAACAAGACTTTAATCCCGCCAAAGGTAAGGAAATAACAATAAAGATATAGCAATCGTAATTACATTAATTGCAATCAAAACGAGCAATTCATTCGCACTAGCGGCACGTTCTACACCCTGAATAGCAAACAGCGAAAGTTTGATAAGCACAATCAAAAGTGGGATAATCACCGGAAAACTCAAGATGGCCATGATGGTGCTATTGCTGCCTGTTTTGGCACTAATACCTGATACCATGGTAAAGACGGAAGAAAAACTGATCGCGCCTAAAGCTACTGCGGTAAAATAGAGGGAAAGATCTTCAATAGGGTTTTTGAAAATCGTACCATATACAACGAATGCTGTTCCAGCAATAACCGTCATGAGGATGGCATTGTACACAATTTTAGAAAAAACAAGTGCTTTAGGGTTTACCAAACTATAGTAATAGAGATACCGATGTTGTGTTTCTTGGGTGAAGCCACGGGATATCGCCGTAATAGAGGCAAAGAGCAAAATGATCCAGAATAAGGCATTCCAAACAAGCGTATCCACAGATTTGAATGCTTGATAGCATACAAATACTGTGGATACGACGTACAATAAAATACTGTTTATAGCGGCTTTAGAGCGCCACTCCAGCATAATATCTTTTATTACCAAAACTTTTACCTGCTCCAAGAAACTCATACTATGCAAAGATAGTAAGGATTACAATGGAGAGGTCATTTTGAGATGTAAAATGTTACGCTTTGTCTAATTCTGACTTTGCTTTAGAAGCATATTCACCAGACACATCTTTTACGTTTCCAGCTGCTTGAGAAGCTTTGTCTGCCCACTCATTCGCTTTTACCGCTGCTCTATCGATGGCAGTTTTGCCTGCATCTTTTGCTTTACTTCTCAATTCATCTAAATCTTCTTTTGCTGATTGTGCAAATTCACGAGCGCGCTTCGCTTCTTTTTTAGATAAATCTTTTACCGAGCGAGTTAGATCCTTCAATCCTTTGTTTGCGTTATCTAACTGCTTTTTGCCATCTTCTGTACCCAATAGATAATATGCCGCAGTACCTACTGCTAAGCCTAAAAGTGCAAAGGCTACTAATCCGTTCTTATTTTTCATGCTTTCTACCTTTTAAAAATATAATAATCTGTTGTTTGTTTCTAATTTTCAAACAAGGCTTATTCCAAAAGGTTTGCCTGAAAGTGAAATTAACAAATTTTAACCAGTCACAATATCAAGTGATTGCAACGAGTATAAGTGATGGTACAGTCCATGGCATCTGGACATCAGTTCTTGATGGTTGCCTGAATCAGAAACAGCGCCATTTTCGATCACTAGAATGGTATCTGCATCGCGAATAGTGGATAAGCGATGTGCGATAATAATCGAAGTACGATCACGCATCAATTCTTCTAACGCAAGCTGTACCAATCGCTCGGATTCTGAATCCAACGATGAAGTGGCTTCATCCAGAATCAAGATTGCAGGATCTTTCAATAGCGCACGAGCGATGGCAATTCGTTGGCGTTGGCCGCCCGATAATTTGACTCCGCGTTCGCCCACCATCGTTTGATATCCTTCTGGGAAGCTCATGATGAAGTCGTGCGCATTGGCTCTTTTGGCTGCGTTGGTGATGTCATCGACACCAGCTTCCAGTTTTCCGTAGCCGATATTCTCGGCAATCGTACCGCCAAAGAGCAGTACATCTTGTGGTACAATCGCTACCTGATTACGAATGTCTGTTAGCGAAAAATCTTCCGCTGGCACACCATCATATAGCACCGTGCCGCTTTTCGGTTCGTAAAACTGCAATATCAGCGAAGCAATGGTCGACTTTCCAGTGCCGCTTGGCCCGACAATAGCAAGCTTCTGCCCTGCACTCACATGAAATGAAACGCCTTTCAGCGTTTGAATATCCGGTCGCGTAGGATAGGAGAATTCAACATTGTTGAATGTGACATCGCCACGAATTACTTTCTTAATTATTCTATTCTCGGCAGAGATGTCTAATTTTTCCTGTTTTTCGGTTAATATTTCCAATACGCGCTCACTGGCACCGATGGCCCGTTGTACATTAGCATACAGCTCTGGAAAGCTACCCATCGAGCCCGCAACAAACATAGAATATAAGATGTATGTCGTCAGATCACCGACGGTGATGTCGCCTTGCGAAACAAGCGTGGCGCCATACCAAATGACTACGATTGCGGCACCAAATACACAGAAAATAATGAAAGAAGCAAAAACACCACGAAAAGTCGCGCCGCGCACCGCCAAGCTAACTACTTCGCATAGCTTATCTGCATAACGAGTGGTTTCACGGTATTCGTTCACAAATGCCTTTACATTGGAAATACCCGAAAGTGTTTCCTGAACGATGGCATTTGAGTCGGCCAACTTGTCCTGCGTTTCTTTGGATATTTTGCGGATGAATTTTCCAAATACGAAGCCTGTCAACACGATGATCGGTAATATAGCCAAGTTCATTAATGCCAATTTCACCGATACAAAAACCAACAGCGCTACCCCAAATGCCAAGCTGATTGTTTGGCGCAGTAACTCCGCCAGTGTGGTGGTCATCGTATCCTGAATTTGCGAAAGATCAGATGAGATGCGACTATTCAACTCGCCCACGCGGCGATTGGCAAAGAAATCCATCGGCAATGCGATCAATTTATGATATACTTCTTGGCGAATAGTATACAAGGCCTTCTCGGATACTTCCACGAAAAGGCGGATACGAAAAAAAGAAATGACTGATTGAAAGAATAAGATGAACATCGAGATCAGTCCAATTTGTACAATACTAGCAGGGAGCCAATCGTATTTTTGTTTTCCTTGCGCGGCATCGATCATGGCGCCGAGCAAAGCAGGGAAGGTCAACATGGTCAAACTAGAGAGGATCAAGAAAAACATTCCCCAAATAAATTTCGAACGGTAAGGAAGGATGTACCTGAATATTTGGTACCCTTTCTTCATTACTTCTAAATTTAATTTTGGCTTAGGTAAATCTTCTCCGTTATTGTTGCCACTATTCAATCGTTGTCTCGCCATGTCAATCCACTGTCCTCGATTTTTTGAGAACCCACAAATTTAGCCATTAATCATATTTCGCCTATCAGAGTTCCGTCACTTTTTGACAGTGGAAATACGTTTTCGCAGGTAAATGATGTAACTTATAAGCCCCAGCGTAACTATGCTGAATAGATAAAGCCATACATTGCTTTGGTGCTCTTCTTCGTCGAGGCTGCTTACTTGGGTTCGTAATTTGTCGTTTTCGGTCTGTAGTTTGGTAATGGTACGCATGTAGGCAGACGATCTTATGTCGTACTCATCCGCCAGTTTTTGATAGTGATCTTTCTCAAAATCCTTCAAGTTCAGGAGTTTTTGTGTTTCTAGAAAGATATGATTGTCATTGATCACCACTGCCTTCAAGATGTCGATGGATTGTTGCATATCGCGCTTGGATTTAAAGAGGCCAAACACGCCCGATTTTTTGAGCACCGATTGGTCAAACTCTCCAAACTTCTGCTTCCGATGTTCCAGCAGGCTATTCACCTTCGTGCGCTGCGTTTCATAAGATAAAGAATCCACACTGCTTTTGATCTGTGCCATGCTGATCGACGGTCCGATCCAAAGCAGGCAAGTGCTGAGTATCATGATTCTAAACATTCGGATTTTATTTATTGTAGCCATGCCAAAAAACAATTAGAGAAGGGTCTGATTGAGCTAATGTTTAATTGGTGAAATCAACCAAGATACTTTCATCTTGGTGCAAACCAAGTAAGTTGCTCGCATTACCTTTATTGATGGCAATTTCTAAAAAATTACTGATACCAAAAAGACAAAGCTTTTCTCCCTCGGAGACCTCATTGTAATGCCAGCACAATTGACTGATTGTTTCGTTGCGCTTAAAGCGCAAGGTAAATCCCCTGCCAGCCTGCACCCGGTTAAATAGGTCTTTACTAATATTGCTGATGACATTCCCGAACGAATCAATATAGCTCACATGGCCTTTGATTGTATCGGCCGTATACACGGGTTGTAGCGTGCCCTTGAGCACTGGATTGTCGATGTGCAAGCCAATCTCTTGGAGCGATCCACCGCTGGCAATATGGCAAGCCGCTTTCGTAAGGATGTCGGCTAAGGGGAAATGCAAATAGCGGAGATCTTGCATGATGTTGATCTCTACCACCTCATCGGCCTGTTCTTCGCCCAAGATAATTCCAAAAATACCATTATCCGCGCCCACAAAATAGTGGCCTCGAAACTTCATGGCGATGTAGCGAGATCCTTCCAAAAAGACCGTATCTATACCAATCAGATGCACCGTATCTGGTGGGAAATAACGGTATGCATTGTTGATGACAAAAGCAGCGTGCTGGATGTTGAACGAGGGGATTTCGTGCGTAATGTCTACTAACCGCACATCAGGCAACAGGGTAATGATGCTTCCCTTCAGCGCTGCCTGATAGAAATCCCGATGTCCTAAATCTGTCGTTAAAGTAATTACGCCCATATTCACTTTCTGAAAGCGTTCTATCCAGTTCTATTTTTGATTCGGTAGATCGCAATACATCCATTCTTAGTCAGAATTGACTAAGCTACAAAAGTAATAAAATCTACGGCCATGCACAGTACACAGTAGTAAAACTTTGCACACAGTTTGTTTAAAAAAATAAAAGAGTAATATAGCAATAAGTAGATGGAAGAATGTTATTTTAGTACACAGGAGTATACGTAAGTTTTTACCTTAAAGGAAAGTAAAATTGAGTGAATTAGTTATTCGGCTGGAAGAAGTCAATCTTGTAACGCTTTGGGGTGCCCAAAACGAGAACTACGAATTTTTAAAAAAAGTGTTTCCTAAAATACGGTTGATTGCCAGAGGCGACGAGCTGAAGGTGTTGGGAGAGGAAAAGGAGCAGTTGCTTTTCAGTCAAACCTTTGAAAAAGTCATGCTTCACGTACAACGCTTGCAAAACTTGTCGGCGCTAGATCTGGAAAGCATCGTCAGTGATGTGGTGCCCGCACCTATTTTGAGCAATGCTTCGAAAGAAGCAGCCGCTATTGCAGATCCGGCCTTATCGCGAGGCGAACCCATTGTATATGGTACCAACGGGGTTATCGTACGTGCTCGTACGCCCAATCAACGGAAAATGGTCGACAGCATTCATAAAAATGATATCCTATTTGCTGTTGGTCCTGCCGGAACGGGAAAAACTTATACAGCCGTGGCGCTTGCCGTGCGTGCTTTGCGCAATAAAGAAATCAAACGCATCATCCTGACGCGACCTGCAGTAGAAGCGGGTGAAAATCTGGGTTTCCTGCCTGGCGATTTAAAGGAAAAGGTAGATCCGTATCTAAGACCGCTTTATGACGCGTTGGATGATATGATTCCTGCAGAGAGGCTCAAAGATTATCTGGAAAATAGAACCATCGAAATAGCACCGCTGGCTTTTATGCGTGGCCGTACTTTGGATAACTGTTTTGTGATCTTGGATGAGGCGCAGAATGCAACCGATATGCAACTCAAAATGTTTTTGACACGGATGGGACCTACCGCTAAGTTTATCGTGACGGGCGATTTGACGCAGATCGATTTGCCAAAGAAATCGCAATCGGGATTGGCCACTGCGATCAACTTGTTGGATAATATTGAAGGTATTGATATTGTACACCTCAATGGCTCAGACGTGGTGCGACATAAGTTGGTGAAGCGGATCTTAGAAGCTTACGGCGATATCAAACCATCGTAACGCGCCACTCTTTGCTGAAAACTTCGTACTTTAGTCCCTCCATCGTCTCCGGGCGTGGGATCAAGTCAAAAAACTGCTTTGAGAATGAACGCAATAAACGAAACGAACTTTAAATTCAATAAACAAACTGCTTTTTACAGAGGCAAGGTACGTGATGTATATACCGTAGATTACCACTATTTGGTGATGATTGCTTCGGATCGTATTTCTGCATTCGATGTGGTGCTACCGAAGCCTATTCCGCATAAAGGACAAGTGTTAAATCAGATTGCTGCTAAGTTTTTGGCGGCCACTGCCGATATTTTGCCCAACTGGGTATTAAGCACGCCGGATCCTAGCGTTACTATTGGTCATGCTTGTGAACCATTTAAAGTAGAAATGGTCATTCGTGGTTATCTTGCCGGTCATGCTTGGCGTACGTACCGTGATGGAGGTAGATTATTGTGTGGCGTGACCTTGCCAGAAGGTCTGCAAGAGAACGATAAATTGCCCGAGCCAATCATTACGCCTACGACAAAAGCAGCTGTAGGGCACGATGAGGATATCTCTAGAGAAGATATTTTGGCCAAAGGTATTGTGAGCGAAGAGGATTACGTTCAATTGGAAAAATATACCAGAGCACTGTTTCAAAGAGGTACAGAGATGGCGCACGAGCGCGGCTTGATTCTAGTTGATACAAAATATGAGTTTGGCAAAAAAGACGGTCAGATCTATTTGATCGACGAGATTCATACGCCAGATTCTTCTCGTTATTTTTATGCAGATGGCTATGCAGAACGTCAAGCTGATGGAAGTGCTCAAAAGCAACTTTCCAAAGAGTTTGTGCGACAATGGTTGATGGATAACGGATTTCAAGGAAAAGATGGCCAGCAAGTGCCTGAGATGACTGAAGAGGTGATTTCGTCGATATCTGCACGTTATATCGAATTGTACGAGCATATCACAGGCGAACAATTCGTTTATCCAGAAGCGGGAGCCGTAAACGAGCGTATACAAACAAATGTAGATCAGGCTTTGACGCAGATCATTGCCACAAAAGAAGGTTAAGTATGAAATTCACGGTGGAAAAAGGAGAGCGTTTTGTGGTAATTGAGCCGCATGCGAACTGTTTGAATGGCGAAGTGGCAGGTAAACTGAAAGGCGAATTTATGCTAAGAAATACCGGCGGACAACGAAATATTATCTTGGATCTTAATCGCGTAGAATCCGTAGATGAAGATGGAATCCGTGTTGGTCTGCTCGCAAGACGCTTGTGCAAAGGCATGGGCGGCCTGTTTATCCTAGTCAATGTACATGAAAATGTGTTGGGATTTATGAAAACGATCGGCTTGGAATCCTATTTCAAGGTAGCCAAAGATATCGAAAGAGCCAAAGACATGATCTTCGGTAATGAGATCCGTTTAGAGCTGAGGGGCGATCAGTAATATGCGCTTCTCTGTCCTTATATTAGGCAATAGTTCGGCTACGCCCATGTACGAGCGGCATCCGACTTCTCAGGTCGTTAATCACAACGAACAGTTGTTTCTAATCGACTGCGGTGAAGGTACGCAGATGCAACTCACGCGCTATGGAATTAAAAGTAACCGAATCAACCATATCTTTATCAGTCACCTGCACGGAGATCATTACCTTGGTTTGGTAGGTTTAGTTTCGTCCATGCATTTGATGGGGCGGAAAACCGACTTGCACTTATACGGGCCGCCTCCATTGGAAGAAATATTAGCCTTGAACTTCAAATATTCGGAGACAGAGCTTCGGTATAATCTGATTTTTCATCCCACGAATCCCAACGAAAACGAAGTGCTCTATGAGTCCAAATTACTGCGCGTAGAGACATTCCCTTTACGCCATCGGATTGCTTGTACTGGCTTTCGGTTTCAGGAAGGAGAGCGCCCCGCCAAATTAGATGTTGAAAAGGTCGCGAAATTGGATATTCCTGCTGCCTTGATTAATGGCATAAAATGGGGTTTGGATTTCACGGATAAAGATGGGACGGTACATCCTTCGAGCGAACTCACTACGCCAGCGCCCATACCTAGAAGCTATGCGTACTGCTCAGATACCGTGCGCATTCCCGATTATTTGCCATCGATACAGCAGGCAAATCTCTTGTATCATGAATCCACTTTTCTACATGAAATGAAGGATCGTGCTGTAGAAACCTTTCATACGACATCGTTGGAAGCAGGGGAGATTGCCAAAGAAGCGGAGGTTGGTCATTTGCTTTTAGGGCATTATTCGGCGCGCTATAAAACCAAAGAGCTGAACCTGCTGTTAGATGAAGCCCGTTCCGCATTCCCACATACGGATCTTTCCGTAGAAGGAAAGTGGTACGAAGTCGAGTAACTCCGCATCCATTCTACCAAAATAGTTCATGTTATTCGTGATATTTTGCTCATATTTACAAAATCATAATTTTTCCACCATTTAGTTAGTAATGTCATTTAATTTAGACTTTCTTTTAAGGGAAAACATAAAAAATCTACAGCCCTACTCTTCTGCCAGAGATGAATTTGATGGCGAAGCTTCTGTGATGTTGGATGCCAATGAAAATGCTTATGGCTCGCCGTTAAGCCAGTCTTTCAATCGTTATCCTGATCCATTACAATTAGCGGTAAAGCAGAAATTGTCAGCTATAAAAGGCATAAGCACCGATCGCATATTTTTGGGCAATGGTTCCGATGAAGCAATTGACCTCTTGTTTAGAGCATTTTGCAGACCGGGAATAGATAATGTTATTTTGCTGCCACCTACGTATGGCATGTACGAAGTATCCGCTAACATCAATGATGTTGCGGTGCGAAAAGTAACGCTGACTGCTGATTATCAATTGGATATTGATACCATTGCGGCAGCGGTAGATGAGCATACCAAAATAATTTTTATTTGCTCGCCCAACAACCCGACAGGCAATAGCATTCACCGTCAGGATATTGAAACTATTCTAGTCAATTTTGACGGGGTCGTGGTACTAGACGAGGCCTACATCAATTATTCGAAGCAAAGTTCGTTTCTTCCGAATCTGGCCGAATTTCCCAATTTAGTGGTTTTACAAACCTTGTCTAAAGCGTGGGGATTGGCGGCATTGCGCTTAGGAATGGCCTTCGCCAGTACAGAAATCATTCAGATTTTTAACAAAATCAAACCACCATACAATATTAACCAAGCTACGCAAACTTATGCCATCGAAGCCTTGGAACGTATTGATACGGTCAACGAATGGATTCGGGAAACAGTGGATGAGCGGGCTTTATTGGTAGAACAATTGCAGCGAATCCCACAAGTGGAGCACATCACACCATCTGATGCCAATTTTGTATTGGTGCGTTTGCAAGAGGCGAGACCGCTGTACCATCACTTGGTGAGCAACGGCATCATCGTACGTGATCGTTCTACGGTGACCTTGTGTGAAGGCGCTTTGCGAATGACCGTTGGTACGCCAACAGAAAACCAAACGTTGCTTGCTCAAATTAAAGAATTCTATAGTTAATACGATATGTCAGATTTATTGAAGCGCGTCTTATTTATCGACCGTGATGGCACCTTGATACTCGAACCCGAAGACGAACAAATTGATTCGTTTGCGAAGTTGAAATTTTATCCAGGCGCATTGCACTATTTGCCCAAGATTGCCAAAGAATTAGATTTTGAATTGGTCTTAGTGACCAACCAGGACGGATTGGGGACGGATTCGCATCCGGAAGACAACTTCTGGCCAGTGCATCAGTTCATCATGGAGACTTTTGCAGGTGAAGGAGTGGAATTTGCTAGAGAACATATCGATCGTACATTTCCCCACGAAAATGCCGCTACGCGCAAACCAGGTATTGGTTTGTTGGGTGAATATTTCGACACAGAAAACTATAACCTTACCGAATCATTTGTGATCGGTGATCGGGTAAATGATGTGAAGCTGGCGCAAAATCTCGATGCTAAAGCTATCTGGCTTGGGGGCAATACAGCTCTTGGTCTGGCAGAGAACGTGGAAATATCGACCGATACGGTGGCGCTGCAAACCACCGATTGGAAGGAAATCTATGAATTTCTAAAATTAGGCACGCGCACGGCTTCGCATCAGCGGAAAACGAATGAGACTGATATATCCATCACGATCAATCTGGATGGCAGCGGCAAATCGGATATAGATACCGGATTACCATTTTTTGATCACATGCTCGATCAGATCGCGCGCCACGGCGCTTTGGATCTTACGATTCGCGCCAAAGGTGATCTGCATATCGACGAACATCATACCATTGAAGATACAGGGATTGCTTTAGGCGAGATTTTTGCGAAAGTATTGGGCGATAAGCGCGGTATTGAACGTTATGCATTTACTTTGCCGATGGATGATTGCTTAGCGCAAGTGGCGCTTGATTTTGGAGGCCGCAGTTGGATTGTATGGGATGCAGAATTCAAACGTGAGAAGATTGGTGATATGCCGACGGAGATGTTTTTCCACTTCTTTAAATCATTCAGCGACGCTGCCCGTACCAATTTGAATATCAAGGCTGAAGGCGATAATGAGCATCACAAGATCGAAGCTATCTTTAAAGCCTTTGCCAAGTCGATTAAGAAAGCCGTACGACGCGATGCAGAAAATATGCAATTGCCAAGTACCAAAGGCTTATTGTAAGTCGTGATGCAGAAAAATACTTACCAGACCACATGATTGGAATTGTAAACTACGGAGCAGGGAATATATTTTCATTAACAGCCGCATTGGTACGCTGCAATCTGCCGTATGGCATGATTAACGAACCAGCTGATTTTGATAAATACGAGCGGATTATTATCCCCGGTGTGGGTCACGCAGGTGCTGCGATGCAGAAGCTCCGCGATTCGGGATTGGCAGAAGCCATTTCTACGCTCACCAAGCCCGTGCTAGGCATTTGTGTGGGCATGCAATTGCTCACGAGTTTTTCAGAAGAAGGCAATGCTGACATGCTGGGCGTATTCCCGATGCGAACGCTGCATTTTCAACAGCGTATTGCTGAAAAAGTACCGCATATGGGGTGGAATACCACACAAATCCGTCGCGATTGCCGTCTGTTTGATGACATAGTGGATAACACGTACTTCTATTTTGTGCATTCTTTTTTTATAGAATTCCAAGAAAAATATACGGCTACTTCGACCAATTACGGCGTCGATTACGCAGCAAGTATCCATAAAAACAATTTTTACGGCGTGCAATTTCATCCGGAGAAATCCGGTCCAGCAGGAGAGCAATTGCTCCTGAATTTTGCAAGGCTTTAAACAAACTTAATACGGATGTGCACATGATCATAAAGGATCATGCGTACATCGTTACCGATTATTCACTATTTTTGAACAGTAAACTGATTTTTTTTCTTGATTGATTCTACCATGTATATTATACCAGCTATTGACGTTTTAGACAAAAAAGTAGTTCGCCTACGCGAAGGAAACTACGATGATGTCACCCATTACGAGATCTCTTTAGAAGAGCAAATTGCCAATTACCATGCGAATGGTACAGAGATCGTGCATATCATTGACCTAAATGGTGCAAAGGGTGATTTCTCTAATCAGCAGTATCTTTTTGAAGTATTGAAAAAAACGGATATGAAGGTACAATACGGTGGTGGCGTACGCAGTATCGAGAAAGTGAAAGAGCTGGTAGATGCAGGCGTTTACCGCGTGATTGTCGGTACACAAGCGATTACGAATCCTTCTTTCTTAGAAGAACTGAGTGCACTCAACGAAGGACGTGTGAAATATGCGGATCACGTAGTAGTAGCTATTGACGTACTCGACGAGGTGATTAAGTACTCGGGTTGGTTGGAAAGCTCTCCTATCAAACTCATTGAATACATTGATAAATGTCTTTCACTAGGTTTTTACCGTTTCTTGTGTACAGACATTAGCAAAGATGGCAAATTGGGTGGAGCTGGTGTCGAATTGTACAAAAAACTATTGGATCACTCTCCAATCATCAAATTGATCGCATCGGGCGGTATTAGCTCGATGGAAGATATACAAGCGCTACAAGATTTGCAACATATCGAGTCGGTAGTGGTCGGAAAAGCGATTTACGAAAACCACATTTCGATCGATGATATCAAAGACTGGAACTTAAAAGCGTTGATCAAATTCTAGTATGTTAGCAAAGCGCATCATTCCCTGTCTGGATGTAAAGGATGGGCGTACCGTAAAAGGGGTCAACTTTGTAGACCTACGCGATGCTGGCGATCCAGTTGAGTTAGCTTGGCAATATTCACAGCAGGGAGCAGATGAATTGGTGTTTCTGGATATTACCGCCACACACGAAGGCCGCAAAACGATGATCGATTTGGTGAAGTCGGTGGCTCGGCAGGTCAATATTCCATTTACGATTGGTGGTGGAATCAATGAATTAAAGGATGCTGACGCCTTGTTGGCGGCTGGCGCGGATAAGATCTCTATCAATTCTGCTGCAGTACGTAATCCGACCTTGATTGACGAACTAGCTAGATCATTTGGAAGCCAATTTGTGGTCGTAGCGGTAGATACGCGTCTTGTAGACACAAAAAACTTGGTGCACCTGCGTGGTGGCCGCGAACAGACGGATTTCGTCACCGAAGCGTGGATCAAAGAAGCAGAAAGTCGGGGAGCTGGTGAGATTTTGCTCACCTCCATGGATCACGATGGTACCAAAAGCGGATTCGACCTATCTTTGCTGTCCAAGATCAATTCTACGATCAAGATACCGTTGATCGCCTCTGGAGGCGCCGGAAATGAACAACATTTTGTGGATGTATTCCAGCAAAGTGGTGTAGATGCTGCTCTGGCAGCATCAGTATTTCACTATGGCGAAATACTGATTCCAGACTTAAAAGACACATTAAGAAAAAACCACATCGTGGTAAGATGATAAAAAATCGAAGGGATATATAGGGTTATGCAAAAGGTAGATTTTTCAAAAGGAGATGGTTTAGTTCCTGTGATTGTGCAGGATGTACAAACTTTGGAAGTATTGATGTTGGGTTATATGAATTCGGAGGCTTGGGAGAAAACGCAAAAAGAGCGCCGCGTCACCTTTTATTCACGTAGTAAGCAACGTCTGTGGACTAAGGGCGAAGAAAGTGGGCATTATCTCGAGGTACAACACTTGCATGTAGATTGCGATCAGGATACGATCTTAATCAAAGCGCTACCTTTGGGTCCGACTTGCCATACCGGAAGCCGAAGCTGTTTCAATACCGATCATAATCAAAATTTCCTTTTCGAACTGGAACGCGTGATTCAGCAACGTATCGATATCCCGACAGAAGGATCGTATGTAAATAGTCTTCGTCAAAAAGGATTGAATAAGATTGCACAGAAAGTCGGGGAAGAAGCGGTAGAAACGGTTATTGCGGCTTTAGCGGAAACCGAACATGACTTTGTCAATGAATCATCGGATCTGGTATTCCACCTGATTTTACTGCTGAAAGAAAAGGGCTTGGGGCTGCAAGAAATTGCTGCTAACTTGGCTTCTCGCCACAAGTAGATCTTACTAATGCATAATATTATTTTTTCTTCGGCGCAGGGTGAATACTTGCGCCACTATTCCTATAGCACATATTAGCATATTGAACAAAAAGGCTTTTATGCCAATCTGCTCTGTGAGGTAGAAGTACAGAGCGACCACAGCTAGTATGCTAAAACCAATGATAATAACTAATGAAACCTTTTTCATAACGTTGGAGCTTTAGTAAATCGGACACGTATTATCGCAGTACGGTCAAGAATACTACAGCTAAGCGCTTGAAATTGTTTTTCTCCATCACGAAGCTGTATCTTTGTTTCTATGCCAGACGTCTCTTTACTTTATACGCTACGCGGTCATCAAAATCCTATTTTTACGTTAGCAACGGGTGATCATCACACCTTGTTTTCAGGTGGTAACGATAAGGGCGTGGTGGAATGGGATTTGCAGACGATGCAGTTCCGACGGATTCTTTGTGCGGTGTCGCATTCCGTGTATGCGCTTCATCGGATTCCCAATACCGACTTGTTGGCGATTGGCTTGCGCTCTGGTGAGATCCTGATAGTGAATTATTTGGAGCAGAAGCTCGTGACTAAAATGAAAACAGAATCCGGCGCTGTGTTTGCGCTGCAGTCGCTACGTGAGAAGTCAGAACTGATCGCCATCGGAGAGGAAGGAGTAGCTTACGTCTACGATACGATCTATTTTAAGCTTTTGTATCGATTCCGCGTATCAAAGGATACCGTACGCACCATTGCGGTAGATTCAGCTACGTCCACCGTATATTTTGGGGACAAAACCGGGGCTATTTATAAATATGATAGCAGGGAGTACGAACCTGTACAACAAGTCCTAGTGCACAAGATGCCGGTGACCAGTTTGTGTGTGGTGGGCGAACAATTGCTTTCTGGTGGTAGAGATGCTAAATTATATCAATTATCTACTTCTGATTTTGCGGTGCAACACGAAATAACGCCGCATATGTTTACCGTATATGGTATTGTGGCCAATGCCGATCAAACACAAATCGCGACGGCGAGTCGCGATAAAACCTGGAAGATATGGGATCCAAAGACCTTGATTTTACTCAAAAATATCAGTGTAGATCGGGGTTATGAGAGCCACATGCTATCGATTAACAGCATTCTATGGCAAGATCAACACATCATTACAGCAGGTGATGATAAGACGATCAAGGTGTGGGAAGTCGCGGCAGACTAAATTTCAGAAGCGGCTGTTAAAATCGTAATCATTTCTTGTAAATACTGCGCATCTACCTCATCAAAACTATTCAACTCGGCACTATCTACATCTAACACACCAATACAAGCACCTTCGTGCATGATCGGCAGTACAATCTCTGAGCGTGATAGTGAGCTGCAGGCGATGTGCCCTGGAAATGCATCTACATCGGGCACGATAATCGTTTCGGCCTTCGCCCATGCCGTGCCACAAACACCGCGATTGTGTGCGATGCGTGTACAAGCTACTGGCCCTTGAAATGGACCTAGTACCAATTGATCATCTTTTACTAAGTAAAAACCTACCCAGAAGAAACCAAATTGCTCTTTTAATGCTGCAGCGAGATTCGCCATATTGGCTACAAAATCCGACTCGTAATCGATTAAGGCCTTGACTTGTGGAATCAATGCTTGGTATTGTTCTTCCTTGGTGCCAGTTGCACGTGTTAAATCTTCGGCCATAGTAACGATGACATGCTCGGTAAATGAATGTAATTATAGTTTTTTCAAGGCTGCTTTAATCAAGCTTTCCACAGAATGGTCTTCCGTAGATTGCAAAATTTGCTGCATGACCTTTTCTACTTGAGGTTTCGGGAATCCCAGCATGATTAATGCGGAGTTGGCCTCTTCGTGCGCCGATTGCGTAGGAACGTGATCCATTAGCAAGGCGTTTGGCCCTTCTTTCTTCAATTTGTCCTGCAATTCTAAAATCACACGTTGCGCGGTTTTAGGGCCAATGCCTTTGATCCGTTGGATCACAGCAACTTGTCCTTGTACGATCGCTAGTTGGATCTCCTCTGGCGTAATGGAAGAAAGCATCATCCGGCCGGTATTTGGCCCGATGCCAGAAACAGAAATCAAGTGATTGAATAAGTGCCGTTCGCTCTCTGTCGCAAAGCCATACATGGTCTGCGCATCTTCGCGTACCTGAAAAGAAATGAACAGCTTACAGCGTTCTATTTCTTTAATTTGGCTAAACGTGGTTAACGATATGTGCACATGGTAACCCACGCCACCCACGTCAATGATGACGTGGGTAGGGGATTTTAATACCAGTTGTCCGTCGAGGTACTCGTACATAGCTTTTTGTTAGAATATTAGTTTTCTCTAGATTGTGCGTCTACCACGGCAATTTTTACCATGTTGACAATCTCACGCACCGAGCTATCCAACTGCAAGACATGTACCGGCTTGTTCATACCTAATAAGATTGGTCCGACCGCTTCTGCTTCGCCCACTTCTTGCAATAATTTGTAAGCAATATTTCCTGATTCCAAGTTCGGGAATATCAAGGTATTGGCTGCTTCACCATTCAACTTGCTGAACGGGAAGTTTGCATTCAGCATGTCTTTATTCAACGCAAAGTTAGCTTGCAAATCACCATCCACAATGATCTCAGGAGCTTTATCATGTAATATTTTTACCGCTTGACGTACCTTATCGGCTACTCGGCCCTCGGTCGAGCCAAAGTTGGAGTACGATAACATCGCAATGCGTGGTGTAATATTAAAACGCTCTTTCACCGCGTTGTTTACCAAGATGGTGATTTCCGCTAAATCTTCTGCACATGGATCTTCGTTTACCGTGGTGTCAGCCAAGAAAATAGGTCCTTTTTTCGTCAACATCATGTACATACCGGCTACTCGGCTTCCTGGTTTTGCACCAATCACTTGTAATGCAGGGCGAATAGTTGTCGCATAACTGCGCGTCAATCCAGAAATAAAGGTGTCTGCTTGGCCAAACTCGACCATCGAAGCCGCATAATAGTTGCGGTTACCACGGATCAATTTTTCGGCCTCTAAGCGGCTAATGCCACGACGCTGGCGTTTCGTATACAAATGATCCACAAATTGCTTAAACGTATCTGTTTTTACTTGTTTGCTAGGATCGATGATCTGAGTGCCTTCCAATTCGAAAGCATATTCTTCGATGATATGACGAATGCGCTCTTCGTCGCCCAACAAGATAGGAATAGCAATTCCTTCTTCTAGTACGATTTGCGCTGCGCGCAATGTTTTGTAGTTATCTGCTTCGGCAAATACCACGCGTTTCGGGTTGTTCTGCGCGCGTGCAGAAAGCGTCCGCATGATGCCATCATCTTTACCTAGGCGCTTGCGCAATTCTATGCTGTATTCTTCCCAGTTATCAATCGTTTTGCGTGCTACGCCGGATTCTACTGCTGCTTTGGCAACTGCCACAGATACTTCGGTAATCAGGCGTGGGTCCGTTGGTTTAGGGATCACATATTCCTCCCCAAAACGAAGGTTATTGGTGTTGTATGCTTGGTTTACTTCTTCTGGCACGGGCTCTTTCGCCAATTTTGCAATAGCATGTACCGCGGCGATTTTCATTTCTTCGTTGATCGCTGTGGCGCGCACGTCCAATGCACCACGGAAGATATATGGAAATCCCAATACATTGTTTACTTGATTCGGGAAGTCGGAACGACCAGTTCCCATAATCATATCATTGCGCGTAGCGCAAGCCAGTTCGTAGTCAATCTCCGGATTCGGGTTGGCCATCGCCAACACGATTGGTTTGGCCGCCATGGATTGTAGCATTTCTGGTGTCAATACATCCGCCGCAGATAATCCAATAAATACATCGCTGTCTTTTACGGCATCGGCTAAGGTATAAATATCACGATCAGTTGCCCATTCTGCCTTAGTAGGATCTAAGTTGTCACGATCATTGCGGATAACACCTTTGCTATCCAGCATCACGATGTTTTCTTTTTTAGCACCTACAGCGATATACATCGCCGTACAGGAAATTGCGGCAGCACCCGCGCCATTCACTACGATTTTTACTTGGCTAATATCTTTTTGCTGTAGTTCACAAGAGTTGATCAAGGCTGCGCCAGAAATAATGGCGGTACCATGCTGATCATCGTGCATCACCGGAATGTTCATTTCTGCTTTCAGCCTGCGCTCAATCTCGAAACATTCTGGTGCTTTGATATCTTCTAAGTTGATGCCTCCAAAAGTCGGCTCCAAGGCTTTGACTATTTTGACAAACTCATCTACATTTTTGGTGTCCAACTCTAAGTCAAACACATCGATATCGGCAAATATCTTGAATAACAAACCCTTTCCTTCCATCACTGGTTTACCGGCTTGAGCACCGATATCACCTAATCCCAATACGGCAGTACCATTAGAAATTACCGCGACCAAATTGCCCTTTGCGGTGTATTTGTACGCATCTTCGCTATTCTCCGCAATTGCCAAACACGGCTCAGCAACTCCTGGCGAATAGGCCAATGATAAATCTCGCTGTGAACTATGAGGTTTGGTAGGGACTACTTCGATCTTGCCCGGACGACCGGAAGAGTGGTAACGTAATGCGTCCTTTTTTCTATTTGCACTGCTCATTGAATTCTGTTTTGATGTATAAGTTTATGTTTGTGGGTACAAATCTATTATTATTCCATGACTTGAAGAACTATTGTTTTAACACGTTCAGTAATTTGAACATGCGCTGACGCATACTCGCTGCGCTCCCTTTGTAATTGTTGACAAAAAGGGTGAAAGTCAGCTCTTGGCCCGCCTTATTGGTCTGAAATCCGCTGTAGCCAAGTACACCGCCGATCGTGCCGCTTTTCATTTTCATTTGGTTGATCGTGGGCAGGCTTTTGTAGAAATCTGCATACCAAGGCCTGCTGCAAGCGTATTGCATGATGCGGTTCATTGAATTGGCCGTCACGCGGTTTGCAGGCGATAATCCAGATCCATCCAGCATACCTAGATCCGAATGGGGAATGCGCAAGGTCTTGTTCCAGTACGCTACGACATAATCGGCGCTTTCTGCCGTTGTTTTTACATTTTTCTGCTCGCGTCCGATCGTTTTCAATAAGGCTTCGCCGAATAGGTTAATGCTTTTATGATTGAACCAATAGATAATCTCTGACAACGCGGGTGACTGATGAGTCGCAATGGTTTTTGTGGGTAAGCGTTCGTAATCCGTAAGTTTAAAAGCAGAAGCTGCAACACCATCCACCAACACGCCTTCCTGCGCCAGATTTGCTTTCAAATCGTGTGCAAGCTGATACGCCGGATCTGGAATAGAGATTTCGATGGTTTTATTCAAGTCTTTGCCGTAGCTGCCTTTTAACAAGATGGAATTGGCGTAAGGTGTAGAAAAACCAAATACCTTGTCGCCCGTTCCGGCATTTCCTGTAGTTACTTCATTGTGAATGGTCAGATAACTCAGATCGACCGATAGTTTTTTGATGGCCGCTGGTTTGCCAACCGCCGCAGGCGAGAAGGTAATACCTGCTTTATTCTCCTTCCAATTAAGCCCAGAAACACCAGCTCCATAATAATTACCAATATCTGCGGCTGGCCAACCCGTCGGCACTTGGTTGCCATCGAATATAGTATCATCGCCAATGATGTGACCGCGAATACGCTTAATACCCAATTGCTTAATGGCAAATGTCCAATTGTCTAAGATGTTTTGTGCTTGAGTCGCCTCATAGCGATCGCTGCCCAAAGTAGGATCGCCGCTGCCCTTTATGATAATATCGCCTTGAAGATGTCCCATCTTGTCGATTGCACCAGTATACGATAGCGTTGTGGTGTATTTATAATCGGAACCTAGCAATTCGAATGCGGTGATGCTCGTAATCACCTTTAAGGTCGAAGCGGTAGCCATTCCAGTATTCGCTTGATGCTCAAATACGACCTGTCCCGTTTTTGAATCAGTAACAATGAAGGCGGCTTGCTGTGTCGTCAACCCGCCTTCGCTGCGAAATTGATTGAATGCTGTGGAAAGTTTGCTGCTCAGGTTTTGCGCAGAGCTATTGGTAACAAAAAGAATAGAAATGAAAAATAAGAAGGATTTAAAAAATGCCATATCACAAATATCGGGATATGACCTACACGAAGATGTTAAATAGCCCTAGTTTTTCACATAATCATACAACATCTTGTGAACAGCTTAGAATAAGATGCAGTCAATCATTATTTGCAGTGTTAAAGCTATATTAAGAATATATGAATATTAAGGTTGTGTTTCTCTATGTTATGAAATTTAAATATTTTCGTGTCATTGCTATCAAATTAATAACTAAAGATGAATCGCATTTTTTTACTATCAAAGCTATTTATATTAGCTTTACTATTCTCGGTGTTGTCCGGTTGCTCCAAAGAAAATATGATCGAAACAGAGCCCATAGCGGAGCAAGAAGAAAAGTTGAGCTGGAAGGCGGTTGAGCGTTTCAGTTTTTTTGATGTCACGCAGTTGAATGGTTTCGCAACCGAAGATCGCTTTTCTATTTTAGGTACAAGTGGTTTTGCGAATTTGGCCAAATCCGACTCAAACGCTGCTAAAGATGCCCCAATCTTTCAGATGTATGCATTAGATTTTATTCCACCATCGAATCGCAAGTTTCCCATTGGTGCGCATTATTTTGTGGGATCAAATATGTCGTCCAGCGATGCAGTAGGCTTTTTCTGTACTGAAAATCCCATTCGTGCAACTAGGAAGGATTGGATATATATTAGAAGCATTGACCCTCTTTTTGCCGATATGAAAGGCGTACATGTGGCTTCTGGTGATGCGATGGTTATTAATAATAAAAATAACCAAACGCTGATCGCTTATGGCGCTTCGGTCATACCTGGCCATGTGTCATTACTACGTTTTCTTCTGGTAGACGTTGATCCTGGAGATTACGATGCTTATCGTCCGTTAAAAGTACAGTCGACAAAAATTATTCCGATTGATGCTTTGCTAGAAACGAATGTTGTTGCCATGCTTGCAGTGGAAGATCATTTTTTGGTGTCCTCTTTCGAGAAAACCTATCTGATAGATTCGGAAGGAGGTTTTAAAGAAGTATTAGGTGTACCCGTTCACAATATTTTTCAAGATCAGGGTGTCGTGTATGGCACGTCTTTCGGTAATTTAATGATGTCACACGATGGTGGAAATAACTGGACAAAAGCAAAATTGCCTTTTGATAACATGAGAGAGATCAACTTTACACATGTTGGCGATGACCTTGTTGGATATCGGTATGGTCAGCTTTGGCGGTTTAATTTCCGGGATAACGGATATCAAGTAGAAGAGCTTGATAATACGGGTTTGGAAGGAAAGGCAATCACATCGGTCAATGCTTTTGATGGTCAAGTGTATATAACAACGCTCGCAGGCGTATACCACAAACCTGTAGAACAGTTTTTCGAGGTCAAGCCAAAGGAAATTAATTAATACAATGTGATTAAAAAGATTTCAAAAAATAAATGGCCGTAAGATTTCGTCTTACGGCCATTTGTTTTTAAATTTTCGCTGTTTTCTCTTTCAACCAAGCTGCTTCTTCTATGGAGAGCAGCGGCGATAGCTGATTGTAGGTCCAATCATTGTAATTGTTGAGCCAGTCAATGTGTTTTTGATCCAACAATGCCGTATTCACCAAGTCAGTAGTGATATAGCAAACTGTCAACGTTTCAAAATCCATGAAATCACCAAACTCATTATGAGATAGTGCACGGCTCAATACCAGATTTTCGATACGGATACCATACGATCCTTCGCGGTATAATCCTGGTTCTATCGAAGATATCATGCCTTCTTCGATAGCGATATCGACATTTGAAGGATTTAACACCTGTGGGCCTTCATGCACATTCAGAAAGAAGCCCACACCATGTCCTGTACCATGTCCGTAGTTGCGCAAGGTTTCCCAGATTGGGCGACGCGTAATCGCATCAATCTGATAGCCGCGCGTGCCTTGTGGGAAAACAGCCATGGATCCTTCGATCAGACCTTTTAATACAATGGTATAATCTTCTTTTTCTTCCGAAGTGATGTTTCCTAAAGAAACAACACGGGTGATATCGGTTGTACCAGAAGTGTATTGGCCACCAGAATCTACCAATAACAATCCAGCAGATTTTAAGGTTGCATCACTCTTAGGCGTCGCTTTGTAATGTGGCAATGCACCGTGCTCCAAATAGCCAGTAATGGTATCAAAAGAGATATCCACAAAACCATCCTGCGCCGCACGGAATGTCCGCAGCTCGTCGGATATACTGATTTCTGTCAGATTTCCATTGCCTACATTTTCCTCCAACCATTTGAAGAAACGCGTGAGCGCTATTCCATCTTTCAGCATGGTTTCGCGTGAAAAGCTTACTTCGGTAGGATTTTTCACCGCCTTCAAAAATGTAGATGGATTCGTGTCTTCCAAAACCTTCACGGATGCAGGAATGCTTTCGTATACGGCATAACAAGTCCGTTTTGGGTCGATCAGGATCTGTTCTACAGCCAATTGTTGAACAGCAGTATGTATACTGTCGTATGGTTTTATATTAACACCTGCGGCATTCAATGCTGCTTGATCGGCCGCCGATAATTTAGAAATATCGATGAATAGCGTTGCACGCTTTAATTCGACCATCAAGAAACCGAGCACAACAGGATTGCAGGGCACATCATTACCACGAATATTCAATGTCCAAGCCAAGTCATCTAAAGAAGAGATGATATGTGCCTGTGTATGGAGTTTCTCCATCTTGAGGCGAATAGCAGCAATTTTGCTGGCCGCATCTTGTCCGGTCGTATCCGGATGAATGAGGTAAGCGGCATCGGTCGGAAGCAATGGCCTGTCTACCCAAGCGGCGTCTAATAAATCTACACCGCCATCAATCGCTATTCCCAATGGTTCTAACTTTTCTTTGATGGTTTTTGCCAAAAGAAGTGAAGTCAGATTACCATCGAAAGCAACGGTATTTCCTTTGCTGAATTTTTCGGACAACCATTCTACATATTCTGCTTTGTGCTGTATTTTTAGTTTTACCAACTCAAAACCAGTATCTAAGAGCTGCTCTCTACCTTGCACGAAATAGCGCGCATCGGTCCATAATCCAGCAAAATCTTGTGTAATCACCAAAGTACCTGCCGATCCGGTAAATCCTGAAGTCCACGCAATCGCTTTGAAGCGATCGGGAAGGTATTCACTGATATGGGGATCTGCAGAAGGTATAATATAGGCATCTATGCTGCGCTCCGCCATGGATTCGCGAATAGCTGCCAGCTTTTTAATGTGTTCCATATGTATTACTGTTTTGTACTAAAAATCTATTTAGGTATTTGCCAGAATAGATAATTCCTGTGCCACGCGGCCTGCGATCTGCACATACGCTTGTGCTACCGGCTCCTGATCGTCCAACAAGATGGGGAAACCATTGTCGCCTGCGTCGGCTACTGCTTTCACCAATGGTATTTCTCCTAAGAAAGGTACGTTATTTTCAGTGGCTAGGCGCTTTCCGCCATCTTTCCCGAAAATATAATATTGTTTATCAGGCAATTCTGCTGGAGTGAAATACGACATGTTCTCGACGATACCGAGAATAGGCACATTGATGCCTTCCATGCGATACATCGCCATTCCTTTGATCGCATCTGCCAATGCGACGTGCTGCGGTGTCGTCACAATCACCGCTCCTGAAATAGGATAAGTTTGTGATACCGTGATGTGGATATCGCCTGTGCCCGGCGGCATATCGACTACGAGGTAATCGATCTCGCCCCAATCGGCATCATTGAACAATTGCTTGATCGCAGAAGTGGCCATCGGCCCGCGCCAAGGAATCGGCTGATTAGGATCTGTAAAGAAGCCAATGCTCAACAATTTCAGTCCGAATCGCTCGATAGGAAGTATTTTGGTTTGTCCGTCAGCTGTTTGTGTGGATTGTGGCTTCGCGCCTTCCAGGCCAAACATAATCGGCAGCGAAGGGCCATAGATGTCGGCGTCAAGCAAACCCGTGCGCGCGCCTTGCTGGCTTAGTGCCAGCGCCAAGTTGGCTGCTACAGTAGATTTGCCGACTCCACCTTTACCAGAGGAAACTAGAATGATGTTTTTAATTCCCTTCAGCTGATTGCTGTCTGCTCCGATCACGCGCGAGGTCATGTTGATGTCCACGGCGATTTCTTTGGAAACAAATAAACTGATGGCATTGCGGCAGGCGTGCTCGATATGTCCTTTGAGCGGACAAGCTGGCGTCGTCAAAACGACATCAAACCGGATTTTGTTGGGAAGGATCTCTATATTTTGGATCATGTTCAGCGTCACGAGATCCTTTTTTAAATCAGGTTCTTCGACGTGACCCAGCGCATGTAGAATTTGTTCTTGCGTAATCATTATCTTTCGTTGGAGATACAAAGCTAAATAATGCGGTGCATACTCTTGTCATTTGGATGTTTTTAATGGTTTTTTGTCTATTTTTAAGCCGTATTTTCACTTCATATTATCCCAGAAAATCACTTTATGTTTGCTAAGAAGATTCCTATCACCGCTCAACAGAAAAAATGGCTTTTCATTTCGATGGCTGTCCTGTTGCTGATTATGGCGATTGGCTTTATCTACTATTTTTCGGTTCGTCAAGGTTTGTTGGACCGAGCGATGGCTCGTGCGCAGAAACAATTGAAGGAAGAGTACGGACTTACGTTGAGCGTGGAAGATTACGGCTTCGCAGGATTAAGTACCGTAGCGCTGAGCGGGGTAACCGTGATTCCAGATTCTGCTGCGCAGTTAATGGCGGTTAAGCAGCTGAACGTCTCGGTCGAATTTTGGCCTTTATTGCGTAAGCGCATCAAGCTCGATGCAGTCGGCATGGATCATGCGGCGCTTACGATGGTAAAAGAAGGTGATCGCACCAATTACGACTTCTTGTTTCGCAAGAAAAACGCGTCGACCAAAGATACCACAAGCGCCAAAAGTAGTTTAGCGCAAAAGGTAGATCGGCTAATCCGTCAGGCATTCGATAAGATTCCATCCAATCTAGATCTGAACGAAGTTCATGTGACCTATCAGGATAGTTCCGGCATACAAGGATTACATGTTCCCGAAGGCAAAATGCGCAATGGCCGCTATGACGTGGATGTATTCTTGAATGAGGTCAGTGATAAATGGAATCTCAAAGGTCGGATAGATGCCAGTGATGAAGAGTTTAGTGTGACCGTCACGTCCGATCGCCCAGATATGGAAGTGCCATTTTTGCGTAGTCGACTTGGCTTGGCGGTGCGTTTTAAAGCCGTGACCTTCGATCTGAAAGAGATTAAAAGACATGGTAAGGATCAATTAAAATTGTCCGGAAATTGGGAAGTAGAGCAATTGCAGGTACAACATCGCAGATTGTCCGAAAAACCCATCGTCGTGCCTCAGGCCTCTGCCGAAGGCGGTTTTCTACTGTCAGAAAATGCTGCTGAATTGTTGGAAAATTCCTCTATGAAAGTGCGCGATTTTGTCGTGAAGCCAAAGCTTAAATACACGCATACACCGAGCAAATTGCTGGAATTGTCTGTGAGCACGGGCCAGTTTGCCGCGCAAGATTTTTTTGATGCGATACCCAATGGCTTGTTCGAGACCTTGGAAGGCATCCAAGTAAAAGGAAATATCGCCTACCAACTCAATTTTAAAGTAGATTTCGACAATCCAGAGGATTTGGTTTTTCAGTCGCAGATGGATGATCGCGAATTGCAAATCGTGCGTTGGGGCAAGGCCGATGTAGCTGCGCTAAACCAGCCATTCGTACACGGTGTGTATGAAGATACCAGCAAGCTGCGCGATATTGTGGTAGCGCCATCT
The DNA here is from genome assembly GCF_057837975.1 of Sphingobacterium sp. KH_072. Classification (NCBI taxonomy): domain Bacteria; kingdom Pseudomonadati; phylum Bacteroidota; class Sphingobacteriia; order Sphingobacteriales; family Sphingobacteriaceae; genus Sphingobacterium; species Sphingobacterium sp. KH_072. The sequence continues at coordinate 3,613,171 of NZ_CM174457.1, read as the reverse complement.
AATCCCAACTTTCGGAATCTGACGCAGATCGCGCCAATCTTGCAACGCACGGTATTGAATACCGAAGATCCGTTCTTCTATAAACACCATGGTTTTGAGGAAGAAGCTTTCAAGCTATCTATCGTGACTAATATCAAGGAGCGTGCATTCAAGCGCGGTGCGAGTACCATTTCCATGCAATTGGTCAAAAACTTATACTTAGATCGCAATAAAACCATGACTCGCAAGTTCGAAGAAATCGTGTTGGTTTGGCTGATGGAGCGTTCGAAAGTAGTCAGTAAAGATCGTTTGTTTGAAATCTACCTCAACATCATCGAGTGGGGCAAAAACATATATGGTATTACGGAGGCTGCCAATTATTATTTTGGCAAGACGCCTAATGAGTTGAATGTCGGTGAAAGTTTGTTTCTGTCCAGTATTATTCCAAGGCCAAAAACAGGTTTATCATCTTTCGATTATACCGGGCATTTGAAGCCATGGGTACGTCGGCATTTTAATACTTACGGCTATATTTTGTCAAAACTCAACCAGCTCCATGACGTAGAAGTGCCCGAAGCATACGGTTTTTATGGCGTGACCTTACAGCCAAATCTCCGTCCGCCAAGACCGTATGGTGTCGTTGATTCTATACCATCTGCTGATGATTTGCATAATCTCATTGATGGCATCGATGCAGAGGAGCAGCAGCGTCGTAGTTTGATAGAGCGCCTGTTTGGCAAAAAAGAACAAGAAGAAGTAGAAGAAGAATAAACCCGCGATGCATGAATAATAAAATTACGATTGACGATCTGGATTTTGAATTGCTGATCGACAATGACCAAATACTTAAAAGTACCCGCCTGATTGGGATTGATATCAACGTAAAATACGAGGATAAGATGCCCGTCTTTATTGGTGTGCTAAATGGCTGCTTTATGTTTATGGCAGATTTGCTGAAGCAAATCACAGTTCCTTGCGAGATGTCTTTCGTGAAGCTATCCTCGTATCATGGTACAGAGCAGCAAGAGGTCCAAGAATTATTGGGCTTGGAAATGGATCTACGCGGGCGGCACATTATCATTGTGGAAGATATCGTAGACACGGGCAATAGCTTGAAGCATACGATGGAAGCGTTGGAAAAACTGGAAGTGCAATCTATCGCGGTATGTACATTATTGATCAAGCCGTCTTGTGTGGAACATGAGTTTGACAATATTTTATATACGGGATTCGAGATTGAAAAAGAATTTGTAGTGGGCTATGGCTTAGATTATAATGGGATGTGCCGTAATCTCATGCATATCTACAAACATGTTCCAAGAGAAGAAGAAGACCGCAAAGCGGAATAGCTTTTATACGCGAAAGGAGCAATCCGTCACATGGTCGTTCACCATACCGACCGCTTGCATGTAGGCATAGCAGATCGTCGTTCCGAAAAACTTAACACCGCGTTTTTTCAAATCTTTGGCGATAGCATCGGATATTGACGTAGCGGCAGGTACTTCGCTCAGGCGATTAAAGTTGTTGATGATTGGCAGATTATTTGGCATGAAGGAATAAAGGTATTGGTGGAAACTACCAAATTCGGCTTGGATCGCTAGGAAAATTTGCGCGTTGGTAATCGTACTTTTCACTTTCAAGCGATTCCGGATGATTCCAGCGTCCAATAATATTCTTTCTACATCATCTTCGGTGAATTGAGCGACGGCTTGCGCATCGAAATCAGCAAATAGACGCCGGTAATTCTCGCGTTTGCGCAAAATCGTGATCCAGCTAAGACCGGCTTGTGCTGATTCCAATACCAGAAATTCAAACAATATCTGATCATTCGTCACCACCCGACCCCATTCTTTATCGTGGTATTCTTGATACAATTCATCTTGGCCGCACCATCCGCAGCGTGTATATTTGCCTTCTGCCATCTTGTTGGTGAAATTACGAGTTTCTTCGCAATAATTGCTATTCGTACATCTTCCTATTTATCTTTTGTCAATTCCCGATTAACTCTCTATTTTTACGACTGCATGCACATACGAACTTTTTGGATTTCCTTTTTAGCGACTATCGTAATACTGCTGTCTAGTACTGGGCATGGTAGGGCGCAGAACATAGATCTTGCAGCAGATTCTGTAGCGCGGCTGCAAGATAGCCTTCGTCGCGAATATGTGCAGGATTCGGTGCGAAACGTGTTTGCTACAAAATACGCTGCACTGATCTACGATAATCCTTACAGGGAAGGTTTTATAGATCATCGTTTACGAGATGTGTTAAAAGCCGCTCCGGGCAAATTTTTGGTGTGGGAAGAATATCTTGCTGATTCGGCAAGCGATGCAGTTGCAGCTGGAATAGAACGATCACGTCGGCCTTTGTGGGTATTTGGCACTGCGATGGCGCTGCTTCTCTGCGTCGGTGTTATTCGTTTTATATTTCCGGCCGAGTTTCATATTATTATAGATGCTTATTATCGGGAGCGTTTACTACAGCAGATTAGCAAAGAAGATAGTATGGCGACTTCTTGGCCTTACATCTTTTTGTATGGCGTATTTAGTCTAGCCTTAGGTTTGTTTATCGTGGTGTATATGTCCGGTTTTCGTGATGCCCATTTCCTCACTTTTGGCAACTACATGAGAGCATCCGGATTGATCGCTGTTCTCTTTATCCTGAAAATATTGTTGGTGCGATTTGTATCCTATGTTTTCAATCTGCAGCGGCTCGTACGAGAGTATATTACCGTCATTTATTTGGTATACTTCAATAGTGTGTTGTTTCTCCTGCCATTTTTGCTGTTTATCATCCTTTCACCGACCTCGTATTTTAATATTATATTAATTCTATTCGTGTTATCTGTGTCTATTATGTTCATATATAGGGTTTTGCGGACAGTTTTGAATGTGTTCACTCAGACTCGATTTTCTATATCCTATTTAATTATTTATCTTTGCACCTTGGAAATTGCTCCAATCCTATTGCTGATTAGAGCCCTGGGGAACTAAATAATTTCATATTTATGCAGATTGACGTAGAAAGAGCAAAGAAAGTAAAGAGCATACTCGTGACTTTGCCAAGACCTGAAAATGATAAATCCCCTTATTTCGCATTGGCGGAAAAATATAATTTAAAGCTGGATTTTCGCGCTTTTATTCACGTGGAAGGCGTTTCGGGTAAGGATGTGAAGAAAGATAAGATCAACTTTTCAGATTATACCGCGGTAATTTTTACCAGTAAAAATGCCGTTGATCATTTCTTTCGCGTCTGTGAAGAGATGCGTTTCGAGGTATCGGCGGATATGAAATATTTTTGTATCACGGAGGCCATTGCATTGTATTTACAGAAGTACATTCAGTACCGCAAGCGTAAAATTTTCTTTGGTAAGCAGACCGCGAAAGACTTAGAAGATGTGTTGAAAAAGCACAATTCTGAAAAATTCCTTTTCCCATGTTCTGATGTGGCCAACGAGGAAACGCAAAACTGGTTGCAAGATAATGGCTACGATTCTACCCCGGTTGTCCTTTTCAAAACGGTTATCAGTGATTTGAATGACTTAAAGGAAGTGTTTTACGATGTCATCGTGTTTTTTAGTCCTTCCAGCGTACAGTCATTATTCGAGAACTTTTCGGATTTTGTACAAAACAAGACTCGCATTGCTGCATTTGGAGCTACTACACAGCAAGCGTTATTAGATCATAGCTTGATCTTAGATATCCCAGCACCCACACCAGAAGCACCAAGTATGACGATGGCTGTAGAGCAATACATCAAAACAGTAAATAAATAGGCAATCGCCGAATGACTTAAAAAAGGATGACAATTGTCATCCTTTTTTAATAATATAACTTCCAAGGTAAACTAGAAGTTTATTTAGAATGATTCTCGTCACTTATCAATTCCAAATACGCTTGGGCTGATTTTTGTAGTGATTATTTTTTATGTTTGTATTTATATAAAATAGTTGAGCTTGTGAAACTAAAACCAGTAGAAAGTATCGAGGGAATATCTTCCACAGATTTTGTCAGGGATTATCTGAACAAAGGTCGGCCAGCGCTGATCAAAGATTTCATCAGGAAAGATAGTCCTTGCTGGACAAAGTGGAATTATGAGTTCTTTAAGAAAATAGCAGGTAAGGAAAAAATCAACGTATACGGACGTGAGGAGGAGGGGCAACAACATTTCGCCAGTCCACCGATCGGACAGATGACATTTGGAGAATACCTCGATCTGATTCTCAAAGAGCCTACAGAACTGCGTCTATTTTTGTTCAATCTGATGAAAATCAGACCTGAACTCAAAAAAGATGTACTATATAATGATGTGACCGGTGGCAAAGTGTTGCAATGGTTGCCATATATGTTCTTCGGGGGCGAAGGGTCCGCCACACGAAATCACTTTGATATCGATATGTCGCACGTATTTATATCGCAGTTTCAAGGATCAAAACGTATCTGGATTTTTCCAAATAGCCAGTCTGACTTGATGTACAAGTTGCCTTACAATTTCCATGGCATTGTCAATCTAAAAACGGGAGATCCAGAGGAGTATCCTGGTTTGAAATTGTTGGAAGGCTACGAAGCTGTGATCAATCCTGGAGATACCTTGTATATGCCGGCGGGCTGGTGGCACTACATTCAATACGATACCGAAGGATATTCTATTTCTGTAAGGGCATTGCCCAATTCATTACCTGAAAAGATCATCGGTGCGCGAAATCTATTTGTGACGCGTCATTTCGACGATGCTATGCGTAAAATATTTAAAGATCGTTGGTTCAATTATAAAATTGACATGGCCAAGCGACGTGCCGAGCGAGCCATTCGTAAGCGAATAAAGAATTAATCATGCTTTATCACATACAAAAAGAAGGAAGACCACCGGTCTTCCTTCTTTTTGTATGTGATATGTCGTTGCGCTTAATCATTATCTGAACTTTCGTCCAATCCTTCGGCAACGCTATTACGGTAGAATAGCGTATACGGATCGCTCGGGTACACATGCATATCTGCTTTGTGCTTGAATGGAACCGCAGGATCGAAGATCTCTTCTAAGGTCTTGCGTAGAAAGTTGACGAACTCTTCTTTCTGTTCTCGGAGATAATCGCCTTCCAATGCGCCCATATCCTTGCTGACGAATAAAGTACCGTCTTCGCGCATACGGCGTGCTACATAAAGATGCGGTTCTAAATTGCGCATTCCTGTTTTCTCCTCGAATACATAAGTGTAAAACAGCGTTTGTATCAACGCCTTGTGGATGTCGTTGGTGCCATCAGTAAGCGCAAATACGGTTTCTGCGCTTTCCTCATCCGCTTTGTTTTTGGCTTTTTTGAAAGCCACTTTGTCGGCTCCCGTTTTATAATCCACAATACGCGTTTTTACTTCGCCATCTGGCGTCACGACCTCATCGATTCGGTCAATAATGCCGTATATCTTAATGTATTCGGTCTTGCCTTGTACCGTGATCGGGAAGTCGAGGTAATAATCTTCGCTGTTTTCTAGCTCGATAATACGGAAGGATTGGTACTGCTCGATATCATATTCCAAATACATGCGTATGTATGCCGAAGCAATCTGCAACATGATACGTTGCAAACTATTGAGGTCAGTGGCCGTTTCGTACGTCGTATGGTATTGATGGCCGATCTCCTTCACGACCATTGTTTCAATCTGTGGAATGCTTTCTTCTAGGCGCTTGGTGGCGACAAAGTCAGTCATTCCCCGATAGGGGCTAAAAATTCTTTCCATCACTTCGTGAATGATAGAGCCCAGGTTATTGATTTCAAACTCTTGAGATACTGAAGGCGGCTCTTTGATGCCGGCAATATGCTTTAAGAAAAACTGTAAAGGTGATTGCAGATAGGTCGTGAATCCGGTAGCCGATATATGGCTGGTCTTATCGCGCAGGTAATTGTTGTACAGATTATCCCAAACTTTCCCAGTCTTCTCGATGACCAATTCCGGCTCTTGCGCTGGGAAAGAAATTGGTTGTTGTTGCGTATGATGGATGATGTTGAATTGGCTCTCAAATGCCAGCTGCTTAATAAAGCGACTTTCCTCGCCCGAGCTATTCTCATCCACAATGCTGTTGTAAAACAAGTGTATGGATTCGCTATGTTGAAAATGACGGTAAAAGATATAAGCCGACAATGCATCTTGATTGGCAAGAATAGGCAATCCGTAAGCACGACGCAGATTGTCTGGTAAGAAGGTCGGGGAGTTGGTTGTTTTGGGTAAAATGCCTTCGTTGGCGCCCAATATATATACGTGATCGAAGTTCAGACTACGGCTCTCTAATAAACCCATAATCTGTACGCCTTGCAGCGGATCGCCCTCGATGGCAGCCGATATCGGCAGGAGCGCTTTACGAATCAGGCCGATTTGGAATGGAATATTCAAAGGCCCAATCTGATCCATCCCGAGTAAGAGTTGCTGTAGCACGCGCCGTGTTTCGAAAAGCAAGGTATAATCGATCTGCAAGGCAATGCCCTCGCTGCTGGTCGATTCCTGCAATTTTTCGAGCATCGTGATCATCTTCGGGATTAGTGCTCTTGACTCACCTACCGGCGCAAAGAAATCTGGAATCACGGCGCTACTGATCTGCAACACATCCAATCCTACTTCGAAAAGTTGCTTGTCTAGCACTTCTTTCTGAATGCTATTCTTTTGTTCGCTTGCAATCTTGATTAGCGGATGGCTGAGAAAACTTTCGATAAGCGGATAGGGCAGTTTATGCTTCTTGCGCCAGCTCACTTCTTCCTGCACGGTAAGCCACAAATCGAGTAAGCCGTATAAAGGCGATTGCAATAAGGGAAATCCGGTGGTGATATTCACGCGAATAGCAGGCAGACTTTGCAAAAGCGGTACTAGCAAACTTTCGTCGGCTAGCAAGATCGCGGAGGATTTGCCTTCTTGCTCGTGCTTCTCCAAGATTTGGTAAAGCAGCTTGGTTTGACTCACTCGACCAAGCGAAGCATACAAGTGTATATCATCACGCCGTTGCCCGATCACGTGTGGGGCTTCGCCCAATGAATTGACTAGGTTGTTTACATTACGTCGGATAAAAAGTCCGGCTTCTTGCATCGTATCTTCGACATAGTAAGCGTCGGTATCAAAATAGAATAAGGCTTTGTCTTCGTCTTGCCATCGTTTGAACAAGGTGGATTCCACCCGGTTCAATGCATTAAATCCTACAAAGAGTACTTTTTTGTACGGTGCAATGAACTGCTGTTTGGTAGCGCGGCCTTCGGCCAATTCCCGATACAGCGTCGGGTAGTTCGTTTGCTTTTCTTGCGCCAAACGCCCTTTGAAGCGGCTGTACAAGTGCGGTAACCTTTTCCACAGTTGCAAAAATCGCTGTTGCACCCCGGTGTGCCCCGCCATGGAGAAGGATTGCCAGAATTGACGAATATAACCTTGCTGCTCCGGCGTGAGGTGCTGAAATTCTAAATCAATCTTGCCGGTATCATACAATTCGGTGTAAATCTGATCTACGGCTACCAATTCATAATCCAACTGACTGAAATCACTGAGAATCAATTCGGCAATGGGGTAAAACTCTTCCGGACTTTCGGGTTCGCGACCTTCTTGCTGCAGCAGTTCGTTGTGAATCTCATACAGGTAGAAGAATTGCCGCAAGGCCGAGGCATCCGTTTTGTCCGTAGCCTGCTTGAAAAACTCCTGAATGGTGAAAAATTGTGGTGACCAAATGGCTTGGCCGTACACCTCAGAAAGGTATTTCTTGAGGTAGGTGATCGGACGTTTATTATTGAACACGATAGCGATTTCGGACAGATCTTGTCCGAATCGCTGTTGTATATCTTCGGCTACTAATTGTAGGAATGGCTTCATGGAATGGGCTGATGTTAATGTGTTGCTTGGCATTGCTATACGACCTCCTGTAATTGATTAGAAATGGCGTAATACAGGAATCCCTTCACGTTTTGATATCCCAAATTGCGCAGCGCCTGCATGTATTTGTCGACCTGCGCTTGGTGCCCGACATAATCGCCTTGCGTAAACTTAAAATCGAGCACGATGGTATCTGTGGCATTGGTAAAGACCTTGTCGGGACGAATCGTTTCGCCATCTTTGGTGATAATGCTCGACTCGTTCCAGATTTTGTAATCCTGCATGAGCCATTCGCTGATGCGCGGATGATGCCATACTTGATAGATGTGCTTGCGCAATTCTTCCTTGTCGTCTTTAGCTAATATTCCTTCTTCAATATATTGAGCGATGCGGGATTCGATCTCCAATTCGTTGGCCACTTCAGACAGAATCTCGTGTGCCATGATGCCGTACTGCGCTGCTTTCTCTACTTGTGGTAGCGTAGCTAATGATCGACGGCTGGATTTGTTCCAGGCTTGATCTAGTTCTGCGGAAATCGGATATTGGGTAATAGTAATGCTGTTGTTCGCTACCGAAATTGTTGCTTCGGTCGCTGGTGTCTCGGTCGAATCGTGAATCCGCAACTCCGCGTCTTCCACCAGAAATGGGCTAGTGCTTGTATCCAAAACTTGGAAGATCGCATCGCTGATGTATTCATCTTTAATTTCCAATCCGCTGATCTCGCCCGTCTTTTTGTCCACCGTTTCTTTGAAAAATGGCGCAGTGATGTACAGATGCTTGATGGCGCGTGTGGTGGCGACATAGCAAGTGTTGAGCGCATCCATGTAGTTGAATAGCATTTCTTCAAAATACTGTTTATAAAACAGCGACTGCCCTAAACTCGATGTGTATTTTAGTGGGATTTTGCCCAAAGCTTCAAACGGCGTGCCGTCAGCATCGATCCAAAAATCTCCTAAAGGCATGCCGTCGAGTTTCCAGGCGGCAAACGGCAACATCACTACATCGTAAGCCAATCCTTTTGATTTGTGCACGGTGGTTACTTCAATCGCATTGATCTTGCCGCCGGAAGGCAGCACGGCACGATGTCCATCTTCTTCCCAATACGTCAAAAATTGATGAATACCGCGCTCGCCATTGGCCGAAAATCCAGCAACCAAATCTTTGAAGGCCAATAAATACGGAATATGCAAGTTTTCCGGTTCGGTAAAGCCGAAAATTTCGATCAATCGTTCGATCAGTTGTACTAAAGGAAGCTCAGGCCATTGACCCCAAAACTCAATCAACTTTGGCGGTAAGATCGCGTGTAAACGCTGTATGTCATTCTCCCGAAATAATAACCATTGGTCCTGATCGAAAGCTTCTTGGCGTTGCAAGATTTGGTACAGATAGGCCATATTTGCTTTGTGCACGGTGTGCTTTGCCGAATTATAGACTAAGGCGCGCAGCGTCTCGATGAAGAGCTGTATCGCATCATTAGCCTGTAGGCTAAGTGCATCGCCAGAAATCACTTCGAAGGATAAATTGGTGCTTTGCTTATAAGCCATCAAGGCCTGAATCACATCCTGCGCCTCCTTATTTCTGCGTACCAAAATACCAATCTGATTGGGGCGGTATTTGCCCGAAGAAATCCATTCGCCAATCTGCTCACACAATTTTTGTATTGCATCGGCAGCCACGCGGTTGCTGCGGTACCGCCCGTCCGCCACGGGCAGATATACTAGATCAATTTCTCCTTGCGGCTTATCTAGCTGTTGCTTTCCGGCAGGTACGGCTTGATGGCTATTTTCATATGCTTTGACCAGCATTCGATCATTGCCAGATTGATGCCACCATTGCAGATCCTCATCGCTTAGCGCCTCTTGTACATGTGCATTGAGCACCTCTTGCAAATGCGTCGGTAATCCGGCGTAGATGTGATTGTTGAATTGGATAATGTTGGGCAAGCTGCGGTAGTTCACGTCCAATGTTTCGCTCGCGATAAAGCTGGGCTTGTCTTGCTCGCTCAAGTGAAATGCGGATCCGACCTGTTCTTCGACTTGCTGTAGCAAGATACGCCAGTCGCCATTGCGCCAGCGATAAATGCTTTGCTTTACATCGCCCACTACGAGGTGCTCGCTCAGCTGTCGGTCGGCATTGCCGAGCGCATTGATAAGCAAAGGGCTGTAGTTTTTCCACTGCGTACGGGAAGTATCTTGAAATTCATCAAACAGAAAATACCGAAAACGACTCCCGATCTTCTCCCAAATAAAAGTCGGATCGTTGTGCGCATCTAATCCGAGCTTGCTAAGCAATAACTGCGAATCGGAGATGAGCTGTGCGCTATTTTCCTTGCGCCAGCGCGCCAAGAGATCGCTCATTTCTTTGAGTAAGCGTAAGAAATATAAATTGGCCTGCACTGATTGGTAGGCTACGAAAGTCGGGAAGAGTTTTTCCAGCTCGGCCATGCTCTGCAAGACCGGATTGAACTGTGCGATCAAATCATAGCGCACTTGCTTTTGCTGATCGGTGAAAGCATCTTCATTATCAATGAGCTTGGTGTACCTCTCGATGGTTTTCTGGAGGTCGCTGGCCGAGAGCTTGTTGACTTGCGGGCGTAGTTTGCTGGCCGCAAATAATGGATTGCGGGATTTGCCTTTGAGCTCGTCGCCTTGCACTCCTGATGCGGTATATGTTTCTTGAAAAGTGCGAATGGCTTCGGCTAAGGCATCGGTATAGCCTTTGGTCATGGTGGCGCTTTCCTGATTGAGGCGTTCGAAGACTTGGCGCGCATCATTTTGCAAGATGTGGGCATCAAACTCCTGAAAGTTTTCTGAAAAGATCAACCCCGCCAATGATAGGAGTTGCTGGCGGTAATTCCAGTTTTCATTGTTGGCGATTTTTTTCTCGGCGTACTCGATGATCCATTCCAGCAAATCGGGGCGATCGTCTAGCAATTGATTGAGCATAACGGTTAGCTCGGCCTTCACCTTGTTGATGTTCATCTCCACCTTATAACCGGCATCCAGATGCAGCTCGTAGGTGAAGCTGCGGATTACTTTTTGGGAAAATCCATCAATGGTGCTCACGGTGAAATGACTATAATCGTGTAGTATCCTACGGTATACTTGGTGTGCCTTCTGTTGGATGATGGCTTCCGTCCATTGGGTCGATTGCGCTAGCAGGATATTTCTGAAGTCGGCTATTTTGCGATCTTGATTGCCTTCGGCCAATCCTTGCAGCACGGAAAGAATACGCTCTTTCATTTCGGCCGTGGCTTTATTGGTAAAGGTAACGGCCAAAATCTCGCGATAGCTATTCTCATTGTGTAATAGCAGCGTGAGATAATGAATAGTAAGGCTAAACGTCTTGCCCGAGCCGGCGGATGCTTTGAGAATCTTTAAAGGAGGAACCGTATTCATACCGTGAAGGTAATAACTAAGGCTGGTATTTGGAAAAGCAGAGGTTGGCCTGATCGATAGATTTCATTTTGTCTTTACCAATCAAATAGTTACCTTTGCGTCCCCTCTTGTGATTAAGCTCGGGGGATATGTTGAATACATAAAAATTAAAAGAAAATGGCAACTAAAATCAGATTGCAAAGACACGGTAAAAAAGGAAAACCTTTTTACTACGTAGTAGTGGCAGACTCTCGTGCTCCACGTGATGGTAAATTCATCGAGCGTATTGGTTCGTACAACCCAAACACTAATCCAGCGACTATCGTATTAGATTTCGAAAAATCATTGGATTGGATCAATAAAGGTGCTCAACCTACAGATACTGCTCGTGGTATTCTTTCTTCTCAAGGTGTTTTGTACAAAAAACACTTACAAGGTGGTGTGAAAAAAGGTGCTTTTGACGAAGCAAAAGCAGAAGAACTTTTCACTACTTGGTCTGAAGGTAAAGAGTCACGCGTTGAGGGTGCTAAATCTACATTAGCCTCTTCGAAAGACGAAGCTAAAAAAGCAGCTTTAGCGGCAGAAGCGAAGAAAAAAGAAAACAAAGCAGCGGCTATCGCAGCTAAAAATGCACCTGTAGCAGAAGAAGCTCCTGAAGAGGAAGTAGAAGTTGCTGAAGGTACAGAAGAAACAGAAGGATAATTTCTATTTCAAATGTATTCGGAAAAGCCGATCCTTTATGGGGTCGGCTTTTTTTGTGAATGCATTATATGTTTCGGAGAGATTTCCTGCTCAGTGATTTTACTCTTTAAAGTTCCTAGACACAAATGGTAGGCAGTAATATAGCGCCGAGTGCCAATACAGTGCATCGTGCGCACCATCTCTTATGCGAAACTCGACCGGAATCTTCGCTTCACGCATGGCGCGAAAAAAATCAATGTTAGTATCTAACAGGAAATCGTCGTCACCACAATCAACAAACCATTTTACCGTTCTCAATTCTTCTTTTTGCTGTTCTGTCGCATTGACGACATAATCCACACAGCTGTTTTTAATGACGGATTGCGATAATAGGGAAAACTTGTCATCCTCTTTTGGTGGTGTTGAACTATTCGGCATGGCCATCAAGGCACTCATGGCATATATCGAGCTAAACATATCTGCGTGGCGCTGCGCATAACTAGTACTTCCGCCGCCGCCCATAGAGAGGCCAGCAATTGCTCTATTTTGCTTGTTGCCGATAACGCGGTAAGTGCTTTCTATATGTGGTAGAAATTCTTTGTAAAAGAATTGTTCATAATTCCATCCGGGCATATCAAAATAGCCATTCCATTCTGTTTTCGGGTCGCCGCCAGCATTGGGACTTACGATAATCATATCTACCGATTCGCCACTAGCGGCGAGTTGATCTTGCACCTCTCTCACATCATATTTTTCGAACCAAGTGGTGTTTACGCCAGACAGTCCGTGCAGTATATACAGGATGGGGTATTTTTTCTGCGGATTATTTGCGTAATCTTTGGGTAAATAGATTGTGTAAGCTCGATCAGCATTTAAGATTTTGCTGTGCATGATATTGGTTTCTACCGTGCTTTTGGATGCTTGATTTTGGGCACTCGTGCCTATAGCTACGGTAAGCAGAAAGAGGAATAATAGGTGGTATTTCATGGCTAAAATAAATTGTGGTATCTATAAAAATAGAGAATTTTTGTAAGACTTTAAGTGGACATTATTCTATTTACTTGGACTCACGATTGGCGTATTGGATTCAATAATAATGGTAGGGATCAGCGGTAGCGTTTGTTTCCAAATCCCCGATACATCAAATCGATGACCCGATTCCTCATTTTGAATGGTAAATGTGTATTCACAGACGCGTTCCACATACGTCATCTTGCCTTTGAGCTGCAACTTTCTACCCGGATTCACATCGAAATGCGTGCGCGACTGGTTTTCGTCCAGATAGAATGTTTGGGTAGTTCCTTCTTGATATTTTACTGCTGGCGACCACCGATTTCCGCCGTCAACGATTAATTCTTGCATATATACCATGGAATCCTGATCATTCCTTATCCAATCAAACGTGCCATACTCGTTACTCTCGAATGTGGAAGTGTATTTTACATTTTTAAAAATATCTTCGGTCGGCATACTCTTCATTTCTGATGAGCTATTGATCAATTGCAGTGGAGAGCATTCGTGATCACTCGTGTATTTTGTTCGGAATTCTTCCAGCTCTGTAAATTTTCGGTCGACAATTCTATAGCTGCTGCCACGGCGTTGTGTGATCTTGATCTCGTCTCTTTGTCCGTTAGAGACTAGGCCGATGTGAACTGTTCTCGGTGTCTGCTCAAAATTTTCCTTTAGACTCAGAAATAGGGTTGCGCCATTCTGTGACTTGGCCATTTGCAGCCAACCATTAGCGGCAAACACGGTGTCTTGACCATTTAGCCTTAATGCTCGGCCACTGCTATCTGCTAAATTATGCGGTTGATCTTCGAGTTTTACGTAATCTACCACCCAATCTGCACCGGCTATTTCTATATTAGTTGATAAGCCACTGCTAGCACTAAAGTCCTTAAAAGTATTTTCCACCAGTGGAATTGCTGGGCTAGCATCTTTCTTACAGGAAATGATTGCAGTGGTAGCGAAAGTGAATATCATTAAGAATAATGCGGATTGGAGATGCTTTCGATTCATGAGAATAAAATTGGATAGTGTGGCGGCCATCCGGTAGATAACAAGTGACCATCGGTAAATATATGAAAAAATACTATCTGGTCGGCATCAGGTTTTATTAGCGGCGAGCAGTTCCTAAGTTTGTAATAAGTTATTGCTAAAAAGCTTTATTGCTTCGTTAAGTTGCGAAGTAATCATAATTGTCTTTACTCAATTGGCAGATAGGCTTATGTTCCCAATCAGGGAGAGTTAAAGCATTTTATAGTATAAAACTTTAAGGTTAATTTAAATTATTTATTTGAATATTTACCTCGTTTGGATTAGACCTTGATTGTTTTTAGTTAACAACATCTTCTTTGCTATGAATAATCAATTGTGTCCTAAAAAAGCTACGATAATAATGCTATTTATTGTAGCTTTCTCGTTCTTAAGTATTGCGCAGGAACGTCAAGTTCAAGATGAACCTAATCTTGTTAAGTTCAATGCATTGCCACTGGTGATAGGCAAGTTTGCAGTAGAATACGAACGTTTGCTTACCGACCGTATTTCTGTGGGAGCAGAGGTGGCCTTTCGACCCAATAATCGGCTGCCTTTTCGTTCATTTATCGAGAATAGAGTAGACGATGGTGATGTTAGAGATCTAGTGAGAAATTTTAGGAGCACAAGTTTTTCACTCACTCCAGAAGTTCGATTTTATACCTCGAGACGCGAATCTTTCACTGGATTTTATATCGTACCTTACCTGCTAATACATTGAATGAGCTAATAAAAGCAAATAAAATCCCAGCGGTGATGCTTGTTGGGATTGAAAACACGCAAAGAAGGCGAGATTTGACGGGCCGACAAGTATCGAGCAGGACAAAGAAATAGCGCCTGTAGCCGGTGGTTCGGCTGAATTCAGAGCTTTTATTAGTGCAGAACTGATTCTGGAAATCGGTAAGCGGTACAGGACAAATGGGAAAAATGGTATTCTTGGAGAATCTTTGGCTGGGCTTTATGTGGCGGAGACCTTTTTGTTGCAGCCTGATCTTTTTGATTTTTATATGGCCTTTGATCCATCATTGTGGTGGAGTGACGAATATTTTGTAAAAACGGCGGACGTGCATCTAGATAAATTGAAGGACACGAATAAAACTTTCTGATTTGCGGTAGCGGGCATAGACGGGGTTGCCGCATCTGCGCGCAAGCTGTCGGATATTTTGCCAGGAAGAAATCAGGAAAACATTACTTGGAAGTATGCTGATGAAACGAATGAAGAACATCATACTATTTTCCGGGCTACCAAAGAAAGAGCGATTATCTGGACATTGAACAATTTATAAAGATCCTTACTACACATAGTTATGATAACATACATTTCGATATTGAGAGGAATAAACGTAAGCGGACAAAAAACAATTAAAATGGACGCGCTGAAACGTATGTATGAAAGCCTAGGTCTCGAAAACGTGCGCACCTACATTCAGAGCGGAAACGTTCTGTTTTCATCGTCGGGAACAAATTCAAAAGAACTGGAAGACCTAATCTCTAAGGAAATCCAGAAGGAGTTTAGATTTGAAGTACCTGTGCTGGTACTTAATCTAACAACATTACAAGCAATCGTCGCCAATAATCCATTCGCCAAAGAGAATAGCAAAGATATGGCTCTTTTACACATTACTTTTTTAGCGAGCAGTCCAGCAAGTTATGATCTGGAAAGCATTCTCCAAAAGAAACAACCAAGCGAGGAAATTGCGATTACGGCCAACGCTGTCTATTTATATTGTCCGAACGGATATGGCAAAATAAAACTCCACAACAGCTTTTTGGAAAATAAGCTGAATACGCAGGCCACCACACGCAATTGGAAAACGACAAACGAATTGCTAAAATTGGCACTGGTTTAAGAACAGAGCAGTTCTTTGTTGGATAATATCAAAGTTGTCTGCGGTCAAAGGTTTTTTTTAATCTAAGTATATCTTAAAAACATCTGCTTACTTTTGTGGTATGAATATCGATGAATCTTTCTATATAGGGTATATCTCTAAAACGCGCGGCCTCAAAGGCGAATTACAATTCTTTTTCGAATTCGAGGACTATAAGGATTTGGATTTTGATGTGCTCTTCGTAGAGATCAACAAAAAGTTGGTGCCTTATTTTGTGGATCAAATAAAAGTGCAAAATAATAGTACGGCATACGTGAATCTGGAAGATGTGGATCATATTGATAAAGCACAACCGCTTGTGCGCAAGAAAGTATATTTGGCAAATGATAAAATGCCGGTGCGCGATCCTGATGATTTTAGATACAGCGACCTGGTCGGATATGAAGTCGTGGACAATCAGGAAGGCAAGCTGGGGGTGATTACCGGCGTGCAAGAGTTGCCACAACAGCATATTGCGACGGTAGATATGGAAGGCAAGGATTTGATGTTTCCGCTTACCGAACAATTGATTGTAAACATAGGTAAAGACGATCGACTGCTGGAAGTTGATCTGCCAGAAGGATTGGTAGCACTTTACCGCGAGGTATAACAAAATCCCCGACAAGCCGTCGGGGATTTTGTTATATTAGATGTCGATCTACAAAAATTATGACCATGCAACCTCGTTATTATTCCTTAGATATTTTTCGTGGCGCTACCGTCGCATTAATGATTCTGGTAAATAATCCAGGAAGTTGGGCACATATGTTTGCGCCGCTGCAGCATGCGCTTTGGCATGGCTGTACGCCGACTGATTTAGTTTTTCCTTTTTTTTATTTGCCGTGGGCAATGCCATGGCTTTCGTGATGCCACGTTTGCAGGAAGCGGGAGCAGCGACTTTCTGGGGAAAAGTGCTAAAACGAACGGTACTGATTTTTCTAATTGGCTTAGGGCTCAACTGGTTTCCGTTTGTCGCTTGGTCTGCCGATGGCTTGGTTTTCAAAGAATGGATCAATAGCAGTGATGCGAACCAAGGGATTCGACTATTTGGTGTTTTGCAACGCATAGCGATTGCTTATCTTGGTGCTTCCCTGCTAGCATATTATCTAAAACCCAAAACTTTACTGTATACCGCTATCGCATTATTGTTAGGTTATTGGGCGCTTTGCGCATTGTTGGGTAGCGGTGATCCTTATTCTTTGGCTGGTTGGTTTGGTACAGATGTCGATAAATTGCTTATTGGCGTGCCGCATATGTATAAAGGCGAAGGTGTGCCCTTTGATCCGGAAGGAATAGGAAGTACTTTGCCGGCAGTAGTGCAAGTTGTTTTTGGGTATTTGACGGGTGTTTTTATTCGCCAACGCGGAAGTGTTTCTTGGTTTTGGAAGAAAGTGCCGACTTCGCAAGAACCACATTTTAAATTGATCGCCAGTCTTTTGGTCACAGGTTTTATCGTGTTGATCTTAGGCTGGTTTTGGTCTTTAGGCTTCCCGATCAACAAAAAAATCTGGACGAGTTCCTATGTTTTTTACACCACAGGATTGTCCATCTTAACTTTGGGCGCTGTGATTTGGTATACGGATTTGCAAGGTGTGCGTAATGCAATTACACGGTTTTTCGACGTGTTTGGGAAAAATCCGCTTTTTATTTTTGTGCTTAGCGGTATGTTACCCAGAATCTCAGGACTAATAAGAATGCAGCAAGGCGTAGATGAAAACGGCCAAGCCATCTACACTACACCGCTAGCTTGGTTTTATGACAATGTATGTGTGCCATTGCCTGGTCCGCCAGAAGTGGGCTCATTCTTTTATTCTCTATGTTTTCTAGTCGTGATGTGGCTTGTTTGCGCGATTCTCGATAGAAAGAAGATCTATATTAAGGTATAAGCGGTTACTGATGCACGCATGTGCCAATATGATCTTGTCTATTTGGTTGAGATTTAGTAGCTTTGCAGCCAATTAACAATTTTTATTTACGCTTTCATATTATTCAAGAATGTATTTAAGTAAAGAGTACAAAGCAGATATCTTCGCAGAGTTCGGAGGTGGAGCAACAAACACAGGTTCTGCAGAAGGACAAGTAGCATTATTTACTAAGAGAATTGCTCACTTAACAGAGCATTTGAAAAAGAACAGAAAAGATTTCAATACACAACGTTCTCTACAGATGTTAGTAGGTAAACGTCGTTCATTGTTAGCTTATTTGCACAAAAAAGATATTAATAGATATCGTGCGATCATCAAAGGCTTAGGCTTGCGTGAAATCATCAAATAAGTTTTAGTAAAAAACAAGAGAGAAGCCATCCGATTTATCGGGTGGCTTTTTCTTTTTATCCCCCCTCTAGAAAATTGAATAAGCTAACGATATTTAGTGTACCTTTGTGCTGAAATTAAAAGTCTTAGTATTTTCGGTATGTCGCCATGATGAAAACATACCATAATGAACACACAATGAGTTATAACGAAATCAAAACAACTATCGATATGGGCAATGGAGCTCAGATCGAACTTTCTACTGGAAAGTTGGCCAAACAGGCAGACGGATCAGTAGTGTTGAAACAAGGAAGCACCATGCTGTTGGCAACAGTAGTGTCTGCCAAAGAGGCAAAACCAGGAGTGGATTTTCTTCCATTATCTGTAGATTATCAAGAGAAATATGCAGCTACCGGACGTATACCTGGTGGTTTTTTACGTAGAGAGGCAAGATTATCTGATTATGAGGTGTTGATTTCTCGTATCGTGGATCGTGCTTTACGTCCATTATTCCCTGAAGATTATCATGCGGATACGCAGGTGATGATTTCTTTGATCTCTTCAGACAAAGAAGTGATGCCAGATGCATTAGCAGGTTTAGCGGCATCTGCTGCGCTTGCGGTATCGGATATTCCTTTCAACGGACCTATTTCAGAAGTTCGCGTAGCGAAAATCGATGGCCAATTGGTGATCAACCCAACGCGCACTGAATTAGAAAAAGCGAGCTTAGAGTTTATCGTTGCTGGATCCGCACAGGATATCGTGATGGTAGAAGGTGAAGCAAATGAAATCTCTGAAGCAGAGATGGTAGAAGCAATTGCTTTTGCACATGACGCGATCAAAAAACAGGTAGCAGCAGTTGTAACCTTAGCAGAGCAAGTGGGTAAAACGGTAAAACGTACGTACAGTCACGAGCCGACAAACCCAGAATTGCGCGAAGCGGCTTTCAAAGCTACTTACGATCAAGTATATGCGGTAGCAAAATCGGGTTCAACCAAACACGAGCGTTCAGAACAATTCTCTGTAATTGGCAAAGCATTCTTCGAAACATTAGGCGAAGAGTTGGATGCAGATACAACATTCTTAGCTAAAAAATATTTTCACGATGTACAGTACGATGCGGTTCGTAACCTTTTGTTAGATGAAGGTATCCGTTTGGATGGCCGTAACTCGACAACGGTTCGTCCGATCTGGACTGAAGTAGATTACTTACCTGCAGCACACGGTTCGGCGGTATTTACACGTGGTGAAACACAATCATTGACTTCTGTCACATTAGGAAGTAAAGATGATGAGCAAATGATCGATGGTGCATTCATCAACGGTTACAATAAATTTATCTTACACTACAACTTCCCTGCGTTTTCTGTAGGCGAAGCAAGACCAAACAGAGGTCCAGGTCGTCGTGAAGTAGGACACGGTGCATTGGCGATGCGTTCATTGAAACAGGTATTGCCTGCTCAAGACGAAAATCCATACACGATCCGTATTGTTTCTGACATCTTAGAGTCAAACGGTTCGTCTTCGATGGCTACTGTTTGTGCAGGTACTTTAGCATTAATGGATGCCGGTGTGAAAATCAAAGCGCCAGTTTCTGGTATTGCTATGGGATTGATTACGGATGAGAAATCTGGTAAATACGCGATTCTCTCGGATATCTTGGGTGATGAAGATCACTTAGGTGATATGGATTTCAAAGTAACAGGTACTGCAAAAGGTATTGTAGGTTGCCAGATGGACTTGAAGATCAATGGTCTGAAATGGGAAGTGTTGACACAAGCTTTGGATCAAGCGAAAGAAGCTCGTCTTCACATCTTAGGTGAGATGAACAAAACATTGACTGCTCCACGTGAAGATTACAAATCTCATGCGCCTCGTTTGGTATCCATCACCATTGATAAAGAATTTATCGGTGCTGTTATCGGACCCGGTGGTAAGATCATTCAAGAAATGCAACGCGAAACGGGTGCGAGCATCTCGATCGAAGAAGTGGACAACAAAGGAGTTGTACAAGTATTCGCAGACAATAAAGAAGCAGTTGATGCGGCGCTGACTCGTATTAAAGCGATTGCTGCTAAGCCAGAAGTTGGTGCTATCTATGAAGGTAAAGTGAAGTCTATTATGGCGTTTGGTGCTTTCGTAGAGATTATGCCAGGCAAAGATGGTTTGTTGCATATCTCCGAAATCGATTGGACTCGTCTAGAAAACATGGAAGGTGTATTCACCGAAGGAGAGATCGTAAAAGTGAAATTATTAGATGTGGACAAACAAGGTAAATTGAAGCTTTCTCGCAAAGCGCTATTGCCACGTCCTCCACGTGAAGAAAAACCAGCTGCTGCTACACCAGCAGAGTAGTTCGGATTTTCTATACTAAGTAAAAAAGGCTCGCCATTTGGCGAGCCTTTTTTTTGTGTTGGCAAAAGATGCATTGCTCACAGCATCATCACCGATTCTATCTTGGATACCGACTTGTAATAATTGATCACTTCGTCGGCAGAGTTTACGTACGTTTCCACGGTGATGGATTTGTATTTGCCACCGCTAGATTCTTTAAACGAAAACTTCGAACTGGTATGTTTGAAAATTTCGTGGATCTCCGGCTCTTTGTCTAAGGCACTCTTCACGATAAATTTAAACTTGTATACGGAAGGAAATTGCTCGACATCGAGCAATTTCTCCTTAAAATTTTGATAGAAATCTTTGTCATTTCCATCTTCCATATCTTGGATATTGATGTTGCTAAAATCTGACATATATAATCCTTTCTCCTTGTTTAGCAATAAGTATACTTATCTTTTGTCTTATTTACCAAATTTTTTGTTTGGTTTGTTGCTCATTTCTAGCTCCAACTTACCGCCTTGCATCAATTCTTCGTGGGTGATGTGCGTGCGTGTAAGGGCTGCGCCATTCAGCTTTGCTGATTTGATATATATATTGGCGTCGCTTTGGTTTTTTGCATCTATCACAAAGGTGTTGCCATTTGGCAAATTGATCGCTGCATGCTTCATACGTGGAGAACCCAACACATATTCGCCACTCATCGGGTTAGCAGGATACAATCCCATGGATGAAAATACATACCAAGCGCTCATTTGTCCGGCATCATCGTTCCCGCACAATCCATTAGGAGCTGAGGTGTAGTTTTGCACCATAGCTTCATTCACCAATTTGGCTGTTTTCCAATGCTCGCCAGCCATAGCGTACAAATAAGGTACGTGGTGGTTTGGCTCATTGCCTTGCGCATATTGGCCGATCAATCCAGAGATATCTGGCGATGCATTGTCCAATTCTTCTGGCAAGTTGATGAATTCATCCAAACGATCTATGAACGCTTTCTTTCCACCTAATAATCCCATCAAGCCATCTACATCATGTGGTACTAACCATAAATATTGCCAAGCATTACCCTCGCAATAATCATTTTTACGGTGCTCTGCCATCAATGGATCAAACGGACGACGGAAATCGCCATTCGCTGATCTACCGATAAAAAAGCGTTCATCTTTATCGAAATAGATTTCGTACAATTTTGAGCGTTTTTTGAAGTACTCGGCATCTTCCGTTTTACCCAATTTCTCGGCTATACGATATACACCATAATCTGCAATGGCATATTCTAATCCCCAAGCTACCGCCTCATTGTCCATGCTATCAATCGGAATAAAGCTCAATTCACGAACGAATTTTAATCCGTAATCATCGCCCATAGCGGTCGTTTTTACGGCTTCCCACAATAATTCGTGATCTTTTTCATCGACCAATCCTTTTAAGAATGCATCTGCGATAACCGGAATAGCCGGTAATCCGACCATCGTATTGGTTTCGTTAGCCCATAGGTGCCATACCGGAAGCTTGCCTTGCTGCTGATAAATAGACAAAAAGGTTTTTACAAAATCCGACGTTACTTTTGGTTTCTCCAAAATCGTCATCAACGGGTGTAATGCACGGTAAGTATCCCATAAAGAGAATATCGTATAGTTTACGAAATCTGCATTACGATATACCTGCTTATCGGTACCCATGTAATCGCCATTATGATCATCAAAAATAGTAGGAGCGAAGTACGAGTGGTACAATGCCGTGTAAAATACTTTTTTTAACTCATCGGTACTGTCGTAATCAATCTTTCCGAGTGTCGCATTCCATTTGGCATCCGCCGAAGCAGTCGCTTCTTGAAAATTCCAGTTAGGAATTTCCTTTTCAATATTATCCAAGGCATTTTCGGTACTCACCGGAGAAAGACCAACTTTTAGCTCGATCGTATTATCCTCCGCTGCATCGAAGAAAAGTGCTGCTTTTACCGCTAGGCCTTTAAAAGCGTTGTAGCCTGTTCTGGCCACATCACCATCGAAGTATTTGACGTTTTTGATTGGTCTAGAGGTTTTGAGCGCAAAATATACTTTCTGGTCGGAAGCCCATCCCGAAGAAAAGCGATAGCCTACAAAAGTGGTTTCGTCGATCTGTTTCAGGTACGTATCTGTTGCTTTATCCCAATTCATCCGGAAACCCAGATCTACCAATACGTGGGCATTATCTGTATTGTCATAAATATATTGGTGATAACCTACGCGCTCCGAAGCTGTAAGGTTGGCTTTTACTTTGTAATCGTCTAGATAAACGCTATAAAAACCGGGTTTAGCCGTTTCGTTCTCTTTTTTGAAATGCGAACCATAACCGGTATGCATTTTATCAAATTCTGCTGGTTTTAGTTGCAATTGACCCGTGGCCGGCACGACCATGATATCATTCAGATCTCCGATCCCTGTACCACTTAGGTGAGTATGCGTAAAGCCGAGGATATCCTCACTTTTATAATTATAGCCACTGCACCAGTCCCAACCATTGAATTGATCCCATGTCTGTGCAATCTGCGTAGGTCCGAGTTGAACACCACCAAATGGTACGTTTGCTCCCACAAATACGTGCCCATGTTCCTCAGAGCCAATAAATGGATCGACAAAAGCAGTAGGCTTTTGTTGTGCATGCGCAGTCGATGCGACTGCGATGGCCAAAATGAATTTAGTTTGCTTAATTAGTTTTCTTAACATCTGTGTTTAGGAATATTGAATATGTAAATCTACAAAATTTATGTTGACCACTATTAAAACCTTTTAGCAAAATATGATTCGCATATTATATAAGGGTGTGCTAAAATTTTTGCTAAAAAATCCATAAATTGGACAAAAAACAACCCTAACAATTATGAGCAAGAGAATCCTGATCAGTGATATTGCTAAATCACTTGGCGTATCAGTCACCACCATTTCCTTCATTTTGAACGGTAAAGCCAAAGAAAAACGAATTAGTGATGCATTGACCAATCGGGTATTAGAATATGTAAAAAAAGTAGGATACAAGCCTAACCAACTAGCGCAAAGTCTTCGTACAGGGCAAACCAAAATCTTAGGATTGCTAGTTGAAGACATATCTAATCTGTTTTTTGCCAATATTGCCAAACACATTGAGGAGTTTTCGTACGCCAGTGGCTACCATTTATTGTATTGTAGTATGGGGAATGATACGGTGAAGGCGAAGGAGTTGATCCAGTTGTTTTACGACCGGCAGGTAGATGGCTTCATCATTACGCCAACCGAAGGATTGGAAGATGTAGTAGCGCTGCTGCTAAAAAATAATGTTCCGGTCGTACTATTTGACCGGTATATACCGCAAGTAGAGACAAATTATGTGGTGACAGACAATTTCAATGGTGCCTTTCGTGCTACCAAGCATCTCTTGGAGAACGAGGACAATCGTCGTATTGGTTTCGTGTCCTTGTATTCGGATCAGACACAAATGCGTGACCGGATGGATGGCTATATGAAAGCATTGGATCAGTACCAGCGACAGGCTTACATCAAAAAAATTCAGATTGATGAACAGGAAGATGTTGCTATGGCGCAAATTTTTGAATTTATTGAAGATAATAAATTAGATGCCGTCTTATTTGCTACCAATTATCTAGCTATTACTGGGCTGAAAGTGAATAAAAAGTATGGAAAGCTGCCGGCTATGGTTGCTTTCGACGATCATACCTTGTTTAAGTTGCACGAACCAGCAATTTCGGTGGTGTCCCAACGGATTGAAACCATTGCCGAAGAACTGGTGAAGGTACTATTGCGACAGATCCGTAATCCACAATCAGAAGTGAAACACATTGTAGTGCCTTGCGATCTGAAAATTCGGGATTCTTCTACGGCTAAAAGTAAGTAGGAAGTCGCTATTATATCGTATTCAACTGCTGGATAGCACGCTCCAGTGTTTCCTCTTTTTTTGCAAAGCATAGACGAAGCGTCTGTTGTTCCGTAGCATCTTGGTAAAAAGGTGCTAAGGGGATGAGTGCAACACCATGCTTCTCGATTAATTCTATGGCAAAGGCCATTTCTGATTGATCGCTGATCGTTTTATAGTTGAGCAATAAAAAATATGTGCCCGACGATGGATTGATCTCAAAGCGAGATGGAGCCAATCCGGCAGTTACTAAATCTCGCTTTTTCTGCATAAACTGTGATAGCTCGTGATAATAACCCGGATTGTCCAGATACTTTGCTAT
The DNA here is from genome assembly GCF_057837975.1 of Sphingobacterium sp. KH_072. NCBI lineage: Bacteria > Pseudomonadati > Bacteroidota > Sphingobacteriia > Sphingobacteriales > Sphingobacteriaceae > Sphingobacterium > Sphingobacterium sp. KH_072. Next base: position 3,588,595 of record NZ_CM174457.1, on the reverse strand, counting down.
GGCATGTTGCATAGGTGTATTCACGCTGAAAACATTTTGCTGGTGTATTTTTCGAAACTCCGCTGTGAGTGCGGCGGGGGCAATCACATAACCTAATTTCCAGCCCGTGCAGTGTAGTAACTTTCCAAAAGAAGCTACTACGAAACTGTGTGCACGCAGATCATTTAATAATAAGGCCGATTGATGTTTCTTTTCATCATATATAAGATGTTCGTACACTTCGTCGCTGAGCACGAACAGATCGTTGCGGACTACAATAGTCTGCAACTGTAGCAAATCTTCTGCTGTCCATACGATGCAGCTCGGGTTTCCGGGATTATTAATGATTATCATTCGGGTTCGATCGCTGACTAGATCTGCCACCTGTTGCCAATCTATGCTGAAATCGGGTGCAGACAACTGTACTGCGGTCACTTTGCCTCCGAATAGTTCGACCGTTGGACGGTAGCAATCATAAGCCGGTTCGAATATAACGACTTCATCACCGGGATGTATCATGGTAGCGATCGTTGTAAATATAGCTTGCGTTGCGCCATTGGTAATGGTGATCTCGCTTTCGGAATCTACATTTACTTGATAGAAGCTTTGATATTTTTCGGCAATACGCTGGCGAAGTGATGGAACACCCGGCATCGGAGCATATTGGTTGGCTTGTTGATGCATCACTGAACTTACCAAATCTAGTAATTTTGGATCCACAGGGAAGTCTGGGAAGCCTTGTGCAAGATTGATAGCTTGGTGTTCTTGTGCCAAAGCTGTCATTTTAGAAAATATATTAGTGCCTTGTTTAGGCAATTTGGAGATCCATCCTTTTTTGTGCTGAATAGTCATTGTAAGCTAATTGAGTATTACACGAATATAATACTGTTCTTCATTATTCCTATGAAGATGCCATTGAAATTCTTCTACTGTAGGATTAGTTGGGTTGTCAATTTACAGCTAGTACACATTTAGTGTGTGAGCTCATATCAAATTCTGTCATTCAAGACTTGCAGATGTTTAGGTAGGTGATTCGGAAAATTGTTTACTCACTCTTGGAGATCATTATTGCGCGCTGATTAGATAGTAAACCTTTCAAGGCATTATGCGCTCTGTAGTTTAATTTATTTCTATTTTAACTTCGTGCATTTCTTTAAGTCAAATAGATAGTAGCGAAATAATGTTATAATTTATTTAAATAATTTTTTTTGATATAAAATTACATTTATAGAATTATATTTGATTTTTATAAAATAAACCTCCTTCAGTTAGATTGTTGTCCCAAATATAGATCACATATAAACTAATTATTTTGTTACTAACAAATGTTTTAATTATGAACTCAATTTTTAAATTGATACTGGCTGCAGTAATTTGTCTGCTATTTACACAAGGATGTGTAAAAGAGGAAGAACCGACTGTAGTACCTCCGCCAACGGAATTAATACCACTTCGTGATGCTCTTAAGAAGCTTTCGGGAGCGCTTGAATTGGTCAATAGTGATTGTGGCGCCACCTATGAAACTGTGCTACAAGAATTGGCAGAGGTGAGAAGGGAATTCAATGTAGCTGTTAGGCGAAATTCGAATATGATTCCGCGTCGCGAGGATTTTGAGCAACGCTTTAAAAATCTGGAAACAGAAGCTACTTATATCAAGCAAGCTTGCCGCCGTGAGATTTTTGTGACGCCTTTATTTATCTCCAACGATCACATGGGTGGCGCACTAGGAGAGTGGAGGGCTCGTATAGATTTCATTATTGAAAATCTTAATGCAGCAGTTCCTGTACAATGGGAAGTTAATCGTGCTAATCTTACGAATACAACGATAACGCGCGCTACTGCTGCAGGAACAAATTTTCGTGACTGTACAGATGGTTTTTGTCCAGAAATGACTGTTGTTCCTAATGGGACATTCATGATGGGCGCGACACAAGACCAGCTTAATCTTTTTAATATTGGTATGGATCGTCGTCACTGGGAATTGCCTCGGCATCAAGTTACAATTCCGCGACCTTTTGCTGTAGGAAAACATGAAGTTACCTTGGCAGCGTTTCAGGCTTTTGTAGATGATACGGGTTGTGAGGTCATTGGCGGTTGTCGGACATACCTGCCCAATGCCGATCCAACCGGTCAAACTTTCCGCACGAATATCAGTTATAAAGATATAGGCTTTCCTACTCCAGCCAATTCTCCAGTTTCGTGTATTACCAAAGAAAATGCGAAAGCCTACACGCAATGGTTGTCTAGAAAAACGGGTAAAAATTACCGTCTACCAACTGAAGCAGAATGGGAATTCTTTGCGCGAGCAGGAACCGAAACTGCATATTTCTGGGGTGATGCTATCGCACCAGGAACAAATTTTGCAAATGTTTATGATCAGTTAAGTATAACTACTAACGATTTTCGAGCAAACGGTAACTCCTTTATGCCTTATCCAGGTTCTGACGGTTTTGCATACAAAGCCCCAATAGGCTCTTTTCCTCCGAATGCTTTTGGTTTACATGATGTTATAGGTAATGTAAGAGAGTGGGTTGAAGATGTTTGGATTGATGATCCAAGAGGCAACTATATTGGTGCGCCTACAGATGGTTCTGCGCGTAAAGATGGCTTAACTCTGTTTGGTTTATCTCGCGGTGGTGCATGGTATTATCAACCATCTACCACTCGGTCATCCTATCGTAATGCGTACCTTTCTTCTGAAATGAGAGGCACGACATGGGGTTTGCGTGTAGTGCGCGATCTATAAAGAGAATTTAATCTTTGCATATAAAAATACATCTAGTATATTTTTATATAATTGACGGAAGATATCTATTGAAAGCGAGTTTCAATAGGCATCCTGCTATGTTTTGGATTCTCATAAAATCAGACATAGCTACTGAATAGTAATTTTAGCTCATTGTATATTCCATATAGCTTGCCTGTTACATCTGTTGTTTTATTATATATAATAGATATAGTTGTGTGATCTTCATTTGCGCACTGCTGTTTCTTGCGCTTCCTCAAAGTATGTATAATCCTCGCTGAACTTGTGTTTTCAGTTTTCCAACTTCACGATTTATGCTTTTACATAGAGGCGGTTTATATAGTGATGTAGTAAAGGAGCTAATAAATAGCGATGCTCTTTTAAAAAAATCTCTCTACAAATAAGGTAGTTAGGTATTGTTAAACAGAAAAGAGTTAGAAATGTTTTTGGGGTGCGAAATTTTATTCTACCTTTGCACCACTCCGCAAGGGAGGAACGATGTTGAAAAGATAGAAAAGAGGGTTTATGATGGTTTAGGCTATGATAATTCTGATTTTCGGAGCGGGGAGATCTTCAAATTATTTTCAAAATAAATTTGGAAGTTCAGAAAAGATTCCTACCTTTGCAATCCCAACCACATAGGAAGGGTAACAAAATGAAACGTTAAGCTCGAAAGAGTAAAACATAAAGGCCAAAGCGCGATGCGGCGGCGAGCAAGTTCTTTAAAGAAATGATCATGATGCGTGGTGAGTAGTTTAGCTTAATTAGATTCTAATGAGGCGGCGAAAGTCACGGAATAAGAAAATGAGAAAGCTAGAATAAAAAATACGATTCCGGATTAGATATTAAAAAAAGACAATTTCTAATTATTTTATATAAATAGTTAGGTGTCGAACAATTCATTTTACAATGGAGAGTTTGATCCTGGCTCAGGATGAACGCTAGCGGCAGGCCTAATACATGCAAGTCGAACGGGATCTGAGGGTAGCTTGCTACCCGATTTGAGAGTGGCGCACGGGTGCGTAACGCGTGAGCAACCTACCCATATCAGGGGGATAGCCCGAAGAAATTCGGATTAACACCGCATAACAATACGTTAACACATGTTAATGTATTTAAATATTTATAGGATATGGATGGGCTCGCGTGACATTAGCTAGTTGGTAAGGTAACGGCTTACCAAGGCTACGATGTCTAGGGGCTCTGAGAGGAGAATCCCCCACACTGGTACTGAGACACGGACCAGACTCCTACGGGAGGCAGCAGTAAGGAATATTGGTCAATGGGCGCAAGCCTGAACCAGCCATGCCGCGTGCAGGATGACTGCCCTATGGGTTGTAAACTGCTTTTGTACGGGAATAACCCTTTCTATGTATAGGAAGCTGAATGTACCGTAAGAATAAGGATCGGCTAACTCCGTGCCAGCAGCCGCGGTAATACGGAGGATCCAAGCGTTATCCGGATTTATTGGGTTTAAAGGGTGCGTAGGTGGCTATTTAAGTCAGGGGTGAAAGACATCGGCTCAACCGATGCAGTGCCTTTGATACTGAATAGCTTGAATTATGTTGAAGATGGCGGAATGAGACAAGTAGCGGTGAAATGCATAGATATGTCTCAGAACACCGATTGCGAAGGCAGCTGTCTAAGCATTGATTGACACTGATGCACGAAAGCGTGGGGATCAAACAGGATTAGATACCCTGGTAGTCCACGCCCTAAACGATGATAACTCGATGTTAGCGATATACAGTTAGCGTCTTAGCGAAAGCGTTAAGTTATCCACCTGGGGAGTACGCTCGCAAGAGTGAAACTCAAAGGAATTGACGGGGGCCCGCACAAGCGGAGGAGCATGTGGTTTAATTCGATGATACGCGAGGAACCTTACCCGGGCTTGAAAGTTACTGAATGATTTAGAGATAGATCAGTCCTTCGGGACAGGAAACTAGGTGCTGCATGGCTGTCGTCAGCTCGTGCCGTGAGGTGTTGGGTTAAGTCCCGCAACGAGCGCAACCCCTATGTTTAGTTGCCAGCACGTTAAGGTGGGGACTCTAAACAGACTGCCCGTGCAAACGGAGAGGAAGGTGGGGACGACGTCAAGTCATCATGGCCCTTACGTCCGGGGCTACACACGTGCTACAATGGCCGATACAGCGGGCAGCTACCTGGCAACAGGATGCGAATCTCGAAAAGTCGGTCACAGTTCGGATCGGGGTCTGCAACTCGACCCCGTGAAGTTGGATTCGCTAGTAATCGCGTATCAGCAATGACGCGGTGAATACGTTCCCGGGCCTTGTACACACCGCCCGTCAAGCCATGAAAGTTGGGGGTGCCTAAAGCATGTAACCGCAAGGAGCGTGTTAGGGCAAAACCGATAATTGGGGCTAAGTCGTAACAAGGTAGCCGTACCGGAAGGTGCGGCTGGAATACCTCCTTTCTAGAGATGCGGAAACGTATTGCTTACCACGCACATGACATTACTTTAAATACATTAAAGATAGAACACACAAGAAGGAAATACAGCACCCACCCTATATCTAAAGATATACGGTTAGGTAGTATCACCCGAGAAGAGATATATAAAGCTAGTCCCGTAGCTCAGTTGGTTAGAGCACTACACTGATAATGTAGGGGTCAGCAGTTCAAATCTGCTCGGGACTACCAAACACAATCTTACACGATGGGGAATTAGCTCAGCTGGCTAGAGCACCTGCCTTGCACGCAGGGGGTCAACGGTTCGACTCCGTTATTCTCCACTATTCCAAGTGGTAATATATAGTATATAGGCACATTAGAAACGGCGATATAGTATATATATCTACAGGAAAAACGTTCTTTGACATATTGAGAGAAAGAAGACACAAGAAAAGAAACAACAGAGCATATCTGTGCAACTTTTCGGAGTTGTATAGAAAAATCGTCCCTTCCGAGCAAAAGCGGAAAGAGGATTTGAAGAAAGTAACAAAGGGCACACGGGGGATGCCTAGGCTCTCAGAGGCGATGAAGGACGTGATAAGCTGCGATAAGCCACGGGGATTAGCATATGTGAATTAATCCGTGGATTTCCGAATGGGGCAACCTAGCTAGTAGAAGACTAGTTGTATAATACGCGAACGCGCCGAACTGAAACATCTAAGTAAGCGTAGGAGGAGAAAATAATAATGATTTCGTAAGTAGTGGCGAGCGAACACGAAAGAGCCCAAACCATAGTTGTTACGGCAATTATGGGGTTGTAGGACCACGACATTGTATTGTCGCTATGAACTGGAAGCAGGTGGGAAACTGCGCGATATGGGTGATAGCCCCGTACAGGTAAAGAATGACAGCATAGTGGTATCCTGAGTAGGGCGGGACCGGAGAAATCCTGCTTGAATCTGCCGGCACCATCCGGTAAGGCTAAATACTCCTGAGAGACCGATAGTGAACTAGTACCGTGAGGGAAAGGTGAAAAGAACCCCGAACAGGGGAGTGAAAAGAACCTGAAACCGTGTGCTTACAAGCGGTCGGAGCGGATTTATTCCGTGACGGCGTGCCTTTTGCATAATGAGCCTACGAGTTACTCTTGTCCGGCAAGGTTAAGTCGTTAAGCGACGCAGCCGAAGCGAAAGCGAGTCTGAATAGGGCGCATAGTCGGATGAGGTAGACGCGAAACCTTGTGATCTACCCTTGGGCAGGTTGAAGTTGCAGTAACATGTAATGGAGGACCGAACCGATAAACGTTGAAAAGTTTCCGGATGACCTGAGGGTAGGGGTGAAAGGCCAATCAAACTGGGAAATAGCTCGTACTCCCCGAAATGTTTTTAGGAACAGCGTCGGCATAGAGTCTTGTAGAGGTAGAGCTACCGATTGGGTGCGGGGGAGTCAAATCCTACCAAATCCAGACGAACTCCGAATGCTACAAGATATGGCCGGCAGTGAGGCTTTGGGTGCTAAGGTCCAAGGCCGAGAGGGAAAGAACCCAGACCATCAGCTAAGGTCCCTAAATATACGCTAAGTTGAACTAACGAGGTCCGGTTGCCCAGACAGCTAGGATGTTGGCTTGGAAGCAGCCATTCATTTAAAGAGTGCGTAACAGCTCACTAGTCGAGCGACCGGGCGTGGATAATAAACGGGCATCAAGTGTATTACCGAAGCTATGGATTCATACTGAAAGATGTATGTCTGGTAGGGGAGCATTCTATCGTCGGAGAAGCAGTGAGGTGACTTATTGTGGAGATTATAGAAAAGCAAATGTAGGCATAAGTAACGATAAGGCGGGTGAGAAACCCGCCCACCGAAAGAACCAGGTTTCCTGATCAACGCTAATCGGATCAGGGTTAGTCGGGGCCTAAGGCGCATCCGAAAGGAGGTAGCCGATGGACAACGGGTTAATATTCCCGTACTTTTATATACTGCGATGTGGTGACGGAGTAGTGACACTGCCGCGAACTGACGGAATAGTTCGTTGAAGTGCGTAGGTATACAGACTGTAGGCAAATCCGCAGACTGTGCTGAAACACGATAGTACAGCAAAGCTTCGGCGGCGCTGATAGTGCAGGTAATCAGACTTCCAAGAAAACCCGCTAAGCTTCAGGTATATAAAACCCGTACCGCAAACCGACACAGGTGTTCGAGGAGAGAATCCTAAGGTGCTCGAGTGAATCATGGCTAAGGAACTCGGCAAAATGGCCCTGTAACTTCGGGAGAAGGGGCGCTTCCTCCAGCGATGGAGAAGCCGCAGTGAAAAGGCCCAGGCGACTGTTTAGCAAAAACATATGGCTTTGCAAAATCGAAAGATGAAGTATAAGGCCTGACACCTGCCCGGTGCTGGAAGGTTAAGAGGGGATGTCATCGTAAGAGAAGCATTGAATCGAAGCCCCAGTAAACGGCGGCCGTAACTATAACGGTCCTAAGGTAGCGAAATTCCTTGTCGGGTAAGTTCCGACCTGCACGAATGGTGTAACGATCTGGGCGCTGTCTCAGCCATGAGCTCGGTGAAATTGTGGTATCGGTGAAGACGCCGATTACCCGCAACGGGACGGAAAGACCCCATGAACCTTCACTATAGCTTAACATTGGAATTGGATACAGGATGTGTAGGATAGGCGGGAGATGTTGAAGCGGCTTCGCTAGGAGTCGTGGAATCAACCTTGAAATACCGCCCTTTCTGTATTCGGTTTCTAACTCGGTTTAGCCGAGGACATTGTTTGGTGGGTAGTTTGACTGGGGTGGTCGCCTCCAAAAAGGTAACGGAGGCTTTCAAAGGTGGGCTCAGTACGCTTGGTAACCGTACGTGGAGTGCAATGGCATAAGCCCGCTTGACTGTGAGACCAACAAGTCGATCAGGGTCGAAAGACGGACATAGTGATCCGGTGGTTCTGTATGGAAGGGCCATCGCTCAAAGGATAAAAGGTACTCTGGGGATAACAGGCTGATCTCCCCCAAGAGCTCATATCGACGGGGAGGTTTGGCACCTCGATGTCGGCTCGTCACATCCTGGGGCTGGAGAAGGTCCCAAGGGTTGGGCTGTTCGCCCATTAAAGTGGCACGCGAGCTGGGTTCAGAACGTCGCGAGACAGTTCGGTCCCTATCTGTTGTGGGCGTTGGAAGTTTGAGTGGATCTGTCCTTAGTACGAGAGGACCGGGATGGACTGACCGCTGGTGAACCAGTTATGCCGCCAGGTGTACGGCTGGGTAGCTACGTCGGGAATAGATAAGCGCTGAAAGCATCTAAGTGCGAAACTAGCCACGAGATGAGACTTCCTTATAGGGTCGTAGAAGATGACTACGTTGATAGGTCATAGGTGTAAAGGTAGAGATACCATAGCCAAGTGATACTAATAGCCCGAAGCTTTCGCAATGATAGAAAACGTGTTCTGTTGTTTCCTGTGTTTCTTACGCTAGCAATAGTGAATGGTATGCAGATTATATTTTCTTACTGTCCTTCTTTCTTTCAAATATATGTCACGATATTCTTTTGTACTGGGATATACGTACTGCCAATAGAGATTGATCTCGATACGCACTACTATATACTCGATACGAAATAAAGATATTCAGGTGCCTATATCGGCGGTGTCCACCTCTTCCCATTCCGAACAGAGTAGTTAAGCCCGCCAGAGCCGATGGTATTGCCGTAACAGGTGGGAGAGTAGGTCGGTGCCTAATTTTATACTAAAGCCCTTGCAACAAAATTGCAAGGGCTTTTTTTGTGTAAATATTTTTTCTTAAAACCATCTCTAATAAAAGGCGTATATTACATTCGACAACGAATTAGTGATATGTATACATTATCTTACGTAAGAGGTCTTTTATTAGGATTACTGGCATTCCAATGTATTGGGAGCGAGCTATATGCACAGGGACCTAGATTCACTATTGCTCCGCGCATAGGTTATGGAGTACAAAATCTAGATTGGTCCATAGCCGGCAATCTAGATGGCACCGGACCAAATGTATATTCAGAGCTAATATGGGATCAAATCCAAGGGATGAATTATGGCTTGCAGGGAACAATCCGTATACTGCCTAAACTGGATATCGTTCTAGAAGGAGACTATCAGCATACTCGTAGTGGTAAAGCGCGTGATACAGATTATAATGGAGATAATCGTACCGCTCCGTTTTACGATGAGCGTTTTAGCAGCGACGAGGGATACTTCTATAATTACCGAGTTTCAGCAAGATATGTACTGCCTGATCTCGGGCCTATTTCACCTAGAATACTGTTAGGTTACGAGCAATTAGGCAATCGCCTATTTCTATTACCGCTACCTGAAGATAGGGAAAATAGGGATTTGCGCACCATTTATCAAACTGATTGGTATGGAGGGCAGATGGCTCTAGAGTTGGCTTACGCCTATGATTCATTCTATGTATTGGGTAGCTACGGCTTCGGTTTGTATGACTTCAAGGCTAAAGCGAATTGGAATTTGATCGATAATTTTCAGCAACCGGTTAGTTTTCGTCATTCTGCCTTGGGTTTAAAGCACAATGGAGTATTGCGCTTTGGCTATCAGGTAAACTCCATATTCGCTATTGAGCTCTCTGGACAATATACTAGCGCTGTTACCAATAGTGGATTAGATGAACTGTATACGCGTAATAGCGGGACTTTGCAGACTCGTTTTAACGGTGCTAATCTATCGCAATATAATGGTTCCCTAGGTGCCCGTTTCGCATTTTAAGCACTTTCCTCAATAACGCCTGATGCAGATGTCGTCTTGAAAATTGGCGCCATTTCCAATTTCTCCAATTTAGTAGGGATTTTTATGTTTTAAGCAATCGATTGCGTTGTCTGCTAGGTTTTATTTGTCCGCAAATTGATTTATACTTGGTACAGCAGTAATTTCAAGCGTCTGCTGCTGCTGCTTCACAAGAGACGGCGCTGCGCATGACCTATAAAACCTCATTTACTATGGATTCTACAAGACGTTCCTTTTTAAAACAGGCCAGCCTGCTTTCCGGTTTAGCCGTTTCATTGCCCAATATAGTCCATTCCAGCGCTGCTTTTTCAGCTAACAATATGTGTGGATTTCGCGCACCCAAAATCGACCAAGTACGAGTGGCAATCGTTGGGTTGGGAAATCGTGGCTCGGGAGCTGTCTCCAGAATTACCTATATACAAGGAGCGACTGTGGTGGCGCTATGTGATCGGCATGAGGATCGCGCGCAACGAGAAAAGCAAAAAGTGGTCGATGCAGGTCTGCCTGCTCCAAAAACATACGCAGGTGATGATGGCTGGAAACGTATGTTAGCAGAGAATGAACTCGATCTCGTCTATATCTGTACTCCCTGGGAATTCCATGCGCCAATGTCTATTGCCGCCATGCAAGCCGGTGCGCATGTGGGCTGCGAAGTACCCATTGGACTGACCGTAAAAGAATTGTGGAAGGTGGTACAAGTTTCTGAACAAACGCAAAAGCATTGTATGATGCTCGAAAATTGTTGTTATGATTTCTTTGAGTTAATTACGCTTAACATGGTACAGCAAGGATTGTTTGGCGAACTGATACATGCGGAAGGTGCGTACATTCACGACCTTTTGGATCTCAATTTTAGCAAGACCTATTACGATGACATCTGGCGGCTGAAGGAAAATATCCGCTTGCATGGAAATCTTTATCCCACACATGGCATCGGTCCTATTGCACAGTGCATGAATATCAATCGTGGCGATCAGATCGCTACACTGGTAAATATGCAAAGCGCCGACTTTCATATGGCGGCAAAAGCAGCTGAATTGGCCACTCATGATGAGGATTTCGCGCCTTTTGTTGGAAAATCTTACAGAGGAAATATGAATACAACGTTGATGAAGACACAGAAAGGCAAAACCTTGATGATACAGCATGATGTCAGTTCACCGCGCCCTTACTCACGTATACATATGCTCAGTGGTACCATGGGCTTTGCCCAAAAGTATCCTACCAAAGGTTTGTCCTTCAAGAATTACAAAGATGGTCACGCGTGGCTGCCGCAAGTAGAGATGGCAGAGCTAGAGGCTAAATATACCCCTGCTATGGTCAAGCTCATTGGTGAACAAGCCAAGGCAGTTGGCGGACATGGCGGTATGGACTTTATCATGGATTGGCGCTTGATCGACTGTCTGCGCAATGGTTTACCATTGGATCAGGATGTTTACGATGCCGCATCGTGGAGTGCCATCATACCACTAAGTATACAATCATCAGCACAAAATAGTCGACAGTTGAATTTTCCAGATTTTACGAAAGGGAATTGGAAAAGTAATGCACCGGTAAACCTGAGTTTAGAAGGCGGTGGCAATACGAAGATCCGTGCTATTGCTAAAGCTGGTGAAGGACAGTTGCAGGTTTAACATGTTCTTGGTTAGCTTCTTATATTTAAAGAAACACCTCTTAAGACGATCGTCTTAAGAGGTGTTTCTTTAAATATTAAGGGTTGATTGACCCTAAAACTCTGCGTTTTTCGGCGTGCGTGGGAAAGGAATCACGTCACGGATGTTGCTCATACCCGTGGTGAATAGTACCAATCGCTCGAAACCAACTCCAAATCCTGAGTGCGGCGCTGAGCCAAAACGTCTTGTATCCAAGAACCAGTCGATCTCATGCTCTGGAATACCTACTTCGGCCATGCGCGCCAACAATTTCTCTAAACTTTCTTCCCGTTGAGATCCACCTACCATCTCTCCGATACCTGGGAATAGAATATCCATAGCACGCACCGTGTGGCGGCCTTGTGCATCTGGTTCATTCTGCTTCATGTAGAACGATTTGATCTCTCTTGGATAATCCGTTAAGATCACCGGTTTTTTGAAATGTTTCTCTACCAAATAGCGCTCGTGCTCTGATTGCAAATCAGCACCCCACTCTTCGATCAAGTATTTAAACTGTTTCTTTTGGTTCGGTTTGCTACGTTTCAAGATTTCAATCGCATCCGTGTACGTTACCCGTTCAAAATCATTGGTCAGTACAAATTGCAATTTGTCGACGAGATTCATTTCTGAGCGTTCGCTCTGTGGCTTAGATTTCTCTTCTTCCACCAATCGGTTGCTCAAGAAAGCGATCTCGTCCGAACAGTTTTTCAGCGCATAGTTAATCACATATTTCAGCAATTCCTCTGCCAGATCCATATTGTCTTCTAACTCGTAGAAAGCCATTTCTGGTTCGATCATCCAAAACTCCGCCAAGTGGCGCGTCGTATTCGAATTTTCTGCACGGAAAGTTGGGCCAAAGGTGTATATATTTCCTAAAGCCATCGCAGCCAGCTCGCCTTCTAGCTGTCCAGATACCGTTAAGTTGGTCGATTTCCCGAAAAAATCTTCTTTATAGTTTACCGTACCATCTTCATTACGGGGTACGTTATCAAAATCAATCGTCGTTACGCGAAACATTTCGCCAGCACCTTCCGCATCAGAACCAGTGACGATAGGTGTGTGCATATACACAAAGTCACGTTCATTGAAGAATTGATGCACAGCAAAAGCCAGCGCATTGCGTACTTTGAATATGGCATTGAACGTACCCGTACGGAAACGTAAATGTGCAATCTCTCTCAGAAATTCTAAGGAATGTTTTTTGGGTTGTAATGGATATTTTTCTGGGTCAGAATCACCCAAAATAGACAATTCATTTACCTTGATTTCCACACGCTGCCCTTTGCCTAGCGACTGTACCAACTCGCCTTTTACACGAACGGCCGCGCCAGTAGTAACACGACGTAGCAAGTGCTCATCGGTGTGCTCGAAATCTACTACAGCTTGGATATTATTGAGTGTAGAGCCATCATTAATGGCAATAAATTGATTGTTGCGAAAAGTCCGCACCCATCCTTTAACGATTACCTCTTGACCAAAGTCTTCTGCGATCAGCAGTTGTTTAATACGTGTATGTTCCATTATAATTATCTATACCCTGCGCGATTGCGCTTTTGCATTGCAAGGATACGAAATTATGAGGTATTGCCGAAAATAAAGCCGATTTCAGCTAGATCTTTTCTTTGTTAATAATCTTCAGCACATCACGCTCTACCCAGAATGAAACGATCGGAATCAAGGATGCCGCAAAGTACATAATCACCCGTTTGAACTTCCAATTATAGGATTGCCAACAAGCGATCAGTAGAACCACGAAGATAACCACTAGAAAACCATGAATAGATCCGGCAATGCGTACCGTACTCAAACGAATATCTTCGGGCACCTCCATGAAGCGAGATAGCACGTACTTGATGGGCATCGCTACAAAAAATAAAATAATTGTGGAGATAGCCTCCCACAGCGCAACTTGTCTGAAAATTTTGAGCATAGCTATATTAATCGCGTTTGAATGGTTCGCAAAGAAAGGCATAAATGGCGATCTGTAGAATTCTTTTTCGGGAACTGACTTAGACCTGACAAAATCTCGAAGTTCATCGCCTTATTCGTAAGTATTTTGATAGGGAATTTGCGGAATAAAATGTAGAAAGGTGTATTTTTGGTATATTTGTCTAATAGAATCAAAACGACAACGTTATATTTATGAGTTACGATATTATTGTTATTGGTAGTGGTCCAGGTGGGTATGTTGCTGCAATCAGAGCATCCCAACTCGGTTTTAAAACAGCGATTGTAGAACGTGAAGCTTTGGGTGGAATCTGTTTGAACTGGGGCTGTATTCCTACAAAAGCTTTGTTGAAAAGTGCACAAGTGTTCGAATACCTGAACCATGCCGAAGAATATGGTATTAAAGTGAATGGCGGAGAAGCAGATTTCGGTGCTATCGTGAAGAGAAGCCGTGGTGTAGCCGACGGAATGAGCAAAGGTATCCAGTTCTTGATGAAAAAGAATAAAATCGATGTCATCATGGGTACGGCCAAAATCAAAAAAGGTGGTAAAGTCGAAGTAAAAGGTGCCGATGGTGCAACCAAAGAATACACCGCTAAACATACTATTTTAGCAACAGGAGCTCGCTCTCGCGAATTGCCTAACTTGCCTCAAGACGGTAAAAAAATCATTGGCTACCGCCAAGCGATGAATCTGCCTACACAACCAAAATCTATTGTAGTAGTTGGTTCAGGCGCTATTGGTGTCGAGTTTGCTTACTTCTACAACACAATTGGTACTAAAGTAACTATCGTGGAGTTCATGGATCGTATCGTACCGGTAGAAGACGAGGAGATATCGAAACAATTAGAGAAATCACTGAAAAAAGCAGGTATCAATATTTTGACCAAATCAGAAGTGACTGGTGTGGATACAAAAGGCGATTTATCTAAAGTGAAAATCAAAACCGCAAAAGGCGAAGAAGTTATCGAAGCCGAAATCGTGCTTTCAGCAGTGGGTATAACACCAAATATCGAAAATATCGGACTAGAAGAAGTCGGTGTAAAAGTAGATAAAGGCCGTGTATTGGTAGATGATTTTTATAAAACTAACGTTGAGGGCGTTTACGCCATCGGTGATATTGTAAAAGGTCAAGCTTTGGCGCACGTAGCTTCGGCAGAAGCCATCACATGTGTGGAGAAAATCAAAGGCTTGCATGTAGATGCTATTGACTACAACAACATTCCAGGTTGTACGTACTGTTCGCCAGAGATTGCTTCTGTAGGATATACAGAGAAAGCAGCGAAAGATGCTGGTTACGAAGTGAAAGTGGGTAAATTCCCATTCTCTGCATCCGGTAAGGCATCTGCCGCTGGCGCAAAAGATGGTTTTGTCAAAGTAATCTTTGATGCCAAATACGGAGAGTTCTTAGGAGCACACTTAATTGGTGCCAACGTCACAGAGATGATTGCTGAAATCGTCGTAGCGCGCAAGCTAGAAACGACAGGGCACGAAATCATCAAGTCGGTACATCCACACCCTACCATGAGCGAAGCGATCATGGAAGCGGCTGCTGATGCGTACGGAGAAGTAATCCACTTGTAGGCATTACGAGATATAATACAATAAAGAAGCCGCTTACTAAGTTGTTAATCAACAAAGTAAGCGGCTTCCTTATAAATAAACTATAATAAACAGTTTCCTGTTATCCGAGGTGAGAACGTAACATCCAAGCCGTCTTTTCATGTTCTTCCATCAGTCCAGTTAAGAAATCCTCGGTACCTGTATCACCGGCAGACTCTGCCAGTTCGATGCCCGAACGAATCACCATAATCACAGTTTCAAAGTCAGAAGTCAACTCCTTGATCAATCCTTGGCTATCTGTGCCTCCATGTTGTATTTCTGATAGGTGTGTTAGTTGTAGGTATTTTGCTAGTGATCCTACAGCATAATGTCCTAGCATACGTACGCGCTCTGCCACGTCATCAATATTTACAGCTAATTGATTGTATAGCCCTTCAAAAAATAAGTGTTGTGAGTGAAAATCTGGTCCTTCTACGTTCCAGTGTGCATGTCTGATTTTGGTATATAAGACCGTGTAGTCTGCTAACAATTTATTTAAAAATTCAGACACATTCGCCATATCTCTTTCCTGCAAGCCTATTTCAGGTTGCGTATGTTTTTTCGATAGTGTACTCATAATATTCCTAATTTATCTTAAATAGTATGCAAATCATATGCCTGATTGGTCAGATTACGTAAGGATAATGTCAATTTTAAACAGGCATAAATTTGTTTAAATGAAGGCGCGGTACAAATCTTACATTCTTCTGATTCCATGGTCTTGTCCTGCTACTGGTTTCCTGTTATATTTGTAATAATCAAAAACGAGAAGATATGTATCCAGAATATTTAGTAACCCCTATGCGTCAGGAATTGGTTGACGCTGGGTTCGAAGAGCTAAAATCCGCAGCAGCAGTAGAAAGCATTATTCCTTCGGAAGGAACCGTGTTTGTTGTTGTTAATTCAGTATGTGGATGTGCGGCGGCTAACGCACGCCCAGCGGCAAAAGCAGCGGTCAAAAACGAAAAGCACCCAGATAAATTAGTTACGGTATTTGCAGGTATGGAAAAAGATGCTGTGGATAGAGCACGCGAATATATGCTGCCTTATCCGCCGTCATCTCCAGCAATGGCCTTGTTTAAAGATGGTCAGTTGGTCCACATGATCGAGCGTCACATGATTGAAGGTCGTCCTGCTCAAATGATTGCAGACAACCTCGTAGCCGCATTCGAGGAGTACTGCTAGTCCGAATTTTATTTTGTTTTTTTGAATGAAATAGAAAAGCTTTTCGCTTACGCGAAAAGCTTTTCTATTTCTATAGCCTGCGCATATTTAGCTATAATCTCCGTCAATTCTTTCGTAAATTAGCACAAAGCCCTACCACATGAAATCGATACTCGCCGCTTTTGGTTTACTCTTTCTATCTGCCTCTTGCACTACCAATCATGAGGTCGATTTGATTGTGTACAATGCGCGCGTGTATACGGTAGATTCGGCTTTTACGATTGCAGAAGCTTTTGCAGTACGAGGTGGTGTATTTATCGAGATCGGTAGTTCCGAACGCTTGCTGCAGCGTTATGAAGCAAAAGAAACCATCGACGCGCAGGGCGCAGCCATCTATCCTGGTTTTTACGATTCGCACACCCATTTTCTGGATTTTGCTTCCTCGTTGGATATGACTAACCTGTACGGAGCACAATCGTTTGATGATGTTTTGCAACGCCTACAAGCACATATCAAGACCTATCCCGATCGTCCGTGGCTTGTAGGTGCAGGCTGGGATCAGGAGCGCTGGGGCGATGAGCCATTCACCGTACGAGATTCCTTAGATAAATATTTTCCAGATATTCCCGTGTACCTTTCTAGGGTAGATTATCAAGCAGCTTCGGTGAATTCCAAAGCATTAGAAATCGCCGGTATAGATACTGCATTTTATGTAGAAGGTGGTTTGATATTGACAGATTCTGTAGGCAAGTTAAGTGGCGTCTTGATGGATAATGCTATGGCTTTAGTACAGGAGCATATTCCAGAGGTTGGTGACGATCAAGAATTACGCGCACTGACTAAGGCAGAGCAATTGTTGTTTTCTGTAGGGCTCACCAGTATTGTCGATGCCGGTCTGAATGAGAGAGATTTGGAATTTTTGAGAAATCTTTATACCAGTGAAAAGCTGAAAATTCGTAATTATGCGATGATCGAGGATAATCTGCGAACCGTACGGCGTATGATTCGCAGTGGATATTATGATGATGGCCGGCTGAGCATTCGCGCGGTGAAACTCACGGCAGATGGTTTGTTGCGCACACGAAGCGCCAGCTTATTAGCTGCTTATTCAGATGATAGCACCACACGAGGGTTTTTACTGCAAACGCCAGAAGAGTTAGAGCGAACTATTAAAGAAATTGCTGCGACCAACTTTCAGCTAAGTACCCGCGCTGTTGGGGATTCCGCTGCGCGGATAATATTGGATCTTTACGGGAAATATCTCGGTCAAAATAATGAAAGACGTTGGCGTATCGAGCATGCTCAAGTGATCAATGAGTCGGATTTTGAGAAGTTTGATCGTTTCCGCGTTTTTCCTTCCCTACAGCCAGCGCACGCTACATCAGATATGCATTGGGTGCGAAATCGCATTGGCGAAGAGCGCTTGCACAATGCCTATGCACTAAAGCGCTTGGTGGATAACTACGGCATGGTCGCCATTGGAAGTGGTTTCCCTGGGGAAAACTTTAATCCGCTCAGTAGCTTTCATGCTGCCGTGACCCGTGTGGATGCCAATGGACTTCCAGAGGGAGGTTTTGAAATAAAAAATGCGCTAACGCGTCGCGAGGCATTAATGGGGATGACGATCTGGGCCGCACAAGCCTGCTTCCAAGAATCCAGAAGAGGCAACATTCAACGTGGAAAAGACGCCGACTTTGTGATCTTGTCGAAAGATATCATGACCATTCCTGACGGTGAATTGCGAAGCGTGGCCGTGTTGCGTACCGTGATCAATGGCGAAACGGTTTATCAGAAGAAGTAAAAGCATGCAGTCTTTATTCGATATCTCGAGAAGAATGCTCATCTTCGATTGCGATCAGATACCCAGCCGTAAGCCAGTAGATCGGTACGACGATGAGCATGAATCCCAAAAGTGTATACACAAAGTAACGTAAGGAAATCCAATCGCGATCTACAGCATTGCCTTGATACACGGCGCTATACGAACTCTTGAAATAGGAATGATTGCGAGCCAATTGCGTCAGCACCTGTTTTTCTAGTCCTTGATCGTACAGCTCAAAATACAAAAACGCACCCACGCCGATTTTTTTGAAATGCCGTAGCGATTGCTCGAAGTAAGTGCGGCCTTTGTTTCGCGCGAACTCCTCTTTGGAGATGGTGTTTTCGTATTTAAAGGCTAGCCAAGCTTTGGCAGCACTTTGATACGCATTCTTCTGGGAGAAGATGGGTAATAAAAAAAGGGATTTCAGATGTACTTTATTCCGATTCCAGCCCTTTCCATTTTCGTAGCTGTGGATAGGTATTACGCGCATCCGATCTACATGCCATTCGCCCAGCGAAAGAAAAGTAGGTTGCTCGTGTGGCGGCATTTCTTCCACGCTTTGCAAGTGCAATACTTTGCCCACATTGTACCGAATACTGGTAGATAGCGGTTGAAATAATACGATCGCAGAACACGTCAGGATAAACGCCAGCGCAAAACGATGTGCTGCATGGCGTTCTACGGGGAGCAGGAGAAAGTAGAAATTTGTCTTTCCATACAAGTAAGAAACAAATACACTGCTGATAGCTGCACCCACAGCAAGCGGTAGCAAAATACGAGTGATGAAAAAAGGAAGGCCATCATCTTGGGTATGAATGTACCATGCATATAGCAACGAGCTGACCAATAAAATAAAAAGCAATGCGATTAGCATTGCTCCTGTAAAATATCTTCTATACTTTGGCTGCCTCATGTTTTACTAATGTAAATAAAAACAGCTTAATTATCAATTAGTTGCTTATTGCATATCAAAGAGATGCTTCTCTGCGTGGTACGAAGATCTTACCAATGGGCCAGATTCAACATACTTGAATCCCATCTCCAATCCGATTTCCTGATAGCGTTTGAATTGATCTGGTGTGATCCATTCTACCACCGGATGGTGTGCTTTACTCGGTTGCAAGTATTGACCGATGGTCAAAATATCTACCCCAACTTCATATAAATCGCGCATCGCTTCTACCACATCTTCTTCTGTCTCGCCAAATCCTAGCATAATGCCAGATTTGGTACGTAATCCTGCTTCTGCAATACGACGTAGACATTCTAGTGAGCGATCATATTTTGCTTGGATACGCACTTCGCGTGTAAGACGGCGTACCGTTTCTAGATTGTGCGATACCACCTCCGGACGAACGGCTAATACGCGATCCAGATTGTCCCATTGTCCTTTAAAATCAGGGATCAAAGTTTCCAAAGTAGTTTCTGGGCTTTCGCGACGAATAGCATTGACCGTTTCTGCCCAGATCGTAGATCCACCATCTTTCAAGTCATCACGATCCACGGAAGTGATCACGCAATGTTTTACTTCCATCAGTTTCACCGATTGTGCCACACGATTTGGTTCGTCTAGATCTACCGCCAACGGCCGGCCTGTCGCTACGGCACAGAAAGAACACGAGCGAGTACAGATATTTCCCAAGATCATAAAGGTAGCGGTGCCGGCACCCCAGCATTCGCCCATATTCGGGCAGTTGCCACTCTCACAAATCGTGTGCAATTTATGTTCATCAACCAGCCCGCGCACATGGCGATATTCCTTGCCTACAGGCAGTTTTACACGTAGCCAATCAGGTTTTCGCTGTGTTTGTTGTGCTGGAATAACGGGTAATTCAATCATAGAACAAAGTTACACATTATTTCATTTTTTCTGCAAGGCATTTGTCGAGCGAGTTTCATAAGTTTATCACTTTTTTGATCGGTCATTTGAAAGACGCTCCAAGGCCTTTGAGTTCCTAGCGTCGGCGTATCTCCTAAAAGTTTTACAATCCGCAGATTGTCGGTTCAGACTTTATTTAGGATCTTTGGGTACAAACTATTACTGCTTTCCTATGAAATTTTCGCGACTCATACTACTTGGTTGTTTTCTCCTAATAGCTTGGTGCAACAGTAGGGCACAAGAGCTGCATGCCGATCTGATTCCGCGGCCCGATAAAGTCGTGATCAACGAAGGTAAACTTTCTTTGAATCAAGCATTTCCGGTATTCTATAGCGAGCGTTTTATGGAGTTGAGTCGGTTAGTTGGTGATATTCCGAGTATACAAATCACTTCTTATGAGCTGTTTAAGCGGGTGAGAAAACAGCAACCTACAGCCATATGGATTCTAGAATCCAAAGCATCGGATAATCTCCGTCCGAGCGAATATACACTGCTGATCAACCCAGCTGGTATCATCATCAAATCTCCTGATGTAGCAGGGGCTATGGCCGGTGTGCAGAGTTTGCATCAACTACGCATGCTACAAGATTCGGATGTGCTTCCTTTTGTTGAAATTCAAGACAAGCCACGTTTTGCCTACCGCGGATTGCATTTGGATGTTTCGCGCCATTTTATGCCTTTTGAGTTTTTGAAAAAGTACATCGATGTGATGGCTTTATATAAGTTCAATCAGCTTCACTGGCATTTGACCGACGGCGCTGGATGGCGTTTGGAGATTAATCAGTATCCTGAATTAACCAAAAAAGCAGCTTGGCGGCCGCAGGCACATTTTGCCGATTGGGAGCAGTATGGCAAACGCTATGTAGCGCAAGGTACGCCCAATGCGCATGGCGGATTTTATACGCAAGATCAAGCCCGTGAATTGGTCGCTTACGCAGCCAGAAAGGGCATCAATATTATTCCTGAAATCGAAATGCCTGGCCACTCCGAAGAAGTGTTGGCGGTGTATCCAGAGCTTTCTTGTACCGGACTGCCGTACACGCAAAATGAGTTTTGTGTGGGCAATGAACAGACTTTCACTTTTCTAAAGAATGTGCTGGATGAGGTGTTGGATATTTTCCCTTCGGAATATATTCATATCGGGGGAGACGAAGCTGATAAATCGCATTGGAAAACCTGCCCGAAATGTCAGGCCTTGAAAGAAAAACTACAAGTAAAGACCGAAGAGGAGTTGCAAAGCTATGCCGTGCAGCAAATGGATGAATACCTGCAATCCAAAGGACGTAAAATGATTGGCTGGGACGAAATCTTAGAAGGCGGACTAACGGAAGGTGCTACCGTGATGAGTTGGCGCGGCGAAGAAGGTGGCATCGAAGCGGCTAATAAAGGACATGATGTGATTATGACGCCGCAGAGCCATCTGTACTTCGACTTCTATCAGTTCGATCCACGCACACAACCCAAAGCATTTGGCGGCTATCTGCCACTGGAACGTGTGTACAGCTACAATCCGGTGTCTGATAAGATCGCGGCGGACAAAGCCAAACACATCTTAGGTGCGCAGGCGAATTTGTGGACGGAATATATGCCCAACCCACAGCAAGTAGAATACATGGCTTTTCCTCGCGCATTGGCCTTAGCAGAGATCAACTGGACGGCTCAGGATCAGCGCGATTTCCCTGATTTCAAACGTCGTTTGCAAAAGCATTATGCGCTGTTGCAAGATTTACAGATCAATTACTATCGTCCAAGTTTTGATGTACTGTATGATGTAGTGTACGATGCTGCAAAGAAGTCAAATCGAATTACCTTAGCTTCTGAGCAGTTTGAACCGACGATTCGATATACCACTGATGGTACAGATCCAGACAATCAATCGCCGCTATATATCGCGCCAATTGATTTGGCTGTAAGTGCCACGCTGAAGACCGCGTCGTTTTTAGATTCTGCTCGTATGGGTCCTATCAAAACGGTAGAATTAGACATTCATAAAGCGATTGGCAAAACAGTACAATACAACACGAAGTGGAATGAAAGATATGCTGCACAAGGTCAGAATACCTTAGTCGATGGTCGCAAAGGCGGTGTCTCGTATCAAGATGGCAAATGGCAAGGATTTACATCCGATATTGAATTGGTGATCGATTTGGATCGCCGCGAAGAAATCAACCGTGTTGCTGCACGCTTTATGCAAATGCCAGGCCCAGGAGTATTCTTCCCAGGTTCGATCAAAGTTTGGATTTCCGACAATGGTAAAAGCTACCGCGAAGCGGGTTCCTTCGTGCCACATGTAGATAAAAATCCGACCGTACTCGATATTCAATCTTTCGAGATCATGTTCGAAAAACCGGTGATGGCGAAGTTCATTAAGTTCGAAGCCAAGAATACGAAGAAAGCCTTTTTATTCATCGATGAGATCGTTGTAGATTAATTTATGCGTTATTTTTATATTATTCGTACAAGTTTGTCCCGATTTATAAAAAATAACTGTAATTTTGCACTCCGACAAAGCAGTCGGAATTCCGCACTCTACAATGCACATCCCGTTGCGCTGTCCCACAATTAACAATTTGTATTTTAACATTTTGAATTCAAAGAAATGCCAAGAAACACTTCCATCAACTCGGTTTTAATTATCGGTTCAGGGCCTATTGTCATCGGACAGGCGTGCGAATTTGATTATTCGGGCTCACAAGCCGCCTTATCTCTAAAAGAAGAGGGTATCCGAGTTTCGATCATCAACTCCAATCCAGCAACGATTATGACAGATAATATCGTCGCGGACAATGTGTATCTATTGCCGCTTACTTGTGAGAGTATCGAGCAAATATTGGAAGAGCAACAAATTGATGCTGTATTGCCTACCATGGGCGGACAGACGGCATTGAACTTATGTATTGAGGCATCCAACAGAGGTATCTGGGACAAATACAACGTGAAAGTGATTGGGGTGGATGTTGCCGCAATCGAAAAAACAGAGAATCGCGAAGAGTTTCGTCAGCTGATGATCGATATCGGTATCGGTATTGCCAACTCAAAAATTGCTAATTCGTTTTTAGAAGGTAAGGAAGCTGCGCAATTAATTGGCTTCCCATTAGTTATTCGTCCATCGTACACATTAGCTGGTACAGGGGGTGGGTTCGTGCACAAGAAAGAAGATTTTGACGCTGCATTGAACCGCGGTCTGCATGCTTCACCTACACACGAGGTGTTGGTTGAGCAAGCGGTATTAGGCTGGAAAGAATTTGAATTGGAATTGTTGCGCGATACCAACGATAATGTGATTATTATCTGTACAATCGAGAACTTCGATCCAATGGGTATTCACACAGGAGATTCTATTACGGTAGCACCGGGCATGACATTATCTGACAAGTGTTACCAAGATATGCGTAATCAGGCCATCCTGATGATGCGCTCTATTGGTACATTTGCCGGAGGTTGTAACGTACAATTCTCCGTGAATCCAGAGAACGAAGAAATCATCGCGATCGAGATCAATCCACGTGTATCTCGTTCATCGGCTTTAGCATCTAAAGCAACAGGATATCCTATTGCGAAGATCGCTGCTAAATTAGCCATCGGTTATAACTTAGATGAGTTGCAAAATCAAATCACCAAAACTACTTCGGCTTACTTCGAGCCAACGTTGGATTACGTGATCGTAAAAGTTCCTCGTTTTAACTTTGATAAATTTAAAGGCGCTAATAAAGAGTTAGGGTTGCAGATGAAAGCCGTAGGGGAAGTGATGGCAATCGGTCGTACCTTTATCGAGGCATTGCAGAAAGCAGCACAATCGTTGGAAACAGGCCGCGCTGGTCTTGGAGCTGATGGGCGTCAATCGCGCGATCTAGAAGAGATTATGTACTCATTGGAGCATCCAAGTGCAGATCGTCTTTTCCATGTAAAAGATGCCTTCGAAATGGGCGTGCCTTTAGAGTCTATCCGCAAAGTCACACATATCGACAAATGGTTCTTAGTGCAAATCCAAGAATTGGTGCACTTAGAGACGGAATTGCGTCGTTACCAACTGAACAATATTCCACGTGATTTCTTCTTGACCTTGAAACAAAAAGGATATTCTGACGTACAGATTTCTTGGTTGTTGGGCAATGTGACAGAAGATCAAGTATACGACCGCCGTACCGAACTAGGCATTCGCCGCGTGTACAAAATGGTCGATACGTGTGCGGCAGAATTCCCAGCACAAACACCATATTACTACTCGACTTTTGAGGATGAAAACGAATCGGTAGCATCTGATCGCAAAAAGATCGTTGTATTGGGTTCTGGTCCTAACCGTATCGGTCAAGGTATCGAATTCGATTACTCTTGCGTACATGGCTTGCTAGCGGCCAAAGAATGTGGTTACGAGGCGATCATGATCAACTGTAATCCAGAGACGGTATCTACCGACTTTAATATGGCCGATAAGTTGTACTTTGAGCCCGTATTCTGGGAACATGTACGTGAAATCATCGAGTTGGAAAAACCAGAAGGTGTGATCGTACAATTAGGTGGTCAGACGGCGTTGAAAATGGCGAAGCAACTGGAAGATTTAGGTGTGAAAATCATCGGAACATCCTTCGCTAACATGGATCTTGCTGAAGATCGCGGTAGCTTTTCTGATTTGTTGAAAGAATTGGATATTCCGTATCCGAAATACGGTGTAGCGACTTCTGCAGAAGAAGCTATTGTGGTCGCTAATAAAGTGGGTTATCCGGTACTAGTTCGTCCTTCCTATGTGTTGGGTGGTCAGGGCATGAGTATCGTGATCAACGACGAAGATCTGGAAAAAGCAGTTGTGAAATTATTACGTACGCTTCCAGGAAATCAGATCCTAATCGACCATTTCTTAGATCGCGCAGAAGAAGCGGAGTCAGATTCGATCTGTGACGGCGAGGATGTACACATCATTGGTATGATGGAGCACATTGAACCAGCAGGTATTCACTCGGGTGATTCATCGGCAGTATTGCCTCCATTCAGTTTGTCTGAAAACGTGCAAGCGAAGATGGAAGAATACTCTAGAAAATTAGCAAAAGCGTTGAATGTACGCGGTCTTTTGAACATACAATTCGCGATCAAAGATGAGCAAGTGTATGTAATCGAGGCCAATCCGCGCGCTTCTCGTACCGTGCCATTCATTGCCAAAGCATACGATGTACCATACATCAATATCGCAACAAAAGTGATGCTAGGAGCGAATAAGTTGAGCGATTTCAACATCGTACGTAAGCTGAAAGGTTATGCAATCAAGGAACCGGTGTTCTCCTTCTCAAAATTCCCAGAAGTAGATAAGCAGCTCGGCCCAGAGATGAAATCTACGGGTGAGTCTATTCGTTTCATTAAAGACTTAGAGGATCCGCATTTCCGTGAGTTATACAGTCAAAAATCTATGTTTTTAAATGCGCAGTAGCGATTAGATTTACAGTATTTAGATATGAGTATCTAGATATAAAAACGGTGGCTATCCTTCTGGATAGCCACCGTTTTACATTTTAGAGAATTGTGATTCAGTTGTTTAGATCGCTTCGCATGCTCGGGATGACGCTGCGAAAGAAGGTTCGGGCCTAGAAAGGCTCTTCGTTACGAATGCCGAGGTACGAGGGTGACCACCAAAGGCAGCTCCGAAGGAAACTAATCTAAACACAAAGAATCCCATTCGGTCGACCGAATGGGATTCTTAAATTCGTCATTGCGAAGCCGAAGTAGTAGGCAGTGGCAATCTAGAGTTGTAAACTTCTATTATTGGAAAAGATAGATCGCGTTGTCATACCTCCGCGCGACGACGAAATGGTAATTTATTTCGTCAACCAACCATTAGCCAACACTTCTTTGGCGTGGTAGGTGAGGATAGAAGAAGCACCTGCGCGGCGAAAACTCAACAAGGTTTCCATTGTAGCACGTTCTGCATCTAACCAGCCGTTTTGTGCGGCAGCTTTGAGCATCGCATATTCGCCACTCACGTTGTATACCGCAATTGGAAGGTCAAAGTTATCATGCAATAGCTTCACTACATCCAGATACGGAAGTCCTGGCTTCACCATCAAGAAATCTGCCCCTTCTTCTACGTCTAGCTGCGCTTCGATCAGCGCTTCTCGTACATTAGCAGGATTCATCTGATAGGTCTTCTTATCGCCTAACTTAGGTGCTGAGTTCAACGCATCGCGGAATGGCCCGTAGAATGCAGAAGCATATTTTGCCGTGTACGACATCAACGATACGTTGGTAAAGCCATTGGTGTCTAATACATCGCGAATGTATCCAATGCGGCCATCCATCATATCCGAAGGCGCGATGATGTCGGCTCCAGATTCGGCGTGTGCTAAGGCCATTTTTCCTAAGACTTCCAAGGTTTCATCGTTTAGGATTTCGCCATTCTCTACGATACCATCGTGCCCGTCTGAACTGTATGGATCCATCGCGACATCCGTCACCACACAAGCTTCCGGAAAATTCTTCTTCACCGCTTCGATCGCGCGAAGGTATAAGCTATCTTTCTGGTAGCTAACTGTAGCAAGTTTATCTTTCAGGGAATCCTCGATATTGGGGAATAAATCAAAAGCCTTCAGTCCGAGATTCATGCAGCTTTCTACTTCACGAAGCAAGTTGTCAATACTATACCGGAAGATGCCTGGCATGGATTTTACTTCCGTCTTTTGATTTTCTCCGTCGACAATAAATAACGGAAAAATCAAATTGCCTGCGTGCAGGTGCGTTTCCTGCACCATATCACGAATTACAGCCGATTTTCTATTTCTACGCGGTCTAATCATCATCTTATTTTATCTATCTAAACCAAACACCGCTTCTGCCAAGCCCACCTCATCGGGTGAGAATGGTAAAACGTAAGGAATGCCCATTTCATCAAACTTTTTGCCGGTCGACGTACCAATAGAGATCACTTTCTGCCCTGGATCCAATAAATGTTCGCGGAAATAAGCCTCTACATTGCTTGGCGATGTGAAGATCAATACCTGTGCATTGGTTTTGTCCACATCCTCCATCTGTACCGTCTCATAGATCGGGATAGTGATCACTTCCGTATCCGCGCTCAAGGCATCACGCACGGTGTTCATGCTTTCTTTCGCGCACGGAATCACGACTTTCGTACCATTGGCTACTTTCGCAAATTCCGTCGCAAATTCTTCAGCCGTTACGCCAATCTGGTCACCCGAAAAGTCGGCAACACGATCGTATTTACGCAAAGCCTGCTCCGAACCCTGTCCCAAAACCGCAATCTTGGTCTTTTTCATCAGGTAAGGCTCCAGCTTAAAGAAATGATCGATGGCATTTTTGCTTCCGAAAAATAGCCAATCCACATGTTTCAGGATAAAAGAATCCAAGTGCTTTATGATCGGGAAGATCTTGATCAGCGATCTGCCTTCTACCTCAATATCATGTTTGTTCAAGAAGCGAGAAAGGTAAGCGTCAGTATCAAGATCGCGCGTAATAAAAACAGACTTGGTAAGGTTGCGCTCTTTTTGGAATTTGTCGAATATGCGTTGAGCCAAGCCTTCCGTGCTTTCCGCACGCACAAATAGGCGGTCTGGAAATTCTTCATTGTCTTCCGCAACAGAAGTCCATACTTCATATTGACCATCATGCTTGCGGCAATAGCAGCCTAATGGCGCATGGCAACCTGCATCAAACAGATTGAGTACCTTGCGCTCTACGGCGATGGTTTCCTGTACGGCCAAATCGTTGATCGGTTGCAGAACATCATAAAGTTCTTGATCGTTATCACGAATTTGTATCGCGAGTACACCTTGTGCCGGTGCCGGAATGATTTTTATCGGTGGAATAGCTTCTACATGAAATTCAGATAGATCCATCTCTACACGCTCAATGCCTGCTTTGGCCAACATGATCGCATCGTATTTCTCATCACGTAGCTTCTGTACCCGCGTCTGTATATTGCCTCGCAGATCGTCAAAGTTCAAGTCTTGTCGGAAAGAAAGTAATTGTGCTTTACGACGATTGGATGAAGTCCCAACTTTTGCTTTGTTTTTGAGTGAAAGTCGTTGGGTAATATCTACTTCTTCTTTGCGAATAATCAACAATTCGGCGGGATCTTCGCGCTCCGAAACTGCGGCGATAGATAAGCCCGGCGGGTTGATCGTTGGTAAATCTTTGTGTGAGTGTACCGCCAAATCGATCTGGCTAGAGAGTAATTCTTCTTCTAGTTCTTTGGTAAAAAATCCTTTGCCCTCTAACTTATCCAACCGAAGGTGTTGCACGATATCACCTTGTGTTTTAATGATTTTGAGTTCGGATTCTACTCCGATAGCTTGCAGTCTATCTTTGATATAGTTAGCTTGCCATAATGCCAAAGCACTGCCTCTCGTGCCGATTGTAAGTTTTCTTTTCACAATGAAATAGTAAAGGTGTAAAGATGTGGGGCTATATTACCCAAAATGATGCTGATATGCCAGAGAAAACAGAAGGAAAAGGGCGGGAAGAATTTTATTTAATTCTGCGCGACGTCAGTTGATTGTACTAAAATCTCCTTTGCCATCACCATAGGAACTTTAATGTATTTCTTTTCCATGTAATTGATGACTTTCTCCAGTACTTCAAGTGCTTGCGGATCCAATCCATTCAATTCGCGTGCAAATACCTCATTCATGGCAGTAGCACGTATCTCCTTGATTTTGTCTGGAACCTGACGCATAGCAACCTCTACTCGTCTTTGTTTAATCATCGGAAGAAATTCCTCGATGTTTTGATGTATGATTTTCTCCGCATGATGTAGTTCATCATAGCGTTCTTTAATGTTTTTCTGTGCAATAGCTTGTAAGCTACTTACCTCAATGTAGTGGATCGGATTTTCCGCAATCACAGCAGCATCGATATCATTGGGGATAGCGAGATCTACCACTACTTTTTTGTCTACTTCACCGTTGCACAATGAGGTGTACAACGCCTGATCGACAATAGGCTCGGATGATCCCGTGCAGGTAATCATCACGTCAAAACCTTTCTTGTAGTTTGCCAAGTCAGATAGTGGGAACGCGGCCGCTTGAAGCTCAGATGCTAAAGCGTAGGCTTTCTCCACCGTTCTGTTGAAGATGACAAAGTTTTTGTACTTATGTTTTTTAAGGTATTTCGCTAAGTTTTGATTGGTCTCACCGGCTCCGATAATCAAGATGCGAGGATTCTCTACCAATTTCACTTCTCGTAGCTTACGGTAAGCCAAGGAAACGACAGATATCGGATTGCGAGAGATATTGGTGTGCGTATATACTTCTTTAGCAGTTTTCACCAAGCGATCCATCATCATACGCATGAAATCTCCGGTAAACCCGGCATCGCGACAGCGCTCATACGCACGGCGAACCTGTGCTAGGATTTCTTTCTCACCAACCACTAAGCTCTCGATCGAGCAAGACATGCGAAGTAGATGATTTAGGGCATCCATACCAGCATACTTGTTCACTTGACCTAAATAGCATTGTAAACGCTCCGAAGGAACACAAAAATTCATGCTATGCATGAACTGTGAAATAAACTCATCCGTAAGTTCATGTGCCCCGTAAAATACAAATTCTACGCGGTTACATGTACCAATGTAAAAGATTTCAGGGATATCTAAGCTGTTCTTGAGATTGATCAATCTGTGATTCAACTCTTCGTTGCAGATAACCAAATTTCCCAAGTCTTTCAACTCGACATGTTTGTGTGTAAACGCTATTACTTTTAAATTTTCCAAAGTCTGCTACTCGCGCTATGATTCGTCCTGCAAATGTAGATCAAAAGCCGCCTGTTTATGTCAAAAATCTGTCAAAGCGACAAATTTAGAACGATTTTAAATAGCGATAAAATAATTGTATACCGTTGTTTTTAAGTGTTTTACAACTTTAGTGTGTGGGTATACTACGATAGTTTGTGCAATTAAATGACAGTCTATTTACCGAAATCTTTTAAGCGTTGTATTCCGATATCTTTTTTCTCTATATCGAGCTGGGTTACCCACGCTTTTTCAGAGAGTAAATCCAATCTTGTCTTCGGGTCACTAAGGGATACCGGTTTGATGCGGATCTCCTCTTCCAATACCGGTTGTGCAGTATGTGGCGTGCTGCTGTGCCTGATAATGCGGATGGTAAAAATAGGCCATTTGCCTACGGCAGAAAAATTAGCTTTGTAAAATTCCACTGTTTTCTTTGTGCTCAGTAAAAAACTAAATAGTCCTTTTTGCTTGCCAGCCTGTGTTTCACCAACGGCAATTAGTAATTGGAAGGAGGTTTCATTCACAATCCAGAAACGCGCTAACCCTTCTTTTTGCTCGCCAGTAACGGCCAAATAAATGCCTTTCTCAATGAACTCACCCACCACCTCTGGCGGTGCATCTTCATCGTCTTGGCGCTTCATGTCGCCATGTACTGCTGTTATTTTCGTGACCGATACGGGGATCTCAAATCCAGATTCGTCCGTAACGCCAATAATGTCATCGCTCAGAAAAGACGTGATATGGCCCTCAATAGCCTCATCCACAAAACGTACAAAGTCACCTATTTTGAAGTTCATATACTATCTCCTAATCCTTATGTTATAAATCTAATTGTTGTTTTTGTTAGGATGGATCAATAAATCCAAACCATTTTTCATGTATTCCTGCTGATCCAATATATGCAGGTAAGTTTCTCGCGATATCATGCCAGCGCCTAGGCTTTCCAAATGTTCGGAATGAATCTGGCAATCGATCAGTTGTAGGTCGAAATGAGTTGCAAATTGTATTAAGGCGTATTTTGAGCTATTGCTCGCCAGAGAAAACATACTTTCGCCGCTAAAAACCTTTCCGACCAATATCCCATACAATCCGCCGACCAGCTCGTTCTCTTTATTCCACACCTCTATAGAATGTGCGAAACCCAAGGCATGCAATTGTATATATGCGGCACGCATATCGGCTACGATCCATGTGCCATCCTGATCTTTTCGCGTTGTCGTTGCACAAGCATCAATAACGGCAGAAAAGGCCTGATTATGCGTCCACCGAAATCGATCGGATCGCAGTACTTGTCGCATGCTTTTGCTGACGCGAATGTTTTTTGGATCTAATACAAAACGCTCGTGCGGTGCATACCACAATATCGGCGTCTCTTCACTATACCACGGGAATACGCCATTTTGGTACGCCTGTAGCAATCGGGTAGGAGATAAGTCGCCGCCTACGGCGAGCAAACCATCTTCTTCTGCCAGCGCCGGGTCAGGCATCTGCGTCGGATCTGCATTCAATTGAAAGATCATGAACTACCGGTGGTCCTTAATCTTCCACGTCTGGTTGACGCGGCTCCTTGCTAATTTGGTCAAATATTTTGTCCATATGTTCCACATATTCATTGGTGTCGTCCAAGAAGAATTCTAGATGTGGTACAATACGTGCATTATTCTTGATGCGTGTGCCCAATTTGTAGCGAATCTCATTGGATTTGGTTTTAATTTTTTCCAAATCCTCTTTCGCGGTTTGTGTATTGATGAAGCTCAGGTACACACGTGCGATCGCTAAATCTGGCGTAACGCGCACTCGAGTAACGGTAATAAATGCATTCGGCGCCCACTGATGTGCTTCCCGTTGAAATATCTCTGCTAAATCTTGCTGGATTACACCTGCAAATCTCTGTTGTCTTTTGCTCTCAGTTGCCATGATAATATGAGGTTATAAGGTAACGCTATATTAAGATACAAATATAGGCAAAATAGATCACATCAATTTTTGAATAGAATAGGGAATGCGATGGGAAAATAAAATACCAATAAAAGGAAAAAGCTTGTCTAAGGATTAGACAAGCTTTTCATCAAAAACTAGTTTATAATTGGATAGCATGAATTTCGTGTAAGTTTTAAGACTTTTTAGGTCTATCAAGTTTAAAGTTTACTTCTGGCAGTGATGAGTAAGGGTAAGCTTACTCAGATTTTTTTTTCATCTCCCTTTACATCACAAACATAGGGTTTTGATTTAGACCTCACAAACTAAAACTCAAAAAAAAGTAAGTGGTTACTTTCTGTGTTCTATGCTGTTTAGACTTACACTTTGCTAAATCGTATAAAGCAACGTTGAACCACTTACTGACGCATTTTATTAAAATGCACGATCTTCCAGATGTTTGTCCATATCAAGGTAATTGATACCTTTTTCCCACCAGTCGGGAGAAGTTGCTCCCTTCAAATAGTGATCAAAAAATTCCATCATGCGCACAGCGTAGTCTTTTTTATTCACTTCTTTCGCTAAGCCGTGATTTTCTCCATTGTAAGTCAACATCGTTACCGGCTTCTGCAATCTGCGTAGTCCATTAAAGTATTCTATACCCTGAGTATAGTCTACCGCACCATCTTTATCGTTGTGCAAAATCACCAGTGGCGTGTTCACATTTTTGATGTGGTAGATGGGAGAATTGCGTGTGTACGCATCCCAATTGTCCCAATAACCTGTCGTCAATCTGCCTTGTGATGACTCAAAAATACTCTGATTGGTCGTTCCCGAGTTCCAGTAAATCAAGCTATACATACTAATCATGTTCGTCAATGGCGCTCCCGCCACCGCTGCTTTGAAAATATCTGTTTGCGTGATGAGGAAAGAGGTCTGGTATCCGCCCCACGAATGTCCGTGAATACCGACGCGTTCTTCGTCAACAATACCTGTTGCCACCGCAGCTTTTACTGCTGGTACCACGCAGGCAACAGCAGACATACCAGGATCATTCAGTTTGTACGCAATATCTGGCATCAGCACGGCATATCCGTTACTGGTGTATACCGCGCGGTTGAAGCCTCCGCCCGGGAATGCAGGGTTAGAATAACTATTCGTGCCATCCGTCAGTCGCTCATAGATATACGTAATAGTAGGGTAGGTCTGTCCTTCTATATAATTAGCAGGCAAGAAAAGAGTGGCTTGCAGTGTGTCGCCAAAGT
This sequence comes from Sphingobacterium sp. KH_072, assembly GCF_057837975.1. Taxonomy (NCBI): domain Bacteria; kingdom Pseudomonadati; phylum Bacteroidota; class Sphingobacteriia; order Sphingobacteriales; family Sphingobacteriaceae; genus Sphingobacterium; species Sphingobacterium sp. KH_072. Next base: position 3,555,708 of record NZ_CM174457.1, on the reverse strand, counting down.
CATTGACATAGCTGATTAGTTTCGAACCGCTGGATAGCGCGTAATCATTTTTATTAGGCGTATTCTCTGTTAGCTTTCGGGTGTTTTTAAACGCGCCATTATCCGTCACATATAGTTCGGGCGACGTGGTATTGTTCTCTTTTACGAAAAAGAGGTCGTTCGCTTGTTTCGGCTTGGTGATATAAGAATAGAGATCGTCCGAATGTTGACGTATTTCCACATTATTACTTCCCGCCTTTAACACGGCAATTCCCGACTGTTTGTCTGCCTCATTAAACACCGTGAAATATTGATCTTTTTTCAGATCTGTAAAGTCATCATCTGGGTAAATGTTAGATAGCAATCTTGCAGCGGTCCATTGCTGCTCCTTCCAGCGGTCTGTCAACGCAATAGCCGACTTCCCATCCGAAGAAACTTTCCACAGGTCGTAGTTATCTCTTAAAAGCACGTACTTGCTATCGGCCGTCCAGCCAAAGTTAGGTGTGCCTGGTTTTTCTACATTATTATCTACTTTCTCTGCAATAAAGCTGGTCGCCATCTTTGCTGTTAAATTCGTAGAAGACAGGCTGCTCGTATGTAGATTGTGGTAATGGCCATCTTGGTAGTACAATAGGTATTGACCATCTGGAGAGAAAGAGATATTTCTCAAAGCGTTGAGATAAAGCTTTTCGATAGCTTTGCGGCTTTGGCCAGTCGCAATATCTACGAGATACAGATCCGCAAACTGTTGTCCGTCTAAGCTAGACGTCATCTCGTACGGTGCGTAATCCAGCGCATAGCCTAGGTCTTGGTTTGGCGCTAGCGTAATGCTCTTGCGCGCACTGTCTGCCAGCGATACGAATTGTTTGGTTTTTACATGATAAGCCGATTGTACGGTGTAGTTCTTATCCCGATTAGATTGGGTGCGTTGGGCAGATTGCAAACGTTTATCTTGCCAATTCCAGATAATCATATCGGGCTTTTCCGCATCCTTATCTTTTTTTGCGGCCGGCTTTTTATCCGCAATCTTGGTAGAATCTTGTGCAGTGCTGTCAGCGACTGCTTTTTCCAACTTAGCTACGCCAAAGAATAACGTGTTGAGGTCTTTTGACCAAAATGGGCTACTGTTTTCACTAATGCCGAATCCAGCCGTAATCTCTTTTTCATCCAATCCCGTATAACTGATGATGTTGGACGCATTCCCGCGCATATCTTTCACGCCGATAAGGGTGTATACAGGCGTTTTATATGCCTTGTCTGTTTTTGCCTTTAGCAAGGCAAGCGCGGTACCTTCCTTATTCCAGTTAATTTTGCTATACGCAGCTTTGTCATTATCGAGCGCATAGGTGGTGCCTGTTTGCATGTCGCGGAGAAATACACCATTGCCGTTTTTGCTATTTGCATCAATGGTATACGCCAAGTATTGTCCTGATTTGTTAAATTGAAATTCGTTGACATTGCCGATATTAAACGTTTGCTTATTTTGTAAGTTGTACAATAGTAGGTCGCTTCCTTTCGGGGCATCAGGGCCTTTGGGGCCTTCGCCTGCCGACTCAAAGCGCACGGCCAACCAGTTGCCGCCTTCGTTTGAAAATTCAAAAGATTTCGCCCGGTCAAAGAGTACGCTGCTGGTGTCCTTGATGGCGACCAGTCGTAAGTTCTTAAAATTGGGTTTCTTTGCTTTTTCGTTGGCTTTGATCGTTTTGTATGGAGCCGCTTCAAAGAAAGCGACATGGCTGGACGATTCATTGAAGCGAATCGGCCCCGTCTCGCCGCCAATTTTGTATTGATATTTAGTCGTGTCGAAGGCGCTTTTCAAAAGCAAGTTAAGGTCACCTTGTGTTGGTCCTTCTGCATAAGCGTACCATTTTGCATTGTTGGAGATCGTGAGTACGTTCATCCGAAGGTATTCCCATTTCGGAATATCTTTCCAGCTGATGGGTGGTTTGCTTTCCTGCGATTGCACGCGCAAAGCCGCAAACAAAAGCGTGCTAATGAGTATAAAGTTTTTCAATTTCATAGTGAGGTATTCGTTGATCGTTATTTTGGATTTTCGAATATATTGAATTTTAATTCTTTTTCCGGTAGGTATCAGCAAGGTTACCGTCTCCAAACAATTGATTTAACGGTCTGCAATTGCTACTTTTGGTGGATTTAAACGCGATCCTCTGGAATGGAAACGGAGCAACTACCTCCAGCTTTTCCGATCCGCAGGGCGAAAAGCATGATTATATATGAAGATTTGGCAAAAAAATATAGACGTTGATACATTCGTAGAAAACTTCACCGTTGGTAATGACCGGGCGATGGATCTCCATCTGGCTGGAGCAGATGTGCTGGGGTCGCTGGCACACACGCGTATGTTGCACAGTATAGGTCTGATGACGGCAGACGATCTTGCTGCGGTACAAGCTGAACTAAAGCATATTTATCAAGATATCCTTGCCGGAAACTTCGAAATCGAAGACGTGGTAGAAGATGTGCATTCGCAGATCGAAATGTTGCTGACGCAACGTGTCGGCGAAGCCGGAAAGAAAATACACTCGGGCCGCTCCCGCAATGATCAGGTACTGGTAGACCTGAAATTGTATTTCCGTACGGAGATCGAAAGCATGGTAAAGCATACCGAAGGTTTGTTTAACCAATTGATCGAACTAAGCAATACGCACAGTGACGTGCTGATGCCTGGATATACACATTTACAAATTGCCATGCCTTCATCCTTCGGATTGTGGTTTGGTGCTTATGCCGAAAGCTTGGTAGATGATTTACACCTCATGAAAGCGGCATGGCAAGTGTGCAACAAAAATCCATTGGGTTCGGCTGCTGGGTATGGCTCTTCGTTTCCGCTAGATCGCACGATGACGACTCAATTGTTGGGTTTTGAAGACCTCAACTATAATGTGGTATATGCACAAATGGGGCGGGGGAAAACGGAGCGTATTCTCGCACAAGCCATGAGCTCTATTGCTGCTACATTGGCCAAGTTTGCGATGGATGTTTGCCTGTTTATCAATCAAAATTTTGGTTTTATCTCCTTTCCGGCGCATCTCACTACCGGTTCCAGCATTATGCCGCATAAGAAAAATCCGGATGTTTTTGAGCTGATTCGTTCCCGCTGTAATAAGATACAGGCCTTGCCGAATGAAATTGCCTTAATGACGACCAATTTGCCGGTAGGCTATCACCGCGATTTACAGTTGCTGAAGGAAAACTTGTTTCCAGCTTTTCAGTCGCTCAAAGATTGTTTGGAGATCGCCACCTTTATGCTGCAGCATATCGATATCAAGAAGGATATTTTGGAAGATCCAAAGTACGATTACTTGTTTAGTGTAGAGGTAGTCAATAATGAGGTGTTGCAAGGAATTCCATTCCGTGAAGCATATAAGAATATTGGTTTATCGATCGAAGAAGGTACTTTTAGTCCGGAGAAAGCGGTCAATCATACCCATGAAGGCAGTATTGGTAACTTGTGTAATGATCAGGTCGTTCGTATGTTCGAAGAGGCAAAGTCTGCCTTTGGTTTTGAGCAGGTGGAGAAAGCATTGAAAGATCTGTTAGCAGATTAAACAACGCGATATGCGATTAAATGAAAGAGGGCAGTCTATCCACAGGCTGCCCTCTTTGCTATGAACGTGTTTCCTTGCGAAGACACGTTGCTTCGGCTTTCCAATTCCTTTTCAGGTGGCGCCTTTTATCCAATTATGGGAGATCCGGATAATCCTTCGTCGGTTCGATGCGGTAGGTACTCGTTGCTTCGTGTACACGACCGTAATCATCTGTTGCACGTACTTTAATTTTATGTTCGCCAACGGCCAAGTCAATCGGTAATCCGACACGCCACAAATGCGTGCTGGTCATTCCATCTGTAGGACGACGACCTGGAAGCAACGTCTCCAGATTATCCCAAGGATATAAAATCGCGGAGTAAGCTGGATCGATTGTTCTGGCTAGCATCATCTTTTCCCATTTGCCACCATCGATCGCAAATTCGACTTTATTGCCATGATGACCCATAAAGAAGTTAGCAAAAATTGCTGCGCGTGTTCGTTTCCCTTGACCAACTACTTTCGGATGGTACAAGTTGATCTGATAGGTGGAATCTTTGCCCGATGGCTTGTAGCTAATGCGGTAATCGTGTTTGTTAAAATCGACAAAAGCATAACCATTTGGCGTGCCATCGCGCATCGTTGCGGCCGGTACACCGCGCTCGTCCAATTCGCCGCTGTACCAATCTCCTGATGTTGTACCAGCGTTATATTCGTGGTGCGGTTTCGATTGCTGCCATCCGTCCGCTTTTCCGTAGAAATGCTGTGTCTGCGTATGCATGTGTGCAGATAGTGACAAGGTGTGCGGATAGTCTTTCAACAGATCAAACAGGCGCTGTCTATCTTCCGCACGGAACGTGTCGCCATTTCTATGCTCTAACGGAATATGGAATGCCAAAACAACTAATTTGGAATGATCCACATGCTTCAGGTCATTCTCTACGAAATCCAGCTGATCTTTGCGGAATCCGCCCAGATATCCTTTCCCAGTGCGTGGGTTCGGGTAACGCACATTATCCAATACGATAAAGTGCACATGGCCGTAGTTGAAGGAATAATTGGCAGGGCCAAAGTTTCTTTCAAATGTCTCGTCCGATAAGCTATCTGCTGTCACATCATAGTTCATGTCGTGATTGCCTTTTAGATTGTACCAAGGCAATCCGATGCGCGCAATGCTAGAGCGGTAGGAGGGATGCAAGCTCAAATCATCGCCCACCAAATCGCCCAAACTCAAGCCGAAAGCCACATTTTGTATGTCGACTACTTCATCTACAATAGCACGATTAAAAAAGGTCATTTCTTGTGCCGTGTACGCTTGTGGATCTCCAAAAAGCAACATGCGAAATTCCTCTTTTTCTGCATTTTTCTGCAAAGGAAAATCAATAGATTTTGGCAGTGGACCGGTAGGATCCACACCTGCATAGGTCAACTCCTTTGGCGAACCTTTGGGTTTGTGTATATAATAGGATTGGTGTAGGTTATGCTCGTTTAAAGGCGCAGCGTATCCTGCAGGCTTGATCACAAATACAATATTGTCTTCGCCAACGGGAAGTTCGTACTGTCCTTTTGCATCGGTCAATACTACTTGTACGCCATTACTCACGGCTACTTGGGCAATACCTTGCTCACCTTTGTCCCATTTTCCATTTTTATTGAGGTCATCATAAACCTTGCCTTTGGCCAATTCTTGTGCGTTGCCTGTTAGCGCAGCAAACAAGAAAGCCGTCGTGGCCAATAGGCCAAATATATTCTTCTTCATAGTTTTCTGTAAATTATTTAATGAATGGCATCACGTAAGGCGATGCTTTATGTTGAACCAATACCTTATTCATATCATACGCCATAGTCACGGTAGCATTTGCCCGATCGTAGCTGAAATCGTCCAAGCCTCTGTTGGTCGGGATAAAATCTGGAATGACTGCTTTGATATGCTGTTCGCTAACGTTGCGGTTGTTCAATTGCTCGCGTTCCGAAACGGGGAAACGAATACCTAAGTCTGTCATTCTGCGCCCTTCAGCGATAAAAATTTCCTGACGCAATAGGTAGATAAGATACAGTGCCCCTTCTTGCGATGTTATGGCATCAATTTCTACATCGGTAATATGCGTGCCCGAAACCGAATAGGCCGGAATAGTTCCTTTGGCGCGATCTAATACGAATCCCGACACGGCTGGGCTTTGTGCGTCGAATTTGACTTGTACGGCCGTAATAGCATAATCCGTTCTGTTGCCACCATTACGCGTGTCGTTTTTGTCATTGAGTTGTGTTACTGGTCTTTTGCTTACGGTATTGCTCAATAAATCCTTCAAGGTTTGCTTTACCGCGGTCAAATTGTTTTGTACGGCTTGCGCTTCCGCCAAGATCAGGTACGCTTCTTCGGCTTTGGCGATAGCAATAGGCTTCTCATCGTCGAAGATATTGCTGGTTTGGTGGAAATACTTTGGATCTAGAAAGTCCAATCGCGGCAGCGGTGCAAATGAATTGGTTGTACTAGAGAAAATGGCGCTTTGGAAATTGTTAGATGGGCCACTTTGTGTACCATATTTTACCTGACGAAGCAGAAGTGGTGTCGCTACGATCTGATTGGCAAAGTTGGTAGCTTCGGCTATATTTCCTAAACCATAATGACAGCGCGCAATTAATAATGTGCAGGCGTTTTTGTCCGCAGCAGCGCTATACAAGGTAGAGGCTTCGTTGAGCAGCGCAATCGCCACATTGCGTAACTCTACAGGCGATTTTACCTCGCCCAATACCGTAGTCGGCAACCCTACATACAATTCTGCTCCCAAAATATGGGCGTATGCTTTTGAAAAAAGCAGTTCCGCACGGATCTGCTGATCTGCTGGCGACTCAGAAAAGGTGAATTTGGTCAATCCAAATTCACTCATCTCAAGCAGCTTTTGGATGTTGGCCTGAATATTCGTGACATCACGATCAAAGTGGTTGATCTCCGGATTGTCGAATACCTTACTACTCTGCGTGTAATTGTTGAAGTAATTGTCAGAAACGATTTCGGTAAACTCCACCACGGTACCCACGGTCAAGCTGGTTTGGCGGCGCACGCCGTTCAGCCAAGTAGGTAGTGATTGTTGTCCGTCAATAAAACGCTCTTCGGTGACGTACGGATTTTCTACTTCGAAAAGTTCGCAAGAGCTTAGCAATAAGCTAGCGCCTGCTAATAGATATAGGGGATTAAATGATAATTTCATGGTGTTATTTCTTAAAAGGACATTTTAACAGAGATCAAGTATTGTCTAGGCGCGGAGTAGGTTGCGTAAGAAACTCCGCCGGTCGTTGCGCGACCCTGACCTTGAGCCGACCCACTAATGGTTGCTTCTGGATCAAAACTAGATGTCGCAAAGTTGAATGGATTCATCACGGTACCGCTCACGACGACACTTTTTGCAAAGGATTTAATCATTTGCTGTGGCAATGTATAACTCGCGCCAATGGTTCTGATCTTGATGTAATCTGTTTTCTCTACGAACATATTGGTGAATTGCAACCAACGGGTGCGTTTGAATGCGGAGTTGATTTCGCCTTCTGGAATGCCTTCGTCGCCAGCGCCATAATTGTATCGAAATTGGCTGTCCCAGTTGTTGGCATAAGCACCTTTTTGGTAATCGCCATTGGCAAATATGTTGAGTGATTTCCACTGGAAGTTCACGCCCATGCTACCGAAAAGATCTGGAATCGTGGTGCCCAGATTTTGTAATGGCGTGGTGCTTTCCAATACACCATCTTCACCAAATACGCCATACGCACCGCGGATAAATCCGATGGGGTAACCTTCTTGTACAACAGTTTGTATCGTACGCTCGCTAAATCCGGCCAAGTTGAATGGCGCAGCTCCGTTAGAAGACAATACTTTATTGTACAAGGTGTTGATAGCCAAGTTGAAGCGAAGGGAAGTGTTTTCTTTCTGAATTGCGACAATTTGTGTAGAGAACTCCAATCCACGATTTAGGATCGTGCCTACATTTCTGAGCGCTAATGCTTCACCTGTAGAAGGCGCGGCCGGAACAGAAAATAAGGCATCATTTGTTACCGCATGATATAGGCCAGCCGACAAAGTAATGCGGTCTTTCCAGAAGCCTAAATCTAAACCTGCCTCAAATGTGGTGGTTTTCTCTGGACGCAAGTCTACGCCAGGCATACCAAACATAGCAGCTTGACTGCCCAAATATCCTTCGAAGCTTACCGTTCTTAAGTTGAGGAAGGCCGGCGGAAAGTTTCCAGCTACACCATAGTTACCGCGTAATTTGGCAGAAGGTAAGAATGGAAGATGATCACTCCACCAACTTTCGGACGATGGGATGTACGAGAATCCAACTTTAGGATAGTATTGCGCCCCGATATCTTTACCAAAGGCACTATTGCCATCTCCGCGAAGACCTAAATCCAAGAAGAGTTTGTTTTTCCAACCTAAGTTCGTCTGCGCGTACACCCCATAGTTCACCACTTCGTCCACGAAGTTATCACTGCTCGTTGCGATCGCTTCGCGAATGGTTCTTGCGCCATCGCGCACATTCGTACCATTGTAAGCCACTTGCTTGTCTTCGTTGCGGAATAGTTGTCCACCAACGGTAGTAACAGCCGAAAAATCGCCGATCTCCGCGCGATGCTGTCCGTTTAATTCCAAGGTCAATCCCCAGAATTTCCGTTCACCATTATTGATACTTCCACGATCTGTGGTGAGGTTACCTGTGGTGTGCGTTAGGTATTCATTCGTTTGGATCGTTTGGTTGCGCACGACCCGGTAATCGATACCACCCACCGCTTTAATGTTGATGTTGTGCACAGGTTTGTACTGAAAAGTCTGTCCGGTTTGAAAGCGATTCACCACAATCTCATTATCCTGAAGCCGTTCTGCGGTGTGTACAAAGGTTTTCATCTTTTCAAATTCTTCGTCCGACAGATCATCAATGCGTGGGTTAAATCTCGGAGTTGGTCCCGTTACGGCCGATGCACCACTTTCTGCATACCACAATCCGGTATAACCACCTTGATTACCATTACGTGTACGCTTGAAGCTATTGTTGACGAAGGAGAAGCTGCTTTCATACGATACTTTTTCATGTAATTCGGCTTTGAATCCCGTACGCAGGTCGAAACGCTGATTCTGATTTTGCTTGAATAGCTGTACACCCGAACTGTTGAGGTAAGCGCCGGTGACGCTGTAGCCCACTTTTCCGCTGTTGCCATTCACCGCGATATTATAGCGTTGGAAAAGTCCGGGCTCAAACAAAAGCTCTTTCGTCCGTTGGAAATGCAGAAAATCCGTCGTGGCACGCTCCGCACCAAGAGTTGCCTCGGCGGATACGCTGGTGCGATCCGCACCACCTTTTTTAGTGAAAATCTGAATTACGCCATTCGCCGCATCCGAGCCATATAAAGTAGTAGCAGCACCACCGTTTACATATTCCACACGCTCGATATTATCGATTGGAATATCGGCCAGCGCACTCACGCCAGCACCCTGCGCGCTACCGCCACCAATAGCCGATGCGGTATTTAGATTGTCCATACGCACACCGTCTACATAAATTACAGGCGTAGAATTCATAAAAGCAGAAACCACACCGCGAGCGCGAATGATAGACGTCGCGCCGGATTGTCCACCTGTTAGGCGGATTTGCGCGTTCGGCAATTTCGACTGTAGGAGTTGGTCGAAACGGGTTGCCGGTACTTTCGCGAGCTCATCGCCACCAATGCTGGCGATGTTGGTAGAAAGCCTTCTTTTATTGATGTCAAGACCTTGACCGGTGATGACCACTTCATCCAATCCGAAAAGATCTTGTGCTAAGTCGATCTCTAATTTTTGAGATAGGTTGCTGCGCTGTACCGTGATATCTTTGGTTTTATAACCCATAAAACTCACGCGGATGGTCCAGCTTTCTGCATCGGGAAGATCTAGCTTAAAATTTCCGTCGACTCCCGACTTGATCGATCTGTTTTTGGCAACTACAGCGAGCGTGGCTTCCGATACGGGTTGGCGCGTCAGCTCGTCGCGCACGATACCGCGAAGTACCGCTTGTTGTTGCGATTGGCTTCGTGTTTCGACTTTTGGCGCTGGGTTTTCAGTCAATGCATGCAGTAGAATAATGTCGCCTTTGATTTGGTAGGCGATGCTTGTGCCACGTAGTAATTCTTCTAGCATATGTGGTAGCGAATGCGTTTTGTCGTAGCTAGCTGCTTTCTTTCCGATCAGGATCTCTTTGTCGTAGACCAATCGTTTGTTGGCGTTTTTGGCGATTTTCTCCAAAGAGACAAGCAAAGCACTTCCATCTGCCTGCGTGGTATACGTGGAGACGGTTGTCAGCATCTTACCTTGTGTGGGAGCAGCCCCTAAAAGGCAGGCTCCAGTAAGCAGCAATAGGTAACTTTTCATTTTTTGTGGTTGATGTTTGTTGTTTGATTAATAAGGATTAAAGTGCTGTGTCTGGCTAGATTCTATAGTTTGCGCGCAATCCAGCCCGTGTACAGCCACTCTTTCCAGTTTGTTATTTGGATTGAATAATTATTTTTCCATTTTCATGTCGGTAGGTTGTACTGGTAGCCAAGCAGATCATCTCTAGAATGTCTTCCATATCATCCTGCGTAGTGAATTCGCCCGAAAATTTGTGATCGTCTGCTAAGGATTGTTCGAGAATAATAGCGATGCCATAGCGCTGCTGTAGCTTTTGAGCGATATTTTGAAAGTTGTCATCATGGAAGAGCAACGTGCCTGTCCTAGCAACCTCGTGTGTATAGCGCTGGACTTCATCGTCCGTTTTGCTGTACACCAAACTGTCGGCAGCGATTAGGGTATATTGTTTGCTCGGATCGTGTAGCGATGATACAGTTACCTTCCCAGTCTTTACAGCGATATGCCATAGCGATTCGTTTTCATAAGAACGAATGCGAAAAGAGGTTCCCAGTACTTCGGTTTGCATCGCTGGTCCTTTAATTCTAAAAGGTCGGGAAGTATCTTTCTGCACTTGAAAGAAAACGTGACCAGTCAATAAATGGATGGTGCGTGCGGTATCCGACTGAAAATCTGAACCTACTTCTACGTGCGAGTTGGCTTCCAGCGCGATGGTCGAACCATCGGGCAATGTGATTTGCTTGGTTTCGCTAGCGCCCGTTTGATAGATTAGACGCTCCGGTTGAAAGAAATGATACAGACCAAACGTGAGAAGAAGCGAGGCGGCAGCTGTGGTCGCAGCACTCCAGATTGAGATGCGGCTATTTCGCGTTGTCGAGGTGCGCTGTTCCGTTGGATAAGTCGCTTCGTCAATGTGTAACCATATCTTTTCGCGGATGGCTTCCTGCTCATCTTCGCTATGTGGTAGCGGTTTCTTGACCAAAAACGAAAGCCACTGTCGCAGCGCCTCCGTCTGCTTTAAGGTGTTCTTCTTTTTAAGGTAGTTTTCTACGATTTGCTGAATTTCTTTCCGCTGCATATAAGTACTGTTCATTACTTATTAGTCTAGAAAAGGCGAAGGGAGGACTAGTGGGTTGTGTTATGAAATCGTTACCAGTCTATTAAAAATTGGTGCGCTGATCAGGCTACTAAAAGTGATTTAGCACAAGTGCTACCGTGAGGTAAGCAGCATCGCCTAATTGTGCTCGCAATTTTCGTCTGGCGGCAGCCAAATGATTTTTTACGGTTGCTTCCGAGATCAGCAATTGTTTTGCGATCTGCGGAATGGTCAGGCATTCTACGGTACGTAGATAAAAAACTTGTCGCATTTTTTCAGGTAGTAAACTAACCTGTCGGTCGATCTCCTCCTGCAATTCGTGCACCAAAACTGGGTCTACCGCTTCGGCAAAACTTTCCACTAAAGCATTTTCTAAGGGAATGTTCCGCTTGTTGTGGCTTAATCTGGTTTGTAGTCGGGTGAGGGTTTTGTAGCGTACCGATCCGTACAAATATTGGTCAATGCTGGTCTGGATTTGTAGCTCATTGCGCCGATCCCAAAAGTTGATGAATACTTCCTGCACCACATCTTGGGCATCATCATTATCTTTTAGCAAATGGTAGGCAAGTCGGTACAACCGCTGCCAGTTACGTTGAAAAATGGCAGATAGTTGCGCATGACTCACGACTTGCTGGGTCGTCAAATCCAGCGAATCTGCTAAAAGCTCGCCGCTGTAATCTTCATCGGTAGGTGATACATGCATCACCGACAAAGGTCGCAAGCAAAGATTAAGGGAAAATTAAAAGTGCGTAAGGATACTGTTATAAGTTTGTTGCCACAGGTATCCGTTTTGGTTAGAGCAAAAAAAACCTCTGGAAGAATTTTTCCAAAGGTTTTTATACATTCAATATGTTTTCTAATATTCCTTAACCGCGTTTTGCCAAAGCAATTTTGGTGTCCAATTCTTTTACTAACTTATCCACATTGGGTTCTGATCCAGAGTTTTGGAAACGGATGAAGCCATCTTTGTCGATTATCACTTTCGCAGGGATACCTTGGATACCATAAGCTGTTACCGTTGCTTTTGAGCGATCTTTCATTTCGTCAAATAGCACGTTGAAGTTATAGTTGTTTTTTGCGATAAACTCATCTACTAGCTCTTTGTAGTTTTCTTCACGTTGCCATGTATCAATAAATAGAAACTCTACTTCCTCATCGTTCGCATATTTGTTAACAGCTGCTTGCATACCAGGGAATGAGATGATACAAGGTCCACACCAAGTCGCCCAGAAATCTAGTACGACTACTTTACCTTTTAATGATGCTAAGGAAACTTCTTTGCCTTCACGATTCATTAATGTAAATGCAGGCGCTTCCTCTTTCTTCATTTCCTGCTCATATTTCGCAAAATATGCTTCCGTCATTTGCTTATCTAAGTCGGCAAGATGTGCTTGGAAGTCAGCTTTGTCACCATGCACGTCTTTGTACAACATCTGCGCTTCTGCTACGATCGTAGAATCTTTGCCATTCGCAGCGATAAACTTTTCGTACGTTTCCAAAGCTTTAGCTTTGTCGCCCTTTTGTGTGTAGGCGTTGCCTAATGACCGAGCATTTTGCAAGGCATAATAACCGCCGTAATGAGATTCTTCCAACGAAGATTGCGTGATCGCAATGGCTTCATCATAGTTTTTCTCTGCAGTTAGTAAAGAGGCGTATTGTGGTGCTACTGCATTATAAGAGTACGCATTATTACTTCTCTTAATTTGGGGGTCTTCTGATTCCGCGGCAGCCTTACCAATGGCATAAGCATCTTTCAATAAGGTAGAATAAGTGCTCAAATCTTGTTTTTCTTCCTCTGCTTTAGCAAAGGCATTCGAGATGGCGGTCACATAGTAATCAGAACCTTTTAGTTGTTTTAAGAGTTCTTGTGTCTTCGCTGTATTCGACTCTTTGATATAACGGGACGATAAGTGATATAGACCAGCTTGATAGATGGCTTGATCTTTTTCAGCATAATTAGCAGCAGGATATTTCTGTGCCCAAGCAGTATATTGTTGCTCAAAATCAGCTGCCGAAGCATCTTCTCCAACTTCTTTCATCATGTCAGAATACGCTTTGTTGCGCACGGTTTTACCTTGAGGATATTGAGTTTCAATTGACGCTCGAATTTCTTGTGCACGCGCTTCATCATCGAGAGCTCTCTCGTATACCATGGCTGCCAGACTCAATTGGTCTTCATCTTTTTTCTGAGCTAGTGCTTCCGCTTCTTGCTTCAAGAGCACTTTGTCTTCCTCGGTGCCACTTGTTGCTAATTTATTGATCTGTGCTACAATTTCTTCGTAGGTCGCGCCATCTTTAGCGGCCACTACTTCCTGTGCATTAGCTTGCTGGAAGTACAATACGGCGCTACAGGCTAGCGCGATCCATTTTATGTTTTTCATATACGTATAAACTTAGTTTTTGAGAGTCTGCTTAAAAGATTCTGAACATTCGTGTTCTGCGAATGGAACTGATAAACTGTTGTTTGATACACGATTACGTGTTTAAATTTATTGTTTTTATTTGTGCAGAGAAAATTTATATATCGTCTTAGACTGGTATTCCTGTCCTTTGTCAAGTACCACGGACGGAAATTCGGGCATATTCGGCGAATTGGGGAAATGCTGCGTTTCAAAACACAAGCCCGTATAAGGTGTGTACGCTTTTCCAGATTTGCCGGTATCTTTACCAAACAAGTGATTACCGGTGTAAAAATGAACGGATGGTTCAGTACTGAAAACTTCCAACTGAATGCCGGAAGAAGCTGATCGCGCCGTGGCTAAAGGTTCTTTATCGCCAACAGTTACGACATAGCTGTGGTCAAATCCTTTGGCTATTTCCTGTTGCGGGTTACTCAAGTTCAATTGATCCGAAATAAGGGTTTCGGCTCGGAAATCAAATGGCGTAGTCGCGACCTCTTCGCCCATATTTAGCGGGATTTGATCTGCATTGGTCGGGATATATTGACTAGACGGAATGCGTACATAATGATCCAGTACCTCACCTTGGCCTTCGCCATGCAAATTGAAATACGCATGATTGGTCAGGTTAAGTACAGTCTTTTGATCGGTTACTGCTCTGTAAGCAATCTTCAATTCATTTTCATCCGTCAACTCATAAGATACATGTACGTTGAGGTTGCCGGGAAACCCACTTTCGCCATCATTTGCGGTATAATAAAAATCGACTTTATGCTGCAGGCTCACTTGTCGATCCCAAACGCGATCATGAAATCCATCGCTACCGCCATGCAGGCAGTTACTACCATTGTTTTTCTCTAACAGGTATTCTCGGCCGTCCAACTCAAAACGAGCATTTGCAATCCGGTTGGCATAGCGCCCCACCGTTGTCCCCAAAAACTTCGCTTCCGCTTTCAAATAATCTCCAATGTTATCAAAACCTAAGACCACGTCGGTCGGCTCGCCCTGTTGGTTGGGCACGATAATACTCACGATCCGCGCGCCATAATCGGTCAGTGCAACTTGCATACCGGCCTGATTTTGAAGCACAATAAGATGGGTGTTTTTGTCGCGGTGCTTTGTCTTGAAATGTGTGGGATCAGGGAGATGGTATGTGGTCATATAAGATCGTTCTATCTATTCGATGACTAAAGATAACGAATATTTTCAATCCCGACAAATGGCAGATTAGGGCCTAAAAGTGAATCGACTGGCATTCCCCTTCTCCCGATTAAACCGTATATTTGACGGTCAAAACACGATGTTACATGCAGTGGAAACAACTATTATCGGCCAAAAGATGGGGCTACGAAGCACGCGAGCTGAACGATCAGATCGATGCACGTTCTGAGTTTCAGCGTGATTACGATCGCCTAATCTTTTCCTCGCCTTTTCGCAGATTGCAAAACAAAACGCAGGTATTTCCATTGCCTGGATCCGTGTTTGTACACAACCGATTGACGCATAGCTTAGAAGTGGCCAGCGTGGGAAGATCTTTAGGTCGCTTGTTTTACATGATGACCAAAAAAAACAATCCCAATATTGACATAGAGGTTCCTTTTTTGCAGGAGGTTGGCAATATTGTTTCAGCTGCTTGTCTGTCTCACGATTTGGGTAATCCGGCTTTCGGACATTCCGGCGAAGCCGCTATCTCATCTTACTTCACCGACGGCGCTGGGCTAGATTTTAAGGATAAGGTTACAGCAGCGCAATGGGAAGACCTGACTCATTTCGAAGGTAATGCCAATGCGCTACGCATTTTGACACATGCTTTTAATGGGAAAGACGATAAAGGCTTTGCGCTAACATACACCAGCCTTGCTGCGATTGTAAAATATCCTTGCCGTGCCATTGACGGGCACATTAAAGGCAATCATCATCGCAAGAAATATGGCTTCTTTGAGGGCGAAAAAGTCATTTTTGATAAGATTGCAATTGAGCTCGGTTTAAAAGTAGATCCCGAAAATCCGGAAGGATATTTGCGTCATCCTTTGGTCTATCTGGTAGAAGCGGCTGATGATATTTGTTATAATATCATCGATTTGGAAGATGCGCATCATCTGCGAATTCTATCATATCCCGAAGTAGAGGAGTTATTATTGCCGCTATGCGGAGATGCAAATCTGCGCGAGCGATTGGATGGACTGGCCGACGAGGGAAGCCGCGTGTCGCTCTTGCGCGCTAAAGCCATAAATACGTTGATTCATGGTTGTGCGAAGGTATTTACCGACAAACAAGACGAATTGCTATCAGGCACATTCCAGTCTTCGCTGATCGATGCCTTGGATCAGCCTTTGGTTGAGCAGATGAAGCGCATTGAAAAGCTGTCCATAAAGCGTATTTATAATGCGCCCAATGTGGTTCAGATTGAAATTGCTGGTTTTAAAGTAATGAATGCCTTATTGGGCGAATTCTTGCCTGCTTGTCTTAAAACCAAAAAGACTAAGTTTGATGAAAAGGTTGTTGCAATGATTCCAGAGCAGTTTCATGCGTCGTCCGACGATGTGTACAGCAAGATCCGTTCTGTGCTAGACTTTGTGTCGGGTATGACCGATGTGTACGCCGTAGATTTGTACCGCAAAATACAAGGAATTACCATTCCTTCCTTAGACTAAACACGATCCTTACGTTTCGATAATATAAAGCATGAAAGTAGTAATTGCGGAGAAGCCGTCTGTTGCGCGGGACTTGGCGCGAGTGATGGGAGCGAAAAATATTAGAGATGGCTATATCGAAGGAAATGGCTATGCTTTTACCTATGCGTTTGGGCATTTGGTGCAATTGTGCACGCCGCAGGCGTATGGATATCATAGCTGGTCGGCCAATAATTTGCCGATCATCCCATCCGAATTTGCACTGGAAGTAAAAAAAGTACGTAAAGATGGTCGCCAGATCGATGATGGTGGCGCAGCCAAGCAACTAAACACGATCAAAAGCTTGTTGGACAAAGCCGAGGAAATCATTGTGGCAACGGATGCGGGGCGCGAAGGGGAATTGATTTTTCGCAATATTTATTATTACCTCAAATCTGATGTGCCGTTCAAACGTTTGTGGATTTCATCGCAAACAGATAAAGCCATTAAAGCGGGTTTTGCCGCTTTGAAAGAAGGTACGGAGTACGATAGCTTATATATGTCGGCACGATCTCGTTCAGAATCCGACTGGCTCATCGGTATCAATGCCACACAAGCGATTACGTTGGCCGCAGGAAACAAAGGTTTATTATCCTTGGGTCGTGTACAAACGCCGACTTTGGCCATGATCTGCGCGCGCTATCTGGAAAATCTTGATTTCAAGCCCCAAGCGTTTTTCAAGATTCAAGCTGGTTTTGAAAAAGACGGGATTGCATTTACCGCTACATCCAATAAGTTTGATAAAAAAGAAGATGCTGATGCACGATTTGCACAGCTAAAAGTAGGGGATAATGCCGAGGTTACGCAGGTCGAAGCCAAAGAGACTAAAGAACCGCCACCTTTGTTGTACGATTTGACCAACTTACAGCAAGATGCGAATAAAAAACACGGCTACTCGGCCGATCAAACGCTGAGCATTGCGCAAACGCTGTACGAGAAGAAAGTCATTACCTATCCGCGTACGGGTTCGCGGTATATCGGAGAAGATGTATTTGAAACTGTCGATCCCTTATTTCAGCACTTGGCCGCTACCGGACCCGAAAGTATTGCGGCGATTAGCAGAAATCTGATCGGAGCGAAGCTCAATAAGCGCTCGGTGGATGACAAGAAAGTCACCGATCACCATGCTCTGCTCGTGACCGACGAGAAACCGGGGCCGATGCCCAAAGATCAACAACATGTGTATGAGATGATCGCGAAGCGAATGGTCGAGAGTTTTTCCGAAATATGTATTAAAGACATTACGACCGTCGTGCTGAAAGCCGCAGATACAGAGCTGATTGCCAAAGGAACGGTTATTCGCCAATACGGATGGCGCTTATCGGCAGAGCAGGTGGAACCAGCTGCGGAAGAGGAAAAAGGCAGTGAAGATCAGGATAACGAAAACGCGCAATTGCCGAAGTTGACGACGGGTGAATGGCATGAGATGCGTTCGCTGGCGTTGTCCGAGCGATTTACTAAAGCAAAACCTGTACATACCGAAGCTTCCCTCTTAAAGGCGATGGAAACTTCTGGTAAGGAAATCGAAGATGAGGAAATGCGCCAAGCGATGAAGGATTGTGGATTGGGAACGCCGGCCACACGCGCTGCTACCATCGAAACCTTATTTCAACGCGAATACATCCGCCGAGAAAAGAAAAAATTGGTACCAACGGATAAAGGGTTGACAATCTACAACTTGGTCAAAGATCGCTCTATTGCCAAAGTCACCTTAACGGGTAAATGGGAGCAAAAGCTAGAAGAAATGCGTGCCAACAAGGTGTCTTACGATGTCTTCATGAAGCATATCAAAGATTACACGGCGAAGATTACCGGCGAACTGTTGCAGTTGAAAATTGCTATGGCGCAGGAAGAAGCCAAACCCCAACAAAAAGGCAAGATCAAATGTCCGAAATGCCAACCCGGCAACATCGATCTGTACGAAAAGATTGCGCAGTGTGATCGCTATGCGCAAGGTTGCGACTTCAAGATATGGCGCACTTTGAATGGTGTATTTATAGAAGAAAAGGAAATGAAAAATCTCTTGGAGAAAGGCAAAACTTCTGTGCTGAAAGGCGTGAAGAATAAGCAAGGTCAGCTGGTAGAAGCGGCCTTGACTTTCGAAAATCTTCGCGTTAGCCCGGTAGAATAACCGAGCTAACGATTAAACGTATAGCCGACCGTCCATTCGATGAAATCCGCCTTTCCCATGTGTGCTTTGATGGATACGCCCGCATTGATGTTTTGATACACATAATAACGTGCTCCTGCGCGTAGAAAGAACTTGTTGATCTCCCCATTGAAGACTTGATTGTGGATGTAATAGCCCACATTCCCATTCAATACCAATCGTTGGTTGAGCACATGCGCTAAATAAAACGACGGGCCGCCCGAAAGTTTGGAGCCTAAATCACCTGATTTATCGCCGGCAACTTCATCATCATTGCCCGAAGAAGAATAGAAAAGATCCAATCCGCCGCCAATACGCCATTTGTGACTTACATGCCGGCTAGCATACGCACTTACCGTAGATTTGAAATAGAGCTGATCATTATCTTGACTAAGCTGTTTCACGCCTGCACCATAGTTGATGTGGAAAAGTGTACGCCTGCTATAAGGCGGAATATCTGCTTTTCGGGCACTTACTGGTATCGGGTTTGGTTGATAATTAACAGAGATTGTCAATGGTACGAGGTTCACCCCCGAGTTTGGCAAAGCCAATGCGCCATTGGAAAAGTGATGAAAGGCCAATCCTACACCGGCGCGCCATTTGGGATGAAACGCATATTGCGCACGTATGCCAAAATCGATAAATACATTGTTCTTCGAACCAATAACTAAATTCAAAGGATTATCTTCCTCATCAAATGGATAAAAATTTCCTGATAAACCTAATCCAATGCGATAATCATACGACCAACGGCTGTGTTCTCTCGGCGCAATAGGCGTCTGCACGAATCCATACAGCGCATACGGATTGCCGATAATGTCGTTATGAAAGGTGCTGGAATAGAATCCAATTCCGTAAATCGGATTGTTGTATAATTCGAAATAGGGGTCTTCTTTATTTCGCTGCTGCCAGCCCACTTTGAAATTGATGCCTTCGTAATAAGCATCTTGATAAGCGACCTTCGCGTTTTTCTGCTGTAAGATGCCCCCATTTTCTATTTCCATTTCAAAAATGATGGGAGATTTTCGCTTTGCGATAGAATCCGTTTGTGCATATACACCATTTGCAACAACGATAAAAAAGATAAAAAATAGCGTAAACAGACGTAGCACGAATAAAATTTATTGATTAAGGCGCAAAAGTACATACATTTTTAGGATTTTCTGTTTCGTTATAGTCATTCATCGCCATTTTTACGTCATTAGCTGAGCATTGTGTCAAATAATTTATGCAAAGCCCTACCTTTGTCCGAGATATGGCGACACGACTTTATAACCCTTTTCTGGATTTTACATTTGATAACCAGACTTGCTTTTTGACTGGCAAAGCATTGCATTCTGCTGATGAGCAAATTCAGGTGTTCCCCGTATGGATGATGCGTGCTTTCAATTTGGAAGAACAGCCCTTCAAGATGCTGGATGAAAGCTTTTCCACATACAAAAAGTTGAAGTTGCCCTGCTCTGCGGACGCGGCATTGCAGCTAGAATCGGTAGAATCGGCGGTCGAACGTGCCATGGCTATTGGCTATACGGCCGTGAAGGAATTACCAACCACGATTCTTTTTCAATGGGTCGCCAAGATCTTATATGGCGTGGTGTTTAATGAAATACAAGCCGGTATTCGGCAGGCTACAATGAGTGGCGAAGAGATGAACTTCTCGCAGGCGTTGGTGCACAAATTTCGCAATATGCACACGATGTTGCAGTCGGCCATTCACCCAATGGAATTTGAAAATAGAAATCCATTTTCTGTGCTAGTGCTTCCAGTAGAAAATGCGTCCGAAACGTTTATTTACCGCGATGAAATCAATACCTTGATATTCTCCTTGCGGATGAATGATTTTGCGATCATCGCTACGCTACAAGACAATGGCACGCATGCCATCTATCACGAAGATGTGCTGGCAGCGGTAAAAGACAAAGTATTGCATCCGATCCAGTTTGAAGAAATCTGTGCGCGTTATTTCTATTCTGCGTACCTGTTTAATAAACTGCCAGAATACACCTATATGGACACGCCTAATATGATCTATGTAGAGCCAATGCCGATGCAAGATTGGACGATGAAGCCTATTTTCGATCATTGGCAAGTGAAAACCTATGGACAGGTGCTGGAGAATTTCTGGAAACCGTGGGGATACACACTTTTCGAGATTATCAAAAATCCGGAACAACCAATGAGCTTTATATCTGATGAACATGGCAATTTTCGGGAGCAGGTAGATTTGCCACTTTCCTAATTAGGCTCAGCCCGGGTAACATTATACGGCTTATTTCGTGGAGTGATTTTTGTTTCTTAACTCTTAGAAAGGTAGAAAATACAAATATGCAAGCAATAAAAGACATCTTCTTGGTCGTGCTCGTACTTTCGCTGAGTGCGATCATGAGCCCTGCTCGTGCCCATATAGGAAATCATATTTCGGTGGATACCATTTATAGCGAGGTGGATGTGATTCCGCGGTTTTCTGGTGGCGCAAGAGGCTGGAGCAACTTCCTGAATAAACACCTGAATGTGCGCAATATACAGGAAAGCATCGATGAAGATAGTTATATCAGCTTCGGGTTGGTACAGCAGGCCAATTTGGAGTTTACCGTATGTGAAGACGGTCAAGTCTGCGACATAGAAGTGCTCAATGCCGATAAGATCAGTCCGGAATTTAAGGAAGAAGTCATGCGCGTGATGAAACGTTCACCACGCTGGAAACCGGCGCTGCGCAATGGTCAGCCAGTTAAAACCCGTTTCCGACAACCAGTCGTGGTCAACCTGAAAGACCTTTAAACCGTTGCGGTTGCTTGAGGTTTCATCTCTTCTTTCAGGAATCTTCCCGTTTCGCTTTTCTTCACTTTAATCAGATCTTCGGGTACGCCAGCAAATAGCATGGTACCGCCTGCGGCGCCACCTTCAGGCCCCATATCGATCACCCAGTCTGCCGTTTTGATGACATCTAAGTTGTGTTCAATAATCAGGACACTGTTTCCACGATCCACTAAACGATTAATCACGCCCATCAATACATTCACATCCTCGAAATGCAAGCCGGTAGTCGGCTCATCCAAGATGTAGAACGTACTCCCGGTATCTTTTTTGGATAACTCGGTCGCTAGCTTTACACGTTGTGCTTCGCCACCAGATAGTGTGGTAGAAGATTGTCCTAAGGTGATATAGCCCAAGCCAACATCTTGCAAGGTTTTAATTTTGCGGTAGATGGAAGGGATGTTTTCAAAGAACTCCACTGCCTCATCGATACTCATGTACAATACATCCGCAATTGATTTCCCACGATAGCGTACTTCCAATGTTTCGCGGTTATAGCGTTTGCCATGACAGTTTTCACAGGGTACTTGCACATCGGGCAGGAAGTTCATTTCGATGATTTTCAAACCTGCACCTTGGCAGGTTTCGCAGCGTCCGCCTTTCACGTTGAATGAAAAACGTCCCGGTTTGTAACCCCGGATCTTGGCTTCGGGCAACTGCACGAATAGCGTGCGAATGTCGGAGAAAACGCCGGTATACGTTGATGGATTGGATCGTGGTGTTCGTCCGATCGGACTTTGGTCAATCTCGATCACTTTATCAATATGCTCTAGCCCTTGAATGGATTTGTAAGGAAGCGGTGTCGCTTTAGCGCGAAAGAAATGATGATTCAATATTGGGTACAGTGTTCCTGTAATCAAACTGGATTTTCCAGAACCAGATACGCCGGTTACAGCGATTAGTTTTCCTAGCGGGAATACCGCATCTACTTTCTTGAGGTTGTGCCCAGTTGCTCCCGAAAGCACCAGCTCTTTGCCATTGCCGGCACGTCGTGTCGCAGGAATGGCTACTTCTTTTCTGCCATTTAGATAAGCCGCAGTCAGCGTATCCGCTTTCAAAATATCTTGTGGAGTGCCTTCTGCCACAACTTTTCCGCCATGTAAACCGGCCAATGGCCCCATATCAATTACATAATCGGCATGCAAGATCATATCTTTATCATGCTCCACCACCAACACCGAATTGCCGATGTCGCGCAGGTTTTTCAAGGCATGAATCAAGCGTTCGTTGTCGCGCTGATGCAGACCAATACTCGGCTCATCCAGAATGTACAATACATTGACCAATTGTGAGCCAATCTGCGTGGCCAATCGAATACGTTGCGCTTCGCCACCCGAAAGGGTTTTCGAACTACGGTTGAGCGTAAGGTATGTAAGTCCAACATCCAGCAGGAAGCCTAAACGCGTACGGATCTCTTTTAGAATCTCAGTCGCAATCGTGCGCTGGCGATCGTTCAGACGATCTTCTAAACCTTCAAACCAAGCATACAGATTGGAAATATCGGTCGAAGCCAACTCGTAAATATTCTTGCCATCCATCTTGAAATGGAGGGATTCCTGTTTTAATCTTGCGCCTTTGCAGCTAGGGCAGGTTACTTTCGTGCGAAAATCTTCGACCGGTCTGCTATCTTCCTGTTGTTTTGGAGCGTGCTCCTCCAACATCGTAAAGATACCTTGAAAATTAACTTTATATTCTCTGGCGCCATAGCTACCATAGGAAACGGTGAGTGGAATAGGCTCGTCTGCACCGTACAAAAGCAGATCTATTTGCTCTTCTGTCAGTTTGCTGATCGGCGCTGTAAGCGAAAAGTCGAATTTGGCGGCGATGGCTTTAATGATCGCGGAAGTCCAAGATTCGCGCAGCGCGCCAATCGGTACAATAGCACCTTTCTGAATGCTCAAAGAACGATCTGGAATGACCATTTGTTTGTCAATCTCAAATACATAACCTAATCCATCACATTTCGGACAAGCGCCATAAGGCGAGTTGAACGAGAACGTATTGGGCTGTGGTTCATCGTAGGAAATCCCAGATTCTGCATCCATCAAATAGCGGCTGTAGAAATTCTCCTTATCTTCTTTATTAACAATCTTGATAATTCCTTTAGCGGTTTTCAATGCTTGCAATACGGAGGTGTACAAACGCTTACGATCCTCTTCATTAACATACAAGCGATCGATAACGATCTCGATATCGTGGATCTTGTATCGGTCTACTTGCATTTTGGCAACCACATCCAAGATGTCGCCATCCACACGTACTTTGGTGTAACCTTGTTTGCGGATTTGCTCGAATAGCTCACGGTAATGTCCTTTCCGACCTTTGATGACCGGTGCCAAAATATAGATGGGATCGCCTGCGTATTCTTCCATAATGCGATCGATGATCTGATCGTCAGACATGCGCTCCATCTTGCGGCCGCTGACGTAAGAATACGCTTCGCCAGCACGTGCATACAGCAAACGCAGGAAATCGTAAATTTCGGTAATAGTACCGACGGTAGATCGGGGATTTTTTGACGTAGTTTTCTGTTCGATAGAAATAACCGGACTCAAACCAGAGATTTTATCCACATCGGGGCGCTCCATGCCGCCCAGAAACTGACGGCTATACGCCGAAAAAGTTTCCATGTAACGTCGTTGTCCCTCGGCATAAATGGTGTCGAAGGCCAAGGATGACTTTCCACTACCACTTAAGCCGGTGATCACGACCAGTTCATTACGGGGAAAGGATACATCAATGTTTTTAAGATTGTGTACCCTTGCTCCAAAAACCTCTACCTCACGTTGTTCACCCAGATCTACCGTCTTATCTTTTGCCATTAGAATCCTGATTTATGCAGGTGGCAAAGTTACGCATTTTAAAGACGACTTTTGCGCATTGCTTGGTATACTTCGTTCTTACTTGCTGGTGGTGCGTAAGTAGATTTTGCCATGCGTGGTGCGCAAGTTGATGTTTTCACCACCACCATTGATTGTGCCTTGGATTCGATTGGACGAACCAGAAATCGTAAATGACTGTGGTAATTCTGAAAAAGCAGATTCCAGCGCCACATTAGCGGATTCCATGGCTTGTTCTACGACTGTTCCAATAGAGTCCAATAAGCCTTCTGATTGCAGGTCGATGCTAATTTTGTTCCTTAAACTATCCGTATTTACATACGTCTTTGTCTTTGAGAGTACAATCGTATGATCTTTTTGCTTCGTCGCTGGCTTGAGGTCAATGTTGAGTTCCTCGGCCGCAAAAATTTCGCCCAAAGTGGTGCGCAATTCCAAATTGGCGGGTGTTGATTTGGGAACAGCGACATCAATGAAGCCCAAAGTTGATATTAAAGACACAGGCCCTTTCACTGGTTTATCTAATACTGCTTCAATGTTTCCATGTACCGTTTTGATGGTCATCGGTCCAGTAACTCGTTGTAATTTTATATCACCAAAGGTGCTGCTTACTTCGATGTCCGACAAGAGATCTTTTAAGGTAATACCACCTTCTACCCAACTAGACGGTGCTTTAATCGCTAATGCAATTCTATTAGGTAACCGAAGATGCACCGAGTCCAATTTCTGACGATTTACGACACTGAGTATCGCAATACCATCCGATTCGGTAAGTTGTAGTCCGACACCGGTATTATCCTTCAACCCTGAGCTGTTGATGCCTTGTAAGCCCGCGGCACGCTCGTCCTGTTCTGAGCGTTCTGCCCAAGTAGTCACGACCACTTCATTGCCATCGTATCCTTCTACGGAGATCGCATTGGCATTCACGAGTAGTTTCCCACTGTTCTTCTTAAAACGGTATTCTTTTCGTTCACGATTTGTGTTATTGGATTTTGCTGGATTTAAAGCATCTTCACCAAATACCGCCGCAGGCGGTCGTTTGGGTTGTGTTTGCGCTGTAGCCCAAGTACACATAGCTAACAAAGCTATTACGCTGCTGATTATCTGAGTTTTCATAGTCTTGTGTTTTACCAATTTTTCATTAATACGGCATAGGCCTGATTTTTCACGAGGTCAATAGCCAAGGGATCTTCTACGATCGCTTCCAAACGTTTGGTCGTAGCATCGTTGATCTTAAGATCTTCTGCGCCAGCCATGGCTTGCATGAGCTCTACTTGCATGGCTGGGTCTTTTTGTTGCAGGAATACGTCCTGAATTTGTTGTTCTTTTTGCTCTGCCGAAGTATGTTCCATGTAGATATCATACGCTGCTAAGCGGATATTCTCGTTGGGATCGCTTCCCATGAGCTGCTGGATTTTTGCCATACCGGCATCCGGTACATAATCCATACTCGCCAATTGCAGCACGCCTTCCATTCGATTAATCGCAGAACTTTCATCCGAAAGCAAAGCATAGGATTTTTCTAACGGATCTTCCGTTTCTACGCGGATTGACTGATCATTACGTGTCGGTGTTTTCGTTTGACTCGTCGCTGCATTCGCTGTGCGCGCATCGATATCATACGTCAATCCATCCTTGTCGCTGCTAACGTCTGGCGTTGGCTGTTCAGCAGTTTGACTTTGTATACTGTTGTTGTTTTGCGGTTGTTCTGTTTGCGCAATCTGAGATGCTATATTGTTGTCTACAACCGTATGCTGTCGATCGAGTTGTTTCCAAACAATACCGCTCACCATTAATATGGCTACAATCGATGCTGCGGCATACCAAATACGCGTTGGACGCATCCGCTTGATCGGAGTAACATTTTCCTCTTGCTGCGCGGCCTCGTCGGTCTGCTGCGGTAATTTTTTCTTAATCTGATCCCAAACGAGCGGTGAAGGCTGATGCCGATCAAACGCCTGTCTATTCTCGTTCACAAATTTTTTCAACTTATCTTCCATAACACCCTTTCTCTTTTATCATTTGTGCTATTTTTTGCTTCGCTCGGTGATACTGACTGCGTACTGCCGTGTGTGACAGACCCAATGTTTCGCCGATTTCCTCTTGCGACATATCCTCAAAAAGAAACAGATTGACAATAGTCTTTGTCAGATCGGGTAGTCGTTCTATCGCCTGTTCGATGTCCTCTACGCGACTTTGCTGCCACTCGTTTTCTTCGTCTTCCCGTAGTATTTCCGATCCTTGTACTTCATCGATATCGGTAAAATAGATACGACGTTTGCGCAGATGCGAAATGCTTTTGTTGATGGCAATGCGCTTCGTCCAAGCTTCGAAACTATCCAGCTCTACCAGACGGTTCACATTCGAAAATACATTGACAAATACTTCTTGCAATAAGTCTTCGGCTTCTGCCATATTATTCACGAGCCGATAGATCGAGTTATAGATCGACGTAGCATACCGTTCGTACAGCCGTGTATACCCGCTGTCCTTACCAGCAAGACATAAGTCTATTAATTCCTTATCGGTCCAGCTCGCTTTCACCTTACTATCTTATCCTAGTGTTTTTCATCTTGTTTCTATTCTATAGTCGCCACGATGTGAGCAATGTTGCAAATTATTATAAAAAACTTGCTTACAGCAAAAAAGCCACCCAATACGGTGGCTTTTTTGCTCTGCTCTGAAGATGGTGTCTATATGCTTGTGGATCTTACTGCACGTTTGCTTTCGTAAAGCCAGCTGCATGACCATCGGATACATGGATGATCTGCTGCGCACGATTGCCATTCAACTCGTAATAACCAGTTACGCCCGCTTTGGATGGTGCATTTACCCGCAAGATGATGCGACCATCTATTTCAAATGCCGCGTAAGCGCCACCAGAGTTAGTCGATAGTTCTACACCTTCTACGGCAGTAATCGCTTTGGAATTGATATCGACGACGTGATACTTCCAGATTTCGCCTGTATTGATATTATTAGGCGTAAGGGACAATGGTACCGAGTTAGCAAACACGATTAGTTTGCCATTTTTGGCCAGCAAACTCGTGAATTTACCGGTGTCTCCTGAATAAATATCTGAGTATTTCAATTCCCAGCTTGCGTCGATTACCGTTTCCGCTGCTTTGATACGCGCAATTTTCGAACGACCACCTAATGCGCCTGGACCACCTTGACACAAGATGTACAAGTCGCCGTTGGTATCGAAAGAATACATTTCATTATCATTGATGAAGGCAATGGATTGCGTATTCGGAATGGTGATGGTTTTCTCATATTTCTGCGTAGCCAAATCAATGACCGCAATAGAAACATCATTAAACACATCGTTGAACATACCTCTCGCCATACCCGTCCCGCTGCTATATACGATATCAGCATACAGCTTGCCGCCCTTGATAGCTAAAAAGTGTTGTCCAATCCCTTGAAAGGTAATACGAGCATCATCTCTTCGTAGTTTGGCTTCAAAATCTTCCTCGATTTTTCCTGTTCTCTGCACTACTGAAGGATTAAATGTTTGGATAGCCCAAGGCTCATTACCATCCCAATAATAGCCTTTCGTATCGTTCTCGATCACAAAATTTCCAGAACCGTTCAAGGTATTGCCCGTCAGGATCGATGCGCCATAAGAGATTGCGCCTTGCGAAGTGATGTTCAGCTTGTGAATGCCTCGTTCGAAGCTCGCGTTAAACATTTTATACACGTTGCCATTATGCGTACGCCATCCTTCATTGGCTTGCCCAAGGAATGCTGTAGGCTGCGCCGAATTAGAGATCGTTCCCGAAGGGAAATCCGCATAGCTGCTCATAAAGCCAGGTTTCAATTGAGTTACCTCGCTCATAGTTTGTATTAGATAGACACTTTCTGTTTCGTTTCCAGGATTTGGAGCATCATCCGAGCAAGCAGTAAATCCGAATAAAGAGAGCGCAAGTGCTTGAAATATAAATTTAGTTTTCATGTGCATTGAATAGTTGATAGGTGAGTTTTAAGTGAAAGCTACGTCCGGCACGTTGTACGCGGAAGTAATCGTATAGTCGGGCGTTTAGCATGTTTTTGACTTCCATGCTGATGCGGTATTTATCCTTTTTCATGCGGTAACTGAGACCACCACTGAGTAAATTTTGGTTGGGAATGATGAGGTCAGATGCTACGCTTGCACTGCCTGATAAGCCTAGAAAACCTCTGGGTTCGGCTTGGCGAGGAATAGTTTCTAGGTAAAATTCGCGTACAAAATTGTAATTCAAATACACATCCAATCTGTTGTCGGGCTTTCCGACGCCGTCGATATGCGCATTCAAGCCCAGGTTCGCAAAGAAATAAGGTGTGTTTTGCAAGCGTGCGCCATTGCGCCATTGATCACTCGGTAAATCAAAGCCCATCAGCCGAAGGCTCTGCCAAGTTGCGTTTCCTCTCACATCCAAGAAAGAATTGATTGGATGCGCTAAATCCAGCTCCACGCCATAACCTTCTACATTATTGATGTTTTGGAACTGTGCATACGGCGCTAATACCGGTACCAACAGGATTAATCCGCGTGTACGTCGGTAGAAGGTGTTGACCTCATAGCTGAGATTGCGGAATCGGTTACGCGTGCCCAAATTAAAGTTTAGACTGCGTTCTGGATTTAGATCGAAGTTCGGAACGGTCCACACCGCGTCTCCAAACAGTTCATCAATCTCGGGAATACGATACGCATATTCGGTAGAGAAGCGCACATTTCTGTCGGCATCCCATTCATATTTCACCGATCCGCCAGCACCGAAGTAGCTCTTCGAAACGGACGTTTCTTCGTTCTCCGAAATCGGGCGATTGGCCCAGGCCTCGGTGCCCAGTGAGCGATAATGATACCATTTGCCCATAATGGAATAAGACCAACGATCGCTTACTTTGCCGGACCAATCTAATCCCAAAATCTGTTTGCCAAAGCGCGTGCGAGCCGAAAGCACGTCAATATCAGAATCTGCAAAGCGAGGCCCTAATGGATCTTCGCCGGTACGCTTACTTCCTGTTACTGTATAGTTGGCAGATAAGGTATTGTTGGCATTCCAGCGCCAGCTCAGCGTCGTGCGAGAAGTGATTTGTTGGATACGAATGTCGGATAAGGACGGGCGACCACTTTCGCCGATATTGCCCGGTGTAGAAGTGAGGTTGCCAAACCAATCGTAGCGACCTTGCAAAGTGTCGACAGTATTAAACTTCAAGGTATTGGCCACCGCAAATTGTTCGACCGTCAACCGATCTTCGAGAAAGCTGCCGACATAGCGTAAAGTTGGGATCACAGAAGATTGCTTCGCTAAAGCGGCACCGTACGGCGATGTCATCAGTACCGGATGCTGTTGCTGTCTCTCCACATCAAAATAAGCGAGACTGAACCGTAAATCCTTGGCCCAAGGCTTATCTTTCACGCCCACAAATGCTTCACCATACACACCGCGATAAGCATTGTGGAATAACTCTACCGATTGTTCGCTCGGATTGCCCGTATTAGGATCGGGCACCATCACAAAAGCATTGTAATTATTGTCGGAGTAATTATAAAAAGCTTCTAAACCCGTGTAAAAACCATTCTGTTTTCGCGTGGATGCATTGACCGCAAAACGATGCGTGTTGAAAGAGGCAATTTCATAACTCGCATCCAATTGATCGCCTACGGGCAAACTTTTGGTGACCAAGTTGACCGCGCCACCTAAGGCATCTGCACCCAACGAAATGGGCAACACACCTTTAAATACTTCTACGCGTTCTAGCGAATTCACCGGAATATTATGAATACCGTATCCGCCAGATAAGTAATTTAATGGTACACCGTCTTTGAAATAGCGGACCGCACGTCCTTGAAAACCATTGACCGAAACATCGACCGCATTGCCCAGTCCGCCGCTTTGGCGAATGCGCACACCCGGCGAACGATTGATCAACTCGGCCAAGGTAACAGGTTGCTCTGCAACTGCACGCGTGTCGACGACTATGCTGCGAATCGCCTGTCTGCGCGCGCGCTCGGTATCGGATTGTCCCACGACTTGCACTTCGGCAATCTCGGTGTCGTCTGCGGAAAGTGTGATATCTAAATACAATGATTCGTTTGCTACTTTTTGCACGATTTCCTCTTGCTCTCGGTACCCGATGCCCGACAAATGCACTATTTGTGTGCCATTGGCAACATTGCGAAAAACAAAGCTGCCCAACGAATCGGTGCTTATGCGCTGCTCGCCCAAAGTAACCGTGATGCCTGTCAAAGGACTAGCATGACGATTCTTCACACGGCCATATACATCCGAATTTTGTTGGGCGTAAGAAGCACATATCCAGCAAAAAGTAATGAACAAAAAGAAGCTTGATTTTGTGCTCATGTGGCGACAGAAATAATATTTTCTGCTAAATTAGATTAAATCTTAATAAAATCAAAAGGTTAGGTGTTTGGACAGCATTTATACGGGATGAGAATTGGTATTTGTTTAGAATATGTCTAAATTAGCGATCTGTTTACACATAAGCAGACATTGATACCGATAGCAATATGAAAACGAGGGTTTGGCTGCTATGCCTAACAACAATTTTAATAGCGAAGTGGGGAATGGCACAAGTGCTTTATGATGTGCGCATTACGATACACAACCGGGATCAATCGGCACATGTTGGCGAGGATTTCTTTATAACAGGTGCTTTTAATGGTTGGAAACCAGATGCGGTACTAGTTGGCGCTATCCCGGGATACGGCAAATCGATTCAGGTCACCATTCCTTCGGTTCCTAAAGGACTTTTTGAATATAAATTTACGCGTGGTAACTGGGAAACGTTGGCTTCTACTGCCAAAGGAAATTTAGAAGGTCCGATCAAGCTGATTGTTACCGGCGATACCGCAGTCACAGCCACGATATATGGTTGGCGAGATGATTTTCCCACTTCGACAGCGACTCCGCAAGTTCACGTTTTAGATAGCGCATTTTACTTTCCAACATTGGATGTACAGCGCCGTGTGTGGATTTACTTACCAGAAGGGTATGCACAATCGCAAGAAAGCTATCCCGTTATTTATATGCACGACGGGCAAGATCTATTTGACGAAGCAACTTCTAAAGGAAGAATCGGTCCGTTGGAATGGCGCGTAGACGAAGCGATTGATGAAGCAAAGGATAAAGCCATCGTGGTGGCCATTGCGCATGCGGAAGATATCCAGCAGCGGCAAAATGAATATTTCATGCGCTCGACCACTTCTTTTCCACAACCATTAGGCGAAGCCTATCTCTCCGATATCGTAGCGATCTTAAAACCATACGTCGATCAACATTATCGCACCAAGGCGGATCGTGCACATACGGCGATGGCAGGAAGTTCGGTAGGCGGTTTACTCACCTTTTACGCAGGCTTGCTACATCCTGAGGTATTTGGCACAGTCGGTGTGTTATCACCTTCCATTTGGTTGGATGAAGGAAATATTGACCAAGCGATTGCCAAAATTCCCGCGAAAAATGAATCCTCAAACCCTCATTTTTATTTTTATGGTGGAGGTAACGAGAATCGCATAAAGCCGGACGGCAGCCGCGTACGCATGCACGACGATATTGAACGCATCCTCCAGATGATGCAAGATAGCGGCCGGCAGAAGATACAGGTGGCGATCGAGCCAGATGGCCGACATGGTGCTTGGTACTGGCAAAAAGCCTTTCCCTATTTCTATAGCTGGTGGACATCCCAGCTTGCTCAAAAAGAGAATCAATCCTAAATACATATTTTTTATTTATTCAAAACATGAACTTACATATCAACAAACATCAGAAAAATGCCGCACGCTTGGTGATGGCCTTAGGATTATTGGGTGCTGCTCAAGGTACTTCGGCGCAGCAAGTAGAGAAATCAGCTCCAGCTGGAGCTGGTATTTACGAAGCGGTTATCAATCAGGCTGATGGACATATTTATGTGTCTAGCGCTGGTTCGAGATCGAATCCAGGTGGTGCTCTATACAAAATCGATCCAGAAACCTTAGCGATTGTCGATAGCATTTCGATGAAAGATAATCCTCCTTTCGGATTAGGCATCAATAATAAAACGCAAGTGGTGTATACCACCAACACCAGAACCAATTCGGTAAGCGCCGTGGATTTAAAAACCAAAAAAGTCTTGGCGACATTCAACGCCGGTGGCGAAAAGTCGCACACGCGTGAGGTATTGGTAGACGAAGATAACAACATGGTGTATGTAACCAACGTAGGCGATCCAAGTGATATTTGGGTAATTGATGGTAAAACCAACACGGTAGTGCGTACGATTCCTAATACCGGTAAAACAACGACAGCATTGGCATTCAATAAAAAGAAAGACAAATTCTTCGCGACCAATATGGGCACGAATGAAGTAGCTGTGATCGATATCAAAAGTGGCCAAGTAGAGAAAAGCTATCCTTCTGGCGGTGAATCACCCGTAAACTTAGTATCTGCTGACGATCGTCTATTCGTCGCTAATCAAAAATCAGGAACGGTTACCGTATTAGATGCTAAAACGGGTACAATTTTGAAAAGTATTCCATCAGGAGCAGGTGCTATCGGTATCACGTACGATAAGAAAACCAATCGCGTATATTCTGCCAACAGACAAACAGGAACGACGACGGTGATCGATGCGAAATCCTACGAAGTATTGGCTGATCTGCCAACTGGCTCACATCCAAACCACGTGCGTGTAAATCCTAAAACGGGCGTTGCATTTGTCGTCAACAAGGCAAAAGGTGGTCGTCCAGTGGAAGGACAGCCTGCTCCAGCGGCAGATACAAACGGTGATACGCTAACGAAAATCAAATAAAAAGCGATATTTGCCTTTCGAACAGCATAGCACGCCCTATTGGAGACAACTAAGAAAATTTCTATTCCGATAATATACGCAGGCTCCATCGTGAGCTTGCTCGTATTGATCTGGATTTCGCTATTTACTGGCGTGAAAGACATCGCCATGCGTGATGTCTTCGCGATGTCTTCGGATCAGCTATTGGTATTTACCATCGCGCGCATACCAAGAGCGATCGCATTGGTGCTCACGGGCGCAGGATTGAGCGTGGCGGGCTTCATTATGCAGCAGCTTTCGCAAAACAAGTTTGTGTCGCCCACGACTGCCGGATCTTTGGAAGCGGCTAAAATGGGGATTCTCTTCAGTATATTGTTGATTCCACAAGCGTCTATGGGCATGAAGTCCGTCTCAGCTTTGGTATTTACATTGGCAGCCAACCTATTATTTATGCTGATGGTGCGTCGGGTGCGTTTTCGCAGTACGGTGTTCATCCCGTTACTCGGGATTATGTTTGGCAATATCTTGGCCGCGATCTCTACGTTCTTTGCTTTTAAGAACGGCATTGTGCAAAATGTTCAAGAATGGATGATTGGCGACTTTTCTGCCGTGTTGCAGGGGCAATATGAATCGATTTATCTGATCTTGCCGGCCGTGGTGTTAGCGTACATCTATGCGGATCAGTTTACGATCGTTGGAATGGGTGCGAGCTTTGCCAAGAATTTGGGTATTTCGTATACGACAGTCGTGAATCTGGGCTTGTTTGCTGTTTCGCTCACCGTAAGTGTTAGCGTCGTAACGGCAGGAGCAATCCCGTTTCTCGGTCTGATTGTGCCCAATATGGTGAGTATGATGATGGGTGATAATCTCCGCCGTACGCTACCGATGACGGCGCTTACTGGTTCGATTTTTCTGCTCTTCTGCGATATTTTAGGCCGTACCATCATCTTTCCATATGAAATACCGATCGGTCTGATGGTGGGCGTTATTGGCGGAATCATCTTTTTATTTTTAATACTAAGACGAAACCGATGATTCAGCGTAAAAAGATAATCGCAATGATATTGATGATGGTGACCATCATCGCCTTATTTATGCTATCCAACACAGGTCCGAATTTGGATTATGTGATTCCACGGCGTGCAATACGTCTAGCGACTATTTTGTTGGTGGGCATTAGCGTAGCTTATTCTTCGCTCATCTTTCAGACGATTACGAACAATAAGATCTTGACCCCAGCGATTATGGGCTACGAATCGGTGTTTATATTGTTCCAGACGGTGATTGTGTTTATGTATGGAGATAAGACTTTTCAGGTGATTACGCATCAGGATAATTTTTTCTATGCAGTATTGCTGATGATGGCGTTCTCCTTTCTGATGTACGTGCTGATTTTTGGCAAAAGCAAGCAGAATATTTACCACTTACTATTGCTGGGTTTAGTATTGGGTGCACTTTTCCAGACCTTCGGCCAGTTTTTGCAGATCGTAATTGATCCCAACGAGTTTTCGGTTATTCAAGGATTTATGTTTGTTTCTTTTAATAAGGTCAACACCGATCTGCTGCTGATTGCTGGCGCAACGTTGTTGGGCGCGTTGCTCTTTGGTCAGCGTTACCTGAAATACCTCGATGTTATCGCGCTTGGACGCGAACACGCCTTGAATCTGGGATTGAATTATAATAAATTGGTCAAGATTTACATGTTGCTGATCTCACTTTTGGTGTCGGTATCTACCGCATTGGTCGGTCCGGTTACCTTCTTGGGCATTTTAGTGACCAATCTTACCTACGAATTATTTCAAACGCGCAAACACCGGTACATGGTGTGGCTCTGTAGTGGCATAGCTTGTGTGGCCTTACTATTAGGGCAATTTTTAGTAGAGCATATCTTCAACTTTTCGACGACGGTGAGTATTGTTGTCAATTTCGTAGGAGGAATCTATTTTATGTATTTGATGCTTAAGACAAGGAAAGCAATATGATCCGTTTCGAACAAATCACCAAGACATACGGTAAGCGCATCGTGCTGGATAATATCTCTTGCAGCTTGCCCAAAGGGAAGATTACTTCGTTGATCGGTCCGAATGGAGCCGGAAAAAGCACTTTGCTATCTATTATCAGTCGGCTGCTAGAGGCCGATAAAGGTAAGATTTACCTTGATGATATATGTTTTGACGATTATAAAAGTGAAGATTTGGCCAAGCGTTTGTCGATTTTACGGCAGTCCAATCATATCGATCTTCGGCTTACGGTGAGAGATTTGGTGGCCTTCGGCCGATTTCCTTATTCTAAAGGTCGATTGACGGCCGAGGATGAGGTGCAGATTGATAAAGCGATTCACTTTGCGCAGCTCGAAGATATGGCCAATAGCTACATTGATGAGCTGAGTGGCGGTCAAAGGCAAAGGGCATTTATTGCCATGATTATTGCGCAGGATACCGATTACATCTTGCTGGATGAACCGCTGAATAACTTGGATATGAAGCATGCTGTTCTCGTGATGAAAATGCTGCGCCGCCTGGTAAATGAACTGGGTAAAACGGTCGTGATCGTGATCCATGAGATCAATTTTGCATCGCAATACTCCGATTATATTATTGCCATGAAAGATGGGAAGATCGTGTATAACGACGAGACGGATCGGGTCGTGCAAGCCGACACCTTAAAAGAAGTATTCGGAATAGATTTCGATATCATTACTAAAAACGGGAAAAATATTTGTAATTATTTCAACATAGAAACATGAAAAATCTTTTAAAACTAACGAGCATCGCTTGCCTTTTGATTACGATGGTGAGCTGCAATAATACTAGTTCTGAAAACGAAAATACCGCTTCAGATTCTACGGTGATTAGTCACAAACTGGGCAATACCACAATTCATGGGCAGCCGACAAAAATCGTAGTATTCGACTTCGGATCGCTAGAAACTTTAAATGAATTGGGCATTAAGCCCGTCGGGATTCCTAAAAATTATACGCCAGATCATTTAGCTGCGCTAAAAGACGATGCGCAAGTAGCAGATGCTGGCGGACTGATGGAACCGAATTTTGAAAAGATCAACAGCTTAGCACCAGATCTAATTATTATTTCGGCGAGACAAGAGCGCTTCTATGATGAGTTTATCAAGATTGCACCGACCATATTTGTGGATGTGGATAACAGCAATTACATGAAATCTTTTGAGGAAAATTCGGTGCTATTGGGCAAGTTGGTCGGACAGGAAGAAGCAGTAAATGAAAAAATTGCGGCTACCAAAGAGAAGTTGAAACAGGCGCAGGAGCAATTGAAAAACAAAACGGAAAATGCCTTGATCGCGATGCATAACAATGGTCGATTTAGCGTGTATGGCGCGGGTTCTCGTTTTGGGTTTATCCATGCCGAATTGGGTGTGAAGCCGGCTGTAGATGAATTGGAAGAAGCGACGCACGGACAAAAGGTGTCAAACGAATTCATTGTAGAAACTAATCCAGATTACCTATTTATCGTAGATCGTAACGAAGCTGTCAAAGGAAAAGGCGCGGATAAAAGCGAAATTGAAAATAAACTGATTCAGCAAACGAAAGCTTACAAACAAGGACATATCGTCTACCTCAATCCACAAGTTTGGTATTTATCGGGCGGTGGTATTACTTCGACCAATATGATGATTGACGAAGCGCTGAATGTGCTGAAAAAAGGATAGTTATGGAACGACCAGTGATTGCCAAACACGTATTTCGGGTTTGGGCAAAAGAATATATAACTCCACATTACATCCGAATCACGCTGGAAGGGGAGGGCGCCAAAGAATTTGCGGCCTGTAGTTTGGGAGCGAACAATAAAATAATGATTCCGCCAGCGGGTCAAAAGAAAGTGAAATTAGCGGTTTGGGACGATGCCAATAGCGAGTGGATCTTGCCAGCCGAACACGAAAGGCCGTTGATTCGTACGTACACGCATCGGGCGATCGATACGGAGAATAATCGTATTGTGATCGAGTTTGTCGATCACGGTGATACTGGACCCGCTTCATCTTGGGCGCGACGCGCCGAAAAAGGTGATGAATTGGGGGTGGCGATGAAAATCCGAAAAAGCACGTTGTATCCAGCAGCCGATTGGTATTTATTGGTTGGCGATGCGACGGCCATTCCGGTGCTGCGTGTTATCTTGGATTCTTTACCGCTAAGCGCAACAGGTCATTGTATCGTAGAAGTGCACGGGCAAGAAGACGTGCAAACCGAGTTTCATCATCCGGGATTTACCATTGATTGGGTATTCAATGCCGAACCAGCAGCAGGAAGTTCGCTACCGCAAAAAGTGGTGGACACGATCATTCCGGCAGGAAAAGAATGTTTTTGTTATGTGGCCTGTGAATATCAAAGTGTGAAACAGATCCGCGAGCATTTCAAGAGTACATTAGGTTGGTACAATAAATCGTTCTACGCATTTTCCTATTGGAAAGCTGGTACGGCCGAAGATAAATCGGCCGAGGAGCGTCGCGACGAAAGTAAATAAGAATCGTATGGCAACGGAAGAAGAATTACAGGGTATCGCAGCGCAGCTGCGCTGTCCTGATGGCCAACATGGCGTACAGATTGGCGACAATATGAACGAAACCAACATCGATATGACGTTGCAAACGCTGACTGCGTTGCAGCTAGCCGATGGCGATCAGGTATTGGAATTGGGTTACGGAAATGGCGGTCATTTGGCGAAACTCGTTGATGCCGCCAAAGATTTAAACTATGTGGGAGTCGATATCTCACAAACCATGCAGTCGGAAGCGCAACAGCTCAATGCTGCGCTGATGACACAGCATGCAATCTGCTTCGACTGTTATGATGGATCGGTGCTTCCTTACGCCGATCGGTCCTTTAATAAAATATTTTCTGTGAATACAGTGTATTTCTGGTCGGATCCAGTAGCGATGTTGCAAGAATTGGCGCGTGTGGCCAAGCCCGATGCGGTTCTGGCCATCACTTTTGCCAGTAAAGCTTTCATGCAAACCTTACCGTTCACACAGTATGGATTTATGTTGTACGAACCAGAAGATTTGGAGGCTTTATTGAGCGATAGCGCTTGGACGATAGCAGATCTGCAAAAGTGGACAGAGCAAGTGCGTAGTAAAGTCGGCGATTTGGTCGAGCGCATGTATTATGTCGCACTATTGCGGCATCGTTACATCCCTTCGTAATTCTTCTCTTTATTTGAAGCGGCATTATGCCGTTTGGATAATTCCTCCGTTATTTGTGCTATCGTAAGAAGGCTAAATAAACGAGGGCTTGATGAAGAAGAACAAGGCAGAATCAAAGCAACAATCCGTCGGAGAATCGTCGCAAGAAGCATTGACTTTACAAGTGTATGAAACGCTGGTGAATGATAGTTTTATTGTCAATAAACAGCGCAAAATCGTTATCGAAGAGTTGATGTCTCAAGCAGAGCGTACCACTGCGGAGCAACTCTGGTTAAAGATTTGTAAGACGAAAAAGATCAGTATTTCTACCGTGTACAATACCTTGAATATTTTGTGCAGAAATGGTATTGCTTACAAGTTTTATGACGAGATTAATCAAGCATTTTACATGATTGACCAAACTTTTTTTCTGTAAACTAACCCTTAAAAATAGATGGCCAGCCCCACAAATACAAATTGCACGATAAGTGCGAGATCCAGTAAATATACGGCATGATAATGCTTTTGCTGCGCCACAAAAATAAAACGGCGCAACAAGAAGAAAATGAATAGATTGGTAATCCACAATCCCACTTGGATGGATAGTGTAAAGGGAGCGAATGCAATTAACAGCGTGTGGAAAGCAATAAGTACATAGTTTAATTGAATAGCCTTTTGCTTGCCGATCATAGTCGGCACCGTTTTCAAGTTGTAGTACGAATCTTGTTTGATATCCCGCACGTCAAACGGAAGTGTACATACTAATAGAAATAAGATTTTAACGACGCCTACGAAGTTGGCTGCGGTCCAATTGATCGCGATGCCTTCTGCCCAAGTCTCCACGACAGGTAATCCCACCGTACTCAACGACCACACGACTGCAATATGAAATAACTTCAGTCCTGGAATCTGCCGTAAGCCGCCGTTATGCTTTCCGAGCCGAAGAAAAGGAATGTTGTACAGCAAGCTCAGCACACCGATAAATCCCAGATACAGCATGGTGTACCAGTGGATGTGCCATGAGCTATAGGCTAACAAAAATCCTGCAATAATCGTAACGCTTACCATCGTTTGCTGATGTCTAAAAAACCATCGCGTTCGAGCGAATGGAGAATTTGCTGGTTGCGCAGGCTTTGCATAGAACAAGCTCATATTATACAAAGCAACGGTAGAGCATCCTTCGATCAGTAGGATAAACGGATTGGTCGGTAGATCAAGAATCAAGTAGGTCAGTGCACTTTGTGCTACGCTGGCCAGCGCAATGATCCCATTAGAAAAGACCAATATTCGGAACAGATGAATAAATGGTTTCATATCTGCGCTTGACAAAAAACTTGTTTAAACATTCTTCTAAAACTTGGGTTATTTTAATATAAAAGCTAAATTAGTTAAAGTTACGGGTGTTTAAGCCAATCAAATAACGAATTGGCTGAAAATAATAAATACATCGTGATCTATAAACCTAACACAATACTTGAGATAGATGAGTTTCCAAATTAATACCTTTGAGGCCTATCAGACGGCTTACGACAAAAGCGTTTCCGACCCGGAAGCATTCTGGGGAGAGATTGCTGAGCACTTCTTCTGGAAAAGAAAATGGACCAATGTGCTTAACTGGAATTTTAAAGAACCAGATATTCGTTGGTTCGAAGGAGCGAAGTTAAATATCACCGAAAACTGTCTGGATAGGCATATCTACAACAATGGCGATAAGCCCGCTATTATCTGGGAGCCTAATGATCCGCAAGAGGCGCATCGCGTACTTACCTACAAACAGTTGCTGGCAAAAGTAGAGCAATTTGCGCATGTGCTCAAAAACAACAACGTGAAGAAGGGCGATCGCGTATGTATTTACTTACCGATGGTGCCCGAATTAGCGATCGCTACGTTGGCTTGTGCCCGGATCGGCGCAATTCACTCTGTCGTATTTGGTGGTTTCTCCGCGACATCCATTGCCGACCGGATCAACGATGCCGAATGTAAGCTGGTCATCACTTCTGATGGTGGTTTTAGAGGTAATAAGGTGCTGGAACTTAAAAATATTGTAGACGATGCGTTGGTACAATGTAAATCGGTAGAGCGCGTAATCGTATTGACACGTTCACGCACACCGGTATCCATGATCAAGGGGCGTGATGTGTGGTGGGAAGATGAAATCTCAAAAGTAGAGACACAAGGAAAACTCGCTTTCCCAGCAGAGGAAATGGATTCCGAAGATCCTTTATTCATCTTGTATACTTCTGGCTCTACGGGTACGCCAAAGGGTGTGGTACACAGCACGGCCGGATATATGGTATATACCGGATACACGTTTTCAAATGTGTTTCAATATCAGCCCGATGAGGTTTATTTCTGTACGGCCGACATTGGTTGGATTACCGGTCATTCTTACATCGTATATGGGCCACTTTCTCAAGGTGCTACGTCGGTGATGTTCGAGGGCATTCCAACGTTTCCAGATGCGGGTCGTTTTTGGGATATCGTGGCAAAACATAAAGTCAATATTTTATACACGGCACCTACCGCTATCCGATCCTTAATGGCATTTGGCGATGATTATTTGGAAGGTAAAGACCTGAGCAGTATTCGTAAATTAGGGTCTGTGGGCGAACCAATTAACGAGGAAGCTTGGAATTGGTTCAGCGAAAAGATCGGTGGAGGTGAAGCTCCAATAACCGATACTTG
This sequence comes from Sphingobacterium sp. KH_072, assembly GCF_057837975.1. Taxonomy (NCBI): domain Bacteria; kingdom Pseudomonadati; phylum Bacteroidota; class Sphingobacteriia; order Sphingobacteriales; family Sphingobacteriaceae; genus Sphingobacterium; species Sphingobacterium sp. KH_072. The sequence continues at coordinate 3,515,233 of NZ_CM174457.1, read as the reverse complement.
GTGGCAAACGGAAAACGGTGGAATCTTAATTGCACCATTAGCGGGTGTTTCGCCAACGATTCCGGGTTATGCGATGTTACCACTTCCCGGTGTGCAACCTTGCTTGATGGACGAAAATGGAAAAGAGATTGTGGAAAATGATGTCACCGGAAATCTTTGTATTAAGTTTCCTTGGCCGGGCATGCTCCGCACCACGTGGGGCGATCATGAGCGCTGCAAGAAAACGTATTTCTCGGCGTATGAAGATATGTACTTCACAGGCGATGGTTGCTATCGTAACAAAGATGGTTATTATCGTATTACTGGACGCGTGGATGATGTATTGAATGTTTCTGGACATCGCATTGGTACAGCGGAAGTAGAGAATGCCATCAATATGCACTCCGACGTCGTCGAATCGGCAATCGTGGGCTATCCACACTCTGTAAAAGGACAAGGGATTTATGCGTATGTAATCGCCAACCATCATGGTAATGAAGACGATACAAAGCAGAATATCTTACAGACGGTAACTCGATTAATTGGTGCGATCGCGAAGCCAGATGTGATTCAATTCGTAGATGATTTACCAAAAACGAGATCAGGCAAAATCATGCGTAGAATACTGCGCAAAATTGCCGAAGGAGATACTGATAACTTTGGTGATACATCGACATTGCTAGATCCATCTGTCGTAGAGAAAATCGCGACAGGCGCGAAAGAGCAGAAGAAATAAGGTTATTGCGAGGAGGCACGATGCGGCGATCTAGTTTGTTGAATGATAGTTTCTGTATTGTATTAGATTGCCGCAGCCTCCTGCCTCGGCTTTGCAATGACGACTTACTTAAACGCAAAAAAGCTGCCTGAAGTAAAATCAGGCAGCTTTTTTATGTATTCTAATGAAAGACTACAAGTTTTTCTTAACCAATTCTGGGTTAATCACCACCGCAGCTTCTTGGCGTTCTTTGCCACGTATATGCGTAATAGAGATCGGCCCTTTGATATCTACCGTGAAATCACTGATCTGCTCAGATGCCAATTGCTTCGCTTTCGCTTTGAAAGACAACTCGATAAAACCTTGATTGTAGATCAATCCTTTGTCACCCGGCTTATTGCTGGCGTCGAATTTAGGCAGATCCAACCGTTTGATTTTGATTTTGTAGTCCGAGCTAGTTTCTGGCGTTAATGCATGGCGTGTCTCATGTGTTCCGAAATTGTACGCAGCATTACCTACATACGCTTTCTTTAGATCCATCGTACCATCAGCAGCAACAGGTACTTCGATGTATAATTTGATGCCTTCTTTGACAGATTTTAGTTTGTAGTCTTCAGACTGATCCGTTTGTACTTCATCATAACCGGTGTTTTTCGCCGTAATCTGGAAACGACGTACTTTTACGGCATTGCCTTTAGGATCGGTGCTTTCGTACACTATTGGCGTAATATCATTGCTTTGTCCTTCGATCTCAGAACCTTCTGCCGCATATAATACACGAACGAATTTAGTGCTATGAGTTTTGCCTTCGGCAGTAAAGGTACCTACGTCCTTCGCTTTTTTATCCGAGGTTAGTGTCGTTTCATTTGCGGGAATCTTGTCGTGATCTTCACTATGTGCGAACGATGTCGCTGCGGTAAAGGTAAGTCCGCAAGCCAAAAGAACAAGTTGTTTGCTAAATTTCATTGTCGATGATTTTAAATAGTGTGTTTCTTCTTACAAACATACTATTTAAAATCATTCTAAACAACAAAAGTGCTGATTTTATCCCAGATGCTGTAAAATTTTATCTGCTAATACATCGGATAGCTTATAATAACTTGCTACCGTCCAACCAGCCACATGCGGACTGAGTAATACATTCTCTCGGCTCGTTAAATCAGCGAACCAAGGTTGCTCGGCTAGCGCAGGAAACTTTTCTACCGGGAGCACATCGAATGCTGCACCACGGATTTTTCCTTCATCCAATCCCTTTAGTACTGCTGGCACATTAACGATGGCACCACGTGCACCCATCAGAAAGAAGATGGGTTTGCGAAAATGACGTAAGTATTCCTCATCAACCAAGCCTTTTGTCTCTCGTGTCAGTGGAATATGGAAGCTGAGTACATCGGCACGCTTTACGATTTCTTCCATAGATACTTCACGTGCATATTGATCGGAGAAACCGGTTTTGTATTTGTCGTACGCAATCACCTCGACTTCAAAACCGGACAATTTTTTGGCCATGGCTTGTCCATTGTGGCCATAGCCAATCAATGCCACGGTCGATCCTTTTAGTTCGAGTCCGCGATTTTCTTCGCGCAGCCATTGCTGATCAGTAATTTGCTGGTGTGCTCGTCGTAGATTATTCATCAGGCTAAGCAGCATGCCGATCATGTGCTCGCCTACTGCGTCGCGGTTGCCTTCGTTGGCGGGGAAGAGCTGAATGCCGCGTTGCTGAGCCGCCACTTCATCAATATTGTCCATACCTGCACCAGCACGGCCGATAAAACGTAGTTGAGGTGCATGCTGCAGAAATGCTTCATCCACAAAAAACTTAGAACGTATGATTAAGCCATCAACATCCTTTACCAGTTCTTTCGCTTCTTGGCGGCCAATATCCGGTTGGTAGATCAATTCGAGGTTATCTCGCTGAAGTTTTTCTAAGAATATCGGATGTATATCGTCTACAATAAGAATACGCTGTGTCATCAGGATGGATTGATAGTCAAAAAATCTTGCTTTAATAATTTATCGAGTGAAGCTTCGCTCCACTTGGCTGGCATCGCACGCATTAGCGCATTGCGAATCGGTACCAGAATCGGATTAGACCATTGTGCGATCTGGCCGATTCGCCAAGAAGTATCGGTGATATAGCGCGTCCGCGCTAATCTGCGGCGTTGGAAATGTACAAACGCTTGTTCTGCCGTTTGATTCTTTTTTAGTTCATCGGTCAACACCGCTACATCTTCTAATGCTTGGCAGGCGCCTTGTCCCATATTGGGCGTTGTTGCATGCGCTGCATCACCAATTAGCAGAATTGAGCCGAAGGCGAACTGCGACAGCGGTTTGATGTCCACAATATCATTCCACAGCAAATCTTCGGGCGTGGTATGCTGGAGGATTGCTGGAATAGGTGCATGGTAATTGCCAAAATGCTGAAGTAGATCTTGCGGCGTGTAGTTTTTATATCTTTCGTCTTGTGCCTTGGCATTCAAACAAGCGTACCAATAAATGCGATCTCGCACAAGCGGCGTCATTCCAAATCGGCCGTTTGTGCCCCAAGTTTCAGAACCATATTGCAATCTGATTTGCGCATTATCGATTGTAGCGCGCCAACAGGTATATCCAGCATAACGCGGTTTGGCATTTGGCAACAATTGTTGGCGGATCGGTGATTTCACGCCATCGGCTACGATGAGGTAGCGACAAAGATAAGTGGTGCCATCAGCAAAAAATAGTTGCATACTTTCTTGCTGCTGTTCGTAATGTAAGATTCGCTTTCCGAGCAAGATTTGCTCGTCTTTTATTTTTGATTGCAGAAAAGTGTGCAAATCTGCCCGATGTACAGTCAGGTTTTTTTGCTGGTACTGCGTACCTAGGCGCGCAGTATCTGGCGCGATCAGAACACGGCCTTTGTCGTCGAGAATATTATACTTTTCGGTATAAAAACCGATTTGTTCTGCTTCTTCTCGTAATCCGAGGTATTCGAAAGCGCGCATAGCATTGGCCGCTAGGCCGAATCCTGCCCCAATACCGCGAAGCACGGCTGCCTGCTCGAAAATTAGAAAATCTTTACCCAAATCATGAAGCGCTATGCCCATGCTCAAACCTGCTACTCCGCCGCCGATGATGGCAAATTCACAGTCTACACTTTTCATAGCGCGACGCCAATCTCGTTGGTGAGATTTTCAAAATCCGAAACCGTTAATCGCTCCGCGCGTAGCTCATACAGCGGATTGTCCGTCATGCGATCTTTAGGGATTACTGCCGATAAGGAATTGCGGAGTGTTTTACGGCGTTGGTTGAAGCCCGCTTTCACTACACGCCAAAATAGTTTTTCGTCACAATCCAAGGTCGCTCTTTCATTGCGCGTCATGCGCATCACACCCGAAAGTACTTTCGGTGGTGGGGTAAACGCGCCGGCTTTGACGGTGAAGAGATATTCTACGTTGTAATATGCTTGTAGAAAAACACTCAAGATTCCATATTCTTTGCCGCCTGGCTTGGCCACGCAACGCTCGGCTACTTCTTTTTGAAACATACCGACCATCTGTACCACTTTGTGGCGTTCGTCTAAGATCTTAAATAAAATCTGCGAAGAGATGTTGTACGGGAAATTGCCAATGATGGCTAAGCTATCGGGGAAATGTTGACTAAAATCTAGCGCCAAAAAGTCGCCATGAATCAACCGATCTCCCAAGTTAGGATATTGATTGGCTAGGTAGCCAACCGATTCGTCATCCACATCGATGAGCCAAGTTTGATAATTTTCTACGCGCGTCAGTAAGATATCCGATAAAACACCCATACCCGGTCCTACTTCCAGTACTTGCTTAAACCCCAATTCGGGTTGCAAGCCGTCGACAATGCGCAATGCTGCAGATTTGTCGTTCAGGAAATGTTGACCAAGGTGTTTTTTCGCGCGTACTGTACTCATAGTGCTTGTTTGATACATCAAAAGTACGGAAAAAACTCGGGGCGACCGATTTTAAATAGTTGCCATTTCCCCTTTTACTGTTTACTTTTGAGCAATCAGCGCTATAAGCATTACAGGATGAAGGATAAGCTAAAAATTGGTATTACCGTAGGAGACATTAATGGAATAGGTTTGGAAGTGATTATCAAATCGCTGCAAGACAGTCGTATATTGGAGTTTTTTACGCCGATCGTATACGGTAATACGAAAGTAGCCTCCTTTCACCGCAAAGCTATAAATGTCAACGATTTCAATTTTCATATCATTTCGTCGGCTGAAGAAGCGGTTCCTAGAAAGGCCAATATGATCAATTGCTGGCAAGAGGATGTCAAGATTACCTTGGGCGAAGAGAATGAAATCGGAGGTAAATATGCATTTTTATCGTTAGAAAAAGCCTGCGACGACTTATTAGCCGGCCATATCGACGCCTTGGTAACAGCGCCAATCAATAAGCATAATATACAGCAAGAAGGTTTCGAATTTCCAGGACATACGGAATATCTACAGGCTAAATCCGACGCAAAAGATGTGCTGATGTTTATGGTAAGCGATGAGCTTAAAGTGGGCGTGGTAACCGGGCATATTCCGGTGAAGGATGTCGCCAGCTCTCTGAGCGAAGATGCGATACTCCAAAAATTGCGCATGATGCATGCTAGTCTGAAAACTGATTTTTGGATTCAAAAACCGAAGATTGCCGTATTAGGACTTAATCCGCATGCGGGAGATAATGGCTTGATCGGACAGGAAGATCGAGAAATTATTGCGCCAGCTATCGAAAAAGCAAAAGCAGAAGGTATTTTATGTTTTGGTCCGTATCCTGGAGATGGTTTTTTTGCGAGCGACACGTATACGAAGTTTGATGCGGTATTGGCCATGTACCACGATCAAGGATTGATTCCTTTTAAGCATATTGCATCGCGCGCCGGCGTCAACTTTACCGCTGGTTTGCCGTTTGTACGCACATCACCCGATCATGGTACTGGCTATGATATTGCCGGACAAAATGTGGCTTCTGCCGATTCTTTTATGGAAGCGCTTTTTTCTGCGGTGCATATTGTGGAGCGCCGTCGGGAGCAAAAAGTACTTTCCGCAAACCCATTGACGTTTAGACGACTTTCAAGAGATCGCGATTAATAGAGCATACGATATTTTCGATCTTCTGCCAGTGTGGTTACACTTGCAGAAAAAATCGTATTTTTGCGCCTTGCAACTATGGATGATAATTTACAACACCCTATATTTCAAATCATTAGCGAATTAGCTGATCAGGAAAAACTTTCCTGTTACGTGATTGGCGGCTACGTGCGTGATCGCATTATGGGTAGAGCGTTTAAAAATGATGTAGATATCGTGGTGTTGGGTAGCGGCATAGATTTCGCAACCAAGGTCGGCCTCGCATTAGGAACAAAGGTGACTATTTTCAAATCTTTTGGCACAGCAATGCTGATGCACGAAGACTTGCAGGTGGAATTTGTAGGTGCGCGCAAAGAATCATACCGCAGCGACTCGCGCAAACCTATTGTAGAAGATGGGACTTTGGAAGACGATCAGAATCGCAGAGATTTCACCATCAATGCGATGGCATTTTCGTTGAATAAAGCAAATTATGGACAATTAGTCGATCCGTTTAGCGGATTGGCAGATGTGGAATCCAAGTTAATACGCACGCCGCTGGATCCGGATATTACGTTTTCGGACGATCCGCTTCGGATGATGCGTGCCATTCGCTTCGCGACACAATTGGGTTTTGTAATTGATGCTGCCGCAAAAGACGCCATTGTGCGCAATGTGGCTCGTATTCGTATTATTTCCAAAGAGCGCATTATTGATGAGCTAAACAAAATCATATTGGCGACTAAACCGTCGATCGGTTTCATCTACCTGTTTGATACGGGATTGCTGCAGGAAATATTTCCCGTCATGTGCCAATTGCATGGTGTCGAATACATCGACGGCAAAGGCCATAAGGATAATTTTTATCATACACTCGAAGTGCTCGACAATGTAGCAGAATTGTCGGATGATTTGTGGTTGCGCTGGGCAGCTATTATGCACGATATAGCCAAGCCCCCGACCAAGCGCTTTGACCCAAAGGTTGGTTGGACATTTCACGGCCACGAAGATAAGGGCGCCCGGATGGTACCCAAGTTGTTTGCCGACTTGAAATTGCCACAGAATGAGAAAATGAAGTTTGTGCAGAAGCTTGTTCAATTGCATTTGAGACCCATTGTACTGGTAAAAGATGTAGTGACAGATTCTGCGGTACGAAGATTGCTATTTGAAGCTGGAGATGATATTGACGCTCTGATGATGCTTTGCTACGCAGATGTCACCACCAAAAATGAGTATAAGAAAAAACGCTATCGCGACAATTTTGAGCTGGTCAAACAAAAGCTGAAAGATGTAGAAGAACGTGATCATATTCGTAATTGGCAACCACCTGTTACGGGCGAAGATATTATGCAGACGTTTGGGGTGGAGCCGGGGAGAATGGTGGGTAAAATCAAGAATGCGATTCGCGAAGCGATATTGGAAGGAGATATTGCCAATTCGCGAGAAGAAGCCATCAACTATATGAAAATGCAAGGACAGGCATTGGGCTTACCAATTCCATCAGAAAACGAAGAAAATTAAATTATAATCGGTAAAATAAAAAGAGTAGTACACCATGGCAGTTTATAGATTTAAGATAACTTTTGAGGATTATGAAGATATTTATCGCGAAGTCGATATGCAATCCAAAAGTACTTTCCTCGAATTACATGAAGTTATTCACAGTACCACCAGCTATGAAGTAGATCGTTCCTCGTCATTCTTCGTGAGCAACGATCAGTGGAAGAAGGGGACAGAAGTTGCCCACCTTCCCAACGAACGTAAGAAAAAGAATCAGGTGCTGCTCATGGCAGATATTAAGCTTAGCAAGTTTATTGATGATCCGCATCAAAAATTTTATTACGTCTATAACTTCGATAGACCATACGATTTCCATGTTGAACTGGTTAAAATCCTGAAAGAAGAAGAGGGCAAAGTATATCCTGCTGTTTTCAAATCGATTGGTCAAGCACCTAAGAATATTGCAGCCGCAGATTTCCCCGTGGCCGATGATACAGATGAAGAAGAGGAAGACTTCATTCACGAAGGTGCGGAAGAATATGGTGTAGATGAAGAAGACGATTTTGACACTTTTGACGAGGCAGACGAGAAATCGGAAAGTGGAGAAGATAGCGAAAAAAGTTCTTCGGGCTACAGAGACGATTACTAAACGCCAAATAACGCCTTCGGCGTAATAAAACCATGAAAAAAACGCTGGTATCCGTTGTAGGTCCTACCGCTGTGGGCAAAACTGCCCTAGCTATTCAGCTTGCACAGTATTTCCAGACAGAGATTGTATCGGCCGATTCCAGACAGTTTTATCGGGAAATGACCATTGGTACGGCAAAACCTGATGCGCAGGAATTGGCGGCTGCAACCCATCATTTTATCAATTCACACGCTGTAGATACGATCTATTCCGCAGGCGATTTTGAAAGAGATGCGCTTGTTTTGCTCGACTCACTTTTTGAGCAGCATGATGTGGTTGTATTAGTAGGTGGCTCGGGATTATTTGTACGCGCGCTGACGGAAGGTTTGGACGACCTGCCGCAAGCACCAGAGCATATTCGCCAGCAATTGAATGACGCTTTGCGAACAGATGGTTTGCCGTTTTTGCAAGATCGTTTGAAGGCGATTGATCCCGTGCATTATGCGCAAATGGATTTCCAAAATCCGCAGCGCGTAGTCCGTGCGCTGGAAGTCTTCGGTACCACAGGTAAATCTATTGCCGAGTACCAGCAGCAAAAACTAAAAGTTCGAACATTTGATGTGATCACCATTGGACTAAATGATGACCGGGAAGCATTGTACAATCGGATCAATGAACGGGTAAATAAGATGATGGAACAAGGTCTACTAGCAGAAGTGGAATCCTTAGCTCCATACAGAGATCATCCCGCATTGCGCACTGTTGGCTACACCGAAATGTTTAATTTCCTAGACGGAAATGGTACGTTGCAAGAAGCGGCAGAAAAGATTCAACAAAACTCCCGTCGCTACGCCAAGCGGCAGATTACATGGTTCAAAAAATATGGCAATACCCATTGGTTTGCTCCCAGCGATCTGGAAAAGATAAAGCAATTCTTACACGAATCTGGTCTTAGCATTCCCGAAAAAACTTAAACTTATTCCAGTACCAACTGTTCCTAAAGTATGTTAGTCAGAATTTACGAAGAAAATCCGAATCCGAAAGCGATACAGCAAGCGGTCGATATACTGAGAAGTGGTGGCGTCATCATTTATCCGACAGACACGGTGTACGGTATTGGTTGTGATATTACCAACCAGAAAGCAATTGAGCGCGTATGTCAGATCCGCGGCTTGCAAACGCAGAAGGCCAATCTTTCTTTCATCTGCTATGATCTAACGGATATTTCGCAATATACCAAGCCCTTTGATACCTCGGTATTTCGGTTGTTGAAAAAAGCGCTTCCTGGGCCATTTACATTTATCTTCAATGCGAGTGGTCAAGTGCCAAAATTGTTGAGTTCGAAGAAGAAAATGGTAGGTATCCGCGTACCGGACAACAATATTGTACGCGAAATCGTCCGAGAATTGGGGAATCCAATTGTGACCACTTCTATTCACGACGATGATGAAATCATAGAGTACTCGACAGATCCAGAGCTAATCTACGAGAAATACGGCGAAAAGGTCGATATGGTAATCGACGGCGGCTATGGCGACAACGTGGCATCTACCGTGGTTGACCTGACTAACGGCGATTTTGAAGTAATTCGTGATGGTAAAGGTGATTTGTCTGTTTACTTATAGAAGATCAGCTTTTACTGCGGTATTATCGGCATCTCCTCTTCTGGTGGAACGACTTTCTTGGCGTTCTGGAAATATAGAATATTAAACCAAGCTACCGCTAGTACAATCATCCCATAAGCTACCATTTGTAGACCCGTGATCGGTTCGCCAAAGTAGGTGATAGCCAATGTGAAACTTAGCAATGGGTTGATGTATAGCAGAATTCCTACTAATGAAGAATTCAATCCTTTCAGCGCGTAAGCATTTAGAAAAAGCGGTATAATGGTGAATACCACCGCAATCAGCAAAACCAATTCGTAAAATAATGCCGACTTGTTGCCTCCCAAACCTACTACGCCAAATAGGGGTAATAAGATGATGGTGCTCAGCGTAATATGGATCGCTAAAGAGAAAAGCTTATCAATCCGTGTATTGCTCTTTTGCAAGATCAGATAAATGGCATAGGTCAATGCAATTAGCAAGCTGTAAAAAAGATCGATAAAATGCCCCATGGATAGTAATATGCAACTGAAAGCACTCATGCCAACGGCCATCCATTGTCCTACTTTCAAGCGCTCGCCTAAGAATGTTGCCGCTAAGGCTGTCGTCAAGATTGGACAGATTAAGTATGCTAAGCTGGTAGCGTTGACGCTCACGGTATTCATTACAAAAATAAAAACGAACCAATTGAGGGAGAGCATAAGCGCACTGACGATGTAATTCGCAAAAATCTTGCGCTTTTCGCTACTATTCAATTGCTTGATTTCTTGTATAGATTCTTTGATTTGCTTGCGGCGGAACAATACATTGACCAACCATATGCACAGCGAAGCAAATAAAACACGGAACAGCAAAATTTCGAGCGCCGCATAACCTTGTAATGGTTTGAGCACTAGACTAAACAAACCCCAGATGGCAAAACCAGTAAGAGCCGAGATATAATATTTAAGATTCACCGAGATAACATTAAATTGGCAGGATTACAGGATTACAAATTCCTCCACCATCACATAGCCCACATGCTCATTGATGCGGCCTAATATTTGCCGGCGCATCATGGCCAATTCATTTTTGATGACGGCAGATTCTACCGAGACAAATAATTTTTTGTCACGTATGTAGATCTTTTCCGTTCTATTGGCAATGGCACTGCCAATGATCTGTGGCCAGGCATTTACAATAGAGGTTTCATCAAACTTCTGCCGAAGTCGATAAACTTCTAGCATTTTTTCTACCGCTTGTTTGATGGAAATATCATCACTTCGTCGGATATCTTCGCCTCTATATTTTCTCATTTGCCGCACCTTCTTTGATATCAAAGATACGAATAGGCTTCCCGATTTCTTGAAAAATCTGACTAATTCGATCGGCATTGGTGTCGGTCACGAATATCTGGCCAAAGGCATCATCAGAAACCATTTGCATGATCTTTTTGGTTCGCTTATCGTCGAGCTTATCAAAGATGTCGTCAAGTAGCAGTAAGGGCGAGAATCCTTTCTTCTCTTTAAAAAAAGAATATTGCGCCAGCTTTAAAGCAATAAGAAAAGATTTTTGCTGTCCTTGAGATCCAAACTTTTTGAGTGGCATGCCTTCGTGAATACTGAAGTTCAGATCGTCTTTATGAATACCCTGACTGGTGCGCTCCAATGCGCGGTCTCTATCTTGATTTATTACTAGTAAGCGAGCAAAAGTATCGTGCAGTAGTGGTGACTCGTAGTGGAGCTCTACCATTTCAGCTTCATCCGAAATATAATCATAATGCTTCTTGAAAAAAGGAGCAAATTCCTGCATGAATGTTTGGCGTTTTACAAATATTTGATCGCCGACCTCGATCAATTGGCTATTCATCACTTCCAGTAAACCTAGGTCGAGCTGCCTACTTACCGCAGCCATTTTAAGCAATTGATTGCGCTGTTGCATGATGCGGTTATACTGGATCAACGTATCCAAATAGCGATTGTCGGTCTGTGAAATGACGTTGTCAATAAATTTACGACGCTCTTCACTGCCATCGAGAATGATGCCCACATCATTAGGCGTAATCATCACCAGTGGATATTGACCGATATGATCTGCCAGTCTGGGATAATCCTTCTTATTTTTTCGGAACTGTTTCTTCTGATTTTTCTTGAGGCTGCACGAGATACTATCTGACGCATCGGCGGTCTTTTCAAAAAGACCTTGCACCATAAACCAATCTTCGCCCTTCTTGATATGTTGGGAATCGATCGGGTTGAAATAAGATTTGCAAAGTGATAGGTAATGAATCGCATCAAGCAAATTGGTTTTGCCAGCACCATTAAACCCTGTGAAAGCATTAGTGGCAGGAGAAAATTCCAGCGTGGATTCTGTGTAATTCTTGAAATGTAATAAGGAAAGCTGTTTTAGCCACATATAAGATGCGAAGTACGGCTATTTATTTGACTTCTTCAAAATCCACGAATTCTCCGGCAGTAGCTTGGCCACTACGCGCATTTTCTTTTGGTGGTACGTATGCTACTTTAACTTTTCCGGTGCCCTTATGATCTTGTCTGTTATCTTGCTGCTGTCCAAATCCTTGGTATTGGAAAGGTCCACTCTGGCCATTAAAATTTCCTTGTTGGGCTTTTTTCATGATCTTTTCGGCCATTTTTTTCATGGCAAAAGGGAGCAAAAACCGAACACTCAGCTTAAATGCATAGTAACATGCAACTAAAATAACTACGACTTTTAAAAATTCCATGGTAAATCGCTTTGTTCAAATTTAACAAAACTCCTGTAGAAAGTCTGATGAAAATGTCAGATCAGGATCACTTAACAAAATTTAGCTTTTGGCAGTCAGGATCGCTGTTGCCAATTCGTTGGGACGTTGTGAGCCGATAACGTAAATCAATCCGTCCAGATCTGTAAGCCAAACTGCATATTTGCCACCAGAATAAAAACGAATTTTTCCATTTTTATGTAGATTGTAGACTGGATTGTTCACCATAAACGTATTGTAACGTTTCACCTCCACCGTAGTAATCGATCGCAGATCAATTTTGACCAAGCTCGTCGTCCACAAGCCGCTCAACGTCAATTTATGATCCTGCACCAAGGTGCGATAGCTAATCATATACAACATCAGGATCGAGACAAATAGAATCCCTACTCCCGTAATGAAAAACAATTGACTGGAGACAATGTGGTCTATATTGAGGTAATAGGCCACAAAACAGAATAGTGCGAGAATAAGACGCACGCTTACCCAAGTCATATCACGACCTAAATACTGCTTTTCTTCAAATGCAAACTGCTCTCCCATATCGTTCGTTAACTATACACGAAGGTAGCTACTTTCTTTGTGTTTTCTCTTATTCTATACCTATTATCTATTTGGTAACCTACTACCCAGATGATTTCTCCATTGCCATTTAGCAATAGGGGTACTTGTTCCTTTTCAAGTAATGGAATCTTTTTTTGAATAAAAAAATCACTTATTTTTTTGCTAGAATTCATGCCTAATGGCATAAAACGATCACCGGGCATCCAGCTACGTACGGTTAGCGGAAAAACCAAGTTTTCGAGATCTACTTTTGCCATATTTCGCGCGGCATCTCGTGTGGTATCTGTGCTAATGGAGAGCGATAAAGTATGCCCTGCGATATTCACCATCGTATCACTTTGCTCTACGTAATGCGTTGCGAGCGGCAGTTGATTCTTCCCATACAGGAATAGCTGCGTTCGATCTATCACGATCACGTGGCTATCCGACTCGAATCGAGATCCAATATGGCGGAGTTCCGTGTTGGCCAGATCTGCTAATACATTCTTTTCGAAATGATACGGTCTAAATAGTTCAAACAACAATGTAAGATCATTCAACAGTTCGCGTAGTGAATTTTTATCGATTTCAATACGCTCTGCTGCCGCAATGAATAGTTTCTCTCGCATACGATCTGTCAATCGTTTGAGTAAAGCGTAGCTATCCGCAAAACGCTCGATATTGTCCAGCATCACCTGATCGAATTGCGGGTTCAACGTGCGAAACTGCGGTAGAATATCAAGTCTTACTTTGTTGCGAACATACTTGTTAGAAAAGTTGCTTTGGTCATCCCGATAGGGAATCTCATACTGTGCCACGGTTAGCACAATCTCCTCGTTGGACATCCACAAAATCGGTCGAACGATCCGATCTCGCTTGGCAACAATGCCACGCAAGCCGCGCAAACCGGTGCCGCGCGCCAGATTGATAAAAACCGTCTCGATATGATCCTGCTGATGATGCGCTATCGCAATGGCTTCGAAATCATGTGCTTCCCGCAGTTGCTCGAACCAGTTATAGCGCAGTTCTCGGGCACTCATTTGTATAGAAAGCTGCTGTTCTTCGGCGTAAAGTGCCGTGTCGAACTCCACGTGAAAAAATGGAATTTCATGTGTTTCCGAGAATTGGCGAACCAGCTGCTCATCCAGATCCGATTCGATGCCACGCAGTTTAAAATTGCAATGTGCAATCGAGATATTGTAGCCCAATTTCCACAATAGGAAAGCCATCAACATGGAATCTTTGCCGCCGCTCACGCCCAACAAGAGTCGATCTTGTGGCGTAAATAACTTTTCGCGAAGAATATATTGCGTGAGCCTCTCCCTGATTTCCATACTCAAAGTTAAGGAGCTACAAACGATTTTTTGCGGAATAAGGCAGATAGTTTTAGCTAAAAATCTCGGTCATGGTCTATAACCCTCTTTCGGCATGCGTTTTTAACATTTTTTTGGGGATTAAATGTCTATTTTTGCGCTTGTGAAACCAGTATTTACCCTTTTCATCTATCTGTTGTCCTTCGCGGCTTTACAAGCGCAGCAAGGACCGGCGGATGCTATGCGTCTGGTTTCTTCCACACGTGGTGTGATTATCGAGCAACGCGTCATGCGCCATTACAATCCCGTATATGAGCACAAGAGCAACACCTTGATGGCCGATAGTGGTGATTTTTGGCGTGATGAGATAGGCAGGGAGTTTTTCGAAGCGTATGGTAATGTCGTGATTACGCAGCCATCAGGTACGGTGATCTATGGCGATCGTTTGCATTATGAAGCGGCTACACAGCATGCCGTGATTACCAATAATGTACGTGTCGTGGATGACAAATCGGTATTGACCACAAATTACTTGACCTACAGTTTTCGAGATCAACGCGGTACATATACCGGTGGCGGGCGAATCGTTAGCGGAACGGATACCATCACCTCACGTAATGCCTATTATTTCGAGCGTACCAAAGATTCTTATTTTAGAGAGAAAGTGATCGTGCGATCGCCCGATGTGGTCATTTACACGGATACGATGCGGTATAATTCGATCACGCGCGATAATTTCTTTTTCGGGCCTACCAATATTAAAGGGCGAGCAGGAGAGAACTTATACACCGAACGAGGGGTTTACAATACTGGAACGGGCATTGCCAAATTCAACCTGAATAATCTTTATACCGAAGGCTCAAAATTCCTCAAAGGTGATAGCTTATATTACGATCGTTCCATTGGCGATGGAGAAGCATTTCGGAATGTAGTTTTCGTGGATACATTGGAGAAGTTCTATGCTAACGGTGGGTATGGAAAATATAGGGGTGGAGAGGAATCAATTACTATGGCCGACAAGCCTCTGGTGAAAATGGTAGTAGATAATGATACGACCTCGAAAGCGCCAACTGATAGTTTGACGAATGCCGGAGCAGAAGAAGAAAAGTTGACGCGTCGCGAGCGTAGGCAACGTGATCGGGCTTTGGAAGAGCAGCAGCAGCGAGAAGCAGTGGAACAGCAAGAGCTGGAAGCGTTGACCGATTCCTTATCCAGAGATAATGTGCTCTTGGATACGGTACACATTGCTTCTACTCCTAAAAACACAGTGGACACCGTGTACATGACGGCCGATACGATATTTTCTAGAACAATTCCTAGAGCAGAATACCTCGCGCTGGATCTGGGGCTGAGTCGAGATGGGGGGCAATTGCTCTCGGATGAGGACGTCGATTATGGTGATGAAGATGATTTAATCGGGGGCGATGAAGTTGGCGAATTGGATGAGTTCCCTAACGCACCTACGACATCAGAGATAGATAGTGTAAACATAGCCGATTTGAAAACAACGGCCATAGATACGATTCAGAAAAAGTTGCCGCCGCGACCGGACAGGCGACCACCAGATATAGCAAAAAAAACGGATTCGCTCACCATTGCTAATACGCTAAAAGCAGACAGTACGCTTCGTAATCAGGTGGTGATTCCATTAGAAAATGAGGCGGGTAAACGTATTGATGTAGCAATGGGAACGGTCATGAGACCAGATTCATTGGCTGCGCCAGATTCTTTGAAGGCGATCTCTGACACGGTACGAACTCGTATTGTAAAAGCGTATCAGAATGTGCGTATGTTTAAAACCGATTTACAGGCCGTGGCCGATTCGGTGTACTACGGCATGCAAGATTCCATGTTTCGTTTCATGGGCAAACCCATGATCTGGTCGGATGGCTCTCAGATATCTGCCGATACGATTTTTATGCAAATGGTCAATCGAAAGTTAGACAATGCCTTATTGAAAGACAATGCTTTTATGGTCAATGCGGTGCTGGATTCCATCAAGTACAATCAGTTGAAAGGTCGAAAAATTACCGTGTTTTTTGATAAAAACTATATCGAGAGGCTGTTTGTTGATGGCAATGCTGAAAATCTTGTTTTTAATGTCGATGAGCCCACACGGATTATTCGGGATATGTTTCATGATAGAGGCGCGCGGATCAAGATCGTTTTCAAAGACAAAAAGATTTTAACCTACCATACTTTAAAAGCTAACCAGCAAGTATTTCCGCTAAAATTAGTGAATCAAGAGAATGAGATTTTGCCCGGTTTTATCTGGCGCCCTCAAGACCGACCTTTATCTGTGGAGGATATGATGAATCGTAAACGTGACAACACGATTCCTGATACCAAGGAAGAAGAAGATAAGGGCGAGAAAGAGGGCGGCAAGGAGATTCGACCGCCAGATCCTGTGATCTTCGAAGATTAGACTTTCTGTAAACTATTCATGGGGTATGTTGTTGTAACAGCATTCTTATCACTCAAGTAATAGTTATGAATAAGTTTATCAAAGCATCACTTTTTTCCGGAATGTTCTGCTCCCTATTTTTCTATAGTTGTAACTCCAGCAATCGGTCTAAAGAGGAAAATAAAGGCCATGATTCTACTGCAGTGGAGCGTGAGTATGGTGATTCGCTCGCATTGCAAGATCCAATGGCGACGGAGCCAACCAATAAGTACGCTACGATAGTAGGTTGGAAAGATGGCGCTATGCCCAAAGCGCCGAAAGGCTATAAAGTGGTCAAGTTTGCTGAAAATCTAAACAGTCCCCGAAATATTTACGTCGCACCAAATGGTGATATCTTTGTTGCGCAATCCCGCACCCAAAAGGAAGGAGAAGACGAGGAGAAGGTAGATGCGAGAAATATCTTCCGTAGTCCCAGTCCTAATGAAGTTTTGCGTTTTAAAGATGCCAACGGAGATGGCGTAGCGGATGAAAAAACTGTATTTCTTAAGGATCAAGCACAGCCTTATGGTATGTTGATTCTAGGAAATCACTTTTATGTGGCCAATACCGATGTGCTTGTGCGCTACCCATACAATAGTGCGAATGGAAAAGTGGATGCAACTACTGGTGAAAAGTTGGTTAGCTTGCCTGCTGGTGGTTACAATAATCATTGGACACGTAATATCATCGCGAATAAAGCAGGAAATAAGATTTATATCTCCGTAGGATCAGGAAGCAATGTGGGGGAGAATGGTATGGAGCATGAAGTGCGCCGTGCGGTAATTTTAGAAGTAAATCCAGATGGTTCTGGTGAGCGTATTTTTGGATCTGGATTGCGCAATGCTGTTGGTATGGATGTCGAGCCAGAAACCAATATGCTTTGGACGGCCGTCAATGAAAGAGATGAGTTGGGTGATGAGTTAGTTCCTGATTATATCACTTCGGTACAAGCCGAAAAGTTTTATGGATGGCCATATTATTATTGGGGCATGCAGATTGATCCTAGATGGAAAGATCGTATGCCTACCGGTTTACCTAAATCTCTAAAACCGGATTATGCCGTTGGTGCGCATACTGCGTCGCTGGGTTTTACTTTTAATAAAGCACCCGGTTTCGAGACAGGTGCATTTATCGGTCAACATGGCTCATGGAATCGTTCGGAATTCGTCGGCTATAAAGTAGCCTTTGTACCGTTTGTAAATGGCAAGCCAAGTGGGAAAACGCAGGATTTCTTGATTGGTTTTGTAGCTAATAAAGAGAAAAAAGAAGTCCACGGCCGACCTGTTGGAATTGCATTTACCAAGCATTACATGTTGGTGGCTGATGATGCAGCCAATGTGATTTGGGCGGTCATTCCAGAGAAGGGAAAGTAGGTAAACGCGGAGAATAAAAATTAAATTGCTAAGGATAGCAATGGTTATAATACGAAAAGAGCGAACCATTTTGGGTCGCTCTTTTCGTATTGAATATCGTCAGGTTTAGCAATCCTACCATAGCGAAACTAGATTACTGTATATCGCCGCGTCGTAACTCCTCGCGAGGACGATATGATTGATGATTACTCTCAATTGAAAGCGCGTCTTTGCGAAGCCGAGGGCAAGAGGCTGTGGCAATGTCTAAAAGGTGCACATACATAGCAATAAGCTTAATTGATCTTGATGCTGTAGGTGATATCCACACCGCCTGCGGCCAACATATCGTGTACAGAGCAATACTTTTTGACGGCCAATTCGGCAGCCTTAGCAGCCTTGTATGGATCAATCTCTCCTTTTAATGCAAACGAGATATGAATATTGGTGAAGATGGTCGGGATTTCTTCTCTGCGTTTGCCTTCTACTTCTACTTGAATATCGTCAATTTGTTGACGTTGTTTCTTCAAAATAACCGATAGGTCAAATACACTACAAGAACCCAAGGCAAGTAGCACCAACTCCATGGGGCGTACGCCCAAGCCTTCGCCTCCAATATCGGGAGAACCATCAATATGTACTTTCACATCACTAGAGGCACTGCTTCCAGCAAAGTGCATCGCGTCATTTTCTCGTTGTAAGGTTACGTTCATCTTATTACAAATATAAACAATAGCGAAATAGTAAAAAAGCGTTGATTTGTTGGAAAATCAACGCTTTACGCTTAATGTCACTTTAAACTAGTTGCTGACAAATCAGCTTACTAGTTTTGATTCGGCAAGAGTACGCCTGGATAGCGCGTCACATCTACCCGTGGAATCGTCGCATTGTATTTTCTATTGATCTCGTCGATAAATAGGTTGGCGATAACGGCATTTCCGATCGGCGTCAGGTGAATACCATCTAAGGAGAAGGCATTGCCGGTAATAAACGAAGAGCTCAAAGGGATACCGTTATAGATAAAACCACTTTTTACCTGATTTAGAAAAGCATTGACATCTACTAAAGCTAGATCTCGTCTTTCTGCCGCTTGTCTGATCACATTATTATACTGCTGCACGCGGGCTATTACTTCCTGGACTTCATCGCGATCGAGCACCATATTATCGGGAACTGGATTTCGCGGATCTACACCAAGCCCAGTTTTTTGTATTTCATCACGAGGAAACGTTAGAAAAAACAAATCTTCCGATGTTGCGGGCCGAACACCCGTTTTTGTCGTTATAAAAATGTTTTCTATTGTTGGTTGTTGTGCCTGCACACCTGCCAATAGCGCGTTATATGTTACCGTCGTAAAAAACGGAATACTCGTTACATCAGGTATAGTTGCTACGATACCCTTACGATCGTTTGTAGTCAAGGCATCTATAAACGTGTTGTAGCGTGTTGTAAATACAGTTGCATCTGTCAAAAGTGTCGTAAGGCCATCGCCAACAGCACCATTCATAGCATAGCCTAAAACGTCATTGTTTCCCAGCCAAAAGGAGAAAAAAGTGTGCTGTCTATCTGTTGTAAATCCGAAGTAGGTTGTAGTTGCTACTACCGCATCTGCTACCAAACGCTCAAAATAAGAGTTTAATCCTGTAAATGGTGCCACAAACGCCAAATCCAAACGCATGCCCGGTACGCCATAGTTATTGATTTCTGGTCCTTCGTATTTGGTGTATAATGGAAGTCCCGTTGCCGGGTTGAGTCCACGAATCGCCAGATTGTTAGTTACAGGTGCAGTTACAGGTGGCAAGCCAGGGGGTAGCGATTCCAAACGAAGATAGCCAGAGCCATTTGCTTGATTTGCGTTGAAGAATGGAGAGGTAAAGGTACCACCACCCACAGATTGCATTTGCGCCGCGATCAAGTTGGGGAAAGCGACTTGCTGTCCGGATAGATACAGCCCGCCATCGGCAAAACCTGCAGTGAGCGAGTTTCCAATAGCAATGTATTTATTGAAGTCTGCGGTGGACGTATTCCGCACTTCGAATTCATCCAAACTTGGAGAACAGGAAGCGATGAAAAACACGCCGGAAAGGGCAGCAATATATGTTTTAAAGATCTTTTTCATAATAGTTTGGTTTACCATTTATAGCTTACTGAAACACCTGGCGCATGGATGTATGTCTCATATCGCCCCTGCAAATTGATAGCCGTATTGGTCGTGGTACGCGGTATGATGTGTTGGAAAGCGTACGCTGCGTTCAACTCCCATTTTGGGGTAATATCGTACGTCACACCAGCTGATAGGACATATCGATTGTTGTCTGGCGTTTCTGGACTAACGAAATTTTCGCGCACTGGTGTGCGGATATAACCCACACCGGCACGAAGCGCCAGCTTCTCTTTCGCTTGATAATTTACACCAACGCGAGCGGTATAAGATTTTTGATAATTCTTTTCTGAGGCTGTATTTGCAATCCGATCTGATTCGTAATCGAAGGCCAATTGCTCATAGATATTATAGTTGATAATAGATCCGTCAACCGCCATTTTGATCTTTTCTGCTACAGGAAAGGCGATACCTACACTCAAAGAAGATGGCAGGGGCAATTCAGCAGAAAAGTTTGTGTTAGGGAAATTGCCTGCTATGGATTGTGGAACACGAAACTCTGCGTCGCCATCATTCAATGAGGTAACTACTTTAGATCGGTAGGTGACGGAAAAAGCAAATTCATTTTCCAAGTGATAGTGCGCGCCTAAGGTGTATCCAGTTCCTGTTCCCGTTCCAGTTAATCGAGCGGTAGAAGGACTGCCATCTGCATTAAAAGCAGGTAAGACTCGTCCTAGTTCTACTGTTCCAACATTGTAGATAAAACCACCACCTACGGAGAATTGATCTGTAATTTTGAAACTAACCGTAGGTTGTATAAAAATAGCACGAAGTGACAAATCACTTAATTCATAGCGCCCTGGCCAATCATTTCCCCAATCTACTCCGCCACCAAATGGCGTGTAAACGGCTAAACCGGCTCTCCAAAATGCACCATCTGGCGCATAAGTGGCGTAAGCAGCAAATGGGGGAGAAATTTGTGATCGGGTTCTGTACGTATCCATCGATCCAACTTCTTGGAAAGCCGACCGAAACATAATGGCATTACCGCCAACTTGTACCGCATTATGATTCATTTTAGCTAAGGCTCCAGGGCTATACACCATAGATGCCTCGTCGATAAATAATGCGCTACCTGCCCCAGCCATACCAACTATCTTTTGATTTTGGGTATTGACTACAGTTCCTTGCGCAAACACCAATACGGGTGATGCCAATAAAAGGCCGAATAATAATCTTTTCATACGCTTGTATTTATACTTGGTTAGAATTGCCTAACTAGGTTAGGTAAATATCTTTAGATTTAATATGCTAACATAGTATTTAAATCTGAGAAAACTATAATTTATTTCTGATAAATTTAAATAGATAACCGACAAGATGTGATAATGTTTCGCTTAGCTCTTGATAATTTCCTATCTTGCTGTCATTAAAAAAACGATTTATGGCTACAATAACATTTAAAGGCAACGAAGTACACACACAGGGGACATTACCTAAGGTGGGAGACAGTGCTCCTGATTTTTCTTTAACAGGAAGTGATTTGTCACAAAAAACTTTGGCAGACTTCAGCGGCAAACATGTCGTATTGAATATATTTCCTAGTGTAGATACAGGTACTTGTGCAGCTTCTGTGAGAAGATTCAATCAAGAGCTTTCTGAGTTACAAGATACAGTGGTACTCTGTATCTCTAAAGATTTGCCATTTGCACAAGGTCGCTTTTGTGCTGCAGAGGGATTGGAGCAAGTGTTGTCCTTGTCGGAATATAAAGACGCCAGCTTCTCAGAGGCATACGGAGTGAAGTTTTCTGATGGTCCGTTAGAAGGTTTACTGAGCCGTGCTGTGGTAGTGATCAGTCCAGACGGAAAAGTTAAATACACAGAGCACGTCGCAGAAGTAACGGAAGAGCCTAACTACAAAGCGGCTTTGGCATCTATTTAATCTTTTGTGCAATAGCATTTCGTTAATTCAAAGTAAAGGGGCTTCAACATTGTTGAAGCCCCTTTACTTTGAATTGTGCTTATTGAAAATACTAATTAGCTTGCGCTACCTTTTCTTCGTCTGTCGGTTTTTTCAACCAAAGTTCTAAGTCATCACAAGTCGAGAAATCATCGTTCACATGGATATACGTCGCTGCGGTACGCTTTTCGAACCATTCACTCAAAAAGCGATTTACTTTATCCTGCTGCGCAGCTTCCTGTATCTTCGCAAAGTCTTGCGCCATATTGGCTTGGTGAGGTGCTACGCGAGTTTTCAAATAATTGAACTTGTATGCTTTTATGCCATCGCGATGAGCATCAGTCACATGTGAAAACAGATAAGGTTTCGAATATTGTCCAGCCTTTAATGTATCGATTGCTGCAAAAAGATCTTTTTCCAAACCGTCTACTGAAATTACAGTACTCCGTGTGTACGAGTTTTGGTCGAACACCATACCGCCGTTAAACTTAGTCTCTTTTGCATCAGAATAAAGTGATGCCGCCGTGTGAAAGCTCATCTTTCCAGTAGCTACTAGATTATATACGCTGTCAATCTTCGATTTGGCCCGATCCAAACTAGCTTGCGTAGGCTTCATCGTAATCAATAAGTGCCGTACGTTAACTTCTTCTCCACGTCTCTCTAAAACTTGTAAAAAGTGAAAGCCAAATGGAGTTTCGAATACTTCGGATATTTCACCTGCTTTTAATTTAAAAGCTACGGCAGAAAATTCTTTTACGTAACCTTCACGAGTAGAAAAACCAAGGTCGCCGCCATTAGGGGCAGATGGACATTCAGAATAAAAACGAGCGATCGTACCGAAGTCGGATCCTGCTAATATTTGCTGACGATATGCCTCAGCCTTACTCTTGTATAGTTCTTTTTCGGATTTGGTCAATACCGGTTCTATAACGATTTCACCTGTTTCGATTTCGGTATTGAAATAAGGTAAACTGTCTTGATTCAATCCTTCGAAATAACGGTTTACTTCCTGAGGTGTCACGCTGATTTTTTGAACGATGTTTCCTTGCAAGCGCTCAGCACGCATTTGCTCCGACATCGTCGGACGGATCTCTTCTTTATATTGCAATACCGATCGTTTCAAGAAGCCTTCTAGGCGTTCCTGATTGCCAGCTTGGCGTATCATGTGTCGCATGTTTTGATTGATGCGATCATCAATCTCTGCTTCAGAAACTTCCACGGAGTCAATCACGGCTTGCTGCGCTAATAACTTAGTCATGATCAGCTGTTGCAAAGCCTGACATTTGAAATTAGGATTTGCGGCGCCACCATTCGCTAAATACTTGGTATACTCCATATCGACATCCGATTGTAAGATGATATTTGACCCCACCGTAGCTACAACCCTATCGATTAATTTATCTTGAGCCTGCGCGAATTGCACTATTGAAAGCGCAAATACAAAAAATAAAATCGCGTACTTCTTCATTTTTTTTGTTGATTTATTCATCCCTACTTATGATGCAAAGGTATGGAATTAATTGCACTAAATATGGAGAGCAAAGTTAGCTGTTTTTTGAGGGGCAACAGTTGCTTTAACCCTTTTTAACGTTGTGAGATAGCTTGTCCCTTATTCGGTTTTTTCTTCACTATCAGCGATTTGTCCGTTCGCGGTATCAGACTCCTGTTCATTCTCCTCCTGCGCCTGTTCAGGATCACTCAGGAGTTCGTGAGTTTCTTGATTATACATGCCATGCAATTCATCAATCACCGTTTCTTTCCACAAGGGTGTTCCCGTAATATATGCGGTACGGGCGATCATGTGCGCCGCTACAGGTGCCGTAATGATCAAAAAGAAGAGAATAGCAATCGCTTTTGTCGTGACAGAAATGTCATCAGGAAACATAATCGCAGCGCAGATCAAAAAGAGTCCGACGCCCAGAGTCGATGCCTTAACGGTAACAGATAGTCGCAGGTAAAAATCTGGCATACGAATCAAACCGATGGAAGCAAATAAGATCGATAATGCACCGATAGTACTTAGGATACCTAGTATAATATTAATCATCTTTTTGTTTTTCTATGTAATAAGAAAAGGCAATTGTACCGAGGAAGGCAATCAGCGCCAAAATAATAGCCACATCGAGCAATACCTCTTGGTTCTGTCGAATACTATAAATGGTGATAATACCTATACCGATGGTAATCATAACATCCAATGCGACCACACGATCTACTACCGAAGGGCCTTTTGCAATTCGGATAAATACCAGTAATACCGATAAAGTAAGAATCGGTAAAATCACATAATCAAAGTAGGTGCCTAATGTCATCGTAATACCTCCATCAATCTGCGTTCTACACCCATTTTAAGACTATTTACAAAGGTTTCTGGATCATTCAAATACATCACATGTATATATAAAGCTTTCTTATCCTCGCTCACATCCAAAATCAAGGTGCCGGGCGTTAAAGATATAAATGTAGATAATACATTGATCTCTAGATCTGTTTTGGCACTCAACGGAAAACGTACCACACCAGGACGAAAAAAGTATTTGGGTGTCATCACATCGTACGCTACCTGTAAATTCGCTTTAATCATCTCATAGATGAAATACAGTAGAAAGCTGATGATCTTGGGTACACGGTAGAAATACCGCTGATCGTACTCATTGCGGCTCATGATCCATAGTACGAAAAAGCCTAATAGCAGACCAAAAATGAAATTAGAGTAAGAAAGCGAACCCGTCAATGCTACCCAGATGAAGGAAAGCAATAGATTCATCAAAAAGTACTTAATCATATCAGATTATCTTTTAGGCCCTAATACCGCTTCGATATAAGGGGTAGTGTCTATTAATTCATTCGATATTCGGTCTGCCACTTGTACTACGCCTTCTGCATATAACCCGATGTATAGTGAGGCACCAGCCAAAATGGCTACTGGCAAAATCAACAAGATCTTCTTAAACAACGGCATGGGTTCAAACTTGTTCTCCAGTACTGATGGATCAGGCGGATTCTTCCAAAACACTTCCGACCAGAGTTGCGCGATCACATATAATGTCGCTAAGCTTCCCACAATCAATGCTGCAACAAAGATGTATTGTCCTTGGCCAAATGCTTCTTGGAAAAGAAATATTTTTGGCCAAAAACCAGACAGTGGTGGAATACCGACGAGTGAAAATAGCACGATAGCAATGAGCAGTGATATTTTAGGATATTCACCGTAAATACCGCCCAATTTGGCCAGATCCATCGAGCCCCGTAATTGTCGAATGACGCCGGCAATCAAAAACATATTCGTTTTGACCATGATATCATGAATCAAATAAAAGATCGTTCCCATGAGTGCGATCTTGGTAAACATAGCGAGACCGCCCATCATGAAGCCGATGTGACACACGATGAGATAGGAAAAAAGCCGGCGTACATTAGTTTTGACCAAAGCACCCAATGCTCCAGTAAGAATGGTAAGCACCGCAATGACCAACAGCAATTGTTTCGTAAAATCATCGGGAATGAAGATCAAACTAAAGACTCGTAGCATCGCATAGATTCCTACTTTTGTCAGCAAGCCGCCAAAGGTGGCTGCCACAGCAGATGGTGGCGTATGATAAGATGATGGTAGCCAATAATACAAGGGAAATACGGCCGATTTAATACCAAATCCTAAGATGAAGAATATGGAGGTAATGCCGATCAGTGTTTGATTTTTAACGCCTTGAATTTTCAAAGCGAGATCAGCCATATTCAGGGATCCGGTAATGCCATACAGAATTCCAATTCCAGTCAGGAAAAACATCGATGCCAAGATGTTGAGTGCCATGTATTTAATAGCTCCTTCTAACTGAGCCTTTCGGCCGCCCAAGGTCATGAGTACAAAAGAGGAAATAATGATGACTTCGAACCACACGTATAGGTTGAAGATATCGCCTGTGAGGAATGCCCCAATCAAACCCATCAAGAGGAAGTGAAAGATAGGAAAATATCCGTACATCATCCGTTGTCGGCTCAAGCCGGTAGTAGAGAATATGGATACGGCAAAGCCGGCAATGGAAGTTAATAGCACCAAAGTAACGGCCAGCAAATCGGCTACGAATACGATCCCGAAAGGGGCTTCCCAGTTGGATGCATTCAGCGTCAGTGTGCCATCGGAATAGACTTTCTCAAAAAGCCGAATTGCCACAATCAACGCCAAAAAGGTGCCGCCCACAGATAGATATCGCTGCGTGATGGTTTTGCGCCAGGCAATTAACTGGATGATCGCAGTGATCAGGTGAACGAAAATAGCGGCTAAAATATGGTTGTCTATCATATATCTTCTTCTTCGGGAGTATTAAGGTCATCCAAATCATCTTTTTGCAACAGCGCGTATGCTCGCTTGAGCAATACGATGGCAAATGCCGATAATGCAAAGCTGATCACGATCGCCGTCAAGATCAAGGCTTGCGGAATCGGATCGGCATAAATGTCTTGAAAGATATTATGATTGCTATTGATAACTGGTGGCTTTCCTTTGGTGATGGAGCCCATGACGAAGATGAGAATGTTTGTGCCATTCCCCATCATCATGATACCTAATAATAACTTAATCATACTGCGACGAAGAATTAGGTAGACGCCAGCAGCATACATCAGGCCAAGGAGGAATATTAGTAATAATTCCATTTGCTTAATCTTGGGTGAGGGATATCGTAAATAAAATAGTGAGCACAACGCCTAACACGACGAGGTACACGCCAATATCAAAAAATAAGGCAGTACCCACTGAGCCGATTACCGGAAACTTATCCTCTAACCATAATCCTGTCATCGGTGGATAGCCAAAGAAGGTCGGTATGATAACACTCAGAACGGCCAATCCTAACCCGATCGGAATCAGGGAAAGCGGCTTGCGGCGCATGATTTTCATAGAAGCTTCTGCACCATTAGCAAAGCTATGTAGCACAAAGGCAATCGATGCGACTAATCCGCCGACAAAACCTCCTCCTGGAAAGTAGTGGCCGCGTAAAAGCAGGAACACTGAAAACAGGAGCAGTATAGGGAGCAAATACCGCGTAGCGGTTTGTAGGATTGTACTTCTCATATCAGATTATTCTTTTTCAGAAGATTTTAAACGTAATTTCAATAAGCTGTACACGCCTATGGCTGCAATACTCAACACCACGGTCTCAAACATAGTGTCTATTCCCCTAAAGTCAACAAGAATCACATTTACGACATTCTTGCCCTTTGCCAATAGGTAGGCATTTTCACCATAAAACTGACTAATGCTTTTATCGATAGGTTCGTTGATTACTTTGAGCGCAATAAGCGAAAGAATGACTCCAAAGCCTAACGCTACTGCAATATCTCGGTAGCGACGTGTCGAACTTTCTAACTTTAAGAATGGCGGTAATTTGTACAATACTAATACAAATAGTACCGTCGTAAGCGTGTCAATCGTGAACTGCGTCATCGCCAAATCTGGTGCACTGTAGAATACAAACATCAAACAGATACAATACCCTACTACCGTCATAGCTACTACGGCCGTAAGAAGGTAAGGTGTAGATAATACGATGCCCACCGCACCAATTAGTATGAGCACTACCGCTACTTCGTAAATGGACAATGCGCTCAAACTCTCCCAATCAAGATGGATCGGGCCGCTAAGCCAAAGTTTGTACGCCAACAATGCTTCGGCAAATAAAATAATCTTTAAGTGATAGGAGCGAAGGTAGCCATTATGTACTACGTTGGTATAGCTTTGCGAAAGCTTCAATAACCCTTGTCCGAGCAGGTCAAAGAAATATTGTGGCGAAATTACATTTAGGCGCTCTAATGCGTTTAGTTTTTTAGGATTTGGTTTGTTGACGAAATACACCAATACACCTGTTCCCAGCGTAGCCAAACTTAATATTAGAACGGTATTGACGCCGTGCCAAAGTGCTAAATGAAGATCGGTATTGCCGCCAAAAACGGCATCAGCAGCTTGCAGCGAAAAATAGGTTCCGGTAATACCAGGAAAGATGCCGGCAATTACACCAAGCACGCCTAATATAAGAGGCGGAATCCAAAGCGCTGCATATGGCCGATGCGTGTCTTGTAACGTTTCTGGTAGTTTGCCAAAAAAAGGTTTTATTCCAGCCATAAAGCCAGCAGCGACCAAGGCGACGTTGGTACCGACCGCTAAACTTGTTAAGATAACTGAAAGCGTGTTTCCGCCTTCGAGCGTAGCAGCATAAATCAAATCCTTTCCGATAAACCCGAAGGTGCTGGGCAAACCAGCACTGGATAAAGCGGCCAATCCGCCTGCGACGGCCACCCAAGGCATTACTTTGCGTAATCCAGCGAGTTTACTAATATCGCGCGTGCCAGTCTCGTGATCGATAATACCGGTCACCATAAAAAGTGTGGCTTTATACAAGGCATGCACCACTATGAAAACCACGACGGCGATAATCGCTTCCTTGGTTCCTAATCCAATCAAAAAGGTGAGCACACCTAAAGCAGAGATTGTTGAATAAGCCAATATTCCTTTTAGATCCAATCGAAAAAGCGCGTGAAATGCTGCAAAGATCATAGTAAACCCACCAACAATCATCAAGGTATAACTCCATAATTCGGTATGGCCGAGTACGGGATTGAAGCGCGCTAGAAGGTAAATACCAGCCTTCACCATTGTAGCCGAATGCAAATAGGCAGACACCGGTGTTGGTGCTTTCATCGCGCCAGGCAGCCAGAAATGAAAAGGAAATTGTGCTGATTTGGTAAATGCTCCTAAGCAAATAAGCGCCAAAATTAGCGGATACAGGCTGTGACCAATAATAAGATCTCGTGCTGCGACCAGCTCCGAGATTTGATACGTGCCTGCGATATTTCCCAACAGCGTTAATCCTGCTAAAAGAAAGAACCCGCCCATTCCAGTGACGGTCAATGCACGAAGGGCGCTTTTGCGAGACTCGTCGCTATCATTATTAAACCCAATCAAAAAGAAAGAGCTGATACTTGTTAGTTCCCAGAAGATGAATAAGGAAAAAATATTATCAGACAATACCACGCCCAGCATGGCGGCCATAAACAGGCATAGATAAGCAAAAAAACGATCGAAATAGGGATGTCCTTTCAGGTATTTAATGGCATATACGAATATGGCTGTCCCAATGCCCGAAATCAATAGGGCAAAGAGAAGGGATAGGCCATCCAATCGAAATGCAAAATTGATATCCATAGAAGGGACCCAAGGCAGAATTTGCGTGTAGATCGTTCCTTCAGATACCGCAGGGATATACTGTAGATAGTACAGGAATATGATGGCTGGTACGAGCGTCAATAGTACGCTCCATTTTGTTTTAATTTTATTGCCAAATGGCAACATCAGCAATGCGCTGAATAATCCTAGAATTACCGTTAAAAGCATGTATCCGACGTAAATTGTGATGGTTGCGGATAAAATTACTAAAAAAAGCCCGTTTTTTTGCCTTAAACGACCTACTGTTTAACGAGCACGGCTAAATTTCCTCGCAAATTCACTATTTGCGATTTATTGTTTTACCCAATGATTCGAACAGTTCGAAGGCGTGTACTTCTTGCTGAAAATTGTTTGACTTCGTAATCAATAGGAATTGACCTAATAACCCTAAATCCAACCTCACCTCGGATTATTCAAAATCCGGAGGTGTTTCCATTTGTAGTTCTGCGTACTTTTTAAAGTTGTCTAAGATCGCTTGCCAGCCGGCGCGTTGCATTTCCAGCTCGTTAGTTTGTTCGGGATCGAAGATGGTCGTGACTATTACACCATCCGCACTTTCTGAAAAATGGGTGTTCACTTTGCGGCCGTCCGTCATGATGTAGCTGACTTGGTCGGGTGCCGAAACATCAGAAAAAACGGCTTCAAGATCAAATCCCATTTTGCCGTCTTTAGATTCCATACGTACTTTGTATTCGCCGCCAGGTTGTAGATCTACGGATGCACTGGGGCAGGACCAATCGTCGGAAGCATAATTCCACTGTACGATATGTTCTGCTTCCGTGTAAAATTTCCATGCTGCTTCAAGCGTGGTGTCAATGGTCGTGGAGATTGTAATCGCTGTTATGTTCATGATTTTTTGTGTTTAGCATCCTGTTCTTCTTTTCTAAAAAGAACAATTCGTTCGATAAGATTTAAGGGTAAGTGATCTGCCAATGGAAATTGCACTGAGCCTTTTCCTTGTTTGTAAACCGACAGCTCTTTGGCAAACGCTTCATGACCGGCCGGTGTGGCATAAAAACCAATGTGGTTTTTGAAAGCCGCAAAATACACCAATGGCTTGCCATGCAATTTGTACGCAGGCATATTATAGGAGATCTGTTCCTGCGCATCTGGCGCTATGCGTACTATTATTGCCCGAATATCCCGCAATTTTAGTTGCACTTCCTTCGGGAAGGATACGATGTAACTCTCTACATCTGTCCAGCCTTTCTTTTCCATGATAAGATGCTTAACCTTTGGAAATACAGTAATCGAATATCATGCCTAAACTCACGCCAACAATAAATAATCGCGACGGTTTGCGCAAGATTAGCATAGCTAATCTTATCCTTCGCAGATCGCTTTTAATTTTTCTAGCGCCATTGGCCAGATCAAATTCATGTGTTTGGCATGCTCGCCGTCGTCGGTCACCTCCACACGGACGGTAGTGACGCCATCTTTTTCGTCGAAATAGTAGTTTTCAAAAGAGTTTTCCCATCCGGCAAGTTCTGGTTCTTCGGTTATTTTCTTATCTCCATGGGAATAACCATAATGATGCATAGAGATAAATTGATTCGGGATATGTTCCACAATTTCTGCTAAGATGCCATGTTTTGTGCCGTGCTCATCCAACGAAGTGAAACTAATTTTGTCACCTTTGTTCCAGCCGCCTTCAAAGTCCGACGTTGGACTAAATGGTGTTGTCCATTGCGGATAAGTTTCTTGGCCGATCATCCGGTTGACAATCAGTTTCGCAGGTGCGTGGATATCGATGTTATACCTGATTTTGTCCATGTCTTTATGAGCTAAGCGATGGGGAAGTTAATCATCCAGTGAACGCCATATTTGTCGGTAAAGGAGCCAAAATAATCGCCCCAAAACATCTCTTCCATGGGCATTTCTATGGTGCCATCGGCAGATAAGCCGTTGAACAAGCGGTCTGCTTCCTCGCGACTGTCGGGAACGAGCGATATGTAATGATTGTTGCCTTGGTGCAATACATGTCCGGCGCTTTTCAAGCAATCCGAAGCCATGAGATATTGTTGATTTCCTAACGGAATGGAGGCGTGCATCACATAGTTTTTCTCTTCTTCGGGTACCTCAAAGTCAGGCACTTGGTGCATGTATTGAATGTTGAGTTCGCCGCCAAAGATAGATTGGTAAAAACGAAAAGCTTCTTCCGTTTTGCCTTCAAAATTGAGATAAGGATTTGCAATCATAGTATAGCTGTTTATAAAGTATCAACGACAATATGTACTGTCTAAGTATAAGCAAATCTAATAGATAAACTTCTG
The DNA here is from genome assembly GCF_057837975.1 of Sphingobacterium sp. KH_072. Taxonomy (NCBI): domain Bacteria; kingdom Pseudomonadati; phylum Bacteroidota; class Sphingobacteriia; order Sphingobacteriales; family Sphingobacteriaceae; genus Sphingobacterium; species Sphingobacterium sp. KH_072. The sequence goes on along the minus strand of NZ_CM174457.1, from coordinate 3,483,792 downwards.
AGTGCTATTATCTTATGGCAAGAAATAGGTGGCTAGCCAAGGTCTTTACGAATACGGCTAAGGGAGGTGTCGGTGATGCCCAAAAAACTGGCAATTTGCTTTAACGGTGCATGGCGGATAATCTGCGGCTTGTTGGTTAAAATGTCTAGATAGCGCTCTTTGGCCGATTGGGTAATAATGTCGATGGTTTTTTGTTTGAATTGAAACAATTTGTTCGTCATCCAAAGCCTTCCCCATTCACTGAATCCTGGGATCGTATGAAATAATTCTTGAAAAGTGCCGTATGGTATCGTCCATCCGGAGCCGTCGGTAAGTGCGTGGAGGTCTTCTTGAAGCGGTGTGCGCTGGAATAGTGAAAGCACTTCGATGACCACCTCGTATTGCCCAAAGAAATCGGTGGTAATCTCATCGCCATGGTAATTGTGTGTGTATGATCGAATCAGCCCGCTTTCGAGTACCAAGTATTCGTTGAGCACTTTGCCACGCTCGTAAAGCAGTTCACCTTTTATGAAAGAGCGCGGATGGTGTGCGTCTATAATGCGGCGAAGATCATCCGCAGAGATCAATGGATGTTGATAGACTTTTGATAAAATAACCTCTTTCATAAGTTTAGCGCGTTGGGATTGCTACGAATATAAAGAAAGCCTATCCAATAAAGGATAGGCTTTGACTAGATTTAATATGTATATGCGCTTAATACAGCTACACCGTAACGCGGTTTATGCGTAAGAATAAATGGCATCTTTCGATTCCAACTCCGAATAACCCATCAGGTATTCATCGACTTTACGGGCACATTCACGGCCTTCCGAAATCGCCCAAACCACCAAAGATTGCCCTCTGCGCATATCGCCTGCGGCGAAATATTTGCTTTTAGACGTTTGGTATTCGCCTTCTTTCGCATTGACGTTGCCACGCTCATCATAGCTAATGCCTGCCTCATCCAATAAGCCATCATGCTGGGGATGTAAGAAACCCATCGCCAGTGTCACCAATTCACAAGGAATTTCTCGTTCTGATCCTTCAACTTCTGCAAATTTTGTTGGTCGGCCATTGGCATCAGTTTCCCAAGCAAGATCCACCACTAACGCTGCGCGTAAATTGCCTTGCTCATCGCCCAAAAATGCTTTCGTGCTTACGCTCCAATGGCGCTCACAACCTTCTTCGTGGGATGTTGTCGTTTTTAACAACATCGGATAAGTTGGCCAAGGCATCGCTGCGGTGCGCTCTTTTGGTGGCTGCGGCATTAATTCAAATTGCGTGACGCTTTTTGCGCCATGTCGGTTCGACGTACCTACACAATCCGATCCGGTATCACCACCACCAATGACTAATACATTTTTGCCCGTAGCGGTGATTTCTTCTACCTCGATAGGAGAGTTTCCCACACGTTTATTCTGCTGTTTCAAGAACTCCATGGCGTACTGCACACCTTTTAGTTCTCTTCCAGGAATGTTGAGGTTACGTGGGATCGTAGATCCACCAGATAATACCACCGCATCATAAGCTTCCAATTCCGACGTTGGCACATTCTTGCCGACCTCTGCATTCGTCCGGAACTCGATGCCTGATTGCTGCATGATTTCTACCCGACGATCAATGATTGATTTATCCAATTTAAAGTCTGGAATACCGTAGCGCAATAAGCCGCCGACTTTATCGTCTCGCTCATACACCACTACATCATGTCCTGCTTTATTGAGCTGCGCAGCAGCAGCCAATCCTGCTGGTCCACCACCCACAACAGCGACTTTCTTGCCTGTTTTTAGGAAACTTTTGTTCGGTTTTACATACCCTTTTTTGAAAGCGATCTCGATGATGTGTTTCTCAATTTCCTCGATAGATACCGGTGGTTTGTTGATCCCTAATACGCAAGCAGCTTCACAAGGTGCTGGGCATATTCTACCCGTAAACTCGGGGAAGTTATTTGTAGATACCAATATTTGGTACGCTTCTTCCCATTTGCCATCATATACGGCATCGTTGAACTCTGGAATAACATTTCCGAGTGGACAACCCGAGTGGCAAAACGGGATACCGCAATTCATACATCGCGCCGCTTGATCGTTCAGTTGCGTATCGGAATAGGGCTGTACAAATTCCTCATAGTTTTTTACCCGATTGCCTGCTGCATCCTTTTGTGGTGCAACTCTATCATATTCTAAAAATCCTGTTGGTTTTCCCATAACTTTCCTCCGCTAAGCGACCACTAATTTTTTATTTAACACATTCTTGTATTCTCTTGGGAATACCTTGATGAACTTGTACTTCTCATTTGCCCAGTGTTGCAAGATATAAGATGCTCTCGCGCTATTGGTAAGATGTATATGCTTCTTTAATAAGATGATGATCTCGTTTTCATCTTCGGTGTCCAACGGGTCGAGATCCACCATTTCCTGATTGCAATTGTCGCGGAATGTCTCGTTGATATCATAGATCCAAGCGATACCGCCGCTCATACCTGCCGCAAAGTTTCTACCGGTAGACCCTAGTATCAACGCTCTTCCTCCGGTCATGTACTCACAACCGTGATCGCCAATACCTTCTACGACTGCCGTCGCACCAGAGTTACGCACCGCAAAACGCTCACCAGCTAAGCCATTGATATATAAGTATCCGCTGGTGGCGCCGTAAAGCGCTACGTTACCGATAATGATATTGTCTTCTGGCACTAGTGTGCTTTCTTTGGCTGGATAAATAGCTAATTGTGCACCAGATAAACCTTTTCCGACATAATCATTAGCCTCGCCCTCTAACTCAAACGACAATCCTTTGGTTGCGAATGCACCGAATGATTGACCGGCCGAACCTTCGAATTTGAAGTTGATGGTATCTTCTGGCAAGCCTTTAGAACCGTAGACTTTGGAGATCTCGTTGGACAATAATGTACCAATGGTACGATCTGTATTTTTGACTTTGAAGGTGCCAAATACCGGATCTTTGGATTCGATAGCACGTTCAGCTTGTTTCAGCAATGCCCAATCCAAGATCATACTCATACCGTGATCTTGCTCTTCGGTGTTGTATAATGAGTCTTCAGAGAAGTTTCTAGCCACATGCAGAATGCCAGTGAAATCCACTTTTTGTGCTTTCCAGTGCGGGATATCTTCGCGTTTTTTCAAGAACTGTGCTTTACCCACCATTTCGTTGATGGTGCGGAAACCCAATTCGGCCATCGTCTCGCGCATCTCTTCTGCCAAGAAGTGGAATAGATGTACCACGTCTTCTGGTTTACCAGAGAATAATTTGCGTAATTCTGGATCTTGCGTAGCAACACCAACTGGGCAGGTATTCAAGTGACATTTACGCATCATGATACAACCACCTGCGATCAAAGCCGCTGTCGCGACGCCCCATTCTTCGGCGCCTAATAAGGTAGCGATCACTAGATCACGACCTGTTTTCATCTGTCCGTCAGCTTGTAATACAATCCGGCTACGTAGTCTATTTTGTACCAAGGTTTGGTGTGCTTCGGCCAAGCCCAATTCCCAAGGCAAACCAGCATGTTTCACTGAGCTGAGCGGTGAAGCACCTGTACCGCCATCGTATCCGGCAATCAAGATCACATCGGCGTGCGCTTTTGCTACACCCGCTGCAATCGTACCGACACCTGCTTTTGAAACCAGTTTAACGTTGATCCTTGCTGCACGATTGGCATTCTTCAAGTCAAATATGAGCTGCGCTAAATCCTCGATCGAGTAAATATCGTGATGCGGAGGCGGAGAAATTAATCCTACGCCAGGTGTTGAGTGCCGCGTTTTGGCAATCCAATCGTCTACTTTGTGACCTGGTAGCTGCCCACCTTCTCCCGGTTTAGCTCCTTGCGCCATTTTGATCTGAATTTCATCCGCCTGCGTCAAGTAATTGGAAGTGACTCCAAAACGAGCCGAAGCCACTTGTTTGATCGCCGAGCGCATCGAATCTCCATTTGCTAAAGGCGTGTAGCGTGCTTCATCTTCTCCACCTTCACCGGTATTCGATTTGCCGCCAATGCGGTTCATCGCGATCGCTAAGGTGCTATGTGCCTCATGCGAAATGGATCCGAAAGACATCGCTCCTGTTGCAAATCTTTTTAAGATTTCAGGAGCAGATTCTACTTCCTCTACTGGTATTGGCGTGCGATGCTTGGCGAAGTCCAGCAAACCGCGCAAAGTAAACATGCGCTCCTGTTGGTTATTGATCAGCGAAGCGTATTTTTTATAGGACTGATAATCATTATTGCGACAAGCTTGTTGCAATAAGTGCACCGTTTGTGGATTCCACAAGTGTCCTTCACCACGACGTTTCCATTGGTAAATCCCACCTTCTGGTAAAATCTCTTTAGGTACACGGCCTTGCTCGAAACTTTTGGCATGTTTGGCCAGCGCTTCGCGGGCAATATCATCTAAGTTCAGACCACCGATGCGGGATACCGATCCGCAGAAATAGTTGTCTACGACTTCTTTGTCGATTCCTAAGATTTCAAAGATCTGAGCACCATGATACGATTGCAACGTGGAGATTCCCATTTTAGAAAAGATTTTCAATAAGCCCGCGCATACTGCTTTAACGTAATTTTTGCGTAGCTCATCCCACGAAAGATCGGTTTCCAATTGCTTTTCTTCTTTCATCGTACGGATGCTGGCCAAGGCCATATACGGATTGATGGCAGTAGCTCCGAAAGCTAGCAAACAAGCAAAATGGTGTACTTCCCATGCGTCGCCCGCTTCGACTACCAAACCAACCGCGCCACGATTACCCGTTTTGATCAGGTGATGGTGTACGGCGGAGACGGCCAAGATAGACGGAATGGCGGCGTGCTGTGAATCGATCGCACGATCGGATAGAATGATTACTTCAAAACCATCTTTCACCGCGTCATCCGCATAGCGACACAGGCGTTCGATGCCAGCCTCTAGAGAACCCGGCTGCCCATCTGCTTTGAAATACGTTTGCAAAGTTTTCGCTTGGAATACGCCGGTATCGATAGAACGTAGTTTTTCTAATTCGCTCGATGTAATGATTGGATGCTCTAATACGACACAGTGACAGAATTTTTTGTCTTCGATCAAAATGTTGCCGGCATTGCCGATAAACGTTGCCAAACTCATCACCAAACGCTCGCGAATTGGATCTATTGGTGGATTTGTTACTTGCGCAAAGAATTGCTTGAAATAGCTGGATAAATGCTGCGGTTGATCGGATAACACGGCCAAAGGCACATCGGTACCCATAGATCCAATCGGCTCATAACCGGTCAACGCCATTGGTGCGATGATCGTTTCTAAATCTTCGCGTGTGTAGCCGAATGACTGCTGGTATTTGAATACCGATTCTTTCGATAAATAGGTGAAGGTAACGCGTGGTTCCGCCAATTCCTTCAATCTGATTTTATAGTTGTCCAACCATTCACCATACGGTTGTTGGCGTACTAATTCTCCTTTTACTTCCTCATCTGTGCGCACGCGACCGACTTCCATATCGACCACAAAGATCTTTCCTGGCTGTTGTCTGCCTTTTTCGATGATCAATTCTTCTGGAATTGGTAGAGCACCTGCTTCTGATGAGGCAACCACGCGATCGTCAGAAGTGATCGCATAGCGCAATGGGCGCAATCCGTTACGATCTAAGGTCGCACCGATGATCTTTCCGTCGGTGAAACACAGCGCCGCAGGACCATCCCAAGGTTCCATCAAGGTGGCGTGGTATTCGTAGAATGCGCGTTTCAATGGATCCATCTGCGTGTTGCCATCCCAAGCTTCTGGCACGAGCATCAACATCACATGTGGTAGACTACGGCCTGAATGTAGTAGTAATTCGACCACATTGTCTAAGCAAGCCGAATCTGATTGACCTTTATCTACTACTGGCAATAAGATGTCCATCTCTTCTTTGGTGAAATATGGCGATGATAAAGCTCTTGCGCCAGCATAAAACCAGTTTAGATTTCCAGTCAAGGTATTGATTTCTCCATTGTGCGCCATCATACGGAATGGCTGCGCCAAAGCCCAAGACGGGAAGGTGTTGGTGGAGAAACGAGAGTGAACTAACCCGAAGGCAGATGTCACACGCGAATCATGTAAGTCTGTATAATATGTACCTACTTGATAGGTCGTTAATTGTCCTTTGTAGATAATGGTTTTACAAGACAACGAAGCGAAATACAAGGGTAGGGGATATTCCTGGTGTTCTTTTACTTTCTGTACGATCAGACGGCGAAGAACATACAGCTTTCTTTCGAAATCTTCCGTGTTTTTAACGCCTTCTGGGCGAGAAACGAAAAACTGTATAATCTCTGGTTCTGCACTTAATGCGGTCGGGCCAATGCCGTCGCGATTGACCGGCACATCGCGAAATCCTAAGAAATCCATGCCGCGATCTTTCGTCGCTTCTTCGATAAGCGATCGACAAAGTGCATTCAGCTCTTGTTCTTTTGGTAAGAATACCATCCCAGCGCCATAATAGCCCGGTTCTTCTAGCTGTATGCCCAGATTAATACATTCTTCCCACAAAAACTCATGTGGCAACTGAATCATAATCCCGGCACCATCACCGCTTTCTGGATCACAACCACAGGCACCACGATGCTCCATGTTTTCTAACATGGTCAACGCATCAGCCACCTGATTATGCGATTTTATTCCTTTTATATGTGCAACAAATCCTACACCACAGGCATCATGCTCAAACTCCGGATTGTATAATCCGGATGCCTGCAAACTATCGTACATCATACTTCCTCTATTATTTAGTTTGCTAATATAGTAATAAATACAATACGATTTTAACCAATTTTCATTTTTTAGCTTATTATATTGATACAAATTTAAACATGAACTGATTATATCGTATTATTTGTATTTTATGCTTGATTTGTTGATAAAATCGAAATGGTAACATATTGTACTCTTCTCCTGATAATACGTGCCATATTCGAGCCAAAGAAAGTAGATCTGGGAGATTTTAAGTAGCGATTAGCTTTTCAGCAAAAAAGGCTACCTTTGTTAGAAAGGATTTACCATCTAAATTTTTAATAGATCATGACGAAAAACAGAGGTCCTATTTCTCAATTTATTGAGAAAAACTACCTTCACTTCAACGCTGCAGCGCTAGTAGATGCAGCGAAAGGCTACGAAACGCATTTGGACGAAGGTGGAAAGATGTTGGTTTCATTAGCTGGTGCGATGAGTACAGCAGAGTTGGGTATTTCTCTGGCGGAAATGATTCGCCAAGATAAAGTTGCCATCATTTCTTGTACAGGTGCTAACCTAGAAGAGGATGTAATGAATTTGGTAGCACACTCGCATTATAAGCGTGTGCCGAACTACCGCGATCTTACTCCGCAAGACGAGTGGGATTTGTTGGAGAATCACTATAACCGTGTAACGGATACTTGTATCCCAGAGGAAGAGGCTTTCCGTCGTTTGCAATCTCATCTTGAGGCGGCTTGGAAGAAAGCAGAAGCAAATGGCGAGCGTTATTTCCCACACGAGTTTTTGTATCAAGTGGTGCGCTCTGGTGATTTGGAGCAGTATTACGAGATTGATCCTAAAAACTCTTGGATCTTGGCTGCCGCAGAGAAAAATATTCCTATTGTCGTACCAGGATGGGAAGATTCTACCACAGGTAATATCTTCGCTTCGTACGTCATCAAAGGACAGTTGCAAGCATCGACCGTGAAATCTGGGATCGAATACATGGTGTGCCTAACCGAATGGTATCGCGAAAACTCTGGCGGTAAAGGTGTTGGTTTCTTCCAGATTGGTGGCGGTATTGCTGGTGATTTTCCAATCTGTGTGGTGCCGATGATGTACCAAGATTTGGAATGGCATGATGTGCCCTTCTGGTCTTACTTCTGTCAGATTTCAGATTCTACAACTTCGTACGGATCGTATTCTGGTGCTGTTCCCAACGAAAAGATTACGTGGGGTAAACTAGATATCAATACACCTAAATTTATTGTAGAGTCGGATGCTACGATTGTAGCACCATTAATCTTTGCTTGGATCTTAGGTCAATAACGATAGGATGTCTAACCTGCTGACGAATCACCCCGTTGCGCTTAACGCGCTGATGAACGAAACGCTGTTTTCGGCAGATTTTGTTGTACAGGAGCAACCATCTAGTGGTTTTCAGCAGGTAGAAGCACAATCATTCATAACTCCTCCAGCACGCGATACCACTCCGTTGAGCGTGCCGGAGGAGTTTATTTATCAAGGATCGGTAGATAAACGCATTCTCTTTATCTTGCGCTATCCTGAATTTGATTATTTTTCGCCAGGTGCATTAGATGCCTTCGCAAAGATCCTAGCTGCAGTGAACCTTCGTGTAGCAGACGTTGCTGTGGTTAATTTGGCCAACGCGCATAATCCCAACGATTTTAAGCGTATTATGCAATTCTTCCAACCGACGCGCATTACGTTGCTTGGTGTGGAGCCGGCTTCTTTGGTGCTACCGCCAATTCCTCACAATGCGTATATGAAGGGGAAAGTAGCTACCGTATTCAATACCTATAGTTTTGAGGAGATGTTTGCGAATGTGGAGAAGAAGAAAGCCTTCTGGCTTGAATTCAAAAAATTTATTACAAATGACTAAACTTGTTTTTGCCACTAACAATGCCCACAAACTCGAAGAAGTAAAAGCGATGTTGGGCGGAGAATTTGATTTGCTATCGCTGGCCGATATTGGTTGTACGGCAGAGATTCCAGAAACGGGAGATACTTTTGAACACAATGCGCAGCAGAAAAGCGATTATATCGTCACGCATTTTCAGGTAGACTGTTTTGCAGATGATTCGGGTTTAGAAATTGATGCGCTGGATGGAGAGCCAGGTGTGTATTCAGCACATTATAGCGGTTCTCGAGATATGGCGCAGAACATCGCGTTGGTATTGGAAAATTTGGGGGAGAATCAATATCGTACAGCACGTTTCCGTACGGTGATCTCTTTGTCCATTGCCGGTCAGCAGCATTTCTTTGACGGCACTGTAGAAGGAAATATCATTACGGATGAACGCGGCGTGGATGGCTTCGGCTATGATCCGATCTTTATACCGAAAGGCTACAAACAGACATTTGCCGAGATGCCTGCCGAGCAGAAGAATAAAATCAGTCATCGCGCGGTAGCCGTAGAAAAGTTGGTTGAATTTTTACGCAGTCAGCAATAATCCTACTTTCTTTTTTATAACTTATTTAAGCGATAGCTTAGAGGTCAATACGACCGTTTTGTACGGCATATCCTCTTTCTGCTCTATCGCTTCAAACAAGATTTCGGCTGCCTTCAATCCTTGCTCTCCCGGGTATTGCTCAATACTTCCCATAGGAGGGTTGTCCATATATTGCCATAATGGATAGTTCGCAAAACTGATGAAAAATATATCCTGATTTAGTGCCAATCCTTTTGTTTTGACATATCGAATGACATCCAGCGTCACAAAATCATTAAAAGAAACGACGGCGGATGGTCGATCGGGCAAATTGCAGAGTGTTTCTATTGCCATTTCATTGCCAGCTAACGTCAAATCGGTATGCACTGTATAATTCGGATCGAACGAAATATTTTGCTTTACTAAGGCTTGCTCAAAGCTATTTTGCCGCTGTTTAGAAGATATCATGGTATCTGGCCCGTTAATTAACGCGATTTTCTGATGTCCGCGACTAACAAATGCTTCTATTGCTTCTTCCATTCCTGTCGCGAGGTCACTGAAGACTCGGTGTACATCAGTGCGTTCGGGCACGCGATCAAAGAATACTACTGGAATATTAGATTGCCGAAGTGTATCAATAAAAGCTAGATCATGCGTGTTTTTACTCAAAGAAATGATTAGTCCGTCTACGCGATGCTTCTTAAAAGTTTGGATTATGTTATTCTCCCGTTGCTCATCATCCAGCGACTGGCCTAAGATCACCGTATAATCTCTTTCGCTGGCGTACTGTTCGATCGAGCTGATCGCTTCGGTAAAGAATGGTTCTGCCAACATCGGCAAGATAACACCTATGGTGAAGGTTTTCCGTTGCTTGAAAAATATCGCCGTTTGGTTTGGCTCATAATGGAGCTCCTTGGCCATATTTTTCACACGCATCGTCGTTACCAAACCAATACTTGGGTGATCATTTAGTGCACGAGATACAGTTGAAGTCGAAATCTTTAGTTTTCTCGCTATCTCTTTTATGGTAGCAGGTTTACTATTCAGCATAAGCTAAGTTAAAGGTTATTGTTTGTGCTTCTTTAACTCACGTGGACTTCTGGGGTGCAACTCTTTTACAATTTCTACTCCATTCGTATTACCGCTCGAATTGTGAGCACTACGAGCTTGCGTGCTTGCTGTTGTTGCTGGGTAGGAATTATTCACACTGTGATAGAGTGCAGCGAATACCATCGATTCACGAGGATCTCCGAAGTTGTACAAAATATTGTCTTGCACAGGTGTCGGATATGTTGCAGGAATGCCGTTCCAGTAGTCGGTATAATTTCTAGCATTAATGATTTTGAAGGATGCTGCCCATAGATCAACTCTGTTCATGATCGTTTGTGGGAAGAACCCCATGGGTTTGCCATACGTGCTTGGTATGCTAGTGCCAGGTTTGACAGCTGATGGAGTGCCTACGATTTCTAACCGGCGCGAGCTCGCGTCATTATTGCCATTGGGATTGTAATAGGCCATGAGCGCGCTTAGAACAAGTTCACTCGCTGATGCCGTATTGTTGCCTATCAAGAAGTACAGCTTTCTTGGATTAAGTGTGGTGTTTTTTAGGAAGTTGACGTCATCAAATTCTCCGGCATATCGCCCTTGCCGCAGGTTGGGATTCGTGTCAGATCTATACATCAATTGTCGATCACCTTCGTTGTTAATCAGATGGTTGGCCACATATTCTGCGGCGTGCACGTATCCACCTACATTGTACCGAAAATCTACGATAATATCCTGCACTTGTGCTGTATTGAAGCGCGAAAATATAGCGTCTAATCTTGCTTTAAATGCTGTGCCAATGTTGCCACTGGTTCGAGTTTGTTCGAATGAAGAAAGGGCGAAGTAACCAATGTTTCGACCCTGTAGTGTATATATTGTATCGGCCATCAATGGGTCGATTTCGTAATTATCTGTTTGTAGGCTGTGATTATACACTACGCCTTCGCGCTCTACTTCGATCGTGAAGGCCGGACTTTCTAAAGCTTGCCGAACGAGTAGGATAGCCGTTTGGCTTTGGGGCACGCCATTAATTAAAGGAACTTGCAAGTTGCGATTACTATTGATGCCGACAATTTTGTCGCCACGCTTGATGCCAGCCCGAGCTGCCGGCGAACCACCCTCGACCAAACTAATGTAGATATATCCTATCGTGTCATTATTGATCCGAGCGAGGGTTTCGTAAATGCCGTACCCATCTGCGCGATCTGCGCGTAGACTGCTACTACTCGAGGACGCCTCTGCGACAAAGGAGAATCGGTCAATTGCACCATTATATCCCGGATGTACAGGTGTTTGCATCACTAATTGAGCTAGAGCAATACGAGCATTCGTCATTAAGTCTACATTGCTTACAAAGAATCGGTCGGTAAATGAGCTAATCGGGTTTACATTAGCTATCGAAGAAGACCAATACGATTGTTCTTTATAGTAATAATAAATGCTATCTGCAACCAGCTGCTCGGTAGTGCGTGTAGTGGGGAGAGTGGGAGGTTCTGTCGGATCGATTTCTTTGCTACAGGATGCAGTAATACCAGATACAGCCACAAAAAGCAGTAAGAAAGTGATGATATATTTTTGAGTAAATCTAGATGGTTGGCTGTTCTGTCGAAAATTTTTATCGTCATTGTGACGCGTAATATCATCTATCGCTTTGATCGTTTCTTTTTGAACCGACGCCAATTTGAACGCTGCGAAAGCAGGTTCCATTTGGAGATTTGAAGCTTTATTCATGACAATATCCTTAAACAGTAAGCGCTATTTGTGGTCTTATAAACGCTATCGGATATATTCAATTGCTGCTTTATCCAGACCAAACTCATTTGCAATATAAGTAAAAGGGTCTAAATTTCTGAAAACCAATTCGTCCGTAAAGTATATTTTAATTTTTTGATCCCAACCAGCCCAATCCACGTGTTTTAATTTATTTAATTGTAACACGGGATTTCCTTCTGTTAAGATCGCGATTTGCTTTCCTGAATCTACTAGTGTTTGAAAAATGTCTTTTATTTCTTCTAAAAGCAGGAGTTTTAACGGTAGGTGTGCGTTAGCTTGCAGGCGTTCGAAATTTTCAGAATAATCTTCCAATAAGTCAAACTCTTTTTGCGTTGCTTGTAGCAGTCCGGCAGTATCATCGGCGTCAAAACGCGCTTTCATAAATTGCGTGATCGCTGCCGCAATAGGTTTGGATTCTGTAAACTCTACGAACTGACCGAATAGATAATAGATCTGTAATACAAAATCCCGTTTATCGTACAATACATCATCGACCTCGAATAGGTACAATGTTTTATCTTCCTTTGGGACAATGGTCTTCATAGTATAATATTTAGATAATTATAGGAAGCCACGCTTCTTCGGATAAGGCGTAAACGCCATTTTCTACACCTTGCGGTATTTGGCAGTCCTCTGATAATGACTTGCTGTCGTGTACTATTAGCAATGGCGCTCCTGCAGGAATCTGTTTGATGATTTCTTGTTGAGGACTAAGAAATGGACGAACGATGCTAATACCATACTCTTCGAATAAAATGGTCGATCCGCTCAAAACCTCGATTTCAGCTGCCCCCAATGGTAGAATAAGATCGATGCCCTGATCCAGACAAAGTTTAAGCATTTCGTGTGCAAAAACGGGGTTGGCCGAATTGGGTATGGATTTATACGTGTGGGCTAAAACCGACGGAACCTCCTCGTTGGTAGCAAGAACAAGTTGATGATGCGAGCTCAAGATCTTGGCGATGCGTTGAGCAATGGGTCTTGTGCCGTAGGTGAGTAAAATGGTAGACATAACTATTTTTTTATTCGTAGATCAGTCCATCGCGCATATGAATGGTGCGGTCGGAGATACTAGCCAATTCTTCGTTATGGGTAACGATAATAAAGGTTTGTTGCATGCTATCGCGCAGATCAAAGAAAAGACGATGCAAAGAAGCCGCATTTTCCGAATCGAGATTGCCCGAAGGCTCATCTGCTAATATGATGGCTGGATTATTAATTAATGCTCTAGCTACCGAGATACGCTGTTGTTCTCCGCCCGATAATGCTCCCGGTTTGTGTGCAGCACGATCGGCTACACCAAGACGTTCTAGCAATTCCATTGCCCGTTTCTCCACCATTTTTTGCGGAGCTCCCGCAATATATCCCGGAATAGACACATTTTCTAAAGCAGTAAATTCTGGTAGGAGGTGGTGAAACTGAAATACAAATCCGATGTTGCGGTTGCGGAAATCGCTTAGCTTTTTCTCATTTAGTTTATCGAGCTCCTGCCCATTGAGGGAGAGCCGACCTTTATCTGGTCTGTCTAGTGTTCCAATGATGTGAAGCAGCGTACTTTTGCCCGCTCCAGAAGCGCCAACAATCGATACGACTTCTCCTTTTTGTACCTCAAGGCTTACGCCTTTCAATATTTGGAGTTCGCCATACGTCTTAAAAATGTCTTTGGCCTGTAGTATCATAGGGCGAAGTTACACAAAATAGCTAAATTATGATTCGGTATTTAGGTTGTCAAAATTGTCGTTTACATAACAATAACTTGCCCCTTACAAATAAAAAAACTACTTTTACTGGAAATATTGAATCAATGAATATTCACGAATATCAAGGAAAAGAAATACTTAAAAGTTTCGGAGTACGCATACAAGAAGGTATTGTAGCCGAAACCCCTGAGCAAGCCTTAGATGCTGCAAAGAGATTGAAAGAAGAGTATAATTCGGACTGGGTGGTTGTCAAAGCCCAAATTCATGCCGGTGGCCGCGGAAAAGGTGGTGGTGTGAAATTGGCTAAAAACCATGATGAGGTCGTGCAACGTGCTACGGATATCATCGGGATGCAGTTGGTAACTCCTCAAACAGGCCCAGAAGGAAAGAAAGTAAGCAAAGTGCTCGTAGCACAAGATGTATACTACCCCGGAGAAAGTGAAACAAAAGAGTTCTATATGTCTGTGCTTTTGGATCGTGCTTCTGGTCGTAATATGATCATGTACTCTACCGAAGGTGGAATGGATATTGAAGAAGTGGCTGAAAAAACACCACATCTCATCTTCAAAGAAGAAATTGATCCTAAAGTAGGTCTACAAGGCTTTCAAGCACGTAAAATTGCGTTCAATTTAGGTTTGTCGGGTGCTGCGCAAAAGGATATGGTTAAATTCGTAGCAGCATTGTACAAAGCGTATGATGCTATCGATGCATCTATGTTCGAAATCAATCCGGTACTAAAAACATCTGACGACAAAATCTTGGCAGTGGATGCAAAGGTTAATTTGGATGAAAATGCCCTATACCGCCACGCTGACATCGCTGCTTTACGTGATCTTGCAGAAGAAGATCCTACAGAAGTAGAAGCTGGTAAATCGAACCTAAACTACGTGAAATTAGATGGTAACGTAGGTTGTATGGTAAACGGTGCTGGTTTGGCTATGGCAACTATGGACATCATTAAATTAGCGGGTGGTGAGCCAGCTAACTTCTTAGATGTAGGTGGTACGGCAAATGCGGAAACAGTAAAAGCTGGATTCAACATCATCCTTCAAGATCCTAACGTAAAAGCGATCTTAATCAATATCTTCGGTGGTATCGTTCGTTGTGATCGTGTTGCTCAAGGTGTGATCGATGCTTACCAAGAAATTGGAAATATTCCAGTGCCAATCATCGTTCGTCTTCAAGGTACGAATGCAGAAGAAGCGAAAAAACTGATCGATGGATCTGGTTTGAAAGTATACTCTGCAATCGCATTGAAAGAAGCAGCAGATTTAGTATCTGAAGTATTAGGGGGTTAAGTTTATCTTCCTTAATCATATAAAAAAAGCCTTTCGGATTTCCGAAAGGCTTTTTGCTTTTTTGGCGCTACCGTCATCTTACAGAGGTGCGACAAAGCGATCTGTTCTTTTTAAGTTGATAGCGTTGAAAAGGTTAATAGCATTTTAGATTGCGGCACCCTCGTGCTTCGGATTCGCAATGACGAGGTTCATCACGTGGAGACACGACCAAGTGATCTGTTTTTCTAAGTTCTAAGTTCAGAAAGTTAGTAGAGTTAAAAACTAATCCCTTTTATCCGGTTCGATTCCCAAGTAATTGTAATGAATCTCTGTCTTGCCATGTGGGGTTGGTGTACCGTGTTCATCCAAGTTTACGAATACCAGCTTATCAATAGATAGTATTGTTTTGCGAGTGATCTTATTGCGCACCTCACAGCGCATGGTGAGCGATGTTCTGCCGAAATCAATCGCTTCTATTCCCATCTCGATAATATCTCCCGTACGAGCCGAACTCACGAAGTTAATCTCCGAAATGTACTTGGTGACAATATTTGGATTTTCGAGTTGCACAATAGCATAGATCACCGCTTCTTCATCTATCCAACGAAGTAGTGTTCCTCCGAATAGGCTTCCATTAGGATTTAAATCTTCTGGTTTGATCCATTTACGTGTATAAAAATTCATAGGTATAAACTTGCGCTCTTGTAGTAATCTGATGGGTCAATAAAAAAGGGAAACAATAGCTTGTTTCCCTTTTATGTAGTAAAAAACTAAGCGTGTATCGCTCGATTATCTGTAGCGGCCAATGCAGCCTCTTTAAACGCTTCGGTATACGTTGGGTGAGCATGACAGATACGGCCAATATCCTCTGCAGAAGCACGATATTCTAATGCCATGACTGCTTCAGCAATCATATCTGCTGCGCGCGGACCAATCATATGCACACCTAGCACCTCGTCGGTCTCTGCATCCGCTAATACTTTTACAAATCCGTCGGTATCGCCAGATGCTTTTGCACGACCCGATGCTTTGAATGAAAAACTTCCAGTTTTGTATTTTTTACCTGCTTCCTTCAATTGCTCTTCCGTCTGTCCGACAGCAGCTACTTCTGGCCAAGTATAAACTACACCTGGTATAGCATTATAATCAATATGTGGTTTTTGTCCGGCAATACGCTCTGCAACAAAGATACCTTCATCTTCCGCTTTATGCGCAAGCATGGCACCTTTAATCACGTCACCGATCGCATAAATACCTTCTACTGAAGTTTCCAAATGCTCGTTTACTGGAATCTTATTGCCGCGTTCTTCAGTTTCGATACCGATTTTATCTAAGCCTAAGCCTTCTGTGTAAGCTGTACGACCTACTGCTACGATGCAGTAATCTCCTTGGAAAGATACTTCGTTACCTTTTGCATCTTCTGCCGTTACCGTTACCTCTTTTCCTTTGGTAGTAGCTCCAGTTACTTTGTGACCTAAGAAAAACTCAAATCCAAGTTGTTTTTTCAAAACGCGTTGTAACTCTTTGCCTAAAGAGGCATCCATCGTAGGGATGATAGATTTTGCATATTCTACCACAGAAACCTTAGATCCTAAGCGGGCATATACTGAGCCCAATTCCAATCCGATAACGCCACCGCCGATCACGATCAGACTTTTAGGGATTTCTTGTAATTGCAAAGCCTCAGTAGAGGTTATGATTCTTTTTTTGTCGATAGGTAAGAACGGCAAAGCGGTAGGTTTTGAACCTGTTGCGATGATGATATTCTTGCCTTTTATCTCTTGTGCATCTGCACCTTCTTTTTCAATTTTAATCGTGTTTTTGTCCACGAATGTGCCTGTACCTTCAAAACTTTCAATTTTGTTCTTTTTGAAAAGGTAGGTAATTCCGGCTGTGTTTTGCGCAATCACATCATTTTTGCGATCGATCATCTTTTTGACGTCGATTTTCAGGCTATCTAAGCTGATACCATGGGTCGCAAAATTGTGTGCGGCATTGTGATAGTGTTCTGATGTGTCCAACAAGGCTTTGGAAGGAATACAGCCTACGTTAAGACAGGTTCCGCCAAATGTGCTGTATTTTTCAATAACAGCGGTTTTTAGTCCTAGTTGAGCGCAACGGATAGCGGCCACGTAGCCGCCGGGCCCACTTCCAATTACAATTACGTCATACTGCATATAGTTGTGTTTTTTCTCTGCTCAAAAATACGATTAAATTGAGTATGATCGAACCGGATACACGTAAAATTTCGTTATTGTTAAAAAAAACCGACAATCGGGTGAGATTGTCGGTTTGTTACAAGTCGATTTACTCAGCAACGATCTTACCTTGCATGATCCCGAAGTGACCCGGGAAGCTACAAATGTAAGGGTAGACACCGGCTTCGACGGTAAAAGTAATCTTATCTTCTTGTCCAGGACCTAATAATTTTGTGTGTGCTACGATAGAGCTTAAAGACGATTTTGGAATATAATCATTATCTGGTGCTCCAGCAGCTTCACCGCCGAAAGTAGGAATGTCTACTGTTGGGTTCAATACGACAAGGTTATGTCCCATAGATTCGATTGGTAATTCTCCTGCGTTTTTGAAGGTGATTTCTACCGGTTCACCTGCTTTTACACGGATCAAATTAACATCAAATTTCATTTGATCATTACCTTGAACAGTCCAGTTGTTAGATAGTTCTACATTCTCGATTCCCGGTACTGTTGCTGCTGGTGAAACAGGAGTTGCTTCTTCAGAAGGTGTATTTTCTTTTTTCTCTGAATCTGTGTTGCCGCCACAAGATGCTAAGCCGATTGCTAAAGCTGCGATAGGGGCAATAAATATTTTTTTCATAGTCTATATTTGTATGTATTACAATACGAATTTAAGTATTATTCATTAAAAAGCAGCGACATGAGAATTTTTAAGCGTCAATTCTCTGTCTTGCTTGTTTCTACTACGCTGGAGATTTTGCTGTACAGATCTACGGGATCAAAAGGTTTTACAATGACGTATCGAGCGCCTACCTCGTAGGCTGCTGCTTGTTCGTGGGCGAGCACAGAAGCCGAAATGGTGATGATAGGCATGCTGTTTTTTTCGAGATCGTCTAATGATTTGATAGCCTTAATGGCATCAAATCCGCTCATAACGGGCATATGCGTATCCATTAAGACGAGATCGTAGGTCTTTTGTAATACAGCATCTAATGCCTGTTGGCCATCTTTCACGATATCTACCTCGCAACTCCAAGTTTTCAGCATATGTGCTAACATGAAAGCATTTAGATCATTGTCTTCTGCTACTAAAATTTGTACACCATCTAATTTTGGAAAATTGACATAGGGTTCGTTTGGTTTTTGAATCTGCGCGGTTTTACTTTTTTGGAACCACGCTTCAAAATAAAAGCTTGACCCTATTCCCACATCACTCTGAGAACCTACTTCTCCATCTAATAATTCGGCGAGTTGCTTCACTATTGCGAGTCCGAGTCCAGTGCCACCATATCGCTTAGTGATGGCGCCATCGCCTTGTTCAAAAGGCTGGAATATTTTAGGCAAATGATCGGTAAGTATACCAATCCCTGTATCTGTTACCGTAAAACGAATCAGATATCCTTTCGGCCTGATCTCTACTAGCCTTACGTTAAAAGTAATACTACCTTGCTCTGTAAATTTGAGACTATTGGAAATGAAATTGGTGATAATCTGCTGAAGGCGTAAAGCATCAAAAATCACATTGTCGGGCAAATCTCCCTCTTTTTCTACCACAAAATGTAAATCTTTATGGTCCGCTTTTACTTTGAACATGCGATCCATATTGTCAATGAATTTGGTGAGCGAGAAATCTTCCATTTCAATTTTGAACTTGCCCGAATCAATACGAGATAGATCCAATATATCATTGATGATCACAAGCAGAGATTGGGAAGCATTATCTAATATGCCTAACCACTCTATTTGTTCGTTGCTAAGAGGAGAAGTTTTCAATACGTGAATCACGCTCATGATACCGTTTATGGGTGTCCGTATTTCGTGACTCATGTTAGCTAGGAAGATTTCTTTTGACTTGCGAGCATGCTCCGCTTCTTCCTTCGCCAATAGAAGCTCTTTACCAGACACTTCCAAGGCTATGTTTTTTTGTTTTATCTCTTCTTGTAAACGGACTTGATGTATAAAAGACCTTACTTTAGCGCGTGTAATTTCAGGGTTTAGTGGTTTATACAAATAATCAATCGCTCCACTTCGTAAGCCTTCAAGCAAATAGCGTTCTTCCTTAGAAATGGCAGTCACCATGATGACCATGATGTGATTAGTCTTATGATTTGATTTGAGTAGCGATACAAACTCGAAACCATTCATTTTTGGCATCTGCACATCGACCATAGCAATGGTGATATCTTCATGCCAGCACACCTTAAGCGCTTCATTAGGATCGGTGTGTGCTATGATATGAAGGTCCTCCAGCTCTTCTAATAAAGCACGCAAACTGATGATGTTTTCTTCGCGATCATCGAGTATAAGTAAATTAATCTTTTTCATGCTCCTCACTGGTTCACTCCACAAAAGTAATCAATTATTTTACTAAAGATGTTAAGCAGGAGCTATTTAGTTGTCTGTCAGAAGTTTGTAGGGGTATTCTGCTGTGCTATTTTATTTTTTGGTAGATGTTGTTTTTACGACTAATGATTCTAAACTTATCGATAATGGCATGGTTCGTTAAATTCTCTTTAGCACCTAAACATAGAAAACCGAAAGGAGTAAGAGAATTATAGAGCAATTCGAGGACACGACTTTGCAAACTATGGTCAAAATATATCATTACATTTCTGCATGTGATCAATTGAAATTCATTGAATACAGAATCTGAGGCAAGATTGTGGGTAGAGAAGAGTGTGTTGTTGCGTAAGTAGTTGGATATGATAGCCATGTCGTACTTTACCGTGTAGTATTTAGCAAAGGAATCTTCCGTTGTATAATGGTTAAAATTCTCCGTGTATGTTTTGATTTTCTGTAACGGATAAATGCCTTTTTTTGCTACTTCAATAATATGCGAGTTCACATCCGTTCCGTAAATAAAGGATCGATCATATAGTGTGTTTTGTGAAAGTAAAATAGCCAATGAATATACTTCTTCGCCACTAGCGCAGCCTGCGCTCCAGATTTTGACCCGAGGGAATGTGCGCAAATAGGGGATTACTAATGTGTGGAGAGCTTGGAAAAAATCAGGATCCCTGAACATTTCCGTTACATTAACCGTAATCTCATACATTAAGTAAGTCTGGAAGCCAGGTGCGTTGATCAACGCATTTTTGAGATCTACAAAGTCCATTCGATCCAGCCCCATTACCCGTTGAATCCTTCTTTTTAGAGATGAACGGCTATATCCAGACAGGTCAAAGCCCGAAGTTTGTCTTAGTAATGCTATAATCTCCTCTAATTCTTCAAATGAAATGTGTGCTGGTTCTCCTTCTAGCTTAACCATACTTGCATTAGGGCGATTAATTTATCCATATCTATTGGCTTGCTGATATAATCATTTGCGCCGAGTTGTATCAATTTTTCATGATCTTCCTGCATGGCTTTGGCCGTCACCGCGATAATCGGTAATCGGGCATGCTTAGGTTCTTTTCTGATATGTTCGATTGCGTTATAACCATCCATTTCTGGCATCATGACGTCCATGAGGACCATGTTGAATGGTTCTTTTTGATTTTGAATGATCTCCAGTGCTTCTCGTCCATTGTTGGCGATTTCAATATGAAGATCGTGTTCTTTCAGTGCCGTGGTAAGGGCAAAGACATTTCGCATATCGTCGTCTACGACTAGTACCCGTTTGCCACGAAGATTGTTTGCTTCTGTATAACTTGCTTTGTCGAGCTTCTTGTTATTACGGATTGGTTCGTAATCTACGTTGTTAATCTTATTGAGAAATAGATTGACCTCATCGATCAGTCTGTCGGTAGATTTACCGTCTTTATGGATCATCGATTTGGTGTATCGCGCGATTCGATCTGTTTGTTCTGTAGTCAATTCCTCCGCGGTATTGATAATCACCGGAATATCTTTGAACGTATCATCTTTTTTGATCTGCTCGAGCAAGCCGAGTCCGCTACTATCAGGTAAGGTGATATCCAGAATGATACAGTCTATATTCTCTTCCGTTCGTAGCTTCTCTAAAGCAGACTTTTTAGTAAAAGCCTGTATAATATTAATGTTTTGCTCGGCAAATGAATTTTTAATGAATTCACTCATTACCTCTTGATCTTCTACCAGTAGCACTTTTTTGACGTCTTGGTCTATATTCAGAATAATATTAGAGAATGCTTTTTTAATATTTTGCTCGGTTACCGGTTTTGACAAAAAGCCAATAGCCCCTTTCTCCAATGTATCTTTTTGTTTGATATTAGCTGCAGACATCATATGTATTGGTATGCCTTGGGTTTGCGGATCTGATTTAAGTGTGCGCAATACGTTCCAACCATCAGCGATAGGCAGCATCACATCTAGAATAATAGCGTCGGGTAAATGGGTTTTTGCCATTTCAATACCTTGAGGCCCATCATGGGCTAGCAGTACTTCAAAGGAATATTGCTCTGCAAAATCTTTTAGAATGTAGGCGAAGTTGATATCGTCTTCAACGATCAATATACTTCGGACGGATTTCAATGTGTCCAAATTAACTCGAATTTCGTCCAGCAAAGGCGCAGCAGATACCGCCGCTATTGTCGGTGTCTGAGTAATTAGTGTAGCGTCCTCCAAAGATGATTTAAACGGCATGGATAGCGTGAAAATACTGCCCTTATCCAACTCGCTTTCTAGCTGAATATTTCCGTTGAGCAAGGCTGCAATTTCTAGACTAATGGAGAGCCCGAGTCCAGTGCCGCCATATTTTCTACTCGTCGAACCGTCCTCCTGTCGGAATGCCTCAAAGATTAATTGTCTTTTTTCTGCTGGGATTCCTTTGCCCGTATCTTTCACCGAAAATAGCAACTGGTCTTGCTCTTTGGTCAATTCGAGAGATATGCTGCCATTTGCATTGGTAAATTTGAAAGCATTGGATAAAAAGTTTTTCAGTACTTGCTGTAGTCGATATTCATCTGAAACAAAAGTCTCAGGAAAATCGTTAGCCGTCACATTGAATTGTATGTTTTTTTGTGTCGCTGTCTGTTTAAATAGATTGTCAAGATTTTGTATTAGCATCTGTGTACTTACCGCCTCCGAAAGCACTTCAACTTTGCCAGACTCAATCTTTGCGAGATCCAATAATTGATTAATCAATTCTAAAAGATCTGATCCCGCGCTATAGATCACAGCCGCATGTTTACGTTGATCATCTGTCAGGTTTTGGAGCTTATTTTCTTCCAACAACTTGGCCAAGATCAGGATACTATTTAATGGCGTACGTAACTCATGACTCATGTTGGCCATAAATTCTGATTTATATAGACTAGCCTGTTCGACCTCGGCAATCTTGGACTCCACAACCTTTTGTGCTTCTTTCAGGTCTTGATTTCGACTTTCTAGTTCCTTTGCTTTTGCGTTAAGCTCGGTATTTGTTTGAGAGAGTTCTTCTTGTTGCACGCGCAATTCTTCTTCGCTGGATTCTAAAAGATTCGTTTGGTATACCAATTCATCATTTGTCATCCGCAGCTCTTCCTGTTGTGCGCTCAATTCCTCCGTTTGCTTTTGCGTAGTAAGCAACAGTTTTTGGACAACCGCATGATTCTGCCCCGATTTGATCGCTGCCGCAATGATTCGAGTGGCGCGACCAAGGTATTCTGTGGTATGGTCTAGACTTTCAGGATCGGTTTTGATAGCTAATTCAAGCAAACCAACAACTTCAGAGTCGTGAATAATAGGTGCTAATATAATTTGAGGATTTATTCGATCTATAAAAGTAGAATATAGCTTGATGTGCTGTGTTTCTGTTGCTTCATAGATTTTGTGTTTGTGATGCTGGACGGCCATGCCCAAAATGCCTTGTCCAGCCTTAAAACTAGATACCACTTGCTCATCTTCAAAACCCATCATGGCAACCCGTTCAAAGGTTTCGTTATTTTCTTCTTTGGTATAAATAGCACCGGCGTAAAATGCCTGATCCATCGATCGCATGATTTTGCGAAGCGAGATCTCGGCAATATCCGATAGTTTATCAATACCAATGAGCTCGTCGTAGATCCTATTGGTTCGATCCAAAATCCAGTTAGTGCTTTCAAAGCGTTTATTGGTTACAGTCAGTTCAGACTTGATCTGTTTTTCCTGCACAGTGGATATACGCAGCCTTTCGCTCATCGTATAGGTGCTGTATAACACATACAGAATAGCGAGTAAGGCTACAATATTCAATGGCAACACCACATACATCGCATCTTGCAGCTTTTTCGTCTCTACTTTAACTTTTTCTTTGTTGATTTCAAATATCCCCGTGATCACCAAGTCACAAGTATTATGGATCATTTGCTCCTCTACGGCGAGTGCAACGGCTTTTTCGTCGAGCGTCTTGCCTTTCATCGATAGCTGTAACGAATCGAGGTGGCTGATATGACGAAGTAATCCGCGCAACATCTCGAACTCTGGTAAACTGCCGCTGTACAGGTCATTGGATTGCTCAAACTCTATCAAATGGCCCGTGGCCTTTTGAATATAGTGATTGAGCTGTAAAATCGTATTCGAAGAACCCCGTGTGATGAAATCAGATTTGACCCGATTGATATTCAATAATTGGTTCTCAAAGTTGCTCAATACATCAGCTTTCTGTCTAAATGTCTCACTGTATTGCAACGTCGTGTTGGCATATTCATTCTGTTTATTTAAATAATAAACGAATGCATAGATCAAGATGGCGTAGGCTGCGATGACACCCGTAAAAAACTGGATCTTTAATATATGGTGCCTTCTCATAAGATATCTGGTGGTAATTGCTAAATGATGATTCAAATATGGATAAAATGCGTCGGATGGTGAAATAATTTTACTGAATCATGGATTAAACAGCCATGATAGGCCTACGTATTCATCCAGAAGTGGATAGTTTTTTATATCTTTAGGAGATATACAATTAATCTGAACTATGGGATCTGAAATACAAATTGTTTTAATTATTGTAGGTGCTGTCGTAGCCCTATTTCTATTGCTCTACCTCTTACCAGTCAATTTGTGGTTTACGGCTCAATTATCGAACGTAAAAATCAGCTTGCTGAACCTCGTGCTGATGCGACTGCGTAAAGTGCCACCAGCATTGATTACTAATGCGATGATTATCTCCACTAAGGCTGGTTTAAAAATCACGACCAATGAAATTGAGACACATTATCTCGCCGGTGGCAATGTTAATAAAGTGATTAAAGCATTGATTTCGGCTGATAAAGCCAATATTCCACTTGATTTTAAGTTAGCTACAGCCATCGATTTGGCCGGTAGAGATGTGTTTGATGCAGTGCAATTGTCGGTAAATCCTAACGTGATCAATACACCACCAGTAGCTGCTGTTGCGAAAGATGGTATACAGCTTATCGCGAAAGCGCGTGTAACTGTTCGGGCTAATATTAATCAATTGGTAGGTGGTGCCGGAGAAGAAACAATCCTTGCGCGAGTAGGAGAGGGTATTGTGACCACAATTGGTTCATCTATCGATCATAAGCACGTATTGGAAAATCCAGATCGTATATCTAAAACCGTGCTATCCAAAGGGCTGGATTCGGGTACGGCATTCGAGATATTATCGATCGATATCGCTGATATTGATATTGGCGAAAACGTAGGTGCAAAACTACAAACGGATCAGGCAGAAGCCGATTTGAAAGTAGCAAATGCGCGTGCAGAAGAGCGCCGTGCGATGGCCGTAGCCAATGAGCAAGAAATGCGCGCCAAAGCACAAGAAGCGAGAGCCAAAGTAATTGAAGCAGAAGCCCAAGTGCCTATGGCGATGGCCGAAGCATTTCGCAATGGCAATCTAGGTATCATGGATTACTACAAAATGCAAAATATACAGGCAGATACGGATATGCGTACGTCGATCTCCAAACCCGGAGAATCGAACAAAAAATAAACTAGAACAAAATAGTTTTGGAGGCTTCCCAACGGGAAGCCTTTTTTGTTATTCCGTAAGAAATGTGGTTATTCCGCATCCGGAATTTATCCCTACTTTTGAGGCGATATGATTTTGAGCGATTTTCAACACATTCAGGCCGTCGTGCTGGATGTAGATGGCGTATTGACCGATGGAACGATCTTAGTAAACGAAGAAGGCCATCAGCTCCGTACCTTTCATGTGCGCGACGGATTTGCCATCCAAGCAGCCGTAAAAGCAGGCATACTTATTTTGGTGATTAGTGGCGGTTATTCTACTGGCGTGGAAAAGCGACTGCGCGGACTCGGTGTAGAACACATCCATATGGGGGTTGCCGATAAGAAAACGCTCTTCATGCAACTTTGCGAACAGCTATCTATCGAGCCCAAATCAACGTTGTATATGGGAGATGATATGCCCGATTTAGAAATCATGTCGATCATAGGTTTGCCAGCTTGTCCGAAAGACGCAGCGGAAGAAATTAAAGCAATAAGTCGCTACCAGTCACCTTTTGCTGGCGGACAAGGCGCTGTGCGCGATGTACTGGAAAAAGTATTGAAAACTCAGGGGAAATGGCCAACTTCTACTACCATAAAAAGTATTTAAGAGCATGATGTTTATTGAAAAATTAAAAGATACTCCGATTATCTTAGGTTCTCAATCTCCCAGAAGACAAGAACTATTGCGAAGATTGGATTTAGATTTTACCGTAGAGATTCCAGAAATAGATGAACATATCGATACGACACTGACGCCAGAAGAAATTGTGTCTGCCATTGCGGCAGCAAAACTAACAGCCTTCTCTAACGAATCTTATCATGATCGCTTGGTGATTGTTGCTGATACTTTAGTGGCTGACGAGCATGGTACGATGCTGGGCAAGCCAGCCGATGTGGCCGAAGCAAAAGCAGTGCTTGCGCGATTATCTGGTCGTGAACACGCGGTCTATACGGGCGTGACTTTGGCCTTGCGCGGACGCGTACATCAGTTTGTGGAGCGCACTGCCGTTTGGTTTGTAGAATTGGAACCGGAAGAAATCGATTATTACGTGGCCAATTACAATCCGATGGATAAAGCAGGTTCGTACGGTATTCAAGAGTGGATTGGCCGTATAGCGGTGGAGCGTATCGATGGTGCGTATGAGAATGTGATGGGACTTCCAACAGCACGCTTGTATCGTGAGCTAAAGCATTTTCTTGCCGAGGATTGATAAGAGAAGTCGCATAACTTTAGAAATTTGGAAAATTCTGTTATTTCATGATGTTAAAATCCGCTAAAGTAGACACGGAAAGTCAATGTTAGAAGCATTGGCTTTTTTTTGTAATTTAGTAATTGAAAGGTTTTTATGATTTTGGAAACTATTTGTTCAAACCTTTAGTGTAGCCATCAAAGCATCCTGCAGGAATATTTATTGTAAATCGAATTAACCAAATTATAAAATGAAATCGATATTAAAATTTACAACTGCTGTACTTATCCTGTCATCTCTTGCAATGTGCAATGTCAAAACAAGTGAAAAAGCAGAAAACTTTGATTGGCTTTTAGGTAAATGGCAACGAATAAATGAAGAAAAAGGTAAGACTACTTTTGAAAATTGGGAAAAAGTAAGCACTTCGGAATATAATGGAGTTGGTTTTACTATTCAAAATAATGACACAATAAGTCAAGAGCAAATGAAGATCGTTGAAGAAGATGGGGAATGGAATTTGCTAGTCAAAACCCGTGAAGAGAAAGAATTTGTACGATTTGATATGTCTAAAATAGAAGAAGATAAATTTGCATTTAAAAACGACATACTGGATTTTCCGAAATTGATAAAATACTGGAAAACTGGCGATAAAATAAATGCCTTAGTTTTGGGTGATAGTCTAGAGTTGTCGTTTGAATTTAAGCGCATAGAATAAGAAAGATCAATTGTTAATTTGGAAGGAATTATTTCCAAACAAAAAAATCCCCCAACACCATTATCTATTGCTGGAGGATTTCAACTTTCTACTACAGCGCTATTACTGGATATGATAGCGAATTCCGGTATAAAACATTCTTCCGGTTAGTGGGCCCCACAACATATTGGTGTCGAAATTACTTCCAAATGGCTGATCAAATGCCAGAATAGGATCGTGCTGGAAGAAGTTGCTCAAGTTCTCTCCACCAACATACACATCGAAGTTTTTGTTCTTGCCAAATGTCTTGGACACTTGCGCATTCATCGTGACATATGCTTGGGAACGATCTGCCACCTGATATTGTGCAGGGTTGCCTGTGGTCGGTGGAATGCGTTTTTGTCCAACTACATTTAACGTGTAATCAAACGACCATCCGCCATGCGTATTATAACCCAAATTCATAAAACCACGGTGTTTCGCGATCAATGGTTTTTGCAAGCGACCCGTTTGATAATCGGTCTGCACATCCAAATAACGGTAGGCAAATCGAGCTTCCAAATGCTGGATTGGCATAAAACGAAACTCTGTTTGTACACTATTAGAGAAAGATTTTCCCTCTAAATTGTAGAAGCCAACTTCACGTGGATTCTCCCAATCGATCACCACTTGATGCTGAAAATTGTTGTGAAAAAGTTCTACGGATACACCCGCTTCGCGGCCAAATAATTGAAAATTCTGGTCTGCAGTGAATCCCGTATTCCAAGATACTTCTGGCCGAAGGCCGTAAGCGCCAGCACCATTCACGATACCGTCTAGATTAGCAATGCTTCTGCTCGAAGCAAAAATGCCTAAGTTTTCTGCAAAGATATTAGCTGTACGCTGTCCACGACCCGAACTCAAGCGTAAGGTCGTGTTTGTTGCTGGTTGATAACGAATCACACCACGTGGCGTAGTAAACCAACCATACAAATTGTTGTGATCTTGGCGTAAACCCAATACCACATCCAGATTTTCGGCTGGGCTGTACGTGTATTCTCCGAATATTCCGGTTACGCGCTCTTGGCGACCCATTTGATAGGTAATGCCCGGAGAAGTGTAAAATAGATCTTCGCGATATTTATCGTATTGCAAGGATGCGCCTACTTTATATTTGTGCGCTTCGCTTCCGATTACATCTTGGAAAATTAAGTTGGCGTAGCCGGATGAGTGATTGTTGTTATATCCAGTCAGGCCAAAAAAGCTTTCCTGATCGTAATTACTGGCCGAGAGCTGCAAGCCAATACTTCGGTGCAGATTCGTAGGGAATACATAGCCTACTTTGGCAAAACCTTCCACTCGCTTATTGATAAACCCTAATCCATATCTATTGGTAGTGAATTGATCGCTGTCCTTGTCAAAATCAATCTCACCGCCGACTCGATTATCGTTCAGATATTTGATTCCAAATTGAACAATCACGCCGTGATCATTCTGGTAATGCCAACGGTTGACACCGCTGAATAAGTTTCCTACGGGAATATCGCGAAAACCATTATTACTAAAGTTCATGTGACGATTGTACATGAAATTGTCGTGCAGTAGAAAAC
Organism: Sphingobacterium sp. KH_072; assembly: GCF_057837975.1. NCBI lineage: Bacteria > Pseudomonadati > Bacteroidota > Sphingobacteriia > Sphingobacteriales > Sphingobacteriaceae > Sphingobacterium > Sphingobacterium sp. KH_072. The sequence goes on along the minus strand of NZ_CM174457.1, from coordinate 3,455,349 downwards.
CCACCGACCAATTATCACTTAGTCGCTGTGAAACATTCAGATTGACATCCGTACGCCCCATGTTATTGCCGTAGGCATTGAAATACAGACGATCTGTATTATGTGGTTTCTTCAGTTCTACGTTGATTTGTCCGGCCATGTTTTCAAAACCATTGACCACCGAACCAATACCTTTGCTAATGTTAATGGCTTCGATCCAGCTTCCAGAAATACTGTTTAATCCCAAAGGAATCGCAAAACCTCGCGGTCCTGGCAATCCTTCTACGGTCAGCTGGGTATAAATGCCGCTAAGTCCCAACATCTGGATCTGCTTGCTGCCGGTAACGGCGTCGCTACTCACCACATCCACCGAAGCATTGGTCTCAAAGCTTTCGCTCAGGTCACAACAAGCGGCTTTAAAAAGTTCTCTTGCAGTCAACGTTTCTACCCGAGTCGCATTCATCCGAGAGATGTAGTTTGACTTCTGTTGGCGAGAAACCACCACTTCCTTAAGCACGTTGTTTTTGGACTGTACGACCAACACCTCATGCATGTTGGTGACTTCCAAAGTATCCGCCTGCATAGCCGTGTGAGACACGACCAGACGCTTGTAATCATGTTCATGCATGATCTTAAAAATTCCGTCTTTGTCCGACTGCACCTTCTTTTCTGAGTTTTCTAACCAGTATACCGTAGCGCCTTGGATAGGTTTTAGACTGCCATTCTCACCTTCATTCACCACTACGCCACGTACTTCGTGATCATGGTCGTGGTGCGCCGGATCATCCGGATTGTTTTGCGCTTTGTGCTCGTGAGGTTCGCCTTCTTCGCCCATGCGCTCGTACAGACAGCAGGTATGAAGTGCATTGTATACAGCATCTGGTGCTTTGAACTCGTCGGTATCATGTCCCGCTGCCGCAATAGCTTCTTTTAATTTCGAAACGCTAGTCTTTTTGCTACTGAATGTAACTTCGGCTTTGCCCGTGTTAGGATCCCATACAATTTGGGATGCACCGGCGTCTTTACCCGCCTTCTCGATTCGTTGTTTACACATACCGCAATTGCCCGCTACATCAAAGGTAACTTTGGTAGGATCTTGCGCGTATGCCCATTGTATAGCCGCGAAAAATAGGGCTATACATACATAATGTATATTTTTCATAGTTGTATTTTAATGTAGAGTATTTGTTGGCTACCAATTAGGTGGTAGAATAATAGGACTACATTAAAATCAAATACGGAAATTGCAATTGACGAGATAGGTGTCTGGGAAGGTGCCCAGAGGCACTAAAGAGGCAAGTGTGGTTTTGGTTGGTGCAGGTACATCAAACAATGCATGGTGAAAAACCATGATCCAAGGAATGATAAACTCTGCTGGCGAAAGCGAGTTAAAATCCTTTAATAAATTGGTGAGCGCTTGATCGTCACCGTTGTTCAGTTCGACCTGTACATCCGTACAGCAGGTGTGTTCTTGATTACAAGAAATATCGGAGTGCTGATTCTCTTGCTGTTCTAGACGGCAAGATTCCTCGTCTCCCGTGCAAAATGCACAAGCGCTGGAATTGTTTTGTTTTTCGAAAATAGAGATTTGAGAGTTTTGCCCACAAGTATGATAATACACCGTTGCACCAGTGCTGGTGAGTGAGTATACTAACAATAGGAATATGGACAAAATTCTAATCATCTTTTACAAATGTCAAAAATATAAAGCAGATACACAAATTATGCGTAAGCAAGTTGATGTCTATTTTGTCTGATCCAAAGCGTTGGTGACATCTGCAATAATGTCTTCTTTGTCTTCTAAACCTACCGAAAGGCGGATAGAACCGGGTTTAATGCCTAAGTTCAGTCTTTCTTCTTCTGATAGCTTTGAATGCGTAGTTGAAGCCGGATGGGTTACAATCGAACGGTTGTCGCCCAAGTTCGACGTGCAAAGAATCATTTCTAAATGGTCAATGAAATTCTTCGCGCGTTCGAATCCGCCTTTAACGACGAAAGTAACAATTCCTCCACCTGCTTTCATCTGTTTTTTTGCCAATTCGTACTGTGGGTGTGATGGCAAGAAAGGATATTTGACATCTTCGATCTCCGCGTTGTTTTCCAAAGCTTCTGCCAGCGCTAATGCATTGGAACAATGGCGATCCATACGTAGACCTAATGTGTCCAAACTTTTAGAGATCAGCCAAGCATTGAACGGAGACATCGATGGACCCGTGTGGCGAATGAAAAACATCATCGTATCAATCAGCTCTTTTTTACCAACTGTTACGCCGCCCAATACGCGTCCTTGCCCATCCATATATTTCGTCGCCGAGTGAATTGACAAATCAAAGCCATATTGCAATGGTTTTTGTAAATATGGCGTAGCAAAGCAGTTGTCGATGATCAATAATATATGCGGATATTTCTCTTTAAAACTCCCCAACCATTCCAAGTCCACTAATTCCAAACCGGGATTGGAAGGTGATTCTAAGAAGATGATTTTTGTGTTTTCCTGAATTGCTTCCTCCCATTGCGCTTTGTCTACACCATCAACATAGGTCGTCGTAACGCCCCAACGCGGAAAAAGCTGCGTAAATAATTGATGCGTGGATCCAAAGATGGCTCGGCTCGAGACAATGTGGTCGCCACTATGAATAAAGGCTGCAAAAGAGGCAAATACCGCTGCCATACCAGACGAAAAAGATAAGCCGGCTTCTGCATTCTCCATAATGCATACCTTGTTGATAAACTCATCCGTATTTGGATTCGAATACCTAGAGTATACCATGCCCTCTTCTTCTTCCGCGAAGATAGCACGCCCTTGCTCTGCACTATCAAAGATAAAGCTGGAAGTCAGGTACAAAGGAGCGGAATGTTCTCTTTTATCTGAGCGAGGAACCTGATTGCGGATGATTTTGGATTCGTCTTTATGCATAGTTCGCAAATGTACATAAATGTGGTAGTCATTTCCAATGGTTTAGTAACATTTGTATCTCGAACAGCGCGCAGATGAAGATGTGTTAAGAAATGTAATGGTATGTATTTCGTAATACTTTATTTTTTACATTTGTAGTAGTTTAAATATTATGGCAAACATGGTGAGTTGGAGTCGATTGATGATTTTGGGATTAATATTAAGTACGTTGACAGGTTGTCTGCGTGACGATGATGAACCTATTCGTCCAACTCGTCCAATTAGTAGGTTGTATATATCGACTTCTAATTTTCAACCAAATACAGCTCTTCCACAGTTTGAGAATGTTTACTTGGTCGATCCAGCCGATGGTACGACCTTCTCTTCTTTTAATAATTCTTTTCTGACGGGTGCTTTTGGTGGAGAAGCCATTATTTATAGCCCAGAAGCTCAGTTATTGTTTCAATCTTCTCAAAGTACGGCTTCAGCTGTTGATAATTCTATTCAAATCTATCGGATCGATACACTTCGTGGTGCTTTGGCGAGACAAGGACAACCTAGTTCTGAATTATTAACGGCTATTCGCGGTATGGCATATCATCCAAATAGAGATGTATTGTTTATGCCTAATTCTGCTCCTGCAGCTTCAACCATTCCACCATCTGTGGCGGGTTCGGTTTTAGCAAATGCAGGAGCAACGCAGTCTGATTTATACGTTTATGGTCGGGTTAGGGCTAAAGATCGTGCTAGTTTACCCACTTTTAGAATGCCCTTTCCAGATAAAACGATCCGATCTGTTTTTGTTTATGATATTAATTTGAGCCCAGAAAATCTTAAAAATATGACATATATCTCGACTATGGGGGGAGCAAATACAGAGATACTCGGTTATGAAAATTTACCAGATCAATTAGTAAATCAACCTGATTCACTGCGAACAAATATTAATCCAAAATTCACATTAACTTTGCCGGGTGTTACTGATCTTTTGTCGATGACTTATTCGCCGCGGTTGAATTTGATGATTGCCACTCAATTTATTGAAGGAGGTGGGAGTCGAATTTTGTTTTTCGAAAACTTTTCTAATCACACCACTAATACCAGTATCACACCAAGTAGAACAATTTCAGGATCAGCCACTTCGTTGGTAAATCCGGTTAGTGTAGCTATTGATAATAGAGAAGGTGCGCGCTATTTTTATGTAGCGGATTCGCAAGCTGTACCAACAGGAGGAACGACACCTGGTGCTGTTTTTCGGTATTTAATTACAGATGAAGGAAATGTGCAACCTAATGGTGTATTACGGATTCCAAATCGTACGCCTGTTGGCGTTTCGCTTGATGCACGCGGAACGATTCCTGCAGATTCTAACGCAAATGGCAATGGCGCTTCGGCTAGAATTCGCCATTAACATGCCTTAAAGAAGTGTTTTTTTTAGTACTATTGCATCAGTTCCAGCAGAAGGGCAATATCATTCCTTTTGGTGCTATTATCCACGTGTTCGTACGCTGAAATAAGGTTACGAAGTACCCGCTTGATAATGGATGGATTATCGCAAGGATGCGTATATTCTCGTGATAAAGGGAGGTTGAGTTGTCTGAGGAAAGCCTGAATATCTTCTTCTTGCATAATCTGCCCGCGATTGAAGACATTGATGTAAAACAACGCTTTGCTTGGCTCGGACTCGTCCATATAAGCTAGCACAAAATGTTTTGGTAAGTTGATGCCGTAAATGGGTAAATCTAATTTCTGCGCTACCAAAGCGTAGATGCATGCCAGTGAAATAGGATTACCCTTCTTTGTTTCTAAAACTTGATTGATAAAGGAGTTTTGCGGATCGTGGTAATTGCTCGTATTGCCAGAAAGACCGAATTCACGGAATATAATGTTATTCAACAACCTTACTTTCTCCACCGGACTCATATCGTACATCATGCCTGTCCAAGCGGCGCTACGTAGCTCTGCTAATTGATAATAGACCTGATCCTCATTCATATTCGGGTATTGATACCGATTGATAATCATTAACCCATCCAACAAATCATCCGCATTATTCAATTGCCAGATTTGCAATTCATTTTTGACTTCGTCAAACTGAATTTTGTGGATAATATTTTCGATCCGCGATTGTGCGAGCGGGTCAAAGGATTCTTCCCAGGTCTGCTCAAGCGTAGGAATTACATCAGGACCACAAGTAATAATTTTGTGTTCGATGTGCTGAAAGATGTCATAATCTGGATCGTCCAACAAGGACACTAATGCGGTGAATTCATTGTTGGTCATACGCTTTGCTATTTAGATTATCTAGGAGATACCAGTTTAAAACCGACGCCATATACATTTTCAATCCTGACGCTACTTGATTTTGATAACACTTTCCTTAGTCTAGAGATAAAAACATCTAAACTGCGACCGAGAAAATAATCATTGTCGCCCCAGATGTGTAAAAGAATCTCTTCCCGTTTTACTATTTGGTTACGTTGCTTGTGTAAGAACGTTAGCAATTCTAGCTCGCGCAGGGTCAGTGTAGTCGTAAAACTTTCTCCTATAGATATTGATAGCAATTTTAAGTCCAATTTTACATCATCGATGTAAATTTCATTCATCTTGTGGGCAGATGAAGAATTAGTATAGCGCATTTGTCTGTTTATGAAATTGCGAATACGCAATACCAATTCATCTACATCAAACGGTTTGGTCATGTAATCGAATGCACCTAGCTGCAGCCCTTGAATTTTATCTTCTTTCATGTTTCTGGCGGTAAGAAAAAGAAAGTGAGCCTGTTCATTTATCTGCCCAATTTGTTTCGCTAAGGTGAATCCATCGGTATCGGGCAGTTGTATATCAATAATACTAATGTCGTACTGCTCTTGTCCATACGCTTTTAATGCAGAGGTGCCATCCAGTGCCCAGTATACGTCGAATCCCATCATCTCTAAGTACTGCTTGGTCACATTTCCCAGATCTGACTCATCTTCCACATACAAAATGCGTGTTTTCATGGCCCTATATTACGAATTTTTAGGGATATCGATGATAAATGTGCTGCCGACTTCGAGGATACTTTCTACCTCAATGGTCCATCCGTGCGCGATAACACATTGTCTTACATAATACAAGCCAAGTCCAAGACTACTTTGCATATTGGAAGCCGAACGGTAAAATTTTTGAAACACAAGCTTTAGCTCCTTATCGGCGATGCCTTCTCCATTATCTGATAGGCGTATGCGCCAGTTATTTCCATTCTCGCTAAGCTCTACTTTGATCGATTTTTCGGTTTTATGGTTATGTTTCACGGCATTATCCATCAAGTTAGAAATCATTGTTGTAACGAAAAATGGATTCATGCTAACATGAGCTTGCTGATCGTCTACATTAATAAAAACGATCTGCACGTTGCTTTCACTCGTTTTGAGTCGGTAATCATTGACCATTTCTTGTAGGAGTTGGGCTATACTTCCTGATTCTTTCGTCAGTGCGTAGCCACTCATCGCGGTGATGTCTAATACCTGCGCAAATAGGCGTTGCAAGCGACTGGACTGCCGCTGGATCACGTCGGTCAATGCTTCGAGTGGTTTGTTCTCTTGTACAAGTTGTTGGGATTTCAGTGTCTTATTGGCTACCTGTATCGTCGCTATTGGCGTGTTGAATTCGTGTGTAATGCTGTTCACAAAATCCGACTTCATATCTGCTAAACGCTTTTGTCTTATCCAGTTTCTATACGTTGCTAGATAGATAATAATAATGGTTACGATAGCAAAAATCCCTAACAGAAATACGGGTGCAATCAGTTTGAGTAGCGCAATAGTCCGGTGTTTTCGGTCGGCAAAAATCGAAAATGAAACCTGATAACTGAAATCTTCGGTACTACTCACATTGAGCTCGGAGACCAAATTTTGCTTACGTAGCTGTTCCAGTTTGCCTCCTATTCTCAAGCCTCTCATAGCTGCGACGGTCTTTTGATCGCCTGCGGCGATAGATTCTGGGGTATAGATGTCTACTCTCCGATCGCTCGTGAGATTAATACGCACGCGATTTAACAATAAGGCGTATTCCCAGTCGTCTCCACGTTGAAAATTAGTTTTTATTTGCCCGAAGACACTATCCATGGTATTGTTTGCCTTAAGCTCGCGATCCAATTTTGTTAAGAGTAAACGCACTGTGTCATTCAGTTGTTGCTTATTGTGTTTGTCCAAACTATCCAACAATGCTAGTTTGGGGTTGATGTTTGCATCGAAAACTTTCTGCCCACCCGGGTACAATTTGTCATTACGGATCGCATTGTAATAAAACTCTTTGATCAATAACTTTTCCGTATTTTGATATTGTTGATCATTCAGGATGAAGGTGTTGTAAGTCAAGTAAACAAGTAGGCTGATCAATGTAATAAAACTGAATACAGCCGCAATCTTATAAACCAGAGAAATAGAAGTGAGTTTCATGGTGGCGCGTCACGATTATAACGGGAAAATATATAACTAAAGAAGTTGAATATACATGAAATCAACGACTAAAGACGACGTGTTTAATTTTTGTTAACAATTTGTTGGGGTTTTATTAACAGTGCAATAGCGCAAATCCAACTACTTTTATTTTAGATATCGCGAATACCGATGTCTTATCAGACACCTACATCTAAACCCATGTTAAATTATTTCACTCATCAATCTGCGCTGCGCAACCATACCGTTGGAATGCTGCTTGCGCTATTTTTGCCTATTGCTCTACTCGCGCAACAACCGCAAACTATTACAAAAAAGGGATATACGTTGCATTTTCAAGCACAGAATCCAGACTTTGATGCTGCACAACAAAAGCGTTTAATAGATGTGTTTTTCACCAATTATCCTAAGCTGGTAAAAGACTTTAATAAAAACTCGCTAAAAGAAGTGTACATCACCATCGATACAGCTTACGATGGTGTGGCTTACGCCCATAATGGCAAAATCGTCATCGCGCAAGCTTGGATGGAAAAAATGCCCGAAGATATCGACGTAGTCACGCACGAAGTAATGCATATTGTACAAGCCTATCCACCGCGTAGCGGACCAGGGTGGTTGGTTGAAGGGATTGCAGATTATGTCCGCTATAAATATGGTGTAAATAATAAAGCCGGCAATTGGTCTTTACCCGAATTGAAAGAAGACCATCACTATACCAACAGCTATCGTATATCTGCTCGCTTCTTGGATTGGATAGAAGTGAACAAAAAGAAAGGCGCTGTAAAACAATTAGATGCTGCGATGCGCGAGAAGACTTACACACCAGAAACCTGGGTTAACTTAACCGGAATGGAACTGGATGCGCTTTGGGATGCGTACGTAGCAGCCAACAAAGCATAGAACATTTTTTAGTATATTCGAATTATGAACCTACGTTATTTAATTTATTCCCTATCCTTTTTGTTTTCGATAGGGGCACTTTCTGCCCAACAAATTGACCAGGTAGAAAGACCTGAAGAATGGGTAAACACCCTGATGGGAACCGACTCCAAAGTATCTATGTCTAATGGAAATACATATCCTGCGATCGCTGTGCCATGGGGGATGAATTTCTGGAGTCCACAAACTGGAAAAATGGGCGATGGCTGGATGTATACCTATGCAGCGGACAAGCTTCGCGGATTCAAACAAACGCACCAACCGTCTCCGTGGATGAATGATTACGGTCAATTCTCTATCATGCCGGGAAGTGGTACACCTGAAATTGATCAGGATAAACGGGCAAGTTGGTTTTCGCACAAATCTGAAACAGCTAAGCCATACTATTACAGTGTGTATTTGGCAGATGCAGATGTGACGACAGAGATCACACCAACGGAGCGTGCAGCTGTATTCCGCTTTACTTTTCCAGAAAGCGATAGTTCATTTGTGGCTATTGATGCATTCGACAAAGGATCTGAAGTAAAATTCATTCCAGAAGAAAATAAAATTGTAGGTTACTCTAGCCGCTACAGTCGGGGTAAATACGAGAACTTTAAAAACTACTTTGTCATCTATTTTGACAAAGACGTTACGTTCACCAAAATTTGGAAAGATAGCGTATACCAATCAGCAAGTGAAAAAGCAGCCGCTGGAAACCATACTGGCGCGATCGTTGGCTTCAAAACCAAACGTGGCGAGCAGGTCAATATGCGCGTAGCATCTTCTTTCATTAGCTACGAACAAGCAGAATTAAATCTTTCTCGCGAAGTCGGTGCTAAATCGTTTGCGAACGTGCATGACGAAGCTAAAGAAGCTTGGCATCAGACCTTGAGCCGCGTAAAAGTGGGCGGTGGTACGCACGATCAGTTGAAAACATTTTATTCTTGTTTGTACAGAACGGTCTTGTTCCCTAATAAACTGTATGAAATCGATGCGAACAACGAACCGGTGCATTGGAGCCCATATAATGGCAAGATCCTTCCAGGTCGTATGTTTGCTGGTACTGGTTTTTGGGATACGTTCCGTGCGCTATATCCATTCTTGAATCTGGTCTATCCAGAGATTAATATGGAAATGCAAGAAGGATTGGCCAACGCTTACAAAGAAGGCGGTTGGTTGCCAGAGTGGAGCAGCCCAGGTTATGCCAACATCATGGTGGGCAACAACTCGGCCTCTGTGGTATCTGATGCACATATCAAAGGATTGCGCGGTTATGATATTGAAACCTTGTACGAAGCCTTGCTAAATGGCGCGAACAATGAAGGACCAATGACGGCAGTAGGTCGCGCAGGCGCTCCTTACTATTTGGAACTCGGTTATGTGCCGTACGATGTAGGAATCAATGAGAATGCGGCCAGAACTTTAGAGTACGCTTACGATGATTTTGCGATTTATCAATTGGCAAAAGCATTGAAAAAACCGCAGAAAGATATCGAATTGTACCGTACACGTAGTATGAACTACAAGCACCTATTTGATCCAGCAACTGGATTGATGCGCGGTAAAAATAAAGATGGTTCTTTCCAATCGCCGTTCAACCCATTCACCTGGGGAGATGCATTTACCGAAGGGAATAGCTGGCACTACACTTGGTCAGTATTCCATGATATAGAGGGCTTGGCGCGTTTGATGGGTGGCCATCAATCCTTCACCACCAAATTAGACTCCGTATTCTCTTTACCTCCGGTTTATGATGAAAGTTATTATGGCGGCGTGATTCACGAGATTCGCGAAATGCAAGTGGCCAATATGGGGCAATATGCGCACGGTAATCAGCCGATTCAACACATGATTTACCTGTATAACTATGCAGGCGAGCCTTGGAAAACACAATATTGGGCACGTGAAACGATGGATCGTATGTACACGCCTTATCCGGATGGATATTGTGGTGATGAGGATAATGGACAAACTTCGGCATGGTATGTATTCTCGGCATTAGGATTCTATCCTGTTTGTCCAGCTACGAATGAATATATCTTCGGGTCACCATTGTTTGATAAAGCAGAGATCACGTTGGCCAATGGCAAAACCGTATCGATCCAAGCCGGTAATAACAGCGCGGAGAATCGCTATGTACAGCAATTGAATGTGGATGGTAAAGCACATGCAAAGAACTTTATTACGCACGAACAACTGCAGAAGGGTACAAAGATTGACTTTTCGATGGGAGCACAACCTAATACACAACGCGGAACATCTGCAAAAGATTTCCCGTATTCGTTGAGTTTAGAAATGGAAGGAAAATATAAATAATGATAAACGTAGGTTTAGCTAATAAAGTGCGCTGGCAGGAATGCCTGCGCACTTTTGGTGTAGTGAGTTTGCTACATATCGCTGTTGCGGCACAAGCGCAAGACAAAAGATTGGTGGATTATGTAGATCCGATGATCGGTACGGCCAAAATGGGACATACCTATCCGGGACCGACTGTGCCATTTGGATCGGTACAGCTCAGTCCAGATACAGATACCATACCGTACGCCATGAATGGCAAATACAACGGCGATGTGTACAAATACTGTGCAGGCTATCAGTACAGTGATCCAACGATTGTGGGCTTTAGTCATACGCACTTCAGCGGTACAGGTCACTCTGATTTAGGTGATTTTTTGCTGATGCCGACAAGCGGCGAACTAAAACTAAATCCTGGTACAGCAGACAAACCAGGCAGTGGTTATCGATCGGCGTACAGCCATGATAATGAAAGTGCCGCGGCCAACTACTATAAGGTGAAGCTCGATGCACATGATATCACGGCCGAGCTAACGACCAGTGCGCGTGTTGGTCACCATAAATATACTTTTAGCCAGGCAGGGGAGAGCCACATTGTTTTCGATTTGATGCATGGCATCTATAACTATGATGATAAAAATGTATGGACGGTAGCACGTGTGCTAGACGATCACACCATTGTTGGATATCGCCAAACGCACGGTTGGGCAAGAACGCGCGTCGTTCATTTTGCCATGAAGTTCTCCAAACCATTTAAAAATTATGGCACCAAAGATTTCGAAAAGCAACAAGTGTACAAAGGTTTCTGGCGCAAGTTTGACCAAACGGACAACTTCCCTGACATTGCTGGAACTAAGATTCGGATGCACTTCGACTTTGATGTGGCGGCCAATGAAGAAATTCAGGTGAAATTGGCGATCTCTCCCGTAAGTATGGATAATGCCTTGGCGAATATGGAAGCAGAAGTATCACATTGGGACTTTGAGCGCACCAAGCGAGAAGGACAAGATCTGTGGGAGAAAGAATTAGGTCGTATTCAAGCGAAGTTACCTACTCATGCTGATTATGTCAATTTCTACACGGCGATGTACCACGCTGCGCTGATGCCAACGGAGTATATGGATGTGAATGGACAATACCGTGGCTTGGATCATCAGATTCACCAAGCAGATGGCTTTACCAATTATTCTTCCTTCTCCTTGTGGGATACTTTCCGGGCTTTTCACCCGTATATGAACCTGATTAACCCTTCCCGCAACGCCGATATGGTGGCTTCGATGATGGCACATTACGATCAGAGCACGTTGAAGATGCTACCGATCTGGTCGCATTACGGTAATGATAATTGGTGTATGAGCGGCTATCACAGCGTTTCGGTTATTGCAGATGCGATTCTCAAGGGTGTGTACAAAGGCGATGCGAACAAGGCATTGGACGCGTGTATTGCGACGGCGAATTACCGTCGATATGAAGGTATTGGAGATTACATCGATTTGGGTTATATACCCGATGAGAAAAATGGGACATCTGTATCCAACACCTTGGAATATGCGTACGACGATTGGTGCATTGCGCAATTGGCCAAGCACTTGAATAGGGATGCTGATTATCAGAATTTTGCGAAACGCGCGGAGAACTGGCGCAATATGTTTGACCCATCCATCGGCTTTATGCGTCCGAAAGATGCGCAAGGCAAATTCCGTGAGCAATTTGATGTATTGGAAACACACGGACAAGGCTTTATAGAAGGTAATACGTGGAATTACAGCTTGTATGTGCCACATAATCCAGCGGGATTAATGGAATTAATCGGTGGCAAAAAGAAGTTGTCAACTTACTTGGATTCCTTGTTCACGATGCACCTTCCCGACAAATTCTTCGAACACACCGAGGATATTACTCGCGAGGGAATTATTGGCAATTACGTGCATGGGAATGAGCCGGCACATCACGTCGTTTACCTTTATCAGTTGGTTGGCGAAGGTTGGAAATCACAAGAATGGATTCGCAAGATTTTGAAAGATCAGTACCATAATGGTGCAGATGGTCTTGGTGGAAATGATGATTGCGGGCAGATGAGCGCTTGGTATTTGTTTTCTAGCTTAGGTTTCTATCCAGTAGCGCCGGGTTCCACAGATTACTGGTTAGGCAGTCCGTTAGTGCAGTCCGCATCTGTTCGACTGGAGAATGGAAAGACCTTCGAAGTAGAAGCAATCAATCAAAATGATAAGAATGTATATGTGCAAGAAGTACGCTTGAATGGCAAACCGCTGAAAGGCTATATTTTAAAGCATGAAGACATCGTAAATGGTGGTAAGCTGCAATTCAAAATGGGCGCTAAGCCAAATAAGAAAGCTTAAAATTACACTACCTTTTTAGTTACACACAATAGTGGTATGAGATATTATTTCATACCACTTTTTTGTCGTTGTTGGTAAAAATACTGGTTTTCAGGGAGAATATTGTTGCTTATTAGCCTTATCTTAGGGTTTTCAAACTACTCCGGAGGAATTCTATTCTTCTCTAACCTATAAAAAATAGATACATGAAAAAGATCTTTACATTATTTTGTCTAATTGCGATGGCATTAGGCAGTCATGCTCAGATTTTAAAGAAAGTGCAGCGAAAACTCGAAGATAAAGCCGAAAAGGCGGTTGGAGATATGCTGGATAAGAAGGACACGAAGACCACTACAACTGCTCCAAATGGAAGTGTTTCCACCTCAGGTAATATCGATATCATTACTAATAGTACGCCTTTTACAAGAGGAACACAGCTTATTTTTGCAGACGATCTTCAAAACGATGCGACTGGGAGTATGCCGAGATATTGGCAAACGAATAGTACAGGTTCTGTTGTAGAGATCAATGGTGCTTCGGGGAAATGGCTACAGCTCGCCGCAAGGGCGTCGTATCAACTCGATACGTTACTACACTTACCGAAGAAATTTACGTTGGAGTTTGACTTGCTTACGCGGACAAGTCAGGCAAAGGATTTACGCGATATCGATTTTGGTTTTTCCAAAAACAACAGTACGAAAAACTATATCTATGGCGTTGGGAAAGAGATTAGCGTTTATAGTAGTTTGAAGTATTACTACGAAACGATTACGACGGATGCCGGAACTAATAGCAGTAGATTACCATTTCCCTTAAGCAATTATGCAAATGCAGTGATGCATATCGCGATCGCTGTTGACGGTGATCGGATGCAATTGTTTGTAGATAATCAAAAGGTGCTGGACGCCACTATGGTGGATGAGCAGGCGCCGAAACACTTCTTCCTATCTACCGATCAATTCCGTGATAATGCCAAAGCTTTCATCAGCAATTTTAGAATAGCTGGTTTTTAGTCATATTAATCGATACAAACATGAAAAAAGCGCTATGAAGTTCCATCTTCATAGCGCTTTTTTATGCGGTTCATTTTCCACAAATCAGATGATGCTAATCTTTTTTGAGCTGTCCGTCTAATAAGTTAATGATGCGGTTGCCGTATTCTGCGTTTTTTTCTGAATGCGTCACCTGAATAATTGTAACGCCCTCCTCATTCAATTTCTTGAATAACTTCATCACATCTTCACCTTGCTGAGAATTGAGGTTTCCCGTTGGTTCATCGGCTAAGATCAATTTTGGAGATCCGGCCAGTGCTCGAGCGATACCCACGATTTGCTGTTGTCCGCCGGATAGTTGATTCGGAAATAAATCTTTCTTGCCAACAATTCCAAAGCGGTCGAGCATATCCCCGACAATAGCTTTTCGCTCCGAGCCAGAGATGTTTTTATAGATCAAAGGCGTTTCTATGTTTTCATATACCGTGAGCTCATCGATGAGATGGTAAGATTGAAAAACGAAACCAACACGTGACTGAAACAGCTCCGCTCTTTTACGACTTTTCAACGCATATACATCCTCTTCCAAGAAGTGATAGATGCCCTCGTCGGGGATGTCCAAATTTCCTAATAGATGCAGCAGCGTGGATTTTCCAGAGCCCGAAGGTCCCATGATGGAGATGAATTCTCCCTGCTCTATACGTAGGTTGATGTCTTTGAGTACAAATGTCTTGATACCTCCGACATTATACCACTTGAAAATATGTTTTAGTTCGATCATGTATGCAATGGCTTTGTTCTACAAACCTCTGTCTAAGGATGTGCCAGAGTGATAACTTGCTGTTAGTCAGTTGGTGTTTTGTGGTTTTGTTTTGGTTAATGTTCGGAACTGAACAGTTTTTTGTTCAGTTCCGAACAGCTCAAAAAGCACTAGTTGGCTATTACATCAAAGGATGGCTTACGCCTTCGAAGGTCATCTTCACTGGCTTGATCAGGCCTTGCTCGTCGAAGTGCAGTTCTTCTATACAGGTAACGCGATCGTGCGCACTGGTTTTTCCTAACGGACGACGGTGATATACGATAAAGTATTTCTCTTCGTTGGGTACTTTAATAACCGAATGATGCCCCGCACCCGTCGCAACTTCAGGATCTTGTTCTAGAATGGTATTTACACGTTTGAATGGGCCGAAAGGCGAATCAGCAATCGCATAGGCTACTTTATAATCTGGACCTGTCCAACCACCTTCCGACCACATGAAGTAGTATTTGCCATCTTTAATAAACATAAATGGCCCTTCTACGTAATTCTCTGGTGTGACTTCTTTGTAATACGTGCCATCCTCGAAAGGCAATATTCCAGTGAAATCTGGTTTTAACTTCACCATGTTACAGTGTTTCCAACCACCATAGTACATGTAATAGGTGCCATCTTTATCCTTAAATACGAATTGATCTATCGGTTGTGCGCCATTTACATTTTCTTGAATCAATGGTTTGCCAATCAGATCCTTGTAAGGTCCTTCGGGTTTGTCTGCAACAGCGACGCCGATACCACCAACTTCGCCTGGATGAACATCATTGGCGCCAAAGAAGATATAGTATTTACCATCTTTCTCTAACACAGCAGGTGCCCACATGGCCTTATTTGCCCATTTCACTTCGGTATTGTCTAAAACACGAGGGTGTTTTTCCCAGTTAACCAAATCCTTAGAGGAGAAAGCATCAAGGAATATCTGTTCCTCATAAGGCGCGGAATAGGTTGGGAAAATCCAGTACGTATTATTGTAAACAATCCCTTCAGGATCGGCATAATTTCCTGGGAAAACGGGATTTTGTTGTGCAAGAGCAAGTGAGCTACAACTTAGCAAAGCGGCGGCTAGTAGAGAACTTAATTTATTCATGCTTTTTCGATTTAGCGTTTATATCGTATAGGTAATTACCTTCTAATATAACGCTTTTTTTTGGATTGCTTGGATGCTCCTCTTCGGAATAAAGGTAACAATTGGGATAGCAAATACGATTGGGGTTTAAAATCATTTGCTAGCCCAAAGCCTTTGGAAAGTGGTTATATATTTATTTTAGATCGCCGGGCCGTATCTTCTGGTCATGAAGGTCTAATCGAAAATTCTGGCTGTAAGACAAGCGATACCTAATTTTAAATCTTTATTTTTAACTACCCTAAAAACAAGATTATGGATTTTATATTTCTATTGCTAAGCCTTGTTACTGTCTTGCTATTTACTTATGTAACTCAATCGATCAAAGAAGGGGCTATAATGGTGGCTTGGGCAAGTGTGGTTTCATTCGTAGCTAGCAAATCTATTTTTGCTGCTTTCCCATTTTTATTTGCGATCGTTCTAATTGTAACCTTATTAATTGGGCTGTTTGTTTATAAAAGGTTGAAACTAAAACCGGTTAATCAGTCCATTTTATTAGCGATCCATATCGTGAGAATTCCGGTAGAGCTCATGCTTTATCAACTTTACTTAGCAGGCCGTGTACCTGTGTTGATGACTTACGATGGTTGGAATTTTGATCTATTTATTGGGTGTTCTGCACTTCTTTTGTTTGTGCTGTCACTATTTTTAGGCTTTTCGAAAATAATTAGGGTACTTCGCATTTGGTCTGTAGTTGGCATTCTATCTTTAACGACTATAGTAATCGTTGCTGTATTATCATCACCTATCCCGATTCAGCAATTTGCGTTTGACCAACCGAATACAGCATTGCTCTATTTTCCTTATGTATTGTTGCCTTGTCTAATTGTGCCTATTGTATTCTTGTCGCATTTTTTGTTATTAAAAAGTATGCGTTAGCAAGAAGTTATGAAAAGATCGGGTAATTTTCTAATCATCCCGAAGGCTGCGCGTTGGGTTCATCAGAGCGGCTTTGAGCGATTCGTAACCAATGGTAAGCAGCGCGATCATCAGCGCGTTAGCCGAAGCTAGAGTTGCAATCCAGACGCTCATATCGATCCGGTAAGCGAAACCATTCAGCCATTTTACGGCGCCATACCAAGATATTGGAATGGCCACAAGGATAGCCAATATCAACAATCCGATAAAACTTTTGGTTAATAGCGTCACGATTCCGAACGTAGAAGAGCCTAATACTTTGCGGATACCAATTTCTTTAAAGCGCTGCTCCGCCATAAATGCAGATAATCCATACAATCCTAGGCAAGAAATAAAGATGCCCAAGCCCGCAAACAAGGCAAACAGCTTGCTCAAGCGCTGCTCGCTTTCATATAGTCTATCAAGTTCTTCGTCGAAGAAACCATAGTTAAAAGGATAATCTGGATTTAGCTTTGTGTTGAGGGCTTCTACCGCTGCTAATGTCGCTTCGAGTTTTCCGGCCTGTGTACGTATTACCGCCATTCCGCCCCATTGATTGTATTGCATCATGAGCGGGCCAATGGATTGACTGACTGGCTTAAAGTTAAAGTCTTTCACAACGCCTACGATAGTCCCTTTTTTACTCCACACAGCAAACGGCTTTCCAATAGCCTCTTCGGGCGAGAGCCCCATGACAGCAGCCATGCTTTCATTGATCATATAGCTGGTAGAGTCCGTAAATAGTTTAGAGAAAGTCCGTCCGGCCAACAGCTCTATGCCAAAAACGGCAACAAAATCTTGGTCGACATCCATCATTGGTACGATCAATTCAGAGTTAGGATCTTTCTCTTCATACCAATAATCTATAGTGCCACTACCTAGGTTAGACGGCAATGCGTCGGTGATGGTGAAATTGCTGGTTAGTGGATTTTCGGCTAATGCATTCTTCCAAGTTTCTTGTTTGCCCCAAATATCGCCAGACATGTTCACAAAGAGGAGGTTCGACTGGTCAAATCCGTTGTCGCGGTTTTTGATAAATTCCAATTGTCTGTAAATTACGATCGTACCTACCAGTAAAAAAATAGACACGACAAACTGTACGACTACCAAACCATTACGAAACAGCCGGTGACCGCTGCGTTGTGAGGTCAGAATTCCTTTCAATACCAAAAGTGGCTTAAAACTGGATAGGTAAATTGCGGGATAGCTGCCAGCAAAAAGTCCGGTAAAAACCACCATGGCCAATAAATAAGCACCCATTTCTGCACTCAAAAGAGAGATAGATATGGCTTTCCCAATCAGCAGGTTAAACGCAGGCAATACGAGTATTACCAACGCTAGAGCGATGAGCACAGAAAGGGCTGTAATGAATAATGATTCACCTAAAAATTGGCTGATCAACTGTCTGCGATCTGCGCCAACGACTTTTCGCAAACCTACTTCTCGAGC
The DNA here is from genome assembly GCF_057837975.1 of Sphingobacterium sp. KH_072. NCBI lineage: Bacteria > Pseudomonadati > Bacteroidota > Sphingobacteriia > Sphingobacteriales > Sphingobacteriaceae > Sphingobacterium > Sphingobacterium sp. KH_072. The sequence goes on along the minus strand of NZ_CM174457.1, from coordinate 3,437,202 downwards.
GCGACGTGCGGAACGGGCGGTGGACAGGTTCATGAAATTGATGCAGGCAACAATTAGAATAAATAAGCCTACTAGGGATAATGTATTTACATACTGATAATGCCCGTGTACAGCTACATCTACCTGATAGTTTTGCGAATGCAAGTGAATATCTGATAAAGGCTGGAGCGTGAAGTGGGTCTTAGCAATGACGCCATCTACATGCGTTTTATATTGACGCATTATTTTTCCTGTCAGATTAGATAAAGCATCCGCCGTAGGCGTAAGCCGTTCGTCTAGCTGAAAATACGTATAATAAATAAAGTTCCCCCAATTTTGACTCGGGAATTTCCAATCATTCTCTTTTATCGCGGAAATCGGCAGAATATAATCAAATTGGAGATGCGAATTACTTGGGATGTCGGCTAACACTGCCGATACCGTGACGGGGAATTTATTATCTCTCGTCAGGGTTTTACCCACGACATCCGTGCTACCGAAGTATTTATTAGCCATCTTTTCCGTGAGCAAGATGGCGTCCGGATTTTGCAATGCGGTAGCCGGATCGCCTTTCAAGACGGTAAAAGAGAAGAAGGATAGGAAGTTGGAATCAGCATAAAAGCCCTCTTTTTCCTGCATCTTTTTTCCTTCATTCTCAAATAAATGATCCACCCGATGGGTAAGACGCAGGTAGTCTTTAATTGCTGGGATTTTACTCGCCATTTCTTGTCCGATAGGCGGTGGTGTAACTGCTGCTACCCAATCCTTCGAGACGCTACTAATCAAGCGGTAGGTTTGTGCCGATTTATCGTGAAACTGATCATAGCTACGTTCGTGATGTACCCACAAAAAAATCAAAAAGGTGGAAGCCAAGCCGATCGAAAGCCCCAAAATGTTGAGCAACGAATAGGCTTTGTACCTCCAAAGGTTTCGGTACATGATTTTCAGGTAGTTCTTCCACATAGCAGCTTTTTTTAATCGTTTCGTAAACTGTTTACAGGATTGCGCAGCCCCGCACGGATGGCTTGTCCACTCACGGTGATGAGCGCGATGCCCAAAGAGATAATTCCCGCGAGGGCAAAGATCCACCAAGCCATATCGATGCGGTAAGCAAAGCCATCTAACCAACGTTGCATGCCCCACCAAGCTAATGGCGAAGCGATCACCAATGCCAGTAAAACCAGAAGAACAAAATCTTTGGATAAGAGTAAAACAATGTCCGATACACTTGAACCTAATACCTTACGGATGCCAATTTCTTTGATTCGTTGATTGATGCTTAAGAGTGCTATCGCAAACAATCCCATGCAGGAGATCACGATGGCGATGACTGCACCACCAACGATAATATGGGCAAATCGACGATCCTTTTTATACATGTTCTCGGTATTTTCATCCAGATAGGATGCTTCACTCGCCGCTTTCGGATTGATGTTTTTCCACACATCTTCTACTTGCTTTAAAGCAGTCGCCAGATTGTCGGTTTGAACACGAACAAAGATATACTCTATGTCAAAACCAATGTTTGGATTGATGTGCATGGTCAGTGGTTCTACTTTTTGTCTGAGATCTTTAAAATTAAAATCTTTGACCACACCGATCACTGTCGAAGTAACCCCCATGTCAATATTTTTTCCAAGAATAGCATCAGCACCACCTAGTGCAGTTGCCATTTGTTGGTTGATGATGATGGCGCTTGTATCGGTGCCAAATCCGCGAGAAAAATCTCGTCCAGCCAGCAGATCAATATCCAACGCATCCAAGTAATCGTAATCCACACGCAGAAAATGTGTGCTGATTCCACGGCCTTCGTGATCAAATCCAATCTTCGAATTGGAGGTGCTACCATCTCGGCCTCGCCCCATATTGATATCGGTACCGGTCACATGTGTCACAAAAGGCATTTTAGCTAAATCGGCTCGCATTCTTTCTAGAGCTTGCTGATGATCTATGCCGCTGCCAATCGGTATGCTAATTACCTCTGTTTTATTGTATCCTAATGAACGATTAGAAAGGTAACTCAGTTGGGTGCTGATGACGATGGTGCCGATAATCATAAAGGTCGCGATGGCAAATTGTACAACGGTCAATGTGTTGCGCAAACCATGTTTTCTGCTGCCTGATGAAGTGCCTTTCAATGCCTCGATCACATTAGATTGTGCATTTTGCCAAGCTGGGTAGCCTCCGGCAATCAAAGCAATCACAAAAAACGTCAATGCAAATAGCGCTAGGTTAATAGGAGTAAATAATTCTCCAATTTTCAGACTATATCCCATATTGGCATTGTATTGCGGTAGCAACAGCCAAGCTAGTGCCAAACCGAAAATCAAGGCTGCACACGTGATTAATAGGGATTCAGTCCAAAATTGAGTAATCAGCTGTCTGTTGCTACTACCCAATGTTTTCCGTGTTCCTACTTCGCGTTTGCGCGTAATGGAGTTGGCTAATGAGAGGTTGATAAAATTGGAACAGGCAATAAAAACCATTAATCCGGCAATGCCAATTAACATCCAAGGGAAGGTTGTCGAGCCGGCATCCCCCAAACCTAGTTCGTTCAGATGATAATCCGTAAAAGGAAGTGCTTGTAATGTGATATAATCGCCATTGGTATCGGCGGTGGCACCGTCTCTTTTCAGTTCCTCGATTTGCGGTTTGAAATGATTGGCGATTACTTGTCGAGTTTTAGCATTGAAAGCGTTTTTTTCGCTTATGGGTAAAGTCGTTTTTACAAATATGCTATGATCATTATGATTCCATTGGTCTACGTTGCCCTGATAGTTGGGCTTGTGCTCAAAACGGATCAATGATGTAAACTCCAAACTAGAATTTTTAGGAAGATCGACAAGAATCGAAGAGATGATCTTCGAAGTCCAAGATCCGTTGAGGTATACCTCAACGGATTGACCGACTACATTACTTGCACCAAAAAGCGATGTAGCCAATTTCTTAGTAATCGCAATATGATCTAAATCATTCAGCGCATTGTCCGAACCTTCCTCCAGAGCAAAATCAAAGATGGATAGAAAGTCCGGATCAACAAATTTGCTATCGGAGCTGATTTGCTTATCACCATTGCGGAAAAGGAGTGTACCGTTGTAGTAACGAGACACGCCTTCCAAACCTTCCATTTCTGCTTTCAACGTGGGCGCCAGCGGAGTAGGCATAGGGCTGGCATACGTCAGTCCTTCCACTGGATTGGACTGAAAATAAAGCAAACCGATGCGATCACGATCTTCATGCTGCTCGTCGAAAGACAACTCAAACATAGCCGTGAGAAACAATAAGGTCGCTACGCCAATGGCTACGCCCATGCCTAAGACATGGATCGTAGCAAAGCTTTTTTGGCGTTTAATGTTTCGCCAAGCTGTTTTGAGGTAATTTTGCATTTTTATACTTGCTTTATAACCAGTTTACGTTCACCGATCCCGCAGAAGTGGATGCCGTCACCGCATGTCCGCCACCATTTACACTGCCTTTTACTTTATCTCTTTTGGTGCTTCCTGAGAAATTTTGCAGGTTGTCGATATTCACTTTATTGTCGCTTAAATCCAAGTCATAACCACCTTTTGGTAGGCTTAGGTTGATGCTGCCTGCACTGGTGCTTAACTTAACTGGATTAGTTACTTTAGTAAGCGATGCGGTAACGCTGCCACCCGATGTAGCTGCTTGGATATCTCCTTCTGCATTTTGTAAATTGACAGAACCTCCAGACGTAGAAGCGTTTAATTTTCCGACCACTTGTTTTCCAGTGATTGATCCGCCAGATGTTTTCGCTACGATCGTACCGTTCAATTGCTCCATAGTAATCGATCCTCCAGAGGTAGAAATTTGAATATTGCCTTTAGACGATTTTGCCGTGATGCTGCCTCCCGAAGTTTTGCCAATGATATTGCCATTCAGATTTGTCAACGTTAAGCTGCCTCCTGAAGTGGCGAAGTTTTGGTCTCCTGTCAGGTTATTCATCGTAATGCTGCCGCCAGCTGTTCTCACTTGCGAAGTAACTTTGGTAGGTACATGGATTACGTACGAAACTGACACTGGGTTGTTGCCATTACGACCAGACTTGCGTTTTACTTTAGCGACCAATGTGCCACCCTGTACGCCTAGCTCCAAGTCGTATTCTTTTTCAAAGACTGATTTTAGATCTTCGCTTCGAGAAAACTTATTGCCATTAGGATTTAAGATGACTTCTACAGAAGCTTCTCCAGTAGTACCGTCTACTTGAATAGATCCACCGCTCGTACTGGCGTCAAGTGATTTGATGGAAGACGCTGAAAAAGTCTTGGTGGTGTATGTGATTTTTTTGTGTTGCGCTTGTAGGCCGAAGATACTTGCCAATAAAAGTGTAGTTAAAATGATGTAACGCATAATTGGTGGTGTTTGTGTGAATAAAATATGTGTGCTTTTGTGTTAATAATTTACAGCATTTTCCTACTCATTGCGTAGGCTTTGAATTGGATTTGCCAGCGCTGCACGAAGTGCTTGCCCGCTGATGGTTAATATGGCAATGAGTAAAGCGATAAAGCCGGCTACGCCGAATACCCACCATTCTAATTGTATACGATAAGAAAAATCGGATAACCAACTGTGCATCGCCCACCAAGCAATTGGTGTGGCGATGACAATTGATAAACACACCAATTTAATGAAATCTTTTGATAGTAAGAGTAATATGCTGTTGACGCTGGAACCCAAAACCTTGCGAATACCAATTTCTTTGACACGCTGTTCGGCCATAGAACTGGCGAGGCCGAATAGGCCTAAGCAGGAAATTAAGATCGCTAAACCGGAAAACAAACCCGTGATGTTGGCTGTCCGGATTTCTTCTTTGTACATACGTGCTACATGATCATCCGTAAATTCGTATACAAAAGCGCCGTCTGGCACATGTTGCTTGAATACTTCAGCTATTTGGTCAAGAAAAGTACTAACCTGCGCCGCTTGAAAACGTACGAACAACTGCTCCTGCGATTCCGACGGACGGTTCATACGATAATATAAATAGCCGCCCACGGACTCTTTGAGAGAGGTATAATGAAAATCGCTCAACACACCAGATATAATGGAGTTGTTTGGGCGCATTTCGGTGATGATTGGCTTTCCAATAGCTTCTTCAGGAGTGGTGTAGCCTAAATATTTCAACACCGCTTCATTAATTAAGACATAACAGGTCGTGTCTGTAGTAGACAGGTTTTCTGGTAAATCAGTGCCCGCTAAAAGGTGAAGCTGAAGGGTTTCTGCGATTGGCCCACTCACGCTATTGGTAGATACTGGCAATCCTTTTTTGTCCGTTACTAATTTTCGAATCTGCTTACCACTTTCGCGCATACCCATCATGCTTTGTGCTGCTACTGAACTAGTGGTAGAGGCGAGGTTACGTAAACCGTCGTTCAACGTCTGAAATTGCGCTTTGGAAGACAACGAATTGATGGAAATAGCCATTACACCAGCTGGTTCGTAGCCTAAGTCTTTTTGCTGTACATAGCGCATTTGTTGCGCTATTATCATAATTGATGACAATAGTATAATAGAGGCCGTGAATTGACAGACCACCAAAATGCGGCGCATGCGATTGGCAAATGAATTTTTTAGCGCGCTCTTATTCATCAAGATAAGCGGACTAATCTTGTTCATGTAATAAGCCGGATAGCTACCGGCTAATAAGGTAATACCAATCCATAGTAAAAATGTGATGCCTATCAACTGCGGATTCCACAACGCTTGATAGTTCCAGCTTGTCTGCGTTATTTGTTCGAAAATTGGAGCTAGTAGAATGGCGATTCCATACCCCAGTCCAATGGCTATTAAAGTCACTAAAGCCGCTTCGGTATAAAATCTAAAAACGACCTGTTTTCCTGTGGCACCCAGCACCTTTGCGACGCCGACATCTTTCGCATTCTTGGAAGAGCGCGCCGTAGCCAAATTCATGTAATTGATGCAGGCGATAAGAAGTGTGACTGCCGCCAGAAGAATCGCTAGCTTGATGGTGACATGATTTCCAGAGCGGGTATTATTGCTTTCATGTAAATCTGTCGAGTATAAATGTACATCAGCCAGCGGCTGTAAAAAAAGTCGCTTCAGAAAGCGATTGTCGGCCATGTATTTATCCAATAAGGCATCGGTTTGCTTTTCTACTAGCTTTGGGTCTACAGAAGGATTCAACAAAGCGTAGGTTTCATAGCTAGAATTGGACCAGTACACATCTTTCCCCATCCAACTATCCAGCATGCTGTAGACCATGTTGCAGTCCAAGCTGCTATTTTCTGGCAAATCTTGAAAAACCCCTGTCACACGCATGGTATCCTGGTTGTTGATGGTCAGTATTTCATCCATGACCAATCGGTCTCCAAAGATTTTATCTCTTGTAGAAGCTGATATGACAATATTGTTCGGCTGATCAAAAACATGTTTTGCGTTGCCTTCGATAAACTGAAAATCAAAAATTTGGAACAGGCTAGAGTCAGACAAATAGAGTGCAGACTCAGGGAAATTCTGATCACCCACTCTGATTGATGCGATAGTGCCAAAGTCGTGTTTTACCAAACGTGCCGTGTTTTCTACACCAGTTACTTCGGCTAACATAGCAGGCGCCACGGAGTTCGGTAATTGTGGCGTTTTTCGATTGTCATACTCTGCTTCGAATTCGGTATTTACGCGATATATGTTACTAAAATTGCTGTGAAATTTATCGAAGCTGGTTTCTTTCCATACGAAGGATAGCAGTAAAATGGTAACCGCAAAGGCGGTCGCCAAACCCACAATATTCAATATACTAAAGAGTTTATTGTTGATGATATTGCGCCAGGCCGTCTTGATATGCGATGTCATGCGAATGAGTAACTTATGTATTTGTTAATGTTTAGTAAAGGAGCGGCGTTTTTGCACTCCCGATCAAGATATGCCAAATTTAAAGCCTAATATTTAATCGTTTGATTATTAGTGTTTTGCTGTGTTGTGTGGTTTTAAAGAGTGTTCGATACCGAACAATTATTCGTTCGATACCGAACAGCTATTTGATCTCTGAGGAGAATTGCGTATCTTAAAGTCAATACCTAAAATAATATATGAAAATAATAAGCATAGCGGTGATTGCGGTAGTAGCTATTGGAATCATCTTGGGGTTAATGTTTGGTTTGCCTCGTTATAATGTATGGCAACAGGAAATGGCGGGTCGCGCGCGACTTGCCGAAGCAACGCAGTCGCGTCAGATTTTGATCGAGCAGGCTCGTGCAGAAAAAGATGCTGCAGTTTTACAAGCAGAAGCCATCAAAATTATGGGCGAGGCAGCACAACGCTATCCTGAATATCGTAAACAGGAATTTATCGGCGCATTTGGTGAAGCACTCAAAGCGGGTAAAATCAACCAAATCATCTACGTGCCGACCGAGGCTAATATTCCAATTCTGGAAGCCGCACGCAACCCGTAATAAATTAGTTGCAGATCGCGTAGACTAGGAATCAGCCTCGCAGAGTGCCATATTTACCATCGCACCTGCGAGGTTTCCTGTATATACTGCGCTAGCAACTGATCGCATTGGATTGCAAATATCTCCACAAGCGTACACGCCCGAAACGGTTGTTTTCTGAAATGCATCGACTTGCAACAGTCCCATCTCTGTTTTACTACAGCCAAGCTGTTCTGCGATATCGTGGTGCAGATCAAATGGCACGCGCGCATATAAAGCATCTAATGATATCACTTGCTTGTTTTCAAAAACAAGACGCTCCATGTTGCCGTCTTGATGGATGATTTCTTCAATTTTATCGCTATTAATTTGAATCGCACGATCTTGTAAATTAGTCAATTGTGCAGCATCAAAAGGATTTTTTCCATTGGTAAATAGTGTAACATCTGCGGTTAGGTTCTTGACCAAGCCGGATAGATGAAGCGCTGCTGCTGGATCCTCAGGTAATAAAATACCCGTACGTTTTCCACGAAACTCGTAACCGTGACAATAAGGGCAGTGGATCACCGATATTCCCCAACATGCGGCAAAGCCTGGGATTTCGGGCATGATATCGCGAATGCCTGTAGCGATAATGATTTTTTTAGCTTCATACTGATTTTGTGAGCTCGTAGTTACTTTAAAAATATCATCCACGGACGAAGTTGTAACTACAGAATCTGAAATAAACTGTACGGTATCGTACTGCAAAACCTGTTCTCTAGCCACCGCTGCAATTTCTGCAGGGGTTTTGCCATCCTGTGTCAAGAAATTATGTGAATGTGGTGTTTGGCGATTACAGGGAAGGCCATTGTCAATAATTAAAACATTTCGTAAAGACCTACCTAATGCCATAGCAGTAGATAGACCGGCATAACTGCCTCCTAATATGATGGCGTCGAATACGAGATGATGTTTCATAATTGTTGAATTTAGAATCTTAACTATAAGCGGTAAAGGTATTCTGAAAAATGTTTAAATGCAATTTAATTGCGTTTATAATCTACATGATTTTGTCATAATTTTTTACGGTCTTGGTTAATACGACGTCCAAGTTGGATGGATAATTTCAGAACATAAAAAAGAGGATGATTTATTGAAAAATCATCCTCTCGGTACAATGTATGATAAAACTTAACAATTACGCATGTTGACCTTTATGCTTGCCTTCGGCATATTCCTCCACAATCTTTTTATTGAATGCTGGCAGATCTTCTGGAGTGCGGCTGGTTACCAAACCTTGATCGGTCACTACCTCGCTATCTTCCCAAAGCGCACCTGCATTGATCAGATCTTTTTTAATCGCACCAACGGAAGTAATTTTTCTACCTTCTACTACTTCCGCATCAATCAATACTTGCGGACCATGACAGATTGCCGAAACGGGTTTTCCGGCGGCAAAGAATGCTTTTACAAATGATAAAGCTGATTCATTGACGCGTAATTTATCTGGATTAATTACACCACCCGGAATTAATAATCCATCATAATCATCAGCAGAAGCGCTGTCAAGCAGTTGGTCTACTTTGTAATCGCCTTTCCAATCATCACCTTCTTTAGCACGTACTACATCACTTTTAGGAGATATGATATGTACGGTAGCACCAGCAGCTTCCAAAGCTTCTTTTGGGCTTGTTAACTCAATCTCTTCAAATCCGTCTTCTGTCAATATTGCTATCTTCTTTTCTGTCAATTTTCCCATGATATATTTATATTATGTTGTATTTACTTGATAAAACTCCTTTGCATTGCAGATTGGCTGTAATGGCATCTCAAATTCTGAGGAGATATTATGGATTTGTAGGTGTGTTCAGCATCGGATTCAGAGAATCTTCGGATAAAGTGTCTCGCGCAGTCGTGTCCGTCATCGGCATAGGATTTACCTCGTCGGGCGTATTTTCTAAATTATCGCCTTGGTGTGATGCTGGATCTGCACACGATAGGATACCAAACATGCCTGATGCTGCTATTGCTACTAAATAGGATTTTTTCATAACGTTCCTTCCTTTGTTTGTATGGAGAACAGGAGGTAACGCGAAATGTTACCCCCAAATTTCAATTTGGGGGTTTGTACTCAGGGTGTTACCGTATTTAATGAGGTGCGCTGCGTGATCTGCCGAATGCGGTATCGGCAAGATGCTGCTATCTATGATGTGGAAAAAGGTACTTCAATTTCCAACTCTTCCCACAGCAGCCGAATGATACCATTTTGTTCATTAACAACTTGTATTTCGTAGGTTAATCGAGGTGTGGCAGCATGTGATTTTGGTTGAATTGTGGTGCGCAGTACATCTTCTTCCTGACTATAATCATCAGCCAAATGTTGCTCATGATTCCTGTTCAAGATAAATGCCCACGTATCTTTTTCTGGAATGGTAAAAATAGCATACGTACCTGCTGGCACAGTCTGTCCATCAATCACGATGTCTGATGTAAACATAATACTAGTGGCTGTGTGGGCGCCAGTCACCCAAACTTGTCCATAAGGAACTAATCCACCCCAAATTATCCGATCCTTTACACCGGGCGAACGATACGTGAGGTGCACATGTGTAGTGCCTACGTTAGTCATGGTCACACGTTTCGGACTTCCTTTCAAGGTATCTTGTGCCATTAAACCGTGATTTAAACTATCCACATACCCTTGGCTATCACCAGTGGCTTGTTGATGATGCGCGTGTGGATCTGTTGGCGCATCTGTTTCCTTTTTCTGCGGCTCACCGCAACCTAACAACAATGAAGTCATCAATGCTGCATGGATGTATAGGTGTGGTTTGTTGTAGAACATAAATTATATAGTGATTAAATATGAATGAGAAGTACTAAGCTTGCATGATAAAGGTACGATGTCTAACCAGTACAAAAGTGTTTTTTAGATGTGAATACTAATAAACGTCATGTTCGGTTAAAATCCGTTTTTTTTGAATCTCTACATTCCAACGCATAGCTAAATTTTTTACCTTTGCTGTAACAGGATTAAGACCGATTTTGCTTAATACTTTACGGTACTTTAGCAGTCCAACAACAAACTAATCATCACGTCTATGAAAAAAATATATCTGAGCTTCGTCTTTCTCTTCGCCATTTACTTGCTATCTAGCTGTGCTATGTATCAACAGCAATTGGCTTTAAATATGTTTGATGTGCGCTTGGGGATGACTAGAGAACAAGTGGTGGAAGTATTAGGAAGGCCAAGCATGGTCGTCTCCGCCTACACCGAGGAAAATGGCAATATCATCGAAGTACTGGAATATGTACGAAGTGAGACCAATTCATTGACAGATCAAGTGGAGGCGCGGCCGATCTGGACGTATTTTGTGAATAATGAATTGTTCGAATGGGGGCCTGGCGAAAACTGGGAAACTGATGCCGCTTTCCGTCGAGCAATATTAAACAGATCCATGGATTATCAACAAAACCGACGTAAACATTTGTAAACTAAATAAAAGTTTTTCTTTTTTCGAGATGATATATCATCTCGAAAAAAGAAAAACTTTTAGCTTTATTCATCTCTCAAACTTTCTACGGGATTGGCGGATGCGGCCTTTGCAGATTGCATGCTAATGGTAATCAACATCACGACAATCATACTTCCCGCAGAAATCAAAAATGGCCAAGGACTTAGATTGACCTGATACGCAAAATTTTCCAACCAACGTTTTAGCAAAAAGTATCCAATAGGTACGGCCACCAAATTGGCCACGACGAAAACTTTTAAGAATGGCTTATTGAGCAAAAGGAATAATTGTGGAATGCTCGCGCCCAAAACCTTTCGAATACTAACTTCTTTCCTCTTTGAGGTGACATGGTAAGCCGCCAGATTAAACAAGCCCAACGCCGCTATGACAATAGCGATGATACCAAATGCACTCGATACATTTTTTAATTGTTCTTCCTTCGCTTGCAGCTTCGCATAGTTGCTATCCATAAAAGTATAATCGAGAGGCAACCTTTCGGAATTAGAATTTTTCTTCCATTCTACATCCATCGCTGCAAGTGCCTCTTTTGTTTTTCCTTTTTCTGTACGAATTAGTACATCCAGTTTATACGAGCTAAAGCCGCATTCATCCTTAAAATTGTATACCGATGGTGGTACTTTACTTTCAAAGCCGTAGGTTTTGGAATCTTTGACCACCCCAATAATAGTAAAATCGGTGTCGCAGCCGCTTATTTTTTGTCCCAGCGGTTGGTCGATCTCCATCGCTGAGGCCATACTTTCGTTAATCACCGCAAAATGGTTCACCGTATCCTGCTCGAATTCTTTATCGGTCAATCTATTCCGACCAGCAACTAACGGGATAGACAATAAATCAAAGTAATCCAAATCTACGCCAACCAAATCTACTTCAGTGGTCTTTTTTGGTCCATTGAATTGCTTTTTTACGGGAGTTTGTCCTTCGGCCGGACTATTGGACGTAGTTGCTACATGCGTGATAGCACCGCTATTCACTAAACGATTTCGAAAATCATTCTTCCAACCATTTCCTATTTCATATACGAGTGACATACCTTTAAAACTAATTACCTGTTCTGTTTCAAAGCCGCGCTCAGAAGAACGCATAAAATTTAGTTGGTTATTGATAATGATAATTCCCGAGATAAAAATGCTGGCGATAATAAATTGAAAAGTGAGCAATACGGTGCGAAAGCCAATACGCGTATGCGCCGTCTGCATATTGCCGCGCAACATCTCAAATGGCTTAAAACCAGATAAGAACATAGCGGGATAAATACCTGCTATCGCTGTAGTAAGTACGATGGCGGTGCCCAGCTGTAATAATGTGTTGCTATGATAAAGGTATTCAGACAAATCATCATTACGCCATTTCTGCAACCCATTGCTAGAAAGTATTAATACAAACCATGCTACACCAGCAGCCAGCAAACATTGGATAAAAACTTCCAGCATAAACTGAAAAATTAAGGTACGTCTCCGTACACCAAATAATTTTTTTATACCAATCTCCTTACCACGATTCTCAGATTGTGCAATGACCAGATTGGTAAAGTTGATGGCCGACAAAATCAAAATGGTAAGCGATAATCCGCCCAGTACCCAGATGGTAATGTATGGCATGTTGGAACCATGTTTGGGTTGGAGATGAAGAGTACTCAACGGATCTAAATAAACGCTGCCTTTTGCAAAGGCGGAAGATTTCACCAGATGATGCTGAGACGTATTTTGTTCGTAATAGCGGCTGATTTTAGCGGTTAATGCAACTATGTCGGTTCCTGGTTTGACCTGAATATAGGTTTGAAAGGTGTATGGATTAGCATATTCTACTTCATCGTAAATGCGTTTTACTAGCAACATGTCGTATTCTAGGACGGATGGTTTCCTTTCTTCGGTGACACCATAAAAAGTTTCGTAAAAACTCTGCTGAAGTGATAGTGCCTTCAACTCAATAGGTTCTTCCGCCGTTGGTAGCGAGTCTTTAGAGAAAAGCAATGCCGAAATCTCTTCATTGGCGATGGTGCCTTCCAATTTGTCCAGCTCCGTAAAGAGTTTTCCATCAGCCGTCTTCATCTGAAAGATATTCGCTGCCGCTGAATCTACCATGAGTGCATTCTTGACGTTGGCCGTTTCTTTTCCAAATATGGGATAAGAACCATACATATACGGGATGGACCGCCCTGCTAATACAATCTCAGGAAATTCTTGCATGATGGCTGGCGCAAAAGAAGGTGGCGTTTGATCCGTGTATTCTCCATTGTAAGTCAATCCAATCAGATAAATGTTCTCTATATTTGGATTCCACGTATCGTAGCTTGTTTCACGATTGATGTATTGGTACGATAAGATAAAACCAGCAAAGCCAATAGCTAATCCCAGAATATTCAGTCCGGAAGAGAAGATATTTTTCTTGAAATGCCGCCAGGCAGTCTTCATATAATTTATACGCATTTTTACATCTTTTATGGGGTTAGTTACTCATCTCTCAAACTATTTACTGGATTAGCAAGAGCTGCGCGGATTGCTTGATAGCTCACTGTAATCAGCGCTACAATTACAGCTAGTAAACCGGCGAAAGCAAACATCCACCATTGAATCTCAATTCGGTATGCGAAATCCTCCAACCATTTGCTCATCACCCACCATGCTATTGGCGAAGCAATGAAAATCGCAATAAATACGACTTTCAAAAAATCTTTAGACAGCAAACCCACAATACCGGCAACAGAAGCTCCGAGTACTTTGCGAATACCAATCTCTTTGGTACGTAAGCTGACCATATTAACCATCAGGCCAAAAATCCCTAAGCCAGCTAAGAATAAAGTTAGGATACTCGACGCCGTAAATATCTGCTCCAGTTTTTTTTCCTTTTGATACTGTGCCGCTAGCGTTTCTTTCACTTTGCTCAACTCTAGGGGTTTGTCTGGATACAACTCTTTCCACACCTGCGCAATGTAGCGCATCACATTGTCTTCATTACCTGAGGTGCTACGTATAAATACAGATCCATGTCGTGGGTTCGTATAACCGACAATAACGGTCGGAAGGATTTCTTTATGCAGAGATTCGGAGTTAAAATCTTCAATAATCCCCACAGGAAGTAATTTATTTACTTGCGGCATGGTTTTATTTAAAGTCGGATTGTCCAATAATCTTGCTGTGCTTGCTGCTAGCAAGCAAGGTCTGAGCGCTTCAGCTTCAGCAGTAAAATCTTCGGCATCAATAACATCTGTCTCCAGCGCGGTTTGAAGCCAACGGCCTTCTTTAAGTTTAAATCCGAGTGTTTCTGCGAGGTTTGGTTCACCAGCGATGTACCATACTTCTATTTTTTTTTCTGGATTTTTGGGATCATTAATCAATCGCGACATATAACCAGGCCCATCGGTCGGTGACCAGCTGGCTAGGCTAACATGCTTTACATCCTTATGTACTGCTAGTTTGTTTTTGAAAGCTTCGGATTTATTGTCAAAAGATATGCCTCCAATACTAATCAAGCCATCTGTATCAATTCCAGTTTCCTTGTTCTTCATAAAGCTCACTTGGCTTTGTATAACAAATAGTGCTACAAGAATGATAATGGAAAGACTGAATTGTGTAATAACCAATACTGAACGTATATTGCTTTTGGAAGACTTGCTTGTCTTCAAAGATTTGTTTAGCGAGCCCACGGCCGCTAAGCGCGAGACAAACCACGAAGGGTATAAACCAGATAAAAAGCTCAGCACGATTACAATGCTGGTGATACATACGAAATATTGCCAACTGTATGCAGATGCAAATGCAAGTTTATTGCCAATAAATTGCTCAATAAAGGGCAATGTGATCAGGTAGAGCATAATAGATAGCGCAAATGCGATGGAAAATATGAGCAAAGATTCCAACAAAAATTGCCTAATAAGTTGTGCTTTTGAAGCGCCCATGACCTTCCGTATACCTGTCTCTTTTAATCGGTTAGAAATCTGTGCGGTGGCTAAGTTGACGAAGTTGATGCAAGCAATTAACATCACCAGTATTCCTATTGCTACGTAAATAAAGATATTTTTTTGACTACCTCGAATGATTTGATAAGCACCGAAATCACTTTTGAGATAGCTATCTTGGATGGATTGTAGCTCAAATTGAGTAGGTTTTTTCACGTCAACGAAGTCCGTGTACCACTTGTTCACTTTACTTTGAAATGCTGCACGATCGGTGCCAGGTTTTAATACAATGTAATGGCGGCTTAACATTCCGCTATTATTTCTAAGAAGTTCCCTTTCTTCTCTCTTTTCGATAATAATGACGTCACTCCGCAAATGTGAATTGGAAGGTAAATCCTCCATGACGCCGGCAATAAGATATTCATTTGCTACGTCATCGTATCGGGGCGCATCATAGATGGTTTTTCCAATCACTTCTTGTCCGTTAAAATAAGTGTTTACAAATGTTTGAGAGACGATGATTTTTCGGATGTCTTTTGACGGAGTGAGGTTTTCACTTTTAATCAAATTAACATCTAAAAGTCTCTGCACAGCAGTATCCGTGTATAGAGCCACTACGTTAACTGAAATATTGGCTCCTTTTTCAAGTTTAAAATCAATCGGGCTAACATATAGCGTACTATATTCTTCGACTTCTGGGAAATTGCGTTTTAATTCTGGTGCCAAGCCAGCGTATGTAGCACCATTCTTACTGTGTGGTAAATTGGCGTCGCCGTGTGCTACAGATATGATGCGGTATACATCTTGGGCTCTACTCCAATATTTATCATAAGATAGTTCGTCTATTACAAAAGCAGCGATTAGCATACTAACTGCAAAGCCTAATGCCAATCCCGAGACGGAAATCGCGGTGTAAATTTTTCCGTGCAGTAAGGTTCTTAACGCTATTTTTAGGGAATACATCTGATGTTGTTGTTATTAAGTGTGACTTCTTTCAATCAAGTTACTCATCTCTTAAACTATTTACTGGATTGGCTACAGCTGCGCGAATTGCTTGCCCACTCACTGTTACTAACGCAACTATTATAGCCAGCAAACCCGCGATAGCAAACATCCACCATTGGATCTCAATACGATAAGCAAAATCTTCCAACCATTTATTCATCGCCCACCACGCGATCGGCGACGCAATGAGAATCGCGATCAACACAACTTTCACAAAATCCTTGGACAGCAAACCGACAATGCCGGCAACGGAAGCGCCCAATACTTTGCGGATGCCGATCTCCTTGGTGCGTTGAAATGCGGTCAAGGTGGCCAAGCCAAATAAACCTAAACAACTGATAAATATGGTGACGGCAGTAGCTAAGTCAATCAGCTTGGCTGTACGATGCTCCGTTTCATACAGGTTTTTAATCTTTTCATCTGCGAATTGGTATTCGAAAGGAGCATCTGGATAGAATGTCTTCCATTCTCGTTCCATGATAGCAAATGTTTTATGCCATAGCTTGCTATCAGTTGGAAGTTTGACATGGAAGGTCTGTAGCTGACCAGAATAATTAGAAGAGACCAAGATGAGCGGTTCGATCTGCGTCCTCAAAGATTTTTGGTGAAAGTCCCTGAATACACCCACAATAGGTAATGCCTTATGCTCGCCCTGTAGTAAGTATTTACCGATCGCTTCGCTGGCCGATTGTAATCCTAAAGCTTTGATGCCTGCTTCATTAATCAATACATCGTGTATGGTGTCGGTCTGCTTCAAATTACGTCCGGCAAGTAATTCAATTTCGTATAGATCGATAAAGTCTTTATCAATGTATTTCAATGGGGTGTTGAATTGCACACGGCCAGTATCTGCCGCAAAATCATATATATTGCTCCAATGGTTTTGATTCTGTGGCTCATGTCCTTGTGCAATTTTTGCTATTTCGGGGTATTTTTGCAGCGCTTGTTTGTATAATGCAGGATCTACCTCAGAGTTTTGATACGATTTGTATGGCATGCGTACAGTAACTACCGCATCGTGCGAAAATCCCATATCTTTCGTGAGCGTAAAATTGAGCTGATAGGCCATGATGAGCGCACCAACAATAAAGAATTGCGCTATGATAAATTGAAAGACAATTAATCCTTTTCGAAGTGTCAATTTCGTGCCTTGAATCCGTGTTTCTAGCTTTCCTTTCAAGGTTTCTATGACACGCAATTTATTGATTAAGTAAGAAGGATACAATCCGGCGAGCACTGTGATAAGGATTGTAAGTCCTAAAAGAAAAGCAGCAATTGCCCAAGGATTGCTGTAGTTTTCCATTCCGGCAGGTAAAAACTCGGGATATAGACTACGAAACAACACGACGATAGGCCACGACAATAACAAAGAAAATAAACAAATACAGAATGTTTCTAGCAAAAAGTCCAATGTAAGCGAAAGGGGCCTAGCACCCAGTGTTTTCCTGATGCCTATTTCTTTTGCTCGCTGCGGTACTTGAGCGGTGCTCAGATTGATGTAGTTGATACAGGCTAAGGTCAATAAGAAAGCTCCAATAGCAATCAATCCATAAATTACCTTTTTATCTGCCACCAAACCGTCGATGTTGTATTTTGTGTTGAAATGTTTCTCGGCTAAAGGCGTCGAAGCAAATTTGGAGGCGTAGCCGTATTTTGCATTAGCTTCACCCGCAATTTCTTGATGCCGTTTTTGTCCTACCTTTAATAAATGTAGGAGCGAGGCTTCATTAGCTGTTTTTACATACAGCAGGTGTGCGGAATTTCTCGAATTCCACTCGGGTTGCCATTCCACATCCCGAACAGGCATGAAAATCTGTGCTTGAAAGCTGCTTGGAAACGAAAGATCTTTAACCACTCCCGATACGAGGTATTGTGCCGTGTCTGCCATGACAACACGACCTAAAATTGATGAAACATCATCTTTGGGGAATAATGTTTTGGCTTTGCTTTCGGTGAGTACCATGCTTTTAGGATGCTGAAAGGCCGTTTTCGCTTTTCCTGCAACCCACTCGTACGGCAATAGATCGAAGTAACTCGCTCGTGTACCAATCACGTTGTCCTGCTCTTCCAAGATTATCGGTTTTTCGCTACCATTTTGTGATACAGTAAAACGTTCAAAATATTGAGTATAAACTGGTACTACCAATGCATCGTCCAGCGCCTGTTCTTCCATGAGTGGCGCAAGTCCAAGGTTGACTCCGGCAGCATGGTGATCTTCGCCTTCATACTTGATTTCGGTGACGATCTGATAAATGTCCTGCAAGTCAGGCGTATTTTTGTCAAAAGAAAACTCGTATTGTACAATGCTGAATACCAACCAACACGCGCTAATGCCAATCGATAGACCGACAATGTTTAGAGAGGTAAATAAGCGATTGCGCCAAAGGTATCGAAAGGTGCTTTTTATGTCGTGTTTTGTCATGATTCTCATTTTTTTAGGTTAATGCAATCGGTTACTCATCTCTCAAACTATTTACTGGATTAGCAAGAGCCGCTCGGATGGCTTGCCCGCTTACGGTAAGCAGCGCTATAATCAAAGCGGCCAAGCCAGCGAAAGCAAACATCCAGCATTGAATCTCAATTCGGTATGCGAAATCCTCCAACCATTTATTCATCGCCCACCAAGCGAAAGGACCGGCAATGAAAATGGAAATGGTCACCAACTGCAAGAAATCGACAGATAGCAAGCGCACGATATTAAAAGTAGATGCGCCGAGTACTTTTCGTACACCAATCTCTTTGGTGCGCTGCTGTGCGGTGTAAGTGGCCAACCCGAGCAATCCGAGGGACGCAATAAATAACGCTAATCCGGAGAAGGCCGAGAACAATCGTCTAAAACGATAGTCGGCCTCATATTGACGATTAAAGCTGTCGTCCAAGAAGCTATAGAGAAACGGACGGTGTGGCGCTACGCTAGTCCAGATGTCCGCTAATTTTTCGAGCGTTTTGGGATCGCCAGCATGTTGGATTTTCAGCGTAATGAACTTACTGCTTCTTGGTTCCAAACGCAGTGTTAGTGGTTCTACCTTTTGGTGCAGGGATAGGTAGTTGAAATCTTTGACAACACCGATTACTTGGCCTTCGCGTCCCCATTGCGCAAATCGTTTACCAATAATCTGTTCAGGATCGGAATAACCCCAAAGCTTGGCAGCGGCTTCGTTAACGACCAAGGAATGGATGGTATCTACCGGAAATTCTCTTGAATAAGCGCGACCGGCAGCCATCTCAATTTCATAGTTCGGTATAAAATCGACATCTACCTCGAAAATCGCTTGAATAAAGACTTTCATTTCACCGTCGGGCAATTCGATCTGTGTGCCGGCATCTGGAAAATAAGAACCGGGTATACTCCGCGAAGAGGAAACCGATAGAACGTCTTTCTGCTGCGCAAAGGTTTGCTTGATCGCTTCCAAATTCTGCAATACTTGGTTATCATAATTGAAATCAACGACCAACATCTGCGTTTTCTCAAAGCCGAGATCCTTCTGTTGCAAATGACCTAATTGCGAAAAGACGATATAGGTGCCCGCGATCAGCGCGATCGATAAAGAAAATTGGAATACAACCAATCCTTTTCTGAGCCAAACGCTACCAGAAGTAGCATTGGAAGAACCTTTAAATACCTTCACAGGTTTGAAGTTGGCCAATACAAATGCCGGATAGCTAGCCGCAACGACCGCTGTCGTCAACACGATGCCCACAAAGAGGAGGAGGATTTTGCCGTCGAATAAACCGGTTATAAGGAACTGCTTGCCCGCAAACATCTCCATAAAGGGAAATAAGCACAGAACGAGTACGACAGCCAAAATGCTGGCGAAAAGAACCAACAGCACCGACTCGCTCATGAATTGAACAATCAAGTCTTTCCTGCTCGCGCCTACAACTTTGCGAACGCCCACTTCCTTTGCCCGTTCCATCGATCGGGACGTGGCGAGATTCATAAAGTTGACGCAGGCAATACACAAGATGAAAACACCGATGACGGCGAAAATATAAATATTTTGCATGTTACCTACTGGTCCGGGTTGCCGATCTGCTTTAGAATTTAGATACGCGCCCAGCATGGGTTCGAAATGAATACTGTACTTACCTTCCTGCGAAGCGTCATGCCGTGCAATGAAGTCTGGAACCTGTTTTTCTAATTTGGTGATGTCATAGTTTTCGGGTAACAGGATATAGGTGTAAAAGTCCACATAACCCCATGATTCAAATACTTCCGACCACGATTCTCGAAAAGAACTCATAGAAAGCAAAGCATCGAAGGTGAAGTGCGAATTTGACGGAAGGTCTTCAATAACAGCAGTAACAGTATATATGCCCGGCGCAGCGCGCCCGCCAGTGACGCCGCCTTCCAGCGTTTGACCGATCGCATTGCTATCGCCAAAGTATTTTTTTGCGAGCTTTTCGGTTAGTACAATGGAATATGGCGCTGTTAGCGCGGTTTTCGGGTCGCCAGCAATAAATTGCCAACTGAACACGTCGAAAGCGGTAGAGTCCATACAGAAAATATTTTCCTCTTGAAATGCTTTTTCCCCCTGCTTCAATAAGATGGAGATCTGACCGGAGAATTGTACCACCTTTTCTACTTCTGGAAAGTCAGCTTTTAATGCTGCGCCAACGGGTGCATTACCCCATATCTGATGCGTTTCTTCGCCATTCTTCTCCTTCCAGTCATGCACCACGCGATAGATACGATCCTTATTTGCATGATAATGGTCAAACGAAAGCTCGTCTTGAATATACAACACGACCAATAGGCAACATGCCAAGCCAATAGCCAGACCAAGGATGTTAATAGACGAATAACCTTTGTTTTTGAGGAGATTTCGCCAAGCGATTTTTATATAGTTCTTGATCATGATTTTATAAGGTTAATGCTGTACTTGGATTCTTTTTATTCGTCTCGTAGGCTTTTGACGGGATTCATACGAGCCGTTCGTATGGCATGGTAACAAATCGTTCCCATGGCGATCAAAAGACTGAGTCCGCCTGTCAGGGCAAATACCCACCATTGTACTTCAATGCGGTAATTGAAATCTTGCAGCCAAGTGTGCATGGCCCACCACGCGATCGGCGAAGCAACAAGCACGGAAAGCAAAATCAATTTTAAGAAGCCAAACGATAACAATTGAATGATTTGCGCTATACTGGCACCTAATACCTTACGTACGCCAATTTCCTTGGTGCGCTGCGCTGTGGTGTAAGCGACCAAACCAAAAAGGCCTAAACAGGCGATAAAGATGGTAATAATGGCAAAAGCCGTGAATATTTGTTGCGTGCGTTGCACATCTTGGTACAGCGAGGCAAAGCCTTCATCTAAGAAGCTGTATTGAATCCGTTGTTGAGGAGAAAACTTGTCCCATATCGTGCTGATGCTCTTTATCGTCTGCGCTGCATCCGTAGCTTTGATCTTGACCGATATCAGGGAGTTACTGCCGCCAATAGCCAAACAGAGTGGGTCTAAGCCTTCTTCGCGTAGTGAGCCAAAGATAAAATCTTCTACCACACCAATGATTGTATAACTGTTGCCGTTGGTTATGCGAGCGCCAATAGGATTTTCTATGCCGAGTTCCTGCACCATTCGTTGATTCACGATCACGGCGGCAGAATCCGAGGCAATATCCATGTCGAAATTTCTACCGGCAACCAAATTAAGCCCAAAGGTGCTAATGTAATCTTTATCCACTATCCAAAATTGACCACCTTTTCCCGCTTCCTCTTGCTGCTTGCCTTCTAGTGTAAAGCTATTGCCATTGCGTTTCGAACCGTTGATATTCACAGGAATATAATCACTGATGGACACGCTCTGTACAGACGGAATGTTATTCAGCTCGTCTTTAAAAATCTTCGCCTGATTGTCTAAGGTGGTCGTTCCGTGTAGCACTAGGACTTGATCTTTATTGAAGCCGACATCTTTGTTTAGAATAAAATCTAACTGTTGGTTGATAATGAGCGTACCAATAATTAAGATGATCGAAGTCGCAAACTGAAAGATGACCAATCCATTTCGGAAGGTAGAATTCCCATTGCTAGACGATACTTTTCCTTTGAGCACGGCGATCGGCTTGAAGCTTGATAGATAAAAAGCCGGATAGATTCCAGAAAGAAATCCTAAAACTATTGCTGCAAGCAACATCGCTGGTAGAAAATACCAGGTATTCCACGGTATGCACAAGGTTTTGTCGGCTAGATTATTGAACAAAGGCAGCAGCACGAAACTGATGGCAATGCCCAGCAATACCGAAATGATACTATAAAGCAAGGATTCGGTAATAAACTGATTGATCAAGATCTTTTTGCTGGAGCCTATGGTTTTTCGTACGCCCACTTCTTTCGCACGACTACTTGCATTGGCGGTCGACAAATTGATAAAGTTAATAGCGGCAATGAGCAAGATAAAGCCTGCGATGCCGCCAAAGATCCACACGACGTTGATGTCTCCTCTTTTTTGGGTTTCGACTTTGTAATCTTGGATGTCAGTAGAATATAGGTGTATTGCTTTAAGCGGCTGTAAAACCAGTTTTGCAGAATTTAGTATGGGGTTTACCTGCATGCCCGCTTGTACAACGGCGGGTATGTAGTGATCGTTGATGTAGGATTTCGTCAACTGTTGGGCGAGCAAGTCGGTATTTGTCCCTTTTTTAACTTTAATATAGGTCGCATAGTTGCTCGCGACCCAGTTTTGCTGCTCGCCAGGGTAAAAATCAATACCAGAAAGCGTCATGAAAAAATGGTAACCTTCGAGATGAGAGTTACTGGGGATGTCTTCAATGACTGCATTAACTTTATAGGGCTTATCCTTGTTATTATTGAGATAAATGATTTTCCCGACCGCATCTCCTTTGAAGTATTTTTCAGCTTTGCTTTTGGTGATCACGATGCTGTTAGGTTGATCAAGCGCATGCGCCAGCGAGCCAGCTTCTGTAGCTAACGGCAACATATCCAGCAACGATTGGTCTACATACGTAAAACCGTTATCAGAGAAATTTTCGGGGTTATCATTGGTCGATAACTGATTACTTCCTGCTCCAAAAAGAGGATTAGATAGCATTCGCCCCGTTGCCTCAATTGCTGGAAATTCTGCCTCAAAAGTGGGGCCAGTAGGAGCGGGCAGAGAAATACCCTTGCGAATGGTGTTGTCTTGTTTGGCCACTCCCACCAACCGGAATATCTGATCTGCTTCCGGGTAGAACTTGTCATAGCTTAGCTCGTGCTGTACAAAGAGTGCAATGAGCAAAGACACCGCGATACCAAAGGCAAATCCTCCGATTTTAATGATCGAGAAAAGTCGCTGACTACGCAGGTTTCTCCAAGCTATTTTAATGTCGTTCTTAATCATGGCTGTGTATCATTAGATGATGCATTTAATGTGTTTATTCATCTCTCAAACTTTTTACCGGATTGGCTAGTGCGGCTTGCATAGCGCGAACTCCAATTGTGACATACGCCAGTAAGACGGCGATTACACCGCCACTGATAAATAGGGAAATGTTAATCGATGTGCGGTAAGAGAAGCTGCTCAACCATTCGTCCATCAAATACCAAGCAACCGGACAAGCAATCACAATAGCTATCAATACGAGCAGAATGAAATCCTTGCTTAGCAAATGGACAATTCCTAAAACGTCTGCGCCAAGCACCTTACGAATACCAATCTCTTTGATTCGGATTTGTGCTGCGTAGGTGGTCAAAGCAAAAAGCCCCAATACCGATATGAAAATGGCAATCCCCGAAAAGATGTTAAATAATAAGCCGGTCCGGTTGTCGGCTTTGTATAGCTCATCAAATTGGCTATCGAGGAAATTGTATTTAAATGAAAATTCTGTAGGGTATTTCTTGTATTGGGCTTCGACAGCCGCGATGGCTTGCTGCGCCATGTTGGGTTTCGCTTTCACATATAGAGAGCCTCGATACCAATGCGTCCACATCACCATTGGGCCGATTTTTTCTTTTAGCGATTTATAATGAAAATCTTTTACCACACCGACGATCGTTCCATCCATACCGTGAAAATTAAGCGGTTGACCCACGTAAGGAGATTTAAGTCCAATTTGTAACGCTAAGGCTTCGTTGATAATTAATGCAGAAGAATCGCTCGGTAAACCAGTGAAGTTATTGCCTTCCAGCATTTCTAAATTCAATAAAGGGATAAAGTTTTTATCTATGCTTGCTTGTGTTACAATGATAGATTGATTCTTATTTTTGCCCGGCCATTCTAGGTCTCCGGTGGCCTCACCGTGATCTGCCAAGTTGTAGATGCCCGTAAGCGCCGTATTTTCGATGGCAGGCGAACGCTCTAATTCTGCCCTGATGGCGTCGTAATGCTGCACGGCATCCCAATCCAGATTGACGGTGAATAGCTGCTCTTGGTTATAGCCCAGATTTTTGTCGCGGATATAATTCAATTGTTGTTTGATCACGAGTGTGGCAATAATCAGCGTTACGGATATAGTAAACTGGAACACCACCAATCCTTTTCGAAGGATAGCAGAAGAACCGTGTTTCGTCAATTGTCCTTTTAGTGATTGTAAGACATTGATAGATGTAAGCTGTAATGCCGGATAAATACTCGCCAATAGCAATGTAGCTACGATGGCTGTACCCAGATATGCCCATACAGTGACGTTGCTGAGTGAAAACGCTAACGATTTTCCAGAGATAGCGTTATAGCCTGGTACCAAAACCCAGACTGATACGATCGCTAAAAGAAGTGCCATCGAAAAGATGATCAATGTTTCGGTGGCAAAGCTTAAAAAGAGATGAGATCGACTAGCTCCGATCACTTTTCTGATGCCCACTGCTTTGGCTCTTTCCAGCGATCGGGCGGTAGAAAGATTGATATAGTTAACGGCGCCAATAGCAAGTAAAAGCACGCAAATGATGCTAAAGACCTGCACCAGGCGTAACGCTGATTTGTTGCCGTCGGCACTGACTAGGTGGAGATATGGCAGGTGATCAACCGAAAAGAAAGTGGAGGATTCTTCATTTCGTAGTTTTTTGAAGCCGTTGGATATTTGTGTACCGATCTCCTTTGGGTTACTGTTGGGTTGCGTCTTTAGATAGGTATTGAATGCATAGTTGCCCAAATCCTCGTCAATGGTTTTCCAATGCATATTTCCACCGCGCTCCGTGAATTTGGCGGCGTAGTAGGATAAGGGAATCAACGCGTCGAAAGTAATGCTAGAATTTTGCGGGGCTTTATCGATCAGCCCGGTTACGGTAAATGCTTCGTCTTGCCAGTATAGCGTTTTACCGAGTACATTTTCATCACCAAAGACCGCGATAGCCGTTTTAGGCGTGATAAGTACATGTTGTTTATCCTGAAAAAAGGTAGATTCGACTCCTTGTACTAAAGGGAAATTGAAAATAGAGAAGAAGGAATCATCTACGTAAGCGATGTTGATCCCATCGGTTTGTTTTTTCGTCGTTTTGTCTACAAGGGTGGCGTCCGAATTGTACGCTATTCTTGTTGCTGATTCTACCGCAGGAATGTCTCTTGCTAATACAGCAATCGGACCGGGAGCCCCATTCCATACGGCAGTAGATTCGCTGGTTTGGAGGTGTGAACTGATTTTATAAATCCGCTCATGATCGGCATGAAATTTATCAAAGCTTTGTTCATCCTGAACCCATAAGATAATCAATATGGATGTGGCTAAACTAACTGCCAGTCCGAGCACATTTACTGCTGTGTAGAATTTGTTGTTTTTCAATCTCCGCCAAGCGGTTTTGATATTTTCAATAGTCATAATTGGTCAATTTAAATAATAGTCGTTCTAGTCCGCATGTGTCCTCTTATTACTCATCGCGTAGGCTATCGACTGGGTTGGCTAGTGCGGCTCGGATAGCCTGAAAGCTGACCGTGATGAAAGCAATGCCTATAGTAACGATCCCCGCGATTAGAAAAACCCACCATTCTATGTTAATGTGATAGGTAAATTCCTGCAACCAACGATGCATGATCCACCAGGTTATCGGAACAGAGATACAGAGGGCAATAATCACTAAAGTCACAAAATCGAGGGTGAGCAATGCTACTATTCTTCCGACGGAGGCTCCTAATACTTTTCGGATGCCGATTTCTTTAATCCGCCGTTGTGCGGCATAAGCCGACAGGGCAAATAGCCCTAAACAGGCAATGCTGATGGTAATGGCTGAAAACAAGCCCATGATCTTAGCCGTTTGGCGCTCGTGCGTGTACAGCTTTGCATAATCGTCGTCCAAGAAACGGGACTCGAAAGGGATATCTGGCTTAATTGCTTTCCAGGTAGTTCCTATAGCGGCTAACGTACTGGCCATATTGGCGTGCCGATCTATTTTGACGAAGATATTCCCAAAGTAGTCGTATTCCGGAAAGATCACGATCGGTTGCACTTCCTCTTTCAGAGAGGCAAAGTTGAAATTATCAACGACCGTCTTGATCCGTCCGATGCGACCATTTAGATTCATACGTTTGCCGATGGCTTCATCTGGTGAAAAGCCCATCGCGTTGGCTGCGAGCTCATTGATAATAAAGCTGTATTCTTGTGCAGCACTCGTGTCACGCGCACGCAGAATATCAGCTTCTGTTAGGGTTTCTCCGGCTATAATAGGAATCTCAAATACGGTTAAAAAGTCTTTCTCCACCGGAATGGCCGTTACGCTTATTTCTAAATCACTGCCTTTGCCTTCTATATCAGATGCCGTGTAATCACCCTGCACTGACACGGGTGAGTCATAGGATGCGGTTACGCCTTTCACGGCATTTAGACGTAGTAAATTATTTTTCAACGTAGTACGATCCGCATCTTTCAACACACTGCCATTTAATACGACTACCTGCTCACGATTGAGGCCCGTATCGGTTTCTTGTAGAAATTGTAGTTGCCGGGTAGCAAATAAAGTACAGGTAATAAAGAGCAAGGAAATACAAAATTGAAGGACGATTAAGGCTTTGCCAGAACCAAAACCTTCGCTCGTAGTTGCACCTTTCCCTTTTAGTATTCGCAGTGGGCGCAGTCTAGAAATTAGCCAAGCCGGCCAGCCACCGCCTAATAGCGACATCAACACCGTAAATACAAGAATCGCAAGATAAAATAGCGGTTCGCTCCACAGATGCAACTGCATCTCGACACCGATATACTGGCTAAATGCAGGAAGCAAAAGCCATGTGCAAACCACGCCTAATATGGTCGCTATCCCAATCATCAGCGCACATTCCAATAGAAATTGAGAGAAAATGGAATAACGCGCTGCGCCCAACACCTTTTTGACGCCTACTTCTTTAGCGCGTTCGGATGAGCGTGCTAAGATGAGATTCGTAAAGTTCACGCTGGCCAGTACAATAATCGCTGCTGCCAAGGCAGCGAAGATATAGATGTACATTAAGTTGCCGCGGCCTGCTTTTGAAAATAAATGGATATCGGCTAGCTTTTCGATAGTCACTTTTACTTGTGCTGCCTTCTCGGAAGAACTCTTGAACCGCTTGTCGATAAAAGACGTAACATGTGCTTGTAAAGGGGCGAAGCTGTCGGGATTTTTTAATAGCAATAGTGTCACATCATTTGCCGAATGCCATACCTGCTCTTGATACCGCTTGAGGTGTTTGTTTGACATGACAGCATGAAAGGAAAAGCGGGTATTCGTTGGTGGATTCTCTACAACACCCGTCACTTTCCAGGGTTGATTATCAATAACCAGTGTTTGTCCTAAAGCGGATTGATCGCGGAAGTATTTTTTCGCTAGATCTTCGGTCAGTACAATCTGATAAGGCTGAGAGAGCAACTCGGTCTGCAGTGCGCCCTGCGTAAAAGGATACTGCAACACGCGGAAAAATCCTTCATCAGCATATAGTAACTGTGTCTCCACCACTGTCTGTGTACTCGTTTTTACCACTGCTTCACCAGAATATTCGGCCAAACGAACAGCTTCTTCCACCTCCGCAAATTCATTTTTTAAAGTGGGAGCAACGGCTGTTGGTGTAGTGGGAATATATTGGTATTCATTTTCTGAATCGCCCTTATAGCCGTAAGATACCCAAGCTAACCGATCGATGTTTGGGTAAAATCGATCGTAATTCCACTCATGCACAATATAAGCGCACAGCAACATGAAACAGGTAATCCCCATCGCCAACCCAAAAATATTTAGGATGGTAAAGCCTTGATTCTTTCGAATGGCTCGCCAGGCAGTTCTAAAATAAGTTTGGGTCATGGTGATTAAAATTAAACGGTGGTGGTTTCCATAATTACTTGTCCATCCAGCATGCGGATCACACGGTCGGAGAATTTAGCATCGTGCTCGCTGTGCGTCACCATTACAATAGTGGTACCCGCTTCATTGAGTTCTGTCAACAGGTTCATCACCTCGTTACCGTTCGAAGAATCCAAGTTACCTGTCGGCTCATCGGCTAAGATCAGTTTCGGATTATTGACTACGGCACGTGCTACTGCGACACGCTGTTGCTGACCACCAGAAAGCTGCTGTGGAAAGTGATTACGACGATGCATGATCTGCACTTTTTCTAATACTTCTTCGACACGTTTCTTGCGTTCTGCAGCTGGTACATTGGTGTAGATCAATGGTAATTCTACGTTTTCGAAGACTGTCAATTCATCAATCAGGTTGAAGCTCTGAAACACAAAGCCAATGTTGTGTTTACGCAAGTCAGAACGTTTGCGCTCGTTGAACTTGGCCACTTCAACGCTATTAAACACATAGCTACCTTCATCCAAATCATCTAGGAGTCCGATAATATTTAATAAAGTCGATTTTCCACATCCCGAAGGCCCCATGACGGCGACAAATTCGCCTTCTTGTACGTGGATGTTCAGGTCATTCAAGGCTACCGTTTCTACCTCTTCGGTACGGTAAAATTTCTGGAGGTTAGTTATTTTGATCATATGTACTCTGCTTATTTTCTTGTTTGAAGTGTATGTTTTAATATTATTGCTCTTTCAATGTTTTTGCTGGATTGGCGGAGGCCGCGCGTAGCGCGTGTGAACTTACTGTCAATATAGCGATAAGAATTGCGAGGCAAGCGGCTAATACAAATACCGTCCAGCTGATGTCGATGCGATATTTATAGGTGCCTAACCAATCGTGCATAAACCACCATCCGAGCGGGAAGGCGATCAGACAGGAAAGGCTGACCAGCAGGATAAATTCCTTGTTCAACATGCTCACCAAGCGGCCGACAGATGCGCCCAATACTTTGCGGATACTAATCTCCTTTGCGCGTTGCTCTGCGGAGTAAGATGCCAATCCAAACAAGCCCAGGCAGGAAATGATAATGGAAAGCACCGCAAAAACAGTCGCTAAGTGTTGGACAAGCATTACCGAAGTGAATTTGCTGTTGAATGTTTCATCTAAAAAGCGGTACTCGAAGGGATATTCTGGATTATTTGCCTTGATAATGTGCTCGATCTGAGAAAGCGTCTCTGGCAAATCAGCCCCAGCCTTTGTTTTGATATTAAGAACTCCGTAAGAATAGTCGATAGGGCCAATGATGAGTGGCTCAGGACTGATAGAAAAAACACTGTTGAACACAAAATCGTTAACGACGCCGATAATGATGCGCGGCTCATTGTTCCAGTGCAAGGTCTGACCAGCCACCATGCCATCCGCTTTGATCAACCTAGCGAATGTTTCGTTGATAATCACTGCGGTGCTATCACCCGTGAAGTTCGGTTTGAAATTGCGGCCATCGTGTAGCTTCATGCTCAAGCTGGGGATAAAGCCGTCGTCGGCATTCAAAATATTAATCAGAATATTACTGTTTGGATTCTTGCCTTCCCAATCAAATCCGCTGGCATTGGATCCTATATCCATAAGATTGTTGTCACTCACTCCGACAGACTCTATATTGCCCGTTGCCTTAAGTTGATCTTTAATTACATCCAGATGCTTAGCCATATTTCCTTGAAGGGAAGTGTTGATCACCTGGCTGCGCTCAAATCCCATATCGCGATCTTTGGTATGTTGGATTTGTTGGTAGATAATAACGGTGCAGATCACCAGTAATACGGATGCGGTATATTGTAAGACTACCAATCCGCGGCGGATGAATCCAGCCGTTCCCGCTTTTTGTTTTGCTCCTTTTAAGGTTTTTAACGGGTTGAAAGAGGAAAGGTAAAAGGCCGGGTAGCTTCCTGCCAGTAGTCCGCAAATCAACATAATACCTACTAGGAAATATAAGTGAAGAGGTTCGAATAATGAGACGGTCAACTCTTTTTTCAGTAGGCTGTTAAAAGGCCCAATGGCCAAATAAATAAGTCCAATCGCCAAGAAAACAGCAAAAAATGCACTAATTAATGCTTCACTCAAAAACTGTAGGATCAGCGTATACCGTTTTGCGCCGACTACTTTGCGCATACCGACTTCTTTGGCGCGTTTTTCTGATCGGGCGGTGGCCAAGTTCATGAAGTTGATACAGGCGATTAGCAAAACAACCCAAGCGATGATGCTAAACAAACGAATATGCTTTAGCGCACCCTCTTGTTCGTGGCCGTCATTACCAAATACGTTGTACATATTCCATCGAGTCATCGGATACAGAAAATTCTGATAGTAAGAAGTTTCTCCATTGGTTTTTACCTTAGCAAAGTCTAATAGGGTCGCATTCACCGTTGCTAAATTTGCGGTAGGATCCAATTGCACTAAGGTCATCAGACCATTTGCGCCCCAGTTTTCCAACCAAGGATTGGCTAATTCGTATTTTTTTAAATTAATTAACCAATCAAAGCGGAAGCTACTATTCTTCGGAAATTCTTTGACCACACCGGTTACGGTATAGCTTTCATCATTGTTTATGCGTACGGTTTTCCCGACTGCGGTTTCCTCTCCGAAAAGACGTTTGGCGGATGATTCATTTAGGACAATATTGTTCAATTCCGATAGGGCAGAACGGCGATCTCCTTCTAGAAATTCTACCGAAAGAATGTCTAGTATGGCTGGATCAGCATGATAACCACGCTGGTAAATGGATTTTTCACCCACTGAAAATAAGAAGGAATGACTCCAATCCATTCTGGCGGCATGTTTTATGCCGGAAATGTCATCGGCTATTGCTTGGGCAAAGGGGCCGGGAGTAGATTCGAAGATATTGGTAACACCATCATACTTTTGTATGGATTTAACGACGTAGATATCCTTTTTGTTGGCGAAGTGATCGTTTTTAGTCACCTCGTCTTCTACCCATAGGAAGATAAGCGCCGCCGCGGTAATACCTACAGCCAGACCGAAGATATTCAGGAAACTGTACCCCTTCGTTTTCCAAAGATTCCTAAATGCGGATTTGATAAAGATTTTGATCATGGCTAGCTGTGGTTAATCATTATTTCTTGATGTTCAGTTCCTGTACTTTATCATAGGTTTCGTAGCTGGATACCACAACTTTGTCGCCCGGCTTCAAGCCACCAATTACTTCATAGTATTCTGGATTTTGACGACCTAATTGAATATCCATGCGATAAGCCGTTTGTCCATCTTTATCGAGCTTAAAGATCCAGTTTCCACCCGTTTGTTGGTAGAAACCGCCTTTGGCTAATAAAATACCTTTGGTTTCATCACTCAGTGCTAAGCGTGTTTGCAACGTTTGTCCACGGCGAATGCCGGATGGTACTTCATCAACAAATTCCATATCGACTTGAAAACGGCCATCTTTTACTTGCGTATAGACTTTTTTGATTTCCAATTTGTAGGGTTTGCCACTGATGGTGAATTGACCTTCCAAACCCGGAAAAATCCGGTTAATATAATGCTCGTCAATATCTGCCCGTACTTTAAAGCCGGAGAGCACATCCAATTGCCCCAGTCGTTCGCCCGAATTTTTATTTTGTCCGATTTCCGCATCAAAGGACGTCAACTGTCCATCCACCGGAGAGCGAACGATCAAATCACCGACCTTTTGCCGCATCAATTCCAGCGCACTTTGCGTACGTTCGTAGGTCTTACGATCCTGCCCAGCTTTCTGGTTGTTGGATACCTCATCTTGCTTCAGGATTTGCCTGGTAAGTTCAATGCGTTGCTTCTGATAATTATAATCGTTCAGAGACTTTTGATACTCTTGCGAACCAATCGCTTTATCATCGTACAATTTCTTGTTGAGCGTGTATAGGCGCTCCGCTTCTTTGACGGCCAATTCCACATCGGCCATTTGATTCCGGTTAGAGATTGTCACCTGTTGTGCGTTCGTCTGTGCGATTTGTGCCTGCGTCAACAAGTTGAGTACCTGTGTTTCTTGATTTACCAAACTCAGTTCTAAGTCTGTATTGGATAGGCGCATAATCGGATCACCTTTTTTGAGGTGTGCACCATCTTCTACATATTTCTCCTCCACGCGACCGCCTACAGAAGCATCTAGATAAATACTGCTGATCGGCAGTACCGTTCCATTGATCGGGATAAACTCCTGAAATGTTCCTTCTTTGACCTCGAAAATGCTAATACGCTCGCTGTCTACATTTAAGCGACTATTGCCGCTGGTATAGTAATAGCTCGCGCCAATTAATCCGACCAAAGCCAGTACACCGACGATGGTCAATATGCGTTTAGTTCCCCACTTTTTTTTCTCAATTGCTCTGTCCATTGGTACAGCAAATATTTAATGTATAATATAATGTTGACGTATTGATCGTCACCTACCTATATACAATGATGTGCCAAAATCGTAATCATTTGATTTTATGGTTGTTATATCGATGTGTAGTGCAGTTCATGTTCGATATCGTACACTTATTGTGCGAAGATGGACAATCTGGCTGTTGTTCAGTAGTGAACAAGGATTGTTCGAAAATGAACACTAAGCGGTTAGTGGTAGATGTATTTGTGTTGATAATCAGTGTTTTGTGACTTTGGCACTTGCTGTGAATTGATCGTTACAAACTATTACAATAATGTGGTACAAACTTATACTTCTTATCGTCACGCTCATCACGTACATTACACAGGCTTTTGCTCAGGTAGATAGCGTTCGGAGCTTGTCCGATTGTTTGGAATTGGCGGTGGCGAATAATCCAACCTTACGACAGTCTGCCTTGGAGCTAAGAACCAACGATATACAATACAAACAGGCAAAACAAATTCTGATTCCCACATTGAATGGTGGAATTAGTCATGGTATCAGTACGGGGCGAAATGTGGATCCAACGACCAACCTTTTCGTAGAGGAAACGGTTAATTCGGGAAATCTAAACTTGAATTCTGGTCTTTCTTTGCTGAATGGTTTTCGTATCCTACATGATATCCGCGGACGCTCTTCGGCGAGAGAAGCAGGCAAGCTGGAGTTTGATGGTCAGATTAATGTGTTGAAGTTGGACGTCATTACCGCTTATATTCAGGTGCTCACGGCAGAAGATCTGGTGACGCAGTCTATGCAACAATTTGAAGTCACGAAAGAACGCTTGCGCAATGCGGAAGTGATGCATCGCGAAGGCGCAATGGCTCCGGGCGATTATTATGATATTAAAGGCGAGTACAGCGCCAACCTCAATACGATCGAGCAAAATCGTCAGGGATTGAACAGCAGCCGTACGGAGTTGGCCACTTTGTTGAGTGTGCCAGCAGAGCAAATAGCTTCACTTCGGCGCATTGATATTCCTGCGCAAATGCAGGTGGTAGACAATCAACGATTGTACGAGTTGGCAAGATTGAATTTACCCCAGTTTCAGGCGTGGGAATGGCGTAGAAAAGAAGCCGAAAATGCGATCAAAAGTGAGCGATCTGGTTTCTTTCCTTCACTACGGTTTGATGCTGGCCTTAATACAAGATATTCCAGCCTAAATTCTAGTCCATACACCACACAAGCAAGAGATTTTTTAGGTCGTTTCGTCTCGGTGGGATTGAGTATTCCCATTTTCAATCAGTTTACAGTGCGTAACCGGGTCGACTTGGCTAAGGTAGATCTCGAAAGTGTAAAATATCAAGAACAGATTGCGCTGAATACGCTTCGCGAGAATACTGCAAAAGCAGTTTTCGATCTGGAGATCGCACGCAAAAATGTACACAACCTACAAAATCAAGAACAGAGCTACGCCGAGGCGTTTCGAGTTGCACAACTGCAATTTGATCTGGGAGCTACCAACTCTGTCATTTATTTGACTGCTAAAAATAAATTGGAAAACGCGCAGAATCAATTGGTGATTAAGCGGTACGAATGGCTTTTGCAAAAATATATCAATGATTTCTATTCTGGCTCGTTAGATTTATAGCTATCTTTAGCCTGTGTTGCACACGATAATGCAACAGCGCTAATTACCAATACATAGTATAGCTTCTCTTGATCTTTTGGAGCTAACAAATAGACAATATGAAAAAGGCTTCCATACTGGTTGTTGATGATGATCAGGATCTGCTGACTGCTGTAAGGATATTATTACGCCCAAAAGTACATCAAGTATTTATTGAATCTAATCCGGAGCAACTGCTACATATACTGGCTAAAGAGCAAGTAGATTTGGTGTTGTTGGATATGAATTTCAAAAGCACGATTCATACCGGCAACGAAGGCTTGTATTGGCTTTCGGCTATTAAAGAGAAATATCCGCAAGTGCGTGTAGTTATGATTACGGCATACGGTGCGGTGGATCTTGCGGTGAAGGCGCTGAAGCTCGGCGCTTCTGATTTTATTGTGAAACCTTGGCATAATGAGCAACTCCTGGAAACATTGCAAAGTGCATTATCCGAAGTCAAACCAACTTCTCGCATGACCAAATCGGTCGATAAAAAATCCACGGAAGACAATCCGCTTATTGGCAGCTCAGCCATAATAGAAGACTTGCAGTATAAGATTAGTAAAGTGGCTCCGACGGATGCAAATATCCTGATTATGGGGGAGAATGGTACGGGTAAGGATGTGATTGCGCAAGTGTTGCACAAACAGTCGCTGCGACAAGCCATGCCGTACATAAAAGTGGATGTAGGCGCGTTAACAGAAACTTTATTCGAAAGTGAACTTTTTGGCTACAAGAAGGGTGCTTTTACCGATGCGCGCGAAGATCGTAAAGGTCGTTTTGAGCATGCCAATGGTGGCACGCTTTTCTTGGATGAGATCGGTAATATCGGTTTGCATCAGCAAGCAAAATTGCTCAGCGTGTTGCAAAATAGACAGGTGGTCGCATTAGGCTCGTCGCATCCTGTTTCTGTAGATATCCGCTTGCTGTCTGCTACCAACGTCCCCATTCGTTCGCTCGCGGATGAAACGCGCTTTCGAAAAGATTTGATTTATCGCATCAATACGGTCGAGATCCAAGTACCGCCGCTGCGCGAAAGGGGAGATGATGTGATTTTACTGGGCGAATATTTTCTAGCCCATTACATTACCAAATACCATAAGACAATCGAAGGATTTGAGCCCGATGCGAAGCAGAAACTGCGACAGTATCATTTTCCGGGCAATGTGCGTGAACTGCAATATAGTATTGAGCGTGCCGTGATCATGTCGGAGCATGATGGATTGCGTGCTTCGGATCTCTTGTTTTCGCCGATAGAATCTCCGCCACCTCTGGAAAATCAGATGACCGATCAGCCTCGTAATTTAGAAGAAATGGAACGTAAAGCCATTCAGCAAGCGATGGATCGTTATAGTGGCAATATCAGCAAAGCCGCGCGCGAGTTAGGTTTAACACGTGCAGCGTTGTACAGACGAATGGAGAAATACGGTATTTAGCGCTAGATAAAATTCAGCATGGGAAATCTTCAATTCAAAGAATTTGTACGGGCACTGCTACTGATGGGGCTGTGCGCCGTAGCCGGATATCTGTTTTTTGCGCAGAATTTAGCTTATGCTATCATGGCAGCTATACTGGCCTTGATATTGGTTTTCCAGTGGTTCAATCGTCATCTGTGGTTGCACAAGCAAATTGATGAATTTTCCGAAGCGGTGAAATACCGAGATTTTACCAGACGATATGCCGTCAAGAAGACGCGTAACATAGAAAACCGGCTTTACGCTTCCTTCAATCGCATTAATGAAGCATTCAAAGAAGTGAGCGCCAAACGCGAGATTCAGCACCAGTACCTGACCAAGGTGATCAATATGCTGGATTCGGCGCTTATTTTTTACCATGCCAATAGCGGAAAAGTGGAGTGGGTCAATGATGCGTTCAAAGAGATGTTTGAAACGCCGCACTTGGGGAATATCAAGGGTTTGAAGAAGCGCCGCGAAGAATTGTATCACAAAACCATGCAGCTCAAGATTGGTCAACAGCATATAGATACGGCTCATTCGAGCAAGGGGCGCATCAAATTGCTCATTCAGGTATCGGAGTTTGAAACGGAAAATGGTTTGTATCGAATTGTCATGTATCAAAATGTGAACGATGCGATGGACGAGACGGAGAATCGCGCTTGGCATAAATTATTACGTGTGCTGACGCACGAAATCATGAACTCCATTGCGCCCATATCATCCATCGCCGAAACCTTGCACGGCCGACTCGAACAGACTGCCTACAGCGACGAGCTCGAAGATGTAAAAGTGGGCGTGCACACGATTAAAAAGCGTAGCGAAGGGTTATTGAAATTCGCGAAGAGCTACCGACTGATTAATAAGGTAGATAAACCTCAGTTTACGGAAATACCCGTCGTGCAACTATTTGAGAATATCTATAACCTGCTCGAACCTTCCTTTATCCAAAAGGGCGTGGATGTAGATATCATTCTGAAAAATACGCGCGCCGTGATTCAAGCTGATTTGCACCTGATAGAACAGGTGATTATCAACTTAATGCTTAATGCGATGGAGGCGGTTAAAGATGCTGAAAATCCATACATCAGTATGTCTGCACTGGAAGAAAATGGTCGCGTGCAGCTCAAGATCTCGGATAACGGCGAAGGAATGGAGTTAGATATTCAAGAACAGATCTTTACGCCATTCTTTACCACGAAGAAAACGGGTAGCGGAATCGGCTTGACCTTGAGCAAGCAGATTATGCTGGTGCATAATGGGAATATTTTTGTCTACAGCACACCTCAAAAGGGGAGTACCTTCACCTTGCAGTTTTAGCAGTTTGGTAAGGGCTAAATATTTAAGCGACAAAAATCGATTCCCTTTCGA
Source organism: Sphingobacterium sp. KH_072 (assembly GCF_057837975.1). Taxonomy (NCBI): domain Bacteria; kingdom Pseudomonadati; phylum Bacteroidota; class Sphingobacteriia; order Sphingobacteriales; family Sphingobacteriaceae; genus Sphingobacterium; species Sphingobacterium sp. KH_072. The sequence continues at coordinate 3,400,365 of NZ_CM174457.1, read as the reverse complement.
AAAAAAAGCCCATCAGTTTTTACTTGCCCCAATCTGCCATGAAAATGGTAATGGCGTGCGGCTCACTTCCCAGTCTCCGATTACTTTTTCCTTATAGACTAATGGATTATGAGAAGATACCACGCGAGCATTGCGCCAATGTCGATCTAAATTTAATTCGGATAATGTTGATCGTGTTCCAGCGAGTTCAAACAACTTATTGGAAGAAAGAAGGGCGATTTCCGTCGTCAACACCTTTGCTTCAGCAACCAATAATGTGGCTTCTGATACGGATTTCTCCGGGTGTTTTTGATAGTCACATCTATTTTGTCTCCAGCTAAATCCAATACGGCCTCGACGGCACGCAACTTGATTTTTAATTCGCCAATGTTTGAAATCGTATACGGATCATCGGTCGCTTTTTCTAGACCAGAGTCGATCCAAGGTCGAGCGTATTGGCACACATAGTCAATCGTTTCGTCGATAGCACCACGGGCAATGCCAGCATCTACCGCTGCTTGGATAAACTGCGAAATGGCACCCGCAGCGGTTGGCTTTTCAAATTCTTTGTAAATAGGTATGAGGTTTTTGGGATCTACTTTTACATGTTCTAAAAATACTGTTCCGCTGACTATTGTTCTTTGTCCGAAACTTGACCAATCATTCACGAGGCTAACACCTTCCGTATGGCGCGGCACAATAGCTCTGTAGGGTATTACCTTCCTCATCCACAACAGCAACGACAGGAATCCAATGAGCTAACAGTGCTCCGGTTGCGAAGAATTTTGCCCATTCACTTCATCTCCATTTTTGGATTTGGTGATTTTTGTCTTTAAGTCTGCTACTGTTTTACTTCCCTTTTCTGAAAAAGCATTTCCAAGTCGCTCACCTCTTAATACGTTGCCGAAGAAAAACTTCTTTTGCTCTTCAGATCCATCTAGACGAATATGTTCAAGAAATACCCAATAGTTTTGAGCAATTTGCCCCAGAGAAGGATCTACGCTTGATATTATTTTTACGACCTCTCCCAGCGTTCGGTATTTTAACCTCTGCACCGCCATAATTTTTAGGAATATTGATTCCCCATAGACCACTTTGAGAATAGAGATTGATTTCTTCTAACGGCAATCTGCGTTCGATATCTCTTTGAGAGGCTTCTTTTGCCAATTGGGCTGCTAATTGTTGGACGATTGCAATGGCTTCATCATCTGTCTGAATAATATGGGCATCTTAAACGATTTCAAAGAAATCATTTGAAATATCGCTGTTCGACACGGAGTCTTTATGATTTATTTGGCTCATATGAAATTTCTTTTGGTAAATTATAGTGTTTAGGGAGTGATCGCTGGAATTTGATCTCTTACGATATGGCGATACTGCGCTCCTCGATGGTTGCCTGAGAGCCGTGCGCCTTGGCTAAATAGCTTTTCACGTAATGTCCCTGTTTGATGTTGCGTTTGGTATACGCCACGTTTTTGCAACTCGGGCACAATGAATTGTACGATATCTTCGAAGGTTTGATGTGCTAAAATATAATCTAGATTAAAGCCGTCGACATCGGTTTCTTCGAACCAACTCTGCAACTCATCCGAGACCGTTTGTGCCGAACCGACAAGTACGGGGCCATTTCCACCTACGCTCGTCCATTTGGCAATTTCTTCAATCGTCCAAACTCGGTTAGGGTCAGCATTCACATACGAATCAAGCATGGATTGTATGGCATTCGTTTTAATATATTCTACCTGATCTTTGGCTTGATATTGAGAAAAATCCACGCCAGACCAACCGGATACTAATGTTAACCCGCCATCATAACTACCATATGATTGGTATTCTTTGAATTTTTTATGTGCTTTGGCATCTGTTTCATCGGTTACAATAGATAATAGATTGTAAATCTTGACGTAGTAGGGGTCTCTTCCTACTTCACGTAATTTTTGCCGAATACTGAATACGATTTTTTTAATGGCAATTTTGGACGGCGCTGAGATGAAGATGCATTCCGCATTTTCGCTGGCGAATTTTTGTTCTCTAGCAGAGACTCCAGCTTGATATAAAACAGGTGTACGTTGTGGTGACGGCTCAGAAAGATGAATTCCGGGCGCCGTAAAATATTTGCCTTCATGTAAGATCGGGTGAACTTTCTGATGATCTGCGAAAATTCCCTTTTCTTTATCCCTTAGAATAGCATCATCTTCCCACGAGCCTTCCCATAGTTTATAGAGGACTTCGAGGTATTCACATGCAATATCATAACGTTCATCGTGATTTAATTGCGTTTTTAGGCCAATATTTTTAGAACCACTTTCCAGATACGATGTCACGATGTTCCAACCTATACGGCCTTTAGTCAAATGATCTACTGTGCTCATGTGGCGCGCAAAAAAGGTAGGGATGTTCGAAAGATATTTAGGTAGTAATGCCGAAACCAAGATGTTTTGTGACGGCAGCCATCACAGGTACAATTTGTAAAGGGTCATTCACAGGGACCTGCACTGCGCCGTTTAATGCATGTATTATATTTTGATGATAAACATCATAAACGCCTAATACATCAGCAATGAAAATCCCATCAAAAAAGCCATTTTCTAGAATTTTAGTGAGATCAGTCCAATACTCGATGTCTTTATATTCGGTTGATCGATCCTTGGGATGTCGCCATAAGCCTTAGTCAATGTGGATAGTATAATTTATTTCAAACAACGTGTTTTACGGAGTTAAGGAATAAAATTTCTCTGATATTAATAATATTGGATTTTTGTTACGGTGGATTGTCAACCAGACAATAGGTGTTTTTTGCGTGGCTTTTTGGCTACAAGCACCGTATTATCTTGATCAAGCATTGTTCATTATCTTGTATCTTTACATCAATGATTACCGTCTTCGAACATATAAACCATTTTTTTAGGTCGAACAGCCGCCATGGCACACATTCGCCCTTCGTGTATGATTTAGCTGATCACGCTTTGTATAAATCTACTGTGCCTGGTAATCACGAAGTGCAAGGTTTAGAAGCTATACCTGAGCATTATCGACAAGTGCTGTCGCGCATACTTCACTATTGGAATAAAGAAAAGGTGTACAATTTGCATAAAGAGCGAGGCGATGTATTGCTAATTCAAGCTGAGGAATTATCTAAACATATCATTTGCCAGCATCTCCATGATCAAGCTTTGCTTGTGGTAGATGGTATTTACAAAAGCAAGCGTGCGCGGTATGCTTGGCAACGTGCCAATCAAGAAGATCACGTTACTGTAAGTATTGATCTCTTCCATTTTGGGATATTGATTACGCGCCGCGGTCAAGTCAAGGAGGATTTTGTGCTGCGCTATCCTTTTTGGATAAAGTAAGCTTTCCTATCTTATTGTAAGCGAGTCGTTGACTCGAAAAGTTGGATTTTCGAGTGCGACAAGTAACCAGTAGGCGCTATTAAAAAGCTTCGGACAAACTTAAATAGAATCCCTTTTGGCGTTGCTCGCCCGGTCGTTTTTCGCCGATGGCATAATCGAAGCGAATCGTTGTGCGATGTTCCAGATTGAAGAAATACCGAAGTCCAGCGCCATAACTAGGAATCATCCGAATGTTTTGCTGATTTGAAAAGGTGCTTCCTGAGCCGGCAAAAGCGGTAATGCCCAAGCGCGGATGAAAGCGGTAGCGCGCTTCGACTTGTGCAGCTACAAAGTTTTTGTCGCGGTATCTGCCCAGATAATAGCCGCGCATCATATTGTCGCCACCCAGTTCATTGAAGACATAAAAAGGTACATCTGATCCATAAGTGCCTCGATAGTCTAATTGAGTCGCAATAGCGAGTTTATCATTGACCGGCTGATAATACCTGAAGTCTGTCTCTAATTGATGGCCATGGAAGTTTTCATCCCCAAAAAAGTTGGGAGCATAGCCGTACTTAATACGTCCGTACCAACCTTTTGTCGTATAAGTCGTGTAATCGCGATTATCGTAAAGAATAGAAGTACCTAAGATGAGGTGTTTCCCACCAGATTTTCCGGTGAATGTACCGCCTTGGTAAATACCATCGGGATCAAAGCTTTCGAAATTGAAGTTTTCGAAATTGGCATTTAGTCCGGCGTAGAGTGCAGGGTAAATTTTGCGTTCTACGTCTACCCGTGCTCGAAATAGGCGCTGTCCAATCAATTCTTCGTTGATATGCTGTGTCGTGTTGCCGATTCCGTAAAAATTAAACGGCCAATCGCGGTAACGTATTTCTGATAAGATATGATAGTCATTATTACGTGTCCAGATGTCGGTATTGAGTTTTATATTCTTCTGTTTTTCTGTAGTAGCAGTTCCCATCAGCGTGATGGTTGAAGTACGACTATTGCGATCCGCGCGATCCATGTAAAAGTTGTACGAACTGGCGATTCCAAATTCCAGTCCAGTTTCTTGTGAATAACCTAAAGCAGGTAATACAAAAAAGCTCGAACCGCGAGTCGTATCGGTCAGTTGAGGCGCGAAGAATTTGTTGAAGGTGCGTTTGATAAGACCTACATCTTCCACCTGAGCTTGACTCAAAAAAGGGGAGATAAAAAATAGTGCTAGCCAAAAAGCTTGGCGAAGATTAGATTTCATACTTCATTAAATGTGCCCAAATATAGGGAAAGATTCAAGTAAACGATTAGGGCTAGATTTGGTGTTAAAATTATGTTGTTGCGAATCAGGCAAATGCATGTTTATGCGGGAGAAAAGACAAAATATTTTTTGATATATGGCTCGAGTCGCTATCTTTGCACCATTGAAAAACACAAGTAATTGTCGCTTCAAAAGTTCTTTAAAAAGAAAAGTGAAATAAAATTTGCAGAAGTCAATTTAAAGTAAGATTTTTGCACACGCTATCTGAAAAGTTAGCTGTCTAAATAAGCCTCCTTAGCTCAGCTGGTAGAGCAACTGACTTGTAATCAGTAGGTCATTGGTTCGATTCCGATAGGAGGCTCAAATGCGACAATACGTTGCAGGTATGGAGGGATTCCAGAGTGGTTAAATGGGACGGACTGTAAATCCGTTGCTTCGGCTTCGAAGGTTCGAATCCTTCTCCCTCCACCATAATTGGGTTTGTGTGAAGCAATTTAATAGCTTCATGCCAACTTTCAAGCGGAAGTAGCTCAGTTGGTAGAGCGATAGCCTTCCAAGCTATAGGTCGCGAGTTCGAACCTCGTCTTCCGCTCCATTTATAGAACAATGTAATGTCTCTGTCTTTGTTTAGTGTAATGATCTAAAAGGGGTAGGGGCATATATCTGTAAATAAGCTTTTGGAATTGAAAGCCGAAGTAGCTCAGGGGTAGAGCACTTCCTTGGTAAGGAAGAGGTCGTGGGTTCAAATCCCATCTTTGGCTCATTTAAATAAGTTTGTTATTTTTGTAAATACAATTTAATTAAGGAATAAATTATAATTATTAATTCGCATAAACATGGCAAAAGAAAAATTTGACCGTAGCAAACCACACTTAAACATTGGTACAATCGGTCACGTTGACCACGGTAAAACTACTACAACTGCAGCTATCACGAAAGTATTAGCTGATAAGGGGTTATCAGAAGCTCGTTCATTTGATTCAATTGACTCTGCTCCTGAAGAAAAAGAACGTGGTATTACAATTAATACAGCGCACGTTGAGTATTCAACTGCTAACCGTCACTATGCTCACGTTGACTGTCCAGGTCACGCGGATTACGTGAAAAACATGGTTACAGGTGCAGCTCAAATGGATGGAGCTATCATCGTAGTTGCTGCGACTGATGGTCCAATGCCTCAGACTCGCGAGCACATCCTTTTGGCTCGTCAGGTAGGTGTTCCTGCATTAGTAGTTTTTATGAACAAGGTTGACTTAGTTGACGACAGCGAGTTGTTAGACTTAGTTGAAATGGAAATTCGTGAATTATTATCATTCTATGAATTCCCTGGAGATGATCTTCCTGTAATCAAAGGTTCTGCATTAGGTGCATTGAACGGTGAAGAGAAATGGGTTGACTCTATCATGGAGCTTATGGATGCTGTGGATAACCACATTCCAATTCCTCCACGTTTGACAGAACTTCCTTTCTTGATGCCTGTAGAGGACGTATTCTCGATCACTGGTCGTGGTACTGTTGCTACTGGTCGTATCGAAAGAGGTGTAATTAACTCTGGAGATCCAGTTGAGATCTTAGGTATGGGTGCTGAAGATTTAAAATCTACAGTAACTGGTGTTGAGATGTTCCGTAAAATCTTAGATTACGGTGAAGCAGGTGATAACGTAGGTTTATTGTTACGTGGTATTGAGAAAACTGATATCCGTCGTGGTATGGTTATCGTGAAACCAGGTTCAGTAACTCCTCACTCTGAATTCAAAGCAGAGGTTTACGTATTGTCTAAAGCTGAAGGTGGCCGTCACACGCCTTTCTTCAACAAATACCGTCCTCAATTCTATTTCCGTACAACAGACGTAACTGGTGAGATCTCTCTAGAAGAAGGAACTGAAATGGTTATGCCTGGTGATAACGTTACTATCAATGTAAAATTGATTAGCCCTATCGCGATGGAAAAAGGTCTACGTTTCGCTATCCGTGAAGGTGGTAGAACAGTAGGTGCTGGTCAGGTAACTGAAATCGTTAAGTAATCTATTCGATTATCGTATAGTATAATAGATAAGCTAACCAGTTCTGCTGGTTAGCTTATTTTTTCAATAGTACTTGCGATATAAGCTTTAGGTCACTTATTAATGCGATAATTATCATTGCTGATATAGGCAGCTCACAAGGCAAAAAAAGTAAATAAGATTTGTTGTAATGGTTGTTAAAGCCTATATTTGCAGCATTCAAAAACAATTCTACGGGCATAGTTCAATGGTAGAATAGAGGTCTCCAAAACCTTTGATCTGGGTTCGAATCCTAGTGCCCGTGCTAAGTAACTCTTAATACAAGTAAACTAACAAATGGCAAAAGTACTTGATTTTTTTAAAGACTCTTATGTCGAGGTTACCGAAAAGGTAACTTGGCCTACATGGGCACAATTGCAAAATCATGCGGTCATTGTGCTTGTTGCTTCTGTCATTATTGCTCTGGTGATTTTCGCCATGGACAAATTGTCGAGTAACGTACTAGAGCTTTTATACGGGATTAACTCTTAATTTTACAGGAATTATAAAGTATGGCGGATCAAAGTCTGAAGTGGTACGTAGTTCGTGCTGTAAGTGGTAAAGAGAAAAAGGTGAAGCAATATGTGGAAGCGGAGATTAATAGACTCGGCATTCAACATTTGGTAACTCAGGTACTCATTCCCATGGAAAAGTATTATCAAATGCGCGACGGTAAGAAAGTAGCCAAAGAGCGTAACTACTACCCTGGATATGTATTGATCGAAGCTGCACTTGATGGAGAGATCGAGCACGCGATCAAAAATGTAAATAGTGTTATTGGTTTCTTAGGTGATAAGGCTGGTAATGCCATTCCTCTTCGCCCTGCAGAAGTTAATCGTATCTTAGGTAAGGTAGATGAAATGGCCGAGCAAGGCGAAAGCATCAATGTTCCTTATTATGTAGGTGAAACAGTGAAAGTAAATGATGGCCCATTCAACGGATTCACTGGTGAGATTGAAGAGGTACATGAGGATAAAAAGAAACTCATTGTCATGGTGAAAGTTTTCGGCCGTAAAACGCCTTTGGAACTGAATTACATGCAAGTGGAAAAAGAATAACGAATAACCACAAGACATATAAAAGCCCTTTTGCGAATAGCAGAAGGGCTTTTGTGCAGTAGAAGAATTGGAAACTATCTTTTTACCCAGATATAGATCTGCTTCCAGCAGACTAACTTGCATTAAAGTATACCCGTGCGTATCAATACTAACTTGGTACATACTATCTACTACGACCGTCCAAGTTTATTGCTGAGATATCTACAGACGGTACTTAAGGCGTAAAGAAGTTGGTAAACATCTCTTATAGCGACCGCTATAAATGTGAAAGATAAGTTAGGAATTAATCGTTGTCCCCGGCGCAAGCAAATGCGTCTTGATTTCTAACGTAGACGGTGCCCGTAATGGTGCCTCCTAGATTATTGACCGTCATTTGTGCACAACTTAGGCCTTGAATATATAACTCCATCCCATTTTCCAAGGTCACAACATATGCAGTTACATAATCATCTTGATCCGAAAGAGTCGAAGAAACAGAACTGGTCGAAGCACAAATGGAAATCATTCCTGCAGCGATTAAAGCAGGTAACATTTTTAGTTTTAACATAATAATTAATTTTAGATGAACAATAAGCCTTCCGCAAATTGAGATTACGGAATCGTTAGTAATATTCTTGATTATTACCAAATGTACAAAATATACGTCTGATAGAGGAAGTTGGGTAATATACTTTGATAAGGTAGAACGATTACATGATATTTGCTCGCGTAAAGGCTAATAGAATTTGTATATCTAGGTGGCTACTTCAAACAACGTAATAGGATGGAACAATGCAATTAATGAGTTCTCTTTGTGTTTTAGAACGAAAATATAGAAGAGTAGCCAGCATGTGGATGACACGAAAAGATGTCTTTTATGTAAAAGAAAAGCCACTCGTTAAAACGAATGGCTTTCTAATGGGGATAATTAAGATTTTTTGACTCTGAAAATTTAGAGCCGGATGATTTTACATCAACTGCTTCAATAAGTTAGTCCAACCTACATTATTCTGGATGATTTGCTGCAGCTGATCCACGCTTACACGTTCTTGCTCCATACTATCACGATGACGAATAGTTACCGTATTATCTTCCAAAGTTTGGTAATCAACGGTGATACAATACGGGGTACCGATAGCATCTTGACGGCGGTAGCGCTTTCCGATAGCATCTTTTTCGTCATACTGCGTATTGAAATCTAGTTTCAACGCAGCAAGTATTTCTTTCGCCTTATCTGGCAGCCCATCTTTCTTCGTTAATGGAAGTACGGCGGCTTTTACCGGAGCGATTGCCGGGTGGAATTTTAGTACTACGCGAGAATCTTGCTTCTCCTCCGTCGAAAGGTCTTCATGTACCAAAGAATTTGCAAAAACGGTTAGAAACAAACGATCCAAACCAATCGATGTTTCGATCACGTAAGGCACATAGTTTTGATTGACTTCTGGATCGAAGTATTGCATTTTCTTGCCAGAAAACTTCTGGTGTTGACTCAAATCGAAATCTGTGCGAGAGTGAATACCTTCTACCTCTTTAAAGCCAAAAGGGAAATCGTACTCAATATCTACTGCGGCATTAGCATAATGTGCCAATTTCGCGTGATCGTGGTAGCGGTATTTCGCCGCATCTGGCCCTAATGCTAAGTGCCATTTTAAGCGAAGCGCTTTCCATTTGTCATACCATTCCATTTCCGTACCTGGGCGTACAAAGAATTGCATCTCCATTTGCTCAAATTCGCGCATGCGGATAATGAATTGACGCGCAATAACTTCATTACGGAAGGCTTTTCCGATTTGTGCAATTCCGAAAGGAATCTTCATGCGGCCTGTCTTTTGCACATTCAGGAAGTTAACAAAGATACCCTGAGCCGTTTCCGGACGAAGGTATACTTGCTCTGCGCCATCTGCCATAGCGCCCATTTGCGTTGCAAACATTAGGTTGAACTGACGAACATCGGTCCAGTTTTTGGTGCCCGACATCGGACAAACGATATTATGTTCTTCGATCAAGGCCTTTAGCTGCGCTAAATCATCCGCATTCAAGGCAGCATCCAAAGCAGTCTGCAACTCGGCCGCTTTGTCACTTTTTCCGTCTTTTTCGTGCCGATCGATTTTGTCTTCGATCAATTGATCGGCTCTATATCTTTTTTTAGAATCTTTATTATCTATCATCGGATCGCTAAAGCCATCAACGTGGCCAGAGGCTTTCCAAGTGGTCGGGTGCATGAAGATAGCCGCGTCGATCCCGACGATATTGTCATTCAATTGCACCATAGATTTCCACCAATAGGTTTTCAAGTTGTTTTTCAACTCCGAACCTAGTTGGCCATAGTCATAGACGGCGCTTAGACCATCATAGATTTCGCTTGATGGGAATACGAAACCATACTCCTTGGCGTGCGAAATGATATTTTTAAAAAAATCGTCTATCTGTTTGCTCATAAGTGGCAAATATAATTATTTAGCGCGTGCAAAACTGCATGCATTTTGCTTTGTTAAGCAGGTTTACTTATACAACGCTCTGATTTGTTCAGAAGCATTTTTATTGTCGACTTTTTTGATGATGTGCGCGATCTTGCCCTCCTCATCGATAACGAATGTGGTGCGTGCGGTGCCCATGTACTTCTTGCCGTACATATTCTTCTCTACCCATACGCCATAATCATTCACTATCTTCTGATCTTCATCAGCTAATAAATTAAATGGCAGCTCGTGCTTCGCAATGAATTTTTGGTGCGATTGCTCGCTATCAATACTTACGCCCAATACTTCGAATCCGTCTTTCAGCAAGCTCTGGTAATTATCTCTAAAGTTGCAGGCTTCCGTCGTACAACCTGGTGTATTATCCTTCGGATAAAAATACAAGATGACGCGTTTGCCTTTAAAATCCGATAGTTGAATGGTATTTCCCTCCTGATTTTTGGCGGTGATAGCCGGAGCCTGATTGCCAATTTCTAATGTGCTCATAAAGTCTTATTTATCGTGTAAATTCTGCTTGGTATATACGTTCATTGTTCTTCCAATCTTTGACTACTAGTCGGAACTGATGTTTTCCTTTACTCAAAGTAGATTGGAACGTGTGCCAAAGATGCCTATTTTTTGGGTCGTACTCCATTAAAACCCATTCTCCATCAATGTAACCGTCAAATGATTGAATGCCTGAAAAATTGTCGGAAATCGTAAAGTCGATTTTTGATTGTTGCGCCACATTCTTTCCTTGGCTGAGATTGCGCGGCGTGATGCTAGGCGCAACGGTATCGACCGCTACATAAAACGAGCCCAAATTGCGTGTGTTCACAACTACCCAACCATCTTCATATTTACCACCTTCTGAGCCAGACTGTGTTGATGCAATCAAGGCTTTATCGCGTAATCTTTCCGGCAAGTTTGTCGGCTTGATTTTTAATTGATAAGTGCTGAAGAGCGGCGTCAGTGGATTGTGTACATGGTGGATTTCCGAAAAACCACCTGCTGGCCTCGCGCTGCTGCTATATTGGAAGTCCAAATCCGTATATAGCACACCTTTCGGAATGTCTAATTGAATGTTGTCCTTCGCAAATTGGTTGTTCTTATTGTAAGACATTAATTGTCCTTTTACGGTGTTGGCCTTCGGCTGATAATTAGCAGAATTCTGAATTTGAAAGTTCAGCTCTGAACAATTGCCTTTTACATCTTTCACCACGTATTTCACGTCGTGAACCTGATCATCCTTTAACTCCAGAACACCGTCGTTCGGAAGGTGATGGAAGATCTCAATCGGGTTTCCGGGATCTTTAAAGCTTTTTTGGTATTTCGCTTTCGAACGTTTCCATTGTGCGTAATCGATATAAGAATGAATACCGCGTGAAGTATTGAAATCCAATTCCTCAAATAGGACGGTAGACATCGGCTTGCCATCGATAAACAGTTCGATCGAATACACCCCATTTTGAAATCCACCGGCACGATGTCGATCAATGGCATTGATACCTAGCCCAAACTTTCCATTTACTTTAATAATTGCGTTATTACTCAGTCTGTAATCTGTACCGCTCACCGCACGCGCTGCTAAAGGTCGGCGGAAGGTGTGTTCGTTGAAGATGCTTTCGCCCATATCATACACCATTAATCCTTGAATTGTTGGTGCAAAACGATCGGCAAATTGCAAACCAAATAGCTGTGTGTTTAACGGATGCTGACTTTTGGTATCTCTGATCTCGAAATGCAAATGCGGGCCGCCAGAAGCACCCGTATTTCCCGAATTGGCAATGACATCACCTTTTTGGAAGCTGAGCACACCTTTGTCTACCATGACATCAACATCAAATCGTTTCTGCTTGTATTGTTCTGCACGGATAATGTTGGTGAGTGCATCATTGAAGTTATTTAAATGTAGATATACCGAGGTGTATCCATTCGGATGATCGATGTAGACCGAATTTCCTCCGCCACCGATCTGCACGCGAACGCGTGAAACTTGCCCATCCGCAACAGCATAAACGGGCAAGCCGGTACGCTGCTGCGTCCGGTAATCATCGCCAGCATGGAAATGCGTCGAGCGTAGTTCGCCAAACGTGCCTGATGCATCGGGTGTAATATTCAGCGGAGAACGGAAGTAATCGACCGGATAATCGCGGGTCGTGATAATATTGTTTTGTTGAGCCTGTACAGCCAATCCTCCAAAAAGGCAGGCTAGTAGACTGGAGAATAATTTTTGCATGCTTTATTTAATTTGGCAACTAAACATTTTTTGCTCTCCCAAATAACCTTCTAGCAGATCGCCAATCTGTACTGGCCCCACACCTTCTGGCGTGCCCGTGTAGATCAAATCGCCTTTTCTAAGCGTGATTCGGGCTGAAATGTAGGCAATCAACTGATCGAAATGAAATATCACATCCTTCGTATTACCTGATTGTACGGTTTCACCATTTTTCTGTAACGAGAAAGACAAGTTGGATAAGTCACCTAGCTCTTCTTTTGGGATCAGCGGACTGATCACAGCGGATTGATCAAAGGCTTTGGCCAGTTCCCAAGGCAAACCTTTCTCTTTATGTTTTTGCTGAATATCTCGTGCGGTGAAGTCAATCCCTAATCCGATCGCATCATAGTACTTGTGCGCAAACTTCTCAGCCACGTGTTTGCCTTCATTACAAATGCGTAATACTACTTCTACTTCGTAATGGATATCTTTCGAGAATTCAGGATAATAAAAGTCTTTGTCGTCTCGCAATACGGCCGTATCAGGCTTCAGAAATATGACCGGCTCCTCCGGCACAGGGTTGTTTAACTCTTTTGCGTGGTTGATATAATTGCGTCCTATGGCGACTATCTTCATGGATTTTTTAGTTTAATGTAATGCGTGTTTATGGGCTATTCAGCACTTCACCATCGCAGCATAACAAATATAAGCAAATCACAGGCCGAGACAAGGATGGGGAGGAGTTGGCGTACATTTTGTGTGGTAAATACTCAAATATTTTAATTATTCTTCTAGGTGAGTAAATATGTATAACTTTAGTAAACAGCTAGAACCATTTCTGTTCTAGGATTACATTTTTGAAAGTGACCCATGTTAATATTGCTTGATGGAAAAGGAGTGAGTAGAGTAACAATTGGCATCGCTGGGTTCAATAGACTTGTTTATAATGAGGTATTTACATGTTGTAAACACGGGTCACTGACGTTAATGATGATTAACTGACGAATTATTTATTTAAACTTTATAATATGAATAGCTACCGAAAAATTACACAGTTATTATTTGGAGCCGCATTGGTATTTAGTTACTCCTCTTGTCAAAAGGATACTACACTACAGAATGACATTGAAGAAATTTCTCCGCAATTGCAAAGTATTCTCAATCTTGGATTTTCTAAAGATAAAATTGAAGACTACCAAAACTACTATTTGGTAGAAGGCTGTTATGTTTTCATCAAAGAGGATTCGAAAGTGCCGAATCATGTAATTGATAGCGACAGCAGTACCGATAGCAAAAAGTCACAGATCTTTAGAAATTTTGGTACAAAGGTAACTTTAGCTAATGCTAATGTCAAAATTTTTGTTACAAATTCTATTCCAACATCGGGTGTTGATGATTGGCGTTCAGCACTTTATAGCGCAGTTGTTCACTATAATGCCATTCAAAATTTGTACTTGAATCTGGAAGTCGTGTCATAAGCAAGTTTAGCTGATATTATTGTACAAGACGATCAGATCCTAAATTTGAGAGATGACGTGTATGCAGCAGCAGATTATCCATTGGGAAATGGTAAACCGGGAAGAAATCTGTACATTAATCTTGACTGGAACAGTAATCAAACTATTAGTGAAGCTGCAAAAACACATATCTTAGTTCATGAATTGGGTCATAATTTAGGATTAGGGCATACTGATATGGCATTAGCTAGCCCTTTTCAACAGATTCCCGGAACTCCACCACCTTCGACGGGAGACCCTTATTCTGTAATGAATTCAAGTTATAATGTTCTTTTTGGCTGGTTAGGTTTTTCAAACTACGATATTATAGCTCTGCAATATGTGTATGGAAAAAAAATCAATGTCTTTATTGATGGTCCACGAAAAGCAAGTAATTCTGGTTCTTATACATGGACTGCAAGCGCTAGTGGCGGAACAGCACCCTATGCTTACGAATGGTATAGCCAGTATGGGTCAAATACTTGGCATGGTCCCATTAGTACTCAAGTTACTTTCAGTGGCTCTATGCCTATTGATCAAGATTTAGAGCTAATGCTTAAAGCAACTGATGCGACAGGTATTACTAATAGTACCACTATACGGGTATTAAATGGGCCTGACAGACCAATTCTACAATGAGTATAGAATTTCGTATAGGTGTTTTAAAAACAATAAGTTAGGTAGAAATAGGCTTTAAAAAGATAAATCATTAAATCTATAGACAGGCTACTTGGATCTGCAAATGTAAATTTTCAATAGATCGAAATATTTGGATATCACAACAGAAGAGGCAGTGACTGAGTGCCAAAAATTGCCATATCTGTCTACTTTGAAAACCTTTTTTGACGGATTGGCGACGTACTGGTTTCCCTCGTTTAAATCCGGGTTCGTCGCCGCAGAATACCAATGGCGGTCTTCCTAGAAGACAAGCCTATACCATCGAAGAGGCCGGTCGAAATACACAAAGTTACAGAGATGCTATTTCACGACAGGGAGCTGATGCATTAACCACACGAGTTTGGTGGGATGTAGAAGATTAGATAATTTTATTACAAGAATTAAATGCGGAAAGGATTACGAGAGTAATCCTTTCCGCATTTTTATCCACATTGTAACAGATATGATGTGTCAAATATTCGATTTAGCATCATCCAACATTCAATATTATTTGTAAATTGGCCGGATCAATTATCTACAAACACACAACATGAAGAGAAGAGAGGTCATCAAACAAATGTTTGTGATGGCGGGTGGTCTATTGATAGCAAGTTCCTGCGATTTCAGTGGGAAGAAAGCATCTATCGCCCTCCGAAATATCGATTTTTCAGCAGATGATGAAGAACTTTTGGGCCGTCTAGTGAATGTTATCATTCCGGAGGACGATTCACCGGGCGGTAAGAGCCTAAACTTGCATTTATTCGTTATGAAAATGCTGGACGATTGCGCATCGCCAGAACAACAAGAAGCTTTCCTAGTTGGACTCAAAAAATGCCATAAGGAAACGGATTCCGATGATGCTAAGCTATTGTCTTATCTAAATGGTTTACCAGAAGATGATCAGTTTGCTACCACCTTAAAAGCCCGTGCGTTGCAAGGCTACCTCAACTCGGAGTACGTGATGACCAATAAATTAATCTATGAATTGGTACCAGGAAGATATGATGGTGCTGTTAAGATAAACGCGTAAACTAGTTATGACAAATTTAAATATTGACTCCGTCAAAGATAGAACCTATGATGCGATTGTGATCGGATCTGGAATCAGTGGCGGATGGTCGGCAAAGGAATTGTGTGAGAAAGGGTTAAAAACGCTTGTATTAGAGCGCGGTCGCGATGTAAAGCACATTAAAGATTATCCGACGACAAATATGAACCCTTGGGAGTTTGAACATCGCAACGAAATGCCTTTTGCGGACAAGCAAGAAAATCCGATTGTAAGCCGTTGCTATGCCTTTCACGAAGATGCAGCGCATTTCTTCGTGAAAGATAAAGAACATCCTTACGTACAAGATAAACCATTTGACTGGATTCGCGGATATCAAGTGGGCGGTAAGTCATTACTTTGGGCGCGCCAAACGCAGCGTTGGTCGGACTTCGACTTTGAAGGTCCGCAGCGCGACGGCTTTGCGGTCGATTGGCCAATTCGTTATCAGGATCTCAAACCTTGGTACGATTACGTAGAGCGCTTTGCCGGCATCGCAGGTGATAAAGATGGCTTGCCCGAATTGCCCGATGGCGAATTCTTGCCGGGATATCCACTCAACGTTGTCGAAAAATACTTCAAGCAAAGCGTAGAAAAGAAATATCCAGAGAGAAAGGTTATATCAGCACGTTGTGCGCATATTTCTAAACCACAGCCTATACATATCGAGCAAGGCCGTACGCAGTGTCAAAATCGCACCTTGTGTCAGCGTGGTTGTCCTTTTGGCGGCTACTTTAGCTCCAATGCTTCTACATTACCATGGGCAGCGAAGACGGGTAATATGACCTTGCGTCCCGATGCCGTCGTGCATTCGATCTTATATGATAAAGAAAAAGGTAAAGCAGTTGGTGTACGGGTGATTGATCGGGATACCAAAGAAGAGATCGATTTCTATGCGAAGGTGATCTTTGTAAATGCTGCTGCGATCAATACCAATCTTATACTATTGAACTCTAAATCCGAACGTTTTCCAAACGGCTTGGGTAATGATAGTGGCACCTTGGGTAAATATGTTGCTTTCCATAATTATAGTGCCCGAATTTACGCGGAATACGAAGGTTTATTAGATTATGCGACCGCAGGCCGCAATCCCGCTGGCGGTGGTTACATGCCGCGATTCCGGAATTTACATAAACAGGAAACAGATTATCTTCGCGGATATGCAGCCGGATTCGGAGCCTGGCGTTCCAAAAACTCAGATCGTAGCGGTTGGGGAGAAGAGCTGAAAAACTCATTGCTCAACCCAGAGTGGGGAAATTGGGGCGTAGGTTCGCACATGATGGGCGAGACCATTCCGAAAGAAGCCAGCTATGTCGCGCTAGATAAATCGCAGCAAGATGATTGGGGCATTCCTTTGCTACACATCTCGGTAGATTATGATGATAATGATGCTAAGATGAAGAAAGATTATCTGGATACGATGGAGGAGATGTTTACTGAGGCTGGTTTTACCAACATTCGTAGAGACGAGAATTCTCAAGCTCCAGGTTTAGACATTCACGAAATGGGCGGTGCCCGAATGGGACATGATCCTAAGACTTCTGTACTCAACAAATGGAATCAAATGCACGATGTACCTAATGTATTTGTTACAGATGGTGCAGCGATGACATCTACTTCCACACAAAATCCTTCCCTTACCTATATGGCGTTTTCGGCAAGATCAGTTGATTTCGCTGTGAATGAACTCAAAAAAGGCAATCTGTAACGATTCCAATACATATACATTACATCATTGACGGAATGCCGAAAATATTTGTGAAAAATATTTCGGCATTCCGTTAAAGTTTTGTTAATTGCTGCCGAAGAACACAACAATTATAAACATCGGGGTCAATGCTTATTCTTTATTTGTAAGCGTTTTTTTATTGACCATCGATAAAACGATTTAGCACAATTTTAAATTTTATGATGTATGAAAAACATGTACAATCCTGATGGGCGTCTATGGACTGCGCTATTAGCTGTTGCTGCGCTCAGCTTCAACAGCCTGCAAGCGGTTCCCAATTCTCCCCGCACTAGTGATCGGACACAGATTACACAGCGCCAAGAAAAGGTGATGGGTCGAGTGAACGACGCTAGCACCAATGAACCAATTAGCGGTGTAACCATCACTGTGCGCGGTACCAATGTAAGTACACAGACAGACGAAAACGGACAATTCACGATTGATGCCAGTAATGGGCAAACGCTTGTTGCTTCCTTTCTAGGATACAAAAAGTCGGAAATGCGGGTGAGTTCGTCAACCGTTAATTTCTCTTTAGACACCGAAGGAGAAGATCTTGAAGAAGTTGTCGTAGTAGGTTATGGTACCATGCGGAAGTCTGATGTGACCGGATCTATCTCCATCGCTAAAGGTTCGGATATGATCAAAAACCAAAACTTTAGTGCGCTAGACAACTTACGTGGTCAGGCTGCAGGTGTGAATGTATATTCCAACTCGAGCCAGCCAGGTGCGTATGCTAACCGCGTGGTAATTCGTGGTACGGCCTCAATCAACTCTTCTTCCAGCCCGCTTTATGTAGTGGATGGAGTGGTGATGGAAAATTTCCACTTGGTAAACCCGAATGATATTGAGCGTATGGAAGTCTTGAAAGACGCTTCTTCTGCTGCGATTTATGGTGCACGTGGTGCCAACGGGGTAATCATCGTAACGACAAAAAGAGGTTCTAAAGATGGTCGCAAAACCATCAGTTACCAAGGATCGGCTAGTGTGAGCTCTCCACAACGCTTTATGGATCTCCTGAATGCGGAAGAATGGGTGCAGGCTTTTATGATCGGTTTGGAAAATGAGAACACGTATCAACCAGATAAATACAACTGGTCACTAGATCGCAAAGACTGGTTTAATGATCCGAATTATTTCGATGCCAATGGTAATCCATTATTTGATACCGATTGGCAACGCGAAGCTACTCGTACAGCGGTGTCGCAAAATCATCAGTTGAATATCCAACAAGGTGATGAAAACTCTTCTATGGGTGCTTTCATTAACTATACCGATCAGCAAGGTGTGGTGAATAACACCTACAACAAACGTGTGAACGGTAAGTTAGCATACGATTCGAAAGTCAAAGATTGGCTTTCTACGAGTATCAACTTAACAGCCAACCATACCTACGGTCGTTTCACACCGGAAGATGGTGGTGGGCAAGAAGCGCGTCGTACGATGATTGAGATGTTGCCTTGGTTGCCTGTATATCAGCCTGATGGTCAATATTCGTTCTCTGGTTCATCTACAGTCAACGGTTTGTTGGGTTTCGAAGGGATGTCTAATCCGGTATCTATTCTAGACTTGCAAGAAAGACGTCGTGCCAATACACAAATCTTTGGTAACGCGGCGTTGACTTTCCACTTGGCAGATGGTTTGGATTTGAAAACACAATATGGCGTGGATAAGCAAAGAAGACAATACAATGGTTATTCGTCTGTATTGCTACACAATATTTCTCGTCCAAATGGTTGGGCACAGATTGAAAATGAAGATATTTTCTACTGGCAACAAGAAACGTACTTAAGCTACAACAAGCAGTTCAATAATCACCGCATTAATGCAGTAGCCGGTTTATCATGGCAAGGACGCGAGCGTAACTTCAGTATGAATCGTACAGAAGGCTTTACCAACGATTTCTTTAAATGGAATAATATGGCAGCCGGTTCTTTACCTCAAGCGCCAGAATCTGCCTACGACCGTTGGGGAATGAACTCTTACTTTATGCGTGCGGCTTATACATTAAATGATAAGTATTCGGCTACGGTTACCGGACGTTATGATGGTTCTTCTCGTTTTGGAGCGAATAACAAATTCGGTTTCTTCCCGTCTATGGGCTTGGCTTGGGTAGCGTCTAATGAATCATTTTTACAAGACGTTTCTTGGATAAATAATTTAAAACTGCGTAGTAGCTTTGGTATCACGGGTAACTCCGAGATTGACCCATATCAATCTATCGGTAGAGCCATTAACAATACACAGCTATTGAATGGTACACGTGTATCCACCTCTTACTTGGGTAATTTGCGTAATGATGATTTGAAGTGGGAAAAAACAGCTACGATCGATGGAGGTTTTGAATTAGGTTTATTCCAAAATCGTTTGAACTTCGATATCTCGTACTACAATCGTAGAACAACCGATTTGCTTTTACAAGCACCGCTTCCGAATGCATCCGGATTTGAATTCGTCACCCAAAACATTGGTGCGGTTAACAACAGAGGTTTTGATATCATGATTAGTGGTTCACCTGTGCGTAATGATAACTTCCAGTGGACATCTACCATTAACATGAACTACAACAAAAATCGCGTGGTTCAATTGGCAAACAATAACGCAGATATTCTTCAGAATAGCTTCGTTTCCGGTCCTAACAGTGTGATCCGTGTTGGCGAAAACTTAAACAGCTTCTACGGATACCGTCGTGATGGCATTTTCACGGTAGAAGATTTTGAAAATGGATTAATCACTAGAGAACAGATTGGTAGACCGAATCGTTCAGCAAATCAAGAAATCTTAGGGAAAGGTATTCCAGATTGGTCCGGAAGTTTTATCAATACATTCAACTACAAGAATTTTGATATGACGGTAGATATGCAAATCGTTTACGGCGTAGAGACTTTGCAACAATTCTATCACTCTACGTATGACCGTTTTGGTATTACCAATGGTTTGAAAGAGGTTCTGACGGATGCTTACAGTCCATCGAATCCAAATACCATGCAACAGGCGATCTATTTGACTAATGGCGGTCACGCTGGACAGGATACACGTATCGATTCTTCTTGGATCGTGGATGGTTCGTTTCTGCGTTTTAACTTGATTCAAGTGGGTTATTCTTTCGACTCTTCGTGGGCTGAACGTTTGGGTATCTCTGGTTTACGTGTTTATGCTAGTGCGAACAACCCATGGGTAATCACTTCCAAAGATTTTAAAGGATATGATCCAGAAAGTACTTCAACTGGAGATGGAAATAAGTTTGGTCAGAATGTAACGTTTTTCTCTTATCCTAGAGCAAAAACCTTCACATTCGGTTTGAACCTAACCTTGTAATTAACCATTTAATACTTAAGACAGATGAATTTTAAATATATCATATTAGGACTTAGTGTGTCAACTATGTTGAGCATGAGTTCTTGTAAAGACTTTTTGGATGAAAATCCAAGAACCGATGTGGGAGAGAATGATTATTATACCACGCAGGCACAAGCGCAAGAAAACGTCAATACGCTTTATCGCTTAGGTGCACCTACTTTTTACGGAAATGCAAATGGTGCGTATCAAGGGCCGTTTGCATCAATTCCAGTCATGTTGACGGGCTATTTCGAAAATAGTTACGAGGGACAGGAGCAGATTAACCAATATTCGCGCTTGTTGACAAGACAGCAAAATACGCGTATTGTATCCAATAGAGTAAATGAGATTTGGCGTACTGCTTTTCAGGCTATTAACATTGCGAATGGTGCGATCAAGAACATTCCTAACATCACTATGCCTGATGATGTAAGAGAAAGATTGACAGGAGAAGCCAAATTCTTCCGTGCTTTCAATTATTTTTTCATGGTAAAAATGTTTGGTGGCCTGCCTTTATCTACCGACCAATACGCAAGCTTGGATCAAGATTTCTTTTTAGCACGTAGTGCTCCGGAAGAAGTGTATAAAGTAATCGAAGAAGACCTTATTGCTGCGGTGGAATCTTTGCCTGATGGAATCTTTAATAGTAGCGGCCGTCGTGTAAATAGAAATGTGGCGGCAATAGCTTTAGCTAATGTCTATTTGCAGCAAAACAAATATGCAGAAGCCGTACCTTACATTGATATCGTGCTTCAGTCTGGTCACACTTTAGCGACGAATACTGACCTTGCCGCAAATAGTGCCTATAATAAATTGCGTACTTCGGATCTCTTGGAGGAAACCATTTATGCGATGGAGTTTGATGAAGTGATTAACCCTGGAGGCTCATGGCCAACATATGGTTTCACAGCCTCAGCTAATGCTATCTTTGATAAGTATACGATCTTCGAACGTGTTTATGGTCCTACTAATCGCTTCTTGAACGTGTACGAAGACGACGATTTACGAATTAAACCTAATCAGTATTATCATTGGAGCTATACCAACCCATTAAATGATAGAACTTGGAATGGTGGCACGGTTGCGGGTGTTTGGGCATTCGTAGAAGAAGATGCTTTGTTAAATACTGGGCGCTCGATCAAAGACCGTAATATTTACCGTTATGCAGAAGCTTTGTTAATCGCGGCAGAAGTGAAAGCTAGAGCAACAGGAGTTGCTACAGCAGCAGGGCATCTAGCAGAAGTGAGAGCACGTGCGAGCACAACCGGTGAAACAGTAGCGGAGATTACCACTCAATTACAGGGCTTATCGGTAGATCAATTTGTACAAGAAGTCTGGAAAGAACGCTTACGCGAATTGCCTTTGGAATTCAAAATGTGGGATGATTGTCTTCGTACTGGTTTGTTCCCGAATATCTCCGCAACGAATAGAGGTCAGGTTACTTTCCAACCACTAGTAGGAGCAGCGAATGGTTCAGGAGCTACGTTCAAACAATCGGATTTGGTTTACCCGATTTCGATGGATGAGCTACAACGTAATCCAAACTTAGAACAAAACGCAGAGTATCAAACGAATTAATCGTTTACGAATATCTTTTTTGAAAGCTACAGCATTAATGCTGTGGCTTTTTTATTTTTTCAACATTTTATTTTCTTTTCATAAAACATGTTAACTAATAATGGGTTACATTTGAAAAGTTGAAACTTTAAAACTGTTTTTACCAAAGAATATTAGTTGTGATGACCATTCTATATACCAAGATAAAGTACGATGGGCTTTGAAAGTAAGACTCCATATTGGCTGGCTGGCTTGTTAAGCACGCTGATCGGATTAGGCATCGGAAGGTTTGCGTACACCGCATTAATTCCTTTGGTCATCCATGACGGTTGGAGCTCCGCTTTTGAAGCTGCACAGCTAGGCGCGGCGGCTCTAGTGGGGTATTTGGCAGGACCTATATTCGTCAATATTACACAAAACAGGTTTCATACTGCTACAATGATTAAGGTAGCTTTAATATTGTGTGCGCTTGGATATATATTCGTAGCGTGGCATGATTTGGGTTTTTACTGGATGTACGTATGGCGGTTTTTAGCGGGTTTTGGTGGTGCGTTGCTGATGGTGCTATCGCCGACATTGATCCTGCCATATTACAAGAAATCAAAAAACAGAGGACTTATTTCCGGCGTTGTTTTTTCCGGTATTGGTATTGGCGTCTGTGTTTCCGGTTTGTTGATTCCGTATTTATATGAACGCATTGGTTTGACCGAAGTTTTCGTTGCTCTCGGTGTGGTGTGCCTATTTTTTACATGGCTTACGTGGAATACCTGGGATCGTGTACCTGTCGTGTCAGAAAACCAGCAGGTGGGTGATCACTCTGCGGTAAAATTTGATTATCGTAACAAAAACTTTTTGTTCCTCCTTACGGCGTATTGCTGTAATGCGGTAGGTTATATACCGCATACGCTCTTTTATGTTGATTTTTTAGTACGACAGATGCATAAGAGCTTTGCTTTTGGGGCCATGGGTTGGACTGTTTTTGGTATTGGTGCACTTTTAGGTCCGGTGTTATTGGGCAAAATATCCGATCTCATCGGATTAAAAAATACAATTTTAGCAAGTTACTTTATCTATATCTTGGCTGTATTTATGCCTGTATTTATCCAAAGTGATCGTGCATTTTATATATCTTCTTTCACGGTGGGTTTTTTTACACCAGGTATGATTACGCTGATATCTTCCTACGCCCTGCGTATTTTCGGGGATTTGAAATATAAAATCGCTTGGAGCACACTGACGTTGGGTTTCTCCTTTTTTCAAGCTGCTGGTGGGTTTTCGATGGTTTTTCTGATTAAGAATGATAACTATTATCCACTATTTTATATTGGTGGAATATTTCTTATCATCTCGTTTGTATCCATATTGGTCATCAAACATCAAGAAACATGAGTATGATAAAAACGACCTACACAGGAGATCTACAAACTATCATTGAACATGTGCAGTCTGGGAGTTTGGTCACTACAGATGCAGATGCTAGAGCGGTAAAAAAATCTTTTTCTGCTAATGAGTTGTTTGTTGGTGCAGTATCTGCATGCATCATCACCGTCATGGAAGTTGCCGCACAACAGCATAATTTTACGATTGGGTGTGCAGAAGCTTTTACTAGGAGAACGATGCGTAGGCATCCTACATTGATCGACAAAATCGAGATTGATATTCATATAAGAAATACAAATTTATCGCAAGTTCAAAAAAGTATATTAATACACACCGCATATCATTGTCCAGTGGTACTAAGCCTGCATGATTCTATAGAAAAAGTCATCACACTTTATTATGTTTAGTGAGGATTAAGCGTATGCTGTATAAATTTACAGTACACGAAAACCGCCCTAATAAAGTTCTCTTCATTAGGGCGGTTTTCATTAAATATTCACTACGGAGGTGCAGAGAGCATAAATTCTAAATATCTACCGTAGCGTCCATTTCAAAATCTTCGTGCATCAAATGCACAATTTCTGTTGCTTTCTCGTAGTTAGTAGACTTCTTCGAGAAGAAATCATGTTGTGTCGTTTCAGTGCTAAGCCCGTTGAGTACAATCGGGTTTACTTGTTTCACTTCAAAGATCGGATCAAAGGCCAAGTTCATGAGCGCCTTGTTACCATTGTACCGTACATATTCTTTTACCTCTGCGGTCAATCCTACCACGGTGTACAATTCTTCTGTGTACTTCAATTCATTCTCATAAAGATCATTTAAGAGCGTCAAGAAACGCGCTTTTACCGCTTCCTTATTTGGTAATCGGTTAAATACTTCTTGTGCCATTAAACCGACGAAAACACCGTGTATCGATTCGTCTGCGATGATCTTTTTAATAATATCTGCAGATGCTACCATTTGCCCTTGGCCACATAACCACAATGGCAAGAAGAAACCCGAATAGAATAAGAATGACTCTAGTAATACCGATGCACCCAAAGCCATGAAAAGCTCCTCATCTGTCACGTTTTCTTTGTCGATCGCACGGTAATATTGATCGATAGTCGACGCTTTGTACTGCAAGAATTTGTTTTCCGATACCCAGCCAAATACATCGTTGATCTCATTGGTCGTCGATACCGTGGTAAAGATCGTAGAGTAAGATTTAGCGTGGATCGCTTCCATCATACACATGTACGATAGTACCGCTTTATTTTGCAAAGAATTGATATGATCAATGATCTTTGGCATGCCGGTGTGGCTTTGCAACGTATCTAGCAAAGTTAAACCGCCTAACGCTTTTTTGTAGCATTCCTTCATATCCCAGCTCAAACCTTTCCAGCTATCAATATCTTTAGAAGGAATGTATTCGGTATCGATCCAAAACTGCTTAATATTCTGTTCCCAGAACATTAGTGCATAATCATTATCGGGTGTATTCCAGTTTACTGCGGTATATTGTTTGCTCATGGTTTGCTTTATAACTTAAAGAAACTGAATCGATATACACAGCGGTATTCCGATTCAGTTCCGATTGGGATTGAATTATACTATAATAAAAAGGTTACGCCGAACACGAGATACATTCCTCGATGGTCGATTTACGCGTACGGGTGTAATACAATGATTTCAGCCCTAATTTGTGTGCATAAATATAATACTTCGCTAAGTCGCGCGTACTGTCTTTTGAATTGGTGTGCAAGATGGTCGATACACCTTGATCGATGTGTCGTTGAATGACCGAAATCATTTTTAATACTTTCATCTGATCCATATCGTATGCAGACTTGAAGTAAAAGTAATTGTCGTTCGTCAAGTATGGCATTGGGTAATACGTGGTACTATCTCCATACTCGCGCACTTCGATGATATCTACGATTGGCATCACCGATGCGGTCGCATTCATGATGTAAGAGGTAGATTGGTTTGGAGCAATTGCCAAGCGGTAAGCATGGTAGATGCCATGCTCTTTTACTTGCGCTTTTAGATTTGTCCAATCTTCGATCGTAGGAATGTGCATGCCTTCAAATAATTCCTGTACTTTATCTGTTTTTGGAAGATAATCGCGTTCCAAATATTTGTCGAAATAGGTGCCATCAGCGTATGAAGATTTCTCGAATCCGACGAATGTGCGGCCTCTTTCTTTGGCAATCTCCATGGAAGCTTCCAAAGAGTAATAGTTCATCGCCATGAAGAAGGTATTTGCGAAATCCAATGCCTCTGTAGATTCATACATGATGAAACTTTTGGCCAAGAAGCCGTGTAAATTCATCGCTCCAAGGCCTACCGAATGCAATTCACGGTTTGCTTTCGCAATAGTCGGTACCATTTCGATATCCGTCACATCCGTTACGACGGTAAGTGCACGCATTGCTATTTTTACTGTTTCTTTGATTCGTTTGTTCTCCATCACCGTAGCGACATTCAGCGAACCTAGGTTGCAAGAAATACCATAACGTATGGTATCTTCTTTGCCATAGATATTGATATCTGAAACTTCAGAAACCTGCATAATCTCTGTACAAAGGTTGGAGAATTTTACGTTTCCTATGCCACTAAGTGCATGTGCTCTATTCGCATTTTCCTTGTAGAAGATGTATGGGTATCCCGATTCCTTTTGAGTTTGCGCGATCTTCACCAATAGATGACGGGCATTTATTTTCTTCTTTTTGATATTAGGGTTGGTGATCAATTCGTCGTACATGGCATCCATATCCAACTCATCCAAGTACTTGCCATACTCTTGCATCACCGTGTGCGGGTAGATCAAATAGCAAGCTTCATCTTTTTCTGCCAATTCCATGAATTTGTCGGGCACGATGATACCGATAGATAACGATTTGATACGTACTTTCTCATCCGCATTGATCTTCTTACAATCCAAAAACTCTTCAATATCCGAGTGGAAAATATTTAGATACACTGCACCAGCACCTGGGCGTTGGCCTAATTGATTGGCGTAAGAAAACGTGTCTTCCATGATTTTCATGATAGGCAATACACCGCCGGCACGTCCCTCCACACCTTTGATAGCTTCGCCACGGGCGCGGATTTTCGAGATGTTGAACGACACACCACCACCAATAGAAGATAGTTTCATCGCAGAATCAATCGCGTAGCCAATCCCGTTTAAGTTGTCGCCAACCTCATCTAAGAAGCAGGAAACCAATTCACCAGATCTTTTCTTTCCAGCGTTTAGAAATGTCGGCGTAGCGGGCTGATATTCTTGGCTAATCATGATTTCTGCGTATTCAAATGCCTTTTGTACCCCATCTTGACGAGCAAGGAATAGTGAAACAGCCATCACGCGATCTTCGTATCGTTCTAGGAATTTTTCGCCAGAATCGTCACGCAACGCATAGCTTTGAAAAAACTTGAATGCCGCCATGAAAGACTGGAAGCGAAATTTCTTAGCATATACATAGTCGTATACTTGTTGAATTTCCTCAAAAGTAAACCATTGATAAAAATCAATGTAATAATTGTTTTCGATCAGGTAATCTACTTTTTCTTTGAGGTTGTAAAAGAACACGGTGTTCTTGTTTACATATTCTAAGAAATAAGCTCTTACAGCCTCTTTGTCTTTATGTAAGCTAAACTCGTCATCATGTTTGATCATGATTTCGTTGTTAAGCAATATCCAGTTTTTCGCTACGTCGTTTGCTATCATAATATTGATTTTTTATAATGTCAATAAACTCATTAATATCTACCAGTGTCCCCGAAAGTTCGAACTTTAAACCAATCGGGAGGTCGAAGTTTTCTGCGAGTTTATCTGCTGCAACGGCGAAGTTTCTTCCCCAGTTGCGATTGCCACTTGAACTAACCGAATGGATCATGTGGCTGTATTTATCGATGAAGGCTTGTGTCTTTTCGGGCACTTTGCCAAAGTTAATGGTATAGGTCACTAAATGACCCATCGTTGATGGTATGGTATCCTCTTCGATACGAGTGGCAGTCCAGCCCGTTATCTGCGTCACTTTATGCATAAAGCGATCTACATTTCCTGTCTTTGAATCGTAATAAATATGAGTCATCAGTCGTGCTTAGAGGGTTTGCAATACGGTTTACAACGCGATATGATCTAGTTCCTCCGGTTTGAATCCGATGATTCTGTGTTTGATTTCGTCTTCTTCAAGCACCAATACCGTGGGTACCGTACGTACTTTGAATTTTACAGCCAATTCTGGCTCGTCAAACGGGTTGATTGTTTCGTAAGATACGCCCTTGTTGTCCAAGTAGGAAGATACCTGTGCGCACGGTGCACAGTCATTCTTTTCAAATTTAATGATTCTTGCCATGTCTATTTAAAATCTTTTGAGGGGTAACTTTAAGCCGAGTAAAGGATTCAGCTTATGTTTGCCATAAATAAATATTCCATTGATTCGGAATCGTGATTATTCCTTTGTCTTGAACAAAGATCAACTATTTTTGACTCGCGAGTTAGTTGGACTTTTCCACATGCAGGTGCGAGATGGCGGTTAAAGTTCGCTCCTCGAATGCTTAGTTTGGTAATCTATTGGTAGACAGTGTTAAAAGTATGTGGATAACTTTGAAAAGCCTTAAATATTTTCCCGAAATATCCCTCAAATATACCGGTATTTTGACAAAAATATAGCAGGAAAATATGCGGTATTCTATTGATTTTATTGAATTAATTTTGTACAGTAAATTAAGCGGATATCCACATAACTTCACTTCCTAAAAAAGGAAATTCCTCCGGTTTTGTTTGCCGGAGGAATTTTATATTGTAATCGATTCGATTGCGTCAATCTACTCTTAATAACCAGGGTTTTGTGTGAGATTGGTATTGCCCAATTGATTCAATGGAATTGGAAATAATAAGGCGCGTGGATCAGAGGCTGGTTTTTCCTGCCAAGCATCCAAGTACTTGCCAAAGCGGATCAGATCCGTGCGGCGATGAGATTCCCAGAAGAATTCGCGACCAAGCTCATCCAGCAGATCTTCTGTCGTCACTGTGGTTAGCGCCGTGGCGTTTCGCTGCGTCCGCACTTCGTTTACTAAAGGCAATGCAGCAGCGGCCTGATTCATACGTAGCAAAGCTTCCGCTTTCATCAATAGCACATCTGCATAACGCAGGAAAACCCAATCATTCTCCGCATGACCCGCACCGATGTTGGCATAATCTGGCACATATTTTACAACACGTATGCCGGTTACTTCCAGATTATTTCCGCGTTCTATAATACTCACTTCTGGTGTGAAGCTCAATGGATTGCCACGTCGGTCTTCCCGTGCTTCACCTTGCGCATTCACCTGTGGGCCAATCAAGAAACCCATATTCATACCGGAGATATTGGTAACACCTGCATAGGTGGAGCTTCTGCGTTGATCGCCTTGTTCATATTTATCATAGAAATCAGAGAGCGTGGCAAAACCATTCCAGCCGCTCGGGTTCATATTATAATGTAAAGTAGTTCTTAGCAGGGAGTAAATATCTCCAGAATTACTTCCGCCGATGTTTGCGCCAACAAAGATGTTCTCGGACGACTCGTTATTGTTGAGTGCAAAATTGTCAAAGTAATTATTTGCCAATGTATAGCGACCGATGATCTGGTCGGCCAATGTCACGACCATTTGCATATCTGCATTGTCGAATACCGGCGTTTCTCTATTTAAGAAAGCGCCTTTATTCAGGTACACCTTCATTAGCATCATACGTGCGGCATCTTGGTTGGCCACTTGCGGATTGCCTGTTGGCAAATCGGGCATAATCTCGTTCAATTCCGAGATCAAATACTCCATTTGCTCTTCAGCGCCACGAACACGTGGCATGCCCAAAATATCCTCGCCGGGTTCGCGGTATGGTACTTGCCCCCAGCCGTCTAAGATAGAGAATTGCGCAAATGCACGGATAAAGCGTGCTTCAGCTGCTTGCCGTGGCGTCGGATTATAGCGCAACAAATCTGTTCCGGCATAACTCACGGCATTCAGGTTTCGAAACACATCGTGAATCCGGACATGGTCGGCTTGCCATTGATGCAAAAATAAGGCACGCCAAGCGCCGTTATCATCCCAGTCACCACCGCGCGTCGGCGGAATGGTTTCGTCGGAAGTCGTTTGTTGCAGTGCCCACCAGCCACCATTTCCTTGATACGGTGAGCGCATAGAAATATAAGCTCCTTGCAGCAAGGCGGTCGCATTGACTGCTCCCGGTTCGGTATCCGAGATTTGTCCGTTGAGTTTTTCATCCAGCTTCGTACATCCGCCAAAGGCGATGCAGCCTGCTAATATCATGGTATATAGATTTTTTTTCATGTTTTCGGAGATTAAAGAGAGAAGTTAACGCCTAGGTTGAAAGTTCGTGCTGGCGGATAGCCAATGTAATCGATTCCTGCAGAACCGGTGTTACCGACGCCTTTGGCGGTGTTGACTTCTGGATCAAACCCAGAATATTTGGTGAATAACAACAAGTTGGTTCCGTTGAAGAAGATGTTTAAGTTTTTCAACGAAGCGCCGATGTTACCTACACGGTAACCAATGGTTGCATTGGCCAACTTGAAGTAGCTTCCGTTTTCGATAAAACGAGAAGATGGGGCGGCCGAGTTGGTCAATGATTCCTGAATAGGAGAGTCTAGCAAACCAGCTGCAATGTTTCTAAATCCACCCAAATTGGTAATTGGTAATACCGTGTTGGCAGTATTATTATAAATGTCTTGCCCCAGCATACCGTTGAAGTTCGCGGAGAAAGTGAATTTTTTGTACGCCACATCAGTACTGAAACCAATCAAGGCACTAGGATTTGGATTGCCCATATACAGCATAGAAAAACCATCATCGGTGTAGGTCGAGAATCCTTCTGGACTTAAGCCCGTAAATTCACGTGTCATAATAGCAAACATCGGTAGCCCCGCTTGAATGACCTGCACCGTAGCTCCCGAAACACCCTGGCCACTTAATGCTCCTGTAAGGATCACATTATTCATGTTGTTTACTTCATTTTTCAATAAAGTCAGATTAGCACCGATATTCCAGGTTAGGTTTTCTTTTTGAATTACGTTGGAATGTAAGCCAAATTCTACCCCTCGGTTACGAATCTCTCCATCCAGATTGCTGTAGATAATAGGCGCATCCGGTGCATTTGGATATAATGGAATAGTCGGGTAGAGTAGGTCTGTGGTTTTCTTATCGAAAACATCAATCGAACCTGTTAATTTGGTGCCAAATAGTCCGAAGTCTAAACCGATGTTGATTTGTTCGTCGCTCTGCCAGCGTAAATTTGGGTTACCATTATTGATCGGTCTGATCGCATTGTCATTAATAAAGCCATAACGGTTAATCGCTGATCCTGCCGGAAACTCTTGGTTACCCGTACGTCCCCAACCTGCACGCAAGCGCAATTCACTTAACCATTCCACATCTTGCATAAAGCTTTCGTTGCGGATGTTCCAAGCAGCTGAGAAAGACGGGAAGTTTCCGTATTTATTATTAGCGCCGAATTTCGTAGATCCGTCACGGCGTACCGTAGCAGTCAATAAATAACGCGAGTCGTAGTTAAAAATAGCACGGAAGAAATAAGATTGCAATTCGGTCGTCGGATCATTGAATGAATTGACTGTCCGGTTACCGCTGGATCCCGCTTGTAATGCGTCTGTATAATCAATGTCGATATCACCGTAATTGATACCACGGAAATCCATACCCTTGTACATGAAATTCATGTATTCATAACCGATTACGGCATTCAAATTTAGTTTATTAGCAATCTCGCGATTGAATGTTAAGGTGTGTGTCAATTGGCTCGTCATCAGTTCGTTATTCGCGTAAGATGCCTCACCGCCCAAAGCGCCACCATCTTGATCGGCTACAATGCCGGGAATATTGATCCAACTTCTGGTGGATGCTCGACGGATACCAGAGCTATAGTTTACCGCTCCTAGAACACGATATTCTAACCAATCATTGAATTTGTAATAAGGCGAAACGCTACCAATCACCGTGGTAACGCGTGCATGATCATTATTGGCTTCCGCCATGCCTAATGGGTTGATGATCGATGTGCCGTATTTGATGTTAAGCGAACCGTCTTCATTATATAGCCTTTCTGTTGGATTCCAGTTGAGCGCTTGCCCGACTAAGCTACCTTCAAAACCGGCATCAGTCGTTACCGCAGCTAATTGTTCGTTGGTTTGCGTACCAATTAGTCCCAAATCTAGACCTAGTTTCTTGCTTTCTAGCATGCGGAAGTTCCCGTTTACTGAAGCCGCCACCTTTTTAAAACCACTTTTGATGAGAATACCTTCTTGATCTTGGTAACCGATGGAAGCGCGGAATTTCGCATCTTCCGTACCGCCACTCATCGATACCGCATAATCTTGGATGATGGCGTTGCGCGTAATCGCACCCATAGCATCCACATTGTCTCCTAGATCGCCTCCGGTAATACCATAACTATTTAAGGCACCACGGAACTGATTAGCATCTAATATATCTAAACGACGCATCAAAGAAGATACACCTGTAGATGCGTTTACATTAACCTGTAGATCGCCTGCTTTACCACGCTTGGTATTTATTAATACCACACCGTATGCCGCTCGCGCACCGTAAATCGCAGTGGCGGAAGCATCTTTTAGGATTTCCATGCTTTCAATATCCGACGTATTGAGAAAGACCAATGGATTTCCACCTGGTGTAGCCCCAACCGCGGCACTACGTGATGGACGCGGTGAGCGACCATCTAAGGCAATTCCATCGACTACATAGAGTGGTTGGCCATTTCCTGTTACAGCCGAATTACCACGAATACGAACCGTCGTTTCGCCACCCGGTTGGCCGCTGTTGTTGATCATTTGTACACCAGGTGCTTTACCTTGGATTAATTGATCTGGCGCTGTGAATGGTCCCTGATTAAAGTCTTTTTCACTCACCTTGGTTACCGCTCCGGTCAGGTCTTTCCGCTGTACGGAAGCATAACCGACAACCGTAATCTCACCAATATCCTCGCTCGAGGAAGCCTGCAAATTGATATTTAATGGCGACATCTCTGCGCTAACGCGAATGGTTTCGCGGTACGTTTCATAGCCTAAAAAGGAAACAATTAATGTATAGCTTCCTGCGGCTACGCCGCTAAAACTAAACGATCCGGTGGCATCGGTACCGGCTTTTCTATCCAATTCTACTAATGTTAAGGTAGCTCCCGAAATAGCCTGTCCGTCGCCGGTTACTTTACCATTTAGGGTAGCATTTTGCGCAAACGCAATGTTTCCATGCAGTAGGAAAAGTACCAGCGCGGACACAAGCATGCGAATACCTTGAGCAGGTAATTTTGATTTCATGTGTAGTGTGTTTTAAGTTTATCAAATAGTAGTTTTTACACCAATTAGAAGGGATAGCGTGATTAGACTACTCCATGGTGTGCATTTTTAAGTTTATATTTTTTTATAAGTGGTAATCAAATTTAATAAAAAAAGCCACTTAAGGGATATATATTTAGGAATATATTCCTTTGTAGGAAAATTTGTTTTGGAAGGATAGAATGCTGCTATGGAATCATAGGCTATGAAAAACTGCGACATAGCATCATGAACACTGTCAGTTTTGAGGTGTTCACGATGCATTTATGAGGTAATTTTATTATCTCACGATTGTGAAATAGTCGTATTGTTGTGTAGAAATATGGTGCGGATTCTACATTTTATTTGAAAAAACTAATCAACAATTCTTTTTGCAGCAAAGGTTCCATTCGGCTGAATCGTATAAAGCGTGCTTGCTATTCCAGTACTTTCATTTAGCTCAAAGCGAATCGCAAAGCCAGCAAGATCTTTGATTTTAAAATTGTGATTTCCTTGGGCTATAGTTTCATAGTTTTTCTGGCCAGGTACATCCATAAAGACAACATTATCCTTTACCGTGATCTTAATCTTCATGTTGCCAACAGCATATTGCCCCGTATAAGCTTCTAAATCTTTTGCGCTTAGTTCCTTGACGGTGGCTTTACGTGTAAATTCAAACGATTCTGGAAGTTCTAACTGGGCGCTTTTAATGTCGCCATCAAAGCCGGTGTGAAAAGTGATTTTCTGTCCTTCGCTGACTTGTTCACTCTCTTTATCTGTACCCAATTCTCGGAAAATAAAGGTATCATAATGGTAATGTTCTAACCAAAGTTCTTTTGTCGCTACATGTGTTTTTAGCGTATCATTTTCAAGGCGTATCTCAAATTGTCCATATGCTGGATGATGATATTGTCCGGCATAATCTGCTAACAGATGTGATGGTTTAGTACCTTTCACCTGTCTCATATCTTCTTCTGCCGGTTTTACCTCGGTTTCTGCGCTATCTTGTTTTACCCCGCGCGTATTCCAATTCACGTAAGATAAGTTCAACAATTGGTCAGAGATCAAGTTACGCACGATACCCGGCACTTCGGAACCATTTTGATTCGTCAACACCACAATACCCAAGGAATCGCTGGGAAAGAACGCGACGGACGCCGAGAATCCATCGATATTACCGCCGTGCTCTACTTGGTAATGGCCGCGATAGGAGCCAGTCATCCAACCTAAACCATAGTTTTTGAGATGTACATCTGGTTGTTTGGCAGAGGGTAAGGCTGCTGCGATCACCATCTGCGAACTCATGGCTTCCTGAACGTAGTTTGCTGGTAAAATTTGCTGACTATTGAATTTTCCTTCATTCAGCCACACTTTTACCCAATTAGCCATTTCTGCTACGCTGCTGTTAATACTACCTGCTGGCCCCATGCCACTGATATTATAATAGGGAAGATATTTAATGTTTTTATCGTCGTCTACCGTGTAGCCCAATGAAGCATTTTTATTGTTCGACAGATCAGCAATACGCAAATTACTTTGCGTCATGCCGAGTGGATTCAGAAAATGGGTACGAATATTATCTTCCCAAGATTTTCCGGTCATCTTCTCAGCAATCATACCTTGCGCTAGGTACATGAAATTGTTGTACAACCACGTAGCGCGCAGATCGGCAGTCGGTTTCATGTGTTGCACACGGGCCAATAAGCTGTCGCGAGAACCGGTGTTGAAGAGATACCATGAAAAGTCGTAACGAGAAATTCCGGTGCGGTGTGCCATCAGGTCACGTACGGTCACTTGATTTTCGCGTCCGTCTTGAAAACGTAAGGCGGGCAAATGTTGGGTAATTTTATCGTCCAAAGACAAACTGTCGCCAAATAATTTGCCGACTAATCCAGCAGTAAACGCTTTGGTCGAAGAGCCAATAGCGTACAAAGTTTGTGGCGCAGCGGGTAGCTTTTCTTCGTAATTACGATAACCGTAACCTTTGCTATACAGTAAGCTATCCTTGTGTACTACAGCGACGGAAAATCCAGCAACTTGATAATCCGCTCGTACTTTTTCGAGCAATGAATCGATGGTAGACCAATTTGCGGAAGTGCTAGTTTGGGCTTTTACCGAAGTGGTTGCGAATATGACGAGTAAAAGTGCAGCGAAAAAACGACTTGTATTGGGAAAGTGATTTTTTGAATACATACTAACTTATAGCAATAAATGGATATTTGGTACCCCTAAGTTAGTATTAATAATTTAAAAATAAATAATATTAATATAATTATTAATATTATTTATTTTCCTTATGAAGTATTGGTATATGTATATCTTTTAGAAGGGCTAAACCAAATATTCAAAGAGCGTCTGATCCTTATTGATCTCAATAAAGTCAAACTTATAAGCTTTCAGCCGCTCGATCAGACTGGTGTAGTCTTTGGCAGTGCCCAACTCAACACCAATCAATGCAGGTCCGCGTTCACGCTCTGTTTTTTTAATGTATTCGAACCGGGTAATATCGTCTTTGGGCCCCAATACTTCAGTTACCAAAAGTCTTAATGCACCTGGACGCTGTGGGAATCGTACGATAAAATAGTGCTTGATACCTTCGTACAAAAGCGACATCTCTTTGATCTCGCCCATACGATCAATATCATTGTTGCCACCCGATACGATACATACGACTTTCTTGCCGCGAATCTCTTCTTGGTGAAAGTCCAATGCGGCGATAGACAAAGCCCCTGCTGGTTCGGCCACGATGGCATCCTTATTATAGAGTTCTAGAATCGTGGTGCATATCTTACCTTCTGGTACTGAGCGTACGCTATCCAATAATTGGCTAGAGATAGCAAAAGGAAGCGCACCAATCTTTTTGACGGCAGCACCATCGACAAACTTGTTGATACTTTCTAACTCAATCGGCCCACCATGTGCTATCGCAGCTTGCATAGAAGGCGCGCCTTCGGGCTCTACGCCATACAATTTAGT
Organism: Sphingobacterium sp. KH_072; assembly: GCF_057837975.1. Lineage (NCBI taxonomy): Bacteria > Pseudomonadati > Bacteroidota > Sphingobacteriia > Sphingobacteriales > Sphingobacteriaceae > Sphingobacterium > Sphingobacterium sp. KH_072. Next base: position 3,364,532 of record NZ_CM174457.1, on the reverse strand, counting down.
AGCAGGCGCATGTTGCTTCATATAAAAGCTTAATCCAGAAGATAAGCCGCCGCCACCGATGGGCATAATCACCGCTTCGACATCCGGTAAATCTTCCAAAATCTCCACTGCTACGGTGCCTTGGCCTTCGATTATTTTGATATCATCGAAAGGAGGGATGAAAACCATGGCATGTTCGGCGGCGTACTCCAACGCGGCCTTTTGGCAGTCATCAAATGTGTCGCCTGTCAATACAATTTCTATATTGCCATTGCCCCACATTTCTGTTTGCGTAATCTTTTGCCGCGGTGTTGGGCCGGGCATAAAGATGATGCCTTTAATGTCTAGCTTTTTGCACGATAGGGCAACACCCTGCGCGTGATTGCCCGCACTAGCACACACGACGCCGCGCTGTAAATCATCCGCCGCTAGGCTACTAATCTTATTGAATGCGCCACGCAATTTGTACGAACGCACGACTTGCAGGTCTTCCCGTTTCAGGTAAATCTCTGCACCGTACCTTTCCGACAGGTGATGATTATATTGCAATGGCGTACGAAAAACGACATCTTTAATGCGCTCTTTGGCAGCCAGTGAGTCGATTTCCAACGTGGATAAATTCATGTATTATTTATGTGTTATGTATACAGGAAAAGTTTATTTGACTAAGGTCAAAAGATCCTCATCCACAATGTCTTTTTTGGCATCTGCTAATACGAGAAAACGCTCGTAGGTAGATGCTAATGCTTCTTTGTCCATGGTATATCCCAAACGCTCTAGATGGTGCTTCAAAGCATGACGGCCAGAGCGTGCGGTCAGGATTATGCCGGCTTCATGTAAGCCTACATCTTCCGGTCGGATGATTTCGTAATTCTCGCGGTGCTTCAAGAAACCATCTTGGTGAATACCAGAGCTGTGCGCAAAGGCATTTTTGCCCACGATAGCTTTGTTCGGTTGTACCGGCATGCGCATCATCGAGCTCACCTTTTGCGAGATAGCTGTAAAGAGTTTGCTGTTGATGTTGGAGGTAAGACCCGGGAAGTGCGCTGCATGTACTTTCAGAATCATCGCTACTTCTTCCAACGACGTGTTTCCGGCACGTTCGCCAATACCATTGATGGTACATTCGACCTGACGTGCACCATTCTGAATCGCGGCGATGGAGTTGGCTGTCGCCAATCCCAAATCATTGTGGCAATGTGCCGAAATGATAGCCTGATCGATGTTCTTCACGTTTTCTTTCAGGTATTTGATCTTCGCACCGTACTGATCGGCCAAGCAGTAGCCGTTGGTGTCTGGAATATTCACGACCGTGGCACCTGCCGCAATAACAGCTTCGATCATCTGCGCTAAGTAGGGAAGGTCGGCACGGCCTGCATCTTCTGCATAGAACTCCACATCTTCTACAAAGCTTTTCGCATGCTTCACGGCGGCTACTGCACGATCCAAAATCTCTTCGCGCGTGCTATTGAATTTGTATTTGATGTGCATGTCCGACGCACCGATACCGGTGTGAATGCGTGGGCGTTTGGCATATTTTAAGGCTTCGGCGGCGACCGTAATGTCGTTTTCATTCGCGCGAGTTAAGGCACAGATAATGACGTTGTCTACCGCTTTGGAAAGCTCGACGACAGACTGAAAATCTCCGGGACTGGATACAGGAAAACCCGCTTCAATAATATCCACGCCTAGTGTTTCCAGATCTCTGGCTATTTCGATTTTTTCCGGTGTCGTAAGCTGGCAGCCGGGTACTTGTTCACCATCTCTTAGGGTGGTGTCGAAGATATACAAATGATTCGGATCGTGTAACATAGGGTTCGAAATTTAGTACTTTACAGTATGTTTATATATCGGTTATCTACTTTAAAAACTCCATGACCTTTTGGCCCATGGCTACGGTGCCTAAAATGCGATCGGCCGGCGTGTCGTTAACGGCAATATCGGAAGTTCTCCAACCTGCTTTCAGTGTTTGATCCACAGCGTCGGTTACGGCTTTTGCCTCGTCTTGTAATCCAAATGCGATATCTAACATTAAAGCTGCCGATAGGATAGATGCTAATGGATTGGCTTTGTCTTGGCCAGCGATATCATGTGCAGATCCGTGAATTGGCTCAAAAAATCCAGTGCCGTCACCTATAGAAGCGGAGGCCAACATGCCCATCGAGCCAGCGATCTGCGAAGCTTCATCCGTGAGGATATCGCCAAATAGATTCGCGGTCAACACGACATCAAATTTCTTTGGATTTTTCACCAGTTGCATGGCCGCATTATCGATAAACATGTGCTCGGTTTCTACATCTGGGTATTCTGCAGCCAGTTCTTGTACCACTTCTCTCCACAGGCGAGAGGTTTCTAAAACATTGGCTTTATCTACCGAGCAAAGACGTTTGCCACGGGTTTGTGCCGCCTCAAAAGCTTTGCGTGCAATACGCTCTACTTCATAACGGTGGTAATTCATCAGGTCGGAAGCGAAGGTGTTATCTTCATTACGCGTTTTCTCCCCGAAATACACATCACCGGTCAGCTCACGGAAGAATAAAATATCGGTACCCTGCAGGATCTCCGGTTTCAAACTAGAAGCATCCAATAGCTCATCGAACAATAAAATAGGGCGTAAGTTAGCATACAAACCCAATTCCTTGCGGATTTTCAGCAAACCTTGCTCGGGGCGTACTTTGGCGGAAGGATCATTGTCGTATTTAGCATGACCAATCGCTCCAAACAAGATCGCGTCAGAAGCTTTGGCTTTTTCCAAGGTTTCATCAGGTAATGGATTGCCTGTAGCTTCGATCGCCGTATGCCCCATAATGGCGTTGTCAAATTCAAACTCATGTCCGAATTTGGAAGCGATTACTTCTAGTACCTTCTTACCCCATTCTGTGACCTCTTGTCCGATACCATCACCGGGGATGATTAATATATTCTTCTTCATGTTATGTCGTTACTTGTCGAGTTTTTACACTCGTTCTTCTAGTATGATTTTATGTTGTGGTCTAACTATTTTTCCCTTTTCCAATACCAAACGGTGATCGATGGATTGCGGTAATTGACTTTCGTAATGTCCGACGTAAAGCAATGTTTTGCCATACTGGCACAGCTCATCTACCACGTCGTTGAAATACTGTGTTTGCGACTGGTCCAAGCCTTGACAAGGTTCGTCCAAAACCAATAGCGTGGGGTTTTTAATGACCGTTCTAGCCAGTAATGCCAGACGCTGTTTGCCCAATGGCAAGGTGCGGAGTAGTTCGCTTTTGACGGAGTATAGATCGAAAAAATGCAGCAGCTCGTCTACCTGCTTCTTTTGCTGAAAAGATGCTTCTGAAAACAAGCCGATGCTATCGAAAAATCCAGAAGCTACGGTATGCCACACGGTAGCGCTTTGGTCAAAATACCAATGCATTTCTGGGGAGATCAATCCAATCTTCTGCTTGATGTCCCAGATGCTTTCGCCCGATCCGCGTTGGTTGCCAAATAAGCGAATATCCAGCCCGTAAGCTTGCGGATGATCCCCATTAATCAGGCTGAGCAGGGTAGATTTTCCCGATCCATTGGATCCCTGTATTACCCATTTGTCGCCTCGATTTACGGTCCAGGATATGTCTTCCAGCACGGTCTTATCGCCATAGCGCACCTTCACCTGATTCAATTGAATGATGTCCTCACTGGGAGATGCCGGCGCTGCTTTTAGAAATTCGGGTAAAGCTCGGGATTCACGTGCTCGATCCGTGATAAAATCTTCGGGACTTGCTACCGCTTTTAATGTACCGTCTTGCACTATCCCGAATGCTTGGATGCATTCCGGAAGGTTAGGATCATTAGTCAGCAGGATCACATGTGTTCCCGTCTCTGCTAACGCATCAATACAGGTGTTTAGTGCTTTCCGCGATGCTTTGTCCAAACCGGTATAAGGCTCATCGATAATCAAAAGCTGCGGTTTGCTCCACAGTGCTTTCACTAATTGCATTTTTTTGTGCTCCCCACTGGAAAGCTCAATAAGCTGGGAATCCATGTGTTCCTCAAAACCTAATGCTTGCACGTAGGGCAGTGCTTCTACTAACGATAAATTTTCCTGTTCTGCAAAATGCGCCAATTCGCCTTCAACAGTTCTGGTATCTCGTCCCTGATGGACATTGTAGCGTTGCTGATAATAAAAGTTGCGATCGCCTTCTAAGTTGGTAAACTGATACCAGTTGGGTACATAAAGTACGGCTGGAGATCGGTCACTCGGTAAATCTAACTCAATCGATCCCTGATAAGTGACTTGATTGGCCAAAGCACGGGCTAAGGTTGTTTTTCTAGAGCCGCTTTCGCCGCCAATTGCCCAATGTGTGCCACGCTCATAAGTCCACACCAAATCTTGCAAAACAGCTTTAGCACCGTATCGAACGAAAAGATCTTGTATGTGGACCAGCGGTTTAGACATAGCTATATGGGCGCGTTTTTTCAAATTCTTCGACCTCTGATCGGTTACTCAATATATAATCAATATCGTCATAGCCATTGATTAGGCAAGACTTTTTGTAGGCATTGATCTCGAAATTGAATGCTTCGTTGGTGTCTTGAATGGTCACGGTCTGTGCTTCCAAATCTACCAAAAGTGAGGAAGCGGGATTTTTGAAGGTGGAAGCAAAGATTTTTTCTAGAAACTCCTCCGTAACCTGAATCGGTAGCACGCCATTATTGAGTGCGTTACCTTTAAAAATATCTGCAAAAAAGGAACTGATCACGACATCAAATCCAAAATCCTGAATGGCCCATGCCGCGTGCTCCCGTGAAGAACCACATCCAAAGTTTTTGCCAGCAACCAATATTTTACCAGAATAGGTTGTATCATTCATCACGAAATCTGCTTTAGGCTGATTGTCGCCATCAAAGCGCCAGTCGCGGAACAGGTTGTCGCCAAAGCCTTCGCGCGTCGTTGCTTTTAAAAAACGAGCCGGAATGATCTGGTCGGTATCAATATTTTCAATCGGCAATGGTACAACCGAAGAATGTAATGTTTCAAATTTTTTCATTTCATCTAATAGCTTAGTGAATCTATACGACAGCTTCTGCTCCCAAAAATTCGCGAATATCCGTAATCTTTCCTGTAATCGCTGCCGCAGCGGCCGTCAACGGGCTCGCTAACAAGGTGCGTGCATTAGGGCCTTGTCTTCCTTCGAAATTTCTATTCGAAGTGGATATACAATACTTTCCAGCAGGAATCTTATCTTCATTCATTCCCAGACAAGCCGAACAACCTGGCTCACGCAAGGTAAAACCCGCTGCTTCCAACACCTTGTCAATGCCTTCGGCTTTGGCTTGCGCTTCTACTTGCTTCGAACCCGGAACGATCCACACTTCTACCTGCTCTGCCTTTTGCTTGCCACGTACGAAGTTGGCGACTTCACGCAAATCTTCGATACGGGAGTTGGTACAACTACCGATAAACACATAGTCAATCGCACGGCCTAAAAGCGGCTGATCGTCTTCAAAACCCATGTAGTTCAGCGCTTTTTTGTACGACGGACGCTCGGATTCTGGTTGTGCTTCTGTAGCTGGAATGTGCTCGGTGACACCCATTCCCATTCCGGGATTGGTACCATAGGTCACCATCGGTTCGATATCTTCTGCGGCAAACTCCAATACGGAATCAAACGTAGCATTCTCGTCAGAATACAAGGTTTTCCAGTATGCTAAAGATTCGTCCCATTTCTGATCTTTTGGCGCAAATTCGCGTCCTTTTATGTAATCAAAAGTGATATCATCTGGAGCGATCAATCCACCACGCGCACCCATTTCGATACTCATGTTACAGATTGTCATCCGTGCTTCCATGCTCAATGCACGAATAGCCGAGCCGGCATATTCAATGAAATAGCCCGTACCGCCTGCGGCGGAAATCTTTGCAATGATGTATAAAATGATGTCTTTAGCACCGACGCCTGCACCCAATGTTCCGTTCACCTCGATTTTCATCGTTTTTGGTGCTTGTTGCAACAAACACTGTGTCGCAAAAACCTGTTCTACTTGCGAGGTTCCGATACCGAATGCGATCGCGCCAAAAGCGCCATGTGTAGAGGTATGGCTATCACCACACACCATGGTTTTACCCGGCAAAGTAATGCCTAATTCTGGGCCAATAACGTGTACAATTCCTTGATAAGGATGACCCAAGCCGTAAAGCTCCACACCAAACTCGCTGGTGTTTTTACTCAACATATCGACCTGATATCTGGATAATTCTTCTTTGATCGGCAAATGCTGATCAATTGTTGGTACATTATGATCGGCCGTAGCCACCGTCTGATTCGGTCTGAACACCGGTAAATTGCGCTTGCGTAATCCGTCGAAGGCCTGCGGCGAAGTCACCTCATGGATGAGGTGCGTATCGATATACAGGATGTCTGGAAAACCTTCTTGCCGTTTCACAACATGCGCATCCCAAATTTTTTCTACTAATGTTTTTCCCATTATGCTCTCTCTCAAATTGTGGTATTATGGATACGGGTCAAATTGACATATCGTCAATTTGACCCGTGATATGTCTATCAAAATTACGAAAATTTTAATGGATTATCCTGTTTTTGCTATTACGCCGTCTTAATCGTTTTCATGGCCTTCATGGCTTTACGTAGTTCACGTCCAACGACTTCCACTGGATGATTGCGCAATTTTTCGTTGATCGTGACCAACTTCGAATTGTCTACTGCGCCATCTTTTCCATCGTTGAAGTTCTTTCCAACGATGTCTGTATCTACCGTTCTCATGAAGTCTGCCAACAATGGTTTACATGCTTGATCAAACAAGTAACAGCCATACTCAGCCGTGTCAGAAATAACGCGGTTCATCTCGAACAATTTCTTGCGGGCGATGGTGTTCGCGATCAATGGTGTTTCGTGCAATGATTCGTAGTACGCGCTTTCTGGTTTGATACCCGCTTCTACCATTACTTCAAATGCCAACTCTACCCCAGCACGTACAAACGCCACCATCAAAGTGTAGTTGTCAAAGTATGCTTGCTCATTGATTTGTACATCACCAGCAGGCGTTTTTTCGAAAGCTGTTTCGCCCGTTTCTGCACGCCATTTCAATAGGTTGACATCGTCGTTTGCCCAGTCTTCCATCATCGTTTTGCTGAATTCGCCCGACATGATATCGTCTTGGTGTTTTTGAAATAGCGGACGCATGATATCTTTTAGCTCTTCTGATAGTTCGAAAGCTTTTACTTTCGCTGGGTTGCTCAAGCGATCTAACATACCGCTTACGCCACCGTGTTTCAAGGCTTCGGTGATAACTTCTACACCGTATTGTACCAATTTAGAAGCATATCCGGCATCGATTCCTTTTTCGACCATTTTGTCGAAAGATAGGATAGAACCCGTTTGTAGCAATCCACACAAGATGGTTTGCTCACCCATCAAATCTGATTTTACTTCGGCTACGAAAGAAGATTTCAATACACCTGCTTTGTGTCCACCAGTTCCTACGCAGTATGCTTTGGCTTCTGCCCATCCTTTTCCTTGAGGATCGTTTTCTGGGTGAACCGCAATCAGTGTAGGTACACCAAAACCGCGTAAGAACTCGGCACGTACTTCAGATCCTGGTGATTTAGGAGCTACCATGATAACGGTTAAGTCTTTACGTACTTGCAATCCTTCTTCTACGATGTTAAAACCGTGAGAATAAGATAACGTAGCACCTTGTTTCATCAAAGGCTGTACGGCATTGACTACATTTGTATGTTGCTTATCTGGAGTTAGGTTGATCACAAGATCTGCCGAAGGAATTAATTCCTCGTAAGTGCCGACGGTAAAGTTGTTGTCCGTCGCGTTTTTCCAAGAATCTCTTTTTTGTTCGATGGCTTCCTTACGCAGGGCATAAGAAACATCTAAACCACTATCGCGAAGATTCAAACCTTGATTCAAACCTTGTGCACCAGCACCCACAATGACGATTTTTTTGCCTTTTAACGCCTCGATGCCATCCGTGAAAGCGCTAGCATCTAAAAATTTTGCTTGTCCTAATTGTGTTAACTGCTCTCTGAGCGATAGGGTATTAAAGTAATTTGCCATTGTTATTTATTTATATTTTTTTGATATCGATTGAGGTTATTTAATTAATCTTTTTTGTGCGGTGGCGTAGCCAAAATGTAGGTTGTCATGCCCTGCCGTGGTCATGATGACTTCTTCGATCTTATGAAGCGTAGATTTGTAGGTGCTGGTCTCAAAGGGTTGAAAACCGGCAAAAATATCGGTTTCGTAATCTAAATGGATCGCATTTATCGTATCTACGGCTAATTTCTTCAAGGCATCTACTTCGGCCTGCTCTACAAAATAAGTCGGTTTAGTTCCTTTAGCGTAAGCAGATAAATATTGGATCTGACTCGTGTCTGGGCGAACGCCTGAACGGCTATAGCACAAACCTTGCGTGGAAACCACGATATGGCCAAAATTCCAGATGATATTGTTGTTAAATCCTGCCGGAATTTCATTGAGTTGCTCCAGCGTTAGCGTATCTAACAGTTCGATAAATGCCCGTCGTGTATCACGGATAAAGTGGAATACTTCCTTCATGTCTGCGGTATGATTACATCGTGAAAACCTCGTCCTGCTGATCTAGGAATTCATTTTCCACGACATCAGGTGATGGTTCTTGTTGTTCAAACTCTTTCAACTTCTGGTGGAAACCAGCACTTTCTTTGATAATCGCAATGCGAGCGCCACGCACAAACTCGATCAAATTGTATTTGGTGAGTTCGGCTGTCAAGCGGTCGATCTCTTCACGATGACCAGCCGTCTCGAACACGATATAGTCATTGCGAATCACGACGGCACTCGCGCCGTATTGGCGTAATAATCGTTCGACGTACGCTTTTTCGGCGATCACATCGGCAGGCACTTTGTAGAGAGCTTGCTCTTGCCACACCAACTCATCATTGGTGTTGTAATAAGCTTTTAATACTTCGACTTGCTTCTCGATCTGCCGACACAATTTGCGTACTACCTCTTCGCTTTCGCTAATCACGATGGTAAAACGGTGTATGCCTTCCACTTCAGATGGTGAGGTGTTCAGGCTTTCGATATTGATCTTGCGTCGAGAAAAGATCGTGGATATACGCCCGATCATCCCAATAGAATTTTCGGTGTATAAAGTGATGGTATATTCTTGCTTTTCCATTTTAATTCATTAAAAAATGAGAAATTACTTCTAACTTCTTATTTACTTCAACCGTATTTCTGAAACTGAAGTTCCTTGAGCAACCATGGGAAACACATTGTTTTCCTTGCCCACCATGACCTCCAACAAATAAGCGCCATCGTGATCCAACATCGTTTTCAAAGCAGATTTCAGGTCTTTGCGTTCCGAAATCTTGTTTCCGTCGATGTAGTATCCTTTGGCGACTGCTACGAAATCTGGACTGGTGATGTCCACAAAAGAATAGCGGCGTTGATGGAATAGCTGTTGCCATTGGCGTACCATGCCCAGAAACTCATTGTTCAAGATCAAGATCTTGACTTTAGCACCGAATTGCATAATTGTACCTAATTCTTGTATCGTCATCTGAATACCGCCATCGCCGATAATCGCCACCACATCGCGATGCGGCGCTCCGTACCAAGCGCCAATAGCGGCTGGTAAACCAAAGCCCATGGTGCCTAATCCGCCTGAAGTAACATTGGATCGGCTAGCATTAAACTTGGCGTAACGACAGGAAACCATCTGATGCTGCCCTACGTCGGTCACAATGATCGCATCGCCATTGGTCAGTTCATTTAAGTTTCTAAGTACTTCGCCCATCGTCAAGATATCTGTCGAGGGGTTTAGTTCTTCTTGGATTACTTCTTTGATTTCTTCCTTCTCCAATTCGCGGAATTCAGCCAGCCAAGCACTATGATCCTTTTCTTCCAACAAGGAGGTAAGTAGTGGAAGGGTTTCCTTACAATCACCCCATACAGGAACTGCAGATTTTACATTTTTATCAATTTCCGCTGGGTCAATGTCCAAATGCACAATCTTTGCCTGCTTGGCGTACTTATCCAAACGGCCCGTCACGCGATCGTCGAAACGCATCCCGATGGCAATCAGCACATCGCACTCATTCGTCATCACGTTGGGCGCATAGTTACCATGCATGCCCAGCATTCCCACGTTGAGCGGATGATCTGTTTCTAGTGCACTCAATCCCATCACAGTCCAAGCGGCAGGGAAACCACTTTTTTCGATAAACGCTTTGAATTCGGCTTCCGCCTTACCCAAGATGATACCTTGTCCGAAGAGGACAAATGGTTTTTTTGCTTGGTTAATGACCTCGGCAGCCTGCGTGATATATTCGTTGCGAACCACTGGTTTCGGACGGTAGCTCCGAATGTGATGACATTTTTTGTATCCTAAAAAGTCAAAGAGCTGCAGCTGCGCATTCTTCGTAATATCTACCAATACGGGACCCGGACGACCCGTGCTGGCAATATAAAACGCTTTCGCCATGACTTCCGGAATTTCGGTTGCATCGGTCACCTGATAGTTCCACTTGGTTACCGGTGTGGTGATGTTAATAACATCCGTTTCTTGAAAAGCATCGGTGCCCAATAGTGCCGCAAAAACTTGTCCGGTCACGCAAACAATCGGATTGCTATCGATCATGGCATCCGCTAATCCCGTCACGAGATTCGTAGCGCCTGGTCCGCTGGTCGCGAATGCCACACCCACTTTTCCAGAGGTGCGTGCATAACCTTGCGCCGCATGTATACCACCTTGCTCATGACGCACGAGAATGTGTTTCAATTTTTCGTTATAATCATACAAGGCGTCGTAGATCGGCATAATAGCGCCGCCTGGATAACCAAAAATGGTCTCTACGCCCTCTTGAAGCAAAGCTTCTAAGACGGCCTGCGCTCCACTAAGCTGGGTTGTCGTAGCTGTTTCTTTTTCTAACTGCGTTTTTTCTAATGTGCTCATGATATATTCCGCGTAAAGGGTGATTCGACGTGCTTAAAGATCTGTTACACAGCCTTCGGAAGCGTCGGCCACCGTCTTTGCATATTTATATAATACTCCTTTGGATACTTTTAATGCTGGTTGTTGCCATTTGGCACGGCGTGCCGCGATTTCCTCGTCCGACAGAATGACATTGATGGTGTTATTGACGGCGTCTAAGACGATATGGTCATTATCTTCGATCAAACCGATCAATCCACCTGCATAAGATTCTGGCGTGATGTGGCCCACCACAAAGCCGTGTGTACCACCCGAGAAACGACCATCGGTAATCAAGGCCACCGATTTACCTAAGCCTGCACCAATAATGGCAGAAGTCGGTTTTAGCATTTCGGGCATGCCCGGTGCTCCTTTTGGTCCTGCATTGGTGATCACCACGACATCGCCTGATTTCACGCGGCCAGAAGAGATACCTTGAATCAGGTTTTGCTCGCCATCGAAAACGCGGGCAGGCCCTTCAAAACGTTCACCTTCTTTACCCGATATTTTGGCTACTGAACCTTTTTCGGCAATATTTCCGTACAAGATTTGTAAGTGTCCTGTGGCTTTGATTGGGTTATCCAAAGTACGGATGATCGGTTGGTTGTAATCGATGATCGATTTTACATCAGCCAAGTTCTCCGCGACTGTTTTTCCGGTTACGGTCATACAATCACCGTGGATCAATCCCTGATCCAATAAGTAGCGCATGACGGCTGGCGTACCGCCATATTGATGCAAATCCTGCATCAAGTATTTGCCGCTAGGTTTAAAATCGGCCAATACCGGTGTCTCATCGCTCATGCGCTGAAAATCATCTTGCGTGATATCTACGCCAATCGCTTTGCCTATGGCAATAAAATGTAGCACGGCATTGGTACTACCACCCAATATCACGATACTGCGAATGGCATTTTCGAATGCCTTACGCGTCATGATATCCGAAGGCTTAATGTCTTTTTCTAGTAAAATGCGGATGTATTTTCCAGCCTCAAGGCATTCTTGTTTTTTCTCATCGCTTACCGCAGGATTAGAAGATGAGTAGGGTAGACTCATGCCCAGCGCTTCGATCGCAGAAGCCATCGTGTTCGCGGTGTACATACCTCCACAAGCGCCAGCGCCCGGACAGGTGTTTTTGATCACGCCTTCATAATCTTCATCCGAAATATTGCCGCAAATTTTCTGACCTAACGCCTCAAATGCGGATACGATGTTGAGCTCTTCCCCTTTGTAATGTCCAGGGGCAATGGTGCCACCATAAACCATCAAAGAAGGGCGATCTAATCGAGCCATAGCCATGATCGCGCCAGGCATATTTTTATCACAACCTGGGATCGCGATGACGCCATCGTAATATTGACCACCACAGATGGTTTCGATACTATCTGCGATGACATCACGGCTTACTAAAGAGTAGCGCATGCCATCCGTTCCGTTACTCATGCCATCACTCACGCCGATGGTATTGAATATTAATCCTACTAAATCTTGTGACCAAACGCCTTTCTTGACGTCTTTTGCCAGATCGTTCAAATGCATATTACAGGTGTTGCCATCATATCCCATGCTGGCAATACCTACTTGTGCCTTCGCCATATCCTGATCTGTCAGTCCAATCCCGTAAAGCATGGCTTTAGCAGCTGGTTGTGTGGCGTCTTGTGTAAAGATGCGGCTATATCTGTTTAACGTGTTCTCGTTGTCAGATGATGACTTCATAATTCTCTTGCTCTAATACTAATTTTTTGTACGTACGTTGTATGGATGAACCTATCGTGTTTTCCCAATCTTCTGGATAGGTTGTTTCGTTAATTTGTTTGATTCCAATAATGCCTGCTGCGGTACCACATAAGAACGCGCTATCTGCCGTGTAGACGTCTTCAACGGTCAATCGTTTTTCGATTACCTCGAAGTTTAGGTCCTTGCAGATATCTATCACGGTCTGCCGCGTAATTCCCGGAAATACATGCTCTACCTGAGGAGTATATAATTTGAAATCTTTTTCTATAAATAGGTTTTCGCTCGATGCCTGCGCCACAAAACCATCTTGATCGAGCATCAAGGCTTCATCAAAACCTTTGCGAATAGCATCGCTCGTCGCACGAATAGCATTGATGTATTGACCCGAAATCTTCGCATCGATCTGGAAAGATTTGGGATGTGGTCTCCGGATGTCCGAAAGGCATACATTCAACAAATTCTGACCTAGAAACGGCCCCCATTCCCAAGCGGCAATAACAATGCTTGAATTGGCGGCAGTCGTCAAGTGCATATTTGACCCTGAAAAAACCAAAGGACGAATATACGCGGCGCGCATGTTGTTTTTGGCGAGTAACTCGTAGGTCTGTTCAATCAGTTCTCGTGTAGACCAAGGAAAAGGCAAATTGATGGATTCGCAAGAAGAGCGCAGACGATCAAAGTGAGCTTCAGCTTTAAACATACGGACACCGTTGTGTGTGCTGTACGCACGCAACCCTTCGAAAGCACCATAACCATAGTGCAAGGCTTGTCCGAAGAAGTCTGTACCCGCTTCGTTGGCCTTTACAAATTCGCCATCTAAAAAAATGTACGTGTCTTGATTATAATACTGCATAGCTTTCCCGGTTTTGTTATCCTCTGTCTGGTATCATCACAACAGAGACAGGTCTTCTCTTTTTGTTTCTGTAAGATAAAGCGAATCCATTTTTAAAGCAATAGCGACCGTTTAAATTTTTAAAAAGTTTTTTATTCTGTATTTATGATTTTAAAGATTTTTTATTCTGCTATATAGGCTTTATTATAGATTATAATTTGGATTAAGGTAGACTAATATTAAAATGAGTCTACCCTTGCGGAATTCAGATATTTTGCTAGACTGCCAATTTTCTGCCTAAAATGAGCGACTTGGGGTTCGAGGTTATAAAAAAAGCCTCTTAAAACAGTATGTTTTAAGAGGCTTATCTCTTTGGTGATTTTGTAAGAGTATACTAGTGTATGCCTTCGGCCAATACCGTTATAATATTGTCTTTGGCTTCTACAACGCCACCCTTGATTTGGAATACTTCTTCTGCAGTACCCGTATTAATGATTACTTTACCATCTTCCAATGTAGATACGATGGCAGCATGATCTTTCAAAATCTGGAAAGAACCAGCACTACCAGGTACGGTCACTGCTGTAACATTGCCTTCGTATGCTAACTTATCGGGAGTTATGATTGTTAATTTCATATTAAACAGCTTCAGCTATTAGTTTTTTACCTTTTTCAATAGCCTCTTCAATGGTACCTACCAAGTTGAAAGATGCTTCTGGATACTCATCTACTTCACCATCAATGATCATGTTGAAACCTTTGATCGTGTCTTTGATATCTACCAATACACCTTTAAGACCAGTAAATTGTTCTGCTACGTGGAAAGGTTGCGATAAGAAACGTTGTACACGACGAGCACGGGTTACCGTCAATTTATCCTCGTCAGACAACTCATCCATACCTAAGATGGCGATGATATCTTGTAGCTCTTTGTAACGTTGCAAAATTTCTTTTACGCGTTGTGCGGTATTGTAGTGTTCATCACCTAATACTGCTGGAGACAGGATTCTTGAAGTAGAATCCAATGGGTCTACCGCAGGATAGATACCCAACTCTGCAATTTTACGAGACAATACGGTAGTCGCATCCAAGTGGGCAAAAGTCGTAGCTGGTGCCGGGTCAGTTAAGTCATCGGCAGGTACGTAAACCGCCTGTACCGAAGTAATAGATCCGTTTTTAGTCGAAGTAATACGTTCCTGCATCAAGCCCATTTCAGTTGCCAAAGTTGGTTGGTAACCTACTGCTGAAGGCATACGTCCCAAAAGGGCAGATATTTCAGAACCAGCTTGTGTAAAACGGAAGATATTGTCGATAAAGAAAAGGACATCACGACCTTGGCCATCGCCTTCACCGTCACGGAAATATTCTGCAATAGTAAGACCGGAAAGGGCTACACGTGCACGCGCACCTGGAGGCTCGTTCATTTGTCCGAAAACGAACGTACATTTCGATTCTTTCATCAATTCATGATCGACTTGATCCAAAGGCCATTCGCCTTTTTCCATGCCTTCCATGAATTGATCGCCGTATTTGATAATGCCAGACTCTAACATCTCACGCAACAAATCGTTTCCTTCACGTGTACGCTCACCTACACCTGCAAATACAGATAGACCACCGTGACCTTTTGCGATATTGTTGATAAGTTCTTGGATTAGTACAGTTTTACCTACACCGGCACCACCGAACAATCCAATTTTACCACCTTTTGCGTAAGGCTCCAATAAATCGATTACTTTAATACCTGTAAACAGCACTTCCGTTTCTGTCGATAAATCTTCAAAACGTGGAGGTACATTATGGATACTGCGACCGTTTTCTTTGTCTACGTTCTGGATACCATCGATAGCATCTCCAACGACATTGAATACACGGCCTTTAATACTTTCTCCAATAGGCATTTTGATTGGCGCTCCTGTATCAATTACTTGCATACCACGAATCAAACCTTCCGTAGCATCCATCGCAATTGTACGAACACGTTCTTCACCTAAGTGCTTTTGAACTTCCAAAACTACACGCTGGCCATTTTCTTTCTCAATGTACAGAGCGTCAAGAATTTTCGGAAGATTTTCATTGTCGGCAAAGTTGACGTCAACAACGGGGCCGATAATCTGCGCTATTTTACCAATATTGGGCATATTAATAGGACTAAATATAATTATTTATTCATATACAGCCACTTCTATCGTGCTGTATTTTGGTTTGCAAAAATAGCTTTTATCCGTTGAAAACCAAAACTTAAAAAAAGAAAATAGTGCTTTTGGGCTGATGCGTGAAAAACGACTAATACAGGGGCTGTTACGTTAAGTTGTGCCAGTAAAACCAATCCATATTGCCAGAAGACTCACGATTACGCTGCTCAGCACGTACGCGATGGCGGTGAGTATCTGTCCTGATTGAAGCAATACCAGGTTTTCCGCTGTGAATGCGGAGAAAGTGGTGAAGCCACCGCAAAAACCAGTCATTAGGAACATGCGCCAGTCGTTGTTATGGGCATTCTGAGCATTTAACGTACCTAATATAAGCCCAGCTAAAAAAGATCCGATAATGTTGACGGCGAAAGTGCCCCAAGGGAAAGAGGAAGTAAAATATCGGTTTACACCAAGGGAAATAAGAAAGCGGAGGATGCTACCTGCACCTCCGCCAATACCGATAAGAATTAGGGTTCGCCACATGAAGTTAGGCTAATCTGCTTACTAGCAGATTAAGAGTTTCTTTTAAGTTGCTCATCGAGTAATTGTCTTTTAAGCAGCTGCTCCTTCTCCATAGATTTCTTTTTGAAAGACTGCAGTTCGTTTTGCAATTCATTAACGGTCTTCTGATGCTCCACCGTATCTATTCTAGATTTTTTGAAGGCAAAGAAGCTAGCAATAAATGCAATAGCAAATACCAAAATCATAGCCCAAACCATGGTATGATACGTGCTCTTTTGAAAATCTATTCCGAGAAAAGCGATGCTATCCGTGCGATCACGTTCTATGCGCAAGTCGCCTTCTAACGTACTAACTGAATCACGCAGGCTTTGCGTCGTGGCTATAGAAGAAGAACTGGCTTCCGTTATTTTTGTTATTTCTGCTTTTAAGTTGTTAATCGTGTCGGAGGTGTTTTTACGAAGAATCTCCAGATTCGTTTTTCGAATTAATTTGGTATCGGCATCCTGATTGCGCGATAGCGTGTTGATAAAATAAAATTGAGAATCAATAGCACCTTTTAATGCATAAGGTAACATAGGTCTGTTCTGTCCAAATGAAAAGGAAATGCAAAAAAGAAGGGCTGTAGTAAGAAATGCTTTAGACATAATTCGATAAAACTTTTTGATGTTTCTGTGTATGTTACGTCAATTTTAGTCATAATATTGAACATAAGCAAGATTTCTGTTCATAAAGAGATCCTGTTTTATTACCTTTGTTAAGGTTTTTAACCCAAAAATTATAAACTTTATGACAGATAAAACGGTGTCGAGTGCGCTGGAAGCTATCCACGGCGTACAGTCGGGTATGACCATAGCCGTGGGAGGTTTTGGTCTTTGCGGAATTCCAGAAAATTTAATTCAAGCATTAATCGAAAATAAAGTGACCGACTTGACGTGCATTAGTAACAATGCGGGAGTTGATGACTTTGGCCTTGGCCTGCTGCTGCAAAGTAGACAGATCAAAAAGATGATTGCTTCTTACGTGGGCGAAAACGCAGAGTTCGAACGTCAGATGTTGAGTGGTGAGCTGGAAGTAGAGCTAGTGCCGCAAGGTACATTGGCTACTCGACTCATGGCAGCTGGATATGGTATGCCCGTCATTTATACGCCTACTGGAGTTGGTACCGAGGTGGCAGAAGGCAAGGAAGTGCGGCGGTTTACTTTTCAGGGTGTTGAAAAAGATTACCTGATGGAATATGCCTTTGAACCAGACTTCGCTTTAGTGAAGGCTTGGAAAGGCGATCGCATGGGTAACCTTGTTTTTAGAGGAACTGCAAATAATTTCAATCATGTAATGGCGATGTGTGGTAAGATCACTATTGCTGAGGTGGAGGAATTAGTGGAACCTGGAGAATTAGATCCTAACTATATTCATACACCGGGTATCTACATTAGTCGAATTTTTCAAGGGGAACGTTATGAAAAGCGAATAGAACAACGCACATACAGCACAAAACAAAACTAACAGCATGCAAAACGCAACAAAAAAAGTATTTATCGTGGCTGCAAAGCGTACGCCCATCGGCAGCTTTGGCGGTGCGCTCTCATCTCTTACAGCGCCCACATTAGGTGCAAAAGCTATCGATGCCGCAGTAAAGCAAAGTGGCATAGCTGCCAACCAAGTAGATGAGGTTCTGATGGGCAATGTATTGTCCGCAAATGTTGGTCAGGCACCAGCAAGACAGGCATCGCGAAGGGCCGGACTTCCAGACGGTATACCTGCTACGACTATTAATAAAGTATGTGCGAGTGGTATGAAAGCCATTTCTATCGGTGTACAGCAAATATTACTGGGAGATGCGGATGTGGTGGTCGCTGGTGGAATGGAAAGTATGAGTCAGGTGCCTTATTATGATACTTCAGCGCGCTGGGGTGCAAAATACGGGCATAAGAGTCTGATAGACGGTCTGCAAAATGATGGTTTAACTGATGCCTATTCCGAGCAGGCGATGGGAAATAGTGCAGAAAGTTGTGCCTCGAAGTACTCATTTAGTCGGGAGGAACAAGATCAATATGCCATTTCTTCTTACGAACGCAGCAAACAGGCTTGGGAAGGTGGGAAGTTTTCATCCGAAGTGGTGGAGGTGACGGTTTCTGGTCGAAAGGGAGAGACTGTGGTTTCTGAAGATGAAGAGTTTAGACAAGTGAACATCGATAAAATTCCCCAACTCCGACCCGCATTTCAAAAAGATGGAACAGTGACAGCCGCAAATGCTTCTACATTGAACGATGGTGCTGCAGCACTGGTGTTGGCTAGTGAAGAAAAAGTAAAGCAACTTGGACTTCAGCCCATCGCCGAGGTAATTGCCTATGCTGATGCAGAACAAGATCCAGAGTGGTTTACAACAACACCAAGTATTGCGACCGAGAAAGTGCTCAAAAAAGCAGGTTTGGCTAAAGATGATATTGATTATTTTGAGTTTAATGAAGCTTTTTCCGTTGTCGCATTAGCTAACGCGAAAATATTAGGATTATCGACCGAAAAGATTAATGTGTACGGCGGCGCTGTCGCGCTAGGCCATCCACTGGGTTGTAGTGGTGCGCGTATACTCGTTACGCTAAGCAGTGTACTACAGCAAGAAGGTGGCACCTACGGCTTGGCTGCCATCTGTAATGGAGGAGGGGGTGCTAGTGCTATGATCATCAAAAAATGCGAAAACTATGCTGGATAAATATGGAATTGCAAAACGTATCGCCAAAGAGGTCAAAGATGGTTATTACGTAAACTTGGGGATAGGAATACCCACGTTGGTCGCAAATTATATACCCGATAATATTGACGTGGTACTACAAAGTGAAAATGGATTGCTAGGCATGGGGCCTTTCCCTTTCGAAGGAGAGGAGGATGCGGATTATATCAATGCAGGTAAGCAAACCATCACGACATTACCAGGTTCTGCTTTCTTTGACTCTGCCATGAGCTTTGGCATGATCCGCTCCCGCAAGGTCGATTTGACTATTTTGGGTGCGATGGAGGTATCTGAACATGGTGATATTGCCAATTGGAAAATTCCTGGAAAAATGGTGAAAGGAATGGGAGGTGCGATGGATTTGGTGGCTAGTGCGCAAAACATTGTAGTGGCTATGCAACATGTGAATCGTCAGGGAGAATCCAAACTGCTTCCATCTTGCACGCTTCCATTAACGGGATTGCGCTGCGTCAAAAAGATTGTGACGGAGCTTGGTGTATTTGATGTGGTACCCGAAGGTGGTTTCAAGATTGTCGAACTGCACGAAGGAGTGACGCTCGAGCAGGTGCGCAACAGTACCAAAGGAAAGTTGATTGAATAATTAGAAGCATGTTGAACAGAATAGCGAACTGTCCAACAAGCTTATTATATAACAAAGGAGAAAAGCTCTCGCTTTTCTCCTTTGTTATATATGCAATAATCCCCGAAATCCGCGTGCGGCATAATAAGACTCTGCACCATTTTGATAGATAAATACGCGACCAAATCGGTAATCACCAAAGAGCGCTCCACCCAACTGTCGGAAATCCGCAGGTGTGCGCAACCAACTCGACGTTTTCGTGTCAAATCTACCCACCTTTTGAAGTCTTTGATAAGCCTCCTCATCCAATAATTCTATCCCCATGCTACGCGCCACTTCTAAAGCACTGTCTGCTGGTTTGTTGAGTTTGCGCGAATCTAAGGCTTGCTGATCATAGCATAAGCTGCGTCGTCCTGTCGGACTTTCTGGGGCACAATCACAGAATATCAATTTACCAGTTGCCTCATCCGTACCGATCACATCTGGCTCGCCTTGGCTATCTTCCATAGTATGTAGTGCATATAAGGCAGCATCAGTAGCGTTCTCCAACCGCGTTAGTACATCACCCCATGTCAGATTACGGTGTCTTCCTTCATTTTCACTAAACCGTTTTTCTAATTTTTCAAATAGTTCTTCCTTTTGGTCTTTTGTCAATGTCTTCATGATCGGATCTGGGATTCGTTCGTTTTTATATCTATACTATTTAGGTTTCATTCTGTGCTATGTACTAACAAGTAATTAGTCATATCATCATAAACGAAAATACGTATATTTTACGAGAATTTTTTCCATAATAAAAGGGGTAAGTGTGAAACACTTACCCCTTTTATTATGGATGCAAAAGATCAAACTGATACATCATTAGCAAGACAAAAATGTCTGTGTAGCTTATTTGCGCACTGGATACTGTTTGAAGATTCCCTGGATTATTCCTGGTAATTTATTGATAGCGCGTTCTGGATTACGAACTTCTCTAGATCCACGAGCTTGCCACACGACAGCGTCTTCATTACGATCTACCGCTTCAACGATGATATGAGCATAACGGTAGCCTTCGCGACCAACTGGTTGAGACCAACCGCCTCCCCAGCCCATGCCCCAGCCGCCACCCCAGCCCCAAGGACCCATTCCCCAGCCGCCGCCCCAGCCACCATTAGACCAGATTAAGCGACTTTTGTTGTTGACGATGGCGATATAGCGGAATAAAATATCCGGATTTTCTTTTGAATAGGTAAGACCCAATTTTTCAACCTCGGTGTTTGCGGCGATCATAATATTTTCACGAGCGATGTCGTTTGAAAAATAATCTTTTGACAAGGAATCAATCGGTGCCAACCAGCCATAGGTACGATATTGGGTGAAATCTTTATTCATCACCTTAGTGGTGTTGAACTTATTGGTGCGACACGCCGAAAACAAAAGCGTGACAGCCAATAAAAGGCTAAAGTGTAGTATGTATTTTTTCATGACTTTATATATGCTAACAAGTGTCTATCTGAGCTATTTGACAAATTACAGTACAAAAGGTTTAATAATGATGCCTTAAATAATTGGTAGTGAACGAGGATGCTTCACATCGTTTAATCCCCATCTCAGAGAGGTGGGGATGCTTTCCTAATACATGATCATCTAAAAAGCCTAACAGTAAATAGTTTGTTAGGCTTTTTAGATGATCAATGCTTAAGAAAAGAGCTAGCCAGTTATTTTCGAATTAGATAGCTGTGAGGCTGCTGTCTGATCAACTAAAAATAGCAAATCTCCCGTAGTCGGATTTAGCAATTGAGAAGGATATTCTTCTGAGTTGCGTGCGCCTTCCAATACTTCATATAAGGCATGTGCTTTCTTCTCCCCAAAAGTGATAACCACGATTTGTTTTGCCTTGTTTATCAATGGAGCAGTCAGCGTAATGCGATGCATCTGCTGCGGTGCGAGATAATAGGCATCAACCCATTTTGTCTTTTCGTGCAATACTTCGGTATGCGGAAATAGGGAAGCCGTATGTCCGTCATCTCCCATGCCAAGCAGAATCAAATCGAATTGTCCTTCCGCGCCCAATACCTGCTTTAGCTGTTGTTCGTACACGACCGCAAATTCCTCTGGCGAACGATCTACATCGTACATCGGAAAAATCTGGTCTTCTGGTAAGGGAACTTGTTTTAATAATGTTTCGAATGCCATCTTGGCATTGCTCAACGAATCCGATAATGGTACCCAGCGCTCATCGCCCCAGAAAACAAATACTTTTGTCCAGTCAAGTTGATCGACGTAAGCGGGTGTTGTTAGTAGCTTGTACAGTTCCACGGGCGAAGATCCGCCAGTCAATGCCACGCTAAAGCTTCCTTTTTCTGCGATGGCCTGTTTGGCCGCCGCCACAAAAAGATCGGCAGCAGCAGGATGAATCTCGGATGGTTGTGCGTATATTTTAATCACAGTTTTCTTCTTTAGATTTTGTTTTATGCAAAGCATTTACGGCCCATACATGTCCTTGTTGAGCGACAAGTACTTCTGCCGTTTCTGGTCCCCAAGTGCCTGAAGCATAATTTGGGAAATCCAGTGAATCGCGACTTTCCCACGCTTCCTGTATTGGCGTAATCACATCCCATGCTTCATCCACTTGATCCGAGCGCATAAATAGCGTCGCATCACCGTTTAATGCATCTAATAGCAGCGTTTCGTACGCTTCCGGAGATTGTGTAGAGCACGTGTCGTAATCGAAAATCATTTCCGACGGATTCAAACTCATGCTCAAGCCAGGCTTCTTGGTCATAAAGCGCAAACGAATATCCATCTGTGGTTGGATATTGATCGTTAAGCGATTTGGCATCAGGTTTTCCGCTGCCTCACCATTCGAAAAAGTGGAGTGCGGTACTGGTTTGAATTGAATCGTGATCGATGAATGTTTTTCCTGCATGCGTTTACCAGTTCGCAGGTAAAATGGCACGCCTTGCCAGCGCCAATTGTCGAGATAAAACTTGATAGCGGCGTACGTTTCTGTATTAGATTTTGGGTTTACACCGGATTCTTCGCGATAGCCGGGCACTTTTTTGCCTTGTAGCCAACCTTCGTGATATTGGCCACGCACTGCATATCGACTTACTTCTTCGGGCTTGATACGTCGGATTGAACGCAACACATCTACTTTGCGGTTGCGAATTTCTTCGGCTTTGAATGAAGCTGGAGCTTCCATCGCCACCATACACAGAATTTGCAACAAGTGATTTTGGATCATATCACGTAGCGCTCCCGCACCTTCGTAATATTCGCCCCGATTTTCAACACCAACCTGCTCCGCTACCGTGATCTGTACGGAGTCAATGTAATTACGGTTCCAAAGTGGTTCAAATAGCGCGTTGCCAAAGCGGAAAGCGAGGATATTCTGAACGGTTTCTTTTCCGAGATAATGATCGATCCGGTAGATTTGATGCTCTTGGAAAGTTTGGGTCAGCAATTGGTTCAATTCTACTGCTGTCTTTTTATTGTAACCAAATGGTTTTTCGATTACGATACGATCTTGCTCTGGCATGCTTGCCAGTCCAGAAGCATTGATGTTTGAAGTGGCCACGCCAATGAAACGTGGTGCGACCGATAGATAGAATAAACGATTTGCCCGCTCGCCCCATTCGGCATCTAGCGCATCTAACTGAGCTGCTAGCTCTTGATAGGATTCTGGTGTTTCAATATTCGACTGGAAGTAGCTCACCTGCGGATTGAAAACCGCCCATTTATCCGCTTCGGGAGCTCCCGTTCGCGAAAACTCAGTCAAACCTTCCTTTAAATGGTCGCGATAGGCATCATTGTCGAGTGCAGTTCTTCCCAGCCCGATGATGGCAAATTTTTCTGGCATCCAATCGTCCAGAAAAAGATTATAAAAGGCGGGAATTAATTTCCGCTTTGCCAGATCGCCGGTTCCTCCAAAGATGACGATAATCGCTGGTCTCGCTTTCTTACTTGTTTTCATGTGTAGACAAATATAACACTCGGTGTTAGCCCCATTGTGTATGGAAGATACCTTCGCGATCAATACGCTCGTAGGTATGCGCTCCAAAATAATCACGTTGCGCTTGTATCAAGTTTGTTGGCAAATTAGCCGAACGGTAAGCATCAAAGTACACCAACGCATTCATTAATCCTGCTGCCGGAATACCTTTCGATACCGCGAAGTTAATCACTGCTCGGAAATTTTCTTGTAAGCCCAATAATTGTTGTCCGATTTGCGCATCCAATAGGATGTTGCGCAAGTCTGGATTACGATGATAAGCTTGTCTGAAATCTTCTAATGCCGCTGCACGAATGATACATCCGCCGCGCCATATTTTTGTCACCGTCTCTAGTTCTAACCCGTATTTGTAAGTGTCGGATGCGACCGTCAGCTGTGCTAATCCTTGTGCGTATGTGATAAGCATGGCAGCGTGAAATGCATCTTTCAGCTGTTTTAATAGTTGATCTTCTGCTATGTCAGATGAGGAAGTTGCGTTCCAAATTAGCTGTTTTGCAGCTTCGATACGCTCCGGCTTGTATTTGGAGATGTCGCGCATATTGACGGCGGCATCGATTACTGGTACGGGTACTTGCAGATCCATCGCATTTTGAGAAGTCCATTTCCCCGTTCCTTTGGATTTAGCCCAGTCGGAGATGGCATGAATCAATGGTGTGCCGTCTTCGTCTTGTTGTTTAAGGATCTCGCCGGTGATTTCCACCAAAAAAGATTGCAATTCAGTTTCGTTCCATTGTGCAAATGTCTGTTGGATCTTATCGTCCGCGATGCCTGCACCACGTTTCATTAAGTCGTACACTTCTGCTAGCAGTTGCATAATACCGTATTCGATACCATTGTGCACCATTTTTACATAGTTACCGGCAGAGCCGCTACCTAAGTATGCTACGCAAGGATCGCCATTGACTTTGGCAGAGATCGCTTCAAATATCGGGCGCAAGCGTTCGTAAGCGACTTCGTCGCCACCGGGCATCATGCTTGGGCCGAATCGAGCACCTTTTTCTCCACCGGAGATTCCCATTCCGAAAAAGTGAATATTCTTCTCAGAAAGGTAGGTATATCGTCTTTCAGTATCTGGAAAATACGAATTTCCGCCGTCGACCAAGATGTCGCCTTCTTCCAAATGTGGAAGCAAACTTTCAATGGCGCTATCTACCGGCTTGCCCGCAGGAACTAACAACATGATGGCGCGAGGTTTGCGTATCGCGTCTACAAAAGTAGCTACATCAGTAGTCGCTTTGATTTGATGATTTGCTGCTGCTTCTGCCTGTAGCGAAGCAGCCTTCTCTGTGTCTAGGTCTAATCCAGCCACAGCAAAAGAATGATCGGCCATGTTCAGTAATAGGTTTCTGCCCATTACGCCAAGTCCTACTATACCAAAATCGTATGATTCCATAAACTAAACTCTGTTTTTGATGAGGATATAATGTTTGTCATTTTGTGCACAAAAGACCTATCAGGCTCGCACAAAATCAAACGTGATTCAAAGATAAAATTTTTCCTAAATAACAGTTGGTTAATCTGTTGAAATGACGCTCGATTAACTTGGATATTTAGCGACCAAAGGAATGGCACGACCTGCACCAAATGCTTTCGGACTTATCCTTAAGATTGGCGGTGCTTGGAAGCGTTTAAATTCTGCTCTGTTAAGCATATTTTGAACGCGCAACACCAACGCTTCGTCAAATCCTAATTGCACTATTTCTTGGCCGGATTTCTCCTGCTCAATCAATTGATAGAGGATGCTATCCAATAATTCATAATCGGGTAGGGAGTCAGAGTCCTTTTGATCCGGTCTTAATTCCGCCGAAGGCGGTTTTACAATTGTATTTGTAGGGATAATCTCGTGATGACGATTGATGTACTCAGCCAGTTGGTACGCTTGGGATTTGTACACATCACCGATCACACTAATAGCGCCTGCCATATCTCCATACAAGGTGCCATAACCTACCGATGCTTCACTTTTATTGGACGTATTAAGCAATATATGTCCAAATTTATTGGCTGTTGCCATCAATATGGTTGCACGAATGCGCGCTTGTATATTTTCTTCGGTAATATCAGGCTGCAAGCCGCTGAAAAGATCACTCAACGTTTCGTCGTAAGCATCTACCATGCTGTGAATGGGCACAATCTGATGATTGCAACCAGTATTGGATACCAAATCCAATGCGTCTTTTAATGAATGATCCGACGAATATTTGGATGGGAGTAAAATCGCCAATACGTTGTCTGCACCCAGTGCTTCGCAAGCCAAGGCGGCAACGATCGCCGAGTCCAATCCTCCAGATAATCCTAGCACCGCTTTTTTGAATCCAGATTTAGTAAAATACTCTTTAAGACCAAAGACGAGCGCAGCATGGATTTGCGCAATTTCTGATCCCGGAAGATATACTTCTCGGTGTTCTTTTTGCTGAAATTCACCCTTTTCCAAATTCAGTTCAGCAAAATCTTCTTCGAAAGCTGATAACACCGTGACAACATCGCCATTGCTATCCAACGCGAATGATCGCCCGTCGAAGATAATATCCGCATGTGCTCCCAACTGATTCAGGTAGATCAGCGGCGCATGCATTCGCAACACGGCGCGTCGCATAATATCTAAACGCGTTTGGTGATGCGTATACGAAAAAGGAGAGGCAGCAATATTGATGATTAAATCTGGTTTTTCTACCGCTAGATCCTGAATGATGTCGCCCATGTAGGTGTTGTCCACACCATTGTCCCACAAATCTTCACAAATCGTCAGGGCAATTTTTGTATCACCCACGATGACACAGTGCACCTCTTTGTTCGGCTCGAAATAACGATATTCATCAAACACATCATAATCCGGCAAATAGGTTTTCTTGACGGTATGCTTTATCTCCCCTTGCTCAATAACTAGTGCCGCATTAAACAAGTGCTTACCTTCCGAATGATTGTTGCGGATCGGGGCACCGATGATACAGGCAATGTCGCAACAAGCACTTGCAATTTCATGCAATGCTTTCTCACAAGCATTTAAATAAGCCTTATTGCGCAGCAAATCTTTAGCAGGATAACCGCCAATCGCCAATTCTGAAAAAATGATGAGTTCGTTTCCCTGCTTTTTAGCTTTGTGGATGGCTTCTATAATCTTTGCAGTATCCGTTTCAAAATCTCCTATATGATAATTGAGTTGAGCTAAAGCTATTTTCATGTGTAGAATGTTAAAATAATAGACCGATTTGGAGCGCTACGTAGGAAATTTTAGGTTCTCCGCCGTTGCGCATAGCGCGCGTAAAACCGTTATTGTATGAAGCACCTGTCAACAAGCCAAGGTTTCCTCCTAAATTCCATTCCACTCCGGTACCGATCTGCAACCCCAACCGTACTAAATCAGTGCCAGAAAGAGATTCATGATCCGCACCAAGTAAATCTGCCTTTTGTCTAGCTGAGACACGTACACCGGCCGTCACACCAAATTGCCCGTAGATGCGGCCAAAATCTTTTTCATCGGTTTTTAGCTTAATCGTGAGCGGCACCTCTGCGTACTTTAATCGGATCGAGTTGTTTATGGTAGAAGGAGCAGTGCCTTCGCGTAGCTGTACTTGTTCTGCTCTCAGGTCATTGATGATCAATCCCGTGGAGAAATAGTAATTTCGGGAAAAGCCGAAATCTGCTAACAAGCCATACCCAAATCGGTATCCAGGATTGCCACTATATTGTGCATTGTCAAAATTGAACCAACTGATGTTGGGGTTGATGACTAATCCAAGACGCATATTGCGTTCATAAGGATATCCTCCATATTGTGCTTGTGCGGTTAATGACACGCTGATAAATGCGATCGCAATAGCTGCGGTTAACAGAGTTTTACGGAATAGGGAATGAGGTAGTTTCAACATGAGTTAGTGTTTAAAAGAAAAGCACCTATCGAGGTGCTTTTCTTCTTTTTATATCGATTTATCGTTTTTCAATGTCTACGACGTCTCTTTTTGTTTCGCCGGTATATACTTGTCTTGGGCGGCCAATTGGCTCTTTATTTTCTCGCATTTCTTTCCATTGTGCGATCCATCCCGGTAGGCGACCTAACGCGAACAATACCGTAAACATTTCCGGTTTGAAGTTCAACGCACGGTAGATGATACCCGAATAAAAATCAACGTTTGGATATAATTTACGATCTATGAAGTACTGATCGTTTAGAGCAGCTTCTTCCAAACGGATCGCGATATCCAAAACTGGATCGTCAATACCCAATTTCTCTAAAATATCATCACAGGCTTTCTTGATGATCTTAGCCCTTGGATCAAAGTTTTTGTACACGCGGTGTCCAAAGCCCATCAAACGGAAAGGATCGTTTTTGTCTTTGGCTTTTGCCAAATACTTGTCCGCATCACCACCATCTTCTTTGATGGCTTCTAGCATCTCGATTACCGCTTGGTTAGCGCCACCGTGCAATGGACCCCAAAGGGCATTGATTCCAGAAGCAATAGATGCATACAAGTTGGCATTAGAAGATCCTACCATACGCACCGTAGATGTCGAACAGTTTTGCTCGTGATCGGCGTGTAGAATAAGAAGTTTTTGCATAGCGCTGATGATCGCAGGATCAAAAGAGCTTTCTGCCGTAACGTCAGAGAAAAGCATGTTCATGAAATTCTCGACATAGTTTAAGTTCTTCTTAGGGTATACAATTGGGTGTCCAATTGATTTTTTGTGAATCCAAGAAACGATCGTAGGCATTTTGGCCAGTAGGTTGATAATAGTTTTATTATCTTCCTCTTTCGTAGCATTTGGATTTAAAGACTCTGGATAAAATGCAGACAGTGCACCTACAAGACAAGATAGTTGCCCCATTGGGTGAGATTGCGAAGGGAAACCTGCGAAGAAATTCTTCATGTCTTCGTGTATCAACGTTTGCTCTTTAATCTCCGAACGGAAGCTTTCCAGCTCTTGTTTCGTTGGCAGCTCACCATAGATTAATAAATAGGCAACTTCTAGGAATAAACATTTTTCCGCTAATTGCTCGATAGGATAACCACGGTAATGTAATATCCCGTTCTCACCATCTAAATACGTGATCGCACTTTTGGTAGCTCCCGTGTTTTTATAACCTGGATCTAAAGTGATGAATTCGGACTGATCTCGCAGTTTGGAGATATCTATTGCTTTCTCATTCTCGGTTCCAACGATTACAGGAAGATCGTAGGTTTGCCCATTTAAGTTTATTGAAGCTTTATTATCTGACATAATTTTCTGACTCGATTTCTACAAATGTATAAAAAATCAAAAACAGTTCGGCTGTCGATAAGCATTAAATTAACATGAAATCGTCATTTATGATGAGGTACACAAACTTCGTGAAAAGCGAAAAAAACTTTATCTACGATTTTTTCGTAAAAAGTTTTTTGTTTCTACGAACTTTTCGTAACATTGTGTAATCGATTGATACAGATATGGAAAAACTGACGATACAAGAAGAAGAAGCAATGCGTGCTATATGGGAAACCGAAGGTGGATTTATCCGAGATATCCTAGCCAATTTGCAGTCTACCGAAGAGATGCCCTACACCACATTGGCCTCTACCGTTCGTAATTTAGAGAAAAAAGGATATGTGCAAGCAGTAAAAGCAGGTAATGCCAAGCGCTACGAACCGGTCATTTCTGCGCAAGAATATAAAGGAAAGTTTATGAATGGTTTTGTGGGCGACTACTTCCACAATTCGTATAAAGATATGGTGTCTTTTTTCATTAAAGAGGAGCGCTTATCATCCGCAGAATTAGAGGAAATCCTAGACATGATCAAAAACAATAAAACGGCATAACATGGAAAATCTATTAATCTATATTCTGCAGGTCAATGTGTTGTTGAGCATCGTGTACCTCGGTTATGTGTTGTTGCTGAAAGGACTTACTTTTTATAATCTCAATCGTGGTTATTTCTTGGTGGGCATGTCATTTAGTTTCGTCTATCCATTTCTGGATGTAAAGAGCTGGTTTACGCGCCATGTAGAACCTATTGGTGAATTGGTGGATTTTATGCCGGATTTTGTGTCTACACCAGCTCCCGACAATCTCTATAGCATCAATAATGTGTTGCTTGCTGCAGTAGCAGTAGGTGCTACCATTTTCTTTTTGCGTCTGCTGATTCAGTCAGCTAGCGTGTTGCGCGTCCATTGGAATTCTTCGTCGGCCTTATGGCACAACCTTGCTTACCGGAATGTTCGCTTCCCGGTCGCGCCTTTTTCTTTTCTTCGGCAGATATACTTGTACCGCAAGCAGCACGATGAGCAGGAGCTCACCCATATTTTCAAGCACGAGTTGGTGCATACTAATGGTTTGCATTCGCTGGATGTACTCTTGACAGAATTGGTATATATCTGCTGCTGGTACAATCCAGTAGTTTTCCTACTGCGCAGGGCCGTACATCAGAATTTAGAGTTCTTGACGGATCAACAAGTGCTGAATCTAGGTATAGATCGCCAAGCGTACCAATACAATCTATTGCATGTTAACAGAACGGGATTAGCTACCCCGATCACAAATAAGTTCAATTTTAAAATGTTAAAACAAAGAATTATGATGATGAACAAAAAGCGTTCCTCCAAATTGGAGTTGAGTAAATATGCGATGCTGATTCCCGTTCTGGTACTCGCATCAGCTGCATTCACGGTAAACCGCGTGGAAGCCAATATCTATAATGCGGTAGAAAAGGGGAAAATTAGTGTGCTAAGCAATGATTTTTTAAAGCATGACGCACCGCTAACAGATACTGGCGCTCTATGCTTGGATGATATTCTTGGGGGAGAAAAGTTTGCTATGGTTGAAACGGTAGATCCGAGAGCCAAGGGGTTAAAGAAAATTGAGGCAGAGTATGCTGATACGACTGTGGTGATCGTGAAAGACGATACATCAAAGGGAGCTGACTCGGGAATATCGATCCGGAAACAGGACGGCGATCCACTGTATGTGGTGGATGGCATAGTAATGCTCCCAAAGGATTTTAAAAATTTAAGCCCAAATGATATTGAACGAATGGATGTTTTGAAAAACAGTCCCTCAATCGAACCTTACGGAGAAAAAGGAAAAAATGGTGTTGTATTGATAACAACTAAAGACGGTCCTTCAACCACTAAAAAGGTAACGGGCAGCGGTACATTTCAAAAAGATAGCACGATCACCAAAATAGTAAAAGTATCGAGTGGAAATGAACCAAAGCCATTGTACGTGCTAGATGGTGTTGTAATCAAGGAATCTGATATGGACGGTGTCGATCCTAATAGTATCGAAAGTATTAGTGTTCTTAAAGATAATAGTGCGCAGGCTATCTATGGTGAAAAAGCTAAAAATGGCGTTATGTTCATCACGACAAAGAAGCTGATCGACGAGGCAAATGTTGTCGAAAAGAAGGTCACAAGTCCATCTGATGCAATAGTGCGCGTTGTCAAGAGCAAGACAGCATTAAGTGAAAATCCCCTCGTTGTAATTGACGGAGTTATTCAAAAGGATGGCTTTGATGTCAAGACGCTTGATCCCAATGCAATGGAGGCTATGCAAATATGGAAAGATGAGAACGCTAAAGAGAAATATGGTGACGCCGGTAAAAATGGCGTTATTGAAATAACCACCAAAGCTGCAGTATCGAAATCTAAAAACAAAAAATAACCCTAAAATACCATTACATCTACTACCAACGGATCAACGCCGATCCCCACGTAAACCCAGCTCCAAAGGCTGCAAAGCATACCAGATCGCCCTCTTTGATCAATCCTTCTTGCCACGCTTCGGACAACGCGATTGGTATAGAGGCGGCCGTTGTATTGCCATAACGTTGGATGTTGCTGTAGATTTTCTCATCAGGCAAACCGAGTGTCTTTTGCACATATTGCGAGATACGAAGGTTTGCCTGATGTGGTATTAATAGATCGATATCGGAAGCCTGTAGATTGTTTTTTGCTAAGGCCTCGTGAATTACCTCAGGAAACTTTACCACGGCTTTTTTAAATACCGCTTGGCCATCCATGTTAGGATACGCCGTACCATCTTCCAGCATTTGCGGTGTCATCAGCATGCCGCCCAATTCTTGATCGGGCCATTGAGGAGGATTTTCCAATCCAAAGCCAGCAGCAGCGCCGGGATAGTACATCGCTAGTTTTTCTGCTTCAGCACCGTCCGAATGCAAATGCGTACTTAATACGCCTTTTCCAGCTTCGGTGGTTGGCTGCATCACGACAGCACCAGCGCCATCACCAAAGATCACGGATACATGTCTGCTTCGCGTATCAAAATCCATGGCAAAAGATTGCTTCTCTGAGCCGACGACAAGAATATTCTTGTACATGCCGGTTTTGATAAACTGATCAGCAATCGAAAGTGCATACACAAAACCCGAACATTGGTTGCGGATATCCAATGCGCCAATCTCGCCCATGCCCATATCCCGCTGTAAAAGTACTCCACAGCCTGGGAAATAATAATCTGGCGAAAGCGTGGCAAAGATGATAAAGTCTACTTCTGCCGCCGTAATACCAGCGCGCTCCAAAGCAATTTTACTCGCTTCAACGCCCATTGAGGTGGTGGTTTCGCCGATCCGATCCGCATACCGACGTTCCTGAATACCCGTGCGCTCCTGTATCCAAGCATCACTGGTGTCCATAAATTGGGTCAGATCGTTATTTGTATATACGTTTTTTGGCACGTAATGTCCTATGCCGGCTATCTTTGACTGAAACATTCTTTATTTTTCCGATTACAATGAAATCCCGACAAAAGTAGAGAAATTTCTAAAAATACCTTATTTTTGCGAACATGGGTACGGAGACCGCTACAGAGACATTTACGCTGGAAGAAATTCTGGCAGCAGCAAAGGATGGACATCGTTTGATCTTATGGAACGACGATTTTAACACCTTCGATCATGTTATCCACTGCATGATGCATCATCTTCAATACTCCGAAGGCGAAGCTTCGCGTATCGCTTTTAAAGTTCATACGGAAGGCAAGTGCCCCATCCTCGAAGGTTCCTACACCGAAATGGAAATATATCGTAAGATTCTTAAATCAGAAGGACTTACTGTCAGCGTGGAATAAGAGCTTATAGCAAGGTAATAATGCGGTTACGTGCGCCCAGTTACGACCGCAAATGCCCACTTTTGCTATTCGAAACTTATTGAATATGCTCTTAATCCGAAATATCAGCGTCGTTTTATTCCTACTACCGGTCTTATTACAAGCGCAGCAAAAAGCTCAAATCCGCGGTATCGTGGTGGATGCTGAAACTAAGGCGCCCATCGCTGGTGCTAGTGTCAATATCCTTACCCAAACAACGAAAGCGTACTTACGTGGTGCTCAAAGTCAGCAAAATGGCCAATTTTCTATTGACAATTTAGATGCCTCGACTTTTGCCTTGCGCATTTCCAATGTAGGATTCGATGATTATTTGCAAGAGAATGTTTCATTGACCGCAGGTCAACAACTCAAAATAGATACTGTTTTTTTACATACCGAGAGCAAAGTCATTTCGGAAGTTACCGTGCAGGGCAGAACGCCAGATATGAAAATCGGTATCGACCGTAAGATTTTTGATGTCTCTCAATCCTTAGTGAGTGCAGGTGGTACAGCCAGCGAATTACTAGCAAATGTACCTACCTTGCAAGTTGATCAGGATGGCACGGTAAGCTTGCGCGGATCGTCGAATGTTCGTATTCTCATAGATGGCAAGGAATCGGCTATGGCCGGATCAGATATTGCAGCATTATTACAAAGTCTTCCGGCAGAAGTCATCGACAAGGTCGAGATTATGACCAATCCATCTTCTAAATATGATGCAGAAGGCCAATCAGGTATTATCAATATCGTATTAAAAAAGAATGCACGTATAGGTTTTAATGGATCGATAAACGCGACCGGTGGATCTTTTGGTAATGCCATGGGGAGCGCAACCTTGAATTATCGAGATAGTAAGTTCAATCATTTTGGTAGTTACAATTTCAATCGTCGTGTTAATCGTGGCGACGGATTTAATGAGAATATTATCTATCGGGATAGCACCGGTGAGTTGGACGCGCCACGTCGCATTTATTCCGAAAATGACTCCCGACGAACAGGGCTAAATCACACAATACGTTTGGGGAGTGATTATTTCATGACGGACAAGACAACGTTTAGTCTGGCTGGAAACTTAAGCTTGCGCGATAATAATCGTAGGCAGGAACTGATGTATCAATACAATAATATTCCAGAAAATGGTCCGACAGGAAGTCGTGTGTCGCAGCAATATGAAGATGATCTGGGTTTTGATTTACAGTTTGACTTCCGTCAGGTTTTAGGTCGTCCGGGAGAGGAAATCACTGCTAACGCTTCCTATGGTTACAGTACCGAAGATGGCACGAACGATTTTAATGAAATTTTCGCCGGAACTCGTCTGGATATTGTTCGCCAGAACTTGACAACGGAAATGGGAAAAAACTATAATGCGCAAATAGATTATATATTGCCATTGGGTGAAAACCATAAGTTTGAAGCGGGATACCGCTCTATTATCCGTACGTCGGAAGATTCGCAATATTCATTCGTAGATCGTACGAATACAGGCAACTTAAATCTAGACGGCCTATTTAGTAATGAGTTTGACCTGAAAAATGAAGTGCATGCTGTCTACGCTAATTATCAGCGTATGCTCACTTCTAAATTGGGAGCACAGTTTGGTCTTCGTGGTGAGCAGATGAGATTAACCTCCACGTATTATGCCGTTGAATCTGAAGCGGCAGAACCGAGAACAGGACCGGCTACCAATGGCGGATTTGATTTCTTCCGACTTTTTCCGAGTGCCTATTTGACCTACGAAGTAGGCAATCAAGGCGATAAGATTCAGATGAGTTATTCACGTCGTATTCGCCGTCCAAATGGTTGGCAGGTCAATCCATTTCTTAATGCGTCGGACGAGTCTAATCTGCGCCAAGGTAATCCAAATCTAAGACCAGAAGATATACATGCGGCTGAAGTCGCTTACTCTAAATCGTACAATCGCTGGAATTTTGTCAGTTCGTTGTTCTACCGCCGTACCAGCGATATGATTAATCCTTTGCAACGTGATCCTTCGGAAATAGATCTTCCACAGGAATTTCAGAACGCTTCTTATTTTGTATGGGAAAACGTTGGACGATCTGATGATGCTGGTTTGGAGTTGATCTCCAAAGTAGATCTGGCACCATGGTGGGATGTCACTGCTAATGCCAATATTTTTAATAATCGCATCAGGCCAGACATTGAAGGCGTAGGCTTGAATCGTGTAAATACGATCAACTGGGATGGTAATTTGATGACCAATGTGAAGATTATGCCGACCTTCTCTCTACAAATGCGTGGCGATTACCGCAGTGGACGCGAACGCCCACAAGGACGTATGAACGAAATGTGGGGCGTAGATATGGCCTTGAAAAAAGATGTATTGCGCAACAAAGGCAGTATTTTGTTTAATGTTCGCGACGTATTCAATTCCAGAAGATTTGAGATGGAAAGCTTTCTGCCCGATCGCTATATCGCTACGGCCAACCGCTGGAACCGTCGGATGCTGACGCTGACATTTACGTATCGTTTTGGTGTTCAGGATCTTTTCAAGCGTGACGATAAGCGCAATGGTACGGCTCCTGAAGAAATGGGAGGCGGAGAGTTTTAAGTTAAATTTCCTTTTGTGGAATGCTTTACTTACTTTAAATAAAATTTTATAAATCTATGAATAAGAGCAAGATTTTCGGTGTATTGGGAGCCGTAGTTATGATGATGTCACATTCGGCATGTTCATCCAAAAAAGGAATGACAAACGAGGCAAATGTGCCGGAGCATGAGGTGCTAGATTTGCCGATGGTAAATGTTAAGTCATTCAAGAAAAACTCCGCAGGAGCACATGTAATTTTTGATGGTACATCATTAGAAGGATGGCGTGGTTATGCAAAAGATCACGTACCTAGCAAATGGACGATAGATAATGGTACGCTACATTTCAATCCAAAACCAGATGGTGTGCAAAACCCAGAAGGTGGAGATATCATCTTTGCATCAGACTTGAAAAATTTTGAATTCGAGTTTGAATGGAAAGTGGCAAAATCAGGTAACTCTGGTGCCTTCTTCTTAGCAAAAGAAGTAAAAGGACAGCCAATCTACATCTCGTCTCCAGAATATCAATTGTTGGACAATGAGAATCACCCAGATGCTAAAATGGGCGTAGATGGTAACAGAAAATCGGGTTCATTATACGATATGATTCCTGCTAAACCACAAAATGGTTTTCCATTTGAGCAGTGGAATAGAGCAAAAATCGTGGTAAACAAAGGAAAAGTAACTCACTACCAAAATGATGAGAAAGTAGTAGAATATGCTTTGTGGACGCCAGAATGGACGCAGATGTTGCAGGCTAGTAAATTTAGCGAAGCTAAATGGCCTTTGGCGTTCCACTTATTGAATAACGTAGGTGGTAAATCTAAATCTGGCGTGGTTGGTTTTCAAGATCACGGCGATAAAGTATGGATGAGAAACATCACCGTTAAAGTGTTGTAGTATCCAAAAATAATAAAACTGAAAAGCTCCTTCATGCTAATATGAAGGAGCTTTTTTTTTGCGCCGAAGATGCCTGCGCTGACATGCTATTGCGGTTATTAAAAAAGCTCCTGTAATTCTTTTAGATCCGAGATGCTATAATTGATGTCGCTTGGCACTGTTGCGGCTAGCGGATTGAAATAGATGGCATCCATGCCGAAATTTTGTGCGCCTCGTACATCGGCATCCAGGTTGTCGCCAATCATGATAGAAGTATCTCGATCTGCTTTTCCCTCTTGCAACGCATGTTGGAAGATCCGGCTATCGGGTTTATTAATACCGACAATCTCGGAAATCGTGATCGTTTTGAAGTACGTAGATAATTGATTACCGGCCAGCTTGCGTTCGCACGCATCCTGAAAACCGTTAGAAATCAAATGCAAAGTATAGCGCTCCTTCAAATAACGGAGCGTTTCATGCGCATTGGGAAACAAGTGCGTTTTATTGGGGCATACGGCCAAATATTCTTCCTCAAAATCCCAAGGAAATAGATTTGGATCTATACCCAATTCGGTAAATGTATCTTCGAATCGCAGTCTGCGTAGCGTTGGTTTATCGATTTTATTATGATGGTACAATCCCCATAGTCGGTGGTTGTTGCTCGTGTATGCCGTAATAAAGTTGTCTGGTGCAGCATGACCGACCAATTCTTCAAACTTGTACTTCACATACAAGTCTTGCAATGTCTCGGTCGCGTTGCGGTCAAAGTCCCAAATGGTGTGATCCAGATCGAAAAAGATGTCTTTTTTGTTGGTAAACATGCTACAAATATACACCAGTCGGCGAAAATGAGCTAAATTGCTATCTGTTCTTTTTGTCATAAAGTGTGGGTAATTTTCTTATGATCGCTTATTTAAGTATTTTTGTACTAGTTCAATTGTAAAGATGAAGAGAGCTCTTTTTTGGCTGTATGTACTAGCCTTTTATGCATTGTGTCAGCTGATTAGCTGGGGCTATATTTTTATCAAATATGTGCCGGAGCGTATGGGGATGATTATCGGAGAGGGAATGATCTTTCTGGCTATCTTTATTATGGCTGTCATCCGTCTCAAAAGCCACTTACAACGCGAACGGAATTACCATCAGCAGCAGCAAAATTTTCTATTGTCTGTTACGCATGAACTGAAATCGCCGCTGGCTTCTGTAAAGCTATATTTGCAGACCATTCTGAAACGCGATCTGGATCGTGAGCAGCAGCAAATGTTTTTGGGTAACTCTTTGAAGGATATTGAACGGCTCGATTATTTGGTAGAAAATGTGCTCTTGGCCACTAAGCTAGAAAGTAGAACGTTTAGTTTTCCAAAAGAAAACTTCGAACTGAGCGAGATTGTGAATAATGTGGTAGATCGCTTGCAGAAGAATGCTTGTAAGTCGCAACAGGCCATCGTGTCCAACATACAATCCGGTCTGATGATTCATGCAGATAAGTTTGCCATCATTAATGTGGTGAGTAATCTGGTCGAAAATGCGATTAAGTATTCGCCACCCTGTGCGCATATCAATGTGATTTTAGAACAGCGAGAAGAAGGTATTGTATTAGAGGTGGCCGATTTCGGAGAAGGGATATCGGATGTGGAGAAGAAGTTGATATTCAACAAGTTTTACCGTGTGGGCAACGAAGCTACGCGTAAAACTAAAGGAACCGGATTGGGTTTATATATAGTGAAATCTGTATTGCATAAGCATGAAGCGGCAATCCGTGTGAAAGACAATACGCCAAATGGAAGTGTTTTTGAAGTAAATTTTGGGAATTATGCAAGTTAAGCAACGTATATTATTAGTCGAAGACGAAGAGCATTTGTTAGAGGCCATCAAGTTAAATCTGGAAATGGAGGGTTACCGAGTAACCACCGCTACCGATGGGAAAAAAGCACTAAAAATATTCAAGGAAGAACGATTCAACTTGGTTATTCTGGATGTGATGATTCCAGAGATCGACGGTTTTCAGGTGGCGGAAACCATCCGCTTGCAAAACACCGTGGTGCCGATCATGTTCTTGACCGCTAAAAATAGTAGTGAAGACCGCGTTACCGGACTTAAAAAAGGAGCAGACGATTACTTGGTAAAACCATTCAACCTCGAAGAGCTCATTTTGCGCGTTGGCAATCTCATCCGTCGGGTGATGAAGGGTGATGACCTGAAAGAATTAAATTCGTATGTAATCGGCGATAAAACGATCTATTTCAACTCGTACGAATTGCATCATGCAGATGGCAGCATTACATCATTGACCAAAAAGGAAACGATGTTGCTCAAACTGTTAATCGAGCGCCGCAATGAAGCGGTGTCCCGAGAGCAGATTTTGGAGACAGTTTGGAATTACGATGTATATCCATCTACCCGCACGATTGATAATTTTATCCTGACGTTCCGTAAATACTTTGAGCCTGATCAGAAACGCCCGACATACTTCCACTCTATCCGCGGGGTAGGGTACAAGTTCATGGATCAGTAAGCTACCAACATCGTCTATGAATACCAGAGGGAGATTAATTGCGGCGGGAATTATATTTACGTTTATCGTTTACGCGATTACCGTGCAGCAATATAATATTATCGTGTATCTAGCTGGTGCACTGGCTTACCTTTTGTGGAGTCATCTGCGCGAAGGTACGGTATATCTTGCTACGCAAGCTTTCCATCGCCAAGATTACGAAAACACCAAAAAATTGCTTGCTGAGATTGATAATCCGGATCGCTTGCGCAAAGGTCGTCGTAATTTCTACGAATTTATGATGGGAAATATTGCGCTCAAAGAAGACCGGTTTGAAGAAGCGGAGTACCATTTTCAGTTGGCTTCACGTTTGCCGTGGCGAAAGGATTATGAGAAGGGTATGGTATTGGTTAATCTGGCTAATATCAATTTGCGCAAAAAAGACTATGAACGCGTGGTTGGTTATTTGGACGTGGCCGAACAATTGAAGCTCACCGCACGCCAAAAAAGTATCGTAGAAAAAATTAGAATAGAAGTTAATAAACATATATAAGTGAAAGACACCTTACAAAACGATTTGCTACTCCGCGCTGCTTGGTCGCAGCAAACTGAACGTCCGCCGGTGTGGATGATGCGCCAAGCTGGGCGATTTATGAAAGAATACTGGGAGATTAAGAATAAGTATTCGTTTCTGGAAATGTGCAAAACCCCAGAGATCGCGGCTGATGTCACCATGTTACCTGTCGATCTATTGGGTATTGATGGCGCCATTCTGTTTTCTGATATCCTCGTGACCGCCGAAGCGATGGGTGGAGATCTGTCTTTTGAGCAAGGTGTTGGGCCACGATTTGCTAATCCGATACGCACGGTAGCTGATATGGAGCGCTTATCTGTCGACTGTCTGGATCGTTTACAATATGTGGCAGACGCGATCAAAGTGATTCAGCAACGTTTGGATAAACGTATTCCGTTGATCGGTTTCGCTGGTGCGCCATTCACTATTTTGAGCTATTTGGTAGAAGGTGCTTCGTCCAAAGATTTCAAAAGAACGAAACTCATGCTGAATAATGAGCCCGAGCTGGCGCATGCTATTTTGCAAAAGGTTGCTGATGTAACGGTAGAATACCTAAATATGCAAATAGCTGCTGGTGTCAATGCGATTCAACTTTTTGATAGCTGGGCACAAGCACTATCGTGGAATGATTACCATGAATTCTCTCATCATTATAACAAATACATTATCTCGAAACTGAACAGACAGGATATCCCTGTGATCTCTTTCTGTAAGGGAAGTTCGGTATTTGCGCCGGTGATGGCCGAAGCC
The DNA here is from genome assembly GCF_057837975.1 of Sphingobacterium sp. KH_072. Taxonomy (NCBI): domain Bacteria; kingdom Pseudomonadati; phylum Bacteroidota; class Sphingobacteriia; order Sphingobacteriales; family Sphingobacteriaceae; genus Sphingobacterium; species Sphingobacterium sp. KH_072. The sequence goes on along the minus strand of NZ_CM174457.1, from coordinate 3,324,747 downwards.
AAACCAGATGTGATTTCGGTAGATTGGAATGCGGATTTGTTGAATATTAAACAAGCATTGCCAGCTAATATCGCGGTACAAGGAAATCTTGATCCATTCGTATTGTATGCCGATAAGAAGGTGATTCGTGAGAAGATTTTGCAATTGTTTGAGCGCATGCGCGGTGTAGATGGCTTTATCTTCAATCTGGGACACGGCATTATGCCTGATATTCCATTCGATAATGTGAAATACGCGATCGAAGTCGTAAAAGAATTCAGATATTAAGCGAAGCGTACAAACGACTTTTAAAAATTATTGTTATACCAACGTGGGGTGCTTGTGTGATTGGCCGATTAATAGACACAAGTACCCCACGTTGCACTTTGAAATACGGTCATGATATACCTTTACGCTAAGTCGATACATATCATCTTCGTGGTTTGCTGGATGGCGGGCTTATTTTACATGCCGCGCCTGTTTATCTATCACACAGAGGCAAAAGCTAAATCGCCAGAAGTTTATAATGTGTTGCATCAGCAATTTCAAATCATGGAACGCAGATTGTGGTGGGTAATTACGACGCCAGCGATGTATCTCGTGTTCGTATCTGCATTGACCATGCTGTGGGTAAATCCGGCTTTATTATCGCTTGGCTGGATGAAGCTAAAATTGGCGTTTGTGGCCGGTTTGGCGGTATATCATTTCATGTGTCAACGCATGATGTTTGCCTTGGCCAATGAAAATCTGACGTGGACATCGGCACAATTGCGCTTGTGGAATGAGGTATCTACGATTTTTCTTTTTGCCATCGTATTCATCGTAGTTCTCAAATCCGCATTTCAGTGGATGTATGGTGTAGGCGGGTTAATAGGACTAGCCATTCTGCTCATGATCGGTATAAAAACGTATAAAAGATATCTGGCGCGAAAAGCGCAAGATCAAAACTAAAAAAATGAAAAAATTATTACTATTACTGGTTGCTGTAGCTGGATTATCTAATTTGCAGGCACAAGAGCACGATTGGGCGTTTGGTTTTTATGGAGATATGAATCTACAAGCGCCAGAATTTGGTGAGCGGGGTAGAGGCAGCTTCGGTATTCAAGGAAAGTACGATTTTGCATTGCATCATGGTGTGCAAGTGTTGGTGCATGGACAGAAAGATTTTGCTGCTTTTGGTGGAGATTATATTTATACTTTCCTAGATCGTACGACCAATAATTGGAATGTATTTGCTGGTGGTGGAGCAGCAAGTGAATACGATCGTATTCTTAGCTTTGACGATAACAATATCCGTAACGAAGACTATAATCAGCGTACCACGCTAAATGCACAAGTGGGAGTGAGTTATTATGTGCCAGATGTCGCGCTGTCGCTATATGCTGGTTACAAAATCAAATCAGAAGTGCGATTTAACGATGATCGTCCGCACTTCTTGATGGTCGGTTTACGCTACCATATCTGGTAAAACAATAAAAGCACCGTCAAGGTGCTTTTATTGTTTATTGGCCGTAGCTGATGTATTTTATTTCCAGATACTCGTCTAATCCGTGATGAGAACCTTCTTTACCGACACCGGATTGCTTCACGCCACCAAAAGGTGCCGATGCATCGGAGATCACGCCGGTATTTACGCCCACCATGCCCGATTCCAATTGCTCGCTGACACGATGGCATCGTCGCACATTTTCACTGTAAAAATATGCCGCCAATCCGAAAGGCGTGTTGTTGGCCGCCTGTATCGCTTCTTCTTCTGTAGAAAATCGGAATAATGCGCATATCGGTCCGAAAGTCTCTTCACTAGCGATAAGACTTTCTGGGTGTACATTCGTCAGCACCGTCGGAGCATAGAAGTTGCCTTCGAGCTGCGTACCCCCAGTTTCTACTTTTGCACCGAGATCTTGCGCATCTTGCACATGTTTGCTCACTTTCTCCACTGCTTTCTCGTTGATGAGTGGGCCGACTTTTACGCCTTCCTCCATGCCATTTCCGACTTTTAGCTTGCTGACTTCTTTGCTCAATGCTGTCGCAAAAGCATCATATATAGCATCGTGCACATAAAAACGATTCACAGAAACGCAGGTTTGGCCTGCATTTCTAAATTTGGCGGCTACGGCGCCAGTTACTGCAGCAGGTATATCAGCATCGTCAAATACGATGAACGGCGCGTTGCCGCCCAACTCCATCGATGTGCGTTTGATCGTGCTAGCAGCTTGTTCCATCAATGTTCTACCAACGCCAGTCGATCCAGTAAACGATATTTTGCGAATCAGCTGGCTGGTGGCCAATAATTTGCCAACGGCTTGGCTATTGGTCGACGTAATAACTTGAAATGCACCTCCCGGAATGCCTGCTTCTTGTGCTAACTTGGCAAAAGCCAATGCGGTGAATGGCGTTTGCGAAGCAGGTTTTAAGATTACAGTGCAGCCAGCGGCTAATGCCGGAGCAACTTTGCGCGTTAGCATCGCCAGTGGGAAATTCCAAGGTGTGATAGCTGCTACTACGCCTACACTTTGTTTGATGGTGAATAGTTTGTTTTCACTGCTAATCGCAGGAATAGTATCTCCGTACGCGCGCTTACCTTCTTCGGCAAACCATACAATAAATGAAGCCGCATAATCTACTTCTGCTAAGGATTCCTGCAACGGCTTGCCGCTTTCTAAGGTCATTACTTCGGCCAACTGTTCACGGTGTTCCAAGGTGAGCTGATATAACTTTTGCAATAGCGCGCTGCGCTCTCCAACGGGAGTTACTTTCCAAGACTTCCAGGCTTTATCAGCATATACGACCGCTTCCTCTAGCTGCTCCAATGATATATTTGGCACTTGCCCAATAGCTACATTGGTAGCAGGATTGAGCACGTCAAATTTTTCGTAAGCATCTACAAATTCTCCTTGTAGGTATGCTTTTTCTATTATCCAAGTATTATCATTCATAATCATCTTTTTATTATTTCAGTGTTGCTGTAGTTCGTTAGTTGTGTAGCATACAAAATAGCAACTGCTCTAAATTAAAAAAGGACGCTAGCGTCCTTTATGTTTTGATTATATGTTCTTTAAGCTATGACCCATTCGGTCACGTTTTGTTTTGAGGTAAAACTCATTGTGCGCATTTGCTGCAATCTCGATTGGTACATTTTCGATCACTTCCAGACCGTATCCTGTCAAGCCAGCACGTTTGGTCGGATTATTCGATAGCAAGCGCATTTTTGTGATGCCCAATGCACGCAATATCTGCGCACCTACGCCGTAGTCGCGAAGGTCAGGTTTGAAACCAAGCTGAATATTAGCATCTACCGTGTCGATTCCCTGTTCTTGCAATTTATATGCTTGCAATTTGTTGATTAGCCCGATACCGCGACCTTCCTGATTCATATACACGATCACGCCTTTTCCTTCTTGGTCAATGAGTTCCATCGATTTGTGTAGTTGCGGGCCACAGTCGCAGCGGCAAGATCCGAAGATGTCACCTGTAATGCAGGAACTATGTACGCGCACGAGGACTGCTTCATCTGGTTCCCAAGTACCTTTGATCAATGCTAAATGTTCTTCTCCGGTATTCTTTTGGCGATAGGCTTGTAATTGGAAATCTCCCCACGTCGTAGGCATCTGTACTTGCACGACTTCCTCGATCATTGAATCGTGCTTTAGTCGATATTCGATCAGATCTTCGATGCTGATGATTTTTAGATTGAAGCGCTTGGCTACTTCCAACAAATCTGGAAGGCGCGCCATTTCTCCATCATCTTTCAATACCTCAACCAACACACCTGCAGGTTCAAAACCAGCTAAGCGAGCCAAATCCACCGCTGCTTCGGTATGTCCGGTGCGGCGTAACACGCCGCCATCCTTAGCGATCAATGGGAAAATGTGACCTGGTCGGCCTAATTCTTCATTTTTAATCTCAGGATTAATTAATGCGAGTATTGTTTTGGAGCGATCGGAAGATGAAATCCCTGTCGTACAACCATAACCTTGCAAGTCTACAGATACGGTAAAGTTAGTCTCATACACCGCCGTATTATTATTAACCATGAGGTTTAAATCCAGCTCTTTACATCGCTTTTCGGTCAGCGGAGCACAGATCAGTCCACGGCCATGCGTGGCCATAAAATTTATTACCTCTGGAGTAGCATTTCGCGCCGCCGTCACAAAATCACCTTCATTCTCTCGGTCTTCATCGTCTACAACGATGATAACCTTTCCAGCTTGAATATCAGCAATGGCTTCCTCTATGGTGTTTAATTGTACTTTCATGTTATTGATTAAAAAAAATGGCGAGTAATGCATTAGGGCACTATTATGCTTGCCATATGTACAAAGTTAGTGGTAATTCGAAGATATTCTATAAGGATGCTGTCATAATCTTTAGCTGGCGGCATTTGCGCCAGTTTTGTGCTTATTTCGATCCTGAAACTTTTCGACTTTATCTTTCAGTTTGTTAAATATCTTTTGCGCTTTAATTTTGTATTGATCTACGTCGAATAAGGCAGAGTCGGTCGTAGATTTGTACGTCAGAAAAAGAGCCAAAGGCGTAAGAACAATAATAGCCATCCACATGCCGATTACCGGATCCAAACTGCCATCTTTAGCCGCTTTCTCTGAGATCGTGAATATTACGTGATAGATTAAGAAAAAAACGATGGCCATAACAACAGGTAATCCTAAACCGCCTTTGCGGATAATCGCTCCTAAAGGTGCGCCAATGCCAAAAAGCAATAAACAAGATGCTGCTAATGTGAATTTTCGATGCCACTCGATATCGTATCGAATGTCTTTCTCTATGTACAATTTATATTCCTGTCCTCGATTTTGAGCAATATCTTTCACGTAATTTACTTGGCTATTGGCATTGCTAATAATATGACGTTTACTGCTATTATTTACCGCTTGGAGGTCTAGATCTGGATAGCTATAATCACCCGCAGCCACCAAGGTGGTTTTTAGTGAATCGCGTTTCTGGTTATAATAACTCGTAAAGTAGTTGATATGTCGTTTGGTATCTTCTGCTATGATATGTCCTACACTATCCAGTTGCATATGATTCGAATCAGAATAATGTTTCAGCTGCTTTAAATTGAGCATCTGATGATGCGACTTAAAGAGACTGGCATCGGTTTTTTGCGCGCCAAAAGACTCCATACTGAATTTCTGCGTCGACTCTTTAAAGCGAAAACGAGTAAATTGTTGCCGTTCGTCGTACCGTTTGGCATTCTTCGCTCGAGCATCTTCATACTGTACCCCATCTTTTAGCTGCAAGATCATGTATTGATTGTCGCCGGAGTTGTGCATATAACCCTCTTTAGCGATCAGGATATTGGTGGCTTTACTACTACTAGTGTGGTTATAAATCAATAAATCGTGCAGTATGGTGCCGTCCTCACTTTTGCTTTTGGCTCGGATCGAATAACCGGGAATACTGTTGTTGAATACACCAGGTTTAATCAGGAAATCTGCTTTTTGATTTCTGATGTCTAATAACATCGTTCCCATCTTAAGGTTGACGACGGGCAAGGTGTAATCAGAAAAAATGAAAGCGCCACCCGCGAAAATAGCCACCAAGACAAATAGTGGTGCCATTGCATTTCGTAGCGATACACCAGCCGCTTTGATGGCAACCAGCTCATAGCTTTCGCCCAGATTGCCAAAGGTCATGATGGATGACAATAACATGGATAATGGCAAAGCCATGGTGAGCTGCACAATACATTGGTAGCCCAATAACTCTAAAATGGTATACCACTCTAAACCTTTACCGATAAGATCATCGATGTACTTAAACAAAAAAAGCATCAACAAGACGAACATCACAATCGTAAATGTGACGAGGAACGGTCTTATAAATGCTTGTAATATAAGTAAGTGTATCTTCTTCATCTCTACCAGACGCCTAACATTGTTAATAGACTATGCGAATAGCTAAAAGTAAAGGCAAAGGTACAGAATTTTAAGCGCCAATCACACTCTGCAAGTAGCTAATCGAATTATTCCAAATCAATTTTCGATCTTCCAAATTGTCCTCTTTTACATAGTCAGTAATACTCAATGCTACGTCATTTGTCAATTCGTCCAATACGATTTCGATTTCAAAATAATACGGTTCGTCTTCTAGCCATTTGTATTTCACACACTTATTTTCTTTGGAATGGACGAGCTTTGCTTTGAAAGATTCATCATCCCATACAAATTCATAGATTCCTTCGGAATAATTTACATCATCAGCAAACCACTGTGTCAGTTCATTCGGTTCAGACAGATAGGGGAATAATATTCGAGGAGATGAATTTACGACATATTCTAAGGTCAATTTTACTTTCTCTGCCATACACTGGGATGAATTATTAATTACGTTATAATGGACGGTTATCAATCTACTTCGTTGATCGACGGTTGGTTTTGTCCGCACGTAATAATACACAAATATTCTGTTAAACAAAGTATAATCTGTGCGAAATTATTGATACGTTAAGTTGAAGTGATAAAGAAAGATTTTGATTTGCATGATGACGCTAAGTGATGAAATTTGTGATTTTTACTTTGATAATAATTCCTAATTACTATATTTGCATCACGAAAAACGGCGGGGTAGCTCAGATGGTTAGAGCGCAGGATTCATAACCCTGAGGTCGGCAGTTCGATCCTGCTCCCCGCTACCAAAAAAGCTTCAAGGAAACTTGAAGCTTTTTGTTTTTTTTAGCCCTATTCATGTTGATTCGTTATTGCGTCTCGTCAGTGTCTACCAAAGCCGCTGCCACGCCAAGTGCACCGAGAACTCCGACAGTTCCGACAATGGCTCCTGATTTATTCACCTCGGACAATTCTGTGATATCTGCTCTTGAATCCAACATTCTCCTCACGCGTTTTGATCCAATTCCACGAATTCGTGTGAAGTTTGTACTATAAAAGTTTTGCACGTTTACACCATAGTTTAATGGTTTGTTTTGTGCATCTAATAAAGCATAGCTTACATGGCTTCGTATTTTTAGCGGCGAGTTTTCCGCATTGTATTCTGCAATTACTGCTCCGGCATAATCATAATCAATAAATACTTGCCCTCTGATACCCTTGAAATCATTTTTAAAAACTTGCATCATATCATGATGCAATCCTACAAAAGAACCTTCAGTATAGGATTTTTGCTGGAATGAAAATTACGTTCTCATCCTTGTAAATTGTTCCGCTGTAATCACCACGAATAGTGCTCTCTTTAAACGAGCCATTGTTAGACCAGTCAATTGTCGATGCTTGCGCTCCCAATCTTCCTTGAACAAAGGATGTACCATCGATGAAGGCGTGCGATTTGCCGTTTACAATCAAAGCTGATTTGGACAAATCCATAATCATGGATTGTTCTGTATAGTTCTCAAAACGTACCCGTACAGATCCATCTATGTTATTAAAGGCATAAGAAATTCCAAGTATATCATTTCCGCTATAAAAAGTACTATCTACACTGTTTTTTAACATGTTACTACTTTGCATAGTAGCTAGGTAGTGATTAGAGCAGCTGAAGAATAGTGGTATTGTAAGAAGTGCAATCCAAAGGGATTTGATTGATGGTTTTTGCATAATAAGTCAGTGTCGTGTTGTTCCTAATATAAGGAATATATCTAGGGTAGCGTAAGCGATAACAGATTTTTTAAGTTAAATGCGCTCCCTAATCAATCATATCGTTTTTACAGAATAAATATTAAACCCATTGATTATGTAGTGTTTATAATTAATGTAATTTACCTTTGGTTAATATGGTTAAGCTTGAAGGTTTTTGTGTGGATGGTTTTCAGATTTGATCAGTGTCAAGACTTTGGTTGAATGAATCGGGGCTTAAAAGGTGTTATACTAATGCTTCAATCATTATCGTCAAAGTAAAAATTATAAATTCATGACGCTGTTAAAAACTTTCCTCCTCCGACTTATCTTCGCACTTCACATAGCGATTCCTTTAATAGGATATGGGCAAATAGATCCCCAGTCGATTATAAATGCTACGATCTATGGCAGGATCGTAGATTCTGTAGATCGATCGCCAATTGCCAGCAACGGTACTTATCAAGTCGGTAGGCGTCTGTCTATCCATAAATTATTGTGGATGGTGTCACCGGATTCACAGGTTCGGCAGGAGGAGACGTTGGAAATAATCCTTTGGCAAATATAAATCCTGCTGATATTGAGTCGATGGATGTGTTGAAAGATGCGTCTGCTAGTGCCATTTATGGTTCGCGAACAGCCAACGGTGTTTTGATCATCACCACAAAAAAAGGTAAGCTTGGTAAACCTACGGCAAGATAGAATAATTGGATGAGTATTAGTAGACCCATTAATTTGCCTTCCGTACTCGGTGTGTACGATTACATTGGACTAAAAAAACGAATCGCGCATAAATGCTGGATTGTCTCCAAGATTTGTGCTTGGTACTGATGCGCAAGGAAATGTTATTCAGACAGATTGGTATGATGTAGCTTATCAGACTGCTGTGACTCAAAATCACCACCTCTATCTTTCGGGAGCGACGCCCAGTACAAGCTATTACGCAAGTGCTAACTTTACCCAATCAAAATGGTATTGTCCGAACTGGTGTTATCGCGATACTGATAATGGTTGCTACATTTGGGAGCAATAACGGTCTGATTAATTTGGGTGCACGAGTATATTATACAATGGCACAAGATGATTGTTTTTTTTAAATCTTCTGCTCAACTAAATAGATACGCTGTCCCCGCTTATGCTTTATGGTATCAATCCATTATGGTATCACATCTTTGCTTGAGCGGTGGTTATGGGGGCTTGTTAGACATGATAACTTTTATCGCTGTATTGTTATTACGTCATCACAATTGTTGGTATTTATGTACTACGAGTTCGAAAACCTGAGCTATCAAGGCCTTATCGCGCTATCGGCTATCCTTTGTTGCCTGCATTATACATTCTGATGGGTTTAGCATTCTGTATATTGCTCATCATATATAAGCCTGATTTTACTTGGCCAAGGTTACTGATTGCATCAGCAGGAATACCAATCTATTTTCTGCTAATGCGGCGTAAGCGAGGCTAACAAAAATACAACCGTACACTTCTCAAGGTTATTATCTGAGAACACTAAAATTAAAGCGACAGGTAAACGTAGAGTCTACGGTCGCCACAATAATAATCTGAAAAATATGGATGATTGGAGACGGTGATTCACCTTTGCGAGTATAATTCAGCACTTAGACGACTTTGGAAAGACGTAACATTAGTTCAATAAATCTTTATTGTGGTTTCGAAGATACATCGCATGTAATCCCATCTCTTGATTGGTGGATACCGCTACAGAGAATGATTGATCTGGTGCTTCAAACATGTACATATCACCGATCTTGCCGGACAACTTGTAACGTTCTGCATAAAATCTTGCTACATCCGATGCAATGTTTGCTTCTTGCATATTAAACATTAAAATACAAGAGCTTAGCTCTCCATCTTGAAATGCATACAGCAGCTCTCTTACTTTAGTGCTCTGGCCTGAGTATAAAATACCAGCCGCACTCTCCCGTAACAAACCTCTAGTTTCAAAAGATTTGATTTGATATTTTTGAAGACCAAAGCCTACAAGGGGTTCCATGATATCATGGAAGTTTTGCTCAACCGCTGTTTTTCCCATAATCTGATAATTATAAATATTGTATAAAGTAATTTGATTTAGTGCTGGTTTTTTTTGTTTTGTCGCTGATCGTTTACGTATTGGTCACTAGCAAAAGCCAGATGCGACAAAATCGAATTTGGAGTTCTTATAATTCCAATTGCACTTTGGCGATACCCTCTGTGAATGTTGTGTGATTTATAACCTAAAAAATAGTGTAGCCTCATTGTGCAATAACAAATGAAGGCATTTTACTTGTAAGTATGAATTTGTTTTTTCAAAAAGGTTTAATCTTGTATGTAAATAATTTACGATTTTGTGCAGTATTCGTAGAAAATAGGTTTTATTTTATCCTAGACTTAACGCTATGATTTTAACATTTTACAGCGCCTTACATTGGGATTGGGGCGTTTCAGCTTGTAAGCTGTCGGTTTCAGTCACTTTGAGGTGATGGTAATCAGGATAATGATCGATTATTGTGCGAGAATTTTAAACGATATATTATGAATTGGTTAGCATTAGTTTTTGCAGGATTATTTGAAATTGGATGGCCGATCGGTTTGAAGATGGCTCAAAATCCTGGAGTCAACAAATTTCCTTGGATTTTTTTGGCTGTGTTCTCCATGGCCGTGAGCGGTACATTGCTTTTTATGGCACAGAAAACGATTCCTATAGGCACAGCTTACGCTGTCTGGACTGGTATAGGTGCAGTGGGAACTCTCATTGTGGGTATACTATTCTTTGGTGATTCCGCAAGTGTACCACGTATGCTGTCGGCGATCTTGATTGTTGCAGGTATTATTGGTTTGAAACTATTTTAGTAGATAGCCAATTAGTAAGTATAAAAAAAGGCTCATCGTGCGAACGATGAGCCTTTTTTTATAGACATACAGATAGGTGTTATGCACCCAATTGTACGCGTTTGAAAGAAGTAACTGTCAAACCTTTGTTTACGCTATCTAAGAATTGAGCGATAGATTTAGAAGAATCTTTCACAAATTCTTGGTTCAACAAAGTGTTGTCTTTGTAGAATTTGTTCAATTTTCCAGCTGCAATTTTTTCTACCATTTCTTCTGGTTTACCTTCTGCACGGATTTGCTCTTTCGCAATTTCTAATTCACGTTCGATGGTGTTAGAATCCACACCATCTTTGTCGATCGCTACAGGGTTCATAGCGGCGATTTGCATCGCTACGTCTCTTCCCGCCTCGTCAACACCAGCAGCATCAGCAGAAAGACCTACTAATACGCCCAAACGGTAGTTACCGTGGATATAAGCAACAACTTTATCAGCAGATACCAATTCGTATTTAGAAACGTCGATTTTCTCACCGATTACACCAGTTTGCTCGATCAAGTATTCTGCTACCTTGCGTCCTTCCAACTCAAGACCTTTCAACTCTTCTAAAGAAGATGGTTGGCTAGTCAATGCCAAGTCAGCGATTTTTTCAGCGAAAGCTACGAAGTCAGCATTTTTAGCTACGAAGTCAGTTTCACAGTTTACTTCTACTACGATACCTGATTTGCCATCAGCAGTAGATTTAGCAATGATTACACCTTCATTAGAGTCACGATCTTGGCGGCTAGCCGCTACTTTAGCACCTTTTTTACGAAGGTAATCTACTGCAGCTTCGAAGTCACCATTTGCTTCTACTAAAGCTTTTTTACAATCCATCATACCTGCGCCGGTTTGTTGACGCAATTTGTTTACATCTGATGCAGAAATTTGTACTGACATGATATGTTTATTTTTAAGTTATAGACTTTTTTGAAGCTAACAAATTAGCATATTGGTATAAACTGATTGTTAGCCTAACAATAAATAAGTAAAAACCGGAGAGGCAAGCTAGTTTAAAGAAGCAGAAGCTTCCAGAAACGAGCACTTGTCTGTCCGGCTTTAGTGAGTAGAATGATTATTCTACGTCTTTTGCTTTACGAGTGCGTTTTCCGGCAGTTGCATCTTCCGCAACTTCTGCGCCGTTATCGATAGCTGCTTTAGAAGCTGCTGCTTCTTTTTCAGCCTCATCTTCTTTATCGCGCTTACGCTCATCAAGACCTTCTTGAATTGCTTTACCAATTACTTCTGCAATTAGATTGATCGACTTAGTCGCGTCATCATTCGCAGGGATTGGAAAATCAATGTTAGTAGGGTCAGAGTTGGTATCTACCATCGCAAAAGTAGGAATGTTCAATTTCATTGCTTCTGCAACAGCGATGTGCTCTTTCTTAACGTCTACGATGAATAATGCAGCAGGAAGGCGGTTTAGGTCAGCAATACCTCCAAGAAGGTTCTCTAACTTGATACGCTCACGCTGAATCATTAATTTCTCTTTTTTAGATAATACGTCGTAAGTACCGTCTTTTTGCATCTTGTCGATGTTACCCATCTTCTTGATAGACTTGCGTACTGTTGTGAAGTTGGTAAGCATACCACCTAACCAACGCTCTGTAACGAAAGGCATACTTACATCTTTCGCTTGTTGCGCGATGATTTCTTTAGCCTGTTTTTTCGTTGCTACGAATAATACTTTACGACCTGATTTTACGATTTGTTTGATAGCTGAAGCAGCTTCTTCCAATTTCGTAAGTGTTTTGTTCAAGTCAATGATGTGGATACCATTACGCTCCATGAAAATGTACTTAGACATTTTCGGATCCCATTTACGGGTAAGGTGACCAAAGTGCACACCTGCATCCAATAAATCTTGATATGTTGTTCTTGCCATTTTGTGATCCTCCTTTGATTAACGTTTACTGAATTGGAATCTTCTACGAGCTTTGCGACGTCCTGGTTTCTTACGCTCAACCATACGGTCATCGCGAGTCATCAAACCTTTAGCACGTAAAGCTGGTTTCACTTCCGGGTCTAATTCTACCAATGCTTTAGCAATTGCCAGACGCACAGCTTCTGCTTGTCCTTTAACGCCTCCACCTTGTACGTTTACTTTAACATCAAAGTTGGCCAATGATTCTGCTACTGTCAAAGATTGAGTAGCGATGTATTGCAATGGCAATGTTGGAAAATATACCGTGTAGTCTTTACCATTCACGGTAATAGTACCGTTACCTGCAGTCAAGTAGATGCGGGCAACAGCCGTTTTTCTTCTACCTGAAGTATTAGTTGTTGACATAATGAATCTCCTTAAAATTTAACAGTTTTTGGATTTTGTGCCTGATGTTTGTGCTCAGAACCAGCATAAACAAAAAGGTTTCTAAATAGCTCACGGCCCAAACGGTTTCTAGGCAACATACCACGTACCGCTTTCTCGATGATGCGCTCTGGATGTTTAGCCATTAATTCTTTTGGAGAGACAAAACGTTGACCACCTGGGTAGCCGGTGTAGCGAACATAAACTTTGTCGCCCATTTTGTTTCCTGTCAACTTAATCTTGTCTGCGTTGATAACGATTACATTATCTCCACAGTCTACGTGTGGGGTGAATGTAGGCTTGTGTTTGCCGCGGATTACTTTCGCAATCTCGCTTGCCAAGCGCCCCAAAATCTCTCCTTCAGCGTCAACAACGATCCATTCCTTGTTTACGGTGTTTTTGTTAGCAGAGACAGTTTTGTAACTTAACGTATTCACTTGCTTTTGTTTTAAAATTAATTAATAAATTCTTTCCTTCCTGTACTCACTACAATAAGGTCTGCAAAGGTAAGCAATATTTATCAGATCATACAATGAATTTTAATTATGTGACGTTGCGCATGGGGCTCTTTTCTATTCGTGCACAAAAGATGTAAAAATATCGCTTTTAAAATTTCTTTATTATTATTTAATTATTAAATTGGTTTAATATTTTAATTTTAAATAGTTGTTTGTGCTATTGTATTACCGCTTTGTAGTAGACTAATACAGCTGTAACTGTACAGCTCACCAATTTGATAACCAATACAATAAGATATGAAGCTTTTTATGAGTGTACTATGTTTGGCTCTTTTCAGCCAAGCAAGTTTTGGTCAGGGATCTTCGGAATATGATTCTGGTATCAAGGTAGATTTAAATGAAGACGGATCAAAATACGTCCGATTTGTGATCTGGAATCAAATCTGGGCAAGATCTACGCAGAATAACCCAGGCTCTATGATCAATGGCGAAGAGGCCGACCGCAGTTATGATATTGCCAATCGACGTTTACGATTCTTGATGTATGCGCAAATTACCCCTCGTTACTTAGTATTTACTCATGTAGGTGTCAATAATCAATCTTTTGTAGGAGGCGGTGCACCGGGGCCTGATGCGCAGGGGACGGGTGCAAATGGTGCGGGAAAAAAACCTGGAATCTTTTTCCATGACGCATGGAATGAGTATGCGGTAGTATTGCCTTCAGCCGACAAACCCTTTAGCTTGTCCATTGGTGGTGGTTTACATTATTACATGGGGCTTTCTCGCTCTACGATGACTTCAACGCTAAATATCATGACGCTCGACGCACCGATATTTAACTGGCCGCTAATAGAAAATTCGGATCAGTTTGCACGACAAATGGGATTATTTGCAAAAGGTAAATATGGTTCTATTGAATATCGTTTTAGTGTGAACAAACCATTCGCTACGAATCTGACGCCGATAAATGCGACCAATCCCGAGCAGGCCATTGCAGTCGACAATAACGGGAACTCACGACTATCCACTGGTGGATATGTTGAATATCAATTTTTGGAAAGGGAATCTAATCTATTGCCTTTCAAAACGGGCTCGTATCTCGGCACGAAAAGAGTATTTAATCTGGGTGTGGGTTTTTACAACGCAGCGAGATCAACCCGTAGCATGGTGGCTGGAGAAATTAGTCAACATGCTATGCGATTATACTCGGCGGATGCTTTCTTGGATTTGCCAATAGGCATACCAGAGCAAAAAGCTGCGTTGACAATGTATTCCGTATTTTACAATTATAATATGGGGCCAAACTATCTAAGGAATCTTGGAATTATGAATTTAGCAGTCGAAGATCCGAATTTCACGGGATCTCGTGCGCTAGCAGGTCCGGGCAATCTCCAGCCCATGATTGGTACGGGCAATATATGGTATACTCAAGCTGGATATTTGATCCCGACTTCGAAGGAAAAACCGAAGGTCCGTTTTCAGCCTTTCGGAGCATATACTTACAAAAATTTTGAACAATTGCAGTCCGCAAGTTCGCAGTTTGATATAGGTGCTAATCTGCTTTTAGATGGACAGCACGCCAAAATTACAGGACAGTATTCTACACGCCCGATCTATAGAGCTATCGGCGGCGAACGAGATGGTTCTCGAGGAGATTTCATTCTTCAATTACATATTTATTTATAAGATCAAATCTATTCGAGAAGATTTCTAACTTTAAATAACCAAAAAAACTAAATTTTATGAGCAATACCAATCCGCAGAAGCCAAGTGGAATATGGAGCGTTATTACCGCGTCTTCTATGGGCACTTTGATCGAATGGTACGATTTCTATATTTTCGGAAGTCTGGCCGTTGTGCTTTCTACCAAGTTTTTTCCTTCCGACAATCCCACTGCAGCATTTTTGTCAACCTTAGCCACCTTTGCGGCAGGTTTCGTCGTGCGGCCGTTCGGTGCATTGTTCTTCGGTCGCTTAGGCGATATCATCGGCCGAAAGTACACGTTCATGGTCACCTTATTATTGATGGGTGGAGCCACCTTCATTATCGGTTGTGTGCCGAGTTTTGAAACGATCGGTTATGCTGCGCCAATCATCGTCTTATTCATGCGCCTGCTGCAAGGTTTAGCTTTAGGTGGAGAATACGGCGGAGCAGCTACATACGTAGCCGAACATGCGCCTAAAGGACAAAAAGGATTCTGGACTTCGTGGATTCAAACGACGGCGACTGTCGGTCTGTTTATCTCGCTGCTAGTCATCTTGTTTACCAGGACCATGCTCACACCAGAGCAATTTGATTTGTGGGGATGGCGTATCCCTTTTTGGGTATCTATTTTGATGGTCTATGTATCATACTTGATTCGTAAGAATATGAGCGAATCCCCAGCTTTTGCGAAAGCAAAATCGGAAGGGAAAACATCGTCTAATCCACTTAAAGAAAGTTTTGGAAATAGGTACAATCTTAAATTTGTATTACTCGCTCTATTTGGTGCAGCCATGGGGCAAGGAGTAATCTGGTATACTGGCCAGTTTTATGCCATGAGTTTTCTAGAACGCGTCATGTCCGTAAATCCCGAACAGGTAATCACAATTTTAGTGATGGCCTTGCTAGGAGGTACACCTTTCTTCATTTTCTTTGGTTGGCTCAGTGACAAGATTGGTCGTAAAGCAGTGATGATGTCGGGCATGCTGATCGCTATTTTGTCTTATCGAGCGATTTATGAAAAAATGTACCAAACGACCAATCTGGAACACAAAACTGAAATGGTGGAACGACGAATGGAGACCAATGCGCTAAAACAGTTGGGAGATACCCAAGATTCCGTGTTTACGACCATACGGTATTTTGAAGATGGTACGGCCGTTACGGAGACGCGCACCTTACATCTGGAAAATGGCATGGCAAAAATAGTTAGTGGAAAAACACAAATAGCACAAGCCAAATCTATCGAGGTGAACAGTGCGGATAAATGGAGTCTAACTTTTCTAGTTTGGATACAAGTACTCTTCGTAACTATGGTGTATGGTCCTATTGCTGCTTTTTTGGTCGAACTGTTTCCTGTACGCATACGATATACTTCGATGTCGCTGCCTTATCATATTGGTAATGGCATTTTTGGTGGATTGTTACCTGCAATCTCTACCTACTTCGTTTCCAATGCGCAAAGCGAGGGCAAGGCCGATTTTTATCTGGAAGGACTTTGGTATCCGATTATTATTGGTGCTATCTGTTTTATAATCGGTGTGATCTATATTACCAAAAAGATGACCACACGCTATACCGATTAACGGATTGATTTTTTAATTATTGATGTAAACGAAATTAATATGAATGCGATAAAAAGATTTTTAGGTATAGTTTGGATTCTTCTGGCAGTAGGTATGGGCTACTTTCTCGTTACTTTTGGCTGGCCAAAATTCGTGTCGGGTACGCAAGATGGTCTTGTTTTTGGGATTATTATTTTGTTTGTCCTATTGCCTTTGATTGTGGTAGGATTGATGGTATTTGGCTATTATGCGCTAATTGGAGAATACACACAAGAAGAATAACGGTAAATTGGTGCTGTATTAATTGCTGTATATCAATCCATTTTTTAATGATATCTCCGTTGTGATTCTGCTCCTGACAAGATGGTCATGATGCCGTTTTTTCGGTCATTTGTTAATTTTCTGATAAACCAAAAAACAACATACTGTTTAGAACTTTATTATTTTACTTTTGTTTAAACTATCTTTAGTGTAATTTAATAAATAAGATTCCCATAATATTAGTTCAATCCATATATGTTTTCAAATTCTTTTCAGAGAATCCTTCTGTTATCAGCCCTATTCGTTTTGACGATTTTCACGAGGTCGGAAGCGCAACAAGGGACGCCAGATACTGCGTATCAGCAGAAATTGATCGAATTCCAACAATTACTGCAAGCAGGACAAGTAAACGAGGGTGCTGAGTTGTTGGATAACCTTATTCAGGAATATTCCGATTACTCGGAAGCATATTACGCGAAGTCCTTATTGTATGCGCAAATGGGGGATGTAGAAGGCAGTTTGCCATTTGCTCAGCAAGCTATTCGCCTTAAACCGAAAGATCTGACCTACAATAATCATCTGCTTGGTCTTTACAAAACGATGGGAGATGGCGAGGCTATCGTTCGTACACTCAATCAGCTTTTGCAGTATTATCCGAATAATCCAGTAATTCTGCGCGAAAAGATGTTGATGTTGCATGCTTCGGATAAATCCGAAGAAGCATTGGCGGTATATGATGAAGCGACCAAAGCGATCGGCGCTTCGGATACGCTGGACGTGGTGAAGGCAGAAGTATTGATTGATATGGGTAAGCTCAAAGAAGCACGTACCTTATTAGAGAAATGGTATAAAGAACGTTCACCAATACGCGAGGTGTATGGCACATTGGCCTTCGTAAACAATAACCTCGGACAGGGGAAACAAGCTATCCAAGTAATAGAGGACGGTTTGACTTTTACGAAGAATGATTTTCTTTACTTTGACCTAGCGGATATTTACAATAACCAGAAAAAACCGCAGCGTGCATATGCCGCGTTGCAAGAAGCTTTTCGTTCGGAAAGTATTCCTTATCCCGAAAAACACCGCGTGATGACGCAGATCGCAGCAAGTCCGGATATGCTGACCTTACCACAAAAACAAGATCTGGCGAATATGCTGGTGCTGAAGTACCCACGTATAGCAGAGAACTATAATTTTAAGGCAGACATCCTTTGGCAAAGCCAAAACTTGGCGGAGGCCAAATCGTTATATCTGACCTCGTTGGGTATCAATCCTCGGCAGGCTGATACGTGGAGAAAACTGATGAATGTGGAGATGGCGGCCAATCAGCTCAGCGAAAGCATTATGCACGGGCAGGAGGCATTGATTCACTTTCCGGATAATGCGGTATTGTTTTACTTTACGGGAATTGCTTATTTCATTAATAAAGATACTACTGCCGCCCGCGAATATTTAGAAGCCGCATTGGATAACAGTGCCAATGAAAATGATTACGTCAAATCTATGATCTACGGTTCACTAGGAGATTTGTACCACGCTTTGGATATGATAAAAGTATCTGATGCGGCCTACCAAGAAGCGATCGCATTGGATAGTACCAATGCATCTGCTTTGAATAACTTGGCTTATTACTGGTCGATTCGGAAAGAAAATTTGGATCAAGCGGCCGCATATGCCAAGCAAGCTACTGAGTTAGAGCCAACTTCCAACACCTTTATGGATACCTATGCTTGGGTATTGTTTCAGCAAGGAAATTACCAAGAAGCGCAGATATGGATTGAAAAAGCGATGAAAGGCGAGAAGCCTTCGGCTGTCTTGTTAGAGCATCATGGCGATATCCTATCTAAACTAGGTAAAACTAAAATTGCTGTGGCGCAATGGCAGAAAGCATTAAACCTAGCCCATGAAGACAAGTCTGTAGATGTAGATAAATTAAAAGAAAAGATCCGTGAGAAAAAGTTTATTGACTAAATACGTTTGCGCGTTGCTTGCTGTTGTGGTCTTCGCATCATCCTGTTCATCTCGCCGGAAGACGGCCAAGGGGGCAGAAGTGCCCACAACAGATATGTCTACAGATAACTCCATCAAGACATTTGAAATGAGTAATCTTGACTATTTCACATTTTCTGGCAGGGCAAAGGCCAAAGTTACGATGGACAAAAATAGCCATGATGCGACCGCCCACATTCGGGTGGAACGGGATAAAGCCATTTGGATTTCCGTTACTGCCTTGTTGAATATTGAGGTGGCGCGTGTATTGATTACGCCAGATAGTATCAAGATACAAACGAAATATCCGAGGAAGGAGCTGATTACTCGCCCATTCTCGTATGTGTATAATTATATCAATCCTGGACTTACTTTTAAATCATTGCAAGATATTTTGGTGGGCAATCTTTCGCCCGAGCTATTGCGTTCATCCCAAGTGCAGATAGCGAGCAATGGCGATGATGTTATCATCGTAGGAGCGAAGAACAATGTGACATTCCAATACGGTATGAATGCACAAAATCGGCCTTATGCCACCAAGATAGAAGACAAGCAATTAGGCCAGATCCTGGATGCATCTTACGATCAATATGGTTCGTTTAATGGTCACGTATTTCCACAGCGTTTTATCCTTAACGTACAAGGAGAAGGCTTGCAAGTAAAAGCAGATTTGCAGTACAACCGTGTGCAATTCAATGAGAAGTTGGAAATGCCTTTTTAGAGTTCAGATGCGTATGTTCTGTTAAATTTCGTAAAATGTCAAAAAAAGACCTATCCCCGTGTCAGCTTAACTGATTAATATCGTTAATTTTGCCTCTTTACAAATGATTGGATAGCTAGTTCCGGTAACTCTTATGATCAAAAAAATAATCTTCAGTATAGCTTTCGTGTGTTTTGCAGTGGTTTTGTCATTCGGACAAAGCAGTGCTGAGCTGAAGAAGCAAAGAGAAAGAATCGATGCTGAAATTGCGACGCTACAGAAAGGATTACGTGCCAAATTGCAGGAGAAATTGCTTTCTCAAAATGAAGTAACTGCATTAAGCAAGCAGCTGAACCTGCGAGAAGATAAGATCGGAACGATCAATAAAGAATTGCAAATCATCAGCAATCAGATTACTAAAAATACCCGTGAGGTAGCAGCGCTCGAAGCAGAACTCGAGAAGATGCGCCAAGATTATAAGAAAATGATCTTATTCGCTTTTCGCAACAAGAATGCCTATAATAAAATGATGTTCATCTTCGCGTCGCGAGATTTCAACCAAGGTTTCAAACGGGTAAAATACTTGCAGCAATTCAATGACGCTCGAAAGATCAAAGCTGCTGAAATCGAAGGGACACAAAAACAGATACAGCTGAAACTTGCGCAACTAGAGGTAGATAAGAAAGCTCAAGCCAAATTGTTGGCTGAGCAACGTGCGGAGCGCGATGTGATATCTAAAGATAGATCCAATCACCAGCAAGAGTTGAGCAAGTTGGTGCGCGAGGAGCGCGGTTTCCAAAGCCAACTGACAGGTAAGCAGCAGGAGAAAAAACGACTAGATGCTGCTATACGCAATGCCATTGCGCGTGAAGTAGCTGCCGCAAAACGCTTGGAAGAAGAGCGCCGACGCAAACTAGCGGAGGAAGAAGCTAAACGCTCTGGTACCACGGTCGTAGAAGCCGAGAAAAAGATCGAAGCGAAAACGGGTTCTAATGTATTGAATAGCACGCCAGAAGCTACACGTCTATCGGCAGACTTCAAATCGAATCGCGGTCGCCTTCCTTGGCCAGTAGCACAAGGCAATATTATTAGCGCTTTTGGTCGCAAAACGGTAGAGCGCGGTGTTACAGTAGATGATTTGGATGTCGGTATTCGGACCGGATCAAATGCGACTGTAAGAGCTGTGTTTGATGGCGAGGTGGCGCAAGCTTTACCAGGGTTAGTGGTGGTACGACATGGTGAGTTCTTTACCACGTATTCAAACTTAAAATCGCATTCAGTGCGTCGTGGAGAGAAAATTTCGAGAGGGCAGACCATCGGTACAGTAGATGATGATCCAGATCGTGGATTCCCAGTACTTAACTTTGGCGTGTACCAAGGTCAAAATCCGCAAGATCCTTCTGGATGGTTGGCACGGTAAGAATTAGTTGAATAGTAACAAAATAATTGAAATATTAGTATTATTCCCTGATAGTGACTACATTTGAGTTCAGTGTTATGGGATAATTAGGAACAGATATTATGAATACAGCACATTTAGCGTTCATAGGAACGCAAGAAATTATCATTATTGTCGTCATCGTTCTACTTCTTTTTGGAGGTAAGAAAATTCCTGAATTGATGCGTGGATTGGGTAGAGGTGTAAAGGAATTTAAAGAGGGGCAACGTGAGGAGCCTACTGCTGAAGATACTGACACAACACATACCAGAAGAAATGACTCAATCAACGATCCAAGATAATCGGATCTTGAATAGATAACGGCCAAAAAGTTCTGCTAGCTAAGCGTTAGCAGAACTTTTTGGCTTTTTGTATTTATAGTGTTGGCAACTAAGCATTAAGCCAGCGCCCATTTAAACTAATCACACCCATTCATAATGGACAATAAGATAAGCTTATTACTATTGATGTTTGTGATGGTCTTCCAAACGACCACAGCACAAAAGAGAACTAGAAACGTACTACGGAAGCCTTTACAGCAATCCATACAAAAGCAATTCGAGCAGGAACGAGAATCGGTGGTCACCCATTTAGATTCCGTCAAAGAAGTGCACGGTGCGCAGGTCGATTTCTCGTATGATGATGTGCTTATTGGGCAACGCATCCAGCGGATGCAGAAAACCATTCCATTGGAATACAACCATCTCGTCAAAGCTTATTTAGACAAATACATTTCGCGTAACTACAAGCCTTATATGGAGAAATTATTAGGTTTGAGCGAATATTATTTCCCGATTTACGAGCAGATTTTTGAGGAAACACAGGTGCCGGACGAAGTAAAATACTTGTCCGTCGTAGAATCGTCGCTAAATCCACATACACTTTCTACCTCTGGTGCCTTAGGTCCGTGGCAGTTTATCTATGGTACCGCAAAAGGGTATGATTTGGTGATGGATAGCTATATCGATGAGCGCAAAGATGTCTATCTCAGCACGTACGCCGTCTCAAAATATTTGACGGATGCTTACGACGAGTTCAATGATTGGCTATTGGCTTTGGCGTCGTACAATTGTGGTCGTGGTTGTGTACGACGTGCCATACAACGTTCTGGTATGCATGCGCCAACCTTCTGGGAGTTATCACCTTATTTACCGCAAGAGACGCGCAATTATATTCCAAAATACATTGCCATGTCTTATGTCTTGAAGCATGCACAGTCGCATCAGCTTGCTGCACAAACGACCGATTTGCAGTCTCCTTATCGCGTGGTGATGGTAGATCGGCAAGTAGATCTAAATCTAGTTGCTCAGGCGGTAGATTGTTCTTTGGAGGTGATGCAAGCGTACAATCCAGCTTTTAAACGGAAGCAGGTGAATGGCACGGTCGAACATCCAAAGCGACTCATTGTGCCTACGCAAGAGCATATGAATGATTCTTTGTTGTATGTGGCACTCCACCAACAAGGCGTACCCATTGTAGATAAAATGCTCACTGGAGTACATTATACGGTGAAGGCTGGCGAAACATTGGCCACCATTGCACGAAAGCATGATGTAACGGTATCAGAATTATTGGCTTGGAATGATCTTTCGTCCAAAAGTGTTTCTACAGGCAAGACTTTATGGATTGAAAAAGAAGAAGAAGCACAACGTGTAGATACGCGGTTAGCGTCTAATGTGAGCAAAGCAAAGGCAACAGCAGCACCGGTGAAACAAACTGCTTATGTTGTGCACACCGTGAAGAAAGGTGAAACGTTGACAGGGATTGTATCTCGGTACAAGGGAGCGACGATCGCGCAACTAAAAGCGGATAATAATATCAAAAATAATCACCTGTCTATCGGTCAGAAAATCAAAGTTGCCCAGATAAAAGGAAGAATCTAAGTCGGTTACGCAAGGTAAGCGGCATCCGAAGCCACACCATCGTGTTCTTCAAACTCTACCTCCACATGCTCTTTCAAGATAGTCGAGAGCTTCAACCCGTAGTAATCACTGAAAATCGGGAAGGAGTGATGGCTGCGGTCTATCAATACCGCCGTGCGCATTTTCTTCAAGGGAATATTTAAGAATAATCCTAAGCCATAAGCCAAGGTACGACCACTATTTAATACATCATCTACTAACACAATTACTTTATCTTGTGCAATGGTCAAATCTTGATCTGCGCTGGCATCCAGCTGACGCTTCAATTTGTCGATTGTTACGCGCATCAACTCAATGTTTATTTGCGGAGCGATCTCCTGCAGCAATTTTTGCAAACGTTGCGCAAATACATAACCCCTATCAGCAATACCTACCAGTACGATATCCGTCTCATCAAAATTATCTTCGATGATCTGGTACGCGATACGTTTAGATTTTTGGTGAATCTGTTCCTTATTTAAAATCAGGGTTTTCGTTGCCGACATAATGTAATGGTATTAAATGCCATAAAAATAGCAAATCTTTCAAATAAAAAAGTCTGAATGTGCATCACATTCAGACTTAAAATATCATTAAAATTCTCTACAGAGAATTGTTTAGTTCAAGTTGTTGTCTTCTTCTTCGCTACCGATGTTTGCCATCATCACGCGATCTTGGTCTACCTTAGGGCGTCCGCCACTAAAGTAATAACGACGCCAGTAAGCTTCGTCCAGATTACTCACCATGACTCCTTTACTAGAAGATGCGTGCGCAAACTGATTATCACCCAAATAAACACCTACATGTGTGATGCTTTTGCTGCGAATTTTGAAAAATACTAAATCACCTGCCTGTAGGTCATTCTTTTGTACAGTCGTTACATTGGCATACTGATTGCGACTGTTATAACCGATGGTCGTGTTGAATACGTTCTCATACACCGCCAACGAGAACTTAGAACAATCAATACCGCGTTTGGAATCTCCACCTAGTCTATAAGGTGTGCCGACCCATTCGTATACAAATTGATAAAGTTTGGTATTGGTAGTAGCATTTACAGCGACGCCCATAATTTGTGAAAAGTACTCTTTCGCCAGATTATCAGGGTCAGAGGATTTTGTTTGTGTTGTTTGTGCCTGCGACACTAGACATAAGCCTATGAAAAGCATTGCTGCTACTAGTTTCTTTGTTTTCATTAAATCGCGATTTCGCTGATGTATAAATGGATCATTAGGTATAAACCCCCTAACCCGCTATGTACTTAACACAAATGTAATGTATAGATACGCGAGTTGCAAGAGAAATTATTTCATTTCTATGATAATTCTGCCAAACAGGTACTTATCCCACCATAGCGCTAAAAAGAATTAGCTCTCAGAGCTTGCATTAGGTAATTTTTTAATTTTTAGCATAATGTTTGGATTATTTAAAATAATATCCTTTATTTGTTGTAAGAATTTTATTTGACATGCTTACATCGATCACTATTATTACAATTATTACCACCGGGATTAGTTCTCCGGAGGAAGTTTTTGTATGGTAGCGATTCAACGTACTTAATTATACAAAGCCTTCCTCCGAAACGAGGAAGGCTTTTTTTATGGAGTTTATTTATCGCAATATTATATGAAAGTTTTAAAATTTGGTGGCACATCTGTTGGCTCGGTAGAAAGTATCCGGTCTGTACTAGCGATTATCAAAAAATCTTACGATAGTGACGAACAGCCAATCATCGTGTTGTCGGCCATGTCTGGCATTACCAATACCTTACAAGCCATGGCGGAAGATGCTGCTTCTGGGAATTCTTTTGAAGCAGGACTTGCTGAGATGGAGGCCCGACATTTTGAGGTTGTAAAAAACTTGATCCCTGTCAAATTTCAAAACCCCGTACTAACCCGGCTGAAACTTTTATTTAATGAAATCGATGCCTTACTTCAAGGTGTTGCCGTATTGCAAGAGTTGAGTTTACAAAGTAAGGACTTGTTGATTTCCTACGGAGAACGTTGTTCTAGCTATATGGTATCCAAGATTATGGAGCAGGAAATTCCTAATGTGTCATTTATAGATGCTTCATCCTACATCAAAACCGATTCAAATTTTGGACAGGCCAACGTGGATCAGGAGCGAACCATACCGTTGATTCAGGCATTAAGTGACACGCATGCCGATAAATTGCTTTTTGTGACCGGATTTATCGGCTCGAATGAAGCAGGTCGTGTCACCACATTAGGAAGAGGCGGTTCTGATTATACAGCAGCGATCTTCGGGGCAGCGCTAGATGCAGAGCGTATCGAAATTTGGACCGACGTAGACGGTATGCTGACGGCAGATCCGCGCATTGTATCTAAAGCCTTTCCATTATCTACGTTATCGTACACCGAAGCTATGGAGCTTTCCTACTTTGGGGCAAAAGTGATTTACCCGCCAACGATGTTGCCGGCCTTCACAAAAAAAATACCCATCGTTATTCGTAATACCTTCAAGCCGGATTTTGCAGGCACGGTGATCCAGTTTGAAAGCGAGAAATCGTCGTATCCTATAAAAGGTATTTCGTCTATTGGCGATATCTCCGTGATCAATATGATTGGTAGCGGCATGATTGGTCGTACTGGTTTTAGTGGTCGTTTATTTAGTTTACTGGCGCGCGAGCAGATCAATGTGATCTTGATCACGCAATCATCTTCGGAGCATAGCATCACCTTTGCGGTGAGTCCGCGAGACACGCAAAAAGCGCAGCAATTGATTTATCAGGAATTTGAACTGGAGATTGGCGCAGGAAAACTCATCTTGCCGGCGCCCGAGTCTGGATTGTCCGTATTGGCCATCGTGGGCGAAAATATGAAACGCACGCCGGGTATGTCGGGTAAGCTATTTCAAGCCTTAGCGCGCAACGGAATTAATGTTCGCGCGATAGCGCAAGGATCTTCTGAATTGAATATTTCGGTCATCATCGATAAGGAAAATTTGGGAAAAGCCCTAAATGCAGTACATGACGCATTTTTTGCTACGCTGAATAAAACCTTGCATGTATTCAGCTTAGGCACGGGCAATATCGGCGCTACTTTGTATGAGCAATTGCGGGAGCAACATGATTTTCTGGTGGAGCACAATGATATCGATATCAAAGTAGTAGGCATTGCCAATTCTAGAAATATGCATTTCGATGTGGCTGGGATCGACCTTTCGGCATGGGAATCTACTTTAGAGCAGCAAGGAGAAGTATCTGATCTATCTGTTTTTGTAGAGCGCATGAAGCTGTTCAACCTGCCGAACTGTGTATTTATTGATAACACGGCCAGCGCTTTGCCTTCGACCTATTACGAAGAGATTTTTAAATCCAGTATATCGATCGTTACCTGTAATAAGATTGCGAACTCCGGATCTTTCGCTAATTACAAGCTATTGCGCGATACGGCACGTCGTTTTGGCGTAGATTTCTATTACGAGACCAATGTAGGTGCTGGCTTACCGATAGTTCGCGTGCTCAAAGATTTGATGATGAGTGGCGACCGACTGTTAAAGATCGAAGCGATACTGTCGGGTACGATTTCTTATATCTTCAACAATTTTGTCGAAGGCGTCTCCTTCTACGATGTGGTCAAACAAGCACAAGAGTTGGGCTATACCGAGCCAGATCCGCGTGATGATCTGGGCGGTGTGGATTTTATGCGCAAGATGTTGATCCTTGCTCGTGATGCCGGACATGAAATCGAACCCGCCGATGTGGTTTTGGGCAATATCTTGCCAGCATCTTGCTTGGCTGCGACCTCGGTGGCAGATTTCTATGAAGAGCTCCAAAAATCAGACGTTTATTTTAATGACTTGCGCGATCGTGCTGCTGCCGAAGATAAAGTATTGCGGTACATTGGTAAGTTGGCCGAAGGAAAGGTGTTTATCGAGTTGGAAATGGTAGGCGCAGATCATCCGTTTTATTCGCTATCGGGTAGTGATAACATTATTTCCTTTACTACAGAACGTTACAAGGTCCGTCCGTTGGTTGTGAAAGGACCGGGCGCCGGCGCTGAGGTAACTGCCGCAGGGGTATTTTCGGATTTGGTGAATATTGGTGCATAAAGGATAAGATCAAACTAGCAATCTAAAAGAAACGATATGAATGATAATAAAGGCGCTGACGTCATGATAGATCAGCGAGTAAATATGGAAAATATCCGCGAACAGGTTCGCGTATTCGCGCCTGCGACCGTGGCCAATATGATCTGTGGATTTGATATTTTGGGATTTGCAGTGGATGCGCCCGGCGATGAGGTAACGATGACCAAAGTCGATCAACTAGGCGTACGCATTACGTCTATTAAAGGGGACGATGGTCGGCTTCCGCTGGATCCAGCACAGAATACGGTGAGCGCCTGCGCGATGAAAGTCTTGGAAGACCTGGGACTAGCCGATGAATTCGGAATTGAAATAGAATTGGTCAAACATATGCCGATCGGAAGCGGATTGGGATCTAGCTCCGCGAGTACGGTTGCTGGAGTTTTTGCGATCAATGGCTTATTGGGAAATCCATTAACAAAAGAAGAATTGCTGCCGTACTGCATCGAGGGCGAACGCTTAGCTTGTGGACATGGACATGCCGATAATGTAGCGCCGGCATTGATGGGCGGAATTACACTGATCCGCTCGTACGAGCCATTGGATATTGTGGCTTTGCCAGTACCAGACGGCATGTATGCTGGGATTGTGTTTCCACATGTGGATGTGCCGACCAGAGATGCGCGCCAGTTAATCAAAGAACGCGTTGCATTGAAAGACGCCGTCGTGCAGTGGGGAAATGTTGCTGGATTAATAGCAGGCTTGTATCGTAATGACTTTGCGTTGATCGGGCGCAGCATGCAAGATGTGATCATTGAGCCGGTGCGTGCGATCCTGATCCCTCAATTTGCCGAGATGAAAGAAATTGCGCTGTCGCATGGCGCATTAAGTTTTGGTATTTCGGGATCCGGTCCTTCCGTGGTGGCTATCACGCAGAGCGAAGAAGTTGCTCACGCCATTACCCAAGAAATCAAAAAACACCTCGATCAGCAAGAAATAGATAGTAATACCTACGTTTCTGCCGTCAATACACAAGGTCCAAGATTATTAGATTAAACACGCTCACACCAGATGAAATTTTATAGCACCAATAATAAAGCATTACGCACCGATTTTAAAAATGCCGTGTTCCATTCCCTGCCGGCAGATAAGGGGCTGTATATGCCAGAAGAGATTCCGAAGCTGGATCCGCTCTTTATTAAGAACATCACCCAA
The DNA here is from genome assembly GCF_057837975.1 of Sphingobacterium sp. KH_072. Taxonomy (NCBI): domain Bacteria; kingdom Pseudomonadati; phylum Bacteroidota; class Sphingobacteriia; order Sphingobacteriales; family Sphingobacteriaceae; genus Sphingobacterium; species Sphingobacterium sp. KH_072. Next base: position 3,296,724 of record NZ_CM174457.1, on the reverse strand, counting down.
TATTCATTGCAAGAGATTGCACTGGAAATTGCCAAGCTCTATGTGGGCGATGATATTCCAGCACCAGCATTAAAAGATATCGTAGCAGATGCCATCAACTTTGATGCACCGATTCGCTTTTTAGATAGTGAAACGGGCGTTCTAGAATTGTTTCATGGACCATCCTTCGCATTCAAAGATTTTGGAGCGCGATTTATGAGCCGCATCATGGGTTATTTCTCTAAAGAAGACGATAAATTATTGGATGTCTTGGTCGCGACTTCTGGTGATACAGGTGGCGCCGTTGCATTAGGTTTTCTCGGTGTGCCCGGCACACGCGTCACGATTCTATATCCAAAAGGTAAAGTTTCTAAAGTGCAGGAACAGCAACTGACCACCAACGGACAGAATATTCGCGCCATTGAAGTGGATGGCACGTTTGACGATTGCCAAGCCTTAGTAAAGCAGGCTTTTAACGATGCGGAGGTCAATCAACAATTGCGACTTACCTCGGCCAACTCCATCAATATTTCGCGTCTGATTCCGCAAACTTTCTATTATTTCTGGGCGTATGCGCAGCTGCGCATACAAGGCATCTCGGAGGTGGTATTCACGGTGCCGAGTGGCAATTATGGAAATATCGGAGCGGGATTGCTCGCCTATAAAATGGGCTTGCCGGTGAAAAACTTTGTGGCAGCTACCAATGCGAATGATACCGTGCCACGCTTCTTGACGTCTGGCAAGTACGAGCCAAAACCATCGGTGCAAACCGTGGCAAATGCCATGGACGTAGGTGATCCAAGCAATTGGGTGCGGATTCAAGACCTGTTCAATCACGATTTGGCCACTTTGCAAAACTTAATTCAGACCTATACTTACAACGACGAAGAGACTTTGGCAGGAGTACAGGAAATGTATGATCAATATGCTTACGTCGCTTGTCCGCACACGGCCATCGCGTATTTGGCGGCCAAAGCGCACCGGGCAGCGCAGCCAGGAACGTATGCATCTGTACTGCTTTCTACGGCACATCCTTGCAAATTTCCAGACGCCATACCAGCAGCGTTATTTAAGGAAGTAAAATTGCCCACAGGAGCAGATCATTTAGAGCATGGAGAAAAGCAAGCCGTACCTATGTCAGCCAGTTATGATGCTTTCAAAGAATATTTAATCAAGAATAAATAACAGCTTAATTAAGGAGATGCCAGCTGCATCAATAAGGCGGTAAGCCAGCCAGCGTACGTGCCTATGGCATAGCTGAAAACACACAAAAGTACCGCCGCAGAGATCAACGAAGGATGGAAAGCCGAAGCCGTAACAGAAGCCGAAGCTACGCCACCTACGTTGGCCATGCTGCCCAAGGCGAAGTAGAAGAATGGTATTTTGAAATATCGACCAACGACGAATAGCAATAGCGCATGAAAAAATAACCAAAGAAAACCGACTAAAAATAAGCCGGGGTTATCGCTAATCGCTAAAATATCCATCTGCATACCAATCGTGACGATCAGCATATATAATAAAACCGTCGCCAGCTTAGAAGCTCCCGCAAATTCCAACCGGCGGGCTGGCGTAAAGGAAAGTCCGATTCCAATAAGCGTGGCAAATAGTATAATCCAAAAATAGGTATTGGTCAACGACAGGTTGGCCATTGCGGGATGGTAAGTTTGGATGTATACGGCTATTGGCTCTGCCAAAAAAGTAGCCAGACCTGTTCCTCCAAGCGCAAAGCTCAACATCAGAATCAAATCTTTGACCTCCGGATTGCGCTTATTTTGCTGTTCTCGCTGTTGCATTCTTTCTGTCAGCAATGCTACATCGGCACTATCTGCCCGAAACCAGCGATCAACTTGAGCAAACCGCGAAGCACCATATAGTAACAAGGCCATCCACGAATAGGCCACAAATACATCGACCGCGATAATGGCCGAGAAAAGTTTGGTGGATGGTTGTACAATCTCTCGCACCGCTAATTGATTGGCACTGCCACCAATCCACGAGCCAGCCAACGTGCCCAATCCGCGCCAAACAGCATCTGGCCCAGCACCTCCAACGGTTTCTGGAGAAATAAATGCCGTAATCCAAACGGCAAGCGGACCGCCTACTACAATGCCTATCGTTCCCGTGATAAACATGATGCCAGCGCGCTTGCGTAAAGACCACAATTCTTGGAGGTCGAGATTTAGTAAAAAAAGAATAAGGCAAGATGGCAATAGATATCGACTGCCAACCTGCGGTAAAGGCGAATTGGAATCATCAAACACACCAGCAGAATTCAAGATACCCGGTAAAAAATAGCAAAGTAAAAGGGGGGGGATAACCCGATAGAATCCGACGATATATTTATTTTGTAGCGCTGAAGTATAAAAGACGAATCCCAAAATCAGCATTAATATTCCCAGAATGACTGCTTGATCAGTAATCATAGGTGCTGCGTATAGAATCGGGTATTGCATGGGGAACATAATTTAGCTAAATTGTTCTGAAAGTAAGCATTTCTATTCATTTCTGTAGCTATCTATCTACTGAGATGTTAGAGAGGTTGTGCAAAAACAAATCTATGAAGACGAGAAAAGTATTTATTACCAAAGATATTCCTGCGAAAGGTATCGAATTATTAGAAAAAGCCGGTGTGGAAGTGATCGTACATCAGGGAGATAGCACCTTGTCGGAAGCGGAACTGATAGAAGCCTGTCAAGAGGTAGATCTGTTATTGAATGTGGGACAGTTACCAATTACAAAGTCATTCTTAGAAGCTTGTTCACACTTGCAAGGCGTTGCACTCGCCAGTGTAGGTTATGATCATGTCGATTTAAAAACTGCTACAAGCTTGGGCATTCCTGTATCTAATACGCCAGATGTACTGAGTGGCGCTACCGCCGATGTTGCTTTTTTGTTGATGTTAGCCGTTTCGCGAAAAGCATTTTTCCGATCAAAAGAAGTTATTGATGGGCAATGGAAAGGTTTCGGATTTACAGAAGAGTTGGGCATTGAGCTAAATGGTAAAACTTTGGGCGTCTTGGGTCTAGGACGTATTGGCGTAGAAATGGCAAAAAAAGCAAAAGGCGCTTACCATATGGATATCATCTATCACAACAGAAATCGTAATACAGAAGCAGAAGAAGCACTAGATGCCAAATACGTGAGTTTTGAAGAATTGCTTGCACAAAGTGATGTGTTGTCGGTACATACTAACCTTTCGGACGAAACGCGACATAAATTCAATAAAGACGCGTTTGCCAAGATGAAATCATCTGCCATATTCATTAATACGGCCCGAGGCGCGATCCATCACGAAGCAGATCTGGCAGATGCCTTGCGTGATGGACAGATTTGGGGAGCAGGCTTGGATGTGACCGATCCAGAACCGATGACTGCGGATAGCCCGCTGTTACAAATGTCTAACGTATGCGTTTTGCCACATATAGGATCTGCAACAATCGAGACGCGTACCGCCATGGTCGAGATGGCGGCTAAAAACCTGTTAGCGGCATTGGAAGAGAAGCAGATGCCGCAAATAGTAAATGCAGATATTTATAAATAAAATCATTTAATAAATTTTAAAGAAATATATTTACTTAATTATCAATTAGGTAAAAGTGTTTCGGTTGCTCCTCTTCTTATTAACGGTTACGCGCATTTCAGCGCAGGTGTTTCAAGCGCCTGCGCTGTTGGGTATGGGCAATACTGCTGCCGCATACCAAGGCATACATAGTCCGATGGCAAACCCTGCAGGAATGGCACGGCAACAAAATTATTCCATTAGCGCGGCTTACCAAACGCATTACGCATTGTCAGATTTGTATAGCTACGGTGCGTATGGTGTGTTGCCGATCTTTAAAACGGGTGCAGTAGGTGTGCGAATCCATCAGTACAACAGCTCCAATGTGTTGCAGCAAACGGCTTGGGAAATAAGCTATGCCTATCCTTTCGCCAATAATTGGCGTGCGGCAGTCGGGTTTCAGCAACGTCGCGTAGCTTGGGAAGACATTCCAGCAATCGCCACGAGTAGTCTAAGTGCAGGACTACAATATCATCGCAACAACTTGGTGATAGGCGGATATCTTCGAGAAATCAATTTTTCCAATTCGATCAATGCGCTCCTGCCACGAGAAGCGCTGGAAACAGTAGTAGGGATAAGTTATCTATTTTCCGAACAAGTTTACTGGGCTACCGATATCTTCTGGGAGCGTGATCAGAATCCCGAGCTCCGCACAGGTTTAGCGTATCAATTTCATCGATATTTTAGTGTGAGAGGTGGTGTTTCGTCGCAACCGGTGCAATATTATGTGGGCGCGGGGATAGTGAGTCGAAACATTCATCTAGATATTGCCGCTTCCATACATCGTGAATTGGGCACTTCGCCGCAATTAGGTTTTTCGTATGTTTTCTAAGCACCATACACTCTGGGCATGTCTGCTATCGTTGCTGTTTTTCAAAGCACAGGCGCAGCGTTTGGAAGATGCTTTTATGGAAGAGCAATTGCTGGAGCAACTGGTAGAAGATCTAGCGCCTGATTTGGATGTGAGCGAAATTTTGGAGCGACTTCGGCAGTATTTGATCCGTCCGATCGATCTCAATCAAGCGACGGAACAAGATTTTGCTGCTTTGGTGTTCCTAACGCCATTACAAATTAATAATTTACTGTTGCACCGACAACAAAGTGGCCAATACCTCTCGGCATTGGAACTGCAAGCGGTAGATGGTTTTGATCTACAAACGGTGCGTTTGCTGCAGCGATTTGTGCGTGTAAATACGCCAAGCGAGTGGCAACGTCAATCTTTGCGCAACATGATGCAAAAGAGCCATTCCGAAGTGATGGTACGCTACGGTCGCATTCTAGAAACGCAGCAGGGCTATCAGATCACCGATGAAAATCGTTCTCGATATCTGGGCTCACCAGACCGTGTAGCTGTGCGATTCCGTATGAATTACGAAAATCGCTTGGAAGTTGCGGTGAATATGAACAAACATGCTGGCGAACCTTTCTTTCGGTACGAGCAGCGCTATGGCTTTGATTTCTATTCGGTGAGCGTGCTGATTAAAGATGTTGGCATTTTCAAGCGCATTGTTATTGGCGATTATGCCTTGCAGGTAGGGCAAGGGTTGATTTTGTGGAATGGATTGCACTTTGGCAAGGGCGCATGGATGGCGAGTGTGGCTCGGCAAGGAGTGGGATTGTTGCCCTATAAGTCGCTCAATCAAAGTAATTTTATGCGTGGCGCATCGGCTGTTATTGCCCACAAAAATTGGTCATTCACCCCTTTTGTAGCTTGGAACAAGTTGGATGGTAATGTGATTGAAGTGGATGGTCAACGCGAAATTCGTACCATCAATTATTCGGGTTACAGTCGTACGCCGACTGAGCAAAGTTACCGGCGGGCGATCAATCAATACGTTTATGGCGCCAATGTGGTTTATCAACATGATCGATTAAAGTTGGGCGCTACTTGGCTATCTACCACATTCGATGGATACATCCAACCGAACGATGAATTGCGTAATCGTTTTTCTTTTGAAGGGAATCAGCTTAATAATGTTGGCGTTTACTATAACTACACTTTTGGGAACACTTATCTTTATGGAGAAGCGGCACACAGCTTGGGTAGTGGCTATGCCACGAATAATGGATTAATGGCCAGCCTGCATCCCAAATTGACCGTTGTAGTAAACCACCGATATTACGAAGCGAACTATCATCAGTTCTTCGCGCAATCAATTAGTGAGTTGTCTACTTTGGGAAATGAACGCGGTCTGTACACCGGATTGATGTACCACCCATCTCGCAAGATAGAATGGGTGAATTATCTGGATGCGTTTAGCTTTCCTTGGTTGCGCTTTCGGGCAGACGCGCCATCATCGGGCGTAGATTTTTTATCTCAACTTTCATACATTTGGTACAAGCAGGGCCGATTAATCTTTCGTTTTCGACATCGCCTGCGGCAAGAAAATGTGACGGATCCTAGCCGGCCGGAAAATATGCAGGCCGATATGATCCGAAATCAAGGGCGGATAGATTTCCAGTATAAATTGAATGAGATATGGGCAATACGATCTAGAGTTGAGGTTTCTTATTATTTTAAAGAACTCACTTCGCGTGAGTTTGGCGTATTGGTTTTTCAGGATCTTTTGTGGAGTAGTAGAAACAATAAAATTTCGGGCAATGCGCGCGTTGCATATTTTACGACAGAATCTTTCGATTCTCGCATTTATGCCTATGAGCAAGATGTGCTTTATGCCGCATCATTTCCTATGTATTATGGTAGAGGTTGGCGCACGTACGCTAATATGCGTTGGCGGTTTTCGAGGCGGGCAGATCTTTGGGTGCGGTACGCCATCACTAAGTTCTCAGGTGTTGAAAGTATCGGCTCACAATTGGATCGAATTGATGGTGATCAAAGAAGTGAAGTAAAACTGCAAGTAAGATACCGATGGTAACGTATCCGATCATTCGATTAGAAGGTGGATTGATGCCATTTTTGAAGCTATTGCTCGGCTATTTGTTGGGGATTGTTGCGGCTCAATGCTTCTTTTGGAGTTACGCTTTGGTGCTATTTATCACAGGTGTTTCCTTTAGTTTGCTATTATGTTTGTTGGTTTCCTTAATGCTAAGCATTCCTGCTAAGGCAATAAACTTGCTATTGTATTTCAGTTGGATTTCGCTGGGGCTGATGCAATATGGTCGTTCTCTGCCAGAAACTAAAGTAGATTATGTGGCTGATCAAGATTTTACCCAACTCATTGGCGACGTCGTGGAGGAACCTTTGGATAAGAAAGGAACGATTCGACTTCGAGTAGATTTACAGGCGGGGATTGATTCTTCTGGTACGACACAGCAGGTTTCAGGTAGGGTGCTGCTCAATGTTTATAAGGACAGTGCCACCACGCTATCGCCAAGATATGGAGATCGGATACAGTTTCCCGCAAATTTACGGCGCGTTGCGCCACCGTACAATCCCAATGAATTTGATTACAAAAAGTACCTAGCCAATCGTGGGATTCATCATCAACAACGCTTATCCGCCGCGCAACTTCTGATCCTCAAATCGCAAACCACTTGGTACACTTATGTACTGCATTTGAAGGAGCGCGTCGTAACCCAGTTTCGGTCGAACATTGCCGATCAAACCGCGTTTTCTGTAGCAGCGGCTCTGGTGTTTGGTTATCGGGCAGAGATGGATCCCGAAATCTATTCGGCCTTTACTGATACAGGGACTATTCATATTCTCAGCGTTTCGGGGATGCACGTTAGTATGGTTTTTATCTTGTTGACTTTCCTGTTGCGACCCTTGGATCGGTGGACGTACGGCAAATCGTTTCGTTTTAGCTTGGTATTGTCTTTCATCTGGTTGTACGTCGTGCTCACGGGCATGGCACCGCCCATATTGCGCGCTGGTATCATGATTAGTTTCTTTGTGTTGAGTCAATGGATTGGTCGTCGGCAACAGAGTTTAAATGCACTTTTCGCCTCTGGTTTTTGTATTTTGTGGTACGATCCGGCCATGCTTTTTGATGTTGGATTTCAGTTGTCATACCTCGCAATGTTGGGCATATTTCTGATTTTTCCGCTGCTGCGGTCGCTGTATCTTCCTCGCCACCGCTGGCTGCGAACTTTAGTAGAATATAGTTATATCTCGCTAGCCGCTCAGCTGGTAACGACTCCGTTAACGCTCTATTACTTTGGGCAATTCCCCAACTACTTCCTTCTAGCTAATCTGCTCATCACAATTCCGGCTACGGCCATTATGTATCTAGGCGTTGGGCTAATGTTGTTACCGATTCCTGTGGTAGCGCAGCTACTCGGTACGCTAGAGCATGTAGCAATCCATGTGATGGTCTCCACTTTAAAGTGGATTGGCAATTTACCTGGAGCGACTTGGCAAGGTTTTTCCTATACTATTCCACAAGTGATTTTGTTGTTTGGAGCAGTGGCTGCCTTTTTTGTCGCGGTGAATTACCGCTCAAAACAATCCTTGTATGCACTAGGCACTACTATATTTTTTTTGGCGAGTATATCTTTCTGGCAATGGCATCAAAGGATAAATTATCGTGGGCTGCATGTTTATCAGATGCGGCAGCATGTGGCTATGGCTTGGTACGAACGAGGCCGGGTTATTTTGTTTAGTACATTAGATTCTTTGCAACATGCCAGTATTCAGTATGCGGTGATGCCGGATTTAAAATTCTATCGCGCGCAAGATCAGATAGAATTGGTTCAAATCTCTGCACAACAAAATAGCTTGTTGATCCTGGCCAATCTCCGATTGTATGTGTGGAATGAGGGCGATTATGATCCACCAGCAGATGCTGGACTGATCTTAGTGCGAAACAATCGGTCCGTACGAGCAGATCATATCTGGCAGCCTACATTGCATGTGTTGGATGGTAGCAACAGTGCCTTTTACATCATAAAAAATGCCGCAGCACTAATGGATGCAAAAGTAGACTATTATGCCTTAAAGGATAATTTTGCTTATGTTTGGAAGACAGAATAAATGAATCCGACAAGCCTTTCTATATTAAAACAGTATTGGGGATACGACCAATTCAGACCACTTCAAGAGGAGATTATCCACGAAGTGTTGATGCGGCAAGATACGCTCGCGCTGATGCCAACAGGTGGTGGCAAATCCATTTGCTTTCAAGTGCCTGCCATGCTTCAAGAAGGGATCTGCATCGTGATATCTCCCTTGATTGCGCTGATGAAAGATCAAGTGGAGCGATTGCGCAAGCAAGATATTCAAGCAGTAGCGATCTATTCGGGCATGACAAAGCGCGAAGTGGATATCACACTCGATAATTGCATTTTTGGAAACATCAAATTCTTATATCTATCGCCCGAACGTTTGTATTCGGACATCGTATGGGAACGTCTGCGGCATATGAACGTCAATCTTTTTGCGATCGACGAAGCACATTGTATCTCGGAATGGGGCTATGATTTTAGACCATCGTACCTTCAACTGCATCGACTTCGAGAATTGCACCCCGACATTCCTTTTCTTGCGTTAACCGCAACAGCGACGGAAAGGGTGATCTTGGATATTCAGGAGAAACTGCTATTTCCCAAGCCCAATGTATTGACCAAAAGTTTTCAGCGTGAAAACCTAGGTTATATGGTGCTACCGGAAGAAGATAAGATGGGCCGGATGTTGCGGGTGATCCAAAAAATCGGTGGCAGCGGAATTGTGTATGTGCGCAATAGACGCGAAACGCAAGAAGTTTCCCGTTATCTAATGAATCAAGGTATCTCGGCTGATTTTTATCATGCCGGTCTGGATATGCCAACGCGCACCGAAAAACAACAACGCTGGGCGAGTAATGGCACGCGCGTGATTGTGGCCACGAATGCCTTCGGAATGGGGATTGACAAAGCCGATGTACGATTTGTCATTCATCTGGACATCCCCGACTCACTAGAAGCGTATTATCAGGAAGCTGGTAGGGCAGGGCGCGATGGCAGAAAGGCATTTCCTGTGCTATTGTATAATCAAGAAGACCGAGATCGCCTTTGGGCGAATCTGGAATCTTCCTTTCCGGATGTCTCGTTTATTCAACAAGTCTATCATCAGCTGGCCAACTATTTTCAGATCGCTTACGGCGCTGGTTTGGGCACGGTGTTGTCTTTTGATGTGGTCGACTTTGCGAAAAAATATAATCTGGGTGTGCTACCTACCCTGAGTACGTTGAAATTCTTGGAGCGCGATGGTTGGCTGAGTCTTTCGGAGGCGGTCTTTATTCCTTCACGATTGAAGTTTGAAGTGGATTACCAGGAAGTGTACAAATTTCAAGTGCAGTCTGCGAAGTTCGATCCACTGATTAAGCGTGTTTTGCGGAGCTATGGCGGAGCATTTGATTTATTTGTACCGATCAATGAATATGAATTTGCCAAGGCGCTGAGCGTTCCTTATCAGGAAATAGTGCACATGTTGCAAACGATGCAACAGATGGAACTGATTACTTATATGCCTAAAACAGATGCCCCGCAATTGCAGTTTTTACGCCCTCGAATTGATCGGAAAAACTTGTACGTCGATACCACTTTTATTCGAGAACGTCGTCGTGTCAAAGAGGAACAAACCAAGGCGATTTATCATTATCTGGATACCGATAACTGCCGCAGTATCGCTTTGTTGACTTATTTTGGTGAACATAATGCTACTCCCTGCGGCGTGTGTGATCTTTGTTTGGTACGTGCTCACCATGGAAAAGTTTCTTCTCAAATTAGGGAGCAAATTAAAAACTTATTGCTGGACAAACCTTTGCCTTTGCGAGAACTCATCGACCAGATTGGTATTGGTTCCGAAAAAGCAAAGCTAGACGTATTCAGAACCTTACTGGATGAGGAGCAGCTCGTTCTTAAAGAAGATTTATACTATTGGAATGTGGGGTTTTAATACTCCACGGTTCTAAATCCCGATTACTTGTTTCAATCTCGCATAACCCGATTTGCTAATATTTACCTTATCACCCGAATGCAGAATCGCAATGTAACTGTCTTTTTCCATCGGTTCGATCTTGGCTAGCTGATCCACTTTGATCATGAAGGAGCGATGTATACGTACAAATTGCTTTGCATCCAGCTGTTTCTCAAACGAACTCATTGTTTTATTCTTTAAAAACATGCCATCAGTCGTGTGGATCTTCACATAATCATCGTATGCTTCCAAAAAGTTGATCTGCTGTACGGGAATTATCTTGATCTGCGAACCATTCTTCACCACGATACGCTCCAAACCTTGTTCTTCCATAGATTCCTGCAGCTGATCGCTCGCTTTCCTAGCTTTTGCTTCGGTAGTGCCGCTAAAGTTACTTTTGAACTTGTCCAAGCTTTTTTCAAAACGATCTGGACTGATCGGCTTTAGTAGATAATCAATGGCATTTTTCTCAAAAGCTTTGATCGCAAACTCATCGAACGCCGTCGTAAAGATGATGTGCGGTTGGTCCTCCAATAATTCCAACATTTCGAAACCTGTCAATTTAGGCATTTGAATATCCAAAAATACCAAATCGGGCTTGTGCTGTTGTATGGCTTTTACACCCTCAAATCCGTCGTTGCACTCGGCAACCACGTCAAAATCGGGGTAAGATTGTAAGTATTCTAATAAAATGCTTCTGGCTAAAGGTTCGTCGTCAATCAAAATGGTCTTAATCATATTGAGGTATTCTTAGGGTGGATATAAAGGTGTTATTATCGGTACTTGTTGTTAGTAAATCGGTGCGCCCAAAAAGTAAATAAAGGCGTCGCTGTATGCTGGATAGGCCAAATCCCGTGCCTCTTTTGTTTTCAAACTGATCCACATCAAAGGGATTCGTAATCACAATGAAAAGCATATTTTCTTCTTTGTAGGCATCAATCGTAATCAACACATCGCCTGTTACGTTATACAGCCCGAACTTAATGGCATTCTCCAGTATCGGTTGAATAATCATGACGGGAACTTGGGCTGGTAAAATAGCATCATCATAATCAAAAATCGTCTTTAACCGATGCCCAAAACGTACTTTTTCAATGTCTAAATACAAACGTAAGTGCTTCAATTCATCTTCTAACAAGATAAATTGCTTTTCATCTTTGCGCAACGTGCCGCGCAGAAAATCGGATAACTGAAAGGTCATGCTTCTAGCTTCCTGTGGTTTGCTGCCGATCAGTGCGATGATCGAGTTGAGGCTGTTAAATAAGAAATGCGGTTGCAATTGCTGGCGTAGATTGTAGAGTTCGGCATCGCGTACCATGCGCTCAGACTGTGCTTTTCGTTCTTTGTTTTCCTCATATTCTTCCTGAATATTCCAGAAAATATTGATAATCATAATACAGGTAATCACCAGGAAATTGATCACGAAACGAAAAGGCATGCTGAACGTAAGGTAAATCACTTGCTCGGGCGAGAATACTTGTAAAAGGCAAAAACGTGTACAAAATACGCTGAGCGCGCTGAATATAATAGCAAAGCTAAATAGCTTCCAAAATTGCTTATTCTTTGGAAGGTAGTATTGTAATGAAGTGTAAATCAGATACGAGGTGCCGGTAATAACCAATGCGCTGATTGCTCCATCATACAAAATGGTTTCATAAGGAACTTTTACCCACCACAACAACCCATAAACGACCAAGAAATACAAAACACAAATAATCCACGATGAAGTGTGGATCAGCCATTTTTTTGATTTGGGATACTGCGTCTGCGTCATAAAAAATACTTATCAGTTGTTTTTAATCGTCAATCCGCCAAAAATGGATGTTCCGGTGATATAAATCTTTTTGTTTTTATCGGTCGTGATGTCCAATATCGGTCGCCGATCATCCAGTTCCCCAAAGATGGAAGCGACATTGCTGGATACTTGCCAGTGCGGTGGGATAATGATTTTGGTGCTTCCAAAAAGTTGAAACGTATCCAATACTACCGCTTGTTTGATATCAGCCTGTAAGAAGTTGATCTTTGTACTGCCAAATACGCTGGTGATCGTGCCGCCAAGGAAATTGGTGGTCAGTAAGGACTTCTTTGTGTCGCTGAAAAAGGTGTCTACTTTTAGATAGCTATCATGCTGCGCGCTATAGTTTGCATAAGAGGCAGAGCCTGTAGACGAATTTTGGTCTACAGGCTGCTTAGATGATGTATAGTTGCCTGTTGGTGGATAGATCTCACCGTTGGCATAATCTGGATCAACGCGTTTGTCCCAATCGTACTCATCATCCGGACGTGTAGGATGCTCTGGAGGTAGTGGCGGCAACACGCGGTTACGTTTGATGAGATAAATACCCATTGCGATTACCATGGCCGGGATAAAAAACTTTCCGAAAGACATGCCGATCAAGTCTTTTAGTAAAAAGATCGAACCAATCGCAATCAGTATGATGGACGATTTCTTTTGAAATTTGGAGTTCACGCCGATCACCAAACCTATGACAATCAGGATCATCTCCCATCCGAAGATCCAACGTGGGAAGATATCCAACCGCATATTCTTCATGAGAAGTGCGAGTCCGAATAGTATGATGAACGCGCCGGCGAAATTTGTCGTATTATTCGACTTTGGCAGCCGGTTGTCGTTATTTGTGTTTTGTGTACTCATGACGTTGTGTTTATGTTCCTTTGATGATTCGAAAGTAGATCGAAAAAATCAGCTTAGCGAGCTGAAATAGGCATCCTAGGTATTTTTTTCGGTGAACATCCGCTATTACTCGGTGAAATATTTTCACCGCAATGCTCACCAAAGTCATTTCAATTACGCGAATATGTAAAAATTAATTTACTTTTTTTCTGACGAAATTTGGCCTGATGATTTTATTTATTATATATTTATACAAGAAAATAAAGCATAAACTTAATTTATCTGACTAATCTAATGGGAGATTTTGAAAACAAAGAACGCGAAGAGGTATTTTCAAAAAAGGTGAGAGCGGGGAAACGTACTTATTTTTTTGATGTCAAAGCAACTCGGTCAAACGACTATTATGTGACCATCACAGAGAGTAAAAAACGTTTCGAGGACGGACAATTTATCAAACACAAAATCTTCCTTTATAAAGAGGATTTTGAAAAATTCGCGGAAGGTTTACAAGATGTCGTCAGTTATATCAAAAATAACCAAGATGTAGTCGAGAAAAGATATGAAGGTAGCCCAGAAGATGGTGTGTTCGAAAGAACAGGTACCTATGGCGATGCCAAAGAAAACTTTTCCTTTTAAAATATGATTATCAAAGATAGATAGGCCACACCGTTTACGTGTGGCTTTTTTTATGTACTATCTTTAGGCAATGCCTGTTGCAGTGCCATATTTTTTATATTTTCGTAGCAAAACATTAAATCTTACTATGTATAAGTTGTCTATAGCAGCAATCATGCTGTGCTTTCTTGCTGTTGGTAAATCAGAAGCGCAAACGAAAAGATTGAATTTTGCAGAATCTTGGGGTCAGGAAGCTTCTCTAACCAAACCGATGAAGCAATACAGAGGTTGGGCAGATGACAATCATTACATTTTAGGTGAGAATAATGCATTGCACAAAGTGCATGTTAAGACAGGCGCAGCGACACCATACAACTATCCTGCAGATGAATCTACCAAGGTTTCTGTGGAGAACAAAGATGTCGTCATTACATTTGCCGACGGACAGTCGCTTCAACTGACAAAATCGCCCGAGATAGAGGAAAAAAATCCGACTTTATCGCCCGATGGAAAGTATGTAGCGTTCACCAGAGAGAATGATCTGTATGCTGTCGAAGTGGCAACGGGCAAGGAAATACGCTATACCACGGATGGTTCGGATGTGGTGTACAATGGTTGGTCATCGTGGGTGTATTACGAAGAGATTTTAGGTCGATCTACCCGATACAAAGCATTTTGGTGGTCGCCCGATAGCAAACGTTTGGCGTTTATGCGATTTGATGATTCAGAAGTGCCGATGTTTCCAATCTATGCATCGCCGGGCCAACATGGTTCTGTAGAAAAAACGCGTTACCCAAAAGCAGGTGATAAAAATCCCGGTGTGCGTGTCGGTTTTGTAGAAGTGGCAGGATCACCTGTAGTGTGGGCAGCTTTCAATGAAGAGGACGATCAGTATTTTGGACAGCCCTATTGGAGCTTCAACAGCCAATCGATCATGGTGCAGTGGATGAATCGCGATCAAACCAATTTAAAATTCTATCAGGTAAATCCCGTAGATGGTACTAAAGTCGCTACTTATGATGAGACGCAACCGACTTGGATCAATCTAGATCACGATGAGCGCATTACGTATCTGGCAGACAATAAGCATTATATTCTAAAATCGGATAAGACTGGCTGGGCACATTACTATCTCTACAATCTGGATGGTAAATTGGTTAATGCCCTTACCGCCGGTGATTGGCAGGTGAGCAGCATCGCGCACATAGACGAGAAAAATAAAACCTTCTATTTCACAGGTCGTAAAGAAAATTCGGCAACATCCGATCTTTATCGCGTCGATTTTAGCGGTAAGAATTTCAAGCGCTTGACTTTTGGCGATTATACGCACAAAGTAAAGGTGTCGCCAAATGGCAAATATTTCATCACAGAATACTCTAACGTAGAGACACCGACTAAAGTAGCTTTGGTAGATCTAAATGGCAAAATAGTGCGTGAGCTGGAAGATAGCAAATCGGCAGATTTTGACCAATACAACGTAGGAAAAACGGTTTATTTTACTATTCCATCATCAGATGGACAGTATGATTTGCCAGTTATCGTGACGTATCCAACAGATTTTGACGAAACGAAGGAATATCCCGTCATCATGAGTATCTATGGTGGGCCAGATGCTGGTAGCGTGCGCAATACGTGGAAAGGTACAGCCAAACAATATTGGGCAAACGAAGGGATTATTCAAATCGAATGTGATCATCGCGCTTCAGGTCATTTTGGCAAGCAAGGCGTGGCCTTGATGCACCGTAAACTAGGACATTGGGAATTGATCGATTATGGAACGGTGGCGCAGTGGTTGAAAGCAAAACCCTGGGTTGCGAAAGACAAACTCTTGATTACAGGACATAGCTATGGTGGTTATATGGTATGTTTGGCGTTAACTAAAGGATCAAATGATTTTGATTATGGTATCGCCGGCGCTCCGGTCACGAGCTGGGAATTGTATGATTCTCATTATACCGAACGTTGGATGGATACGCCTCAAGACAATCCAGAAGGATATAAAGAAGGGTCAGTGCTAACGCATGTGAATGGGTACAAAGGAGGTCTGCGTCTGATGCATGGTGATCTGGATGATAACGTACATTTGCAAAACTCTATCCAATTAGTAGATGCTTTGACCGATAGCGATGTGCCTTTTGAGTTTATGATCTATCCGGGCAGCAGACATGGTTTTGAGCGCCGGAAATCTGCATATGACTTCAAAGAGCGCGTTCGTTTTTATTATGAATATTTGTTAGAAAAACCAGTTCCAAAAGAGCTGAAATAAGACACCCATTAGACGCTTATTATGTCTATGTTACAATTTTTAAAAGAAAGCACCTTTCGTGCTAACGATGTGTTTACACGTAGTATAGGTATATTAAGTCGACACTATATCTCGATTGCGGGTTTGTGTCTGCTCTTGTTTTTGGTTTCCAATCTGTCTACGCTCTTATCCATCTACTTCGATGGATATGCCAATTTGGTGAAAGTGGGTATGCTACTATTATTTGTGTTTTTGTACTTTAGTCTGCAGCTCATTTTATTAAAGCGTGCCGTGCATCTGGTGAAAGAAGAACCATCCATTAGCGTATGGCAATATGTACCTTCATTTTGGCAGTTTTCACAGTATATCGGAGGTTTGATTGTATACTCGCTGTTAGCAGGATTTGTGTATCTGCTCATGTATGTGTTGTGTTTCCCATTGCTTTATTTGGGTATTGATATGGATACGGTCAGGAATGAAATCCATCCCTTTCTGACGGGTATTGTGATGCTAATCGTGGTGTTGCGTACCATATTCTATCCGTTTTTTATCATTGAACAGCAAGCAGGAACTTTTAAAGCCTATAAATTTAGCGTGGCATTGACCAGAGGGAATGTTTTTCGCTTAGCGATGATCGTGTTCACTGTCGCATTTACACATTTATTGATGGTGAGTGCAGAGTATTTCGATTACTTTCTGGTGGCCAAGATCTTCAGTGTAATCAACTCGTTCGTCATGATTCCGATGGTTAGTATCGTCATGTCGGTCGTTTATGTAGATATGATGAAGAATTATGCGGGAAGTGACGATCCTTCGTTGATGGATAATATAATTTAGTGTTGGTGGGTTTGAAGAAGAAAAATATTGCCATTTTGGGCGCTACCGGAAGTATTGGTACACAGGCATTGGAAGTCGTAGATGCTTTTCCGGATCGATTTACAGTAAGTGTGCTTACTGGCGGTCGCAACATCGATTTGCTGGTGGCTCAGGCCATCAGGTACAAACCTAAGTATGTGGTAGTGGCTCATTCCGATGCGTTGGATCAAATGAAAAACCGCCTAATGGGTCTTGATATCACTGTGCTCTCTGGGCAAGAAGGATTGATCGAGGTCGTGCAAGATCCTGATATTGATTTGGTGTTGAATGCCATCGTGGGGTCGGCTGGATTGGAGCCAACTTGTAAAGCGATATGTAGCGGTAAGGATATTGCGCTAGCAAATAAAGAGACGCTAGTGGTGGCGGGAGAATTAGTGATGAGCTTGGTAAAAGAACATGGAGTACGCATGTTGCCGGTAGATTCTGAGCACTCGGCCATCTTCCAATGTTTGGTGGGGGAGGACTCCAATCCGATAGAAAAGATTTATCTCACCGCTTCAGGCGGTCCATTTAGAGGCAGAGACCGTGCCTTCTTAGAGCAAGTAACGAAAGAGCAAGCGCTAAAACACCCGAATTGGAGTATGGGCGCAAAAATCACCATTGATTCTGCTTCGCTAATGAATAAGGGGCTCGAAGTAATCGAAGCCAAATGGCTGTTTGACCTGAGTGCCGATCAAATTGATGTGATCGTACACCCACAATCCATCATTCATTCTATGGTGCAATTCCAAGACGGTTCTATAAAAGCGCAGCTAGGACTGCCTGATATGAAGCTGCCTATACAATATGCAATGACCTATCCCGATCGGGCAGGTAACAATTTCGAGCGATTTAACTTTGCTAAGTATGGATGCTTGGATTTTCATAAGCCGGATATGGAAACGTTTCGTAACTTGCAACTGGCTTATACCGCTATGGAAAATGGCGGTAACCAGCCCTGCGTATTAAATGCGGCAAATGAGGTGGTGGTCGAAGCATTCCTGCAAGATCGGATCTCTTTTTTGGGTATGAGTGAGGTGATCGAAAAGACCTTATCTAAAATGGGTAGTCAATCTACCACGTCTTTGGAGGACTATCTTGCATGTGATCGGGAAGCCAGACGTGTAGCACATACATTTTTAGATTAAAATACGTTATTAATGTTGATTTGGTCTGCAAGACCAGTTACAATATGATTTTAGATTTTCAATGGGAGTATTAGTGATGATTGGACAGGTCCTGCTAGGGCTGTCTTTGTTAATTGTGTTGCATGAGTTGGGGCATTTCCTTGCAGCAAGAGCTTTTGGTATTAAAGTAGAAAAATTCTATTTGTTTTTCGATGCTTGGGGAGTCAAGTTGTTTAAATTCAATTATAAAGGTTGTGAGTACGGTATCGGATGGCTTCCACTAGGGGGTTACGTAAAAATCGCCGGTATGGTGGACGAGTCCATGGATACAGAGCAATTAAAACAAGATCCTCAGCCTTGGGAATTTCGTTCTAAACCGGCATGGCAACGCTTGATTGTGATGCTGGGCGGTATCATTGTGAATGTCGTCGTCGGTGTTTTCGTATTTTGGATGCTCACCTTTCATTATGGCGTAACGGATATAGACAATACAAAACTGGTAGATGGTGTCGTACCAGGAATCGTGGGTAAAGCAGTTGGTATTCAGCCTGGCGATCGTATCATTAAGGTGAACGGGCAGGTGCCTCAACATTTTGCGCAAGATCTTCTGAATACCGATGTGCTATTTGGTGGAGCGACACTTACTGTAGAGCGTGCAGGTAAAACCATGGATTTGATGATGCCAGCCGATATGGGTAATATGGTAGCAGAGCATAAGGCAAATGAATTCATTCAACCACGAAGAAGAATTGCTCCTATAGATCAGGTTGTTGCAGATTATCCTGCCGAGAAAATGGGGATACTAGCTGGTGACAGCATTGTAAGTCTGAACAATAGACCAGTTCTTTTTCAAGACGAGGTACTTAGTACGCTTAAAAGTCAAGCCAACAATGCGGTGCAAGTGGGCGTCGTTCGTGATGGTCAACAAGTAGATTTATCAGGCACGGTATCGGCAGAAGGAACGATTGGAGTATTGTATAGTATGGCCGGTAGTTCATTGCCTATTGTACGGTATAATTACGGATTTTGGGAGGCTTTACCTTTAGGTTCGCAAAAGGCGTTTGGTGTAATTACCGATAATATTAAAGGTTTTGGAAAAATCTTCCGTGGCGATTTGAAAGCCGATAAAGCATTATCTGGTCCGGTTGGTATTGCCACTATGTTTGGTACCGAAGTAGATTGGGCTCGTTTTTGGAGTTTGGTGGGACTAATCTCTATGGCTTTAGCTTTTATGAATTTGCTGCCAATTCCGGCTTTAGATGGAGGTCATGTCGTATTCTTATTGGTAGAGATGATTCAGGGAAAACCATTAAGCGATGCTTTTCTGGAGCGAGCACAAATGGTGGGTTTCTTTATCCTCGTCGCGTTGATGATCTTTGTCTTTGGAAACGATATCTTTAAACTTACGCAGTAAATTTAGACCTTAAGCCCTAGCGTAAGCAGCTGGTACTGTAATTATAAAAGTAAAAGTCAAGCTCTTGTTTCAAGAATGCAAGTGCCCCCAGAAAGTTAGACACTTTCTGGGGGCACGTTTGTTTTCTAATCATCCAATAAATCTGGGCGGCGTTCGGTAGTACGTTGAAGCTGCTGTTCATGGCGCCAAGCGGTAATTTTGGCCTCATTACCACTCAATAGAATATCAGGTACGCGATTTCCCCGCCATTCGGCCGGGCGAGTATAGATCGGAGCGTCCAGTAATCCATCTTGAAAAGAGTCTGACAGAGCAGAAGTTTCATCGGATAGCACGCCCGGGAGCAATCGTACTACTGCATCGACTACAATAGCAGCCGGAAGCTCCCCGCCAGATAATACATAGTCGCCAATAGAGATTTCCTGCGTTACAAAAAGATCCCGAATACGTTGATCAATTCCTTTGTAATGACCGCATAGGATCATCAAGTTCTTTTTGGAAGAAAATGAATTGGCGATATCCTGATTCAGGGTCTTGCCATCTGGAGTCATATAGATGATTTCGTCGTATGTGCGTTCTTCCTGCAATTTTTCAATACAGTTCGCAAAAGGCTCAATTTGCATCACCATACCCGATCCACCGCCGTAAGGATAGTCATCCACGGACTTTTGCTTATTACTGGAATACTCTCGTAGGTTATGTACGTGAATTTCAGCTAAACCTTTCTTCTGTGCACGCTGCAAAATAGAATGTGCAAACGGACTTTCTAATAGACTAGGTAAGACAGTAATAATATCAAATCTCATATAATGCAAAGGTAGGTCAAAATATGAGTAAACAGAGGGATGAAATTTAGTTTTGTTACAGGGTTTTAAATTGCAAATTTCGTAAAAATTAGCGATTGAATATTTTAATATAATATTCCAACGCCCGTTAATAGCTAAAATATTTCTTTGATAGAAATAAATAATCCTTAAAGTATAATTTAGGTTTATTGATATTAAAACAACAATTTATATGAACACAAAATCGCTTTTTAACATTTTTTTACAACTTTAATTTTTCCTATACTTGCATCATTCTAACTATTAATAATACACACACTAATCACACGATGAAGCAAAAATTACTAAGCTTTCTTGTGCTGTGTACGATCTTTATCGGGTCGGCAATAGCACAGAACAGAACATTGTCTGGTAAAGTGACTTCTGTATCAGGCGGAGATCCGCTTGGAGCAGTAACGGTCACGGTTGTAGGATCCACTACTTCCACACAGACAGATGGCAATGGAAATTATTCCGTTCAAGCAACAACAGGTGCCATGTTGCGCTTTTCACTTATTGGCCACACAACACAGACCGTCTCTATTGGAGATCGTAGCGTAATCAACATTCAGCTTGCAGGCGAAGACGAATCCATTGAAGAGGTGGTCGTTACCGCGCAAGGTATTCAGCGTACGGCCAAATCCATTGGTTATGCCACGCAGCGCGTAGGTGGAGATGATTTGGTTCAAAAATCAGAAACCAACGTCCTGAATTCGATGCAAGGTAAAGTAGCCGGCGTTAATATCTCCAGCTCATCTGGCCAGCCTGGATCCTCTACCAATATCAACATTCGTGGTATCACGTCTTTTGGTGGAAACAACCAGCCGTTGATCGTTGTTGATGGTATTATCTTCAGTAATGATACGGATAATAGCCAGAATACGTTATTTGGTTCGCAGCCCTCCAACCGTCTGAATGATATTCCGCCTGATAATATTGAATCGATTCAGGTATTGAAAGGTCCTGCAGCATCCGCATTATACGGTTCACGTGCTTCGGCAGGTGTTTTGATGATTACCACTAAAACGGGTAAAGGCCAACAAGGTAAGACAGAAGTAACCTTAAATTCTTCTGCTAACTTTCAAAATGTAGCTTACTTGCCCAAATTTCAGTCTCTATATGGACAGGGAAGTCAGAATCTTTATAACAATCAAAGTACCAACTCTTGGGGACCGGGCTTTGGTAGCATGGACCAAGTGGTACAAGGAGGCACAGGAGCACTAGTTCCTTATCAGCCATATCCTAATAATATTACGGACTTCTATAACACGGGTGCTTTCTATCAAAACTCGGTGAATTTAGCAGGCGGTGATGAGAAGAGCAACTTTACGGCAGGTGTATCAAGTACGATTCAAAATGGTGTAGTACCAACAAGTAAATACAACAGACACACCGCTAACGTCGGTGGAAATCGTACCTTAAATAATGGTATTTCTATTGGAGGAACACTTACTTACGCTAAATCCAGTCAACGTGGTGCAACGATGGGTAATGGTGGTAGTGCCTTTGGACAAATCACTCGTATCCCGGTTTCTTATGACTTGAATGGAACTCCATTGTACAATGAGGCGGGTGAGCGTCAATATTTCTTACCAGGACAAAATAGTCCGCTTTGGAGTGTCGAGAATGAATTCTTTGAGTCGGATGTAGATCGCGTATTTGGTAACTTAAATATTGGTTACGATTTCACCGATTGGTTAAATGTAAGCTACCGGGTAACGGGCGATACTTATTTTGATCAACGAAATCAAATCTTAAGAAATGGTTCGGCACGCGCACCGCTAGGAGCTATAGATGCGGACAATCGTTTTCGTTCGGAGCTCAATGGCGACTTAATGATTACTGCTAAACAAGAAGATATTTTTGTGGATGGATTGAATGCTACCTTACTTTTGGGGCAGAATCTTAATAGCAGAGATTTCCGTGAATCAGGTATTGTATCCAGTGGTCTATCCATGTTTGGGTTTGACAACGTAGCTAACGCTTCCGTATTTACTGGATCGTACTCTAATAGATTCAGACGAAGATTGATTGGCCATTATGCGCAGTTAAGCTTGGGTTATAATGATTATTTGTTTTTAGAGTTGACCGGTCGTGCCGATAAATCGTCTACACTACCGACTTCCAACAACACCTACTTTTACCCGTCTGCTTCTTTGAGTTTCGTACCCACGACCGCTTGGGAAGGATTGCGCTCGGATGTATTGTCTTATTGGAAAGTACGGGCAAATGCTGCTCGCGTAGGTCGCGATGCGGATCCTTACTTGCTGAACACACTATATAGTATAGGTTCTTTCGGAAACAATACGGCTAGTATTCAATTTCCATTAAACGTAGGAGGATCTAGCATTCCAGGTTTTGCTATTGGTAGTCGTATCGGTAATCCGAACTTAAAACCAGAGTTTATCACATCATTTGAGATCGGTACGCAGCTCGGTTTGTTTAATAACCGGATTGATTTAGATTTCACGTATTTCAGCACCCGCAGTTCTAGTCAAATCTTTGATGTAGCAGTATCTAACTCCTCTGGTTTTGATACCCGCACCTCTAATATTGGTGAGATGACCAATCGGGGTATTGAAGTCTTATTAAGCGGCTATCCTATTCGCAACTCGAATTTTAGCTGGAATGTGAATCTAAACTTTACCCGCATTCGTAATAATGTGGTTGCCATCTTCGGCGATCAGCCCGTGGGTGGTGATGAGTTGACCAGTAGTGTTATTCCTGGTATTAACTCTTTCATCGGTATTGCGCCATCAATTGCCGAAGGATTCCCTTATGGTGTCATTGTAGGTGCTCAAAATCCTAGAAATGAAAATGGCGATTTGCTGATCAACCCGTTGACAGGTATGTTCCAACCAGGTATCGGTAATCGCGTCATTTCGAACCCGCAGAAAGATTACACTTTAGGTATTTCCAATACATTTACTTACAAAGGAGTCAGCTTGATGGCGTTGGTGGATATACAAAAAGGCGGTCAGATCTTCTCGTTCTCACAAGTAGATATGCGTTCGGGTGGTATGGTCGAGCCGACAGGCGTGGATCGTGATCAGCCTAGAATATTGCCGGGCGTAATTGCTAATGGTGATGGTACTTACAGACCTAATGATATTCAGATCTCTGCACAGTCTTACTGGCAAGGTTTGGGCGGTATCGCTTCAGAAGCGGCCGTGTTTGATGCCACCTCTTACCGCTTAAGAGAATTGACTCTAAGCTACACTCTTCCTCAAAGTGTTTTGCAAAACTCGCCTTTTGGACAGATTTCCGTAGGATTCAGTGGTCGTAACCTATTTATGTTTGCTCCAGGTTTCCCAGGAGATCCAGAGGTGAATACACAAGGTGCGGGTAATGTGCAAGGTATGGACTTGAATGGTGTGCCTACCACTAGAAATTATGGTTTCAATCTACGGGCATCATTTTAATTTGAATAAACATGAAAATGATAAAACATAAAATAGTTAAGCTGTCGATCCTTGCTTTGGCTTTGTCGACTGCGTCTTGTAATAAATTTTTGGATGTAAACGATACACCAAATAATCCATTGGAAGTGCCAGCGGCGACCTTACTTCCAGTTGGTTTGTCGGGTACTGCTTTTGCCAACTCCAATGAGCTTAATCGCTTTGCTTCCACCATTATGAGTGTGACAGCAGGCGCGGCTGGTAGCCCTGCCGGCTACGATATCTATGAGGTTTTTGGAGATGATTTTGGTAATCAATGGAACTTTGAGATTTACGGTGGAGCGTTAATCAACTATAAAAAAATGCTCGAAGAGGCTGAAAAGTCCAATAGCCCCGTATATGCCGGTGTGGGTAAAATCATGATGGCTTTTACCTTTGCGATGGCTACCGATGCTTGGGGCGATGTGCCGTACTCGGAAGCATTATTAGGTGATATGGAGCTTACTAGTCCACGTTTGGATAGTCAGCGAGATATATATTTAGGAAATGAAGCTGAAGGCATTCAAAGTTTGTTTGATCTCGTCAGAGAAGGTTTAGCCGATCTAGATAGCGAGAGCATCTTAACCATTGGTAGTGATGATATCGTTTATGGCGGTGATCTAGCCAAGTGGAAACGCGCAGGTAACTCGTTGATGTTGCGATTAGCTCTTCAGATTAGTAGTGTAGAACCTCAGGTGGCTACGCAGGTAATCGAAGAAGTTTTGCAACGTAATATGTACATCACTGCCAACGATCAGAATCTGGCGGTACGCTTTGGCGGGCAAGTGGGTAGTCAAGCACCTTTGTGGACGCTAACGCGTAATTCATCCTTTCAGAATGAATTGCTCATCAGCACGCGTTTTGTCAACAGGTTGAGCGGATTAAATGATCCACGTTTACCACTTTATGTAACAAGCCCGACGGGTAGTTATGTTACCATTGATAATGGCTTTAGAGGTGTTCCGCCAGATGCGGCAGATCGTTCCGTGTATAACAATTATGCGATCGGAATTGGTGGCGAAGGTCCGGTAAGATTACTAACCAATGCACAAACTGCCTTTATCTTGGCAGAGGCTGTCGTTCGTTTGGGTGTAGCTGGAGATGCTGCTGCACTGTATCAACGTGGTATTAGGGCTTCGATGCAGGATGCTGGCGTAGCTGCTGCCGATATCGACGCTTACTTTGCTGCGAACTCAGCAGTAGTTTCTTTAACAGGTAGTCCAGAGGAGCAAATTGAACAAATAATCAATCAAAAATATATCGCTTTGTTCTCCAACGGATTAGAGCAGTGGAATGATTGGCGACGTACGGGATACCCCGTTTTGGCAGATCATCAAAATGCACAAGGTATCGATGGTACTCGGCCGGTACGATTGATTTATTTATTCACGGAGCAACAACGTAACCCTAATTTCCCGCAAGGAAACGCCGCACCTCAATCTAATGTGGGTGTATGGTGGGATGCAAACTAATACTTTAAGAGAAGATAAGATGAGAAATATAATCATAACACTTACAGCTCTTTTGCTCGTTCTGATGAGTTCGTGCGAAAAGAACTACACGGAATTTTATTCGGATAATAGACCAGATATTCCGGTGACCTTTGAGGGGGCTACGACTCACGGATTTAACCCGTACATTATAGTGCCGTTAAATAATGGCAATATCAGTTTCACGCCGACCATACCAGCAACTTCCGGTAGAACGATTGCTTCTATTTCACGCGTACAAGCTGGTGGTACCAATATCAATGCAGGCGGAGTTCGCGCAGCGACTTATATTAATGCGCCTATCGCTGGTAACGGAACCAAAGCCACTTTTACGACTACTATTGATGAGTTTCGATCAAAAAGTGCTGCCAACAATAAGCTTATTCAAGACTTTATAGATGACGAGGATCTTTCTCAACTAGAGATTGCCTTTATGTTTTTAGTGACGCTAGATGATGGTCAAGAGATTATTCCAGTACAAACACGTGTGTGGATTCGTAAATAGTTGTCTCAAAAAATGTTTTAACCTTTCATAAGGGGTTGGTTTGAGCTACAGTTTTAAATAAAGCTGCTTCTATAGAAGCAGCTTTATTTGTTTAATCGATATGTTCAATACCTCTATTGTAGAGTTCTTTTGTTAGGGGCGCATTATGAAGAAAAATGTCTTGTTTTTTACTGAGCAGATTAGTATTACGGAAGGGGAGGATTGTTCAAATGCGAATCTAGGCCTTTTGTTTATAGCAGTAAATTGGTTGAATTCAAAAAACTGATTGACTTAGTTTATCGTTTTACCGTTATAAAACCAACTTGCGACATTGCGTGCAAGTTCTTATTTTTTGGTGTCAGTTACAATCTGCCAAACTCACATCTCGTCTTAGTGTGTCTTTAATGGGGATGCAAATTATATAGTATTTCTGACCTTTCCATACAAAAACTTGAATTATCGAGTGAATACAATATGTTATTTGAAACATAAGGTTGTTGTAACACGAGTTAGTGTGACAAATTGAAACCAGCCTATTAAAAATAAAAAAAAATCGACCTTAACACAATAAGCTAAGGGTATTGATTTATTATTTCGTAAATAATAAAATATTTTTTTATGAAAAAAAGTGTTTATATTAAAAAAAATCTGAAACTTTGGCAATAAGTGTTCCAAAGTTTAATTAAGCGGCTTATTTAACACTTTTTTGCATTATTAATTTAAATGTCTACTATTGGCCATTATTAACTAAACACACACTCAAACTTATGAAAAAACAATTACTCAGTTTTTTTGTGCTATTCACACTTCTATTAGGTGGTGTATATGCGCAAAACCGAAACATCACGGGTAGGGTTACTTCCGCAACAAACGGAGAACCACTCTCAGGTGTTACGGTACTCGTTGCGGGTACGGGAATAGCAACACAAACAGACGGATCGGGAAATTACGCTATTAGCGTATCAGGTTCTGGCAGTTTGCATTTTACATCTGTTGGCTATACAGATAAAACAGTTCAGGTGGGCACGCAGACTACCATAAACGTACAGCTTAACAATGACAATGAAGATATTGATGAAGTAGTCGTTGTAGGTTATGGATCTGGTGTGGCTTCAAAAAATGCAGTGGGTTCTATTGCACGTGTTGGTGGCAAGGATATCCAAGGACGTCCTTCAGCTAATGCATTAGAAGCATTGACAGGACGGGTAGCAGGTTTGCAAGTGTATACCAATAGTGGTGAGCCATCAGCAACTCCGAGTATTAGATTAAATGGAGCAGGTTCTATTAGTGGGGGTAACACACCTCTAATTGTCATTGATGGTATTCCGGTCGGGGATGGCGCCATGGCTTCTTTAAATCCTGACGATTTTGAGAGTGTAACCGTATTGCGTGATGCTTCTGCTACTTCTATTTATGGAGCGCGTGCATCTAATGGTGTTATTTACTACACAACCAAAAAAGGCCGCGTAGGAGAAAGAGCTACTATTACTGCACGTGCCCAACATATTTGGTCAAGCTTAGCGCGTTCTGAAGCTCAAAGAAATATGATGAACTCCGAAGAGTTATTGAATTACTGGGTCAATTCGGGCTATAGGACACAGCAGCAAACGGATGAAATCCGCGAGCAATGGCCAAATGACACTTACTGGACTGATTATTATTTCAAACAGAATGTACCAATGAAAGAGTACAATCTAAATGTAAGTGGTGGTGGTGGTAAAACACAATACTATTTTTCTACTTCTTACTTTGACTCGGAAGGTGTCATGCACCGCTCATCATTCGATCGTATTACTTTAAGAAGTAATTTGCAAACTCAATTGAATAAATGGACTAAAGTCGGTCTGAATTTGGCAGGGGGCTATGATCGTAGAGAGCTTAATGGGTACACCACTAATAGTTTGAATGGCGGTTTGTCAATTTTGGGTTTACCTTGGTATACTCCATTTGATGAAAATGGCAATGAGTACTATGATCAGCAAATTCCTGGTTTGGCACGTTGGTCTCCACAATACTTAGCGGATAAATTCCCGTCCATGGATAGACGTCAAACTTTCACACCAACGGCTTTTATCGAGGTTGCACCTGTACAAGGATTAATCTTGAGATCGCAAGCAGGTATGGATTACTATAATGGCCGTACTTCATTACGTCGTATGCCATCTTACTTGCCAAATATCAATAATGGTACGGCTACAGAAGCTTGGAGACAATCTCTTGGTCGTACAATTACAACTACGGCAGAATACAAATTTGAACTGAATCCTGATCATCGTTTTACAGCGCTTGCTGGTCATGAATACCAAGATTTTCGTGACGAAAATTTCCAAGGGTTTGGTACGGGTTTGGCGGATGACCGTCTAATTCAATTACAACACACGACAACCGGTTTCACCGTTGGCCAACAGAGTACAGAGTATGTGTTCAATTCGTATTTCGGGCGTTTAGGATATGATTTGCTAGATAAGTATTTTTTCAGCGCTACCCTTCGTAATGATGCATCATCTCGCTTCGGTCGTGACTTAGAAAGTGCCACGTTTTGGTCTTTCGGTGCCAACTGGAATATGAAACGTGAACAATTTCTACAGGATCAAGACTGGTTGACTGACCTACGTTTTAAAGGATCGATTGGTACATCAGGTAATGCGGGTCGTTCTATCATCGGTTCAACATTATCCAACTTTGAGTCTTTAGCCACAATAGGTACAAGTGCTTACAATGGCCAACCAGGTTACGGTATTAGTACTCCGGGAAACCCAATGTTATCCTGGGAGAAACAACGTATGATCAATATCGGTTTTGATGCGCGTTTATTCGACCGTGTTAATTTCGAAGCGCAAGTGTATGATCGTAATACTTCGGCTTTATTGATGAGTGTACCTACACCATATACAACTGGTTTTGACGAGATCTTATCCAATGTAGGTAAGTTGAATAATAGAGGTTTTAATTTTAATATCAGTGTAGATGTATTAAGATCAGCAGATTACTATTTTACACCTTTCGTGAACTTTGAATATGTTCAAAACAAAATGACTGAACTGTTCCAAGGTCGTGATTACTGGGTAGTACCTAACACAGGGATTAGTTATGTTGTTGGACAGCCTATTTCATATTTCTACCCAATGTTGAAAGGTGTGAATCCAGATAACGGTAACTTAGAGTGGTACTTGCCATCAAGCGACGTAACACAGACTATCACTGACCCTAATTCAGTAACCTCTACGTTTAGTACAGCAACTTTGCAGCAAAATACAGGTATAAACCGCTACGCACCCGTTAATGGAGGCTTTGGTTTTGATGCGGGGTATAAGGGCTTCTTTATGAACGCCAGCTTTAACTTCTCTGTTGGGAAATACTTGATCAATAACGATGCATACTTCTTCTCAAATCCAGCACAGTTTCCAGGTTTTAATCAAACTAAAGCGGTTAACGACTTCTGGAAAGCACCTGGAGATCAAACAGAATTTCCGAGAATTGGTGTAGCAAGACAGTTTGATGATTCATTGATTGAAAATGCATCTTTCTTACGCTTGAAAAATTTGAGCTTCGGATATCAAATACCTAGAGCCTTATTAAGTAGGACAGGGTTTTTCCAGTCTGCCCGTTTCTATTACATCGGTCGTAACGTGTTGACTTTTACTAAATTTAGCGGTGCTGATCCAGAGCTAGACTCGAACTTGGCGCTTGGTATAAATCCCAATACAAAACAACATGGTTTTGGTATTGAATTGATGTTTTAATATTTAAAGGAAATTGAAAATGAAAAAGATAAAATATTTGTTCTCGGGACTTCTCGCTCTGGCAATGCTTAACTCATGTGATGTTGAGCGTTTCCCAGAAGGGAATATCGAAACCAGCTTATCGTTAGTTTCTGTTGCCGATGCAAAAAAATGGGATGCGAACTTCTATTCTGATCTTCGTGGACGAGTGTATGGTGTGTTTACTATGGCAGCTGATATTCAGGCGGATGAACTAAACGCGACCGCTGAATATGGAAATAACTATGGTGGTGTGCATCGTTGGAGCCAAGATTTCAATGCGGATAGCTATGAAATTCGCGATCTATATCGTGAGTATTATCGTGCACTAAAAAACGTGAATTATTCAATTGAGAAGTTTCCCACATTACCAGTAGCTACACCTGCAGAGCAGACGGAACTGAATAATTATTTAGGTGATGCTTATTTAATGCGGGCTTATTATTTTCTTAATCTGACGTTGCGGTATGCTAAATCATATAACCCAGCTACTGCTGCTTCTGATCTAGGTATTCCCTTGGTGTTAAGTTATACTCTGACAGAACAACCGGCTCGTGCTACTGTAGAGGCGTCTTACCAGCAAATATTGTCCGACTTAGCTCAGGCAAAAACGTTACTAGCTGGTGTACAAGGTACGCCTGGTGCTACTCGTTTTTCAGCGGAGGCTGCTTCAGCATTAGAAGCACGTACCAAATTATATATGGGTGATTTGGCAGGTGCACGTACTGCAGCTGAAGCTGTAATTTCCGGAGGGAAGTATACCTTATATAATACTGCAGAAGGATTGACATCGCTTTGGAGGAATGACGCTGGACAAGAGACCATTTTTCAATTGTTCGCTAATCGTGCTGCTGAAAGACCAGTTCAAAATTCAGCCTATTTTGGATATGAACCTGCTACAAATACCTATCGCTCTTTTTATATCCCGTCACAATGGGTAATCGATGCTTATGAAGCTAATGATTTGAGAAAAGCAGTATATTTTAAACAAGGATCGTTATTGCAGTTGGGTAATACCTACCAAGTAAACGTAGTCAACAAATACCCTGGTAATCCAGATTTGATTCAATCAGGTACGGAAAACCACAATGCGCCAAAGATCTTTCGGGTTGCAGAACTTTATCTGATATCAGCAGAAGCGTCGGTTGTTTCTAATCCAGGTTCTTCTTTGGCTCGTCTAAATGAATTACGTGTTGCTAGAGGTTTAGCGCCACTTGTGGGATTAACTGGCTCAAATCTTCTCAATGAAATTAAAGCGGAGCGCCGCAGAGAGCTATTCCTTGAAGGTTTCCGTTTAGATGATTTGAAAAGATGGAGTGAAGGGTTTACTCGTAGAGCGCCACAAGGGCAAGCATTTTTAAGTCAAGGTGCAGAATTTACAACAAAAACTGTTTCTGCAACTAACGAGAAATTTGTTTGGGGTATTCCTGCACGTGACATTCTCTTAAATCCAAACTTGGTGCAAAATCCAGGATGGTAATAGGAACATGCTCTTATTAATCATTAATGATTAATAAGAGCATGTTTTAATATATTCCCTGTCAGTAATTCTGGCAGGGATTTTTTTGTTGATCAGGGTTGATTCCTAAACGATATTCGTAAAGGTCAGTTTTTTAACAGTGGTACTGCTCCAGACCTGACGCCACGCAATAAATTCTTTGTGCCGTTAAGAGTCTTAGGTGGAACACGTTTCCCAAATACTGCGAATCTGTATATGCGAGTAGATGAAATGGTTTTGTTAAACGCAGAAGCAAGTGCGCGCTTAGATCGTGATCAGGATGCTATAACAAGTTTGACCAGATTATTAAACCTACGTTTAGATAATACAGCTTACTTGACAACACTTTCGGGAACAGCTTTAAAAAATGAAATTTACAAGCAAACTCGTATTGAATTATGGGGTGAGGGCAAAGCATGTCTTGCTATGAAACGTAATAAATTCAGTGTTGTTCGCGGTTCTAATCACTTATTTAATGTTGGAACTCAATACCAGTTCAACAATCCTGCGATAAGCTTAACAATTCCAGAACAAGAAGTTTTAAATAATACTGTATTGTATAATTTCTAATATCTTACTCATTTTCAGTATTAAACGAGCGAGTCGCTGTTAAAGCGCCTCGTTTTTTATGTTATTTTTTACTGAATACACAGACGTTATTATCTAATGTTTCTAACCCAATTATACCATAGATGAAGATGCGTAAGTGTCTGTTCATGGGGTTCTTCACACAATCAAGTGTTCTTTCCATCTAAGAGTTAAATATGCAAGCAAATGCTTGCATATGATTTTGCAAATAGCGAAGAAACTGCTATTTATCGTTGCAGCTCGGCAAATAGTTTTGTTCTGATCTCGACCAATTTTGTTTAAAAATATCATTGAATATTCGTGGGTATTTTATTGTTTGGGTGACTTATTTGTGGGATAACTTTCTTCATTTTGTTGTAATTCGAGTGTAATTGATAGTAAAATCGTGTGCTTAATTTGTTTTTGGTTGTTTTCAGTTTAGAAATTGTGGTGATCTTATAGATAATGTGTAACTAGTATCATTTTTTATAATTTATATCTCGTTTATTATGGATTTAACAAAATTTTACTATGTTTGCAGCGCTTAGTTGCAGCGCCCGTTGCATCTCGGTAACTAACAACTACTATATATTATTAATACACATCTATGCAAAAACAACTACTTAGCATTATTGTGCTTTTCTGCCTATCCATCGGTATGGCGCTAGCACAAAACCGTACGTTGTCCGGTCGGATAACAGATCAAGAGGATGGCTCTCCTGTAATTGGTGCATCCGTTCTAATTGAAGGTACATCTATCGGTACACAGACAGATCGCGATGGTCGTTACACGATTAAATTTGCACAAGCCGCAAAACGGCTAACCATCTCTCATGTAGGGTATCTCTCTCAAACTATTTCTTTAACCAGTCAACCAGTTTTAGATGTTAAATTAACTTCTGAAGCTTCCTATCTAGATGAGGTAGTGGTCACGGGTTATGGTACACAACGGCGTGGTGATATTGCGGGGGCCATCTCACGGGTCAATCCAAAAAACATCGAAAACATGCCCGTTCAATCGATTGACCGAGCTTTACAAGGACAAGCTTCAGGTGTGCAAGTCAATGCTTCCAGTGGTGTGCCAGGTGCAGCTGTACAAATGCGTATTCGTGGTACAGGATCGATCTCTGCCGGTAATGAACCGTTGTACATCGTAGATGGTGTACAGATGAACACAGGTACTTCTACTTCTTTCGTTAACTCCAATCCATTGGCATTTTTGAATACCAATGACATTGAATCTATCTCCGTATTGAAAGATGGCGCAGCAGCAGCCATTTATGGTGCTCAAGCAGCAAATGGCGTGGTGTTGATTACCACTAAAAAAGGTAAAGCTGGGCAGAGTCAGATCAACTTTAATACCTTTTTCGGGTGGACCGAGCCGATGCCTTCTGTGAAGATGATGAATTCGCAGCAATTTGCGCAAGCGCGTGGTGAAGCTATTTGGAACAGAAACCCAACTAGAACAGATCAGCTTAACCGCGATGCGTGGTTAGATGCATTAGGTTTGCCACGTACCACCACGGATGGCGAAATCGCCGCATTACCAACCTATGATTGGCAAGATGCCGCATTCCGTAATGGTAAGAATCAAAACTACGAATTGTCGTTCTCTGGTGGTAGCGAACGTACTACCGTGTTTATGTCTGGGTCATATAACAAGCAAGAAGGAGCCGTGATTGGAATTGATTTTAGCCGTGGTACTGCATTGGCTAATATTAGTCACAAAGCTTTGGATTGGTTGACCGTTGATTTCAACGCTAAGTTATCATCTGTAACACAGAATGGTATCACTGGGAGTAACTCTTCGTCTGGAGCTTTTGCGGCACCGCAGTACTCAGCACCGATGATGTTACCGTACGTGCCAATCTATAATGAAGATGGTAGTTTTAATGCTCCTACGACAAATCTTCCAGGAGATATGGGGCATAATGCTATTTTTACAACATCTGTTAATACCATTAGAAGTAATACTAAAGCAGTAGTTGGTAACACGGCATTTACAGCGAAAATCATGGATGGTTTGACGTTTCGTTCATTCTACGGTATTGATTATCGTATGATAGCTTCGCAGAATTATCGTGACCCTCGTACCATTGATGGTTTTGCTAGAAATGGATTACTAGAGCTTGATAACTATGAGAATATTAACTTCTTAACGAACCAGACATTAAACTACAACAAAACCTTTAATACCGA
Source organism: Sphingobacterium sp. KH_072 (assembly GCF_057837975.1). Lineage (NCBI taxonomy): Bacteria > Pseudomonadati > Bacteroidota > Sphingobacteriia > Sphingobacteriales > Sphingobacteriaceae > Sphingobacterium > Sphingobacterium sp. KH_072. The sequence goes on along the minus strand of NZ_CM174457.1, from coordinate 3,263,179 downwards.
TCACACCATTTCGGCAATTTTGGGAGCGGAGTACAGACAAGATAATCGCGATTATCGCTTTATGTCGGGCGAAGGTTTCCCAACTTTTCAATTTCGTACGATGCAGTCTGCTGCCAATCCAGTCAATGTCTCTGGAAATTACACGGGCTTTAAAACAGCTGGTATCTTCGGAAAGGTAAATTACGATTACAAAAAGAAATACTTCATTGGCGGTGTTTTACGCTATGATGGTTCTTCTCGTTTCGGTGCGGATAACCGTTATGGATTGTTTCCAGGCGTATCTGCTGCCTGGGATATCAATCAAGAAGACTTCTTGAATGATGTAAACTGGTTGTCGCAGTTGAAATTAAGAGCCAGTTATGGTCATACAGGTAACTCTAACATTGATAATTTTGGATGGAGAGGATTATACCAAGGTTTGGGAGCCTACAATGGCCAACCGGGTATTCGTCCTTCCGGTATTTCTAATCCAGAATTAAGATGGGAGCGAAATATCACGACCAATTTAGGCTTAGATCTAGGATTTTTCGATGGTCGTATTACAGCAGAAGTGGATGTTTTCCGTCGTCTGAGTACGGACTTGTTACTTGATCGCCCGTTGCCTTATACATCAGGTTATGCAGATGTAAGTTCGAATATTGCCGAAGTAGAAAACCGTGGTCTAGAACTTACTTTGAACACGATCAATGTACAGGCAAGAGATTTCCGTTGGACCACTAGCTTCAATGTTACTTTTATGGATAACAAGTTATTGTCATTGTACGATGACCTAGAGGTGTTGCCAGGCGACCAGTCAATCCGTGTAGGTTACTCTTTAGGTTCTCAGTTTTACGGGAGATATGCCGGTGTAAATGCAGCAACTGGAAAAGCAATGTGGTATGATAATGCCGGAAATATCACGTACTCACTAAGAAATCCATTGGACTATACTGTACTAGGAAACAGCTTAAGCGATAGTTATGGTGGTTTTACGAATTCATTTAACTATAAAGGAGTAGAATTATCTGCTTTTTTCCAGTATGATTTTGGGCGTATGTTGTACAATAGTCAAAATGCGTTTTGGTATCGCAACGGGGCAACTTCTAGAAATGGTTTAGTGGATGTATTTGAAAGACGTTGGCAGGAGCCAGGTGATATTACTTCTGTACCAAGACCCATTGATGGTGGTGCAGAAGTGGGTATGGCTAGTGGATATGGTACCAGCAGTCGTTTCCTAGAAGATGCATCTTATATCCGGTTAAAAAATATTAGCCTTTCGTATACATTGCCTACGGAAATAGCGTCTCGTCTTCGTGCTAGACAATTGCGCGTGTATGCACAAGGTACAAACCTTTTGACTTGGACAAAATGGACGGGATACGATCCTGAGTTTGGGTCTACAGGAAGTAATTCTGAGCGCGGTACTACCGTACAAGGATCTACACAAGGTGCTATCCCGCCGTTGAAGAGTTTTATAATTGGTCTACAATTGGGCTTTTAATTAAAAACGAAATTACAATGAAGAAAAATTTTATATATATATTATTAGCTGGAGCTTTATTTTTAAATAGCTCATGTGACAGCTTACTAGATGTCGATCCGCAGCAGTCGATCGACTCCGAAACAGCATTAACCAGTGAAAATGCGGTCAATGCAGCAGTGAATGCCGTCTACTCTCGATTTAGAGAATTGGGGCTATACGGTCGCGATTTATTGGCCATTCCAGAGTTGTTAGCAGATGATGCAATCAATACCGGCGCAGGCAATCGTTTGGTGCCACAGGCAAATAATCAACCGGCATCACATATGCTAACAGCCACGTGGCAGATGAGCTATTATGCGATTAATCAAGTCAATTTAGTCTTCGAAGCACTGGAAACACTTCCTGCTACTGATGAATACAAGGCAAATGTATCTGGTCAGCTTCATTTTCTTCGGGCACTTAGCTACCATACATTGGCCAAATGCTATGCCTATGATCCAACGGCTATTATCGAAGCGTCTAATAAGGGCAGTGTGCCAATCATTACAAAAGGCGTACTAACATTGGATCACATTGTATACAATACACGTCCTACTATCAGCGAAGTTTATGATTTTATATACGCTGATTTGGAAAATGCAATCACCAAATTACCGAATAATACATCGGTTTATGGTGCTTCAAAATCTGCAGCACATGCCCTTTTTAGCCGTGTAGCATTATATCGTGGTGATATGACCAAAGTAATATCGGAAGGTAACGCGGCAATAACTACTGGAAGTAAAACCTTAGCACCTACAGACGCTTTTGTGCAAACATGGCGTACGGTAAACAATCCAGAGTCTTTCTTCGAAGTAGCATTTACCAACACAGCCGACAATATCGGTGTAAATGAATCCTTACGTGCAACCTATACTACGCGGCTAACACCAACTGCGACGTCTGGATCAAACCACGGCAATGTGGTTTTGAATGATGCTTTCTACGCTTTGTATGGTGCAAATGATGTTCGTCGCGAAATCATTTTACGCGGCTTGACTACTGCTAATAGAACCCGTTGGGAGATTACGAAATTCATCAGTAGAAGTGGTGTGAATAACATGGATAATGTGCCTGTTATTAGGCTTCCAGAAGTGATTTTAAATATGGCGGAAGCCTATGCTACTCCAGGAACTCCAGCATTTAATGAAGAATTTGCACGAACCCAACTCAACTTAATCCGGGTTCGAGCTGGCATCGGGGAGACTTCTGTTTCTGGATCTGCCTTGTTTGAAGATATAATTATGCAACGTCGATTGGAATTGGCTTTCGAAGGACATCGTTTCTTTGATCTGAAACGCCTAGGACGTGATATCATCAAGCCGACAGGTAACGTTGCTTTTACGGATTTCCGAATTTTGGCTAATATCCCTGTTCGCGAAGCGGCTCCAAATACACAAGTTGTACAGAATCCTGGTTATTAATTGAAACACTCCATCATGAGATTTATAAAATTTATTATTTTAGCATTAGGTATTCCAATGCTTTTTGGTTCCTGCATGAAGGAAACAGACGAAGATTTCTATTTCACTAATGCCTTAGTAGAATTTGACCTAGCCACCAGCACAGCCAATGCGCCGGGTCGTAATTATCCATTGTTAGCTGCTAGACTTAGAGGGTCGGGATTAGTTTCTTATCGTATCAACTTACTTGGGGCGCAGCTTAGTGCGAATCAAACGATAGCAATTCGTATCGATGCCGAAAACTCGACGGCAGTAGAAGGGGTTCATTACCGTTTGCCAAATGGCTTAAACGCGACTTTACCGGCTAATTCGAGCACGGCAGATTTTGCAGTGGAGATCTTGAACTATCCAGCTCAACCTACTGGGCCTGCAACGGCAGCAGTGGTCTTCGAAATTGAAGGAAATGATCTAGTCAAACCGAGTGAAAACCATAAGAGCATCGGGGTGCAAGTAAACTTACGCTAAGCACATCTTTTTAAAATTACGAATGGCTGTCATCAGAGATGACAGCCATTTTTTTGTTCTTCCGCTTATTGGTCTGTTTCCTTTATATATCCCTATATATGTTTTCATGAAAAGCAGGCTCACATTCCTTTTCCCGCACTCAACTAATACACAAAGATCTTACAATAAATAGTTTATGTATGTAAAGCGGTGTTGCAATCCGATTCCAACAACAGAATCGTTGACGAACAATGAAATCTAACTACAAAAAAGGCCGTTGATCAACAACGGCCTTTTTTTATCATACTAACTGCTAGAACTAACCTTTCACCATCGCGATAAAGTCATCAAAAAGATAACGAGAATCGTGTGGGCCAGGTGAAGACTCTGGGTGGTACTGTACCGAGAATGCTCTTTTGCCTTTCACGCGGATTCCTTCGATGGAATTATCATTTAGGTTGATGTGCGTTACCTCCACCGCATCCGAGTTTTCAATATCTTCGCGGATTACACCAAAACCATGGTTTTGAGAGGTTATCTCACACTTATCAGCGATGATGTTCTTTACTGGGTGATTGATTCCACGGTGTCCGTTGTGCATTTTCTCTGTACGGATATCATTGGCTAATGCCAAAATTTGATGACCTAAGCAAATTCCAAACATCGGCTTATCCGCTGCTAAAATTTCTTTTACCGTATCGATAGCGTAATCCATCGCTGATGGATCACCAGGGCCGTTTGAGATGAAGTAACCATCTGCACCCCACGCTTCCATTTCTTGGAAAGAAGTTTTTGCAGGAAATACTTTAGCATATACTTGGCGCGCATCGAAGTTGCGCAATATATTTTTCTTAATGCCTAAATCTAACACCGCAATGCGAGTAGACGCATCTTCGTCACCGTAGTAATACGGCTCTTTTGTTGTTACATGAGAAGATAACTCTAGACCTGCCATCGACGGCACATCCTTAAGTTGTTTTACAAGAGCGTCTACATCCAGATTCTCCGAAGAGATGATCGCATTCATCGCGCCTTTGTCCCGGATGTAGCGTACCAGCGAACGCGTGTCGATATCCGAAATACCTACAAGATTTTCTTCTTCAAAGTAGTTTTGGATCGAGCCGTCCGCCATTTTTCGGCTGTAGTTTACATTATAGTTTTTACACACCAAGCCAGCAATCTGGATTTTCTTAGATTCGGTATCATCCTCATCTACCCCATAATTACCAATATGTGCATTCGTCGTTACCATGATTTGCGCATAGTAAGAAGGGTCTGTAAAAATCTCCTGGTATCCAGTGGTACCCGTGTTAAAACAGATTTCGCCAGTTGTAGTTCCGATTTTTCCTGCTGCCTTTCCATGAAAAGCCGTGCCATCTTCGAGTACTAATACCGCGGGTAATTTGCTGTAGTTGGTCATTGTTGTATAAAATAACGATTGTTAAACACTTTGTAGATCATTTTTACCTAATCCTGGGCCTATATACATAAAAAAAGCCCAAACGGGCTGCAAATTAATTTCGTACATAACCGATGAAAATCATCGGTAAAAAAGCGTCAGATAGATAAAGATTTTCTTTCATTTTCTGGGATACAAAAGTAGAAATAAAAAAATGAATTCTGAAATATCACCTTCATTTTTTTAATGTATCGTCCTCCTTATTAGAAGGACGATACATCGCATTTATATTATTCCTTTTCGAAGAAAGTCGGCTGATCCAATTTTACAGCAATTCGATAGGCGGCATTCACCAAGCCAACATGACTGTAAGCTTGTGGGAAATTGCCCCATTGGCTACCATCATGCTCACTTACATCTTCACTGAATAACATCAGATGGTTGCTATACTGCATCAGTTTTTCAAAAATATCCTTTGCTTCATCAATGCGGCCTACACAAGCCAGTGCTTCCACATACCAAAAGGCACAGACTAGGAAGGTAGATTTGGGTTTGCCAAAATCATCTTTGTGCAAGTAACGGTAGAATAAACCATTCTCCGCTTTCAACTCTTTTTCCAGAATTTCTAAGTGTTTAGCAGCTTTCTCGCTAGCCGGATCCAAGTAATTCATCATGATGAGCTGCAAGGTGCTAGCATCCAGATTTTTGCTATCAATTGCGTTGGTGTATACACCTTCTTCAGGGTCGAAACATCCCTCAATATGCTCAGCAGCACGCTTTTTGAGGCGTTGCGCTTCCTCAGCAATATCATCCAATCCATACATTCTAGCAATCTTCAGTGCGGCAGTACTACCTGCCCACTGGAATAGATTAGAATAGCAATGGCGCTGTTCAAAATTTCGAAATTCCCAGATGCCCGCATCCAGTTCGTCAATCGTAGCACCGATCTTCTTCAGGATAAAAGAAGTCCATTCGCGTACGTTGATCTTCAATTCGTGATTGTAGCGGCTATCGGTGAGTAATGGGAGTAAGGCGATCAATGCTTGTCCGTACACATCATTTTGAATGTGCTCATGCGCTTGATTACCGATGCGTACCGGCTGCTCACCCAGATAACCATTCAGATAATCTAATGTGCTTTCCGTCAATTTATGTTGCCCGAAAATACCATACAGTGGTTGCAGACGATCCAGATCAATATGCGTGATATTCGCAATGTACGAGGCATATTTTTCCATTTCTTCAAATTGGCCGATGTGGCTGAGCGCTGTCAACACATAGTAGCTATCACGCAACCAGCAATACCGATAATCCCAATTGCGCCCGGAGCCCGGATGCTCTGGCAAACTGGTCGTACTCGCCGCGATAATCGCGCCCGTATCCTCGTATTGGTGCAATTTTAGAACTAGCGCAGAGCGAATGACTTCCTTTTGGTAAAAAGTAGGGATCGATGCTTTCTTAATCCATTTCTGCCAATACTGCTGCGTGCGCGTTTGAAACTCTTCGGCAGTACGCTCAATCGGCGCTTCGAACGCGCTTCCGTACGTCAGAATCAAATACACCGTTTGGTTCAACAGAAATGGCACTTCATTTTCGAAGAAATGACTGATCGGCATATTAGTGGCCAATCGCATGTGTGTATCGGCAGAGTGGAATTGTACATGATTACTGCCACGATCCTTCTTGAAGGTCTGCTTTCCATAATCGTACGTTGGCTCGCAGGTTACACGAATTTTAGGATGGCCAGATAGCGGTTCTATCTTACGGATCAGCATGAGCGGTTTGTAATACCGTTCGTACTGCTCGAAGCGTGGCGCAAAATCTGTAATCCGGTAAGATCCATCTTCACTTGTGATCTCTGTGCATAGCACATTGGTGTTATCTACATAGTACTGCTTGCTTTCCAGAATGTCACCCGTTGGGCGGACGGAAAATTCTCCACCTTTTTCCTTGTCCAGCAGCGAACCAAATACAAAAGAATCCTCAAAAGATGGCCAACATAGCCAATTGACATTGGTGTCTGTGCCCACATGGGCAATATAGGAGCAGTTACCGATGATACCGCTGCCGTAACGATGTTTTTGCGACATATAAAGCTTAATCTATCTATAAATAAAGTTATTCGGGTTGATTTTTCTGTACTAGTCCGGCTATAGAGTGCAATAGCTGGATGGCATCTTGTTGACTATCTACATAATATTTGGCGGCCGATTTTTTACTGCCTACTTTGACTGATACGGTTTCGCCGGGCAATTCGTGAAACATATCTTCATCGGTAGCATCATCGCCCATCGCGAAGATAAAATCAGGTTGCAGTTTTTCGACAAGGCCGCTAGCCGCTTTCCCCTTATTCACCTCCGAATTTTTGACTTCGATGACCTTATCGCCATACAATAGTTGCAATCCATGATGTGGAATCAGATAGCGCAAGCTATCCATAAGCTCCTGCGCACGCAATCTGCCCAATCCTGATTGCACTTTGCGGTAATGCCACGCCATGGAGTAGTCCTTCTCTTCGACGGAAGATCCGGCCGTGCGGTTAGCGATTTTATTCATGATACGCTTCACCGATGGCTTCCAGCGATCCGATATGTTGGATTTGCTTCGCCAGGCTTCATCGGGCAATTTTTTCCAAACACCATGCTCGCCCACCAAGGTATAACCACGGTTGCCGAACCATTTATCCAGTGTTTGATGCGGTCGTCCACTGATAATGACCACGGTATTATTTGGGTCGGATTGCAAGGTGTCTAGTAATTCATATACCTCTTCTGTCGGCGTAGCTTTGTCTGCTTCATTGTGGAAACCGATTAACGTACCATCATAATCTAGAAAGAAGATTCTTTTCTGTGCACTTTGATATCCCGCAGAGATGGCTTCGTTATTTTCTGGTTGGATTTTGCGGGCAAATTCCTTGCGCTGCTGAATCTTGATTTCCTTCATCCGTGCAAAGAAAATCTCCACCCAATGGTGAATGTTGAATTTCTTGACCAAAGCAAAGTTCGCATCCATGCGATTCAGCTTTTCTTCTTCCGACATATGCAGCGCGAAATGCAGGGCATGACTAATCTGATCGACCGAATTGGGGTTGACATGTACGGCGTCAATCAGTTCTTTTGACGCGCCAGCCAATTCACTCAATACCAGTACGCCCGACGTTTCTTCTTTGCTCGCAATATATTCCTTACTTACTAAGTTCATGCCGTCGCGGATGGAGGTAATCAAACATACATCGGCCGCTACGTACAAGGATGATAATTCTTCGACAGGGTAGGAGTTGTAGAAATAAGCGATCGGCGTCCAATCGGTCGAGCCATACACCGAATTGATGTTGCCCACGCGGCGGTCGATCTCATCACGCAGTCGCTTGTATTGCTTCACTTGATCACGCGAAGGTACCACAAGCATATACAATACGACTTGATCGCGCAGTTCTGGGTAATTCTTAAGCAGCTCTTCAAAAGCGACGATGCGCTGTATAATTCCTTTGCTATAATCCAACCGATCGATAGAAAGGATGATTTTGCGTTGTTTGAAATAAGATTTGATCTCTAGCGCTCTTGCCTTCACACCAGTATCTTTGGACAAGGTGTTAAATTTGTCGAAATCAATTCCCATCGGATATACCTCCACATACGCACTGCGTCCGCGAATCTGCAAGTAATTGTTGCGAATCGGAATGTTCAGGATGTGCGTACAAGCATCCAGGAAATGCTGTGTGTCGTTGAAGGTGTGAAAAGCGATTAAATCTGCGCCGAGTATACCTAGTAGCAATTCATTCCGCCAGGGAATACTTCTAAATACTTCATCTGGTGGAAATGGGATATGCTGAAAATATCCGATAGATAATTTTTCGTAGTGTTTTCGAAGTACATTCGGCAGCAGCATGAGTTGATAATCGTGGATCCATACGGTATCTTCGCTATCAATATATTCGCGGACGATCTGTCCAAACTTTTCGTTGACCTGTACGTACGTATTCCAATTATCGGTATCGTATACCGCATAGCTTGGGCTATAATGACAGATTGGCCAAAGCACTTCGTTGGAAAAACCTTCGTAATAGCCTAGTATTTCTTCTTCGGTGAGGAATACGGGCACGAGATTGAGCAAACGTAATTCTTCCGTGATGAAAACACGTTCTGCTTCATCTTGCGGAATGATACCTGGCCAGCCGATCCATATATTATTTCCTGCATTATAAATGGATCCCAGGCCGGTTGCTAATCCACCTTCACTTGGGCTGATGACCAATCCATCTTCTTTTCTTTCAATCTTTACAGGTAGTCGATTCGAGACAATGATTACTTTGTTATTGTTTTTCGGATTCATTCTTATCGTTTCGGTATTGACGCCGACTCTGTGGGTTTTTAAACGCATTTATCCGCGCCGAGTCTACATTTTATTCACTGTTCTTACAACGTAGTATTGCTCAAAATGTTTGCTTAAAACCTTTTTTAAATTTATTCTGCCAGCCGAATAGTATTATCCATAAATAATATTATATTTGTTTCTCTATGTCGAATAATACAACATATCAATTGTGGTGGTGGCCGGGTGCAAACAGCGTCGGCAGGCATAACTATTGGTGTGTATAATATAAAAAATACAACCTATTTACATGAGGCCCGACGCAAACGTCGGGCCTCATTTTGTTTATAAGAAATAGATCACAACATCAGAAAACGCGTATTCATGTCCTATACATTTACAACGAACTATAAGAAAATCTTGGCCGATACTACCACGCCGGTAAGTATCTATCTGCGCCTGCGCGACGTGTTTCCTAATAGTCTGCTATTGGAAAGTTCGGAATATCAGAGCCGCGATAACAATATCAGCTATATCTGTTGTCAGCCCATCGCGGGCATTGTGTTGAACCAAGAAGGTCTGCATATTTCGTATCCGAATAAGCCAAAAGAAAGCAAACCGGTAGATGGTATTAACTTGAAGCAAGAAGTCTCGGCTTTTCGGGATTCTTTTCATTCGGAAGCCGTGCCCGAGGTCAACCTGATTTCTAATGGGTTGTTTGGATATTTCTCTTTTGATGCGGTCGAGCATTATGAAGATATCCAGCTCACCACGCCGAAAGATCCGAAGCGCGACATACCGCCGATGCAATATCATGTGTATAAGTATGTGATTGCGATCGATCATTTCCGGAATCAATTGTACTTGTTTGAGAACCTGTTGGAGCATGAAGCCTCTGATCTGGATCGGTTAGAATACATTATCCAAAATCGAAACTTCCCAGAATATGCGTTCAAAAAACAAGAAAACGAAGGTTCGAATATGACCGACGAAGAGTTTCGCGAATTGGTGCGTAAGATGAAAACACATATTCAACGCGGCGACGTATTCCAAATTGTGCCATCGCGTGCATTTTCGGTTGGCTTCACTGGTGACGAATTTAATGTGTACCGCGCGTTGCGCTCGGTGAACCCATCTCCATATCTGTTCTATTTCGATTACGGCGATTTTCGGATTTTTGGGTCTTCGCCAGAGGCGCAATTGACCATCCGTAAAGATGAAGCCACTATCTATCCGATCGCAGGTACTTTTAAGCGTACCGGTGATATGGAGCAAGATGAGCAGATCGCCGAGCAACTCAAGCAAGATCCTAAAGAATCTGCCGAGCACGTGATGTTGGTGGATTTGGCGCGTAATGATTTGAGCAGACATTGTACCAATGTACATGTGAAGTCTTATAAAGAAGCACAATATTATTCGCACATTATCCACTTGGTTTCTAAAGTGACGGGCAAGTTGCATGCAGGCTCCAACCCATTTGATGTGGTGGGCGATACCTTTCCGGCGGGCACATTGTCTGGTGCGCCAAAGCATATGGCCTTGACATTGATCGATCGTTACGAAGGTTTGCAGCGTTCGTTTTATGCTGGCGCAATAGGTTACATGGGTTTCAATGGAGATTTTAACCACGCGATTATGATCCGCTCGTTTCTAAGTAAAGGTAATTTGTTGCATTATCAAGCTGGTGCCGGTATTGTATTGGATTCGGATCCAGAAAGTGAATTACAAGAAGTAAATAATAAAATTGCGGCACTGCGTCGCGCATTAGATTTAGCACAAACGCTATGATGATTAGACCACTAGAATACTGCGAACATCAAGAACATGTGGCAGATTCACTGCAAACGATCGAGCATAGAATAGCCGAATTAGTCGAGTTACGAAATGCTTATATCACCAAAGCAGCTGCTTTGGGAGAAGAGATACCAACAAAAGTACATACATTAGAAACCAAGTTGCCGCATGCACAATAACAAAATACTAGTTATCGATAATTACGATTCGTTTACCTACAACTTGGTGCATTTGCTGCAAGAGCTTGGTCGGGATTACGATGTGGTGCGCAATGACAAATTTGCGTTGGAGGATGTGGATGCGTATCACAGTTTATTATTATCTCCTGGGCCGGGCATTCCGAGTGAAGCCGGCTTACTGATGGATGTAATTCGCCGTTATGGCGCGAACAAACAAATTCTAGGCATTTGCTTAGGGCAACAAGCGATTGCTGAAGTATATGGCGGTTCTTTATTCAATATGAAAAAACCCTTGCATGGCGTGGCTACGGGTATTCAAGTGTTGGATCCGGAAGAACGTTTGTTTCGGGATTTTCCAGAAGATTCTCAGATCGGTCGATACCATTCTTGGGCGGTAGACCGCGAAAGTTTGCCCGATTGCTTGAAAGTCACCGCGGTGGACAAAGATGGAATCATTATGGCATTGTCTCATAAAGAGTACGATGTCCGTGGCATGCAATTCCATCCCGAATCGATACTCACAGACAACGGACGTATGTTAATTGCCAACTGGCTTTCTTAGCCCAGATTGATCATTCAGAATAGTAGACCATGACGATATTAGACAAGATTATAGATCGTAAAAAGGAAGAAGTTGCGGCAGCAAAATCAAAAGTAACAGCCGCGGAACTGGAAACGTATCCACTATTTGGCAGAACCTGTTATCGCTTGCGCGATTTTATCTTAGACGGCCAGCATACTGGCATCATTGCTGAATACAAACGTGCGTCACCTTCCAAAGGCGTCATTAATGGAAATGTCACCGTGAAAGAAGTGGTGCAGGGATATCAGGCCGCTGGCGCTTCGGCCGTTTCTGTCCTTACCGATGCGGATTTCTTCCAAGGCAGTTTGGCCGATTTGACGGCTGCGCGCGAAGTGCTGCAAATTCCGCTATTGCGAAAAGAGTTTATCATTGATCGGTATCAGATCACCGAGGCGAAAGCGTATGGCGCAGATATTATTTTGTTGATTGCCGCTTGCTTGGATGCCGAAGCCATTGAATCTCTTTCTGCCTATGCGCAATCGCTCGGATTGAGCGTGCTGCTAGAAGTGCACAATGCCGAAGAATTGAGCCGTAGTTTGTTTGATACGATTGATGCGATTGGCGTGAACAATAGAAATCTGAAAGATTTCTCCGTGTCGCTGGATCATTCTTATACGTTAGCAGATCAAATTCCGAATCACTACATCAAAGTATCCGAAAGTGGTATATCGGATCCGGCAACGATCCGCGAACTCCAGAAAGTCGGCTACGCCGGATTTCTGATCGGCGAAAACTTCATGCGTACGAATGATCCTGCAAATGCGATCCAGCAATTTGTAGCGGAGCTACAGGGATAAAGATAGGCGCTTCATTTTTACGTTGTTATCTTTTTGTTAATGCTTGCAGCAGTATGGATAATTCCTATCTTTGAAAACTAAGGTAAAGTTTTGTATCTTAGTGTTTTTGATACACTATGTGTGTAAGATATTTTTAGATAACCATATACAGTAAAAATGAGTTTAATAATCGATGTACATGCGCGCCAAATACTAGATTCGCGCGGAAATCCAACCATTGAAGTTGATGTAACCACACAAAATGGTTTTGTTGGTCGTGCAGCCGTTCCTTCTGGAGCATCTACAGGAGCCCACGAAGCGGTTGAATTGCGTGATGGCGATAAAGCAAAATATTTAGGAAAAGGCGTCTTGAAAGCGGTAGAGAACGTAAATACGAAAATCTCTGAAGCTTTGCAAGGTGTGGATGTATTCGAGCAAAATGCCATTGACAAAATCATGATTGATTTGGATGGTAGCGAAAACAAAGGCAACTTGGGTGCTAATGCTATCTTGGGGGTATCTCTTGCTGTTGCAAAAGCTGCTGCACAAGAAAGCCGTCAACCATTGTATCGTTACATCGGTGGTGTCAACGCAAATACACTTCCTATTCCGATGATGAACATCATCAACGGTGGTTCTCACTCTGATGCGCCTATCGCGTTCCAAGAGTTTATGATCATGCCAGTAGGAGCGACTTCTTTCTCAGAAGCACTTCGTTGGGGAGCTGAAATCTTCCATACCTTGAAAAAAATCTTGCACGACCGTAACTTATCTACTGCAGTAGGTGATGAGGGTGGTTTCGCACCAACATTTGACGGTACAGAAGATGCGATCGAAACGGTATTGAAAGCTATTGAGCAAGCTGGTTACAAAGCAGGTCAAGACGTATTCTTAGCGTTGGATTGTGCTTCTACAGAATTCTTCGAAAACGGTAAATACGATTACTCGAAATTCGAAGGTGCTAATGGAGCGGTTCGTTCTACAGAAGAGCAAGTAAACTACTTAGCAGAATTGACGGAGAAATACCCGATCATCTCTATCGAAGATGGTATGGGCGAAGATGACTGGGCTGGCTGGAAACTATTGACCGAGAAAATCGGCGATCGCGTGCAGTTAGTAGGTGATGATTTATTCGTAACGAACACAAAACGCCTTCAAGAAGGTATTGATACCGATACAGCGAATTCTATCTTGGTAAAAGTAAACCAAATCGGTTCGTTGACGGAGACAATCAATGCAGTTTCTTTAGCGCAGCACAATGGGTATACTTCGGTCATGTCGCACCGTTCTGGTGAGACAGAAGATAACACGATTGCTGACTTAGCAGTAGCGTTGAACTGTGGACAGATCAAAACAGGTTCTATCTCTAGATCTGACAGGATTGCAAAATACAACCAATTGCTTCGTATTGAAGAAGAATTGGGTAGCAATGCAAAATATATCGGTAGCGCATTCAAATACGCTAATAAAAAATAATCCAATTTTGGATTGTCTTAGTGAAAGGCTATCAAGGTGCGCAGGTACTTTGATAGCCTTTTTTAGTACATAGATCCCTTTTCTAAAGGATTTATTGATCTTAATCCATACGCATTATTTATTTTTTTTGTTTAATCCATTCATTTTGGTGCGATAATAATATCTTTGTGTTTATGGAGCGCTTCGTCAACGTAGTTCGAAACAAGTATTTGATTGCTGTTGCGGTGTTTATCGCTTGGATGGCATTCTTTGATCGTTATGATCTGACTACACAGTACAACTATCAGCAGGAAAGAAAGAAGCTAGAAGCTGAGAAGGAATACTACACAAGCGAAATCTCTACCATATCCACAGCGATCAAAGATGTCAAATCCAACCCCGACATTATCCAGAAGATTGCCCGTGAAAAGTTCAAAATGAAAAGAACCAATGAAGATGTGTATATTGTCGAGGAATCGACAGTAGACTAATCCTGCGCATCTATTGGCATTTTTATAAAACGATCTTATTTATCAATATATTCCTCAGCGCAGTACTTTTTCCGACCCTAGCTGATATATTACTTCATCCCTATTTACATCATTCTTTTTAGCTTTTGCTCCGTGCGGCGTATACAAATAAAGCTCCCTCCAAAATACAAAGCCATAGAAATGGGAATTATCATAGACGACTTTGACCTCAAGTCATGATCAGTAAAGTATATCAACAAAACTTGAACTACGATGATTACGGGGGTTAAAAGCATCCATTGTTTTGAAAAATACCTTTGCGCAAAGCGCCAATTATCTATATTCTTCATAGATCGGGTCGTCCTATACCCGTAAATAGCATTGATGTTTTTGGGTGGAAAAAAATACATCACCAAAGGGACTGCTAATATAAAAAGGTCGATAAGAATAATGTCTATAAGTTCTTTAGGCATGTTCAGTAAGTTCTGATTTTAGATCCTATAATATAACAAAAAAAGCGCCCAAACAATGTTTGAGCGCTCCATAAACTTTCTATAGACTTGTTGTCTTATGCAAACAACGACCAAGTTTTCCAAGGAATGCGTGATAAAAAAAGAATCAAACCGACGGTGTAGAAAATGAAAACCGTTTGGTTTGCTTTCCAATCTTCAGTCATTCGCTTCGCTTTCGAATATCCAATGGTAATCGCGACCACACCTAATATCATGACAAGTGGGTGCTCAATGACTTTGAAGCGCATCAAGCTATCTTTCATAACTGCTCCTGAGAACATGCTGTAGTATTGAAGCGTGATGAAATAGATGATTCCTATAAGCATCTGCATGTGTCCGCTGATCAAACCTATCAATGCAATTTTCCTATTGTATGGTCGATATTTTAAGTAATTAACCAGTGTAATCACAATAGATACTACCAACGCGATCAGCAATACTACAGCAAGTGTAGAGTGTAAATGTTTCATTCCAGTTATCGTAAAAATTAGTACTTCAATACATTATCTCGGCACAAATATACTACTTTGATAGTCGTTTGTCTCCTAATTCTTTGAATTCTGACTTCGCCTTGAAATTCGGAAATACGGTCTCCATACTCAGCGAATAGCCAATATCAAAGAATAGACGAATATCGGCTAAGATGCCAGAGAAATCCCAGTTTTCATTATACTCATCTGCGACCGTATGATACGTTCCGGCCAACGCTTCTTTGCGTTTGTTCAATGCCACGCTGTCGGTTTCCAGATAATCACCGCCGCTTCCCATAAACAATCCCGGTACGCCCATCTTCACAAAATTAAAATGATCTGAACGGTAGAATCCGCCAGAAGATGGACTTCCAGCATCTACGATAACGCGGTCGAATTTTGCAGCCGAACGCTCCACGTAATCTTCCAACTCAGTCTGGCCTCGGCCGACGATAGAAACACCTTTCGTAGCACCGACCGCATTAAACGCATCCATATTTAAGTTTCCGACCGTTTTATTCAATGGGAAAATTGGATGCTCTGTATAATATTGTGATCCTAATAAACCTTCTTCCTCTGCCGTCACTGCCATGAACACGATGGTACGTTCTGGCTTCACTTTCGCAGCTTGGAAGGCTTTCGCAATTTCAAATAGGGCAGATACGCCAGCGGCATTATCAATCGCACCGTTGAAAATCGAATCACCATCTAATGCGTCGCCAACGCCCAAGTGATCCCAATGTGCCGTGTAAATCACCACCTCATCAGGTCTTTTTGTACCTTTCAGTTTTGCGACAACATTATTAGAAGCAGATTTTCGAATTTTACTTTGCAAATCTACTCCTGTTTTGATGCCCATCGCGCGTGCTTTGAAACCAGGTTTCTTTGCCTCTTCCATGATGCTCGCATTGACAGCACTGATAGCAAATAATTGATTGGCTACCGGAGTGGTAATCCAACTTTGAAACTGTACATTTTGCGCATCAGCCGCTGGAACCAAACTCAGTTGTGGTCCTGACCAACCAGATCTTACCACGTTCCAGCCGTAGCTGGCGGCCGCAGTTTCGTGGATTAATATCACACCGGCTGCACCTTGTCGTGCCGCTTCCTCATATTTATAATTCCAACGACCATAATAAGTCATGGTATCTGCTTTGAACAGGTTTTTATCGTACCGACCGGGGTCGGAAACCATCGCTACCACTATTTTTCCCTTTACATCGATGCCAGCATAATCGTTCCAATCGAATTCTGGTGCCACAATACCAAAGCCCACAAAAACTAACTCCGAATTAGCCACCTGAATATGATTATCCATTTGTGGAGTCGAGATTACAAAATCCTCTAGGTAACGAGCATTGACTTGTCCCTTCGAGCCGCTAAATGTCCAAGTTGTATTGGTCGGCTTGGCATCAATCTGCACCATGGGCACTTCCTGAAAATAGGAGTCGCCATTTCCAGGTTCTAATCCCAATATTTTAAATTGTTCTTCAATATACTGTACCGCTAAAGTATCTCCCTGTGTAAACGGTTTTCTGCCTAAAAAATCATCAGAAGACAGCACGGCGACATGGGCACGATAGCTTTCTTCGGAGATGGCAGACAGCGCGGCAGAATCCAAGCTGGATGCATCGTATTGTTCGGTTTTCTGATTGCAAGATGCTAATGCAAGCAGTGAAGCTGCGAGAATAGGTAGCGTTTTATACATAATTCAAATATAAGGGTTCTTCTCAAATTACGCTATTATAGCGATTTACGGAGTTGGCACTGGAATTACTTCCGCAATGGGATGAATGAGGTAGTATTTTCCTGTAGAAAGTTCCATGCATTTGAATCGCTTTCTTAGTTTTTCCTTTTTCTGAAAAACGCGACCATTTTTCAGCGAGAATACACTTTCTGCAGGGATGGATTCTACGGTAATAAATTCACTGGCAACGGCATCATGCTTTTTCAAGGTGCGGTACAAGTTGAGATCCGTGCAGCTGGAAGCGGCCGGATTATCCATGTATTGCAACAAGGCCATAGTGACATCATGTGGCAAAACCTGCATCTTGAAAAACGGGCTCATCAGCTCTTTGAAGTTATTTTTCCATTCGAGGCCGTGCGGTTTTACCCGATCTTTGTGCTGCTTCCATGTTTTTAGATGCGCAAACTCATGCACGGTCGTAATCAAAAAAGCATAAGGATTCAAATCGTGGTTTACCGAGATTTGATGCGTTTTCCCTTGGAATGGTGCACGGTAATCTCCTAGCTTGCTGCTACGCGATTTGGCCACTCGAAAACGACATTTGGTATCGACAATCCATTGCGAAACAATAGGCGCTGCCGCTTCGGGCATGTACTTAGAAAGTGATTGGCTGAAATCAGGCATTACACAAAAATACGGATTTCCGACATAATCCGTATTGCTGCGTCAGCGTATGTAATAAATCCTTTTTATCTTTGGTTATATCATAACGCACAACGCATGCTACGAAAGCTCCTGATTAGAAATTACGCCTTGATAGATTCTTTAGATATCGAGTTTGATGACAAGCTAAACATCATCACTGGTGAAACGGGTGCGGGTAAGTCCATCATCATGGGTGCGCTTGGACTGATTCTGGGCAATCGGGTAGAAGGGAAGTATGTATTCAACGAAGGTAGTAAATGCATCATTGAAGGCTACTTCGATATTCGCCATTATGCGCTAAAAGATCTATTCGATGAGCAGGATTTAGATTACGAAGCAGAAACGATTATCCGGCGCGAAATTAGTGCCGAAGGCAAATCACGTGCTTTCGTCAACGATTCGCCCGTCACCTTGCAGGTGTTGAAATCGCTCAGTGAGCGTCTGATTGATATCCATTCGCAGCAAGCGACCACGCAGATCAATACCGAAGATTTCCAGTTTCTCGTACTAGATAGTGTTGCCAATAATGCGTCCGCATTAAGCCAGTATAAAACACAGTTGAAAAGCTATAAGACCGCAGTCGCGGCACTGCGGAAGTTGGAAGAGCAAATCGCGCAATCCATTGCCGAGCTGGATTATAACCAATTTGTGGTGAATGAGCTGGATACGGCCCAGTTGACCGAAGGTGAGGTAGAAGAATTGGAAGCAGAGCAACTCCAATTGGAGCATGCCGAAGATATCAAAAGAGGATTATTGGCCTCGATTCATTTACTCGAAGAGTCCGAGCAAAGTATTTTGCAAAACCTGCGCGATACACAGCAGGAATTGCAGCGGATCACCACTTTCTTGCCAGCGGGCGATGATTTGCTGGCTCGCTTGAATAGCAATATCATTGAAATGAAAGATATCGCCGCCGAATTGGTGCTGCAAGAGCAAACCGTTAATGTGGATGAAGAGCGATTGCAATTCGTTACCGAACGCTTATCCACGTTATACGGCTTGGTACAAAAATACCGTGTTGCCGATGTTGCCGAGCTTATCTTATTAGGAAAGACTTTACGCGAAAAGATTAAATCGCTCAACGATCAAGAGGAAGAAGTCGCATGCTTGACTGATGAGGTCGCACAGTATGAAAAGACGACTCGGGAAGCTGCTCAAATAGTGTCGGATAAACGCAAATCCGTGCTATCTCAGATCAAAAAGGAAATAGAACAAACCTTGCAAAAGGTTGGCATGCCCAATGCGATACTACAAATTGATTTGTCGCAAAGCGAACCCTTTCAAGCGCAAGGAATCGACAAAGTCAGTTTCTTATTCTCGGCCAACAAAGGGCAAGCGCCGCAACCTATTCATAAAGTGGCTTCGGGTGGTGAGCTTTCTAGAGTGATGCTCGCCGTGAAGTCTTTGGTCGCGAGATCATCTGCTTTGCCAACCATTATATTCGATGAGATTGATACGGGTATATCGGGCGAGGTCGCGTTGCAAGTCGGCGACGTGATGGATACGTTAGCCGCGCATATGCAAGTTATTGCTATCACACACTTGCCGCAAATTGCCTCCAAAGGCAAACGACATTTTAAAGTGTACAAGGAAGATCAAGCGGAGCGCACGCTTTCGCGCATCGAAGCGCTGCCGGCTGATGAACGCATCGTAGAAATTGCCAAAATGCTGAGCGGCGCGAATCCTGGAGATGCAGCGCTGCAACATGCCAAGGAATTGATCGCTGGATAACAAATGCTAACGCAACAAACAACAACGAATGATATATACAAAAAACATGTTGGGTGCCCTGTTGGTGATGAGTATCACCGTTGGGCATGCACAAAATTTAAAAGACGGGCCGTTGAAAATTAAACGAACCAAAGATACCGAAGTGGTTAATATCTCTACCGATCGCCAAGCGTTGACGGCTGAAAACTTGTGGAAACTAGCACGGGTCTCTGGCGAACGATTGACGGCAGACGGCAAGCAGCTGATCTATGGCGTGGCTCAGTACAACTTCGAAACGAATTCCGCGGAGCGCAATCTTTTTAGCATTCCGGTAAAAGGTGGGAGTCCAACGCAAATTACTACAGAGCAAGGTTCGGAAACGGTTTTGGATATCACGGCACAAGGCGAAATTATCTACCTCTACAAAGGTGATATATGGAAGATGCATAGCGATGGTAGCCAAAAGGCGAAACTTACCGAAACCGAAGGAAAACTGGCTGACGTAAAATTATCTCCTGATAAAAAATACATACTATACAGCAAATCGGTGTTGGTAAATGCCTTTCACAGTCCAGACAAATACAAAGATTTGCCCAAAAGTGACGTGTATGTATACGATGATCTAGATTATCGGCATTGGGATTCGTTTAATGATGGGCGATATACACATCCGTTTGTAGCCAGCTATGCCGATGGCAAAATCGGAGAACCGGTGGATTTGTTGAAAGGAAAGCCTTATTACAGTCCGCAAGCACCATTCGGCGGAGCCGAAGATTTTGCTTGGTCGCCCGATAGCAAAGCGGTTTTATATGTTGCCAAGAAAAAGGCAGGTAAAGAATATGCATTAAGCACCAATACCGATATCTATCGTTACGATTTGTCGAGTGGCCAAGTTAGCAACCTGACGGAAGGCATGAATGGTTATGATACGCATCCTGATTTTAGTCCGGTCGGAAATCGCTTAGCTTGGTTAAGTATGAAAACCGATGGCTTTGAAGCGGATAAAAACGACATTATCCTGCAAGATCAAGATGGTAAAGTCCGATTGAATCTTACCGCACATTGGGATGAAACGGTCAATGCTTTTACTTGGAGCAAGGATGGAAAAAAAATCTATTTCACCGCACCTGTAAAAGGAACCGTACAACTTTTTGAAGTCCAAGTTCCAGCTAATCTAGCGACCAAAGCGCTTCCAAAAATTAAGCAGCTGAGTGAAGGCGAATTTGACGTAACCGGAATTGTTGGTGAGTATGATGGCGGTTTGGTGATTACCTCTACGCGTCTTACTCGCGCTACCGAAATCTATCGTTATGATTTTAAAACGCGTCAACTGAGTCCAATCACCACGGAGAATGACGAAGCTTATGCGCACATTGCCGAGACACCGGTGAAAGGTCGTTTTACAAAAGCCACCGACGGACAAGATCTATTTTCGTGGGTGGTATATCCGCCAGATTTTGATCCTGCGAAGAAATATCCGACTTTGTTGTATTGTCAGGGTGGGCCTCAATCTGCTGTGACGCAATTCTATTCACTACGTTGGAATCTACAACTCATCGCTTCGCAAGGTTATATTGTGATTGCGCCGAACCGTCGTGGTATGCCAGGCTGGGGCGTGAAGTGGAATGAAGATATTTCTGGTGATTGGGGCGGTCAGCCTATTCGCGATTATCTTTCCGCTATTGATGATTTATCCAAAGAATCTTATGTAGATACAGAACGTCTAGGCGCTGTTGGTGCAAGTTATGGCGGTTACTCGGTGTTTATGCTGGCTGGAGTGCACGAAGGGCGCTTCAAAACATTTATTTCACATTGTGGATTGTTCAATATGACTTCGTGGTATGGCACGACAGAGGAATTGTTCTTTGCCAATCAAGATCTTGGTGGACCGTATTGGGATGCCGCGAATGAAAAGACATATACTGACTTCAACCCGATTAAGCATGTCGAAAAATGGGATTCACCGATTATGGTGATTCAAGGTGGGAAAGATTTTAGAGTGCCGATCGGACAAGGTTTGGAAGCTTTTCAAGCAGCGCAACTGCGTGGCGTAAAAAGCCGTTTGGTGTACTTGCCAGAAGAAAACCATTGGGTACTTTCCGGTCACAACGCACAAGTGTGGCAGCGAGAATTCTTCCGCTGGTTAGAAGAGACTTTGTAAGAACAGCAGGAATTAGTTATAAACAGAATCGGCCAGTGCACTGCACTGGCCGATTCTGTTTATAAAAAAGTAGACCGATGTTTACTTCGTGTCTTTCTTTCCGAATATACTCAAACGGATATAACGTCCTGGATTCTCTTTAACATCCTTCATCAGGTTATCCAGATTCATTGATGCATTGTTCAAGTTGTTATACAGTTGGTCATCATTAAGCAGTAAGCCGATAGAGCCATCGCCATTCTGGATTTTTTGCGTAATGGCGTGTACTTCTTGCATAGCCTTGTTTGCATTATCTACCGTCTCTTTCACTTGTACTTGCGCTAAGTTATTAGACATCGTGTCCAAGTTGTTGAGAATTGAGTTGATTTGCCCGTCATATCTTTTAAAGTTGTTCGTGATAGACTCTAAGTTCATCATGATCTTGGCAAGACGCATGCGTTCCGATCCCACCAAACCTTCTACATCATTGGTGATCTTTTCTACGTTGCCCAATGATACAGATATGCTTCGCAAACTCTGTTTGAAATCGCGCTGAAATTCGTCATCCAACGTGGTATTCACGGCAGATAAGACAGAATCTAATTTCACAACCAAATTCTCTACTTTGTGTTGTAATGGTTCCACTTTCTCCATTAAGTTCGCTTGAATATCGGATAACAATGGATCTCCGTCTCGTGCCATCGTTGTACTATTCCCTAGTTCGAATACGATGGCCTTGCTGCCCAATAGATCGGCACTCACAATGCGAGCAACGGTGTTGGAGGGAATTTCGTAATCATTTTTAATTTTAAACTCTGCACGAATCTTGCCATTGTCTTGCAATTTCAGACTAGAAACTCGTCCAATCTGATATCCATTGACCATTACAGGCTTCGAAGCAGAAAGTCCGTCTACATTATTATACTCCGTATAATACGTATTTTCAGAGGTGAATACATCGTTGCCTTTTAGAAAACTATAGCCAATAAATAGCAATGCAATCGAGATGGCGGTAAGTGCTCCGACTTTAGTTTCGTTTGAAATTTTCAAAATGTGTAGACTTTAAATGATAGCGTAAGATTTTGATGCTTTAATATGTAAACATTCTAATATAAGAAAAGTTTAGCGTTCCATATTTTTTCTATAGGTATTTATCGCATTAAAGAGATTATCTACTATTTCTAACTGTCCTTGGGCCGACATCATGTATCTTTCTTCTTCCGAATTGCTGATGAAACCAACTTCCGTTAATATTGCTGGCATACCGGCGGTTTTCAATACCGCTAATGGCAATTCTTTTACTCCGCGATTCACTCGGCCTGACCGGGCATATTCTGCTTGTACATAGCTGGCCAACTTAATACTTTGGTCGCGGTAAAGTTTCTTCAAATATTTGAAAACAATGTAAGTAGATGGGTCATTCGGATCAAAACCATCGTAGTTCTCTTCGTAGTTGTCCTCTAGCAAGATCGATGCATTCTCACGCATTGCGACATCCTGATTAGCGATGCTGTTGAAACCAAGTACAAAGGTTTCTGTACCTTTCGCTGACCTACTTGATCCTCTACCTATAGAATTCAAATGGATGGATATAAATAAATCGGCATGATGTTGATTCGCCAGAGCAGGTCGCTCGTATAACTTCGGGTAGCTATCGTCATCACGGGTGTAGATTACCTTCACGCCAGACATTTCGCGCTCAATCTTTTTTCCCAGTTTCAGCGTTATTTGCAGAGCAACATCTTTCTCCCGCGATTGCGCACCTACCGCTCCCGAATCATGGCCACCGTGTCCAGCATCCAATACAATCGTTTTGATTCTTTGTGGAGGAGTAACTGTGGGTGGTTCTCTAAAACTTCCAAAAACTGTTACCAACAGGAAAGATAACGATGTGAAAAACACTAATTTGTAATTTATATGAGGTCTGTTTGCTGAATTCCTTTGGATCATCAAAATACTATGACTTATTAAATACTTGTTACTAAATAATACAGATTTCCGTGACCTATAACAATTAACGTTCCACACTTGCTTTAAACCGCTTAATTGCAGTAGTTAAGTTACCAACTATTTCGGTCTGTCCGTCCGATGAAAGCATAAAATTCTCTTCGTCAGGACTACTTATGAAACCAATCTCGGTAAGGACTGCCGGCATACCTGCAGTTGCTAATACAGCCAGCGAAAGCTCCTGCACCCCACGATTCGCGCGGCCAGCTTGTATATATTCTTCCTGCATCATCGTAGCTACTTTGATACTTTGATCGCGATATCTCCGCTTCATTAACGAAAAAACAATATAAGTTGATGGATCATTCGGATCGAAACCATTGTAATTTTCTTTATAATTATCTTCTAGTAAAATATCGGCATTTTCACGAATGGCCACATCCTGCTGCGCCAACCTATTGTATCCACATACAAATGTTTCGGTGCCTCGCACGTTTGGTCTGCGCGTTAGCTGAGTACTATATTTTCCATTACGCCCTTTTACACGGCGCTCAGAATCTGCCGAATTACAATGTATCGAAATAAATAGATCCGCATGATTATTGTTGGCTAAGGCAGTTCGTTCATAAAATGGTACATCAATATCGCGATCGCGAGTGAGCATCACTTTAACACCGGGCATTTCCTTCTCTATAGACTCTTTCAATTTTTTAGAAACCTGTAAAACTACATCTTTTTCTGCTGCAATACGACCTCTCGCACCTGGCTTATCGCCTCCGTGTCCGGGATCAATGACCACTAGGGTGAAAGGTTTTTTTTCTGATTTACTGTCAGATCCTTCGCGCAAGATAGGTGATGTATTCGCATGGGCATACAGCATCCCTGCGCAGATGATAGAAGATAGGAAAATTACCCCTAAGGAAAATTTAACATTTTTTAGCAAACTCATACATGTCATAGTTTTTCGAAATGCCCCTTCTGACTACTAAAACCGCATTTTACGTACCTGATTTAGAATGTTAAAAACATTTACTATGTCGGTTTTTTGACTATTTTTGCCGAAGAACATTTCAACTTTATACAAACATAACATTCATAATTTATTTTGAGAGCGTTTACTTCTCTTTTCGGTATGCTTATCCTAGTGTGTGTGAATGTTCTGTTTGCCAATGCGCAGGATGTCAAGCCTATGCGAGATACTATTCCATTACGAGATTCTTCTTTATTGGATACCCTTGGCACGGATACAACCCAAAATAATTTTAAGGAAGTTACCGGTCAAGACACGGTCGTGATGAAAGACTCGGAAAGTGACCTGGAAACGGTGGTCACCATCGTGGCAAATGACTCTTCTGTAAACGAGGTAAGTCTCAATATATTGCATTTGTATGGTGGCGCGAAGGTCAAATATCAAGATTTTGAATTGGCCGCAGATTATATCCGATTGGATAGAAACACGAATGTGCTGTTTGCCTCCGGAATTAACGATCACAACGGTAAGTATGCCGGAAGGCCAGTCGTAATCATGCCAGGAGAAGGGCCTATCGCTGTAGATTCTCTACTATATAATTACAAGACACAGATTCCCAAAACTTTTGGTGTAATGACAGAGGTCGATGGTGCCTTTGTGCAAGCTAAAGTAGTTCGGCGGAACATTTATGAGGAGATGTCGCTGTTCGATGGTTTGTATAGTACCTGTGATTTGCCCGAACCACATACACACTTTGGCATCAAGATCTCAAAAGGTTTGATCGTTAAAAATCAAATCATCGCCGGGCCCTCTTATCTGGTCGTGCAAAATATACCCTTGAAATTTATCGCGATTCCTTTTGGATTTTTTCCAAAACAAGACAAGCCTTCATCTGGAATGCTTTTTCCCTCTTTTGGTGAAGATGCCAGTCGTGGATTCGCAATGCGTGATCTGGGTTGGTATCTAACCTTTAATGATTATTGGGATACCGAGTTTCGGACAAATATTTATTCCAGAGGTGCTTTTGAAGCTTCCATGCGTACGCAATATGTGGTTAACTACAAATTCAATGGTGGCTTCAATCTACGTTATGGATCTACACCAACGGGTATAGAAGGTACCGATAGTTACCAGCGCGCTCAAGATTTCAATGTTACGTGGAATCATACTCAGCGTCAAGAAGCAAATCCAGGAACTTCCTTTTCTGCGTCCGTTAATTTTGGTACCAGTTCGTATTTTCGGAATACGGCTGCTAATGGTACAAATGATTTTAGTCAATTGACACGTAATAATATGTCGTCCAATATCAGTTATGGTCGGGTGTTTGCGGACGGTAAGGTGAATTTTACTTCCTCAGCTAGCCATCGACAAGATATTGCTACAGGACGGATTGAATTAGAACTACCCACATTTAGTTTGAACGTGTCTACCTTTAATCCTTTTAAATTTGGTGATGGGGTAGGGCGGCAAAAATGGTACGAGCGGATAACCGTAGGATATAGTTTGCAAGCAACTAACAAATTGAATACGTCTGATTCCCTGCTGTTTCGCAAAGAAACGTTAGGTGATTTTACCAATGGTATGCAGCACACGATTCCGATTGCACTTTCTTTGCAGGTGATGAAGTATTTTCAATTCAATACTTCGGTCAACTATACCGAAAGATGGTATCTGCAAAGCATTCGAAATTATAGAGAGAATGATCAGATCGGCTTCCGTGATATGCGCGATACGGTATCAGGATTTCGCCGTGCGTATGATTACTCTATGTCTACCGGGTTATCCACAAAGATATATGGCCAATATCCTAAAATTGGTAAGATAGAAGCCATTCGTCATGTGGTTACGCCTTCCGTAAACCTAAATTATCGCCCTGATTTTAGCGATCCGAGCTACGGATATTATCGGGATTATATTAACCCGCAAGGGCAGGCTGCGCAATACTCCATATTTGAGGGCGCTATTTTTGGTGGGCCAGCAGCTGGACGTTCCATGGGGATTGGTTTTTCGGTAGATAATAACATAGAGGCAAAGGTTCGTTCGGATATGGATACGACGGGTTCAGGTATAAAGAAGATAAAGATTCTTCAGGGTCTTACGTTTAGTGGAAACTATAATATGGCGGCCGACTCATTGAAACTTTCCCAGATTAGTTTCTCGGGTCGTACGGCTTTATTTAACGAAAAAATTAACCTGAATTTTAACGGATCATTTGATCCGTATACCTATGACCGAGTAACAGGTACGCGTATTAATCGTTTTATGCTGCGCGAAGGAAGTTTGGCACGCCTTACCAACTTTGGTTTGTCGTTTGATTATAGTTTTAATCCAGATGCCTCGCAAAGTCGGAATGATAACATCGATTCCTTGCGGAATAATATGCCGGGCATGACCCAAGAACAAGCAGATGCGCTCGCGCGAGTGAGTCGAGATCCGAATGCCTTTGTCGACTTTAATATTCCTTGGAATTTATCAGGCTCCTTTAGTTTTAATTACAATAGTATCTTTAATAGAGAGGAGATGCGCATGGGTAGCAATATTACCAGTACCGTACAATTGCATGGTGATTTTAATGTTACTCCCAAGTGGAAAGTTCAATTTAATGGAGGCTACGACTTTGGACAGATGCAGGTCGTGATACCACAATTTAGTATTTATCGAGATCTGCACTGTTGGGAAATGTCTTTCGCCTGGGTGCCGATTGGGCAGTTTCAGAGTTATAACATTACCATACGCGCAAAAGCAGCCATCTTGCAAGACTTGAAGCTTATGAAGCGACAAAGTCATTACGTGTTTTAAAAGTTAAACTCCCAAGCTATGCCGACCAAGATAGAAATCATTACGATAGGCGACGAAATTTTACAAGGTCAGATTGTTGACTCAAATTCCGCTTGGATCGCACAACAATTACTGCTCTTAAATCTTGCCGTAGTTCATATTGCTACCATTGCCGACCGCGAAGAAGCTATTGTTGCGGCATTCGATGCCGCCATACAGCGCGCGGATATTCTTTTGGTAACAGGCGGTTTGGGTCCTACCAAAGATGATATTACCAAACGCACGGCTGCTACTTATTTTGGTACAAAACTGATTCGTGATCAGCAGGTATTGGCGCATGTGCAAGCATTATTCGCGCAGCGCAAACGGGCTATGCCGGCTATCAATGAAATGCAGGCCGATGTATTTGAAAAAGGTGAAGTGCTATTCAACGAATTGGGTACTGCACCAGGTTTATGGTACACGCATCAAGGCAAATCTTTTGCGTTTATGCCCGGAGTGCCATTCGAAATGAAACACATCATGTCGCAACATGTACTGCCTAAGCTGGCTGAGGCAGCAAATCAAGGTCATATCGCGAATGTCTATATCTTGACTGCTGGAATCGGAGAATCACACTTAGCAGAATCTATACAAGATATTGAAGCAGAAATGCCGGACTATATTCGCATGGCTTATTTGCCTAAGTTGGGGATTGTACGACTTCGCCTGACTGGTACGAGCAGCCGTGCTGAAGCACTGCGCGCCGAAATGGAAGATTTCGCCAAAAGGATTAAAGAGCGGGTGAATGAACACTTCATAACTTTTGGAGATGTAGATCTTGAAGGAGCGATCTTGCCGCTAATGCATTCCAACGCATATACATTGGCGACTGCCGAAAGTTGTACTGGCGGTACGATTGCCAGTCGCATCACCGCGATACCAGGAGCCGGTAATGTTTTTAAAGGGTCCGTGGTGTCGTATACTAATGAAATAAAACGTAATCTGCTAGACGTAAGCGAGCAAGACTTGGAAACGTACGGTGCTGTCAGTGAGCAAGTCGTGAGCGCGATGGCTGCCGGTGCGCAGAAGAAATTCGATGTTGACTTTGCCTTAGCGACAAGTGGATTTGCTGGTCCCGATGGCGGCACAGAAGATACGCCAGTAGGAACTATATGGATTGCTTTAGCTACCAAAACTAAAGTGTACACTCGGCTATTTCATTTCCAAAATGATCGTAACATCAATATTGAACGCACGACCACACAGTGCTTTCTACTATTGTGGCAACAGTTGCGCAACTCGATAGAAAAAGAATAAAATTTTGTTTTTATTGGAATTGTAATTATTATATTTTGAATTACTGTTCGTTTTAGAGAGATTGACTATATTCGTAAATCACTTCAAAAAAAGTATATCATGGCACTGCATAAACTTACTCTTCCAAAAATGGGTGAAAGTGTTACGGAAGCAACCGTAACCAACTGGCTAAGGGAAATTGGAGATCTTATTCAGGAAGATGAGTCTGTATTGGAAGTCGCTACAGATAAGGTAGACTCTGATGTTCCATCGCCTGTACAAGGAGTGCTGAAAGAACGATTTTTTGAGAATGGTGATGTGGTGCAGGTGGGCGAGGTGATTGCCATCATCGAAACCGATGCGCAAGAAGAATCTGAAGAGCAGGATACCAATATGGACTTTGCTCATCACGAAGACGATATCCCAGTCGATATCAAAGACGTACCGGGCTTGACAAGTATAGAACCTGCCGAAGAAACACATAAAGATACGCCATCAGCACAACCGAAACCGCATGTAGCAGAAAGCTCAAGTCGTTTTTACTCGCCATTAGTGCGTAGCATTGCGCAAGAAGAAGGCATCTCTATCGCTGAGCTGAATCAAGTTAGCGGTAGTGGAGCAGAAGGTCGCGTCACTAAAGACGATGTGCTGAGATACATTGCGCAGAAGGCCGAGAGTCCAACAATTCAAACTGAAACAAGCGAATTTTCGAACGATAATAAAACCGATAACGAGCAAAATCAGTCTGCAATAGCAGCACCAGAAGCAGAACGGCCAAAATCGCCCGCTAAACCCGTGGTGGTAGCGAAAGGCGATGGCGATGAGATCATTGAGATGGATCGTATGCGCCGACTAATTGCCGATCACATGGTGAGCAGCGTACAAACTTCGCCGCATGTGTTCTCGGCCGTAGAGGCTGATGTGACCAACTTGGTGAACTGGAGAAATCGTGTGAAAGATGGGTTCAAAAAGCGAGAAGGGGGGAATATCACCTTTACGCCGCTTATTATAGAAGCTATTTCGAAAGCGCTCAAGGATTTTCCGATGATCAATGTGTCGGCAGATGGTTATCAGATTATTCGTCGCAAACATATCAATATCGGTATGGCTACGGCTTTGCCGAATGGCAATCTGATAGTACCTGTTATCAAAAATGCCGATCAATTGAGTTTAGTGGGCATTAGTCACGCAGTGAATGATTTAGCGCAACGAGCACGTGACAATAAATTGAAGCCAGATGATACCCAAGGCGGCACCTTTACCTTTACCAACATTGGAGCCTTTGGCAATATTTTCGGTATGCCGATCATCAATCAGCCGCAGGCGGCGATCTTAGCCGTGGGCACGATCAAAAAGAAACCAGCCGTTATTGAAACTCCAGCAGGAGATTTGATTGGTATTCGCCACTTTATGTACATTACGATGTCGTATGATCACCGTGTCATCGATGGCGCTTTAGGTGGTACATTTATTAAGCGTGTAGCAGATTATCTGGAAAACTGGGATTTGGATCGTACCGTATAGTACGACCCAACCAAAAGAATATATTAAGCACTGTGCGTTTGCAAACGTACAGTGCTTTTCATTTTTCGAGCAATAATCGTCTTGTATCTCCAGTACAATAGCGCGGTGGATGTTAGTAAACCCAGCGTCAGTCCGTACCAAATTCCTTGTATTCCCCAGCCCAAGACCAATCCCATTACATAAGCGCTAGGTACGCCAACAATCCAGTACGCAACAAATGTAATGGCCGTTGGCACGTTGACATCACCCATTCCACGCAATACACCCAATCCGACAACCTGCGTGCCATCAAACAATTGGAACATACCCGCAATAATCAATAAACTGGCAGCAATGGCAATGACTTCCGTATCCTGTGTAATCACAAGGGGCAAATATTGATTGAAGAGGGCGAAAATGATTGCCCAGAAGATCATAAATACCAGCACAAGACGATATGAAACCATCGCAAACTTCTGTAAACGCTGGAAGTTGCCCGTTCCAAAGCTATTTCCAGTCTTGATCGTGGCGGCCGAGGCCAATCCGCTCGCCATCATGTAAGTCATCGCCGCCAAGGTGATGGCGACTTGATGTGCGGCTTGTTCTAATGCGCCTATTTTTCCGGCAATCAATGCGGCTGTAGCAAAAGCACCGATCTCAAAGACATATTGCATCGCCACGGGAGCGCCAATTTTAAAAATACTGTTGATACGTGTTCGTTCTATAAAGCGGATGGAGAAATCCACCATATAACGTTTAAAGTTCTTCGATCTTAACACATATGCCGCCATTACCAACATCATCAAAATACGATCTACCAGCGTCGCAATACCTACGCCACGAATGCCCATCTCTGGAAAGCCAAACATACCACGTACGAGTACCAACGCAATCACGATATTCAGCACATTGCCCCAGATAGTGATATTCATCGCCTGTTTGGTGAAACCCAAACCTTCGGTAAATTGCTTGAAGGCATTGAAAATCATCAATGGCAAAATGGAAAGTCCTAAGATGAATAGGTACGGTTTAGCGGTTTCGACCACCAAGGGATCTTGATCCGTATGTTCCATCGCATACATCGATCCCCAGTATACCGCGCAAAAAAGGAGAATGCCTGTGACCACATTGAGCCAAATGCTGTTGGAGAGCAATTTTGCACATTCTTTAAAATCTGATTTGCCATTATACTGTGCGATGAGCGGTGTAATGCCATACGCAATACCTAAACCAATAACTAGCACAACCATGAATACGGCATGCACCAGCGAAACGGCCGCTAAAGGTATGCGACCGGCAAATTGGCCAACAATAATCGTGTCGGCGGTATGTACCATCGTATGACCCAACTGAGATACGACGATCGGCGCAGCAAGCGCCATCGTGCTAATGTAGAAAGCTTTATCTTTCCGTATGGAAGCGAACATGTTAAATAAATATGGCCAAAGGTAAATAGAAGCACGCAAATCAACGTATTAACTTTTACACACTAGATTCCTATAAGATCTTTACATGGATTAGTCCGCGTAATTCTGAACTTTTACGTACATTAGCAACATTAATAATTCGTATCAAAGACATGACTTTAGCGTTTTTAAACATCGGGACACAGGAAATGATGTTAATCATCATCGTCATCCTTTTTCTGTTTGGAGGAAAGAAATTGCCAGAATTGGCGCGTGGTTTGGGAAGAGGAATTCGCGAATTCAAGGATGCTTCTGACGGTATCAAACGAGAATTATCAGATCAGATCAATAGTTTTGAGAAAGACTTAGATGTGGAAGTAGAAGAGCCCAAAAAGAGCCCAGTAGCTACCGCAGCTCCAACGGCAGCATCGATGTCTGAGCAAATGCGTGCACATGCGGAAGAACCGAAGCCAACATCTACTTTGCCGCAGTTTAGTCCGCCTGCCGGAACGCATCAACACAATCCGAATAATACCGTCGCAGATGTGCCATTGGCTACACCGACTACGGATGATAGCGAAGCTTCTGCGACTAAAGAAGCCTAAAAAATACGCCTGTTTTTTTAACAACATTATAAAGAAATTATCCGGTTACAGGCCGAGCTTTGCTCTGTCTTAATCGGATTTTTTGCTAACGAAAACACCTACAAATTACGATGTCTCCCGAAAATAGTATAGCGCAAGAGCTGAATATCCAACCCAAGCAAGTGCAGACCACGATCCAATTGTTGGATGAAGGTGCTACGATCCCTTTTATAGCGAGGTACCGCAAGGAAATGACAGGCAGTCTAGATGAAGTGCAAGTGGCAGCGATCCGAGATCGTATGCAGCAACTGCGTGATCTGGATAAGCGTAAAGATGCTGTACTGAAGTCGATCACCGAACAAGGAAAGCTAAACGCAGAGCTAGAATCGCAGATTCGTGCTGCGGCAACGATGTCGGCTTTGGAAGATATCTATTTGCCTTATAAACCCAAACGCAAAACACGTGCTTCGATCGCAAGAGAAAAAGGCTTGTTGCCCTTGGCAGAAATATTATTAGCACAGGATGCACGTCAACTACAAGCTAAAGCAGAAGCTTTTGTGGATCCAGAAAAAGGAGTTGATTCGGTAGAGCAAGCATTAGCTGGCGCTCGGGATATTGTTGCAGAAATCATCAATGAAGATGCCGAGGTACGGACGACCGTACGCCGTGTTTTGGAGAAAAAAGGAAAGTTCGTTTGTCGGGTTATTGCTGGTAAAGAAGCTAGTGCGCAGAAATACCGAGATTATTTTGAGTGGTCTGAATTGATCAAGGATGCACCTTCGCATCGCGTTTTAGCCATGCGTCGAGGCGAAAAAGAAGAGCTACTTAGCTTGGGTATTGCCGTAGATGAAATCGATGTGCTATCGCAGATTGAAAAGCGCTACATTAACTCAGTAGGCGAGGTAGCCGATCAGCTGCGATTGGCTGCGCAGGATAGCTATAAGCGCTTGCTGAAACCTTCGATGGAAACGGAAATGCGGGTGTTGACTCGGCAAAAAGCAGATGAGGAAGCAATTCGAGTTTTTGCGGAGAATGTGCGCCAATTACTATTGGCTGCGCCATTAGGCGCTGTGTCTTTGCTCGCTATCGATCCAGGTTTTCGCACCGGTTGTAAAACCGTTGTGCTCAATGCGCAAGGCGGTCTTTTAGAAAACACGGCGATCTTTCCGCACAATGGTGCAGGTGGCGAAGCCGAAGCACAAAAGACGATCAAGCATTTGGTTTCTAAGTATGATGTAGGAGCTATTGCCATTGGCAACGGTACGGCTGGGCGAGAAACAGAAGCATTTGTTCGCAAGCTTTCGCTTACGATTCCTATTGTGATGGTCAACGAAAGTGGTGCATCGATCTATTCGGCCTCCGAAGTTGCGCGCGAAGAATTTCCCGATCAGGATATTACCGTGCGCGGTGCAGTTTCTATTGGCCGCAGGCTGATGGATCCATTAGCGGAATTGGTGAAGATTGATCCAAAATCTATTGGCGTAGGACAATATCAGCACGACGTAGATCAAAATAAATTGCAAGGTGCTTTGGATGATACTGTCGTGTCTTGTGTAAATGCAGTGGGAGTCGAGCTCAATACGGCTTCGAAACAAATCTTGGCTTATGTATCTGGCTTAGGGCCTGCGTTGGCACAGCAAATTGTGAATTATCGTCAGGAAAATGGACCGTTTTCTTCTCGCAAAGAATTGAAGAAAGTACCGCGATTGGGCGCAAAAGCTTACGAGCAATCGGCCGCCTTTTTGCGGATTCGCGATGCGAAACATCCGCTTGATGCTTCGGCAGTGCACCCCGAGCGTTATGCGCTCGTCGAATTGATGGCTAAAGACCTCAAAGCTACCGTGCAGGATTTATTACGTGACGAACAATTGCGGCAGCAGATAGAACCAAAGCGGTATGTTTCCGACGAGGTGGGATTACCTACTTTGCGCGATATTTTGGCAGAATTGGCAAAACCCGGATTGGACCCACGCGATCAGTTTGAGCAATTTTCTTTCACGGACGGTGTCAATAGCGTGAAGGA
Source organism: Sphingobacterium sp. KH_072 (assembly GCF_057837975.1). Lineage (NCBI taxonomy): Bacteria > Pseudomonadati > Bacteroidota > Sphingobacteriia > Sphingobacteriales > Sphingobacteriaceae > Sphingobacterium > Sphingobacterium sp. KH_072. The sequence goes on along the minus strand of NZ_CM174457.1, from coordinate 3,229,091 downwards.
TCTGCGCGTCGGGATGCGACTTCCGGGAATCGTAACTAATATCACTAATTTTGGTGCATTTGTGGATATCGGCGTACATCAAGATGGCATGGTGCATCTCAGTCAATTAGCAGATCGCTATGTACAAGATCCACGCGAGGTGGTGAAGGTGCAGCAAAAAGTAGAAGTTACCGTCATGGAAGTAGATGAGCAACGCAATCGCATCAGTCTATCTATGAAAACCGGTGATGCGCAACCTCTCCAGCGGCAAGATCGCCCTGAGCGACAACCTGAGAAACGCGAAAAACGACCAGATAATAACAAGAAGCAAGATTCAAATAGCGGTGATATGGCGGCGAAACTTGCGCAACTCGCTAGCAAATTCAAATAGTAAAACGACGTATCTAACGATGAAAACATTGACCGAATTTAAACATAGCTTAGCAGAAACTGCGCCGTCAAATGCTTGGTCGGCGCCATTGAAAGCACTTTGGTACGATGGTAAAGGCGACTGGCGCACCGCTCATGATCTCGTAGATCAGCTTAGCGATCGCGAATCTGCACATGTACATGCTTATTTACATCGTGTAGAAGGCGACCAATGGAATGCCAATTACTGGTACGATCGCGCAAAGCAGCCGTCGTACGCAGGATCGCTGGAGCAAGAATGGGAAGAATTAGTGATTTCGTTCTTGTAAACGAAATTTAGTTGGACGTCACGGGCGTTGCTGTGGTATCGCGTGGTACGGTCAGATCAATCGTCTCTTCTTCTTTCTTTTTGAACGTCCAAAGCTGTTTGAAGAACTGATGAAATGTGTTGAATTCTTTGCGATATACCAATCCTACCGCATTAATATAGTCATCCGTCGGAGTAAATAAGATGTTTCGCGTATTCAGACGGTTGTATGCTCTAAACATCAAACTGCCATCTCGGCGAATGCGATAGGTCAATTCGGCATCGGTAGCCACACGCGCAGAAAATAGTGCTAAGTCGGTAGTTTGTAGATTGCGCCGATCGCTGACTCCTCCCGTCAATATCAATCGATCATCAAACAAACGCAACGATGCTGAAGCATCATTCAACGAACGAATATTCAGATCTAAGAAATTCACGTTCAATGATTGAGAGATGATCGCATTTAATTGGTTGAATGCGAATTCTGTACCTGCCGAAAGCAATGTGTTATTCACCTCTCTACCAAATTCATTACTCGTACTGGTGGCGGTAAAACTGCGTCGAACGATTAAGCTCAACGCTTGCTGATTGATATTGTTGGCATCACTAAAATACGCCTGCAACTCATCTTTCACGTATGGCGTAAGCGGAAAGCTCAAGTCAAATGTAATGTCTGGACTGCTCAGCGTACCGCGGATAATCATATCGGCCTGCGCCAATACACGTTCTTCATTGCGCTCTCTTCCGGCGGCATCGTACAAAGCTCCTAAAGAAGTGCGCTGTTGGTAGAGCGCCGTGATATCCAATTGCGCTTGTGCTGGATCACCTGTCCAACGAATGGTGCCACCTTGCTTGATGTCAAAATACTTGTTGATAAAATCCTGCGCCACAAAATGGAACTTGCCTGAATTGACGCTGTAGTCACCAAACATCTCAAAATCACCTCTACTCGATATTTTCAGACTTACTTCCCCGTCGCCCGTGCCACGTAGTGAGCCAATATCCGTTTGTAAGTTGACTTCTGCATCTGGGGTGATGTTAAGATCCATATTCATCGTCAAACCTTGGAAAAAGTACTGGTTCTTTTGTACCGTTGTCTTTTTGTCATCGGCCTCTACCATGTAGATAAAGTCGCTGTCTGAGATGGTCATGGCTGCATCCAGCGGAATAGTCATCACCGTATTGGCATTGGAAGATGCGTTAATGTCGATGTTGAGATTCGATGTTCTGCCTGCAAATTTGAAAATACCGGTAGCGTAGGCCGTACCATAATACATGTTGTTTTCCTTGTAGGTGGTATTTAAAACGTGGAAATTGTTGGCACGCGCTTCCACCTGAATATCAGGGTCGCTCAGTTGGTTGAGATCCAAATAGCCCGACGCTGCGGCTTCATGTTGTTGTGTGTCAAATAAGCGTAGATTATCAAATCGCACGACATTATTCTCCACCATTAGAGATTGTTGCGACAGGTGGTGCGGCGTGTTGAGGTACATAACCGTAAAGCTCGCTTGCTGAATCTCTGCTGTTCCCGAAATTTTCGGCGCAGCAAAAGTTCCACCAATGCGGATGTCGGCACTGCTTTTTCCATCCAATCCACTCACTAGTTCTTTCAAGAAAGGTTGAAACAATACTAATTCTATCTCGCGGATCTCACCGCGCAACTGTAAGGCATTCTCGGTATCGGCCAAATTATACGTTCCTTCCAACTGGAAACCACGGCGTAGCGCATCTAGTAGATTGATCTTGACGTCGACCAGTTTGGTGCTGGGATTGAAATTGGCATCAAAATTCAATTGTCCGATCGGGATGGTATTGTACACGATCGGTGTCGTCGTGATGCTCGCTCTGAAACGCGGCGACTGCAACACCGAAGTAATAATTACTTCACCATTTACCTCGCCACGAAGATGAATGCCTAGTGGATTGGTAATGGCTTCCAAGGATTTCAGCCCAAAACGGTTGAAACTGATGCGTAAATCTTCTTCTTCATTAGACAAAATACCATTGAATTCTATATTTTCGTTGTTTTGCGCAAAACGGAATTTTTCGAAGTACAACTTACCTTTTGATACCCGAATTTCTGTGTCGGACTGAATCTCCCAAGGTTCGTTGTTGAGTACAATGGTCGATTCATTGAAATGTATATAAGCAGGTTGGTTGTGCTCAAAATGTATATGTCCGTGCAGTCTTAGTCGATCCGACGCCTGATCTTCTGCTGCATGAATCGCGAAGGTCAGGCTATCATTGGTCAGAATATTCTCAATAGCCACTTTGTTGACGAAAATGCTATCAGAAATAGAGAAACGATCTGCTAATAGGCGAAGTGAGAAATTCTTCGCATCGGTATGTTCTTCTACGCGCAGATTGCTCAGTTTAATATTATTATACGATACGTGTGGACTAGCAAATACAAAGTTGCCGATATAATTATCCGAGGAAAAATTGGCTTCTAAGGTAGCTCCTTCATCAAATTCCAATGGTACATCCAAGAAAGCAGATACGGGTTCAAATGATTTTACCGCTACCTTTAAGTCGAAATTCTGATCATTGAAAGGCTTTTTTTCCAAACCTATTGCGGGAGCATATTGCACAGCTAATGATTGAAAATAGGCTTCAATCGTATTAAGATCGATCGTGCCGGTCATATCCGCATCCAACACGTTGGATTGCAAGCGAAGCTGTCGATTGAGCTGATCGCCAGATGATTCAAATCGGAAATCCTTTATTTCAAATACACCGGCTAAAGTGTGCAAGTTGATATCTTGCGAAGCAAGATATCCCGACAGATTATTGATGTCATTACCCACGAAGTCGGCTTCTACATCGGTGTTTTCTACGATCACACTGTCTTTTTGCAATAGATTTAGCGCAGAAAGATTTAAGCGATCGATGTGCGAAGTGAGTTGATAATTCGGTGTTTTTTGGGAGAAATCAATGGCCGCATCATAATCTAATGTAGCTTCCTCATCGTCTACTTTTCCATTTAATTGCAAGAGTTCATTTTTCAAGCTAGCTTGAAAATGCATTTCGCGTAGCGCGTATTTTTGCATTTCAAATTGTTGGAGGCTTCCATCTACCGTGATATCCAACTTTGCCAAATCGGTGTTTCGCCCCTTAAACTCTAGCTGCATCCCTGTTTTTCCTAACAGATTGCTATCGGTGAGCGCGCCAATGTCAAAAGACGACGAAGTTACGCGTCCGCTATAAACTAATTCAGGGCCAATGGTAATGGATGTGCGTGTCTGTACCTCACCAATATCAGTCTTAAACTTTCCATCTACTGCAAAATCATCGTACAAACCTTTAAAACTGCCATCGAAAGCAAGCGTGCCTAACTTGCTCAATTGATCTGGAAGGGCAAATTTCAGATCGTTGGATAATTCGCGTACTAATTCGGTAACATCTTCTGCCTGCGATTGTAAAGAAATTTGTGAGAAGTCAAAGATGGTGCGTTCGATGTCTGGTAGGCCAGTCACCCGAAACTCTCCTTTTAAAGAGGTGTTTCGTTTTGTGCTTAGAGAAACATTACGAGCTTGCATGGCAGCGATGGTACCGTCAAGCGATGCCGATTTTACAGATGTGCGAAATTGGACAAAGCGCATGTCTGGTGCGAAAAATTCAATATCTTTCGAATCTACGGTAGCATTCTCGATGCGAGCGGTTACCTTCACCTTATCCAAAAAATCTTCAAAATCGTCCAACTTCTCATAATCAAATCGCAAGAAATTCGTCAGTAACGAACGGTTGGTTTGCAGTAATAGGTCATCGAAAATGATTGCTTGTGGTTCTAATGTGGCAGAAGCGCTCAATTCTTGGAGATGAAAGCCGGATTTTTCTCGAAAGCTCAGTTGTTTAATGTCCGCATGTCTAGCCGCCGTATCGAGGGAGATATTATCGAAAACACCCGAAAATTCTGTGAGCTCCATATTGGAGAAATCAATGCCTTTCTCATGATGCTTTTTGGTCGCATCAGTGAATTGAAAGTGGCAATCGGTCAATTCAATGCGCCCCAATGTTAGCTCCATGCTCTTTTTAGGCTTCTTGCCTGTTTTTTTCTTCGGTGAGAAATAATCGATCAAGAAGTCGAAATTCGAGCTATCCTTATATAAGGTATAGTTTACATAAGCTTCGGTAAGCCGAATGTCTTGGATGTCTAATTTACTTTGAGCAAGGCCAGAAAGAGATAGGCCGACAAACAGTCGCTTGCTGGAACCGATGCGGTTGCCTGCCGGATCATCCAATGTAAAATCGTGTAGAATGAGCGCCGAAAAAGGTTTGACATAGATAGCCGATAAAGTGACGTTGGCATTCAATTCCTTAGAAAGATAACGTGCGGCTTTCTTCGCTACATAGGTTTGTACAGATGGAAATTGTAGCGATAACGCAAATATCCCAACACTCACCACAACGGTGACCAAGACATAGGCGATTATTTTAATTATTTTTTTGATAATTTTGTAAAATAATAAGTGCAACTCCTGCTATGACTGTCATCCTTGGTATAGAATCTTCCTGCGACGAGACCTCTGCATCTATCTGTATAGATGGCAAAATTAAGTCAAATATTATTGCGAACCAACTCGTGCATGCGAAGTATGGTGGCGTAGTGCCTGAAGCTGCTTCTAGAGCGCATCAGCAGAATATTATCCCGACGGTACACGATGCTATCAAGCAGGCTAACATCACCAAGGAAGATATTGATGCTGTTGCTTTTACACGTGGTCCAGGATTGTTAGGCTCTTTACTCGTTGGTACATCTTTTGCTAAATCCTTCGCTTTAGCGCGCAATATTCCGCTATTGGATATCAACCACATGCAAGCGCATATCCTAGCACATTTTATTGAAGATCCGCGACCGCAATTTCCCTTCTTATGCCTTACCGTTTCTGGTGGGCATACGCAAATTGTGTTGGTCAAGGATTATTTTGAGATGGAGCTGATCGGCGAAACCTTAGATGATGCCGCAGGCGAAGCTTTTGACAAAACAGCGAAGATCTTGGGATTACCTTATCCTGGAGGGCCATTAGTTGATAAATATGCAGCTACTGGTGATCCACGAGCATTCGCATTGCCAGAACCACAAATTGCTGGCCTAAATTTCAGCTTTTCAGGTTTAAAAACGGCTATTTTGTACTTAGTACAGCGTGAAATGCGTCAAGATCCTGAATTTTTAAATTCTCGCATGGCCGATCTTTGTGCTAGTGTGCAGGATCGCATTGTTTCCATCTTATTGAATAAGCTCAAAAAAGCGGTCAAACAGACTGGCGTTCGCCAAATCGCTATTGCGGGTGGCGTATCTGCCAACTCTGGATTGCGCACACAATTGATGGCACTAGGCGAGCAGCTGCGTGCAGCTGTTTTTATCCCTAAATTTGAGTACTGTACCGACAATGCTGCCATGATTGCCATTGCTGGCTATCATAAATTTCAGAAAGGGGAATTTGTCGGCCAAGATATCACGCCGATGGCGCGAATGGCAGTTGGATAAAGTTTAGAACTGAACTGTCCACTCGGCCAGCTCATCGTCAGTTCCCTTTATCCAGTTTGGTCCATTCTTGAGGATCTTGATGGCTTCTTTATCACGCTTTTTGCCACCACTCTTTTTTATGGTAATATCTGTCGGCCTGCCCTGCGTATTAATGGCGAATAGCAACGTCACTTCACCAGCACCAAGCGCGCTGGCTTTGGCCAAATTATTTGCATACAATTGGTAAGCTTGCGATCCTATTGCTGGACGACTTTTTAGGCGCTTTACTAAGACGCTACTCGTATTTCTAGGTTCTGTAGTTGCCTTGTTTGGCGCGCGTTTCAGTGCGATACGCATGGCGCCTTCTGCCACATGATCGGCCGTTTCAAAACCATCTGACTGAATCGTCAGTATGGGTTTTTCGTTAGTCGATCCTACAATAAACCGTCCAGTAGAATCAGTCTTGGCCAACGTATTCATTTCCCGATCTCGTATCATTGCTCCCGCAATAGGTTTTTGCGTTTGATTGTCAATGATTATCCCTGTTGTGATCGATTTTACATCTTGTAAGGATACGGATTGCAGATCGTTGGATTGCCTCATTGGTCGTCCTGAACGCGCCGACAGCATACTTATTCTATCTTGCGTTGGTGGCGAAGCGCTGTTGCGCGATGCTATTGTTGGCCTATCGTTACGCAAGCTCATCGATACCAATTCCTCCGCGTTAGATGGGATGATCTGAATTGGAATGGTATCCAGTGCTGCTTGCCGCGCCGCGTCTGAATTCTTTAGGCGATTGGAGGCGGACGCTTCTACGTTACTGTAAGCCAGTTTTTTTTCGTGATCTTCTTTCGGTTGTACTGTTTCTTCACGCTCCACCATGGTATTATCGTCCGATGAAGGGGAAGCCGTTTCGGGCATCGTGCTCGAAGGCTCGCTTATAGGAATATGTTGCGCGATTTGTTGCTCTACGCTTTCTGGTTGCAACACAACATAGATACCAATGCCAAGCACGACCAACAAAGAAGCGGCTAGTCCGATCCATCGATATGAAATTATTTGCGTATGACGCGGCGGCATCTTACTTCGTTGCTGGATGCGCTGTCGAAGTTCGGGCATCACGTCACCGTGTGCGCCTTGCGTATATTCGGCTTCCATCCCGATTAGCACATCCATCAGCGATTCATCTGCCTCCGCAGCCTTTTCTACTTCATACATCTGCTGGGGCGATAATTCACCTCGAACGTAACGACGTAATAACGCTATATCTGGCCTATTATACATCCTGCTCCCTTTCTATACACTGCTTCAAATTCCTTTTACCGTTTTGTATGTAGCTCTTCACGCCGTCTATACTATATCCGGTCAAGATCGTGATGTCTTTATAACACTTTTCTTCCAAGAAGAAGAGTTGTACCGCGATTTTCTGTTTTTCCGGTAACTTCTCTATGCAGCGTTCCATAGCTTGTAGACGATCTTCTTTTGTTGCATAATCTTCTTCCGGATGCGGAGCAACGGAAAATTCCACAAAATTTTCCACAAAATCTATATTTCTGGTTTTATCCGCACGTAGTGCCATCAAGCAATGGTTCTTCGCTACGACATAGATCCACTTCTGAAAATTTTTGACCTCCTGCCGATCTATTTTGTGAATCAACTCTTCAAAAATCTGCATCACCGCGTCCTTACTGCGTTCACTATCCTTAAAATACCGGAAACATACATAGTAAATCATCTCTGTATGGCGTTGGTATACATCGCCCAATAAGTCCAAATCTTTGCTTTCTTGGTATTGTGAAAGCAATAATTCGTCGGATGTCTCGTCGCGCTTTGATGATTTGAATAGCTTCATTCTGTTTCACAAAATAATTTTTTTTATCCAGTTATGGAAATGCAAGATGCTTTGCATCCCTTGTACAAATGCAATAAAAGCAGCTAGCATTAGGTCGATATGCAAATGATTATCAACTGAGTTTTAAACGAAATAGAACAAATCAAAAAATGAAGACTATGAAAGTAAATACATTAAAAAGCGTGTGGATGTTTATCATCCTCCTAAGTGCTCACGTAAGTATGGCGAAAAGTATTGTCGGTTATGTTCGGGAGAGCAGTTCTGGAACGCCGATTGGCGGGGTATCCGTCGAGGTGAAAGGGAAGGCGATGCAAACCAAGACAGATGAGCAAGGTTATTACCAGATTAATGCAGAATCAGGACAAGTATTGGTCTTTTCATTGGTCGGTTTTACGTCTGTAGAGCGCGTCGTCGGGCAAGAAGTACAGATTAATGTGGTCTTGCAAATGGAAGCAGAACTTGACTTCAATTCTGTGGTGGTTCGTCAAGACCAGCGCGTATCAAACGAAATACCTGTTGGTGAGTTTGCTCCAAAACGCGTGGAATCTACGATGGCGTATGTGGGCGGAATGCATGTGCGGCCAATGTATCGCTCCGCCACCATGAATTCCTCGGAAAGTTATAAAAAAATACAGGAAAATAAATTTGTGCGAACCAACGTAGAGCCGTTATCGACTTTTGCAGCCGATGTAGATGCCGCATCTTACAGCAACGTGCGTCGTTTTCTACATCAAGGTCAACTGCCGACTCCAGATGCCGTTCGGGTAGAAGAGATGATTAACTATTTTACTTATGACTTGGCGAGCCCAACTAATGGTGATCCCGTTCGTGTAGTGACAGAACTGACCCAAGCGCCATGGAATACGCAGCATCAACTGCTACGCGTATCGCTTAAGGCGAAGGATATACCGAGTGCAAAGCTGCCTGCTGCCAACTTTGTCTTTCTGATTGATGTATCAGGATCGATGAGCAGTACGAACAAGTTGCCGCTAGTAAAAAGTTCTTATAAGATGTTAGTTGATCAATTGCGTGATGAAGACCGCGTGGCGATTGTAACGTATGCAGGTTCGGCAGGAGTTGCTTTGGAAAGTACATCTGGAAAAGAAAAAAGAAAAATTAAAGATGCATTGGATGCTTTGCAAGCGTCGGGAGCTACTGCTGGAGGTGCTGGCATGACCAAAGCTTATCAGATGGCGCGTGCTCACTTTGTAAAAGCGGGCAACAATCGGATCATCATGGCGACAGATGGTGATTTTAATGTGGATGCATCTAGCGATGAAGATATGGAAACCTTGATCGTGAAAGAGCGTAATGATGGCATTTACATCTCTATCTTGGGCTATGGAATGGGCAATTATAAAGATAGTAAGTTAGAGCTGCTGGCCAATAAAGGTCACGGAAATTATGCGTATATCGATAATATTTCGGAAGCGCGAAAAGCGATCGTGACCGAATTTGGTGCTAGCTTATTTACCGTGGCCAAAGATGTGAAGATCCAAGTGGAGTTCAATCCGCATTTTGTACAGTCATACCGTTTGGTGGGGTATGAGCACAATTTGCTCGAAGCGGAAGATTTCAATAACGATGAAAAGCTGGGCGGCGATATGGGAGTTGGGCATACGGTCACGGCTTTATACGAGATTATTCCACAAGGTGTAAAAAGTAATTTTGATGGAGCTGTGGATGATTTGAAATATCAGGAAGACATTAAGCCGAAATCTACGGTTAATAAAAAAGAGTTGGCGACGGTGAAGTTTCGGTACAAAGAGCCGGATAGCGATGTCAGTAAGCTAACTACTCACGTGGTGAATCCCAAAGTGACGCCACTAGCACAAATGTCCCAAGATCTACGTTTTGCTACCGCAGTAGCGGAATTGGGTATGTTGATTCGAAACTCGGATTACAAACAACAGGCTAATTTCGATCAATTGATTGCGCGAGCAAAAGAATCTCGCGGCAAGGATGAAGAAGGATACCGAGCGGAGTTTGTACGATTAGCGCAAGATGCACAAGCTTTGTATAAAGCGGATCGCTAACATCCGATGCGTATTCAGCATCATCTATTATGACCGTGGGGCATAATAGATGATACAAACGCCGATTAGGGCTATTATTGCGCCAAGGATATCGTATCTATCGGGTGTAAAGTCATCAAAAATTATGGCCCAAATGATGGATAAAACGATAAATATGCCGCCGTATGTGGCGTACACGCGTGCGAAATCTGCCGATTGCCAAGTCGCGACGACACCATAAAAAGCAAGAATAATGACTCCGAATACCGCAAACCACCAAGGTTTGTCGGCTCGGAGCCATAACCATATTAAGTAACCGCCACCGATCTCACACAAGCCGGCCAACAGAAATATTGGTATTGATTTTAGATCCATATCACTCAAAGATAGTCGGTTTTTTGATTTTTTTTCGGACATTTGTGGCACTTTGGAATGGGATTTTCCAAAGAATGAATCACGCTTTTGAAGTATGCCAACGTGGTATGTTGTGCCTTCAAGAGTATTATCAAACATTTTTTTATAATCTAAAATCATAAGTTGTACTATGATTAACATTACACTTCCTGACGGCTCTGTCCGTGCGTATGAATCGGGCGTAACTGCGATGCAGATCGCCTTGTCTATTTCCGAAGGTCTGGCCAGAAATGTATTGGCTGCCGAAGTAGATGGCGAAGTATGGGATGCATCTCGCGCCATTGAGCAAGATGCGAAAGTAAAACTCCTTACTTGGAACGATGAGCAAGGCAAATCTACATTCTGGCACTCTTCTGCCCACTTGTTGGCCGAAGCGTTAGAGGCGCTTTATCCGGGGATTAAGTTTGGTATTGGCCCTGCCATCCAAACGGGATTCTACTACGACGTTGATTTTGGTGATCAGGAATTCTCGTCCGACGACTTCAAGAAAGTCGAAGACAAAATGTTGGAATTAGCGAAGCAAAAAGAAGTTTTTGAGCGTCGCGCGGTTTCCAAAGCAGAAGCAACGGCTTACTTCGAAGAAAAAGGAGATGAGTATAAATTAGATCTGATCAAGGATCTGGAAGATGGCAAGATCACTTTTTATTCGCAAGGGCAATTCACCGATCTATGTCGTGGTCCACATATCCCACAAACGGGTGTGATCAAGGCGATTAAGCTGACGAATGTGGCAGGTGCTTACTGGCGTGGCGATGAGTCGCGCAAGCAATTGACACGTATTTACGGCGTTACTTTTCCGAAAGCCTCGGAGCTGACCGATTACCTGAAAATGATCGAAGAGGCGAAGAAACGGGATCACCGTAAGTTGGGTAAAGAATTGGAGCTATTTGCCTTTTCTGAGAAGGTCGGAATGGGCTTACCATTGTGGTTGCCAAAAGGTGCTGCTCTGCGTCAAAAACTGATGGATTTCCTGCAAAAAGCGCAACTGAAGGCAGGTTATGAGCCGGTAGTAACACCACATATTGGACACAAACAATTGTATGTGACTTCTGGTCACTATGAGAAATATGGCGAAGATGCTTTCCAACCGATCAAAACGCCGGTGGAAGGAGAGGAGTTCTTCCTAAAACCAATGAACTGCCCGCATCACTGCGAGATCTACAAAACAAAACCGCGGTCATACAAAGATTTGCCAGTACGTTTTGCAGAATTCGGAACAGTATATCGCTATGAGCAATCGGGCGAATTACACGGCTTAACTCGTGTACGTGGGTTTACACAAGATGATGCGCACTTATTCTGTCGCCCAGATCAGGTAAAAGAAGAGTTCAAAAAAGTAATCGATTTGGTTTTATATGTCTTTGGGGCTTTAGGTTTCGAGGATTATACCGCGCAAATATCGCTGCGTGATCCAAATAATAAAACCAAGTACATCGGTACAGAAGAAAACTGGACTTTGGCAGAACAGGCGATCATTGAGGCCACTGCTGAAAAAGGACTGCCTTCGGTAATAGAATATGGTGAAGCAGCATTCTACGGCCCGAAATTGGATTTCATGGTGAAGGATGCATTGGGACGTAAATGGCAGTTGGGTACGATCCAAGTGGATTACAATTTGCCAGAGCGTTTTGAGTTGGAATATACAGGAAGTGACAACCAGAAACATCGTCCAGTGATGATTCACCGCGCGCCTTTTGGTTCGTTAGAACGTTTCGTGGCTGTGCTTATAGAGCACTGTGCCGGTCAATTCCCGTTATGGCTTGCTCCTGAGCAATTTATCATCTTGCCAGTATCCGAAAAATACGAGGAATACGCGCAAAATGTTTTAAATTCACTAAATAATTCCGATATTCGCGGACTGATTGACTTGCGTGATGAGAAGGTAGGTCGTAAAATCCGTGATGCAGAGATGAAAAAACTACCTTATATGTTGATTATAGGGGATAAAGAGATCGAAAGTGGCACGGTATCTGTTCGTAAGCATGGGTCAGTCGATCTGGGTTCAATGACCTCAGAAGCATTCAAAGAATTATTAATTAAAGAAATAACGGTTTAAATAATATAAGCATTTGGCAAAAAGTAGCAATTTTGGTAGTAGAGGTAGAGGGCCAATCCGTAAGAAGGAACCTGAACACCGCATCAATGAAAACATCCGCGTACCAGAGGTACGTTTAGTCGGTGATAATATCGAGCCTGGGATTTACCCAACTCGCAAAGCAGTAGAATTTGCTGATGAGTTGGAGTTGGATTTGGTGGAGATCTCTCCAAATGCGACGCCTCCGGTTTGTAAGATCATTGACTATAGTAAATTCGTTTACGAGCAAAAGAAAAAACAAAAGGAAATAAAGTCCAATGCCAAACAAACTGTGATCAAAGAGATCCGTTTTGGACCCAACACCAGCGACCATGATTTTGATTTTAAATTGAAACATGCGATGAAGTTCCTAGAAAGTGGCGAGAAAGTACGCGCTTATGTACACTTCAAAGGTCGTGCGATTGTGTTTAAGGAACAAGGTGAGATCTTATTGCTCCGCTTCGCACAAGCATTAGAAGACTATGGTAAAGTAGAATTGCTGCCTAAATTGGAAGGTAAGCGTATGTTCTTGACCTTGGCGCCTAAGGTAGTGGCTAAAAAATAAACATCTAACAGATTGATATATAATTTATAATATTATGCCAAAAGTAAAAACCAATTCCAGCGCAAAGAAACGCTTCAAGCTAACTGGAACAGGTAAAATTGCAAGAAAAAGTGCTTACAAAAGCCACATCTTGACCAAGAAAACGACTAAACAAAAACGTAACTTGACACAAACTAGTTATGTTAGTGATGCTGATATGGGCAATGTGAAACGCATGCTTGCTATCGGTAAATAAGTCCAATTCATTTAATACATTTTTTTAACCAGGTAACAGGTTGTAAGATTGCTGAAAAACGCAACGCCTTATACCAAATTAAATTTTCAACATTATGCCACGTTCGGTTAACGCAGTAGCTTCCAGAAGAAGAAGAAAAAGAATCATGAAAATGGCCAAAGGCTATTTCGGTTCACGTAGCAAGGTTTATACTATTGCTAAAAATACAATTGAAAAAGGTTTACAGTACGCTTACCGTGACCGTAAAACCAAAAAACGCGAGTTCAGAGCTTTATGGATCCAGCGTATCAATGCGGGTGCCCGTCAACACGGTATCTCGTATTCTCAACTAATCGGTAAATTAAGTGTTAAGAACATTGCCTTGAACCGTAAGGTATTGGCTGACTTAGCATTGAACCATCCGGAAGCTTTCAAAGCCGTTGTAGACGCAGTAAAATAGAGTTTTAAACCCGATATCAATTTGTTAGAGATATGAAAAAGGAACCTTCGGGTTCCTTTTTTTGCTTCATACTGTGTAGTTAGATGTAATGCGCATGAGAATCCGTAAAATAGTAATAGAACATCTTATTATGCTCTAGTGATAACTAAAAATATCTCTTCTCCACATGAAAAGATGAATGTTAGCGGTCAAGCTACAAGGACAGATATATTTTCCGTAATTATAGAAAAATAGCGGAACAAAATCTATATTTGCGCACCAAATCAATTTAACTATGAAAACAAAAATCGCGATTTTATTCGCGGGATTATTTGTGCAATGGGGTTTTGCACAGAATCACGATGAAGGTGGTTTAAAGTCGAGAAAGGGAAATTTTTCTACGGAGCTCAACATTAATCCCTTCAAAGCTCACCTGAGTTTGAACAATGCGTTGAACCAAGTAAAAGTTCGATACTTTATCCAAGATGATCTAGCACTTCGATTAGGTGTTGGGATCAGTGTAATCGATTCTACTTGGAGCAGTGGAGCACCATATTCTGCTGAAAGTTATTTCATTTCTACTGCAAATAAGCAAAGTACGGCTGATTTTACGATCGGTATTGAGAAGCATTTCCGAGGTACGGAAAGGCTATCACCTTATATTGGCGCAGATTTGAGCTGGGGCATGCAGAGCTCTAACCAAAAAGTAACCACCAATGCGACAACGTTTGAAGTTGATAATGGCTTGCTTGATATGTCCTTTAATCCCAACTTTCCAATTGGAAGAGGACAATTGATTCCAAATGGTTATACCCGATTCGGCGCAGTAGCTATTGCTGGTTTCGACTTCTATATGGCCAAAAACTTTTTTGTCGGCTATGAATTTAACGTTGGATATAATCGACTTAAATACAAAACACCTACTGTGGAAAGTATAGGAGAGAATGGTGGTATTGTGGACTTGGTGAGCAATAGTTCGGTTACCACTTTTAAAACCTCCCTAATGAATGGAATTAGGATCGGTTATACCTTTTAAAAACTTCTATTATGAAAAACAGCATATTAATAATTTTATCGGCCTTCGCCTTTTTACTAAGTAGTTGTGAAAAAGACATTACCTCTGCGCCGGAAATTCAAACGATATCTATCACCGCTCCTTCAACAACCGGAGCTACTTTTAAAGGGAATATTAGCGGCTTTGGGTCAAACAAAATTGTAGATCATGGGTTTGTCTACGGTTATACACAAAATTTGGATGAGACAACTGGTACTAAAATTTCGTTAGGAGAAGCAGTCAACTTAGGTGAATTTTCAACTACAGTGGATGATCTAGTGCAAAAGAGTGCGAGCAATTATCAAAATACGCTTTTTGTACGTAGTTACATTGCAGATGAGCGCGGTACTGTATATGGTGCAACAATGAATGCAGCACTTCCTGTTCCAACTGCTGGAAAGATTTTCCCTTCTCAAGCTAGTGCTGGTGATACGATTCGTATTAATGGCAAATTCTTTTCTCCCAATATTTTGCGGACAGTAGTACTGATCGGCCAACGCCCGGCTGAGGTTTTAGGAGCATCAGACACGGTTATTACAGCGATTATCCCGTCGGGTATTACGGGTAGTCATGGTACTATTTTGCCAGTTACCGTAAATTTGGGAGCTACGACTGCAAATTATTTTCAAGGCCTAACGCTACAAGCGAAATACACAGGCTTCTCACCGGAAAGCGGTCCAGTCGGCACCATAGTCACGTTGACTGGTGATAACTTACCTGATTACTACAATAGTATGACGGTGCTAAATGTTTGGATGAGTGGCGTGAATATACCGCTCAATTATAATAGTTATAATCGATTTGCCGTTCCGTTTAATGTGGACGAAAAGTCGTCCATTACCGTGATGTTAAACGGAAAGAACTTTGATCTTCCAGGTCAATTTGTGGTGACTCCACCGCAAATCGTGTCATTTACTAACAATTCAGTCTTTGCTGGAAGACAGGTGACCATGCAGCTAAATAGTTCAGCTATTGTAAATAATAATGGTCAAGTTGGAAGACCACAAGTGAAAATTGGATCGGGATCTTATGCAGATGTATCTTGGTATAATCGCGAGGTGTCTTTTACCGTTCCTGCGAATACTGCATTGGGCGAGTATGACGTTTACTTTAAAGTTGGTCCACACGAAATTCAGTCTCCAACAAAATTGAAGGTAATTGGATATAATGTCAGTAGTTTTCAACCGGCTATCGCTGCTGTTGGCAACAATGTAGAGATCTCGGGCAATTTTATTGCAGGAGAATACTACACGGTCTATTTCGGTAGTAGAAGTACTTCTGGTATTGCCAATTCAGCTACCAAATTGATTGTTCCAGTACCTTCAGGTGTTGATTTGGGCAAGTTGAAAATATCAGTGGAAACACCTTCAGGTCGATTGAGTGTACCGGGAGAGATGGAAATTATTGGTCCATCGGTTACCTCTGTATCTCCTTTATCTGGCGTTCCGGGTACAAAGGTCACTATTCGCGGTAATGGTTTCGGTGCAAATGCTTGGAACAATAATGTCGCATTCGGATGGAACTATGTTAATCCTCAAATAGTTGACAGCAAAACGATGGAGGTATACGTGCCATCTAATATCGGGCGCGGTAAAATGAGTTTATCGATTATCGTTGAGGGACAAACGATAAATTTTTCGGAAGAATTTACCATTTTGTAATTCGGTAAAAAGTTTAAAATGAAATCCTTGCTTTGGTCCTGTTTTTCGGACGAGCAAGGATTTTTTTTGTGCATCGTATCAATATTAGTGGCGTGGTACTAGAGAATGAAATAGCTCAGCAGCCTCATCAATGCATCTGATCTGGATTTTAACTATTTTGTATCTTGCAGCTTTTTATAAAAATATGTAGTACCGCATAGCTCACCATTAGGAAACATGGCATAATCGGGAATGTTTCCTGCCTCAACCCAGCCGCATTTTTGATACAATCTTTGAGCAGCGCTGCCTGTTACCGTATCCAAGACTAGAATGTTTTTATGGCGCGCTAAAGCTATTTTTTCGATGTCTGCTAAGAGTTGCTCTGCGATTCCTTTTCGCCTATGTTTTGAATGCACCTGCATTTTCGCAACGTCCGCTCTGTGTGTTTGATTTTTGGGTAAATCGATCCGTAGTTGCACCGTTCCAACTACCTGATGACTGCTGGTTTCACGGGCGATCAACAACAACACCTTTTCTTGAGATACTATATCCAAGACTTGCATCCAGAATTGCATGGAATCTTCCGCTGTAATATCGTTCATAAAGCCAATGGATGCACCATGCCGCACGCTATCCAACGTTAGATCAGCTAAGCCTTGAATAATTGCCTTATCGGTCTGGAGAACTTGTTCAATGTGATAAGATTGATGCATAGTGCGAAGTTTTTTCTATTTGCTTAAATGTACAAAAAGTTTTCATTCAGTTTATAAATCTACACTACGAGCTTCGCTTCAACGTCAAAACCGTAATTTCTGGCCACACGCCAATGCGGCCTTTCATGCCATGATAACCAAAGCCGCGATTCACGTACAAGTATTTTCCTTCACTTTGATACAATCCAGCCCATCGTTTATAGAAATATTGGATCGGACTCCACTTGAACCCAAATAATTCAATGCCAAATTGCATGCCATGCGTGTGTCCAGCTAGCGTGAGGTGTATGTGCTGTTCTTGATCTACACTGACTACGTCCCAATGTGATGGATCGTGCGACATGAGCACCTTAAAGACCTTAGTTGGGAGTGAGGCTGTTGCTTTGCGCAAGTCACCATATTGTTGAAAGCCCTTCTTGCCCCAGTTTTCTACGCCTATCATAGCAATAGATTCCCCATCTTTTTCAACCAGATCCGATTGATTTAGCAGCAGCCGAAATCCCATCTCTTGGTGTACCACTTTTAGCCTTTCAAGATTTGCTATTTTTGCTGTTTGGCTTTCCCATTGTATATAATCCCCGTAATCGTGGTTGCCCAACACGGAGTACTTGCCATACGGAGCCTGCAACTGTGCAAATGCCGAAATCCAAGGATCCATCTCCGAAGCGGCATGATTTACCAGATCTCCTGTAAATAGTAAAAGATCACTTTGCTGTGCATTGGCTAGATCAATTCCTTTTTGTACCTCTTTTTTATTCGTAAAGCTGCCGACGTGGATGTCGGAGATCTGCGTAATCGTAAATCCGTCGAATGCAGCAGGCAAATCCGGAAAATAGAGGGTTTCTTTACGCACCCGATAAAAGTGCCTTCCGCGCGTTAAGCCGAAAATGACGATTAATAATACAACCAGGGCCACAAACAAGACCAATTCACTTACATAGATGCTACGAGCTGGAAATCCGCGAAATAGGCGGGTTATGTCTTCGATGATTAATAGTGGTGTAGTTAGTAGTTTTGGGATCGCCAATGACAAGAGTATCGTGAACATTCCGGTTAACAAACGCTGCGAATGGCGTAGTTGCCGTCCGGCCATAAATAAGGTAATTATGCCTGCGACAAGCAATACATCAACCACCCAATACGCTGTAAGGATATACTTATTTTCCGTAATTGTAAGAATAGCTTGGTAATAATAAATATCTACTACCAAGAAGAGAAGCAAAAATAGTATGAGTCGTTTGGCCATAACAATAAATAATTTTCTAGATCAAAAAAAGCCGAACATCAAATGCTCGGCTTCCTACTATATTTTAAAATCCGGTTGCGGATTACTTTGCTAATTCTTCCGCAATTGCGATGCCGATTTCAGCAGGAGATTCTACTACGCGAATTCCACACTCTGCCATGATTTTCATCTTAGCAGCAGCCGTATCATCAGCTCCACCTACGATCGCTCCAGCATGACCCATACGACGTCCCGGAGGCGCAGTTTGTCCGGCGATAAAGCCAACAACAGGTTTAGTACCGTGCTCTTTAATCCAAAGCGCAGCTTCTGCTTCCATGCCACCACCGATTTCACCAATCATGATGATACCTTCAGTTTCTGGATCGTTCATCAACAATTCTACCGCTTCTTTAGTAGTTGTACCAATGATTGGATCGCCACCGATACCGATAGCCGTTGAGATACCTAATCCCGCTTTCACGGTTTGATCTACCGCTTCGTAAGTTAATGTACCTGATTTAGAAACCACACCTACTTTCCCTTTTTTGAAGATAAAACCAGGCATGATGCCTATTTTTGCTTCTTCTGCCGTAATAATACCCGGACAGTTTGGTCCGATTAGACGAGAATTCTTATCACTTAGGTATGATTTTACTTCAATCATATCTTTCGTTGGGATACCTTCCGTAATACATACAATAACGCCAACACCAGCAGCTGCAGCTTCCATGATTGCATCTGCTGCGAACGCAGGAGGTACGAAGATGATAGATACATTTGCTCCAGTCTCATCTACGGCATCTTGCACAGTGTTGAATACGGGACGATCAAGGTGTTTTTGTCCGCCTTTTCCTGGAGTGACACCGCCTACCAAATTGGTTCCGTACTCGATCATTTGAGTAGCGTGGTACGTACCTTCGTTACCAGTGAACCCCTGTACAATAACTTTAGAATCTTTATTGACTAATACGCTCATTTTTCAGTTTTGATTTTGCCTAGCAAAGCTACTGTTTTGTCGTGACTTCTGAAAACATTGCTTTGGGCATTTTTATTATTTCTTTGTGAATTTTATCTTAGAGATAAAGTCCCACAATACGATTCCCATCGTCACCGAAACGTTGAACGAGTGTTTGGTGCCAAATTGTGGAATCTCTAGGCAGGCATCAGATGCGGTGATCACTTCTTCTTCCACGCCATGCACCTCATTGCCAAATACAAAAGCATATTTCTTCATGTCGGCGGGTGCAAAATCTTGCAGCTGTACACTGCCAGATGCCTGTTCGACAGAAAGAATGGTGTAGCCAGCATCCCGTAATTTGGTGACGGCGGCTAAGGTTGTTGATTCATGCGTCCAGGCAACAGATTTTGTGGCGCCAAGGGCAGTTTTCTCAATTTCGCGGTGCGGCGGAGTGCCTGTAATACCACATAATACGATCTGCTCAATATTTAAAGCATCTGCCGTGCGAAAGGCCGAACCTACATTATGCATACTGCGTACATTGTCTAGAACGAGCACTACCGGCAACTTATCTTGTTGTTTAAAGGTGTCAATATCTACACGGTTTAACTGGTCAAGCGATAATTTTTGCATGAGTCAAAAGTAAGGAGTATTATGAAAAGATAAAAAGATTTTGAATAATGGATTATCTATGCTATTTTTGCATTCCAAATTGAGTACAGAAATAATAAAAATACTATAGCTAAGATGGCAAATCATAAATCATCGATCAAAAGAATTAGATCAAACGCTGCGAAGCGCCTGAGAAACCGTTACCAAGCAAAAACTACGCGTAACGCAATCAAGAAACTACGTACTACAACTTCTCAGGAAGAAGCACAGGCTTTGTTGCCTCGTGTAATTTCTATGTTGGATCGTTTGGCAAAGAAAAACGTTATTCACAAGAAGAAAGCGTCTAACAACAAGTCTAAATTGACTAAGTTCGTTAACAAGTTAGCGTAACTTTTAGCTTTTTTAACATACAAAAAAGGGTGTATTTTCATACACCCTTTTCTTGTTTTTCGCAAGCTTTATGGCTTCTTTTGCTGGATCTGTTTTACGATTCTATCAATATCTGCTGGACGATCTTTGTATTCGCTAAGATCATACAAATCGACTTTTCGGAAATCTACAGGATGGCTCTCGCTCTGTAGATAGATATAGCCCCCAGTGAGTGCTTTTCCATCTTGTTTTTGTTTTGCATCATACGATAACACATTGTCTCCACCAATTTGAGGTTTCGAATACGATAAGACCACTTTGTCTTCTAAAATATGCTGAATCAGTGAATCGCCCAGCACTAAGAAGTCTGCCGTTACCCATTGGTCGCCATGGTAAGTTTTAGAAGTAGAATTAATGCAGTGCGGTGTGAAAAGTTTTTGATCGATAACCACATTGGTTCCTGGCGTACACAGGTTTGAGGTGGTACGTTCGGTCGTGCCATCTCCACCCAACAATTGGCCTTCGATAGAAATAGGGAAATCCTGATCTTTTAACATGGTTGCTGGATCTTGCCCGTGTAGCATTGCCCCCGAATTTCTCCAAGCCCAGCCTTCTCCACCTTTGGTTTGTTCTTCTACAAAGCGGTATTCGATGCGTAGATAATAATAACTATAGGGAGTATTATAAGCAAGATGGCCGTATTGCTGATTGAATTCCTCGTAACCGCCGTCATATCTTACTTTCAAAAGTCCGTCTTCCACGCGGAAGGTGTTAGCATAATTGTCACCCGGTTCGTAATGACGAATTTTGGGTGTCCAGTCGTTCATGTCTTTTCCATTAAAAAGACTAATCGCAGTTGGGATAGAATCTTGTTCGGTAGTGGTTGTGCTAGAGTTGCCCGGCGTATTGCACGATAGTAATACCGAAATTCCAGCGAGCATTGCGCCCATTTTAAGCTTCATAGAGGTAGTTTTATATAATAGATTAAATAATAGATTCTTTGCTTTTTACATACTCACTTGGTCGCACTCCCACAATCTTATAAAAGGTATTGCTAAATGTAGGTAAGCTGCTGTAGCCTACGCGCGCAGCGACTTGCTGTACACTCATCTTTTCATTTAATAAATATTTGAGCGCGGTCAGCATGCGCAGGATCGTATAGTACTGAATAAAGGACATGCCCAGATCTTTTTGAAACAAACGTGCCAAGGTGCGTTCGCTAAAGTGAAAGGCATTCGCCAGCTCCTTAAAGCTGACTAATTCGGCAATGTGCTCTTCCAAATAAGCCACCATTTCCCGTAGTTTTGTGTTTTTGGGATACGGTAATGATAACGATAAATTGGAATTGGAAAGCTCTGGTAATAGCAGTTTGAATGATTTGGCGATGGTGTAGTTTTTTGTATCTGTCGGCAGTATATTTCCATTCCAACGATTCGTATACATAATCAGCTCCATCAACAAATCGCTAACCGGATAGATACCTACTCGGTTAAAAAAATCATCATCTGTATCGAAGGTCGGAAAGTAAAGATTGCGCATAATCACTTCCGGGCTGCTTGGGTGAATACTATGTTTCACGCCTGCTGGAATCCAGATATAATGTCTAGCAGGAAGGAAATACGATTTTTCTGCCGTTTTCAGGAAGACCATACCGCCTTCTGTGTACAGAAACTGTCCCTTTCGGTGATCATGTTCACCAATAAATTCTTCTCCCATTACGGCGTGATGACAATAAATACTATCTGATGTGACATCTACTTCTGTCATATAGTACTTATTTACATAGCTGTTTGTCATACGGTGGGCTTTTTGTAGCCTTAAATATCCCGTTTTTAGTTGAATTTATCAAATGAAGCTGAAGTACGTAGCATGTCAGCAGATTCGTGTCCTTGTTGTGTATTCGATAAAGTCAAAGTGTTATCGCAAGATGTTAATCACACATTCACAAACGGTAATTAAATACTAATTGTGTAAATTTATAAGTCCAGCACTGATTTAGGGATCAGAAGTAAGAGGATATTATAAACGTAATAATACTATACACGATGATAGAGCGCATAAGACTAGAAAGTCTTCGAGACAAAGTAATGAGTGCTGAAGCGGCGGCTGAATTTATCCGAGATGGCATGATTGTAGGTGCCAGCGGATTTACCAAAGCAGGTGACAGCAAAGCCGTGCTGCCAGCCTTGGCAGAGAAAGCAAAACGAGAGCCTTTTAAAATCACCTTAATTACGGGCGCATCACTTGGGCATGATACCGATGGGAAATTGGCAGAAGCGGGTGTGTTGAGCAAAAGAATGCCGTTTCAAGTGGATCGTACTTTGCGCAACAAGATCAATTCGGGTGAAGTACTATTTATAGATCAGCATCTGAGCGAGAGTGCGGAGCTGTTGCATCAGCAGCTAAGACCAGATATAGCCGTGATCGAAGTAGCTTATATTGATCGGGATGGAAGCATTGTGCCGACCACATCGGTCGGTAATTCGGTCGCTTTTGCATCTCTGGCTTCCAAAGTTATTTTAGAAATCAATACGTCGGTGCCAGAAAGTGTGTATGGCATTCACGATATTTATCAAGCAGAAAACTATCCGCATCGGAATGTCATTCCGATTGTAGCACCATGGAATAAGATTGGTAGAAAAACCATCGCATTGGATCCTGCTAAGGTAGTAGGAATTGTATTCACCAACATACAAGATAGTCCGGCCGATATCTCCGATCCCGATGAGAAGACATCGGCTATTGCAAAGCATATTCTAGAGTTCTTTGAGAATGAAGTGCGTGTCGGTAATTTGACCGATCGCTTATTACCTATTCAAGCAGGTATTGGTAAGGTGGCTAATGCCGTGTTGATGGGGTTTAAGGATAGCAATTTCTATGATTTGACGATGTTCTCCGAAGTATTGCAAGATAGTACGTTTGATCTCATCGATAGCGGTACGTTGAGTTTTGCGTCCGCATCTTCGGTGACTGTGTCGAAAGCATGTTATGATCGCGTTTTTGGCAATTTGCAACGCTATCGAGATAAATTTGTATTGCGTCCACAAAATATTTCCAATACACCAGGTTTGATTCGTCGCTTAGGAATTATTGCTATTAATACGGCGATCGAATTTGATATTTATGGTAACGTGAATTCCACGCATTTGGGCGGTACAAAGATTATGAATGGAATCGGCGGATCGGGAGATTTTGCTCGCAATGCCTATCTCAGTATTTTCGTTACGCAAGCCGCTTCGAAGGGAAATTTGATCTCTCATGTGCTTCCGATGGTGTCACATACCGATCATACCGAGCATGATGTGGATATTCTAGTGACTGATGTCGGTTTGGCGGATTTACGCGGGTTGGCACCGAGAGAACGCGCGCAAAAAATTATTGATCATTGTGCACATCCAGATTATCGCCCAGAATTACAATCTTATTTTGATCGCGCTTGCGAGCGGGGAGGGCATACGCCACATCTGTTGGAAGAGGCTTTTAGCTGGCATTTACGCTTTCAGGAATCTGGAAGTATGAAGAAGAAGGAAGCTGAATAAATAAAAAATGGCTGCTGAATATCGAATTCAGCAGCCATTTTAATCTTGTCGTGTGTTCTCGCATTAGCGAGCACGTCCTGGAAGGTAAATTTGGAAACCAACAGAAACACCTAATCCACTAGCACCACCGCTAGAGTTTAAGTTTGCTTTACTGTAGTTGTAACCCAAAGTAGCTTCTAACGCCACATTTCTCGTGATAAAGTGCGCATAACCACCAGCAATACCTGCTTCAAATGAAGCGCCATTTCCGCGTGATGATCCGCCAATACCTACGTTACCGTGTCCGAAGAAACGACCTGTAGAACTAGCTCCTTCAGGGAAATAGTAACGTACGAATGGAGCAATACCGTAGTTCCACTCGTTGTCTTCACCGCTAACAGCATTAAGTCCTAATGATGTTTGTGCACCAATCGCAATACCGTCTGTAATGAAATAACCAGCACGTGGGTTCAATTGGATATTGAAAGCTTCGCCTTCAAAGCTATATCCTAAGCTCCCTACTGATCCACCTACCATCCAGTTACCTTGACGGATAGGCTCCATGCCCACATTTTCAGAAGTCTGAGGTATAGTTTCAATACGCTGTGCGAAAGACCCTAATACTACAGCAACAGCAAATAATCCAGATAATAAAACTTTTTTCATAATATACAAATTTAGTTACGATTCACAACTGTGCAACTATTATGCCACAGTGTGTGCGCTTCTTTCTAAAGGGAATAAATAATCTCTTAATGGAATAAGATGATACGTATTTTTAGAAATATTTGGCGGTTAATACGCGTATTTTAATCTTTCTGTTAACTCTGAAATAGTGGTATGTAGCTGGTCTACTACAATTTGCGCTTTCTGATAAAATGGGCGACGTTCTTCCAATTTATTTGTAATAAATTGAAGTAATTCATCGCCCGTCAAACCTTTTAAAGCTGGTCTTTTTGTAACGTCAGTGGCATTTAAGCGTGCCCATAATGATTTTGGAGTATGTTCGAAATACACCGCCGTACCATGTTGTACAATCCAATCCATGTTATCATAAAAACAGGGCGTGCCTCCTCCAGTCGAGATGACGGTATTAGGAAGATTATTCTCTTTAAGAACCTCATTTTCAATTTTTCGGAACTCATCTTCTCCATAAAGAGAAAAATAAGCAGGTATCGTCATGCCAACACGATGTACGAGCACCTCATCCAAATCGATAAATGGTCGGTCAAGTGCCTTCGCCAGTTTCTTTCCCCAAGTGGTTTTGCCACTACCCATGAAGCCTACGATGAAAATTGGTTTCGACATGCTTAATCTGCTGAAGGCTTCAATTGATTATTGATAAATTTAGATTCTAGCTCTTCTTTGTTTGGGAAAGTATGCTTGGACCATTTTTTTATAACCGTACCATTTTGCATCAACATCACGCCCGGATTAGAACGTACCATGCTTTTTAAAGGCACCAAATCGGCGTTGAAAGTCTCTAATACCAAGTTAAGCTGGTCATTTACGAAAACTACATTCTGTGCCGAACTCGCAGTTACGAGCACTGCCCGTATTGGGTAATCTTCCGATATTTCGCGGATCGTGGTATTGATGCGGTCTAGCGCCAAGAGATCTACCGAAGATAGCTTCGTAACATCCGTGCTCACGACGATAAAGTTAAAATATGGATTGGTCAGAATTTCTTGTGTGACATCATTTCCTTCGCTATCGCTGATGATCAAATCGGCAATAGCCGGTTCGAATCCTTTTTTGATGAGCGTAGATTTTGGATCTCCGATGATTTCCCAATTCTCATCTTCCCAGATCTTCTCACTCATGTACACCTTGTCGTTCACCGTTTTAGATTCGCCCGTTGTTTTGTTTTTCAAGGTGTAAATATGCTCGTATACATCGGGTTCGGCATCATCCGGAATGATCATCTGTTGCGGTAGATTGTTGCCCTCACGGTACGGCAAGAAATCAATTATCGGCAAAAAGTTCATGGTATAAATCCCTGCACCAAAAGATAACATAATGATCAATATGGTCAGCAAATTGTTGCTGAATCTGCTTTTTATCAGCGGCTTGATCTGATGCCTGAATCGGACGATGATCAGAATCAATCCCAGCAATACAAGATCTTTGATAAATGACTGCCAGGGTGTAAGTGGAATAGCATCGCCAAAACAACCGCAGGAACTCACAACCTCGAAAAATGCCGAATAGAACGTAAGGAAGGTGAAGAAGATGGTCAATACCAGTAATCCCCAACTTACTTTATTACGCGCCAGTCCTAGTAATAACAACGCGCCCAATATGATCTCAAAGGCACAAATAACCACTGCAATCCACGTGCTGTATTCATCTAACATGGATAGATTGAATACCTTGAAATATTCCTCCAGCTTATAACCAAAACCTTTAGGGTCGTTGGCTTTTATTAATCCAGAAAATATAAAAAGACATCCTACCAAGATCCGTGATATAATCAACGCGATATTTGGACGCTTTTTTAGCGGTTTAGTAGGTGTATACATAGCAGATGTGCTCATGATCAGTGTGTTTTAGCAGGGAATCCTAATTTTATTAATGCAAATACGGCATAGTTAAGCATATCTTGATAATTTGCCTGCAATCCTTCAGATACCAATGTTTGCCCATTGTTATCTTCGATTTGCTTGACACGATGTAGCTTCGTCAGAATCAGGTCAGTCAAGGAAGAGATCCGCATGTCGCGCCAAGCCTCCCCATAGTCATGGTTTTTGGCTAACATGAGTTCTCGGGTTTCCCGAATCTTTTCGTCGTAGCGATTTTCCGTTTCTCGGGTTTCGAGGTCGAGGTTACCTTCTACGCCAAGATCCAGTTGAATCATCGCAATCACGCAATAGTTCACAATGCCTACATATTCGTCCATCACACCTTCGCCAACTTTGGATACTTTTTTCTCCTCCAGCGTTCGGATACGTTGCGCTTTGATAAAAATCTGATCGGTGATAGAAGTGGGACGCATGACTCGCCACGAGGTGCCGTAGTCAATTGTTTTTTTAATAAATAAGGTGCGGCAATGATCTATTATCTGATTGTATTCGGTGCTTGTATCCATATAATATTTTCGCTACTGATTAGCGTGTTACAAAAGTAGGAAACAATATACGAATAGTATTTATTCTCCCGAAATGGATTTTATCGCCGAGTTTAGAATGCTTTGTTCGAATACAGCTTAATCTTCTGAAAATAATTATCTTCGTAAGAAGCAGGGACATTATTTTGCAATTTCAATTCCTAATTAGATTTTGTTCTTGTATAGATTTGTTACACAAATACAGACTTCAAATTCATGAATATACAAAAGCCGGAGATACGTGAAGTAGAAATCATCCGCTATGTGATGCCATTTAGAGAGGGCGGATCACTACCCGCCTTGGTAGACGCCGATGACGACTTTAGTTACGTGATTAAATTTCGGGGAGCCGGACAAGGCAAACGCGTTTTGGTGGCAGAGCTTATCGTGGGTGAGATTGCGCGGTGGCTGGAATTGCGCATGCCCGAGATGGTATTTGCAGAATTGCACGAAGCATTTGGTAGAACGGAGCCCGACGAAGAAATTCAAGATCTCTTGAAATTCAGTGTCGGTAAAAATTTAGGCGTTCATTATCTGAATGGCGCCATCACTTTCGATCCAAATGTAGAGGAAATATCGGAGAAGGAAGCTTCGAAAATCGTGTGGCTAGATGCCTTGACCATGAATGTAGACCGGACAGTGCGTAATACCAATATGCTGATCTGGAATCATGAACTCTGGCTGATAGATCACGGAGCCTCGCTCTACTTTCATCACAATTGGGATCATTGGGAAGATCAAGTAGCCAAACCCTTTGTGCAAATCAAAGATCATGTTCTGCTAAAACAAGCAAGCCAAGTGCGTGCTGTAGATCAAGAATTCCGTGATCTATTTACCGAAGAGAATTTGTGGCAGGTATTATCTGCTGTGCCAGACGAATGGTTAGAAGAAGCTGGGCGCACGGCTACCGCAGATGAGGTAAGGCAGGTGTATGTCACTTTTCTGGTGCAACGCATACAACAATCGGCAGTATTTTTAAATCAAATCGAAAAAGCGCGTGAGGGTAGAATATGAGTATTCGGTGATTCGTTATGTACCGAGGGTAGAGCGCGAAGAATTTATAAATGTCGGCGTATTGCTTTATTGCAAACGTACGCGATACGCGGCAATGCAATGGGCTGTGGATGAAGCAAAGTGTCAATGTCTTTATACTCATGCTGATGTGGTGCAACTAAAAGCGCACCTCTCTTCGTTAGAAAAGATTTGCGCAGGCGATCGGGATGCTGGGCAATTAGCGGCATTGGAACAGGCCGAGCGCGTACGTTGGATCACCGCCAACCGCAGTACTTGGATTCAGTGTGCGCCAGTACATGTAGGTTTGTGCACTGATCCAGAGGATACTTTAGAGCAGTTATTTAATCGATTAGTCCTATAAGTATGATGGATTAAAAAGTATATTTGTGTAGTTAAGATCAGGGAAATGGAAGAGGAATTTTACCAGCACTTGTTTATAAAACAACAAGAAGCGCAGAATATGCCGAGTAATGTGCGGATCTGGGAATGGGCGCGCGATATCTTTCGGTTGCTCTTTCCGGAGCGAAATCCAAAGAAAATGCACTCCGTCGATGTGCTGAAAGCTCACTTCAAACAGTTGGAAAACGAGTTTTACGATCTGTTACAAGGTAGTAAAGAGTGCGGGAATTGCGATCGTAAAAATATTGTCAACGAATTCTTCAGTGTATTACCAAGCCTTTATGAGCTAATGCTTACCGATGCCCACGCCATTCTTGATGGCGACCCAGCTGCGCAAAGCTTACATGAAGTAGTGCGCACCTATCCCGGTTTTTTGGCGATGTGTATGTACCGGATGGCGCATCAATTGTGGTCATATGATTTGCCGCTGATTCCCCGAATCCTAACCGAATATGCGCATGAACGCACAGGGATTGATATTCATCCTGGCGCTACTATCGGTGAGTATCTGCATATTGACCACGGTACAGGTGTTGTGATTGGAGAAACGACCATCATCGGTAACCATGTTAAATTATATCAAGGAGTTACATTGGGAGCCCTAAGTGTAGAGAAAGTGCTTGCTGGTAAACAGCGCCATCCGATAATCGAAGATTACGTGATCATCTATGCAGGAGCTACCATTTTAGGTGGAGATACTCGGGTTGGTCATCATTCGATTGTTGGGGGAAACGTTTGGCTTACGAGTAGTATAGAACCCTATACAACTGTTTACCATCAACCCAATACCAAGTTTTTTGATTCTAAACCAACCATATAATGGGCTCTATAATAGAAACTATCGGCAACACGCCCCTTGTCGAAATCACGTCATTTCACACGAATCCAAATGTACACATCTACGCGAAAATGGAGGGTAACAATCCTGCAGGATCGGTGAAAGATCGAGCTGCGTTGAATATGATTCGTTCTGCCCTAGAACGTGGAGATATTACCGAAGATACTACTTTAATAGAAGCGACCAGTGGCAATACAGGAATTGCCCTAGCCATGATCGCCAGTATGTACAAAGTGCCTATCGAACTGGTCATGCCTTCTACATCCACGCGCGAACGTGTCCTAACGATGGAAGCTTTCGGAGCGAAAGTGACGTTATTAGATTCGATGGAAGCTAGTCGCGATTATGCGGAAGAAAAATCGGAGCAGGAAGGCTATTTTTTGTTAAATCAGTTTGCGAATTCAGACAATTATAAAGCGCATTATCAAACCACAGGGCCTGAGATTTGGAAAGATACTTATGGACAGATTACGCACTTCGTAAGTGCGATGGGTACTACAGGTACTATTATGGGTTGTTCGCGATTCTTCAAAGAAAAAGATCCTGCCATTCAAATTGTGGGTTGCCAACCCACGGATGGCTCATCTATTCCCGGAATTCGCCGTTGGCCAAAGGAATATTTACCCAAGATATTCGAGGCCTCACGTGTGGATCGTGTAATTGACATTGATCAATCGGATGCGACGTTGCGTACGCGTGAACTGGTGGCAAAAGAAGGAATCTTTGTGGGTATGAGCACGGGTGGTGCATTTCATGCCGCTTTACAAGTTGCACAAGAAATAGAGCAGGGCACCATCGTATTTATTGCTTGCGATCGAGGTGATCGTTACCTCAGTTCAGATCTTTTTACGTCATAAAAAAGAGCTTAAAGCTCTTTTTTATTCGGTTTCCTTAGACCACACTTCATGGATATCATCTCCTTTGGAGCTCATTCCTGTATGATGCCATTTGCCATCTTTTATTTCTCCTGCAAACTGTAGCGAAGAGCCAACGCGTGTATTGTCACGCGAGAAGAAAAGGAGATGTTCAATGTACTTATTGTCTTTGAAAGAATAGTGGCCACCACCGGTACCATAAAATCCGCGTTGAGCAGGATTGATCGCAATCCATTGAAAATGGCCATCCACCAGTAGTTTTATCGTTTTTCGATCACCTCGTGGCATATTGCCCATTTCACCATCCTGCTGTCTTCCAGTTATGCGCCATAGACCATCTAGTGCATTCGATTCTTGAGGTTGCTTAACCCATATGTTGCCCGACTTATCTTTCAGATTTTCGCCTTCCCAATTCAACGGATAGCTTATCGTCTTCCCAACGGAAGCGGAGTCGATATCGTTGTATTCGGTTTGTACGCTGACCGTTTTGCCGTCAAACGTGAAAGATCCGCCTGTAGTAGATAGGTATTGTTTATCCGTGTAATGAATCATCGAGCTATACCCATCTACGAATAACCAAAGTGTGTGCGTATTGCCTGTGTCCATCTTATAAACACCATGCAGTTTTTTATTTTGTGCCTGAGAGCTTATCATACAGATAAGAATTAGGCAGAAGCTAAGTAAAGATCGTTTCATCTGAATGAGTATTTAGGTGAGATATAAATGTAACAAATCACTTATTTAAATGTTTGACTGATACCGATGCGAAGTATTCTATCACAATCGTGACTGGTAAACGATAGGTATTTTCTAGTTTTGGCTTACTATTTGGTAATGCAGTTAAGCGTCATGATGGCGAAATAAGAAGAATACAATTTAGTTAACCCGAATGATCTTCATACAAGATAGTCAAACACAATATATAACGCATCCTGCTATTGGTGAAAAGGCAAAAGAACTCTTTCAACTCAGAAAATTTGATGTGAATACACCCCGGTGGGTCGTTCTTCCTGCCGATTTTATGGCCGAAGCATTTAAGGATCTCACATCTCTTTCTAACACGGGAGATCTACTACGCGCTATAGACCAGTACATATTTCCGGCATCTGTAGAAGCAGATCTTGCACTTCTATTTCCAGATGATGTTCATCTTGCCGTGCGACCTTCGCCTTGGATAGATCAGGGACACGAAGATGCTTTTGATGATCAGTATGCACATTTTATGATCGTACCTCGCAAGCAAGTCTTGCATAAAATAAAAGCAGTTTGGCGATCGATATTTTCAGATGAGGTATTAGCGTATCGTGCAACGCATCGCTTAAGTCCAAACCTGGGAATCGCAGTGATTATTCAAGAGGTGGTGAATGCAAAATCTTCGGGTGTAGCATATGCAATACATCCTACACGAGGTAGTCGTAAAGAAAAATTTATCTCGGGAATATTTGGACTAGGAGGCGCTTCTGGAAATGTTGAAGCAGATACCTATACGGTTACGGCGGGAGGAATAGACCGGCAAATTGCACGTAAAAGAGAGCAGTTAATTCTTCACCATGACAGTGAAGTCGTCACGGAGGAAGTTTTACGGATACATCAGCGTGATCAGGCCGTGCCAGACGAGCATTTACGTACTATATCCAAGTTGTTAGACGATTTGCGTACAAAAAACCAGCAGTTCTATCAGTTGGAGTTTGCTTTATACGATGATAAAATACATATTTTACAGGCACAACCAATTTGGCGATTAAATCAATTGCCCGATACATCGGGGGCATACAATCTTTGGGACAACTCCAATTTTGCGGAAGACTATTCGGGTGTGATTACCCCGTTGACTTACTCCTCCATAAAAACCTATTCAGAAGCAGATCAAAAGATTCGAGCGGCATTTTTTGGCGCTTCTAAGGCGGTGATGAAGCGCTACAAAGACTTTTTTTCGAACACGCTTGGCCTTATCCATGGTAGGTTGTACAGCAATTTACGCGTGCAACAGACATTGGATGCGATGTTACCAGAGAATCGAGTCGATATCCATTTTCTGCCACAGGAGAACCTCACAACATATCAATTTGATACTGCGGACGTATATCGTGGATCAACTAATGAAGCTTGGCGGAGTATGGTGTTTCTGACAGGAAAAATGTATAATCGATACCGAGTGCTTAGCCAGAAAGGTGATGAGTTTAGAAAATACAGCGAAAAGGTACTTCGCAAATTCCACAATCTAGATTGGCAAACAAAAAACCCGCAAGAACTGATACATATGTATCTCCAACTGGAGCGAACATTGCTAGCTAACTGGGATATACCGTTTCAGGCTGATTTCTTTTTTAAAGTGCATTTAGGATGGTTAAAAAAGCAAACATCGATCTTTAGCAACAGCGATAAAAGAGATCTAGCGACAGACTTGTTGCTGGACACGACTTCTTTGGATGCTATTCATCCACTACAACGTCGGATAGAAATTGTGCAAAAAATTAAAGCCTCCCCATTGTTAAAAGAACTATTCGAATCCGAGGGGGAGAAGCAGATTCGGCACTTTATGCAGCACGATAATCGTGAGGAAACGATGGTTTTACGCCATGTGATAGACGATTACTTAGTCGAGAATGATGCTTATTGTGAAATTTCGCGACAGGCATCCGAAAATCGAATCGAACATGATTCCCTTGAGCTTATCGGAGTACTAAAAAGTTACTTACATCGTCACATTAGTGATCTTGATCATGCTAGGCAATTAGAGTCGGAGATCAGAACCTCTGCTGAAGATAAGATGAATCAAAACCTGAAGCGGAGTCCACTTAAACGATGGTGGTATCACAAAATATTGCG
Organism: Sphingobacterium sp. KH_072; assembly: GCF_057837975.1. NCBI lineage: Bacteria > Pseudomonadati > Bacteroidota > Sphingobacteriia > Sphingobacteriales > Sphingobacteriaceae > Sphingobacterium > Sphingobacterium sp. KH_072. The sequence continues at coordinate 3,196,246 of NZ_CM174457.1, read as the reverse complement.
TAATAGTCGAGAAATGCTTCGTATGAAAGAAAATTTTCAATACGATTACAAACGCTTGTGGGGTGTAGTCAACCGTTTGTTCACTGCAATGGGACGTAGGTTAGTAGAAGAAGGGGTTTTGGAGTTTGAAGGCGACATTCATTTTTTAAGTAAAGAAGAAATTTTTGCATTTGTTGAAGGGAGAAGCATAACAGCCGACCTCAATGCGCTCGTTGGGTTGCGAAAAGAGGAATATGAGAGATTCCAAGCGATGCCACAATTGGCAACACAGATCGCTACATATGGTATTCCGTATAGAAGCAACGATCTCTTTGCCGTCGCAAATAAATCAGTGCCGCAAGTAACATGGAAAGGTCTGGCTTGTTGTCCGGGTAAGACAAGAGGTGTAGCGCGTATCTGGAGTGGTCAACAATCCTTTGCATTAGCAGATGGGGAGATCATCGTAGCCCGGTGTGCAGATTTAAGGTTAGAATCAGAAATTGCTGTCACATCGGCCTTGTTATTGGAACGAGGTTCTGTCTGGAATCCAATTTGCGTTTTGGCGCGGCAGATGAATGTGCCCACCATCGTAAATATTGACGGTTTGTTAGACAATTTGCAAGATGGTGACCTGATAGAAGTAGATGCAATACTAGGAGAGATCCGAAAGATATAAAAGTAATGTACATCTAATTAAGAAGGCCTATTTTATTAAAATAGGCCTTCTTAATTTACTCGTTATCCTGCTTATCAATTTTTTCCCTTTTTCCAGTATCAGGATCGTATTCATATTCTGTCTGCTCAATAACCACGGCGAAGGAGGATGGTTGAATACCATGACCATAACGGATCGCATATCTTTTGGTGAACTCCGCTCCAAAGAAGATAATAGCTGAGGTATAATACACCCAGCTCAGTAAGATGATAATCGATCCAGCCGCCCCGAAAGCACTAGCAGTCGCGTTATTTGATAGATACATAGATATGCCCCATTTTCCGAGCATAAATAGCAACGCAGTAAATATAGCGCCTCCTAAAATATCTTTAAAACGGACCTTGGCATCAGGCAACACCGAAAATATAAAGCCGAATAATGTTCCGATAACGACGAAGGTGACTGCGGTATTTACCCAATCTAACAAGTCAATATTTATCCAAGAGAACGTATTTCCAATTTCTGTTGATAATAATCCGATTATACTACTGAGTATTAAGGAAGCCATTAACAGAAATGCTAATCCTAAAATCATCGAAAAGGAAAGCAAACGATTAATAATCATTTTTAACCAACCTTTTTTAGGCTTCGGTTTTACATTCCAAATCGTATTGATCGATTGCTGTATATTTACGAATATCGTAGTGGACGTAAAGATCAACGTTCCGATACCGATAATAAATCCGATATTGGATTTAGAATCAGAAGATATCTTTTGGATAGCCGATTCGAGCATCACCGCAATATCAGCACCAAACAACGAGGTGAGTTCTTCCATCACTTCGTTCTGCGCTCCATCATTGCCACCAATCTGATTTCCATAAAAGAAACCCAGTGTCCAAATGAGGATCATAACCAATGGGCCGATTGAAAATACCGTGTAATACGATAAGGCGGCACTCATTTTAAGGCAATCATGCTCCATGAAGCCCATTCCGGCATCATAAACTAACCTAAAATACTCTTTAATCTTTTGCAGCATAAACCTGAAAAATAAATTTATATTATATATTATTCAAGGTATCAGCTATTGAGGTATGCAGGGACTATTCTTCTTCCGCGTAGATCTCGTCTACTGCTTTCTCAAATTTCTCCAAGATCACTTTACGTCGTAAGCTCAATTTTGGTGTAAGTTCGCCATTATCGATAGTCCACTCTTCTGGGAGTAATACGAATTTCTTCACTTTTTCCCATTTACCAAATTTAGTCATAGCGTTATCTACGATTTGATCGTATTTTTCAAGAACTTCTTTTTGACCGATAAGTTCTTCTCTTGAAGAGAAGGAGATGCTCTTGTGTTCTGCCCATTTTTCGAGGTCTTCAAAATTTGGAATTATTAATGCACTTGGAAAGCGTCTGTTTTCCCCAATAACCATTACCTGACCAATAAACGGAGATTCCATTAATTTGTTTTCCAAAACTTGAGGAGCCACATATTTTCCGCCAGCCGTCTTAAACATTTCCTTCTTACGATCTGTAATTCGCAAGAAGCCATCAGCAGTCAGTTCTCCAATATCGCCGGTGTGAAAATAACCTTGTTCGTCAAAAACTTCGGCGGTAGCTTTTTCATTTTTGTAGTATCCTTTCGAAATACTCGGTCCTTTTACTAAGATCTCGCCATCTTCAGCGATCTTAACATCTAGATTTCCTAAGACCTTACCGACGGAGCCAAATTTTACACCGGTGTCTTCCATCGAGTTGACGGATATTACCGGAGAAGTTTCTGTTAATCCGTATCCTTCAAGCACGCGTATGTCTGCCGCCCAAAACACGCGAGCCAACCTTTCTTGCAGTGCCGCCCCGCCCGATATGATGAAGCGTACTTCGCCACCCAGAGCATCTCTCCATTTAGAAAAAATCAATTTACGGGCAATACCGAGCTTGAAATTATACCACGCCGAATTTTTGGTCGGCTCTTGATATTTATGTCCTAAATCGAGCGCCCAGAAGAAAAGTGCTTTTTTGATGCCACTAAGGCTTTTGCCTTTCGCTACGATCTTATCATATACTTTCTCTAGTACGCGCGGTACTGTCGTGAAAAATTGCGGTTTAACTTCATTGATATCTACGACGATATTGTCCAGACTTTCTGCATACCAGATTTGGATACCACGTGCGAAATATAAATAAACAACCATGCGCTCGAAGATGTGCGACAATGGCAAGAAACTAATCGATTTTTCACATCCATCAGGCACGAGGTGCTGACAGCCATGCACATTACTTAGAATGTTTTTGTGAGAAAGGTATACGCCCTTTGGTGTACCCGTGGTACCAGAGGTGTAGATCAGTGTCAATAAATCCTCTTCGTTAACAGCGTCATTATAGGGCTTTAAATCTGTATCTTGTTCTTTGCCAATTTCGATCAAATCCTTTAGGGTATTTTGTCCCTCTACATCATCTATGGTATATATCTCAACATCTAAGCCATTTTTGCTAATGGCTTCATTGATTTTGCTAAAAAGCTCATTGTTACTGACGAATAATAGCTTGACCTCTGAATCTTGAATGATATACGCCAAGTCCTTAGCAGATAGGGTTGGGTAAAATGGCACAATAGCCGCACCAATCTGATTGATCGCAAAGTCAATCATATTCCATTCAGGTCTGTTGCCAGACATGAGACCAATGCGATCGCCTTTTTTTATACCTTTCGCTATTAATCCTTTGCTAGTGTAATCCATATTTTCTACGAACTCAGCCGTAGAGACAGTCTTCCAAGAATTGCCTTTTCTTCCGCCCACCATGATTGGCTTTGCATAGTGATCGCGGTAATTATGTATGATGTCAAATATTCTCTTAAAGTCGCTCATCGTTTATTGGGGATAAAATTGTGGTTTATAACAATTTGTGGCTTGAGTATGTTTACTAAGTTAGGGTTTTTTGCTTAAAAAAATATATTTTAATATCAGTTAAAAGTGAAATAACGTTAAATTTGCTTTCTCGTATCATAAACATTCGTATAATCGCAAAACAAATACAATAGTAATATACTATGAAAGTAAGTACAAAATTTTATCTCCTTCTCACGTTTACATTTTTGTTCTCCGCTGGCGCTCACGCGCAACTAAGTTCGCAGCATGCCGCAGGTTTGCGGTTTGGTAGTGCCACCGGTTTTAATTACCGTTATGCATTGAATGATGTGAATGCTATCGAAGGAATTTTGAGTGTACAAAGTAATTCCACATCGAGTCGTTTTCGATTGGTGGGATTGTATCAATATCACCAGCCTATTAACGAAGATTTTAGCTGGTATTGGGGTTATGGTGGTAGTATTGGTTCTTACACCATGAAAGCATTTCAGTCGCAACAATCAGATGGTACGATCAATATGCATCCGCGTACTTCAGAATTAGCGTTAAGTGTAGACGGTGTTGCTGGTGTCGAATATAATATCCCGACGACACCCATTGCGGTTTCACTCGATGTGAAGCCCTATTTTGATTTCTTACAATCATCTAGCTTTCGTGTTATCGATACGTTCGGATTCTCGGTGCGTTATCAGTTTTAGTCTACGACCTTATTCATTGATTTATCACTATATTTAATAGTATGAATAAATTTGCATTTTTATGTATGCTCCTATTATCTATTACGCACAGTTCACTACCAAGTAGCGCACAATCGTACGATATGTTTGTGGGTACGTACACGAACGGGACGGGTAGTAAAGGAATTTATCGTTTTAATTTTGACGCCAATACAGGCGATGTTAGGCCGATCTCGGTGATAGAATCGCCGAATCCATCATTCTTAGCAAAATACGAAAATCGACTTCTAGCGGTTAACGAAGGTGACGGTGAGCAAGCTACGCTATCGCTTTTTGATATCGCAACAGCGAATGTCAAACTTATCGACAAATCTACCACTTTGGGCGATCATCCTTGTCATGTGGCCTTTGATGCGGCGGGTAATATTGCGTTGGTTTCTAATTATTCTGGCGGATCGCTTGCACTATTTAGTCTCACTGATAATCGTACTAAGTTAATTCTACACGATTTGCTGGAATATGAAGGAAGCGGTCTCAATCCAGATCGGCAGCAACAATCACACATTCATTCTACATTTTTTAATGAGGGCTTGGCCTACGTGTCTGATTTAGGTAATGATCAAATCCATGTGTATAGCTTGAGCCATGATGGTACAGACTTGCGAAATGGTGCATTGACATTGAATGAGCAGACTATTATTCATACCATCAAAGGTGGCGGCGCTCGGCATTTGACGTTCAGTGCCGATGGGCAGACCTTGTATAGCTTGCAAGAGTTGACGGGCCAAATTGCTGTTTTTCGTAAAGAAAATGACGAATGGGTATTGAAACAGATTGTCGCGTTGTATGGTGACGGCTTCGAAGGAAAACAAGGTGGAGCCGACATAAAGATATCGCCCGATGGCGGCAGTTTGTATGCTACGAATAGAGGCGATGCAAACCTGATTGTACATTATGCCGTACTACCTAATGGATTGCTAGAATGGCAAAACAAATACAGTGTGCAAGGAGCTGGTCCGCGAAATTTTGCCATTACACCAGATGGTGGCTATGTGTTGGTCGCTAATCAAGATACGAACCGAATTGTAGTGTTTAAGCGGGATAAATTTACCGGAGATTTAGAAGATACGGGCAAGCGCATTGAGGTGCCTGCACCAGTTTGTATTTTATTTTAAGATCTTGTCGCAGTAGGTTTGATCTGCAAATGATCTAATTTTTTGCCAAAAATAGATTTTTCAGATACTTTAGAGAAGCCTGTGCGTAAGTACAGGCTTTTTGCTTTAGGATTTTCCTGATCTACCAATAGGCCGACAGTAGCTTTCTGCTCATGTACGTAAAAATCAATAATGTGGCGAAGTAAAAGCTGACCTATACCCATACCTTGTGCTTGCGGCGCAACGGCGATCGTGTCGAGATACATCTCTCCAGCCGCAGTTTCGTCAAATACCACTGGATTATGTTGGTATTCTTCGGTGATAAACTTCAAGACAGGTTTTCTTAACTTTTCTAAATCTGCTCCATCATATAGAGAAGCTTGTCCCAGAATAGTTCCATCAGCTTCTGCTACCCAGATATATTGGTGAGAGTATTGGTTATCTGGTTGAGCGATTAAATATGCCAAAAAATCGATGGCTTTTGCATGCTCATTTTGTCCAATCAAATAACAAACAATGTCCTCCATTGCAAGAAGTAGGATGGGAGCCAATTGATTTGCATCCTTGGGTGTTGCTTTACGGATTTGTACGGTCATAATGGAGATTAATCTAGATTTTATAGCACAAAAAAATGCCGACATGTAATTAATGTCGGCACTCTATGACTGATAGACAAAAGTTATCTGCTTATTTATCTAATTTTTCGAATTTATCGTAGTCAATTTTTTTCGACTTTATTTTGATTACACCTTTCAAGTAATCGAATACTTTCAATGCTTTAGCCTCTTCAAACAAGCGGTTAGCTTGCTCTCTGTCTTGTAGCAACTGCATTGCGAATTGGTTCAATTGCTCGTCTGTAGGCTCCTCATTGATGTTGTACATCTTGATTTGAGAATAGATACGCTCTTTGGCCAAGCTTACTACCTCATCATATTTTACTTCTAAGTTATTAGCAGTTACGATGCGGTTCTCAATCAATGTCCATTTCAAGTTTTTCAAGAAATCGGCGAATCCTTCTTCCAACTCTTCGTCAGAGATTTCTGGGTTAGTAGCTTTCAACCAACGTTTCAAGAAAGGCTCAGGGAAAGAAGCTTCTACTTTGTCCATACCGAAAGTATAGATATCGTTGCGCAATCTTTGGTCAGAGTTCTGTTTGAATAAGTTCTCCACTTCCTCTTTTACTTTCGCTATGAATTGCTCTTCTGTAGTCACTTCACCAGCAGGGAAAAGCTTGTTGAAGAATTCTTCGTTCAATTCTGCTTCTTCGAGGCGGTTGATGTTTTTTACCGTCAACTCAAACTCTGTTACATCTAAAGCAGTAGCTTCATCTTCAGTAATACCTAGCAAGCGAGCGATATCAGCCACTTTAAATGCTTTTTTGATGTCAAATTTAACAGCGTCATCTTTCTTCAATCCGATAAAAGTTTTTTTGATAGCTGCATTTTCAACCAAATCAGTACGTACAGAGGTTGTTTTCTCGATACCTTCTTCTTTGTTTTGCTTCAAGTCAGCGTACAATACGTCGCTTTCTTCAGAAACTTCTGGATTAATCATTTTTCCGTAGCTTCTGCGTAGGTTCTTAACGCGTTCGTCCAAAGTAGCTGTATCCGCTTCGATATCATAAGCTACAAATTCAGTATCTGCTGAGAATGGTACATCGAATGCTGGTGCTAAACCAATTTCGTACTCAAAAGAGAATGCATCATTGAAATCCCAGTTGTATTGTGTAGAGTCGTCCTCAGCTTTTGGTAGAGGCTGTCCTAATACTTCCAGTTTTTGCTCTGTGATGTAGTTAGAAATTTGATCACTTACCAAACGATTAACTTCGTCGAACAAAATAGATTTACCATAAGTACGTTTGATGTGACCTACAGGAACCATTCCAGGACGAAATCCAGGTAATTTTGCTTTTTTTGCCTGATCTTTTATGGCTTTATCTACTTGAGGATTATAATCTTCAGGTGCCAAGTCAACCGTAATGCTGGCGTTGATGTCGTCTATTTTCTGGTGTGAAATATTCATACTCTTTTTTGTAGCGTAGTTTTAAAATCGCATTAATAAAAAAATCCTCCCGATATCTATTGGTCGGGAGGATTTTGAGTGCGGAAGAAGGGACTCGAACCCCCACGCCTTGCGGCGCCAGATCCTAAGTCTGGTGCGGCTACCAATTACGCCACTTCCGCAGTTAGGATTTTTTTATTGTGCCACAAAGATAGGTTGCGGATTGATATTTGTCAAGTCTTTTTGTGTATTTTTTTGATAAAAATATAAAGATTGTCTGTAAATGGGTGGTAATGATGTGCTTAATTTTCTATAGAGATTGTCCGGCGAAATAGCAAGAGCGACATCTTGGTTCATAACTTTCCTTTTCGCCCAGCATCACGCGTTCTTCGCGGTCGTTCAGCCGATACGAATAAGCTGCTGGCGCACCACATCGTACACATACGGCGTGCACCTTGGTCACGTGTTCTGCAATGGCCATCAAAGCTGGGATTGGTCCAAAGGGTTGCGCTTTAAAATCCATATCTAAGCCAGCCACCACCACACGTATACCTTTGTTTGCAAGCTGCACGCAGACATGCGGCAGTTCATCATCAAAAAACTGTGCTTCATCAATACCAACTACTTTCGTGTCTGCGCTTAATAATAGTATAGCCGAGGAGTGCGCTACCGGCGTAGAAGGAATGCTATTACTATTATGGGAGACGATGAATTGCTCATCGTAGCGTACATCTACCTCTGGCTTGAAGATTTCTACCGGCAACTTGGCAAATTGTGCTCTTCGCAGTCTGCGAATCAGTTCTTCGGTCTTGCCCGAAAACATGGAGCCCGTAATCACCTCAATACTTCCGATCGGAGAAGAACGATGTTGCGTGAAATTATGTTCAGAGAAAAGCATCATCTATGGAGCGTGTTTTATTTGTGTATAAGTGTTATTTGCGCGCGCAAATCCCTGTGCTAATATCGAAATTAAATGTTATTTTTGACGAACAGGAATCGGCTTAAAAGGGCAAGCATGTCAGTGTCAGTTTTTTAAATTTTGCCTAAACTTTTGGCATTTCTACCTGTTACCAAATGGGTATATATTTTCATTTACTATAATTATTTCATATATGTCGTATTCAGAGAACGATGTGCTAGCAAAAGTGGGAGATTTACTCGTTGAGATCAACGAAGAATATGCAGCAGTGCAGGATCAAGAAGGGCAGTTTGCTGTGATAAAATTCGGAATGTTGGCTGCAAAAGCTAAATACCTAGCAGCGCACTTTGATCTCTTGAGTCAGTTAGATGCCCAGCAATCTGCGGAGATAGCCGTTGGAACCCCATCAGCTTCGGCCGAAATAACTTTTACGCCGGCTACTACCAAGGTGGAAGAAAAGGCAGATTCGAAGGAAACAATTGAAGAAATCGCTGCAGATCAAGAAGAGACTAAAGCAGAAAATACACCCGAAACGCAGCCCGAACCAGAACCTGTAGAGGAGGAATCTTTTGAAGAAGAAATAGAAGAACCACAGCCAGAGGAAGAAGAACCGGAAGTAGAAGAAGAGCCTGCTAAAGAAGATCAACGTGCAGCTGCTGAACCACAAGCAGAAGCGCCAAAAGCTCCAGCTACAGATAAGCCAGTAAAAGAGGAAGCAGTGGTGAAATCTGTCGTCGAAGAAAGTCGTACGGTAGAATTAAATCAACCTCAGAACCGCGAAGAAGCTCCAGCAGCTAGTAGTCGTCCGCTTACGTTGAACGAGATGATTCAACAGCAAAGACGTGCGGGCCTGACGAATGCAAACCAGTTTAAGACACCTGCTACCAAAACGGAGCAGATTGTAGATCTTAAAACTGCGGTAAGTCTGAATGATAAATTGTTGTTTATCAAGGATTTGTTTAATGGCTACAGCTTGGCTTACACTGAAGCTATTGAGCTATTGAATCGTTTTGATAATATGGCCGAAGCTGATGCCTTTCTGCAAGCCAACTACTCCCTAAAAAATAATTGGGCATCTAAGCCACAAACGGTAGAAAAGCTCTACAATATCCTACAAAAGAAATTTGCTTAAGCCTCGTGCTTAATGCTTTTTGGTGTTAGCGGAGGTCAAATTGAACCCAGTCTTGGCCATGGTGGCCATAGACAAAGTACTTCGATTGTATGATCTCCGCAAATATTTCTACTTGTCTCTGAAAACCTTCTGGAGATGTATTTTCTACAACATCCTGCTGCATAATATAAAGCTCATTGTTAGCAATAGCGGGCGATTGCGCGATGGCATCTTCCTGCAATACTACGGGCAGATCTGCGTACAATAAATCGTCTTGTTGTATCACAATGATTTTTTCGGCTTCCTGAATGTCTGTAGTCGGCAGCCAGGTTCCACCTCCGATTTCTACGGCTTCCTGCGTTAGGGCGCTGAAATCTTGCGAAAGATTCCGAATATTACTGATCAAGGCTACGCGTGGACGCGATTCGGCCGAGATGAATTTGAGCTTGTGATACACAATGTCCACTTCTTCCTCCAGGCGCTCATATGCTGCCATGTCCGTAACTTTTAATGTTTGCAGTAATTTTTGGTATTCGCTCTCTCTCTCCATAGTGGCTTGTGTTCCGAATTTTGCCAAAGGTACATAAGCCAAGTTAAAAAGCGATAAAACTGCACATCATTGGTGCGATTTTTGATGATTTTCTGGCAGAATATTTAATAAGGAAAGCTATGTTTGACAAATTATTTCAGGCGCAACAAAAGGCCCAAGAGATCAAAGCCCGTTTAGATAATATCTCGGTATATGGAGAGGCAGAGGGTGGTAAGATCAAGGTGATGGCCACGGCCAATAAAGAAGTTAAAGAAGTTTCCATCGATCCGATATACATGGAAAATGCGGATCGCGAACAATTAGAGGAATTACTCGTGGTCGCTATCAACAAAGCTTTGGCACAAGCCGAGCAAATCAGTCAAGGAGAGATGCAGGCTGCCACGCAAGATGTATTGGGCAATCTAGGTGGTTTGGGAGATTTATTCGGTAAGGGGTAATCGTAAACGACAACATTCGCTAAGTACCAATATAGAAAAACAGTACACATATACTATTTATAAATGAAAGTAACCTATTACGGGCAATCCTGTGTAGAATTTGATTTTGACGGCACCAAGGTGCTGTTAGATCCTTTTATATCACATAACCCACTGGCCGAAGGAATCGATATTGACCGTATCAAGCCAGATTATATTTTTTTAAGTCATGCGCATGGTGATCATGTAGCCGACATGGCGCATATTCAAAAACAAAGTAATGCTACTGTAGCAGCGATCGTAGAAACAGCTGCTTGGGTGAAATCACAAGGCGTACCAGAAGATAAGGTGATGGACTTTAACTTCGGCGGAACGCTGGATTTGCCATTTGGAAAAGTGAAGATGGTGTACGCATTGCATACCAATAGCACTCCAGACGGACAATATGCTGGCGTAGCGGCCGGATTTGTGTTCTTCGTTGGCGACAAGAAAATATACTTTGCTGGCGATACCGCGTTGACAATGGAAATGAAGTTATTGGCTGATCTGAATTTGGATTGGGCATTTTTGCCAATTGGTGGGCATTATACCATGGATGTAGATGATGCACTACGTGCTGCTAGTTTTATTCAATGTAAGAATGTGATTGGTATCCATTATAATACATTTCCGCCGATATCTATTGATCCAGAGCAAGCAGCGGCAACATTCAGTGCTGACGGGAAGAAACTCTATCTACCCTTGATTGGCGGAGAAATACTTTTGTAACCGAATGGTAAAATAAGCGGCAAAAAAAACGGGAAGAATAAATTTATGCTTCCCGTTTTTTTCTGTTTGTATCCGGACGTGTATTATCCTTGGTTGATATGATAGTCTACCAAATCATCAATAGGAGAGCGAAGGATTTTTCCAACGGACATACCGTATTGTTTCGCCTTGTCCGAAAGCACATTTCTAAAATTGTAACCTACCGATCCAATACAGTTAAATGAGTAGGATTGATAATCTGGATATTTGCTTACTAGATTTGAAAAGAAAGCTTCAAAAGCATCATCTACGATAGATCTAGTGTATTGGATATTGACATTATTATCATAAACAAACTTACTAAAGCTGGCACAAAAACGATTAGCCAAAGGCTTTGTGTAGACATTATCCATGATCTCATCAGGTGTCAATTTGTACGTGTTGAAGAAAACCTCAGCTACGTCTTTTGGCATCAAGCCACGGATGAAATCCGTCAATAGCTTCTTGCCGATATAACTTCCACTACCTTCATCGCCTAAGATATAAGCTGCCGAATCGATATTATGGGTGATTTTTGATCCATCATAGATACAGCTATTCGTACCTGTGCCCAAGATCGCCGCAAAGCCCGTTTCGGATCCTAATAACGCGCGTGCAGCTGCTAGTAAATCATGGCCTACCTCTACCTGAGATTGCGGAAATACCACTTGTATAGCATCTTTTACGATGTTTGCTTTCTCCTCATTATGCACACCAGCGCCATAGTAGTATACTTCTTTGATCTCTTGAAATGGAATATCGTTGGGTAATCCTTTTTTTAGAGAAGACACAATGTAAGCACTGTCTACGAAATAGGGATTGTATCCCTCCGTGTTAAAGTAAATTTTCTTTTTTGAATCGTCCAACAAACACCAGTTTGTCTTGGTAGAACCACCATCAGCAATAACAATCATTATATAGATGTTTTGATTTTTTATATTTGTGTTAGTAACCTTATACTTAATAAATTCACCGCGATAGATTTTCGCTCTGCGAATGTTTTGCAAAATACATTATTAATCTTTAAATCAATAACGGTTACGGTAAATAAATAGCTGCAGAAAGGTGTATTACAGATTTCGTATTCACAAAAAAGGCCTTCAGGTTTATCTGAAGGCCTTTTTTGTGATAAAAAAGAAATTGATTACTTAGTGTATAAGTTACAATTTGAAGAGAACTTAGTGACTCGCTTCAACTTCAATTTTTTCCATGTCGATACCCTGTTTCTTCAAAAATCCTTTGACCATGATCGCAAAAATTATGATGTATAGGAATCCGAATACTGGTACGATGTAAGAATTGTGAATACCAATAATGTCCGCTAATTTTCCTTGAATCGGAGGCAAGATACCACCACCTAAGATCATCATTACTAAGAAGGCAGATCCCTGCTCCGTGTATTTGCCCAATCCTACAATAGAAAGACTAAAGATAGATCCCCACATAATCGAACAAGCTAATCCACCTGCCAAGAACGCGTAAATAGCAACTGTACCTGCAGTAAGTAAACCAACCACCATCGCGATCAATCCGAATGATCCAAAGATAACCAGCGTGCGGATAGGACGATCTTTACTAAAGAAGAATGCCGCAATTTGAATGAATACACAAATCACATAATAATACAACACCGACATATCAAAACCAGCTAAGCTATTGACTCCAATAATGAGTGTAAATGCGATTAATGGTACTACGACGATCAAAATCTTTTTGGTGTTTGTCATTAAGTTAAATGCACTTAGAGCACCTGCCCAACGCCCGATCATCATACTACCCCAGTACATGGAGATGTATGGCGTGATTTCAGACGATTGCAAGTTTCCGAATTCATCGAGTGTCAACAATTCGCCTAAATTACTACCAATCGCCACCTCGATACCCACGTAAAGAAACAAGGCCAACATGCCTAATACCAATTGTGGATATTGCATAGCACCCCAGCCTTCTGGTTTCTTTTTTGCACGATTGTAAGCAAACACCAATCCGCCGACCATCACCACTAGCGCGGCAGATAACCAAGCCATACGCTTTAATTCTAGAGGATGTCTCAACGCTTCTATCTGTGCAGAGATCGAAGTTTGCGTTGCTGCATCGATCGTTGCTTTTAATTGTGCTTGCAAAGCCTCAATCTGTAGTGCGGCTTCGCTTTTGTAACTCATAAATACAGGAGCAAATGCGCAAAACAATAAAACCGTCATAACGATCAATGTCGTTCGGGCTTTATTAGCCGGCTCCATTGGCTCCAAATTGTATCCGTCTGGTACTTTCTTCGAGAAATAAAATAAGGCCGATGCCAATAAGAATAAGAAGCCGACACCAGTATAAAGAATCACGACTTTGCTTAAGGGTAAATTAGCAATGTCCGCGTCAGATACTGTTTCAAATGTACCAAATAAAGCAAATCCGATAACCAGTGGGCCAATAGTAGTTCCTAACGAGTTGACACCGCCACCAAGATTAACGCGCGATGCGCCGGTCTTCGGATCGCCTAAGATCACGGCAAAAGAATTAGCAGCCGTTTGCTGCAAGGAGAATCCTAAAGCTACAATGAATAGACCAATCAGCATGGCTGTGTACACGTTAATTTCTACCGCACCAATCATTGCCGCGGCTCCCACCGCAGAAAATAATAAGCCGTATACAATACTGCGTTTGTAGCCCCATTTTCCAACCAAATCTTTTCCGGTTAGTGTGCCAAAAATAAAAAGTAATAATGCGCCTGTATAATAAGCGGAGTAATAAGCAAAGTCAATTAATTGTGACTGAAACTGATCTAAACTGAAGTAATTCTTACAAAAGGGGATGAAAATACTATTACCGGCGGCAATAAATCCCCAGAAAAAAAACACTGTTATCAAAGTATACAGCGCAGGGTAGTTCGTTTGTATAGGTTTGTTGTTCATAATATTTTTTTGACGGTGATAAACATACGCATTAATTTGAGTTAATGCCAGATATTATTCAGAACATTCGATTTAGCAGTGTCATAAAACCACTTTTACAAGCGTATAGATAAAGACTGGTAGAAAAAACGCTATTTTAATTTTGAAATAACGTTACGAATGATTTTCTTTGTAGCAGTTCTAAGTTTATCCTTACTGGAAAAAGAAGCCTCAAACAGTTTCGTCCTTTCCAACGTTCTAGCAAAAAGAAAGAATTTAAAAGTGTTGTTGACGAATGAGGATAAAATTCGATAATATAATCCTGTATTTTGTACATATAAATTAATGGAGATCAAAGAATTGAATACTAAGCTCGTGTCTGAATTGCGCGAGATAGCTAAAGTATTGGGGATCCCTGATACAGAAAAACTAAGAAAACAAGAGTTGATTGATCGCATTTCCAATATTGCTGCAGATTCTAAAGAGGCTGCTCCAGAGCAAGAAGAAGAGTTGGAAGATGCTGTAGAAACGGATGCTGTAGAAACGGATGCCGCAGAAACGGATGCTGCACCACGTGCGCGCAAAAGGACTCGTACCGCTGGTGGCGTAGAACCTGTATCTGTTGGTCGTCGATCCGCAGATGACACTTTAGTAGCCGAGCGCGAAAGACCTGTCGTTACTGAAAGACCTACTGAAGCTCCAGCAGTGAGTGTAGAGCAACCTGCTGCTAAAGCTGCAGCAGCAACAGCAACTGATTTTGATAATGTTATTGTAAACGAAGGTGTATTAGAAATCATGCCAGATGGTTATGGCTTCCTACGCTCTTCAGATTATAATTATTTAACTTCTCCAGACGATATTTACGTATCACAGTCGCAAATCAAGCTTTTCGGCTTGAAGACAGGCGATAATATCCGTGGATCTATCCGCCCACCAAAAGAAGGAGAAAAATATTTCCCATTAGTACGTGTAGAATCTATCAACGGACAAAATCCGGCAGAGATTCGTGACCGTGTTCCTTTCGATTATTTGACACCTTTGTTTCCGGATGAAAAATTGAACCTTGATCTAGGCGTAGGCAACTACTCCACACGGATCATGGATCTTTTTACACCGATTGGTAAAGGTCAACGTGGCTTGATCGTAGCGCAACCTAAAACGGGTAAAACCAACCTATTGAAAGAAGTAGCGAATGCGATTGCTAAAAATCACCCAGAAGTTTATTTGATTATTTTATTGATCGATGAGCGTCCGGAAGAGGTGACCGATATGGCTAGAAGCGTACGTGCAGAGGTTATTTCCTCCACGTTTGACGAGCCTGCCGATCGCCATGTGAAGATTGCTAATATTGTTTTAGAGAAAGCAAAACGCATGGTAGAATGTGGGCATGATGTCGTGATTTTATTAGATTCTATCACTCGCTTAGCTCGTGCTTATAATACGGTTGCTCCAGCATCTGGTAAGATTTTATCTGGTGGTGTGGATGCTAACGCATTGCACAAACCAAAAAGATTCTTTGGTGCGGCACGTAATATCGAAGATGGTGGTTCATTGACTATCTTGGCTACTGCATTGACCGATACGGGATCGAAAATGGATGAAGTAATTTTCGAAGAGTTTAAAGGTACTGGAAATATGGAGTTGCAGCTTGATCGTAAGCTTTCCAACAAACGTATCTTCCCAGCTATCGATTTGACAGCATCTAGTACGCGTCGTGATGATCTATTGGTAGATCGTGAGCAATTGCAAAGACTATGGGTGTTGCGTAACCACTTAGCAGATATGAACCCTCAAGAATCAATGGAATTCTTGTTAAGTCAGATGCGCGGTACTAAATCTAACGAAGAGTTTTTGATTAGCATGAATAGCTAATCCCATTAGAAATTTATAATTTTAGGCCACCTTCCTTCAAGAAGGTGGCTTTTTTATTTTTCACCACAAAGCATGAAACGACATATTCCCAATACCATTACCATATTCAACTTGCTGTCCGGATGTGTCGGCATATCCTTTGCCTTTCAAGGACGATTTGATTGGGTATTATATTGCTTGATAGCCTGCGGAATCTTTGATTTCTTGGATGGTACAGCGGCGCGTTTGTTGCAGGTTCGCTCTGATATTGGCAAAGAGTTAGATTCACTGGCCGATGTGATTAGCTTTGGTTTCTTGCCCGGCACGATTCTCTTTATGATGTTACAGGAAACGACATCTTCAGTGTATTTACCATATGCAGGTTACATCGTGACGGCTTTTTCAGCACTGCGATTGGCCAAGTTCAATGTGGATATCAGACAATCCACCGATTTTATCGGTGTCAATACACCGATGAATAGTTTTGTTATTATTTCCTTGCCTTTTATTGCCCAGCGCTTTCCGGCTATTTTTGCTAATAGCTATTTTTTGGTTGCCATCATTGTACTTAGTTCTTATCTGCTGGTTTCAGAGATCAAACTATTTTCGATGAAATTGAGCAATTTATCTTGGGCGTGCAATCGATACAAATACTTGTTTCTGTTGTCTAGCGTGTTGCTTATTGTACTATTCCACTACCTAGCTTTACCGCTTATACTATTAGCTTATATTTTATTTTCCAGTCTTCATTTTTCAAGCGAAGAGCAAAAAACAGCGCATTAAGATAAGCTGCTGTAAAAGTGATCAAGCTCTAGCATCATTTGATGGAATTGCTTTTTTAGATCATGAAATAACGGTAGAATCAGTGTTAAATCTGTTCCACGACGTGCAGAGCTTTCTAATACTTGAAATTGTACATGCAGCTCCTTGGCTCCAATGTAAGCCATAGTGGGTTTCATGTGATGTGCCTTTGAACTGATCTCAGCCAGATCTTGCTTTTCGATAGCTTGGCTAAGATTGCTGAAGTCTGCACGGCAATGTGTTAAATACATTCCTATGAAGGTCTTGATCATTTGCTCGTCGCCAAACATATTGGTTTTGATCAGGTCGGGTTGTATAAAAGTATAATTACTCATATAGTTGGTAAACAGATGATTGATCAGAGCATTTTTCAAGCAGTTCGCTGTTTGTCTGCTTCAAGATCGGATGTGTGTAATTTGGGGCGATTTCCGCGAGAGGGATTAACGTAAAATTGCGTTCGCTGATATAGGGGTGGGGAATATTCAGATCGGCCTCATCTACCACGTCATGATTAAAATACAAGATGTCTATATCAATGATTCGCGCTCCCCATTTTATTTTGCGAACACGGCCAAGTTTATCTTCAATTTGTTGGCAGGTTCGCAGTAATTCCATGGCTGATAGCGCAGTATCCACTCTTAAAACCTGATTGAGAAAAGCATGCTGATCTACCAAGCCCCAAGCTGCAGACTCGTACACGCTTGATAGTTCTTGTACTTCACCAATTTGTGTTTTTATCTCCGATAGGGCATTGTGTAGTTGCTGAGCGGGATTGCCCAGATTTGCTCCTAACAATAAATATGCGCTATTTAATTTCACCTATACAAGGTACTAAAAGTAAGTTAGATAACCGGAAAGGGATTTGATATTTTCTTAATAGGATAGTTCGAAGCACAAATTTACTTTTATTATTTGCGGTTTTCTATTAGATTTACAAGACATTCACGCCAATACATATGAAGCAATTTTTTAAATATGTACTCGCCACGGTAGTTGGCGTTTTTATTTCGTCCATTCTAGTGGTTTTAATTTTTGTCGGTATCATCACCGCGATGGTTTCCTCGCTTGGTTCGAGCAGCGAACCTACGGTATCGGCCAATTCGGTTTTACATATTACTCTAGATCATGTGATTACTGAAAAGACCGTTCCTTCACCCTTTGAAGATATTAACATCCCAGGTGCTCCAGATTCTCGCTCTTTGGGCTTGAATGATATTGTAGCACGAATCAAAACGGCCAAAACCGATAGTAATATCAAAGGTATCTATCTTAATGTCACCACCGTAAATGCAGGTTTTGCAACTATACGAGCCATTCGCAATGCGTTATTAGATTTCAAGGAGTCGGGCAAATTTATTGTCTCATACAGTGATGTGATGACTCAAAAAGCATATTACTTATCTTCCGTAGCTAATGAAGTATATATTAGCCCCGTTGGTTCTGTGGATTTTCGCGGTTTATCGAGTTCGGTTATGTTCATGAAAGACGCGTTGGACAAATTGGGCGTAGAGATGCAAGTGGTGAAAGTGGGCACGTATAAAAGTGCGGTAGAGCCGTTCATCCTCAACGAGATGAGTGCGGCCAATCGCTTGCAAGTGGATGCGTATCTTAATAGCTTATATGATGGCTTTGTTAGTGATATCGCGAGTGCACGTGCTTTGGATGAACATGCGGTGCGCCGAGTAGCGAACGAGTACCTCATCCAATTCCCAGAGGATGCCGTCAAGCAAAAATTTGTAGATAGTTTAATTTATAAGGATGAATTATTGCTAAAGCTGAAAGAGAAGGTAGGAATCGATCAGAAGAAAGATCTGTCATCCATTTCATTGCTAGATTATCGTAAATCATCCGATGCAAGTGGTACTTCTGGCGCGGGTCGTATTGCGGTATTGTATGCTTTTGGTGATATCGTCGATGGCAATACGTCTGGCGATGAGCAAATCGGTGGTGAGTCGCTTTCCCGTGAATTGCGCAAGCTACGCGAAGATGATAAAGTAAAAGCGATTGTTTTACGGGTAAATTCTCCGGGAGGATCAGCTTTAGCGTCTGACCTGATCTGGCGTGAGGTGAGCTTGGCAAAGAAAGCCAAACCAGTAATCGTGTCTATGGGAGATTATGCAGCATCTGGTGGCTACTATATCTCTGCCGCTGCCGATTCTATTTTTGCAGATGCAGGAACGCTGACGGGTTCGATCGGGGTTTTTGGCTTGATTCCCAACTTACAGAACTTATTCAATAATAAATTAGGTCTACATTTTGACGTTGTCAAAACTGGCCCATATGCAGATGTAAGTGTGGATCGACCATTGACGGCCGAAGAAAGAACGATTGTGCAAGGTGGTGTAAACCGTATTTACCAACAATTTATGCAACGCGTAGCTGATGGTCGCGGATTGACTATAGCACAGGTAGATAGTATTGGCCAGGGGCGTGTATGGACAGGCAGCCAAGCAATCAAATTGGGCTTGGTGGATCGCTTAGGAACATTGGATGATGCAGTGAAAAGTGCTGCAAAAATGGCTAAACTAGATTCTTACAAGATCTCTGAATATCCACGAACGAAAGATCCATTCGAATCGATATTCAGTAGCTCGAAGGAAAAGGTTAAGATGTGGTTTTTGAAGGATGAGCTAGGGGAACACGTGCGTTACGTAAAAGATCTTAAACGCGTGATGCAAAACACGGGTATACAAGCACGTGTGCCATACGAAATAGAAATATATTAAGACATGAAGGTGACGCTGGTATGCGTAGGGAAAACGGACGAGAAATATATTGAGGAAGGTATAGCAAAATATACCAAGCGGTTGATTCATTACGTTAAGTTTAATATCACCGTGATTCCTGATATTAAAAACAGTAAAAACCTGAGTCAGGATCAGCAAAAGGAAAAAGAGGCCGATTTGATCTTGAAGCAGGTAGAAAATTCTGATATGTTGATGCTGCTCGACGAAAAGGGACAGCAATACCGATCGGTCGATTTTTCAAAACTTCTGGACAAAAACATGGTTAGTAATGTACAGCACATGGTGGTCGTGATCGGTGGGCCGTATGGGTTTAGTGATCGGGTGTATCAGCGAGCTAACGGATTGTTGTCATTATCAAAGATGACTTTCTCACATCAGATGATCCGTCTGTTCTTTGTGGAGCAGCTGTATCGTGCTTTTTCTATTATGCGCGGTGAACCATACCACCATGAATAATTTTTGTGGAATTATACTATTTATTGCATCATATAATAAAGGAGGTAAATATGGATTTAGATAAATATAAAAGAGACTATAAGTATCGAAGCCAAGAAGGGGCGCATGGAGGTGGTGTGAATAAGTGGATCATCATTATTGGTGGTGCTGTTATTGCACTTTTGGCCTACTTTACGTCTTAGTCGCGCTCAAGATGCCCACACGCGAGTGTGGTGCATGTGTTGCAAAAAGCCTCGCTGATTTTATCAGCGAGGCTTTTCTTATTGGTGGTCGTCCTTGCGAACGGGAAGTACGAAGGTGCGGCAATCTTTACTAGAGCTATAACTTAATGAGATTGCTTCGACGTACCGTCTCGCCATGACGAGATAAGCAAACTCTATGAACGCTGCTTATCCCAAACTAGCCAAACTGTCTTCCAAAATCTGCAATTTGGTAATGGCATCCGATTTTTTGTTTTGCTCGTTTTCCACTACATCTGGCTTGGCATTCTGCATAAACCGTTCGTTTCCTAGCTTTTTATCTACCGATATCAGGAAGCCCTGTAAGTAGGCGATCTCTCTGGTAATACGTTCGCGTTCTGCATCTACATCGATATTGTTTTCCAGCGCAACATAGCATTCATCTTTACCTGCCAAAAAGCTCACGGCACCGCTGATCTTCTCTTTCACGAAAGTCAATTCAGAGATGTTTGCTAGTTTGACAATGCTTTCGCTATAGCGTTCGAAGTTGATGTTTGTGGCATTGATAGCCAAAGGCAAACCAATTTTTGGAGAGATTCCCTTCGAATTGCGAATGTTGCGTACTTCCGAAATAATCTGCTGCACCGTAGCAAATTCTTTGATAAGCGTTTCATCGATTGCACCCACTTCTGGGTAGGAAGCTACGATAATGCAATTTTCGGCAGCGCACTCGCCAAAAAGCTCATCGTGCCATAGTTCCTCTGTAAGGAATGGCATAAAAGGATGTGCTAACGTCAATACACGTTCAAACAAATGCTTCACCGTATCTAATGTTTCGCGTTCTATTGGTGCTTGATAAGCTGGTTTTACCAATTCTAAGTACCAAGCACAGAAATCATCCCAGATCAATTTGTAGGTCGCCATCAGCGCATCAGATAAACGATAATGTGCGAAATGATCTTCGATCTCGACTAATTCCTGATTGAAACGGTTTTCAAACCAGTTGGCGGCTAGTTTTTGCGCATCAGTCGCCGGGCTATCGGTAGTTTCCCATCCTTTTACCAATCGGAACGCATTCCATACTTTATTAGCAAAGTTCCGTCCTTGCTCACAATAAGATACATCAAACATTAAGTCATTGCCCGCTGGCGAAGACAGTAACATACCGACGCGAACGCCGTCCGTACCATATTGTTCCATCAATTCGATCGGATCTGGCGAATTCCCTAGGGATTTTGACATCTTGCGCCCTTGCTTATCTCGTACAATTCCGGTCAAGTAAACATTGCGGAACGGAGGTTTTTGCGTGTAATCGTGGCCTGCGATGATCATACGCGCTACCCAGAAGAATAAGATCTCGGGCGCAGTCACCAAATCATTCGTAGGATAATAATACTGGAATTCTGCATTGTCAGGATTACGAACGCCATCAAATACCGACATCGGCCACAAGGCAGATGAAAACCAAGTATCTAAAACATCATCTTCTTGACGAAGTCCTTCTGTTGATTTTCCTTCTTTTTCAAAGGCTTCTTTGGCGCCTTCCTCTGTTTTAGAAATTACCCATTCGTTACGGTCGTTGTACCAAGCTGGAATACGCTGCCCCCACCAAAGCTGGCGCGAGATACACCAATCTTTTACATTCTCCATCCAATGCTTGTAGGAGGCGAAAAACTTGTCTGGGATTAGGTTAATCGTACCGTCTTGCACATAATCCAAAGCTGGCTTAGATAGTTTTTCCATCTTCAGCCACCACTGCATCGACAATTTTGGCTCGATAGCCGCGTCGGTACGTTCTGAAAAACCTACTTGCGAGACGTAATCTTCTACTTTCTCTAATTGGCCAATCTCTTCGAGTTGTTTTGCAACCTTTTTACGGGCGATAAAACGATCCTCACCGATGAAGATTTCCGCTTTTTCGTTCAGCGTACCATCATCATTCAAGATGTCGATGACCGGTAGGTTGTGTTTTTGTCCCAGTTCATAATCGTTGAGATCATGTGCTGGCGTCACTTTCAGGCAGCCCGTTCCGAAATCCATCTCCACGTATTCGTCTAAGATGACGGGGATTTCGCGGTTGATGATCGGCACAAGCACTGTTTTTCCTTTCAAATGTGCATAACGCTCATCATTCGGGTTGATACAGATCGCCGAATCCGCCATGATGGTTTCTGGGCGCGTCGTCGCGATGACGATATATTCCGAACTATCTTTGATCTGATAGCGGATATAATATAGTTTTTGGTTGACTTCCTTTCGAATGACTTCTTCGTCCGAAAGCGCTGTTTTTCCTTGCGGATCCCAGTTTACCATCCGTACGCCACGGTAGATATAACCCTCTTCGTGCCATTTGATAAACGTGTCCAGCACGGCATCAGAAAGATCAGGATCCATCGTGAACTTGGTGCGTTCCCAGTCACAGGACGCACCCAATTTTTCTAATTGTTTGAGGATAATGCCTCCGTATTTCTCTTTCCACTCCCAGGCGTAGTTCAAAAATTCTTCACGAGAGATGTCTTTTTTATTGATGCCTTTTTCTTTCAGCATCGCGACTACTTTGGCTTCTGTAGCGATAGAAGCATGATCCGTACCGGGTACCCAACAGGCATTTTTGCCTTGCATACGTGCTTTACGAATCAATACATCTTGGATGGTTGCGTTCAACATGTGTCCCATATGAAGCACGCCAGTCACATTCGGTGGTGGCATCACGATTGTGTACGGCTCTCTATCATCGGGCACGGAACGGAAAAATCCATTCTCTTTCCAATAGGAATACCATTTGTTTTCGGCTTCTTTAGGACTGTATGTTTTCGCTATACTCATCTTTGATTATGCATAAAAAATAAAGGAACAAAAATACGGATTAATCTTGATTTATGCGATGCGCAATGCAGGAGTAGGCGCTATATTTTAGCGTAAAATTCTATATTTGTACCACGAAAAAAGAATCAGCATGAAGATTTCCTATAATTGGCTTAAGAATTTTATCGATATCGCGTCTTACACGCCCGACGAGCTATCTCTTATTTTGACCGATATTGGTCTGGAGGTAGAAGCGGTAGATAAGGTGCAAAGTATTCCGGGCGGATTGGAAGGTTTGTTCGTCGGCGAAGTATTGACGTGTGAACGCCATCCTAATGCGGATAAATTGCAAATCACGACCGTAAATGTAGGAGCCGCTGAGCCACTTCAAATTGTATGTGGCGCGCCCAATTGTCGCGCCGGCTTGAAAGTGATCGTGGCGCCTCCAGGAGCAGTTTGCCACCCAAGTAGTGGCGAGCCCTTTAAGATAACGAAATCTAAAATTCGTGGCGAAGTATCCGAAGGGATGCTTTGTGGAGAAGATGAAGTTGGTTTAGGTACATCTCACGCTGGTATTGTCGAATTGCCAGAAGGAACCGTGCCCGGTTTGTTAGTGAAAGATTTCTACCAAATGGAAGACGATTTCTGCTTTGAAATCGGCTTGACGCCAAATCGTGCCGATGCAGCTTCACATCTAGGTGTTGCGCGTGATTTAGCGGCTTATTTCCGCAAAGATTTGCAGCCGATCAACACGGAATCGGTAGCAGAGTCACAAGCGGCAGGTACTGTGGTAGAAGTGCTTTCGCCAGAAGACGCTCCACGCTATGCCGGGGTAAATATCAGCGGAATTACCGTAGGGGAATCTCCAGCATGGCTCAAAGAAAAATTACAAACTATTGGTGTACGTCCGATCAACAATGTGGTCGACGTCACGAACTATATATTACACGATCTTGGGCAGCCTTTGCATGCATTTGATCAAGCCAAGATTGCGGGCAACAAAATCGTGGTGCGCAAAGCAAAGGCAGATGAATTATTCGTCACCTTAGATGACGTAGAACGCAAGTTGTCTTCGGAAGATCTTGTGATCGCCGATGCAGAAAAGCCGATGTGTATCGCTGGTGTATTTGGTGGTAGCGAATCGGGCGTTTCTGAAACAACCACCGATATTTTTCTAGAATCAGCGTATTTCCATCCGGTTACCGTGCGCAAAACAGCTAAACGCCATGGCTTAAAAACAGACTCATCTTTCCGTTTTGAGCGTGGTACAGATCCCAACATGCCGGTGATTGCCTTGAAGAAAGCCGCTGCTTTGATTCAAGAAGTGGCTGGCGGCCAAGTTTCTTCGGTTATTACCGATTTATACCCAGCTCCGGTAGAAGCTTTCCGTTTTGAAGTGGATTACAGCCGGGTGCAACGGCTGATAGGAAAAGAAATTCCTAAAGCGGATATCCGAGAAATTATACAGTCCTTAGGGATCGGTATCGAGCGGGAGACAGAAGAGGTGTTGGAAGTGGCTGTTCCGCCATTTAAAGTGGATGTAACACGTGAAGTGGATGTGATCGAGGAAGTCTTGCGCATTTACGGATACAACAATATTGAGTTAGGAACTCAGATCAAAGCATCGCTAAATACGGTGCAAAAACCAGATCGAGAAGTAATCTTGAATCAGGTGGCTGATCTGTTGATCGGCAATGGTTATCGGGAGATTTTGTCTAACTCCTTAAGCAAAGAAGCGTATGCTGAGAATGTGGATACGGCGGTGAAGTTATTGAATCCGCTCAGTACGGATCTAGATACTATGCGCCAAAACTTGTTGTTTTCCGCTTTGACGGCAGTATCTTACAATCAGAAGCGCAAAAGTGCAGATTTGAAAATATTCGAGTTCGGCAAATCTTACCATCTGATAGAAGACAAGTATCAGGAAAAACATCACTTAGCAATCACAATCGCAGGTCGGCAGGCTCCTGAGCAATGGAATCATGCAGTAGCTCCCGTAAATTTCTACGGAATCAAAGCGGTTGTAGATGGTATTCTCAAACGGTTGCGTATTGATGGAATCCGCGTAGAGGAAACCAGTTCATCGTACTTCAATTACGGCCTGACCTATAAAAAGGGGGAAAAGACCTTGGTAGAGTTGGGAGAGGTCTCCAAAGAGAATCTCAAAAAAGCAGATGTCGACAAAGCAGTTTTCTTTGCGCAGTTTGATTGGGATGCGGTGCTGAAAATGATTAAGAAACAAACGATCAAGTTTCAGGAAATTTCTAAATTTCCAGCGGTACGTCGGGATTTAGCCTTGCTATTAGATGAGAAAGTGTCCTTTGAGCAACTTCGCCTATTGGCACAAAAAACCGAAAGAAAATTGCTGAAAGATGTGGCGATTTTTGATGTATACAAAGGTGATAAATTGCCTGCCGGAAAGAAGTCTTATGCGCTTAGTTTCACCCTTCAGGATGAAAATCAGACGCTAACGGATAAACAAATTGATGGCGTAATTCAAAAATTAATTGTTAACTTTGAGAAGGAAGTTGGCGCTGAGGTGCGCTAAGTGAAAAACATTTGATATAATCGCAAAATATGGCTTCTTTATCTGCGCAAATGGATCTTATCGTCGAGAAGGCGACAAATTTAATTCAATTGTGTGAAGCATACCAAGAGGAAAATGACTTGTTGAAATTGGAGGTTCAATCTCTGCAAGTAGCACTTGGTACAAGCTCAGAAAAAGTAAAACAATTGGAGGAAAGAGTGAAAGCATTAGCGGTCGCTAAATCCTTTGAAAATTCTGAGGCAAATGCGGCAGTAAGTGAAAAAGTACTTGACACGAAACAAAAAATTAACGATTTTGTCCGTGAAATAGATAAATGTATCAATCTGTTGAAGTAGCCTAAGGCACACCAACATGGATAGTATACATTTTTAAGCTCAACGTAATGGGAGACATTTCCATAAAAATAAATATCGCAGACCGAGTGTATCCATTGCGGGTAGAGACGGATGAAGAAGAGGTGATACGGTACGCTGCGAAATTGATAAACGAAAAAATAAAAGAATTGCAAGACAATTATGCAGTTCGTGATAAACAGGATTTGTTATCCATGTGTGTGTTGCAATATGCCACTGGGATGATCAAAGCAGAACGCAATGCACAGGATCAAGGTCAGGGTATTGAGCAATCTGTTCACGAATTAGATAAATTGCTTTCCGATTTTTTTAATAAATAAAATACGTTCTTTATTTACGGGCTTAAAACAACGAATTTGCCGCAGTTAAATTCGGGTTGTCACTATTTTAAACTTAACGCTTCAATATCACGAGCAAAACAAGATGTAGGCCATTTTGCGAAAGCCATCTGGGTCATGATCATACGCTCAAATCATGTGAATTCGAAGTTTAATAATACATGAGACCTGGTTTTTAATTGCGGTTTTTTTTTGACTGAATTTTAATTATTTACTCTATATAAAATGGATATATCTATCACTATATCAATAATCATATCGCTGGTAATAGGCATCGTGATCGGACGATACCTGTTGCAAATGCTGCTCAAGAAGCAGGAACAAACGGCCAATGAAAAGGCAGAAAATATCGTCAAAGAAGCCGAAAAGCAAGCGGAGCACGTCAAAAAACAACGTCATTTGGAAGCAAAGGAGAAATTCTTGCAACTGAAAGCGGAGCACGAGAAAGAAGTGAACCAACGTAATAGTACCGTCGCTCAAAAAGAGAACTCCATCAAACAAAAGGAACAGTCACTCAACCAAAAGCTAGAAAATGCGAATCGCGATAAGCAAGAGCTGGAAGCACGTGGCAAGAAGTTGGAGCAGATGGTGGAAATCAATGACAAGAAGCGCGAAGAAGTAGAGGCGTTGAAAAATCAGCACATCAAACAACTGGAAACCATCGCCGGATTGACTGCCGACGAAGCCAAAGAACAATTAGTGAGCTCGCTACGCGAAGAAGCTCGTTCGCAGGCGATCATGCAGATCAAAGATATTGTAGACGAGGCGAAACTAACGGCTTCTAAAGAAGCTAAAAAAGTAGTTATCCAAACTATTCAACGTACCGCGACGGAATCTGCGATTGAGAATACGGTATCCATCTTTAATATTGAAAATGATGAGGTAAAAGGTCGTATCATCGGTCGTGAAGGTCGTAATATACGTGCTTTGGAAGCCGCAACCGGTGTGGAGATCATCGTGGATGATACGCCAGAGGCAATTATCCTTTCTGGATTTGATCCTGTACGTCGCGAAATTGCGCGTTTATCGCTTCACCGTTTAGTAACCGATGGTCGTATACACCCGGCTCGTATCGAAGAGGTGGTTGCAAAAACGCGATCGCAGATCGAAGATGAAATTGTAGAAATTGGTGAACGTACTGCCATTGACTTAGGAATTCACGGATTGCATCCAGAATTGATTCGTATGGTTGGTCGTATGCGTTACCGTTCATCTTACGGACAAAACTTGCTACAACACTCACGTGAAGTGGCGAATTTTGCGGCTACTATGGCGGCAGAATTGGGCTTGAATGTAAAATTGGCTAAGCGTGCTGGACTATTGCACGATATTGGAAAAGTGCCAGACGATAATCCAGAATTGCCACACGCTATCTTGGGTATGCAGTTGGCAGAGAAATATAAAGAGCATCCAGAAGTATGTAATGCGATTGGAGCTCACCATGACGAGATTGAGATGACTTCCATGATTTCACCAATTATTCAAGCTTGTGATGCTATTTCTGGTGCACGCCCGGGAGCGCGTAGAGAAGTAGTAGAAAGCTACATCAAGCGATTGAAAGAACTAGAAGATTTAGCACTTTCTTACCCAGGTGTAGAGAAAACCTTCGCCATCCAAGCAGGTCGTGAACTCCGCGTAGTGGTAGAAAGTGAAAAAGTAAATGATACCGATGCCGAGATCTTGGCAGCAGATATCTCTAACCGTATCCAGACGGAGATGACTTATCCAGGTCAGATCAAAGTAACGGTAATTCGCGAGACTCGATCGGTTTCGTTCGCAAAATAAATTTATAGCAACGTTTTTCCGCGTTGCTTGTATTTAAAATATCATTAAGGCAGGCCTATTCTTTGGTCGGCCTTATTTTTTATCACCGATTGGAAGTATTGTCTTTATGAGTTTAATAATTGTCGTTTAAAATAATGTGTGATCAATTTGATGAAAGAATCTAGTCCGACAGCAGCAAAAACAACTACGGGTATATCACGCACATTAGTTTGGCTAATGGCTATTATCTCAGGCCTTGTTGTAGCCAATAATTATTACAATCAGCCGCTATTGGCGTTAATTGCAGATGAGCTGCGTGTTTCGGAGAGTGCGGCAGGGAGAATTTCGGTGCTTACTCAGATAGGTTACGCTTTGGGGTTGCTATTGGTCGTGCCCTTAGGAGACAAGCTCTTACGAAAAAGACTTATTCTTATCGATTTGCTTTTGGTGATTGCAGCCTTATTATGGATGACTTTTGCTCAAGAATTATGGATGCTCTATGCCGCCAGTTTGCTGATTGGAGCTACTTCAGTCATTCCACAGCTGTTTGTGCCAATCGCAGCACAGCTTTCAAATGATCAAGAAAAGTCTGCAAATATCGGTCTAGTAATGTCAGGATTGTTATTGGGGATTCTTTTGTCGCGCTTTTTTGGAGGAATCGTCGGTGAATTGTGGGGTTGGCGTTCTATGTTTGGTATCGCAGCAGGAATAATGGTTTTTGTTTGGGTCATTGTTTACAAAATGCTTCCCGAAATGCACCCTAACTTTTCAGGAAGCTACAAGCAACTCATGTTATCAGTAGCTCGCTTAGCGAAGACGCAACCAGTCTTGCAATTGGCTTCTTTTCGGGGTGCCATGGCTTTTGGTTCTATGTCAGCACTTTTTACCACTTTAGTATTTCATATGGAGCAACCTCCATTTAACGTTGGCGCTTCGGTCGCTGGCAGTTTTGGACTGGCAGGAGCAGCAGGTGCTTTGGCAGCAGCCAAAGTCGGCAAATTACAATTGAAGATTGGAACAGACCGCACTATCCTATACTCCTTACTGGTTTTGATTGGTAGTTGGGGATTTACGTACTTTGGTGGAGAAACCTATTGGGGACTTATTGTCGGGGTTATTCTGGTGGATTTAGGTGTACAGGCAAGCCATATTATGAATCAAACCAGTTACTTCGCATTAAAATCAGATGCCGTCAACCGGCTTAATACAGTGTACATGGTTTCCTATTTTATCGGTGGATCGCTCGGCACATGGCTGGCTTCGATTGCTTGGGAATACGCACAATGGTCGGGCGTCTGTGCAGTAGGTGTACTATTTGGTCTTTTGGGATTGGTGGCACATTTATTATTCAGAAAAAAAATACGTTTAGCACCAAATAAAGTATAATAGCTGAGCTGTAACGTATGGTGTAATAAAGATTGATGCTCTAAAACTTATATTTTAGAGCATCGATCTTTAAGTGAATAGATTATTGATCTGACCATACAGCTAGTTCATTTCCTGATGGATCTAGGAAATGAAAGCGATGTCCTCCAGGGAAAGAAAATATATCTTTCGTAATAATTCCATTGGCGTGAATCACATTTTGCTTTGCTAGCGGTAAATCTTCGTGATAAAGCACAACTAATGCGCCGTTGATGACTTCCTCATCAGTTTTTTCAAAACCGCCATCTAAGCCGCTTCCTGCAAATGCCACGTAACTTGGTCCATAATCTGTAAAATTCCATTCGAAAGCCTTGGTATAAAACGCTTTAATAGCCAGTAGATCTGTGGCTCTGAATTCAATGTAATTGATGTGGTTGTTTGTCATGGTGTAATATATTTACTAGGGAATGATCTATTATTGTGATCTACTTACCAAAGGAAACATTAAGACTGTGCTTCTCCGCGTAATCTTGTCCTAAAGTCAGCAAAGAAACATATTTCGCTTCATAAGCCGATCCATATGTTTCAATAATCTTTTCAGACTCGGCCATGATTTTCTCTTCTGTCTGCTTTTGATCACACATCATAGCTAACTTGTTATATTCGTTTTGATATACGGGTAGTACAAATTTGAAGAGATCCAGTGCTTTTTCCTTGAGCACTTTGCCATCCTCGTCTGGAGCTGTGCTATCTTCAATCTTTTTGATCGTCTGCTCGATGTAAGCAATTTTGTTATCCACAATTTGTTGTGCTTCGTCACCATTATTTTTTGTACTGGGCATATCCGGAAACTCAACGGTTTCCGCAACTAATGATTTGGCAAAACGTTCAGATCCAAATTCATTAAGAATATTAGTATTTAAGACCGTGGTTTGAAAGAATTCATCTGGTGATGGACGATTGCAGCTTATAAATAGAGTAATAGCCAATGTAGTAAGGGATAAAAGTAAATTGAATCTCATAGATATTTATTTGTGTTCAATAGTGTGCTTATTATCCATGTGTGATGTCCTATTATGTCTATGTACGATGACAAAATATGGAACTGTCAAAAATATAATGTTGGGTCTTGAAGTATACTAGAATTAAGGTTTTGGTTGTGCCAACCAATCTTCATAAGATAGCACACCTAAGCTTGGCTTCGGCGCACCTTCCAGCAAAGCTAAAAACTCCAATTGATTCCCATCTGGATCGTTGAAGTAAATCGCTAAGGCCGGCATCCAACAAAAAACCATTGGTTGTACAGATCCATCTTTCAGAAAGTTGTAAGGTTGCAGCTTATGTTCTTGTAGAAAATCTACCGCATGGTATAGTATAAAATCTTTGTCGCAATAGAATGCAAAATGACGCGGTTGCAAGTTAGAAGTTTCTTCCCAGAGACCTAGCATGCTCGTTTTATCATTGCCAGGCATGTATAGAAAAGCAATTCGGCGATGTTCATCCAAATGGCCAATCGTTAAGTTCAATACTTGCGTATAGAAGGCAATAGCATCTTCCAAGTCACTTACTTGTATATGCGTTTCGTATATTCCTTTGATCATTTTTCAAAGATACTATTGATGAATTATATTTTTTAAATTTTTGATCACTCGCTTCCTTTTTGTGCGATAGCATCAATTTCAAAAAGCATACCCGGCAATGCCAATTGCTGTACCGGAATGAGCGTGCTCGTTGGCAACGTGTTTTTATCCCAAACCTCGGTTGCTTCTTCAGTCCAAATTGCGAGTTTGCCTGGGTTATGATCTACGATTAATAAGGTTATTTTCACCACATCCTGCAACTCGAAAGATTGTAATTCCAATTGCAACTTTAAATTTTGAAGTGCAGCGCGCACTTGCGTCCTGAAATGGGGAGAAAGTTCATGCTCTGATCCGACACCGCCACTTTGTCCGGATACGAAGCATATCGAAGTCGGATTAGTTACTTTAATACTGTGCGCGAATCCATACGGCGTGGGGTCAAAAAGATTTTTTGGATTAATAGTTCGTCTATTTGTTTTGATCATCACGTTTGTTTTTTAAGACAAATTTGGCAAGTAGTGTCTACAAAAACGTCTACAAATGTTGAGGTTTTAGATTTTTAACTCCTTGATGATGCGGCTTAGTTGTGTGGGCGTGATGCCGAGATAGGAGGCAATTTGATGTTTTTTTAGCTTGGTGTACATGGGTAGTTCGCTACTTAATTTTAGGTATCGTTCTTTCGCCGTTTCATTACGCAACGCGATTTCCAAAGGTTCTTTTTTCAGTACCCAATTGATTTCTAGATAATGCATATGAAATAATGCGATATCATGGTAAGTATTGCAAAGCTGACGAAAGCTTTCGGCTGGATATCGGATCACGGCACAATCCGCAAGCGCGACAATAGCGAACTGGCTAGGCAAGTGATCGATTACGGCTGCGGTAGATGCTACAAAGCTATGTTCAGCAAAAAACATTTTATAGCACACATCGCCATTTTTGGTCGTCGTATAATATCCCACCAAACCTTTTACGATAAAATAGATGTACTTCGCGGGTTCGTCCGCCCCTTGCAAAAAGGCTCCCTTTTTGATGTCATGCTCTACACATATTTCCAGGAAAGCATTTCTGCTCTCCGCAGAGAGCTTTTGGTAGCGTTCTACTTGCTCGATGAAGATGTCCATGCGCTGTCGAATAGGAATCTCAAAGGTAAGTTATATCCGCTTCATATCCTTCTCCATGGTCAATCCAACGTACTGCTTAGTACATAGGCATTATTTCAGCCCGTTTTTATTATCTTCGTACGTAACCCCATATGATTCGTTGCGGTTTGTGTGCAACATCTTGCGGTCATGAAACTCATTCCAATCCATTCTATGCAAATCTTACTTGTTGAAGATGATACCCGAATTAGCAGCTTTCTGATAAAAGGATTGGAAGAAGTTGGCTATTCGGTCACGCTATCCAAAAACGCAGAGGAAGTGCTCGAACATTATATCGAGATGTCATGGGATTTGATGATCGTAGACGTGATGTTGCCAAAGATGGATGGTATTCAGTTGGTACAGTCGCTTCGCTATAAAAAAAATCTCCTACCCATATTGATGTTGAGTGCGCTGCAAACCGTCAATGATAAAGTATCTGCCTTGGATTCTGGAGCTGATGACTATATGACAAAGCCTTTCCATTTTGCAGAATTGCTTTCCCGGATTCACGCCTTAACGCGACGTCACAGTCAGCAGCCCACACCACGCTCCAACATTGTAGAAATCGCAGATTTGCAGATTGATCTCCATCAATATCAAGTAAGTAGGGACGGAGTAGCCATTGAGCTTTCGCCTCGCGAATTCAAATTATTTAAATATTTGGTGGATCACAAAAACATGGCTTTGAGTCGCCTACAAATATTAAATGCGGTGTGGAACATTCATTTTGACAACCAGACCAATGTCGTAGATGTATACATATCCTACTTGCGCAATAAGCTAGAAACGGCCGACACCAAATACATCTACACGGTAAAAGGTATTGGTTATATGTTTAAAAGCAATCTCTGATCGGATGAAGCTAAGATCGCGCCTTTCATACTATTCTTTAGTGATTTTTAGCGTATTATTCGTTTTTACGACGGTGGTCATCTATACACTATTCTACCGTTGGGCACAGCAAAACGAGTATAAGAATCTGCAAAATACCACCTTAGTCGCTGCGGTGTATTACTTGGAGAAAGACGAGCAAACACATGCGGAGCACGTTAGCGTACAAAATGAGTTGCAACGATTAATCTCTACAACCAACATTGCAGTGTACGATAGTACAGACAAGCAAGCATACGGGCGAATGGAACAAGATCTCCTGATTTCTCCAACCGTCTTGGCCAAGACTCGGGCAGAAGATTACTATGTATTTGAATCGAAGACCGACTTTTACGCTGGTATACATTATCACGATAATCAAGGCGATTTCGTGGTATTTACGCGGAGCAGCAAGGAAAGTTTTCAAGAATTGATGTACGTATTGTTAGGCATCCTCAGCGCGGTGTTCTTGTCGAGCTTACTGATTATTTTATTGTTTTCTAGATGGCTAGGAAAGATCGCGTATCAACCTATTTTGCGGATTATCGAGCAAGTCAATACCCGCGACCATCAGAATCTTACCGTACCCATTACGATTGATCGGAGCTACGAAGAGGTCGATGAATTGATCCATAGCTATAACCGCTTCATCAAACGGATTAGTCAAACCTTTAATATTCAAAAAAACTTCATCGATTATGTATCGCACGAGCTGCGTACACCGATTGCAGCCATTTTAGGAACGCTAGAAGTTACCAGTCAGAAAGATAGATCGGTCGAAGAATATAAAACGATGGTCAAGCAGCTGGACGAATACATTCAAGATCTCCAATCCACCTTGGATCACATGATGCTACTTACCGGTGCAAAAACCAATTTTGACTTCGCGCCCATGCGTATCGACGAAGTACTCTGGGAAGTGGTAGAGCATGCTACGATGTACCACAATGCACAGATTGAAGTGTTTATGGATGTGCAGGATAATCATTTTTTGGAGATGAATGGCAATGACAAATTGCTGGAGCTGGCTATTAATAACCTCGTCGAAAATGCCATTAAATACTCCGACAACCAAACGGTGTACTTATCGCTGCATGAGAATAATGGCCAACTGAGTATTCGTATCGTGGATCATGGTATCGGCATTCCGCCAGAGGATATGGAGCGCGCCACACAAAATTTCTTTCGTGGCCAAAACACGTCTGCCTATCAAGGCAAAGGCATTGGCTTGTCTATGGCGAGCATTGTATTTTCTCTACATGGTATACAAATGAATATTGCTTCTGGAAAGGGCGGTACGACCGTTACCTTGTTGTTCTCCAGGGTTTAGTGCTTTAGCAAAGCATTTCTAATCAAATTCTAATCTTAATCAGAAATAGGCTTAATCTTCGCCCCGTACTTTTGAGACTTTACAAACTGGTATTACGTCTTGAAAATATTATATATCATGCTCTTATCCGGCATGCTCTTTTCGCAGGTTGGACAAGCTCAAACCTATTCTCTGGAGCAGTTGGAGGCTGCATTCTTGCAGAACAATTTTATGCTCATTGCCTCACGATTCCAAGTCAATCAGGCGGACGCCGAGATCGTGCAAGAAAAACTATGGGACAATCCAACATTAAGCATTAGCGAGGTCAATCTTTGGAGCAATCAAACTAGTGAGCAGTTCGCCCGACTATTTGGTAATTATGGCCGCACACAACAAGTGGCGGTCGAATTGGAACAGTTGATTGAAACAGCGGGTAAGCGGAAAAAGCGCGTAGCCATTCGTTCGCTAGAAAAAAACAACGCCATATTCGAGTACGAAGAACTGATGCGCGAGTTGCGAAAAGACCTTCGGCAGGCCTATAATGAGCTCTATGTGATTAGCAATGATCTAGGCAAACTCCAAGAATCCGTGGCGGTATTTACCAATCTGACTGAAACGTTTAAAAGGCAAGCGGCTAGTCAAAATGTTTCCAAAGCAGATTGGCTGCGTGTGCAGTCGGAGTTGATGACGATGGAAAAAGAGCAAGTCGATTTGCAAACTGAATTGATCGAGGCGATCGGTGTGATCCAAACATTGACCAGTATGCCCAGTATGAGCATCCAACAGCTCTCTTTTGCAGATATGCCACAGCGCCTCAATCGCAGCGTACCATTAGACACGCGAGCTAAGGCTTTTGAGAATAATTTGGGCATCAAAAAGCAGCAAAATCAACTCCTTATTGCCGATAAAGAACTGGAGCTCGAGTTAGCTAACAGAAAGCCAGATCTTACTGTCGGGATTAATTATGACCGCGGTGGAAATATCATGCAGGATTTCTTTGGATTAGGTGTCAGTATGGATTTGCCTTTGTTCAATCGAAACAAAGGAAATATCAAGGTGGCTCAATATCAAATCGAAGAGCAGCGTGCCAATCGCTCAGCGATCGAAATTGCCTTGGATACACGGTTGAATAGTCTTACCGCACAATTAGTCCAATACCGACAAACGCTTGACCGCTGGTCTGGCTTGGATGTAGAAGCAGAAAGCAAGATGTTGGAAAGCTATCATAAAAATATGCTTTCGAAGCAAATCACCTTGCTCGAATTTATTGACTTCACCCAAGCTTGGCGTGCATCGTACCAATCGATGTTGGAGCTACAAAAAAATTATTTAAACACGTATGAAGAACTACAATTTGTAGTTGGCAATGACTTTTAGCATCATGAATAAGCACATAACCTATTACATAATTCTGGCCAGTATGGCTCTTTCTGCTTGTGGATCGACTACAAGTGCGAACGTGGAAAATGAGCAAACGGCAGATTCAACGCAAGCGTATTGTCTCAACGAACAACTGCGCGGTAGCACAGCCATTCTGGAGGTGCTGGAACGTCCCATTACCGAACAATTGGCACTTTCTGGCAAGATTGAGTACAATGAAAATGACCTCGTCGCCTTCCAAAGTTTGCTCGTCGGTACGGTAGAGCAAGTGCAATTTGAGTTGGGCGATTTTGTGCGCAAAGGGCAGGTGTTGGTCACGGTAAAATCCAATGAAATTCAAGATTTAGTACAGCAACGCCGCTTTCATCAAAGTCAGATACAGACATTAGAGCATCAGTTGCAAACCAAACGAGAATTGCTCGAAGATGGTCTGGCTTCAAAACCAGAGGTATTAGAAGCCGAAAGCGAATTGGCCACGGCACGAATTGAACTCGATCGCGTATCGCAATCGCTACAGCTTTTTAAGGCCGCAGGACCGGGCACATTCCAAATTCTAGCGCCCAAAGACGGCTATATTATACAAAAATCAATCAGTGCAGGCCAAAGCATTACGGAAGATAGCGAACCATTGTTTTCCATATCAAATTTGAAACAAGTGTGGGTGATGGTGAATATTTATGCACGGAATCTACGCTTCGTCAATAATGGCGATCCGGTCAAGGTGCGTACAGTGGCTTATCCCGATCAATTGTACACAGGCAAAATCGATAAGATTTATAATGTGTTTGATAATGAAGAACATGTGCTCAAAGCGCGTGTCGTATTGGAGAACCAAAACCTCAACCTGATGCCTGGTTTGAGTGCCGATATCATCATCGACCGTAAAAGTTCGGCCGAAAAAGCGTTTGCCATTCCCAATGCGGCCAAGGTTTTTAGCAACAACAAAGAATACGTGGTCATCTACAAAGGCGATTGTGCACTAGAAGTACGACAAATCACCCAAATCGCAAGCAATGAAGAATATACTTACGTGAAAGAGCGTTTTGCCCCAGATGAAAAAGTAATTGGATCAAATGCGTTGTTGATCTTCGAACAATTAACTCACTAAGTTACCCATGAAAAAGTTTGTACAACAGATTGTTACCTTTTCACTGCGTAACACGACACTCATTTTGTTTGGTACGATGCTGCTGCTTTTTGCAGGCGTCTACGCATTGCGGCATACGCCGATAGAAGCTTTCCCCGATGTCACCAATACACGTGCTCGCATCATCACGCAATGGCCTGGCCGAAGTGCGGAAGAGATGGAGAAATTGGTGACGTTGCCCATCTCCAAAGAGATGAATAGCATTCCAAAGAAATCTCATATTCGCTCGATTTCTTTATTCGGTCTTTCAGTCGTTACGGTGCAGTTTGAAGATGGTGTGGATGATTTTTATGCACAGCAATATGTAGCCAATAAGCTCAATGGTGTCAACCTGCCCGACGATGTAGATGCAGAGATCGAACCGCCATCTGGCGCCACAGGAGAGATATTTCGCTATGTCATCAAAAGCGACCTTCCGATCAAGGAGGTTTCGGCCATCCAAGATTGGGTGATTGAAAGAGAACTCTTGAGCGTATCTGGCGTAGCCGATATTGTAAGTTTTGGAGGAGAAGAGAAGATCTATGAAATCAAAATTAATCCCACCGAATTAAAAAACTTTGATCTATCACCACTGGATGTGTACGAAGCGGTAGCGCGCTCCAATATCAACGTGGGCGGCGATGTGATCCAGCAGGGTGATCAAGCCTATGTGGTGCGCGGCGTGGGACTTCTAGACAAAATCGAAGATATTGGTAATATTACCATCAAGCTCAATCGATCTACGCCTGTACTAATCAAGAACGTAGCGGATGTCGTGATTTCAAACAAACCTCGATTAGGACAAGTGGGCTATAACGACGAAGATGACTTGGTGCAAGGTATCGTCATCATGCTACGTGGGGAGAATCCGAATGAAGTCATCGAACGATTGAAAACCAAGATCGAAGAGCTCAACACACGAATCCTACCTGATAATGTGCAGATGGAAACGGTGATTGACCGAACTAAGTTGGTAGACAATACTGTGCATACCGTATCTCGAAACCTGATTGAAGGCGTGCTACTGGTTTCATTAATTGTATTCATCTTCTTGTACAATTGGAAATCCACGTTCATTGTGGCATCCGTGATTCCATTGGCATTCCTGTTTGCCATTATTATGCTCAAGATTCAGGGTTTGCCCGCCAATCTGATTTCGATGGGATCGCTAGATTTTGGACTCTTGCTCGAAGGTACGCTGGTGATTGTGGAGACGGTATTTGTGGCACTGGCCACGGTATCGCACCAAGTCGGCAAAGAACGCTTTGCAAAGATGAGTAAGATGGGAATAATCAAGAAAAGCGCCGGTAGCGTCGCTTCCTATATTTTCTTTGCTTTGCTGATTTTGATCGTTGCCTTGCTGCCAATTTTCTCTTTCCAAAAAGTGGAAGGCAAGATGTTTTCGCCTTTAGCATTTACACTGGGTTATGCGCTGTTTGGTTCTCTAATATTGAGCTTAACGTACGTGCCGGCTATGTGTAAGCTGTTATTTACGAAGGATGTGGAGGAGAAAGAAAATGTGATTACGCGCTTTTTCCAACGCAATATATATGGTATGTATGCGGCGGCATTCCGCTATAAAAAAGCGACCATTGCTATATTTGTTGGTATTTTGAGTATTTGTGTGCTGAAGTTTATGCATTACGGTTCCGAATTTTTGCCGCAGCTCAATGAAGGAGCGATCTATATTCGGGCAACTTTGCCTAATAGCATTAGCCTCAAAGAATCTACGCGGCTCACAAAGGAGATGAAGCAGATGATGCGCGAGAGCAGTGATGCGATCGACTTTATTCTTACTCAAACGGGTAGACCCAACGATGGTACCGATCCGACTGGGTTTTTTAATATAGAATTCAACGTGCAGCTCAAAGATGATGGTGAGTGGGAGAGAGGTGTTTCCAAAGAGCAGATCATTCAAGATCTTCGCGAAAAGCTTAACCGCTATCCAGGCATTAATTTCGGCTTTAGCCAGCCGATTCAAGATAACGTCGAGGAATATGTGGCCGGCGTGAAAAGTTCGCTTGTTATTAAAATTTTTGGAGATGACCTCAATGACTTGGAAAGTTATGCCAATCAGGTAGCGGCTTCGATCGAAAAGGTACGTGGCATAACGGATATCAACGTGTACAAAAATATTGGGCAGCCCGAGTTGCGTATTCAGTTGCACGATTCGGAGATGGCCAAATATGGCGTATTTACGGATGATGTACAAGCGGTGATCGCGATGACGATTGGTGGACAGGCGGCGACAAAATTTTACGAGGGAGATCGCCAGTTTGATGTCGTGCTGCGGTTTGAAGAAGGCTATCGAGATACGCCAGAAAAAATCCGTAACATCTTGATTCCAACCAGTAACGGACAAAATATTCCGCTGCAAGAAATTGCGACGGTGGATTATCATACCGGGCCGGCATTTATTTACCGCGAGGGTAATAGTCGCTACATCGGTGTCGGATTTAGCATTGAAGGTCGTGATCTAGGAAGCACCATCGAAGATGCCAAACGCGTGGTAGCAAATGAGGTAAAACTGCCGAAAGAAAACCACATGGAATGGGCAGGCGAATTTGAAAGTAAAGAGCGCGCCGCGCAACAATTAAGCTTGGTAGTGCCAGTATCTTTAGTGCTTATCTTACTGTTGTTGTACTTCAACTTTGGTAATTTTACGGATACGGCAGTAGCCGCACTGACCTTGCCATTCGCCTTTATTGGTGGCTTTATTTCATTATGGATTACCGGCACTATTTTCGGGATCTCAGCGGGGATAGGATTTATCATTTTATTTGGTGTAGCCACGATTGATGGTATTGTATTGATCGGTGTGATTCGAGACAATCTGAATCACAAATACAGCCTTATTGAGGCCATTCAGCAAGGTGTGCGTAGTCGTATTCGCCCAGTCGTGATGATTGCTTTAATGGGGTCAATGGGCTTATTGCCAGCCGCTCTATCTACCGGAATGGGATCCGAAATCCAAAAACCGTTAGCCATTATGATTGTAGGCGGATTACTGATCTGTCTTATTCTTTCGTTCACCATTTTACCGGTTGTTTTCTATTTTGCGCATCGGAAAACTCACCGGTAAAACGGGCTATGTCTAATGATTTTGCTATCTTTGAGGTGATTACAAAAAAGATACTATGTCATCTAAGATTATTTATACAAAAACAGACGAAGCGCCTTTGTTGGCCACTTATTCATTCCTGCCAATTGTGCAAGCATTTGCCAAAACAGCTGATATTGAGGTCGAATTAAAAGACATCTCTTTAGCTGGTAGAATTTTAGCTCATTTCAATGACTCTTTGTCGGAAGATCAAAAAACAGCTGATGCCTTAGCAGAATTAGGTCAGTTGGCAACAACGCCCGAGGCGAATATCATCAAGCTTCCAAATATTTCGGCTTCAGTGCCACAGCTAAAAAATGCGATTGCTGAATTGCAAAAAGCAGGTTATGCTATTCCTAATTATCCAGATACTCCGACAACGGAAGAGGAAAAAAACATAAAAACAACTTATTCGAAGGTATTGGGTTCTGCTGTGAATCCAGTGCTTCGCGAAGGTAACTCTGACCGTCGTGCTCCTAAGGCCGTTAAAAACTATGTAAAAGCCAATCCCCACCGTATGGGAGCTTGGGCAAATGATAGCAAAACGGAAGTAACTTCTATGTCCGAAGGAGATTTCTACGGTTCGGAAACATCTTTGACAGTGGATAGCGATACGCAGTTCAAGATAGAATTTGTCAATGCAGCAGGTACTGTCCAAGAACTAAAAGGTTTTGCTAAGCTAAAAGCAGGTGAAATCATTGATGCATCGGTAATGAGTGTGTCGAAATTAAAAGTTTTCGTGCAAGCTGCGATTGCGGAGGCTAAAGCCTCCGGCGTATTGTTGTCAGCACACTTGAAAGCAACGATGATGAAGGTTTCTGACCCAATTATCTTTGCGGCAATTGTCGAAGTATATTTCAAAGATGTATTCGATCAGTTTGGATCATTGTTCGCAGAGTTAGGTGTAAATACCAATAATGGCTTGGGCGAAGTATACAGCAAGATTGCTGGCCACGACAAAGAAAATGACGTAAAGGCAGCTATTGAAGCAGCCATTGCAGCAGGACCTGATTTGGCGATGGTGAATTCGGATAAAGGAATCACCAACTTACACGTACCTTCTGATGTGATCGTCGATGCATCTATGCCAGCGATGATTCGTATCGGTGGCAAGATGTGGGACAAAGATGGCGCGGAGCGCGATACATTAGCGATCATTCCAGATCGTTCGTATGCTGGCGTTTATAAAGCCGTTATCGAAGATTGCAAGGTGCATGGCGCTTATGATCCTACTACAATGGGATCCGTTCCGAATGTGGGTTTGATGGCGCAAAAAGCCGAAGAATACGGATCACATGATAAGACTTTTCAAGCTACGGATGAAGGTACGATCCGTGTGGTAAATAATGAAGGTGCAGTGCTATTAGAGCAAGCGGTTGCGGAAGGTGATATTTTCCGTATGAGCCAAACCAAAGATGCACCAATCCAAGACTGGGTAAAGTTAGCCGTCAATCGGGCTCGGTTATCCGATACGCCAGCTATTTTCTGGTTAGACAAAGATCGTGCGCACGATCGTGAAATTATTGCTAAGGTAGAACATTACTTGAAAGATCACGATACCAACGATGTGGATATTCGTATCCTAGCACCGATCGAAGCGACGAAATTTTCGGTAGATCGTATTCGTAGAGGGGAAGATACAATCTCAGTAACGGGTAACGTATTACGTGATTACCTAACAGATTTGTTCCCTATTTTAGAATTAGGAACTTCTGCTAAAATGCTTTCTATCGTACCATTGATGAATGGTGGTGGATTGTTTGAAACTGGGGCAGGTGGTTCTGCACCAAAGCACGTTGATCAGTTTGTCACAGAAGGATACTTACGTTGGGATTCATTAGGTGAGTTCTTGGCATTGCAAGCTTCCTTTGAGCATGTAGCACAAACGCAAGACAATAAAAAAGCGCAAATATTAGCGGATGCGTTGGATCAAGCGAATGCTAAATTCTTGGCTAATGATAA
The DNA here is from genome assembly GCF_057837975.1 of Sphingobacterium sp. KH_072. NCBI lineage: Bacteria > Pseudomonadati > Bacteroidota > Sphingobacteriia > Sphingobacteriales > Sphingobacteriaceae > Sphingobacterium > Sphingobacterium sp. KH_072. The sequence continues at coordinate 3,154,561 of NZ_CM174457.1, read as the reverse complement.
ATCACCAGCGAGAAAAGTAGGTCAACTAGACAATAGAGGATCACACTTCTACTTGGCAAGTTACTGGGCTGAAGCTTTGGCTGCACAGACTGCGGATTCGGAGTTAGCGGAACGTTTTGCTCCAGTAGCAAAGGTGTTAGCGGAAAACGAATCAAAAATCAATCAAGAGCTGATTGATGCGCAAGGTAAAACACAAGATATTGGTGGCTACTACTTCCCGAAAGATGAGTTAGCTTCTCAAGCGATGCGTCCTTCGGCTACATTGAATAAGACCATCGATGGGTTATACGATAGTGCATCCAATTCGAAGCAATTAGTGACGGACTAGATATAAAGAATCCTAGTATATAAACAAAGAACGCGGTGATTTCACCGCGTTCTTTGTTTATATACACTTTTAAATTCCTTAATCAGGTAAATTTATTATCTTCGCAGCTACATCTACTAATTATCTAATTGATATGAAAAAAATATTATTAACCATTTCCGCTATTGCGGGGTTTGTTTTTATTGGGTCTGCTCAAGATTATGGGTTTGAAAAAGGAAATGTGATTTTGGAAGGATCATTAAGTGCTTTAAGTGCAGATCACAAAAATACCAACAGTAAAACAAGGGAATTCAATTTCTATCCGAAGGCGGGATTTTTTGTTTCAGATAAATTTGCGCTAGGTGTTGACCTAAATACTGGGTCTACTTCTCGAACCAATAATATTGATCTACCAACGGAGGAAACGAATAAGTCAAATATATTTGGCGCTGGGGCTTTTGGTCGGTATTACTTTTTAGAAGTTGGATCTCGCTTCAAAACCTATACAGAACTAGGAGCCAAGTATTTGACTAGCCGTACTCGTATTGAGTCGCAACGTTTTGAAACCCTAGATGCGAGATTTAATGGATTTAACGTCAATGCAGGTATCGGTGCTAATTTTTTCCTAACGGAAAAAATCGCTATTAATTTTATTTTTGCAGATGTACTTCAATATCGAACACAGAAAGAGAAATCACCTAACGCGGAAAGAGATTCTTATTTCACAACCAATATCAATAATTTTGGTAATTTCTTCGCAACAGGAAGCTTTGGTTTGACATTTAAATTATAGTATTTCAACTAATATAGAAAAGCTGATCAGGCTTTTAGAAATTATATAACAACAAGCCCGGCCATTTGGCCGGGCTTGTTTTGTTAAAATAGTTATTACTGCTATTTCAAAATCCTAATATCCTGGATTTTGGGTTAAAGTAGCCGTTCCACTGATTACACTTAAGTCTAACTGATTTTGTGGAATTGGGAAGTAATTGGTTCGCGATATGGCTGTTGCACCACGTACATCCGTGGTGATGGTGCCCTCATACTGATAGAACGCATTCATGGCCGTTTGCAAAATTCCCCAACGAGATAGGTCAAAGAAACGATGTCCTTCCATCGCTAATTCCAATTTCCGCTCAAAATAGATGGCCTTTAAAGCCAAGTCTTGTGAAGAAAAGTAACCTGCTGGATATTCGTTGACCACATAGTTGGCTGCAGGAGTCGCATTAAAACCAGCCAGTGGCGCAGCATTGTTGATATAGCTGTACAACCAGCCTGTAGGCTCAGCAGCACGTGCTCTTACTCGGTTTACATAGGTTTGCGCCTGAGCCAAAGATCCGCCTCCTTGTACCTCTGCTTCCGCTGCCATCAGCAACACATCCGCGAAGCGAATCACCAAAACATTAATGGCGGTACCCGGAGCCCAAGAGCTTTGGTCAGAATAGATATCCTGCGTAGCTTGCCAGTAAATATTCTTTTTATTGCTATAAGGTCCTGCACTCACTTGTTCGCGAATCCAGCTACGTCCCGGATGCAATCCCCAATCGTGGAAAGGAATTCCACGTCTTCCGACGGTCCAATCCAATCGCGGATCGAGTGTGGTATTATCCGGTGTAAATGCAGTAGTAGACGCGATGCCCATATCACTGGCCACGGCGGTGCTATTATAGTTATCCAAGTAAGGCAATCCTGTCGTTGGCGAAGTACGATAGGAATTGACTAGATCTTGCGTTGGCTGGTAGAAACCACAACAACGGAATGGACTTTCATACGGAAAGTTCAGTTTACCTCCAGAATTGGCAAACGTAATGGAGTTTGTTCCATCATTGGCTACCATCTGTATCGCAAATACCGACTCTGCATTGTTCTTAGTTGCGGCGTCAAAGTTGTTTCTAAATGGTACGAGGTCGTAGCGAATGCCATTGACGGTTACCCCATTCGTGATCACATCGGTGAAGATTGTGCGTGCTTCTGTGAATTTTTTCTGATACAAAAGTGTTTTCGCTAAATACGCACCTGCCGCCCATTTATTCACGCGACCGATCTCCGCAAAAGTTGCGGGAAGGTTAGCAAAAGCATACTCAAAATCTGCCTGAATTTGTGGCCAGATATCAGCAGTATTAGGTTGATAATAGCTTTCACTGGTTTCATCAACCCATGGTACTTGATTGAACATTTTCTTCAGATCGAAGTAGAAGTGTGCGCGCAGAAAACGAGCCTGAGCCGCGATTTCCGTACGTTCCTCTTCCGTTAAATCCGTAGCAAGACCCAAGAACCTTAAGGTCTGATTGGCGCGACTGACTCCTTCAAAAGAAGATTTCCATTTATTGTTGAAAAAACCATTACTCGCATCCTGCGTTAGTCGCGCAATTTGATTGATGGCTGGCTGATCTCCTCCATCACTTCCTTTATGCGCTTCACCACCGGCAACACTGCCATAAATCCAGTTATCGGGAGATGATTCCCAAGGGCCACCACCACCGAGACCATCGTCGTTCCGTGCTGCTGCTAATGCCGAGTAGGTTCCAGTTAATAGCGAATTGACCCCAACTTTATTGCTGAGCTGTTCTTCAGTCAGTTCTCCTATCGGAGCTTGATCTAGGAATGATTTGCTACAGCCAGTAATAAGTAGGCTACTGCATAATCCCCATTGTATAATCGATAATAATTTCGTTTTCATAATATGGTGTGTTTAAAAACCAACATTCAATCCAAATAATATTTGGCGCGGTGTGATGTATGTACCTTGGTCAATACCAAAGGCGGTGGTCGAACCTGAAATCTCTGGATCTGGTCCCGAATATTTGGTTAAAGTGAATATATTGGCAGCCTGTACATATATACGAACTCGCTTAAGCTTGGCACGTGTTAGCCATTCCTCTGGCAATGTATAGCCTAGTGCCGCATTACGAAGACGCAGATAATCTCCCTTTTCGACGAAATAGGAGTTCGGCACATCTTTCGTGCTGGCATAACTGGTTAGTTCCTGAATTGGTGCTTTGGCATTCATGTTTTCAGGTGTCCAAGAGTTGTATACAGCCGTATTACTGTTTGCACTACCGTTGAATGAAGAATAGAAATCGGTGTACCAACGTACGTTGTTCCAGATATCGTTACCTGCAACGCCATAAAAGAACGCACTGAAATCCCAGTTTTTATACGTAAGCCCTAAGTTAAGTCCATAACTCATTTTCGGGTTTGGATTTCCTAAGACGGTACGGTCATTCGCATCAATAATACCATCACCATTGATGTCCGCATAGCGGAATCGACCAACACCGATATCTGTTTGGTAGAGCGCTTCTGGGTTGCCAGAGACTTCTCTTGCACCTGCATTGGCTGCGTTTACTTCTTCCTGTGAGTTCCAGAAACCTTCCGTTTGATAGCCGAAGAATGAACCCATTGGATTGCCTACAGAATTTCGAACTACATAACTACCGTTAAAGCGGTATTGCGATCCTATTACGTCGAAGTAATCACTGTTTTGAGAGACGTTCTGAATCACGTTTTTATACGTAGTCAATGTACCTGTGGTAGTCAGCTTTAACTCTGGTCCTAGCTTAAAGTTTCCAGTGATCGCTACATCTAAACCAGAGTTTTTCATCCGTGCCACATTAGCAAATGGTTGCGATGCCCGTCCTGCTGTTCCAGGAAGTTCTGGATTGTATAATAAGTCGTCGATTACTTTGGTATAATAATCTACGTTTAATTCCAACTGGGAGAATAACGTCGCATCGAAACCAATGTTGGTGTTGATGTTTTTCTCCCAACGGGCGTCGGGATTTCCGATGCGAAATGGTTGGACACCGAGCACGGTACTGTTCCCAGAACCGGTAATGTCATAATAAGACGAGCGGCGCACACCTACAAAAGTGTTAAAGGAATTACGCGAGTTGACGTTCAACTGATTTCCCATTACTCCATAACCACCTCGAATCTTGAAGTCATTCAGCCAATTTTTCGTATCGGCCATAAAGTTCTCGTCGGATATGCGCCATCCAGCACTAACGGCTGGGAACCAACCCGATTGGTTATTTAGGAATTTGGAGGAGGCATCACGGCGTAATGTTAATCCCAATAAATATTTCTGCTTAAAGTTGTAGTCAACACGTCCAATTAAAGAAGACAACGTAGAAGCATCTCTTGCCGATCGAGCCGTCTGCGCACCGAACCCAGTGTTTAGATCGACAAAATCACGGTCGAAAGATACATATCCTTGTGTGCTGGCCTCCATAAACCGGAAGTTTTCTTGATAAGACTCCGTACCTAATACCACCGATATGTCGTGGATATTATTAAAGTTCTGCTTGTAGTTGATGGTGTTGGTCCAGGTCCAGTTCCAAGCATTGGTAGAATTTTCCGTGTAGGCATTGGCTACTTCATTTTCTAAGTTTTCGTACTGCGGAAATATGAAGCGTTGCGAGTGACCCGAAAGGATTTCTCCACCGAATACAGTACGTGCAGTAAAGTTCTTCCATAGATCTACCTCGGCAAATACATTACCGATGAGGCGGTTATTCTGGCTGCGATTGTTACGTGTACGATCCACGATCGCTACCGGGTTTCGTGCATTACCTAATCCTCCACCTGCAGTTCCAGCATAGTTTCCCATAATATCGTAAACCGGAATGATGGGTGCCTGACGGAAACTCATTCCGATGGCGCTACCTTCATCTAAATCGCCGATCCCATCATTTCCTAATCCGTCAGTTATCGATCCTTCTTCCGTTTGCGGAGATCGCCGTAAGGAGTAGGTGATGTTTTCTCCAATGCGTACTCGGTTACCGATTTTATAATTGGAATTCGCTCGGATGGTGTAGCGATTCATATAGGTGTTTTTCAAAACTCCTTGTTGGTCAAAATAGTTTGCCGAGAATAAGAATGCCCCTTTTTCGTTACCGTGGCTCACCGCGATATTATGGCTCATAATAGGCGCATTTTCAAAGATTTCATCTGCCCAATCCGTACCGGCATGATTAGCACGGTTGATGCGGTAAAAATCTCCGGCATTCCGATCGAAGTAATTAGGATTTACATTGTATAATGCAGGATTCACACGCGGATCTCCTTCCATAGCGCCTTGCGGCGCGATGTAGTCTGGTAATCTTGGTTCGGCGCCAGAGCCATATAGATCACTGCCTACAGCAACACCACTATTGCGTTGCGCTTGAAAAGTTAGGCGAGCATTATCGAGCGGTGTAGCGATGTCCCAAATATTACCTGAGATCGGGCGCTGACTTCCGTAAAACATGTCGTAATTCACACGGACTTCACCATCTTGCTTTCCTTTTTTGGTGGTAATGATAATAACACCGTTGGCAGCACGTGCACCATAAATGGAAGCTGAACCCGCGTCTTTCAACACTTGCATCTGATCGATATCATTCGGATTCAAATCCACGATGTTTTGGATCGGAATTCCATCTACAACGTACAAAGGGGAGTTGTTACCAAAGGTATTGATACCGCGGATGCGAACTTCTGGTTCGCGACCGGGTTGGCCTGAACCAGTAACTGTTACGCCGGAAGCCTGTCCTTGCAATTGATTATTGATTTGGCCAGATGGTTGGCGGTTCATCTCCGAAACGTTCACCACAGAAACCGCACTAGTCAGGTCTTTACGCCGTTGTGTCGCATAACCCGTTACGACGACTTCATCCAGATTGCTCGTAGATTCGTTCAGTTGCACCGTGTAATTATCTGTTGCAGATGTTACGGGTACATCTTTTTGCGTATAACCGATGTAATCAAACGTAAGCACATCGCCGCTTTTGGCGGTGATCTCAAAGCTGCCATCTTCTTCCGTACGCGTACTTACATTCGTGCCTTTCACGGTGATGCCTACACCTTGGATGCCTTGTTTGCTTGTGGCATCCACTACTTTACCGCGAATGGTACTTTGTGCTGAAGCGCGTAAGAGAAGAATTTTTTCGTTTTCTAATTTGTATTGCACTTGGAGGTCGGCTTGTATTTGATTCAATAGCTGACCAAGCACCCAGTCTGTCGTTTTCAGATCGAGCATACGCGTTGTTTGCAATATCGATGGACTGTAGACAAATTTGATTTCTGTCTGTTTTTCGATTTCGTTAATCGTCCGTTGCAAACTGATTTTTTTCTCAGTGAGTGTCACTTTTTGATGCGTTGGGTTTTCGCTTTCCGCAGCCTGCGATTTTGCCCCGATCACCAGCGCTAAGAATAGCAAGCCGCAGCGGAGCGCTTTTCTATTCATGGCGACTAATCTGGAACTGTATTTTGTGAAGTTCATAATTCTGGGTTTTTATGTTTACCAATTGGTTTTTTCGATCAGATGTGCATCTGTTCGTTCACCTCGTTGTCGGCAGATTAGAAGACTGCCGGATAAGAATTGAGTTTTTGTTTTTATCATAAATGTGTGTTTAAATGTTAGTGGTTATAAAATTGAAATTTGGCGATCGTGGATTACATAACGCGTGGCCGTTACAGCGCAGATCAAATCCAGTTGTTCGAAGAGCGTTAGGTTGTCCAAATCTCCGGTAAATGTGGTGCTGGTGTGGGTCGGGGTTACCCGAATGTCTAGCTCATAGATTTTGCTAAGCTTGTTGGCCAATTTCGGTAAATCAATGGCCTGAAAGCGTACTTGGGCGAGCAGTGCTTTATCTAACAAGACAGGTTTTGGTTTTTCTACGATGGTAGCTTGTAGGGTTTCTCTTTTCTTATTGAATACCGCGCGATGATTGCTGGTTAGTGTAAGCTCGTTGGTTTGCGATTTTGCAAAAAGACGGAGTGCCAAGGAAGTGTCGTGGCAGGTCTGTGTCACCTGAACTTTGCCGGAGTACACGATCACTTCGCTTTGCTCGTTATCAGTATCCTGTATCAGGAATTGAGTGCCAAGTACTTGCGTGGTCATCTTACCGTGCAATACTCGGAAAGGACGTAGCGGATCGCTCGTAATATCAAAAATGGCACTTCCTTCGAGCGATACTTTCCGCTGCGAAAATTCAGCAGCATAAGTCAAACTACCACCTTGCAATAATTGGATGATCGATCCATCGGGTAAGTCTACACGTATGGTATCGTTGCCATCATTGCGTACAACTTCTAGCGCTGTTGCTGGTTGCCAAAATGTAAACACTAAAATGGGCAATAGCAGAGCGGCTGCGAGAGCTATCCAGGTATAAGAGGTTTGGGATAATTTGATGATTGGTTTGGAAGCCGACTTGGCTTGCGAAATCTTGTGCCACAGGCGTTCTTCCATGGCTTGGTAATCTTCCTCGTGCAAAGATAATTTTTCCTTTTCAGGAAGGCTGTCGTACCATTTTTCGATCATGCGTGCTTCTTCGGACGTGCAGGTTCTTTGCAGGTACCGCTGCAGTATTGCTTGAAATTGTTTGCGACTCATCAGAAAAGTCAGTTTATAATGTTTACATAGGTTAGCGAAAGCAGATTTCAATCTCGCGATCTACTCTATAAGTAGCACAAGTGCGATGTATCCCTAAAAGAAATTGAAATTATTTTTTATTTCCTTTGTTTAAGAAAAAATAAGTGTTATGCTAACACTTGTAGCGAGAAGAGCCACAGCAAGGTAGTCGCGTAGGATGATACGTAACGACTTTAACGATTTAGTAATGTGATATTCTACTGCTTTTTCGGAGAGATGCAGTGCCAGCGCAATTTTTTTGATGGGCTGGTATTCTAGTCGACTCATTACAAATATTTGCCTTGTTTTTGGAGGAAGTTGTTCTAATCCATCATAGAGTTGTGTCATCAGTTCTTTAGCGGCCAAGCCGTCTAGGCTGCTGTGTTGTTGTTGCGATTCTTCTTCAGATTTGGTTACGTTGGCAAAGCGTTCTGCTTTAATGACTGATCTGAGGTGATTGATAAAACTAAATCGGGCGGCCGCATCAAGATAGGAGGGCAGAAACTGAATCTGCAAATCTGCACGTCGTTCCCAAAGAGAAACGAAGATTTTTTGCGTGAGCTCTTCAGCTAATTCCATGTCTCCGGATTTAGCATAAAGCTGTCTAAATAATGATCGCCAAAAACGCCGGTAAATCTCTTCAAATGCGCTGTGATCGCTCTTTTTTAACATGGACAGCAGCATCTCGTTGGTTAGTTTAGAGTTCTGCATAGGTTGATTATAATAAGTAATGATAAATATATATAATTTTTGTTACAAACCACAAAATCCTATATACGAAAAAAGCTCCCAGTAGGACTGGAAGCTTTTAGATTTTTCAGATTGAAAATCGATCACACTTTGATTTCCACTTCAACGCCTGAAGGCAATTCAAGTTTCATCAACGCGTCAACTGTTTTCGAGTTAGAAGAGTAGATATCCAATAGTCTTTTGTAAGCACTTAATTGGAACTGCTCACGCGCTTTTTTGTTAACGTGTGGTGAACGTAAAACGGTATAGATTTTTTTCTCAGTAGGCAATGGAATAGGTCCGCTTACTACTGCACCTGTAGGTTTTACTGTTTTTACGATTTTCTCAGCTGACTTGTCAACCAAGTTGTAATCGTAAGATTTCAATTTGATTCTGATTCTTTGGCTCATTGTTTATTGTTTAAATGTTAAAAATGATCGCCAATTAGAGCTATTAACAACTGGCGACCGGGTTTTATTTTAGGAAGGACTGTATTATTCTACAGAACCTTTTACTCTACCTTTTGATTTCGCGACTACATCTTCTACGACGTTACGAGGCGCTTCTGCATAGTGATCGAACTCCATCGTAGATGTAGCACGTCCAGAAGTAATCGTACGCAATTGAGTTACATAACCAAACATCTCAGAAAGTGGAACTAATGCTTTGATTACCTGTGCACCGTTACGAGAGTCAAGACCTTGCATCTGACCACGACGACGGTTCAAGTCACCCATTACATCACCCATGTTCTCTTCTGGAGTCAACACTTCGATTTTCATGATTGGCTCCATCAATACTGGAGAACATTTTGGCAATGCCTCACGGTATGCTTGACGACCAGCTAACTCGAAAGATAGCGCATCTGAATCGACTGCGTGGAATGATCCATCAATCAAACGAACTTTCATGCCTGATAATGGATACCCGGCCAATACACCGTTTACCATAGATGACTCAAATCCTTTTTGAACAGAAGGGATAAATTCTTTAGGAATTTTACCACCAACGATTTCGTTTACAAACTGAAGCGGAGATTTTGTTGCGTCATAATCTTCATCTGCTGGAGAGATAACGATTTTGATATCAGCAAATTTACCACGACCACCAGATTGTTTCTTGAATACCTCGCGGTGCTCTGTGGTACCGTTGATAGATTCTTTATAAGATACTTGTGGAGCTCCTTGGTTTACTTCTACTTTGAACTCACGTTTCAAACGATCGATCAAAATTTCCAAGTGAAGCTCACCCATACCAGAGATAACTGTTTGACCAGTTTCTTCGTCTGTTTTTACAACAAACGTAGGATCCTCTTCAGCCAATTTACCAAGACCAATACCTAAACGGTCCATATCAGCTTGCGTTTTTGGCTCGATAGCTAAACCGATAACTGGCTCAGGGAAGTTCATAGACTCTAACACGATTGGGTGTTTTTCGTCACATAAAGTATCACCTGTTTTGATGTCTTTGAAACCAACTACAGCACCGATATCACCTGCCTCAATGAAAGGGATAGGATTTTGCTTGTTAGCATGCATTTGGAAGATACGAGAGATACGCTCTTTGTTGCCTGAACGCGTATTCAATACGTAAGAACCAGCATCTAATTTACCTGAGTATGCACGGATGAAACACAAACGACCTACGAATGGGTCAGTTGCAATTTTGAAACCTAAAGCTGCGAAAGGCTCTTTAACATCTGGCTTACGCAATAACTCTGCGCCAGTGTCAGGATGAGTACCTTTAACACCTTCAGAATCCATTGGCGAAGGCAATAATTCCATCACCAAATCAAGCATGGTTTGCACACCTTTGTTTTTGAAAGATGAACCACATACCATTGGTACGATAGAGTTATCTAATACTGCAGCACGTAACGCGTTTAAAATTTCGCGCTCTGTTAAAGAGTTTGGATCTTCGAAGAATTTCTCCATCAAAGTTTCGTCGTAACCAGCTACTGCTTCTAGTAATTTTTCGCGGTATTCAGCTACTTCATCCAACATATCTTCTGGAATAGGAACTTCTGTAAAAGTCATTCCTTTATCTTCTTCATTCCATACGATACCACGGTTGTTGATCAAATCAACTACACCTTTGAATGTGTCTTCAGCACCGATTGGCAATTGCAAAGCAACAGCATCCGAACCTAACATAGATTTTACTTGGCCAACTACTTTCAAAAAGTCAGCACCAGAACGGTCCATTTTATTTACGAAACCGATACGTGGTACAGCATAGTTGTCTGCCAAGCGCCAGTTAGTCTCAGACTGTGGCTCTACTCCGTCTACTGCGGAGAATAAGAACACCAATCCATCTAATACGCGCAAAGAACGGTTTACCTCTACGGTAAAGTCAACGTGTCCTGGTGTATCGATAACGTTTACTTGGTATTTATTGTCGCGGTAGTTCCAGAAAACAGTAGTAGCTGCTGAAGTGATCGTGATACCACGCTCAGCTTCTTGCTCCATCCAGTCCATGGTAGATGCACCTTCGTGAACCTCACCGATTTTGTGGTTTACGCCAGAGTAGTAAAGAATACGCTCTGTCGTTGTAGTCTTACCAGCATCGATGTGGGCAGCGATACCGATATTTCTAGTTAATCTTAAATCTCTTGCCATAATAATTTTAAAGCGATAGGCTTAATGCCTGTATTTTGTTCAATGTTTTTAAATAAGTACACCGGCTTTGTCAAACCCTTGCGGGATGTCAAAGCCGGCGTATGCCTTATTAGATTCTCGTTGTTTTCACGATTAGAATCTGAAGTGTGAGAACGCTTTGTTAGCTTCCGCCATTTTATGCGTATCTTCTTTCTTCTTCACAGCTGCACCTTCACCTTTAGAAGCTGAAATGATTTCTCCTGCTAATTTTTCGAACATGGTTTTTTCACCACGTTTACGAGCATAAGAAATTAACCATTTCATACCCAAAGCGATTTTACGATCTGGACGAACTTCCATAGGAACTTGGAAGTTAGCACCACCTACACGACGTGATTTTACCTCTACGGCTGGCATCACGTTGTTCAATGCTTTTTTCCAAGCTTCAAGACCGCTCTCTTGAGTTTTTGATTCTACTAATTCTACTGCATCGTAAAAGATAGAATATGCGATAGATTTTTTACCATCGAACATCATGTTATTTACGAAACGCGTTACCTGGACGTCATTAAACTTCGGATCAGGTAAAATGATTCTCTTTTTTGGTTTTGACTTTCTCATTTTATTTTCCTCCGTTTAATTATTTCTTTTTGCCTTTTGCAGGAGCTGCTGCTGCTTGTCCTGGTTTAGGACGTTTTGTTCCGTATTTAGAACGACGTTGGTTACGACCAGCTACACCTGATGTATCTAGTGCACCACGGATGATGTGGTAACGTACACCTGGTAAATCTTTCACACGACCACCGCGGATCAATACGATAGAGTGTTCTTGCAAGTTGTGGCCTTCTCCTGGAATGTAGGCATTCACCTCTTTACCATTTGTAAGACGTACACGCGCAACTTTACGCATTGCTGAGTTTGGTTTTTTAGGGGTAGTAGTATATACACGTGTACATACACCTCTTCGCTGTGGACATGAGTCCAACGCTGGTGACTTACTCTTGTCAACCAGAGCTACTCTACCTTTTCTAACTAATTGTTGAATAGTAGGCATTTACCTGTTCTAGTTTTTATTCGTTTAAAATAATTTTTTAAAGTTCGCAAAGATACTTATTCCCTTTTGAATATTAAATAGTTAGAAGATAAAATTTGAATGTTTTTTCAACGTTCGGGCGGCCTTATAGGTTTAATAGCTTTGCCTGAGCTCGTGTAGGCTTAATAAGTACCTGCTCATTCAGTCTATCTCTGTTGGTCTTATGTTTACTAATAATGTTTTTTGTTTTACCATTATCGTATCGATTTGGCACATATTTTGCCAAAGGCATAATTAATTAAAGCATTTAAACATTATCTATTAAAACTATGAAAACTACTTGGGTTTCCGCCATTATGTTGGCGCTTTTGACGTTTGTGTTCGTTGGATGTTCTAAGGATGATAATCCTTCACAAACTGATGGCAGTATTGATGCGGCTGTCGGTACGTTTAAGGGTACTTTAGACATAACTGATGGGCGTGGTCAAATATTTGATCAAACGATCGTCGTAACAAAAGTTTCCAATGAGAGGGTTAAGGTGACGGTTAGTGATGCATCGCTAAATTTGCCTGCTAGAGAATTTAACGTTACAAATAATGCAAATTATTCTATCCAAGCGGCAGCAACGGAGCCAGGAGCTGCATTCTTGTTCGAGGTTGGAAATAAGACGATTGTTTATTTGGCTAAGCCGATGGCGCAAGGTGATGTGACATTCAAGTTTGATGGAGCTAAGCAATAATCTACATTCTTAAAGATAAAAAAGCCGGATCTACAATTAGATCCGGCTTTTTTTATGAAGACTCACATGCATACGCTTTTAGGCGGATACATGCACTGCGCTCTTTTGCCTCTGCGGCTTACAATACATCCCTTATCTCTTCGACCTTGTCGAATACGCTTTTGGCAAAAGGACACAAGGGCAAAATTTTGACGTTGTTCTTTCTGGCAAAGCTTACGGCTTCCATTAGCATTGTTTTACCTACGCTTCTTCCTTTAAAGTCGGGATCTACTTCTGTATGATCTATAATGATGCGAGTGTCGCCTGCCCAAGAATACGTCATTCGCCCAGCCTCTGTCTCATCTTCTACGGCTTTGAAGAAACCTTTGCTATCCCGATTGCTCTGTTCTACGTGCATATTGTTTATGTGTTTATAACAGGTTGTATTAACTAACTAATGTAAAATCAATCTGACGTTTTTCCAGATCCACCTTTTTGACTTTGATTTTCACCTCATCGCCTAATTGGTATACTTTTTTCTTGCGTTGTCCAATTATCGCGTAATTCTTTTCATCGAGCGTGTAGAAGTCGTCATTAATATCGCGTAGGCGAATCATACCTTCGCACTTGTTTTCTTCAATCTCTACATACATGCCCCATTCGGTCACGCCAGAAATCAGGCCAGTGTATTCTACGCCGATCTGGTCTTGCAAAAACTCCGCTTGTTTGTATTTGATGGAAGCGCGCTCTGCTTCTGCTGCTTTCTTTTCCATCTGCGAGCTGTGTTCGCACAATTTCTCGTAGTGCTCTGGATTGACTTTCTCCCCGCCGTCTAAATAAAATTGGAGCAGGCGATGTACCATTACATCCGGATAGCGTCGGATCGGAGAGGTGAAGTGGGTGTAATAATCGAAAGCTAATCCGTAATGCGAAGTGTGTTTGGTCGTGTAGATCGCTTTTGCCATCGAGCGTACTGCTAGTGATGTCAATATGTTTTGCTCTTTCTGTCCTTCGATCTTCGTCATTAGCGCATTCAGTGATTTGGCGGTTTCTTTGTCTGTTCGCGTATTCATTTTATGGCCAAACCGCGAAGCGAACTGAGAGAACGACGCCAAAGCGTCTGGTTTTGGTACGTCGTGAAAACGATACACAAAAGTCGGCTTGTTTTTTCCTTTACCGCGCTTGCCGATGAATTCGGCCACGCGTCTGTTCGCTAATAGCATAAAATCTTCGATGAGCTTGTGAGCATCCTTACGCACTTTGGTATATACGCCGGTAGGTTTGCCATTTTCGTCGAGGTGGAACTTTACTTCTTCGGATTCGAAGCTGATGGCGCCACTTTTAAATTTGCGCTCGCGCAGAATGTATGCTAGCTCATTGAGCTTCAAAATTTCGTCGGCAAAATCGCCAGATTTATTTTCGATCACTTCCTGCGCTTCTTCGTAAGTGAAGCGGCGATCGGAGTGGATCACGGTGCGGCCAAACCATTCGTTTTGAATCTGTGCTTGGTCATTCAATTCAAAGACTGCCGAAAAACAAAGTTTATCTTCCTTTGGTCGAAGTGAGCAGAGGTTGTTGGACAAGCGCTCGGGCAACATCGGGATCACGCGATCTACCAGATACACGGACGTGCCGCGATCGAATGCTTCCTTATCTAACGGCGAATCCGGAATCATATAATGCGACACATCGGCGATGTGTACACCGATCTCGTAATTGCCATTTTCTAGTTGTGCGAAGGAGATGGCATCGTCGAAATCTTTGGCGTCTAGCGGGTCGATGGTGAAGGTCGTCGTGCCTCTAAAATCGCGTCTTTTGGAGATCTCTTCTGCGGTAATTTCGGTAGCGATGTTTTTGGACTCTTCTTCCACTTCATTGGGGAAGTTGAGTGGGAAACCGAAGTCTGCCAAGATTGCATTCATCTCGGTATTATTCTCTCCTTTTTTACCCAATACATTCTTCACAATTCCGATCGGATTCTTCGCGTTTCGCGGCCATTCCAAAATCGAAACTAATACCTTTTCGCCGTTCTGAGCTCCGCTCAAATTGTCCAATGGAATGAAGATGTCGTGGTGCATCTTTCGGTCGTCCGCTGCGAAGAAAGCGAAGCTTCCAGAGATGTCAATTGTACCGGTAAAGTCGGTCTTTGCACGCTGTATAATTTCGACTACTTCGCCTTCTTTTTTGCGCCCACCTTTGCGTTCGAAAACATGCACTTTCACGATGTCTCCATGCAGGGCTTGGCGTAGCTTTCTAGGGGCAACGAAGATGTCACCATCTTGCGATTCTTCGGGAACAATGAATGCTGATCCGTCAGCGGTCATATCGACTTTTCCCGTTATATAAGCTTGCTCAGATTTTAGTTTGTACTTCCCGCGATCATGTGATGTAAATAGTCCGTGCTTCGAAGTGTCTGACAGAATGTCTCGTATCGCTTCCTTCGCTTCGTCGTCGTCCAGATTGAGTTTGGCACTTACTTGTTTATAGTTAAGAGGCTTGTTGTTGCCCTTTTCAAAAATCTCTACAATCAGTTTCACGAAAACATCTTTGTAGATTTGGTCTGCTTTATTCTTCATCGTTCTGTGTCGATTTATTGGAACAGTTTGGCTCTGCAAATATGCAGTAGTAAACCTGTTCGTATATACTCGAAGGTACTATTTTTTTACGGCATATACAAGGTGGTGGGGTAGGGGTAGTGTCGACTTTTAATATAGTGTATTTTTAATTTATTTTAGCCTACTCAATGACTTGATAAGTAATACTATATAATTTTTTTGCTAAAATATGTTAATGATAAATTTGCTTTTAGAACATTTGAGCGCAATAATAAGAAAAGCCATCAGAATTTGATGGCTTAGCTAAAATAATTTACATGAATTTTGATGTGATATAAATATATTTAACTAGTTTATTTACAGTGATATATTTTTGTTTAGATAAATATTTAGCTTGGAAAAAAAATCCGTTTTTTAGCATTTCTATTTACCATTTACAGATGTTTTCGCTTGACACTTGTCGCAAAGGCCAACGGCATTCACTGCCACAGATTGCAATGCGAAATTCTTCGGTACCCGGATGTTTGGGATCGAGATTTCTTCAAGGCAAATCACGCTATTGCAAGAAGAGCAAATGAAATGAATGTGCTGATCCTCATGCTTGTGCTCCGAGCAATTGTGCGAACAGGTGGCGTAGGTTGCTGTACCATGCAGGTCAAATACTTTGTGCAGAATTCCCTTTTCTTCAAAGCTGGCTAGGATACGATAGAGCGTCACTCTGTCAGTTTCCTTACCTAGTAATTTTTCTAACTCGGGTTGCGAGATCGCACTATCTTTTGCTGATATGATCTCCAAAACACGCAATCTTGGTTGGGTCACTTTCAACTTGTTCTCTCGAAGTAAGGTTTTAAAACCCGCTAAATCGTTTGCTTCTTCTAGCCCTATTTGATCTTCTTTCATACGGTATAAAAGTACGTATTATATAGACAAAAAAAAACCGTTGCCACGGGATGTGACAACGGTTTTACAGCGCCCTAAAATAGGGTCAATATTATTTTCCAGCAGCCTTGTTGTAGTCCGCCAAAAACTGAGTAAGTCCACTGTCGGTAAGTGGGTGTTTCAACAAAGCAAGCATCGCCGAAAGAGGTCCAGTCATCACGTCTGCACCCAGCTTAGCACAACCTAAAATGTGTGCACTATGACGTACCGATGCAGCCAAGATTTGGGTTTCGAAAGCGTAGTTGTCATAGATCAAACGGATCTCTTCAATGAGTGCCAATCCGTCTACCGAGATGTCATCCAAACGACCGATAAATGGCGAGACATACGTGGCTCCGGCCTTCGCTGCAAGCAATGCTTGACCAGCTGAAAAGACCAACGTACAGTTGGTTTTAATGCCTTTATTTGAGAAGTATTTTATGGCTTTAATGCCATCCTTAATCATCGGAACTTTGACTACGATTTTGGGATTCAATGCGGCTAATGCTTCCCCTTCTTCGATCATCTCATCGTAGGTTGTTGCGATTACTTCTGCACTCACATCACCATCTACGATGTCGCAAATTGCTTTGTAATGATTCAAGATATTTTCCTGTCCAGAAATACCTTCTTTGGCCATGAGGCTCGGGTTGGTGGTTACCCCATCTAATACGCCTAAATCCTGTGCTTCTTTGATTTGCTCGAGGTTTGCCGTGTCGATAAAAAACTTCATATTCGATGTATTGATTTTTAGTGTATTATAATATTGGAAAAACTAACATTCGGGTTAGTTGTTCCAAAGTTAACTATAAAAAACACAAAGAGTAAACGGTAATTCTTAAATTCGGACCTTATCTTGATGGATGAACATTTTTAGATCGTTGCAATACCCTAATTTCAGGTTACACGTTATCGGACAGGCTATTTCCCTGATGGGTACTTGGATGCAGCGCGTAGCCATCAGCTGGATGGTGTATTCACTCACTAATTCGGTTTTCTGGTTAGGTTTCGTTTCCTTTATATCGTTATCACCTTCCCTTTTTCTGTCGCCGTTTATCGGATCTTTCATCGATAAACGCAAGAAATATAATCTAGTGAAGAAAACGCAATTTGGTTTGATGGCACAGGCTGGTCTGCTCACTTTATTGGTGTTTACTGGGCAGGAATCGGTATTGTTGTTATCCACTCTCGGTTTTGTACAAGGCGTAATTAATGCTTTTGACGTGCTGGGAAGGCAATCGTTAATGGTTTCTTTGGTGGAGGATAAAAAGGATTTGCCCAATGCAATTGCACTGAACTCTTCCATCTTCAATGCGGCGCGTATGGTCGGTCCTGCCATTGGCGGTATTTTGCTCACGACGTACGGAGAATTAGTCTGCTTCGCAGTCAACTTTATTAGTTTTGTGCCCGTGATTATCTGCCTGATGTTGATGCGCGTCACAGAGCGCTCATTTGAGGGCAAGCGCGGCACGAACTGGGAAGGATTGGTAGAGGGGTTTCATTATCTAAGAAGATCGCCGCATATCGCTTCTTTAATTATCGTTTTGACCTGCTCTAGTTTATTGGTTATTCCATACACTTCACTATTGCCTGCAGTCGCTCGAGAGCTTTTTCATGGTAATGAAGCGACATTCTCTTGGTTTGAAAGTATGGCTGGACTGGGTGCAATGATTGGCGCGGTAAATATGGCGCGGTTAAAGTCTGGAGAGAATTTGCGCTATCGCGTGTTGTTTGCGGCTGGCATTATGGGCGTAGCGTTGCTGTTTTTGGCTTATGCGCATTATCTGCCTTCGGCCTTGATCTTCACGGCTTGTGTTGCATTTGGTATGATGATGCAAAATTCATCCATCAATACCTACATCCAAACGCACGCCATGCCGGCTTACCGAGCAAGAGCGATGTCTTATTATGTGATGGCTTTTCAAGGTGTATTTCCGATCGGAAGCTTGCTGATCGGAAGCTTGGCTGAAGTGATTGGCTTAAAAAACACCTTGTACGTGATGGGAAGTTGCGCGGTAATGATCTCGCTTGGCTTCTACCTTTATCTTCGCCTGCATATCAAGCGCCGACTTTTCAAACGGATCTAAACAAGTTCTTTCGCACGTTTTCGTTTGCGATTAGTGAGTTGTAGTATCGCAGTTTTATAGTTGATGACTGCACCATAGGCATGCAATATATCGCCGCCTAGAACGCCTACTACGGGCTGTAAATTCATTTTGCGATACGCGTAATTGATGGAGCTCAGATCCAATACGGCGAAATCAAACTTTTTGATCTGCCAATCACCGATCGTTACTTCTGGAATATGTACGAAAAAGCTTTCCATAGCATTAGTACCCAGTCCTGTAGAAAGCACATCGGTGAGGTTCAATTGGGATTCTGCTATTCCGGCTTCTAGTAAGGTCGTTTTGTCTAAAACGGTTTTAGATGCGCCGGTGTCCACCACCATTTTAAAGGTTTTACCTAACAGCTGTATCTCTATAAGGGTATGGAAACCATCCGGTTGTAGTTGGATGATTTCCATTGGTATTTTCGTCATGTATTGCGGTGATTAAGCAAATCGAGTATTTGCTGTTAAATGATGCCTTCGTCGGATAGTACCTGATTCATTTTACGAACAGCATCGGCGCTTTTGCTTAATAGTTCTTGCTCATCGGTGGATAATGACATCGGCACAATGCGATCCCAACCTTTGTTGTTGATGATGACTGGTACGCCCAGCGCGATGTCTTCGTGTCCGTATTCGCCTTCGAGATAAACGGAAGCGGTAAATAGTTTTCCTTGATTGCGTACAATACTCTCGACCATTGCGGCAGCAGCAGCACCAGGAGCATACCACGCGGAAGTACCAATTAAACTGGTCAATGTAGCTCCGCCAACCATCGTTTTTTGTACAATTTCGGCTTGTTCATCTTCCGACAGAAGTTCGCTGACACGGACACTATTCCAAGTAGCATGGTGGATTAATGGAATCATCGTGGTATCACCATGTCCACCGATTACGATGGCATTTAAATCTGTTGCGGCAGCATTTAATTTTTGGCCAATTTGATATTTAAATCGAGCAGAATCCAGTGCACCGCCCATACCAATTATTCTATTTTTCGGAAGCCCACTGCTCTTCAATGCCAAATAAGTCATCGTATCCATTGGGTTGGACACAATCAGAATGATGATATCTGGAGAATGTTTAACGAGGTTTTCTACAACGGTTTTCACGATGTTCGCATTTGTGCCAATCAGTTCTTCACGCGTCATTCCCGGTTTGCGCGGGATACCAGAGGTAATGACAGCCACTGAAGAGCCCGCTGTAGCACTGTAATCGTTTGTAACACCAGTTATCTTAGACTCAAATCCCAGTAGGGCAGCCGTCTGCGACATATCTTGGGCTTTGCCTTCGGCAAAACCATCTTTGATGTCGAGCAAAACTACCTCTTCCGCAATATTTCTTCGGATAATATTATCAGCAGTAGTCGCTCCTACGGCTCCTGCACCAACTACAGTTACTTTCATGGATTAGTGGATTTATTGATTCACTTAAAGGTACATAAAATACGCTGGACTTTCTGCCATTCTTAAAATGGATATCCAATCGCTAAGTTGAACACTAAATTACGCCGTCTCCATTCGCGATCGCCAAAGTCGATCGCATTAAATACCCAGCCATTATTTTCACGTACATAAGGTTGTCGGAAAGGAATAGCTAAATCCGTACGGATGACCAAAAAGTCGATATCGACACGTAAACCTAAGCCACCGCCGACGGCCAGCTGTTCGTAAAAGCGGTTGGTTAACTCCGCACCAGGTCTGGTTTCATCCCGGCGTTGTAACCAAATATTACCGGCATCCACAAAGGCTGCCCAGTTGAAGATCCCAGAAATTGGCGCGCGATACTCGGCGTTGAGTTCCAGCTTGAAATCCCCGGTTTGATCAGCAAAAAAATCATCAGGCACATAGTCTGCTGCATTGACCAACCCCGGTCCGACAGAGCGCGCTCGAAACGCACGCATACCATTCGGGCCACCCGAGAAGAATTGCTTCAAATAAGGAAGTTGAATGGAGTTGCCATAGGAATGACTCACACCAATCATGGCTCGCGTAACAAAAGTGGATTTAGGAGTTATTTTCCAATAATGTCTGAAATCTGCTTCACCTCGTATGAATTGCGCATAGCGCGTGCCAAACAGAAACTCAGGACTATCTGAAGATGCATCTGCTCCTTGAATCAAGCCTAGCACATTACCCGATGTATTCAACGCACTGCGTACAAAGTAGGTATGCGTACGATCCTCCATATTGTTCTGGAAAGTAAATACGTAGTTTGGTCCGAAAGAGAATTGCGGCTCGATGATATGTAATAAGGAAGGAAACGATATGGCTTGATTTCGGTATTGTTCTGTCACATTCCGGGGCTGGGCATAGATAATCTCCGCTACTGTCAAGTCATGAACTTTGCGCTCATTTTCCTTCCAAGAATAACCAAAGTTAAAAGTCAATGAGTTTAAACTATAGAACGCACGACGATCTAAAAACTCATAGCGCAAACTAGCGAAGGTGCGAGGGATGTATTTTCGCGAAGGTGCCCATTTGTATGGAGACAGCAAGCGTGGCCAGCTGATAGCTGCTTCGGCACCATAGCGAATAAAATTGGAGTTTAAGGCTGCACCACCTACCTGCGTTTCAAATCCAGCAAAAGTCGTTAAGGTGAGTGTCTCAAAACCTTTAAAAGCGTTTTTCAGACTCCAGTTTACACTACCTTCAATACCATTATATACGGTCGCTGTCTTTCCGATGAGCTCGGTACGTAACGTCCTAGGCTTCATAGGTGTGAGGTAGTAGTAAACATCCATCGTGTTGGCCGAATCCGGACTATCGACAAAGTCATTTTTTACGAATTGGAAAGCATTCATATTGACCAGGTGATTGATGGTCATGTTGTGGTCTTCGCGATTATACAGCTCGCCCTTGTGAAAGAATAGGTGGTTAGCGAGTACTTTTTTTCTAAACTTGTTGTCAGGATCGTGAATGTAATATTCGCCTTCGTAAGCTTCGGTTCCTCTAGGAATACGTCGTGTGTAACCCTCAGCTGATTGTGTGTAATCTGGAAAAACCACTATTTTTCCAATACGTTGAGGATGTTTTGCGCGTTCAGCCGTTCCGGGTTTTACGGTCATAAACATGTCTACTTGATGTCTTCCTACTGTACTATCCACATCCAGCAACATGTTGTCTGCATTGAAATAATAATAGCCTTTGTTTTTCATGGCTACATCAATGCGTTCCCGCTCATTGATCACCACATCCAGATTGTAATTATTACCGCGGCGCAATAGTGTAGCATCCTTGGTGCTAGCCATATCGCGACCCCATTGTTTTGTCGAATCGACATCAAAGGAAACTTCTCTGATTTTGTAGCCCGGTCCCGCAACGGCATCGAATTGCACGGTTGCTTTCTTGCCATTAATCAAGGTGTCGGAAGTAACTTGCGCCTGAAAAAAACCGAGGTTCTCTAGGCGATTTCGCAACAGATTCTCATTATATTCGTAATTGACCTCACTTAACAGTACTGGAGCTTTTCCTTGGCGTCTGATAAATCGTTTTATAAATCCAACCGTCGTATCTGGTCCGCCACCCATATTCCAAAGCGTTACCTTTAATTTTGAGGTGGGCTCTGGGCGTACGTAACTTTGCAGTCGACTTTCAAATAACTCTTTCCGATCTTTATCCAAGGTGTCATTTTGAATATTTACCGTAGCTTCTTCAAAAAGGTGTTCTCCGTCGGCAATATACTTAGTGGCATTACAGCCCACTACGAAAAGCAGTGATGCGGTAGCTATTAAAAGGTGATTATTTTTCATTGGACTCCCTTTCCTCTTCCTCATTTCTTATGGCTGTATTTTCTTTTCTTTTTACGGTATCTTTTGGGCTGCGTGTTCGCGCGCCGAAATTTGTTACGCCGTTATTGCTGATACTATCTTGTGCTGTAACGGGTCTGCGTGTTGATAAGTTGTGGCGTCGATCTCTATTTAGTCGACGTTCCAGACTATCCTGAATTATCGTTCGTACACTATCTCTGTAAACAGAATCGGTGTCAATTCGATCTACGTCAAACCGTCTACGGAAGTTCACATTACTAGTGTTGTAATAGTTTTCGACTGATCTGGCACTCATAAATATTTCGCGGAACTTATCATACGTTATATTAGCTACGATGCCGATTCCTGTTTCTATAAACTGCCCCTGCAAGGTGGGTTGATATTGGTTATTACGAAATACTCGACCAATATAACGGCCATCTTGAGATAAGCGGTATTCT
Source organism: Sphingobacterium sp. KH_072 (assembly GCF_057837975.1). Classification (NCBI taxonomy): domain Bacteria; kingdom Pseudomonadati; phylum Bacteroidota; class Sphingobacteriia; order Sphingobacteriales; family Sphingobacteriaceae; genus Sphingobacterium; species Sphingobacterium sp. KH_072. Next base: position 3,131,991 of record NZ_CM174457.1, on the reverse strand, counting down.
AGGGACACATCACCTGCAATGTTGGACGTTTTTTCCCCTGGTCTGGCGTTACCCTCTACTTCAAAATTGGATCCTACCGTAACTTTAAGCCGATCATCAAACAGCGTTCTGGATAAACCTACGTTTAAGTCGGTACGGTTCTGCGCACTTCCGGTAAGGAAGTCTTGTTCAGATTGCAAGTTGAAGTCAATGTCCACACCGCGGATTAGATCAGAGGTCAGATTATTCAATTGCCCCGTAAGGAAGTTACTTAATGTACTGCGAGCCATGCCTTCTACACCACCACCACCAGATAAACTTTCGAAAGGATTTGCCGACATGAAACGGCCAAGTGCGATCAATGAAAATACTTGTTTGTTCAATTCCGCTGGATCATTTCGCATATTCGCTAATGCAATATTGACATTGCTCGTCACATCTTGCGGCACCATAGTGCTATTGTCGTCCAATTGTATATCAAAATTTAAGTCAGGAGTAAATAACGCTCCAGATAACTTCAGCAAGACGTTAAAAGGAATACGCTGTCTATACAAGTTTTGAGCTTGTTGGTCCACTTGACCTTGAACCAATTCCAATGTTGGAAATCGATTACTGTATACTGCGGTAATGTTCATATTCGCATCCAATGGATCACCACCCCAGGTGATAACACTTCCTTTCTGGAAGGTAAACCTGCGAGACAAAGGTCCGAGTGGCACGGTGTATTCTCCTTTTTCGATCGTATAGGTACCTGACATCGTGATTTTTTCGCTCGCGTCTATTCCAGCGGTTAACTCGGCTATACCTTGAATATGCAGCTCATCCTGTGTACCCGGATCAAGTACGACGGTAAAACGTGCTTCAGGATCTGTTTGTAATTTTAAACTGATATCCATACCGGTAAGTGCTGCAGGTGCAGTTGTGATGGAATCAAGCTGGGCAAATATATTTCTGGCAGAGGTATCACTTCGATTAACGAATTTTACGACACCCTCTCGCTCGGCTACACCCGGATTTTCGTTTGGTACGACAAAGTAAAAGTCTGTATTGTCGTTCACTCGAATACTACCATCTACGCGCGGGCTGTTCATGTCGCCCGTCACTTTGAGATTGGTAGTGAGATACATTTTTCCGTAAAACATATCATTGTCTTCCATCGTCGAGTTCATAGCTTCAAAGTCGTCCATGTTAAGGCTTAGATTGAAGGCAAAGTCGGTATAGTCGGTCGTGCGTACCGTTCCGTTGATGCGTGCGGCATTGTTCTTGCCGTCGCGAATTTCGAACTGCTTGAATTGTACTCCTTGATTATTGAATGATATCGTTTGATTGTTGATCAACATGGTTGAATTCAACATCGATACATTCATTTTACTGTTGTTGAATGTCAAACCGCCCGATATACGTGGTGCTGCCGTAGTGCCTGATATATCAATCTTACCTGTAATATCACCTTCGGTATTTTTCAGGTTGCCTAAGCTAAATGCTTCCAATGTTTTCATCATCATCGGCTTCAGCTCTAGGCTGGCGTTGATCTGTGCATCGCCTTCTGGTGGGGAGATAAATGTTCCTAATAATTGCACTTCATTGCCGTTGCCAGTGATGCCGATATCTGCTGCGAATGTATTCTGCTGTTCGTTATTCACTTTGATACTGATATCGCCAACTTCTTGTTTCGCAAAGCTGAATGCATTGATCATTAGATCGGAAACGAATACCGGACTGCTTTCCAGACGGGAAACTGTAGCCGTTCCATTGATGCCACCTCCGATATCCAATGTCTCCGAATCTACCATTCTGCTGATGGTTTCTATACGAAAGTTGTTGAAATTAAGTGCGATAGGGGAGTTGAAGGTAGAGTCTTGGGACTGTACTGAAAGCTCCTGTCCGGCATGGCTCAATACAAAATCACGAACCAGTACGCCAGCATCACCAAAAGCAACCTGGTTATTAGGCTGTACATTCCAGGTATCATAGTTCAGCATAAGTCCATCTTCCAGCATGCTCAATATGTAGTTGTTGTTTTCGGCCGTCATCTTGGCACCTAGGTGATACTGTGGTTTGCTTTCTTTGTCTCGTATCCAGAGGCCGAAGTTAAGATTGTTGTCTGCCACATCACCACTAATGATGGTATTGATCAATTCGATGCTGCTCACGCTAATCCTGTTGATCAATGCATTATAATACAGCGTGCTATCTACCGTTATGATATCGGCTCCGACATTTTCTACTTCTGTACCAGAATAGATGAGTTTTGGTGCCAATAGCTTGGCTATAAGCATTTTGGTTTCGCTGTCAAACGTTCCATCTAGCGTAATATCGCGCATCTCTTCGAGATCGGGTACTAACTCTCGGATGATACGAGAGTGATTGACCCGAGCACTAAACTCAAATCGTTGTGGAGAATAAGAGGTCGTATCGACCACATTAGTTGGATTATAATATACACGTACAATATCCTGAATAGAAGTTCCCAGTTCGGATAGACGGTAATTGCCAACCAAGTGAGCATTCAAAAATTCAGAATTGAATAATATTCTGCTGCGTTCGGCAGTAGTTAACGTGGTTAGTGCTATGGTATCTAGGTAATAGCGATCCGCATTGTGCGCTATATTCGAGTTCAGCACTTTCAATGAACCATTCAAATAGTCGATATCTAATGTCTCGAAGTCTGCCACAATCTTTCCATGATAGCGGAAATCATCGTCCATCAGTTTTAAATTCTGCAAATTCACGCTATCGATCATTAGCGTAGCGGTCAATCTAGGATAGGTATCATGCATATTCGCATCCAGATCTAAATCAAATCGCACGTTGGGATCTGGGCTGTTGATATTTCCACGAATATCTCCTCGGTTGGCTTCCAGATCCATGGTGATATCGCGGTAGGAGTAGCCCATCGCATCAACACGGTTTATCGTTCCTTGCACTTGTGCAAGCATGGTTTTTGGATCCAATCCGGTACCTTTTATATGTGCATCTGCTGCGATAATGCCCAGTACAGAATCTTGACCCAAGATTTGGCCAATGTTTAAATCATTGATGGCTACGCGAAGATCGTAGGTCGTATCGCGCGCCATACGCATATTTCCGTTTACGCTGGCATTACCTTGCTCGGTAATGAGATCCATATTGGTTGCAAAAGCCGTCATCCCGCCTTTGAATTTTCCTGATAAACTAATGGAATTGGGCAGTTGAATACTGTCTGGCAGCATCGATTTTGCCACCAAACGCTCAATATCTCTTCGGCCTGTGGTAAACTTTCGCAAATCTAAATCCACGTACAATTTCTCTACATCTGGTAAGCCTTTGATATGGGCTTTTGCCAACATATGGGTATTATCCAGGGTTTTGAATTCAAAATTTGGAATATATAAATCATTCACAAATCCATGAACGCGTCCGTCAATATAAAACTTCTGAGCCAACAGCGGTTTCATGCTTTCTTCTTTTTCCAAGTCAGGAGCTAAGAAACGCAGATCGCTCATGTCGATATGACTTTTCTTGATATTGGCTTCAATCTGTACTTTACTCAGATCTTCTGACAGGGCATCAAGTGAAGGATAACTTACCTTAACATAATCGCGAATCAAACTTTTCGATGTTTCTACATACAAGTTCTCAATCTTCGCACCCGTGTTGTGATATGCAAAATCTGCTTTTACTTGTTTCAGGAAGAATCCGGAGTGATCTTTTACCGTCAAGTTCTTCAACGATCCAGAAATGGAATCTGCCGAATAGTAAAGATCTTGTAAATCGGTTTCAAAATTGGACAAGCGCATGTTGAAGAAGTCTAATCCTTTTGTTCGTGGCTGGTTTTCATCTTTGAACCAAAAGTTGGTTTTCTCCACATTCAATTTACCTAAGCTTACAACCCAATTCATGGGCTGTGCTTCGGCGGTACTCGTATCTTGCCCGGCAGCAGCAGGAGCTGGAGCGTCGACTTTGCCAAACAAAACATAGGAATCGGATTCCTCTAAGGTTACGTCCTTGATTCGTACGATTTCTTTGTTGAGATCCATTTCTTCGATATTAGCGATGAGTTTGCGTAAATCAAATTTGGTATCCATACCCGAAGCTTCATCATCGTACTTAATATGAATATTGCTAAGATTAATTGTTTTGATATCTAAAGCGGGCATCGCTGCCATTGCGGTGGTGTCGGCTGTCTCGATGCCGAAATCCGTCGCACTTGGCGCATCTGTGCTGTCTGCTACTGCCCACTGCCGCACTTTGGCTTGCACACCGTCCAAATTAATGGCCGACATGGCAAATGCCATATCACCGGTCAGATCAAATTTCTTAATATTTGTACTAAAATGTTGGAGATTAAGGTCTGCGGATGTGCCGATTACTTGATCATCGTACACAAAACGAATGCGCTCGAAAAGTACTTTATCCAAATCAAATACCATGCTTGATTCAGTTTCTTCCTGTTTAGGCTGTGTTTCTGGCGAAGCAAATGCATTGACAATATAATCGAAATTGAATGTGCTATCGGGGAGGGTACGGTTTATTTTTGCTGTTACACCTATTACTTCCAACTCCTGAAGCTCGACGGTATTATCCAACAAGCGCCACATATTGATATCCACCAGAATCCGTTCTCCCGATAATAAGGTGTCTTGCGATTGATCTTCGAAGTAAATGTTTTCTAAGACAAGCTTTTTTGGGAAAGCAATGTTAATATATCCAATGCGTACTGGGGTTCCTATCTTTCCCTCTACATAATTCGTTACTTTTCCAACGACAAAATTCTGCACGGAAGGAATCCTTATTAATACAATAATTAGTAAAGCCAAAAAGATAACAGAACCGATGATCCATAGGAGAGTCTTCAGCGCGATTTTTCCAAATCTATTCAAAATACAAGTATATATTGTTAATATTTACGTTAGAAACACCTGGTAGCTTTTTATGTTTGCAGGAGTTATTAAAGTTGTAATACAAAAAAACCGATACAATCCCGATAGAGGCTATATCTGAAATTGCAGCATAATTTTTGTAGTTCCAATGCTTCGTGCAAATGTCGTTCCTTTTTTTGCGTAGAAAAAAAATATTATTGGCCTTAGAATACATAGTATGAAGATATTGATCGTAGAAGACGAAATCGAGCTCCAGCAAGTGATGGTAGAGTTCCTGTCGCGAGAGAGTTATCTCCTAGAAGTGGCGGCTAATTTTTCGGAAGGGTTGGAAAAAATTTCGTTATACCAATATGTATGTATTCTTTTGGATATCACTTTACCCGGTGGAAGTGGAATGCAATTGCTGCAATCCTTACGAGAACATGGAGATACTACACCTGTGGTGATCATTTCTGCGAAGGGATCTATTGAAGATAAAGTAGAGGGATTGAATCTTGGTGCAGATGACTATCTTCCTAAGCCTTTTCATCTAGCGGAGTTGTTGGCCCGTATCAAATCGGCCGTACGTAGACATAATAACCATGTGGATAATCGCGTAACTTATAAAAATGTGGTTTTGGTTCCGGATGATCGTAGTGTACTAGTAGATGGTCATGTCTTGCAGCTCAATCGCAAAGAATTTGAGGTGCTTTATTATTTTATTATTCGCCCAGAGAAACTGGTGCAAAAAGCCTTGTTAGCCGAATCTATATGGGGAGATGCAGTGGATCAGGCAGACAGCCTTAACTTCATCTACTCACAAATAAAGAATTTACGCAAAAAATTACGTGACAATGGTGCCGAAGTCGATATTCAGGCTGTATATGGTGTGGGTTATAAATTAGTGTAGAAATCATGGCTATATCCATCAAGCAGTATACGATGCGTTACGTGATGATTGCCATTTTTGCAGTCATGACCGTCTGGGCGCTTCTCTTTTATGCATACATATTAGACGAGGTGTATGATAATGCCGACGATGGTTTGCGAAACCAAAAGATTAATATCTTACGTGCTGTCTATGAAGATCCATCTGTTTTGGCATTGCGCGAATATGGGGTCAATGAGTTTCGGATAACTCCATTGGCCGATACCGTGTTTGATGAACGAAATCGTTTTTCGCACGATTTTTTTTATATGCCTTATGATGACGAGGACGAGCCGTATCGCGTCCTTACTACCATGTTTTATGGGCCTGATAAGAACACCTATTTGCTCGAGATTCGAGCATCTACGGTAGAACGAGATGACCTTATCATTGACCTATCTACGGCTTTATTGGTGTTGTATATTGTAATGATCTTGAGTATTTATCTTCTCAAAGAATACATTTTTACGCGTGCCCTACGGCCATTTAAAGGGATTTTAAAAGACTTGAATGACTATCAAGTTGGGAAGACGATGGCAATTTCACCGGTGGATACCAATGTGTTGGAGTTTCAGAATCTACATCAGCACATTGCATCTATGGTAGCGCGAAATGCGGCCGTTTTTGCCGATCAGAAATTGTTTATCGAAAATGCATCGCATGAATTGCAAACGCCCTTAGCTATCGCCATTAATAAGCTCGATCTGATATTGGAAGATGAGGAAACTCCTGCAGAAGTGATGACCAAGTTAGCAGATACCAAAGCTTCTTTAAAAAGATTGATCGATCTCAATCGCTCCCTATTGTTTTTATCGCGTATCGAGAATCGCCAGTTTGTGCAGAATGAATTGATTCCGATAGATGCTTTAACTGATGAACTGCTGAGCAACTTTTTGGATATTGCAGAGCATAAGGATATCAAAGTGACTTTAGATTATGCTGCCGCTTTGCGTGTAAAGGGCAACCGAGATCTACTGGCCATGGCCTTGTCAAACCTTATTCGCAACGCGATACGCTATACAGAATCGGAGGGTGAGATTCGTATCTCCATTAATTCGAATAGCTGGCAGATTGCTAATAGTACTAATCTAGGTGCCTTGCCTGAGAGCTATATATTTAATCGCTTTTATAAAGGATCTGATAGCATGCAGTCCAACGGACTCGGACTTTCGCTGGTGCGATCAATCCTGCAGATCACGCCTGGAGGCGCGGTAGCATACTGTTTTGAAAATAATTTTCATATTTTTTCAATTTCTTTTACAAATTCCTAAATCTTTCCCAAATACGCCCTCATCTTTGTTCCTAATAAGATTTAGCACAGAGAATGAGAACGCATCATATTTCTTTTTTTGGATTTCTGATACTCGTACTAAATGCCGCCGGAGTATCCGGTCAGGACAAGAATAGCTCCGTTGCTAAGTTGCCGCAAAAAGCGAAAGACTTTTTGAATGCGCATTATGCTCGTATCGATGTCGCCTCAGTGAGTGAGGGTGTACAATCGTGGTTTGAAAGTAATGTGTACCGCGTGATATTGAAAGATGGAAAACGGATTGCATTTGATGAGTCGGGAAACTGGAAAGAGGTTGATGGCAAACGAGCAGCGCTTCCGCTAAATCTGATACCAGCCAATGTGCGGGCCTATGTAGAGCGTAGTTTCCCGAGAACGGAGGTGGTGAGAATGAAAAGAAACAAACATAGATATCATGTAGCGATATCTAGCGGACTACAATTAGAATTTAATAACAAAGGAGAATTTATAAAAATTAAGCAACAATAACTCTACACTACACAAATGAAAAATGCAATCTTAAACACTTTGGTTTTGTTAACAATGGCAGTGGCTTTCTTATCTTGCGACAAAGAGGAAACGATTCAATCGGCAGATTTGCCTGTCGCGGCCAACACTTTCTTGACGACTCATTTTACGAATGCAAAAGTATCGCATGTGAAAAAGGAAAAAGAAGGTTTGTCCGGTCGGGAATACACGGTTTACTTGAGCGACGGAACTGAAATTGTTTTTGATAAAAACGGTGATTGGACAGAGGTTGACGGAAGCAATAATACAGCGATTCCAGAAACATTCATTTTAGCACCAATTGTATCTTATGTCAATGAAAAGTACCCACAAGCAAAGATTGCGAGTATCGAAAAAGACAGAAATGAATTCGATGTCGAATTGACTAACGGATTTGATTTGGTCTTCGATGCCAACGGTACTTTTAAACGTATGGACTAATCAAGTCTAAAGGTTCACTACCTGGGAAATAGAGAGCTTTTATGTACGATGCCATGAATAAGGCACGTTGATATTACACAAAAACCTTGGCTTGTTAGCCGAGGTTTTTTGTGTTTTTAGGTACGCCAAAAGGTGTCTAATCCTGAAGTGACTACACAGGTCGATTTTTAAATCCTTAATTGGTTATACATGCTATTTGTTATTCCTAATTGAACTCTACATTGCATAGTGGGATTTTATAATGTTTCATGCGCTACCATGTGTATTGTCAATTTGCGTATGGAAATACTGTTCAGTCCCGTACAATACATGTCCATAAACGGACATGTATTCAACATTAAAATATTTGTTTTGGGTTGATTATCAGTTTTTTGTGGTTTTGGCAAATAACTTGAATAAGCTGGAGAGGCGGATGCCGATGAATCAAAATAGGCTATTTTTAACTCATCCAATCCGTTGACATAAAACTAAAAAAAGATAGCCATGCTTAGAAATTATTTCACGATAGCCTTACGGAATCTCAGGAAAAATATGGCGTTTTCCGCCATTAACATTATCGGGCTAGCTATCGGCATGGCAGGTTGTTTGATGATTGCCTTATGGTTGCAGAACATGCTGAGCATGGATCGCTATCATACAAAAGACGATCGCTTGTATATTATCAGCAACAGAGACGATTATCAAGGATCTAAATTTGCCTGGCTAAATACTCCGAAGATTTTGGGGGAAGCGATGGGAGCGGAGTTTGCAGATGTGGAATCGTACTCTCGCTATGGTGACGAAAACCATTTTCTAACGACCTATCAACTGAAAAAGATTAAAACCAACTCCACCTTTGTTGATCCTGGTTTTTTTGACCTATTTGACTTCACACTGATATCAGGAGAAAAGGACGGTTTGCTGCAAGATCCATCGTCGATCGTGTTGACGGAGTCGAAGGCGAAGGCACTCTTCGGTGAGGAAGAGCCTATTGGTAAGATCATCAGGATTGACTCTGTAAATCAAGTGCAAGTGCAGGCAATCATTGCGGATCTCCCTGCCAACTCCAGCTTTGATTTTGAAGCCTTGCTATCGTGGGATTATGCTAAAAAGATCGGATATTATGACGAGAATTGGGCTAATAACTCCATTACGACATTTATTTTGCTGAAGGAAAATGTGCGCTTATCCAACTTCAACGATAAAATAAAAACCTTCGCCCGAGATCGTACTAACCTCAATAATAGCTTCAGTAAAAATACATCCGAGATATTTGCAACACCATACAGAGATCATTATTTGTATAATAATGGTAAAGGGGGAGCGTATACCAGCGGACGGATTGATCTAGTCCGACTTTTTGCTTGGATAGGGGGATTTATACTATTGGTCGCTTGTATCAATTTCATGAATTTGAGTACCGCAAAATCGGAGTTGCGCGCTAAGGAGGTCGGCGTCAGGAAAGTAGTAGGCGCAAGAAAGAAAAGCCTGATTATTCAGTTCCTTTCTGAAAGTATGCTCATTAGTCTTTTAGCTATGATTCTAGCATTAGTCATCATGATCATCACGCTTCCATATTTTAACCAACTAGTCTCGAAGAATCTTTCTATATCATTTCTGACGCCTGTTACTTGGCTGTTTCTTATTGCATTTGCTTTGTTAACCGGTTTATTGGCAGGTATTTATCCTGCATTTTTCCTTTCTGCATTTACACCGATCAGTACACTAAAGGGAAAGTTTAAAGGATCCACGAAAGGAGTTAGTATTCGTTCTTTGCTCGTCGTGCTGCAATTTACTTTAGCTATTATACTGGTGATCTCCACGGTGGTTGTAACCAAGCAAATTCAATACACGAAGGATCGCGATAGAGGCTATGAGGAAAATGGGCTAGCATATACGTATATAGAAGGGGCAATAGACACACATTATGAACAAATTCGCCACGACCTACTAGCGAGCAATGCGGTTCTGTCTGTATCAAAAAATATGTCTCCCATTACCGACCGATGGAGCTCCGGACAGGGATTTACATCAGATGCTTCGACCGAAGCGGATAAAAGAATAAACTATGTCCGCTTTAGCACCGATGCCGACGGGGTGAAGACTTTGGGTTTTGAACTATTGGCCGGACGAGATATTGATATCAATGCATTTCCTACAGATAGCTTAGCGGTACTACTAAATGAGTCTGCTGTGCGAGCACTCAAATTAGAAGATCCGATAGGCAGTACGATTATGGGCGATGGGGAAAAACGTGTGGTAGTCGGCGTTATTAAAGACTTTGTTATCGGCTCACCATTTGGGAAACAAGAGCCCACCGTTGTTTTGGGGCCTCATGCATGGTTTAATATTATACACTATCGACTAAATCCAGCTAAGAGTACAGCGGAAAGTCTGAAAGCTATCGAAGCAGTTTTTAAAGAATACAATCCCGATTATCCATTTTTATATCATTTCATTGACCAGGTTTTTGAAAGCAAATTCAAAGAAACTCAAGCAGTGGGTACCATCTCCATGTTATTTGCCGGCCTGACTATCTTTATTGCGTGTTTGGGTTTATTAGCTCTTATCGCCTATATGGCTGAAACACGCGTCAAAGAAATCGCTGTACGTAAAGTGCTGGGGGCGTCTGTCACACAAATTACAGTGCTACTTTCTCGGGATTTTATCAAGTTGATTATCTTGGCTATTGTCATCGCATCACCCATCGCATGGTGGGCAATGAATAACTGGTTAAAAGATTATGCTTACCGTATCGAGATACAATGGTATTATTTTCTAATTGCAGGCTTTATCGCGATTACCATTTCATTAGTGACGATCAGTTTTCAGTCTATTAAAGCTTCGCTTGCTAAGCCAGTTGATAGTTTGCGGAATGAATAATAACGATATATATAGATATAGTTTTAATGAATTGCGGTTTTTGATTAAGTGTTTTTCTGAGATTATTGTTATCCTTTTTCTATTTTATAAAATAAAATCAGATGTTTGATTATTGTTGAAATATGGAGAGTGCAACACCCTTATTTCCTATTGCTCAATTGACGATCTAGTTCTTCGCCACTAAGATTAAACCCTACTACTGTGCCCATTTTATCGATCAAGAAGTTTGATGGTACTCCATGGATCTTATATTGTTTCGCTACCACATTATTCCATCCTTGCAGGTCTGAAACATGTAGCCATTTCAGATCCTCCATCTGTATTGTCTGTGTCCAATTTTCATGATTTATGTCGACCGATATGCCTATGATTTCAAAATCTTGACCATTATATTTATTATAAATGTTTTTGAGGGCTGGCAAATGTTCTCTGCAAGCCCCACACCAACTCGCCCAAAATTGAATTAGTACGGTTTTGCCCCGCAGTTGAGATAGCGTTTGCTGGTTTCCCTTCCAATCAGTTTGAGTGAAATCTATGGCTTCCTTGTTAAGAATATCTTGGGCGAACTCTTGAGCAATAATAAAATTGTTAATTCTCTGTCCTGTCGGTAGATTTTTCACCCTTTCTGAGAGATTGTCGTAGAGGGCTGTAAGGGATTTCATATCCATAAGCTCACTATTATAATATTCCTCAAGTTCTACAGTTGATGCGGGGGAGTCTGGATGATCCTTTACGAAATTTAGAATCGTGTCATTATAATACACCGGGTATTGTGCACGCACAAAATCCATTACAATAGGTCGCACAATAGAGTCTTTATACTTCTGATCTTCCATGTCAAAAGGTTCATTAAGCAGTTGTTGATATTTTGCTTCTATGATTTCATAAAAACCATCTTTTAATTTCAAGAGGAGCGCGTACTCTTTTTGAGCAGTTGTGGGGTTAGTAATTTTACTATTAGCAATAATACTATCAGATTTAATATGACATTGACCTGCCTCAGCCATAAATGTGTACAAATTATCTAATTCTGCTGCAATTTCATTAAGGCTTTTGTTTGGATTATTGTTTATTGCATCATCCGGGTAAAACGCCACGAATGACCTACGTGGTTCGTCTAATGGCGCGGTTATTTTTATAATGTTATTTTCAAACTCTGGTATGATCGAATGTCCTCCAACCGTTATCATAAATTTGCCGGAACGATTTTGCAGTTGATTAATGTCAATGGTTAATTCAAAAAGTCCTGAGTCTCTCTCATTATGATTTGCTTTGTTGCCAGCAAAGCTAATGTTAAGGGATATTGCTGTTATTATACCTAGTGATAATAGGTAAGAAATTATTTTGTTAAATGTGATTTGTCGAATTGGTGTTAATATAATTTTCATAACATAAATGCTAGCAGGTTTAAATCATCTATCAATGTAAGGAAAATTATTATTAAGTGATTGTTTTTTTGACACTTGCTTATGAAGAATACTCTTATTGCGAAACTGCTTTTAACAGTACAAAACCATTCGCATATTTGGATCTCTTCTACGTAAAGACTCGAACCCACCCAGCGCTTCTGTTCGAACCCTCATAACGCAAAAAATCCCTCATCTTTCGATGAAGGATTTTTAAGCGGAGAGTGAGGGATTGGCTCATCCACTCAGCATCCCGCACGCTACCCTGAGCCTTCCAGAATCGAACCCCGGCCAACGCTTCTGTTCGAACCCCCACAACGCAAAAAATCCCTCATCTTTCGATGAAGGATTTTTAAGCGGAGAGTGAGGGATTCGAACCCCCGGACCTGTGACAGTCAACAGTTTTCAAGACTGCCGCATTCGACCACTCTGCCAACTCTCCGCGACAAAAGTAGAAATTCTGAACAGATTCGCAAAATTTAATTTTAAAATCTTCGATGCCTCTAACAGGTTGTTTGGTGAATGTTGGAATAATCAACTGTACAGCAGTTAGATACAGTTGATGGCTGAATTGTAAATAATTTTGTCATTCAATAAAATAGCCTTATGCATGTTTGCAAGTAGTAGATCATTCGTAACTAGACGGAGAAATTGACAAAATAATTTTGCATTTCTGCCACAAATGGCTACTTTTGCTCCACATTAAAACGCGCCAATAGCTCAGTTGGATAGAGCAACGGTTTTCTAAACCGTCGGTCAGGGGTTCGAATCCCTTTTGGCGTACGAGGATTTATTCTCACTTTAAAGGCGACGTTGCTCCAGACGTCGCTTTTTTTCGTTTATAGATATTCTCGATTGATCCGTGATCACAATTACTTTGAGTATTCTTGATCTGGTAGAGCTGATATGGATTCCCTTCATATTGTAAAGCTATATATGTATAAGCCTTGTTTAAATTAATTTGTTTGTACTTTAGATGGTTTAAATATGGAGAGACTTACAAGGTTTAGAAAATAAGATTTTAGTTTCCATCTTTATTTCGAATAATCAAAAACTAGAAAATTGGAAAATCAGCAGACCAGTTGGACTATCTGTTTAGAATGTCGTGGAGAGGGAAAAAAAAGCCATAAGCTTCGTAAAAAAGTAAGGATTCAGCACAAATTGGCATTGGCTCAATTTGAGCAAACAGAAGAGGGAGGTACAGCTCCAGTTCGTCCCAAATCTCCCCGCTATTCCTGTCCGAGCTGCGCTGGATCGGGCTTAATCCCAACTGCGCGACCACCATTGCCAGATCATGAAAATTATCCGCATGTGGCAATTATTGGTGGGGGAATCGGCGGCGTAGCACTAGCTGCTGCACTATTGCATCGCGGAATTCCTTTTTCCTTATTTGAGCGTGATAGCGACTTCAATACGCGTTCTCAGGGATATGGACTTACTTTGCAACAGGCCAGTAAAGCTATTGAAGGGCTAGGTGTTTTCTCTTTAGCAGAAGGTGTTATTTCAACACGTCATGTGGTACATACTACAACGGGAAAAGTGATTGGTGAATGGGGCGTTAGAAAATGGATTCCAACAGACTCCATTGCATACCCGAAGCGTTCGAATGTGCACATAGGCAGGCAATTACTCCGCCTAGAACTACTAAAGCAAGTTGGTAAACACGCGGCTGTACACTGGGGTCATCAGCTAATCGATTTTGAGCGATCGGAGAATGATGGCTTCGAGCTGAGTTTTCAGGTCGATGGAGAGATCAAGCGATCTAGGGCTGATTTGGTGGTTGGAGCTGATGGTATCCGCAGTTCCGTTGGGAGACTGCTATTTGGAGAGGATTTTCGCCCCTTACGTTATTTGGGCTGCATTGTCATACTCGGTATTTGTCCGCTAGCTGCGATCGAGGATGTGGATTCTGAACTGTTAGATTCTGCCACCGTTTTTCAAACAGCTAACGGCAATGAGCGAATTTATATGATGCCTTACACATCGGATTCTATCATGTGGCAATTGAGTTTCCCCATGGCCGAAGAGCAGGCTAAGGCCTTAAGTGCTGCGGGGACTTCCGCGCTCAAGGAAGAAGCTTGCCGCAGAACGCAGTGGCATGATCCAATTCCTCAGATTTTAGCGGCTACGATGGAAGCTCAAATCTCAGGATATCCTGTGTACGATCGTGAATTACTTCAGCAAACATCTATGGAGGATGTGGGGTCAGTAACACTGATCGGGGATGCTGCTCACCCAATGAGTCCATTTAAAGGACAAGGAGCGAATCAAGCATTATTGGACGCACTTCAGCTTGCGCGAGCGATTTACAAAGGATGCAATCCACATCTTCCATGGAGAACAACAGGGTTGCGGAAAAGCGTGCTCAACGAGTTCGAATCGGAAATGTTGGCACGCAGCGCCACTAAAGTTAAGGATTCGGCAGAAGCCGCTGCGTTTCTGCATTCAGATATTGTCCTGCAGGAGGGTGATGAGCCGAGAGGGCGGTGTTTAAAGTCCATCAAAAATAATTCGGATGGTGTTTAAACTGTGCTGCCGTGCGAGTGTAAGCTGTATTATACTAAGATAGATTGGTTAAAAGCCTGTTTAGTTGTAATTATTTAATAATAAGATTTCTATAGTGATTTCGTTTACTTGCTCTAAAATAGAAAAGAATGATATTGAGCACGCGTACTGGAAAGTGCAAAATTATCCAAAGAAGTTTATGGCATTGTAGATAGTAATATTATCTTACAAAATAATCGGAGATTTACGATTCCTATTATTATTTTTTTCTGACCTAAATAACAATCAAGCCCTTTCCATAACCGAATTTTCAATTCCTAGATCAGCTTGTTTAAATTTTCTTTATAAAAAAATTAAAAAGATTTCAATTTGATAACAATTTGTTATTATCTTGCTGCCACATATTATTAACAAACCAAATCTTATTAGCCTGTACCATCTATCGTACAAGCTCTTATTATCTACCCATGGCGAAATCTATTAGCCAAGTAATGAGGTGTCTCTCAATTAATCGTGAGCATTCCATTGCAGAGCTGTCACAATTGATAAACAAGAGTATTCCTAACGTAACAGGGATAATCAACTGCTTGCTGGAGGCAGAGCTTGTCATCGAACAAGGGCTGGCACCTTCTACAGGAGGAAGAAGAGCGCAACGCTTTGCTTTGAATGTAGAGCAACTACCTTACGTGCTAATAGTTGCACTAGATCAATTTTACACGTCTTTTGCTCTTTATGATATTTCGGGCAACCCAATAGGCGATGTTAAACATCTGTATAACCCATTAAAAAACACGAAAAAGGCTTATGAGCAACTATTAGAATCGTGTAATGAATTCATGGCTCCATACGGAACTGGACAGATCTGTATTATTGGCTTATCTATGCCCGGCTTTATCGATTCTCAATCGGGTATCAACAATTCCTATCCGCACTCTGATCCATTCTATAACTTAAAAGAAGAACTACAGTCTTTATTTAAGCTTCCCGTAGTTATAGAAAATGATTCCGTAGCGATCGCTATGGCTGAAAAATCATTTGGCGATCAAAAATATGCAAAGGATCTTTTGGTGGTCAATCTAAACTGGGGCGTAGGTTTAGGGATCATCATTGATGGCAAACTTTTTAAGGGCCACAGCGGTCACGCAGGAGAGTTTAGCCATATTCCGCTAGCTGACACCGAATTGCTATGCTCGTGTGGAAAGCGTGGTTGTTTAGAAGTAAGTGCCTCCTTAACCATTGCTTTAGCGGCGGTTACACAGCGGATCAACATAGGAGAGGTCTCTTTATTGGCTGGCACCTATCAGCAGCATGGTACAATCTCGGGGGATGAGTTTATCGATGCGGTAAATCGGGGTGATCAGCTCGCTGTGGAAGAAGCGCAAAAAATTGCAGGAATGCTGGGCAAAGGAATCGCTACCTTGATCCACATTATCAATCCTGAATACATCACCATTAGCGGACGTGGTGCCAAAATGGACGCTATACTACTACCTGAAATACAAATTGCTATACAAAAATATGCCATACCGCATATTGCACGATTTACAAAAATTATTATTTCAACTATTGAACATCCGCAGCTTATCGGAACCTATGCCTTAGCTGTTCAGGAACTCGATTTTTCTACTTTAACGACTAAATCTTTAGCCAGCACATTACCAAATCAATAATAATTATGAATCAAATCAACTTTAAAACATGCGCCTTGCTGCTACTGATGGTATTTGCCATCGGAGCGGTTTTTGCGCAGCAACCACACGTCACCGGTACGGTGAAAGATGTGAATGGACCACTACCAGGTGTTACGGTAACGTTGGTCGGAACGAATCGATTAGCTCAAACGGATGGCCAAGGGCGTTTTATGATCACCGCCAAGGCTGGGGACCGATTGCGCTTTTCTAGCATTGGCTTCAATTCTTCAGAAATTCAAGTCGGAGCTGCAACTAGCATTACTGTTCAATTGGAACCCGATGCCGGAAAAATTGACGAAGTGGTAGTAACTGGCTTGGGAGAGCAAAGACAACGTCGGCAATTGGGATACGCTATGACGCAAATCTCTGGTGACGAAATTAGACAAACTAATGCGATCAACCCGATTGCTGCTTTGCAAGGTAAGGTGCCCGGATTGCAGATTAACGTCGGTACAGGTGGTCCGCAGGCATCCACTCGCTTCTTGATCCGCGGAGCTGGGTCTTTAGATCCATTCGGTAATGCGCCACTGATCGTAGTTGATGGTATTATCATGGATGAGGAAGTGGTATTGCCCCATCGTGGTGGTGATCAGGACTTTGGTAACATCTTGAAAAACATCAACCCAGATGATATCGAATCTATTTCGGTACTAAATGGTGGCTCGGTAACGGCATTGTACGGTAGCCGTGCGAGTAATGGTGTTATCATGATTACTACGAAGAAAGGTTATTCGCAGCGTGGTTTCGGTGTTGGATTTACACATACGCAAGGCTTTGAACAAGCTTATGCAACACCAGACTTTCAGGACATCTATGGACCTGGCACTAATCCTAATGCCGTGTATACAGTAGGTGCAGATGGAATTGAGATAATTCCAACGACCAACTATGCCTATAGTTTCGGCCCTAAATTCGATGGACGAACGGTACGTGATGTTAACGGATTACTCGTTCCATTTCAGGCAAATAACAGTCCGCTGGATATCTATGAAACCGGACGTTACTCGAATAGCAACCTGTCACTACAAGGTGGTAATGAACGCACAACATTTCGTTTTTCATACACTAATACGTATGCAAAAGGAGTGTCGCCAAACAATAAAATGAATAGAAATAACTTCAACTTAAGAGCCACTCAGCGCTTAGGCAATGCAATTCATTTGGATGGGAGTGTGAGCTATACCAACAATGCGGCGTTTAATCCACAGTATGGTGGTGATCGCTGGAATATGGGGAACAACATTTTGTATGGTCTATCGTTTGGTGTTCCACGTCAATACGACCTCGCTTACTGGAGAGAGAATTACTTAGATCCGATCAATGGTGGTGTAAATCGTGCAGATGCATCGAATAAGACGCCATTGTTGTTCATGTTGTATGAAAATCGTCAACTGCAAACTGAGGACAACTTTAGAGGAAACTTAAATAGCCGCATTAACTTCACCGACTGGCTAACCTTAGAAAGTAATTTTAGTGCAAACTTGTTCGCCACTAACCGCCAGATGATGAACCGCGGTCAGGACGCAGCCTTCGCTAATGGTAACTACAGTAACTATTCTTCTCGCGTATTACAGACACGTTACATCAATAGCTTACGTGCCACTAAATCGTATGGAGATTTTGACATCATGGGACAGGCAGGTTTAGAATTGAATCATTCATCTAGAAATGGTATAACTGCCCGTACTGATGGTATGGTAACCCCAGACGTTTTTAGATTAAGCAATTCACGTTTAAGACCTATTGTAAATGAGGAAAAACCGAATCAAAAGAGAACCGTATCGGCAATCTTCCAGACAGCTGTTGATTATAAAAATGCACTAACACTCAATTTATACGGTCGTAATGATTGGGATTCTAGTTTGGTGTATCCAGATGAAACCGGTAATTACTCGTACTTCTATTATGGTTCGGATGCGGCTTGGGTATTCTCCGATATGCTAGAGCTTACCGGAGATATTATATCCTTTGGTAAACTCCGTGCATCTTACAATCAAGTAGGTAAAGGAACCAGCACCTATAACGCTATGACAGGTTTCTACGTACCACGTGACCCATATGTTAATCAGCCGATGTATGATTTTGACTCGAAACGATTAGGAAATCGTGACCTACGTCCTGAGCGTAGCAGTACATGGGAAGTGGGTACAGAGATGAAATTATTTCAATCTCGTTTAGGTGTTAATGCGACGTATTACAGTAAAGATACTCGCGATCAGATTATTGACTTACCTGTTACACGGGAGAGTGGCGTAACAAGAGCCTTGATCAACAGTGGACATATTCGCAACCGCGGTATAGAGCTTGGATTGAATGGTACGCCAGTTAGAGCAGGTGCTTTCACTTGGGATGTATTTTTCAACTATACACGCAACAGAGACAAGATATTGGAATTGGCTCCAGGAGTAGATATCCACGAGCTAGAATCTGATGACGGTATCCGTACCATTGCAAAAGTGGGTGGCACATATGGTACTATGGTATCTAATTACGGTCATGCTTTATTTCAGGCACGTGACGCTAGTGGTAACCCAATTGACCACGTCAATAATGGTAAAAATGTGATGACACTTTTGGGTACGAACCTAGGAAGATTCGTACGTTCTCAAGATTATGCACAAGGAACGGAACGCGAAAAAGAAATTGGATCGGTCTTGCCGCGTTTTATGGGAAGTATTATCAATCAATTCAGTTATAAATCATTCATGTTTAGTTTCATGCTAGATGCTAAATTTGGTGGTCACGTGTATTCTCCAACGTACAACTATTCTATGCAAACTGGTCAGTTAGCAAGTTCGCTATGGGGAAGACCAGGTACCGAGGGCAGTGTTGAGTTTACTAACGCAGCCGGCAATCAAGCTTGGGGAGTCATTCCTGATGGCGTATTTGCGCAGGGTACGCGTGTCGGCGGACAAGATGTCGGCGGTTTAACCTATCAAGAAACAACAGAACGTGGATTGACTGTTCCGATCAGTGACGTGAACTATTACAACTCGGCTTACGGCTGGGGAACAGGTATTCGTGAACGTGGTGCCTTTGAATCTTCTTGGATTATGGTGCGCGATGTGTCCGTAAGCTATGATTTACCAACAGCGACAGCTAGCAGACTTAAACTGAATAATCTGAGATTGACATTGAATGCACGTAACCTTGGTTATCTGTACAACACATTGCCAGATAATTTTAATCCTGAAGATTTGCGTTCTACATCTTCAGCAGCTTCGATGTTAGGAGGTGGTACACCGTTAACAAGAAGTTTCAATTTCACCATCAACACTAATTTTTAATACACCTGTGTTATGACAATTTTAAAAACAGTAAAATATATAGCCTTTGCCCTCGTCGCTCAAGCAACCATTATGGGATGCAGCCGAGACCAATATGCTGAATTCAATACGGATCCAGATGCGGTACTAAACCCCAATCCAGATTACCTCTTTACCCAGGCAGTTGCTAGAACGCAGGATAATGACTTTGAAGCGTTCTATGATAACTATAGTTATATCAGCCGCTGGTCAAGGGTTTTCTTGCAGATCACTGGTAACGGAATAGGAGTAACGGATAATGCCGCCAATGCCAATAATCGGTACGGTAAGTTTTTTGAAGATATAGGTCCTCTATTAGTGGACGTACAGGCACTTATAGACCGTATGCCTGAAGATCAGAAAGCTCGTAATGTATATAAACGAGCTATTCCTTCTATCGTAAAAGCTTGGCAGGCTTGGTATGTGTCTGACATAAATGGTAGTATTCCATATACGGAGGCTTTTCAAGCTCGCTATGGAGGTACATTACGGCCTAAATACGAAACGCAGTCGGAGCTCTTTACCATTTTTGATCAAGAGTTAAAAGAAGCAGCAACTATTTTGACGACACCACAAGCTGTGGCTCAAGATAGTTATGGACCCGCAGATTTGTATTTTGCAGGGGATGCAGCTAAATGGGCTAAGGCGGCCAACTCGCTACGATTAGTGATCGCTTTGAGACTGATGAAGCGTGATCCTTCCAGAGCGCAAAATATTATACAGGATGTATTAAGTCATCCAGCAGGATTAATCTCTAATAGCGATGAAGATTGGAGTTTCGCAGCTCGCTTGAGCTTCACTCAGGGAGGTAACTGGAATATTACGGGCAATGGTCGCCTTTTCGTGGGCGAGTCGGGCGTAGTAGATTACATGTGGAATAGTGAAGATCCAAGGTTACGTCAATTCTTTCGTCCAAACCAATGGAGTCCAGAAAATTTTGCCATCGCTAAGCAGCAGAATGTTATTCCGGCGAGTGCCGTTTACGACACGCGCCGTTATTACGGACAGTTTTCTAATCCAGAAGCAGCTGATGATCTGACTAAGATGCGGTTTTTCTCTCCACTTTCGATCCGGAATGGTGAGGCTACCGTAGTTTTAGATACCGTTTCACGCATACAAGATCGTCTATTCCAACCAGAAAATGATGGCGGGACGGGAACTGGAATTTTTCCAGTCATCACTTATGCAGATGTGTGCTTTATGCGCGCCGAGATAGCGCAAAGAGGCTGGTCTAATGAAAATGCGGAAGGATGGTATACCAAAGGGGTGGAGGCTTCACTTCGCTTCTACAGCAAGCTAGCAGGTATGGCACAGGTTGTTAACTATACTGCTATTACAGATGCAGAGATAGCGGCGTTTAAAGCCAAACCGGGCATCGCATACAATGCAGCCACAGGCTTAGAGCAAATTGTCTTACAGGCGTATTTGAATTACTTCCGTAACTTTAATGAGGCTTGGGCTTTGGTAAAACGTACTGGCATGCCTAATAAAAACACGGCACTCGTTTTCGAAGATTGGACAAATACAGGTAGCGTGTCGCAAATGCCGCGTCGTTTTAATATTGGCTTTCCAGTAACTGGAGAATACAATTTTGATAACAAGAAAGCCGCTGTAGATCAAATGATGAGCGATCCAGAATTTGGACAGCCGTCAGACATTCAGGGTAGAATATGGTGGGATAAACAGTAAATTTAATAATAACAATAGCACCAGCTTTATAAGTTGGTGCTATTTGTTTCATGCGTTTCAATGTTTATTTTTAAATAAATTTCGGTTATGCGTACTTTATCGATTCCGCGCTTTCTATTGATTTGCTTTTTCCTATTATCAAGCTATTCGATTTCTGCACAACAACAGAATCTAGGGAAACAGGTGCTCATTGATGTGTCTACCGAGCTGCCTTATCGTATCGAAGTAGACAAACCAATAGCGGTGTTTTTTCTTTCTCCGGAATGCCCTCTTTGCCAAAAATACACACAGACCATCAGCCAACTTAACCAACAATACAAACAACAGATACATTTTATAGGAGTATTCCCTGGTAGAGCGTACAGTTCCGAAGATATCAAGCAATTTGCAGCCAAATACAAAGTGAATATTGCACTTTATCAAGATCCAGATTTTCAGTTTACGCGCGCTTTAGAAGCTACCGTGACACCATCGGTGGCCCTGTATGATAAAGTAGGCTTACAGTATTTTGGAGCGATTGACAATGCGCTGCAAGAGTTAGGCAAAAAACGCGTGGTCGTTACCGAACATTATCTGCAAGACGCTATCACCAGTTTGCTTCAAAATAAATCAATTCAAGTGAAAAAGACAGTGGCCAAAGGTTGTTTCATTAATACGCGCTAATGATGAAAATTTTAACTATCCTCCTGATTGGGTTCGCCAATTTTTGGTTTACATCTCATTTGCATGCGCAGACATTTGTGAAAGATGTGCAGCCGATCATACAAAGTAAGTGTGTATCCTGTCATCGAGATGGCGAAGCAGCACCTTTTCCTTTGGTAACTTATGGTGATGTCGCCAAACGCGCCACCTTTATCAAAGAAGTGGTGAAGTCCCGTTATATGCCACCTTGGAAAGCTGATAATGAGTACGTTCATTTTGATAATGATCGCTCGCTCTCCGAAAAAGAAATTCAGACGATTGCTGCTTGGGTCGATGCCGGCGCGAAAGAAGGAAAAAGAAAAGGACGAGAACAAGATCTCAGCCAGCTAACTACAGGCTATGGTCGTCCCGCAGATATGACCTTGGTGACAGCCGATACATTTTTAGTAAAAGGCAATAATATAGAGCGCTTCGTAGAGTTCAAGATCCCGTTCGAACTAGACAGATCGTTTGATGTCGAAGCGATCGAATTCTATTCTAATAATAAAAAACTCGTTCATCATGTGAATTATGCGGTTCAGATCGTCGAAGATCCCGCAATAGACATTCACGCCGCTCCAGCTATGGCCAATCATACGGATGGAGAAGTAAGACACAATGATCCGTATAAAAAATTTAAGCGAAACATGGCCTACTATGGCGGCTGGATTCCCGGTGCTTCCGCAGAAGCTTATCCACCTAAAATCGGTTGGAAAATGCCAAAACGCGGAGTGGTTTTGCTGACGGTACATTTTTCGGCTACGCCGATTGATGAGTTGTCGGTCAATGGTGTCCATTTATTTTTCACCGAGGTACCTGTAGAGCGAGAAGTAAAAGTGGTCAGTTTCGGTTCTGGAGGAATAGGGGAGTTGGATATTCAGCCTTCTTTCTTCATGATTCCTGCCGACAAAGTCAGTCATTACTCCCTGAAATTTAAAAATCCAGGGGAAGATCTTTCGATGCTCTACATCTGGCCACATATGCATTATATTGGCAAATCATTTAAAGTTTATGCCACACTAGAAAATAACGATACGATTCCATTAATAAATATACCCGACTGGGATTATCGATGGCAAGAAATGTATCGCTACAAGCTCTTTAAAAAAATCCCAAAAGGCGCTGTTATTCATATGGAATGCGCATATGATAATACGGCGGCGAATCCGTTTAATCCTTTTTCGCCACCGCAAAATATTTTCTCTTATTCGAATATGAAATCTGATCAGGAGATGATGACGCTCCTCATGATTTACTTACCGTACAAGGAAGGGGATGAAGAACGCGTCACGGCAATACGGAAAGAATAATAATCTTAGTTTTTAAAAAAAATCTATCTATGAATATATCAAACAAGACATCATTTATTAGCTTAAAATCAACGATAACTTGGCTCTGTACGCTGGGTATGGTGCTAACGCTGCATGCACAAAAGAAACATGCATTTACCGAAGGTCTTTTTCTTCAAATACCATTTAATTATGGTCGCGAGGCGGTATATGCAGATCCATTTTTAGGTAAATTTTACCAAAAAGGTTTCGAAACTCCAGCGGAAGGGAAAGTATGGAATGGCAATGATGAATCATCATGGGTAAAGATCACCACGGATACGGCAGGTTTCTTCCGGCCGCAAAGAAATGCAGGTGGAAATCTGTCTAACCCCAACAATCCGCCAGGGCCAGGTCGCATTGCGGCGCAAACCGAAAATGTACCACGGACTCCTATGCCGCAGCGCCGTGGTTTTGGTTCTAGTTACTTGTATTTAACGTACCAATCTTCGAAAAACGAAGATGCGGTATTGAATATCAAAGGAAACAGTGCGGTATTGGTTAATGGAGAACTGCATGCCGGTGATCCGTACCGAATGGGCTGGTTGAATATCCCGGTTCGTCTTAAAAAAGGAAAGAACGAATTCTACGTGCGCGGTACATTCGTGGCGGCAGAATTGGTGTTTTCTGAAAAACCCGTGTTCTTGGCTACAGAAGATTTGACACTTCCGGATATCGTAGCAGGTCGCAACAACTCGGCACTGATGCTGGGTGTAACTGTCGTAAATACATCGGACAAAGCGATTCCAAAAACCATTATCAGAAGTACCGTAGCAGGCAAAATAGTAGAGCGTGAAATCCCTGCCATTGCCGCACACAGCACTAGAAAAGTGATGGCAGCGATTGACGGTTCAGGCGTTAGCCAAGTGGGAGATCTTTATGCGACTATTGCTCTGGTGCAAGGTGGAAAGGTAAAAGATGAGCAAACCGTGCAGCTACGTTCTGTAGACAAAACCAAAGCGTATCGTGTGACCTTCATTAGCGAGATCGATGGTAGTGTACAATATTATGCGGTGAATCCAGCGATTGGTGGAGATGCTGCGGACAAAGGTTTATTCTTTTCGGTTCACGGTGCCGGTGTAGAAGCTCTGGGACAAGCACAAGCATACGAATCCAAAGATTGGGGTACTTTAGTAGCGCCTACGAATCGTAGACCACGTGGTTTCAACTGGGAAGACTGGGGCAGATTGGATGCTTTGGAAGTATTGAGCTTAGCGCAAAAATCGATTAAACATGATACAAAACGCGTTTATTTGACCGGTCACTCGATGGGCGGACATGGTACTTGGTTTCTTGGAGCGACTTATCCCGACAAATGGGCAGCGATTGCACCTTGTGCTGGTTATCCAACGTTGAAAGGCTACGGTTCGGCAGATGGAATCATTCCTGATCAAGGAGGGAATGCATTAGAAAATACTTTGCTAAGATCAAGTAATCAAAGTGATGTAGTCGCTTATGCGACGAATTATAAACCGCTGGGTGTGTACGTATTGCATGGTGATGCGGATCGCACAGTTCCGGTAACCTATGCGCGTCAAATGCGGGAAGTGTTAGGCGGTTTTCACCCCGATTTCAATTATTACGAATATCCAGGCGGATCGCATTGGTATAGCAATGAAAGTGTGGATTGGAAACCATTATTTGATTACTTCAAGTGGCATCAACGTAAGTCGAGCAACGAAGTAAACGAGGTAGATTTTAAAACATCAAACCCAGGCATTTCTGCTAGTTACTATTGGGCGACTATTTATCAGCAGGAGAAAGCATTGGCTTACTCACATATCCAACTATCGCGCGATATAGAAAAGCGCCAGATTACGGGTAGCTCCGATAATGTGAAAACATTGAAATTGGATATCTCTGAATTTGGTGCTAATGGAACGTTGACGGTGTTTTTGGATAGTCTGAATGTATTGGAGTCATCAGTAGCTCAAAGTACGGACGGACATATTTATCTGGAAAAGCAAGCTAATAAATGGGAATTGGTGGCAAAACCTTCTTTAGCGCATAAAGGTCCACAACGGAATGGTACGTTTAAAGAAGCATTCCAACACAACATGGTTTACGTGTACGGTACGCAAGGTACAGCCGAAGAGAATGCTTGGGCTTGGGAAAAAGTGCGTTACGATGCAGAATCTTGGTACTATCGTGGTAATGGTGCATTTGATGCGGTAGCAGACAAAGATTTTGATCCATCAAAATATGCAGATCGTAATATCATTTTAGTCGGTAACGCTAAAACGAACAGCGCATGGAATGCGTTGCTTGCGGATTGTCCAATTCAGGTTGGTGCCGGACAGTTGAAGATGGGACAGAAGGTACAAGCTGCTAACGATTTGGGTGGTTATTTTGTATATCCAAAGTCGGGTAGCGATACGCTTTCTATTGGTGTGATTACAGGCACAGGCATTCAAGGTATGAAAGCTGCTACAGCCAATCAATACTTTGCTGGCGCAAGTGGCTTTCCGGATTACATGTTTTTCTCAATTGACATGTTGACCAACGGAGCTTCTGGTTTGGTCGATGTCGGGTTTTTTAACAACGACTGGTCATTGTAAAATTGCACATTGCTAAATCTTTAATAACTGTTCTTCATGATCAAAGGCCATCTTTTTCAGATGGCCTTTGATTGTTTAATATGGTTTTGAGAACAGATTATTGCACCACAGAAGCATGCAATGTTGTGCCGTTTACTTTAATTTCGTAAGGCCATTGTTCATCGTTATTGGTGTTTTCATCCCAAAGGTGCTCCCAATGTTCGTTTGGTGCGCCACTAACTACCAGCCATAAGTAGGTTGTGTTTGGAGGTACAGTAAAGTTGGCTGTACCTTCCTTTTCCGAAAAAGTATCGCTATACACGCGATTTCCATTGGCTTGATAAGCGACAAAACCATATCGCCAACCGGCTTTATCCGTTTTAATAGCCCGATAGCCCGCGGTGCCGGCTATACCTTTAAAGTCGACGGTAACGGTAGCATTGTCTGCCGGGAGATTCAATCGTATGCCATTATAGCCATAGTTTTGCGGGCATTTGTCGGGAGAAATACGATACCAATTGTTGCCAATAGATGACATTTTGGTGGTATGCTGATTGGCATATTTACTCTTTTCAGTCGATCGAATGATTGGAAGATCCCATGTGATAAATTTCCGATTTGCATCAAAGATTTCGTCATTAAATTGTTCTTGACTTTTTCCTTGTATGCGTTTGTAGGTCGCTACAGGATCTTCAGGTCGTGTAGATTGGCGCCATATTTTACTCATGAAATCCAGCCCGTACTTGTCCGTCCAATACAATAGAACATAAGGTGATGCGTATCTCATATTCTCGTGCATGAAAGCAAGATGCGTATTTTCCATAAACGATACTAAATGCCAATTTTCGATGGTCATCCATTCTGGATATACCATCATCGTCATGAACTGTGATGTCATTTCCCAGATCGCTTGACCATTACTACCTGGCGTATTATCCGAGAAGCCCCATTGGCCATTCGCCTTTACCATGTATTGAAAGGAATGACCTAATTCGTGGGCAAGCGTTGTGTAGGGTGCACCTAGTCTGGTAGAAGGCATCCAAAGAATGCCGACAGAATCCATAGCGCCACCTCCATAAGCGGTCTGATCATCTCCGCCACGGACAAATACAATCATTTTGTATTTGTCCGTTAGCGAGTTGCCATGTTCGGTGAATTTCAATTCTTCTGAAAAATAATCATAGGTTCTTTCTAGAAAGCCTAAGGTATTACTTGGATTTGCACCAGTGGACGCCACCAGATCCGCGCCAAACTGCGCATCCCATAACATGGCAAAATTTCTGGTTTCGATTTTTCTTGATAAACTGTACTTACTGGCAGGATCATTAAAATTATTGTTCCAAGGAACATCCCAAATACCGCCCTTAGGTATATATAGTTCTTTGGGCGGCAAAACGCCGCTTCCTTCGGCATCAGGTACTGGTTTTGGGAGATAAGAATAGTCATATGGTACGATTTCATCTTTTGCGCTAGTACAAGAAAAGCTTAAAGAGGTTAGCACTACGATCGTCCAGATAAGACGTATAATTTGGTTATATTTCATAAACATGTCTTTTCAAAAAAATGGTTAAGATCTATGGTTTTTTTAAACTTTAGTCACCGCAGGTAAGCGAACTGTTACGATGTAAGTACCTTCCATCTTTACTCGAAATCCAAATACGGGATTTACGTTGAGTGTTTTCGTGGCATATCCATCTACTGTTGCGTAGGCCATCGGAATTCGGTAATAAATCAAATAGCCCCAATCTGTAACGCCATCATGATAAATGTTCAATGGGAACGGTGCTACTTCAAAATCGCAAACTAATGCAGTATCTGTTGCGGCAACAGGATTAAACTTGACATGGCTTTCAAATGTTGGACGATCGCCTCTTCGGATTACCTGATTGGCAGAAGGATCGAATGCTACGCCATTTTTGTCTACTATCTTGAGGATTATTCGCGCTCCTTCGGCAGAAATGCGCTCACAGGATACTTGCGGTGCTGTGGTCGTAAAAAACGTTTCCGATGAGTTCGACCCCGAGGCGGCTTGATAGGTTACCTCGAAGAAATCGTTGATCGACGGATCAATAACCCGCACAGCTCCAAAATTTGGAAAAGAAGTGGTCCCCTTTACATTGGTCATCTCGACATCAAATAGGTACTCCCCTAAAGGAAGATTGGAAGATGATCTATTAAAGACTAACTGCCCGTTGGCAGGATTAAAAACAAGGGGAGTGCTCCGTACCGTTTCTCTTTTGGCGTTGAGTAAGGCGGTGGTGGTATCTTTAGCTGCATCGAATACTTCTCCCTTCTTAAACATTAATACATCGTACTCTGTAAAAAACTCATTTGGTGCTGGTAACCCAGTAACTCGGTCTCTTAGATTAGACATTTTAAAAGAATAAGGCGGTGTAGAACCATCCGCATCAATACGTTCTGACGCCACATAAACACCTCCTCTTGGTACGATTATGGTGCCGTTAACATAACGCGGGTTGTCGCTCAAAAAACCCTTCTCGATCTTCTTGCATGATGATGAAATCAGCGAAAGGCCTAATACTATGGATAGAATAATTTGTATTTTCATAATAAATATATTTTGGTTGTCACTTATTGGCCAGCAGATTCTCTATTGAACATCAATCTATGACCATCTATTAAAACATTGACGACACCGGTTTTGGTAATGATTCCAGCAGTTTGGCAATCATAAGACATATCTACTTCTTGCGGTAGTATGATCGCCCCTGATCCGAGCTCGCTATCAAGTTCTCCAATCACCCGCGTGAGATTCACGTACTCTACGTAGTCAACATAATCTGTATACTCAATCACACGACGTAATTTGATTAGAAATCTTGAATTATTCATCACCCCAAATTTGCTCGTGAAATACTTATTATCTCGCGTGAGATACTCGCGGATATGAGCACCATCAAATAGGTACATCTTTAATGAATCCAATTCGCGGACAGAGATATCATTAATGCCAAACTCGATGTTTTCATTGCCGGTTTCTATGACACGTTTTTGTTTCTTTGCGAGCACATAAGGGACTACACTGTAATCTGTACTGGCATAGAGCGTGGTGTTTGGTTCATTGACCATATCTTTCAATCCCGCACGATCTATAATGGCTACCAATGAGTCAAATTTGCCGTGGCTTTTCAGAAAATCATAGGTCGTCAAATCGACATATCGCTCGGATTTGCCGCCATCATTTGCATAATCATCATTTTCGCAAGAGGCCAATGTCATTAGAAATGACACCGCCAATAGGAAAAATATATATCGTTCTCTCATAGCTTTAGATTTAAATTAGATTTTACCGATCCAATAAGGCGTTTGAGCCAGATTGGGGTTGTTTTTAAATAATAATGGACTTACAGGCCAATAGAAGCCACCTAGTCTAAAACGATCCGGGGTAAGCCATGTAATGAATTGCGGATATTGCCGAGTACGGATCAAATCGTAATAAATGTGTCCTTCGAGATACATTTCTCGACTTCGCTCTAGTGCATATTGAAACATAATATTGTCTCTGGTATCTGTACCACTAATCATCTTATTCTTGGCAAGTGGATCTCTGGCACTTCGAAAAGTATTGAGTTTTTGAGCTGCTAGTTGTAGTTCATTTTTGTAAATAGCGATTTCTGCTTCGAGTAATAGCATGTCCGCATAGCGGAAGATGATAATATTGTTGCTGATATGAGCTACATCTGGCGTGCGGAGGTTAACATTATGATACTTGATACAGGTTGGTTGATCTAATGAAATGTCCGCAAAGTTTTTGATGTATCTGATGTCTGTAATTTTGTCACTAATTCCCTCTTGTACCACGGTGTGTTCAGCTACCCAATCCCAGCGCCAATCTGGTTCATTCCATACCCATTGTCCAGGTACGACCGTTTCTTGTATGATACCCGTAGGCATCTTCTCATAATGTACATCTAAGTACGTTTTTGGAACAAAAAATCGAGACCAGGAAGCAGGTTTGAATGCGATGTGCTGTTGACGAAGAAAGAAAGCAGCAATGTGGTTGGTGGAGCCTTCTAAGTTGTCTTCGCTTGCTGCGATCTCAAAAATACCTTCTCGGCTTTTTCCTATGAAAGTGTTGTAGTAGTTGGCGGTGTCCACAAGGCTATAACCACCATAATTCTTGAGCGCTTGGATCGTGGTGTCAGCACGCAACACATCTTCCATTATAGGTTCATTATTACCGAGATTGGTTGTGGTGGCTTTCCACAAAAAGGCGTGAGCCAGTAAGGCATACACAGCACCTTTATTGGCGGTTACTTTTGCAGCTTTGATGTCCGTGTAATTCCAATTCAACAAAGAGGCCGCCTTCTGGCAATCGGCAATAATTTGTTGCATAATCACTTCTTTGGAAACTCGTGCGGCCTGATCGGCTGTGATCGGATCGTCTTCTGTTTCCAGTATAAGTGGTACATCTCCCCAGGTACGGGTCATGAAAAAGTACGTGAGCGCACGGATATAATATGCTTGTCCCAAAGCTTCATTTTTAAAACGAGTAGGATTACTTATCTGAGCAAAAAGATCTTCATCCATGCCTTCTACTTTTTCCAAGATTAGGTTGCTCATGGTGATGCACTTGATATATGGCGTCCAATTGCCATAAGTTTCTACATTGTATCTCCACGTAAAATCGCCCGTCTGTACGCCTTCTAACCCGTCTCCATCATATTGGATCGTGAAATTATTGCCTTGTACTCCATCTCCATAAATAAAATGTCGAGGTACTCCCTTATAATTTCCACTCGTAATTGCATTTCTTAACAAGGCGTAATTCCCTGCTAAGGCACTTTGTACATCTGTCGCAGACTTCCAATATTCGCCGCCAGATGTCGCATTCCTTGGTACTTCATCCAAGAAGTCTTTACAAGAGTACATTAAGCCTCCCACGACAATGGCCAATAGATATATAATTTTTGATTTCATAAGTTTTTAATTAAAATGTAACCTCTAAACCGACTGTAAATTTGCGTGGTATAGGGTAGCCATTACCGCTATATTCTCCGTATTGATTGATGGATTCTGCATCAGGAATTTTTCTGGAAGCTTGCCAAGAAGCGACATTTTGCACTAGCCCATAAACACGCGCTCCTTTGATACCTATTCGCGAAGCGAATGCCTGATTGAGCGAATAATTCAAGATGATATTTTGTAGACGGATATAACTTCCAGATTCTAAGAAGAACGTTTGTGCGGAAGTATAGTAATAGCGATAGGATCCCATGTCTATCTTCGCATACTCGGCTTGATCACCACTTTGCTTCCAGATATTATAGCGATCTAGGTCGGGATAACTTTTTGCGGCGAACTGGAAATTGTCAAAGACTGTAGCAAAAGCATCTGCTTCAAATAAATTGAGCACATCGCGATCTAATGTGAAATTTAATAAAAATGATAAGCTGAAGTTTTTGTAAGATACTACGTTGTTCCACCCACCGGTCCATTTAGGATTAGGGTCTCCCATAGGCAACTTGTCTGGGTTAATGCCATCACGGAACGAATCTATGTAGTAATCTCCATCCAAATCCTTTAAGTGAAACATACCAGCGCCATATGGACCGCCATTTCCGTAGAGATCTCCGGTGTAAGGATTTGTCGGTACATCGTTTATAGTAGAATACACACCTAAATTCTGGAACAAATAAAAGGCATTGATCGGACTACCAACTGACAAAATATGGGAAGCGTCAAACCGGTCGCCATTCATCACCAGATCGCGTCCGCCATTAGGTAACTTCATGATCTGATTTTTATTATAGGATATATTAAAGTTAGAACGCCAATTTACCGGACTCGAAGACGATAATGGATTCATACCGATCACCAATTCGGCACCATAATTTCTAACACCAACCGAATTGGTGGTGGCGAAATCATACCCCGTATTAATCGGTAACTGCACCGCAAAAAGTTGGTTATTGGTTTCTTTATTGTATATATCTGCCGATATGCTGTACTTTCCGTTATACAATTCGATATCTGTACCGATGTTCCAACTCATCCCTTTTTCCCAAGTGAGATCATCCTGAGCAACTCCACTCACAAAGTTTGGCGTGATCGCTACAACGCCGTTGTAGCTCGGTGCATTGGCACCGCTATAGGTACCCGCATTGAGCCGGTAGGTATTATAAGATAAGTAATTTTGACTAGGCAGATTTCCGGTCGTTCCATAACTAGCGCGCAGTTTTACCAAAGAAAATTTATCATTATCCTCCATGAAATTTTCTTCAGATAGTAGCCAAGCGGCAGATGCGGAAGGAAACCATCCGAAACGATTATTCTTACCAAAACGAGATGATCCATCTGTTCGTATACTTCCCGAAAAGATGTATCGACTATCGTAATCATAGCTCACTCTGGAGTAATAGGATAATAATCCCCATGCTTGATAGTCTGAGTAAGCCGTCATATAGTTTTGGAGAAAACCTTGTACTACCTGGATCTGATCCGAATTGCCATTCCAGCCTTCGGCAGAGCTTTCCTGATACGTATCGTGTACGATATCTTGGCCCACGAGCATGGTTAAGCTATGTTTGCCAAACGTGTCGCTATAATTCAAGTAATTAGAAGAAAGCCAGTTTTGCTGCGCCGAATTCCATGCAAATGCCGAATTTCCTCGATAATTATTCAATGCGCTAGGCCTACTCATATCTCTCCGTCCCGTATTATATTGGTAAGCCGTCTGAGAAGTTAGCGTCAGCTTGGGTAGTAGCTTAATGTCAAGATTTAGATTAAAGGTTAATTGATTCGTTAAGTTTTTGTCCAAATTTTCATCATACAATCCTGTGTAAAATGCCTTTCGAGTATCAGATAGTTCAAAAAGCGATGAAGGCATATTGGCAGATCCTAATGGTAAGGGGCTCACACCATTTCCGTTACCACGAGCTCTATCCATATTGGTATAGGCGATGATGGGATTAATCGTTATTTTGTTGTTTAAAGCCCTGTTCATCAAGTTTAATCTGGTGGATAACCTTCTGAATCCGGTAGCTTTGATAATGCCATCTTCGTTGTAGTAGTTTGCACTAAACCGATAGGTAGAACTTTCGCTGCCGCCGCTGAGGCTTAAGTCTGCATTATTCACTAAACCCTTTTGATAAAAAAGATCTTGAAAATCGGTGTTGCCATCGAATGCCGGATTCAAACTATCTGTTAGCAAGCGAGGGAGGTTGATTTGCTCAGCATAACTCAACTGATTTCTAACAATATCCATTTTTTGCCGTCTTTCGGCTGCTCCCAGTGCGACAGGTCGTAAATCTGGGCGCATGGTTAATCCGGAATATCCAGACACCATCACGACTGGTTCTCGATTTGTACCTTTTTTCGTGGTGATTAGAATAACGCCATTGGCAGCTCGCGATCCATAAATAGCCGCTGCAGAGGCATCTCGGAGTACAGAAACAGATTCGATATCGTTGGGATTTATTCCGGCCAAGAAATTGGTACCCGTACCGGTATTCAAGTTGGTGTACTGCTCTGTCGGCTGCGGTACACCGTCTACGACATAAAGCGGACTACTTAAGATTTGCGCTTCGTCAAAATTGTTGCTTAGTCCCGTACTACCTCGCACGTAAACGGTCCCCATACTTCCTGGAGAGCCCGAAATGTTCTGCACATTGACACCGGGCAATCGTCCCTGAAGGATCGATTCAAAACTCGCCGCCGGTATGTTTTCAAGCTCTTTCCCAGAGATTGTCGACATGGCCGCTGTATTCTTTTTACGTGATACGCTTTGGTACCCGATAACAACAGTTTCTTCCAAATTCGAAAACTTCTCGGTGATTTGGAATTTTAAGACTGCTTCGGACCCTATGGTAAGGCGACTAGATTCGTACCCTACCATACTTGCTTCAACAACTTGTCCCTTTTGGCCAGCGAGTTGAAACGTTCCCTTTTGATTGGTCTGTGTTGTCAATTGCGTACTTAAATTTTTGAGCGTGACGCCAGGAATTGGTTGGCCTGCACCATCCTGAACGACACCCGAAATTTGTTGCGCACAAACATTAACAGACAGGAATAAGAGAGCTAATAATAGACCTGCATAATTCATAATATTTGTAATTTTTGGTTTGGTTAATTAATAAGCTAAACTAACTATTCATCAGAATGATGATCAACCATATTTTAGCAGAAGTAAGCTCAATTGTAACTCGTTTTGAGTTAAATATTACGGGTGTATTAGGTTGGTAATAAGGGTTTAGTGTTAATATTGTGTTGGATTGGGTTAAA
The DNA here is from genome assembly GCF_057837975.1 of Sphingobacterium sp. KH_072. Classification (NCBI taxonomy): domain Bacteria; kingdom Pseudomonadati; phylum Bacteroidota; class Sphingobacteriia; order Sphingobacteriales; family Sphingobacteriaceae; genus Sphingobacterium; species Sphingobacterium sp. KH_072. The sequence goes on along the minus strand of NZ_CM174457.1, from coordinate 3,097,759 downwards.
AATTGATTACATGATTTTGTCTGCAAAATGCAGGTGTTTAATTTTAATAATTAAGATAAAATTATAACTTGATTGTTTGCTTTTTATAGAAAATAACTGTTCTTAAAATCTCCTTAAACAAATATTAATGACGTTCTTTACCATATCGCATACTCATTAAAATTTGCGCATTATGATCGATATAAAACAATATATAGGTAGCCCCAATCTCATGCTATTGCATAATAACATTTTTCAACCTTGGGAATTGATCGATACTTTAGAAAGTATATTATTACTGCATATAGCCAACTTAGGAAATGATTATGTGATAGCGAATAATATGGCCATACATAAGACAGCAACTATTGAACAGGGCGTTACACTTAAAGGCACAATTATCATATCTGAAAACTGTTTTATCGGTGCGCACGCTTATTTACGAGGACCGATTTTTTTAAGTAATTCCGTAACGATTGGGCCCAGTTCTGAAATAAAACAATCAATTATATTCGATCATTCGACAATAGCTCACTTCAATTTTATTGGCAATAGCATACTTGGGCGACAGGTGAATTTTGAAGCGGGATCATTATGCGCCAATCATTATAATGAAAGAAAGGACAAGCGAATTATGGTCAAGCATAAAAATCAGATTGTCGACACTAACACTGAAAAATTTGGCTCTTTGGTGGGTGATCATTCTAGAATTGGAGCCAATGCCGTCTTGTCGCCGGGAACGATTTTAGAACCAAATAGTGTTGTAAAACGGCTTGAATTAGTAGAGCAGGTGAAATAGCGGTCAGTAAAAATACAATTATGAAAAAAGGCCATCTGAAAAAGATGGCCTTTAGTTATTTCAATTATTGTTGCTTTGCCCACCAAAGTGGGGTTAGCACGGCATCTGGTCCACCAAGTGCACTTACTGCCTGTGTGTATCCTGCATCGTTGGTATTACGGAAGGTTGATGGATAATTCACACGCTGTGGAAAGAACTTTATGCTGCTAGTCATAAAATTATTTGCATTTAAATCTGGCATAGTCACGATCGGTTGCTCTACAGCAGGGTTCTCGAAGAATGGTAGGCCAAGACGACGGTGGTCACTCCAAGTTTCCAGTGGCAAGTAAGGATTTTGCGCAATGAATTTTTGTGTGATGATTTTCGTTAATTGATCATTTCGTATCGCACCATCACGGTACAAACCATTGGATGGATAGCGAATCTGCACGGTTCCTGCCGTACCCGTTTCACCATCCACAAACTGCATAGGATGCGTACTGCCCGGCTCTACGTTGTGTGTCCAGCTAACTGATGTTCCGACACGATTGTATCCCGTGCTGGCTAGATACGCCGCTGCATGTGCTGAAAGATTCCAATAAGCGAAATTGGCAGTTACACCGGCTTCATACGCTGCCTGTGCCGACATCGGTACAGCCCAGCCACGCACGGCCGCTTCTGCGATTAAGAAATTTGATTCCCAGTTGGCAAAGAACACACGACTATTAGTACCATCTCTAAATTTATTCACCAAGCGAGGCATAGCTCCAGCCCATGATCTGACTTGATTGCGAGCACCTTTAGCTGCCCAATCGCCCGGCGCAAAAGCATTCCAAGTAAATGAAGCATTGATGGCGCGGTACGTGCTCGTTCCATCTGTATTTAGCAAATTACGCGTCGTCGCACGAGCGGTAGCCTGATCAGGGTTGAAATTGAACTGCGCATTATTGAAATCCCCCGGAATTGCAAAGCTCGCATAAGCACGTGGATCGATCACCGCTGGTAAACCATCCAACCAATATCCGGCGGAAGGATCATTCGTAGCAGTAGCAAAGTGATTTGGATAATGTATGCCTATATAATTTTCTGGTTTGATGTACGTGCTGTATGATGCTCCCAATGAAGTAGCCGTCGTAATACCGCCTAGTCCAATGTACAAATTATTCAAAGTAGAACTGAGTTGAAATGGATTCCAAGTACGGGTCATCACACCGGCCAATGAACTGTAGGCGGTGCCTAACTCTGCTACGTCAAACATATCATCGGCTGCCGTGATGTACGGTTGAGATGCCGCAGCTTCAAATTCGCTTCTCGCTTTGGCTGCATCGACCTCCGACATGCGCATCGCTAAGCGCATGCGCATGGAGTTAGCGTATTTTTGCCATTTGGCAAAGTCGAAGCCGTAAGCCGGATCAAAACGACGAGTATCAGAAGGTACCGTAATGGAAAGATCTAAGGATTCGCTTGCTTCACGTAGTTCGGTTAGTAAGTAGGTATACACCTCTTGTACGCTAGAGTAGCTAGGATTTTCACCTTGCCAACCATCTAGCGGAACTGGACCAAAGGTGTCGCTAAGTTCACTTAATAGATAAGCACGCCAGATTCTGGCCACTTGCAACATATTGTTGGTATGTGGCACTTGAGTGCCTGCTGCTATGCGTTGATTGGCCAAATCTACGGCTGAATAAATGCCGGCTAACCAGCCAGACATATAACTTCTTCCGTAGTAATCGGCAGACCAGCCGTCGTTGTGGGCACCATTCACAATGCCACCACCAAATTGCTGGCGGCCAGCCGTTTTCCAATACAAAACAAACACACGCTCGGCAATGTGCGGATCTTGCTGGGCACCGACAATAGAGCCATTAATAAAATATTCTATCTGCACCTGCTGGTCATTCGCACCGTTAGGATCAATATTTAATTCCTCGAAATCTTTACAAGAGGATAGTAATGCTAGTGAAGCGAGCATACTCATCATCCCCTTTTTTATAGTAATTTTCATATCAATATCTATTTAATCGTTAAAACCCTAGTGAAAAACCGAAAATGAATGAACGCATTGTTGGAGGTGCACCATTTTCAAATCCAATGGCATTGGAGCCGGTCGCAAAGGTAGATTCCGGATCGATACCATCCATCTTGCTGTGAATCATCCATACATTATTGCAGGAAGCAAACACACGCGCGCTTTGAAATACGGAGCTACCCAACATTTTTCGTGGGAAGTTGTAGTTTACTTGTATGTTACGTAAGCGGATGTTGGTAGCATCACGAAGATACTCTTCATTGATACCCAGATTATTGGCAGTAGCTACCGCTGCATAATATTGTTGTGGCGTAACAGCAATATCATTTTTGGTATAATTGCCATTAGAGCCTATGACACCATCTACGACAAAGCTCTCTCGCATTCCACCTGGTGCTGTGATTTCTGCCGTACCCACACTTTGCATACCACGATGTGTGCCCACATACATTAATCCACCAAAACGAGCATCCACTTGGAACGACAAGCCAAAGTTTTTGTAGGAGAAGTTATTAATCACGCTAGCCATTTCATTTGCCTGTTGTTCTCCCAAATATTCAGGAGTTGCTGATCTGGTTGGAAGTCCTTGTGCATTGAGCAACAATTGACCATGATTAGGATTTCCAGGATCGTTTACGCGGTTGATACGATGTCCCCATATTTCCCCATATTTCCCACCAGTTCTCGCGATAAAAGCTAAATCATCGAACCCACCAATAGGGTAGGTGTTTACATCTAATTGAGCAGCAATATCGTTTACGGAGTTTACATTGCGGCTCAAGTTAAAAGTAGCATCCCAGCGGAATGAGCTTTCTCGATCTATGATATTCGCATTCGCCATCAATTCCCAGCCCTTATTTTGAATATCTCCACCGTTGATCTTTCTATTGGCAAAACCACTGGCTGGATCTAGGTCCAAATTCATGAGCTGGTTAAAGGCATTTGATTTGTACCAGCTAAAGTCTAACGTCAGTTTGTTGTTGAACAAACGCGCTTCTGCTCCAAACTCAATGTTACGGATTAGCTCACTACGTACGGTAGCATCGAAAGCAGTGACACCCGTGTTTGCTGTTACATTCCCATTAGGATCGCCACCAATCGAGTAAACATTGTACAATTGGTATGGTTGCATATCATTACCTGCATCGGCATACGAAGCGCGAAGCTTCGTAAAATTGAGCCAAGATGGCAGATTGCCTCCAGCTTTTTCAATATGTTCGCTAAGTACGTAGGATAAGTTAAATGATGGGTAAGAAAATGATCTATTTGCTCTGCTCAAGGTAGATGTCCAATCATTCCGCAATGTGGCCTCTAAGAAGATAAATGCATCATAATTCACACTCATAGCACCGAATACGGAGTTGATCTTACGTTCGGAGTTAAATGGCAGAACGGTAGCTGCCCCAACAGAGTTACCTGGCGTAAACAAGTTCGGAATTTGTAATTGACCCACATTGACATTCAAACCGTTAGATGTTTGATGCATTAAGTTACCTCCAAAGGTAGCGCTGCCGCCGAATTTGCCAAAAATGTTATCTTTTTGGGCAATTAATAAACCTTGATAGTTGGTCTCGCGAAAAGTGTCTTTCCCAGTACTAAAACTACCATTTCGCGAGGAAGGTCCTCCGGCGCGTACGCGGCTTTCCAAATTATTGGTGTACATATCTGCACCCGCTTTGAACTCTCCTTTCAACCAATCAGTAAATTGATAACCCAATGATCCATTCAATAGAAAGCGGTCACGCTGATCTTCGTTACGGTCGTTATCCAGTCTCCAATATGGGTTGAAGGTAGCTGCACCACCTCGGTACCAAATCATCTCGCCAAACTCATTGACATTGTCTTGGAAATCCAAAATATTTAACGTTCTTGGAAGCATTTGTAATGCATAGATACTGCTCCAATCGCGCCCGTTTATCGGACGGTTGACACCTTTTGTATTACTGTATTGCACTTTTACATCTGTAGACCATCGTTCATCTGCGCCAAATTTACTGCCCATTCGAGTCGTCAAGTTGGTGCGTGTAAACCGGTTTGTAGGCAGAATGCTACGATTGTCTAGGCGATTGATAGCCGTGTACACACTGGTATTACCATACTGCTGCTGAAAAGCCACATTGTGATTTTGGGTCGTTCCATTTTGTAGGTACGCATTCAAATTGTCGCGAGCAGAGAGTGTTTCTTCTTGCCCGTTCCATTTGGTCACCGTCTGGCCCTCAATGCGTGGTCCCCAGCTTGATGGGCTCGTCGGGTCGAATGCTCCTGCATCACCTTGTGCGAATGAATTTTGGAACTTTGGTTGCATGAAGATCGTTTCGACGCCCATATTGGAAGATGCGGTAATGCCCAATCCTGCTTTAGAACGACCTGATTTGGTCGTAATTAAGATAACCCCGTTTCCTGCGCGCGTACCATAAAGTGCTGCGGCAGATGCTCCTTTTAGAACCGTCATGGTTTCAATATCATCTGAACTAATATCGCCCAGACCATTACCTCGATCTAAGCCTGCGCCGAAATAACCATTTTCTGTCGTTCCTGTAAAGTTGTTCATTGGAATACCATCCACCACAATCAGCGGCTGATTGTCTCCAGTAACAGAACTAAATCCACGAAGAACAATTTTAGCAGAACCTCCGGCGCCATTACTAGAGCGAGCTACTTGCAGGCCAGCGACCTTACCAGACAAGGCATTGGCTAAGTTGGCTTCCCGTGTTTCCAACAATTCAGATCCTTTAATTTCTTGTACGGCATAAGCCAAGGACTTGCGTTCACGCTTAATACCTAAAGCAGTAACAACGACTTCCCCAATGTCGCCGGTACCTTCGCTTAGTAATACATCTTGGGTGTTTGATGTAGCCATGACTTCGCGTGCCGAGTAGCCTAACCTTGAAAACCGAAGTACAGAGCCGTTGGCGGCTTGAATGCTGTAGCTACCATTGGCATCTGTTTGAGTTTGCCGACTTGTCTCAGTAACACTAACTGTAACGCCAGCGATTGGTCCATTTGCATCTGTTACCCTCCCAGTAACAGTTTGCTGTGCAAAAGCGGCCGATATGCTACATAGCATAACGAGCAGCATAGTGCAACAGGTGATGTAAAATTTGCTCATGTTGTAATTATTTGGTGTAGTTAAGTTCTCTTATTATAACCGCTGATAATCTGCGTTCTCAATCGCTAAGCATGCCCCACCTAATAGTTGCGGGTATTCAATCTCCGACATCGAAAATTGTGTCTGCATCCGTAGTCTTTCAATAGTATACTTACGCAAAGAAGTCTGGATCGTGCCCGGCAGGATATCTCCTAATCGTGCTCCACGACCACTCAAAATGATATGTTCTGGATTGATGATGTGAATCAACGTGGCCAACCCTTTACCAATTGCGTAAGCGATGTGATCGACAGCCGACAGCGCCAATTGATCGCCCTTTTTGGCCGCGTCGATAATGCATTCGCCTGTTATACGTCCGTTCTGTGCATATTCTTCGGCGAGCAGCGATGGCTCACCCTGTTTCAATCGATCATGCGCATAGCTAACTGCCGACAAAAGCGATGCGTCTACTTCCAGACAGCCGCGTTTTCCACAAGAGCACAATGTGCCTTTGTCAGAAAGTGGAATATGACTGAATTCGCCGGCGAAGCCACTATGTCCGCGAAAGAGTTTACCGTCGATAATCATCCCTAAGCCGATGCCCCAATTCAGATTGACTACGAGCATATCTTTTGATGCTCGCTGCCGACCAAATCGTTTTTCTGCGATGGCAATAGCAGCAGAATCATTCTCTAGTAAGGTTTGTATTCCGAACGTATTCTCCAGAAGATTCTTAATATTATGAAATGGATTGTCTGCGGGATAAGATGCGTTAATACCGTATTCAGCATTAACAAAGCCCGGTGCAGTTAGTCCTATTGCGAATATTTTCCGCGTTCCAGCGCTTGCTTTTACATCGGTTATTAATGCAACGAGGTTTGTGTATGCATCAGCATCACTCAAGGTATTTTTGATCGTCATGACTGAGCCAAAATAGCTGTGGTCAAAATTCAAAAGTGCCACGCTGCTATAATATTGATCGACGGCTACCGATAGAATTAAAGGAAGATCATTGATTGTCAGTTGATATTGTAATGCCCGTCTGCCGCCAGTCGAAGGAGCTAAGCCTACAGTGTTTATGATGCCTTCAGTAGCTAATTCTTGCAGTATTTTGGTGGTGCTAGGAATACTCCGATCTATGGTCGAGGCGATTTCGCTCACCGATTGTAAGCGTTGAAAGCATAGAGCCTTCATAATAGATATTTTGGTCTGACTCACGGGCATATTGTCTTAGCGTTAAAGACTATTTATTAATAACGGTTGTAACAAATCTATTGATAAATCTCGCAAATCAATAAGGGTGTTGAAAATATTTAAAAAGTTTATGACTTCATGCGTGGGAAATTTATATAGTATTTGATTTTAGCTAATGATTACTAGTGTTTTGGTGGTGAATCATTAAAAATAATAGTAAATTAGTTGATTATTGCTGCGATTGAGGTGTTTTTTTAATTAAAATTACTCCATAAAACGATATTTAAATGAAATTAAATATTTTTTTGCTGAATCTGTGGTCTTTTAAACAAAAAAAGGAGCATCTTTTGATGCTCCTTTTTACAATTCGATGTGATAAATGCTATAAACGCTTTATCCGGATGTTTCGAAAAAATACTTCCGAACCATGGCCCAAGAAACCAAGGTGTCCTTTCTTATTTTTCAATCCGGGATGATCTTTGCCATCTAGCGTACCGTTTTTAGATGCCTCGGCCAGGTCGCCATCTAGTATCACGATACCATTCAGCGTAACCTTTACATGATTACCTTTTACATAGATTTCCTGCGTATTCCATTCGCCGAGCGGTTTCAATCCTTCTCGTTTTGCCGATATGATTCCGTAAGCAGAACCGTGGTATTGATGTTCTTTTAGATTTTTGTAGATATCGGCATCATTATCCAAGATCTGGATTTCAGTGCCTACATAAGCCGCGTCACCCTCTAGCGGTGTACGGATGCCCACACCGTTGTTTGCACCCGGTGTTAGTTTGAAATCAAACCGATATACAAAATCGCCGAATTCTTCTTTGGTGTACAAGTTTTTGCCAAACTTAGCATCTGGATTAGCGCGCAAGTAACCTTCTGGTGTGATTTCGTAGGCCGTAGATTCTGTCCAACTTTCGAGTTGCGTACCATCAAAGAGCATTTCGAAACCTTCCTGCTGTTCAGCGCTAGTTACTTTATATACTTCCTTACGTGGCAACTCTTTCAGGTAAATATCGCGATACCAAACTTTTGAACCATGCGCTTGCAATTCGATCTGTTCCAGCGGGAAGATCGGTTGGTTGCGATCCCAATAGTTTTCTAATGTGGTACTATCTACCACTTGCTCACCGTTTAACCACACCCAAACTTTATCGCCCACCATCTTAATTTTAAACGTATTCCATTCTCCGAGCGGATTATCGGCTACTTTCAACGGATCTTTTGCGTGCGTTTTGTTGTTGTACAATCCACCAGAGCCCACTTGTGCGCCGACATTTACGCGAGAGATATCCCAGATTTGAACTTGCGGCGTGCCGCGAAGATAAATCCCAGCATCTGGTTCTTCACCTTTCGGATCCAGTTTCCAATCTACCAATAGTTCAAAATCACCGTAATGTTTATCGGTAGCGATGTTATCACCTTTTCCACCAAAGACTAGCATGCCATCTTCGGCCTTCCAGTTGGCACGCATCTCCTGATCAGCGGCTGCCTGCTTTTTGGCTAATTCCTGAGTAGACATCGCATGGCGCTTGATCGGGTCTTCAACTAAACCTTTCCAACCACTCAAATCTTTGCCGTTAAATAAAGAGACATAACTTTCTGTGTTAGGCATTTCTGCCAAATGACGCTCAATGGCAGCAGAAAGATAAGCGCTTTCGTCACCAGCCAGATTCACGATGGCCTGAGTTAGCATTGTTTTAACTATTTTGCCGGTAAATGCGCTGTTATCCAGTGCAATGTTCATTACTGTGCCAGTCGCAGCGCGTTTTAAATCTGGATCAGTCAGGTATTGGCCGGCAAAGGCCAATGCTTGAAAAGTTCCTGTGGCCTGCAGATTTTGTAGGATCATGCGCTTTTGTGCAACGCTTTCTGCTTGCGCAAAGGCATCTTTCAGATACAGCGTTTTCTGATCGGGCTTGGCCGCGCTACGATTGACTTGCTTCACCAATCCAATCAACACCACATCCAACGATGTACCTTTCTCCGCACGAGAAAGCGTGATCAAGGTCGGTAGGGCAATTGGCTCAGACCAGTTCGCTAATGTTTTTATGGCGATCTCGCGATTCGAAGTGTTGTTAAGCGCTTGTTGTACTAGCGGCAAAGCGTTTTCATCACCGACGCTGGCAAATACCGGAAATAGGTAAGCGACATGTGCTACATCTTCTAAAGAGATATTTGATGCGAGCTGTTGGACGCGCTCTGATTTATCGGAGCGTGCTTTTAAGGAAACAGTTAGTGCGTGCTGTACCTGAGGTAGATCTTGCTTAGAAACGGTGTTTAAAAGTGATAAAAGCGTGTCCAAATCGTCTGCACTAGCTAAAGCTGGTAACGTTTTGTATGCTGCTTTGCGCACGAGCGAATCACTAGATTCGAGTAGCGGTAGTACAGACTGCAGAGATTCTTTATCCGAACGAGTAGCTAGAAATTGCAACAAGATTACCTGCGTGGATGCATCTGCATCAGGTAATGCTTTGTGCACTGCTTGCACCGTTGTGGGATCTTGCGCGCTTAAAAGCAGATCTTTGATCGCCTCTTTGCCTTGTTGATCTACCTGCGGAATTTCTTGGATCATTCGATTCGTGGCTGATGCATTATCCAATTGTGCTAATGCATGCAGAGCGGCCACCTTCGGGCGACTTTCTTGGCTATTCGATAAGCTATTTTGAATGGCTTTGGCATATTGCGCGTCGCCCTGTTGACCAAAGTAATCGAATAGGCTTTCTTGCACATCAGGCGAGGCGTTTTTTAGCATTTCAATCAAGGTACGACTTTCTTTTTTCGTGCCATATTCCGCTAATAATTGCAGTGCAATACCACGGTAGGTTGGGTTAGGCGATTGGATTCCAAGAAATATTTCTTTCTTGGCTTTGCTTGAGTTGATCGCAGCGTATAAAGCCAGCGCTCTTCCTTTCAACGCGGCCGATTTCGTCACGTTCGTTTGTTGGAAGACCGTATTTATTATTTTTTCTGCCCCTTTTTTGTCTCCTTCCGCTAGTCGGTTTGCCGCATAATCTAAGCTCAGCGAAGCCACGTTTGTCGGCTCATAAGCATATCCGACTTCTGCGGCCTTATCCAAAAATAGTTTTTCGGATGCGCTGCCAGCGATCTTGCTGAGTGCAATGTAGGCGTTGCGACTAAAAGTAGCGTCAGTATACTGATCGAGGCTGGCAAGGATGTTGGCTTCTGCCTGTTTCGCTTTAAGATCACCTAAAGCGGTGATGATAGCGGCAGCCTGTTTCTCGCTTTTCGCGCTCTGCAAGGCATTGGCCAATGCCTCCACCGCTTCTCTAGTGCCAATAGCATGTAAAACTAATGTAGCATCATCCACTAAATTATCGTCCGATAGGTAGGAAGATACCACCGCTAGACTTTCATTATTTGCTATCTTTTTCAACAACTCCAGTACAAAGGATTTTTTCTCCTGTTGTTGCAATTGGCCAAGGCTAGTGCCCAATCCTTCGACGTATATTTTACGCTGGCTTTCCTTGCCATCCTGCATCACGTAATAAGCATAGGAGTTGAGCGCGTAGGTGATCGGGGTGATATCGGTGTTTTTCTTTTCAATTTCTTTTACCAACGTCGCTATTTCAGCTGCTGTAAAATGTTCGAGCTCCTGCATCGCGGCAGAGAATGCGTCTAGCTCTGCAGCAGGCTGTTGCATGAGCAAATCTGCAATTTTAGTGGTCGTCGTACGATCTGTTGGCAGCTGCGCATAGGCGGCGGCGTGCAGCAACAGGAATGATAATATATAGGTAATTCTTTTCATGAGAGTCTTTTAAATAGTCCAAGGTCCACGCATCGGTTGATTAATCAGGCGATTGGCACCTGGATCACCTACAAACTCTTGCTTGTCGGAATCATAATGTAAGGTGCGATTCAGTCGTAAAGCTGCCAACCCAAGGTTGACGAGCGTCGCCGAATAGTAGCCATTTTCATCGTTGAGCGCAAACTTCTGTCTTGAGCGACAAGACTCTAAGAAATCGTCGATCTGCGGCGCAGGATCTGGATATTGTGACAGCTTCCGTTCCAAGTCTGGAATGTCGGAAACAAAACCTTTGAATAGCTTTCCGTCTGGCCCTTCGATGTACGGTTTTCCTACTTCTGAGCCCGCTCCATCTAATATGATTTGGCAACCATCAGCGTACGTGTAAGTGATTTTTCGCCACGTGCCTACCGCATCATAATGCTGTTGCGGCGCATCGACTTCTATTTTGATAGGACTCTCCTTATCTTTGCCTAAAAAATATTGTACAGGATCCAAATAATGTTGTCCCATGTCGCCCAATCCGCCACCATCATAATCCCAATAACCACGAAACGTGGTATGCACGCGATGTGCGCTATACGGTTTGTAAGGAGCTGGCCCTAGCCACATATCATAATCTAATTCTGTCGGAATTTGTTCTTCGGGCAGATTTTCATTGCCCACCCAGTAAAACTTCCAGTCGAATCCTGTATGCTTACTGATCGTCACTTTTAGTGGCCAGCCCAACATGCCAGTATCGACCAGTTTTTTGATCTTTTTGACGGGCACTTGCATACCATAAAAATCGCGGTCGTATCTGAACCAGGTGTTCAAGCGAAACATATTGCCATGTTGAGCGATGGCTTCTTTCACTCTTTTTCCTTCGCCAATAGTACGCGTCATCGGTTTTTCGCACCAAATATCTTTTCCTGCACGAGCAGCATCTACGGACATGATACCGTGCCAGTGAGGCGGTGTCGCGATATGCACAATATCCACTTTTGCATCTTGGATCAGATCTCGATAATCTCGGTATTCCGTCGCCCGATCTTTTAATTGTTTTTGCGCTAGTGCCAAATGCCGCGTATCGACGTCACAAATAGCAACAGTTTTGGTGCCGGCATATTCAAAATGCCCGCGGCCCATCGAACCTACTCCAATAACTCCTTTCGTGAGGTGATCGCTCGGCGCTAGAAAACCATTTCCGCCCAGCACATGTCTTGGTACGATGGCAAATGCCGCTGCTCCAACCAGCGCTTTCTTAATAAAATCGCGTCTTATTATTTTACTTGATGTCATGTTTTAGATATTTATCGAACATGGGTTCGTTTACTATTGGTATAGAAGTAGATTATACTAATTGAAGGTATTAAGATAGATAAAATATCATGAAATGTTACCGAATCCATCGTAACACGGCTGTGACTGGTAGGTGGTCGGAAGCATAGTGCTCTTGCACGACTTGATGTGATACCACTTTCCAAGAATCCTGAATTCTGGTTAAGATAAAATCAATGGTTTTATTGGGGTTAATGACTGGAATGGTGAAGTCACAGTCGGTACAGGTTGGGCGAAGTATTTCCCCTAGTAATGCAAAAGGTTCCTGATCTGTAGTCATGTTCAGATCGCCAGCGATCAGCATCGGATGTTTATTATTTGCCGCGATATCGGCTAATTCCTTTGCTTGTAAGCTGCGGTTTTGCGGATCTCTTTGCGCATCCAAATGCGTCGTAGAGAATGTGATGGTTAGATCAGTACCCAAGTTGATATCAATCGTAACCAAAATTCTCGGTTCGGCTTTGAAGCTTGCCACGGATGATAAACGGTGTATCTGCGGATTGGTAAATGGTCGTTTAGAAAGTATCGCTTGCCCGTATTCGCCACCATCAAAATCAATGGCTTTCGCAAAATAATAATGCATACCTAAGGCTTCCGCGATCAACTTCGCTTGGTCAATTTGTCCGCTTCGTTTGGTGCGTACATCCACTTCTTGCAATGCCACCAGATCGGGGTTTTCTTGGCGAATCGTTGCTATAATCGCTTTTAAGTCGATTACATCAGGCTTACTCGGTGGATTGGCATGGTGAATATTGTACGACATGATTTTCAAATCCCCCGTTGGTGAATTATTGATTTGCTGTTGTGCCTTTCCACAGTGAATTGTAGAAATTAATAGAAGACATAGCCCTAAGAGATAGTTGATTTTGCGCATATCGGTCTTTTTTTGGAGATGAGTACATAAATACACGGCTGCTCGCAGCCGTGTATTTTATAGTTAACAAAATGGAACGTTACCAACCTGGATTTTGTCCCAAATTAGGGTTACGTTCGAATTGCGTCTGCGGCACTGGCCACAGATAATTTTTCGGACTTTCAAAAGCACGAGTCCATTGCACTAATAAATATCCATCGGTGCTTTTTCTGTAGGTAGACGCGCTCAACTGCGGAAACCAACTGGCTTTCACGCCTTCAATATCGCGGCCTAATAATTCTCCTTGCTGCCAACGTCTTACATCAAAATAGCGGTGGCCTTCTAATGCCAGTTCGACACGGCGTTCGCGGCGGATTTCTGTACGCACATCCATGCTATGCTGCGCCATAAAACTTAGGTTCATGTGTGTCATCCCAACGCGGTCGCGCAATAGATTAATTGATATGTCCAAATCGGCTTGCGTCAATTTATTTTGTTCTAACCGAGCTTCGGCATAGTTAAGCAATACCTCCGCGTAGCGCATGTGATGGATATCATTATCATCTCTAGTCACCAACGCTACGGCAGATGGTTCCACGTATTTCTTGTAGTAATAACCCGTGGTGGTAACCGATCCGCGCCCATCTTGGCTAAATTTGGGAACTTGAAAGACCGTTGGATCTTGATTTTGTGCGATTGGCCTGCCGTCGAAGCGGCCACCCCATTTATCACCTGGTACCAAGATCGTTTGCGTCATGCGGGGATCTCTATTTTTAAATACATCGGCATAGGTGTCATCCTTGTACAGCGGAGATTTATCAATCGGCAATCCATCAGCACATAAGTAAGATTCTACCAACGAACGTGTGGGCACAAAACGTGCAAACTGATCTGGCACTTGAATTTCTCGGCTGAGGTTGTGCATAATTACATCGGTGAGGTGCATACGAGCAAAAATGGTTTCTTTGTTTCGGCCTCCGGCCAATTTACCGGCACGAGTAAACAATTCCCAGTAATTTTTTTCCGGATTGCCCGTGTTGTACAGTTCGTACACACCCATATCCATCACCGCCTTGGCGGCTTGCTCCGCAATATCATATCTGCCATAAGTAAGCGCAATGCGCGATTTCAAGGTCAACGCTGTTCCTTTGCTTACCCGACCCAGATTTTCTCCCGTCGGTATCGCACTTGGTAATGCTGCGGCCGCAGCATCCAGATCCTGCAAAAGAAAATCCACCACCTCCGATTGTGGCGTGCGGTCATCGTATAATTCCGGATCATCTGGATTCAAGGTTTTGATGAGCAATGGAATATCGCCGTAAAACGAAGTCAAAAAGCTGTAAGCCAATGCACGGATCACGCGTACTTCAGCCGCTAGTCGCTCTTTAGCACCCACTTGGTTTTCTGTTGCTCCTGCATAGTTTTCCAAAAATGCATTGCATTCCCGTACATCGCGGTACATATTGGCCCATTCACTGTTCACCGTTGGTTGGGTTACGGGGAATACGCCAGAGCCAATATCCTTGTACTGATTACTACTTGGCCACATGGTATTTTCGCCCATGTTTTCCATGTCTACGAAGTTTTTGGCTTTTACACGAGAATAGATAGCGGTAGCCGCCATTTCAAGATGTTCCTGTGTTTTCCAGTAGGTTTCGTTTACGATTTCATCTTGCGGCACGCGATCCAAGAAGTCGCTGCAACTGGCTAAGCCAATCAGGCTGATAGCCGAAAATGTATATAGGAATTTGCGGTATTTTTTATGTTGTAATGTCATTGCCTTCTATCTTAAATTTAAATTGATACCAAATACAAACGTTTTTACTTGCGGATAATATCCGCCGGTATTGCCGCTTGGCACTTCTGGATCATAACCATAGAAAAAGTCGGTTTTTGTAAGCAGGTTATCCGCTGAAGCATACAAGCGTAATTTGCTGACGCGAATGCGATCCATCCACTCTGGCGAGAAGGTATAGCCAATCTGTACATTTTTTAAACGTAGGTACGAAGCATCTTCTATCCATTTGGATGATATACGGGTATTGTGGTCGCGCAAATACACGAAGCGTGGGTAAGAAGCATCTGGGTTGTCTGGAGTCCAACGATCGAGATGTACCTCTTGTGGTAAAGCGCTATTGTTGATAAATACATGGCGTGCATTGCCGGCTAAATAACCATCTACTTTACCGACACCTTGTAGAAAGAAACTGAAATCGAAGTTTTTATACGCAAAATCGCCACGGAATCCATACGTGTATCGCGGAATATCACTTCCTAATACATGACGATCATTTCCAACGGTAATTTCTGTAGCATCTGGATCTGTTGGAACATAGATCAAATCACCAGGACCGACGAGGTCACCACGTTGGAACGGAAAGTTAGGCACAAGACGACCATCGACTGTGCTAAAATCACTTTCTTGTGCGATACGATCTACTTTAAAGCCATAATATGCATCCAAAGGATGACCTACTAAGCGAACGCGATCACCCAGATTTACCGCATAATCATCTAAATGCGTAATTTTATTTCTCACGTCCGAAAGATTAAAGTTAGCACGATAGCTAAAGTCGCCGATGTGATCTTGCCAACCAAGGACGACTTCCCAACCTTTGTTTTGCATGGCGCCGGCATTCTGAGAAGGATAACCCGAGCCCACACCAATCACATCCGGTAATGGTGTGTTGAGCAATAAATCGCGTGTGTTGTTTACAAAATAATCTCCTGTTACAGTCAATCGTTGTCCCAGAAAAGCCAAGTCAACGCCGATATTCATTTTCCCCGAAGATTCCCATGATACGAGCTGATTTGGGATGAAAGACTGACGGAAGCCTACTCGTCCAACGTTGCCAATTGGATTGTTAGAATTGACTTGTGCAGAAGAAAGGATGGCCATAAATGGATGATCACGACCTACGCGGTCATTACCCTGTGTTCCATACGAAAATCGAACCTTACCGAAATTCCAGGTGTCGCGCAGGCTTTCGAAAAAAGCTTCTTCCGTAAATACCCAACCCGCAGAGAAAGAGCCAAACCAATTCCAACGCACATCTGGATGGAATCGGGAAGAACCATCCCGACGGAAATTTCCTTCCAGGAGATAGCGACCTTCGTAATCGTAATTGACTCGACCAAAGAAAGACATCAAAGCATTTTGACTGCTGGAACTTTCATTCAATTGATTTTCAGTACCCAAAGCCAATGATGGTAGATCGACTGGAAGATGCGTACGTGATGCCCCAAAATCTGCTCCCACACTTTCTTCTAGAGAATAACCTAACAAGCCTGTTACGTGGTGTTTTTCTTGGAAAGTGCGATTGTAATTGACGGTTCCAATAAACGTTTGGTAGGTGCCCGAATAATGCTCCATGCTAACTCTGTTAGGGAAATTAGTTTGGTAGATTAACTGATCATCATCTGGACTATAATAATTGATAGTCTTCAGTAAAGTGGTTCGCTTCGAATTATATTTCACCAGTCCATATTGACCTTTTAAATCCAAACCTTTTGCGATATTCAGTGTGGCAGCTAGATTCGCCGTGATCTCTTGGGATGTAAAACTATTCGTTCCGCCATCGGTGGCAATAGCGACTGGATTACTCTGGCCGCCGTGATATGCCCAACTGTTATTGGTAAACCGAACGGGCACTAATGGGCGAATTCCTAAGGCTGCAGAAAGCGCTCCTGTTCCCGAGGCGCTGCCATCATTCGAGCGATCTATATAACCCAAGTTTCCATCAATTTTCAATCTTTCGCCGATTTGGGTGTTCAAGCGAAGGCGTGCATTATGGCGATGAGCTTTAAAATTATCGCCAACCACTAATCCACCTTCGTTTAGATAGCCATACGAAGCATAAAACTGTGTATTGTCACTTCCGCCATTCAGACTTAGATTGTGATTTTGCTGTGGTGCACTGGAGCGGTATACTTCATCGATCCAATTCGTGTTGGCAAAATAGTTGGGATCGCTTCCATTACGTGCTATCGCAATTTGTTCTTCGGTGTAGGTCGGGTTTGTGCCGGCATTAATGTTGGCTTCATTTTGTAAAGTCATGTAATCTGCCGATCCTAGAAAACTTGGTAAAGCAGTAGGAGTTTGCTGGCCGAAGTAGCTGTTTAGGCTGATATTAGTTTGCCCGGATTTACCTTTTTTCGTGGTCACAATAATGACCCCATTCGCTCCGCGCACTCCATAAATGGAAGAAGAAGCGGCATCTTTTAATACCGAAATACTTTCTACATCATCCGGATTTAGAATATTGATATTGCCTCCCGGAATACCATCGATCACGATCAAAGGATTCGCATCTCCCCAAGTACCAACGCCACGAATACGAAATTGTGGTGCGCGATTGCCTGGCGCCGTACTTCCATTACTGCGAACGGTAAGGCCGGGCATTTGCCCCTGCAAACCAGTTCCGATATTGGCGATCGGTCTGCTTTCTAGTGCTTCGCCTGAGATAGAACTAACCGATCCCGTTAGGTTTGCTTTTCGCTGCGTGCCATAGCCTACAACCACGACTTCATCGATATTATCATTTCCGGGTTGCAAGATCACGCTCATCTCGCCCGCGTTTGCCGCGGCTTGTTCTTTTGTCACAAAGGAGATATGCTTAAAAACCAATGTCATATCTGGCTGAGCTACGCTTAGGCTAAATTGACCATTTTTATCTGAACTGGTGTTTTGTAGCGGTTGGCCTTTGATCGCAATATTTACGCCCTCTACCGGCTGTGCAGCTTGGTCGCGTACTACACCAGAAATGGTGTATTGTTTTGCTGCCTCGCTGCGCTTTGTGGCGCCTTGTGTGCGACGAATCATGATGTAATCATCAAAGATTTTGTAATCCAAATTGTGCTCACGCAAGAGCACATCCAAGCCCTCGATTAGTGCTACCGATTGTAGGTTAGTCGCAGGAATATAAATATTTGCGATCTCGGAATTGTCGTATACGAAGCGGTGTGAAATTTGCTTTTCAACCTTGGTTAACAACGTGGTTAATTTGGTTCTTGGTTCTTTCAGGGTGAAATGCTGTGCGTAGCTCGTAGCGCCCACATGGGTTATGGATAGCAAAAGTGCTATCGCAACATATTTTGTAATTTCTAGGAATCGATAAATTATATTTTTACGACCTCCATGTACATTCAAATCAAAATGCATACTTTTAAATTGATCTTTGTTCGTTAAATAGGTGATTGGTACAGTTGCTTTGGGAGCAGATCATTTTGTCAGAAGGTGTTGCTGCATCTTCTGGCTTTTTTCAAGCGTACCCCAGTGATTTCATTGTTGACTTTCTTATTTCATAGGCTTAGGGATTTTTTGACATTCACAGTGAGGTTTTTATTGTTATAGGTCGCTTTTAATCCCAGATAATCTAACATTTCTAGCATTTGCGAAAGTTTTACGTTCCGTGATATGGTACCGTTGATTTCTGTATGTTTCCGTTTTCCTGCAATCTTCACATCGATATCATACCAGCGCGCCAGCTGATCGGCAATCAATTGTACATCCGCACGGTCAAAATGGAAATAGCCATCTTTCCATCGTACGAGATCCTTTACGTTGGGATTGTGCACCGTTTGCATACTGCCGTTTGCCGCGATGGTGGTCAATTGATGAGGCTGCATGTGCACACTGCCCGATGATGTCTGCAAGCGGATCGCACCACTCAATAAAGCCGCTGTTGTCTGCTTCGCATCATACGCATTCACATTAAACTTCGTTCCTAAAACTTCGATTTCTCCAAATTGACCTGCTACTACAAAGTGGCGGCTGGCTGATTTAGTGACTTCAAAATACACTTCGCCGGTCATTTTGACGAAGCGATCTCCAGTGCCCATATTAGAAGCAAAGCTGATTGACGATTCGGCATTCAACCACACCTTGGTTCCGTCGGGCAACAAAAAGTTAATTTGTCCACCGCGAGGTGTTTTTACCGTATGCTGTTCTACTGGTGCATTTTCAGCATGCGTGTACTGAATTTCCCCTGTTTCTAAACGAACGATAGAGAATGTTTCTCCCATTTCAATCATGCCGACACGATTGCTATCTAATGGTATGGCTTTTCCATCTTCTGTCAAGAATAAGGCGCGATTGCGACCGGGCTCGATGTCTTCCAGCGTGATATCCGCCTGCGCGATAGGTTGCTGGCTCAGCTCATGATTACGATAGGCAGAATATATGAATGTTGCTCCAAAACCTATTAACAGTAGCGCAGCTGCAGCGAAAATCCATCTTAGTATTTTGCGTGATGCTATTCTCTTGTTGGTATATTGATTTTTGTTGCTATTTTCCGCGATGACGTTGCCAAATATTTGCTTTGATTCTGTGGGAGAGAAGGGCTGTGTAACGGGTTTATCTTTTTCTATCGTTTGCTTCCAGATCTGTTCAAACAAGGCTTCTTGTTCCGACGTAGGAATATGGGCGGAAAGATGGTCGAGGCGGATCAATTCTTTCTCGGTAATCGTTCCGTAGATTTGTTTCTGTATTAAATAAATATAATCGTTTTTCTCGTTTGGCATGTTTGGGTGTTAAGCTGATGCTGTACACCTAGAGGACAACGCTACTCGGAAAAAGGGGGTATTAGAAAATAAGAAAAGTAAAAAAAAGACTGACGATGGAATCGCGGTGCTTGTTAAGGTAGCTCTTGATAGATAGGCGCGCAAGCTGTAAATATTTTTTTACGGATTCGCGAGATATATTCATTTCGGTCGCGATTTCTAAGTATTTCTTACGTTTGAATTGACAGAGGATGTACGCTTTCTTTTGCTGTGCTGGCAATTGTTCAATAGCTAGATCTATCCAGGGCAAATACCGCTCTTCTTGGCTCGGCTCATCTGCCTCTTCTGCCCAGTGATCTTGCTGCTGCACATAATCTATTTCGAATTTTGCGCGTCGTATATTACGACGCAATTCATTTAATGACGCATTGCGCGCTAATACAAACAGGTAGCCTTCTACGTTGGTAAGAGATAGGATGTTTTCTCGCTTGTTCCACAAGGTCGTAAATACATCTTGCAACACTTCCTCGGTCTGGCTTTTGTCTTTTAAAATGTGAAATACTTCAGTAGCCAATCGTTCGAAATGAGCCTCGTAAAAGTGGGCAAAAGCTAACTCATCGCCTTCGGAGATGGCCGTCAGATTTTGCTGCGTGTGATGTCGCTTTAGTATCGCTTTCATGAGTAGATCAGGCATCACAAAAGTACCATTATCTTAAAGCCAACAGATTCACTATTGCGTTAAGTTTATATTAATAATGACCTGATGTGTTCATAATTCCGTTATCCGGAAGGTTATTAGTTTTTTTAAGTACTGTCATAAATCTAGGTATTTTTTCTGAATAATGACAGAATACAGCGATAGTCAATCACGAACATCACCTGTAGATGAGCATTAGGAAAATAGTGAACGTCTATCCAGATAAGTTGCCGCTGTACCTATGTTAAGGTTCGTTAAAATTCTTTTAATAAATAGGATGTGCACCTATCTTGCTTCAAAAATTGACCACCTATTGAAATCGTTACTGAGTTGTTATCCTTTTCTGATAATCTTGTTTGCTACGATTGGGCATATCGACCATATGTCAGAAAGAACTGCGCGTGCAGATAGTAGCCTAATTTCTTTGATCTATCATGAGCAAGATACTTCTGGTCTACAAGCTTCGAATCTTCGCTTAGCTATCCAGCAGAATACAGACACCATTGTATTGGAAGAAATTCAGATCAATCGCACATTGTTCCATACTGATAGTTTGCAAGTACATAATTATTTTAAAAGATTATCCCAAAAACCATCACCAAGCTGGAAAGGTATTTTTATGGATCGCACCACATCGAGTAAACCTCTATTGCCCAACAGGACGAGCAGCACATCTAGCCTAGTATCAATTGATCTCTTGTCGGTCATTGGAAAACTGACTAAGAAGAAAAGATCAATAGAGAACGCCGATGTGATGTGGGATAGCAAAGAGCGCTACATCGAGCAGCACTTTGATTCTACATTGGTGAAGAGCATGACTGGGCTTTCGGGTGTAGAATTGCATGAATTTGTTCGCTTAAAGCGGCCTTCGGCCAATGATCTTTCCGATACCGTACGCTATGAACTGATGAAATATATTAAATCTAAACATGATGATTAATAACCGCTTATTTTTTGCTGTACTGCTACTATGTACCTGTTTGTTTGCTTGTAATCAGAATAATGAAGTGCAGGAAACTGACCTTTCTAGTAATACGGAGCAGATTTATTCGCAACATGTTAAAGATTCATTGGAGATCAATATTCAGTACCCAAAAGAATATGACAAAGACTCGTTACGCAATTATCCTGTTGTGATATTGACAGATGCAGACCTTTATTTTCCACTTTTGGCACCAATTATTCATCAATATGAGGAAGTCGGTATTTGGCCACCCATGATTTTAGTGGGCGTTGGGTACGGATCGTTCCAACGGATGGATTCGCTGCGTAATCGTGATTATCTCTATCCCGAAGCATTAGCTCAAGATGAAATTTCTACTCCTGGTGGCGGAGAAAAATTTTATCAGTTTTTCACGCAGGAACTCATTCCGAAGCTAGAGCAAGGGGGCATCACCAATCCAAATCGGATACTGGCTGGTCATTCATTCGGTGGGTATTTCTCTTTGTACAGCTCTTTAAGGCAATCGATGTTACAACGGCAAGATTTTTCTGGATTTATCGCCGCAAGTCCATCCTTATGGTATCATGATTTCTATCTGCAAAAGAAGTTTGAAGAAGTCGCTAATCTGGAAGATCAGAATATTTTCACCAGTATCGGCGGACAGGAAGGTGAGGAATGGGGCTTGAAGCCTTTCGACGAGTTGATACAGACATTTGAACCTAAAGCAGCAGGAAAGAATTTTCATTCCCAAGTGTATGCCGGCTTAGGACATATGGATGTCGCTATGGTTTCTTTTCTACAAGGAATCGGTCTGTTCATGAGTTCCGAATAATTTTTTTAGTTTTTTTTAGGGATAAGGTTATTAAGATTATTAAAGTGTAGCGCGTAGCTGTTACATTAGTAGTTTCAACTATTTAATGACATGATGGAGCAACTGATTTCTCTGAAAAAATACGATGCCGGTGACTTTGCAGATTATTACCAGATGGTAAGCCAATATGCCGTGATGCAATACATCACCGAAAAAGCATTGAGCGAAGAAGAAGCCAAAGCGAAATTTGATAGTATGTTGCAGATCAATACGCAGCACGAGCAATTAGGTTATTTCAAAGCGTATGATCAAGCAGGGACTTTTATCGGCGATTGTAAACTGGAGCCATACTCCCTAGATAATCGCTGTCTAGAAGTTGGATATATTTTAAAAGAAACCTTTTGGGGCAAGGGCTTCGCCACGCAGCTATGCGCGAAAATGTTGGCAGTAGCCGACGAAGTCGCACCTGAATCGAATATTATTGGCATCATTGATCCAGCCAACGTTGCATCCAAACGCATTTTGCAGAAGTTCGGCTTTGAAAGTTACTTCGTAGGTGTAGAAGATGGTTTGCCTACCGAAAAGATGAAGTTAGTGAAAGGGAGTTTAGAAAGTTAATGTTTTAGATTGCCGCAGCCTCATACTTCCCAATGAAATCAACGTCCTTGCGAGAAGGTACGACGAAGCAATCTAAAAATTAATCAACAACGATCTGCAAATGATTGCCACACCTTCGTTACTCAGGTTCACAACCACGGCTTCTACAGCATATTATAACGGGGCGAATAACAACAAAAAAGACCCAGCGCACGCGCTGAGTCTTTTACCTAATATTGTTTTGGTATTAAGATTTCTTGCTATGATCCTGACCAACGTACGTCAGGTCTTTTGCACCTTTTACTTTTTCGTCAAGCAGCGCAAGCTGTATTACCTCACGCATATCTTTCACATAGTAGAATTTCATGTTTTTGATATAATCTTCCTTGATCTCCAAGATATCTTTCTCATTGGATTTACACAAGATGATGGTATCGATATTAGAACGTTTCGCGGCTAAAATCTTCTCTTTAATACCACCGACAGGCAATACTTTGCCACGCAAGGTGATCTCGCCCGTCATAGCTAGATTCGCACGAATCTTCCGCTGCGTGAATAAAGAAGTCAACGCAGTCAACATCGTAACCCCGGCCGAAGGTCCATCTTTCGGAGTAGCACCAGCAGGCACGTGTATATTCACATCCCATTCATCGAAGATGCGGTAATCAATGCCAAAATCTTCTGCATGCGAGCGCAAATAAGCCATAGCAATGGCCGCGGATTCTTTCATCACATCACCCAAATTTCCGGTAAGGCTCAACTTACCTTTTCCACGGCTCAAGCTTGATTCTATGTACAGAATATCGCCACCCACAGCCGTCCATGCCAATCCAGTCACCACACCAGCAATATTGTTGTCCTCATAAAGATCTTTATCAAAGATCGGTGCTCCTAGTATTTCCTCTACCTGCGTAGCCGAAATACTGGATTGATACGGTTTTTCCATCACGATCTTCGTCGCAATACCGCGTACCACGCTACCAATCTTTTTTTCCAAACCACGTACGCCTGATTCGCGCGTGTACTCGTCTATGATTTTTTCAATGCTTTTCGCATTAAGCGAGATGTCTTTGGTTTTTAGGCCATGCATTTCACGTTGTTTTGGCAACAAATGTTTCTTGCCAATCTCCACTTTCTCTTCGATCGTGTAGCCATTCACTTCAATAATCTCCATCCGATCCAATAAGGCTGGCTGGATGCTGCTTAAAGAGTTGGCAGTAGCAATAAACATGACTTTAGAAAGGTCGTATTCCATTTCTACATAGTGATCGTAGAAATTGGTGTTTTGCTCTGGATCCAAAACCTCCAATAGTGCAGATGAAGGGTCTCCTTTGAAATCAGATCCGATTTTATCGATCTCATCCAATACAAAAACGGGATTGGATGATCCTGCTTTTTTCAGTGATTGAATAATACGACCGGGCATAGCGCCAATGTACGTTTTGCGGTGTCCACGAATTTCCGCTTCGTCGCGCACGCCACCTAGAGCCATACGCGTATATTTACGGCCGAGCGCTTTGGCAATAGATTTACCTAAAGAAGTTTTTCCGACTCCCGGAGGGCCTACTAAACACAAGATCGGCGCTTTCATGTCATTTTTCAATTTCAAGACCGCCAAGTATTCCACAATACGTTGCTTCACCTTTTCTAGGCCGTAATGATCTTTGTCCAATGTTTTTTCGGCCCGAGCCAAATCAAAATTATCTTTCGTATAGCTTTGCCAAGGCAGATCTAGCAACAGCTCTAAATAATTGAGCTGAACCGAATAATCTGCTGCTGCCGGGTTGATACGAGCCAGCTTTTCCAATTCTTTATCAAAGTGTGTACCGACATCCTTTGGCCATTTCTTGGTTTTAGAACGCGTCCGCAAGCTGTCTATTTCCAAATCGGGCGTGTTACCACCTAATTCTTCCTGAATAGTTTTTAGTTGCTGGTGCAAAAAGTAATCCCGTTGTTGTTTATCTAGATCTACGCGTACTTTATTCTGAATCTGATTCTTCAATTCCAGCATCTGGATCTCGGTAGTCAAATGCTCTAAAAGTAACTTGGCACGCTTTACGAAATCTACTTTCTCCAACAATTCTTGCTTACTAGTAAGCTCCAAAGAAAGATTGGACGAGATGAAATTCACCAAAAATGTCGGGCTATCGATGTTTTTGATCGCTATTCCTGCTTCGCTAGGCAAATTAGGAGATAGTTGAATAATCTGCTGCGCCAATTCTTTGATCGAGGAAATCAACGCCTTGAATTCCTTGCTACTGGTTTTCGGCTTTTCCTCATCGTAGCGCTCTACCTGCGCCAGCATATAAGGGTCTGTCTGCACCACTGCATTCAGTTTGAAACGTTGCTTGCCCTGAATAATCACGGTGGTATTGCCATCCGGCATCTGTAGCAATTTAATGATGTTGGCTACGGTACCCACGTTATTCAATTCCTCAAAGATTGGATCTTCGATCGTCATATCTTTTTGAGAAACCACCCCAATCGTACGATCGCCTTTGTATGCTTCTTTGATTAATTTGATGGACTTATCGCGACCTACGGTGATGGGTATCACGACCCCCGGAAATAAAACAGTATTTCGCAATGGAAGAATAGGTAGTACTTCTGGAATGTCAGCATTACTCATCTCTTCCTCATCTTCTTGACTTAGAAGCGGGAAAAACTCTGTTTCTTCGTTTATAATAGGTAGTACGTTATTGAAATCGAAAGTATTGTCTTTGCTCATATAATAGCTTACGCTTGCTGACATCTTGTCTATACAAAAATGCCGCTACGAATTTTAAATGATAAAATGCAAATGGTGCAACCCAAGTGCCAAAGTTTATTTTGGTACTATTTATGCTTACACCCTCTGGAATAACTGCAATTACGTCAGTTTTGTTCTGATTAATGTCAGACGTATTGACGTAAGTGAGCTGTTTGGCGGAATGCCCAATGGATGGAATGTGGAAATGTTTATAAATATTGATTGTAGAATTAAACTATTTAATTCATTTTTACTCCATACAGGGGATTTATTTAAAAATGTTTTGTAACTAAAGTTAAGTGATTGAATATGAGAAAATTAAAAGTTGGAATGGCAGCCTTAGCGCTTGCGTTATCTGTTTACTCGGCGGAAGCGCAGCAGGCAGAACATAAAAACCCGAATGTACGTGCGGGCGAAAAAGCCCTAATGGGAGGTGATTTTAAAACGGCAATTACGCATTTGCAAAAATCAATGCCAGCAGAAGCTGCTGATGCAGATGTACACTATCTTTTAGGATATGCGCTTTTCCAAAACGGAGATTTTAAGAAAGCAGCAGACTCTTTTACGAAAGTAGTGGCACTAAACCCTAAAAATACGTCTGCTTATTACTACAAAGCAAAAGCAAATAATGCGGTAGCAGTAAATACAGAATCAAAAATTGACGCTAAACAACGTCAGGCTTTGTTAGAATCAGCAATTGCTGATTATACAAAAGCGATCTCGATGGATGCACAAGACGCTAAATTGTACCAAAATAGAGGTACTGCTTACCGTGACTTGGGTATTTTGAAAGGGAATTCAGGTGCTGGTTACAACAAAGCAGTTGCAACAGAATCATACAATAAAGCAGTAACAGATTTCGAGAAAGTATTGACGTTTGATGCATCCCGCAAGGACATCCAAACGGAATTGAAAAAAGCGAAAGTATATCGCGACAACTTGAAATAGATCAACCAGTCAACAATTAAAATCCAATAAACGTTAAAGTGCCTCGATGTTTCACATCAGGCACTTTTTCTTTGCGATGTCTTTGCGAACCCGAGGCACGAGGCTTCGCAATCTTTGGATTATGTTGTAAATTAAGTTGTTACGGAAATATTTGAAGTGTCAACGCTCTGAACTCTATTAACTTTCTGAACTCAAAAGGATATAGATCGCGTTGTCGTACCTGCGCGCGATGACGGAAAATCTAAAAAAAACTACTGCTGCGCTTTCACCTTCCTTTGCACGATGAAGCGATAGCAAACCCACAGTATCAGAATCCATACTGGCATCAGCAACACCGAGATTTTGAACACCGTGAAACACATCATCACCAATACACCACAAAGGAACACCAATGAAAGGTAATTGGTAAACGGATATAGAATGGTTGGGAACTTAGTAACTGTCTTTTGCTTTTTCATTTCCTTGCGGAAAAAGATATGCGTTAAGGTAATCATGATCCAATTAATGACTAGCGCCGAAACCACCAAGGACATCAAGATCTCCAATGCCTGCTCAGGTATCAATTTATTGATCAGCACCGTAACCGCTACAAAAATAGCCGACACAAGAATCGCATTGATAGGAGAGTGGCTCTTGTTTAGCTTGGTGAGGAACTGTGGGGCATTGCCTTGCTTAGCTAAGCCAAAGAGCATGCGCGAATTGCTGTATACGCAGCTATTGTAGACAGATAAAGCTGCTGTGAGTACGATTAGATTCAACGCATTCGCGATCAAATTAGAAAAGGACACCGTCATACCAAAAAAGTTGAATTTCATAGCGTCCAGCGAGGCGAAAACGGTGACAAATGGACTTGTATCCCGGTCGATCTGCTGCCAAGGAAGCAACGAGAATAAAATGATTAAGGCGCCAATGTAAAAGATCAAGATCCGAAATAAAACCTGATTAGTCGCTTTCGGAATGTTTTTTTCTGGATTTTCAGCTTCCGCCGCCGTAATGCCGACTAATTCTAGTCCGCCAAACGAGAACATAATCACCACGAGCGCCACCAACAAACCTTCATACGAGCCGTCAGGCAATTGCGCAATCAGTCCCTTCGGAAAAAATCCACCATCCTGATACAAGTTGCTGATCGATGCTTGATCGCCACCTGTACCACTAATCAGTAAGTAAGAACCAAAGAGAATCATGCCAATAATGGCGATTACTTTTATGATGGAAAACCAGAATTCGGTTTCACCATAAATCTTGACAGAAGCCAAGTTGATTAGATTAATAATCACAAAAAATACCAAGCTGGAAACCCATAACGGCAGCTCAGGCCACCAATAATTCATGTACTTACCAATGGCAGTCAGTTCCGCCATACTAACTAGAATGTAGAGTATCCAATAATTCCAGCCAGAAGCAAATCCAGCAAAAGATCCCCAATAACGATTCGCAAAATAACTAAAAGAGCCTGATACGGGCTCATGTACGACCATTTCACCGAGCTGACGCATAATCAGGAAGGCGATAATTCCGGCAATACCGTAACCTAAAATCACGGCAGGTCCTGCCAGTATGGCCGCTTGGCCAACACCTAAAAATAAGCCTGTTCCGATTGCTCCACCGAGCGCTATTAATTGGATATGGCGATTGCTTAAGCCACGCTTAAGCTGGTTGTCGTTTTGTTCTTGCACGATTGGTTCGCTATTTCTTCTGTAGTCTCGCATCGCACTTACAATTCCCACCGCAGCCCGCGTCTGTAGACTTTTTAGGGAATACATGCTTAATAACCATTGCAATAGCAAGGAGAAATAAGATGCCGATGATGATGTATTGTACGATCATTGATAATAAGAGTTGGTCCTTATTTTAGTAGTTGATAGGCAACTAATGCTGCAATATAAGCAAGTCCTGTCATAAAACCAAGTTGTATCAGCGTCCATTTCCACGAGCCTGTTTCCTTTTTTACTACCGCAATGGTAGCCATACATTGCATCGCGAAAGCGTAGAAAAGTAATAAGGAGATCCCCGAAGCGAAGTTGTAGGCTGGTCGGCCCGTGTTACGGTTGGTTTCGTTTTTCATCCGCTCAAACAAGGTGGTACGTTGGCCGTCATCTTCGATGTCCACGTCGTCGCCCAAGCTATACACCACCGCCATCGTACCCACGAATACTTCGCGAGCCGCAAAAGAAGAAATTAAGCCAATTCCCATTTTCCAATCGTAACCCAACGGGCGCACGATGGGTTCGATTCCCATACCAATATATCCCAAGAACGAATGTTCTAATTGATAAGAAGCAACAGCCGTCTCCAGTTCATCGCCTTCCAATGTGGGCTGCTCTGTGGTCACATACGTTTCCGCATCGTAAAAGCGATCGTTTGGCCCAAAGTTTCCTAACACCCAAAGGATAATGGAGATAGCCAAGATGATTTTACCGGCACCAATCAAGAAGCCCGATGATTTTTCCCACACATTCGTGACTACATTTTTCCAATCTGGAATTTTGTAGGTCGGGATTTCAAAGACCAAGTAGCTCTTATGCACACTTTTAATGAAAATATTTAGTATCCAAGCCGAGGCGAGTGCACTAACGATTCCTAAGATGTATAAGCCGAAAAGCACCAATCCTTGTATGTTGAAGCCTAAGAAAGTGGCTTCGGGAATCACCAAACCGATAATCACAATGTAAATCGGTAGTCGTGCCGAGCAAGTCATAAACGGTGTCACCAACATCGTCAGCAAACGTTCTTTCGGATTCTCAATATTACGAGCCGACATCACAGCTGGTATAGCGCAGGCCGCTCCAGACATCAGTGGAATCACCGATTTGCCATTCAGACCAAATGGTCGAAGCCAGCGATCCATCAGAAATACAATCCGACTCATATAGCCCGTTTCCTCCATTAAGGAGATGAAGATAAATAAGATCACAATCTGAGGCAGGAAAATGACAATACCGCCGATACCAGTCACGATACCGTCGGTGAGCAAAGAGGTGAGTGGTCCTTCGGGAAATTGTGTACTAAGGTATGCCGCTAAGTCGCTGAAGGTGGTGTCGATCCAATCCATTAATGGGGCCGACCAAGCAAATATCGCTTGGAAGATCAGTAGCAATACGCCTAAGAAAATAGCATATCCCACCAATGGATGCATTAAGAATCGGTCGATTTTCGCTGTTGTCTTCAATGCACTGCTTTCGCCACGAATCACGATCTGCTCTAATGCGCGGTCGAGTTCTTGACTACGAACCAAGGATTCATCTCGCTGCAGTTGTTGTGGCGTGATCGCATGTTGCTGCCGGATGTTAAGTACAGCTGCTCTTTGATCGTTGGTCAGCGCTTTCGAATTCTCCTGAGCCAGATTGAGCCACGTGCTATATTCTTTGGCCAGCGGAAATAGACGCTTCGCTTCTGCCAACGCAGTCGCATATTTTTCAGGCACTTGAAAAGAACTGATGTACAGCGAAGGTTCGTTGTCCAGCCCGGAGATCAATTCTTGAATACCTTTTCCGGTACGTGCATTCGTTTGATATATTTCGGTGCGAAGTAGCTGCCGCAATGCATCAAAATCAATGCTAATACCTTTCTCGATCATTTCATCGACCATATTCAGCACAAAAATGGCTGGCAATCCCATTTCTCTAACTTGCTGATAGAGTACGATAGCACGTTTCAACGTAGCTGGTTCGGCCACCACCACGACTAAGTCGGGGTAATACGATCCTTTTGCGTCGGAAAGCGTATCATAGACCACTTCTTCATCCAACGAGTTGGGATAAATGGTATACGTGCCTGGAAGATCTACGATGTGATATTTTTTGTCTTGATATACCAGTGTACCTTCTCGTTTCTCAACGGTGACACCCGGGTAATTGCCGACTTTTTGATTTAATTTGGTCAATCGATTGAATAGAGAAGTTTTCCCTACGTTTGGATTCC
Source organism: Sphingobacterium sp. KH_072 (assembly GCF_057837975.1). Classification (NCBI taxonomy): domain Bacteria; kingdom Pseudomonadati; phylum Bacteroidota; class Sphingobacteriia; order Sphingobacteriales; family Sphingobacteriaceae; genus Sphingobacterium; species Sphingobacterium sp. KH_072. The sequence continues at coordinate 3,067,579 of NZ_CM174457.1, read as the reverse complement.
CAAGTAACGCGATGATTTTTCTCTTCATTATATTCTTTCTGCCGTAATGCGTAGCGCTTCCGATTTGCGTAGCGCGATTAGTGTATTATTTGCGATGATATTGATACAGATAGGGCCGTGAAATGGGGCTTTGTGTTTTATTTCTACCAGCGCACCCGGTACGAAGCCCAACTCATAAAATTTAGCGGGTAAAGACTCGGTATCCAACTGACTTATTTTTGCTTTTTCTCCAGAATTTAAATTTCCCAGATTCACATTGTCTTGCATTTTTTGCTATTTTAGTACTTCGTGAATGACAGACTACCTGTGCAAATATAAATAATTGCCCACTATTTGCTATTTTAAATCACGCATAAACATTTTAACTATGGCAAGATTGGAAGATAAGATTCAAGCGAAGAAGTTCAGTAGTGAATGGCATAAGGCTACCATCAACATCGTGTATACACACAACTGGTTGACCAATCTGTTGGAGGAGCGTGCGAGTAAGCATGATCTTACCTTGCAGCAGTTTAATGTACTGCGTATTTTGCGTGGGCAATATCCGTTGCCAGTTAAGAATTCTTTGTTACGCGAACGTATGCTAACTAAGACTTCGGATATCTCCCGATTGATTGATCGCATTATTGCCAAAGATCTGGTATCGCGCACCTCGTGCGACCAAGATAAGAGAGCAGTGGATTTGCTGATTACGCAAAAAGGCTTAGATCTGCTCGAAGATATGGAAAATCAGATGATGCTTGCCGACGTACTTCCCCAGAATATTACGGAAAAGCAATGCATGGAACTCAATAAGTTACTAGATAAGTTTCGGGGCAAGGATTCGGCTTAGTGCGGATGACTGTGCTCTTCGTCATGCTTATGATCGTGACCGTCACTATGCTCAGGGTGATCATGCGAATGCGCATCATGATTATGGTGCTCGTGCTGATGTTCACCATGGTCAGGGTGGGAATGATCGTGCCCATCAAATAAGAAATTGGCTAACGATACCAGTATGCCCAATACGATGGCGATCAGTTTTTTACGATTGAATTTGTGATGATCGGCTGAGCCAGATTCAAACAATATCGTGGTGGAAATATGCAAAAATATACCAATCACAATCGCCATCAGCTTGTCGAAATGCTGTGAAATCTCACCCGCACCGCCCGCGCTGATCGTATTACTCGTCATAAATCCAAGTGGTGTCATGGCAGCGAAAATACCGATGTACACCATAATCTTTGTTTTCGACAAATTGGTGTTGAGCAATAAGCTACCCAAAGCAAAAGCGGCAGGTATATGATGTATCGCAATACCAAATACTAATTGCGTTTGATGGCCTGCCACTAATGGCATTCCCTCCAGAAAGGCATGTAAGCACAAGCTAATCAAGATCCCTAATGGAAATACCTTGTAATCATGCTGATGGATATGGCCATGCTCAATGCCCTGCGAGAACTGCTCCAAGAGCAGTTGGAAGATAAAACCACCCAAAATATAAAGCCCGATAATCTCCGGATCCGTTTGGCCACCTAAATAAGCATGTGGTATTAAATGTAATACCGTGATGGCAAACAAGTATGCACCACTAAAGGATAGTATCAGTTTTAGAAACTGTGCATTGTCTCGTTTGACGAAAAACACACTGATACCAGCCGTAAAGGCCGAAATAAAAAGAATAGAGATAATCGATGCCGGACTCATATTGATGTTGTTACTGTATTTTGCTGTTTAGGCGTAAGAAGGTTTGGAAAAAACCGATGAAAGAGATAGCCATTGAGCACGCCAATGCCTGTACCTAACAAGGCACCAAACAGAATATCTAACGGGTAATGTACGCCTACATATACCTGAGAAATAGAAATCATAAATGCCCACAAGAAGCCCAGCCAAAAAACATGCTTCCAGCGTCGGCGAAATAGCACGATCCAGAAGAATGCCATCGCAAAGTGATTGGTGGCATGAGAGGATGTAAAGCTATAACCGCCACTACATCGTACTCTCAGATTAATATTCTGTTTGAATGTTTCATCATTACATGGACGCACCCGTTTGACCGTTTTCTTGATCAAGTGCGACGATACGCCATCAGATACGCCAAAGTTTACCAAAGTCACTGCGACGATCAGGATACCGACCTTACCGTAGTGTTTAATGAAAAATATAACCAGAAAAAGGTAAAGTGGAGCCCAAGTAAACGGATTTCGAAGAATTGGTAATAACCAATCGAAAATCGCATTGCTAGCGCCCTGATTAAACATCAGAAAAATTTCCTGATCTATTTGTATAATTCTTTCAAGCATAATGATAAAAATTTCACAGATGGTTGCTGGATCTTTAAGGACTCCAAATCTATAAAATATTTCAATGCAATTACCTTCTTGCTGTTAAATGAAACAATGTTGCGACAAAGATACTCCGACAATCTGGATTTCAAAATTTAAATTTCAATTTGCCGGATTATTTCGTGTATTTTAGCCCTAAAACTTATTTTAAAGCGTATGACATTAATAAAGTCTATATCGGGAATTAGAGGTACTATCGGTGGCAGAGCTGGCGATAATCTGACTCCCATAGATATTGTAAAGTTTACAGCGGCTTTTGGCAAAATCATTACTCAGAATAGTACATCTCGTACGATTGTAGTCGGCAGAGATGCCCGCGTATCGGGCGATATGGTCGCAAGGTTGGTGATCGGTACTTTGCAAAGTATTGGTGTAGATGTGGTAGATCTTGGTTTGTCTACGACACCGACCGTTGAATTGGCCGTGCCATTGGAATCCGCCGCAGGCGGCATCATCCTGACTGCTTCACATAATCCTGGTCAATGGAACGCGTTGAAGTTGTTAAATGCGCAAGGCGAATTTATTAGCGATGTAGAAGGGCAAGAAGTACTGGCTTTGGGTGAAAGTTTGGAGTTTGACTTTGCAGAATATAACCAGTTAGGTCAGGTACGGGCAGATGATAGTTATTTGCAAAAACATATTGATGCCGTATTAGCTTTACCATTGGTAGATGCAGCAGCGATCCGCCAAGCCAATTTTAAAGTAGCCGTCGATGCGGTGAATAGCTCCGGTGGTATCTATATCCCAGCCTTATTAGAAGCATTAGGCGTAAATACCATATATCCGATTCATTGTACCCCAAACGGCGCGTTTCCACACAATCCGGAACCGTTAAAAGAGCATTTGATTGATCTTTCGCAGGCCGTGATTGACAATAAGGCAGACTTAGGTATTGCTGTGGATCCAGATGTAGATCGTCTGGTGTTTATGATGGAAGATGGCGAGCTGTTTGGAGAAGAATACACTTTAGTAGCGGTGGCAGATTATATCTTGTCGCAGCAATCAGGCAATACCGTATCCAATTTATCCTCCACACGTGCCTTACGAGATGTCACGCTGCGTCATGGTGGCCAATATTTTGCGGCTGCTGTTGGCGAGGTCAACGTAGTCACCAAGATGAAGGAAGTAAAAGCGGTGATTGGAGGCGAAGGCAATGGCGGTATTATTTACCCAGATTCGCACTACGGCCGTGATGCCTTAGTCGGCGTAGCGCTATTCCTAACGCACTTGGCCAATTTAAAGCAAAAACCTTCTGCTTACCGTGCTTCATTGCCACAATACTTTATGTCCAAAAATAAAATCACCCTGACACCGGGACTTGATATTGATGGGCTATTAGTAAAGATGCAAGAAAAATACGCACATGAAACGCATAGCACGATCGACGGATTGAAGATCGACTTTGAGCAAGAGTGGGTGCATTTACGTAAATCCAATACAGAGCCTATAATTCGTATTTACAGCGAAGGAGCTACGCCTGAAGCGGCACAAGCCATCGCACAAAAAATCATACACGAAATACAAGCTATTATTGCGTATTAGGTTTGCCGTGTAGTCGTATGTTATAACGCGACTCCTTATATAACATCCGAACCGAGCATCTATTGCTCGGTTCGGATGTTTTTTTTATGTTAATATTTCAAACAAAGTTGTCGGTAGTTGGTTTAATGGTAGAAAAACACACTAACGTAACAATTTAGATATATTCCAGAGGGCATCTGAGCATCCATATGGATGTTTGGGGATAAGAAAGTAGCGATACCAATTACCACCTCCGTTCAGACATGCAATACACATTATGAAGAGACTCATGGCGAAGCACAGCTATTACACCATTCTATTGACCTGCCTTTTCGTGTGGGCGGTCAATGCGCTACAAGCGAACACCTTATCGCCAGTCAGAGTTGCTGATTTGGCAGACTCCATTCAAGTACAGGGTAAGATAACCGACTCCGTTGGTATGGCTGTTTCGGGAGCCGTCATCACCGAAAAGGGCACTTCCAATACCGTGACATCCAACGAAGCTGGAGAATATAAGATTGATGCTAACCCGAACGGAGCGCTAATGATATTAAAATCTCCTTATGCTGTTAAAGAGGTGTTTGTCAACAATCAACGGCAACTAGATATTGCGCTAACCGTAACGGCTGCCGCAGCCGAATCAGCGGCCGAAGCACAAGCGGATAGTGCTGCGGCTGCGCAACAAGATACAACGACAGCGATCATCAGTCAGTCTGGCACAACGGATAGCACGGCTGTAACAACGACGACCGCTGCAACAGATACCGTTATAGCTGGTATCACAAGAAGCGGTGTTGTTTCTGGCCCTTCAGGCCCACTCGGTGGAGTCAGCGTACAAATACAAGGCACGTCTACCACGGTATCGACCGACAGCGAAGGTCGTTTTCAATTGGCGGCCAATAGTGATCAAGTTTTAGAATTCACCTCCTTAGGTTTTCAACCGGTACGACAGCCAGTGGGTGATCGCGCCAATATCCAAGTCGTCATGACGCCGGAGACAAATACCATTGAATCCGTGAAAGTCGTCGCGGTAGGATATGGTACCATGCGCCGAGAAATGCTGCCAACGGCAGTTTCCAGCATTGGCGCCGATGAAATAGAAAATGAAGTGCTGCCAAGTATCTCGCAAGCGATTCAAGGCAAAGCAGGTGGTGTGCAGGTGACGCAAAAATCTGGATCGCCCGGTGGTGGATTGAATATCCGCGTGCGCGGTACGACGTCTATCAATGCCAGTTCGGATCCTTTGTATGTGGTGGATGGAATTCCAGTCAATAGTACGACAAATTTCACCGGCGGATCTAACTTTGATTTTGGTGGCGGTACACAAGGGATTAATATCTTGTCGTCCATCAACCCGTCCGACGTACAGTCGGTCGAGATCCTGAAAGATGCCGCTTCGTCTTCTATCTACGGATCACGTGCTGCCAATGGTGTGGTATTGATTACCACAAAGAAGGGAACCGCAGGCGGCAGTGAGTTTAGTTTCAACATGTATGAGGGTTTTTCTCAAGTCCCGCGCGAGCGTTATTATGACATGATGAATACCGAGCAGTATCAAGATTACATGCGTGATTTCTACGGGCAGATGCAGCGTCAAGCGCAAGTGCTTAATCCAGATACAATGATCAACATTCCAGGTCAGATCCTGAGCAATCCCAATATCAATACCAATTGGCAAGATGAGATCTTTCGTACCGCACCAACACGCAATTATGAAATCTCTTCCAGAGGTGGTGGCGATCGTACACAATATTATACCTCAGTCGGGTATATGCGCCAAGGTGGTACGTTATTGTATTCGGATTTTAATCGCTTGAGCGGCCGTCTAAATCTCGATCATCAACACAATGATAAACTGCGTTTCTCTACTGCCGTAAATATTACCCGGGCGGTGAACAAACGCGTGCAAGAAGAAAACTCCCGCGAAGGAGCGACTAAAAGTGGCTTCGTAGCGCCGCCGAACTTGCCGGTCTTCGATGAGACTGGTCGGTATGTATATGACCAGGTGACCCCTTCACGCGAAAATCCGGTAGCGATGTTGGAGCTACCTACCAATGAAGCGCAAACGTTTCGGATCTTAGCGAACGGACAAGTAGATTATAATTTTGTTCCATCATTAACATTGATGACGCGCTTCGGGGTAGATGTGAGTTTCATCGACGAAACATTTTTCATGCCGCCTACTGGTTTGCGCGCATTCACAGCACAGCGTGGTCTGGGTGCACGACGCAATACGCGCGATCAGCTATGGATAAACGAAACAACCTTGACCTTCGATAAGCAGTATGACGATCATCACATTAATGCTTTAGCGGGTTTCTCCCTGCAAGAATCTCGTCTAGAGTTTGTACATGCACAGCGATCCAATTTCGTAGATAATGATGTCAACCAAATCGTAGGTGGCGGGATCATTACTGGTGCTAATGCTTTTCCAGAAGAGTGGGCAATCGCATCTGGTTTTGGTCGTGTAAACTATGTTTTCCAAGATAAATACATATTAAATGCCAATGTGCGTTGGGATGGATCGTCGCGCTTCGGTGCAGACAATCGTTGGGCAGTGTTTCCTTCCGTCGCTGCAGCATGGCGTGTTTCGCAAGAAGACTTCTTGAAAGATTCGCAAACGTTGAGCGATCTGAAACTACGTGCCAGCTGGGGTAAAACTGGTAATCAGAATATCGGAAACTATGCCAGTTACACGCTTTATTCTGCTGGTAACAATTACATCGGCTCACCGGGCTTTATTCCCAATATTTTGGGCGACAATCAGCTAAAGTGGGAAACTACCACACAAACCGACATCGGTGTTGATTTTGGCTTGTTCAATAATCGTATATCCGTCTTAGCAGATTATTACTACAAGCGAACTTCCGATTTATTAATCAGTGTGCCCGTACGCCATAGCTTAGGTTTTATTAACCGTTTTACCAATTTTGGGGAGATTGAAAACAAAGGTTTTGAGTTTGAGTTGACCTCGCGCAACTTAGTAGGTGAATTTCGCTGGACAACTTCCCTGAACATGACTTTTAACCGCAATAAAGTGATTTCGTTGCCAGATGGTGTCGATGAGATGTTGGGTGGTGTGGGCGACTTGAACGTCGCAAGACCAGGATTGCCGCTAGGCTCATTTTCTGGCTGGCAAACAATTGGTGTCAATCCGCAAACCGGGATGATCGATTATCGTGGAGTAGATGGCAACGTCGTGTTGCCTACTGAATACCGCGATCGTACTGTCATTGGAGATCCAAATCCCGACTTTTTTGGTGGTATTACTAATAATTTCTACTACAAAAATTTCGATCTCAGCATCATGGGACAGTTTTCGTATGGTAACGATATCTTCAATTACAACTTATTCACGGCGTTATCTGGCTTCAATAATAGTAGCAATGGTTTGGTAGATTGGGTAGACAGATGGCGCCAACCGGGCGACATTACGGATGTTCCGCGTGTGTCTCCAGGCGATTTGAATAATGCGACGATTTCCGACCGTTTTGTAGAGGATGGATCATTCTTCCGCCTGCGCAATATTACCCTAGGATATACTTTTTCAGAAGCCGTGAATTCTCGTCTACGAACCAAGGGATTTCGCTGGTACTTTACAGTACAGAATGCCTTTGTATTTACCAAATACCGTGGCTACGACCCAGAAGTTGCATCTAGTCATGGCGGTGCCAATACCGGTCTGATTTATGGCTATGATTATGGTAGTTATCCGCAACCGCGAATTTTCACGACAGGCGTTAATATCACATTTTAAATCACCCATCAGCTTTGAACACTATGAAAATTAGCAATATAATCCTCTTATTCATCGCCGTTGTAGTGACTACTTTTGCGACATCGTGTAATGATTTCCTAGATCGAATGCCCGTAGCACAACGTTCTCCAGAAAGTATTTTTACTTCGGAAGAGAGTGCCAATGCTGCGGTCAGCGGTATGTATCGCTCGATGATGAACAGTTTTTCGTACGGACAGGCGATCCTGATGATTCCAGAATTCTCGGCCAATCATTTAGGACACGTGAGTAGTTTTCCCGAGTTTGAAAATTTTTCCACGCATGGTATCATCGATCCTGATGGCGGAACACCGCAACCCCTGCCACCGTCCAATATTTGGTTAGCCAATATGTGGCAAGTGACCTATCAGACTATTAATTCGGCAAATGGTATTATTGCCATGGTGCCGCAAATGGATGCTTCGGTAATTAACGACGAACGTAAAAATCAATTTGAGGGCGAAGCTAGATTTATTCGTGCACTGCATTATTTCTTTCTTGCTCGTGCATTTGGTAATGTTCCGCTAGAGCTTACCCCTTCTGGCGAGCAGAATGATGAGTTCGCACCGCAGGCGAACACCGAAGAACTTTACGTGCAGATCATGGAGGACCTGACACGAGCGGTGGAGATATTGCCGCTGTCGGCAGGTTCCGGATTGGCGGAAAAAGGCAGAGCAAATCGTTGGGCGGCAAAAGCCTTGTTGGCCAAAGTACACCTATACCATGCTACCAAATTCAGTAATGATTTCAACGAAGCGGTTCGGCTTTCGGAGGATGTGATCCAGAATGGATCATATAGTTTGGTAAGTAACTACATCAATATTTGGCAGGCCGAAAACACGACCGAATCTATTTTTGAATTGCAGTTTGATGAGCAAGCGACCAATCCTTGGGCCAATGAGATCGGTGATAATGATGGTAACCGTACTTTTGCGAGAGGCAATTTCGTGGCCAATTTGTACGATTCTTTAGATACTAGAAGAGCGGCCACGGTGCGATTGGGTACGCGTACAGGTCTTATGGATCGTTGGTACATTGCTAAATATCCTAATCTAGTGCCAGCCACGCAAAACTTTCCACTAATCCGCTTGGCAGAGATATATCTTATCCATGCTGAGGCGAAAGCGCGCGTAGACAATGCCGTGAGCAACGCTTCATATCAATCTTTAGCAGCTGTGCAAACGCGCGCTGGAGTGGTACAGCCAATCGGTACATATACCAGTTTGGAAGCCTATATCGTGGCTATCCAAGAGGAAAAAGAAAAGGAATTGATGTTTGAGGGAGAAACGTGGTTCGACTACTGCCGTACGGGTCTTGCACTTACGAAATATGGTACACTGAATGAGGAACAATTTTTTATCTATCCTATACCGGCAGCTCAGTTTCAAGTAGATCCTACTTTAGTGCAAAATCCAGGTTATAGCCAGAACTAGCAGATTAAAAATAAACTATTAATAAAAGCCAGCGATGTCGATATCGCTGGCTTATTATTTATGTTTGAATCGTTCAGCTACTAATACGATTCGTCTCTCGTATTCGAATCATTAAATGCTGCGGTGAATTCTTCCTTTTGCTGGTTATCTAAGTCTTCGCTAAAAGACAGAGACATCTCGTAATCACTCAAGCTGTCCGATTCTGGCAGTGACTTGCCTAACTGTTGCAAATGCTTTTCTACCGCTTGGCTAATAGCATTTTCTGCTGTGGACTGTTCTTCTAATGTCGATGTGCCTGATTCACTGCCACCTTCAAGCTGCCACGAGAGCTGTTTGTATTGCGATTGGTAAAATGAAGCGACATCAATGTTGATCTGTTTTTTCATGGTATCTTAGTTTACTTTATACAACGGCCGTACAGCCAATATGTTTTCTCGAACCGATCGCGACCGTAACCCATTTAAGAAGAATGTAAACTAAATATCAGTTTTTTAAGAAGCCAATATTACATGCATCATGTTTCATAATATTATTTATTTTTGCACGATTAAATTATGAATAAAACGGTGTTTTCTCGCCTTTGGCGGATGCTATCCTATCTAGGTGTGAGTCCGCAAATGACTTATATGGAAGTTAAGCGGGTACACATGGTCAATCTGATTACCATGATATGCATACCGGCCATGTTCCTGTTTTCGATAGTCAATTTTTTTGAAGATCGTTATTTCTTAGCATTGATCAATGCATCGAACGGGGTTTCGTGCCTTTCTGTTTTATTTCTGCAATACTACAAACGCCTGGAACTGGCTAAAATCATCCTTTTGGGCGTGAATTTTTTGTTTTTTTATTTTGGAGCACTATTCTATGGCAATGGCGGAGAGAATTTTTTGCTCTGTATTATGATTGTCTGTATGTTGCTGTATGACAATCGCATCATCCAATGGTCTATGGGACTATTGGTAATAGCGGGCATCGTTTCCGTGAAACTCTTTCCGGTAGATACATTGCTCATGGATCATGTGCCGCGAAGTAGAATCCTAATTAATACCATTGGTTCACTTTTTTTTATTGTAATTGCTATTCATTTTTTTAAAAATATCATCTACAACAATATGATGTTGATCGAAGATCAAAGGCAGAAATTGCAGGTTCTTAATCAAGATAAAGAGCGCATATTTTCGATCGTTGCACACGACATTCGCAGTCCACTTTCTACACTGGAGGGGATGGTACATCTATTACATCAGCAAGTGATAGACGGCGCGGTATCCGAAGAATATATAATACAGTTGCAAAGACAGATAGCAAAGCAAAAAGAAGTGCTCGACGATATCTTGAGCTGGAGTAGCCGCAGCATGCGTGGACAAGCGAAAGTTGATACCACCACACAGGTTGCCGATGTCGTAGATAATTTGATGGCTGTTTTTCAATCATCTTGTGACCTCAAGCGAATAAAACTGATCGTAGATGTCGATAGGTATTTCCCACTGTATGTTGATTCGGATCATTTGACCATTATTTTGCGAAATGTGGTCAGCAATGCCGTAAAATTTAGTCATACCAATGGTATTATAAAGATTTCTGTGTCTAGAGATGTGGGCTACGGATTTATACATGTGAAAGATAATGGAGTTGGTATGGAAAAAGATCAGGCAGCATATCTCTTCCGTACCATTCAACAACGCTCCGTTGGTACTGACAATGAGCCAGGAGCTGGTCTTGGTCTATTACTTTGTAGTGAATTAATTAAACATAATGATGGTATTGTTCAAGTGGATAGTGTTCCTGGACGTGGAAGTCGGTTTACCGTCGGGTTCCCGATGCCGCTTCCCAATTAAAGCGATACAGTGTAGCGGTTAGTCTTGAGCTCGCAAAGAAAATGCTTCAAAAATAGGTCGAAATACCAAAGCTAAAACCGCCCAGCAATACAGGAGGATTTGCTAGAAAATCACGACTGCGCTGATGGCGATAATTCAACCTTAGTATTGTGAGAGAATTCGGTCGAAAACTTAAGCCGCCGACGATACTCCACAAATCTTCACCAATGTTATCCCCTGTTTCTTGCACTTTCCCGACATTCCAATCCACATATTCTAATCGGCAAGCGAGGTTAATCGAAGCATTGTCCCAGCCCAAGAGTCTGCGTTGCAATAGCGGTTGCACAATATCTACAAATCCGCCATATTGCCTGTTTCCATAAGTTTGGATATAGTTTTCGGGGACTTGCAAATTTATCCAAGCCCACTCTCCAGTAATGAATGTATTGAGCCGTGGAAGAGTTGTATTGAAATCTACCGCGAAAACGTGTAATGCCCTTTTGTCATCGATCTGCTCGCCTTCATCCATATATCGATTGTATACGCCACCCATATCAGAGACACCAAGTTCGCCAATTTTATTGTTTCGAACGGCGAGTTTTCCAGAGTATAGTGGGTGGCCGGTCAGGCTTTCTTCAAAACGGTCAGCGTTAGATTTGGTAGCCGGGAGGTAGGTTTTTCCTTGTTCATTATTAATAATGGTGTTATCAAAACCTCCCGAAATATATGCCTCATAACCAAACATCCAATCATTGCTATATCGTTTACCATACAAGCCAAAGCCTGCATTGCTCCACGTGGCGGGTAGCATCTGGGTAGCTGAGATCGGACGATCAGTAAATTCCCATTTCGGTCCGTCATGATTTTGGTTAAATGATCCGATTGGATTTAAAATAATACCACCACGTAAGTTGAGTAAAGGATCAAATTCCATATCTAATGCTGCAAATTCAATACTAATCTCTCGAGTACCATCTTCAAACTCCAGTTCACTCATAAATTTAATGCGTTTGCTAATGGTGGATGCCATGAAAATAGTAAATCTTCGGAATTGGAATTGGTGGCCTTCGCTTACGCCATCAACGCCAATATGCTGCCAGTTGGCCTCCATATAACCACCGATGGAAACAGGTAATCTTCCAGCAAATAACATTGGCCTGTTGTATACAGCATCCATGTTCATTGTGTTTTTGAGCGAATCTTTGTTTTCTACTCTTTTGAACAAAGAAGAATCTATTTGAGCCTGTAATAACGATGGTACATACAGCCCTACAAGGAGTATTAAGTAAAATATTTTAGACATGTTTTAGCGATATTTTAAGTAGGTTGTTGTCAATAACGACGGGGAATGATCTTAAACTTTCGTTGGCAGGACCATTGAGCACTTCGCCCTTGTAGTTAAATTCGCTGTCGTGCGCTGGGCATTGGAGCCGATCTCCAAATGCTTGAAGCTCGGCACCTTGATGCGTGCATTGCATGAATGAAGCGAAGTATTCATTGTCCGAGAATCGGTATACATAAATCGGGTATCGTAGCTGATCATGCGCTACAATAATGTATTTCCGGTAAGTAGATTGTGCTGATTTTTCCAACAAGAAGTTGTCTGTCGAAATGACAAGATCTGTATCAACAATCTTTCCGGTCACTGTTTTGCTCGAGGCACAACCATTTAAAAATACCATTCCTAATGTCGCGCCAGCACATGCAAAACCGCAGTGCTTGATAAATTGCTTTCTTTGCATCTTATAGTGATTTTAAGAATTTGATCAATGATTCTTTTTCGCCGGGTGAAAGACTCCGATAGTTTTGGCGAATCCGAGTAGCTTCTCCACCGTGTAGTTCTATCGCTTGTTCGATACTGTTGGCTCTGCCATCGTGCATCAAGAAATAGCGCCCACCTTGAGAATCTGGAGAAAGTCCAAGCCCCCAAAGTGGAGGAGTTCGCCATTCAGCCGTTTTTGCTGATCCTTCGGTATAGCCATCATCGAGTTCTGGTCCCATATCGTGCAGAAGCAGGTCGGTATAAGGATAGAATTCTTGAAACGCCAATGCTTCAATGGGTGCATTGCCGGTCTTTAATTGAGGTGTGTGGCAGCTAGAACAGGAAATCTGCGTAAACAATGCTTTGCCTCGCATGACTTCCGGATCATTTTGATTACGGGCAACGGGAGCTTTTAAGGTTTGCAGATAAAAGCTGACATTATTCACTTTCTGTGTGGCAATTTCTGGATCAATTGGAATACCTGAAAAAAGGTCAATTGGATTATAGAAAGAAGAAATTCCCATGTCTTCGGAGAATGCACTTACGGTCTGTTGAAGCAAATCATATACGCTCGCCTTTTTTCCAAAACGCCCAATGTATTTTCCTTCTTTTGAAATGCTTTCACTTCTAGGCCTAATGAAAGAAGGGATATTCACCCAATTTACGCGACCAGTGATGCCATCACCATCTAAATCTTCTGGGTCAGCCATGGAGAGCAACACCGCGTCTGGTACAAATTCTAGAAATCCCATTCCTGTCACAGCAGGAGGTGTGAGACGCGTATACGTCGCTCCAGCAGGTAAAACCTCTGGCTGATATCCAGGGATCGCTCTGTTTTGCAGCTGCGGCCCACCTAAATGTAAAAACTGATTGCCAGTTGCATCGATCTGACCGAAGCGAGTAACTGTACTAAAAGGATTTCCCTTACCATCTCCAGCATGACAACTCACGCAACTGTTTGATACAAACAAAGGCCCAAGACCCTTCTCGATGGTGAAAACTTCCTCAAAAGTCTGATCGCCATCCAAAAAAAGCCGCATTTCCGCGAAATTGAGTCCATCTATAGCGCCGTCTAGTAAACTGTTCTCTGGAGGTAATTTGGGTTCAAACCTTTCGCAAGACTGAACCCCGATAATCAGAGCCATAATAACTCCAATTACGATGTGTGATTTTCTCATCGTTCTAATTATTAATCTTAAAAAAAAAGTGTTTTTCTTCTCGGTCTGCTAGCGAATGGAGGCGATCGCTTTAATAATTAAGCAGTCTAAAGCACTACTAAAAGAAAACAATAGCATTGTTAGATTTGTAAAGTTAAAAAGTTATATCAGTCTAACAAATTTTTATTTATAAATATGTTAGATTAGTCTAATATTTTGTACATTCGAACTATGATTTCTGTAACAGAAGAAAACTACCTTAAAGCATTGTTTTACCTCTCTCATAGTACAGGAGAAGTTAATATTTCGGATCTCAGTAAGCACTTAAAAGTTAAATTGCCTACCGCAAATAGTATGATGAGACGTCTTTCTGAGAAGAAATTGGTGATCCACGAAAGCTACAAACCCATCAAATTGTCTGAAAAGGGCAAAAAAGAAGCCGCCCTTATTATCCGGAAACATCGGCTAACAGAAATGTATCTCGTAGAAAAAATGGGGTTAGGATGGGAAGAAGTGCATGCAATTGCCGAACAGATTGAGCATATCCAATCGCCTGCTTTTTTCGATAAGATGGATGAATTACTGGGCTATCCAAATGTGGATCCGCATGGTTCACCCATACCAGATCTCCATGGTCATGTGACGGTAGAGAATTATCAAAAGCTGAGCGATTATAAAGCGGGCGATCAAGTGCAATTTATGGCTGTTGGAGATTCTTCTACGGATCTGCTTAATTATCTAAACAGTAAATTATTGCCGCTAGGAACTATTTTGCATATAGAATTTGTAGAAAGTTTTGACGGAACGATGTCTGTATCGTACAACGACAAAAAAAATGAACTGTTGAGCAGTAAAGTTTGTGATAAACTTTTGGTGAAAGATCAGATCATCGTTTAATAACAGGTAATTTGCCTGCTGATCTCCCAAAATACATTTCGTTATAATCTTATGGCAAGGAATTTGTAAAACATAGCAGAAAATAGAACGGATATGAAATACATTTTTAGTTATTTATTAGGTATAGCCATCTTAACAGGATGCGGGCAGTCCAAGACAGAAAATGCAGGTGACGCGGCAGAGGCCGCAGAATCAACCGAGGCTTCTGCCACCGAAGACGGAGCAGCACCAATTGCGGAAACTGTAGGCGATTGGCCTGGCACATACGAGGGCGTTGTGCCTTGCGCAGATTGTCCAGGTATCAAAACCACGGTAGTGCTCAACAACAATGATACGTTTCGCATCACACAAGATTACGAAGATCGCGATCAAAAAGTGGATGACAACGGAAGAATCATGTGGCATGACGGTGGCAAAGTTGCACACTTGAAAGGAACGAATGTAAATCTAAAATTCAAGATCGGTAAAGATAATTTGAAGCAATTAGATGCAGATCAGAAAGAGATTACCTCTAATCTAGCTGAACACTATGTCTTGAATAAGATTAAAGAGGCAGAATTGCCAGTGGAATAACGTTTATCTACATCAATAAAAAAAGGGCGCATCACGATGTGCCCTTTTTGTTGTCATTTATTTTGGGATAGCACATACCCGGTAGGTACTTGATCCGATTGTTTCACAATAGGAGCTGTTCTGCTCAATTTGTTGATACCGCTCCATAAACTTTTCGTGCCCATCGGCATCACTTATCGAGAGTAAAGCTGGGTCAGATATATCTGCGGTATTGTTGTCTAGAAATATGGAATATTCTTCATTTTCTTCCACGAGGTGAAATCCCTTTTCTTCCTCTATACTATTGCCAGCTATGCGATCCTGATAATAGGCTTTGCCTTTTTTTAATGCTTCTTCTTGAGTCATGTTTTCTAGGTTTACTGTATACTAAAGAATAAACAACCATTTCCCAGTTTTGATTTTTTCAACTGTATCCCAACAATTGCGAATCCCAACTGTTATCTTATAAAATAAACATATTTGCTATGAGTACAGAAAATCTTCACAACCAAGAAGCTATAGATAAACTAAAAGAACTAGTGGACAAAATTGATATCGGGATGTTGGGTAGTTATCCCACAACTGGTAGCTATGTGCATGCCGTGCCGATGAGTAGACAAGAGGTAGACGAATCTGGCAATATCTGGTTTTTATTTTCGTCCGAAAGTGATACCCACACGCACCTAGAATCCAACGATCAGGTCAGTTTGTTATATTCGGATGTAAGCAACTACAGCTTCTTGAGCATCAACGGACACTCAGAAATATCCAGAGATCAAGAACGTATTGACAAATACTGGAATAAGATGATCGAAGGTTGGTTTGAAAAAGGAAAAGAAGATCCACGCATTCGTGTGCTACGCGTTGTGCCAAGTGAGGCACATTATTGGGATAATAAATCCAATAAGCTGGTCACTTTCTTTAAAGTTGCTGCTAGCGCAGTTACCGGTGCTAAGAAAGATGTAGGACGCCAAGGCGATCTGAATATCTAAAAGAATTTTCCGACATTTATTGTCAAAATTAAAGAGCCAGACCATCCATGTTATGTGATATCTGGCTCTTTTCATTAAAACTGAACGTGATGGATACATTTTATGATTTAAGTGCTAATAAGCCCAATGGGGAGAAATTGCCAATGGATGACCTACGCGGAAAAGTCGTGTTGATCGTGAATACTGCCACGAAATGTGGTTTAGCGCCGCAATTTGAAGGATTAGAATTACTGCATCAGAAGTACAGTCAGCAAGGTTTGGTGGTACTCGGCTTTCCTTCCGATCAATTTCGTAATCAAGAGCCGGAGACCAATGAAAGCATGGAAGCAACATGCCAGATCAATCATGGTGTTACCTTTCAGTTGCTAGAGAAGTCTGATGTCAATGGAGAAAATACGAACCCAGTGTTTCAATACCTCAAAAAAGAACTTTCTGGCTTTTTAGGTTCGCGCATCAAATGGAACTTCACCAAATTTCTAGTAGATAAAAATGGGAAGCCTGTTAAGCGTTTTTCGCCAATTACCAAACCAGAGAAGTTAGAGGATACGATTCGAAAACTATTAGGAATTTAATTTACAATTGAGTTAATAATACCTAGGTTTGAGGTATAACCAGTTGTAGATGGAAACGTATCACAATTCCGTGCTAGATGCCTTGCCAGCGTATCTCAGACAATTTGTAGTGCTGCAAAACTTGGTCGATATTCTGCCGTAGATCAGGCCGTGTGGCGCTATGTCATGCGCCAAAATTATGCGTATCTAAAAGACGTGGCGTATTATCCCTACATTCCAGCATTCCAGGTTTACGCAATGCCGGATTGTCTGTTGAGCGGAATCCAGATTTACAGGCGATGAATGATTGCCTATCGCAAATAGATTGGGGAGCGGTAACCGTGGGTGGATTTATTCCTCCTTCGGCATTTATGGAGTTCCAAGCGCATAGTGTATTGGTGATTGCAGCAGATATTCGCCAACTTGAGCATATAGAATATACACCGACGCCCGATATAATCCATGAATCTTCTGGCCACGCGCCCATTATTGGTGAACTGGAGTATGCCGCTTACTTACAGTACTTAGGGGAGATTGGTAGCAAAGCCATGTTTTCAGCGCAAGATTTCCAATTGTATGAAGTCATTCGCTATCTCTCCATATTAAAGGAACGCTCCGATGTGACAAAGGATGACCTGATTGTCGCAGAATCTGCCTTGGTCGATATTCAGCAGAATATGGGCGAACTATCGGAAATGGCCTTGTTGAGTAGATTGCATTGGTGGACGGTAGCATATGGCCTAATCGGTACGGTAGAAAATCCAAAAATTTACGGTGCTGGATTATTATCGTCTATTGGCGAATGCGCCAGCTGCATGCATCCTGCTGTGCCAAAGCTGGATTACACGACCGATACCTTGCAGTACAGTTATGATATCACCACAGCACAACCTCAATTGTTCGTGACGCCCGATTTTGAATATCTCCGAAAGATACTAGATGAATTTGCAGATACCATGGCTTTTCGAGTTGGAGGTAAGTCAGTCTGGTGTGGATCTGGCGATCGACAGTGGCAATACCTGTACGATCGTCTATAGCTCTGGATTACAAGTTTCGTGCACATTTCAACGAGTGGGAAAGGAAGTATCAGCTATTCTACATTCGTACGATTGGCCCTACTGCACTAGCAATTGAAGATCAACAAGTGAGTGGCCATGGCAAAGTGCAACATGCGGATGGGTTTGGAAGTCCGACAGGTGCAGTCACGGGCTGGGAAATACCTTTGGAAGATTGTGGATCCCAGGATTTGGCAGATCGTGGAAATACAATTTGAGTCTGGCGTGGCGGTGCATGGTAGGTTACTTGATCAAGTTTTTCACGAAACCAAGTTGTGCTTGCTTAGTTTTACGGATTGTACCGTGGAAGATAATAGGACTGGAGAAATTTATTTCAAACCGAGTTGGGCGAGGTACGATATGGCAGTAGGGAGCAAATTATATCTGTCTATTCCGGCGCAGCCGATAAGTCTGCCTTCGAATCTAAGATCAGCGTATCGCAGCACAAAACAAGTATCGCCCTGAAAATGAGGATCGGCAACACCAAATACAGTTGTATGCCGCTATACGCGCGTTGCGCGAACAGAATGAATCCATCCACTTGGAACGGTTCCTGCAAAATCACGATGCTGAATTAGCTAAAAACTGGCTAGCATTAGAAGAGTTTCCAAATCTTTGGGGCAAAGATGCATAAACCGACTACGGCGGCAGTCAGCGCGGTAAGGAGTACGGCAGCTGCTGCTGCATCTTTCACCTTTTTAATCTGCGCATGCCTTTCCGGAGAAACGAAGTCGGCCAGATATTCTACTGCAGAATTAAGGCTTTCCATACTCATCACCAGTCCGATGCTTAGTACGATAGCCACCCATTCCAAGGTTGCTATTTCGAAGACATATCCGAGGATTATTACCAAAAAGCTCGCCGCCAGATGTATCCGAAAATTGGTTTCACTTCGTAATACGGTGCGCAACCCTTGTCCTGCATGTTGAAAACTTTCAATTAGCCGTTTCATTCGATAACTGTTTAAGCGTTGGACTAAGATAGGTACTATTTGCGAAGCGCTAAAAATGTACGGATTTTAAATTAGGACGGCGTAGCCGACTTTTTTACTTTGCCAATAAACTCCTTCGGGCTGATGCCAAATTGCTTTTGAAAGTTGCGAGTGAAATGGGAAGGTGTACTGAAACCCAATTTATTGGCAATCTCGTACACTTTAAATTCCTGATTGGTCAATAGCTGCGCGGCTTTCTTTAATCTGGTGATGTTGATTAATTCATTGGGTGATAAATCCGAAAGCGCCTTAATTTTGCGGTACAAAGTCGGCCTGCTCATGCACATTCTCTCGGCCAGCATATCTACACATAAACTTTGCTCAGACATGTTTTCTAAAATCAATGCATTCAATTTTTTTAAAAAAAGCTGATCGGCAGTCTCCTCTGTCTCTATATCAATAGGCGCAGACGGTGTAGCATCGTAATGTGCACGCAGCGATTTTCGGTTGCGTAGCAAGCTGGTGATCTGCGCTTGCAGAAAGTTAGGCGAGAATGGTTTTTCGATATAAGCATCCGCACCGTATTCCAATCCCTCAATTTTCGATTGCAGACTGTTCTTGGCCGTCAGCATGATAAACGGAATATGACTGTACTGCAAATCATCTTTGATCGCTGTGCACAGCTCATAGCCATCCATCACTGGCATCATTACATCACTCACGATAAGATCTACTGGATACAGTTTGATGTACGCCAAAGCTTCTTGACCGTTCGTCATTTTTACCACACGGTAATGTTCTTCGAGATCTTCGGCGATAAAGTCTAATATGTCTTGATGGTCGTCGGCAATTACGATGGTTGCCTCGGTAGGATGCATCGAATTTATCATAGATTTATAAGGTAGCTACAACAAATATATCAAAATTCTGTAATTGCTTATGCCGCTTAGCAAGGTTAGGGGAAATCGTTACAAAAAAAAGAAAGTCCTGAAATGGGAGTTTCAAGACTTTCGACAAACCAATTATTAACCAAACACTGTGAATGAAACAATATTTATGCCAGCTATAAGAAATTTGAATATTTAGCGCTTTTGTTTCAATAAATCTCATAAAACGGGTATTTGCCGCGAAGATTTAATTAGGCTGATTTCAGCCACTTACGGTAAAAAAAGAAGTCCTGAAGTGGGGAACTTCAGGACTTCTTACTAACTAACCAATTATTAACCTATTATGAAAAAATTACTACTGCCTATAGAACGGCGGTATTTTTGAAATAGTACAATCATTGGCTTTGATTAACTTTTTTTAACATCCAAACGGCTACTACGTGGTTTTTGATAGCTTGTACGTGGTGTCATTTATCTTCTGCACCAAATAATGCGTTTCTTCTGCTAGTCCTAATTGTGTCGCCGCATCCTTTCCAAGATTCAACACATGCGAGCGATCTCTGCGATGTGAGAATGTGCATTCAAACTTGTCTTGAATGATAATGGAGATTTTGCGCGTGCGTGTTGGGAATAGAGATTTAAGATCTTTCGTAATTCGAATCTGATTTTTCCGTACGTCATCCGCAGTGATCTTATTGCCGGGCGAAGGCAAGGTCACTTCTTCTACCGCAGTTTCTGCTACTGGAGTTGCTGCGATTACCGGTGTTTCCGCTATTGCTTCGTTCGTCAAGATATTGCGTACATAATACAACTTGTTCTTCGATTTTTCTGTGGTGCGCTCATCGACTTCAAAATCTGTCTTACGAGATTTGAATAGATGCGAAATCTTTTCGAAGCCGTAATTTCGAGCATCGAAGTCTGGTTTTCGTTTGATGATGAGATTCCCAATTTCTCCCAAAAATGCCCATCCGCTTTCGTCCGCTGTATCGTCTACCGTATCTTTCAATAACAATAAAGTGTCATCATCCAGTGGTGTGCTTTCTTTTGCTGCTGGACGGGGAGTCGCTTTCGTACCAGCCGCTGGAGCGTTGTTAGTATTTTCTGTTGCTTTCTTCTTCGAAGCAGACTTATGATCCAGAATCTCTACATAGATAAATTTATCACAGGATGCAATAAAAGGCTTCGGCGTTTTCCGCTCACCGATACCGATCACCAGTTTTCCGGATTCGCGCAGGCGCGTAGCCAGTCTGGTAAAATCACTATCGCTAGATACTATGCAAAATCCGTCGACACGATCCGAATGGAGGATATCCATCGCATCAATAATCAACGCCGAGTCGGTCGAGTTTTTGCCCTGTGTGTAGCTATATTGTTGTATGGGCGTGATCGCATGCGTAAGCAAACTAGATTTCCAATTTTCTACAAATGGACTGGTCCAATCGCCATATATCCGCTTGATGGAAGGTACGCCGTAGCGGTTCACCTCATTCAGGATTTCTTCTATTTTTTTATAAGACACATTGTCTGCGTCTATCAGCATTGCTATTTTTTGGTCTTTGCGATCCGCCATGATGTACTGCTCAAGTGTAAGTGCGATTAAAGGTAGTCGTAAATGCGATAACCTGCAAGCTAAGTCCGCTACAATACGATAAATGAATAGTTTTTAGCTATAATACTATTGAGTTAATTGATTTTCATTAATTTACATAATATCATATCTTTATGAAGATTGAGGAGTAGAAGAGGTAAAAATTATTAAATCATACGTTATTAAGAATGGAAAAAGAATCGAACGATTTAGGAAAATGCCCATTTCATAATGGTAATGGGGAGATTAAACAAGAGGTCGCCGGTAACGGTACTGGGAATAAAGACTGGTGGCCAAAACAATTGAAATTAAACATTTTGAGACAGCACTCCAAGCTGTCGGATCCGATGGATCCAGATTTTAATTATGCCGATGCTTTCAATAGTTTGGATCTTGAAACCGTCAAACAAGATTTGCACGCTTTGATGACCGATTCGCAAGATTGGTGGCCAGCAGATTTCGGCCATTATGGCCCACTTTTTATCCGCATGGCTTGGCATAGTGCCGGCACGTATCGTGTCGGTGATGGGCGTGGTGGTGCTGGTGCTGGGCAGCAACGTTTTGCACCTTTAAATAGCTGGCCAGATAATGTTAGCTTAGATAAAGCACGTCGTCTGTTGTGGCCTATCAAACAAAAATATGGGCGCAACATTTCATGGGCAGATTTATTGATCCTAACTGGTAATGTCGCGCTAGAATCTATGGGATTACAAACCTTTGGATTTGCTGGCGGTCGCGCGGATGTGTGGGAATCGGAAGAAGATGTGTATTGGGGATCAGAAACCACGTGGTTAGGTGGAGATCTGCGCTACGGACACGGTTCCGATGGTGCCGACAAAAAACATGGCGTCGTCGTATCCGACGATGATGCCGATGGCGATGTGCATTCTCGCAATCTCGAAAAACCATTGGCTGCGGTACAAATGGGCTTAATTTATGTAAATCCAGAAGGACCAGATGGTAATCCTGATCCTATTCTTGCCGCCAAAGATATTCGCGACACATTTGACCGAATGGCAATGAATGACGAAGAAACCGTCGCTTTGATTGCTGGCGGACATACTTTTGGTAAAACACATGGTGCTGCACCGGCAGATGACCACGTGGGCAAAGAACCAGAAGCTGCAGGATTGGAATTACAAGGTCTAGGCTGGCAGAATAGCTTTGGATCGGGTAATGCGGGCGATACCATCACCAGTGGACTCGAAGTAACGTGGACCACGACACCTACGAAATGGGGAAATAATTTCTTCGAAAATCTATTCAATTTTGAGTGGGAATTGACGAAGAGCCCTGCTGGAGCACACCAGTGGGTGGCGAAAGATGCTGGAGATATTATTCCGGATGCTTTTATAGAAGGCAAAAAGCATGCACCAACGATGTTAACCACCGATTTATCGTTGCGCTTCGATCCGGAGTATGAGAAGATTTCCAGAAGATTTTTTGAAAACCCAGATGAATTTGCAGATGCCTTCTCCCGCGCGTGGTTTAAGTTAACGCACCGCGATATGGGGCCGCGTGAATTGTATCTCGGACCAGAAGTTCCAGAAGAGGTTTTATTGTGGCAAGATCCTATTCCAGCAGTAGATCACCCACTGGTGAATGATCAAGATATAGCAGAGCTGAAAAAGCAAATACTGCAATCTGGTTTATCCACAGCAGAACTCGTAAGTACGGCTTGGGCCTCGGCCTCTACTTTCCGTGGATCCGATAAACGTGGCGGTGCCAATGGTGCACGCATTCGCCTAGCGCCTCAGAAAGATTGGGAAGTGAACAATCCAGCTCAACTGCAAAAGGTGTTGTCTAAATTAGAAGAGATACAAGCATCTTTCCAGCAAACACAATCGGACGGTAAAAAGATATCGCTCGCCGATTTGATCGTGCTAGCTGGTGACGCTGCGGTGGAACAAGCTAGCGACCATTCGCTTCAAATTCCTTTCCGACCAGGACGTATGGATGCTACGCAGGAACAAACCGATGTAGAATCTTTCGAGTATTTGGAGCCAATCGCAGATGGTTTCAGAAATTATCATCCAAAACAGTATAGCGCTTCGCAAGAAGAATTGTTGGTAGATAGAGCGCAATTGCTTGGTCTTACTAGTCCAGAACTTTCCGTGCTAATCGGTGGTTTACGTGTGTTGGGTGCCAACTACGATGGAAATGCTGATGGTGTTTTTACGGCCAATCTAGGTAAGCTTACCAATGATTTCTTCGTGAACTTGTTGGATATGAAGACCGAGTGGAAAGCCGTTTCGGCAGATAAACAACGCTACGAAGGACGTGATCGTTCTGGTGGAGATGTGAGGTGGACGGCTAGCCGAGCAGATTTAGTATTTGGTTCTAATGCCGAACTCCGCGCCATCGCCGAGGTATACGGCAGTGCCGATGCGCAACATAAATTTGTGCAGGATTTTGCTAAAGCATGGACTAAAATTATGCATGCGGATCGGTTCGATTAACTGTTTCAATTTTGTAAGTTAGAAGGCGCGGCATTTTGCTGCGCCTTTTTTCGTAGCAGAGCTACTAATACCGAGCAGAACAATTGTATGCGATTGACTGTTGTGCTGGGTACAGACAGGCGTCTTACATAGATAACTTCTACAGATGAAAAACATTCTCATATCCGGTGGAACCGGTTTTATAGGCACTAAGTTGGTGAACCATCTTTTAAACGCATTTCATGATGTACAGATTACCGTACTAATTCGAGATGAGAAATATCGGAAAGAGCAATCGCGCGTTCGTTATTGCCTTTGGAATGTGCAAAAGGATTTTATTTCTCCCGATGTGCCGCATGACATTGATACCATCATTCATCTGGCAGGCGCAAGTATTGCCGAGAAACGTTGGACGAAAGAACGCAAGAAAGTGCTGTTTGAAAGTCGTACGCATAGTACCAAATTATTAGTTGATTGGATCAAGACAATAGGAAAGGATGTGAAGACCTTCGTGTCGGCCTCTGCAATTGGCTGGTATGGCGAAGCTGCTACGGATCGCGCTTTCGTTGAAGAAGATCCGGCGGCGAATGATTTCTTGGCGCATGTATGTGCGGCATGGGAAGCAGCGGCCAAACCATTAGCTGCTACCCATGTACGAACTGTTTGGATTCGTACGGGATTGGTCTTGCACCCTGATGGTGGCATGTGGAAAGAAATGAAGAAAGCATTTGCCCTTCGCGTAGCGCCGCGATTTGGTAGCGGTAAGCAAGTGTTTAGCTGGGTCAGTCTGGAAGATTTACTTCGTCTATATACCTTTGCTGCGGTTACTCCTGCAATATCAGGTGCGCTGAATGCGGTTGCGCCAAAGCCCGAACAGCAAGCTGCGTTGACTAAAAAACTATTGAAAAAGACGTCGAGTTTTTCGATTGGAATGCCTATACCCGCATTTGCGCTTAAAATTGGCTTGGGCGAGTTGTCGCAAGAATTATTAAAGAATGCTCCAGTATCGTCTAAGAAAGCAGAAGATACAGGCTTTACGTTTCTTCATCCAACGTTAGATCATTTATAAAACGTTTTTTGATGGGCTGCAGGTGCTTACTACCATTGTCCGATATATTCTAATTTGTCACTAGCGGCAAGTCCATTGGGGTTGCAACCTGGTAACCCCTCGGGTACTTCTAGATTTATTTTCTGATAATAACTTTTCCAAAAGGTATCCGTTTGTTGGGTAGCTGGATCGATGAAAGTCATAGGTTCCAAAGTGAAGATGTGATCGTCGCGGAAAATTCGCTCTATAAAGTCCGAGCAATATAAGCTGTCATCGTCGAGTATGTAAGTGAAGTTGTAAGGGCGACCCAGCCATTTTTTAGCTTGCAACAGGGCTTTGGGTATGGCAGACTGATAAGCCGTTTTTAACCGATACACAGCATACTTGTGATTGTCAGCGGCATTATTGGTCAAGAATACTTCTAGTGGTTCTCGCAGAGATCCAGTTTTGGTATTCGCATGTAGTATAAAAATGGAATCTTGTGACACTTCGATCAATGCTACGTGGTCATAGGCTGTTTTGGCACTAGTTTGCGTGACGCGATCTATAGCGCCAGATAGGTTGAGCGTAGAAGCACTGACAAACAGTAAATCACCATTTTGTAAGATGATATCTGGAGTTTGCGGAATAGTTTTCGATTGTCCGAATGCTGTTGATGTCGTGGTAATGAACAGTCCTACACAGCAAATCAGTAGGAATAGTTTACGATAATTTGTTCTATTCATAGCTTCAAATATCGGTATTTCTATACACATAATGATGGATTGCCTTTGCTTCCATTCTTTGTTTTTGAAAAGACGTCTCTTTTCGTCGTTGTGGGAGGAGCAGTAAATGGCGAAGGCAGCTTCAAAGGAAACCTATTTAAAACACAAAACATGATCATTCAATAACCACAGGCTATAAAGCAAAGAGAGGTGACCGCGGGGCGATCACCTTCTTTTATAGTTGGTGTGATAGTGTCTCTTTTGTGAGCTTGATTAAGGCGCCCTTAATCAAGCTCAGTCGCATAGTTGCAACAAGCATGCCAATAATTTTTCTCTAAGTAATTAACGCGACTGCTACGAAGTTATTATTCGATTTCTATGATTTTTTTTAATTGAATTGTCAAATAGTAAGCATGAAAAAAGACTTTCAACCGGGGAGGCTGAAAGTCTTTAAACTAACCAATTATTAACCTAAAATTATGAATACACAAAGATACATAATATAGGTGTAAACATCAATTATTATTTTTATTTATTCTCAAATACATTGACTAAATAGTTTTAGCAAAGTTATTTTGCTAAACTGCTATATGAGAAAATATCTCTATGGCAGCTTTCTAACTTTCTGAAATCTATTATGTCTGCATAATAATACTTGCTGGGTCTATTGGTGCGGAGCATGATTTTGTAGCTGCATTTCCGCCACATCATGTTGTACTTTAAACGAAAAGCTATCCACACATTCTGGTGCCTCATTGCCATCGAATGCTCCGGTTAATGCGAAATAGGATCCCGAAATTTTCAAGTCATCACTTCCGACCAATTTCTGAATAGTAAGCGCAAGAAATCCAAAACGGGTGTCGCAATAGCTTTCTAGTTCCACTTTTCCATATTTTGTAGCAAGGGGAGCGACGGTGGGGTCAGTATGTGTAGCCACTTGGTGCAGATCGGCATAGCCTCCGGCTCCAGCTACAATATAAGGTACATCCTTATTTGGGTAATGTTTTACAAATCGCTGGTAATTATGTACATGTCCGCTAAACACGGCGTCTGGCAGGATGTTCATTTCTTCAAAAGCTTCATCCAAAAGCTCAATCATCGGTGTGCTAGAACCGTGGTTGCTATCTGCAGAATAGGGTGCATGATGCAGGCAGATTATTAATGCTTGCTTATCAGGATGCGCTTTACCGCGTTTCAGTTCTTCTTTGAACCAAGTTTTTTGTGTGTCATCGATCATCCCATGCTTATTGATATTTCCATAAAGGCCAATAATACGCGCTAATGGTGTTTCTAATGTCCAATACACATGTGGTTGCGTTCCTGTCAGTCGTTTGCTATTCTGACCAAAACGAATAGGTGTTTGTTCTTTACTACAAAAAACATGCGTAAATGCTTCTAAACTTTCGTACGGCTCTACTAAGGGATTAATATCTCCATCGTGATTTCCTGGTATAGCAAATATAGGAGCATCATATTGATCGTAATGCGATAAGAATTGGCTGTAATACTCGGAAGCCTCACCATGATTGTACACCACATCTCCCAAATGATAGAGAAAAGCAGGCGCATCTTCGCTCTCCCTACGGTGTGCATTGATGCTAGCAGCTAGTACAGATTGGAATGGAGAGTGTCTTGCGCTGCCCGTATCACCTACTAAATGAAAAGTCATCGATTCTTGTAGTTTTTCGATTTGTTTGGTAGGTAGTAGCTTGCTTAATTTTAGCTTAAAAGGGTATATTCCCGAAGGTTTAGGTAAGATTTTGAAATTGTGTGCATCATTTACCACTCTATTTAATAGGACGGGTGAAGTATATTTTGTTGAATTTGACATATTACCAATTTGTTCTATGGTTTTAAGGTATATAATACATTGGAAAAAAGAAAGATTTTCAAACGGGGAGAATGAAAATCTTTACTAACCAATTATAAACCTAAATTTTTGATATTACAAATGTACGTTACATAAGGATCCACATCACTATTTTCTGTGTTAAATAATTGTGAAATATTTTGCTGTATAAATTTCTCAATAAAGTACTACTCTATGAGCTATTAAGAAGCTTTTTGAATGTAAACGCCTAAAAATGAAACACTAAATATTTTAAAATTCATTTTATTTTTTTATAAATAAATTCACCTTAGAGATATTTTATTAATTATTTATATCTAGATTAGTCTAGATCACTGTCTATAGCGCATTGCTTAGTTATCTAAATATGTGAATAGAAATTAACGCTACACATTCTAAATGAATAAGAGTATGCTACAAAACATAATAATTTATAGTGGTTAGTAGCGTGTGTATCATCGAGTAAAATTTTGTTTTTTGGTCGATGTAGTAGTGCTATTTGTCTATAATATCTTTGACAGTGACCTTGCTTTTCGGAGCAGGAAGCAGATATAGCCATTCGCTAAGCAAATCTGCTGTTACAAACATGACCTACAATGCCTACGATAAATGTTCTAATTTGTATTATCCTATGTGAGAAAGGGTAGTTAACCAAGCTCAGAGTGCAATCGTCAAAACTTCCTTGTTTTGATGACACTAAGTGATTGGCAGGTACCTTCTATCCATTTTGAAGGAAAGAATTCACATAGATAAAAAAAACGGTGCAAAGTTGAAAATTTTGCGCCGTTCCTGTATTGTGTCATAACATGTATCCCGTTTTTGAAACAATTACCGTTATACAAACAATCAACGTGTTTTAGGATCTTGGTCTTACTAATGGATTGTACCAAAAAATTGAATAAATCTGCCAAAGATGTAGTCAAAAATGGTACTATTACAAAATAAATCAAGGTTTTGAAACAATCATTGATTTTATTTACGATATATGGACACCTCTGTACGCATAAAATATCTATTTAGCCAATGCAATTTTAAATAAACTTTTTGCGCTATGTTCATAAATTTATAGCTTAATAAAGATGGTTGTTGTTTTTTTAAGTGTGTATTGTTAATTGAATAGAAATTACATATGCAATTTCACATACTAACTAATAATATCATGACTAAAAAATCGAGTATTTTGAGCAGGTCGGGAGTGATAATGCTTTCGTCTATTTTTGCTATTTCGTGTCAGAAAGAGGTGTCTGACGGGGAGTCGGAGATTTTTAATGATGGCATAACTAAGTGTACTGTAGTGGACTATAGCAAATAGGGATGCGCGTGCAGAAGCGTGTCGCGTCGTGACGGTGGATTAATAATACAGATCCAAGAAGGGTGCAGCATTAACGTCAAGAGTGTGGCCTAGAGGACAAGTTATTACAATTAACTTTATTGGTGGAAGTGACTTTGTGCGAGAGCGAGTAATATTTTACGCTAAAAAATGGGAAGAACACGACAATATTAAGTCCGATTTTATTACTGGTAACACGGGTACATTACGTGTTTCATTTGTAGCGGATGCGGGATCTTATTCTTACTTGGGGAGAGATGCGCTACGTATTCCCCAAAGTCTAGAAACAATGAATTTCGGATGGTTTAATAACAATACCCCAGAAGATGAATTTAGCCGTACCACCATTCATTAGTTGGTCATGCCCTAGGCTTTATACATGAACAACAACATCCGGAAGCAAACTTAGATTGGGATCGAGACTTTGTATATGAATATTACAGGGGCGCGCCCAATTTTTGGACTAGACAACAAGTATATATAAATCTATTAAATAGATACAGTGTTGCACAAACAACCTTTAATGACTATGATCAGTATTCTATCATGCATTATTCTATTTTGGGAAGACTGATCAACCAAACGACAAACACGCCTAATAACACGACGTTATCGGAAGGTGATAAGGAATTGGCAGGTATCCTGTATCCATTTTAAATGAATTCAAATAGATAAAAAACGGTGCAAAGTTGAAAACTTTGCACCGTTCCTGTATGTTTTTTATGTATCTGCGAAGATCGCAAGATGTATTATATCATTACTCAATCATCCAGCGAAGCAAACTTGCTCCCCAAGAGAATCCAGCGCCGAAAGCAGTGAGCATCACCAAATCACCTTTATTCAATTTCTTTACATTTTCCCAAATACAAAGTGGGATGGTAGCCGCAATGGTATTTCCTAAGTATTCGATGTTAGAAAGTGTTTTACCTTCTTCCATATTTATTTCTTTACCTACCGCGTCAATGATACGTTTGTTCGCTTGGTGTGGTACCAACCAGCGCACATCTTCCACAGTCAGATTATTTCTGCTCAAGACATGTTTACAGGCGTCGCTCATAGACTGAATCGCTTGTTTAAAAACTACCTTACCGTCCTGACGAATGTATTTTCTTTCATTTTCAATGATTACATCGCCATTAAATGGATACAATGAGCCACCGGCCTCAATGTTCAAATAATCTTTGCCAGTCCCATTGCTTTGCAAGAAAGCATCCATGATGCCTTCTTCCTGAGATGGCTCAAGCCACACGACTCCAGCTCCATCTCCAAAAAGGATATTGGTAGATCTATCTTCAATATTAACGAAAGAGCTAATGTTGTCCGCACCA
Source organism: Sphingobacterium sp. KH_072 (assembly GCF_057837975.1). Classification (NCBI taxonomy): domain Bacteria; kingdom Pseudomonadati; phylum Bacteroidota; class Sphingobacteriia; order Sphingobacteriales; family Sphingobacteriaceae; genus Sphingobacterium; species Sphingobacterium sp. KH_072. The sequence goes on along the minus strand of NZ_CM174457.1, from coordinate 3,037,634 downwards.
ACGACCACGACATTTCTGTAACGATTGGTTTCCACCAAAGATGCTCCCAGATCCAACGCATACAGAAAACCAGAACAGGCGGCATTCACGTCAAAAGCCCAAATATTGGTCAAGCCTAATTTCTCAGCAATCAAATTAGCGGTGGCTGGCATCAGCATATCGGGCGTAGAGGTGGCGACTAATATCGCATCAATATCGTGGATATTGCGTTTGTACTCGGTAACCATATTACGTATAGCAGCCACAGCCATATCCGAAGTAGCTAGATCTTTCTCTAAAATGCGTCGTTCTTTTATTCCAGTACGTTTTACAATCCACTCGTCGGATGTAGCACATGCTAGCTCCAAATCATGATTTGTTCTTACTTGTTGGGGAAGGTAACCACCTATCGCTGTGATCGAAGCGTATTGTCTATTGTACATGCTCTGCAACTGTATCTCTCCTGTAAACGTTTATTCTTGTATAGTTATCGATTTTTGTGACGCAAATCTCTTCGAGTGTTTAGTATGCGTTATCATCTCAACTATTAAGGAAGTGCATACTTACTTGCCTGTGCAAAAATACATGCAAATATCGTGAAAAGTTATTGTAAATCGTAAGTTATTTTTTTCTACGTCAAACGACTTGTAATCTAGTATTATGGCTTGTTTACTACTGTTTTACGGTAATTTTGTATGGTGGATTTCAGCATTTAGCTATCAATCGTACACGAACTATTATCTCAAAGTGACGAATTAGCGATAGATATTGTCTCGATAGACATATTTGCCGCAGGCAAATTGGTTAAAACTAATAGGGCTTGTTTTTCTCATTTTGAAAACAAGCCCTACCTTTATTCGCGAACAGTAATAATGTCGCAAAAAATTACTTCTTAATCGCAGCTTCGTAACGACGACTAACCTCTGGCCAGTTCACAATTGTCCAAAATGCGCTCAAATAATCTGCTCTCTTGTTTTGATACTTCAAGTAGTACGCATGTTCCCATACGTCGATGCCCAAAATTGGTGTTCCCCATTTTTCTGCATTATCCATCAATGGATTGTCTTGATTAGCGGTCGAAGAAACAAATAATTTACCTTGGCTATCTACTGCCAACCAAGCCCATCCCGATCCAAAACGATCAGCACCGGCTTTATTTAGTTGCTCTTTCAATTTATCAATTGATCCAAATTCAGCATTGATCGCTTTCGCTAATGCAGCAGATGGTTTTGTATCTTTAGTTGGAGTCAAGATCGTCCAAAACAACTCGTGGTTGTAGTGTCCACCTGCATTATTACGAAGAGCCGCAGTACCAGAAGATACTTTGGCAAGAATTTTTTCTAGGCTTTCTTTCTCCATTGAAGTACCTGCTACCGCTTTGTTTAAATTGGCGGTATATGCTGCACCATGCTTAGAGTAATGGATTTCCATGGTTTCCGCATCTACTGCGCGTTCCAATGCATTGTAAGCATAAGGAAGTGGTGCTTGTTTGAATTGTGCTATGGCTGCCTGGCCCAATACCAAAGCAGATATCAAAAATGTTGCTTTAAAAAATTTCATCATGTTCTAGTTTTGTTATTCAACAAATAAAGATAGGGATAGTTTTATAGAAGATCCCTAATTTCCTTTACGAATTCTGCTCAAACTTACTTGTGTAACGCCCAAATAGGAGGCTATAAATTTTAGAGGAATTCGCTGTATCAGTTTCGGGTGTTCGGATAGCAAGGCATTATAACGCTGAGTAGCAGAGAGAAGCTCTCTTGATATGGCGCGGCGCTCCGCTTTCAGTAATTCGTATTCTGCTAACTTCCTTCCCCAGTTGGCCCAATGAATATCTTGTTTGTAAAGATGCTGCAAGTCTGCTTTCTTAATTTGATAGAGTTCGCAATCTTCGATCAGCGCGATGTTTTCATAACTTGGTATATCCATTACATAGCTCACCATCGATAGCACCGCTTCGCCCTCCTGACCAAACCAGAACGTAATCTCGCCCTTTTCGGATTCGGCATAGGCGCGCACCATTCCGTGTTTGATTAAGTAGAGAAAAGGCTCTAGTCGGTCGGCTCGCATCAATACATGTCCTTTTTTGAGCTTGATTAAACTAATCTTCTCTTCCAGTCGTGCTACGGAATCTGGCGGCAAAGGGTGGATCTTTCCTAGTAAAAGCGTCAGGCTATTCATCGTGATTTAATTTATTTTAGCTTGTCGTCTTTTGTGATAAAATCATCCGGTATATCGCGCTTATTCCCATCTCTTATCGCGTTATAATGCGGCGAAAGCAATTCAATATCGGCATCGTGAAATACATCCATCAGGCTTTTGTGCAATTCCGAATAGATCTGCGCTTGTTTATTTGGATGCTTGGTATAGGCATTAATTTGATAGGTAATATAAAAATCATCCAAACTGTTTTGCAGTACAAATGGTGAAGGCTCGGCCTCAATAAATTCCACTTGCAGCGCAGCTTTGATAGCCAATTGATGAACCATCTGCCAGCGTGTTTCGTACGACATGGTCAAATTGGTGTGTATAATCAATCCTTTTTCTTGCGAATCTGCACTGTAGTTGATCGTATGGCTATTCATGACCTGTGAGTTTGGTACAGAAATAACCTCATTTTTGGTCGTGCGAATGCGCGTAACAAGCAATGATTTCTCGATGATATCACCACTAATATCACCAATTTTTACGCGGTCGCCCAGCGAGAATGATCGCATATAAGTAAGAACCAATCCGGCGACGATATTGCCTAAGGCACCCGCGGAGCTGAAGGTGAAAAGCACACCAATAAAAACCGATACACCCTTGAAAATCGAAGAATCTGATCCTGGTAAATAGGGGAAGATCACGATCATCAGAAAAGCTAGTAGCAATACGCGTAAAATATGATAGGTGGGCAATGCCCAATCCGGGAAAAAACCGGGGATATGCAGTGCGCCAGTACGCAATTCGCCAGCAAAGAATTTCAATACTTTGAGCGCATAGCGAAATACAATGCAGATCACAATGATCGTAATGAGATTGGGGAAATACGCTACGATCGATGCGCCGATATCGCGCAGCGGATTTAGGAAATAACCTAGCAACACCGGTGTGTAACCGCGCGTGCTCGGAAATAGATTGAGCATCATCGGCAGCGCTAAATAGATCGCGGTAAGAATCAAGATCCACTTCATAGCCATGATAATGATCCATATGATGCGCACTTGCCGTGCGGGAGATATGAGCTGATAGCCACGGACCTGAACGCCCTGTAATCTTTTCCCACGATTAACGATCAGTTTTCGCCGTGTCCAAGTCGCCAGACGGCTCATGCCGATCACGAGTAGCGACAATACCGTAATGATGAGCGCTGCTCGTGAGAGGGAGATCAGCAGGTTTTTTAGACTCGTCTCTTCTCGGTGCTTACTAATAGTGGTTTTAATGTCCTGCAATTTCAGTGCAGCCAACGAAGCGATATCAATATTCGTCCATAGTGCATCTTGATCATTAAAGCTGATAATCATTTGGTCATTCCATGCGATGATCCAATTGTTTTCATTTTCCCAAGCGCGTAGTGAATCTACTTGGAAATCGAGATTGGATGCCAAATTTCGAATGCGCTCTTCAATCGCCGAAGCACGATCTTTGGCTGTATAACTACCCAAGCTGGTGTAGATTCTAAAAATAGTGTCTCTAAATGGAATGACCGGTACGCCATCGTTAAGTAGCTTGAGCGAATCTACTTTTTGTTTCCGACGAGCCAATAAAATCGAATCCCGACTTTGCAGCACGCGCAATTCTGCCACCAAACGCTGGTTTTCTTGCCGATCGTTCAATTGCAAACTGAGCAATTGGTTTTCGAGCGCCAAGCGTTTTACCGAATCGCGTCGTTGTTGTTCCATAAGCTGCATCAGATCCACCGAACGTTGATTGATCGCCGTCACGGTATCGGCACGAGATTGCAACGTGTCTTGAGTTGGCTGCTGAAATCCGTATGCTATCGCAGAGCAAAAAGAGAAAAGAAAAACAATAAAAATTTTGGTAATAGTTGTCATATAAGGTATATGCCGAATGGTGAACGCTGGATTCTGCCATAAAAGTACAATATTTCAGACATTCGGCACAGGCCAGCACAGATTTGTTTAGCGCTGTACCATGGTTCTGAAAGTCAGATTCACCCGTGGACTGTCTACTTTTTTAGTTGGTGGAAGTCGGTGCAACCAATGCTGCTGTGTGGTGCCAGACATCACCAGCAAGCTGCCATGTTCTAGTTGAATGTCGATCCTTTCTTTGGATTCCTTGTGCTTAAAACAGAATTTGCGCTGCGCGCCAAAACTAACGGATGCAATAGCACCATGCTTCTTCAATTCAGATTCGCCATCGCTATGCCAAGCCATGCCCTCGCTACCATCGTGATACAGATTCAACAGGCAGGAATTAAACGTTTCACCGGTTAGTTGTTCTACTTGATGTTTGATTTTTAGTAGTGCTGGTGTCCAATTTAAGGCGCGTTTTGTGGTGTTCGAATAAGTGTAATCAAAGGCTTGATCGCCATACCAAGCTACTTTTCTCTTGGTGATGATATGCTTACCAAAGATCACGGCCTCGTCGTTTTTCCACGCGATATGGTTGAGCAGTTCTTCTAAAAAGTCATCTGCTTCTTGTTGATTACAGATCACACCATAATACACACTACTGCCGTCTTTTGGTAAATATTCTATTGGTTTTGCGCTGCTTCCCATCCGATGATTGCTTTTTTTCTGTTTGTTCCCCACATATATCCGCCAATGCCGCCCGTGGTCTGAATGACTCGGTGGCAAGGTATTAAAAACGCAATTGGATTTCTTCCGATTGCTGTGCCTACCGCTCTGTGCGCTAATGGCGTTCCGATATCATGAGCAATATTTCCGTAGCTGCATAATGATCCTGTCGGTATTTCCAACAAGCATTGCCACACTTTGAGCTGAAAATCCGTGCCCTTCAGATGCAGCTTGATTTGCGGCATATCTGTCCAGTCTTGCTGAAAAATGCGAAGTGCTTTCGCCTGCATATCATTCCGTCGCGCGGTAAAGGTAGCTTGCGGAAACTTGTCGATTAACCGCTGTAGATCTGAGTCTGCATCTTTCACTATAAAACTTAAATGGCAAATGCCTTTGCTTGTATTTGCGATCAGCACTTCTCCAAATGGGGTGGTGTTCACCTGGTATTCAATCAATAAATTTTTGCCGCCATGTTTGTATTCTGCAGGCGTCATCCCTTCCAATTGTATGAACAGATCGTGCAAACGGCTGGTGCTGGATAAACCAGTGGCTTCGGTCGCTTCCCATAAAGTCGCGCGCTCTTTGCTCAATAATTCTTTGGCGTACCCCATGCTGATGTATTGCAAGAATCGTTTCGGCGTGGTGCCGGCCCATTCGGCGAAAAGCCGTTGAAAATGAAAAGGACTCAGGTGCACTTGCTCCGCAATTTCTTCCAAACTGGGCTGCTTGCCAAAATTATCACTAATGAAAGCAATTGCCTTTTCAATGCGTTTATAATTCACTGCGGTCAAATTTTCCATGTCCTTGTTGTATCTATTATTCAAAGTTCCGAAACATAGCACGTAAATAAAATCCGAAATTTGCTGAATTCCAAACACAATCCCTAATTTTGCAGAGAATTACTTTACTACGTTATCCATTCCCATCAATAATAATGAATATATCCACCAAGCTCTACCGCTTCATCGATCAACTCAACAAATGGCGTATGCAGAAAATTTCGAACAGAAATTTTTTAATACTGGTCGCGTTGCTGGTGGGAATTGTTGGTGGGTTGGCGGCGGCATTGCTGAAAGGGATGACGCACGGTATCGCTGCATTTTTGCAAGACGAGGTGCGCTCGCAATATAAGTATTATGTTTATTTACTTTTTCCACTCGTGGGTATTCTTCTCAGTGTGGTGTATGTACGAAGATTCATCCGTAAGAAAGAATTAGGGCACGGGATGACGCCGATTATGTATGCGATCTCCCGCAATTCCAGTAAGATTGAGCCACATAATATTTATTCGCAGATTGTCACTAGTGCCATTACGGTCGGTTTTGGCGGCTCATCTGGTCTCGAAGCGCCGATTGCGTATTCGGGCGCGGCGATTGGGTCAAATATGGGCCGCTTCTTTGGTCTGAGTTATCGCGAAGTCACCTTATTACTTGCCTGTGGTGCGGCAGCTGGTATTTCTGGTGCATTTAATAGTCCGGTAGCAGGCATGATTTTCGCCATCGAAATCCTACTTCCAGAGTTTTCGATTCCTGTGTTTATTCCTTTATTGATCTCTACTGCGACGGCAGCCGTGATTTCTCGTTCCATTTATAGCGAACCCCTATTTCACTTGGTTACCGACGATTGGGTCTTTAGCGCCTTATTTTTTTATATCCTGCTGGCCTTTATCGTAGGTGGTTTCTCCATCTATTTTGCTAAGCTCGCAGGTTGGCTGCGTTTGCAGTACAATAAAGTACATAATCCGTATCGCAAGGTCTGGATTAGTGGGATAAGTCTGGGTGTTTTAATATTTATTTTTCCGGCACTGTATGGTGAAGGTTATTTGGCGATTCAGCAAATTCTCGACGGCAATCATACGGCCATGTTGCAAAATAGCATATTCGCCGAATACAGCCATACCGGTATCATGGTTGTGATATTTGCCTTGTGTACCGTTTTTGCCAAGTCATTTGCTGCACTAATTACCTTAAATGGAGGTGGTAATGGCGGTGTGTTTGGCCCGAGTTTGGTGGTCGGCGGCTTGTTAGGTTTTGCCTTTTCCTACGGTTTGAACCTGACGGGAATGGTTGATCTCAATATTGCCAATTTTACCGTGGCCGGAATGGCTGGAGCCCTCGCTGGCATGATGCACGCACCATTAACAGCCATCTTCCTGATTGCCGAAATCACCGGTGGTTATGCCCTGATGGTACCTTTGATGTTAGTTACGGCGATTGCATATTTCATCAATCGTGTGGTGCTCAAGCACTCGATCTATACGAAAGGATTGGCCGAGCAAGGTGATTTAATTAGTCACGAAGACAAGGATCGTACGGTGCTCAGCATGATGAAGCTGCGCTATGTGTTGGAGAATAATTTTACCATACTACGTCCAGATGAGTTCCCGCAGGATAGAAGCCATGATATCATCCATACCAAGCGCAATATTTTTCCAGTAGTAGGCGAAGGTGGCAAGTTTTTAGGCGTGATCTACAGTGAGCGTTTGTTAGAAATTCTGCTCGGCGAACAGCCAGAAGGATTGAAAAAGACGATGGCCGAGTTAGCCGAAAAACCAATTGATACGGTATCTCTCGATGCGAATATGGAGCTGGTGATGCAAAAGATGAACCGCGAAGATGTGTGGATATTGCCCGTATTAGATGCCGATGGCTATTATCAAGGCTTTGTGTCCAAATCTGCGGTATTCAATAAATACCGTGCATTGCTCGTGCGACAAGCTTCGTACTTTGACCGCTAAATAGATGGTGATTTTGTGAGATTAGGGTAATCTCACAAAGTCATACCGTCGGACGCCCATTCGCTACGACGTCACTTTACTAGAATTTTCTTCGTATAGTAATCCCTTCGGGTAATGCTTAGACAGCGCATCTTGCCAACGAATACCAGAAAGATTGTCTTTTTTGCTCGTACCCACTCCGGCAATATGTGACCAAATGCCGTAGGTAGTAGCCGGGTTATAATCCAATAGATGCTCTTCAAAGAAAGAAGCATTTTCTAGCCACGTATTGTTAGTTTCTTGCAGTAAGTAAAGAGCCAATACTGTTCGCGCTTCCGATGGCAAATTGCCTGTACTTCGCAGGATATGGATCGCTTCATCTATAAAAGGCTGACCGGTATTTCCTGATTTCCAGTCCAAATCGATTGTTGCAGCTGTGTTTTCCTGAGGCTTGCCTTGATGTCCCTGTAATTTGAAATATACATTAGGATATTTCTTGAGCATAAAGCGATAATAATCTCGCCAAAAAAGACGTGCTGTTCTGCGTTCTAATCGCTTTTTATTGGTCGGCGTCATCGCTGCATGCAAGCGGTGGTATACCAATATGGGCGACAAAGCCCCAGAAGCCATATAAGGCGATAAAAGCGTAAAGTCATGAAAGCCTTTGTACGAATCGTTCAGAATCAAATCCAGATTATTCAACCCATGCTTTTCGCCGCCGATCAATTGTTTTTGTTTGGCAGACGCAATTTCCTCTTCTGAAAACCCTAAATCGGCCAATGTGGGGATTTCCGTAACTTCTAAATGCGCTGGAGTCACGATCTCTTCAATCTCTGGAAGGGTTGGCCTTACTTGGCTCTCGCGCTCGACTTTCTTTTTGAATAGGGCAAAGGAATCAGGAATATCGCGTACCGGAAAAGGAAGATCCTCCTTATGGTACATCGTATGCCCGATGAAATGCTTTAGATTGATGCGGCTGGATTGCCACAAGGCAGACTCTACTTTCTCCGAAATCTGTGTTTCACGCTGTGCCACTTCCCGGTGGTGATACACTTCATCTGCGTCGTACTTGGCCGCCAAACGTGGTATGATTTCTTCTGGATAACCATAGTAGGTCATGAGATCCCCATGCAAGCTTCGAAGGCTTTGTTTGAAAGATTGCACCGTTTCCTGGATAAATTGCGCACGCAAGATCCCCGTGTTCTTTGCGCCATATTTATTAGTGCTGTAGTAACGAGGGTCGAAGCAATATACTGGGATCACCAAATCGGCTTTCTGGACTGCTTCGAGTAGAATCTCATTGTCGTGTAAACGCAAATCATTCCTGAACCAAACAAGAACAACTCTCTTTTTATCCATAAATTATGTGAATCGTACCAATCACAAATATAAGTTTTCACGAGCGCAATCGCATTAGAGGTCTTATATTTGACACGATTTAGACATTGGTCAGTACGTATAAATTCGTGAAGCTGGCAACAGCAAAACAAATCATTCAACGCACGTGTTCTAATCTTGAAATTAATTCTACTTATAAAGTTCTTTAAGAACACTATTAAAATCAAAGTATGAGTATGCTTATCAGTGGACTTAATAGCTATTTGGGGAGGCGGGCAGCAAGTAATTTGGCCTCAGATGATTGCCAGGTATATGGCCTTATCCGGGATGCCAAACTGTTTGAGGCAACTGGTTTTGAACCAGTGACCGCCACTTTGCTGTCTGTCGATTTATTGCGAAAAGAACACGCTTACACCGATTGTGCCGTTGCTAACTTAGGAGTGGGGATTTGTTTTGCCCCGTCATCCAACCTCGACGATCAAGTAAGTTTACAGGTGGAACTTACCCGCTTGAAAAATTTTATTACGCTCTTGAAAACGAACAAATGCAATCGTGTAGTATATTTCGCACGTTTGGTCGATCAGGAGTATATCCGTTATATCCAGCAATTATTTGTCGATTATCAGATTGATTATACCATCGTCATTGCCAATATTGCCTTAGGGAAACACAGCTTGGCCGATCGGTATTTCAGGCAATTAATGACCGAGAAATACGTGTGGTATGATGAAGCGATGGCTAATGTGGAATTTAGGCCAATTGCAGCTTTGGATGTGTTGCGCTGGATAAGGACGATTGACTGGCAGAAAGATTTTATTAATCAAGTGCTGGAATTGGGGGGCGTTCAAAAAATGAGCGTGCGAGAATTATTTCGTCTCTATAAAAACCTTAATAAAGTCAACAACATCGGTGTGGCGGTGCCACATTTTATTTATTCCATATTCTTCCAGCGTAAGAGAAAGCTACAGCAGGAAGATCATTTAGAAATTAAGCGGATGTTTCGCTACGAGTACCCGCTCGACAACTCTGCCTGGGCTAAGCGCGTATCCTTTTGCTTTACACCGATTGAAGAGGCAATACTGCAAGATCAGTAAATGACGTCCAGCCGGCCAAATCTGCGGAGAGTATTTTTTTTAGTTTTTTAAGAAGGCGCTGATTATCCTGCTATTTTTGTGCTAGCTACAAACAATATGATATGGGATACAAAAGTTTAGCAGCATGTGTTGCCGATTTAGAACAACATGGTCATCTAATAAGAATCAAAGAAGAAGTAGATCCTTATTTAGAAATGGCCGCAATACACATGCGAGTGTACGATGCGGGTGGTCCTGCGATCTATTTTGAGCGCATAAAAGGAAGTCAGTTCCCGGCAGTATCTAACTTATTTGGTACGCTAGAACGATCCAAATTTATGTTTCGCGACTCATTAGCTAACGTAAAAAAGTTGGTAGATGTGAAGATGGATCCGATGTCGGTCGTCAAAAAACCTTTCTACTACGCTGGATCGGCGATGGCCGCCCTAGGAGCATTGCCATGGAGAAAGAAATCGAATGCTCCGATTCTGCATGGTCGCACGACGATTTCCGCATTACCACAAATCGTCAATTGGCCGATGGACGGCGGTGCATTTGTCACGATGCCACAAGTATACACGGAAGATGCCGATCGTCCGGGCATCATGAATGCTAATCTGGGTATGTATCGTATTCAGCTTTCTGGCAATGAGTATATCGCCGATCAAGAAATTGGTCTACATTATCAATTGCATCGTGGAATCGGCGTGCACCAGACCAAAGCAAATGCATTGGGTCGGCCACTCAAAGTATCTATATTTGTCGGCGGACCACCATCACATCCGCTTTCTGCGGTGATGCCACTGCCAGAAGGTTTGTCAGAAACCATCTTTGCGGGCGCATTAGGGAATAGAAGATTTCGGTATTTCTACGACGAGGAGGGATTTTGCATTTCGTCTGATGCAGATTTTGTGATTACTGGTACGGTATATCCTAATGAAAACAAACCAGAAGGTCCATTTGGAGATCATATCGGATATTATTCTTTAACGCACCCATTTCCACTGATGAAAGTGCATCGCGTATATCACCGTAAAAACCCGATCTGGTCATTTACGGTCGTCGGGCGACCGCCGCAAGAAGATACGAGTTTTGGTGCGCTGATTCATGAAATTACCGGGGCTGCCATTCCGATGGAGATTAATGGTTTGCATGCGGTACATGCGGTCGATGCTGCAGGGGTACATCCCTTATTATTTGCTATCGGTAGCGAAAGGTATACGCCGTATCAACAAGTGGAACGGCCACAAGAACTGTTAACCATTGCCAATCAGATCTTAGGCAAAAATCAACTGAGTCTTGCCAAGTATTTATTCATTTCCTCTTTTGAAGACAATCCGCAGCTGGATATCCACGATGTGGTCGGTTATCTAAGCCATATTTTGGAACGGATCGAGTGGGATAGGGATGTGCATTTTCAGACCAATACCACCATTGATACGCTGGATTATTCGGGCGACGGATTGAATGCGGGTTCTAAAGTGGTATTTGCGGCAGTCGGATCGCCTAAATACACGTTAGCGACCGAGATCCCGGCCGGATTAGATTTTCCGCACCCATTTGGACGTGCAAAAATGGCGCTGCCAGGTGTATTGGTCGTGGAAGGTAGTGATTTTGAAAATTACGAATCCGACCAACAAAAAATAGATAGTTGGTCTAAAGCAATTAATTCAGAGCTACTAAATGGAATTCGATTAATTGTACTAGCAGACGATGCGGGTTTTACCGCAGAGACGCCAGCCAATTTTGTTTGGGTTGCCTTTACGCGTAGCAATCCTTCACATGATATTTATGGTGTAGATGCTTTTACGCGATTCAAACATTGGGGCTGTAACGGAGCGCTTATTATCGACGCACGTACCAAATCACATCATGCACCCGCATTAATCAAAGATCCTGCAGTAGAGCGCAAAGTAGACCAACTCGGTGCGAAAGGGGGATCATTGCATGGTGTAATTTGATATTTGTTTCAAGTATTTTCAGTAAATGATACGATCTGATTAAACACTTAGTATTTATGTTGTAAATTATTCAATAAAAAGCCAAAAATGTTATGAATTTAATTTTTTAATCTGTTTCTTTGTTAAAGAGTATTGACAAAAGATTGTATTCGATTAAAATTTAAAATAGTATGTGCGGGATTATTGCAGCATTTGACATAAAAAATTCAGAAGAGACTCTGAGACCGCAGGTCTTAGAAATGTCTAAACGTATACGCCATAGAGGACCAGATTGGTCTGGTATATTTAGTTCTTCGAAAGCGCTGTTGGCGCATGAGCGCTTAGCGATTGTGGATCCACAATCGGGCAGTCAGCCTTTGTACAGCGAAGACAAGCAGGTGGTGTTAGCGGTGAATGGTGAGATTTACAATCACCGAGAGTTACGTGCTACCTTGCCCGATTATCCATTTGCTACGCAGTCCGACTCGGAAGTGATCTTAGCTTTGTATTTGCAGCATGGCGCTTCTTTCTTGGCGGAGCTCAATGGGATTTTTGGATTTGCATTATACGACGCTCGCAACGATAGCTTTTTGATCGCGCGTGATCACATGGGCATTATTCCGCTGTATTATGGATATGATGAGGATGAGCAATTATTTATCGCATCCGAGTTGAAGTCTTTAGAAGGTTTTTGTACCAAGATAGAGCAGTTTCCTCCGGGACATTATATCTATAGCGCAGAAAGCAATACGCCACAACGCTGGTATACCAAAGATTGGGAATCGTACGACACGGTCAAAGAAAATGAAACGGATATCGATGAATTGAAACAAGCACTAGAAGATGCTGTACACCGCCAATTGATGTCGGATGTGCCTTATGGTGTATTGCTTTCTGGCGGTTTGGATTCTTCGGTAATTGCAGCGATCACCAAAAAATACGCTTCCAAGCGTGTAGAATCTGATGATGCGGAAGAGGCTTGGTATCCACGTCTGCATTCTTTCGCTGTTGGTTTAGATGGTGCGCCAGATTTGATCGCTGCCAAGAAAGCTGCTGACCACATTGGTACGATTCACCATGAGATCAACTTCACCATCCAAGAAGGTTTGGATGCTGTACGCGACGTGATTTATCATTTGGAAACGTATGATGTGACCACGATTAGAGCATCTACACCGATGTATTTGCTAGCACGCGTGATCAAATCGATGGGTATCAAAATGGTGCTTTCAGGAGAAGGTTCTGATGAGCTTTTTGGTGGATACTTATATTTTCATAAAGCTCCTAATGCGCAGGAATTCCATGAAGAAACCGTACGCAAGCTCAAAAAACTGTACTTATATGATTGTTTGCGGGCTAACAAATCTTTAGCTGCCTGGGGAGTAGAAGGTCGTGTTCCATTTCTAGATAAAGAGTTTATGGATGTAGCGATGCGGATCAATCCTGCGGATAAAATGATCAAAGATGGCCGCATGGAGAAATGGGTGGTACGTAAAGCATTTGAAGACTATCTGCCAGAAAGTATAGCTTGGAGACAAAAAGAACAATTTTCGGATGGTGTTGGTTATAGCTGGATTGATACCTTAAAGGCGCAGGCAGAATCAAATGTGAGTGATGAAGCATTCGCTGCTGCTGCTAGCCGTTTCCCGATCAATACGCCAAAGAATAAAGAAGAATTTTATTACCGTACCATCTTTGAATCGCATTTCCCTTCGGAAGCTGCTGCTCGTACCGTACCTTCTGTAAAATCAGTCGCTTGTAGTACGCCTGAAGCATTGGCGTGGGATGCCTCTTTTCAAAATGTGAATGACCCGTCTGGTCGCGCGGTAGCTAACGTACATAATGATAGCTATTCCAAAACTCCAGCACAAGAAATAGTATAATCCTAATCTGATATTACCTTATAAATGAATGAACAAGCGCCGCGGCGCTTGTTTTTTTTTATCCAGTGCGGAGTGAATTAAATATAATTTTCCTTTAGAAGATATTTTTTGTTAAAATATTTTCTATATTTGAAAATGAATAATGAATCAGAGAAAATTATAGAGCACTATCTGACAAATAATAAAGTGGCGATTACATTGGATCCGCCTGATTTAACGTTATTGAGAAAAGTACTCTACGACTTTATTAAAGCGAAAGGCGATTTAGTCTCAACCAGTATGCTTTTGGCCTATTGCTCGAACACATTAACCAGTAAAAATAGCTTTCCTAAAGATCTTGCTAAAGTGAGTAACAAAGCATTAGCAATGATTTTACATATTGATCATAATGACGACGTAATTTGAATGTTCTTAAAACTAATTTACGGAGATACGATTAGTGAGGTTTCATTTAAATATGTCTGTGAATGATGTGCCCTAAAAAACACATCCGTTACAATTTAGTGTAGCTATCTTCCATACCATAAATATCAAGCAACTCAAGTACTTTACCTAGTGGTGTCAAAAAGTTGTCTTCTGAAAATGTGGGATCTGAAAATTCGTGGCGCAATAAAAACAAGGAAACTAGGGCCTTGTAATCGTTGCTTTCTATGAAGTTACTCTTATTAGGTTCTTCTATCTCTGAAGACGATAGCCAACTATCCCACTCTTGTTTTCTCAGATAGATCATTGCCGCCAAGGCAAATAGGAGATGTTTCGGGTAGGTATTGTACATCCCGATGTAATCGGCTATGATAGGTAATAAACGTGTTTTGAATTTTAAGATGGTGTTTTGTGCGATATCTACTAAATAATGTTGCAGATAGGGATTTTTAAATCTATCAAGCACTTCAGCAGTATATTGCTTACTTATTGATGTGGGAAGCGACAGCGTTGGTAATATTTCCTCCGTAATTGCTTTCAGGATAAAGTTTTCGGTAAAGGTGTCCCGCATGCAGTCTCCAACAGTTTCAAGACTTTTTAACCGACCGATCTGCGCCATGATGGTATGCGCGCCATTCAAGATTCGTACTTTGCGCATGCGATAGGGAGTCAGGTCGTCAACAAGAATAACATCATCTCCAAAATGATGAAAAGGAAAATGATCTGTTAGAGAGGCATCGCCTTCAATCGCCCAAAATAAATAAGGCTCGCAGATCGTGATTAGGCTATCGGTATAATTCAATTGTGTTGTATACTTCTCTTCATTTTCCTTCGGATATCCTGATACAATACGATCTACCAGCGTATTGTAAAACTTTGAATGCTCTAATAGCCAGACTTTAAAATCCTCCTCCAATTGCCACAAGGAAACATATTGTAAGACGATCTCACGAAGTACTAATCCATTGTTTTCTATCAATTCGCAGGGTAGCACACACAAACCTTTGCTTGGATCACCTTTGCACCATTTAAATCTTCTGTAGAATAATGCCGTAAGTTTCGCGGCAAAACTTTGGTGCGCAACAGCTTCCAGATGAGCATCAGATGGATCGAAAAAAATGCCAGATTCGGTCGTGTTTGATACGACCAACTTCAACTCCGGTTCGGTCGCCAGATTTAGATAATCCTCATAATTATCGTACGGATTGACCAATTTCTGGATGCAAGTTATGATTCTCTGGTGCTGAGATACTTCACCATTTTTGACCCCTTCTGTGAATAACGTGAAAATACCTTCCTGCTTCTGCATATCAAGCATGCTCAGACCGGGACGATTTTTTACAACGGCAACTCCAGCATTGTATCCATAGTCATTTAATACATCAATAATATACTCGGCAAATCCGCGTAGAAAATTTCCAGATCCAAATTGAAGAACCTTGATCGGAAGGGAAGGTTTGCCGGCCACTTGGCGTGTTAGGTTTTCCATAATTCGCTTACTTGGTATTATCAAAATCAATCACAGCCTTCAAAACATTCGTATTTGCGTTTCGAAGCGATTCGAAATCCAACTCAATCGTATGGAACGGTAGGTGATGGGTTATATAGTCCCGTACAGTGACCTTCCCTTTTTGCAGACAATCGATTACAAAGTTAAAATCCTGTATAGTGGCATTCCGACTACTCATCAGCGTCGCTTCACGCTTATGGAACTCGGGGTGACTAAAACTTAAACTGTTCTTCTGAATACCCACCATCACATATCGACCTCCATGAGCAATGTACGAAAAAGCCTCTTCCAACACTTTGTGATTCCCGGTGGCATCTAGTACAACCGTCGGCATATCTCCATTCGTAATTCTTTTAAGCGATGTCATCACGTCCTCGTCTTTTGGATTTACAGTAGCATCCACTTCAAGTATATGCTTGGCGTATTGTAACCTATTGGTATTCGTGTCCATCGCGATAATCTGTTGTGCTCCGGCTATTTTAGCAAAATTGATTAGTCCAGATCCGATTGGTCCAACACCCATAATCAAAACGATATCTTGATTGGTCACATTTGCCCTACCAATGGCATGGGCAGCTATCGCTAGTGGTTCTACAATTACTAATTCGGTGGCAGATAATCCTTTGCCCGCTACAATATACTCGTCTTTGACGACGATGTATTCGCTAAATCCGCCATCTATATGCACCCCAAATACCTGAATCTTCACACAACAATTCGTGTGGCCACGGGAGCAAGCGATGCACGTACCACAATGAAAATAGGGGATCACTGTAACGCGATCTCCCGCAACGACATCGGATTTAGCGCCCTGTATATATTCTGCGCAAAGTTCATGTCCTAATATTCTCGGATAATCAAAGAATGGCTGTGTGCCCTCATACGCATGAATATCGGTGCCGCATATTCCGGCCAGTTTAATCTTTAGCAAGGATTCACCCAGGGCAGGTTGGGGTATGGGCTTATCACAGGTTAACAATTTATAAGGTTTTTCGCAAACGAGATATTTCATTTTTGTCATATTGAGGGTAATGATTAGCTTATGCTAGGTATAAATAACATTGTTGACACAAAATAATGGCAATCCCTACCGATAAAATTTCATGTAATTGTCCTATTATTAAATGATTTTGTCATTTATGCTTTCGGATATTCGTATTATGGGCGAATAAATTATTTTTGATAAAATGCTATAAACCTAATGAAACCATTTCTCTTAAAATTAGCGTCTAATTCCGTGCGTTCTTTTAACGTTAGGATCGATAAAACTCCAGATGTAAACAACATCTGGCATTATCACGCAGAATTAGAATTAATTTATGTAAAAAAGGGCAGTGGTACGCAATTTATCGGGGATGATGTGCGGCCATTTAAGGCGGGTAATGTCATTTTAGTGGGTAGCAATTTGCCACATTATTGGCAATATGCAGACAAATATTTTAAAGATATCGATAGCGAGCCATTGGAAGTGGTTGTGGTGCATTTCAATAATATCTGGGGCGAAGAATTTCTAGAATTACCTGAAAATCGGGCGCTTCAACTTGTGCTGGAAGCATCTAAACGAGGTATACAAATAGAAACGCTAAACGAAGGCCGCATCACCAAGGTGATAGAAGCGATTGCACTAGGATCCGACAGTAGAAAGATCCTTAATCTGATGGATGCACTGCTACTGATTTCTGAAAGTGCTGCAAAAAAACACCTTGCATCAGAGGGTTTTAATAATCAGCTGGTTAAGTCTGAAATGGATCGCATGCAGGCCATCTTTAATTTCACCTTAAACCACTACCACAGTCGAGTGAATCTAGACGATATAGCCGAAGTAGCAAAAATGAGCCGTGGCGCATTTTGCAAATTTTTTAAGGCCAAAACGGGAAAAACCTATTCTACATTTATTAACGAAATACGCATTGGCAATGCGTGTCGATTGCTTATCGAAGGGCATTTAAGTGTGAAAGAAATCTGCTATGAAGTGGGGTTTAATAATTTTGTGAGCTTTCACCTGTTTTTCAAAAACATAAAGGGAAAAACGCCCGTGCAATATCAAAAAGCTTATCTGCAATAAATAGGATAAAAAAAACGAGACTACCAATCCATAAATCGTTCTCCGAATACCTAATCGTAAAAGGAGATCATCAACATTTGAAAATATGATATGTACTAACTTTTCGCGAACCAGCATTACAAAATACATCTTTTGTATGATTCCCTTCTTGCTAACTAGCCTGTTTAGTTTCTCGCAAACCGCCAATATGCTATGGTATGATGCACCTGCTGAACATTGGGTTGAAGCACTTCCTATTGGTAATGGAAAAATTGGAGCCATGGTTTTCGGAAAAGTAAATGATGAAATCATACAACTTAATGAGGGGTCATTGTGGTCTGGTGGACCAAGAAAGAATAATGTGAATCCAGATGCCCATCAGTATTTGCAACCGATCCGCGAAGCACTGGCGGCTAAGAATTTCTCCTTGGCAAATGACTTAATGAAAAAAATGCAGGGACATTATTCTGAATCTTTTTTGCCATTAGGAGATCTTCACATCAAACAACACTTCATTGGTCAGGGTGAAGTGGAAGATTATGCTAGAAACTTGGATATAGGCAATGCCATCTCCACCGTGAACTATAAGAAAGACGGAGTGCGCTACGAACGGGAGATTTTTGTCTCCAACCCAGCTAATGTATTGGCCATACGGATCAAATCCGACAAAGCAAAAATGTTGAATCTGCATTTCGCACTATCTAGTCAGCTTAGAGGCGAAGCAGCTGCTACCGATTCTAATAATCTTTCCTTTTCGGGGAAAGCTCCAGCACGAGTCGACCCATCCTATTATAATCAGGAAGGAAGAAACCCTATTGTATGGGAAGATACCGATGGTTGTAACGGTATGCGCTTTAATAGCCAGCTTCACGTAGCTTCTACAGATGGGAAGGTGACAAGCACGAGCGACGGTATACAGATCATAGATGCATCTGAAGTAGTCGTGTATTTTACTGCTGCAACAAGTTTTAATGGATTTGATAAATGTCCGGATCGTGACGGGAAAGATGAAAAAGCATTAACCGCTAAATACCTAAGTGAAGCCCTAAAAGTGCGGTACGGCTCTTTAAAGAAAGAACATACGCAAGATTACCGCAATCTTTTTGACCGGTTTGTGTTTACCCTTACTTCGGACAAAACGGAAGGAAATTTATCCAATATGCCATCTGATGCTAGGCTTAAGCGGTATAGCCAAGGAAATAATGATCTGGAATTAGAAGCCTTCTTTCTTCAATACGGTCGTTATTTGTTGATTTCCTCTTCTAGAGATGGCGGAACACCAGCGAATTTGCAGGGCATATGGAACAAAGAATTGAGAGCGCCATGGAGTTCCAATTTTACCATCAATATCAACACACAAATGAATTATTGGCCGGCTGAGGTCGGTAATTTATCTGAATTACATACACCGCTGCTCAAGTTTATCCAATACCTATCAATGACTGGAACACTAACTGCGCAGGAATATTATAAAGCAAGAGGTTGGGTCGCACATCATAATTCTGATATTTGGGCTTTGAGTAATGCTGTTGGTAATGTGGGCGATGGAGATCCGCTATGGGCTAACTGGTACATGGGTGGCGCTTGGTTATCTAGACATCTTTGGGAACGATATGCGTTTTCTATGGATAAAGACTTCTTGAAAGATCAGGCGTATCCTATTATGAAAGAGGCGGCACTTTTCTGTGTGGATTGGATGATTGAGAAAGATGGCTTGCTGATTACTTCACCGTCTACCACGCCTGAAAATTTGTTTATCTACGAAGGAAAGCGCGTTGCGGTGTCGGAGGGAACTACCATGGATATGGCTATCATCAGAGATTTATTTCGCAACGTGATTACTGCCTCCGAAATCTTACAAGTGGATCAAGCGTTTAGAGATACGCTGATCAAGAAAATTGCGAAATTGTATCCTTACAAAATTGGCAACCGAGGTCAATTGCTAGAGTGGGCCGAGGAATATGTAGAGGAAGATCCGCATCATCGGCACTTGTCACACTTGTACGGCGTGCATCCGGGCATTGATATTTCACCACTCACCACGCCAGATTTAGCGGCCGCTGCTTCCAAGTCATTTGCACTTCGTGGCGATGAAGGAACTGGATGGAGCAAGGCATGGAAAATCAATTTTGCTGCGCGACTGCTGGAAGGAGATCATGCTCATAAAATGGTGCGAGAGATTCTTCGTTATTGCGACCCGAATGATCAAGGAACTGGGGGTACATATCCTAACTTTTTTGATGCACATCCACCTTTTCAAATTGACGGCAATTTTGGCGCTTCAGCTGGCATGATGGAGATGATCATGCAAAGCCATTTAGGAGAAATACATTTGTTGCCCGCTTTACCTGCTGCTTGGAATGCTGGCCAGGTGACTGGTATTAGAGCCAGAGGAAATTTTGAACTAGATCTGAAGTGGAAGAAGGGTAAACTTGAGTCCGGAAAAGTAACCTCTTTGGCTGGAGAATCTTGCATACTGCGCAGCGCCACACCGATCAAGATCAAAGGTGTCAATCCAGTAATCCGCAAAGACCAAGATTACTTTGTATATGAATTTCCAACAACTCCCAATAAAGTCTACCAAATTAAAAAGAGTAAGCGCACTGAATAGCATACAAAGCACCTGATATAAACCTAAACAATTAATAGATATGATGAGAAAAAAATACCCCCTGAAAAGGGGGCTGGCAATCCTGCGCGGTATTGCCATGGTACTGCTTGCATTAATCACGCCCTATAGTGTGGTTGTTGGATACGATGTGTCGCATTTGAAATATATTTCGAATGAGCCGATTCGTCCAGATGTAGCACAAAGAACTATTCAGGGAAAAGTAACCACGGAAGACGGAACAGCCATTCAAGGTGTTTCTATAACCTCTGCAAAAAGTACAATTGCCACTTCGACAGATGCGGATGGCTCGTTCTCCATTGCAGCGGCCACAGGCGATATACTCACCTTTAAATCGATAGGATATCAAGATCGACAAGTAACTGTCTCCTCAGAAGAATTTATAAATGTCGTGTTAGAAGCCTCTTCCGAGACGTTAGATCAGATTGTGGTGGTGGGTTTTGGCACGCAAAAGAAAGCAAATTTGACGGGTTCAGTGGCTTCCGTGAAAGGTGATGATATGGTTCGGCGCCCCGTTACCAATGCGGGTGCGATGCTTCAAGGACAAGTCGCCGGGTTAAGCATCGTACAAGGAGGTGGTGAGCCTGGTAATGAAAATCTAACAATACGCATGCGTGGCCAAGGCACTTTTAGTGGAGCGGGAAACAATCCATTGGTTCTCATAGATGGTGTGGAAGGAAGCTTGACCGATCTCAATCCAAACGATATCGATAACGTATCTGTCTTGAAAGATGCAGCTTCGGCATCCATTTATGGTTCACGAGCAGCTAACGGAGTCATTTTAGTCACGACGAAGAGCGGCATTGTCGGTCGCACATTTGTAGAATACAGCAATAATTTAGCGATCCATATGCCGACAAAGATGTTCGACTTGATCACTAATTCAGCCGAATACATGGAGCTTTTTAATGAAGCGAAATTGAATACAGGTATCAATAGAGGACTGTACTCGAAGGAGGATATAGATTTATACCGCAATGCAACAGATTTTACCAAGTATCCGAATACCGACTGGCTTGATATATTTTTCAATCCCGCTTTTGTGCAGCAGCACAATCTGAGTGTTAATGGTGGTAGCGAAAAAACCCAATATAATCTGTCTATGGGCTATGTGAATCAGCCGGGCGTTTTTATGGGATTCAACTATGAACGATTCAATATGCGGTTGAACCTAACTTCGACGGTAAACGATTGGCTAAAAATAGGAAGTAATATTAGTGCCAAGCAAGGCAATACCCAAAGACCAAGACAAGGCGGCGAAGATGCATTCATTGGAGCGCTGTCGCAAGCTCCGACGTACGCTCCTCAATTGGCAGATGGTAGATATGTGCATAAAGCTTATGACTTTGAGATCAATAATAAAAACATGTTAGCTGTTATTGATAATGAAGCGTTTTACAAAAACCGAGATTACTCGATAAACATTCAGGGATGGTTTGATGCTAAGATTGCCAATAATTTGAGTTGGTATGGAAAGGCGGCCATCGTTGGCGATTTTGATAATGAATCGGACTGGCGCCCCACTGTTCCATTGTACAATTTTCGATCGGGAGATTTTGCGACCAATTTAGATGTCGGCGAGCTAGGGCTTCAGAAAACACGTCGCGAAAATAGATATACCAATATGTTTTCCTATTTAAAATATGAGGATCAATTTCTTGATTTTCATACGGTAGGTGCACAAGTAGGATATAGCTATGAGGCCAACCAGAATCAGTTTCTAGGTGGATATAGGCAAAATTTTTATGGTGGGGCATTGCGGGAATTAAATGCCGGAGGGCTATCTGTTTTAAGAAACGATGGGTCTACGTATGAATGGGCTTTACAATCCTTATTCGGCCGATTAAATTACAACTTTGCGGATAAGTATCTATTCGAAGGTAATTTTAGATACGATGGCTCTTCGCGATTTAGTTCTGAGCAACGGTGGGGCGTGTTCCCTTCCTTTTCTGGCGCGTGGAGGATATCGCAAGAATCTTTCATCCGAGACAATGAAAGCTTCAGTTGGCTGAATGAGCTGAAAGTGCGGGGCTCTTATGGATTGCTGGGTAATCAAAACATCAATATTAATGGCAATTATCCTTATCCATACCAAGATCTGTATGATTTTACGGGAGATTATTCCTTTGATAATTCTGAATTATCCCCAGGGGTAGCGCAAGGTAATTTACCTAACCGGGTAATCTCGTGGGAGAAAACTGCCATTTATGACTTCGGTGTAGATATCAGACTTTTCAATCAATTGGACATTACGTTTGATTGGTATCAGAAAGATACGCGCGATATTTTACGGAATATTCAACTTACGGATTTGGTTGGTCTTGGTGCTCCCTTTATTAATTCAGGAACCGTTCGAAACCGCGGTTTTGAGGTCGCCGTCAACTATCAGAACCAAGTCAAATCGGGTCTGTTTGAAGGTCTGAGATACAGCGTTGGTGGAAACATCGATCATTTTAAAAATACCGTCATGAATTTTGGTGCTCCCGAGATTGGACAATGGACGATCAAAGAAAACAACCGACCATGGGATACATTCTACATGCTAGAAGTAGTAGGGATATTCCAAAACGCAGATGAAATTGCTTCCGCACCAAAGCAATATAATGACAATACGTTGCCAGGCGATTTGATGTATCGCGATCAAAATGGCGACGGAAAAATTGATGATAACGATAGAGTACACATGGATGGCGCTTTCCCGCAGTTTCAGTACGCCGTAAATGGAAGTGTATCTTGGAAAAACTTTGATTTATCGGTGCTATTTCAGGGAGTACAAGGGCGTAATATCTTCTTGAATAATTGGGGAATCATGCCTTTCGTGCAAGGGTCTGCTCCAACGACAGATATCAGAGACCGGTGGACGGAAGATAATCCATCTACTACGATGCCAAGACTATATTTTGGTTGGGATTCCCCGCAGAAGTTTTCAAGACCATCTTCGTATTTCCTGCGCAATGCCAGTTATCTACGCCTAAAAAACTTGAGTCTGGGATATACGTTTACGCAGGAGTCGTTGGCTAAAATTGGCATCGAGAAATTCAGAGTATTTCTTTCTGGAGATAACTTAATTACCTGGACCAACTACCCGGGATTAGATCCTGAACGTGGCGGCAGCGGTACGTTTTTGACGTATCCACAAAATAAGATTTATTCATTCGGCATTAACGTACAGTTTTAAAATAGTAAATACATGTATAAGTTCAAATATATAGTTACAGTATTAGTAGGCGTACTGCTCGCGAGTTGTAGTATTGATCGGGATCCACTAGATAAATATTCTGCCAGCCAGTTTTGGAATACGCAAAACGATTTTGATATGGCGATGACTGCTATTTATGGCAAGTTACAAACACCCATATTCTCCTATGGATCTCCAGATTGGGATCTTATCACCGATAATGGCTATAGCCAACATAATTCTAACCGAGCTCGAGATATTGCTGCTGGAGAAATCTCTGCATCGTTAGGCGGTTTTATCTCGGATGTGTATTCTCATGCCTATTCAGGAATAGCCAGGGTCAACATTTTTTTGGGACAGCTGGATCGCTATGAAGGCGACTTTCTCTCCGGGGATCTGAGACATTCTTATGAGGCCGAAGCCAAATTTATGCGCGCTTACTATTACTATATGCTGTATGCTTGCTATGGCGATGTACCATTGGTAGACAAGGCGCTTGATCTTGATAATTTTGTACAGGCAAAAGCAAGTGCTCCCGAGATTTTAGATTTCATCTATCAAGATTTAGATCGCGCCATTGAACTACTTCCGGATGTCACGTATGCGCAGGGAGGTGGGCGAGTGGTCAAATCTTCGGCTCAGGCGCTCCGATTACGGGTCCTTATTTATACTGCTTATAACAGCGATGGCACACCAAATGTACCTGTCTTGACCCAAGCTCGAGATTTGGCAAGACAGATCATGTCTGCGGGTTATCAATTATCTCCAGTATTCCATGATGTATTTCGTGATAATCGCCAAGAAGGGAATCCAGAGATCATCTTTTCGGTTAAGTTTTTAGCGCCTAATAATGCTACAGCGATGGATCAATGGTATGGCGATTGGGTTGGCGTAAGTCCATTGCCTAGTTTTGTGTCTTTATTTGAAGAGGATGATTTACGCAAGGAGGCGAGTATTTTTCAAAATGTGGTAGACTTTGGAACCGGTAGAACGCATTTGCCATCTAACAATATGCCCACGGGCTATGGCGTCAAAAAATTCTTAACACCTGAAAACATTCCGTACGACTACTCTACTAGAAGTGCTCAAGACTGGGTGATGTTTCGCTACGCGGATGTGTTATTGAGCTTTGCCGAAGTAGAAAATGAGATTACTGGTCCGACGCCGGAGTGCTATACAGCGATCAATGCGATACGGCGAAGAGCCGGATTGACTGATCTAGAACCAACGTATTCAAAAGAAGAATTCAGAGAATTAGTTCGGTCGGAACGACGGTTGGAACTCGCATTTGAAGGAACACGTTATTTCGATCTCAAAAGATGGCGGATTGCAGGCGCAGTATTGAATGCAGTCGAAGATGGCATCATTCAGTACAATTTTCAAGAACGATTCTATTTGTGGCCTATTCCGCAGAGTCAGATAGATAGAAGCGGCGGTGTGCTCATTCAAAATAGTGATTATTAGGTATATACCGTAGTATACGCTAGCCCCATTATATACTGCCGGATTTGGGAATAGGAAGATTCCCCTTGCAACAAGACTCACATTGGAGTATGGCTTGCGAGGGGATTTTTTGTGTACTATAATCGATAATGCCTTCAAAAGTTATCCGGGTTTTACTGAGAAAAATCTTCTTTTTTGTGCTAATATATGTTGGAGTATAATAATTCTATACTGGAATTATTTTCTTTTTTGAGGTAAAATATTAAAAAATGGTTAAACCCTATTGAGGCATTAAAAAAGGCGATACGGGGAGTATCGCCTATAATCACACTAACTATTAATAAAAACCCTATGGAACTAGGTGTTTTTCGAATCTAAAAGGCTAAACAGTACTAAGTAAAACGTTTATGCATATTACCGAGACTTTTCGTTTAGCGATACATAAAGATAAATAGTATTGCGAGATTATACAATAGGATTGAAAAAAAAACGTTACAGAAACTCATATTTTATATAAATACCTGTAAATGAGTTTATTAAAATTTTTATAAACGTTTTTTTAGGGAAATTTATGGTGTAACTTCCTTCGAATTCTCCGAAATGTATGTTTCCCAAGCGACTTTATCGGTCCTAAATGTGAATATTTTCGCATTGTCTCTCGTGGCTGGTATCAAGCGAAATAAGATTTCTTTGTCGGGATTGTCTGCCGCAGGCATAGGAACTGGTGCAAACATGGGGTGATCTAATGTTAAGTTTTGTCCAGATCTCGGTCTTATCAGGTAGTAGATGGATATTATCTGACTATCGTTGAAAGATGATTTTTCAAAAAAATCAGTGGTGTATAAATGGCGAATCACTTCGATCTCCAGATTACATTCTTCCAGATATTCTCTTTTCAGTGCATCGATTAAGCCTTCTCCATATTCTAATCCACCACCCGGAAATTTGGTGAAGGCAAAGTTGTCGACTTGCTCATCGCTGATGAGTACTTCATTCTGCTGATTCACCAATATCCCGTATACCCTAACGTTGAATAAGAACATGTCTGCTTTCTTTTTTAGATTTGATATTAGATTTGCTCGAAGCCAGAATCTACACTCAATTCGTCTACACCAGCAATCGAATAATGCCTTGGCAAAAACCAAGAAATGGTATTCATTACTTGTACATAGGCATCCTGAGTCGGAAATAATTTGGGGGTAGTATTAAATATTAAATCTTGTGTCATCGTGCTCTCGTCCTCATAATTGCGCGCGATCAGCATCACTTTGCTATTGCTCATACCCGAGTACGCTAGAAACTCTCTAATATGTGTGCGCGTCTGTGCGGGAAGGATTTCTTCTGATGGTTGGCCAACTAATACTTTTTCATCTTTTGGTAAGACAAAATCTTTACCATGCTCCGAGAAAGCGCTATCGTCGGTATAGAATTCGTTGTTGAGCTTCAAGTTCAGTAAATCTCCGTGCGAGAAAATCCAATCGGGCTGATCCTTATGCGCGTTGATGACCAATCC
This sequence comes from Sphingobacterium sp. KH_072, assembly GCF_057837975.1. NCBI lineage: Bacteria > Pseudomonadati > Bacteroidota > Sphingobacteriia > Sphingobacteriales > Sphingobacteriaceae > Sphingobacterium > Sphingobacterium sp. KH_072. The sequence continues at coordinate 3,011,223 of NZ_CM174457.1, read as the reverse complement.
AAAGCCATTGGCTAGTATCCTGTCCAATTCATTTCGGATCACGAAGGCCTTAAAATTCGTTTCAGGATCTACCGTGCGCGCATTCATGTACGCGAAACTATCATTCGCTACTGCGACCTCAGGCTCTGCCAATTGCAGATTGCATTCGTCGATATTCTCCAAGAAATCTGCGACCCATTTTTGGTCACGATTAGCTAAAGGAATCTCCAGCAGATGTTGCAAGTTGATTGTTTTTTCTAAGTTTCCCAGAGAACCGGAAGAACTTTTATTGGCATCAAAAAAGTGAATCGTACTCATATCGTTTAAAGAGGCTAAAATTAAGGAATCTTTGCCGAATTTCGTCTTAATTATGTCAATATAGCGGTTTTTAATTAGAGGATCGTGCAGAGAACGATATAAAATTTTACTATTTTTGTTAGAAACCATATTTAATAATGTCTAATACGAACGCGACCCACACCGTAGATTTTGATTCATCAAAGCTCAGTTTCGAAGAGTTTCGTGACCTGATAATTAGTGATTACCGACTGGCAGTTGAAAGCCGGCAGGTGAGCTTGCTCGGCCGCAAGGAAGTGCTTACGGGTAAAGCTAAGTTTGGCATTTTTGGAGATGGTAAAGAATTGGCGCAGATCGCCTTATCCAAAGTTTTTCGTAACGGCGATTGGCGCTCTGGTTATTACCGCGATCAGACCATGGCGCTGGCATTGGGATTCACTAATGTGTATCAGTTTTTTAGTCAACTGTATGCCACACCAGATTTAGGCATCGAGCCGGCATCGGGAGGTCGACAAATGAATTGTCACTTCTCAACACAATTGTTGGATGCAGAAGGCCAATGGCTGAATCAAACCCAACAAAAAAACTCGACATCCGATATTTCTACCACTGGTGGACAGATGGCTCGTGCGGTTGGTTTGGGATTAGCATCCAAATACTATCGGGACAATACTTCACTTCGATACTTACAGTATTTTTCTGATAATGGCAACGAGGTGGTGTTTTGCAATATTGGAAATGCTTCTACTTCTGAAGGTGTCTTTTGGGAAACAATCAATGCAATTGGTGTAAAGCAATTGCCACTAGTGGTATCCATCTGGGATGATGGCTACGGGATTTCGGTGCCCAATGATGTGCAAACGACCAAGTCCGATATTTCACAAGTGCTCAAGGGATTTCAGACGGATGAACACGGAGTCGGTTTCGAGATCTTTAAAGTGTGCGGTTGGGATTATCCCGGACTATGTGAAGTATATAAAAAAGCGGCCGATCTAGCGCGCGAGAAACATTTGCCCTGCATCGTGCACGTGTGTGAAATGACACAGCCGCAGGGTCATTCTACCTCGGGATCACATGAGCGTTATAAAACCGGTGATCGCTTGAAATGGGAAGAAGAATACGATTGCAATCTGAAGATGCGGAACTGGATGTTGGAGTCTGGTATTGCAACCGAAGACATGCTTGTTGCTATTGAGCGAGATAGCAAAGAAAAGGTGCGTGCTGAACAACGCCGCGCATGGGCCGATTATCAGCAACTTTTACAGGTAGATTTTGATCAGGCTGTAGCGCTCTTAAATAATATTAAGGACGAGCGCATCGAGATGCCGCTGAAGACCTTGCAATCATTGACCGAATACGCGCTACACGAAATCTATGGCAATGTGCGTCGTGCATTGCGAGAATTGCGTGGTGAAGCTGTAGAAGGCAAAACAGCGTTGTTAGACTGGTATAATCAGCAGCAAAAGGTTAACCAAGACAGATATAATGATTTTCTGTTTTCCAATACGATTCATAGTCCGTCGCTAATTGATGATGTAGCGCCAGAATACGATGTCGAATCGCCTATCGTAGATGGCCGAGAGATTTTAAATGCCTGTTTTCAGGAGCATTTCACAAAAGATGAACGAGTGATTGCCTTTGGTGAAGATGTGGGCAAAATAGGGGATGTGAATCAAGGATTCGCCGGCTTGCAAGAACAATTTGGTGAAGCGCGTGTCTTTGATACCGGTATACGAGAATCTACCATTATTGGTAAAGGTATTGGTTTGGCGATGCGTGGCTTACGACCGATTGCAGAGATCCAATATTTGGATTATGTGTTGTATGCACTGCCTGTGTTGAGCGATGATTTAGCGAGTTTAAGCTACCGCACCAAAGGACGGCAAAAAGCGCCATTAATTATCCGTACGCGAGGTCATCGTTTAGAAGGTGTGTGGCACTCTGGATCTCCGATGTCTGTTTTGTTGGGTGCATTGCGCGGTATTCATCTTTGTGTGCCACGCAATATGACACAAGCAGCGGGTATGTACAATATGTTGTTGAAGTCAGATGAACCAGCATTGGTAGTAGAATGTTTGAATGGCTATCGGTTAAAAGAGAAAATGCCGCAGAACGTGAGTGATTTTACTGTGCCATTGGGTGTGTCTGAGATCGTGCGCGAAGGACAGGATATTACGGTAGTATCTTATGGTTCTACCTTACGTGTGGTGCAGGAAGCAGCGTTGGAGCTAGAGAAATTAGGTATCTCCTTAGAGATTATTGATGCACAGTACCTGATGCCATTTGATCGAGACAAGATCTGTGCAACTTCCTTACAAAAAACCAATAAGCTTTTGGTGGTAGATGAAGATTTCCCAGGCGGTGCATCCGCTTATTTGCTCAGCCAGATTCTGGAAGATCAGCAAGGTTATTATTTATTAGATAGTCAACCGCGAACCCTAACGGCCAAAGCACATAGATCACCTTATGGTTCGGATGGAGATTATTTTACCAAACCTTCGGTAGATGATGTGATCGAAACGGTATACGCTATGATTAGTGAATCCAATCCGCAAAAATATCCTACGATCTATTAGCCATCGGGTAGTTTTGTAGATCAAGAAATAGAAAATAAGAAGGCAGTCTTTCGACTGCCTTTGTTTTGTTATTTTATTGTGCTTTGCTGACCGCCTCTTTTGGCTGTGGAGCGTTGAATAGCGAAGCCGCGCCGATTATAGCGGCATGTTCTTGGTATTTGCCGAGTTCGATATTGTAGGCAGCAAGTGCTGTTTTTTTACCGATGCAAATCTTATCCCAAGCTTTGGTAATATTGCCCCCAATAATAAAGTTGATGGCTTCATGTTTGTCGCTGAAATAAGCTAGGAAGTCCAACAAATGTTGTACGTATTCTTCCAATAATGTACTGGTTTCTGGAAGGTTGCCGTGCTGCTCTAAAATTTCTTTCAGGCCCGGTTTTTGAATGCCTGTAAGCTCTTCAAAACGTTTGGTAAACCATCTGGTTACCAAGAATTCTTCGAAGATCGTATCACGGAAAGGGGCTTCCCACAAAGCGGCATCAAAAGCTTTTTCGCCTTTGCTCCATACCGCACTGCCTAATCCTGTGCCCAGCGTAATCCCTAAGATCCGATCTTTATGCTCCAGACCTTGCGCAAAGATTTCGCCTTGTAAAAATGCAGCGGCATCATTAATATAGGAGATCTTCTGGATGTGTAATCCGACCAGATTATCTTTGATAGGCTGTGTAACCAACATCTTATAAAGGCTGTCATATTTGGTTTGCCCGATCATCAAAGCTCGACCTTCTTCATAGTCAAATGGGCCAGGCATCGCGATGCCGATCTCTCGAATTTCCTCAGTACTGGTAGCTATGCAAACGCGCATGCAATCCGTCCAATTTTGTAAAATCGATTTAGCATCTGAGGAAGAATCGACGTGCTGGCGCGTAATGGTATCCTCCAGAATAATCCAGTTATCGGTATCAACAATAGCAGCAGTTATATGCGTTCCGCCAATATCACAGGCTAGAACAAAGCGGTTATCGCGCATTAGATTGGTATTTTAATAAATGATCGGCAATGACCAAGGCAGCCATCGCTTCGACGATGATGACCGCGCGTGGTACTACGCAAGGATCATGTCGGCCTTTGCCGGATATAGTTGTTTCACTACCACTTTCGTCGATAGTAGCTTGGTCACGCATAATCGTGGCCACAGGTTTAAAAGCGGTGCGAAAAGTGATGTCCATCCCATTGGATAAACCACCTTGTATACCGCCAGAGAAATTCGTTTTGGTGCGTGCTGGTTTGCCTTCTTGGGCGATGAAAATATCGTTGTGTTCCGAACCGAGCATTTCTGAACCGGCAAATCCAGATCCATATTCAAAACCATGTACCGCATTGATGCTCAACATAGCTTTTCCCAAATCGGCATGTAACTTGTCGAATACCGGTTCGCCCAAGCCGACTGGTAATCCGCGGATTACCGTGGATATTCTGCCGCCAACGGTATCGCCGTTCTTACGGATTTGATCGATGAATTCGATCATTTCAGCGGCGGTCGCCGGATCGGCACATCGCACAATATTACTTTCGCGGAGATTTACTAATTCCGTCAGGTCAGATACGTCAAGGTTTGGCGCTTCCAATTGGCCTACGCCAGAAACATGGGCAAAGATTTCAATGCCATGCTGTTTTAAGAATAGTTTGGCAATGGCACCAGCTGCTACACGTGCTGCGGTTTCGCGTGCCGAAGAACGGCCTCCGCCCCGGTAATCGCGTATGCCATACTTCACCTGATAGGTGTAATCTGCATGCGAAGGGCGAAACTTATCTTTTATGTGTGAATAATCTTTGGATCGCTGATCTTCGTTGGGAATGTTGATCGCAATAGGAGTGCCGGTTGATTTTCCTTCAAATACGCCCGATAGAATTTGTGCGATATCACTTTCCTTTCGTTGCGTGGTGATTTTGGATTGTCCAGGTTTGCGTTTGTCCAACTCCGCCTGAATGAATTCTTCATCAATATCAATCTGCGACGGACATCCGTCTACGATGACGCCAATAGCTTTTCCGTGAGATTCACCATATGTCGTGATACGGAACAGATCGCCAAAAGAATTTCCTGCCATAGTTAAGTTTAGGTTGTAAATATATTAATTCGGCATCAAAAATGTAGCTTTTGATGCCGAATTATTTGTAAGGATATGGTTGTAATCTTCGGAGTGATTACTAAACCAGGGTAAATTGTTGATTCTGTAAGTGCTGCCAAAAGTCGGGATAAGACTTGTTGACTACCGCTGGTTCCTCGATAGTAACTAGCGGAAAATGAAGCGCAAGCGGCGCAAAAGCCATTGCCATACGATGATCTTCGTACGTGGCGATTACCAGCTCTTCCGGTACAAAATAGGCTGCTGTATCGAGCGTGTAAATGCCATCATTTTCATGCAATTTGCAGCCAAATTTCCCAATTTCGTTTTGCAACGCTGCGATACGATCCGTTTCTTTGATCTTTAAGGTTTCTAATCCGGTGAAGGTAGTCGGGATCTGCAGCGCTGCCGCAATGACGACAATAGTTTGCGCCAGATCTGGACATTCTTTGAGATCTAAGAATACAGGTTCGCCAGTCAATGTGCCTTTTTGCAGTGTAATGCCATCTTCCTCAAACGTAGTGTGCACGCCGAAATGCGTCATGATATTGGCAATAGCAATATCACCTTGCAAACTATTTTTCTTCAAACCTGGCAAAAATAAGGTTCCTTCTTTTGCTAAAGCAACGATCGCGTACCAATAAGATGCTGCACTCCAGTCGGGCTCTATATATAATGTCGCTTCGCCAAATGATTGGGCTGGAATGTTAATCGTCTGCTCATTCCATTGATATTCAATGCCTGATTCGCGAAGCATATCTAACGTCATGCTTACGTATGGTTTGGAAGTAAGCTCACCCTCGATCTGAAGATTCAATCCTTTTGGTAATGCTGCTGCGATAAGCAACAAAGAGGAAATGTATTGACTACTAATATCGCCCGGAATGGAAACTGCCGTTTGCGTTTGCTCGAATGGACCATCGATGTGCAGCGGCGGATAACCTTTTTGTGCCGCGTAGCTGATCTCCGCGCCGATCGTTTGCAAAGCATCTACTAACAGCTTTATCGGGCGTTCTTGCATGCGCGCGCTACCTGTGAGCTCAAATGATCCTGTCGATAAGCTTAAAAAAGAAGTCAGAAATCGCATCGCTGTGCCGGCAGGGCCAATGTCGATCTTTGTACGATCGTTCGTAGAAGAAGAATCGCTTGCGCTAGCAAGTGCTTCGCCCATCGTGACCGTGTCGGCTGCTTCCGAAAGATTGGCCACGCGAACGCTACCTTGACTAAGCGCCTGAATAATAAGGGCGCGGTTGCTCTCGGATTTCGAACCCGTGAGCATCACCGTGCCGCTTATAGTCTTGCTAGCATGCGATAAGGAGACTTTTTTGAGGTCGCTCATTATGCTTCTGCAATCGTTTTGCTATTCATTACTTCGTTCTGCTTGCGGATAGATTCGTTGTGCAGCAATTCTAAGTATTTCACCGCGAAGTCTTCGCCAATATTCAATGCTTTCGCTAGTTGTACACGTTTTTGTACGATTTCATCCCAACGGTTTACTTGTAAGATCGTTACGTTATTATCGCGTTTGTACTCGCCGATTTTCTCTGCGATTTTCATGCGATCGCCGATCATTTTGATGATATCGTTATCCAATTTGTCTATGTTCTGACGTAGTTCCGATAATTTATCTTCAAATGCGGGGTTGTTAGATTCTGCTTGGCGTACCGCAATATTGCTCAACATATCTGAAAGCGCTGCTGGCGTCAATTGTTGTTTCGCATCTGTCCAAGCTACCGATGGGTCAATGTGTGACTCGATGATTAATCCTTGCATATCCATATCCAACGCTTTTTGAGAGATGTACGGTAGCAATTCACGGTTTCCACAGATGTGACTTGGATCGTTGATGATTGGCAACTCTGGTGCGATGGTTTTCAATTGGATCGCAATATCCCACATCGGTTCGTTGCGGAAAGCTGTTTTCTCGAAAGAAGAGAAACCACGGTGAATAGCGGCTAATTTCTTAATACCCGCACGGTTTACGCGCTCCAAAGCACCAATCCATAGCGATAAGTCAGGGTTCACCGGGTTTTTTACAATTACCGGAACATCTACACCTTGTAATGCATCTGCAATTTCTTGTACCGTGAATGGGTTTGCCGTAGAGCGCGCACCAATCCAAAGTACATCTACACCTGCTGCCAAAGCTTCTTCCACGTGTTTTGCGGTCGCAACTTCCGTTGCTGTTGGCAATCCGGTTTCTGCTTTCGCTCTCTTCAACCACTCTAGGCCAATGCTTCCGATTCCTTCAAATTCTCCCGGACGAGTACGTGGTTTCCAGATTCCGGCGCGTAGTACGTGCACTTTACCTGTGTTAGCCAATAAATGAGCTGTAGATACCACTTGTTCTTCGGTTTCCGCACTACAAGGTCCCGCAATTACCAAAGGCTTATCGCCTGTATCAATCCATGAACTTAATGGTAAGATGTCTAATGAATGTTTCATCGTATATATGTTTTTATTTTTTTCTGATAAATTATTTAAACGCGCTCGTTTTTAATGTATTCGCCCATGATGTTGAAATTCACAGAGTGCTTCAATACTTTACGGATCGCTGCGTCATAATCCGACTGTTTCTTCCATTCTACATCCACGTAGAAGTCGTATTCATTGCGTTTGCCCACCACCGGCATCGATTGGATCTTGCTCAGATTCACATTTTGTTCGGCGAAGCATTGCAAGATGATGGCCAATGAACCAACGGCATTGCCAGTCTGGAAAGATAAAGACGCTTTGTTCGCATTCTTCTGTTCCACTACATCGTTAGAAAGAATTAAGAAGCGTGTTGCATTCTTTTTATGCGTTTCTATACGTCTTTCTATAATGTCTAGACCGTATATTTTTGCGGCAGCCTCTCCAGCAATTGCAGCGGTGTTAGCCAGCTTTTCAGAAACAATATTTTGTGCACTAGAGGCGGTATCCATGCCTTCTTTCACAATCCACTCCGGGTGTTCACTCAGGAATTCGTCGCACTGGCGTATGGCAATAGGGTGCGATTCTACAAATTTAATGTCGGCCAACTTGGTGCCCGGCAGTGCTAGTAGGTGTTGCTGGATATGCAGATGTACTTCGCCCAAAATATGGAAGCGATAATCGCGCAATAGATTATAATTTGGTAGGATGCTTCCCGCAATGGAGTTCTCGATTGCCATCACCACGAAGTCTGCTTTACCTTGTTTCAGCAGTTCGCACGTTCTTTTGAAGGATTCGCATTCCAACGTTTCAATATCATTACCAAAGTATTTGTAAGCGGCTTCTTCGTGAAAAGATCCTTTTACGCCTTGTATTGCAATCTTTAATTTCTCTGATTCCATGTAGATTTAGTCAAAAAAAAGAGGCCCCGTTTTGTTTCGGGACCTCTGTTTACTTTTTATAGTATGTACACAATAGTATCCCCATTATTATTCATGATAATAAAAGAAGCTAAAATACGGTTGTGTATAAAATCTGTTCATTTGTCTCGTTCTGTTTCCAAAAGTAACGCAAAAATTGATAACTGCAAAATAATTTGAATTTTTTATCGTAATACCATTGTTTTTTATTCATTTTTTATATTGTTTTTTAAGTATAAAATAGATGTATTTTTACTGTTTTTTTTGGTGTATTTTAATGAATTACTTGACTTCAATGTTGTGTTATGTGTTTTTGATTGATTTAAAACGTGTTTTTAGGTTTTTGATAAGTGTTTTTTTATTTTAAATTTTATTGTTGTTTTTGTTTAAAAAATGGATGTAAAAATCGTCTATTTATTTGTTTATATAATTATAAAATAATGATGTGTTTAGTCTTGATTCATGTCATTTTATTAGCGTTTACCTGTTTCTTGGTGCAAATTATCTTTCCTAATTTTGCTTTCCTATGCATTTTGTGCTCATAAGTATATGCTGTTCGGTAGCCGTTGCAGTTTTATTAAAATATGCTAGGCAGAGTGGGGTAGATACTTGGCAAATGATTGTGTGGAATTATCCCGCAGCATTGATGTTGACGTATTTCCTGTTCCAGCCAGATCTTCGCGCGATCGCTTGGGCTGCGCTTCCGTGGCGCGTATATCTCCCAATCGCTTTGCTATTGCCGGGTTTATTTATGCTATTATCTTATTCATTGCGTTACGCTGGCTTGGTGCAGACGGAGGTCGCGCAGCGGTTGTCCCTCGTTTTATCTTTGCTAGCGGCGGCATTTTTGTTCGGTGAGGTTTTTAGTGCTTGGCGTATTGCAGGTATTTTAGTGGGCTTTTTGGCGATCACTTTGTTGATTGGCTGGCGCAAAGGTGTGGGGCAAAGCCTTGGTTCACGTTATTTACTATTTCCTCTGTTGGTCTTTGTGGGATATGGAGCTGTAGATGTGCTTTTTAAAACGGTGGCGCTTGAAGCGCGCGTTCCGTATATTACTTCTTTGATGCTGATCTTTACGGGTGCATTGGTATTGGCTTTTACCTATTTGATTGTGCAGTTTATTTTTGAGAAAAGAATATTCTCCGCTAAATCTATGTGTTGGGGGTTTCTTTTGGGGGTGCTGAATTTTGGTAATATCTTATTTTATATGAAAGCGCACAAGCTACTGGTAGATAGCCCGTCTGTTGTGTTTGCCGGTATGAATATAGGTGTGATTGGATTGGGAGCCGTATTAGGTGTTTTACTTTTTAAAGAAAAGTTGTCGCGCATCAATGTAATTGGCGTCGGGCTTGCAATCATTGCAGTTTTGATGATAGCTTATTTATAGCTTTGTCTTCTATTCATAGGGAAAGTGATCCGAGTGTCGTACAAGTTGATGTTGTATCTGAAAAAATAAGCGTTGAAGCAATAAGTGCTTCAACGCATTTCTAGGGTAGGACTAAGTGAATGCTATCAATCAACCTTGCGAATTAAATGTTAAGCAAGTTGTTGAATCGATAGATTATGTTGTGTTTCAATCTATCCGCTAATTTGTTCCGCTGCACTCTCAGTGGATTTAATGTGCCTTGGATAAATTGTGGGTCTGATTGTAGTAAGTAATCGGAGCCAAGAAAATACCTTGATGCGTTCGCATCATTTTTACCTCGATAGAGCATCCATGCGACCGAAATTCCTGCAAATTCGTTTCTTTGAATATCGAGTGTTGGACTAAAATGTGTGGCAAATCTAGCAGTTGCTATCCAAGAAGGAGCCTTCTTGATCAGATTGGCTTGCCATAAGATAGGCCATAAGACAGGCGACACGATTAGATCCAATTCTCCTGTGGTTATAAAGGTGGGATATTTCACGGTTGTTCCAATGGCAAGTGGTCCTGGTTCTATCGGGAATGACCCAATTATTTTGTAGGATCTATGATGTTGAGATTTTTTTGCGATAAACTCGAAAAAAGAATGCTTGCTCCGCCTCCAGCAGAATGCCCCGCTACAATCATTTTTGTCAAATCGATTTTATTATATAAAGGGGATTGCGGGTCATCATTTAATTTTGAAGCTTCGATAGCACCATAAATATGCATGGTTGGTATTGTATTAATAAAATTGTTAGAATTGATGACTACAAAACCATAGCTGGTCCATAACCTTATTAAAGCATCGTAGTGGCCCTGATTGGATAGAATGCCTCCCACAAAATTAATGACTGGTAATTTTTCTAATGATTGGATGTTCGCGGGGTAAAATGCTTCGGTAGAAAAATTTTGTTCGAAACCGTAGGGGAATGCTGAACTACAGCGAATTTCAGGGTCTAGCAATCTAATGGTTGCCTGTACTTTTGATGCTATGCCAACCAATTGCCTGCAGTCTCCTCTTACTGCGTTTGTGGCTACTTCATAAGCTCCGAGTTTGCTATACTCCGAATTATGCTATGCCAAAAGCATTCACTAGTGCAGAGGCTTTCGTTTCATCTTTTAGAGTTTGAGTGGTTGCAAACTCTTCATCTTTGTTGCAGGAAGATAGCATTAATAATAGTGATAAAATTAAGATCGAATTTTTCATGATGCATATGTTTTAAAGAGTTAATATTTAAGATATGATTTTAACTTAAAAAAGAATGCTAACGCGTGTTATATTATCTAAGATAACATATATATATATAACAATGGGTTGATTTATTTCGTAATAGCGTTTTTTGCTGATCTTCTTAAGAATGTGTTTTTACATGTTTAGTTCGTTTGTTTTTAAAAGTTACGATAGCTGATCTTTTTGCCATGCGTGTTGATACCTTTATAATGCAATAAAGCACATCCGTTGAGAGTGTGCTTTATGTATTGCTAGTTTGTGCTTTTGCCTGTTTGAACCAGCTCATTGATTATTGTTGCAAAGGAGTGTTATCCTTGTGCAGGTTTTCTAGAGCGATTTCAATGTATTTGCACGACTATTACGTTGCACCCTTGTGGGGTTTGGCTTTACTAAAACAAACGGTTCGCGAGTCTTCAAAAATTCAGAAGGTTTGCTCGGTCTATAAACCGCCAATGGTAAGTCTTCTGCTTGGGTGAATGCTGGATCCTCAAGTGATCTATAATTGGATCCTACGAAAAATCTCGATGCTGCGGCATCGTTTTTAGCGGTGTATAATATCCATGCGACTGTAATGCCAGCATAATCGTTTTGTGCCAGTTCTAAAGTTGGTGTGAGATGATTGGAGTTTTTGGTAGATATGTACCAAGCTGGTGCACTTGTAATCTTCTGATACTGATTTTTAAGTGGAAATGTGGTCGGTGGGACGAGTACGTCGTATTGGCCAGTCAATAGCAGTGTTGGTACATTTACATTATTGCCACTAGCAGCAAAGCTAGCCTGTAGTGGAAATGATCCAATTATTCTAAGCGCAGGATGAATAGATTGAATTATTTTCTCTGTTTTGGAGGTTATCGAAAGTGCGCCCGATCCTCCGGCAGAATGCCCTGAAACTTGGACCTTAGATAAATCAATTTTATTGTATAATGGAGATTGAGGATTGCTGTTTTGGGCAACAATTTCCAAAAGACCCGTAACATGTAACGATGGATTAAAATTGATGAAATTATTACTATTAACCACCACAAACCCATAGCTCGTCCATAGTTTGATTAATGCATCATAGTTCCCTTGGTTAGATAACAAGCCTCCTACAAAACTTATGACAGGTACTTTTTCTAATGATTGTATATTTGATGTGTAAAAAACTTCTGTTACTCGGCTGTCTTCAAAACCATACGGAAAAGAAGGGCTACATCTCACGCCGGGATCCAAGAAACGCAAAGCAGCCAACACGTTTTGTATCGTCCCAGCTAATCCTGAACAATTTAACCGTGTGCCGGTAGTTGATACTTTGTAAGGTCCTGATCTATTATACAGCTCATTAGCCAAGCCAAAAGTGGGTTCGAACTTAGTTATAAGTGCACCTTTAGCATCGGTATTGATAGATTCAGTCTCGACAATATCAACTTGTTCAATTTCCTGCTTTTTCTCACAGGATAACAAAAACAGTGAAAGACAGATAAAAATTATACTGATATTTTTCATAATTCGTTAGTTTTAAAATTCCAATACGAGTTAGTATTGATGCCGTCAGTTTAGTGTGCTAATGATAGCGTGATGCATTAGCAATTATTTATATTATCGAATTTATTTCCAACAAAGTCCTGGAAATTTTGAAAGAACAAGGATTGTCGGAAATAAATCGTTTAATATATCATTAACGAGCATTATCCGCTGCTTGATTGCGCTTAACTGCGTATGTTCTAGGGGTAGTATCGAGAAAGTTAGCAGGTTGAAGGATAAACTGTTGATCTTGCTGCAATCTATAGTTAGCTCCCACAAAATAGGCTTGTGCCGCGGTGTTATTTTTACCATAATAGAGCAGCCATGCTGTTATAACACCGGCATATTCATTTCGCGCTAATTCCCTGGTAGGACTAAAGTGTGATGCCGCTCTCGCGGTAGCAAACCATGCAGGTACGGTGCGTGGATGTAAGTTGTAGTAATTGAGTGTGGCAAATCTACCGTTTATTTCATCGTTTTCAGCGGCAAGATATAGAGTCGGAATTCTCACCGCAAGAGAGGTTGACGTAATGATGGAAGGTTGAATTGGAACAGAGGAAACTATTTTTATACGATTATCAATTTTTTGAAAAACTGCAGGTGGATAAGACGATGCCGTAATAGCCGCGCCTGCTCCGGCAGAATGACCTACAAGAATCATTTTTGATAAATCAACCCTGTCTTTTAAATCCGATCCTGACTTTTTATCTTCAAGAGAAACTTCAATAGCACCAAGAGCGTGCATCAACGGAGTTAAGTTGATGAAATCATTGGAATTAACCACAATAAAACCGTGGCTTGCCCACAACCGAGCATATGTATCGTAGTTACCTACATTAGATGTAATGCCTCCCACCAAATTGACAACGGGTAATCTTCCTAACTCCCGAATATCGCTAGGATACCATATTTCTGTTGCAGCGGGGAAACCAAGTCCAGCGGGAAATTGTGGATTGCATTGAATATTTGGAGCAATAATACCAGTTGCTGAGGCGAAGCCATAGAGTAATCCACTAACCAATTTGCAATCACCTCGAACGGCAGTTGTCTTCACCGCGTGAGGCGCCGGTTTAGCGTAATCGCTATTCCTATTGCCAGATTACCCGCAAACAACGAGTTAAGATTGATCGAGGATGATTTTTCAATTGTTTCGATTTGTAATGACTCTTCGTTTTTCGAACACGAAATAAGGAAAAGAGTTACTAATAAGATGGTTAAATTTCTCATAATAAAAAAAATTAGATTTTTTATAATTTGTTAATTATATGTTCTTGCGAGGTGGTGTCCGTTATGGATATCATTCTTTAGCGGTTTTAAGCGTACTAATTAAAAGAAGGTTTAAAATTTTTAGCGGAGTTAGTATGATTTGATCTAAAATGTGTAACATAAAAAGTATGCTCACGAAGAGGATGCTTTTATTCATTAAAAATGACTTGTTTTCTGCTGTTCGTATGTTGCTCCTCCACTTTTGTTTAGAAAATGGAATGATACAATAGAACAATAGCTGACGTTACACAGGGTGGTTACTTTCTGCTTTCCAATATTTATGGATTGTGTTTCCGCAGCAGAATTTACAATCTGTCCGCTAATTTGTTGCGCCGTACTCGAATCGGATTTAACGTGCCTTGAATAAATGCAGGATCTTGCGTCGCTAAATATGATTTTCCGACGAAATATCTCGCTGCGGCCGCATCGTTTTTCGCTCGGTATAATATCCACGCAACTGTAATACCAGCGTAATCATTTCTGCTAAGCTCTAAAGTTGGTGTGCCATGATTTGAGTATCTTGTTACGATGTACCAGGCTGGAGCTTTATTAATAAATCTATATTGCGTATTTAGACCCTGCAAGATTGGTGGTACAATCACATCAATTTCACCAGTTAAGATTAACGTTGGTACGGTGACGCCTAATCCAGTAGCATTGAAGCTAGCTTGCATTGGGAAAGACCCGACTAGTCTAATTTCAGGATCTATTGCCTGTAGAGCTTTGGATGGAACTGCACTAATTAATATTGATCCTCCTCCTCCAGCAGAATGTCCTGATACTAAGATTCTTGATAAGTCTACCTTATTGTATAATGGCGATTCGGGATTGCGATTTTGATCCACTAGCTCCGTTAGGCTAGTTACTTGTAGAGATGGGCTGAAATTAATGAAGTTATTGGTGTTTACCACGATAAATCCGTAGCTAGTCCATAGATTGATTATCGCATCATAGTTGGCAGCGTTAGACAATAATCCACCCACAAAACTGATGACAGGAACCTTCCCTAAAGATTGAATGTTGGACGGATAAGATATTTCAGTCATACGTCGGTCGGAAAATCCGTATGGAAATGCATCATTGCAACGCACGTTAGGATCTACTACCTTGATGGAAGCAAGTACTGTTTGGATAGCTCCAACAAACCCTCTACAGTTTTGTCGTGTGGCATTTATCGTAGATACGGCATAAGGCCCTGGTCTATTGTACTGGTCATTTGCCAGTCCAAAAACCGGTTGTGTTTTTATTAAAGGTGAAATAAGGTTTAGGATTTGTGTGGTGAAATCGATCCTAAATAGATCAGCTATCCCTTTGGCTTGGGCTTCGTTGTCTAAGAAATCAGCATCATCCGAAATCGCCGCTTCAAATACTTCATCATTTTTCCTACATGAGGAAAAAGTAAAAAAGAATAATAGTAGCACTACGCTTAAATTTTTCATAATAATTATGTTTAAGTAATAATTAATTACAATTAGGTTTTATTAATTATAACAATTTTACGAAAGATTTTATTTATTTTTAAGAAAAATTTTATAATATTTAAAATTATTTTTAAATATTGCCCAACGGCGCTATCAATTTATTTTTTATTTGTAACAAGACTTAGACCTACACTCAAAAAAGATAAACGCGGCCTATATAATATACACCCATCCCAACTATTTAATGTATTTGTTCATAGTGTTTTATCTCTATTTACATTTGCTTGGTTGTGTATTTTTTTTGTACTTTGAAGTGATATTTATAATAATGCTTCGTACTATTTATAATAATTTAGCACTCTGTAACAAGGCATTCAAAGCCGCGCTATTTTTTATTTAAAAATTACAATCTATTTATAGGTTTAAACATTCATTTTGTGAGTTTATTTGAAGATACTTATCATACGATAGGTCGACCATACGAAGGCATATTTAGAGACAAGGGGAGTAAGTTTGTCGCTTACGTTTATCCCTTTGAAGATGAAGTTCAGTTGAAAGATATTATTGCCGAGCTGAAGCTTCTGCATCCAAAAGCGCGGCATCATTGCTACGCGTACCGGCTCACGCCAGATCGCTCGATCTTTCGTGTTAATGATGACGGTGAGCCATCAGGTACTGCGGGTAGGCCGATTCTTAATGTGTTGCTATCGCTGGATTTGACCAATGTATTAGTTGTGGTAGTTCGGTATTTTGGAGGTACTTTGTTGGGCGTGCCTGGTCTTATCAATGCCTATAAAAGAGCGACAAACATCGCTTTGGAGGAAGCGATAATCTTAGAAAGGACCACAGATGATATCTACGAAGTGCAGTTTCCATATTTGCAAATGAATGATATTATGCGTATTATTAAGGAAGAGAATGCTACGGTCTTGGAACAAGAATTTGACAACGATTGCCTGATGCGTATTGCGATTCGAAAGATGCAAGTCAATGCAGTTGTCGGGCGACTGGAGAAAGTGGGCCAAACTAACCTTCGATATCTGAAAACTATATGATCAATGATTCTGAGCTAATACTGAACCAAGATGGTAGCGTTTACCATCTCAATTTACTTCCGGAAGATATTGCCGATACCATCATCTTTGTAGGAGATCAAGAGCGCGTGCCGTTGGTATCGCAACATTTTGATCGTATTGAAATCAAAAAAGGAAAGCGCGAGTTTATCACGCATACTGGGCATTTGCGTGGCAAGCGAATATCGGTGGTCTCCACAGGTATTGGTACAGATAATATTGATATTGTTATCAACGAAATTGATGCGCTGTTCAATGTGGATTTGCAGACCAAGATGCTCAATCCAGAAATCAAATCGGTGGATATCATCCGTATCGGCACCAGTGGTTCTATGCATCCCGATGTGGCTATGGATCAGATTATCGTGAGTGAGTTTGCTGTGGGTTTCGATTCGCTCATGCAGTTCTATAAAAAACAGTATACCCAAGGGGAGGTAGAGATACGGGATATTATCACGGAGGCTTTTTCGGAATTAGGCGTCAGACCATATGTGGGCAAGGCCAATGAAAGCTTGTTGGAAAAATATGCGCATAATTTGTATAAAGGAATAACGGTTACAGCGCCTGGATTCTATGGTCCGCAAGGACGCAAAGTACGTACCCAAGCAGCAGCTCCACAGTTTGTGGAATTGGCGGGAAGTTTGGATCTGGCGGGGCGGCATATTACCAATTTAGAAATGGAAACTGCAGGAATTTATGCGTTGTCCAACATGTTTGGTCATCGAGCCATCTCCATTAATGCTATTGTCGCTAGTCGTGTAGATGCGCGATTTAGTGAGCAGCCGCAGGCCGTCATCGAGCGGGCAATACGTTTGGTGTTGGATCGTTTTTAAAAATAATAAATCGGCCGCTGGCCAAGCAATTCATTTTATGCTTGGTCAATGCGGTCAAAGAAAGTAGGTTTCCTCAATTCCAGCGCAATTGCTTTCGATACAGAAGCTTTAAACAATCTTTCGAAGAATGATTTGCGCGTTTTGGTCACCAAGATAATATCTGGATTGTTTTTCTCAATCAAGCTGTTGACCACCTCTGGTACCGTATCTAGATTCTCATCACTTTTAGAAATAGGGGCACACTCTATGTTGACCTGCTTAATGATGTCCATCTCCCGGATGTTGAATGCCCAAGATTGCAAATGCTCTTGCATCGCGTCAAGATCGCTTTCTTCCCGGTATACATGCGTCAAAGAAAGCTTTTCTGGTTCGCCTATGATTCCGATAAAAGTACGCAATGTCTCCAGCTCTTCCGTCTTGAATTTCGTAAGTAAGCTAATGTGCTGAAAGGCGAAAGAAGGATATCCATCAGGTACTGCTACAACCGGAATAGGCGATTGCGCGGTGATAGCGACGGTTGTACTGCCGTAATAGATTGATTTTTTAGCAGAAGCGCCCGTGGCGCCCATGACAATCAGAACATAGTGATCTTTAGCTGCTTCCTTCGGTAATTTTTCATCAATCAAACCTCTTTCGCACACTGCCTTAATAACTAGTTCAGGGTGCGAAGTAGTCAATTCGGTCTTTAATTCTTGCATCAATACATCCGCTTTCAATAACGAATTATCTTCAGAATCTGTTTGTTGATCCGATTGGCCGGCGAAATTCACCGTATTGCTGGTGTAGTAATGCAGTAAATGCAAATTGTACCCCTTATGTTTTGCAAGCTGACAGGCATATTGCACGGCAGTAAGAGAGTTGGGTGAAAAATCTGTAGGAACCAGAATAGTATTTCGCATAGTGTTGCAGATAGTCGTGTCTTTGTTTCGTTAAATATAGCGAATATATTTGATTTGTTGTCCAAAACCTATGGCATTGCCGCCGTTTCCTCAGCAAATTTAAGTAAATTTGCGATTCAAATTTTAGGCACATTTTTAATGACTAGTAGAGAAATTCGCGAAGCATTCTTAACCTTTTTTCAAGAAAAAGGACACCAAATTGTACCATCGGCACCCGTTGTCGTCAAAAATGATCCCACGTTGATGTTTACCAATGCAGGTATGAATCAGTTTAAGGACCTGTTTTTGGGAGAACGTGTGGCCAGCTATTCCCGCGCAACCGATACGCAGCGCTGTTTGCGCGTGTCGGGTAAGCACAATGACTTAGAAGAAGTAGGTATTGATACCTATCACCATACCTTATTTGAAATGCTGGGCAACTGGTCTTTTGGCGATTATTTTAAGAAAGATGCCATTGCTTGGGCTTGGGAATTATTGACCGAAGTATATAAGCTAGATAAAGATCGCCTGTATGTGACGATCTTTGAAGGCGACGAAAACGACGGCTTAGCTAAAGATGTGGAGGCATACGATTTATGGAAAGCGTTTATTGCCGAAGACCGTATTCTATTAGGTAATAAAAAGGATAATTTCTGGGAAATGGGCGATACCGGGCCCTGCGGTCCGTGTTCCGAAATCCATTACGATATGCGCCCCAATGCGGAGCGCGCAGCGGTAGCTGGTGCCGATTTAGTTAATCACGATGATCCGCAAGTTATCGAGATTTGGAATCTCGTATTCATGCAGTACAATCGCTTGAAATCTGGCGTGCTCGAGTCGCTTCCAGCACAACATGTGGATACCGGTATGGGATTCGAACGTTTGGTTCGTGCCATTCAAGGAAAGGTGTCTAATTATGATACCGATGTCTTTCAACCCTTGATTTCATTTACTTCTCAGCGTTCGGGCATTCCGTATGGCCAAAGCGAGCAAACGGATATTGCGATGCGTGTATTGGCCGATCATGTTCGCGCCGTGAGTTTCACCATTGCGGATGGGCAATTGCCATCAAACAATAAAGCCGGCTACGTAATCCGCCGGATTTTACGTCGTGCCGTGCGTTATGCGTATACCTTTTTAGGTTTCAAAGAGCCTTTCCTCAATGAATTGGTGCCAATATTGGCACAGCAATTCAAAGGCGTGTTTAATGTCTTGTCCGATCAAGAAGGCTTTGTGCAAAAAGTAGTTTTGGAAGAGGAATTATCTTTCTTGCGTACATTGACCACCGGTATACAGCGTTTTGAAAGTTATGACAGTGCTGCTAAGCAGATCGATGGCGATTTTGCCTTTGAGTTGTTTGATACTTTTGGTTTTCCAATTGACTTAACCGAGCTATTGGCACGCGAAAAAGGTCTTACCGTAGATATGGACGGTTTTCAAACCGCCTTGAACCGGCAAAAAGAACGCTCCAGAGCGGCAACGACCTTGGATTTGTCGGATTGGACGATATTGCAGGATGAAGTGCAAACCGAATTTGTAGGTTATGATACGTTGAGTGCACAATCGCAAATCGTAAAATATCGTAAAGTAACGGCAAAAGGAAAAGATCAATATCAATTGATTCTGGACGTGACGCCTTTCTATCCAGAAGGAGGTGGTCAATTAGGCGATGTGGGTACGCTGATTAATAAGGCTACCCAAGAAAAGATACAAATCGTCGCGACGAAAAAAGAAAATGCGTTGATTGTGCATTTTGTTGATCAATTACCAGCTTCTTTGGAGGGAGAATTTGCAGCAACGGTAGATGCTGAAAAACGTGCCGATTCAGAAGCCAATCACTCCGCTACGCACCTATTGCATGCCGCGCTGCGGGATGTGTTGGGTACCCATGTTCAACAGAAGGGATCTTTAGTATCTCCAGATGTTTTGCGTTTTGATATTACACATTTCTCGAAAGTGACGGATGAAGAGCTCAAACAGGTAGAAGATATTGTCAATACTAAAATCCGCGCAAACATTGCCCTAAAAGAAGAGCGTAAGACGCCGTATCAAGAGGCTCTAGCGTCTGGCGTAACGGCCTTGTTTGGCGAGAAGTATGGTGAGTACGTGCGCGTCATTACTTTCGATGATCATTTCTCCAAAGAGCTCTGTGGCGGTACGCATGTATCTGCCACGGGTAAAATTGGTTTCTTTAAGATTGTGAGCGAATCTGCTGTAGCGGCTGGTGTACGTCGTATTGAAGCGGTGACTGGTAGTCGTTCCGCTACGTTGATTCGCGAGCAATTTGAGATCGTGAATAACATCAAAGAATTACTACATAATCCGAAAGACTTCGTCGGTGCTTTGTCAAAGATGCTCGAGGAAAATGGCGCCTTGAAGAAAGAAGTACAACAAGCGATCACCGCACGTTCCTTAGCGTTGAAGACCGAGCTGTTGGATAAAGTAGAGACCGTTGGCGGTGCAAAATACTTGGCAGCCCGGGTCGATATTCCAAACGCCGATGCGGTGAAAGGCTTAGCTTACGCGCTGCGCGATTCGGTTCCGAATTTATTTTTGGTATTAGCAACAGTGATGGACGATAAACCGTTCTTATTGGTGATGATTACCGAAGATCTGGCGAAGGCCAAAGGTTGGAATGCAGGAGCTATTATCCGCGAATTGGCCAAAGAGGTGCAAGGCGGTGGCGGAGGTCAGCCATTTTTTGCGACAGCTGGCGGTAAAGATGTTAATGGAATTGAACGCGCCTTGGAGCGTGCTCGTGAATTTGTGGTGTAATATGAAAATAATTAAAATCTGCTATTGGATAGGTATCGTGGCTTTGTCGTTTATGGCATTGCAGGCCTGCGATTCGAAAGAGAATATTGCGATCACTGGAACCATTGAAAATCCGGGCAACGTCAAAGTGGTTTCCTTCTTCGAAGGGGAGCGCAAGTTGGACTCAGTGTTTATTGCGGATGGCAATCGCTTTCGATTTGAGCGTGGTAGTACGCAACCGCGCTTGCTAACCTTAGTGGTTGGCAATAATCGGTATCCCATTATATTGGAACCAGGGCAGCCCGTGAAGTTTGAGACCGATCTACAGCAGCCTGAGCAATACCAATTAGCCGGATCTGAGCTTTCGGAAATCCTCAAAGCATTTGCGCCAGCAAAAAATCGCATTGAATTCGTACAAGACTCACTTCAAAAGATATTTACCAAAGCAACCATCGATAAATCTTCTGAGCAGATTCAAAATCTGCGCAGTGAGATGTTGCAAAGTTTTGAGCCGCACATGCAGCGCTATATACAACAGGCGGTTGCTTTTGCGAACGAACAACCCAATCTGGCTGGTTTCTATGCCATGAGTACGCTAGAACCAGAGATGGCAGAGGTTGAATTAATTGCCTATGGCGATCAAATTAAAGATCAATTTACCGATAATCGGTACGTTACCGAATTCAAAGCTGAGGTCGATAAGCTGCGCGCGTTGGCCATCGGACAAGAAGCGCCTTTCTTCGAGGCGTATACGCCACAGAATAAGCTCGTGAAGCTCACAGATTTTAAAGGTAAATATACTTTAGTTGACTTTTGGGCTTCTTGGTGCATGCCTTGTCGCGAAGAGAACCCGAATATCGTAAAGCAATACGCTGCCTTTAAAGACAAAGGCTTTGAAGTACTGGGTGTGTCGTTGGATGACAATCCCGGCTCGTGGATTAGGGCGATGGAAGATGATGGCTTGACGTGGACTAATATCTCAGATTTGAAAGCCTGGAGCTCGCATCTGATCATAGATTACCGTATCCGCGCGATTCCCACTTCGTACCTGCTAGATCCTTCTGGAAAGATCATTGCGAAAAACCTACGCGGTAAAGCGCTTGAAGATTTCCTTAAGAAAACTTTAAATTAATATTGATGGGATGTTATTACATCTTGCACGGGTTAACAATATCATAACATTTGTGTAACTTTAGCTTACCATTAAGTACATACTTTAGTAGAAAAAATGAGTATGAGCAATCCCAAACCAAAAATATTGGTTGTAGATGATGAGCAAGATATTGTAGACATCATATCGTACAACCTCAGCAAAGAAGGCTTTCAAGTGTCTACAGCTAACAACGGCAAAGAAGCTATTCGGGTGGCCAAAGAAGTCAATCCAGATTTAATCATTTTGGATGTGATGATGCCCGAGATGGATGGGATCGAAGCTTGTAGACTCATGCGGTCGATGCCAGAATTCAAAAATACCTTTGTCATATTCCTTACTGCACGTAGCGAAGAATATTCAGAGATTGCTGGCTTCCACGTGGGTGCAGACGATTATATTGCCAAACCGATCAAACCTCGGGCGTTGATTAGTCGTATTAATGCCATTCTGCGGCGCAATGCGAATGATTCTAGCGATGACCATGTCGATAAACTAGAGATCATGGATTTGGTGATTGATCGGGATTCCTTTTTAGTGTTTAGAGGTGATGAGAAATTTGTACTAGCGAAGAAGGAGTTCGAGCTCCTATATTTACTGGCTTCTAAGCCTAACAAGGTGTTTACACGCGAGCAAATCTTGAAAGCGATATGGGAAGATTCGGTCGTTGTGACAAACCGTACCATCGATGTACATATTCGTAAATTGCGTGAAAAGATTGGTGAACTCTATGTCACTACGGTAAAAGGTGTAGGTTACAAATTCGAATTGAACTAATACGTTTTAGTATTCATAGTTATTGTGTACAGCGCCTGCTTCTTTTGAGAAGCAGGCGCTGTTCTTTTTCGCATTAGGAAAAAACGGTGCAGATGCAGAGTGATTGTCTATGATAATTGATATATTCGAACGGATTTTAACCCTTTTAGGAATATAAATTAAATTATACGAGTTTTATATATGTGCGGAATAGTTGGTTACACAGGAGGCAAACAGGCTTATCCCATTCTAATTGATGGTCTGAAAAAATTAGAATACCGAGGTTACGATAGTTCCGGTGTTGCTTTGTTGCAAGATCGTGGTGTTACGGTATTTAAGAAAGAGGGAAAGGTTGCAAAACTAGAGGCGCATGTAGGCGTGAGCGATGTGGCTTCGCATACCGGTATTGGGCATACCCGTTGGGCTACGCACGGCGAGCCTTGTGATCGCAATGCACATCCGCATTTGTCGCGATCTGGCCGTATTGCTATGATTCATAATGGTATTATAGAGAATTATGCGCAACTCAAGACGGAGTTACTAAAAGAGGGGTATGTTTTTCATAGCGATACCGATTCGGAAGTATTATTAAACTTCATCGAAGATATCCAAATCAAAAACGAGTGTTCACTCGAAGAAGCCATTCGTATCGCTTTGAAGCGTGTGACGGGTGCCTATGTTATTTTATTGATCGATCAGGCATATCCTGATACGATTATCGCGGCGCGGAAGGGAAGTCCACTGGTGATTGGTATCGGTCAGAATGAGCATTTCCTAGGTTCCGATGCTTCGCCTATGTTGGCTTACACTAAAGAGGTCGTATACATCAATGACTATGAGTTAGCCATTGTAAAGCCAGATGAACTGATTTTGAAAAACTTGGGCAACGAGATCATCACACCATACGTGCAGAAGTTGGATATGGAATTGGCCGCTATCGAAAAGAATGGCTACGACCACTTCATGCTGAAAGAGATCTTTGAACAACCGCAAACGATTTTTGATTCGCTTCGCGGACGCATGGATGCACAAAAAAATCAAATCACGCTGAGCGGTATCGATGCGATTGCGGATAAGATTATGGCGGCACGCCGGATCATCATCGTTGCTTGTGGTACCAGTTGGCACTCGGCTTTGGTCGCCGAATATGTGATCGAAGAATTGTGTCGCATCAATGTAGAAGTAGAATACGCGTCTGAATTCCGATACCGGAATCCAATTATATCGAGCGAAGATGTGATCATTGCGATCTCGCAAAGTGGCGAAACTGCAGATACCTTGGTGGCTTTGGAAAATGCCAAAGAGCAAGGTGCCACTATCTACGGATTGGTGAACGTAGTGGGCTCGTCTATCGCTCGCTTATCTAATGCCGGATCGTACACGCATGCTGGCCCAGAGATTGGCGTAGCCAGCACCAAAGCGTATACCGCACAATTAGCCGTATTGCAGTTGATTGCTTTGAAAATTGCCAAATTAAAAGGTACAATCGACGATCAGAAATTTACTTATTTCATTCAGCAATTGGATGCGGTGCCAGAGAAAGTGCAGTGGATTCTGGACAATCAGGTCGAAGAGATTCAACGCATCGCGAAGAAATATAGCGACGCCAACGACGTGCTATACTTAGGTCGTGGATACAACTTTCCAACCGCACTAGAAGGCGCTTTGAAGTTGAAGGAAATCTCCTATATCCATGCCGAAGGGTATCCAGCCGCCGAGATGAAGCATGGACCTATTGCTTTGGTCGATGAAACATTGCCTGTGATTTTTGTCGCTACAAAAGATAGTTACCACGAGAAAATCGTGAGCAACATACAAGAGATTAAAGCCCGAAAAGGAAAAATTATTGCGATAGTCAGTGAGGGAGATAATAGAGTGGAAGAATTGGCAGATGATATTATGGTAGTGCCTAATTGTGATGAAATTATTGCGCCATTATTGGCGGCCATTCCACTGCAGTTATTGGCGTACTATATTGGAGTAGAACGTGGATTGGATGTAGATCAGCCGCGTAACCTAGCCAAATCAGTGACCGTCGAATAAGCGCTTATGGCCTATATAAACAAGAGACCACTTCGTTCTTTGGGTTACGATTTCGTGCCCAAAGAATACCTGCCCGCAGGGCAAGATGAATATTACCTGCGATTTCAGCAAAATCCGATCGCGTCGGATCAGTTTCGTTCCCTAACATCCGAGGAAATCGATCAACTGACGGCGCAGGGCAATGAGTCGTCCAACTGGAGCGATGTATTCGTCAGCAAAGCAGGATTTATTCCCGATCAGATTCGTCATTCCAAATTTTATGGTTTGGTGCGCATCGGTAAGATGGACGAAATCTATGTAGAATACCGCGATCTTCGCTTGGCGTCTGGTATTTATCATTCGCAGATCATCAGTTCGGATATTGGCGATTATTGTGCCATACATCACGTGCGC
Organism: Sphingobacterium sp. KH_072; assembly: GCF_057837975.1. NCBI lineage: Bacteria > Pseudomonadati > Bacteroidota > Sphingobacteriia > Sphingobacteriales > Sphingobacteriaceae > Sphingobacterium > Sphingobacterium sp. KH_072. The sequence goes on along the minus strand of NZ_CM174457.1, from coordinate 2,986,264 downwards.
TATATGGCGCATTATATTGTGGGCAAGGAAGTCATCCTCACGAATATCGACGAGATGGAAACCAGTTCCAATGCAAAATTTGGAAATGGTGTACTCAAAGATGGAGACGATCCAGAAAGTCGTATTTACCTCGAGTTGTGCAATGAAAATGGCGGCCGTTCGGTATTGCCTTTCAATGGCATGCAGGCTGGCGATGTTTATCTCTGGACGCGCCACCGCGATGATGCTGATTTTCAGCGACGCTTACACGAAATTACCGATCTGCAGTTTTCGTCCAAACGTGGTTACTATAGCATGATTGGTGAGCGCACAGTCATCAAAAATTGCCATACCATCAAAAACGTGCAGATTGGCTCCGACGCCTATATCAAAGGCGTTAATAAAATCAAAAACGTCACCGTCAACTCCATTTCCTCTGCGTATACACAGATTGGCGAAGGTTGTGAGTTGGTGAATGGCATTGTGGGCTACGGTTGTCGCATATTTTATGGCGTGAAAGCAGTGCGGTTTATTTTGTCTTCTTTCTCGCAATTGAAATACGGCGCACGACTGATTAACTCGTTTCTCGGCGACAATTCTACCATATCGTGTTGTGAAGTATTGAATTCCTTGCTATTTCCAGCGCATGAACAGCATCATAATAACTCCTTCCTTTGTGCTTCCTTGATCATGGGGCAAAGCAATATGGCGGCTGGGGCGACTGTGGGATCTAACCATAATTCCCGCGCAGCGGATGGTGAGTTAATGGCGGGTCGTGGCTTCTGGCCAGGCTTGTGTGTGAGCTTGAAGCACAATTCGCGCTTTGCTTCGTATTCGCTCATCGTCAAAGGCGATTTTCTTCACGAATTGGATATCCGAATTCCGTTTTCGCTGATTAGCAATGATGTGCAAAATGATCGTTTGGTCATCGTGCCGGGGTATTGGTTTATGTACAATATGTACGCGCTGATGCGCAACACCAGTAAATTTACTGCACGGGATAACCGCAAGCTGAAAAACCAATATTTCGAATACGATGTGATCGCACCCGATACGGTCAATGAGATGTTCAATACCTTTTCGGAGATCGAGACGGCGGTGGCCTTGTTAGGTAGTGAGGCACTACGCACTTTGAAAGATCCGGTTGGCGTGTTCCAGCACGAAGTATTGCTTTCAAACGTCGAAAACTCGCGTCGTAAAGTGGTGTTGAAAAAGCCGAAAGAGGTTTACCATCTGTTCCAGCGTATGATTCGCTATTATGCGGCCACGCAAATGTTGGCTTATACAGAAACGAACTCGGTGGATGATCTTTGGCAATTAGTGCAAAATCAGCCTTTTGAACGAAAAGCATTTACTAATGTGGGCAGTCAGCTCATACCAAATTCCGATCTGCAACAGCTCATTGCCGATGTGAAATCAGTTGAGCTCAACTCTTGGTTGGAAATTCATCGACGCTATCATCAATTGAGTAGCGATTACCTGCGCGAAAAACTAGCGCATAGCATCGCTTCATTGCAAGAGCTAACTGGTGTGTCGGCCGCCACATGGGATGTGGCATTTCTGCAAGGTTTGATGCAAGAAGCGCTGGAAACAAAACGCTGGATTCGTGATGAGATCGAACGGACAAGAGCCAAAGATTACGAAAGTGAATTCCGCAAAATGTTGTACAATTCAGACGAAGAAATGGAATTAGTGGTCGGAAAATTGTCTGACAATAGTTTTATCCTTTCGCAGAATAAGGAATTAGCCGAGTTTGAATCTCGTATCGAAAATATAATGCAGTTACTACCTTCTAGAAGTTAAGAGCGGAGAAAATCAAACTTAGCATAGCTAACGATGACCATCATAATTAAAGACAGGTATATAGGTGATCGTACGAAATAAAATAGGAGTTGATTTTGGAAAGGTAATTGCATAAATCCGCAAACCAGATCGGTTACACCAACAACGATGGGTATTTAGTTAATTATTAACACCAGTGATTACGAAAATCTTAGCGAAGTGACTGCAGAAGTTTGTGCTGATATTAACTTTCAGGAAATTGAAGAGTACTGTATTTACTCCGCTAAACCCCTTTCTCAAGTAAATAGCTTGGCATCTTGGGTTTACATAAGAAAAGAAGAAAAGTAGCTCTTGTCGGGAATAGATTGATTAAGCTCGACGATTCAACACGTCGGGCTTCTTAGTTTAAAATGCGGCGATGCTCCTGAATTTGGTAGCGTTACAATTTTGAACCTTTAACATTTTTACAAAAATAAATAAAACTCAACTTTTAAAAGTGCTTGATGCTGCGGGTATCAAGTTAAACACCTTAAAAAGTGTTTATCGTATAAATTAGCAAAAAGCCTCTGTTTCAAGAACGAAACAGAGGCTTTTTGCAAAATACCAAGCTTACAGCGCTGTCGCGGTAAAGCCTGCTTTTTGTACTGCAGTAAGTACTTCATCTGCCGTAGCGCTGGCGCTTTGCACCGTCAGGATTTTGTCGGGGTTGTTGGTGTCTACTTCCCATTGGCTGATGCCAGATATGTTTTCTAAAAATGGCGTCACCGCTTTGATGCAGCTGCCGCAATTGATGCTGGTTTTAAATGTCAATACGTTATTTTCCATGATCTAATTTTATAAGAAATACTAAACTAATTTAATGTCATTATTATGCTGTCGTGCCTATATCTCTCCATTTCAGACGCAAGCTGTTGGATACGACCGATACGCTACTCAAGGCCATTGCGGCACTCGCAATCATCGGACTCAACAAGAATCCAAAACTAGGATACAAAATACCTGCCGCAATTGGAATGCCTACCAAGTTGTAAATAAATGCCCAGAAAAGATTCTGACGAATCGTTTTCACCGTTAATTGCGACAGCTTAATAGCCACCTGCACTTTCTGTAAGTCCGATGAAATGATGGTCATCTTGGCTACATCCATCGCAATATCACTTCCTTTGCCCATCGCAATACTAACATCTGCTTGTGCTAATGCCGCGCTATCGTTGATGCCATCACCGACCATACCCACCACGTTGCCTTTCGCTTGCAATTTTTGGATGTATTTTGCTTTATCTTCTGGTGACATTTCTGATTCAAAATATTGGATGCCGGCTTGGCGCGCAATCGCTGCGGCGGTCGCTTCATTATCACCTGTTAGCATGTAGGTTTTGATGCCAGCTTGGTGCAAAGCAGCAATCGCGGATGGAGTAGTTTCCTTGATCGGATCGGAAATGGCGAGCAGGGCCAGCACGCGTTGCGTATCCGCAAACCAAACTACGGTTCGGCCAGATTGCGCGTATTCTGCGGCTTTTTCTAAAAGCACATCCGAAATCGGCACTTCCTTACTCATCATCAATTTCTGATTTCCGGAGAGGTAAGATGTGCCTTTGTAAGTTGCCACAATGCCTTTGCCAGTTATACTTTCGAAATCCTCTAGATCTAGCGAGGGCGATTCGTCCCAAGCGCTTGCGATGGCATCTGCTAGTGGATGCTCTGAAAGGCGTTCCATTGCCACCAACACGGGTCGATGCGATTCATTTTCCTCCAACCAGTATTGATCGGTAATCTGTGGGCGACCCATCGTCAGTGTGCCGGTTTTGTCAAATACCAGCACATCCAAATCTTTCGCTCGCTCTATACTTTCGGCATCTTTAATCAAGATGCCTGCCGATGCTGCGCGACCTACGCCCACCATAATGGCAGTCGGCGTAGCCAAACCCAGCGCGCAAGGACAAGCGATCACCAGCACCGTCACAAATGCCATAATGCCTTGCGTCAGCCAATGATCGCCGCTAAATACAAACCAGATCAGCATGCTCAATAGCGCAATGGCGATAACGATAGGAACAAAAATACTCGCAATTTTGTCTACTAGTTTTTGCACGGGTGCTTTGCTTCCCTGCGCATTGCGAACAAGTGCAATGATTTGTGCCAACACCGTATCTTCGCCCACTTTTTGAGCGCGAAATCGAAAACTGCCGCGCTGGTTGACCGTACCGGCATACACTGATTCACCTTTATTTTTCAATACTGGGACGGATTCGCCGCTCAGCATGCTTTCGTCTACGTATGATTCACCCAGTTCCACGCGTCCGTCTACTGGAATCTTTTCACCCGGGCGCACCAATAGCAGGTCTTCCAATAGCACATTCGCGATCTCTATTTCTTCCTGTATGCCTTGTGTATCGAGTCGAATGACCGTTTTAGGCTGCATGCCCATCATTTTTTTTATCGCATCCGACGTATGACTTTTTGCGCGTGCTTCTAGTAATTTGCCGAGTAGGACAAAAGCGATAATGACAGCAGCAGCTTCAAAGTAAACGTGTGCTTCCAGACCACTTTTTAACCAGAATTCTGGAAAATATAAGGTAAAGACACTAAATACATAAGCCGTTCCTGTGCTTAACGCGACCAGTGTATCCATGTTGACCGCACGATGCTTAGCTTGTTTCCAAGCGTGTACAAAAAAGTCGCTTCCTACCCAAAATACCAATGGCGTCGTACACACAAACATGATCCAATTCGCGTACGGTGCATGCATGAAAAACATGCCATATACAAATACCGGCAAGGCCAATACAAGCGCAAAGAAGGTTTTGCGTTTCAATTTCTCGTAGTTTTCCTGCTGTATGGTCGCCTTTTTTTCGTCGCGAGAAGCTGCTGGTTCTAGTAATAGATCAAAACCTATGGCGCGTACTACTTTTTGGAGATCTTGTTCTTGAATCAGATTAGGCAGGTATTCTACCTGCGCACTGGTATTGGCAAAATTGACGCTGGCTTGCAATACGCCCGATTGTGCCAATAGCATACTTTGAATGCTGCTGGCGCAGGAAGCACAGCTCATATCTAATACTGGGATTTCCTGTTTTTGCGTAAGTGGAGCATAGCCTTGCTGTTGTAGTAAGGAAACAATGCGAACCACTAGATCACGATCAACACTACTTACGATCAGATTTTGTTTATCCAAGTTGATAGGCACGGTGATTTCGACGCGCGCCAGCGCTTGTTGTATATTTTTCTCAGCCGCTTGGGTAAGATGTTTTTTATCCAAGGGAATAATGGTGCTCGATGTGTTGCTTTCTTCTATCATGTTAGCTAACGCTGGTTGCTTACACAAAGATCGGAAACAGCTGGGCAGGAAAGTTTGCGTTTTGTTGCTTTTTACTTGTAAGATTTCACTGCGTCCAGCGGCAGCCTGGTGTTCTCGGCCGATTGCTTGTACTGGGAAGGAGATAGGCCAGTCACTTTTTTGAATTGATTACTTAAGTAAGCTACGCTGGAATAATGTAATTGATCGGCAATTTGCGATAAGGTGAGTTCCTCATAGTGCAGTAATTCTTTGACACGCTCAATCTTTTGGGCAATGAAGAACTTCTCTATGGTGGTCGATTCACTTTCTGAAAACCAAGCCGACAAATGCGCGTAATCCTGATTCAAATCTTGCTCTAGCCAAGTCGAAAGGTTAAGCTTTTGCCCAAGGTGTTTATGATAAATCAAGGCAATGATCGCCGTCTTAATGCGCTCTACAGTTTGTTGTCGCTTATCATCGATCAGTTCGAAGCCCAATACGTCCAATTCTTTTCGAATGGTGTCCAATAAGCTTGGCGAGATGGTAGCTGGCGTGGTGACTTCGCCAAGCGCTATGTGCGAAACAGGCAGTTTCCACTTATTCATGTGCTCTTCTACGACCATGATGCAGCGGTTGCATACCATATTTTTAATGTACAGGGTCGTATCCATAGCTTTGTTCAGATCTTGATCTGTACGAAATTAGGAAAAGCCCATGGTATAATACATGGGCTTTTCTCAATTTGTTGTCAAAATTAAAACTGCGGTGACTCAGGTTCATCTGTGTGATGCGTTGGTTCTGCAGGATTGGTGGGCTCAGAAGGAGCAGATGCCGCAGGCTCTTCTTTAGTCGTGTCGGTACGTTCTACCACGATCTTGCATTCCGTCAGGATCGCCGCCAAAGCGCCAACTGCGGCAAATATCGGTGCTAAAACAATTCCTACTACACCGATGGTTACCGGAAAGCTGATGATCTCTTTGTTGTTTTTATCAGCAATAGAGATCTTGCGTACATTACCTTCTGCAATTAGATCTTTGATCTTTTTTAATAGATTCTCACCGTTGATGCTAAATGTTTCTTTAATAGACATGATCGTATTTTTTTAAATGGTTGACTTATTTGTTATAATCAAAAGTACTAGTACCGCCTTATGTTTGATAGTTCTTTTAGGTGAATGGCTGCCGATTGTCGGTAAAAACTCGCTGAAAGTCGGTTTATGTCCAGTTTATAGCGATAAGTAATTTAATTTTTTTTTAGCATTTTGGCACGATCTAAGTATCTACATTCGTATCATGTCATTTAATACCATACTAATATGAAAAAACAAAGGATATGGCCTTACGCATTGGTAATTATCGGAACGATGCTTTTCAGTGCTTGTGGAGTCAGTAAAAAAGTGCATCAGGCATTAGAAGCCGAGCATCGTACGTTAGGGGAACGTTATCAGCAGAGTCAGGTTGAATTAGCCGAATCACGTGCGCGTGTCAAAAGTTTGGAAGATCAATTGGAATCTGAGCGACGTAATAATACTTCGCTGAAAGAAGCACTAGCTAGATTGCAAGGAACGTTGGATAATAGTATTAGCCAAAACACGCAAGGTAATGTGAATATTTCGAAATTGGTCGATGAGATCAATGCTTCTAATCGATACATTCAACATTTAGTGAATACCAAAAATAAGAGCGACTCGCTTAACATGGTGTTGACTAATAATTTGACGCGTTCATTGAGCAGAGAAGAGTTGAAGGATGTGGATGTGCAGGTGCTAAAAGGGGTGGTATACATTTCCCTAGCAGACAATATGCTGTATCGTTCGGGTAGTTACGAGATCTCGGATCAAGCAGGTGCTACACTAAGCAAGATTGCCAAAATTATTCAGGACTATAGAGATTATGATGTATTGATAGAAGGTAATACGGATCCGGATCCGATCACGCAGAAAAATATCCGAAATAATTGGGATCTGAGTACATTGCGTGCATCATCGGTGGTGCAAGCTTTGCAAAATACATACGGTGTAGATCCTAAACGTATGACGGCTGGTGGTCGTGGTGAATACAACCCAATCGCCGACAATGCTACTGCACAAGGTAAGGCACGTAATCGCCGTACGCAGATTATCATCACGCCAAAGCTGGATCAGTTTATGGAGCTAATTGATAAGGCACCAGCAACGGATGGTATGGAAGAGGAATAAGAGAGATTTCAAGATCATATTGGAAAAACCCATCTTCGAGCCAAAGTCGGCAAGAAGATGGGTTTTTTGTTATCCAGACTGGGATTCCTATTTTTGCAGGATGAAGGACAGGATTGAACAATTTTTGGCTGACGAACAGGTCAATACACAAATCTACAATACGACGTACCAGCAGCTAGCGCAATTGCAGCTCAATAGCCAACTCACGCATATTATTACGACGGCCGCGCTATTGATCGCGATGACGATGGTGTTATTTGTAGTAGACTATTTAGTACGTAATGTATTCATAGGAGTTTTCTCGAAGATGATGCGACGTACACAACAAATGGCGTATGAACGATTTGTTGAAAATAAGTTTTTCTCCAGTCTGAGTTTATTGATTTTATTAATCATTACACAGGCTTTTCTTCCTTTGGTATTTCGCGGATTTCCAGCGACACTTTCCTTTTTAGAAGCTTCTTTAAACCTGATTATTGCATTTGTGGCGCTGCGACTAATCAACTCGGTATTCAAAACAGGAAGAGATATTTTTAAAGACAAACCCGGCTTTGTAGACAAGCCTTTAGATAGTTATTTACAGGTTTTGCAGATTGTCCTATACTTTATTGGGGGTACGATCTTGTTCACCGTAATAACGGGAAATTCCCCAGGACAGTTCTTGATTTCGATGGGTGCTGCTTCGGCCATTCTGATGTTGGTATTTAAGGATACGATACTTGGATTCGTAGCGAGTATTCAGGTTTCTGCCAATGATTCGGTACGGGTAGGAGATTGGATCGAGATGAAGAAATACAATGCAGATGGCGATGTCTTGCAGATCAATCTTAACAATATCCGCATCCGCAATTTTGACCGCACGATTGTGACTATTCCTACCCATACGTTGCTTACCGAATCATTCACCAATTATCGTGGGATGCAGCAATCGGGTGGTCGTCGGATTAAGCGTGCGGTGAATGTCAAGATTTCGTCGATCCGCTATATGAGTGATGAAGAAATTGCAAAATTGCGACAAATTCGCTTGTTGCAAGATTTTATCGACCAACGATTGGGAGAAATCCAAGCGTACAATGATGAGTTTCTACCGGACGAAACTATGCCTGTTAATGGTCGTCGAATGACGAACATCGGTTTGTTTCGTGCTTACCTTTCTGCTTATGCGAAAGCGCATCCTCGTATTCAGCAAAGTTCGATGGTCATGGTGCGTCAGTTGGCACCTACCGAGCATGGCTTGCCATTGGAACTGTATATGTTTACCGATGGCACGAGCTGGGCTTTTTACGAAGAAGCACTAGCGGATATCTTCGATCACTTGTTTGCAGCGATCAAGTTTTTCGATTTGGAAGTGTTTGAAGCACCTGCATCTGATGACTTGCGTCAATTAAAACGATCTTTTTCTAAAGACACGCTTTCCAATTAAACGTTGGGTGATATTCTGTGTTAAGTAGCCGTTTAGATACCAAGCTCTACTTGAAATGTACCGCCCCAAGTTCCTTTGCGATTGCTGTTGTTGAACACACCATCGCGAAACAGGTAGGAGGCATTTGCCTGAAATTTTAATCGGTGCGCCTTGAAGTATTTGGTTAGACCTAGTTCAATCACTTCGGTCTGTAATTCTACAGCTTGGATATCACGATGTGGCTTTACATAGGTGTAGCGGCTGGCAATTTCATAACCATCCTGTAGCAAGTAGGATAGTTGCTGATTGACACCCCAACCTTTGTATGCGTGCACTGCTTGTAGAGGATCACTTTCTAAATAATTCAGCGGATCATCGACATCGCGACGCATGTATTCGGCCATATAAGCCCAACCTGTGTATTTGAAAATCATATCGGCATAACCGGTTTTTAGCGTCATCGGGTTAGCAACAATCTTTCCCGTTTGTCCGCCAGATCTGGTGGTTCGATCGTTGTAGCTATACCCTGCCGCAAGCGATAATTTGGGCGTGGGTTCACGTTCTAAATCACCTTCAGAATAGTCGCCGTCGTTGGTGAAATCTCCCAACGGCAAAAACTCCACTCGACCGGTATACGCCAAGCCATCATCCGTAGTTACAGCCACACGCCCTTCTCCTGTGGATACTGCAAATTTAGCATGTATCGGCATGTTGTTAATCTGCTTGTTGAGGTGCATCGTGAGGTTAAAATCACGATCGATATTGAAAGCGGCATTCACCAGCGAACGCTCTGCGAATTGTAGTTGACCCGACGAATTGACCCTCTGCCGGTTACCGGGTAACTTATTTTGTCCGAATGAAACGTAGAAATCTTCTGAAAAATTATAGAACATCACCGCGTCACGCACAATATTAGGTACTCCAGTATCATCGAAATCTTGATCTCCGCGCGTGAAAGCGAGCTGTACGCTATAAGATATTTTGGGTGTGTAAATGTAGCCATCCATTCGCAATCGCAGCCTGCGCACGCGTGCTTCCCATTCATTATTGCTTTGCTCATCCAATACGTTGGTATACCGTAGCCTATTTTGCATCCGAAAACGGAAGTTAGTGTAAAATAAACTATCTGGACTCATGAATTGGATTCCCTTGAAGTTCCCCAGTGTCGCACGGTCATCTCTTTCTTGTGCGTAAGCAGAGGGTTGTGAGAGAAAATTGAAAAGAAAAATAATAAAAAGAAATACGAGGCGAAGTGTTCGCCCGTGAGAAGAGGTTGCATGGTGCCACATAATTTCCACTAATAGAAGCTGCTAGCTTTTGTAAGTAAAGCGTACAAAACTACAGCTAAATTTTTAATATAGTACCGAATGCTTGTCTTTTAACGCGATAATAATTAAGACGTCCTTACCGGATTTTGCAAAAATTAGTCGACTTAAATATTATTGGCTTTGACCGTGATCTCTGCAATATCCAAGACTTGAATGCTATCTTCTTTTTCTTTGATCTTGACGCCGTCGCGTAGCATTGTCATACAAAATGGACAAGCTGCCGCGACCACATCGGCTTTCGATTCTATCACATCTTCGATGCGCTCTAGGTTGATATCCTTGTTACCCGGTTCGGGCTCTTTAAACATCTGCGCCCCACCAGCTCCACAGCACAGTCCATTGCTGCGACAGCGCTTCAACTCCACTAAATCGGTATCCAACGATTCTAAGACCTTTCTTGGGGCTTCATACACCTCATTGGCTCTACCGAGGTAGCAAGGATCATGGTAAGTAATTCTTTTCCCTTTGAAAGCGTGGCCGTCGTTAGGTTTAAGTTTTCCTTCATTGATGAGCGATTGGATCAACTCGGTATGATGGATGACGTCATAGTGGCCACCTAATTCTGGGTACTCGTTCTTTATCGTGTTGAAACAATGCGGACAAGCAGTCACAATCTTCTTGATCTCGTAGCCATCGAGTACTTGAATATTCATCATGGCTTGCATCTGAAACAAAAACTCATTGCCAGAACGCTTCGCAGGATCGCCTGTGCAGCTTTCTTCAGTGCCCAGTATAGCGTATTTGATACCTACATGTTGTAAGATTTTGCAAATATCCCGCGTGATGCGCTGCGCGCGTTCGTCAAAGCTACCTGCGCAACCTACCCAAAAAAGTAAGTCCGGAGATTCGCCTTTAGCTAGTAATTCTGCTGCGGTAGGGATATGAAGTTGATTTTCCATGTATGCTGTATCGTTAAAAGTGGAATAGCCATCAGGCTGTTTCTGTATTTTATGATTACTATGAATTCCTGTTTTATGAATTAGTCCAGTTGGCGCGGTCAGCTTGTGCATATTTCCAAGGTGCACCATTGTTCTCCAAATTACCCAACATATTATTGATGCTAGCTGGCCCTTTTGATTCTTCCATGATGGCGTATTGGCGCAACCCCATGATGATCTGCAGTGGATCAATATTAACGGGACAAGCTTCTACGCAGGCATTGCAGGTCGTACAAGCCCAGATCTCTTCGCGGCTTATATGTGTGTCAATCAACGATTGCCCGTCGTCTACAAACTCGCCTTTATTAAGATCTATATTTTTGCCAACGACAGTCAGACGATCGCGGGTATCCATCATTATTTTTCGTGGTGAAAGCAGCTTGCCTGTGATGTTTGCCGGGCACGAAGCCGTGCAACGGCCACATTCGGTGCAGGTATAGGCATCGAGCAGATTTTTCCAAGTTAGATCGTGCACATCTTTTACGCCGAATCGAGAGACTTCGCCGTCCGGTGGTGGCAAGGATGGATCCAACATCGCTTTTACCTCCGCGGTCACACTCGGCATATTATCAAACTGTCCTTTATGCTTTAAGTTACTGAAGTACGTATTTGGGAATGCTAACAAGATGTGCAGATGCTTGGAGATGGGCAGATAGTTTAAGAATGCCAATACGCCTAAAATATGAAACCACCAAAAGAAACGCTCTAAGACAATTAGTGTACCTACGTCCGAAGGCAAAATACCCGTAAGATATTGGCTTACTGGAAAGCTTCCTGCCACGATATAATGATCCGCTCCTAAACCCTGTAGTTTAAAATCTGCCGCATTCATCAATAAAAAAGCAGCCATGAGAAGAATTTCGGCCGCCAAGATCAAGTTAGCATCTGTTCTTGGCCAGTTGTTAAGCTCTTTTTGATTCAAGCGTTTTACGCGCAAGATATTACGGCGTATCAAAAATATCAAACATGCCGTTAGAACCGAAAAAGCCAGCCATTCAAAACTATATATTAAAAAGTTGTAGAAGCTACCCATGAAGGCAAAGATCCGGTGTGTGCCGATAACACCATCGATCACTATCTCAAGCATCTCTAGGTTGATAATCACGAAACCAAGATATACAAAAAGGTGCAATAGGGCAGGGATCGGTCTTTTGAACATCTTCTTTTGACCAAAAGCCACCAATAACATAGTCTTTGCTCGTTCTGCTGGTGAATCGAATCGATTGACCGATCGACCTAAACGAATGTTACGGTATATCTTCGAAGCATTTTTGTAGAATAACCATCCCGCAAAAACTAACAATATCGCAAATAGGAGTTGAGCTATCATCGTTTTATAATCAGTATAACACAAATATATTAAATACTATAATACTATGCGTGCATAATATTCTATTTAGAAGAAATAAAAATTGCTGGGATAGATAACAAAGAAAAAGCCGCTACATCAACTGTAGCGGCTTTCTAAAAGTTTAAGTGGAGAACTAGATGCCCAACTTCGATTTTACATCTGGTGTCAAATCGTCACCTCCATCGAAGTAAAATACGCTTCCGCTAGCTAAGTCTAATACATAAGCATAGCCTTTATCTTTAGCTACTGTATTGATCGCGTTGATTACTTTCGTTTCGATTGGGTTCATCAACTCTTGGTATTTCTTTTGCAATTCTTCCTGAGCCTGACCGTTAGTTGCTTGAATGCGCTCTTCCATCTGACGCATTTCTGCTACAAGCCCTTGGATTTCCGTGTCTAGCGTAGTTTTGTTCGCTTCGCTGCGGTTCATTGCTTTTTCGTTAGCTTCTGTTTGTTTTTTCTGGTACAACTCCAACATTCCTTGATACTCTTTTTCTTTAGTTTCTCTCAAGGTTTGGATTTGAGTTTGCGCAGTTTTAAATTCTGGCGTAGCTTGCATCAACTCCTGCGAGTTAATGTGTCCAATTTTTTGTTGAGCATTAGTCACCTGTGTAGCTACGAACAAACTCGCTGCTACAGCTACACCTTTCCATACATTTTTCATCCTTTTCATGTTAATCTTAAATCTTATACTGCGATAAGTTTGTTGTTTGTTATGTTAATCTTATTAGTTTGCGCAATTATACTAAAAATATCTTAATTCGCTAGCTTAGGATCTGGCTTCAAGCCTAGCTTCGTGATCACAGCATTACTTTTATCTAATGCAGGGTTAGCGAACAAAAATGTGGTCTCCGTGCTCCTGTCTAAGATCAAGTCCAGACTTTCTGCTGCCGCAATATCTTGGATCGCTTTGGTCAAACGTTGTTGAATTGGTTGGATCAACTGTGTACGTTGCTTAAACAATTCACCTTCGAAGCCAAAACGTTGGCGTTGTAAGTCTTTGACCTCACGTTCTTTGTTTACGATCTCGTCTTCACGACGTCTACGCATGTCATCGTTCAATAGTGTTTGATCGTTTTGATACGTTTTATACAATCGCTCAATTTCGGCATATTTTCCATCTACCTCTTCTTGCCACTTAGTTGAGAGATCATCTAATTGCTTTTGAGCAGCTGCGTATTCTGGAATGTGTTTTAAAACATATTCCGAATTTACATAAGCTAGTTTCTGTTGTGCAAAACCTACGCTAAGTGTTAGCACCAGAACTGCCGTAATCATAAGAATCTTTTTCATCGATATATGCTTTAATTTTTTCCCGTTTATAATTCTTCTGACAATTGAAACTTCAAAAAGTTTAAATTATCGAAATTTCAAAAAGTGTCAATTATTTTTGACTAAACATGTCACGTCGCAAAGTAACAAAAAATAATCATGCTTAAAAGGTACTGTCGTCCATTTTTAACTTAAATTTAACGGACAACACAGTCAAGAAATGAAACGTATCTGTTGGATACACTGCTACATTCGTACGTCATGTATAAAAAACAAAGAAGGTTATCTCGTAAGAGATAACCTTCTTTGTTTTTTTCTTGATCGTTGTTCTTAGAAACCACCCATATTCTGGATGATACTGAAGGTAAAGTTTTGTCTCCAACGACTTTCTGGCATACCTGGAATAGGATCGAATGCGTGTCCGTAATCAATACCCAACATACCAAAGATCGGTAAGAAGATACGCGCACCAATACCCATCGTACGGCGTACTTTGAATGGGTTAAATTCGCGGAAACTATTCCATGTATTACCCGCTTCTGCAAAGGCAAGGGCAAATACGGTAGCTTGCTCATTCAACATGATCGGATGGCGTAGCTCTAACTGATATCTTGCATAGATAGGAGAACCAGAACGTACAGCAATATTTTGTGCGCTTCCGCCTCCAGTTGATTCTGGGATTACAGTACCATTCGCGTAACCGCGCATAGCAATAATCTCTGTACCTTGTAAGAAGTCAAATCCTTGCATACCATCACCACCCAATACGAAACGCTCGAATGGTGAAATAGGCGCATCGCCACCATACATTCCCAGATAACCAAACTGCGCTTGTGATTTCAATACTAATTTACCGGCAATGGTCGTATACCATTGCGAGTCAAACTTCCACTTGTGGTATTCGACAAATTTGTATACTTCATTAGCTGGCGCTGTAGCGTAATCTACATTATTCCACAACGAGTATGGCGGCGTCAATTGAACGCTCAACTTGATATTCGAACCAGAAGTAGGATAGATGGGCGCATCTACCGTATTGCGGCTAATCTCTTGTGTAAAGTTGATGTTGTAAGAATCTCCATCGGCAAATAAGAATAATCCTGCATAGTTATTCAATACATAACGCTGGAAGGACAGTGAGCTATTGATTTGGAAATAGCGGTCTGGCCATTGCAAGCGCTTACCCAACGTAGCTGTTACACCATGCATGTTGATGAAAGGCGCATTCTCTCTTTCTACCCATTGCGATCCTTGGAAAAACATTTCCCGCATGTTGGATACATATGCATTCAAACCAAAGTAAATAGGCTTCTTACCACCTAACCAAGGCTCTGAGAAGGAGAAGTTGTACGACTGGTATCTTCTACCAGAAGTTTGTCCACGGATACTGAATTTCTGTCCATCACCACGAGGAAGAGGCTTCCACGAATCTTTCTTAAAGAAATTACTCGTCGAGAAGTTGTTGAAATTTAGCCCCAAGGTACCGATGACTTGTCCAGCACCATAACCACCAGATAACTCCACCTGATCAGAAGCCTTTTCTACCACCGTAAATTCTAGATCGGTCGTACCTTCTTCCATGTTCAAGTTCTTACCAGGGTTTGGCGTGATTTTTTGTTCGTCAAACATACCGAGCTGCGAAATCTCTCGAATACTACTCACCAAGGCTTCTCTAGAATATTTCATCCCCGGTTTGAGGAATATGGAGCGTAACACGACGCGATCATTCGTGACATCATTACCCTTCAAGATCACGTTGTTGATGGTGTACTGCTTCCCTTCGAACATCTGGATTTCCAGATCAATGGTGTCTTTAGAGATGCGTTTGATGATGGGCTCGATTGAGAACGTGAGATAACCGTCATTCTGATACAAAGCCGCAATATCATCGCTTGCACGTGTAGGTCCCTCCAGTCTAGCATGGATCTTTTCCTCACTATACACATCACCCTTCTTAATGCCAAATATGAGGTTTAAGATAGAATCTTGATATTTAGAGTTTCCGGTCCAAGTGATATCTCCTACGAAATATTGTGGGCCTTCATACAAGTCGATATCAATATTTATACGTTTGTTATTATAGCGCCATATACTATCCCGCAAGATCTCCGCATCGCGGTAACCTTTATCCTGCATTTTTGCAATGAGGTTTTCTTTGGCCTCTTGGTATTTGTCTTCTTTAAACCGGCCTGGTCCGAATATGCGAAACCATGCACGTGGTTTTACGCCCTTCAAAAACTTCCGCAACTGGCGGTTGGTGAAATTTTCAGCGCCAGTGAAGTTGACATCACGGACTTTGATTTTGTTGTTCTTTTCTACCTTAGCTGTTACCGTTTCGTAGTTGGCTTGGATGGAGTCGGGTGCTGTGGTGATCGTGATATCTGGATACAAGTACGATTTTTCGCGCAGATACTTCTCGATCGTATTACGTGTGGTACGGAGCAAATTTTCGTTTACAATCTTGCCAGAACCGGCATTGAGACGTTTACGGACTTCTTCTGCCTGGCTTTTCTTTAATCCCTCAACAGTAATTCCCGCCAAACGAGGTCTTTCCACCACGCGAATTTCGAGGAAGATATTTTCGCCTTGAATATTCGTCGCATAGAGCTGAACCTCTTCGAAAAGGTTCTGCGCCATAAGGTCTTTAATTACATTTGCGGTTTGCTCACTCGGCACCTCAATGTACTGGCCTACGTTCAATTTCGAAATGGTGATTAGGACATCTTTGTCCAAGTATTCTACTCCTTTTACATCAACTCCGGCAATGATGAAATTTTTCTGATTCAAGTACGAAAGTTCGTCTGGATCGCTAAGATTAATAGGGCGATTTCCAGGTGTTTGAGCCTGGGCAGAATAAAAAACGGAAAGTGCGGAGATTATAAAGGCGAGTTTAACAAATATGTGCTTCATCTACTAATTATTGTCGGTGCTAAAGTACACCAATCTCTTGTTAATTTATGTTAAAAGACCGATCGCAAGCTTTAAGAAGTGTTAAAACGAGGGAAAGGGTCAAAAGTAAACAAATCTTACAATTGTTCACTAATCTTACCGAATCTTCTTTCTCGGTTTTGGTAGTTATATATGCATTCATACAGATTCTCGCGCGTAAATTCGGGCCACATAATCGGTAAAAATGCGAATTCGGTATAGGCCATTTGCCACAACATGAAATTGCTAATACGTTGTTCACCGCTCGTACGTATCATCAAATCAGGATCTGGAAGCCCAGTTGTATATAAATTTTCGGAAAACAATTCTTCGGTAATATCTGTTGTAGCAAGTTCACCATTTTGCACGCGTTGCGCAATCTTTTTGGTCGCTTGCAAAATCTCTGCACGAGAGCCATAGCTCAAGGCTAGCGTTAAAGTGCATACGGCGTGATCTTCGGTCTGGTCAATGGTTTCTTGCAAAGTACGTTGGCAATGCGCGGGCAAATCGTCAATATTACCTACTGCGTGCAACTTCACCCGGTTTTTTTTGAAGGTTTCTACTTCCGTGGAGAGCGAATGCACCAAGATTTCCATTAAAGCCTGCACTTCTTCTTTCGGACGATTCCAGTTCTCGGTAGAGAAAGCGTATAAGGTTACAAAAGGAACGCCAATTTCTACACAGCCTTCGAGCGTTTCGCGAACCGAATTAACACCATTCTGATGGCCAAAAACACGGTCTTCTCCTTTCTCTCTTGCCCAGCGGCCATTGCCATCCATAATGATTGCAATATGCTTAGGTAAAGTATCCTTATTTATTTTGTTTTTGAAATCCATGATTTAATCGTGAAAATACTTCTGGAACCTACGTGCCTTCTATATTATATTGGGCGTAAAGATAGCTTTTTTTCAATGAAGTACCTCCGGCTAATGTAATAGCGGCAATACGTACATCGTTAGATTAATAGTGTGATATAGCGTATTGTATGCTTAGTAATTGCGTACGTCTAATCCCCAAAGGAGTTTCTCGCGCAGAATACTGAAGTATTGATCCTTTTTCAAGCGAATAAGGTTCACTTCAAAATTTGCTTTTCTGATTCGTAAAGTTGTGGTACTCGGTAAAGTTTTGCTCCGGGAGTCACAGCTCAAGATGTATTTTTCGGTACGACTGTCGATCTTTAGTTCCAACTCCGATTCGGCTGAGATCACGATTGGTCTTACATTTAAATTGTGGGGAGATACGGGTGTAATTACAAAATTGCCACTGCCAGGCATAATAATTGGTCCGCCACAGCTCAAAGAATACGCAGTAGAACCCGTTGGCGTAGCGATGATTAATCCATCCGCCCAATAATCATTCAATAGTTGCTGATCCAAATTGGCATGTACCGTAATCATGGCCGATGTATCGTACTTAAATACGGTGATGTCGTTGAGGGCAAAGTTTTCGTCTCCGAATAAGTCATCTCCCGTACTGGAAACTGAAAGCACACATCTGGACTGAATGGTGTACTCGCCATTCAATATTTCTTCTAGCGCCTGTTCGATGTCATTTTTGCCGATATTTGCCAAAAAGCCAAGGCGACCAAAATTGATCCCAACGATTGGGATGCCCGAATCGCGAATTAGTGATACGGCAGAGAGCATTGTGCCATCACCGCCCAACCCTAGCATAAAATCAATAGGCTTAGGAACATCTTTAAGGCTGTTGAAGGTTTTGAAATGTGGCGGACAATATAATTCATCCTTTAGAAAAGCAAAAAATGGATCGTAGATATACACGTCGATATCACGTGCGGCCAGAAAACGAAATAATTCTTCTACGTACGAGTTGACGGAAGGGTTGAATTCGCGTCCATAGATGGCTATGGTAGTTTTCATGTGAGCAAGTAGTTAAAGCGGGCAAATGTCGCAATAATTGTTCATTATAATTCTAGGTAGTTCATCAAAAGATTGTAGCGATCCTGAATATCATTCTTGTCACTGCCATCATTGAAGGTAGCTTTCACAACATAGTCAAAACGCCATAGCGAAGCCACAATTGCTGCAATATTATTTTTATTAACCTTAATGGTCATTTCTATACGATCCGAATCAGGTAATTGGCGCGATGAAATACTCAGAATACGAGTATTCTCCGACTCGATGATATGCGAAACCTGCGATAGCGTGTAATCACGACTATCCATCTCCAGTACAATCACAGCACCCGCTTCGTTATTTGCCAAGGTGTGGTTCAGCGCCATCAAAATATCCTTCTGGGAAATAATGCCTAAATATTTGTGATCCTTGGTAAGTACGGGCAAAATATCGTGATCGTGTATCGCCATAATCTGCAAACCATCAAAAATATGTTGGTAATCATACACATACACCAGTGGTGAGGTGCGTCTGATGTCGGCAATGGCTTTAGATTCGTCCTCTTCGGCCAGCAGATCCTCTTCGCGAACTAAGCCAATAAACTCACCATCCTGTACAATCGGTAGTTGGTGAAAGTGAAATTCATTGATGCGATGCAATACATGATCTACCGTATCTTGCGGATTGACTTCTGCATAAAACTTAGAAATAATTTCGCCTATATACATGCTGTTCCTTGTTCGTTCTTATTCAGTTAGACTATGTTTAGCGCCAACGTTTAATACGTCACATTTTCGTTGTATAGTTTCTTGACTTATGCTAAGTTAATAACATTCAGGGGATCAAGCCTAATCGAGAGCGTTGTGACTACACTTTTTTTTTCAAAGTTATTCATTGATGTCATAAATTATGTATTTTTACAACAAAGGAGTAGGGTATTTAGCACTTTATGAAATCAGTAGAGCAAGAAAAGTTTATAGAGATACGGAGCGTTATTCATAAAAAAAACCCAACACTAGCCAAGTGGATTCCCAAACCTCTCATTAGTTATTTACAGCGTGTGATACACGAGGATGATATCAATTATATCATGCGCGAATATAAGAATGACTATGGATTGGATTTCGTGGATTCACTGCTAAATGAACTTGGCGTAGAGGTTGTTCTGGAGGGTGTGGAGCACATTCCACTGACAGATAGTGTTATATTTGCTTCCAATCATCCGTTAGGCGGTTTGGATGGAGTGGCTTTTATGCAGGCCATTGGGCGATACCGCAAAGATGTTAAATTCTTGGTGAACGATATTCTATTGAATGTACGAAATCTAGAACCCTTATTTATTCCGGTCAACAAGCTCGGTGGCCAAAGTAAAAGTGGCATCGCGGCGATTGAGAATGCATACGCTTCCGATCAAGCATTATTGGTGTTTCCAGCTGGGCTGGTCTCGCGCAAAATAGACGGGAAAATTCAGGATTTGGAATGGAAGAAAAGCTTCATCTCCAAAGCTAAAAAGTATAAAAAAGATATTGTGCCAGTATATATTGATGGAAAGAATTCCAACTTTTTTTATAATCTGGCACGATTAAGACAGCAGTTGGGTATCAAAGCCAATATTGAAATGCTGTATTTGCCCGACGAGATGTTTTCACAGAAAAACAAGCGGGTAAAGATTGTGATTGGGAAGCGTATACCATATACCGACTTTGATGCTTCCAAAAATGAACGTGCATGGGCTGAAGACTTGCGTACATTAGTGTATGACATGGCAAAGGCCAAATAGATAGAGAAGAATAGTAAAGTATGCAAGACATTATTGCACCAGTAGATAGAGCGTTAATAAAAGCTGAACTGACACCAGAGTCCTTTCTGCGTCATACGAATAATGGTAACAATGAGGTATATCTCGTGAATTACCACACAGCACCGCATATCATGCAAGAAATTGGAAGATTGCGAGAGCTGACCTTTCGCGGAGCAGGCGGTGGTACTGGACTACCATTAGATATTGACGAGAATGATACGTGCGAGCACAATTATGATCAATTGATTGCTTGGAGTCCAGAAGATGAGGAGATCACGGCGGGATATCGTGTGATTCGCTGTGATAAAGCCATTGATCGGGAAGGCAATATTCATTTGTCTACAGCACATTATTTCGATATTTCTGAAAAATTTGTGCGTGAATACTTGCCTTACACCATAGAATTGGGCAGATCTTGGGTGCAACCCAAATATCAACCGTCCAGCGAAAACCGTAAAGGGATTTATTCTTTAGACAATCTGTGGGATGGTTTGGGGGCAGTGGTAATTATCAATCCAGAGATCAAGTATCTTTTTGGTAAGGTAACTATGTACCCGCATTATAATGCGGTGGCACGTGATCTCTTGATGTACTTTATGGCATGTTATTTTCCAGATAAAGAACAGCTGGCGAAGCCCGTAGAATCCTTATTCTTAGGTTATAAAACGGATATTTCAGAATTCCAAGGTATATTCGACGGATTGCCGTATAAAGAAGGATACAAGCTGCTAAATGCAAAAGTGCGCGCCTTGGGCGAAAACATACCGCCGCTTATCAATACATACATGAATGTGTCTCCAAGTATGATGACATTTGGGACGGCGCTAAATGATGAATTTGGCGAGGTAGAAGAGACCGGTATTCTGATTACAATCGATGATATTTATCCGACGAAGAAAGAACGTCACATGACGACTTACGAAAGGGATAAAGTACAAGAAAGAATTAAAACAAAAGAGGCTTAATCCTCTTTTGTTTTTTAGTTTAAGCGATTCAGCTTTACGTCATTCGTATCTGGAATATTGAGCGGCACGCGCTCCAAAGTAACGAAGCTACTATCCAAGCCAAAGCTTTTCTCTTCGCTCAGGCTAAAGGTGCGCAGCACTTTATACATTTCCATGATGATTCTGTTGCCCCAAGAAAGGCTAGACGACTTCGAAAATACTTTTTCCAGTACCACAAAGTTGAAATCTCCAGCTATCTGATGTTTTTTCAACGTATCATAGCGGCTGGTGATATCGATTTCGCCTTTGGATACCATGTCTTCTACGACTTTTCGAAATAGCAAACTGATCTTTTGTTCCTCACGAAATCCTAACTTAAAATCGACACGTACCAATTTTCCGAGTATTAATTGTTTGACCGTATAATCGCGTGCGTGCGGCGTATCCATCACGTCTACGTGTACAAACCAATATACATCAGCGCGTTTTGGTTTCTTGTTGATGATGGAGTACACGATCTTGTCTTCAATGTCATGCATGTTATTCGCACTCGTAAGATAGACCAGTTGAGAGGCGAATGGCTGTATGCTCGTATCCGAACTTAAATCGGATAGAATACCATAATATTTCCGAATATCCACGAAGCGGATATAAGCATTCTTGATTTTGCGCGCCATGTACCAGGCGTACATCACAAAGAATATCGCCGATGCCAAAACCAGCGTCAGCCAACCGCCATGCGTAAATTTCACCAAATTCCCCGCTAGGAAAGCCAGTTCAATGACAAAATAAACTACAGCAAACATCGCAATCCAGATTTTTGGTACGCGCTTACGTACCATATAATAACACATCAATGCTGTGGTGGTAATGAAGGTCATATTGATCGCCAAACCATATGCCGCCTCCATATTGCTCGATTTACGAAATACGGCGATAATCAAAATGCAACCAAGGTACAAGATCAGGTTGATGGACGGTACATACAATTGTCCCTTATGATCGCTTGGATAGCGAATAGATACTTTTGGCCAAATATTCAATCGTACTGCTTCCGATATCAATGTATAAGCGCCCGAAATCATGGCTTGACTAGCTACAATCGCGGCAATGGTAGCGATCACGATTCCGGGTACGACAAACCATTCTGGCATAATGCCAAAGAATGGATTGAGATCGCCCAAACGTGCACCTTGGTGTGTGAGCAGCCAAGCACCTTGTCCAAGGTAATTCAACAAAAGCATGCTTTTTACAAAAATCCAGCTGATCCGAATGTTCGACTTGCCACAATGCCCCATATCCGAATATAACGCTTCGGCTCCAGTAGTACATAAGAATATAGCGCCTATAATAAATAGCGAATGTGGGTGTTGTACAATGGTTTGTACGGCGTACCAAGGATTAAATGCTTTCAACACATAAGGCGCTTGATCGATATGTAGTATACCTAATATTCCGATCACCACAAACCAAATTAGCATAATCGGACCAAAAACGCGGCCGACGACCGAAGTGCCAAAGCGCTGGATGACGAATAAGAAGGAAATGATCAAGACCACAATCGGCACGGTTGGTATAGTGGCATTCATCATCGAAAGTCCTTCTACCGCCGACGAAATAGTAATTGCTGGCGTAATCATGCCATCGGCCAACAACGTCGAAGCACCTATGATGGCCGGAATAATCAGCCATTTGCTTTTTCGCCGAACCAAAGAATATAGCGATAAGATACCACCCTCGCCATTATTGTCAGCACGTAGCGTGATAATGACGTATTTGATGGTGGTTTGCAGCGTGAGTGTCCAGAATATACAGGATAGACTTCCTAAAATCAGGCTCTCTTCAATGATCTCCTGATGGAAAATCGCTTTGAAAACGTATAATGGAGATGTACCAATATCTCCAAAAATGATCCCTATACTGATCAGTAAGCCCGCGGCACTAAGCCGGTTTAAATGCGATTTATTGTCCATGAGACAGCGATGTAAATAACGCGGTAAATGTATTAATTTTCTGGATTTAATTACCATGTTTTGACATTTCTGTACTTGATCGAATTTTAGAATGAAATAATCATAGCTAGAATTATCTTTCCCATTTCTGAATTTTCTATTTTATAAAAGTTCGCTCAATTTTTATAGCTTAGTTAAAATTAGTATTTCAGCACCTATGAAGTCTACCAGTTATGAAACCTTGCTTGAAGGCGAGTTAATTCCGTTGTTAACTAATGGGGATAGAAAGGCTTTCAAGGAAATTTTTAATCGCTATAATCATTTTTTGCTGAGTTACGCTGATAGACTGACACGCGATACGCAGGAGAGTGAAGACCTTATTCAAGAGATTTTTGTTCGAGTATGGGAAAATCGTGAACGATTTGATCCTTCCAGAAGCCTTTTCAATTACTTGAAGGTGAGTGTACGAAATGGATTTCTGAATCAGGAAAGATCGAAGAACAATCGTACTGCATTTAAGAAAGAACTCTTACATTATCTTACTCAAGGGTACGATGGAGCGGATCAAAAGCTCTTAGACAAAGAGCTGATCAGCAGATTGGAAAATATTGCTCGATCCCTTCCCGGCAAGATGGGTAAGGTTTTTCTGATGACACACTTTGAAAACTACAGCAACGAGGCGATAGCCGATGCGTTGCAAGTCTCTGATAAAACGGTGAAAAACCTTCTTAGCCAGGCAGTTGTTAATATCCGGTTGCGTTTGGGCTTGTCCGTAGCGTTAGCGATTTTGCTTTCTTAGCAAATAAAAATAAAATAATTCGGGATAAATAGCCAGTACATGTGTACTATATAAAAGGGGGCACACAAAAGCCTTCTCAATAACCATGAAAAATAAACCTTCGCAGGAGTTAATCGAAAAATACTTGGATGGGAATGCTACGCAGGAGGAAATGCGCTTTGTGGAGGCCGCTTTGAATCGGCATATGGATCAAAGCGAAGCGTTGCGCACGTCCAAAGAACTCGTCAAAGCTTCTAAGCGAATAAAGCGAAATCTTTTTGGGAATAGCGGTAAACCTGTGCTGCGTATTAATCGCATGCTTCCTTATGCTGCGGCAGCGACAGTCCTGTTTCTTGGGGTTGTATTTTGGAGATGGCAGATACAAGAAAGAAAGATGGCAATGGATAGCATGGCGAAGCAGCAAATCGTTGATGCTCAGCAGGTGTTGCCCGGAAGCAATAGAGCTACGCTTTCTTTTGATGGCGGCCAAGACGTAACATTAGATGAAAGTCAGCACGGGATCGTAGTGAGCGATCGTGGAATTACATATCGCGACGGGAGTAGTTTGCTTAAGGAGAAATCGGTAAGCCAACCTGTATCTCACGCTACATTGACGACTCCAAAAGGAGGTACGTATCAAATCACCTTACCTGATGGCTCAAAAGTTTGGCTTAATGCTGCATCTAGTCTTAAGTATCCTGTGAAGTTCGATGATCAGCAGCGCATCGTTGAACTCGAAGGAGAAGCCTATTTTGAGGTAAAACAACTACAATCCAAAATGAAAGACAAGCGTGCATCATTTACCCCATTCTTAGTGAAGACCAAACGACAATTAGTCGAAGTATTGGGTACTGGTTTTAATGTTTCTGATTATGAAGATGAGGAAGAAACTAAAACCACCTTGGTAGAAGGAAGTGTGAATATCGTCACTAATAACAATAAGGTATTATTATCGCCAGGGCAACAGGCTGTGGTATCAAGAAATAATACGAACATACGCGACGTCGATGTAGAGCAATTTGTAGCATGGAAGGAAGGGTTTTTCTATTTCGACCGTCTTCCCACTCAAGTTGCGCTAGCTCAACTGGCGAGATGGTATGATATTGATGTGAAATATGAGTCAACAGTACCGAATGCTCCAATTTTTGGAATGATTGATCGTCAAAAGAATTTGGCATCAGTACTGAAATCCCTAGAAATAAGTGGTCTTAAATTCAAATTGGTTGAAGTTAAGGATCGACGTACACTGGTTGTGCTAGGAGAAAAGTAAACTATCAAAGCTGGTGTCAAAAGACTGGCTTGGCGGCATAGACGCACCAATTATAAACATAAATTAGGAGGGCTCGTATGGACACTTCGTAAGGATGCTATTTATTGTAATAGCAATTCTATTCAGAATAGTAACGGATGATGCTGATGACATCATCCGCAAGTTTTGCTTGGAATATATGATAGACTAGTTAGTAATCCCAACTAGTCAACAACCAATTTTACATAACCCAAACGATACAAATCTATGAGTTTTAAATTATTTGTAAAAGCACCTTTTTGGTCTTTTATTGACCGGTGGCTATTTATTATGAAACTAGCATTTTTTCTAACCTTTATTTTTGTTCTTCAGGCCACAGCCGAGGGTGTGGCACAAAAGATCACACTGCACGCCAAGAATAAAAGTCTTCGGTATGTGATGAAAGATATTCAGCAGCAGCGAGGTTATTCATTCTTGTTTCGCGGCGCTCATATTGCGGATACACGCGTCAATGTACAAGTTAAGAATGCAGAATTCGCGGATGCCATGCGCGTTATATTAGACGGGCACAATCTACAATGGTCTCTAGACGATGATATTATCACGATCAGACCAGCAGCTACGCGATCCACTCAGCCTAAGCTTGTACAAGCAACCAATGCTCAACAGCAGCGAGTAATTACGGGTTCCGTAAAAGATAATCTAGGCAATCCTTTAGAAGGTGTAACTATTCGGGTAAAAAATACGGAATCGGCCACTACTACCGCCTCTGACGGAAGCTATCAGATACGCGTGCCGAATGAAAGTACTGTGTTAATCTTTTCGTTGATCGGCTTTGGATCTGTCGAAGAAACTGTGGGCATTCGATCGGTTATTGCAGCCACTTTACAACCTTCGGTCAACGATTTTGAAGAGGTCGTCGTGGTTGGATATGGCACAGTGCGCAAAGCCGATTTGACGGGTGCGGTAGCACAAGTCAAAACCGCACAGCTCGAAGCAGTTCCTGTATATAATATTGAACAAGCCTTAAAAGCAGGAGCTACAGGAGTGCGTGTGGTACAGAACTCAGGATCGCCGGGTGCGCGTATGGAAGTGCGGATTCGCGGTGCCAACTCTATGATTGGCGACAATCAACCGCTCTATGTGGTAGATGGTTTTCCAGTCACCGGCGATATCAGTTACCTCAATCCATCCGATATCGAATCAATGGATATCCTAAAAGATGCATCTGCGACGGCCATCTATGGCGCGAGAGGCGCAAACGGAGTCGTGATTATCACATCGAAAAAAGGAAAAGCGGGTCAGCCTACTCGAATCGATGTACAAAGTCAGTTTGGTATCCAAGAAGATATCAAACGAATGGAAGTATTGGATGCGCGCGAATATGCGATCGTTGCAAACGAATGGTTGAAAAATGCGAATCAGCCGCCGATATTCAATTTGGATGAAATCCAAGGCCCAGGTACAGACTGGCAGCGTCAGATCTTGCGAAAAGCACCGATGCATAACCATACCGTGACGATTTCGGGGAGTTCAGAAAAAACACGGTACTCTCTATCTGGGAATTATTACGATCAAGATGGTATTATCATCAATACCGGCGCCAAACGTGGATCGGTTCGGATGAATATGGATCACCGTCTTTTTGATTGGCTGAGTATGGATTTTAATGTGAACTTGTCTAGAAGAGAACGCTTCCAAGTTCCGGTAGATAATGGGAATGCGGGCAATTCCATGTATTCGGGGGCGATTTCTGCGCCTCCAACGTTACCGGTGTCCGACGAAAATGGCTTGTATACACAATTTCGTCAGATCTACTCATTCGCAGAAGTTTCCAACCCCATGGTATTCCGCGAACCGTATAAAAATCGCAGTCTTACCAATGTGGTCATTGGTAATACTAGCTTTACGGTGAACTTGGCAGAAGGGTTGACCTTCAAAACTTTATTGGGTCTTGAAACGCATCATGGTGCGAGCGAATTGTTTGTTCCCCTAATCTACCCTAATGATAGAGGCGCGGCATCCCAAGGTACGTCATATCGGACTTCATTTTTAAATGAAAACATCTTGAATTACACGAAGTCTTTTGGCACGCAACAGCGATTGGATCTGATGGGAGGATTCACTTATCAGAACGATCTCAATCGCGTGTCCAATATCGGTGTAAGTGGTTTTGCCAATAACAATACCGCAAATTTTAATTTGGGAGCGGCCGAGACCATAAACCCACCTTCGTCCGGAATTTCGCGATGGGCGATGTCTTCGTGGTTGGCCAGAGCCAATTATTCACTGGCAGAAAAGTATTTATTTACCGCAAGTATTCGTGCCGACGGCTCATCGAGATTTGGAGAAGATAACAAATGGGCCACATTTCCATCGGGAGCGGTAGCTTGGCGAGCCAGCAATGAACCATTTCTTCAAGAGGTGGAAGCGATCAATGAATTAAAAGTGAGAGCTTCCATTGGTATGACGGGAAATACGGCACTCTCGCCTTATCAATCCCTAGATCGTATCTCTCCTGTACGATCCATTTATGGAAATAGCACGGAGGTGATTGGATATGTACCATCTGGTATTGCAAATCCTGCATTGCGATGGGAGACCACAACGCAAGCTGACGTCGGTTTTGACATAACATTGTGGAATAATCGAGTGACGGTTACGGCAGATTATTTTACCAAAAGAACCACAGACGTATTAGCATCGGTACCGCTTCCGCCGTCGATTGGTTTCGGTTCCATGTTACAAAATATTGGAGAAATCAGAAATCAAGGATTTGAGGTCAATGTATCATCGGATATCTTGACCAAAGAGTTCAAGTGGAATGCCGGCGTTCGTCTTTCTACCAATAGAAGTGAGATCATTACCCTAGCAGGAGGAAATGATATTTTTAGTAGTTCGCTCGATCTTTTCAGATCCAGTATGAACATCGCTCGAGAAGGGTATCCATTCGGTATGTTTTTCGGTCTGGTAGAAGATGGTTTGGACGATCAGGGTAGGATTAAATACGTGGATCAAAATCAAGATGGTGAGATTAATGCATTGGATCGCGTGATCATCGGTAATCCTTATCCAGATTTTATTTACGGAATCAACAGTGATTTCGCATACAAAGGTTTCGAGTTAAATGTCTTTATAGAGGGCGTGTATGGCAATGATATCTTTTGGGCAACGGCCGGGAATAACCTCAATTCTTTTCAGCGCGGTTCCAATCAATTTCGTGATTTGATAGGCAATTATTGGACAGCAGAAAATCCAAACCCTAATGCCAAATACCCTAGAGTAAGCTCTACATCACCATTGGATGTATCCGACCGCTTTATAGAAGACGGAAGCTACCTACGATTGAAATCTGTACGTCTGGCATACAATATACCTATAGCTAAACTTACGAATTCTAAATTGAAACGCGCACAGGTGTACATATCGGGAGTCAATTTGTTTACGATTACCAATTACCCCGGTATTGATCCCGATGTGAATACCACAGGTACGGATTCGCAAGGTGTAGGCGATCGACTTCGTATGGGAATTGACCAGACCGCCTACCCAACAGCCAAGATGTTTTTGGCTGGAATTAATTTTTCATTTTAAAAGATCAGGATCATGAAACATATCATAATCTCATTTATCATACTGGCAGCCACTTGGTGCTCTTCTTGCAGCAATCTTTTGGATGAGATGCCGGAAGATTTTATTAGCAGGGTAAATTTTTATCAAAACGAGACAGACGCACTGGGCGCTATTGCTGGAGCATATTCCTCGTTTGGAATAGATTACTATAACATTAATTATTACCTATTGCTGGAATTGCATGGGGATTATATCGACGGTAGGGGTTCACAAGCACCGATTTCGAATTTTGCTCAAGTATTGGATAATGTGGGTATCGGTCGAGCTGCCACCGGTTGGTCCGTGCTGTACCAGTCGATTAATCGGGCAAACGCCGTACTAGATAATGTGCCCGGCATTGTAAACATGTCGGATAATGTAAAGAAAAGAATTATTGCAGAGGCACGCTTTATTCGCGCGATGGCTTACTATAACTTAGTCAAAGCGTGGGGGCCAGTGCCTATTCGATTACATGAAGCTAGAGATCTCAGTGCATTGTCGGCTCCTCGCGAACCAGAAGAACAAGTGTACGCTTTAATAATGGAAGATCTGGAAGCAGCACAAAATGATTTACCGACCTCAGTAGGAACGGAAACAGGTAAGGCTTCTGTTGGTGCGGCCAAACTTCTGCTTGCTAATGTTTACCTTACCTTGGGCCAGTGGGAGAAGGCAGCTACAAAAGCCGAAGAAGTGATTACGTCCGGGGTTTATAGTTTGGTAGAGGTCGATAAACCCGATGATTTTTACAAAATTTTCGCCACGCAAACCTGTTCCGAAGATGTGTTTTCAGTACATCATTCTGAGAATCGATTTTCTGAAATTCCGCTTTATTTGCATCGCGGCGATACGCCTCCATACAATTATTCGAGCCGCGGATTTTGGGCATGGATTCCAAATACCAATTCATTTATTGGTTCAAGCTGGGACAATAATGATATGAGAAAATCATTCAACCTCTACACCAAACACCTTGATAGAAATGGCAACGAGGTTAATTTGCCTTCCACTTCTCCAATTTTATTCAAAAAATTCATCTCGAACACTGCGGGACTGAATGTATATAGTCTGCCGATCCTGCGCTATGCGGAAGCATTCTTGATCTATGCCGAAGCCGCCGCACTTGCAAATAATGCCGTCACGCCGCTTGCCTTAGAAAGGTTGAATATCATTAAGCGTCGTGCCTACGGATACCCGTTGAACGCCGTTTCTCCGGTAGACTATACGGCTGCTGCAGATGCACGCGCATTTCAAGATGTTGTACTTCTAGAGCGAGGGTATGAGTTTATTCTCGAAGCGAAGCGCTGGTGGGATCTCAAGCGTACCGGAAAAGTCAAATCTGCCTTTCAAGCTGTCGGCAAGACTTATATGGATGAAAGAATGCTTTTTCCTATACCAGAAAACGAAATTAATAGTAATCCTGCACTCAGTCAATCAGACCAAAATCCGGGATATTAAATCATTGAATCGACTATCGAGATGAAATCAAAATTAGTACTGTTACTCACCACTTTTCTAATGAGTACAATCTCTTTTGCTCAATCCCAAATGGTTAGCAA
Source organism: Sphingobacterium sp. KH_072 (assembly GCF_057837975.1). NCBI lineage: Bacteria > Pseudomonadati > Bacteroidota > Sphingobacteriia > Sphingobacteriales > Sphingobacteriaceae > Sphingobacterium > Sphingobacterium sp. KH_072. The sequence goes on along the minus strand of NZ_CM174457.1, from coordinate 2,956,059 downwards.
ATTAGAAAATGGCATTAGCCAACACATTATCGTGTATGGAACAAGTTTGTCCAGCGGCGGGAATGGACACGCATGGATGCAACCTGTAGCCGCTCACTTAGGAAAACTATATGGTGATAGTTTGATCCGTTATTCCTTAGCAGGAAAAGGAGGGATGTGGTCTTCTTGGGGAGTGAAAAATCTCGAAGATAGCGTGATAGCAAAGAAGCCTGATGCCGTCTTCATCGAATTTGGGATCAATGATGCATTTATAGATTATCATACCCCTGTTGCTGTAGCGCGCTTGAATCTGCAGTATATGATCGATCGTATTAGGCTATATGATGCATCGTGTGAGATTATTTTGCAAGTCATGAATATGCCTATCGGCAAATCGGCCACATTGCGACCTCATCTCGACGACTATTATGCGATGTATCGATCCGTGGCAGTAGAGAAAGGAATCATGCTTATCGATCACTATCCGAACTGGCTGAAGATATTGGAAAAAGGAGAGGAAGAATTTCGAAAGTATGTGCCAGATGGGATTCATCCCAATATGATGGCGAGCGGACAAATAATTGCACCACAGGTTATTAAATCTATTATGGCAAACAGTAAGTGAAGATTGGTTTGATCAAGAAATAAAAAAAACAGTATGCATCAGTCACTTATCCAACTATGTTGGGTAAGTGGCTGTACATACGCGAATTAGTGAATATGAAAAACGTTAATCTATCAAAAATGAAGAACTTATTATTGTGTTTTATCATGCTGGGCATGTTTAGCGCTTGTGAATCGAGCAAATCGAAGAAGCATGAAGCGGATATCATTATTTACGGCGGCACTTCGGCAGCCATTACGGCCGCAGTACAAGCGAAAAAAGCAGGAAAATCGGTGATCGTCGTTTCGCCAGATACACATTTGGGCGGACTCTCATCAGGAGGTTTGGGTTTCACCGACACAGGCGATAAATCGGTGATCGGAGGGCTAGCGCGTGATTTCTATCATCGCGTATATATGCATTATCAGGATAGCGCTTCTTGGAAATGGCAGCGTGCATCCGAATATGGAAATAAAGGCCAAGGTACGCCAGCTATGGATGGCAATGCGAGAACGATGTGGATTTTTGAACCACATGCTGCCGAGCAGGTTTTTGAAGATTATGTGAAAGAGTATGCTATCGATGTAAGACGAGACGAATGGCTTGATCGTGAAAAGGGAATCGTCAAAAGTAATGGTAAAATCGCTTCTTTTACAACTTTAAGTGGCCAAACCTATACCGGTAAAATATTTATTGATGCCACGTACGAAGGCGATCTAATGGCCGCCGCAAATGTGAGCTATCATGTAGGGAGAGAAGCCAATAGCGTATACGGCGAAAAATGGAATGGTATCCAAGTTGGGGTTTTACATCATGGTCATTGGTTTAAAAGTGACATCAGTCCCTACAAAACTTCGGGAGATAGTAACAGCGGACTTTTGTACGGCGTTTCTGCTGACTTCCCGGGTGTGCATGGCGAAGGCGATCACCGCTTGCAGGCGTATTGTTTTCGGATGTGTTTGAGCAATCATCCAGAAAATCGCGTGCCATTTCCGAAGCCAGATGGTTATCAGGCAGATCATTACGAATTGTTAGCCAGAGTATTTGATTCTGGTTGGAGAGAGACTTTTCAGAAATTTGATCCGATTCCCAACCGCAAGACGGATACGAATAACCATGGTCCTTTTAGTACCGATTTTATCGGAATGAATTACGATTACCCAGAGGCAAGTTACGAACGCCGTAAAGAAATCATCCAAGCACATGAAGATTATCAGAAAGGCTTAATGTATTTTTTGAGTAACGATAGCAGAGTCCCTGAAGATGTGCGTCAGCAAATGTCGCAATGGGGATTGGCAAAAGACGAATTTACAGATAACGGACATTGGCCGCACCAATTGTATATTCGAGAAGCTCGTCGCATGATCGGTGAATATGTAATGACAGAGCATGATACATTCAGCGAACGCAAGATTAGTGACCCTGTCGGAATGGGTTCGTACGCATTGGACTCGCATAATGCACAACGCTATGTCAAGCCTGATGGTTACGTGCAAAATGAAGGTGATATCGGAGTGACTCCGAAGCAAGCCTATCAGATATCGTACGGTTCGCTCGTGCCTATGAAAGAAGAATGTACCAACTTAATGGTACCAGTCTGTCTCTCTAGTTCACACATCGCTTTTGGAAGCATTCGAATGGAACCAGTTTTTATGATATTGGGAGAAAGTGCTGCCACCGCTGCGGTACTGGCTATTGATCAGAACATAGCAGTGCAGGATGTCAATTATAGCGAATTGGAGAAGCAATTGCTTGCGCAACACCAAATACTTGCTTTAGGAAGCAAATAAGCGGAGAACAATTAGGATGAAATGGAAAGTACTGATGTAATGAGCCCTAAGTACAAAACCTGTCGGAAATTCCTGATCAAAGATGATCACAACAAATAAACACGAGAGAATGAGTGAAACAATAAATCGTAGATCCGCCTTGCGAACGATGCTGTACATCGCGGGTGGTGCCCTGATTTTGCCCGCATGTTTTCGAGATTCTGGCCGGGCAAGTATTGCATTGGTCAATATCGCTATAGATGAATCGGATGAAATGCTATTGGAATCACTGGTAGAAGCATTGATGCCATCCGACGGTACGCCGGGGGGCAAAGAGTTGAGATTACATCTCTTTGTCTTGAAAATGGTCGATGATTGTCATGACCCAGAGAGTCAACAACAATTTGTAGAAGGCGTAAAGAAATTTGCTGCTTGGTCAGAGGAGGAGCTTTCTAAGCTTTTTATTGATGCCAAAAGTAATGAACAAACCGAGCTACTGACGCGTGTGGAGGAATCGGGAGATGATTCATTACTGTCCTTTTTCAAAACCACCAAAAGACGAACCATCCAAGGCTATATGAACTCGCAGTACGTAATGACTAATCTGGTGAAATATGAAATAGCTCCTGGACGATACAACGGATATTTCCCGATGGAAAATAAATAAATAGGAATTTATGAGATCACACAATTAAATAGATATGGCAAACATCGGAGGAGAAACTATAAAAGAACGTACGTTTGATGCCATTGTCATAGGTTCTGGAGCAAGCGGAGGCTGGGCCGCCAAGGAATTTACAGAGAAGGGATTGAAAACGTTGGTATTGGAGCGCGGTCGAGATGTCGTGCACGTGAAGGACTATCCAACCACCAATTTGTATCCTTATGAATTGGAACATAAAGGAGAGATTACCTATGCGGACAAACAGGAAAATCCGGTGGCCAATCGCTGTTACGCCTATAAAGAAGAGACGAAGCATTTTTTTGCCAGCGATGCAGCACATCCCTATATCCAAGATAAGGAATTCGACTGGATACGAGGTTACCAAGTCGGCGGCAAATCCTTGCTTTGGGCTAGACAAACGCAACGATGGAGCGAGTATGATTTTGAAGGCCCGGCGAGAGATGGATTTGCTGTAGATTGGCCGATCAGATATGCCGATATTGCGCCTTGGTATGATCATGTAGAGCGATTTGTCGGCATAGCTGGAAATAAAGATGGGTTAGATACATTGCCCGATGGAGATTTTCTGCCAGCCTACCCCTTAAATGCGGTAGAAGATTATTTCAAAAAGACAGTTCAACAACATTACGGCAGTACACGACATGTGATCAGTGCAAGATGTGCACATTTATCCGAACCGAAACCTATCCATATAGAACAGGGTCGGGTGAAATGTCAGCATCGGATTTTATGCCAACGAGGTTGTCCGTTTGGTGGCTACTTCAGTAGTAACTCTTCGACTCTGCCATGGGCAATGAAAACCGGAAACCTGACCTTGAGGCCATTTTCGACTGTTCATTCCATTCTATATGATCAAGATCAAGGAAAGGCGGTAGGCGTAAAGGTGATCGATACCGATAGTGGAGCGGAAATTGATTTTTTTGCCAACATTATTTTTGTCAACGCTTCCACATTAAATACCAATCAGATTTTACTGAATTCTATTTCTGCACGATTCCCTAATGGATTAGGTAATGACAATGGCTTATTAGGTCAGTATATCGCTTTTCATAACTACACGGCACGTATTACGGCTAGTTATGACGGGCTGCAAGAATATCGAACAGATGGTCGGAATCCTGCCGGAGGAGGTTACATTCCCAATTTTCGAAATGTACAACGGCAAGAAACTGATTTCTTGAGAGGTTGGGCGGCAACGTTCGGCGCAGGTCGGCAGATCATGCGTAACCATGATGCGGTCGGAGAAGAATTGAAAAGTAATCTCATTGACGGAGAGTGGAGCAATTGGAGAGTACATTCGCATATGATGGCAGAAACCATCCCTAAAAAAGAAAATCGAGTTTGGTTAGATGACCAACAAAAGGATAAATGGGGCATACCGCTGCTCCATATCTCGGTGGATTATGCGGCAGATGATTGGCAACGGCGAAGCGATTATTATAAGCACATGACAGATATGTTTGAAAAAGCCGGATTTCAGGATATTCGCACGCAGGATGATGGTCGCAGACCAGGCAATGATATTCATGAAATGGGTGGCGTGCGTATGGGGCACGACCACAAAACATCTTTGTTAAATAAATGGAATCAGTTGCACCTTTGCAAGAATGTATATGTCACCGATGGAGCGTGTATGACCTCCACCGCGACACAAAACCCAACCCTTACCTATATGGCACTGACTGCGAGAGCGGTTGACCATGCGGTAAGCGAATTAAAAAAAGGAAATCTATAAAATCGATAAGCAAAAGATATGAATAATAATATGAAATTTTTAAACGGTAAAATGGAGGTTTTGATACGACTCCCTCTGTTGTGGTGCGTAGCGCTCCTCATAATATTGAGTAGTTGTGGATACTCCAGCCGAGGGCAGAAAAAACAAAATCGTCATCCAGAACCGAAACTCGGCTGGCAGCTTGGAGCGCAAGCGTACACCTTCAAAAAATTCACTTTTACGGAAGCGGTAACTAAGATTGCGAGCTGCGATCTACAATTTGTAGAAGCGTATCCTCAACAAGAGATAGGAGGAGGGATAAAAGAGAAAATGGACTACCATATGTCTGAGAGCAGCCGTGTATATCTAAAACAGTTATTGAAAGAGAATAAGGTACGTTGGTTGGTGTATGGCGTGATCAAAGCGAAAGATGCACCCGAATGGAGAAAAATTTTCGAATTCGCCAAAGGAATGGGTATCGAAACCATTACCTGTGAACCCGATGTCGCTATGCTTGATGAGATTTCTAAGTTGTGTGAAGAGTTTGATATCCGTGCCGCCATTCATAATCATGCTTCACCATCGTACTATTGGAATCCGGAAACGGTATTAGCTGCCATAGAAGGTCAAAGCAATAAAATAGGAGTAGCTGCCGATATAGGACATTGGGTAAGATCAGGATTAGACCCTGTCGAAAGTCTTAGAAAGCTCGAAGGGAAAGTGTTTCATCTTCATTTTAAAGATCTGAACGAGAAAGCCAGCAAAACAGCACACGATGTTCATTGGGGAGCGGGTGTCAACAATGTTCCTGAGGTAATTGATGAGCTGAAGCGTCAGAAATTTAAAGGTATGATCGCTGCGGAGTACGAATATAATTGGGATAACAACGTAGAGGATGTCCGAATCAGTGTAGAAAACTTTCGAAAAATATTAGCTGAATCAAGAGATTAGCTAATTGTATTCCTTAACTCTTGGGGTCTAATCTGTCTCGTATATCCTGTCTGAGGATGGTTCTATAAACCTGTTTTTCGGTGCTGTGGAAGTTATTTGGTATATTCGTTAATACACTAACACGGAATCACGATCATGGGAAATCATTCAATTTCTATAGACGCATTGACAGAATCATATATTCAGAAAGAAGAACAGTTTGGTGCGCATAATTATCATCCACTACCCGTTGTTTTAAACAGGGGAGAGCGTATCTATGTGTGGGACGTGAATGGAAAGCGCTTTTTCGATTTCTTGTCTGGCTATTCTGCGGTGAATCAAGGACATTGTCACCCCAAGATTGTGGATGTATTTGTCGATCAGGCGCGTACTTTGACGTTGACGTCCCGGGCCTTTCACTCGGAGAAATTTGTGGAATATACCGAATACATTACTTCCCTATTTGGGTTTGACAAAGTGTTGCCCATGAATGGTGGGGTGGAAGCGGTGGAGACAGCTATTAAGCTGGCGCGGCGTTGGGGTTATCAGGTAAAACAGGTGCCCGAAGATCAGGCTAAGGTAATTACCGCCGCAGAAAATTTTCACGGACGAACGTTAAATGTAGTTTCTTTCAGCACCGATCCAGCGGCAAAGGCAGGCTTTGGTCCCTACATGGAAGGTTATATCACGATTCCTTACAATGATTTGGAAGCGCTTAAGCAAGCGGTGCAAGATCCCAATGTGGTGGCTTATCTGGTCGAACCTATTCAGGGCGAAGCGGGAGTTGTCGTACCCGATGAGGGTTATCTAAAAGCCGCTGCACAAATTTGCAAGGACGCGCATGTACTCTTTATAGCAGATGAAATACAAACTGGCTTAGCTCGTACCGGCCGAATGTTGGCCTGCGATCATGAAGAGGTTCGCCCTGATATTCTCATCTTAGGAAAAGCGCTGAGTGGCGGCACCATGCCGATTTCAGCGGTGTTGGCCGATGATGAAATCATGCTAACGATACAACCTGGTGAGCACGGGTCTACCTTTGGAGGAAGTCCGCTGGCTGCCGCTACGGCTATGGCTGCGTTGCAAGTGTTGATTGATGAAAATCTAAGCGAGAATGCAGATCGATTAGGAAACCTGTTTCGGGAAACAATCAGATCTTGGAATCATCCGAATATTGTCGAAGTTCGTGGCAAAGGTTTGTTGAACGCCATTGTCGTGAATCACCCCAACGAAAAAGCAGCGGAATCCTTATGTTATGCTTTATTAGAAAATGGATTGCTTGCCAAACCAACGCATGGCGATAAGATTCGCTTTGCGCCGCCCTTGGTCATTTCCGAATCAGAACTTTTGGAAGCATTGGATATTATCCAAAAAAGTTTTTCAGTCTTGGCTTCGTAAAATACGATAATCCCTAAATGTAAAATCCCCAAAACCTTATCGGTTTTGGGGATTTATTATGTTTGCTTTGGCAGTTGCCAGCGCCGTATTATACTTCTAATAATAAACGAGCTGGGTCTTCCAATAGTTGTTTTACACGTACTAGGAAGCTTACCGACTCGCGACCATCGATGATACGGTGATCGTAAGACAAAGCAATATACATCATCGGGCGAATTACCACTTGACCATTTTCAGCGATCGGACGTTGCACAATGTTGTGCATGCCTAAGATCGCAGATTGTGGTGCGTTGATGATCGGCGTAGACATCATCGATCCAAATACACCACCGTTGGTGATCGTAAATGTACCGCCTGTCATCTCCTCGATTGATAATTTGTTGTCGCGTGCTTTTGTCGCTAGATCGATAACTGATTTTTCGATTTGATATAAGCTCATTGATTCCGCATTGCGAATGATTGGTACAACCAAACCTTTTGGTCCAGATACCGCGATAGATACATCTACGAAATCAGAATATACAATCTCGTTTTCTTCCAAACGCGCATTTACGGCAGGCCATTCTTTCATGGCAGTGGTAACTGCTTTAGTGAAGAAAGACATGAAACCAAGGCCTACACCATGTTTCTCTTTGAATGCATCTTTGTATTTACCACGTAGATCCATGATTGGTTGCATGTTTACCTCATTAAAAGTAGTTAGCATAGCCGTATCATTTTTCACAGAGACCAATCTACGCGCCACTGTTTTACGCAATGAGCTCATGCGTTCGCGTCTTTCGTTGCGTTCGCCTGGTGCGCTAGCTGCAGGAGTTGTTGTTTTAGCAGGCGATGATGTAGCTGGTTTAGATTCAGATTTAGACTTCGCTTGCGCTTTTTCCGCATCCTCTTTGGTGATACGGCCGTCTTTACCTGTTCCTTTTACCGCACTTACATCAATTCCTTTTTCGCGCAAAATCTTTGCAGCAGCAGGAGATGCGGTACCTGCGGCATATGAATCTTCGCTTTCGTCTTCAGAAGCAGATTCTTTTGCTTCTTTAGTATCTTCGCTTTTAGATTCTTCTTTTTTCTCTTCTTTCTTGTCGCTATCACCTCCGTCAGCAGGAGCGTCGCCATCTTCGATGGTACATACTACAGCACCAATCTCCAAGGTGTCGCCTTCCTGAGCGATAATCTTCAAAATACCAGCTTGCTCAGCAGGCAATTCGAAGGTCGCTTTGTCGGACTCCAACTCAGCAATGTTTTCATCCATCTCTACGTAATCGCCATCCTGTTTTAGCCACTGGGCTAACACAACTTCGGTGATGGATTCGCCTACGGTAGGAACTTTTATCTCTAAGCTCATAATGTTATTTTTTTAACCGGTGAAGCGCACGCATGCACTGCCGATCTGCGTTTGTTGTTTATGCAAATGATTTATTAACAATTTCTTCTTGTTGCACTGTGTGCTTTTTCATGTAGCCAGTGGCCGGACTCGCATTTTCCGTTCTTGAAATCACATCGGTAAATTCAATGTCGGATTTGCGGAACTTGCGGCAGTAATAAGGCCATGCACCCATGTTTTCATTCTCTTCCTGCACCCAGATAAATTCTGTTGCTTTTTTGTAGCGTGCGCGAATCTCTTCTAGCTGTACTACTGGCGCTGGATACAATTGCTCGATGCGTACAATAGCAACATCGGTACGTTTGTCGGCTTGTTGTTTTTCCAAAAGATCGAAATACACCTTACCTGAACAGAACAATACGCGCTTCACTGTGGTAGCTTTTGCATATGTATCATCCAATACTGGCTGGAAATCCTTGTCGGTAAAGTCTGCTAATGGTGAAGTGACTTTCGGGTGGCGTAGTAAACTTTTTGGTGTGAATACGACCAATGGTTTTCGGAAATCGCGTACCAGTTGACGACGCAACAAGTGGAAGTAGTTGGCCGGTGAAGTACAATTCGCCAAAATCATATTTCCGTGGGCACATAACTCCAAGAATCGCTCGATACGAGCCGAAGAGTGCTCTGGACCTTGTCCTTCCATACCATGTGGAAGCATCAAGACCATACCGTTAGAGCGTCTCCATTTACTTTCCGCACTCGCCAAATATTGGTCAATGATGATTTGAGCACCATTGTAGAAGTCACCAAACTGTGCTTCCCATACGGTCAGTGCATTTGGATTAGCTAAAGCATATCCATAATCAAAACCAAGTACTGCGTACTCTGAAAGTAGAGAGTTGTAAATATTGAAGCGATCTCCGCCATCTACTTGTGCTAATGGCACATATTTCTCTTCCGAATCTTCTAACGTAAGTACAGCATGGCGGTGTGAGAAAGTACCACGTTGTACATCCTGTCCGGATATACGTACGCGCTTACCATCTGCCAGTAAGCTGGCATATGCCATGAGCTCACCCATTGCCCAATCGTAAGAATCCTTCTCGATCATCTTGCTGCGATCTTCGAACAATTTTGAGATCTTACGGAAGAATTTCTTCTCTTTTGGTAAGTCGGTGATTTGCTTCGCCAACGCTTTGAAAGAATCGCTAGAAATACGAGTTTCAACGGCCTCGTCCAAGTCTACTTTGCGCGCCGGACGAAGACCTTTCCAAGCTCCACCAAACATTGGTGCCTCATCTTCAATATTTTCGATTTTCTTCGAATCGTTTAATTGCGATTGAAGATACGCCTTAAACTCTTTCTCAAGCTCTTTGGCATAATTATCATCGATGCTACCCTCATCTACTAATTTTTTAGCGTAAATGTCTTTCGGGTTTGCATGCTTTTCGATGGCTTTGTACAACAATGGCTGGGTGAATTTTGGTTCATCCGCTTCGTTGTGGCCATAGCGACGGTAGCATAACAAATCAATGTATACATCGGTCTTGTATTTCTGACGGTATGCTACCGCCAAGTTGATCGCATATACAACAGCTTCTGCATCATCTCCATTCACATGGAATACAGGAGAAGAAGATATTTTTGCGACGTCAGTACAATACGTTCCCGAACGGGCATCTTTATAATTGGTGGTAAAACCAACTTGGTTATTGATAACAATATGAATAGTTCCGCCAGTTTTATATCCATCTAATTTGGACATTTGCGTTACCTCATATACCACGCCTTGACCGGCAACAGCCGCATCACCATGAATTAGGATCGGTGCAATCTTGGAAGAATCGCCATCATATTTCATGTCGATCTTCGAGCGAACAATACCTTCTACGATCGGACCCACGGTCTCCAAATGCGAAGGATTAGGCGCTAAGCTCAAGTGTACATCTTTTCCGCTATCGGTTTTAATGTCGGATGAGAAGCCTAAGTGGTATTTTACATCACCGCCAAAAGCCATCTCTGGATCTTCATCTTTATACATCTTACCCTCAAACTCGGAGAAGATAGATTTATAAGATTTGCCCATAATGTTGGCCAACACGTTCAAGCGTCCGCGATGCGCCATACCAATCATGAACTCCTGAATGCCGATGTCCGCACCTTTCTCGATCACCGAGTCCAATGCCGGAATTAAGCTTTCTGCACCTTCCAAAGAGAAACGTTTCTGACCAAGGAATTTTGTGCCTAGGAAGCTTTCGAAAATAACGGCTTTATTTATCTTTTGGAGGATTCTTTTCTTTTGATCGCTGGAATAGTTAGGCGTATTACGCTCTGCTTCCATTTTGTCCTGCAACCATTTTATTTTTTCCGGGTTACGGATATATCTAAATTCTACACCGATAGAGCGGCAATAGGTATCTTCGATGAGTTGACGAATCTCGCGCAACTTCACTGGGCCTAATCCAATCTCGACACCGGCATTGAATACCGTATCCATGTCTTCGTCAGATAGTCCGAAAGTTTCCAGTTCTTTTCCTGGGTAGTACTTACGGCGCTCACGCACTGGGTTAGTATCTGTAAATAAATGCCCACGATCACGGTATCCGTGAATCATGTTCAATACGTTGATCTCTTTGATTGCATGATCAGATACCTGATCAAAGTTCTCGCCCTCAGATCCTTCGGCTGTTTGTCCGAATTCAAATCCTTCAAAAAATTTCTGCCATCCAAAATCAACCGAGCTAGGTTCCTCTTTGTAAGATTGATAGAGTCCTTCGATATAGCTGGTGTCTGCGTTACTCAAATAAGTTAACTTATCCATTTAAATATAAATCATCTTTATAATTACGCAAATTTAGTAATAATAAAAGATTAAAGGCAATTTATTGCCATAATAAATCAAGTAAAACGTCAAAGTTTTTGAAATTTAAGAGGAAATAAATTTTCTATTACACACTATATAAACGCTCTTGTAGAAAAAAAATTACTTTATTTATTAATTTCGGATCATGTTTATGTGTTCTATACCATCCTCATCGTACTTTTCGCCGTGAGGTCGAAAGCCCAAGGATTGATAGAATTTGTCTAAGTAGGTTTGTGCTCCAATTCTAATAGCCAAATTTGGATAATGTTGCTGTACTATCTCAATGCTCTTCTGCATTAAATGCTTTCCGTAAGAATAACCGCGATACGGTGCGGTGGTGAGTACCCTTCCGATAGAAGGTTCCGTAAAAGATATTCCTGGTGGGACAATTCGGGTATATGCGGTAAGTGGGCCGCCTTCTTTTTCTCGGCCAATGAGATGCAGGCAATGCGGATCTTTATCGTCCAAGTCCTGATACACGCAGTTTTGCTCTACCACGAATACCTCCGAGCGGCACCGAAGAATTTCGTATAATTCGATCGTGGAAAGCTCGTGAAACGCTAGGAGAGTCCAGAGAAGTTCTTTTTGGTTTGCCATGCGATTATGTTTTATTTTTGTCTGCTTTGTTTGCGATTCGATTTTAAGGATTTTATCCTAACTTGGCAAGTGTAGCGCGATAAATAATCAGAAGTAATCATGAATAATTACACCTTTAGACAAGCACAGACGCAGGAAGCCAATGCTATTTGGGGTATTTTGCAAGAAGCGGTAGAGCGGCGAAAAGCCGACGGCAGTGCGCAGTGGCAAGATGGTTATCCCAACCTGCAGGTAGTAGAGAAAGATATAAGTCGTGGAGCAGGCTATGTATTAGTGGATGGAGATCATTTGGTCGCGTATTGTGCGATATTGATAGATGACGAGCCTGCCTATCAAGATATTGATGGTGGTTGGCTTACCGATGGTTCCTTTGTGGTATTTCATCGGGTAGCGGTGTCTCAAAACTATATTGGTATGGGTATGGCTCAGCAACTCATGACGCATATCGAAACTTTTGCCAAAAAACATACTATTAATAGTGTGCGTGCCGATACCAACTACGATAATACGGCGATGCTTCGCATTTTCGAAAAGATGAACTATCAATACTGCGGAGAAGTGGTCTTTCGCGGAAGCGCTCGCAAAGCATTCGAAAAATTATTGATTTAATAATCAATTTGTTGTGTTTAAAAATGTGTAGTGTCTTAATTTTAATGTAATAAAAGTTGTTACATTAAAATTCTTGCTCTATCTTTGCTTCATAATGAATAATACACGATTTGCTACTGCGCTACATATTCTTTGCCTGCTGTCTAAAAATACGACGGAATGGATGAGTTCCGATTGGATCGCAGGAAGCATCAATCTGAATGCGGTTGTCGTTCGTAAAGAGTTGGGTGTGTTGCAAGATAAAGGCTGGGTGGTGAGCCGCAAAGGCAAAGAAGGTGGGTCGCGGTTGCAGGTGAATGGCAGTGAAATTCGATTGGGTGATGTATATTTAGCCATCCGAAATACGGATATTTTAGGAAAAAAGAATTTGAAAACTAATCCAAAATGCCCCGTAGGAAAAGAGATTAACAATCAGCTAGATAGCTTGTATTTAGAGACTGATCGTATTGTATTCGCATCCCTAAATGAGCAGACGCTGCAAAATTTTGTCGATCAGTTTTAACTCTTTTTTTTGCCTGATAATGTAACAAAAAATATTACAATATAAATAAAAAACATATGAAAATAGCAATCACAGGAGCTACCGGACAACTAGGTCGTTTGGTGCTGGAAAAATTGAAACAAGCAAATGTAGAAGTAGTGGCTTTGGCACGTAATCCCAAAAAAGCCAATGATCTTGATGCAGAAGTACGCGCATTCGATTACGACCAGCCAGAGCATATGGAAGCTGCCTTAGCAGGAGTTGATCGTTTGTTGCTGATTTCTAGCAATGAAATTGGGAAACGTCTACAACATCATGAATCAGTGATTAAGGCCGCGAAAAAAGTAGGTGTTTCGCAGCTCGTTTTCACTAGTTTAGTGAATGTAGATCATTCTACATTGAGCCTAGCTGGCGAGTACATAGCTAGTGAAGAATCGTTGAAAGCTTCAGGCGTTCCCTTTACGATTTTACGTAATGCTTGGTACACCGAAAATTATACCTCATCGGCAGCGAATGCAGTAGCTGGTGGTGCATTTATTGGTAGTGCTGGTGATGGTAAGATCTCATCTGCGTCGCGCGAAGACTTGGCAGAAGCTGCGGCGGCCGTATTGCGAGGATCAGATCATCTGGGTAAAGTATACGAGCTAGCAGGTGACCAAGCATTTACTTTAACAGATCTTGCGGCAGCTATCTCTGAGGTAACAGGTAAAGATATCCCGTATCGAAACTTGACCGAAACGGAGTACAAAAATGCGTTGGTTTCTCATAACGTGCCGGAAGACTTTGCTGCTATGATCGCGGGCTGGGATGTATCTGCTTCTAAGGGAGATTTATATAGCGAAGATAAGACCTTATCCCAATTAATTGGTCGGCCGACAACACCATTGAAAGATACCGTAAAGGCCGCATTATCCTAAGCAAAATCGTTAGGATGTATGTGATGTTTTAGACATCTTTGTGTAGTACCAAGTCACATCTTGGTGCTACACTTGTTTATGATATACGACTTTGATGAAATCATTGACAGATCTGGGACGAACAGCCTGACTTACGATGGTTGGCGATCGTTTCTGTTTCCAAATGATCCCAATCTTGATATCCCTTATGCCGACCATGAATTGATCCGTTTGTGGGTGGCCGATATGGCTTTTTCTAGTCCGCCACCCGTATTGGATGCCGTTCGTGCTCGTTTGGATCAAAAGATTATCGGTTATTCAAAGATTTACGATCCGCATTATGGCAAAGTACTGCAGGATTGGTTTTTGGAGCATTATGGATGGAGTATTGACATAGAAGAATTGGTTTCGGCACCGGGCATCGTGACGGCACTCAATCGTTTAGTTCCTTTATTGACTGAGTCAGAAGATCAAATCCTCATTACGACGCCTTCGTATGCACCATTTAAAAGAGCCGGCGATCAATGTGGTCGTGGCGTCGTGTTTAGTCCATTGAAAGAAAACAAGGGTAGATACGAAATGGATTTTGCTGATCTCCGCCAAAAGATAGAAAATCCTGCTTATCGCATTCGTGTATTTATATTATGCCATCCACATAATCCTACCGGAAGAGTTTGGACAATATAAGAATTAAAAGAACTCGGTCAGCTCTGTCTGGACAATAATGTTTGGATCATATCGGATGAGGTACACAGCGATCTGTTGCGCGAAGGCAAGTCCCATACGCCGATGGCTGCATTATTTCCTGATTCGGATCGTATAATCACCTGTTCCGCTCCTAGCAAAAGTTTCAATCTGGCTGGGAATATGCTGTCGCATATTTTTATCAAGAATACAGCTATGCTTTCGGAGTGGAAACGATTGTATAGTGATCATCATTCTCCATTGAGCATTGCGGCAACGCAAGCGTCCTACGAACATGGGGGTGAATGGTTGCGGCAGCTGAATCGGTATCTTGATGGCAACGTACATTTTCTAAAAGATTTCCTGACGGAGAATTTGCCAGAGGCGCGCTACGAGATACCTGAAGCAACTTATTTGGCTTGGGTGGATTTGTCGGCTTATTTACCCAAACGCAAAGACACCGATCGTTGGACGGTTTTCTTTGCGCAGAAAGCTGGTGTGCTCATCGAGGGACAAGAAGATTTTGTGGCCAATGCCGAAGGACATATTCGTATAAATATCGCTTGTCCGAAAGAGACATTGCGCACTGCTTTGATCCGTATGGCGGAAGCGCTGAATAGCTAAACGAAGGTGCTGCGATAGGCGAGTGGTGTGGTGCCGGTTATCTTTTTGAATGCTTTGTGAAAGCTGACAAAATTATTGAAACCGGCATCAAAACAGCTTTCTTTGATGGAGGCGCCCGAATCTCGGAGTAGTTTGCAGGCGTGCGCCACACGGAGTGCCGTAATAAAAGCCGTCAATGTTTTCCCAGTGCGTTGCTTGAAATAGCGACAAAAGGAATTGCGCGTCATCCCCGATAAATTAGCCAAGGTAGTCAACTCCAGCTCTGCGCGATAATGCGTATTGATGTAGCTGATGATGGTATTCATGCGCGTCACTTCTTCGTGTTGCTGCTGGATATCGTAGTCCGAACTAATCAAACTCACCTTGGGAACGAATTGCGTAAATTGATGTAGGATATTTAATAGCTGGTAAAGCTGTTGAAAACCGCTGGTTTCCTTGGCGAGATCTTGGAACGATAGCGCTATCGCTACAGGCAATATTTCGATCCACAAACCTTTCTGAGCTAGCTGCAAAGTTCGTCGAACTTCAGCCAATTCTGGCAGTGCCACAAAATCCTTTCCAGCAAAATCTTCCCGAAAGTGAATTACATAGATTTCAGCCTGAGCAACTTGACTATATTCTTCGTCAAAATGCCAATAATGCGGCACGTTTTTGCCAATCAGTACACACGCACCATGTTCAAAGCGCTGGATGCAATCTCCAATAAAAAAAGTGCCCACACCCCGACGGATGTAGATGAGTTCTAGCTCTTCGTGGTAGTGCCAGATCTGGTGGTATTGTGGAATATGATCCTTCCGGATCTGGAAACTTTGAGTTTCCGACTCGTAGCGGTGCAGTTTCTGCATCAGATAATATATTAGATATATTCCCAAAAATAGGTAACATAATTTGTAATGAGGTAATATTGCTTATTATTTGGGTAATAGCATTCATTGAATTGTAGAGGTATCTCCGTTAATTCGTGTAATCAATTATACATCATCTGTGATGACAAATAAAAATCGCTATACCTTTGCGCTGGTGTTGATCACCTCGCTTTTCTTTTTTTGGGGTTTTATACACAACCTCGATCCGATTCTGATTAAGCATTTGCAAAGTGCTTTCAGTCTCTCACACTTTCAGGCATCGTTGATTGATTCCTCTGTTTTCGCTGCTTATTTCTTGTTGGCTATTCCCGCAGGATTAATTATGCAACGCTATGGTTATAAAGCAGGAATTTTGGTCGGATTATGCCTTTTCTCTTTAGGATGTTTTCTGTTTGTGCCTGCGGCCAATGCGGTCAGTTATCCTTTTTTCTTATCGGCTTTGTTTGTCGTATCCTGCGGTCTTACGATTCTGGAAACGGCAGCCAATCCCTATATCACGGTGTTGGGCGATCCGGCACGCGCTACCGAGCGCCTGAACTTTGCACAATCTTTCAATGGTTTAGCAGCTTCACTGGCGCCTCTTGTAGGTGGTTATTTTATTTTGGCCGAGGAGCCTTTAAATACAGAGGAATTAGCACAACTGACTGAATCGGCAAGACTGGCCTATATTCAAGCCGAAACGTCGTTGGTAAAAGGTCCTTACTTGGTGCTGGGTGGAATAATTTTGGCTGTCGCCGTTTTATTTTTCTTCACCAAATTGCCGGAAATCAAGGAAGAAAAAACGTCTGAGAAAGCGTCGGGTTTTATTGGTGTATTGAAACATTCACAGGTAAGATGGGGTGTGGTTGCGCAATTTTTCTATATCGGTGCGCAGGTATACGTGTTTAGTTTTCTGTTGGTATTTGCCAAAGAAATGCTGGGCATGAGCGGACTAGAAAGCAAGTATTATGCGGGCGTGGCTGGCTTCTTATTTATGATCGGTCGTTTCATTGGTTCGTTCTTTATGAAATTTATACAACCGGCTAAGTTATTGGCTGCTTACGGCATTATTGCCTGTATTCTGACTGTAGTGGTGATTTTTGGAAGCGGCATGGTTACTTTATATGCCTTATTGGGGATCACTTTTTTTATGTCCATTATGTTTCCGACAATTTTTGCGATGGGCATTCAAGGTGTGGGGCATGATACCAAACCTGCATCCAGTCTTATTGTGATGTCGATCGTTGGCGGCGCGATTATCCCGTTAGGCGCAGCCTATATCACGGATGTTACAGGGTACATGCCTTATTCGTATTTCTTTGTATTGATTTGCTTCGTGATCGTCGTATTATTTGCATTATATAATCGTCCAGCTGTAAAGACTTCAAGAGCGAAAATAGTTTAAAACAAAATAGTAAAAATGACAAGATATATATTAGCGTTGGATCTGGTAGATCAACCAGATTTCATTGAAGAATATGAGGCTTACCACCGTGCCATATGGCCGGAAATACAGGAATCCATTGTAAGTGCCGGTGTCAATCAGATGGCCATTTACCGTTTTGGACACCGTTTGGTGATGTTGATGGAGGTGCCGGATGATTTCAGTTTTGAGCAAAAAGCGGCAGCGGATGCCAGCAACGAGCGTGTGCAGGAATGGGAAAAGCTGATGTGGAAATATCAGGTCGCTCTTCCCGGTGCAAAAGCCGGTGAAAAATGGGTGCTGATGGATAAAATTTTTGAAATACGTGGGTAATCATTCCCAGAGAAAAGATAGATTATGACAAGAGATAATGAACGTCTTCCTTTTTTGCAGATTCATCCAAAGGATAATGTGCTGGTGGCGTTAAGTGATCTGCCAGAAGGTTTTAAGGTAGATTTCGCAGGGCAACAATTTACCTTGCTGCAGCCTGTAAAAGCGAAGCATAAGTTTACTATAGAAGACATTGCTGCTGACGGACACGTGTATATGTACGGTGTTTTAGTAGGTAAGGTCAATGTCGCTTTGTCGACTGGAGAGTTGATTAACACCGAGAATCTGCGCCATGCGGCGGAGGATTTTCGATTAGGCAAGCGAAAAATAGAGTGGCAAAAGCCAGACGTATCGGCTATCGCAGATCGTACTTTTGATGGATTTCATCGCAGTAATGGTGCGGTCGGTACCGCAAATTATTGGTTAGTTATTCCGCTTGTTTTTTGCGAGAATCGAAATGTGCTTACGCTGAAATCTGCCCTCGTAGAGAAGCTTGGTTATCGTGTACAGTCTGCTGATTACTCGAATGAGGTGGATGAGTTAATCCGCCAATATCAATCGGGAGCAGACGTCACGCAATTGCTAGAAGCCGATCTATCACCTACGACGATTGATCGCGCTCCAAATCGCTTATTTCCAAATGTCGATGGCGTTAAGTTTCTGAATCATGAAATGGGCTGTGGTGGTACTCGGATGGATTCCGATGCACTTTGTGGCTTGCTGGCCGGATATATTACACACCCAAATGTGGCCGGTGCGACGGTATTGAGCTTGGGCTGTCAACACGCGCAAGCCTCTATCTTGCGCGCTGAAATTGCCAAGCGCGATCCGACTTTCGATAAGCCATTGTATGTTTTTGAGCAACAGTTAGAAGGTACAGAACAGCGCCTGATGCAAAATGCCGTTAAATCCACCTTTGCCGGGTTAGCTATCGCGAACAAATTGAAACGTGAGTCAGCTCCGCTGTCGAAATTGTGTATTGGTTTGGAATGCGGTGGTTCGGATGGTTTTTCGGGCATATCTGCCAATCCGGCTTTAGGCTATCTTTCGGATATGTTGGTTACGCTGGGTGGATCAGTTATTCTAGCAGAATTTCCAGAATTGTGCGGTGTGGAGCAAGAGATGAGCGATCGTTGTATCGATGAGCCGATGGCCGAAAAGTTTATTCACCTGATGCGAACGTACAATGCCAAAGCCGAGGCAGACGGGTCGGGTTTTTACATGAATCCTTCTCCGGGCAATATTCGTGACGGATTGATTACCGATGCAATCAAATCGGCCGGAGCTGCGAAAAAAGGGGGTACATCGCCGGTGCAGGCTGTGGTAGATTATCCAGAATTGGCCAATACGCCGGGATTAAACTTGTTATGTACGCCAGGAAATGACGTGGAAAGTACCACAGCGGAAGTAGCTGCTGGCGCCAATTTAGTGTTATTTACTACTGGATTGGGAACGCCAACAGGTAATCCGATTGCACCAGTAATTAAGATTGCGACCAACACAAAGACATACGAACGTATGCCCGATATTATTGACCTCAATTGCGGAACGATCATCGATGGCGAAGAAAGCATCGCCGAATCGGCGCATCGCATTTTGGATTATGTGATCGAGGTGGCGAGTGGACGCGAGACTTGCAAAGCGGTGCGATTAGGACAGGATGATTTTATTCCATGGAGAAGAGGGGTTTCTCTATAAAATATATGAAAGATGAATAAGCTAATAGATAAGATAGCCATAGTTACCGGTGGCGGTAGCGGCATAGGAAAAGCCATCAGTATGAGTTTTGCGGCAGCAGGCGCTGAGGTACATATTTTTGATATGAACGAAGCTGGAGCGAATGCGGTAGTACAGGAAATTGCTGATCTAGGCGGTCGTGCGGTACATCATACCTGCAATGTGACCGATCAGAAGCAAGTGCTCGATTTAGTAGAGCAATTGGGTAAAATTGATATTTTGGTGAATAATGCAGGTATTGCACATGTTGGCAATGTAGAGAAATGTGCGGAAGCAGATTTTGAACGCGTGTTCCAAGTGAATGTCAAAGGCGCGTACAATTTATTGTATGCTGTCGTTCCAGTGATGAAAGCACAGGGTGGCGGTGTGATATTGAATTTGGCTTCTATTGCAGCTTTGGTCGGTATCAGCGATCGCTTTGCATATTCGATGAGCAAGGGTGCGATTCACGCTATGACCTTGTCCGTAGCGAGAGATTATCTAAATGATCATATCCGCTGCAATAGTATTTCGCCAGCCCGCGTGCACACGCCATTTGTAGATGGTTTTATTCATGCCAATTACCCCGGTCAGGAAGCAGAGATATTTGAAAAGTTGTCGAAATCGCAACCGATCGGTCGAATGGCTTCGCCAGATGAAATCGCTAAATTAGCTTTATTCCTATGTAGCGACGACGCGGCTTTCATCACCGGAAATGATTATCCGATTGATGGCGGATTTATTAAGTTGAACAATTAAAAACACATATACATGCAGTTAATACGTTTTGGAGAAGCCGGTAACGAAAAAATCGGTGTCAAAGTTGGAGAGAAAAATTACGATGTTTCGGCCTTTGGTGGCGATTATAATGAGCAGTTTTTTGCCGGAAATGGGCTTTCCAAATTAGCACAGTTTATAAAAGATAACGAAGGAAAGCTGCCTGAAGTGCCTACCGATGCACGCATTGGCGCGCCCATCGCGCGTCCATCTAAAATTGTTTGTATCGGTCTGAATTATAAAGATCACGCTGAGGAAACTGGCGCAGCGATTCCGGCGGAGCCGATTATCTTTATGAAATCTACTACGTCATTAATTGGTCCTTTCGATAAAGTGATGATTCCTAAAGGTTCCGAAAAAACGGACTGGGAGGTAGAATTTGGTATTGTGATCGAGGAAAAAGCATCCTACGTGTCAGAAGCAGATGCTTTGGATTACGTGGCAGGTTATGTATTGCATAATGATGTATCCGAACGCGCGTATCAATTAGAGCGTGGTGGCACGTGGGACAAAGGAAAAGGTTGTGATACTTTCGCGCCAATTGGCCCCGTGTTGACTACAAAAGAAGAAATTCCAGATATCAACAACGTACGCTTGTGGTTAAAAGTAAATGGTAAGACTTATCAGGATGGAAATACCAAAAACTTGATTTTTAGCGTGCCATTTATTGTGTCTTATGTTTCTCAATTTATGACACTGTTGCCGGGTGATGTGATCTCCACAGGCACGCCTGCTGGTGTAGGTTTGGGCTTTAATCCGCCAATCTACTTAAAACCGGGCGATGTAATTGAATTGGGCGCTGATTATTTAGGCGAATCGCGTCAAGAAGTGATTGCTTACCAATCATAGGTAGCTAGGGTTCATCCATCTAAGAAAACCGAATACAGATGAAAATAGATGCACATCAACATTTCTGGATCTACGACGCGGAGCGCGACAGCTGGATCACAGAAGAAATGAGCGCGATTCGACGCAACTTTTTGCCGACAGATTTGCGCGCAGAATTACATAGCAACCGCATGGATGGCGTCATTGCCGTCCAAGCGGCCTGCACGCTGGAAGAAACGCAGTTTTTGGTCGATTTATCGACTATGTACGGCATGATAAAAGGCGTGGTCGGTTGGGTGGATCTAACTTCGGATGATGTGGAAACGCATTTAGAAGGCTTTAGCAAGTTTCCGATTATTAAAGGTTTCCGACATGTGGTAGAAGGCGAGCCTGATCCAGACTTCTTGATGCAAGATTCGGTGCAGCGATCTATGCATTTGTTGGCCAAATACGGATTCACCTATGATTTGCTCATTCGTCCGAGACATTTTGCGTCCACCTTGCTTTGCGTCAAGCAAAATCCAGATCTGCAATTTGTGTTGGATCATATGGCGAAGCCAGATATCAAAGCCGGAGAAGTGGAGCAGTGGGCTAGCTTTATTGGCGAACTGGCGACGTATTCAAATGTGGCTTGTAAGATTTCGGGTTTAGTAACAGAGGCAGATTGGTCGAATTGGACTTTGTCTGACTTCGCTGCATATATAGATCATGTGATTCTTAATTTTGGTAAGGGTCGTTTGCTATTTGGTTCAGATTGGCCAGTTTGCTTGGTTGCCAGCACGTATAAGGAAACGAAGGAGATTGCAGGAAGCAGATTAGATGGATTTTCGTTGGAAGAGCAAGCTGCTTTTTGGGGAGAAACCGCGCGGAGAATCTATAAATTTTAAAATTCAACATGGATTTACATTTAAAAAATAAAGTCGTCATTGTTACTGGTGGCGCGAAGGGTATTGGTAAAGGCATTGTGCTCTCTTTAGCAAGAGAAGGTGCTATACCGGTCATAGTAGGTAGAAGTGAAGACGATAATCAGCTCGTGGTGGCAGAAGTGAATGCGCTTGGAGGGGAAGCATTTTCCATCGAAGCAGAATTGTCGGATCCAGCGGCTTGCGAACATGCTGTCAATGAAACGCTTGCAAAGTATGGCCGTGTTGATGGCTTGGTAAATAATGCTGGCGTCAACGACGGTGTTGGTTTAGCTTCGGGCAATTATGAAGCTTTTGTAGCTTCCTTGCATAAGAACTTAGTGCATTATTATCTGATGGCACATCACGCATTAGATGCGCTTAAAGCGAGCAAAGGTGCGATTGTGAATATCAGTTCGAAAACGGCGGAAACAGGGCAGGGTGGAACTTCTGCTTACGCGGCGTCTAACGGTGGTCGCAATGCGCTAACGCGCGAATGGGCTGTGGAGTTACTGCCTTTTCAAATCCGAGTAAATGCAATTGTGGTAGCCGAAGCTGCTACACCGCAGTATGATCGTTGGATCCAGACATTGGACAATCCTACCGAAACCTTAAAAAAGATTACCGATCGTATTCCGCTCGAAAATCGTATGACGACCGCAGAAGAGATTGCCGATATGTGTGTATTCCTTTTGTCGGATAAATCGAGCCATACCACAGGACAATTAATCCACGTAGATGGCGGATATGTGCATTTAGACCGCTCACTCGTCAGAGAATAATTACTGTCGCACTGTGTGTAGTAGCGCGGTATTCACTGCTAGCAGAGGTAGGAGAGAGAAGTAAGAAGGAAGCGTGAAAAATAAATGTGCTATAAATCAGTTGCTTTGGTTATACATGATGATTTCATTTTGCAAATCAATTTGGAGTGCCTATATTTGCATCACTTCAAACAACGGAAGTAACCAGAGATGCCCAGATGGCGGAATAGGTAGACGCGCTGGTCTCAAACACCAGTGGAGCGATCCATGCCGGTTCGATCCCGGCTCTGGGTACAAAGCCTGATAGTTTTCACAACTATCAGGCTTTTTCTTTTTTCGGGCAGATGCTTAACATCTTTTAACACAAGCTCGATTAAACATTCCGTTCTTTTTGCACTCTATCTTATACAAAGCGAATCACAATGTGTAGACAGTAGGTAGGTAGTAGGATAGTGATTGATTATATGTTTTAAATGTGGAAAGTCTTGTCCGAAAGGGCAAGACTTTTTTTGCTTTAGACTTTTGCGGCTTCTGCTTCGAAGATGTGGTCTATCTTCCATTCGGGTTTGTTTTTGGAGGCGGCGACTGCCAAGCGATCACATCGTTCATTTAATGGATGTCCTGCATGTCCTTTTACCCAAACCAATCTTACTTGGTGCAGCTTGTGTAATTGCATCAACCGAATCCAAAGATCCCTATTTTTCTTTCCGACAAATCCTTTTTGTATCCAGCCGTATACCCACTTCTTGTCGATCGCATCAATGACATATTTGGAATCCGAATAAACGGTCACTTGTTGATTGATGGACTTGAGTGCTTCTAAGCCAATGATGACAGCGAGCAATTCCATGCGATTGTTGGTGGTTTTCCGAAAACCTCCAGAATATTCTTTTTCAATTAGTTTTCCGTGCAATGCTGCATTATCCCCTTTATAAATCGTTCTCAGGATTGTGCCGTATCCACCCGGACCCGGATTTCCACTAGAAGCACCGTCTGTATATAATTCAATCATTACTTCAAATATACGGGTTTTTACGAGGTGTGACTGTGGGCTGCTGTTGGTTTTTATTCATTAAAATAAACACGTTTCGTCATCAGTGTAATAACATTGAGCGAACACAAAAAATGCGTAGCTTTTGGCTACGCATCTACGTTTTCATGTCCAATATGTTGCGAGACGTTTTTAGCCTAAGTACGACTTCAGAATTCTACTTCTAGAAGTGTGGCGCAAACGTTGCAATGCTTTGTCCTTAATCTGTCTTACACGCTCGCGTGTCAAGCTGAATTTTTCACCGATCTCTTCTAGAGATAACTGGTGGTTGGATCCTAATCCGAAAAACAATACGATGATTTCGCGTTCCCGCTCTGTTAAAGTAGCTAGAGAACGTTTGATTTCTTCGGATAATGATTCGTCGATCAGAGAACTATCCGTATCCGGATCTTTGTTCTCCAATACGTCCAACAAAGTGTTTTCTTCACCCTGTACGAATGGTGCGTCCATAGAAACATGTCTACCTGAGTTACTTAATGTATCAGATACTTTGTCTACTGTCGTTTCTAGGATGTCTGCCAATTCTTCAGGAGAAGGTTCGCGTTCGTATTCTTGTTCAAGCTTAGAAAAAGCTTTACTGATTTTACTCAATGAACCTACTTGGTTCAAAGGCAAACGAACAATTCTTGACTGCTCAGCGATGGCTTGTAATATAGATTGGCGAATCCACCATACTGCGTAAGAAATAAACTTAAATCCTTTGGTTTCGTCGAACCGCTTTGCCGCCTTAATTAGGCCTAAGTTGCCTTCGTTAATCAGGTCACCTAATGTTAGACCTTGATTCTGATATTGCTTGGCGACAGAGACGACAAACCGTAGATTCGTTTTGGTGAGTTTTTCTAGCGCCACTTGGTCACCCTCACGGATGCGTTGCGCTAAGATTACTTCTTCTTCCGCAGTAATTAAGTCTACTTTACCAATTTCGTGAAGATACTTATCTAACGATTGAGATTCACGGTTGGTAATGGATTGTGTAATTTTAAGCTGTCTCATCTACTATATTAAATGCCTTCCTTAATGAAATGTTTGCAAAAATACGAAAAATAACCATAAAATTTGCTAACATGCCTATATTATACTTGTTCAGAATGAGGTTATTATAAAAGGTTTAATGAACCATCACTTTGTCAAAAATTGTTCCAAAACCGCAAAAATGGGATGTTTATACCTATATTTTTGTAATACAGTGGTTTTAAAGTGTAGGAGACATATAACAAAAACTACGGAGCGAAATGATTTTATAAATCATAGCAGTGGTACATCTTCAAAACAAACTCACATTTATGTGGAAAATATGACAAGATTATGCTTGATATAATTGTAGGACGCGTCCATGATACCTATGAACTAGCAAATCTACTTATCCAAATAAGTTCGTCATCTATTTGGTAAAGAGCAAAAAATAAGAGGGCCGAAGCCCTCTACGTTTGTAGAATCACCTATTTGTCAATTGGCGTTGGCACTTGTAGACTCATCTTTCAAACATCTTAAAGGTACAAAATCTTTTAAACACTGCGGTGGTCGAGCTTGTCAAAGCGTGTGAAACGGCCTTTGTGCAGCTGTAAAAATAAATACTACTAAAATGATAGACATTATGGGTATTATTGGTTATCTTTGAAAACATCTTAGATAAGTAGTTTTTTCAACCGTTTAATAAATGAATAACATGCAGTACCAAATTAACTCTTCTGGCCTCTACAATTCTCTGACGTTCAGCATAATTTCCCCTATGAACAGCCTATTGTGTCCTACTACACGAATGTGTAGCTAGCACGACCTCCTGAGGCAACAGCTTCATTTCCCAGATACAGTATCACAAGTATTAATTGGCGTTGGCACTTGTAGTATTTCACTTTAAAACTTACCCCTATGAAAAATAGAGTATTTAGGTACTCCTTGACAATTCTTTTGTCACATCTCTTACTATATCCCGTCTTTTCTCAAGAATCCAAACCTTTGGTCAATGCAACATTAAGGGGCACGATCATCGATTCCTTAACGAAAGAACCCATCGAAGGCGTAACCATACAGCTACAGGGCGTTACGCACAGCTTAAAGTCAGATGTGCACGGAAACTTTCAGATCGTTACCGGTCAGAAATTGCCACTTACGATTCTGCTTTCCTCGCTTGGCTATAGCTCCAAAACCATTATAGCCAACCGACCTGAAATTAATATTGTATTGCAGCCGAGTTCGGATCGATTAGAAGAAATGGTGGTCGTCGGTTACGGCACGCAACGCCGTCGCGATTTGACCGGATCGGTCGCCAGAATTGACGCTGCCGAAGTCAACAAGCTTCCCGTTGCAAGCTTCGATGCGCAGTTGCAAGGTAAATTGCCGGGTGTGCAGGTAGTCACCAATTCTGGTGTGCCGGGAGAGAGTATCTTTTTGCGTGTGCGTGGTACTACCTCCATCAATTCCAGTAGCGATCCATTATATATTGTTGATGGCGTTTTTCTGAACAACACTTCGCTACAAACCATCGGCTTGGGCGGGCGAACTAGTTCGCCACTCACTGATATTAATCCGGCCGATATCGAATCCATTGAAGTGCTCAAAGATGCATCTGCAACCGCCATTTATGGTTCGCGCGGTGCCAATGGCGTGATTATCATCACGACTAAAAAAGGAAGTTATGGTACTAAAACCAAAATTGACGTCAATGTTTTAGGTGGCTGGGCTGAAGCCAATAAAGCATTGCTGCCAAAATTGGCCTCCGGACCAGAAACGGCTACTTTGGCAAATGAGTGGTGGATTAACTCAGGTCTGGACAACCCGGCGCTGAACCAAACGTTTGCCAATAGACCATTTAGGCCAATTGCGGAAGGCGGGCGTGGAAATCCCGAAGATCAGGAAACCTTTGACCGTCTGGGATTTTTGCTTAGAAATGGCAAGCTACAAGATTATAGCGTCGGTATCCAAGGCGGTGGCGACCGATCTCGCTTTTACATCGGTGCGGGCTACACGGGTCAAGAAGCCTTTATTAAGGTCATTGATTTTTCGCGTGCCAACCTTAAGTTTAACTTTGATCATCAGCTTTCCGATCGCGTCAAGATTGGTCTAACCAATAATTTTTCCAGAACATATCGGAATCAGGCACGTGCCGGCGATGGACCGCAGGTGAGTCTCTTCAACTCCGCTGTTTCTTCGGCTACGAACATTCCAATTTTCACCGAAGATGGTGCTGTTAATGGTGTGGATAACACATACACCTTGGTAGATAACTATGATGTAAATACCACTAGTTTACGATACATCGGAAGTGCCTTCGCGGAGATTGACCTGTGGAAAGGATTGAAACTCCGCTCTACCTTTAGTGTAGATTATAATTTGTACGATGAGTCGCAGTATTGGAATAGCAAAACGAGTATTGGCATTGCGAATGCCAACCAAGCTACGTCGGGCATCAGCCGCAATAGTACCTGGATCAATGAGCAAATATTGTCGTATCAGACCAATATCGGCAATCATCAACTTTCTGCCTTGCTCGGAAATACATTGCAAAGTAACACCTTAGACTACGCTTATCTAGAAGGAAATGGATTTGCTAATGACTCGTACAAGCTGATCTCTTCTGCTGCTACGGTGCGCGGATCGGAGAGCTGGTCGAAGTATACGCTTTCCTCATTTTTCGGACGGGTAGGCTACAATTATGCCGATCGATACTTTGCGGAAGCGACCTTGCGTACGGATGGTTCATCAAAATTTGGCGCAAACAATCGCTGGGGATATTTTCCGGCATTCTCACTCGGATGGCGCTTGAGCGAAGAGCAGTTTTTATCTAGTGCTGATTGGTTGAATGAATTCAAGATCCGTGGATCGTACGGTATCACCGGTAATCAAGCGGGCATCAGCAATTTTGCGGCGCGCGGATTGTGGTCGGGCGATGCGAGCTACGCCAATATTCACGGTACACCGCTTCCCGGTGTTGGTCCTTTCCAATTAGGCAATGATAATCTACGATGGGAACGCACTGCACAAACGGATTTGGGAATCGACGTCTCCTTATTCGATCATCGGCTAGGAATTACTGTGGATTTGTACCATAAGTATACTTCGGACTTATTGTTGGAGCAGCCGATTCAAGGTACGTCTGGTTTTTCAGATTATTGGGCCAATGTGGGCGAAATCAGCAATAAAGGCTATGAATTTCTGTTGAACTCCGTGAATATTAGAAAGCAAAACTTCACGTGGAATACCAGCTTAAATATTTCAGGAAATAGAAATAACATTGAGTACTTGCCTTCGCAGATTACGCAGTACACGCGAGATTGGGTGATCCTGACGGAAGGTCATTCGCTCAATTCATTTTGGCTATATGAGCAGTTATCGGTAGATCCGCAAACGGGAAATGCAGTATTTGATGGGCAGCTGCCTGATGGTTCATTACCTACTTCGGCACGTAAAGTATTTCGAAATGCGTATCCAAAATTTACGGCGGTATCGGGAACACCTTTACTTACAAGCAATTTGACTTGGGCGTAGATTTCAGTTTCCAGTATGGCAATTATTCCCTCAATCTATATCGATATTTTCGGGAACGCAATCCAAGCAGTGGTGGTGTTTTTGAAAATGTCTTGAACAGATGGCAAGAGCCCGGCGATGAGACAGATGTACCACGCTTGACTTCTGTGGGGCTGAATTATACCCTCGACGCGAATAGTCGGTACCTGGAAGATGCTTCTTTCTTTAAATTGAGGCAGCTCACCTTTGGATACAAATTGCCGCGTGAAATTGCGCAGAAAGCGGGCCTTTCCAATGCAAGGATTTACTTCTTGGGATCCAACCTATTTCTGTGGAGCAAATATACGGGTGACCCCGAATCCAGCGTCACGAGCAATCCGAACGCGCAAGGTATTGGTTCATTTGGTACTCCACCGCAACCTCGGACTTTTCAACTTGGTCTGAATGTCACCTTGTAGCATTTTTTGAATCTATCTAATCGAAATCAACATGAAAATCACGACATATTTTATACTTTTCCTGTCCTTTCTGACCCTCGCCGGTTGTGAATCCTTTCTGGATGTACAACCCAAAGATGCCGTTTCGGATGAGGTGACGATCGTCGATCGTACGTCGGCAGAGACGGCGGTACGCGGTATCTACAGCGCGCTCCGCGCTGATGGTTATTATGGCTATAGCTTTCAGATCTTGGGCTTTTTCTCGGGCGACAATATTGTTTACAGCGGTAGCCAGACCGTGCACCAAACATTGACCAATCATTCTGTCAGGTCTGATCTCGCGGTGTTGGCCACGGTGTGGAATCAAATTTACCATACCATCAACCGTGCGAATCACGTCATTGCCAAAGTACCTGCTTTGCCGGTCAGTACAGGATTTACGGAGGAGAACAAAAACCAACTCACGGGCGAAGCTTACTTCGTGCGCGCTCTGGCTTATTTTGATCTGGCACGCACGTGGGGCGGTGTACAACTTATTTTAGAACCGACGAGCTCGGCGAGCGCTCTGCCTGATGTGGCCAGAAGTACTTTACAACATATGAGCAGGTACATCTTGATTTGCAGCGCGCGGAAGAACTCCTGCCGGCGACAACCAATCGTATTCGCGCCACGAAACAGAGCGCTCGCGCCTTATTGGCTCGGTATTATCTCTATCAAAAAAACTGGGATCAAGCCGTTCGTTACGCTTCGTACCTGATCGAAGATCAGGCAAATTATGGTTTAGTAACACCTTATCACTCTTTTTATTCTAATAATGCGTCGAATACGCGCGAGTCGGTGTTCGAGCTTTTTTACGATGTGAATAATACCAATAATCAGGCAGGACAGTGGTTGGCGAGTGCCAATGGTGGAACCGCATGGATTCGTCCTTCAGGAGCTATATTTGATTTGCTAACTAATCCAGAAATCGGTGGCGACCGCTCTTCTTTGGTGTACCGCACCGCGACCGCCACCGAACCCAATGTGCTCATTGGCAATCTGTATTATCGCGTCAATCGTACGGATCCGGCTTTCCTGATCCGCACGGCGGAGTTATATCTAATCAGAGCGGAGGCGCTGGCGATCTGCTCTCCGCAACAGCAGATCTAAATGCTGTACGTGCCCGAGCAAATGTGCCGCTCTTCACCGAATCATCCGATCGTGCTGCTGTAATTCTGGCGATTGAGCAAGAAAATAGGGTGGAGTTTGCCTTAGAAAATCATCGTTGGTACGACCTCATTCGCATAGGCCGAGCACAAGAAGTGCTTCAGATATCCGATGCGAATCGTCTAGTGCTGCCCATTCCTTTTTCTCAACTTGCTATTGATCCGAATTTAGAACAAAATCCAGGATTGGATTAAATCTCTCACCTAACATGACCGCTGTGCTTACTATATCAAAATCAAATTACCGCTTTCTGTTGGAAATAGGAGTGCTGTTCTTCTTGGTTCTGTCTATTCCATATGATCCGTATCTATACGAATCGCTAGCCAATGGGCCATTATTTTCCTTTGAAAATGCCTTTCAATTGGCCACTTACCGTACGTCTTTTATTAGCGAAGGCGCGTATGTAGGTTCGGATGTTCCGGGTTATTATAATTGGTTAATCGCTCTCGTCGCTGCTTTCGCATTGGTTCTAGCGTTCGGTAACTATTTTCGCAAACGATATACGATAGAGGAGGAGACGCTTTATTATTGGTTGCGTGTTTTATTGCGCTATCGCTTAGCGCTCGCTATCGCTTTTTTAGGAATAGTGAAGGTATTACCGATCCAAATTCCCGAACCGACGCTCAGCGATCTACATACAGAATATGGTGATTTTTTGCGTTGGAAGCTCTATTACCTCACCAATGGTATCGCCACGGCTGGATATTTACCACTGATCGGTGCATTGGAGGTCGTGGCTGGTTTACTGTTGTTGCATCGGCGCACCGCTGTTATTGGCGCTGGCTTATTAATCGCTGTATTGCTCAATGTGGTGATCGTCAACTATGTGTACGACATTGGCGAGCAGGTTTACAGTTCTTTTCTGTTGCTGATTGCTACGGTGATTTTTCTATACGATCTGCCTCGATTTTTGGCTTTGTTGGTAAAACATACCGGAGCATCACCAGACCTTTTCGTTCCACAATTCCCTCGTATTGTCTGGAGATCACGACCGTATTTACAAGTTGTTTTTCTTTTACTAATCGCTGGATTTAGCGTGCAGGCATATGTCGTGTGGAAAAATAGTAAGTTTCCCTTTCCAGAACAGCAAGGCCTGAGCAAATGGAAGGGCGTATACGATGTGAAGGATTTTGTGTGGAATGGCGATACGTTGGCCTATTCCCTAACGGATAAAAATCGTTGGAAGGATGTGGTTTTTGAGGAATGGAATACCGTGAGTGTACGCGATAATTTCACCGTAAAAGCCGACAGCTTGAAGCCGCGTATATCGGCGCAAAATGCCCGAAACTTTGAACACCTAGGCAATGGTGGCCGCCGTTTTTACCGCTATACCTACCGTAAAGTAAAAGCGGATAAGCCCGCAAATTTAGTGCTTAACGGACAGAATGATCCACAGCGAATATATATTTTTTTAGTGGATGAGGTAGATGACGCTACGCTTGTTCTCCGGGGAAAAGATCAGGCGGGCAATGCCTTACTAGTGCGTCTTGAAAGACAAGCGAAGAAGTATTTGCTGCAAGAAGGGAGAAGAAAACCTATCCGAATTTATTAATCGTTTAATTCTTGAACAAAATGGCAACTATATATACAATAACACCTCAGAGCGAGTCTAGCCAAAGCACTTCGTGGCGATATTGGGAAAAAGTGGCGTTTCGATTCGCCTTTATTTTCTTTATCCTGATGGTGATCCCATTGGATGGTAAATGGTATGAAAAAGTGATTGCCCCAGATTCTCTGTATGATTTTCTGGCTAGCATCGCCGGTGGTTCTCGATCGGGTTGGATAAGTATCGAATCAGAGAGCGGCAGTTGGGGATTTGCTTCCTATGTATCGTGGTGGTTTACGGCATTGGTCGCCGCTTTAGGAAGTTCGGTGTGGACCATATTGGCCCGCAATAGCCAACGGGATAATTACACGGTGCTTTATTATTGGCTTCGCGTAATTGTGCGCTATCGCATTGCCTTTGGTTTGATTGCCTTTGGCTTCATTAAGTTCTTTCCGATGCAGATGCCCTATCCATCTTTAGCAAACTTGAATACAGACTTTGGAGAATACGCACCCTTCAAATTGTATTGGCAGATCGTGGGGATATCGTACAAATACGAAATTTTTCTTGGGTTTCTAGAAATTGCCGCCGGCGCCTTACTTTTCTTCCGCGGTACGACAGCGATTGGTGCTATTATCAATGCTGGTGTGTTGTTTAATATTGGGCATGCTAATATTGCGTACGATGGTGCTGTGCACGTTTACAGCTCTTACTTTGTATTGCTGTCTTTATTTCTATTGCTACAATATGTGCCCGCTATCTGGCAATTATTCATCAAGCGCGAAGCGGTAACACCGCGGTATTATACCCCGATTTTTCAAAATCAATGGTTACGCATTGGTCATGTGGTGATCAAGTCAGTCATAATTATGCTTTTTGTCTTTGTATATGGTTATTTCAGGTACGATCGATTTTACAATGAAGGTCGGCTAAAATAACCGGTGTTGCCGGGTTTAGTGCAAGCGGCAGGACATTATCAAGTCACCACATTTGAATATAAGGGCGAGGTGCTGCCGTATAGTCCGCATGGTTCTATTCGTTGGCACGAAGCTTTCTTTGAACGCTATTCGACCTTGGTGTATAAAGTAAATAAACCGGCGGATATCGACTTAGGAAATGGCACGCCCGCCTTAAACGATGTGCTAAAAACCTATGAATTTACGGGTAAAGCAGGGGGAAAGACCTATTTGTACTACGAGATTGATTCTCTAGAAAATAGTTTATATCTGATCGATAAGAATAGAAAGTTTAGCGTTGATGAGCGTAAGTTGTTGGACAAAAAGCTGGATGTGGGTCTGAAAGCATTGTATGGCACACCTGTGGGCGATGGACTAGGAATATTGCGCTGGCAATATGAAAGACCAAGCACCAAGCGTATTGTACTCAGCGGGCTGGATGCCGAGCAAGATTCCATAAAGATTACGCTCGACAGATTAGACGAACAATACCTCACCGGTAAGGAATGGTACATGGAGAATCATCTCTTTACATATTAATCATTTTAGCACGTCACTACATGAAAAGAAGATTATTTATACATCAATCTCTGTTTGCGCTCGCCATAGCTGGAAGCAGCAAGATACTAGCTTGTACCGGTCGTAAGCAGGCAAATTATGAGATTAAACAATTTGAAGATGAAGGCTTATCCCAGTTTTCTTATGCGATAGAAGCGGACAAGAAATTGGTGGTCATCGATCCTTCGAGAGATCCCAGACCTTACTACGAATACGCGGCTGAGCGTGGAGCGGAGATCATTGCGGTGATAGAAACGCACAGCCATGCGGATTTCGTGAGCGCCCATTTACAGCTGCATCAAGAACGCAATATACCTGTTTTGGTGAGTAAGTTGGCCAAGGCGACATTTCCGCATCAAGCCTTTGATGAACCGGGTGTATTCCCAATTAGTGATCAAGTTTCGCTGCGTGCTATCAATACTCCCGGGCATTCTGCTGATAGTATTTCCGTGCTTTTGCTGGTTGACGGCAAAGAGGTGGCCGTATTTACAGGCGATGCACTTTTGTTGGGCGGTGTCGGTCGGCCAGATTTGCGGGAATATTCTGGCGAAGCCGCATCGCAACGGGAATATTTGGCAAAACAAATGTACGAAACCATACAGCATAAATACAGTCCATCGGCCGACGATCTATTGGTGTATCCAGCACATGGAGCAGGATCTTTATGTGGGCAAGCACTGAGTGAAGAGAAAGTAAGCACCATCGGGCAGGAAAGGAAAACGAATTTCGCTTTTCAACCGACGACGGAGGAAGCTTTCGTTGCACGTTTGCTGCGCGATCAGCCTGATATACCGGCTTATTTTCCCTTCGCCATCGAGGTCAATAAAAATGGAGCACAAATGTTGCTGCCGGCCTTATCTGCGGTGGCTCGGCTGTCTACGATTCCTCGTAGCGAACTTCCTACGCTAATTGTAGATACGCGGCCGGTAGAACAGTTTCATGCGGGACATATTGCGGGAGCGATAAATATCCCAGATCGACTCAAATCCGAAACCTGGCTCGGCACTTTGGTAGAACCCGATGAACCGTTTTATCTGATTGTGGAAGATCAACCCAGCATCCAGCCACGGCTGGAAAAAATAGCGAAGATCGGATACGAAGCGCTGGTAAAAGGCGTGCTGGTGTATGAAGAGCAGCAAAACGATGAGCAATCTGCCCCTTTCGATACGACGAACTTTGAAACACATCCAGAGCAATATGTGATCTTGGATGTGCGCTCTGAAGCAGAGGCTAAAGCCAAACCCATATTTGCCGATGCACAAGTTATTCCGCTAACGCGGCTCAAAGAGCAACTTGATGGTCTTAAGACCAATAAACCAATTGCGATACATTGTGCAACGGGTTATCGTTCGGCAGTGGCTAGCAGTCTGATCAAGAAATATAAACCCGCAGCGCAGGTGTTAGACATCGGCGAAAAAATTAAGCAATATTAAATTGATCACGCAAAAAAGAAGATCTATGAGAACAAATGTATTATGGGCGGTATGTGCTGGATTAGCGATTTGCTTTGCCAGCTGTCATGATCCGCAAGCAGTCAAAAATGCGGTAAAGAATACCGATGTAACGATCCACTATGGCGATGCCGCCAAATTTAAACAAGAGCTAGAACGTCTAAATGACAGTAGTCGGGTGCAAGTCGTGCTGCCCGATAGCCTACCTGTGGTATACGCTACGGAAGATGAAGTCTTAAACTTAGAAAATGGCATTGTCCTGTTTGGCTGGCCTCGCTGTCCTTGGTTTCGCAATGCCGTAGCACCTTTATTTGAATTTGCTAAGGAAGAACATGCGACGATTTACTACTTGGATATTCATGATATCCGAGATACTAAAGAGTTGGTTGACGGCAGCGTATCCACTACCAAAGAAGGCAGTGCGGGTTATCAGGCGATATTAGAAAAGTTTGATGCGATCTGGAATCCATATACCGTATTGGGTGTAGATTCCATTAAGCGGATTTCATCGCCTACCGTGCTATTTATCGAAAAGGGCAAAGCTGTGCATAAAGTGGTATCTACCGTAGTGTCGCAGACCGATCCTGCGGTTAAGCTTACTGCCACCCAGAGAGAAGAGCTCAAAGCACGTTATCGTACATATTTTACCCTTTAAATATATTATCAATCATGAAAAAAATCTTAAAAATAGCCATATTATTATCGACAGTTATCCTGCTTACCGCTTCTTGCGGCTCAGCGAGCGATAAGAAAAATGATGCCGTTGTGGATGCGACAGATTCTACTGCGGTAGCTGAGGATGTACAACCCAATACCGGATGCGATTAATTTGTGATAGCTGTGCTTTCTTCGTATATTATCTCAATAGCTTGATATATCCATGAGCAGATATGACGCCATTATTGTAGGTTCTGGTCCGAATGGGCTTGCTGCCGCCATCACCTTGCAACAGCAAGGACTTTATACGCTACTAATCGAAGGCGATGAACAGATCGGTGGCGGCATGCGCACAAAAGAACTCACGCTGCCGGGATTCAAACACGATGTTTGTTCCGCCATACATCCTATGGCCATGGCTTCACCTTTTTTCAATTCGCTGCCATTGGCGGCGCACGGGTTGGAATTTGTGACGCCAAGGTATGCCGCGGCTCACCCGCTAGATGATGGTGCCACGGCTTTTCTGCACAATAACTTGGCCGACACGACGGCAGGTTTGGGAGTGGATGGCAAGCGGTATCAAAAGTTGATTGAACCCGTATTGGCACAGTGGGAATCGCTGGCCAAAGCGATTATGGGGCCGCTGCGGTTTCCGGATAATCCGTTGAATCTGGCGGCGTTTGGTTTGCATGCGCTGCAACCTGCGAGTTGGATTGCGCGTGGTTTTCAAACGGACCAAGCTGCCGCGCTTTGGGCAGGTATGGCTGCACACGGCATTCAGCCGCTCAGCAATTGGACGACTTCTGCGATTGCTTTGGTACTATCGGCAGTCGGAAATAAATACGGATGGCCAGTACCTGTCGGCGGTTCGCAGGCGATTGCGAATGCTTTGCTTAGCTACTATCAATCGTTGGGCGGCGAGTTGCAAACGGGGAATTGGGTAGATGATATCGCAGCATTGCCTTCGCACAAGATCCTGATCCTTGACTTGACACCAAAGCAATTATTGGCGCTGAAAGGCCTGCGTTTTTCG
Organism: Sphingobacterium sp. KH_072; assembly: GCF_057837975.1. Classification (NCBI taxonomy): domain Bacteria; kingdom Pseudomonadati; phylum Bacteroidota; class Sphingobacteriia; order Sphingobacteriales; family Sphingobacteriaceae; genus Sphingobacterium; species Sphingobacterium sp. KH_072. The sequence goes on along the minus strand of NZ_CM174457.1, from coordinate 2,919,961 downwards.
ACAGGATATACGCGGCAATTGCAACAGTTTCGGCAAGGGATGGGTGTCTTCAAAATCGATTGGGCGCTTTCGGAGAAAACTCCTTTTCGGGATCTACGCTGTCAAGAAGCTGCTACCGTGCACTTAGGCAATACTTACGCGGAAATCGCGGCAAATGAACAAGCTAGTCATTTCGGCAAAAAAGTTCAAAAACCGTTCGTGCTGTTTACGCAGCAAAGTGCATTTGATAACCAGCGAGCGCCTGCAGGGAAGCACACAGGATGGGCGTATTGTCATGTGCCCAATGGCTCGCCAGAAGATTATACAGTGGAAATAGAAGCGCAAGTCGAACGATTCGCACCGGGTTTTCGAGATACCATCTTAGCGCGACATACCTACAGTCCTGCGCAGTTAGAATCGTATAACCCGAACTATGTAGGTGGCGATATCAATGGCGGAATTATGGATATCTTCCAGTTGTATACACGGCCTGTACGATCGCTGACACCATACCGCACATCGGTAAAAAATGTATATATCTGCTCATCTTCTACGCCTCCTGGTGGCGGAGTACATGGTATGTCGGGCTATCATGCGGCCAAGACAGCGTTGAAAGATCATTTTGATATTAGTACTACCGTGTGAAATTGCGAATAATTCGCGCAATGTAAACGAAAGCCCGCCGGCAATTTCATGATAGGCTCTTATTTTTACGGAGATGATACAGATTGAAATATTGCAGGTTTGTTTTAGAATTAATTTTATGTAGTTTCATTTTACAAACCAATTGTAAATGAACGATCAAGTCAAAAAGAGGAATACTGTTCTCATAGTTCTGGTAGCCTCACTCGGTTACTTTGTAGATATCTACGATCTCATTCTATTTTCGGTAGTACGCATAAAAAGTCTGACAGATTTAGGTGTGTCCGAAGAAGATATGCTACGCATAGGTGCTACGATCATCAATAGCCAAATGTTAGGCATGTTGGTCGGCGGGATATTGTGGGGCGTACTAGGCGATAAAAAAGGCAGATTGAGGGTCTTGTTTGGTTCTATCATCACCTATTCACTGGCCAATATTGCGAATGGTTTCGTTACAACGGTAGACCAATACACCATCGTTCGATTTATTGGAGGCATTGGTTTAGCTGGTGAATTGGGCGCCGGAATTACGCTGGTGACGGAAACCATGAGTAAAAAGAATCGGGGTTACGGAACCATGATCGTTGCTGCTGTTGGTTTGTTAGGTGCGGTGATGGCCGCTTTAATTAGTGCTCGGTATACTTGGCAAACCAGTTATTTTATCGGTGGCGGAATGGGTTTGCTATTGCTCACCTTAAGGATTGGCCTTGTCGAGTCGGGCATGTTTAAAGAGACGACCGACAATAAACAGGTGCAGCGAGGTAATCTCATGATGCTATTCAACAATTGGTCGCGATTCAAAAAATATGTGTGCTGTATTTTGATAGGCTTACCCTTGTGGTACGTGGTTGGGGTGTTAATTACGTTTTCGCCAGAATTTGGAAGAGCCTTGAATGCTACCGGAGTTTTGGATGCAGGAAAGGGGATCATGTATTGCTATATCGGTATTTCGATTGGTGATGTGGTTGCCGGTCTGTTGGCTCAAGTACTTAAATCAAGAAAAAAGGTCATGTTGAGTTTTATCATTCTGACCACCATCATCGTTGGAATTTACCTCAACTCCTACGGCCTCACACCAGAAGGTTTTATTATTCTTAGTTTACTGTTGGGGTTTGTTTCCGGTTATTGGGCTACTTTTGTGACGATTGCGGCCGAGCAGTTCGGTACGAATTTGCGAGCGACCGTGACAACGACAGTTCCCAATTTTGTGCGCGGATCCTTAGTCGCTATTACCTTAGGTTTTCAATTTTTTAAGGATCAGATTGGTATTCTGGAAGGTGCTATGGTGGTTGGTGCAATGACTGTCGTGATCGCCCTGTTAGCCTTGAGCCAGCTAAAAGAGAGCTTCGGTAAAGACTTAGATTATATCGAAGAATAGCGGTTAATCGGTCGTATTCTTCTTTAAGAAACCTTTTTCTACGCCTTCGTCGATTAAGATTTCAGCATACATCCATAGATCTGCAGCGCCCTCTTTGATCACACTTTTCTTGGCGTAGACTTTATCATAATTGACGCCAGGCTCGTGCCACGTGCCGCCATTGTTGGAGCTGTTTTGTAACAAGGGCTCTAATCGATCCATGGCTCGAGCAAACTTAGCCTTTGGGCTGATTCCAGCTTCAAACTCTTCCCAAATAGCAATCAATTCCCGCGCTGTCTCCTCTGGTAATAATCCGAAAATGCGTTGTGCCGCCAAACGCTCTTCATCGGTATTATCGTGGCTCTTTTGTGTGTCATAGATAAAGGTGTCGCCGGCGTCAATCTCTACCACATCGTGAATCAATACCATTTTAATCACTTTCAATACATCCACCTTCTCATTAGCATGTTCGGTTAGTACGATGGCCATGAGTGCCAAGTGCCAACTATGCTCGGCGCTATTCTCACATCGATCACTATGAAACAGTTTCGTTCTGCGTTGAATGTATTTCAGTTTGTCAATCTCTTTGATAAAGGCAAGCTGCTTTGTCAGATTCTCTGGCGTCATGATGATGCAGTTTATTTACGAATGAATATTTAAGCGGTAAAAGTATAAATCCTGCAAAAAAGGATTAAAGTACGCGAACTACTTTCATAAATCTGCGTTGGTAACTGCCTTCCAGATTGGTTTCTGTTACGGCTTGCGCTTTACCCGAGCTGGCATGTATAAATCGTAAACCTTCTTTGTCCTCATTTGACAACACAATACCGACATGTCCAATGCTACGCTTAGCAGGATTGGTACCCGTAAACAAAATGATGTCCCCAGCTTTTGCTTCCCCCAAAGCAACATCTTCGCCGGCTTGTCCCATGGCAGAAGAACTTCTCGGTAAGCTGATCCCAAATTCCTTAAAAACATAATATACGAAACCGGAGCAATCAAAGCCCTTGCTAGGATTTGTTTGACCGTACCGATAGGGTACACCCAATAACTTTTTAGCAAATGCAATTAGCTCTTTATCCGCATCTACTTCCGACTTGACCGCTACGATATCATGTGTATTTGCGCCAATATTAAGGTAGGATTCGGTGTGAAATTTTGCATTTAATGAATGATTATTCAGGAAACACAAGCCCGTTAGACAGGATATTTTGATAAGATGCGCTGCTTTCATGAATGCAAAGCTACGGAAAATGAGGTAATTGCCCTGAGTTAGTTGCATAAGCTGCGATCCACATACGTTTTATTGCCGTTGCTGTTGATGTAGTAACAGCCTCCGCGCGGACCGCGAATGTAGTTTCTTGCGGATGAAACAGGCGATGAGCTTTTCTTCCCATCTGTTGTGTTTTTAGTCGCGGCAGGCTGCTCTTTGCTGCCACTCACATCATATTGTGCATACGTCCAAGTTCCGTCGGGTCGGAGAATTACTCTTTTTCCATCCGTCGTAGTAGCATATTTATTTTGTGCCAGTACTGGATGCGCCAGAAGGATGTGGAGGAATAAGAAGTACACGATTTTCATGGGAATAAATTTGATGGCGCAAAAACGCTATTTTTTTTGAACTGTGATTGGGGTTTCCCGTAATGCTGCATTATATCAGACGATTACCTTTATTTTCTGAAAAAAGAATGCTGAGCCTATACTAATTAATCATTACAAAACGAGATTATACCATGGATTTTAAAGATGAAATTCGACAATTTGGGAAGCGCGTAGATCGGCTTTTACCACAAATCAAAACGGAGGAGGCCACCAAGACCTCACTGGTACTTCCTTTTTTGAGAATCCTAGGATACGATGTTTTCGATCCTTTTGAAGTGCATCCAGAATTTATTGCCGACATCGGCATCAAAAAAGGAGAGAAAGTAGATTATGCTATTTTGCGCGAGGAGAAGCCGACCATCCTGATCGAATGCAAGCATTATGCAGATGGTTTGGATCCACACAATTCGCAGTTGTTCCGATATTTTCATACCACAGAAGCTAAATTCGGCCTGCTAACAAATGGGATAGAATACCGCTTCTACACGGATTTGGTAACACCAAATAAGATGGACGAAAAGCCTTTCTTCGAGTTTAAAATATCTGATATCAGAGATAATGAGATACTAGAGCTGCGGAAGTTTCACAAATCTGTTTTTGATTTAGATAGTATTTCTACGGCGGCGAGCGATCTTAAATATTCTACTGAATTGGCGATTCTAGTTGCGGCCGAGATGCAACATCCTACCGATGAATTTGTGCGGTACTTTGCTAAACAGGTGTATCCAAGTATGGTGACCGCCAAAATTCTAGAACAATTCAACCCTTTGGTAAAAAGAGTTTTCACCCAGATTGTACATGACCAGATTGCCGATCGCTTGAAAAGTGCGCTAAAGAAGGAGACCGATGCGGAGGAACAAACGACCACGCAGGCGGTAGAACCCAGCTCGCTGGTGATCACTACGCAGGAAGAGATTGATGGCTTTTTAATCGTCAAATCGATCTTGCGTAAAGACATTGAAGTAGGTCGGATATTTATGCGCGACAATCAATCGTATTGCGGTATCATCTTGGATGACAACAATAGGAAACCTATTTGCCGGTTCTATTTCACGCCAAATCGACTTCGTCTTGGGTTATTTGACAAGGAAAAGAAGGAAGCGAAAGTAGATCTTCAGCAATTAGACGATATATACCGCTACGCAGAGCAGCTCGCCGAAACGGTAGCCAATTACGAATAACGAAAAAGGAGCAGTAGATTAATCTACTGCTCCTTTTTCGTTATTGACTTTGCCCATAGCGTATTTCTCAATGATATGTAATGTGGCTGCTTTCAGCGATCGATTTGGATGGATTGGGTGCAAGCCAGGGCAGGTGAAAAATTCTACTTCCGTGTCAATTTTCGAATACCACACTTTATTAACGTGATCTTTTGTTAAGGTATCCTTTCGTGTAATGCGTTTAAAGTTTTCTAGCTTTTCGTTATTTAAGGCAAGGCATTGAAGCTGAAAATCCACTTCATCACAATGAATTGCGATGTACCTTTCTCCATCCCAATACATACACTGCTTATGTGGCCACGAGTAAAATGCCATGAATAGCGTAATTACAAGCGCGCTTGCCATAATCGATAAAGATTTTTTGTCTTTTAATTTCCAAAGGGGATCACCTAAGGAAGCTGTTTTATTATGTTTTCCGCTACTATCTGTAAGCGGCGTATTTTGCGTGCTTGTGTCATCATTATTGGGCAGATCAGTGATAAGAATGGGTTGGTCACTATCTATTGGTGGAAAAGGAGTCGTGTTGTCTTCACCAGTCATTTCTTCTGGATCTCCTTTTTCTACTTCAGCGATAGACCCGGTTTCCTCAGCCTTTTTGTCTCCGTCATCGCCCAGTATTACAATTTCACCTTCATCAAACCCTTTTTCTCTCCAAGCAGGGTAAGGTCGCGGTTGAAAGTCAATGAAGATGGAAAGTAGGATAATGGTGTCATCAGTTGGAATCGTGGTTCTTCCTTGAATAAAGTATTGAATGGGTCTGAACTTGTCGATACTTTCATGCGTGATCGCTCGTGTCAGATTTTCAAACTTCTTCGCATTGTTGAAGATTTTTTCCAGCGAAGGAATGTCCTTTTGCAATTCCCCAGATGCAAGTTTTGATAAAAGTAAATCTTTCAGCTTGGCTGGTGAGATACTTTCTAATTCATTAAGATCATTATCTGCTTTTTTCTGTAGGTAGAACTCGATAACGGCTTTATTAAAGTCAATTATTGTTGGCATAGGTACAAAATTACATCTATCCACTCATCGGAATTTACGGAAAACCATAAGCCTTTCTATGTATCCCCATCACTTTCTTTCGTCGGAAAAACCGGAATTCCATCGGAATTTTCGGAATAGATTCGGAAAGATCGGAATCATCGGAAATACCTTTCTGTCAGCGTGTTGAACGCTATATATTTGCTTTCGGAATCAGGTAATAGATTAGTTCGTTCTTTCGAGGAAAGATACGAAACAGATTCCAAAATGAGAAAATACTGCGGCATTCTTTAGCCGGTTTGGGAAGCAGCTTTAGTCTTCCGCAGTACGATCTCCTACTTCCCAAAAAATCAGAAGGCCTTCTGAAAACAATTGTAGCAATCCCATGCACGGCGCATGCGGACCTACCAAGTTTTTGACTTTTAATTTTTTGAGCAATGTGGTATTTAATTTTTCTTTTAATGATCGGACAAGGTGGACAAACAACTCCTGTAACGGATTCAGATGGTCAAACAACCATTCAAAATACAGATGGAGACGGGGGAGATGAGGGTGATGCAGGAACTGTAATTCCGCCAAAACCTCCAACAAAACCGTAAGTAGGGACTTATAATTAATTTACTATCGAAGGGCAACATTTTAGTTGCCCTTTTTTGTTTATGCTAAATATTACATACTTTAGTTGAGTAACTCTACCTGCCTCTACTTTGAAAAACGCGCTTTATATTTTCGCAGTCATCTTCTTTTTGTCCTGCTCAGATAAACCTGAAAAAACTGTAATCCAATCTGAAAATTACGATTATAATGATGCCTATCATTTTTTGAATGAAGGCAGATCCGATAGTGCATTCTTAAAATTCAGTCAGGCAAAAGATCATTTTGAGAATATTAATGATAGCTTAAATGTCGCCAATTGTTTGCTGATGATGGCCATTATTCAAAGGGAAGCTGGCGACTTCTTTGGCGCACAAGAAACAGCGCTACAGGCGAATGACTTTTTGAATAAACAAAAACAGGAGCATTTTCAATACCTAAGTTCGAATTATAATACTTTGGGAATGACTAGCCGTAATCTTAAAAATTATGATGATGCGCTGTCTTTTTTTAAAAATACCTTAACTTTTTCTCAAGATTCGACTAATATATCCATATTTCAGAACAACATCGCTCTAGTCTATCAAGATCTACGACGATATGACAAAGCAGATGAGATTTTTCAGAGTATCTTATCTCGACCTTATATAGAACGCAAAGAATATGCTCGTACGCTATCCAATCAAGCCAATGCGCGGCGAGAAAATGATTCCACCTATATAGCAGCTCCAGAATTATTGAAAGCATTAGACATACGTGTTCAGGAGAAAGACATTTGGGGTCAAAATGCAAGTTATGCACATCTCGCGGATTATTACAAAGAACAACGTCCAGATTCATCATTATTCTACGCCCGTAAACAGTACGCTGCGGCTTTAAAAGTTAAAAGTCCGGATGCGCAGGTACGAGCCCTAAGGCGATTAATCCAAACGGGGAATAGGGATTCCTTACAAACATATTTCACAAGTTATAGTACGCTCACTGATAGTTTAGAAAATGCCCGTAATGCCGCGAAAAATCAATTTGCACTAATTCGATATGAAGTCGAGAAAAATAAAGCCGATAACCTGCGTTTGGAAAATGATAATGTGGAGAAATCGGCTCGCCTTTCCCGACAACGTGTAATGACGGGTGGACTTGCTTTATTCATTATTGTCGGTGGTGTAGGAGGTAGGTTTTGGTACAGGAAGCGAAAAGAACGGTTGGAATTAGAAGCACAAAACAAGATCAAGGCTAGCAAGCTAGCCACATCCCGTAAGGTGCATGATGTGGTGGCCAATGGTATTTACCGCGTGATGAATGAAATAGAGTACAATCAGCAATTGGATCCCGATAGTTTGCTGGATAAGCTGGAAATCATGTATAATAAATCGCGCGATATATCTTATGAGGCCGAAGAAACGATAGAAGCGCCCAGTGCGTATCATGATGCACTCGGCGAACTGCTGAAATCTTTTGCCAAGTCTAATCGCCTTGTATTGATCGCTGGTAACGATGCCAAACTGTGGCATGATGTCAGCGATCAAGCAAAATCTGAATTGAAAGAGGTATTGCTTGAAATGATGGTGAATATGGCAAAACATAGTCAAGCGACAAGCGTAGTGATACGTTTTGGTCTAGAAGGCGAGCATTTGAATATTCATTATCAGGATGACGGTGTAGGAATGCATGCCGATGCACCAAAGGGAAAAGGTCGCCAAAATACGGTTTCCCGTATTCATGCATTGAGAGGAGAAATTATCTTTGCTAGCGAACTAGGTAAAGGACTTAAAATAGATATCCATTTCCCGATTCGTTAATAGATTAAAAGTATGTTCAAAAAAATTCTTATCGCGGAAGATCAACAAAGCGCTAATATATCGTTGCAGAAAACATTACATGACCTTCAGATTGAGACGACAGATTATGTATACTATTGTGATCACGCGTTATCGTGGATCAAAAATGCACAACGAGCCGACGAGCCGTATGATTTACTGATTACTGATTTAAGTTTTGAGCCAGATAATAATACACAAGTATTGGAGCACGGTACCGATCTAATCCGTGAAGCCAAAAGTGTACATCCGGATTTGAAAGTCATCGTATTCTCTGGGGAGAATCGCCCGAGTGTGATTGATGATCTTTTCGAAAATTTGAAGATTGATGGTTATGTACGGAAGGCGCGTCACGATGCCGATCATCTCAAGCAAGCCATTCATACTGTATATCGTGAAAAACGCTATCAACCCTCTGCTATAAAGCAAGCTATACGCGAAGAAAATTCTTTCGAATTTACCACCGTAGATATTGCCATTGTATCCTTATTATATCAAGGTGAAATGCAAAAAAACATTCCTTTCATACTAAAACAAAGACAACTAAAACCCTGCAGCCTAAGCAGTGTCGAAAAGCGGTTGAATATCATGAAAGAAGCGTTGGGTTTTGTGAAAAATGAACAGCTTGCGGTATACTGTAAAGAGAAGGGGTTGATCTAAAAAATGAAGCAACAATCCAATCCTAATATTATTAACAAGGAGACTGCATTAGCAGTCTCTTTTTGTTTTTAATAAATTGATAGTCAAATGAATGTGAATTTTTGCGTTACGGAAAACCGTAAATTAATTCCGAAAGAAGCCACTACTTTTGGTGCATTAACAAACCACGGATTAGGCGCATAGTGCGGCTCGACCGTAAACTATGAAATGCATACCGATGAATTTAAAAACTCTCTTCACCTCCACGTCTGTAGATAAGCAGCCCGTGCCGCTGGATCAACAGATTATTCACGACAATGAGGCGATTCATGCCGCCATCGTGTCGCAACTACAATCTGCTCAAAGCGAAATACTGATCGCCGCATCTTGGTTTACTGATCAGGAATTGTTTGATGTTTTGGAACAGAAAATCCTCTCCGGAACAAAGGCCGAGATTATCCTAGCTGATAACGAAGACAACAGACGTTTGCCATTTGATAATTTGGTTCAGAAGGGCGCGCTTGTTTGCCGCGTTCGAGGCGCAGGTTACGGGATGATGCATCATAAGTTTTGTGTTATTGATCAAACCACGGTATTGTATGGTTCGTACAATTGGAGTGTGAATGCGCGTAACAATAATAATGAAAGCATCATGGTGACGAATGACTCTGGAACGGTCGAAAAAATGATCAAAATATTTAACGAAACCAAAGATAAAGTGGCGCAGCTAGCGCAACAGTTGGTAGTCGCTCTGGATGACGATAGTGCAAAACCAAAGGCTCCTGATGTAGTGAAGAAAGACTCGAGCTTTGCAGACGTATTGGATTCCATGATTGCTGCCGAAGTGGCCAATTTTGATCGAAGCTTATTGCGTCAGCAGGGATTTGATAGAGCCAAATCTACTAATGGCGATCACCAGACATTGCCGAAAGCACTCGATACGGTTTATTCTGTGTTTATCAATGATATTGATGTGATTGATGATAAGAAACGTCGTCTTTTGAGCAAGGTAGAAGAACAACGATTGAAAGCTACCGAAGCGGCACGAGATCAATCTGACTTAGGTATGAATCAGGTAGAAGCGGTGTTAGAATTAAAAAAGCAACAAGCTGCTTCGTCTATCATCGCAAATGATTCGACGATGGCTATTCACACCGAAAAAATTAAGCTGAACAATCAAAAAATACAAAGTGAAGAAGATCAAATTCGGAAATGTGATGAGGAAATTAACGAACAGAAGCTCACCTTTATTCGTCCGGGGCATCGTTATTTCGAGTTGATTCCACTCCTTGTTTTTGGGGCTATTTTATTTTTTTATCTATTTATTTTCTACTCCTCAGCCGCCTACATTATGATTTATAGTGCGGCAGATGCGGAGTATAATCTTAAATCTGGGGTAGTAGATATTCCCGAGGTATTTAATCCCTACGCTTTGTCCGATGCTTGGGAGAAAGGACCTGTTGCGCTCTTATTTGTGCTTACTTTTGTGTTGGTTCCGATCGCGTTGGCGGTGCTTAGTCGAATCGCGCGATTCAATTCTTGGCGAGATGGTCTTACTTGGGGAGGTATTTTCTTAGTAGACGCTGTGATTGCTTACCAGGTAGCTTCGGTCGTACATCGGGTGATGATTTTAAGAGGCGATACGATTGAGAAATGGCATTTTACGAAAATATTTTCCGATACCAACTTTTACTTGGTCTTCATATTGGGTGCGCTTGGGCTTATCCTTTTTAAGTATATCTACAGCAAGTTTATTAGCTATTTTGAAGATCGAAACCCCGATCACGCAGCGCTTAAAAGCAAGACATTCATCAAACAGCAAGAAGTAGGGAAGCAGCAACGCGTAGATAGCATCAGACAATTGGCCGATGATAATGGTGGGTTAGAACAGCAGAATATTCTTTTACGAGCAGAAAACCAACTCTTGCAAGCCGAAATAGAAGAAGCTCCGATTACAGCCGTGAGAGAAAAAGAAAAGGCGATGCTACTGCTCAATCAGAAAAAGCAGCATATCCAGCAAACGGCAGACATCTACATTAGCCATATAGAGAATGATAACCTGCCTATTTCTTTACACTCGTTAAAAGATCGGATTAACATCTTTCTGGAAGGCTGGAATGACTTTCTGCATCAAGAATATTCCATTATGAAGGCGACCGAAATGTCTATCATGGCAAATAATAGCATCGATTTATGGCAAGAAAATAAAATTATCACTAATAAAATAGACTATCGTGTTACAGGCTAAACAATTCTTAATCTTCACATTTTTACTGTGTTTCTCTTTATTATCGGGGTCATGTAATGGATCTGATGAAGCCCCAGAAGAACCGACAATATTCGACGATATCCACTACAATATTACCATAGCTCCAGATCTCTCCAATCGCATTGATACTACGCTCTATCCAAGAGCACTCTCTGATGTTGCCATTGTAGAGGGCTTTTTAGATGCTTTTTATCCAGAAATCGTCACTTATGACTTGGGTAAGAAAACGAAAGGACTGCGCAAAACAGGTCAGCAGGATGTTCTGCGGGTTGATTTTATCAATCAAAAGATGGGTGGTGGTTATGTGATGGCAGATATGGAGCTCAACTTAGGACGTTTTGGTAAAAATCAGGCGGAGCGCATTCAATACCTAACGAATCAAAGTGTGGAGAATCTAGATCAAGACACGAAGAAATTTAAGCTAGCATATACAAAATTGAATGATGCAGTTCTCCAGAAGAATATGAAGGCAGATGTGTGGTCTTATTTTAAGAACGGCATCAAAAGTAATCTGTTGGATAATTCTATTGACACGGTGCTAAATAAAAAGCAGCATAGTATGAACAGATCTTTCGCCTGCAATGTACTCGTACTGCTTACAGATGGCTATATAGAAGCGGGCTTGTATGGCAAGCAAAATTGCGAAGGCAATAGATGCTATTTCTTAGATTCAAAGAGAGTGGACGATTTTAGAACAGCGTTTAAAAAATCGGGATCTAATGACATGAAAGCCTTTTTCCAACAAGAAGGTTATGGCATCATTCCCGTTGAAAACCCATTACTCAACAATCTAAATGTATTGGTGATGGAAATGTACGATCGGTCTGTCGATTCAACTGGGCGCGCGAAGCATCATCCTTCCGATTGGGAAATTTTGCAGTTGTTTTGGACGGATTGGTTGACGCAGTCCGGCGTAAAATCATTTGAGCTATTGTCCACGGCTAGCTCGCAACAGGAAGCGATGCGCCATGCGCAAGACTTTTTGCGAAGCCGTCCTATACAATAGTTTTCGATAGCAAAAAAATGTTAGGCAGCGTCTATTGCGATTGAGCTGATAAATTTGCGTATCTTCGTAAAATCAAGCCTTTTGGAATGCGACTGCCTAATTTATTTGTTTTCTTATTGTCGTTGATATTCTGCGTTGCCTGTACCGAGCCAATTGATAAGGGTTTTGTGCAGCAGGTAAATGCTACGCTTGTACAAGAGCGAAGTGATCCTGCTTCCGCAAAAGCAGCATCTGGCCTCGCGGCTATAAAAGCGGAGAATACAAGAGAAAAAGGTGTACTCCAAGTCATCCAAATGATCCGGCAAGCGCAACAAGATGCGGCCAATCAAACCCAAACCCAGCGAGAAACCGAATGGCTATTAAAAAGAGCCGATTCCCTGTCCATGCAAGTCGGCTATCCGAGTTTGTCGGTGTGGGTCAAGTCACAGATTGGCTTTTATTATTACCGCTTGACACAATTAGAACAGGCTTTGCCTTACTTCGTGCAAGCTTCTAAGTACTTTACGATTCCAGATTTTGAAGCCGAGATAGATCCGGTAGATTGTCTCATAAAAAACGCTTATTTTTTTGGTAATATCGGCGATCATCAGCTGGCGATCGACAATTTGGAGCACGCATTATCTTCTCCAAATATTGGTGCTAAAGATACTGCGATTATACAGTATAGTTTGGGATATGAACACCTTTCCTTAGAAGATACGACTCAAGCTAGAAACTATTTTCTCTATGCTAAAGCTGGGGCAAAAGACCGCGATCCCATTCGCTATGCGAAAGCCTTAGGTGAGATTGCTTTGATCGATATGAAATCTGGCAATATGGCGGATGCAGAGCAACTATTATTGAACGATATTGCTTTATCGGAAATGCACGGTGAAGGACGCAATGCGATGTATGCACAAATTAGACTTAGCAGGCTATACATCGCTATGCAACGATGGGAGGAAGCTAATGCTCAATTAGATAAAGCGGAAGATTTTGTAGCAGAGAAGGATAATCTCCTCGGATTTCAACAAGAAATTATCCTGTTAAAGTTGCAGTTATATCAACATTTCGATGAGGAGAAATCACAGCTAACGCTCTATCACAAGTTACGGGAGGTAGAAGAGCAACTCAAACATAAGGACGGTTCCGAAGCCGTGAAAAATGTAAAACTGACGCTCTTACGTGAACAGGCAGAATGGAGTAGATTAACAAATGAAACCAAGTTGCAGAAGTCTAATTTAATAGGTATTGCGTTACTGGTGATTTGTACGTTGTTAATCATTCTAGCGGTTTCTTTACGGATATCAAAATTAAGATCGTTACGCCTGCAACATGCCGTATTTGAGCATAAAATTGCGACAATTGAGCTGGCAAAATATAAGTCAGACAATAGGTATGAGCAGGTGCAACATACGATAAAATCTTACCGCAAGTTTATTGAAGAGCGTAACGCGGCGATTGACCATCTCAAAGAAGAGGTGAGCAAGTTAGAAAGTGCAACGACAAATACAGATGTGGCACAACGCGAGAAACTGGAAGATCTCTTGTCAGAACATTTGATGAGTGAAGATAACTGGTATCGCTTCAAAAGGGTGTTCGTCGTGGAGTATCGCGAATTTTACGATCATGTGATACAACAGTTGACGGGTATTACGGAATCTCAATTACGTATTGTGCTATTGCAAAAAATCGGTGTTAGCAACCACGAGATGGCTAATCTGCTTGGCGTAGGTCAGGAATCAATTCGTAAAGCCAAGCACCGACTTCGTAAAAAATATGGATCACATTACGACGATTGCTTTGATGTCTGGACAAATCTATCTGCTGACCAGTATACTACTCAATAATTTAAATATATTTGGGGTTATCACTGCCAAGTATGATGAAGTCGCAAATTGAAAATGTAAAATTGGATTAGCTATGATGGAAGTTCTGTTGGTTGAAGATGATACCGCCGTGGTATCATTGATTCGTCGTGGTTTGGCTGATCCAAACTTTAATATTTCTGTTGCTTTATCTGGTCCTTCGGGTTTAGAGATGGCATTGTCCAATACGTATGATCTCATTATTTTAGACATTATGCTGCCCGGAATGGATGGTTTAAAGGTCTGTAAAAAAATTCGTGAACATGGTCGTCAGGTGCCGGTATTAATTCTTTCCGCTCTCGATCAGCCCGAAGATATCGTGGATGGTTTTGAAAATGACGCGGACGATTATCTCACCAAGCCCTTCAATATGGCCGAACTCAAAGCGAGAGTCAACCGCTTTCTGAGGAAGAAAACAGATACCGTTGAAAAGCAGGAAAATAACACCTTATCAATAGCAGATCTGCATTTAGATCTAGATAGTAAAAGCGCTTCGCGAGCAGGAAACCCCATTGCCCTTACTGCGACAGAATTTAGGTTGCTCGAATACCTGATCCGATCGGCTAAACGCGTCGTTTCCCGAATAGATATTCTGGAAAACGTATGGAATATGGAGTTCAACCTGAGCACGAATGTCGTCGATGTCTATATCAATTACCTTCGTAATAAAATTGATAAAGGTTACGAAAAAAAGCTATTACATACGAAGGTCGGCATGGGCTATATTCTAAAAGACCCTGATGAAACTGCAAACTAAAATCATCGTATTATTCAATCTGATTTGTTGGGCGCTCATTGCAGGATTTGCGATCTACATATCCTATTTCACCCGAGATAGCTTACGTACAAAATTCTTTCATCGATTGGAAGAGAATGCGCAGATTGTTGGTAAACATACGATTGAGGAAGCAGAGCATATCAACGAGATTTACTATGAGATCATGCGCACGTACCTGCGGCAATTATCTGCCGGTAAGGATTATATTATTCGGGTAGGTAAGCAGCATTCGGATGTCTTTGTAAAACCCAATTTACCCGTTCCATCCGATTTTTACCAAAATGTAATTGCGCACGGAAGAGCGCAATACATGAATCTTGATACCGCCTATCTTGCGCTACATTTTTCAGACCCCAATGACGACAAGCATTTAATTGTGATATCCTCTGGTAGAGATGATTATGGCTTAGCAGAGCAGGTGAGTTTAGATCGTACACTACTCAATGCGGCCGGTGTTTGTATGCTCATCGTGGCGTTGATCTCCTGTCTGTTTGCACGGCACATCATCAAACCAATTGCTAGCATTAACCAAGAAATTAATAAAATAAGTATTGCCAATCTTAATCTGCGGATAGCCAACTCAAACAAAGCACATGATGAGATTTCCACGTTGATCGAAAGTTTTAATCAGATGATCGAGCGGCTGGAGGTATCGGTGAATTCTCAGAAAAGTTTTGTGGCGAATGCCTCGCATTCTTTTCGCACGCCGCTCACGATTATCAAAGGCGAAGCCGAGCTAGCGGTGCAAGAACCGGGATTAAACAAAGAATCTACTCAGTCGCTGCTGCGGATTATTAATGAAACCGATCAGATTATTACGATGATCAATAACCTATTGATTATTGCACGATCTGGTTTGGAGGATAGCAAGAAGGATTATTCCAATGTGCGGCTAGATGAGGTGTTGTTTCGGGTATTGAGGTCGGAGAGCAAGGCTAGTGGTCATCCATCCATCTATTTGGACTTAGCTACAACGCCCGAGGTGGGAGAATTATTGGAAGTGTTTGGTAATGAAAATCTCTTGTTTATCGCCCTGAGCAATATCGTTTCTAATGCGTGTAAGTATGGCAAGGAAGCGGAAGTAATTATCTCCCTCAAAAGTCAGGAGAATGATTTTGTGATCGATATCAAAGACCAAGGAGTAGGCATTCCTTCCAACGAAAAGGATTATGTGTACGATTCCTTCTTTCGCGCCAGCAACGTTCGCAATATTCAAGGAACTGGTCTGGGTCTTCTTTTGGCCAAAAATATTGTTGATTTGCATGATGGTAATCTCTTGATCCATTCCATCGAAGGAGAGGGGACGCACGTCAGCGTGATATTGCCCAAGCGCACCGCGCTCTAAGACTATTCTAATCTCGTTCTTAATGCATTCTTAAGAGTATAAAGTATCCTTGCTAACACGCATACTTTATACTCCATAATGAAGCACATTGTAGCAATATTTTTTCTAAGTAGTTTGGCCTTCTATGTGCAAGCACAGGAAGAACGCGAAGCGTTCATTCCAGCATTAGGTCTGAATCAGGTGGATACCAGCGCCGCGAAGGAGAACGACCGCGCTCAATTATTCAAATTTGATTTCTTGATGCGGTCTGCTTTTGATGCCGACAATTTGGGTAAAGAAGATGCTTTGGCACGCTTCAACCTTGAAGAAGCCCGTATTTTATTTCATGGCGAATACAATGATCGTCTGTCGTACAATATTCGGTTTAGGCTCAATCGTTCATTTGCACAATCCGGCTTAGATAACTCCTCGCAAGCCTTGGATTTTGCTTTTATGAAATACAAATTCGGGAAAAATAGAGACTGGGCCGTGACCTTAGGTAAGCAAAGTGCGATGGTAGGTTCTTTTGAGTTTCAGAACAATCCTATTTACGAATTCCTATTTACCGATTATGTAGACAGAATCCTGAATCTATTTGTGGTGGGCGGAAAGCTATCCTATGATCTCAACCCTGATCATAGCTTCCATATTCAAATGTATAATACAGTCAACAATTCCTTTGATACGCATTTGGCGAATAATGGTTTTGTTGCCGGCGACTTACAACGTGCCAAAGCACCAATTGGTGGTTATTTGACTTGGGTCGGAGCATTTGCAGATCAGCGATTTCATACCAAATGGTCTTATAACTTAGCGCAATTTGCCGAAGGCAAACCAACGCAAGCGGTGTCCTTGGCCAATAAATTTCTGACGGCCAGACAAATGGTTTATCTGGATTTGCAGTATTCGCGCTTGGGTGTGGATCATGCGCTCATCGCTTCCAATGCCATCAATGATTTCTACGCGATGACTGGATCATCCCGTCAACTGGCTAAGAATATTGTGTACAAATCTGCGGTATTGCGCTACGATCAGTTCCTAACAGACAAATGGGAATTAGCGTTGAAAGGTGCTATCGAAACCGCTGGCAGTCGAGACGATGATACCTTTGGTAGCGATTTTCGCACCAACTACACTTACTTTGCGGCACTGCAACACAAGCCATTTAACAATCAAGACTTACGTTTTTATCTCGGATACATTGGCAATAACGTCAGTTATTCGAATGAATTGAATATAGATAATGTGCAATTCAGCCGGATTGCTGTCGGGGGGTATTTTACAATTCCAGTTTACTAGAATGATTTATAAAGAAGGTCTTATCTAATACTAATAGAAAATGCATTTAACACCAAGAGAAATAGAAAAGTTGATGTTGCACATGGCGGGAGATCTTGCCGCAAAACGCCTGAAACGCGGCGTGAAACTCAATTATCCAGAAAGTATCGCCTACATCAGTGCCGAACTGATGGAAAAAGCCCGCGACGGTAAAACGGTGGCAGAACTGATGGAATGGGGCACCAAACTATTAAAGCGTAAGCAGGTGATGGAAGGAGTGCCAGAGATGATTCACGATGTGCAAATTGAAGTTACCTTCCCAGATGGCACTAAACTAGTGACTGTACACGATCCTATTAGATAACGTAAAATTGATACATATGGTACCAGGAGAATATTTTTTAAAAGCAGACGACATTAAGGCAAACGTGGGCTATCGCACCACCACAATTGCTGTCGCAAATACAGGTGATCGCCCCATTCAAGTAGGCTCTCATTACCACTTCTTCGAAGTCAACAAATCCTTGGATTTTGTGCGCGAAGAAGCCTATGGTATGCGGCTAAATATTCCGGCCAGTACGGCGATCCGTTTCGAGCCTGGAGAGAAGAAAGATGTCATCTTGGTCGAAATGGGAGGAGCGCGGGAGATTTACGGCTTCAATGGACTTACCAACGGGAAGTATACCGACGAGAAGGTGAAGAAAGCCGCTATGGCGAAGATGAAAAAACAGAAGTACAAATCAACACAGTAACACCAAAAATTCGTGTATTATGGGTGAATGGAATAGAAGAGACTGGATTAAGATCGTAGGATTGGCCTCTGCCAGTATTGCTACGACGAAGCTGAATGCTTTAGGGTTGGAAAAACTTGGACTGGACAAATCGTCTATCCGTTATGAAGATGGTGAGTTATACATTCCACGAGACAGGTATGCTTCCCTCTTCGGTCCGACGACTGGCGACCGGGTTCGTTTGGCGGATACCGAGTTAATGATCGAAATCGAAAAGGATTACGCCGTATATGGCGAGGAAAATAAGTTTGGTGGCGGAAAAACCATTCGCGACGGAATGGGGCAGTCAGCGCGGGCATTGCGAGATGAAGATGTGCTTGATTTTTGCATCAGTAACGTGATCGTTATCGACCACTGGGGTATTGTAAAAGGTGATGTTGGTATCAAAGACGGTAAAATTGTTGGGATCGGAAAGGCCGGAAACCCAGATACCCAAGATGGTATCACCCCAGGCATGATCATTGGCGCCTCTACAGAAGTACATGGTGGAGCAGGCATGATCCTGACCGCTGGAGGTATTGATACACATATCCATTTTATCAGTCCGACGCAGATAGAAACAGCACTATATAGTGGCGTGACTACGTTTATCGGTGGCGGTACTGGTCCAGCAGATGGTACCAATGCCACCACAGTTACTCCGGGCAAGTGGCACATCCACAAGATGCTGGAAGCCTTCGAAACGTTACCGATTAATGTCGGATTTTTTGGTAAAGGTAATGTGTCTACGACACGGCCAATTGAAGAGCAAATTGAAGCAGGTGCACTAGGCGTAAAAATTCACGAAGACTGGGGTGCCACACCGGCGACTATTGATGCCGCGTTAAAAGTAGCAGATAAGTACGATGTGCAGGTAGCTATTCATACCGATACGCTAAACGAGGCGGGCTTCCTAGAAGATACCGTAGCTGCTATTGATGGCCGTGTGATCCATACATTTCATACCGAAGGTGCCGGAGGAGGTCACGCGCCGGATATTATCAAAATTGCGATGTATCCCAACATCTTGCCAGCTTCGACAAACCCGACCAAACCTTTTACCGTGAATACGGTAGACGAGCATTTAGATATGTTGATGGTGGTACACCATTTGGACAAAAGCGTTAAAGAGGATGTAGACTTTGCCGATTCTCGTATTCGTCCACAATCTATCGCTGCGGAAGATATTCTGCAGGATATGGGCGTATTCTCTATCATGAGCTCAGACAGCCAAGCGATGGGCAGGGTTGGCGAGGTGATCTCTCGTACATTTCAGACGGCACATAAGATGAAAATACAACGCGGGCCGTTAGAAAAAGACAATGGTACCGGCAACGATAACTTCCGTGTAAAGCGATACATTTCAAAGTATACGATCAACCCAGCCAAAGCACACGGTATTGACAAATACGTGGGTTCCATAGAAGTCGGTAAACACGCCGATTTGGTGCTTTGGAAGCCAGAAATGTTTGGAGTGAAACCAGAGCTGATTATCAAAGGAGGTATGATCCTAGCCGCCAAAATGGGAGATGCCAATGGCTCAATTCCGATGCCTCAACCTGTACTTTATCGTCAGATGTTTGGAAATTTTGGTAAAGCCATGACCAGTATATGTTTCAATTTCGTGTCGAAAATCTCTATAGAAAACGGCACTATCGCCTCTCTAGGTCTAGCCAGAAAAAGTCTGCCAGTAGAAGGATGCCGTACTGTGATGAAGAAAGATATGATACACAACGATGCGACACCAAACATCGTAGTAGATCCAGAAACATATGATGTAACGGTAGATGGCGTATTAGCTACGTGTGAGCCTTTGGCGGAGTTGCCGATGGCACAGCGTTACTTCTTATTTTAATGATTCTGGCAACAGACATAGTAGGCAACACACAGACCGAACCTGATCGCTTCAATGATTTGGAAATGGATTATCTGGAGTTAGATTGGTTTGACCTAGATAGTGGCATCTTACGGCGTAGTACAATACACGGGCGCGAGATCGGCTTTAAAAACTTAAAGGCGATCCCGTTACGCACGGGAGATGTGTTACATCAAGATCCGGAGATCTGTATTTCGGTGCGCGTGTTGCCTTGCCAATGTCTATTTATTCAGCCCAGAAATAGTCTGGAGATGGCCAAAGTTTGTTTTGATATTGGAAACCGGCATGTACCAATTGCTATCAAATCGGCTCATAAAGTAATGGTGGCTTATGAAGCACCACTACATCGCTTGTTTGAAAAAAAAGGGTATGAGGTAGCGCAGGCCGAGGCCATCTTAGAGCAAACACAAACCCTGAAAATACATCAGTGGACACGTAAAACAAAATTTAGAGTAACCCTAGCAAAAAACGTAGATGAATCCATTATTGACCCTGCTTCAAATTAATGATTCTGTATTTCCGATAGGCAGTTTTACACACTCCTACGGATTAGAGACCTATATCCATAAAGGCTTGGTGCACAATAGTGCCACCACAAAATCCTATGCTGAAAGCATGTTGCGTTACAATATGTTTTATAATGATGCTGCTTTTTTCGCTAAAGCATGGCAGCTGTGCGAAGGGAAATTTTCTAAAGTGAAATTATTGGAGCTAGATCGATTAGTCAGCTCTTTCAAATCTCCTTATGAGATTCGGCAGGCCAGTAAAAAGCTTGCTATTCGTTTTCTAAAAGTAGTAGATGGTTTTGGCTCGGTACGCCGATGCAAGACGTATTTGCAAGCCATACAAAGTGGAGAAGCAGGTGGCCATTATCCTATCGCTTTCGCTATGTACGCACAATCACAAATGATTACGTACGAAGATGCGCTAAGTGCATTTTACTACAACACGTTGAATGGCATCGTGACAAACTGTGCGAAGCTGGTACCCATCAGCCAAATGGATGGGCAACAAATCTTGTTCGACATGCAGGGATTGATTCAGGAATTGGTAAAGAACCAAGTACATATGGAGGAAGATATGCTAGGCAACTGCTGTGTAGCACAGGATCTGCGCTGTATGCAACATGAGAAATTATATACGCGGATTTATATATCGTAAAAAATACCATGGAAAGAAAGTATGTAAAAATAGGTGTCGCAGGGCCAGTAGGCTCCGGCAAAACGGCACTGATAGAAAGATTAACACGACAGATGGCGTCGGATTACAGCATTTGTGTCGTGACCAATGATATCTATACGCGAGAAGATGCGCAATTCTTGCAGAAGAATTCGACGCTGCCCGCAGAGCGCATCGCCGGGGTAGAAACAGGCGGTTGCCCGCATACGGCTATTCGGGAAGATGCGTCTATGAATATTGAAGCGGTAGAAGAATTAGTAACCCGTTTCCCAGACACCGAAATTGTTTTTGTCGAAAGTGGTGGAGACAACCTGACCGCTACCTTTAGTCCAGATCTGGCTGATGTAACGATCTTCGTGATTGATGTGGCGGAGGGTGAAAAAATCCCTCGTAAAGGCGGGCCGGGAATCACCCGTTCGGATCTATTGCTTATCAATAAGATAGACTTAGCACCTTACGTGCATGCAGATCTATCTGTGATGGAGAGCGATACCAAACGGATGCGCGGAGAACGACCATTTATTTTTACCAATTTGATGACTTTGCAAGGTCTGGAAGAGGTGAAAAGTTGGATCAAAAAATACGCTTTATTAGAAAACTAAATCCCCCCAATGGAGAGCAGGATCAATATCAATGTCGAACGGGAAGATGGCCATAGTGTTTTGAAAGAAAGCTATCATAATGCACCGTATAAATTGACGCATTACGGTGCGCCACGAGCTCAAGCACATTTAGAAATGATCATCATGAGTGCTTCCCCGGGTATCATGGACAGAGATCGACTTACGATCAATGTGAATGTAAAGCCGGAAGCACACATGAAATTGTTTACACAATCGTTTAATAAGTTGCACCCCATGAAAGAAGGTGCTTTTCAAGATACGTTTGTTAACTTGAAAGAAAATAGTATCTTGCATTATATTCCACATCCAGTGACGCCATTCAAAGATGCGATCTTCAAAGCAGAAAATAAGATCCATATGGAAACATCATCCACGTTGATTTGGGGTGATATTCTGGGTGCAGGAAGAATTTATATGAATGAAGCCTTTGTCTTTAATAAAGTGCATACGCGTACCACCTTGTTTCGGAATAATCAGTTGATTTTTAATGATAATCAATGTCTAAAGACAGCGGATCAACCAGTACGAGGAATGCTTTTTTTCGAGGGTTATACGCATCAGGCTACTTTTATTTATGCTAGCCCTTATGCGGAAGGCATGAAATTGGAAATGGATGAGATACTTGCTGGAGAATACGAAGATATATCTTTTGGATTTACAGATGCGGGCGAAAACACCATTTTACTACGCGCACTAGGCAATGATGGAGAACTTTTATACAACTTTCTTTCTATGCTTGGACAGATGTGTTGGGAGTTTACGCAGCATCAGCAATCATTAAACGAGATTATTGACGATCCACAAACGAACGATAATAACAAAGAGCAGCCAGCTAAGGAGTCTATAGATACCCAAAAAGAAAAATTGGTAACGACAGCGAAAAAACAAAAAAGATCTAAGGCTGCGTAATTAGGAAGAAGCAAATTATTATGCACGAAACAGGTATAGTACAAGAAATCTTCGACACGCTGCAACAGGAGTATCCGGATCGGTATCAATCCATCGTGAAGATCCAATTGGAGGCTGGATTGCTGAGCAACATCCAGCCTATTCTGATTCAAAACGCCTTTGAAGCTTATGTGATCGACGAACCGCAGTTTGCTGAGGTGGAGTTGGAGGTGAAGGTGCTGCCCATACACGCTTTCTGCGAAAACTGTCAGGAAGCATTTGAAGTCGTGTTTCACCGTTTTGTGTGTAACTGCGGCACGCCATCCAGTCAAGTGATACAAGGAGAAGAGTTGAGAATAAGTCAGGTTATATTTAAAAAAGAAGCTATATGATTAATACGATAAGCCCAAAAAGCAATCAGATGCCGGTAGGCTCTGTGCAATGTGAAAATACCTCCCTTAATTTATTAAAAGCCAATGATTTTGTTGCGAAAGCCATTCGTGATCGGTTGACCGATATTTGCGTCATCAATATCTGTTCGTCGCCAGGCAGCGGCAAGACCACTTTGATGCAGGAAACTGGCAAGCGCCTCGGTAAAGATCTAAACATCGCGGTATTGGTAGGCGATCCGGAGACGGAACGCGATGCCATTCGCATGCGCGAAGTCGGCATCAATGCCTTGCAAATCGTGACAGGCGGTATGTGCCATATTGAAGCACAGATGATTTTACAAGCATTAGATCACATCAATCTCGATCAGGTAGATCTACTTTTTATTGAAAATGTCGGTAACCTCGTGTGTCCAGCAGCTTTCGATTTGGGTGAGGACTATCGTGTAACCCTATTAGCGTCAACAGAAGGAGATGACAAACCCAAAAAATATCCGCGTATGTTTTTGACCAGCGAACTCATGGTCGTATCTAAAGCAGACTTGTTACCTTACGTGCCATTCTCGATAGATGCTGTCACCAAAGATGCGCGGGAAGTAAATCCAAATCTGGACGTGATCTCCATCAGTAGTTTGAAAGGAGACGGGTTGGATGAATGGTGCAAC
The DNA here is from genome assembly GCF_057837975.1 of Sphingobacterium sp. KH_072. Classification (NCBI taxonomy): domain Bacteria; kingdom Pseudomonadati; phylum Bacteroidota; class Sphingobacteriia; order Sphingobacteriales; family Sphingobacteriaceae; genus Sphingobacterium; species Sphingobacterium sp. KH_072. The sequence continues at coordinate 2,896,241 of NZ_CM174457.1, read as the reverse complement.
TGGTTGAAAGAACGGGTGGCCGCTAAAAAAATAGCTGCTTCGGTTTCTGAATAAAAGCATATGCTACAAGTAAGCGATGAAAATTTAGCGTTGGCTTCAGCAGATTTGCAAGAGGAGCAACTGTATATCGAATGGTTTGAAGCTGGAAGATCGTTCATCAAGCGAAAAACCGTGCAAGGTACGGCGCTTCATCTGCAACGTCGTCACGGCAAATATCTGGCGGATGGCCAGATCATTTATCAAGATGCGAATAGGTATGTGCGCATCAGTACGTTGCCCTGTACTTGCATGGTATTGTCCGCCGAAGATCCAGCGGTGATTGGTGATTTCTGCTACGATGTTGGCAATCGCCATCTTCCTGTTTTTTACGTAGGAGATCATGCCTATGGCGTAGCGTACGATGCACGTTTGTATGAAGCATTAGCTTCTAAATTCGGTGCGCATCTTCGGCTAGAAGAATTGAAATTGTTGCCCGATCAAGCGTTGCTGTATTTCTAATAGGATAGGAAAAAATAATACAAAATAAGAGATCAGATGCCGAAGGTGTTTTTTAGTTTTCTAGTTTTTTGTAAGCTAGTCTTAGGCGTTGGACTGATCGTCGGTTGCGGCGATAGAGAAGCAGGCAATAACTCGGTTGTTAGCGTCAAGGCGATCGATGCGCGTGGTGTGGAAATCGTGTTGCCGCATTACGCAGCGCGCGTTGTTGTGCTATTCGAACCATTTGTCGATGAGATGTACATGCTCGGTGCAGGCGATAAATTAGTAGGCATACCACAGCAGGTGTATCAAAATCCTTCCACCTATCATTTTTTGTCGAAAGTGGATCCACGCATTGCGCGCAAAGAGATTGCCACGCCCACTTTTGGTGGCCGGTCTACACAGGTAGAGACGGTGATCGGTTTGCAGGCCGATCTGGCGATTGTGTATGAGTACGATACCGAAACCATTGCACAACTCGAAGGGTTGGATATTCCGGTTTTTGTCGTTTCCAGCAAAGATAAAGCACATATTTATGATGAGTTGGTTGGCGTAGGTACGTTGATCGGAAAGAAAAAGCGCGCAGAAGATATTGTTGCCTACATTGACAGGGCAGTTGATGAAATGGCGACTGAAGCAGATTCCGTGCGCAAAAGTGTGTATTATGCTTGGTCAAAGGGTCGCATATTCTCTACCTCTGGGCGCGGTTCGTTGGTCGATTTATCGATTCAGGTTTCTGGTTTGGTGAATGCCTGTCCGCTAGCATTAGAAGCGCCCAATGTCAGCGCAGAATCCATTTATAAATGGAATCCAGATATGATCGTTTTGTGGAATTCGGATGTAGAAGATGTATACAGCTTGGCAGAATTGGCCGCATTACCGGCGGTCGTGAACAAACAGGTATTTGCCATGGAACCCACATTTTTCTTCGATCCACACACCGTCAAATTTTTGCTGTTTGCAAAGCAGCTGCGGCATTGGGGTTATCCCGAATACACCGACAAAGATTTTAAACAAGAATTGCAAGAAGTCGTCGGTTTCTTATATGAAAATAACATGAGCTTGGAATAAATGCAGGTTTGGAAAATAAGCTTATTGGTCATAGTACCTATCGTGGTGTTATTACTTTCCTTAGGATTGGGAAGTACCGGTTTTGTGAGCATACCGGATTTGTTGTATTATATCTATGCGGCCGTCGCTTCGTCGCTGGGCATAGAAACGCTTGTGGCCGATCAAAATCTGGAGACGATTCTCTGGCAAGTGCGCTTGCCTAGAATTTTGTTGACTTTTATGGTGGGTGCGGCACTAGCCGTGGCCGGCGGAGTTTTACAAGCGGTATTTCGCAATCCCATTGTAGATCCATTCTCGTTAGGAATATCTTCGGGCGCAGCATTTGGCGCAGCCTTATCCATGTTGATTTCTCTGATTCCACTTAACTTATCTGCCTTCGTGTTTGGCGTGATCGCCGTGGTCATCACGTATCTGGTTTCGTATACAGGTGCAAAAGGTTCGCTCGTGACGATGGTGTTAGCGGGGATGATTATCTCTGGCGTTTTTACCGCCTTTTTGACCGTATTGCAATACCTCAGTGATCCGTATAAATTGCAATCCATTGTCCAATGGACGATGGGAAATTTACATACCGCTTCTTGGGCAAAGGTGCGTACTGCCGTGATCCCCATTACCATCGGCATTGCCATTATTTTGGCCTTACGTTGGAAATTGGATTTGCTGGCTTTGGGCGAGCAAGAAGCTATTGCGGTTGGCGTAGATCCAAAAATCATCAAACTGGTGATGATTGGCGCTGCTACTATGATTACCGCTTCATCGGTTGCTGCGGTGGGGATGATTAGCCTTTTCGGATTGATTGTGCCACACATTAGCCGTATGTTGGTTGGCCCAAGCAATGCATCAGGCGTGTGGGCGAATATCTTTATCGGCGGCACTTTTTTATTATTGATAGACGATTTTTCGCGGACGCTATTGCCGTTCGAAATTCCGGTCGGTGTATTCACCATGATGTTGGGCACGCCGCTATTTATTTATTTGATGCGTAAAAACGCCATAAACTGGAACGCCTAATGGAATTGATTACGATCGATAAATTATCATTCGGCTACGGAAAGCAGCAGGTTATTCATCAACTAGATGCTTCGTTTATCCGCGGTGAACTTTCCATAATTCTGGGGCGCAATGGGAGCGGAAAATCCACCTTGTTCCAGATTTTGTCGGGAGTGCAAAATGCGTATCAAGGTCATGTTGCGATCAATGGCATCGAACGTAAAAATATTAAGCGACAACGTGCTTCGGATGTTCGGATTGGCTTTATGAGTCAATTTCACCAAACTACGTTTCCGTTTTCGGTATTTGATGTGGTGATGACTGGACGAGCCTCGTTTACGCGTTTTGCGCCACGCGCAGAAGATCGTCAACGAGTAGAAGATGTACTGCAACAGTTTAATCTCTGGTCGTACAAAGATCGTCCGTACACGCAGCTTTCTGGTGGCGAACGCCAGCTGGTATTATTGTGCCGTGTGCTGGTGCAAGATCCCGATATTATTCTGTTGGATGAGCCCACTAATCACTTGGATTTGCACTATCAGGTCAAGGTGTTGGAAAATCTCAAGCGCCTAGCGGCGGATGGAATAAGCATTGTGTGCATCATGCACGATCCAAATCTGGCATTGCTGTATGGTGAGCGTTTGTTCCTCATGCAGCACAAGCAACTGCGTTCGCTCAGTGGATTATCTGTTGGGGAGATTCACCAAATGCTAGAAGATGCTTATCAAGTGCAGCTGGAAGCGATACAGCATGGCGATAAAAATCTGATTGTACCCCGAATATCCTCACGGCATGAATAAAGCAGTTATAACGATCAATTCAGTTGATCATGCACAGATTGATGAAGTAGTTGCTTTTGTCCGCGAGGCAAGGCGACATCTTTTCCCGATGTTAGATCATAGTATGGTGCCGCCCGACTTGGCTACATTTGCAGAAACGTTCATCAAAAATACGGACGGTGCATTTCTGCAAGCCAGAGACAAAACCGGTCAGCTGATCGGCACCATCGGTATGCTGACTTACGATGAACGTTTTGAAGATTTTAGTTTCTACCATCGGCGAGTGACTGAAGTGGTCAAACTATTTGTTGATCCAGATTGGCGTCGGCAAGGATTGGCCAGTCGCTTAGTGCAATCGTTGCGTGAGGTTGCCGCCAACCGAAACATAGAAACATTGTACTTGCATACGCACCCATTTTTGCCGGGGGCGAAGCTTTTTTGGAAACAACAAGGCTTTCGAGAGCTACTTACTTGTAAGCATGACGATTTTGAAACCATACACATGGCCTACAGTATGTCCAACGATTAACTTTCTCAACCCCACCAAATGAAATTAAATCTGATCTTTCGGTCGATCGTACTCCTACTCCTCGTATTGATTAGTACAGAACAATATGCTCAATCCGTCGCTAGCTTGTACGGAAAAGTACTACAAGCGGATGGAAAAGCCCTGCAAGGAGTTACAGTTTCGGTAAACGGCCACTCTGCCGTGCAAACGCAGGCCGATGGTAGCTATCGCTTTCCGCGATCCATTTCATTACCAACGCAAGTGCATTTCCAAATCGTGGGATATCAACCGAAAAGAATCACGGTGGATGCCTTAAATTGGAATCCCAATATCGGCTTGGTGGTGCAGTTATTTGCTGGAGAAGTAGCGGTAGAAGAAATATTGGTCACCGGCCGACGGAATAATTCGTACTTAATTAATCAGACGGAATTGGGTGGTAAGTTTTCTGGGGCATTGAAAGAGCTTCCGCAGTCTGTATCCTTAGTAAGTCGGGAATTGATGGAAGATCGACAAGCCTTTGTGATTACTGATATGGTGCAAGATTTGGCTGGTGTGAATCAAGCTTCTGCTTACGATGATCTCACCATTCGCGGTTTCAATAGTGGCTACACTACGGGTTTTCGTTTGGTCAATGGCATGCGCTCAGGTTACGGATACGGCACGAGTTTTTGGCGTACGCCTCTTACGGCCAATCTAGAAAGTATTGAAGTGTTGAAAGGTCCTGGCGCGTCGCTTTTCGGTGATATTGCACCCGGAGGGACGATCAATTTGGTGACCAAAAAACCGTTAGAAGATCGGCATGGCGCGGTATCCTTTTCTTTGGGTAGTTTTCAGACATTTCGTTCGAGTTTGGATATTGGCGGCGCGCTCGATTCTTCCAAAAGAGTTTTGTATCGGCTCAATATAGCTCATGAAGATTCGCGTACATTTCGCGACAAAAATAGCCGCAAAAGTATTTTGATAGCGCCTTCCTTCACTTTCAAACCGGTCGAAGGAACACAAATCGATGTGGATATGACCTATGATAACTTCGATGGCTATTTGGATCGTGGTTTGGGTATTCGCAACAATGATTTTTTTGGACAGTCACGCGCGTATAATGTCAATCAAACATCGGATTTCTTGCGGACTAATTTTCTGACCTTCGCTGGTCGGCTTACGCAACAGATTACGCCCTCGTTGACCTTGCATGCTAGCTATATGAAATCTATTTATAAAGAAGAATTAAATGAGTTTCGTACACTAAACACCTTTGCCAATCCGCCGGAGAATACCATTATGAACATGCGTTTTCAGTCTAAACAAGCGACGGATTATACGGACAATGTCGTCGGTTATTTGCGGTACGCATTTGACAGGTCTGGACATCAGCATCGTATTGTCTTGGGCGTAGATTACTCCGGATATGGAGGTGATCCAGACAATATTTTGCGCGAAGCGCGCTTGCGTCGGATAGGAGATACCGAAGTGCCTTTAACCATCGATCTCAATGCGGCGGCACAGCCCGTGATCGATGTGTCCTCGTATGTGTGGCGACCACAGGCCGAGTTTCCTTTCCTGAATCCGTATAAGAGCTATGGCTTTTATGTGCAAGATCAGGTATCCATTGCAGATCGTTTGCAGTTGATCTTGGGCTTGCGCCATGAATATTACCGATCGAGCAGTGCCGATCTGCAATCGAGCTTCTCTACTTCTCAAAATGTGTGGCTGCCGCGCGCGGGGTTAACGTTTATTGTGAATCCGCAGATCAATTATTTTGCGAGTTATTCCAAAGGATACATTCCGGTAGGTGCTGATTTTATTTATAATTTTGCGAACTATGGTGCCGACAGACCTTTCGTTGCGGAAGATAGTTATCAGGTAGAAACGGGTTTCAAAACAGGCTTTTTTCAGAATCAATTGCAGACGGAGCTTTCTGTGTTTCATATTGCGCGACGCAATATGTTGTTAGCAACCGGAGCCCAGTCAGATGCGGGATTTCCCGTATATCGCCAGTCGGGTCACGTGATTTCGCAAGGAGTAGAATTGGATTTACGCGGTCAGATCAGTCGCGAATTTCAAGTAATGGCCAATTACACCTTTAACCATACCGAAGTACGCGCCTCTAACTTAGTTGGAGAAGAAGGACAATCTTTGAGTAATGCGCCCAGAAATATGGCGGGTGTTTGGCTGAAGTACTTATTCTCCGAAACAAAATTCAAAGGTTTAGGAATGGGAGTTGGTGTGAATTATGTAGATCGCCGCCGGATGGACAATGCAGCGCGTACCGACGAGTCGGGCACGATGATTTGGGATCAATGGCCAGCATATACCATTGCTAATGCCGCTTTATATTATCACATACATCGATTACGTGTTTCGGTAAATATGAACAATATATTTGATCGTTACTATTACCTTGGAGGTTTCGATTACACGCGCGGATTCGTTGGTACACCAAGAAATGTGATGTTCTCGATTGGATATAATTGGTAATAAGATCCAGCCTTGGATATTTATTTACTTTGTTAAAATAGATTAACCATCAGACTTGATTCGAGAATCAAATCTGATGGTTTTTTTTTCGATTTGAATTATAGTATTACAATGATTTTTGTAAGTTTGCGATCTATTTAAAACGAGTCTAAATAAATGAAGTCTATCTCATCCTACTTTCGGCATATTACTATTTTAATGACATTGTTATTGGTTTGCAACGGATTATTAGCGCAACTCTTACAAGTTGCTGTGCGTGATATCACTGCTAAACCCATTGCAGATGTGCAAGTCTGGGTAGACTCGCACTCACAAGGAAAGACAGCTCGCGATGGCATACTTTCATTTGATCGTCCCACTCGATCACAATTTCAAATCCGAATCAGTAAAGCCGGTTATTCCGATCAAGTGCGTAATGTGCAGCTGGATACAGTTACAGCGCAGATCAATTTCACATTAGGATCCGGTCAACGCATGGAACAGGTTGTCGTTACGGCAGGCCGAAAGCCGGAGAGTATCGCAAACGTACCTTCGTCTATATCGATTTTGAATGCGCGTGATATTGAAATGCAAAGTCAGATCAGCACAAATATTGCGAGTGTGCTGGGTAATACCATTCCAGGTTTGGGAACATCGACCGCAAAAGGCAGTAATGCTGGACAAACGCTGCGTGGTCGTGCCGTATTAATCTTGATAGATGGTATTCCACAGTCTACTCCTTTAATGAATGGCGCACGCGACATGCGATCGGTAGATCCGGCAGTATTAGAACGTGTAGAAGTTATTAAAGGGGCAACTTCTATTTATGGGAATGGATCTGCCGGTGGTGTTATTAACTACATTACCAAAAAGAATGACCCAAATGCATCAAGTATTGGTGGCACAACGACGTTGCGTGGTACTTTAGCGCCCGGAGAAGCAAGTGAGACAGGTGGATATCGATTCGCGCAAAGTCTGTATGGCCGCAGCAATAAATGGAATTATGCGGTAAGCGGTGTGATGGATTATACCGGTTTGCAACGGGATGGAGAAGGCTTGCCTCTCGGACAAACCGATGGTTTGTCCAACAACAGACAATATAATGCTTTTATGAAAGTAGGTTACGATATCGATACAAAATCGGATCTGACGTTGGTCTATAACTTCTTCAATAGCTTGCAGGATGCGCGGTATATTAGTCAAATAGGCACCTACGGTGAGGAACCGACCATTGGCGTACGTGGCACAGATCCAGGAGCTAAGACAGGTACGCGATTTAATCATAATGCCATGTTGAGCTATCGCAATGCCCAAATTTTTGGAAATACCTCACTCAATGCAGCAGCTTTTGTCAATAGTTTTAGTTCGATGAATCGTTACGTAGCAGAAACACCCTCTTGGTTTGGTCCGGGACAAACGATGATCAACTCTAACAAAAAGGGATTGCGTGTCGATTTAAATACACCTTTTGAATTAGGTAATATGCCATCTGAGATAACATATGGTGTTGATGTACTACACGATGTGACTTTTCAGGATCTCACAGATGGTCGGGTATTCGTGCCAAAAATGAACATGATTAATTATGCGCCATTTGCGCAAGTAACATTAAACTTAGTGGATCAATTGATTTTTAAAGGTGGGGTTCGCTACGAAAATGCCAATGTGAAAATCAATGATTTCAGCACGCTTGCTACCGGCCCAAATGGTGAAGGAAGCGTCGCGGTACAAGGTGGAGAAGTTCCCTATAGTGCGGCGACATTTAATGCGGGATTGCGTTATAGCAAATATGCGCTTTTCAATCCTTTTATTAGTTTTTCTCAAGGTTTTACCATTAACGAATTGGGACGTATTGTGCGCAATGCCACCGAAAGCGATTTGACACGGGTACAGACCGATCCAATCGTGACCAATAATTATGAAGCGGGATTTTCCAGTCAATGGAACAATATACATTTTTCAGCAGCGTATTTTATCAGTACTTCGAAGTTAGGGTTGAGTGTAGTGGCTAATGATGCCGGTTTTTTTGTGTCGCAAAGAGCACCAGAGCGTATTCACGGATTTGAGGCAGCAGCTGATATTAAAATCACACCGCAATGGACGATTGGAGGTACCTACTCTTATGTAGAAGGAAAGGTGGAGGCAGCAGATGGTACGAAAACGCCACTTAATGGAAGTCGTATTATGCCTCCAAAAGCAACAGGGTACTTGGATTTCAATCCACGAAGGGATCTTTCTTTTCAACTTTCTTGGGTGCATACGGGCTCGCGGACTCGTTTCGAGCATAATGCCAGCGGCGTGTTTAGAGCGAATGAAGGTGACGTCGAACCGGTAGATTTGTTAAATTTCAATGCATCATACCGCGTAAATAAAAGTTGGATGTTGGGTCTTGGTGTTGCTAATTTATTAAACAAAACATACTATACGGTATACAGCCAGTACGGAGCGAATGCTGCTAACTATGTGCGTGGCGAAGGCGCGCTAGCATCTTTAAATCTGCAGTATACGTTTTAGCATATGCTCAAGAAAAGCGTACTTTGGATACATAAATGGCTGGGTTTGTTTACCGGTTTAGTCGTTTTTTTGGTCAGTCTAAGTGGTGCCATTTACACTTTTCATGATGAGCTAAAATTATGGGCGTATCCAGAGAAGTATTTCATACAGCCAGAGCACGAAGCGACACCGCTGCCATTGACCGAACTCATCAAACGCGCAGAGGCTGCAATACCTACGGGCGAAGAAATATCTAGAGTAGATTTGTATCCCGCTACGGGGCGCAGTTGGGTTTTTCGCGCATCGGATACCGATGAAGACGGTTTGGGACATTGGAATTACTTTCGCTATTACAAGCGCGTGTTTATGAATCCCTATACAGGCGAATGTGTGGCAATCGAAGATTCTAAAAATGAGTTCTTTCAGCTTATCTTGCAGCTGCACATGAACCTTTTGCTTGGCAAGACTTATGGCCATGCCCTAGTCGCTTACAGCACGATCATCTTTACCATACTGTTGGCAACAGGTATGATACTTTGGTGGCCCAAAAAGTGGCGTGGTAAAACGTTGAAACGTAGCATTTGGCTGGATCGAAAAGCAAAATGGAAGCGATTCAACTACGATATGCACAATGTGTGGGGTTTTTATGTGTTTCCAATTGCTTTGATACTTTGCCTAACCGGTCTTTTGTTTAGTTTTCCAGAATGGAAGAAATCCTACGGCGATTTTTTTAATCGTTTTTCGGCATCTAATTCTATTAATGCAAATCCAGACAACGTGGGAATGTGCATAAACAAGCTTTATGATGCGCCGATCGACAACTTAATTGCCTATGCCTTGTACCAGCATCCTGATGCAGGGATGATGTCCGTTCGCTTGCGCGAGCCCAATGCTCCTGTGATCGATGTACAAATCCGCTTGCGTGAAGATCGTAGTGGCTTGTTTTGTTGGTATTATGTAAGCACACACGATCTAGGCATCAAAGAAATTCGATCGCACGACACGCTGGCCACAGGCGATCTGCTGGCCGCGTTAAATTTTGATTTGCATACGGGTAACATGGGCGGTCTGCCTACCAAGATTTTGGTTTTTTTCATTGCACTTGGCTGCGCCAGTCTGCCCGTTACCGGTTATATGGTATGGTGGAATAAACGGTCTAAAGCAAAGCCGAAGAAGTTAGCGCGTAATTAGCTGGATTTGCCTTTCATGCTGGCATAAATTGCCATGGCATGGCCATGCCCCAATTCAAACTCATCTTTTAACCAATCTGTAATTTGCGTGGCTTTCACGGTCAAGACACCGTCTTGTAGAAATCCTTTTTCTTCCGCTAATTTCTTAAAATCGTCTGGAGATTTGCCGGTCTTCTTTTGGATATTGTCGATATAGGCTTGAAATGACATACGTTTAGCTTTAGGTTATTTTCGACTATGAAAGAATAAATCTAAAAAATTTATCGCTGTTTTCTATTAAAAATGAGAGGATATTCAGTTGTGCATCGCAAATCATTTAATATTTAATACTTGCCGAAATAAATGTAAACAAATACGGTGTTTCGTCGGTTTAATACGCATCAAAGCAAGTTATGAAAGTAAAAAAGCGCGGACTTAGAACCTCCATGGATCTAGGCGTTACCATTCCCAGTCTAATCTTTATCATTGGTGTTTGCCTATTTTCGGCGATCTTACCGCAGGCCACTGAAGCAGCATTAACCAACATCAAAGAATTTGTTTTCGTCAACCTCAACTGGGTCTATGTCTGGGCGATCACGATTTTCGTATTGTTCTTAGGTTTTTTGACGTTTAGTAAGTACGGCAACATTAAGTTAGGGCCTAACGATAGCAAGCCAACGCATTCTTTCTTTTCTTGGGTAGCGATGCTTTTTGCTGCTGGGATGGGAATTGGCTTAATGTATTTTAGTGTGGCAGAGCCGATGACGCACTATACCACGGAGGCTTTCTCGGAAACGAATTACCAGTTGCGCGCCAAGAATGCACAATTGTACACGTTTTTCCATTATGGCATTCACGCGTGGGCTATTTATGGATTGGTCGGCTTGTGTCTAGCTTACTTTGCTTTTCGGTACAAGTTGCCGCTGTCTCTTCGAAGCTGTTTGTATCCATTACTCAAAGATAAGATGACCGGCCGTTTGGGAACGACTATTGATGTTTTTGCACTTTGTAGTACTTTTTTCGGTATCACGACCACCTTGGGATTTGGAGTCGTGCAGATTAATTCGGGTTTGCAAAAGTTGGGAGTACTTCCAGAAACTAGTTTCTTTTATCAGGCCATATTGGTTTCTGTAATGGTCTCCTTGTCTATTATTTCGGCCATATCAGGCGTGGATAAAGGCATCAAATTATTGAGTAATATCAATATTATTGCCGCTATTGTGCTGATGCTATTTGTCTTGTTTTTTGGCCCTACCAATTATCTCATCGGCGCATTTACAGATGGAGTGGGCAATTACATTAATAACTTTTTTGCACTGACGTTTGATACCCATATTTACGATGAGCAAGCACTTCCTTGGTTTTATAATTGGACCATCCTGTATTGGGCTTGGTGGATTTCATGGGCACCATTTGTTGGTCTTTTTATAGCGAAGATATCCCGTGGCCGCACTATTCGCGAATTTATAGCGGCTGTATTGATATTGCCGACATTTTTCATATTTATCTGGATGACCGTATTCGGGAATAGCGCGATTTGGATTGATGCACAGGTGGCCAATGGTGCGTTAGGAGCTTTGGTGTCTGATCCAGACTCGATGATGTTTGAGTTTTTAAATTACCTACCCGGTTCTCAAATAGCTAGTGCACTGGCCATCATGATTGTCATTATCTTTTTTGTCACTTCTGCCGATTCGGGTATTTTAGTCATGAATACCATATCTACCAAAAATGCAAAGTATTCGCCCAAATGGCAAACCATATTTTGGGGCGCACTATTGGCGCTATTAGCTTTGATGCTCCTGAATGCTGGTGGTTTACAATCCTTGCAAATCATGACTTTGATCACCGCATTACCCTTTGCGATTATCATGGTGCTGTTTACGATTTCGTTGATGAAAGCCTTAGTCATTGATCAAAACTATTACGATAGTAAATTCTCCGTAACTACCATACCGTGGTCTGGAGAATCGTGGAAAGAACGACTTCAGAAAATGGTTAACTTCAAGAGCCAATCTGCGATACAGGAATATATCGATAACCATGTGGAGCCAGCTTTGAAAGAATTACAAGCTGAATTTGACAAGAATGGCATTGTGGCCACCATTAACAAATCCGAGAATCCGTTGCAAATTGAGATTTCCATCGCCCATGAAGCCGTCGACGATTTTGTTTATGGTGTAAAATGCCACCGCAAGCTCGTCGCCGAATACTTCATGCAGGAAAGCAACTTGCCTGACGTACAACATACCAAAACCTATTACCCCAAAACCTATTTTGGTGATGGGCGCGATGGCTATGATGTGAAATATTTTACGAAGAATGAACTCATCAGCGATGTGCTAAAACATTATGATCGCTTCCTAGAGATTGTTTCTCAAGAAGATAATGAACTGTTTATTAGCAATGGTGAAGAGGATTAAAAGACTGAGTAGTGAATAATCTACGAGGCACTTAAGGGTTGAACAATAATAAAATAAACACGGCGAAAAGTGCCAAATGGATGATTCCTAGCATAGGTGAGGTACGTTTGCCCTGAAATGTGATTAAACTCAGGAAGAGCGTGAGCACAAAAAGTACTAATTCAGCCGGTGTCAGACCAAACCGTACGGTTTTGGACATGATTAATCCCACGATTAATACGGCAGGAACGGTCAATCCCACCGTGGATACAAAGGCGCCATGACAAAGGTTAATAGTGCGTTGAAACTCGTTATTCAGCGCCGCTTTTACGGCCGTCATGGATTCTGGTGTAAACACGATAATGGCGATCAGCACACCGCTAAGTGCGGGCGGCAAATTGGCCGCCTGTATGCCAAAATCTACTACCACGCCCATCTCATGCGACAGAAATACAATCGGCAAAATCATGAATAGTAACAATACGATTCGTAGCAAGATTTCTCGGCGTGATACCACTGTCTTGTCCGAATCTTTTATTAAAGCTACTTTTTCTGTCGTGATTTCCTGCTGACGCGGATAGGGGATATGCATTGATCCCGCTTGCGGCTGTATATATAAATGCCTGTAGTCGGTCATTTGATAGTTCAAAAACAATGCATAAATCAGCAACACCAGACTGGCAATCGTGATAGCCTGCGCGATCGAAAATTCGCCCGAACCTCTGCCCACAATAAAGTTCGGCAGAATCAGTGCTAAGCCTCCTAAGATAATTATCATGGAAAAGTACGTGAGTGTACCTTGGGCATTATATTCCTGCTCTTTATGCTTCGTACTACCCATTAAAATACAAATACCAATCACCAGATTCATAATAATCATCATCACTGAAAAGATAGAATCCTTTCCAATATTTGGTGATTCGGCAGGGCCTAACATCACGGCTGCGATTAAAACCACTTCAATGGATACGATTGATAAAGTTAAGATGAGCGTTCCAAAGGGTTCGCCTAGCAAATGAGCCAGTTTATCTGCCTGCGCTACTACGCCAAAGGAAGCCACAATGATGGTAATTAGGATCGCCGCAAAAGAAATCGTTGCTGTAGTATAGGACATAGAAGGGCCAATAAAACTGGAGCCAAAAAGTGTATAAACGATTACTACTAACCAGATAAAGGCAAGACGTAGGAGTATAGGAAAGGTGATAATTTGTTTCATGAATAATTTTGTGATACAATATGTTCGTACCGCGTCGCAAAATTGGATATAATTTCGTGGATAATTATTTACATAGGATAAATAATAATGAGAATGTGATTCTAATTTTGAAAGTCATATTTCGGCTTCGCGATATGGAATAACATGCGAAAAATAGGATATAACCGCCTGTATGTTAGGTCTTTTTTAATAGTAAAAGAAATATCCAACTCACAAAATGTTTGATCCGGCGAGTTAGATGTCTGATGATTAACATTTTCATCTAAAGTAAATTACTATTAAGATTGCGGCGGAAGGGTCGATAGCATTTGGACAGTACATCTAATAGGTCTGGATTGCGAATAACCTAAAGCACTTCCAGGTATGCTTAATTCATCTGAAGTGGAAGTGATTAAAAGTCTAGTAATCTGCCTATCTGCTCTAATATTACTTGTCCAGTAGTTTAAAGTACTTCCTCTGTCAGAGATACCTGTAGATACATTACCTGGTACGGTAACGTTATGAAAACCCTGAGCTGGTAAAACCAGTACCACATTTGAGTTTCTTCTGCTAGTTAGTATGCCGGCAGAGTTATAATTTGCATTGCCTTCAGTAAAAGGGCCTCTACGACTGATGACAACACCATCTAATAATTGCTGCATATCTGTTCTGGTTGGTAAACGAAAACCATTTGGACAAGGGTCATTTGTCACGTTTTTGTTGGGTGCAGCTTCCGTTCCCAAATTCCACCCATTAAGAGGAGGTATCGCATTGCTAAAATTGTTATTGGTTGTGGTGCTTGTTGGCCCTGCCGTAAATGCACTTCTGCCGAATTGATAATAGTTGCCATGCAGTGCTTGAGTGATGGTTGCGGGATTGTGGTTAAGTGTGGTATTCACTCCCAAATTATGTAATGCCCAGAGTCTACCATTGATGCGTGCTACCGGTACGTTCTCATAAGTGGTATATTCATCTCTTGGTACGATATTCAAAATGAGATTGTAGCGAACGCCCGGTGAAACGGTTAGATTCGTAAATGGCGTCAAATTAGATAAAGTTAAAGGTCCTATTGTCATAGAAGTGATTGTAAAAATAGTAGCCTGATTACTAGGGGCATTGATTATAGCTGGTGCACCTACAACATTTTGGGTATTTAACGAGGAAAATGATGTAATATTAGCCTCACTTACAGAGCCGATTTGAGTATAAGTGCCATTGGATAGATTGATCCCCATACCATCATTGTGGGGTGTAAAATGAGCTGCGATAGCGGTGATGTTATAGCCTGTTTGGGAGGAATTGATCGTAGGCGTGATCTGAGGTTTTCGATGTTTGAGGACGATATTTAAACGATTTATCGTGTTTTCCACGACAGTCATCGTCTGCCTAAAATACATGTAGTCAGTTCTACCTGTATTGGGAACACTTATTTGCGAATTGGCCAATGTACGGGTGGCTGCGGCCGGAGTTACCGCTGGTAAGTCGTCAGCCGTACTATTAAACGAAAACGCAACGAAAGTGTACGTGTTGTCGCCTTCTAATATCAGGGGTTCAGTATTGCTTTCCTGTCCGTGTATGTAATTTCGTTCGGTTACAAATGCTCCTGCCTGATTATATACCAGCAAGCGATATCGGATATTATTGGAAAGAGCGGTAGTGTCCAATGCTGCTTTAACACCATCTTTTAACCCCAATGTTACAGGTTCTACTGGTCGTAGCTCGGCAACCATTAATAAGTTGTTATTTAGCTCAATCGTATTGCGCTGAATGGTGCTCTCTGTTGGCGTGACCGCTCGATTACCTATAGTTCCTTCCGATTCGAAAGAAACCTCTGATATGCCGACTTGAATAACTCCAGGCGAACGATTGCCTAAATTTTCTGATTTACAAGATAAAAGAAATAAAAGTACGATGGAATGTAAAATAATTTTCATATTGTAGATAATTATTTAGTAAATATTACGACATTTATAAGCTAAGTGTTTTTTAAACGGTTGTTAATTTCTTTTACAAACGTATTAAATAATTTTAAAGAATAATAATTTCTTTTAAATATTTATAGATACGTAGACATTTTTCTACATTATTTCTTTTATATAAAAAAACATCCTTCGATTTATAAATCGAAGGATGCCCCTCATGTTGAAGACGTATAGACCGTTAGGTACTAATATCCCGAATTCTGATACATTCTTGTCGGATCTAACTGATATTCATCAAACGGGATTGGATAATAACGATCTTTTGTGCTGATATTTGAAATCTGTGCATTCCCATAATCTGATTGGCTCTTGGCTCGGAAGTAAGTAACCAATTCTTGCGCATTATAATTGCGAATCAAATCGTACCAACGGTGATTTTCGAAGGCCAATTCCACGCGGCGCTCGTGCAAGATGGCTGCTTTCAAGGTTGGGTACTTGCTGTTATAGTTAGCATCTGCTCTAGAAATAGCATAAGAAGGCAAGCCCGCTCTCTCACGAACCTCGTCTAACAAAGCAATGGCTTCGGCATCTTTGCTGAGGTGCATTTTGGTTTCGGCCAACAACAGCATGATATCGGCGTAGCGAATTAAGATAAAATCATTGCCACCCCAACCTTGGGAGCCTGCAGCATCACTATTGTCGCGGTATTTGGTGATGAACCAATCGTTCACTTGTGGACTGCTAGCAAATTTGATCGAAAAAGCTTTGCGTCTATCGGCAGTTTCGTAGTCTTTTACCAGATCCATTTTTACATTACCACCCAAGCCTGTTGATGGGAACTGGGAATTGATCGTTTCGCCACGCGCTTGATTGTTGCGCGCGATAGAGGAGCTGTAGATCTGATCGCCCTGCAAGTACTGAATCTGAAAAACCAATTCTTTACAGGTCATTTTTTGATTGACATCAAATACTTGCTCGTAAGGAATCTCCGTCAATTTGCCAAAGGTACGCATACCATATGCTGAGGTAAGATGTTGCTCGGCTTTTTCCAAATTGGCTTGTTTATTTTCGGTCATGGTAGCACCCATCGTAAGATACACCTGTCCTAAGATGGCGTTGATCGCAGCTTTTGATGTTCTGCCTACGGCATATTCCCACTGCGTATTGGGTAGATTGCTATCTAATGCTTCGGTAAGGTCGGCTACAATTTGCGTATAAATAACCGATTCCGATTGTCTAAATGCCAATTCGCTTGCTTGTTGCTTCGTCGTGATTTCTACAGTAGACAAAGGCAAATCGCCAAACTTGCGTACCATGTGGAAATACAATAAAGCGCGTACAAACTTAGCCTCGGCTATATAGCGTTTTTTCGTTTCGTCATTGGCAAATGGAACTTGATCAATGCGCGACAACAACGTATTGCTACGAGAGATGCCATCGTACATATTTGCCCAATGTGTTTTCAGATACGAATTGCTCGGCAAGATCGAAAAATCATTGAATTGAAATGGTTCGCCGGCATTGGATTGATTATCATCTCGGCCGGTATTGTCCGATCGCTCTTCACTGTATAGAGCACTGCCTTCGCCCAGATTGCTGCCGGAGCGCAAAGCTTGGTAAATCCCATTTACGGCAAGCTGTACATCATTCTCCGTTCTAAAATAATCATCTATCGTGACGGCATTAGGATCCAGTTGATTTAGGAAATCTTGTTTGCAAGATCCTAAACTCAACAACAAGAAAGGTAATATATATCTTTTTTTCATTTTCGTGTTTATTGAAGAAATTCGTATTAGAAGGTTACTTTAAGACCTAAGTTGTATCCTCTCACCAATGGGTACAAGCCATAATCGACACCCGGTGTCAAGTTGCCACGTTGGTTGTAATCTGGTTCGGGATTATATCCTTTGTATTTGCTGATGGTAAATGGGTTTTCGACACTGGCAAACACACGCATACCGCCGATTTTCAGCTTACTAGCCAAGTTCTGCGGAATGTTATAGCCCAACATAATGTTGGTCATGCGTAAGAATGAACCATCTTGCAGGTAGAAATCGGATAAGCGTGTGCTGTTACTTTGCGTTCCCGCACGAGAAGCTCGGTATACCGATCCATTGCCCGGATCTTGTGCCGATCTATAACGCTGTGCTACATCGGCATACTGGTTGCCGGATCCTTCCATGTTATATAGGTAATAATCATATCCGTCGAGCACTTTGTTGCCTTGCGAACCGTTGAATGAAGCACGAATATCAAAGCGCTTGTAGCTCGCATTGAGTGCGAAACCATACGTGAAATTTGGATGTGGGTTGCCGATAATGCGTTTGTCCAAATCATTAACCACGCCATTATCATCTACGTCTTCAAAGTATAAATCTCCCGGTTGTAATGGATTCGTAGATCCGGCAGATTGTGCTAGATCACGGTAATTTTCTTCGGTAGCGATACCTAAAACCTTAAATCCGTAGAACATACCGATTGGGCTTCCTTCTTGCGTAATGTGCGTAATGTACGAGCGCTCCGCCCCATTGGTCATGATAGTAGATGCACCACCTAAATCAAGCACTTTGTTGCGGTTTACATTAATATTACCGCTAAAACCCAACTCAAAATCACCACGACGAATTAACGTTGCGTCTAATTGTACATCAAAACCTTTATTTTCCACCTTACTATTTGGTAAGTTGGTCAAGATCGATGTAGCTCCAGTAATCGCTGTAATTGGCTGGTTGAACAATAAATTGTAAGAACGACTAAGGTAAAAATTGGTCATCAAGTTGACACGACCATTGAATAAACCAAAATCTGCACCTGCATTGTACTGTGAAGTGGTTTCCCAACCTAGATTAGGATCTTTCAAATCTCCGGGAAAGTAACCAGTTGCTACATTGCCGCCGATAATGACACCACTTGGCGCATTATAAGTGGTGATGGCACGATAATCTCCAATATTGTTGTTACCGCTAAGACCCCAGCTTGCTCTTAGTTTTACGGTTGATCCGTAGCCCAACCAAGCATCGTAAAAGTCTTCATTGGATAAAGTCCATCCTGCGGATACCGAAGGGAACGTACCCCATTTAGTATTCGGGCCGAAGCGAGACGAACCATCTGTACGGAACGATGCAGCCAACATGTATTTCGCATCATAATTGTACATCACTCGGCTAAAGTAAGATTGCAAGGTGGTTACTCTCTTATAAGCATCACGCAATTGGAAATTGGACGGATCGGCTCCTTTATCGGTAATCTCACCGATTTTATCGTTTTGGAAACCATTGGCTCGTAGGGAGATAAAATCAATATCTGTGCGTTGTGCAGAGTAACCTAACAAAGCATTTAACTGGTGTTTTTCGTTGAATGTCTTCGTATAGTTTAAGGTTGTTTCTACCAATTTGTCGATTTCGCCCAAGGTGCGTGCATCGGCAAAAGCAGCTGTTTTTGCTTGATTGGAAAACGGTGGATTGTTGCCATCCGAAAGGCTAGTCGGTTTGTAATAATCGTATTTCTCGTCGTAGGTAGAGATACCACCATTCACTTTAAGATTCAGTCCGGTGATAATCTCAAAGTCGGCAAAAGCATTATATAAACCGCGTTTGCCACGGCGATTATTTTTGATTTGGGTAACATAAGCCAAGGGGTTTTCTGGGTTTTGGATACCGAAATTGTTGGCAGAAAGATCACCCATCAAATACTGTGCGTAAGAGCCATCTGGATTGTAAACCGGTAGGGTAGGCAAGTAGATCAAGGCTGCCATCGACGGACTTTGATCGTAACGACCTGTAGTGACTTCGTTATTGTCATTGTAAGTGAAGGAAACATTAGCACCGACCGTAAGTCGGTCGCTTACTTTCGCGTCCACATTCGTACGGAAGTTGAATGTTTGCTGATCTGTGCCCAACATGATACCTTGCTGATCCTGATAAGATCCGCTCATCATGTAACGCGTTTTGTCATTGCCGCCGTAGGCCGACAAGTTGTGACGCTGAAACGGCGCGTTTCTATATAAGGCATCCTGCCAATCGGTATCATATTGCGATTGTTTCGCGGTCCCGGTTGCGAAGTCGTAATATTCTTCTGGAATAGAGACCGAACCGGCATTGCCGACGCGGCCTACACGGGTCGCATTGGGATCCATGCGCATGGCATCTGTCCAATTCAGCCCGCGATTCAATACTAAATCTTTGTAAGCATTATTTCGGCCGTCGATCAGTAAGTCGATAAACTGCTCGGCATTGAGTAAATCTATCTTTTTAGAAAGTTGTCCAAAGCCACCCAATACTTCGTAATCGACATTGCTTTTACCTTCTTTACCGCGTTTGGTGGTGATCAGTACGACCCCGCCGGCAGCACGTGAACCGTAGATCGCAGCAGATGCGGCATCTTTGAGCACATCAATCGTTTCAATATCATTGGGGTTGATGTTTAAGTTATTCCCGGCAGGATAACCATCGATCACATAGAGTGGATCCGACCCAGCATTCACCGATCCAATACCGCGAACGCGGATTTTCGTGCCATCGTAGGGCGCTCCAGAAGTTTGCATCACTTGCACACCCGCAATCTTACCCACTAAAGCTTGAGATAGTTTAGGCGCAGTTAAGTTCATTTCTTCTGCTTTCACGCTCGCGATTGCTCCCGTCAAGTCAGATTTGCGCACTTTCTGATAACCAATCGATACCATGACTTCTTCGATAGCTTGCGACTGCGGCTGCATCGTGAAGAGGATATCGGTTGCTGTGGCTACGCGTTGCTCAGCATTGTTGTACCCGATAAAGCGGACAGATAGTTGATCTCCTGCACGTCCTGCAAGCGAAAAAGTACCATCATTACTGGTTTGGATCTGCTGCTCCGTACGATTATTTACAACTGTAGCACCGGCAATTGGGTTGCCTTGAGAATCAACGACTTTCCCCCGAAGTTGTTGCTGATTGTCTATACGGTGAAATTGGTGGCTGTTCGTCAATACGTGTGCCTCTGTGGAGAGTGAAGTGGCGCTGAGAGAGAGTAACAACCAGAGTAATCTGGATGGTTTTGAATACATTTTTTTTGCGTTTGATAGTGTGCTGCAAATTTCGTATTCTGTTGTTTCGAAATTGTTAATAAGATTTTAAAATATTGTGACTAAAACGTTTTACTATATCTGTATTCATGTTTTTTCTTACATGTGTGAATATGAGTATCACAGTAATGATTTTTCTATCTATCTTTAGGTTATTCTACTAATCGACGGAAACCTAATGAAGTACCTCTTTTTACTTTTTTTCTGCTCATGGCAATTGTCGCTTTCTGCGCAAAATCCGACCACATTGGCAGGCCATATTCAGCATTTAGGGGATCATTCAAGAATGAAGATCACGGTGAAACCACCTTTTCAAATAGATCCTATTGCTATTCCTGTTTCATCGCAAGGTACTTTTGAGGTCGATCTCTCCAAGTGGATTGAAGCGCCTACTCAGATCGATTTAACCTTGTATGAAGACAGTTTGCAACAACGAAGTGAGTCTATTACTATATGTATGGCTCCGCAATATCAACTGTTTTTAGAAGCCAAAGTAGATACAGCTACGCGTTGGATCGATAGGAAAGAAATGCGCATATCGGGAGAGGGGCAAGAAATTAATAATGTTTTTTATAAAAAGCTGCTCAATTATTATGCTGGGCATGACATTAAAATGCCACTTGATGAATATATCGAAGAGCTCAATCAAGCTGTAAAGAATGTGGAGCATACGTTGGATAGTTTAGATAAAACTGATCCCGATTTGCTATATATCAAAGATTGGAGATCATTGTTTATTACTGATATGTATTACCATAATCTAAAGCAATTTGTAGTTAACTATGCTTTTAATAACGGGGTTAGTACGTCGCAGATCATGCAATCCTTACCTAAATTGGGTTTTTCTGATTTTTGGAATCAAGTCGATAATACTCACTATTTAGCTTCGCTAAGTTTTCGACTCTGGTTAAGTGAAATAAATTTCTTAGCGTCTGAGGATTTATTTTCATACCCAACATCTGTTGTTGAGCGATACCATGGACAGCCGCTCGCGGATATCCATATCATGAACGAAGTATTTTCAGACAAGGTTCGGGATGAAATATTGTATCAAAATCTTAGAAAAAAGGTCCTTGGCGCCCGTACATTTGCAGCGCTTCAACAGCTCAATGAAGCCACCAGACTCATCGATAACGAGCTGTATCGGCAAGATCTTGAGCAAGCATCTTCTGCGAAGGCCAGCTGCATTGGCGAAATTGCTCCGGGCAAAATCCTGACGGCCGACATTATCTTGCGGAATGAGTGTACTGGCGAACCAGTGAATCTCAAAGAGATAAAAGGTAAAGTGATTTTTCTAGAAGCTTGGGCCAGTTGGTGTGGCCCTTGTCGAGGCGAGATTCCATACCTCAAGAAGTTGAAAGAACATTATCAAAACAACAAAGATATCATCTTCATCAGTGTAGCTTCAAGCAATGATAAGCAAGCAGCGCGCAAAGAGATTATTGCCGATCAAAAGATGGATTGGCTCTTATTAGAAGATGCAGACGATAGATTTAGCGATTTCTTTCAAATATCCGCTATTCCACATACCGTGATCCTGAATGGTGCTGGGATGATTGTAGATAACGATGGAATAAGACCTTCGTCGCCTCAAGTGATTGACTATTTGGATGCTTTGCTAGCGGGAAATAATTCTGAATTTACAGAAACAGGTGAGTAGATACTGATAGCTCATGTATACCTGATGAACCTCAATTACTAACAAGAAATGTGTTTTTTATAATATAATTTATTAGACATATTGCTTACTTTGTAGCTTCTCCTTTCGTATAGCTCGAAAGGAGAAGCTATCAATTAGTCGATACAACACAGTCTTAAAATATCTATTACCCATGAGATTTCTGCTACTTAATATCATTTCATTTTTCTTTATGATGCTGCCTTCATTTGCCCAATCGTTCAATAAGGACTCTGGTGCGCCAAATGTATTGAAATTAAAAGATGAATTCCTTTTCGGAGAAAAGCTATTTTTCGACCAATGTCATGCTTCCACATTAGAAGAAACCAAAGATGGTATCCTGCTTTCGAGCTGGTTTGGCGGTAGTCATGAAGGGAATACCGATGTGGTGATCTATGGTACACGCCAAGTAAGTGGTGAGTGGCAAGATCCTGCCATTTGGGCAGATGGCAAGGTGAATGATACCCTGCAATATCCTTGTTGGAATCCAGTGCTCTTTCGTGCAAAAAACGAACAAAAAATTTATTTATATTATAAAGTAGGGCCTAATCCGCGTGAGTGGTGGGGTATGGTCAAAACATCGGACGATGGAGGAAAGACGTGGACTGCGCCGCGGCAACTTGCAGAAGGAATTCTTGGACCCATCAAAAATCGGCCTTTACAATTGAAAGATGGATCGATTATTTCACCATCAAGCGTGGAGCTTAGTGAAGAGCGCTGGCTTTCACATGTGGAAATTAGTACTGATCAGCAAAAGACATGGAAGTTATACCCGATAGATCACCCATCTGATCTCAATACCATTCAACCCAGTGTGGTCGAGTACGAAGATGGAAAATTGCAAGTGTTTTGTCGTAGTAAAGAAGGTGTAGTCACGACGGCAACTTCTAAAGATCAAGGACGCAGTTGGTCGACCATGCAGCGCACCAATCTCGTAAATCCCAACTCCGGTACGGATGTGATCCGTGTGAAAGATTTGCTCTATATCGTGTACAATCCAGATATTCCAGGCAAAGATTGGTGGGAAGGCCGGACGAAACTGCGATTAGCATGCTCTGAAGATGGTCAGGATTGGCAAGATATTTTTACCTTTGAAGATGAGGAAAAAGGGGAGTTTAGCTATCCAACCATGATGCAAACTGCTGATGGCATGATCCATGTGTCGTACACATACAATCGTAAGAATATCAAGCATTTTGTACTTCAACTTTAGTCATTAGCACTAGCTTGTTGCGGTAGGTAAAATTGCCTATCAGTTAGTATTTTATATAAATTTTATCTTGAATTAGAATGAGTTGCTCTGCTCACAATTGGTTTGAGCAGAATTATGCTTGATGTTTTGCGATTTTCGTCGTATCATTGCACGTAATTTATTCTAATTCTAAATAGTGTTCGATATAAGATTTACTTACCAGCGCAGTTTGTTTTTTCCAGCGCATATTTGGAAGCTTAGCGCATTAGTGTTGCTTGCGTCGATAAATTCTGTGCACGCACAACATAGACAGGATACCGTTACTTCTGATACGCTAAAACGTAAAAATGTAGATGAGGTACGTGTAGATGGCAATGTTACGCTCAAGAAACTGAAAGAACAAGCGTATAACATCAATGTGATTGATGCCAAGATGTTGTATAATTCTTCTTTAGATATTAATCAGGCACTCAATCGAACAACGGGTGTTCGTATTCGAGAAGATGGTGGCCTAGGTTCAGCGTTCAACTTCTCTTTAAATGGTTTTACGGGAAGGCAAGTGAAATTCTTTATGGATGGCTTACCGATGGATAATTTTGGTTCGTCGCTCATGCTGAATAACCTTCCCACCACGATGGCCGAGCGTATTGAAATTTATAAAGGCGTATTGCCTGTGAGTTTGGGTGCAGATGCTTTAGGTGGCGCAGTGAATATTGTGACGCGTAAAAATGCCAATTACCTCGATGTATCGTATGGTTTCGGTTCTTTCAATACGCATAAAGCCAGTGTCAATGGTGCATATACAAATGCTGCGAACGGTTTTACAGTACGCGCTAATGCTTTTTATAATTATTCGGACAATAACTACCGCGTGCGTGTTCGTCCAGTCGATCTCACGACTGAGCAATTGATGGAAGAGCAGACGGTACGTCGATTTCATGATAGTTATCAATCTATTGGTGCTCAACTCGATGTTGGAGTAACCGGTCGTTCTTATGCCGATCATTTGTTGTTTGGTGCTATTCTTTCCGAAAACGATCGCGATATCCAGACCGGTGTGACTATGCAACAGGTTTTTGGTGGACGGACCTCCAATAGTAATTCGATCATACCGACCTTAAAATACAAGAAAAGTGATCTGTTTGTAGACAACTTGGATCTGACCTTGTTTAGTGCTTATAACATAACCACGAATAATTTTATCGATACTACGCGATTGCGCTACAATTGGCTGCAGGAAACCGTGCCGACTACGGCAGCAGAGGTCTTTAGAAGTCAACTGAAAAACCGGGACGAGGAATTGTTGATCACGGCGAACTTAGCCTATCAATTAGATCAACATCAATCTTTATCGCTCAATTATTTGCTTACGGATTTTCGCCGACAATCGAGTGATGTAGAAAATCCTAACAATCCTACATTCTTGATGCCGCAAGAGTTGCGGAAACAGAATCTTGGTTTGGCTTGGCAAACGACGTATGAGCGCTTTACCGCCACTGCATTTGGTAAATTATTCTTGCTTGATGCTAAATCATTTGAAAATGTATCCAGAAATAATGTTCCAGAATATGCTCCAACAAACATAAGCCGTACGAATGGAGGATATGGGACTGCTATTACCTATTTCTTTCGCGATGGTTTGCAGGCCAAGACATCCTATGAACGGACATATCGCTTGCCAGAAGCGATCGAATTGCTGGGCGACGGCTTATTTGTACGACGCAATTCCAATCTCCGACCAGAGCGTAGCGACAACGTAAATGTCGGTGCCTTATACACGGTGCTGAGTGAAGGTGCGCACCGTTTGAATTTGGAAGGTAATTTTATTTTCAGAAATGCCAAAGACTATATTCGCCAAGATCAGCAGCAATCGCAGCCGGTAGATCGTCAGTTTATCAATGTAGGTAATGTACGCACAGTAGGTGGTGAGGCAGAGATTCGCTATAGTTGGAACAACCGTCTTTTTGCGACGATCAATGCGACGTATCAAAATATTACGGATCGTACCGAATTTTTGGTTAGCGAAAATCTAACTGGAGTAACTCGTACGCCAAACCTCAACTTTGGCTATCGCATACCCAATATGCCTTATTTCTTTGGGAATGCTAATTTGGGTGCACGATTCGAACCGCTGGGCAATGATCGTGAGGTGTTGAATGTCAATTACAACATCAATTTCGTGGAGCGTTATTACTTAACTCCGAATCAACTTGGTCTGAATAATACCGATATCATTCCGCGTCAAGTCTCACACGATATCACCGCCGATATGGCTTTCGGACAAGGGAAGTACGTGATTGCAGCTGAATGCCGCAACCTCTTGAATAGTGAATTATTTGATAATTATTTGCTACAAAAGCCTGGTCGTTCCTTCTTCCTAAAACTACGCTACTTCATTACTAAATAATAAACTGCAACTATATAAAAACAAATTAAAATGAATACATTAAAACTAACTCAAATCGTACGAAACAGCTTGTGTTTCGCTGTCGCTTTAGGATTGGCATCCTGTAGCAAAGACGATAATGGACCTACTTCTATACCACTTGATGGTAACGTATATACATTGGGATTAGGAGTAACTACCCCAGAAGGCACGACCAATTATGTAGCGTACACCAACGATTTGATGAATGCCAATAGCACGATATCGCTGATCAATAACGGTATTTTGCAAGAAGGATATCGTGATTATGCGAATATTGGAAACTATTTTCAAGCGGTAGGTGGATTAGGGCTAACCGACGTGAATACGTATTATGTACAAGGAAATTCGTTTAATGTAAGAACAGGCCTTAACCTCAGTTCACGTCCAGTAGATACGATGGATCCTGACGGAAAAGGTAACACGATGATTGCCGTAACCTTGCCATCTGCTCCATCTGAAGGTACTGATCTTTCTTTCATTACAGTCAATGTGGCTACCAATGCGATCACTAGCACCAAAAAAGTAGCGATTAACAATACCGCTTTTCCTATTGGAGATGAGTGGATGTTACACACTGGATTAGCAGTTAGTGGGAACAAAGCTTTCCAAACTATCGTACCTTTCGATGCTACAGGTTGGAATACAAGAGTTGTAGATCGCACCTATGTAGCCGTGTATAGCTATCCAGATTTTGTATTACAAAATGTGATTAGCGATGAGCGTACAGGTCCTGCTGGTGCATTTGGTACACGTTCAGGTGTTTTTGCGACAGAATCTGGCGATGTATATACCATTTCGCATAGCGGATATGGATATAACCAACGTACTAAAGATCCTGCCGTATTGAAGATTGCTGCCGGCGCAGCGGCCTTCGATCAAAGCTACTTGTTTAAAACGATGGATGTTGCTAATGGCGGACGCATCGTGCACGCGATCTATATTGGCAACAATAAATTGTTTGCTACCGTGAGTACAGGCACGCAAGCTAGCCAATGGGCAGATGATAACTTGAAATTTGCAATCGTAGATTTGAAAGAAAAAACGATTACCGCGGTAGCAGGTTCTCCAACCTTTAGTGGAAATGGCGGTCGGAGTTTCGCAGCTTTTCACCGTAATGGAAAAGCGTACGCTGCGGCATCTGTGAATGATGTGTTGAATATTTATGAGGTCGATCTTAATACTGCAACAACACGTAAGGGCGCTAAAGTAGAAGCTTCTTTCGTAGGCGGGTTGGGACAAGTCAAATAATACAACACCAATACGTAAAGGATTCCGATGTTTCTGGCTTAAAGAAACATCGGAATTTCTATAAATATGAGAGATAAGAGAAAAAAAACAGGAAGAACACTTCCCAGAAGAATCAACGACTGGTTGCACTTATGGTTGGGACTAGCATCAGGCATCATTGTATTCATCGTGAGTATTACGGGTTGTTTTTACGCTTTTCAACGCGAGATAAAAGATGCTTTAGAACCTTGGCGCTTTGTGGAAGTGCTGCCAGAAGGTTTAGTGCGGCCAAGTGTATTGTTGGATACCGCCGCTAAGTATATGCCTGGTCAGCAAGCTAGTGGATTAACCTACAGTGACGAAAGGGGTGCAGCAGCGGTCGGGTATTTTGGAAATGAAAAAGGCAAACGAACTTTTTTCGTCGTTTTTCTGAATCCTTACACCGGCGAATTTTTGAAAAAACAACAAACGGTAGGTGGTAACGAATTTGATTTTTTTCGATTTATCATCGATGGACATCGTGCACTATGGCTTCCATATGAGATCGGTCGGCCGATCGTAGGAGTGGCCACATTGGTTTTCATCGTACTACTTATTACCGGTCTGGTCATGTGGTGGCCCAAACGCTGGAGCCGATCTGCTCGCGATCAAAGTTTTAAGATCAAATGGAAGGCGCGGTTCAAGCGCGTCAATTACGATCTGCACAATGTCTTAGGTTTTTACAGTTTATTGCTTGCTTTGGCATTAGCCGTTACCGGATTGGTGTATAGTTTTACGTGGTTTGATCAAGCGGTGTATTACATTGCATCTGGTGGCGAACATAAGCCAGCCCATCATCATCCACATTCTGATCTGGCGAACAAAGACCGAGATTGGACAGCGACTATTTCTCCTTTAGATAGTGCTTGGTACGAGACGATGAAACAGGTGGATCAATTTGGAGGTATGTATATGACACCGCATTTGGCAGACGATGATGATTCGTACGAAATCTTGGTATATCATGATGTTGGTTCATTCTACAATCAAAGCGCTTTTTTCTACGATCGTTATACTTTGCAACCTTTAAAACAGGAGGGAAGCAAATACAGTGAATCCAAATTTGCCGATCGCCTCACGATGCTCAATTATGATATTCATGTCGGATCGGTAGGCGGGTTGCCAGGCAAAGTGCTGGCATTTCTAATCAGTTTTATCTGCGCCAGTTTGCCGATCACCGGTTTCTTAGTCTGGTGGAATAAGCGGAAATAATCCATTTTAATCTTAACTAAAATGAGGCTGCCCGATTTCTGTTGAGCGAGCGTTTGATCTTTAATAAGAATGTGATCAGGAAGTACATCACTGCAGATAGTAGTAGCATGATGGGCATGAAATACTCATCAGCTATTCTATTGTCTTGATATTTACTATCCACCATACCGATAGCAAAAAAGTTCTTGTAATCGTAGTAGATCCCAACTTGATCAGGAACAATAATTTTCAAAATAATAACCAATACAAAGCTGAATAGGAACAAATAACAAATCGCAAACAGCACGTAGGAAATACCGTTAGACAAGTTGAGTAGCAGCGCGCGGATCACTTTGATTGGGTTGAAAGTGCGTGTGGCCTGATCCATCGCTTTCTCGGCGATCAGTGGTTTCAAAAATAACTCCGGCTGCCCCAGCTGCTCTAATACATCTAGCAGTTTTTCGGTCTCGCGAGCCACATAGGTTGATTCTCCTTGAAATGACTCATAGATATGGCTATTTATTTCCATGATTATTTCTTGCTTTGTGAGGCGATCCAATTTCCGAGTAGTACGCTGCACCCTATTCATGTAATCCCGATAGATTCTGGCAGCATTGGGGTCTGTAAATGATATTTCTGTAAAGCTCATATGGTCTTATATGGTGTGAATAATTTGGTTGAGGTTAGTCCAATAAATAGACATATCCGCCACTACTTTTTGTCCTTCCGGCGTAATGCTGTAATACTTCCGTGGAATACCCGACGATTGTTCTACCCATTTGGATATCACTAAGTTTTCAGACTTTAATCTATTCATTAATGGATATAAAGTGCCTTCAGCGATCTGAATGGTGGTCTTATTTTTTAGTTCATTAATCAGATCGTAGCCATAGTAATCCTTGCCATGATCTAATATTTTTAGAATGATGAACGACAATGTGCCCTTCTTCAATTGAGATGACCATTTCGAGACAAAATCTTTATCCATAATACAAAGTTATAAATAATACATTGTATAGCGATGTATTTGTTGAAATTTTGTTTTTTATAGGTAGGTTCCTTATTCGTACAACCTTAGAAAGAGAAAGAAATAGCTTAAATGCAGCTCGTGTATACCAGCGACTACTTTGCTACAGCAAATTTCTTTCTTAACCATTTCCGCACTGGTTCGTCATACCATTTCAATGCGGCATAAGACAGTATGATGCTTCCGATAAGAATTAGTAGTGAAATAGGCCATACATTATAGAGAGTGAGGCCTTCATTATCGCTTAGCCAAGCAATATATACATACAGAATAGGGAAATGGACGAGGTAAAGTGGATAGGAGATATCTCCTAAAAACTTGCAAACCTGCTGCTCCAATTGCGAATGGATCATTCCGCTCGCTCCAAGATATACTATCAGCGGAAATAAGATAATAATACACAGCGATTCGTATAGACCATTCATCCAAAGATGGTCGGTGCCGCCAATACGGGGCATGAATAATAAGATTGTGATCAACAAACTACACCAAAGTAATGCATGTTTGATCCGTATAGGATTGGTGATTCTAGAAAGCAATAAACCCGCAAAAAAAGGATACACAACGCGCGTGAAGCCGATGTACATGTGTTCCACATCTAGCGTCCAGCCGCCGACAACGTCTCCTCGACTAATTGCTAAATGAGCCAATGCGATAGCTGCAATCATCACAAAAACGCCCAACGCTTTATTAGATAGCTTGCGAATGCCGAGCGCGTATAAGATATTGGCAATGTATTCGAAAAACAAGGACCAACCTACGCTGTTCAAAGGATGCATTTCCTGCCATCCGCGTATATCTAAAGAAAGTGGAACTGGTAAGATGGTATAACCAATGACAAGCACCAACAGCATTTTCCAAATCGGCACTTCGTGAATCAATGGCCATATGGTAGAATCAGTGTAGTAAAAGCTGATGGCTCCTAATGTCATACCGAGTACAACCATTGGCTGAAGCCTTTCGATACGGCGAAACATAAAATTGCTAAAGCTCATTTTGTGCCAACGATCATCGTAAGCATAGCCAATTACAAATCCAGATAACAGAAAAAAGAAATCAACAGCAAGATATCCGTGATTGACCAAAATATCCATAGGCCCACTGGCGATCGCCTCAGCCAGATGAAACAAGACTACAATAATGGCTGCGACGCCGCGCAAACCATCTAAGATCAGATAATGTGGTTTTTGAGATTGTTTTTCAAGAAGTAGTGTACTCATTATCGGTAGCTTCGGTTAGAAGTCAACTGTATGACCGTCATCGAATAGTAAAACTAGCAAAAATTTGCATAGTACCTCCGCACCTCACACTACTGTTACGAAAATTGCAACCAAGAATTCACTCTGATAGCCATCAATTAGAGTCTGTAGGTGTTTACGTTTGAGCAATCAATTGCAAATGATGGTGCTAATTAACGTGACTTCGTATCAGAAAACTACTTTTTATCGGCCGTGATTAAGGCCAGATCGGAAAGTACATGTAATAATTTTTCTTGGTTTCGAGCTGCTAAAAGTATCTTGTCTCCATTATGGAAATATAATTTTATGCCCGGCTGGCCGCCGCCTAAATAAGCCATTTGCGTACTGATGCCGCGAAAACCTAAGCCCAAACTTTCTTTAATATGATTGTAATTTGCTACTTCCATTTTATCTACACTGCTCCATCTGGTAAGATCAGCTGAGATAAATGGTACGGTCTTCAAGAAAAAACCTTCGTTCGTCACTTTCAGTTCTGCGCGTATGCTGCCCAATAATGCAATGAAGATGCCACAGCAGATGGTGAAAATGATCAAATGACCATCAGAAATAGGTTTAGTGCCTAATGGTATATCGTATATCAACTGTCGTAAAACGCCATAAAAAAGGAAAAGATAGGATATAATAAACGGAAGGATAATTACTTTGTAAGGCTTTGTGCTTTCTTTAAATAAAACTGTCGGCTCCATAAAATGTTGATTTCGCTAAGTTCTTGGTTATTTCATATGCAGTCATAATTGTGCTGCTGGATTAACTTATCGTGACCTATTGTAAGGTACGAAACGTAATCAATACTTCTGTGCAAAGTGATTGATAACTTAGCGAAATAATGACTGTAAGGCGATTTATTTGCAGCACATAATTTTTAAATAAGGTAAAAATAGCTCCATATAGTCCATTCGAATTGGAGATTTATCCCAATAAGTATGGGCTAGACACAACTATGTAAAATGCAATATTTTTCACAAATAGGTTGCATAGCTTCGTGCTAAAGACTATATATTGTTCTACTATATTACCATACAAGCTGCTTGTTATCTTTGTAAGATAACAGCATGATTTTGCATGTACATAAACTGAATGCTATAATCTGTCTAAGTGTAGAATTGAGTTCTACCAAGCTTGGTTTCCAACGACGTCTGGTGCGGTTTCCCACTCTTGCCTTACTTGCGACTGATTATTTAGTGGAGTTACCGTGGCAGATCCGGCCGCCACACTATGTTCCAAGCTGATTAGCTCTACATTAATTTCTGGACATGAATAGAACTTTAAGAAGGTTACATGTTTTCTAGTAGGTTTTTTCATTTTTTAGAAATTTATTAACAGTAAATGATTTTTATAAGGATGTTAATTAAGAGTTAGCTTAAACTGTAAATCCCGAGGTAAAGATAGTTTAATTGACATATGC
Source organism: Sphingobacterium sp. KH_072 (assembly GCF_057837975.1). Classification (NCBI taxonomy): domain Bacteria; kingdom Pseudomonadati; phylum Bacteroidota; class Sphingobacteriia; order Sphingobacteriales; family Sphingobacteriaceae; genus Sphingobacterium; species Sphingobacterium sp. KH_072. The sequence continues at coordinate 2,864,276 of NZ_CM174457.1, read as the reverse complement.
GAGATATTAAGTTATTTTCTTTTGTGGCATAAGCGCCACATATGCAAGTGTTACGGTACTTTTACCAGTGATATTGTAACGATAAAGGTAAATTATTTCTTTTTAATATTATGTTTTTCTTAATTATTCGCTATTTATTCTCTATAAGAATGGTGCATTGTCGTGGGGATATTTCATTCTTGTGCTTGTTCTCTTAAAAGAATGTCTTTTTAAGATTGTATTTCCAATTGGAGGTAAATAGTAGAATGTAATCCATCTAATCATGTTTAAGAGGATATGGTTGCACGCTTTTTTTTATTAAGTTAAGTTTTGCTTACTGGGAGTATTTGTGAGAATATATTATTTTATATAGCACTTATAGTTGATGTCATTCTGTAACATATGCTCGACATTTGTCAAGGATAATCAATTCTAAGGGCTAGTAAGATCTACTAAAATATATTCGCAAATTAGTCAAAAGCATTTTTTTAAGCTTAAAACAAGATTGTTTTACACATGCTGTCGAAGTTGATATTTCTGCTTTTAAAATTTGGGAATAATAGCGCTTTGCCTAAGTTTTTCGCGATCCTATTAATCTTCAAGCACTTTGCTTACGGTTGTTGGTCTATTTTAAAATAATCTTCAATTCTGAAGATGTTTTATTCATTATACGTAAAATTAGCACGATTTGTGCTCTCAGAATGCTTATCTTGCTATCGCTAAGCCTGTCATAGTAAGGCCGCGATCTATGGGATTAAAATATAATAAAACAAAGTCCGAAACCAATGAACAGGTCCCTGTTATTGGGGTAGGTGCATCTGCCGGCGGATTGGAAGCAATCAAAACTATGTTGTCGAATATACCAGCCTATTCTGGTATGGCTTTTATTGTGGTTCAGCATCTTTATCCGGAGAAAAACAGCCTATTGCCCGACTTACTGCAAAAGATAACCAACATTCCTGTGGTATCTATCACGGAGCATTTACACATCGAGCGCGATCATATCTATGTAATACCTCCTGGAAAAATCGTGACAGTGGCCAATGGTTTGCTCAAACTGAACCCTAGACCCACCAAAGAAAAATCAAATAAAGCGGTTGATGCTTTGTTTGCCTCGATGGCGTCTGCTTATGAAGCCAGTTCTGCAGCTGTCATACTCTCAGGTATGGGCATAGACGGCACCGCTGGAATGAGAGCAATTCGGGAACAAGGTGGGTTGACCATAGCGCAAGATAATTCTGCTGGTTTTACGGCGATGCCCGGGCACGCGATTGATGCAAATATTATAGATTTTGTACTGCCTCCAGAAGAAATTGGTAAAAAACTGACCGATTATTTTGCGATGTTACGACAAGGCTGGTCAGCCAGCGAGCCTATATCTGAATCTGTCGATGAAGAATCTACTTATCGAAAGATAATGGCGTTGATGTATCAACGCAAGGAAGCTGATTTTAGCTTGTACAAGCAAACCACGGTACGCAGACGCATCGTCCGGAGGATGTTGATGCTCAAGATCGCTGATATCTCGGCTTACCTTACGTACATCACAGACCATCATCTTGAGCAAGATTTATTGTTTTATGATTTACTCATATCTGTTACGGCATTTTTCAGAGATCCGTATTGCTTTGAGTTATTAATCAAGAAAATCGTTCCTCTGATACAGGAAGGGAAGAACAATGGAGAACCAATTAGGATCTGGGTCGCCGGATGTTCTACCGGGCAAGAACCGTATTCTATCGCTATCGCTTTACATGAATTCTTTGGTGAACAGTTGCATCAGCAGCGTATCCATATTTTTGCAACAGATATCTCTGATAAATCTATCAAGATCGCTCGGAGTGGGATTTACCATAAGAAAGAATTAGAAGTAGTAAGCGTCGCGCGACTAGCCAAATATTTTGAAAAAAATAAGGATCATTACGTCGTTTCAAAGACGATTCGAGATATGTGTGTGTTTGCGGTGCACAACTTTTTAAAAGACCCACCTTTTGCCAAAATGGATTTGATCTCCTGTCGTAATGTGATGATCTATTTTAAACCGTTCTTGCAAAAAAAGACGATTGCAATTTTTCATTATGCCTTGCGCGATAAAGGGATTTTGTGGCTCGGTAATTCGGAGACTGCGGGATCGGCATCCGAATTTTTTAATCCATTGCAGCGCAAAAGCAAATTTTATACACGAAAACCTGGAGTCGGCAGGTACATCACTATCATGAGTGGAGGTAAGCAAACGGCCGTTGAGGAAGAAAATATGACGCTTCGTAGTAAAGAAGTAAAAACAGAAGATTATCAAAAAAGTGCAGACGAGATTGTGTTAGCCAAGCATACTCCGCCAGGTGTAATTGTAAACGATCAGTTTGATATTGTACAGTTTCGAGGGGTCACGAGTAGATTTTTGGAACCACCTTCGGGTAAGGCAACTTTTAATCTCATGAAAATGGCTAAAGATGGACTTTCCTTTGAATTGCGAAATGCTCTTCATCGTGCAAAATCATCTAGCGAAGTATTTTCTAAGTCGGGTGTATCCATCAATGGGGGAGAAATATTAGTCGGCATCGATGTTATCCCTTTGTTGAATACGTTTGATCCCTATTATCTCGTTCTTTTCAAAGAAGAGCCGACGTTGCCTGTACGTCGCAAACTGTCTTCCAAATCTGTAAAAACAGCAGAGCAGGAAAGGGTTTTACAGTTAGAAAGAGAGCTTGCGCAAATTCGCGAAGATATGCGTAATATCACCGAAGCACAGGAGATTTCAAAAGAAGAATTGCAAAGCTCAAATGAAGAGCTTTTGAGCGGAAGTGAAGAGTTGCAGAGCCTTAATGAAGAACTGGAAACTAGTAAAGAAGAACTGCAAAGTACCAATGAGGAGTTGCTTACGGTAAATCAAGAACTATTTGAAAGTAATGAAGAGCTGAACATTAGCCGTAAATTGGCAGAAGCTACGATTGCTGTACTGCATGAACCACTGATCATGATGAACAGTGATCTGATGATTCAGAGTGTGAATAATGCATTTTGTAAAACATTTAGAATTAGTCAGGAACAGGCTGTTGGTAAGAGCTTTTACCAGCTCCAGAATGGAGGATGGAACATTCCAGGACTTGCCAAAGAATTTACCCGCATTCAGCAAAATGAGGAACAGATCATTGCAAAGGAGATTAGTTTTGTATTTCCAACCTTAGGTGAACGGGTCGTCAAATTCAATATACATCTTGTAAAGAAAGCAAATGGTGAACAATTAATTTTGCTAGCTATGGACGATATTACCGAACGAAAGAACGATCTTTTGCAACAAAAAGTATTTTCGGAAGAACTCCAAAAGCAAATCGCAGAGAAGGTGAAGTTGGAAAGACAAAAGAATGATTTTATCAGTATGGCCTCGCACGAACTTAAGACTCCAGTAACGAGTATCAAAGGCTACACGCAAGCCCTACATCGTCGGTTTCAAAAGGAAGGCAATAAAGAAGCCGAAAGTTTCTTGGCGAAGATGGATAATCAGATTAATAAACTGACTGCGCTAATTGGTGATCTGCTGGATGCTACTAAAGTGACAGCCGGACAGCTCGATTATAACATTGATCTTTTCGATTTTAATGACCTGGTCTCTGAGGTGACCGAGGAAATGCAGCAAACATCCCGAAAACACCAGATCAAAGTCACTTTAGATCAATCCGTAGAAATATTAGGTGATCGTAATCGCATAGGGCAAGTGATTACCAATTTACTGTCTAATGCCATTAAGTATTCACCGCATTCGGATGAGGTATTGGTAGAAACAATATTAGAGAATAATCAGGTCAAGCTATTGGTTCATGATTTTGGAATTGGTATATCCAGTGAGAATCAACAGAATGTTTTCGATCAATTCTTTCGCGCAGATGGTTTTATGCAAAATACTTTTGCAGGATTAGGTTTGGGGTTATTTATCTCATCGAAGATCATCAATAGACATCATGGCGATCTGACTGTAAATAGTACCGAAGGTAAAGGATCTATATTCACGATTACACTTCCTTTGAAAAAGTAGTATGGAAAAAATACTGGTTATTGACGATAATGAGGGAATCCTAGATGTGGTTAGTATCATACTGGAAGGGGAGGGATATGAAGTGCATCAGTTAATCGAACCTGATGGGGTCGCAAGTCTGGTAGTTGATGACCTGCCAGATTTGATTCTGTTGGATATTTGGATGTCTGGTGCGGATGGCCGAGTAATTTGTCGAGAGCTAAAGGAGCAACCTCTCACCCAACATATACCTATCCTGCTTATGTCTGCGAATAAGTATATTGCAGAAATTGCAGATAGCGCCGGTGCCGACGGCTATTTAGCTAAACCATTTGAAATGGAAGATCTGATTGACATTGTCAAACGCTTCGTAAATAAAAAAACAATCTAGGTCGATCTCCTAATCATTCTTTTCTGGAATTTTAGCTTCTGGGTCGTTTGGCATGTCATTTATTTGTTCTTCGGTAGCATCTACGCCGGCTTCTGCATCCTTATCTTGCCTGTTCTCCTTATTCTTCTTTACTACAGATGTCAACTCTTGGTAGGTTTCATTCGATCTTTCCTTTTTCAAACCCGTGTTCTTTGTTTCGACTTTCGTTGCCATGATAATTAATTGTTTATGTTTTACGTTGATGATAGACTATTGTACGCATCCTCTATCTTATAATATTTAAGAGCGTTAGATTGTTTTAATAATAGCTCAAACCAAGTACTTATGCTGAAGCTGCTGCGTTTTGATACGCTTATGTAGATGCAACACAGCACAACGATTAGGTGCTACCGCATATGAAGCCATTCCTGGCAGAAGAATAACATTTAAAATTTATAATTGTGCTAACGTGGTCGGCGAATAATACAAAAAAAATAATACAATTGAATGCCTCTCTTTTAGGTCAATTATCATATTTATGATGTAATAAACCCGGTTTTATACGTTGTGGCTGAAGCCCTCGTATCCACTCAGTTTAAAGTATTAAGATTTGCTAGTAAATTTTGTACCTATCCTAATAAATTTTGTGTACATTTACAACATTAATAATATTTTATACCAAAAAGTAATGCAAGAAGGCATAGTAAAATTTTTCAACGAAACCAAGGGTTTCGGATTTATAACTCCAAATGACGGTGGTCAAGAAGTTTTCGTTCATGTTTCAGGATTGACTCAAGATATCCGTGAACACGATCACGTTTCTTTTGAAGTTGAACAAGGTCGCAAAGGACCAAACGCAGTAAATGTTAAGTTGATATAAGTTAATTTTTGCATATATTGTACAAACCGTTTTGCCACGCAAGACGGTTTTTTTATGTCCTATTTTTTCCAACAGGAGAGGTTGCGAAAGAGCTTAGGATGTACAAAGGCGCAGCGATATTTTACATCGCTGCGCCTTTGTAATTTGATGATCTGGTATAAAACTATTTTTGAGTTCCTTATCAAAGACAAGAATAAATGTTGTCCAGATAATAATTACCGTGACATACTTTTAATCACACTGGTGTGCGACTTCCATGCCTGTCCAAGAGATGCAAATTCAATGTAGTTTACCCGAAACTCTTCACAGACATTCTTGACAATTTTATTAATTTCCGGATAGTGTATATGACTTATTTTGGGAAATAAATGATGTTCTACTTGGAAGTTCAATCCGCCTAATAACCAGGTCAATACCTTGTTTCGTGTAGCAAAGTTGGCCGTAGTGCTCAGCTGATGTACTGTCCATTCGTCTTCCATAAGACCCGGTTCACTAGCTGTAAACTCTGTTTCTGTCACCACATGTGCCAACTGAAAAACGGTCGCTAAACAGATGCCGCACGCAAATCCAGCCACAAGAAGTCCGACTAAAGCAGGTAACCATCCCACGACCAATACCGGAATGGTAATGAATAGTTGAAAATGTACGATCTTACTGATCCAAAAAATCCACTTTTCCTTGTTAGGCATGTTAAACAAAGCCGAGTGCTTTCCTAGTCTCCGTCTAAAGTATTTTTCGTAATCCTGAAAAAAGATCCAAGCTAAATAAGATACAGCGTAAAGCACCGGAAAATAGAAGTGCTGGTACCGATGGTGACTTTTAGGCTCTTGCGAATCGTGGATTCTTAAGAACTTGATCTCAATATCATGATCCTCACCTTCAATATTGGTGTATGTATGATGTGCTATATTGTGCTTTAGCTTCCAGAGGTAGATGTTTCCTCCTAGTGCATTCAAGGAATAAGACAGAAATGTGTTTACATTTTTATTACTTGATAAACTATTGTGTCCAGCATCATGCATGATGTTGAATCCAATAGCGGCAAAATTTATCCCCAGCAAAATACATAATACCACTGATATTGGCCAGAATGGTGTTGCAAAAACCAAGATACTGTATAAAATAATAGCGGAGCTAATTAACAGGATCGATTTCTGGTACATTTTGGAGCCTCCTGTGGTATGCTGTGCGGAACTCTGAAAGTATTCGTTTACCCGACTTTTCAAGATCTTAGAGAAGGACGTATCTTTATTACTGAACTTTGTTGATTTTTTCATAGGGCTGTTTTGTAAAATTTCGTGGCAATTTCCATAATGATTAAGTTGGAGGGTCTGATAGATAGATGTTTAAGTATGCTACGGAATAATAGACAGTATTTATAAGCATAACCATTAATCAGGTGATGCACACATTTTTTTACACGGTAAATGTACTTCTTTATTTTGACATTAAGATCTAGTAATAGAATCATTCCGTATAAATAACGTCTTCTTAACATTCTACATCTGCTTGACTTGTCGGAAGATAAAGATATGGCACCTATAATTAGATGACGCCTTACAGCGAATGACAAGTTGATATACGGGTTAGTTTTCTAGTTGGCTATCAAGTGCTGTTAGGATTGCATTTGCCTTCAGTAAGCACTCCGCGTATTCTTTTTTGGCTTCAGCATCAATAGTAATCGCACCACCCGTATGGAAGGAAAGGTATTGCTTTGCCTGATTGTAGAGTAGCGTGCGGATCACTACATTAAAGTCAAAGTTGCCATCTGGAGAGAAATAACCGACCGCGCCGGCGTACACGCCACGTTTAGACTTCTCGTAACGATCACATAATTCCATTGCACTTACTTTGGGTGCTCCAGTCATCGATCCAGCTGGGAATACGCGCTGGATGGCTTCCAACTCTGTCACAGTAGGATCAATCTCACAGGTAATTGTTGATACCAATTGATGTACTTGGCGGAAAGTATGTACTTTCGGCTGGCGTTCGGCGGCCACGCTGCCTGCTTTAGCGCTTCGAGTTAGGTCGTTGCGCACCAGATCGACAATCATGACATTTTCGGCAATTTCTTTCGGATCGGATTGCAGGCGTTTTATGATTTCCCAATCTTCGCGCTCCGTATTACCGCGCTTTGCAGTACCCTTAATTGGTTGTGATAAAAGTGTGCTGCCTCTTTTCGCGATGAATCGCTCTGGCGATGCGGATAGGATATACAGATCCTGAAATTTGAAAAAGGTAGAAAATGGCGTCGGGGATACGTTGTTTAGCTTCCAATAAACACTTGGCGGATGAATGGCACAATCTTCCTGATAGAATTCTTGACATAAATTCACTTCGTAAATATCACCGCGTTGTATATGCTGCTTTAGCTGATGAAACGACTCCATATATGCTGCTTTGCTCATCCGTTTCCGGAAAGGGCGAGTCAGTTGGGGTATTTCAAAAGATAAGATTGTTTTGCAAATACTTTCGTAAACTGCTTGGACATCCACTGTAAGTGGGGTATCAATCACGACTTTTTCGTCTTGAAAATGGAGTAGTATTTCAGGTACGAAAAAGTACGCGTCTGGAAATTCTAGTTCATCTGTCAGTGCAGTGCGCAGATCTTCGATTTCGTTCTTGAGGTCGTAACCAAAAAAACCAAACATCCACTCGTGCGGATGTTTGGTTTTAAAAGCTTCTATTTTAGAAAATGTATTGATGCCGTCGGCTTCAATCTGCTGTCTGGCACCCACCGCCAAGATACTTTGTACGTTGGTATAAGGATCGACAAATTCATTGGAGTGTAGCAGACAAGCGGTGTCAAAAGATTCTGTCCAAAGCAATGCTTTAGCCAGAAAATCTGTATCTTCCATCACAAACGTTGCCGTAGGCATTACCTAATCGCTTTAAAGTACGATAGTCTGTACGCGATCTGGACCTACCGAAAGGTATTTGATCGGCACTTCCAACGCTTTCTCTAAGTAAGCGATGTAATTATTAAGCGCAGCAGGGATTTCATCTGGTTTACGAATACCGGTTAGATCCTGATTCCATCCTTCGATTTCTTCGTATACTGGCACTGCTTCATTTGTGATGATCTCGTAAGGCATGTAGTCGATTACTTCACCATTGTGCTTGTAATGAGTACATGCGTAGATTTTATCAAATGTGTCCAATACATCTGCTTTCATCATGATTAATTCGGTTACCCCGTTGATCATGATGGCATATTTAAGAGCTGGAATGTCAATCCATCCTGTACGTCTAGCACGGCCTGTAGTGGCGCCAAATTCATGACCCAGCTTGCGAAGTTGCTCGCCTGTTTCATCATGCAATTCTGTTGGGAATGGGCCGCCGCCCACACGTGTTGCATATGCTTTAAAGATGCCATATACAGCGCCGATACGATTTGGAGCAATACCTAATCCGGTACAAGCGCCTGCCGTAGTCGTGTTGGAAGAGGTTACGAATGGATACGATCCAAAGTCTACATCTAATAAAGTTCCTTGTGCACCTTCGGCCAATACACGTTTGCCATCTTTTAGGTATTGATTGACTAAGTGTTCTGAATCTACGTGCGGAATGCTTTTTAAGAATTCTACCGCTTCTAAGAACGCTTTTTCACGATCTGCAAAATCAGGCAAATCGCCATAGTGTGCTAAGATAGAGAGGTGTTTTTGTTTCAATTTCTCATAGCGATCCAAGAAGTCTGGCAAGGTAGTGTCACCTACACGCAGACCATTACGGCCTGTTTTATCCATGTAAGTTGGTCCGATACCTTTTAAAGTAGAACCAATTTTACCCGTACCCATGTTGCTTTCAGACGCTGCATCCAATAGTTGATGCGTCGGTAAGATCAAGTGTGCTTTGCGTGCAATAACCAATTTACCTTTTGAAACTGGATCAAATCCCGCTTGTTTCAGGTTGTCCAGTTCTCTTTTTAGGATGATCGGGTCGATAACTACACCATTACCGATCAGGTTTAAGGTGTCTTCGTTAAAGATTCCGGAAGGAATGGTGTTTAAGACAAATTTCTTGTTATCAAACTCCAGCGTATGGCCAGCATTCGGTCCGCCTTGAAAACGGGCAATCAAATCGTATTTTGGGCAAAAAACATCGACGATTTTTCCTTTACCTTCGTCTCCCCATTGTAAGCCCAAAAGGACATCAACTTGCATATTGAATTGAGATATATGATTAAATAAATTGTATACTTTGCAATGCGTACTAAATAAAAAAGTTCGGGATAAATGAAGTGTTCAATTATCCCGAACAAAAGTACTATTGTTATCCAGAAAAGTGAAACTTATGTCAAAAAAGCAGACATAACACTAAACTTCGGATGCTACCGTCTCTGTAGCAGACTTAGCAGCATCTTTCTCTCTACATTCTTCGCAGACTCCGTATAGATTTAGGGAGTGATGTTTGATCTCGAACTTCAACAATTCGCCCATCATACTTTGAATCTGATGGATGCGAGGGTCGCAAAATTCGACCACCTTATTGCACTCAATACAGATGATATGATCATGCTGCTTGTAGCCATACGACTTCTCAAACTGTGCCATATTGCGACCAAATTGATGCTTGGTCACCAAATCACATGATACCAGCAGCTCCAACGTATTGTAGACTGTCGCTCTGCTCACTCGATATTTTTTGTTCTTCATGTGGATATACAACGATTCCACATCGAAGTGATCTGTCCGAGAATAGATCTCTTCCAGAATAGCATATCTTTCAGGAGTCTTTCTCAGATTCTTGTTTTCCAGATATGCTTCAAATATCTTTTTTACTGTTTCGTAACTTTCACCTTGCTTCATACATTCCTTGTATTCTTCTGTACAAATTTACCAAATTTTGCTGGAATATCATATCAACTTAATGTCCTATTAAAACGAGAACTGAAGACCCACCCTCTTAACTCCGGTTTTCCGATTCGTACCGCGATACACTGGTAATACCAGGGATGCGTAGTACGTTGCTAATAAGGTTTTCCAGCTGTTCAATATCGTTGACAAATACCATGATGCTTCCTTCAAAGATACCTTCATTACTGGAAATAGACAATGATCGGATATTGACGTTGAAATTTCTGGAAATCACCGTCGTGATTTTATTGACCAAACCGACATCATCAATACCCACAATACGAAGCCCTGTTAAGAAAGAGGTATTGCCTTGCGATGAAGACCATTGTGCTTTCAAGATTCGATAACCATAGTTGGCCATCAGGCGAGAGGCGTTCGGACAGCTGGTTCTGTGAATCTTAATGCCATCATTCACCGTTAGGAAACCAAAGATATCATCTCCCGGAATCGGATTACAACAAGGTGCTAAGGTGTAGTCGATCTTTTGCAAATCATCCCCAATGAGGATCGTGTCCATGTCTTTCTTGTTGATCTTCTCGACCAAGCCAGAGACATGCGATTGAAACAGGTTATTATTAGCATCTTCCGATTTTTCCGAAGCGGCAAATTCTCTTAAATTCTTAATATCAATCGTTCCTTTGGCTACTTGGAAAAAGAGATCCTGAGAACTGGCAAACTTAAAGTGGTTTGCAATCTTATTGATATTGTCTGTGTTGTACGTGATCTTTAAGGACTTGAGTTTTCTTTCTAGAATTTCCTTACCATCTTCCGCTACGCGCCTTTTCTCTTCTTTGAGTGAAGATTTTATCTTCGAGCGCGCCTTGGCGGTAACCACAAAGTTGAGCCAATCTTCTTTCGGACTTTGCTTCGCTGAGGTGATGATCTCTACTTGATCGCCATTATGCAAATGGTGTGCTAGCGGCACCAATTTTTGATTTACCTTGGCCCCAATACAGGTAGCACCAATGTCGGAGTGAATCTCAAAAGCAAAGTCGAGTGCAGTTGCATTGTGTGGCAACTGCACTAACGTGCCTTTTGGTGTAAAGATGAAAATCTCGTCCGAGAATAGATTCATCTTAAAATCATCGACAAAATCGATCGCGTCAGCCTCCGCCGTATTCAATACATCGCGTACTTTCTGAATCCATTGATCCAAGCCGCTATCCGAATTGGATTCTTTATATTTCCAGTGTGCTGCAAAACCTTTCTCCGCAATTTCGTTCATGCGTTTGGTGCGTATTTGCACTTCTACCCATTGCCCACGAGGCCCCATCAAGGTCGTGTGCAACGATTCGTAGCCATTACCTTTTGGCGAAGAAATCCAATCGCGCAAGCGGTCGGGATTAGGGCGATACAGATCAGTTACAATAGAATAGACCTTCCAGCATTCTGTTTTCTCTTTTTCATCGACCGTATCAATAATGACGCGAATCGCAAAAAGATCGTATACCTCTTCGAAAGGGATAGATTTCTTGCGCATCTTATTCCAGATCGAATGGATGGATTTCGGCCGACCGAATACATCGGCTGTAATGCCTTCTCCAGCCAGAATCTCCTTGATCGGAGCGACGAAGCCGCTGATAAACTTCTCGCGTTCGGCCTTCTTCTCATTAAGCTTTCTAGCAATAAATTTATAGGTATCGGGATCTGTGTATTTCATAGACAGATCTTCCAACTCCGATTTTATAGCGTACAGACCCAAGCGATGCGCGAGTGGCGCATATAAATAGCTGGTTTCCGAGGCGATTTTAAGTTGCTTGTGGCGTGCCATGAATTCCATGGTACGCATATTATGTAGTCGGTCGGCCAGCTTGATTAAGATGACGCGAACATCGTCTGCCAGCGTGAGCAGCATTTTGCGAAAATTCTCGGCCTGAATGGAACTATTCGTATCGAAGATGCCGGATATTTTCGTCAATCCATCGATAATACGCGCTACCTTTTTGCCGAACTGCTGCTCGATCTCTTCTACGGTCATGCTGGTATCTTCTACCACATCATGCAATAGCGCACACACGATCGAAGTGGTGCCCAATCCAATCTCTTCAGCAGCAATTTGCGCTACCGCAATCGGATGATAAATATACGGCTCGCCAGATTTTCGGCGCATATCTTTGTGGCTCTCCAATGATAAATCGAAGGCCTTACGGATTTCCTGTTTGTCCCCACGTTGCAAAGTGGGTTTACATGCTCGCAACAGTGCTCGATATCGTTTCCTTATCTCCTTGTTTTCCGCCTCAATATCAATCACATATTCTTCCATATCATCTCCCAAAGGTTGTGAGTTGTTTCAATTTACTTTATCTTTACTAGTTTAAGCGGGTAGGGTAAAGTAGCATGATTCTTGTTAAGAATAAATTTAAGGAAAATTCATGTGTTTTTAAAATGAAATTGCGATTTAATTCGTGTATGAGAGTCTTGATTAGTGCGGTTGCTATGTTTATCTTCCTTCCCTTGATGGGAGGTGCTCAGCAATTGATTATGCCGCATTATGGTGCCGGTCAAGCGCAAGTAGTAGATACCTATCAGACCGTTCGCTTAGAAAGTGGTGAAGTCGTGCCTGCCTTTCTCATTCCCGAGGTGGTGGTGGTGGGTTTTCGACCTTGGAAGAGTGAAGAGGAGCGTATGCAATACCTGCGCCTAAAGCGAAATGTACTTCGTGTGCTTCCTTACGCGATATATGCACAGAAACGCTATGCTCAATTGGATCGCGATTTGGCGCAAGCGCAAAGTAAAAAAGAACACCGCAAGCTGGTCAAAGAATGCGAGCACGAGATTAAGCACAAGATTAATTCTGAAGTGAAAAACCTTTCCGTCAGTCAAGGCAAGATCTTAATCAAATTGATCGAAAGGCAGACGGGCAATACCAGTTACGATTTAGTCAAAGAGATGAAGGGCGGAGTCACCGCTTTTGTATACCAAGGTGTGGCGCGCGTAGTAGGACACAATCTCAAAAGTACCTACGATCCACAGGAAGATTTCGTCATCGAAACCATCATTCGGGAGTACGAACAAGCGCGACCTATGGTCACTAATCGCTAGTGGATAGTGAGTTAGTAAATCGTATTAGTTTTTCTGGAAATAATGTCTAATTTCAAATATTCTCCCAATTTAAGCGTTTAAACATTATATTTGTTTACATTTTTTAAACAATAATCTACCGGTATGGAATTGGATTTGATGGTGATAACAGTGCATCCCGACGATGCGGAGCTAGGGGCAGGCGGTACGATTGCAAGATATGTCGCCGAAGGGAAAAGAGTAGGAATTGTAGATCTTACCCGTGGTGAATTGGGTACGCGCGGAACAGCAGAAACGCGCGCCGCCGAAGCACAAGCTGCCGCTGATATTTTAGGTGTTGCCGTTCGGATTAATTTGGGTTTGAGAGATGGATTTTTTGAAAATAATGAAGCCCATCAGCTAGCGATTGTCCAATGCATTCGCCAATATCGTCCGGAAATAGTTATTACTAATGCGGTGGATGATCGGCATCCAGATCACGGTCGCGCTAGCAAACTGGTGAATGATGCACTATTTCTAGCTGGATTGAGGCGGATCGAGACGAGCGATGAGCAGGGAGCTCAGGAAAGCTTTCGTCCGAGATTACAGTTGCAGTTAATTCAAGATAAATACATACAGCCAGATATTATATTGGATATTACGCCTTATTGGGAAGTGAAGAAACAATCGATATTGGCCTACACGACGCAATTCAATGCGCCAGCAGATAGCAACGAACCACAGACATATATCTCGACGCCAGACTTTATTCTATATACGGAGGGGAGAGCACGAGAATTTGGTCGTAGCATTCAGACAACTTATGGTGAAGGTTTTACGAGTAGAAAATTGCTGGGCGTAGAGGATTTGTTCTCTCTGCGTTAGGTCTTCATTATGAAGTGTTTTACCTTGTTTCTAGAGGAGATAACGATGCATTAGTCTCTGATTTCATGAAAAAATATTTGTTAGCATAAAGCATTTTACTATATTTGCATCACCAAAACAAAACGGGCCAGACTCGATGTGCTTTTGGAAGCGGCGCTCATAGCTTAATTGGATAGAGCACCTGACTACGGATCAGGAGGTTAGGGGTTCGACTCCCTTTGAGCGCACTTAATTAACATCAAAGCCTAATTCGATCCACGGATTAGGCTTTTATTTTGCAATAAACAAAATAACAGAAAGTTATGTTAAACCTTGTAATTTTTGGCCCTCCTGGTGCAGGTAAGGGGACACAGTCTGAAAAACTAATCGCTCAATATGGATTGCATCATATCTCGACCGGAGATATGTTTCGCGCGCATATTAAGAACGAGACGGAACTGGGCAAGAAGGTAAATCAGATTATCGCTGAAGGTAATTTGGTGCCGGATTCAATTACTATTTCGATGCTAGAGCAAGAAATCAATGAGCATCAAACTGCGAAGGGTTTCATCTTTGATGGTTTTCCACGAACGGTAGCTCAAGCAGAAGCGTTAGATCAGTTTTTGGAATCAAACGGACAACCTATCAGTACAGTGCTAGCACTAGACGTAAGTGAAGCGGAACTGACCGAGCGTATTGCTAAGAGGCAAGAAATATCTGGCCGAGCAGACGATGCGGCAGACAAATTGAAAAAACGTATTGAGGAGTATTTTAGCAAGACGATACACGTGTTGCCATACTACGAAAAACAGGATAAATTAAATAAGATCGATGGCATCGGAGAGATTGATGAGATATTCGTCAACCTAACGAAAGTGATCGATACACATAAAGTAGGTTAATCTACGATAATTTTAAGATTGATATGGCACAGGGTTCTAATTTTGTTGATTATGTAAAGGTATGTTGTCGTTCTGGTCACGGAGGTGCAGGTTCGGCACATCTACATAGAGACAAGACGACCGCCAAAGGTGGTCCGGATGGCGGTGATGGCGGCCGTGGTGGTCATATCATTCTCAAAGGATCTACCAATCACTGGACCTTGCTGCATTTAAAGTACCGTAAACATATTATCGCTGCCGATGGCGAACGAGGCGGAAGCGCGTTGAAATCTGGCGCAACCGGTAAAGATGAAATCTTGGAAGTGCCGCTAGGTACAATTGCCAAAAATGCGGAAACTGGTGAGGTCTTGTTTGAAATTACGGAAGAAGGCGAGACCAAAATCTTAACTCCTGGTGGTAAGGGTGGCTTGGGCAACTGGCATTTCAAAACGCCCACTCAGCAAACGCCACGTTATTCGCAGCCCGGTATTCCCGGTAAAGAGGAGTGGATGATTCTGGAACTCAAAGTGCTTGCCGACGTGGGCTTGGTTGGATTTCCCAATGCAGGTAAATCCACATTGTTATCCGTGGTATCGGCTGCTAAACCAGAAATTGCTGATTATCCGTTTACGACCATCGTGCCGAATTTGGGTATTGTATCGTATCGCGATAGCAAGTCTTTCGTGATGGCTGATATTCCGGGTATTATCGAAGGTGCGTCGGAAGGTAAGGGTTTAGGTTACCGTTTTCTGAGACATATTGAGCGCAACTCTGTTTTACTATTTATGGTACCGGCAGATACCGATCGTACCATTGCAGAAGAATACGATATTCTATTGCGGGAGCTTACGGCCTATAATCCGGAGTTGGTAGACAAACCACGTATGTTGGCGATCACCAAATCGGATATGTTGGATGAAGAGTTGGAAGAGCAAATGAAAGCGGAAGTACCAAAAGATATTCCGCACCTATTTATCTCTTCTGTTTCTGGTAAAAACATTCAGCAGCTCAAAGACGCTATTTATAAACAGATCGTAGGTTAGTAAGGTATGGCTCATTTTGATTTAAAAGAATTTTTGGATCAAAAGGTCGCAGAATACAATCGCCCGAGTTTTATCGAGTATGATCCGATCGTGATTCCACATCGCTTTACCTTAAAGCAGGATATCGAGATTATGGGGCTGTTTGCCAGCATAATGGCTTGGGGACAACGCAAAACCATTATCAACAAATGCACCGAGCTGATTGCACGGATGCAGGGCGAACCTTATGCTTTTGTATTACACCATTCCGATCAGGATCTTGCTGGTCTGCTGGGATTCAAGCATCGTACGTTTAACGATACCGACTTGCTTTATTTTATCGCCTTCCTGCGTCATCATTATGCGCAGCATGAGTCGTTGGAAATGGCTTTTGTATGGGGGCAAGAAGATCGTGAACACGTATCCGTAGAGCAGGCACTCAACTATTTTAAATCGTATTTCTTTTCCTTACTCGATTATCCAGAGCGTACTCGTAAACACATCAGTTCTCCGATGCAAAAATCTAGCTGTAAGCGCTTAAACATGTTTTTGCGCTGGATGGTGCGCCGTGATACGCAAGGGGTGGATTTTGGAATCTGGTCGAAGATACATCCGGCCGATTTGATCAGCCCATGCGATGTACATGTAGAGCGCGTAGGTAGGAAGTTAGGCATGATTACCACGCCGACCGTCAATTGGAATATGGCGATGGAATTGACTGCTCAATTGCGTTTGCTAGATCCTGCGGATCCCGTAAAATATGATTTTGCGCTCTTTGGATTAGGCGTCGAGGGTCGCCTCTAAGCGACTTAGAATCTGTACGATATCAACCATGCGGTTAGAATAGCCGTATTCATTGTCATACCAGCCCACTACTTTCACCAACCCACCGACCACAGAAGTCAGTTGCGCATCAAATACGCAGGAATAGGGATTATTGATAATATCGACCGATACAATCGGATCTTCGGTGTAGTACAGCACATTTTTCAAATCACCTTCGGCAGCAGCTTTAAACTTCGCGTTGATTTCTTCGACCGTAGTAGGCTTTGCTAAGGTACAGGTAAAATCGGTGAGAGAACCATTCAATACGGGTACCCGAATACCTGCTCCGCCTAATTTTCCTTCTAAATGAGTGAACACATTCGTAATGGCTTTTGCCGCACCAGTCGATGTTGGGATAATGGAAGATGATGCAGCGCGCGCCCGTCGCAAATCTCGATGCGGTGCATCATGCAAATTCTGATCTCCGGTCATGGAGTGTACCGTAGTGATGTAGCCATCTTGAATGGACCAATTGTCGTCCAAGATTTTGACTAATGGCGCGACGTTATTCGTAGTACAAGATGCGTTGGAGAATATCGGTGCATTCCAGTCAAATGTGTCATCGTTGATGCCCAATACGACCGTAGGAATTTCTTTATCTGGTGATGGAGCGGAGATCACGACTTGACGCGCACCGGCCAACAAATGTTTTGCTGCGGCAGTGGATGTGGTAAAATGCCCCGTAGACTCGATGACTAAATCTATGCCTAAAACAGACCACGGCAACCGTTCTGGATCTTTTTCATTATAGATCTGTATGGATTGCGTTCCGACTTCCAAATTACCATCTCGATGCGCTACGGGCATGGGAGCTGGGCCGTGTACGGAGTCGTAGTTAAAAAGATGCGCCAGTGTGGCTGCATCCGCCAAATCGTTAATGGCAACAACTGTTACTCCTTCCAGCTCGCGCTGAAGTAAATGACGAAGGGTATGCCTGCCTATTCGTCCAAATCCGTTTATTACAATCCTCATCTATGCTATTACTGTACAAATGCGGTTAAAATTTCATCGATACCTTTTTCGCCAACCCAGTGGTTTTTCAAGTTGCCATCGGCTCCGTACACATAGTTAGCTGGGAACATGCTCGGGATGTGGAATTTGCGGATAAACTCCTGATTCCGATCATATAAAACTTCTACATTAGATTTGCCATCTAGTTCTTTACCGAAAGAAGGTAGGAAATTGACCATCAAACCTGGGTCGTTCATCGAAATGTATAGGATATTGATGTCTTTAATCTTGTCGTAGTTTTTGGCCAGAGCTTGTGTTTCTTGTTGGCAATGCCCGCAAGAAGGATCGAACAAGATGAAAACGGTGTTTTTGCCACTAGGTATATCTTTCTTCTCATAACCGAAGCCCGACTTCACCTTGTAAAACTTAAACTCTGGGATGCTTGCTGTCGGATCTTGCTCTTCTGGCTGAGCAGGCGGCGGAGTTTGAGCATGCGATGTAGCCGTTTCTGCTTGCGTGCTGTGATCGTGTCCTGCGTGCGGATCTGCTGCTTGGTTTTTGTCGGCTCCAGGGTTATTACAGGCCGCTACAACAAGAGCGATTGCCAAACCTACTATTGAAAATTTACCTTTCATGATTGTCATCTAAATACTGCTCAAAGCTAAATAAAAATGAGGAATATTGGGTAATAGCTGCTATGCTAAATGTGTCATCTCCTTGCTATAATAGGGCTTGAATATACCATGTGATAACACATAAAAAAAGCATTGCCACTCGGGGAGAGCGGCAATGCTAAACTAACCAATTATTAACCTAAAATTATGAATAGTCAAATATACGCCAAGGATGAAGCGGGTGCAAACTCTTTAACTCTTCTTAACCGTTGCTTCGCATAGCTATGAAAAACAGCGGGCTTTCTGTTCCCAGAAAGCCCGCTGTTATATGTTTGAAACTATCGTTTCCGATTAATTTGTCACTGTTTTTACCTCCTTCACATTCGGAGCAATATCTTGTGCCGCTTTCTCCTCTGGAGTCAAATCGTACATGGTTGGTGCAGCGATAAAGATAGAAGAGTAGGTTGCTACAATAATACCAATCAAGATAGCGAAAGAGAAACCTCTAATCACCTCACCACCGAATATAAATAACACCGCCAATACGAAGATCAATGTCAACGAGGTAATGATGGTACGACTCAATGTGGAGTTGATCGCTCTGTTGATGGTGCTGCCTAAGTTTTCGTTCTTACCGAAAGGTTTTGTTAAGTATTCACGAAGACGGTCAAATACAACCACGGTATCATTCACCGAGTACGCTAACACGGTCAATAACGCGGCTACGAAATGCTGATCGATATCTAAGGAGAATGGTACTAGCCCATCCAATACAGAGAAGATACCTAACAATACAATACCATCATGTGTGGTAGAGATCGCTGCAGATACCGAATACTGCCATCTGCGGAAACGAATCAAAATGTATGCTGCAATCACTAAAATAGAGAATACAGCAGCATAGATTGCGCGGTCGCGAATGTCACTAGCGATAGAAGGTCCTACTTTTTGCTGCGAAAGGATCTCATATTTACTGTCACTTACCTTCGTTAAACCTTCATTCAATTTGGCTAATACTTCGCCATCGGCTTGGTCACTTGTTTCTTCGATGTGGTAGGTCGTAGTTACTTTGATTTGGTTTTCACTACCAAAGGTTTTTACCTCGGTAGTCGATTGAAACACCTCATCCAAATTGCGACGTACATCTTCTAGGTTGACATTGTTGTCATAACGAATCGTGTATGTGCGACCGCCTTGGAAATCTACTCCAAGAGAAAATCCTTTGGTGAAGATCGAGATGATACACAATACAGATACTATCGCAGAGATGATATAGTACACTTTTCTCTTTGCTACAAACTGGAAGTTTGCGTTTTTCAACGTATTTGCAGACCAAGGAAAAGAAAGTGAAATCTTTTTGTCTTTGTCTAACAAGTACTCGAAAATCAAACGAGAAATGAAGATCGCGGTGAACAATGACGTGATAATACCGATCATCAACGTAGTCGCGAAACCTTGAATAGGTCCACTACCGGTGAAGAACAAGATCACACCCACCAATAATGTGGTGATTTGTGAATCGAGAATCGAAGGCATCGCATGTTTGTAACCATCTGCGATGGCTTGGCGCATGGATTTTCCTAAGCCCAATTCCTCTCGAATACGCTCATAGATAAGTACGTTGGCATCTACCGCCGTACCCATGGTGAGTACGATACCGGCAATACCTGGTAGTGTTAATACAGCATTTAGCGAAGCTAGAATTCCTAACAAGAAAAATACGTTGAATACTACCGCGATGTTTGCAGCGATACCAGCACGGTTGTAATAAGCTACCATGAAGATCATCACGACTACAAAACCAATCACCGCTGAGTTTACGCCGGCATCGATAGCTGCTTGACCCAGTGATGGTCCTACAATCGCTTCTTCTACAATTTTTGCGGTAGTCGGAAGACGACCAGCTTTCAATACGTTGGCTAAATCTTTGGTGTCTTCGATCGTGAAGTTTCCAGAGATAGAGGAGTTACCACCTGGGATTTCTTCATTCACCGTAGGTGCCGAATATACCACACCATCCAAGATAATGGCGATGGATGCATTCGATTGAGCAGCTTGTGCTGTAATACGTCTCCATTGGCGCGCTCCTTCCGCATTCATTCCCATAGAAACTACAGGTCTGTTGTTGTTATCGAAATTATCGCTTGCTTCTGTAATAACGTCGCCCGTAAGTACGGCACCGCTTTCTGTATTGCTTGTTTTAATCGCAAATAACGACAAGAAATCAGGTGAGTTGTGTTCCGGTTTTACCGACCACATAAATTTCAGATTCGAAGGAACCATCGAACGAACTTCTGGGCGGTTCAAGTATTGGTTTACGCGCGCTGTATCTTTCAAATGAGCATAACCTACTGTTGCACCTGGTGTCAAAGAAGGTTGTCCATTTTGTCCTTGGAATACCGAAGGGTTAAGAACAGCGAATAATGGGTTTTGTTGCGCTAATTGTGCTTGCGCAGCAGATGTATCTGTGTCCGTATTTTTGGCGCCTAGATTAGCCAATAAGTTGGCATCAGAAGCTGTGGTATCAGCGGCAGCAGTTGTATCTGTGCTCGTTGTTGAAGCGCTTGTTGTTGCCGATTTATCATTGCGTAAAGCAGCCGCTAAGGTTTTGTCGATGTTTTCCAATAATGGATATACATCGGGGTTGCTATGCGTTTCAAAAAACTCCAATTTAGCAGATCCTTGTAACAATTTACGTACGCGGTCTTCGTCTTTGATACCCGGAAGTTCTACTAAGATACGGTTAGTACCTTGCTGAATCTGGATGTTGGGAGAAGCTACACCGAATTTGTCAATACGGGTGCGTAGTACTTTGTACGAGTTCTCGATCGCATTGTCCGCTTCGCGCTTTAACCAAGTACGCACTTGACCTTCTGAACTGTTTGCACTAACAGAAGCTGCATTATCTTTAGTAGCAAAGAAAGATGCGATTGGTGTACCTGAACCAGAAGCTTTGTACTCATCTACAAATAAGTCGATCAACGAAGTGTTGGTTGTTCTACTTTTTGCTAAAGCGTTTTCCAACGATTTGTTGAAAGCTTGATCCTTTGGATTGTTTGCTAGATTACGGATCAGCTCATCTAAAGAGATCTCCATCGTCACGTTCATACCACCTTTAAGATCTAGTCCTAAAGCGATCTCACGTGCTTTCGCTTCGCGATATGTATATTTGGCTACGCCAAGATTATACACCACCTGTCCGGCAACCGAATCTAAATACGCTTTTTCTTTGAGCATGTCGCCCTGCGCGTATTCTGCGGCATCACTTTCCACTTTTCTGGTTACAAAAGTGAAAGATAGGGAGTAGAGGCATGCTAACGAAACCACTACTACCAAAAATTTAATCAGCCCTTTACTCTGCATTTCTATCAGTCGTTATAATTAAGATTTGTTGTATTTTCAGTTTAATAATAAAAATATTCAAGATTTGCAAAGGTATAAAAAAATGGAAAAAACAAGAGTATTATCACAAACAAATGACGGTTAAGTTTGTGTTTCCCACAATTTGGTACATGCGCAAAAAAAAAGCGCTCCTTTTGCTATGCAAAAGGAGCGCTTTAAAGCTATTAAAACTAGATGTTAGTTCAATGTGAATTTCAAACCGATGCTAAAACGAGCAGGTTCAAAGTTAGAATTGTTTGTAAGATTCCACCAAGGCTTCCAGTCAAAGTGCATTGCTAAAGGAGCTTGTGGTACCTTAAATTCTAGACCTGCAGCAGGACGGATCGCGAAATATGATCTTTCGTTAGCAAACATTACTTGAGGACCAACACCTAAATACCAGTTCAATCCGCTTGCACCAGGGATTGCTTTGTTGTACGAGTAATCAACTCCTAATACAGTAGCGCCGCCACCAAATAATACTTGCGCGTTACCTGCATTAAATCCGCCAAAGTTATGTTTGATTTGAGGTCCAACAAAAGTGGTTCCGTCACCCAAGTCAATCCCTAGACCAAGAGCTGTTCCGTAAGGAGTTTGTGCTTTTGCTTCTTGCACCCCAAATGCCATCGCAATTGCAGCGCATAATGATAGTAGTACTTTTTTCATAGTTGATGTAATTTGATAACTTAATAATTATTGTATTCGATATTTCGACATTTACGCAATTACCCTGCCAAAAATACGAGCTGCGCATATTTCTTGATTATTCATATGTTTTTTATGAAAATATATTTTGACATCTTAATTTATTTTTAGTACTTTTGTCTGGCAAATAGAAATCCCTTTAGATATTTGCCCATGCAATTAGATCCACACAAATTTGTAGCAGAAGGACTTACTTACGACGATGTGCTGTTGATTCCAGCTTATTCGGAAATCCTGCCTCGCGATGTTGATACAAGTACCTATCTAACACGTAAAATCAAAATTAATATTCCTTTAGTATCTGCCGCGATGGATACCGTTACGGGTGCTGATCTGGCTATTGCCATTGCGCAAGCGGGTGGTATTGGTATGTTGCACAAGAATATGACCATCGAAGAACAGGCTGCTGAAGTGCGCAAGGTTAAGCGCTCGGAGAGTGGTATGATTCAAGATCCAGTTACTTTAAACACGGATGCAACGGTAGGTGATGCTTTTCAGATCATGCGTGACCACAAAATTGGTGGTATTCCAGTGATTGATTCGGATGGTAAATTGCAAGGTATTGTCACGAACAGAGATCTTCGTTTTCAGAAAGATATGCAGTTGCCTATCGCAGAGCTGATGACTAAAGCAAATCTGGTGACCGCGCCAGAAGGCACGGATTTGATTCGTGCAGAAGAGATCTTACACGATTATAAAATTGAAAAACTACCAGTAGTTGATAAAAATGGTGTTTTGAAAGGCTTGATTACCTTTAAAGACATTCAAAAATACCGCCATTACCCAAATGCTGCAAAAGATGAGCATGGTCGTTTGTTAGTCGGAGCTGCTGTTGGGGTTACGCACGATACGATTGAGCGTGTAGATGCTTTGGTGAAAGCTGGCGTGGATGTAGTTACGATAGATACGGCACACGGTCATTCGTTGGGCGTTATCAATAAGTTAAAAGAAGTCAAAGCTACTTATCCAGATTTGCAAGTGATTGTCGGCAATATTGCGACAGGACAAGCTGCGAAAGATTTGGCCGATGCAGGAGCTGATGCCGTAAAAGTGGGTATTGGTCCGGGTTCGATTTGTACGACCAGAATTATTGCTGGGGTAGGTGTTCCGCAATTATACGCGGTATACGAAGTGGCCAAAGCATTGAAAGGAACGGGTGTACCATTGATCGCCGATGGCGGGATCAAGCAAACCGGTGATATTGCAAAAGCAATCGCCGCTGGAGCCAATACGATCATGGCGGGTTCTCTTTTTGCAGGTGTGGAAGAAGCGCCTGGAGAAACAATCATTTATGAAGGGCGTAAGTTTAAATCGTACCGCGGTATGGGCTCTGTAGAGGCGATGGAAAAAGGTTCGAAAGATCGTTACTTCCAAGATGTGGAAGAGGATATTAAAAAACTGGTACCAGAAGGTATTGTCGGTCGTGTTCCTGTTAAAGGAACATTGGCGGAGGTCGTCTATCAGTACATTGGCGGTTTGCGTGCATCGATGGGCTATTGTGGCGCTGCTACTATTGAGCGATTGCAAGATGCGCAATTTGTGAAAATCACCGGTGCTGGTTTACGCGAATCGCATCCACATAATATTCAAATCACCAAAGAGGCTCCGAACTATAATAGTCGCGGATAATGTATTTCTTATAGATGAATATTGATCCCGCTCCGAAAGGAAGCGGGATTTTTTATTTAAGGTCGTACACGTCGCCGGCTAAAGCTTTAAAATGCTTATCCACCTGATCGCGTATGTATTGGGAAGAATCTTTGTAGTTTTTGACCTTGCCAATCACGTAGCTCACGCGATCGTGGTGCTCGCGATGCGTGATAAATTCGATGCTCGGACGGTAATAACTACGATAGTAGTGGAGATCTTCGGTATCTAGACCCGTGTACGTGGCAGTAATTGGCAGCCATACCTGATCGAGATAGCCCTCCAAGATGTCTTTTCTTTCAAATTCGCGAAATCTATTTGTGCTTATTTCGAAATAACGTGCATATAGTCGTTCGATATTGATACTGATGCCTACGCCCATGATGCCCGGAACGGGCGAAAAAATAATTCCGTCTATTGGGCTTTCTATTTTATATGGAGTGCGTAAATGATGCGGGATTTCAAGCGTTGCAGGCTTGTGGATGACGATTGGTACCTCCGTGATATGAATGGTGTCCGCAAGGTTGATGGTGTCTTTTAGTACTACATAGATTTGTGGTGACGTCCTGTAGGTATTTGTGCTATCTACATAAATCAGTATTCCTAATGTAACGATTAGTACGTGTACGAATGTAGTTTTCATTAAGTGGATAAATCAATTAGTGTAGATGGAAAAGGATTATTTTGGTAATAAACAAGCTTATTAATTTATTAAATGTAGTAAAGAAATAACTTATTACCTAATTATGGCGCTGCCTGCTACCTTAAAGCATGCTATGAATTTGCATCTTTCACAAAAAATGAATACATTGCTAATAGAGCGTTCAAATCATAATGTTCATTAAAACTAAAAACTATGGGTAAAGGTGATAAGAAAACGAAAAAGGGAAAAATCATTACCGGGTCGTACGGAACAAGTAGACCTGGAAAAAGAACAGAAGGGCGCAAGCCTTCAGATACTACTGCTAAGCCAGTAGAAGCATAAAAAAAGCGGGAGAACTTAAGTTCTCCCGCTTTTTTTATGCTTGATAAGACAGGTTATGATTAATGTGCTGCGGCAAACCAAGCAGTTACTTCCTCTTTAGAAGGCATGGATATATCCAGTTTTAATTTTTTACGCATGCCGCCTAAGTCATTAAAAACCTTATTTGGATTCGCTTCTTTCAACGATTCGATCGTCTCAAAGCCCATTTTTTGCAACACCGGTACCCAGCCTGTAGGAATACCTAAAGCGGCAAATTCTTCTTCGGTAGATACTTTGTTCACTTTCTCCGGGCGCATTTGCGGGAAGAACAATACTTCTTGAATGGAAGGGTTATTCGTCAAGAACATTATCAAACGATCCATTCCAATGCCTAAGCCTGATGTAGGAGGCATACCGTACTCCAATGCACGTAAGAAGTCTTGATCGATAAACATTGCTTCGTCATCGCCTTTTTCAGAGAGCGACATTTGGTCTTCGAAACGCGCGCGTTGATCGATTGGATCATTCAACTCCGAGTAAGCATTGGCAATTTCTTTACCACACACCATCAATTCGAATCGCTCTGTCAATTCCGGATTGTCGCGGTGTTTTTTCGTAAGTGGCGACATTTCAATAGGGTAGTCGGTGATGAAAGTCGGCTGAATGAAGTTACCTTCACATTTCTCACCAAAGATCTCATCGATCAACTTACCTTTTCCCATCGTTTCGTTGACAGCAATGCCCATGCCCCGCGCTGCTTCGCGAAGTTCATCTTCCGATTTGCCTAATATATCAAAGCCGGTAAACTGCTTGATGGCGTCGGTCATCGTTACGCGAGCATAAGGCGCTTTGAAGTCGATTTTATGCTCACCAAAGGTAGCTTCTGAAGTTCCATTCACCGCGATAGCGCAGTGCTCCAATAGTTTCTCGGTGAAGTCCATCATCCAGTTGTAATCCTTGTATGCTACATAGATTTCCATCGCGGTGAATTCTGGATTGTGCGTGCGATCCATTCCTTCGTTACGGAAGTTTTTAGAGAATTCATACACCCCGTCAAATCCACCTACGATCAAGCGTTTTAGATACAATTCATTCGCGATCCGCAAATAAAGTGGAATGTCCAACGCATTATGATGTGTTACGAAAGGACGAGCAGCTGCTCCGCCCGGTATAGATTGCAATACCGGCGTTTCTACCTCCATATAACCAGCGTCATCAAAAAAGCGACGCATGGCACTGTATAATTTCGTACGTTTTACGAAGATTTCTTTGTTTTGCGAATTCACAATCAGATCCACGTAACGCATGCGGTAGCGCTGTTCTGGGTCGGTAAAAGCGTCATACACTTTGCCATCAGCCTCTTTTACAATCGGCAGTGGGCGCAATGCTTTGGTAAGCACTTTTAGTTCCTGCACATGGATACTGATTTCACCTGTCTGCGTGGTGAAAACGTATCCTTTTATGCCGATAATATCACCAATGTCCAACAGCTTTTTGAAAACCGTGTTGTATAATGCTTTATCTTCTCCGGCGCAAATATCATCACGCTTTACGTAAGCTTGAATGCGTCCGGTAGAATCTTGTAGTTCTACGAAAGACGCGCTGCCCATAATTCGGCGGCTCATGATGCGTCCTGCAAAACTGATATTCTTATAGTTTAACTTGTCTCTTTCGTAGTTCTCCGTGATATCGGCTGCGGTTACATTGACCTCAAACTCCTCGGCAGGGTAGGGATTGATCCCTAAGTCGATAATACCCTGTAGGTTTTGCCTGCGTTGCTGTTCCTGTGCGGAAAGTGCCATATAATTTTCTTTTCTTATTTTTATCAACTGCAAACTTAGGAAATTTAAGGGGTAAATTGGTTTAAAATTGCTTTGCGTGGCATGAAGCCTGCGTTCAAAATTTTGTAGGAGAATATTTATTTAAAATGTTTGATTATGTTTGTGGAATACGTTAACTTTGCACCTCAATTATTGAGTATACAAGTAATCATAAGATAAAATGAAAAAAGATTTGCATCCATCGAACTACAGATTAGTTGTCTTTAAAGATATGTCTAACGAGTATTCTTTCTTGACAAAATCATGTGTAGATACTAAAGAAACGACCACTTGGGAAGATGGTAACGAGTATCCATTGGTCAAATTGGAGATTTCCCATACTTCACACCCATTTTATACAGGTAAAATGAAATTGGTTGATACGGCAGGTCGTATCGATAAATTCCGTAGCCGTTACAACAAGAAGTAATCTTCTGGCACGACAGATTTATACATATAAAAGTCTCGACTGATAAGGTCGAGACTTTTTTTATGTCCGATTCAGATGGATGTTGTGATTCACTAGTGCTTCTGATGTAGTACCTCTGCCTTTGTTTTGTATCTTTAGCCTATGATTGATACCATCTTTCTGTTTGATGATGCGCCTTGGCGCCGTCAATTATTGCCTTTGGTGGCTACAAGGCCAGTTTCTGATCTTCGAGTTGGTGTATATACCATCGCCCAGAAATGGGCATTATTTGTCGTCGGTGCATCGATTTCTTACCTCACGGTCGATTATTTGAGGGAAAAATATAGTAGGCAAGTGCGGGATGCGGATTCCGTAGTATTCATCAAGGGCAATGTGTTACCAAGCAGTGTGCTGGTCAAACAAATAGAAACTTTGTCCGTCGGTTCTGTATTGATGCAGGACAGCCAATGGATTGCGTGTCGTATTCCCTATACAACCTACTTTTCAGAATCGGATGTGCCCACTTTGCAAGCGTTCGCATGCGACGAAAACGTCAGATTTATCCAATACCCAGAAGATATTTATGTGGCCAATGCAGCTGAGATCGGCACAGATTTGTCACACGCACAGAATTGGGCTACTTCGGAATCTTTGCCAGCCGGAAATACTTACTATGGTGATCAGATTATACTAGAAGGTGCTCATACATTTCGTGGGGTTACGCTGCATAGCGAAGATGGGCCAATTTATATTGGTGCAGGCGCTGTGATGGAAGATGGTGTGTACATCAAAGGTCCGGCCGCGATCTGTGCAGGAGCACGTGTGAAAACGGGATCTCGTATTTATCCCAATGTTACTATCGGACCTGGATCTACCGTTTGTGGTGAGATTAATAATACAGTGATCTGGGGAAACTCAGCAAAAGGTCATGAAGGTTATCTAGGTTGTGCTGTGATTGGCGAAGGTTGTAATCTTGGCGCTGGCACTTCCAATTCTAATCTGAGAAATGATTGGAAAAATGTGACCTTATACGATTATGCAATCCACAATTATCGCGATACAGGTTTGCTAAAATGTGGTTTGATTATGGGTGATTTTGCGATGGTGGCCATTCATACCCGTTTTACCACGGGTACGGTGGTCGGAATTGGTGCGCAAATAGCGATATCTAAATTTGTGCCTAAATTTGTACCGGATTTTCTTTGGCTCACCGATGATCGACCCGATACATATCAATTGGATAAGTTTCTGGCGATGCTAGAACGGAGAGATGCGAAAAAAATTAATACGATGAATCCTGTGGATTCCCGTATCTTTGAGTATCAGCATGCTGATACAGAAAATGTAAGAAAAGAGTATTTATACAAATTATCAAAATAAAAATTATGCGTAAGAATATCGTTGCAGGAAACTGGAAAATGAATTTAGACTATGAGCAAGGTGTTAGCTTGTTCTCCGAAATTGCAAATATGGCGAAAGACGAATTGATCGGTGCTCAAGAAGTAGTGATCTGTAGTCCGGCTATTCATTTATCTAGTATTGCAAAACTTTCTTCAGGTGTTAGTAATGTACATGTTGGTGCACAGAACATTCACGAGGCAGAATCTGGTGCTTATACTGGAGAGATTTCTGCTTCACAGGTGAAATCTGTTGGTGCGGCGTACGTTATTTTAGGCCATTCAGAGCGTCGTGCGTTTTTCAAGGAAACGGATGCGTTATTGGCAGACAAAACAAATGCTGCTTTGAAGCATCAGTTGAAACCTATTTTCTGTATCGGCGAAACCAAAGAGGAGCGTGAGTCAGGAAGTTTCTTTGATGTAATCAAAACACAATTGGAAGCAGGGTTATTCCATCTTTCAGCTACAGAATTTGCACAAGTTATTTTGGCTTATGAGCCAGTTTGGGCGATTGGTACAGGATTGACGGCTTCACCAGAGCAAGCGCAAGAAGTTCATGCTTTCATCCGTGCAACGGTTGCAGAAAAGTATGGCGAAGCGGTTGCAGATGATACATCGATCTTGTACGGCGGAAGTTGTAATCCATCTAACGCAGAAAGCTTATTCTCGCAAAAAGACATCGATGGTGGCTTAATTGGTGGTGCATCATTGAAATCACGTGACTTCTTGGATATCGTGAAGGTATTCAATACTAAATAAATATGAAATATACGTCAGTTGCTTTTTCATCCTCCGACATGGAGGCATGGCAAAAAGATCTGCTGATTGCTGAATTAGGCGATATAGGCTACGATACGTTCGAAAATTCTACGGACGGATTTGTAGCTTATATTCCCTCAGCTAATCTGGATATCCCTGCATTAGAGAGCTTATTGGTTCGCGAATCCACAGCATATCAGGTAGATTATGAAGTGCAGGAGATGGAAGATCAGAATTGGAATGAGCTGTGGGAAAGCAACTTTCAGCCCATCACAGTCGACGAACGTCTGTATGTGCGCGCTACTTTTCATGAGCCGCAGCCCAATTACGAATATGAGATTGTGATCGATCCCAAAATGTCTTTTGGTACCGGACATCATCAAACGACAGCGATGATGCTTTCTTACTTGCTAAATGCTGATTTAGAAGGAAAAACGGTCTTAGATATGGGTTGTGGTACTGGGATTCTGGCTATTGCGGCAGCAAAACGAGGAGCTCAATCTATTTTCGCGGTCGACTATGATGAGATCTGTGTACATAGTGTGATCGAAAATAGCGCACTGAATAATTTGACGAATATTGATACGGCTTTGGGTTCGCAAGAGCAGATTGCTGGTAAGTCTTTTGAGGTGATCTTGGCCAATATCAATCGGAATATTTTATTAGACCAAATGGAAAGCTATAGTCAAAGCTTGACTGCCGATGGCAAACTTTATGTGTCAGGCTTTTATGAGGGGGAGGATTTAGACCTATTAAAACAAAAGGCACAATCTTTTGGTTTGATCTTCATGAATCACCACGTGTTAGATCGTTGGTGTTCGGCGATGTTTGTGAAAAAATAGCTAGATAGGATAGGAAGGATATGCGCATACATTTTATAGCGATAGGCGGGAGTATCATGCATAATTTGGCCATTAACTTGGCTGAGCAAGGTCATCAGGTCACTGGATCGGACGATCAGATTGTAGAGCCGTCGAAGTCACGTTTGGAGAAAGCCCATCTTTTTCCGGCGGAATTAGGATGGTTTCCAGATCAGATTACCGAAGAGCTTGACGCGATCATTTTAGGCAAACATGCCTTAGATGATAATACGGAATTAAAGAAAGCGCGCGAAATAGGCGTAAAGATTTATTCGTATCCTGAGTTTGTGTACGAGCAAAGTATCAACAAAACGCGGGTCGTCATTGCAGGTACGTACGGTAAAACGACGGTGACCAGCATGATTATGCATGTTTTGAAGAAGATGGGTGTGGAGTTCGATTATTTGGTTGGCGCACAACTAGAGGGTTTTGATTCGTTGGTAAAGCTCACGAGTTCCAGCCCGCTTATTATCATCGAAGGTGATGAATATTATGCTTCTACGTTGGATAATCGTTCGAAGTTCCATCTGTATCGTCCCAATATTGCGCTGATCACAGGCATAGAATGGGATAGCTTCCGGACGGTGATTTCAAGCGAGGATTATTTTGAGCAGTTTCGTAAGTTTATCGAAAGTATTACGCCGAAGGGAACATTGATTTACAATAAAGACAATGTCAGCTTGCATCAAATCCTAGAAGAAACCAAAGACCTCAAAATAAATCGACATGGCTACAAGTTGCCAGAATACAGCATTAATAAAGGGGTGACGTCTGTATCAGTTTGTGGTCATGATTATTCCTTAAAAGTTTTTGGCAAGCACAATTTATCTAATATCGTCGGAGCATATACGGTATGCGAATGGCTAGGCGTGAAAAGAAATGAATTCTATCATGCGATACAAGATTTTAAAAGCTCTATTCGCTATTTAGAATTTGTAGCCAGCGGCAATGGTAGTGTGGTTTATCAGGATTTTGCCCATAGCCCAGCCAAAGTAAAGTCGAGTATACATGCTATTAAAGAGCAGTTTCCAGCAAAAGCATTGGTCACCTTTATTGAATTAAATCCATATGATGCAATTGAGGAAGAGCTCATGATGCAGTATAAGCACAGTATGCAAGAATCTGATCATGCAGTAGCGTTTGTTAATATAAATTCATACAAAGAAAAAAATATTACTAAGTCGGCTATGGAAGATCATCTTGCTAAAGCGTTTGATCACCCTTCATTCCACATTATCAGCGATATGGAGGAGTTAGAGACGTTTTTGGAATCTTTTCGTTCAAATGGGTATAACTTGCTTTTTATGAGTTCAAACACCCATAATGGAGTCAATATGGCTAGTCTAGCCGATAAGTTTTTGAAAGAGGCGTAGAATTTTCTTATTTTATTTCTGCGTTTTATATTTTTTAGTTAAATTTGCTCTATCTGCTATAAACAAAAGAGTACAAAATTTATCTATGAACACATTAGGAAAAAAAATTAGACTGTTAAGACATCAGCGAGGCTGGAGTCAAGAAGATGTAGCCAAGAGATTAGATATCTCTATTCCGGCTTTTTCAAAGATCGAAACAGGTATTACAGACGTTAATCTTTCTCGTTTAAATCAAATCGCAAATCTTTTCGAGCTTAGCTTGGTATTGTTGCTATCTGATGCGGATTCTGAAGAAAGTAAAGGCGTTCAAGAAGAGATGAAGGAGTTAGGCAAAAGACTGCAAACACGTGAACTTGAAGTGATCGATTTGCAGAAGAAAGTAATTGATCTTTACGAACAATTGCATAAAAGATAATATCTCGAGATAGAAAAGACAGACGATTGCGGCTGTCTTTTCTATTTTCTTTTGGTGTTAGCTAATTAAACCATTAAAAGTCGTCGTCATCAAAATCGTCGTCGCCACCTAGATCCAATCCCTCCAGATCCAAGTCATCGTCGAAGTCGCTATCGTCGTCTTCAGGTCCATCGAAGTTGAGTAATTTCTCGTCTTCCAGCAAACTTTTTCCCATCGTATCCATCGCGTTTCCCATTGATTAACCCTCTCTATTTTTTGTAAAAGTAGACAAGAAAAACAAATTTCACTACTTTTTTTTCAAAAATTATAAACTGTAAATCAGATAGTTATATTTGGTTTTTTATAGTAGTAAAAGGTCGTGTGTTTGTGCCTTACGTACTGGCGCGATCTGGATATGTGGTACGACAATGACTTAGCCAAATCATATTATAACCTTACTTACATAAAATAATAGCATGCTTTGTACGGTAATAAGCAAAAGTGCTTAAAGCTCGAAAGATGCTGCCTTTAGAAAGTATGTTTGTTAGTAGTCGATCACCTGTACTTCCATGTGCTCTGGCATGGTGCGGAAATCGTACACTTGATTCCGCAGTTGCGGTTCAAACCCCGCGTCTTTGATCGATTCCTGAATTGACGTAGAGGTGAATCGGTGTGGTGCTCCAGCAGCAGAAACGACATTTTCCTCAATCATGATCGATCCAAAATCATTCGCGCCAGCGTGCAAACACAACTGTGCGGTACGCTTACCGACGGTAAGCCAAGAGGCTTGAATATTTTTGATATTGGGCAACATAATACGGCTGAGTGCGATCATGCGAATGTATTCGTCTCCGGTAACATTGTTAGTGATTCCACGCAGTCGTTTCAATAAGGTGCCGTCGTCCTGGAAAGGCCAAGGAATAAATGCGACGAAACCATAATTACCTTCCGGTTTCTCCTGCTGCACTTCACGCACCCAAACGAGGTGCTCGAAACGCTCTTCAATCGTTTCGATATGACCAAACATCATTGTTGCTGACGTCGGTAAATTGATCTGGTGCGCTGCACGCATCACATCCAACCATTCTTGACCGCCACATTTTCCTTTGGAAATCAGGCGACGAACGCGATCATTCAATATTTCGGCTCCTGCGCCCGGTAAGGAATCTAGTCCTGATTCTTTCAAAGAGCGCAACACATCGATATGCGACATGTTTTCTAATTTGGAAATATGCGCAATCTCTGGCGGCCCTAAAGAGTGTAATCTCAAATTTGGATAAAGTGATTTGAGCTCTTTGAAGATATTGTTGTAAAACGATAATCCTAAATCAGGGTGATGACCACCTTGCAAGAGCAATTGGTCTCCACCAAATTTAAAGGTTTCCTCGATCTTCTGTTTGTAGGTTTCGATATCGGTGATATAACTGTCTTCGTGGCCCGGACGACGAAAAAAGTTACAAAACTTACAGTTTGCGATACACACATTCGTAGTATTCACATTACGATCGATCTGCCAGGTCACTTTGCCATGTGGTACTTGAATTTTTCTCAATTCATTGGCCACATAAGCTAAGTCGGCAGTCGCCGCATGATGATACAGAAAAACACCCTCCTCTTGCGTGAGGAAGTCAAACTGTAGGGCACGCTCTAATAAATTATTCACTTTCATCTAGGTGCAAAGATACGGGATTTTGGGGATATGCCAAGCGTAGAGCGAGGTCAATCGCAATTATGAACTAGGGCTGACATGCCATTGATAGGCTACGCCAATTATCTCATTTAATTAGTGTATTATTTACACTATGGTTTTTATCTCCTATATTTTTGCGTATCTTTAAAGACAAAAGATTTTTTAATTATTTATCTCAAAACACATATGAGCCTAAAAGATTTTAAAGGTGTATTGACAGGAGATCAGGTACAAGAACTGTTCGAGAAAGCAAAAGAGTATAAATTTGCATTGCCTGCCGTTAATATTATTGGTACAAATTCATTGAATGCTGTGATGGAAACAGCAAAAGCGGTTAATTCACCAGTAATCATTCAATTGTCTAATGGTGGTGCACAGTTCTATGCTGGAAAAACTGCTAATAACGATGATCTTAAAGCGTGCGTTTTAGGCGCTGTATCGGCGGCACAACACGTGCACTTATTGGCTGAGCACTATGGTGTAGCGGTGATCTTACATACGGATCACGCAGCAAAAAAATTATTACCTTGGATTGATGGGTTGTTAGATGCTGGTGAAAAATTCCATGCACAACATGGCAAACCTTTATTTTCATCGCACATGTTGGATCTTTCTGAGGAGCCTTTGGAAGAAAACATTGAAATCTCTGCAAAATACCTAGCGCGCATGAAACCACTAGGCATGACCATCGAGATCGAATTAGGAGTAACAGGTGGTGAAGAAGACGGTGTAGATAATACAGACGTAGACAGCTCCAAATTGTATACGCAACCAGAAGAGGTGGCTTATGCATACGAGGAGTTATCGAAAATTTCAGATAAATTCACTGTAGCAGCTGCTTTTGGTAACGTACACGGTGTGTACAAACCCGGTAACGTGAAATTACAGCCGGTGATTTTGAACAATTCTCAAGAATTTATCCGTGAGAAGTTTAAGTTGGATGCACAGAAACCTGTAAACTTCGTATTCCACGGTGGTTCTGGATCTTCTCCAGAAGAGATTACAGAGGCGCTTTCTTATGGAGCTATCAAGATGAACATCGATACAGATATGCAATGGGCATTCTGGGACGGTGTACGTCAGTACGATGCGAAGAACCACGATTACTTGCAAGCGCAAATCGGTAGTCCAGAAGGTGCGGATTCGCCAAACAAGAAATACTACGATCCTCGCGTTTGGTTACGTAAAGGCGAAGAGGCATTTGTTGCTCGTTTGAAACAAGCTTTCGAAGAATTGAACGCAGTTAACTCTAACGACAAATTGTAATTCATATCTTATTTGCGTTGTCATCATACAACGTAGAAAAGGGAGCCCTTTTGGGACTCCCTTTTTTCTTTTTATGTAATTTTTTAAAATTTTTTGCTCTGCATAAACAATTTTGGACGAATTGTTGTTTAGACATACAAGACAACATAATTAGATCAAAAAATTACACTTTATGAGATCAAAATTTTATTTTTCGATGATTGCCATCTTTTGTGCAATAACTTTTGTACAACCCGTATTGGCGAATGATGTGCCTACTGCTAAAGAAGTGGCAGCAGACCCCGCTACAGAAGCACGTATTTCTGAGATTGAGGCTCGTGTAAACGAGATCAAAACAATGGATCGTAGCAACATGACCAAAGCAGAGCGCAAGGCCATGAAAAAAGAATTGAAAGAATTGAAAAAAGAATCCAAAGCGTTGGGTGGTGGTGTTTACTTATCGGTAGGTGCTGTTATCATCATTATCTTATTGTTGATTCTGATCCTATAATCAGCGATTCTTTACTTTCAAGTAAGAAAACGGCCTAATCATTTTGGAATGATTAGGCCGTTTTTCGTATTGGTAAGATTTGGATTAGCGCTTATAATTAAACCACTTGATCAATTCTTTGAAAGTAACCTTCTTGCCGTACATCAAAATACCGACGCGATAGATACGTGCCGCTACCCAAGTGGTAAATAGGAAGCCCACGACTAAGATGGCAAATGAAGTAACGATCTGCCAAAGTGGAACATCAAATGGTATGCGTACTAGCATTGCGATTGGCGAGGTCAATGGAATAAAGCTGAGCCAAGTAGCGATCGAACCATGCGGATCATTGACGATAACGCCAAATGATAGGGCATAAGCCAAAAGCAAAGGCATGGTAATTGGCATCATAAATTGATTGGTCTCCGTTTCGTTATCTACCGCCGATCCCACGGCAGCAAATAGGGCGCTGTACAATAAATAGCCCGCTAAGAAAAATAGAAAGAAGCAGATCAATAATTCGGGAAAGTCGATCGAAGCCAAGGCTACATCTAAGTCAAAACCGCCAGCATTTTCTGGCATATCTGCCTGCACCATACCTGTCGTAGTTTGTGCAGACGCTGCCACTTCTTCCGAATTACCCACAAACAATGAAGCTGCAGAGAGTAGACCGGCACTCAGGATTACCCATAAAAGAAACTGCGTTAAGCCTACTAAACCAATTCCCACAATCTTACCCATCATCAATTGAAAAGGTTTTACTGAGGAAATAATGACTTCTACAATTCTGCTTGATTTTTCTTCGATAATGCCACGCATCACCTGCGTACCGTATAAAAATAAGGATAGATATACTAAAAAGGCTAATGCTATCGATATACCCATCGCAACTCTAGTGTCGCTATCTTTGGTGTCGCCCGTTTCCGTCAATTCTTTAGAAGTAATGCGAATATTGGAATCCAAATCGCGGATGATCGAAGGATCTACACCGAGTTCGGAATACTGATGCGCTTGCAAAATACTCGTCAAGTTGCTTTTTACTTCATTTTGCGTCGCCATGTTTGGCTTGCCAGAAGAAAGTAGCTCAATACGCTTGCTGATATAGAAGTCTGTAGGAATAATCAATATATTGATATTATCTTTCTTGCCTTTGATCTCCGAAATTTGCTCCTGTAATTCTACGTTAGATTTGCTATAGGTAATGTTGCGGTTGTTCTCGAGTTGCTCGCTGATGCCACCTTGCTGATCCAGTACGAAAACCGTGGCATGGGTATCTTCGAAGCTTTTCTTGGTGAGGTAGAAAATTCCTGCATAAAGTGCAATAAAGAAAACCGGCACCAAGAAGGTGACCAACAAGAAGGATTTTTTGCGCACCCGAGATAGGTATTCGCGCTGTATGATAAGGGATATTTTGTTCATGTCGGAAGTTTAAAACTTTTTATTAGTAGTGACCTGCTCGATAAAAATGTCGTTCATCGAAGGTATGATTTCCAAAATCTGATTGATGTTGATCTGCGGGATCAGAAACGATAATACGTCGTTGAGATTATAAGACGGTGAGATTTGGATCTTAGCCGTGTGTTCGCCATCATCCACAATATTGTCCAACACAGTAAACAGTTCACTTGGGCTATTTAAGGCAGATTCTAGCGAACCTTTGGTGGTATAGCTAAGTTTGTAGGTTTGGCTCTTATGACTGGCTTTGATATCTTTGACAGCGCCATCCAAGATTTTCTTCGACTTATTGATTAGCGCAATATGGTCGCACAATTCTTCTACGGATTCCATGCGGTGTGTAGAATAGATGATGGTGGCACCTTTTTTATTCAGCTCCAAGATTTCATCCTGTATAATTTGTGCATTGACTGGATCGAAACCTGAGAACGGTTCATCCAGAATGATCAATTCTGGCTCGTGCAGCACCGTCGCGACAAACTGCACTTTCTGCTGCATACCTTTACTCAGGTCTTCCACTTTCTTTTTCCACCAACTTTCGATTTCCAGCTTTTCAAACCAGTATTTGATTTTCTTCTTAGCTTCATCTTTTGGCAAACCTTTTAGCTGCGCCAAGTAGATCATCTGCTCACCGATCTCCATTTTCTTGTACAAGCCACGTTCCTCTGGTAAATAACCAATTCGGCTAATATGCTTAGGTTGTAATGGCTCTCCCTGAAAGAAAATCTCGCCAGCATCTGGCGCCGTGATCTGATTGATAATACGAATTAAAGAAGTTTTTCCGGCGCCATTTGGCCCTAATAGACCAAATATTTGTCCTTGGGGCACGAAGAGAGAAACATCGTCCAACGCGCGGTGGCTGGCGTATTGCTTCACAATGTTGCGAATGTCTAACATGGATAAGGTTGGTTTTTTTACGAGGCTTAAATTACTGAAAAAATCTCGACCTACGGGATGTTTTTGCAGATACAAGCCGTTTGGACTGGATTTATCCGGTTTTCGGAGAGAAATGCTACCTTTGCATATGTTGATCAAAACGGCAGAGTTCATCTGCAGCAATACAGAAATCGATAAATTACCCGAGCCTAACAAGCCAGAGTACGCCTTCATTGGTCGATCCAATGTGGGAAAATCTTCTCTTATTAACGCGATTACTGGTCGCAAGCATTTGGCAAAGACATCTCAAAAACCAGGGAAAACACAGTTAATTAATCACTTCGTGATCAATGATACTTGGTACTTGGTGGATCTTCCGGGTTATGGTTTTGCACAAACATCGAAGAAGAATCGTGCGGATTGGGAGAAATTCATTCGTGCGTATCTGACGCGTCGTGAAACATTACAGTGTGTATTTGTACTAATCGATAGCCGACACGAACCGCAAAAAAATGACCTTGATTTTATATACTGGCTAGGAGAAAAGGGATTGCCGTTTATGCTGGTATTTACCAAAGCAGATAAACATTCTGGTGTAAAATCCGATCAAAACATTGCTAAATTTCGTCGTGCTCTAAAACAATGGTTTGAAGAGATTCCGCGTCACTTCCTGACGTCTTCGGAGACGAAGATTGGTTGCGATGAGGTATTGAATACTATCGGCGATATTAATGAAAACTTCGTACTGCCTCCAAAAGCATGAAGAAGTATATGTCCTTAGTGCTTTTTGCACATAGTATTTTCGCATTGCCCTTTGCTATTATCGGTTTCTTTTTGGCCGTCACGATGGGCTTGTTTCATTTCGACTGGCTATTATTTGGTTTGATGTTGGTCTGTATGGTCACCGCTCGCAACTCGGCGATGGCTTTCAATCGCTATCTGGATCGCGATATCGACGCGTTGAATGCACGTACGGTCGTGCGTGACATACCCGCAGGGCGAGTTGCTCCGCGCGAAGCGCTTATTTTTACAATTGTCAATTGTGTGATATTCATTATCGCTACCTATTTCATCAATCCACTTTGTCTGATTTTAGCGCCGATCGCTTTGTTCGTCGTGTTGTTTTATTCATACATGAAGCGCATATCACCATTATGCCATTTGGTGTTGGGTCTAGGTTTGGGATTGGCGCCTGTAGGAGCATATTTAGCGGTAGCTGGACAATTTCATGTCGTTCCGATATTTTTCGGTCTTTCGGTCTTAACTTGGGTGAGTGGGTTTGATATTATTTATGCTTTGCAAGATGAATCCTTTGATAAGGAGCATGGATTGCATTCTATTCCCGCACGTTTTGGCGGAGCCAAAGCATTGCAGATTTCGACTTTGCTACACGTGTTATCTTTCGTATTTGTTTTGTTGCCTTTGTTCTACATTCCTGTTAGCTGGCCATATTATCTTGGGTTGGTTTGCTATGGTGGGCTGCTGATTTATCAGCACCGAATTGTGAGCCCGACAGATCTAAGCAAAGTAGATCGTGCCTTTATGACTACGAATGGTATTGCATCGGTCGTATTTATGTTTTGTTTCTTATTGAATTTGTGGGTATTGGGATAAGTGTTTCCTAGCTATATAAAATAAACAGGGCAATCCGAAGTGGATTGCCCTGTTTATTTTATTGCCAACCGCCGCCGACCGACCGGTAGAGATCTACCAAGGCGTTGTACTGGGATTTTTGCGATTCGATCAGTTCAAATTTTGATTCGAGCACATCGCGTTGCGTGGTCAGCACCTCCATATAATCGGCATGTGCCGCGCTAAATAAATCATTGGCGATCTGTATGGACTCGTTAAGTACATTCACCTGCCGATTCTTGTAGCGTGTACCTTCCACCGCATTGTGGTATTTAGAAAGCTGATTCGCTACTTCAACATAGGCATTTAAGACCGTTTGTTCGTATTCAAAAACGGATTGAATCTGCTTCGCATTTGCTGTCAGATAATCTGCCTGAATGGCTTTTTTATTGACCAAGGGTGCCATTAAATCCCCGGCTAGTGAATACACTAGCGATTGTGGCGTTTTCAACAAATAAGCCGGATTAAACGCTTGGTATCCGATCGAGGTAGAAATGCCCAGTGAGGGATAAAAGCGTGCCTTGGCTACTTTGACGTCCAAATTTGCGGCAGCCATACTAAGCTCTGCTTGGCGCACATCGGGTCGATTTTCCAACAATTGCGCTGGCAAGCCAGCATCCAAAGAAGCTAAGGTATTTTCATCAAACTCGGCTGTTGTTCGCTCAATATGCTGCGGAAAACGCCCAGCCAAGTAGTTAAGCTTGTTTTCCGTCTCTACTATGTGTTGATCTATTTCAAACTGTAAACTTTGTGTTTTGAGCAATTCAGCCTCAAACTTTTTCACCGCTAATTCCGTGATACGCGTCGCCAGTTTTTGCACTTTGGCGGTCGTCAAAGCATTCTCCTGTAAGGTGATATTCTGCTTTAAGATGATGCGCTGTTGATCTAGTGCCAACAACTCATAATAGCTGTTGGCAATCTCCGCGACCAGATTGGTAATCATAAAATTTTTCCCTTCTACTGAAGAGAGAAAACGAAGTTGCGCTGCTTTTGTGGCATTGTGGAGCTTATGCCATATATCGATTTCCCAATTGGCAAATAGAGCGGCACCAAAGTCGGGCATCGGTTCTGGGTTTTCTTTTCCGTGGCGGATCTCCACCTCTCTTTCCAGCGCACCTAATGGCGTATTCACACTGCGTTTTTCTACGCCTGCTCCGCCGCGTACACCTACAAAGGGCATGTATTCACCCTTTCGTGCTAATACTTCATTGCCCGAAATCGCGATTTCCTGCAACATAATGTTGAGTTCCTGATTGTGCAGCAGCGCAGTATCTATGAGCTGTACCAGATGCGGATCGTTGAAGTACTTGTTCCAATGCAAATCTGCCATATTCTGCGTAGAATCCGCATTTGCGTAGGCGAGAGGCATTGCCGTGTTGGAAGCTTGTTTTTCGATGATCTT
The DNA here is from genome assembly GCF_057837975.1 of Sphingobacterium sp. KH_072. Lineage (NCBI taxonomy): Bacteria > Pseudomonadati > Bacteroidota > Sphingobacteriia > Sphingobacteriales > Sphingobacteriaceae > Sphingobacterium > Sphingobacterium sp. KH_072. The sequence goes on along the minus strand of NZ_CM174457.1, from coordinate 2,823,526 downwards.
TGGTGTGCCGCAGCTGCTTGCCAAGGCTGATGCTACGAGTACGGCGCTATATAAAAAAGTTTTTCTTTTCATTAGTTTTCAATTTTTTCAAGCAAAGGCATTTCTTCCTCGTCTTTGATGAGTTTTCGTTTATTGGCGATCGTTCCGAAGATGAAATACAATCCCGGCACGACGATGACGCCGAAGATCGTTCCGAGTAGCATACCACCGGCGGCTGCAGCGCCGATTGTGCGGTTTCCAATCGCGCCTGGTCCGTGTGCCATCACCATCGGAATCATACCGGCGATAAAGGCAAAAGAAGTCATCAAGATCGGACGGAAACGTACGCGTGCGCCCATCACGGCAGCGCGATAGATCGACAGCCCTTCCGCATGTTTTTGCATCGCAAACTCCACAATCAACACCGCATTCTTACCGAGCAAACCGACGAGCATGACTAATCCCACCTGCGCATACACATCATTGGCTAAGCCCATGACCTTGAGTAATAAAAAGGTGCCGAAGATTCCGGCAGGTAGCGAAAATATGACCGATAGCGGAATGATGAAACTTTCGTACTGTGCTGCTAATACCAGATACACAAATCCGAGTACAACTAAGAAGATGTAAATGGCCTCATTACCACGTGCGGCTTCGTCTTTTGTTAATCCTTCCCAGCCAATGTCGTATCCTCTCGGCAATGTTTGCGCGGCTACTTCTTGAATCGCCTGAATGGCCTCTCCCGTACTATAGCCATTGGCTGGTTCGCCCTTAATAGCCGATGATGGATACATATTGTAACGGGTAATTTCATTCAATCCTTGCGTTTTGTGCATGGTCATAAAGGCCGAGTAAGGTACCATTTCGTCCCGATCATTCTTTACATACAATTTCATAATATCGTCTGGCAAGGCGCGGTACTCCGGCGATGCTTGCACGTATACTTTGTAAAAAGTACCGAAACGGATAAAACCTTGCTCGTATGTACTACCAATTAGAATTGACAAGTTATTCATCGCATTTTCGATGTTAACGCCCTTTTGCATGGCGGCTTCGTTATCGATTTCCAATTCATATTGTGGGTAGTTTGCCGAAAAGAACGTAAACAAGCCGGTGAGTTCCTTACGTTTGTGCAAGGCCGCCATAAATTCGTCATTCACTTGTTCCAGTGCCTTATAATCATCGGTATTGGTTTTATCTAATAGACGTAGTGAAAAACCGCCTGCCGCGCCATATCCCGGTACAGCTGGTGGGCCAAAGAACTCGATCGTAGCGCCAGCAATATTTTTGGTGTGCTCTTCGAGCTCCTCGATAATCTCCGGTACACTTTGCGTGCGCTCCGACCAATCTTTGAGCTCGATCAGACAAGTTCCGGCATTTGATCCACGTCCTTCGGTCAGGATTTCGTATCCCGCCAAAGCCGTTACCGAAGCCACTCCATCCACGTTTTCAGCCGCTTTTTGGAGTTGCCGAGCCAGATCGTTGGTACGCTCCAAGGTAGATCCTGGAGGAGTTTGCACGATGGCGTAGATCATTCCTTGATCTTCATTGGGAATGAAACCCGAAGGCAGTGTTCTCGAAATACCAAAAATACCGATGGCAAATGCCGCCAATAATGAAAAAGTCACGATTCGACGGTTGACAATGCGCTTTAAGAACAAGGCATAACGCACATTCAGGCGGTCAAATTTCTTGTTGAATACGGCTAGAAATTTCTCCACCACATTGAGCTTGGCTTTTTTTCCTTTGTGGGGCTTTAATAGCATGGCACAAAGCACCGGCGTAAGCGTAAGCGCCACAAAGCCCGAAATAACAATGGAACAGGCCATCGTGATGGCAAATTGTCTAAAAAATACGCCGACAGGCCCGGTCATAAAGGCCACCGGAACAAATACCGCGGTCATCAATAAGGTGATGGCGATTACAGCGCCGCTGATTTCTTTGATGACTTCTACCACGGCTGGGTACGGTCGCAAATGCTTTTCATGCATCTTCGCATGCACGGCTTCCACGACCACGATGGCGTCATCCACCACCACACCGATTGCCAGCACCAAGGCAAACAGTGTAATGAGGTTGATGGTAAGGCCAAAGGCTTGCATAAATACAAATGCCCCAATCAATGAAACCGGAACAGCAATAATCGGGATCAGCGTAGAGCGCCAATCGCCTAAGAACAGATAAACGACGAGTGCTACCAAGATGAACGCTTCGCCCAACGTATGTACGACTTTATCAATAGATGCATTCAAGAAGTTGGATACATCGTAGGTGATTTTGTAATCCATTCCGGGAGGGAATGAAGATGCTTTGATCTCTTCCAGCTTGCTTTTCACCTCTTTGATGACGTCATTGGCATTACTGCCATAGTTCTGTTTCAAAGTAATGGAAGCCGAAGGCAGACCATCTAGATTGGAATAAATATCATAGAATTCACTGCCTAATTCGACCGTTCCAATATCTTTCAATTTCAGGCTTTCGCCTTCGGGATTCGATCGGATAATGATGTTCTCGTACTGATCGGTTTTGTTATATCGGCCTTTGTACGTGAGCACGTATTCGAGCGATTGAGAGCGTTTGCCTGTACTTTGTCCGAGGCGGCCCGGTGTTCCGATGATGCTTTGTTGGCTCATGGCTTCCATCACTTCGTCGGTCGAGATATTATAGGCGCGCATGCGATCTGGATTCAGCCAAATCCGCATCGCGTAAATCCGGCTCCCCAAGATTTTGGCACTGCCCACACCATTCAGTCGGGAGATTTCTGGGATGACATTGACGTTGGCAAAGTTGTATAAGAATTTCTGATCGGCATTCGGATCCTTGCTGTACACGTTTACATACATCAGCATGTTGGGCGAGGTATAACTCACGACCAATCCTTCACGCTGTACGAGTTCTGGAAGTCGGTTGGTGACTTGCTCAATCCGCGTTTTCACATTGACCATCGCTTGGCTAGGATCGGTTCCCAAATCAAAATACACCATGATGGTGGCTTCACCCGCGCTGGTGGCGTCCGATGTCATGTATTTCATTCCCGGTGCGCCATTGATGGATTTTTCCATCGGAATCAAAACGGATTCAGTCAATACATTGGCGCTGGCGCCGGGATAGGCGATATTCACCACCACCACGGGTGGCGCAATATCAGGAAATTGAGAGATGGGAAGTGTGCCAATGGCCAATAAGCCGAGGAACACGACCACGATAGAGAGGACGATGGCAAGCACCGGCCGTTTTATAAATTTTTCAAACATGTTTTCTACTACTTTAAGATGGACGGATTACTTATTCGCTGGCCAAGGTGAGTTTGCTCATCGCTTCGCGCGGCGCTTCATAATCAACCACCACTTTGTCACCATCCTGAACTTTACGAATACCTTCCAGCAGGATTTTTTCTTTTCCAGTCAACCCAGATCCTACAATAAATAAGTCGGGCATTTCTGCTTTCACTTGGATCGGAGTAAGCTTCACTTGATTATCGGTATTGATGACATACACGTATCGCTTATCCATAATCTCAAAGCTGGCCTTTTGTGGGATGATGACCGCATGCGGCATCGGTACAGCCATGAGAATGGTACCCGTTTGTCCATTTCTCAAGATGTTTTTTGGATTAGGAAAGGTAGCCCGAAAGGCAATATTTCCCGTTTCGTTGTTGAAGTCCGCTTCAATGGTTTCTACCTTACCAGAATTTTCAAAAACCTGTTGATTGGCCAAAAAGAGCTGTACCTGATCGAGGTTGTGCTCGCTGGCGTTGTTTTTATAATTGAGGTATTCGGCCTCCGGTACATTGAAATATACCCACATTTGGCTATTGTCCGACAAGCTGGTCAGTAAGTCGCCCTCATCAACTAAACTTCCCAGACGCAGATTTAAGTGATCCACAAAACCATCATAAGGCGCGGTGATGCGTGTAAATTGGAGATGCGTTTTGGCGAGCTCCATTTCGGCTTCGGCACGTTTGTATTTGGCTTTGGCCAAAGCGAGTTCATTGGCAGAGACCACATTTTTATCAAACAGTGTTTGCGCATTGAGCACTTCTATGCGGGTGGTTTCCAGTTCGGCTTCTGTTTTGTGGAACTCTGCATTATATACATTAGGCATGATTTGAAATAAAAGTTGCCCTTTGTGCACAAATTGTCCCTCGTCTACAAATACTTTTTCCAGATAACCGCGCTCTTGTGAGCGGATTTCGATATGTCGGATCGAGCGGATCTGACTGACGTATTGTTTGGTAATAGTGGTGTCTTGTACGAGCGGTGAGGTGGCGGTATAGTGACCTTCTTCTTCTGTATGCACGTGCTTTTGTTGGCAGGATGCCGCCATGCATAGCGATATCATGCTATACAAAATGGTGTTGAATTTCATATTAGATATGATGTTTAATCAGCAATTGATTTAATAAATACGTTTTGGGAGATGGTATAACGAGCGCGTGCAAGCTGCAACTGTACAGGCTATTGTATGCCAAATGAAAGCTAACTGCATAAATGAAAGCAACTTAGCGGATCTCCAGATCGGAGATGGGAAGAAGATTAAATTCTGAAGTCTTGGAATAGGATATACCGCTCGGTACGGACGGCCATTTGGTTGGCCAGACGTTTGGTATAACTTGGTAAGGTCGTGGTCGATAAAACAGGATCGCTAAAATACCATCTTGGGTGAAAGCCTTGTTGCGCAAAGCGATCCGCTTCTGGAGCTGAATCTTCTTTTTTGACCGATATTTCTTCTACTTGTTCAATCGCTTGATCAATGGCATGGTGCGAAGAAGAGTTGGCGGAGAACTGATGATGACGCGGGACCGGTGTAGATGTACTGTTGCCAGACGATGCGGTAAGGAATTCGCACTGTACGCGAATGGGTGATACCGTACGTAATTTATCCGGCATGGTTTGGCCTGACACCGATAAGATGGTGAACATCCATAAACCAAAATAGGTCAGCAGCCGAGTAATGCGCGTTTCCATGCGCTGCAAATGTAAAAAAAAGTCGGAATACGTGATGTTAATTTTTTATTAACAGATACCAATGGTTTTTTTTTCTCGACGACATCATGTCGTGTGAGACTATTCTTGTGGAGTCAAGTTATTGTGTAGGTGATTAGATTGCATTAAATATCTATATCCAATCTTACGCTATAATTGCTGATTTGTTGTCAGTTTTTGATCCTATTATTAACTTTTCCGACAAAATTAGTCTAATTATATTGGCAATGCGTTCTAAAAACGTTTTCTTTGCAAGAATCTAAAGAGGCATTAATGGCGAAGAATTTATTGATAGTAGAGTCCCCTGCAAAGGCTAAGACGATAGAAGGTTATTTAGGTAAAGATTTCCTGGTAAAATCTAGCTACGGACACATCCGGGATCTGGTAAAAACAGATGATGCTATCGATACCGCCAATAAGTTCCAACAACGATACGAAGTTCCGTCCGATAAAAAAGCAGTAGTTAGCGAATTAAAGAAACTAGCTAAGCAAGCGGAGACGGTTTGGCTAGCATCCGATGAGGACCGCGAGGGAGAAGCTATTTCGTGGCATCTTTTTGAGACTTTAGGTCTTAAAGACGATAGTACTAAGCGGATCGTATTTCACGAAATTACCAAGCCCGCCATCTTAAAAGCGATAGAAGCACCTCGAAAGATTGATTACAATCTGGTATATGCACAACAGGCGCGCCGCGTGCTGGATCGTTTAGTAGGTTTTGAATTATCGCCCGTTTTATGGCGTAAGGTAAAACCTTCTTTATCGGCCGGTCGTGTACAATCTGTGGCTGTACGCCTGATCGTAGAGCGTGAGCGTGATATCAACAAATTTGAAGCGACTGCTGCCTTTAAAGTAACCGCCATATTTTCGACGGGCAACGCACGCGAATTATTTAAAGCAGAATTGCCTCAACGCTTTGATAAAAAACAGGAAGCGCACGATTTCTTACAAGATTGTATTGCCGCTGCCTTTGAGATCAATTCACTAGAAAAGAAACCGGCTAAACGCAGTCCATCTGCACCATTTACCACATCTACCTTGCAACAAGAAGCGAGTAGAAAACTTGGTTTTTCGGTGGCACGGACCATGCAAGTTGCGCAGCGATTATACGAAGCAGGACATATTACCTATATGCGTACCGACTCTGTAAATTTGTCGGATACAGCGATCGAAAGCGCCCGTGCAGAGATAGTCAATGCATATGGCGATAAATATCATAAACAACGCCAATACAGAACCAAATCGGCCGGAGCACAAGAGGCTCACGAAGCGATTCGCCCAACCTATTTCTCGCATCACACAGTAGATGTCGATGCATCGGAGAAACGGCTGTATGAGTTGATTTGGAAGCGTGCTATAGCTTCTCAAATGAGCGAAGCGGAGTTCGAAAAAACCGTCGCCAAAATTCATATTTCTACGCGTGCAGAAGAATTTGTGGCAAACGGTGAGATCATGAAATTTGATGGATTCCTGAAAGTATATATGGAGTCGATGGATGAGGATCAGGAAACCACATTGGATAATGATAGCGACAATGCTTTGTTGCCACCACTGGCAAAAGGACAGGCCTTGCAATTGAACGATCTGTCGGCCACAGAACGTTTCTCGAGACCGCCAGCGCGCTTTACAGAGGCATCTTTGGTGAAGAAGTTAGAGGAATTGGGTATTGGTAGACCATCTACTTACGCGCCGACGATTTCTACGATTCAGAATCGCGGTTATGTGGTAAAGGAAGAACGGGAAGGCCGCGAACGTCAGTTCGATGTATTGACCGTCGTTAATAAAGAAGTACAACAAGAAACAAAGACGGAGATCACAGGCGCGGAGCGCAATAAAATGTTTCCGACCGATATCGGAATGTTGGTTAATGATTTTCTGATTCAACATTTCAAAGGAATTGTCGATTTTCACTTCACGGCTAAGGTCGAAAAGGAATTTGATGAGATTGCACAAGGTGCGAAGGAATGGACGGATATGTTACAGGATTTTTATGGTCCTTTTCATAGTGAAGTGCAAGATACCATGGAAAATGCCGATCGCGCCAATAGTGAGCGCGAACTCGGTGCAGATCCAGTTTCGGGCAAGCCAATCAGTGTGCGCGTCGGAAAATTTGGTCCACTAGTACAAATCGGATCTCCTGACGACGAAGAAAAGCCACGTTTTGCTTCGTTGCGTAAAGGGCAGATGATCGAAACGATCACACTAGAAGATGCTTTGGAGCTGTTCAAACTGCCGAGGAAAGTGGGTATTTATGAAGAGAAGGATATGTCGGTCGCTATTGGTCGCTTTGGTCCATACATTCGCCACGACAGTTCTTTTTATTCGCTCCCAAAAGGAGTTGACCCTTTGGATGTGACCGAGCAAGAGGCTGTTACGATCATCGAAGAGAAACGCCAGAAAGACCGTGATAAAGTGATCCGTGTATTTGACGAAAATCCAGATGCACAGATTGAAAATGGCCGTTGGGGTCCATTTATTCGACTGGGTAAACAGAATATCAAAATTCCTAAAGGTACGGAAGTCGAGCAAATCACGTACGAAGACGTACTAAAATGGGCCGAAACAGCGCCAAAACCGAAAAAAGGTGCCGTGGCAACCAAGGCTGCTGCTAAGACAGCTACGAAAGCCCCTAAGAAAAAGGCGACTACAGCAAAAAAGACAACTACTAAAAAGAAATCCTAATCATGAAGAAGGATCTGCCGGAAAATGTTGTAGCAGGAGTGGATGTAGCGGTGGTGTTGGAGAGCGATTCGCCTCAGGGGAAGGTATGGAATGTGTACCTCATCAATGAGAATAAAACCGACCTGCAAAATGTCTTGGTATCTTCCAAAGGATATGGTGTCAAAGATAATAGAGAGGTGAAAACTACGACCTTACGGCACTTCTTGGGAGATGTTGTTGCTCAGTCAGCCGTCAAGATTGAGGCTATCGATACCGAGGTGTTTGGCCTGACGAATGAGTATTGGGTCAGTTACTATGAAAACGACGTGATGTATGATAAAAAATACATTTTCCTTCCGGAAAGTATTGTAGACGAGAATCTTATTAAAGCACCTTTCGTAGGTAAGCCTGGCGTGATGATAGGGGGACAAAACTAATGGCGAAGAACAATTTTGTGATTGCTATTGATGGCTTTTCGTCCTGCGGAAAAAGCACGGTTGCCAAAGCTTTGGCTAAGAAATTAAGCTTCGTTTTTGTTGATAGTGGAGCGATGTATCGTGCCGTTACGCTGTATTTCATACAGAACAATGTGGATATGAACGAAGAAGCGCAAGTTGCTGCAGCTATTGCGGATATACACATTGATTTTATACCCAATAGTCAACAAACTCAAATCTTGTTGAATGGCGAAGATATTTCTGATGCTATTCGCACGATGGAAGTATCTTCGTTGGTGAGTGAAGTGAGTGCGTTGAAACAGGTACGAACAGCGATGGTGGCGCAGCAGCAAAAGTTAGGTGCCAAGCGCAATATTGTGATGGATGGCCGTGATATTGGCACGACGGTATTTCCGCAAGCGGATCTCAAAATATTTATGACCGCTGATCCGTACATCCGTGCAGAGCGTCGTTTTGCGGAATTGGCCGCCAAAGGCGAACAGCTGACGATGGAAGAGGTGATGGAGAATTTAGCTCATCGCGATCATATTGATAGCACGCGCGAAGAAAGTCCGCTTCGCCAAGCCGACGATGCCGTTGTATTGGATAATTCTCAATTAACACAAGAACAGCAATTAGATTTTGTGTTGGATCTCTATCAGCACACAAAAAAAGCTTCTGCGAAGTAAGTAGATCGCTTCGTCCCCTCGCGATGACGGCGTGATTTGATGCTTGCAATCCTTACTAAAGCTACGTCTTTGCGATGCCCAGGAACGAGGCTGTGGCAATCTAAATCCAAGTATTTATCAAGCATTTTGTATGAAATGATATCGATCGCGTTGCCCCCCCCCCCGGGATGACGAGATCCTTCAAATCGAACACAAAAAAACTCCTGAAACGGGGAGTTTCAGGAGTTTACCAAACCAATTATTAACCTAAATTATGAAATTATACTACTAAAACGCCGAGCTGTCTCGAATGTTGTGTAAATGTCTGGTGTTAACATTTCTTTAACAAAATTCCGCCCTCTAGCGATCATCTGAGTGCCTACGGCGCGAATGATAAATTTACTTTTGCGTATCCCAATCCTTCCAACAATGGACGAAACACGTGTAAAGCATTCGATTTTGTCTGCTCCAAAATATCCGATTGCCGTACTTCCTTCATGATTTGCGTTTCGGCCGCTTTATAGGCAGCATCTACCAATTGCGCTTCGCGGAAGAAAGCCATCTTCGTATCGTACACGCGAGAAGCATCATGGTCTATACGTACATAACAAATCTCTGGACGCGGTAATTGTATGATAACAGAGTCGCCGATCACCTCTATATCATTCGGTGTGATGCGCGATAGATCCACACAGCCAACAGCATCTGCTTTCACAATTAACAATACAGACGCATCAGGTAGATAGGCACTGATGTTTTTATGTTCTACCACGTCGCTAAGTCGGTATTTCACCAACTCCAGTTTGCCCATGGCTTCAATACGCTCTACTAATATCTGATGTCTGGATTCTACATTGTCCACCGGACTAAATCGTTTCCAGATCATCCATCCGGCAAAGCCCAAAAGGACGAGAATAAGCAGTGTAATTAAAATCTTTCTCATAATATATGAATAGTCAAATAACAGACCAAGATGCGGTTAAAAGGTTTAATAAAAGTGCTTACAGCACAAAAAAAGCCTACATCTAATGTAGGCTTTACACACACACTGAAACAAAATACCCAGTTTCTATGGGTAAGTGGTCACGACCTTACTCACTTGCCATCCGTTATCTACGCGGCTTAATGTGATATAGTCTACGCGGGTGAAGTGGCCGAAGTCCATCGTTGCTTTAGCAATGCTAGTATTGCCTACTTCATCCAAAATTTCGAATTTGCTCGTGCAATCGTATTTCAAACCTTTATTCTTTTTCAAGAAGCTCAAATATTCGGAGCGGGTGTTTTTTGTGCGGTTTACATCGTTGACATACTCGAAGTCTTTTGATAGCAAGTGCTCGCTCCATTCGTAGTTTCCAGCGGAGATCATCTCTACATATGTAGCGACGATGCGATTAGAATTGTAATTCTTTAAAGGATTTACCAGTGGGGCAGCAAAGGAGTTCATACTTAGACTAACCAAGATTGCTGCGATGAGAGTGATGAATATCTTTTTCATATTGTTTTGAAGTTTTGTTTTATTGTTTCTTCAAAAGTAGCGTACAAACGGCTTCAGCAGAATGGTAATTCGACTAGTGTCGTGCTATCTTCGGTCAGTTGGGGAGATTTACCGGTAAAAATTTCACCTACTGTTTTTATAGCACTTAGCCGATCTATACGCTTACTTTCATAACTTCAAGACGCGATGAAAGAACGGAATGTTGCAGGATTATATGTTAAATGTTTTTAACGTTTTTCTTTTGCTTCGGTTTCCGCGAATTCGGCAATTTCTACAATGCGTGGAATGCTCGATTTTGGTGCCATGTGAAGTAGTTTTTTAATCCGACGTTTTCTTTTAAAATTGTGAATCAATTTACTATCGGAATACATCTTCCAGTTCATCAAAAGAACGCTACTCAGTACTACGCATAAACCAAGAATCTGCAATCCGGTAACGATATGATCTGTGAAAAAATGAGCTAACAAGAGCGCAACAATAGGATTCACATAAGCATGGGTGCTTACTTCGGTAGCAGGCCGCACTTGCAATAGCCAGATGTAAGAGCTGAAAGCTAAGATTGACCCCATTATAATTAAGTAAACAATAGCTCCCCAATATTCAATCGGTACGCTGGCTGCGTCGAATCGCGCGTAATCACCATTGGTAGAACCGACAATCGTAAACACCACACCAGCCGTCAACATCTGCCAAGCGGTTTTTACACTCACATGCAAATCTTTTGTCTTACCAGACTTGCTCTCTTCACCGTTATCACTATCATCGCTCGGTTTTCTACTGTACTTGCTATACAGTGAGCCGATTGTCCAAGCGATCGTACCCATGGTCATGACAATCATCGCGATGAGCACCATGGATTGATCGTGTTCATCTCCGTTATCGTTGAATATTTGCTCTGCAAAAAGCATTAATACACCAATGAATCCCATGATCAAACCGATTACAGTCGTCGGGCTCGTGAAATTCTCCTTCCAACGCGGTTTGTCCAATACGATAAACCAGATTACAGTAGCTGCAGATATAATAGATACGATACCGCTCGATATAAATTGCTCTGACCAGATCACGGCTGCCATATCTAAGAATAACAATAAGAAACCGACAAAAACGGCCTGTTTTACAGCGGTGCGTTCAAAAAGTTTATAACCTTTTATCTTACAATATCCCATGAGTAGTACTCCTGCTGTCAGGAAACGAATAGAGCCGATGACAAATGGAGGGAATGCATGCAGCGCTTTTTCGATAAAGAAAAAGGTAGATCCCCAGACGATGTATACGACCAAATATGCGAAGACGATAAGCCCAATTGGCGACTGTAGTTGTTTTACCATCACAAAAAATGTAAAATGTTAAGAATTTGGAATAACCAGCTTGTGGCTTTCCTTTACGGTTTCTAATACAATGGTGGTGCGTGTAGATATAATTCCTTCAATCTGACTGAGTGTATTACGCATCAGATCTACCAGACCGCCTGAATCGCTGGTGCGCACTTTGATTAAATAGCCATCATCGCCGGCAATATCGTGTACCTCCAATACTTCTGGAATCTTGGCTAATAAAAGACCGACACGCTGATCACCAATATTATCGTGCGATTTGATAAAGATGAAAGACAGCATTTTCTGATCTAAGGCATCTGGATTGATCTGCGTGTGATAATCTAGAATCACACTTTTGTGCTCCAACTTCTTCACACGTTCCAAAATAGCCGATGGTGCCATGCCCAACTCCCGTGCGATATCTGCATTGTTTGTTCGTGCATTTTGCTGCATGATCCGAAGGATTTGGAGGTCGACTTGATCCAAATTATATTCCACTTTCTCCATTGTGGCACAAAAGTAATCATTCGTATGAATATTGTTCGTTACTTTAGTGTAAATTCTGAATATTGTTCATTACCATTGATTATATAAGAATATATGACTGTTATAAATGTTTGAAAGAGAATTATGTTCTTATGGCGTGTCATTAAGTTTAAGAACAACAAATGACAGTGTATGTAGAATGAGAATGGTTTTAATTATGTTTGCTAGACCATTCACCCATATGCTATTGTTGAGAGATTTATGAACAAAGAAGTACTAAGCTCGCTTTCACATACTTTGCGAGGTAAGCTTTATTACGATGAAGACATTTCTTCCCATCATACGATGCGTATGGCGTATGCCACGGATGCTTCGATCTACCAAGAATTGCCTTTGGCGGTTGCTATTCCGCAAGATGATGCCGATGTTCAGCAATTAATAGCATTTGCTAGGATAAATCGTACGACCTTGATTCCACGTGCCGCTGGTACTTCGTTGGCTGGCCAAGTGGTCGGAAATGGAATTGTGCTCGATATGTCGCGGTGCTTTAATAGTATTGTCGAATTAAATCAAGAAGAAGGCTGGGTGCGTGTACAACCGGGCGTAATCCGCGATGATCTGAATGCATTTTTGAAACCTTTTGGATGGATGTTTGGTCCAGAAACTTCCACTGCCAGTCGCGCAATGATCGGCGGCATGGTGGGCAATAACTCCTCAGGTTTGCATTCTATTGTATGGGGAGATACACGACAAAATTTGCTTTCCGCCGTGTTGTTGCTAGATGATGGTTCGCGAATGGAAATTGGTGCTTTGACGCCATTGCAATTGCTGCAAAAACTAAATCTACAAACACGTGAAGGCGAAATATACTGCCAGCTGAATGATTTGTTGACCGATAAAGGTAATCGATCAACCATTGCCAATGGTTATCCCAAAAAAACGTTGACAAGAAGAAATACAGGTTATGCTTTGGATTTATTGGCAGACGAGGATCGCCCATTTGATCTCTGTCAACTGTTGGCCGGTTCGGAAGGTACGCTGGGCATTATGCTCGAAGCAAAACTAAAATTGATGCCGCTGCCACCAGCGCAAGTAGGCGTGCTGTGTGTGCATTTTGCTGATATGATCTCCTGTATGCACGGCAATGTCGTGGCTTTGCAACATGCGCCACAAGCCTCCGAATTAATCGATAAATATATTCTGGATTTTACAGTAGGACATCCTACTTATCAGCACAATCGATTTTTTATTTCTGGCGATCCTGCTGCGCTGCTGATCGTCGAGTTTCGCGCAGATACCGTAGCACAGGTGATGATGCAGGCCGAGGCGTTGAAAGCTGATTTGCAATCCCAAAATTTAGGCTACGCTTATCCGCTGGTTTTAGGAGATCAGTCTAATTTGGTGTGGGATGTGCGCAAAGCAGGTTTAGGATTAATTCGAAATCTGCCTGGCGATGCTCAACCGGTGAATTTAATAGAAGATTGCGCTGTCGCACCAGAAGATTTACCAGATTACGTGGCCGACGTGCAGGCATTACTGACCGAAGAAGGTGTGCCTGCATCGTATTATGCGCATGCTGGTGCGGGCGAATTGCATATTGAGCCTTTTCTAAATCTCAAGACAGCAGAAGGCGTCAAGCAGTTTCGTCGTATACTAGAAAAGACCAGTGATCTGGTGTTGAAATATAATGGTTCTCTGAGTGGAGAACATGGGGATGGACGGTTGCGTGGGGAATTCATCGGAAAAGTGCTGGGGAAAGAAGTATATGCCTTACTAAAGCGAGTGAAACAGATCTTTGATCCAGCAGGAATTTTTAATCGACAGAAGATTGTCGATACGCCACCGATGGATACGGCGCTTCGGTATGAGGTGGGAAATACACAAGAATTGGTAACGACGTACTTTGATTTTACTAAACAAGAAGGTATTCTTCGGCTTGCTGAGAAATGCTCAGGCTCGGGCGATTGCCGCAAAACGGAAATTAGTGGCGGTACGATGTGTCCTTCTTTCATGGCCACGCGTGATGAGAAAGATACGACACGAGCACGAGCCAATATTCTCCGTCAGTTTTTGACCTCTTCTACGCAAAAAAACCGTTTTGCGCATGAAGAAATCAAAGAAGTGATGGATTTATGCCTGAGCTGCAAAGCCTGTAAGACCGAGTGCCCTTCGCAGGTAGATATGGCAAAAATGAAAGCCGAATTTCTGCAGCAATATTACGATCAATTTGGCCCGTCGTTTCGTGCTCGGGTGATTGCTCACTTTACGAAGTCGCAACAATTGGCTTCTTGGGTAGCTCCGGTTTATAATGCGATTGTGCGTTCGCCAACGGCATCATATGCCGTGAAAAGTTTATTGGGCTTCGCCCAAAAACGCTCTTTGCCTAGCGTAGCCAGTACTACTTTGAAACGCTGGAGTTCACGGCATACGAAGTCGCCATCAGCTTTGCGAAAGGTTTATTTGTTTTGTGATGAGTTTACGAATTATAACGATGCGGAGATTGGTAAAAAAGCTATTTTGTTACTAGAACGCTTGGGTTATGAAGTCATCATTCCCCATCACAAAGAGAGTGGACGTACCTATCTATCCAAAGGGTTTGTAAAAGAAGCAAAAGAACTCGCGCGCTATAATGTGCAGGCGCTTTCTGCTTTAGTGAATGATAAAACACCGATTGTAGGCATTGAGCCTTCGGCTATTTTGACTTTTCGAGACGAGTATCTTGATCTGGCCGATGCCGATTGGAAGCCTGCCGCGCAGCATCTAGCGCAATACGCGCTAACGATTGATGAATTCTTGGATCAAGAAATGTGTCGGGGCAATATTCCAAAAACAGCATTTACTAGCGATGTAAAAAGCATAAAAGTCCACGGTCATTGTTATCAAAAAGCTTTTCAGCTGATGCACCATACGACGAATATGTTGTCTTTCCCAGCAAATTACCATGTGGAGCTTATTCCATCGGGCTGTTGCGGTATGGCCGGTTCATTTGGCTATGAAAAAGAACACTACGATGTTTCGATGAACATTGCCGAGTTGGTGCTATTGCCTGCGGTGCGAGCTACGGATGCTACATCCATTATTGTGGCAGCTGGAACATCTTGTCGGCATCAGATCGCGGATGGCAGTGATCGACGCGCTTATCATCCCGTGGAGGTGTTGTACGATGCATTGATATAAGGATATTGCTTCAAAATAATAACATCACGCATTTCCGACTCAAACTAATTTTTTGCAGATTTGTTAAACGATCAAAACGAAAGACTATGAATATGAAATATGCTGTAATAGGAGCGGTGACATTGCTAAGCGCTTTGGTAGGTTGTCAGTCGCCGCAGAAGCAAGGCGAAGATACTACAGGTACGAATAGTGATCAGCAAGTGATAGAAAGCCGCCCATTTATAAATGATGAGAAAGCGGCTAAGTATAAGTTTTTTCTAAATATTGTTGGTGAAGAGAAAACCGATTCAACAATCATCTATACTGCCAAATCGCTCTTTAGGGAAGATACTGTTGGGTTGAAAATCGAAGTTTTGAAAGAGATTGCGGCAGGTGTTACTGCGACGGGTGAGCCAGATCAGGAAAATGGATTTGTACCCGGAGCGATTCGGTTCTCTTCGTTAGGCGCATCTTCCGACCATTTTGTGCAGGCTTTACAAGAATTATTTGATCTCAAAGATACCGGTAAGATGACGGCTAGTACCGTTGCGCCATTGGTTTTTTCTTCTAATAATGAAGCGATAGATTTAAATAAAAATAAGCAAGCAACATACAGCTTTAAGCTTTTCTTTGAAAATGATATGGGTGCCGAAGCAGAGGTGTTTGCTGTGCTAGACACATACCGTAAATCTTTCGAAATCTCGGAGAAAGATAATTCGTTCCGTGCACAGTTGATCGCAGCATTTGCTGCTAATTAAGATGATTTGTCGAAATTGGGCATCAGTACAAAAATGAAATTGATTTACGTTAGGTTGTGCTTGGTTTTAAGTCTGGTTGCGCTATCATCTGGCATTATGCACGCGCAGGTGCATCCGGAATCGATTCGTCAAACCTTAGGGCAAGTGAAGCATCCTTCTTTGCAGGAATTGTCGGGCATTGTGCCTTCTGTGGCCAATCCCAATTGTTTCTGGGTGCACAATGATAGTGGCGACGATGCGAATATATATTTAATTGATTCGGGAGCTAATTTATTGTGTACTTACGCCTTAGAAGGCGTCGTAGCACGAGATTTTGAAGAGATTGCCTGGATGATGCGCGACGGAAAATACCATTTGGTAGTCGGTGATATCGGTGACAATCGCGCTAAAAGAAAGCAGATCTCTTTTCACGTGTTTGAAGAGCCAACCTGGCAAAATGGTGAAAAGCAAGCCAAAATTTCGGCGATTAATTCCTATTCAGTGGTGTACCCGGATGGCGCACGCGATGCAGAAGCTTTCTTTGTCGATCCGCTGACCAATCAATTGTTATTAATCTCCAAACGCGACTTCCATGTGCGTGTGTATAGTGTGGGTTTTTTGCAGGAAAAGACTGATTACCAGGTCAATTCCAGTAAACCATACATCTTAAAAAAGGAAGCCGAGTTACCCCTGTTTTTTGTGACGGCGGCAGATATATCCGCTAATGGAAGAGATATTTTAATCAAAAATCTCACCAGCATATATCACTGGCAACGAGATCCATCACAATCTGTCGTATCGGCATTGCGTAAAGCATTCACCGAAATCCCCTATGCGCCTGAGCCACAAGGAGAAGGCATTGCTTTTGATCGAGATGGACGAAGTTTTTATACAATTAGTGAACGGCCATTAGGTTTGGATTCGTACCTTTACCGGTATCAATTCGTCAATTAATGAAGCTACCATATATGCTGCTGTGTTTCTTGTTATTGTGTCAACAATTGGCGGGAGCACAAGTCGACACGGTCGAGGTGTTTAGCAATAGCATGCAGAAAAGTGTCAAAGCAGTGGTTGTAAAACCTGCGAAGAGCACTAACTACAAAAAATTACCTACCCTCTATTTGCTACACGGCTTTGGTGGTAAATATCACGATTATATTCAGCGCGTCGCGCAATTACAGGAATTGGTAGATCGCTATCAAATATTGGTCGTATGCCCTGATGGTGGCCATAGCTCGTGGTATTGGGATATTGCTGGCGATCGCAACTTTCAGTATGAAACTTTCGTGTCTAACGAGTTAGTAAGCTATATCTCGACAAATTATCCAGCCAGTGAAGAAGCGCACTATCGCGCAATTACTGGTTTTAGCATGGGCGGACATGGTGCATTGTATCTTGCTTTGCGCCATCAAGATGTGTATGGCGCGGTAGGCAGTATTGCTGGTGGCGTGGATATTCGTCCATTTCCTAATAATTGGGATATGGCAAAGCGACTAGGAAGCTACGCGGAAAATCCTGCATCTTGGCAATCGCACACCGTAATGGAAATGCTACATCTAATCGGTGGTAAACGTTTGCCAATTTATAT
Source organism: Sphingobacterium sp. KH_072 (assembly GCF_057837975.1). Lineage (NCBI taxonomy): Bacteria > Pseudomonadati > Bacteroidota > Sphingobacteriia > Sphingobacteriales > Sphingobacteriaceae > Sphingobacterium > Sphingobacterium sp. KH_072. The sequence goes on along the minus strand of NZ_CM174457.1, from coordinate 2,806,018 downwards.
CGACTGCGGTCGCGATGATTTCTTTCATAACGTGAATTTACGTTTGCATGAGCAAATGACTTACCTCAACATACCGCACCATTATCAAAGTATGCCGGGCAAGCATGATTGGGCTTATGTCACCAAATCGCTTGACTTTCAATTTGCCTTTTTTAATCAGTTTTTTACTGACGCAGAAGGACAGCTTTCACACAACTAACAATTCATGATGCTTAGGATATTCTTTGCGCTGTATACATTCTTGCTATTTACTACTTTCGCTCAAGCACAAAATCGGGTCACCTTAAGCGGATTTGTGAAAAATGCACAATCAGGCGAAACGCTGATCGGAGCAATGGTTCGGTTTCCAGATTTAGATATTTCAGCCGGTACCAATAGTTATGGTTTTTTCTCGGTACAAGTGCCAGCAGGAACGCATCGCGTAGAGATCTCCTATATCGGTTACAATACGATCTCCAATACGATTGAATTAAAGCAGAATCTACAGCGCAGTTTTGAAATCTCTAACGAAAGCAAGGAGATTGAAGAAATCGTAATTTCTGCCTCATCGCGCCCTAATCAGGTGAGAAGTCCGCAAATGGGCGCCTTAAAAATCACAGCAGAAGAAATTAAGAAAGTTCCGGTGATCTTCGGTGAACCAGATATTCTCAAAACCATTCAACTATTGCCGGGTGTGGCTACGGGCAACGAAGGCTCTTCTAATTTCTTCGTGCGGGGTGGCGGTGGCGATCAGAACCTGATCTTGCTAGACGAAGCTATCGTTTACAACGCCTCCCATTTATTGGGCTTTTTCTCGACTTTCAATTCGGATGCGATTAAAGATGTTAACTTATTTAAAGGCGGTATTCCTGCGCAATATGGCGGTCGCATCTCGTCGGTGCTGGATATCAATATGTTGGATGGAAACCAGAAAGAATTTGGCGTAGAAGGTGGCGTAGGATTAATCGCTTCGCGTGTGAAAATTGATGGCCCAATTGTAAAAGATAAAAGCTCTTTCATGGTTAGCGGACGACGTACTTATGCCGATCTGTTTTTGAAATTGTCTAACGATGAAAATGTCAACCAAAGTAAGCTGTATTTCTACGATCTGAATGCTAAGATGAATTATAAGATCAACGATCGCAACACGATTTATCTGTCTGGCTATTTTGGGAAAGATGATTTAGGCTATTCCGATCGATTTAGTTTCGATTGGGGCAATGCCACCGCTACGCTGCGCTGGAATAGTATTCTCAACGAAAAGTTGTTCAGTAATACCTCCTTGATATACAGTGATTTTACCTACAATGTGCGGGTAAATAGCAATGATAATGATTTTGGCATCGCTTCGCAGATTCAAAACTGGAATTTGAAACAAGATTTTACGTATTATGGTTTCAATAACCATTCGATTCGTTTTGGGTTGAATGCTTTGAACCAAACCATACGCCCTGCCAGTTTGAGTGCAGCTGCAAATAGTACGGTCAATTCGATAACGGTAGATACGAGGCAGGGATTTGAGTCGGCGATCTACGCTTCAGACGAATGGAAAGTATCGGATCGTTTCTCGATGATCTATGGTTTGCGCCTTACCAACTTTATGGTATTGGGACCGGGCTCGTTTTATGATTTTGATGACGATGGTGAAGCTATCGGTGAGCAGCAATACGGACGCGAAGTGGTCAAGAATTACCTAAACTTAGAGCCACGATTGTCGATGAGTTACTTACTAAATGGTAATAATAGTATCAAGGCGAGCTATAATCGCATTGTACAACATCTTCATCAGCTAACTAATACTACGTCGAGCTTGCCAACGGATCAGTATGTGATTAGCAGTGTGAATATCAAACCGCAAATTGCCGACCAAGTATCCTTAGGTTATTTTCAGAATTTTGCGAATAATGGGTATGAGTTCTCTACCGAGATCTATTACAAAGATATGCGGAATCAGATCGATTTCCGTAACGGTGCCGATCTTCAAGCCAACAATCAATTGGAAGGCGAACTGCTATTTGGCAAGGGAAGATCTTACGGTATTGAATGGCTGTTACGTAAAAATCGCGGTAGGCTGAATGGTTGGATTAGCTATACGTTGGCAAAAAGTGAGCGTCAATTTGACCAGATCAATGGTGGCGAATGGTTCAATGCAAGGCAAGATCGTACGCACGATGTTTCAATTGTGGCGATGTACGAGCTTTCGAAACGCTGGACGGCTGGCGCAACATTTGTATATAACACCGGTAACGCGATTACTTTTCCATCCGGGAAATACCAATTGGATGGCAGTACTCGGTTTTATTATACCGAACGCAACGGTTATCGTATGCCCGATTATCATCGCTTAGATCTTTCGGTGGTATACGAACCTACACCAGATAAAAAGCGATTTAGTTCTAGTTGGGCGTTTGGTGTATACAATGCTTACAACCGACGCAATGCGTACATCATCGACTTCCGCGAGAATGAGGTAAATCCTAATATCACGGAGGCGTACAAAATAGCCTTATTTGGAGCTATTCCTTCAGTAACTTGGAATTTTAAGTTTTAGTGTCATGAAAAGATTTTTTATCCCTGCGATCGTTCTTCTTCTTTGTCAATTGCTGTCGTCTTGCGAAGAGATCATTGACATTAATTTAAATGATGCTGACCAGCGCGTGGTGATTGAAGCAGATCTAAACAATTTGCCCAATACGCAAGTGATCTACGTTTCGCGGACTGTACCTTTCAACGACGCAAGACCGCGCGAGGTGATTACTGACGCCGATGTGCAGATTTTAGGGCCGCGTAATAATTCCTTTCAATTCGTATATTCTGACCAACACCAAGGTTACATCAATCGAGGGTTCACCGCGCGCGAGAATGCCACATATTCGCTCCGTGTAACGGTTGATGGCGAAGTGTATGAATCTACCGAGACCATGCCTGTGCAAGTGCCTGTCGATTCTGTAGGCATGCTGCGGGAGAATATATTTAATGATACGTATTATTTTGCCACGCTGCGCTTTCAAGATCCAGCAGGCGTGCCAAACTATTACAAATACAATGTATCTGTAGATGAGAATCCGATGAAATTCTTTAGTGTTTTCAGCGATAAGTTCAATGATGGGTTGTATGTCACGCATCAAATCGGTAGCGTGGATAATGATATAGAAATGACTTCTAAAGTCATTATCCGTCGGCAGAGTATTAGTGCTGCGGTGTATCGGTATTGGAATGAGTTTCAATCTACAAACCCTGGATCTGCAGCACCAGCAAACCCGACTTCCAATATTTCAAATGGTGCATTGGGTTATTTTGGTGTGAGTAGTGCTACTGTATACGAGTTTGATTTCTCTACCTATCTGGAGATCACCACCCAAGATACTTTACAGTAACGCAAACTCATAACCCTTTTTGTGGAGTCGCTCCATCATTCGCGGTAGCGCATATTGCACGTTTGGAAATGACTTTACATTGTCATGAAATACGATAATGCTGCCATTTTTAGTGTATTTGACTGCGTTTTTTAAGCACTGTTCGGGCGTGATTTTTGGATCGTAATCGCCTGTCAGTACATCCCACATAACGATTTCATAGTGCTCTCTCAATACTTTTAGTTGCGATTTTTTCGCTCGGCCGTAGGGCGGCCGAAATAGTTTTGTGTTGAGTAGTTGCTGGCAAGCATCTATATTTTCCAAATAAATATCTTGTGGCGTATCCCAACCTTTTAAATGCTGCATGGTATGATTACCCACGGCATGACCTTCGTTCAGCAGTCTTTTTAAGATTTCAGGATTTTTCTGCACATTTTCGCCCACACAGAAAAAAGTTGCCTTCACCTGATGTTCATTCAAGGTATCTAAGATCCATGGCGTCACGTCGGGGATAGGGCCATCGTCAAAAGTCAGGTAAATCTTCTTTTCCTTACGCGATCTATTCCAAGTGGCCTCTGGATAGAAGCTTCGTAGCAGAAATGGAGCTTTGACGATGTGCATGTGTTGTATACGTTAAAAATTTATCCCAAATTTAAGCATATAAATCGCCAATCAAGGAATCGTTGTTAACCAAATCTTATCTGGGATGAAACGTTTGCAGGAATTTTTTAATCTGACATACAAGGAACGCAACGGCTTTCTCGTGCTCACAATTTTCATTTTACTACTTACGCTTGGGCCTAGCATCTGGTCGTTTGTTCGCAAACCAGATCCGATGACAGCTTATTCGGTGCAGGTGTTTCCAGAAAAAACCTTGCCGCAATACGCGAGTCAATCTAGTGAAAAGAAATCCCACAGATCCCTCAACTTAGAACCTTTTGATCCCAATCAGTTATCAGCAGAAGATTGGGCAAAATTAGGTTTGTCTACAAAGCAGATTGCTAGTATTCATCGGTACGAAGAGCGCGGTGGTAAATTTCGAAAGAAAGAAGATGTACAGAAGATGTATGTGATCGATGATGCGCTGTATCGCCAGATAGCGCCCTATATCCGCATTGCGGAGACGAAAACCAAAAGCGCTGAACAGGATAAATATCAATCTCCTACTTCAATCCTGGGATCTAGACAAAATAAGAATACTAGTTATGCAACACACGAAAGGAAAACTGCCGTGCGCATCGAGGCGAACCGTGCCGACACGACAGAGTGGAAGACAATACGCGGAATCGGCAGTGTGTACGCTTCACGCATTGTACGCTATCGAGAGCTATTAGGTGGTTTTCATCAGCTGGAACAATTACGTGAGGTGTACGGATTACCAGAGGAACGATTAAGTGAGTGGTTTTCGCAGCTTTATCTGGAACAGCCAGTGTTGCGCAAAATCCGAGTTAATCATGTGAAAGCGAGTGAATTGCAGCGACATCCTTATGTCTCTAAAGGCCAAGCAGAACGTGTTGTACAGTATCGAAGTCAGCATGGTACATTTCGATCAATTGACGATATGCGGAAAATACTGATGCTAGATACAGATTTTTTTGCTAAAATTGAATCCTATTTAGATTTCCAACAATAGATGCTTGAAGAAAAACTGAAATCCTTGGTACGTGATGTACCGAACTTCCCACAGCCGGGTATTGTATTTAAAGATATTACACCGATTTTGCAACATGCAGACGTGTGCAGCGAAGTGGTTGTCGAATTTGCTAAACAGATTGCACATTTAGAATTTGATGTGATTGCGGGGATAGAGAGCCGTGGCTTCCTGTTTGGATTAATGCTGGCCAATCACTTGAATAAACCTTTTGTGCCGATTCGTAAGCAAGGGAAGCTGCCGCACAAAACGGTTTCTGAATCCTACAAGCTGGAGTACGGACAAGCCACGATTGAGATCCATGAAGATGCGATCGCGCCAGGTGCCCGTGTATTGATCCACGATGATCTTTTGGCCACTGGTGGTACGGTTGTCGCGGCCTCTAAACTGATTGAAAAAGTGGGTGGGGAAGTGGCTGGTTTTTGCTTCTTAATAAACTTAGCCTTCTTGCAAGCGAGCGGACGATTGGATCGTTTTAGCACCAACGTGGTTTCGTTGTTATCGTATCATTAATGAAAAAACCTTCCTTTCTGTCTTCGCAAGACAGAAAGGAAGGTTAATATGTATATCGCTTTTAATACGGCTATTCCGATTGGAAATTTCCGACTATCTGGTAGTGATTAGTGCCCAGAAGCAATATATGTTGCTCCTTGGACATCTTATATTCTTTACCGCGCACGTAGGCTAGCTGCTCCCTGTTCTGATACAGAAAGTTGCTTTCATTTCTAATTACGCTGATCGCTGATACTTGTCCAGCATGATCAAAGTCTATAGATAACGATTGTATATCTACTTCGTCTGATTTGGCGGTGTACGTAATCTTTTGCGCCGTTCTATCCACCTCATACATATCCTGATAGGCGGCCTTCGATAGATCTATCGATAAGAAAGCACCTAACTCTGCCTTCCAATCATTGATATGGATGGTTTTGGTTTCCTTGTCATCGTCTTTTCCTACCGTTTTTTGCACGGTGGGATTACTATGCTGCAAGCTGTCTACCTCTTTTTTGAAGAAAGATTGCACCGCGTAATATTCAGAATCGTGTTCTGATGCATTCGCAGCATCAGATTCTCCGCAGCTGCTCAATAGGAGCATGCCGCAGATCAAAGTTACGCCGGTGTACAGCACTGATTTAGTTTTATACCAATACATTGCCAGTCATTTCCTCCGGAATTGGTAAATCCATTAAGCGCAAGACCGTGGGTGCCACATCACCTAGCTTACCATCGTTAATCGTCTTATAATGTTGATCAATCAAGATACAAGGCACTAGGTTTGTAGTATGTGCTGTATTCACCGATCCATCTGCATTTAGCATAAATTCTGAGTTGCCGTGATCGGCGAGAATAATAAAAGAGTAACCTTTTGATAATCCTTTCTCTACCACTTGTTGGGTGCAATGGTCTACCGTTTCGACTGCTTTTACGACTGCGTCAAATACACCGGTGTGACCCACCATATCAGGATTTGCAAAATTTAGACAGATGAAATCTGGCTGATTTTCATCCATATCGTTTGTGATCGCGGCAACAATTCCGTGTGCGCTCATTTCAGGTTGCAAATCATACGTAGCGACCTTCGGAGAAGGCACGAGTAAACGGCTTTCATTCGGGAAAGCATCTTCCTGTCCGCCAGAGAAGAAGAAAGTGACGTGGGGATATTTCTCTGTTTCGGCGATACGAACCTGTGTTTTGCCTTCACCAGCTAATATTTGTCCTAAGGTATTGGTTAGGTTGTCTTTTCTGAATACGACTTCGACACCTTTGAAGGTGTCATCGTATGAAGTAAGCGTCACATAATGTAATGGCAATGGTCGCATATCGTATTCTGCAAATTCTTCTTGCGTAAGTGCAATGGTGATTTCGCGACCGCGATCGGTACGGAAGTTAAAACAGATCACAACATCGCCTGGTTGAATTGTCGTTACGGGTGTGCCATCTGCGCCAGCTACGACTAATGGCTCAATAAATTCATCGGTGATGCCTTCTGCATACGATGCTTTGATAGAAGCAACTAGATCATTGGTGAGCGTAGCTGTACCGTGTACCAATAAATCGTATGTTTTCTTGACGCGCTCCCAGCGATTGTCTCTGTCCATCGCAAAATAGCGACCAATAGCAGAAGCCAATGTGCCAACCGAATGCGTTAAATGTTGTTGCAAATCCTGCAAATAGCCCACACCACCGTTCGGATCGGTATCGCGACCATCGGTAAAGGCGTGGATAAATACTTGATCGTTGGTCAAGCCAGCATGCTTTGCGGCATCGCATAGACCTTTCAAATGTTCGATGTGTGCGTGCACACCACCATCCGATACTAGGCCGATAAAATGTACATTTTTATGATTGGCTTTTGCGGTTTCAAAAGCTTGTTGAATCACAGGATCGCTATTGAATTCACCTTCGCGTACGGCTTTGTTTATTCTTCCCAACTCTTGGTATACGACACGACCTGCACCCAGGTTCATGTGGCCCACTTCCGAATTGCCCATCTGTCCGTGTGGTAAGCCCACGGCTTCGCCAGAAGCTTCTAATTTGGAGTGTGGATATGTTGCAAATAGTTGGTCTAAGAAAGGCGTTTTGGAAGCCAAGACCGCATTGGATTCGTCATTTTTACCGTAGCCTAATCCATCTAAGATTAAAAGTGCTACCTTTTTTGTGTTTAAGCTCATTAGTACAAATATACTTGTTATGAAAATAAAACAAGCGAACCAACTGTAAATAGTACTGGCTTAAGTGCTTGGCATAAAAATTGATAGATGTTTGAACATAATTTTGTCTATCTACCATCATGTTTACGTATTTTTTTGAAGAATTGGGGGCTGAATGATTTTGCTGAAGCCTTTACTTATGTTACCGCTAGTGCTTATCATGTTGACCGATATGCTGGGCAATGCCGAACAGGATATTTATCAGGGTCTCAAGGAAGGTGATGTTAAAAAAATTGCTGCTTATTTTGCCGACAATGTATCCATTACGCTAAAAAATGAAACCGGTTATTACTCCAAATTTCAATCGGAAATGGTGTTGAAAGAATTTTTGAGGAATTATCGAGCGCTGGATGTAAAATCCGTTCCTGTCAAAAATGATAAACAGAATTATAGAACCTACGAATTTGTAACCTCCTCCAGTACATTTCGGGTTTTTGTGCGCTTTGATATAGAAAACGAAAAAATACGAATAGGCGAGTTACGCATAGAATAAGGCAACATTTTTAATGCATTGCTTTCGATTCAGCCAAATTTTTTCCATATTCGCTTAAATTATCAAGGTCATATGGATAGGAATTTTCGGGAACGACTGCATCAGTTTGTGGAGTTGGCGATGATGGAGGATATAGGTGAAGGAGATCATACGACACTTTCTACTGTTTCTGTGAGTCAATCTGGCGAAGCCAAATTACTAGTGAAAGAGTCGGGTATACTTGCAGGAGTGGAGGTCGGAATCGAAATTATTCACTACATAGACCCGGCTATAGAGGTCGAAAAACTCCTTTCCGACGGAGATCAAGTCGCTATTGGTGATATTGTGCTCTATATGCGCGGCAAGATCCATTCCATTCTTAAGATAGAAAGACTGCTTTTAAACGTGATGCAACGCATGTCGGGCATTGCCAGTCGTACATGCGAATACGTTCACTTATTACAGGGAACTTCTACTCAGGTTTTAGATACACGCAAGACCACTCCAGGCATTCGCTTTTTGGAGAAAGAAGCCGTACGCATTGGTGGTGGCGCAAATCATCGCTTCGGATTGTACGATATGATCCTGATCAAGGACAATCACGTCGATTATGCAGGTGGTATTACCGCTGCATTGGATAGTGCGTTCAAATATCGTTCGGAGCATGGACTTACGATTCCTATAGAAATCGAAGTACGAAATGAGCTCGAGTTGAAGGAGGTACTGAGTTCTACAGACAAAGTCGATCGGGTGATGTTGGATAATTTTACACCAGAAGAAACACAAAAGGCCGTTAATTTGATCGCTGGCAGATTAATTACGGAATCTTCAGGTGGCATAACTTTCGATACCATCAGAGCGTATGCGCTTGCTGGTGTAGATTTTGTGTCCGTAGGAGCACTAACGCATTCTGTAAAGAGTTTGGATTTAAGTCTGAAAGCCAAATTAATTTAATAAATTTAGTAGCATGATTTCCCTTTATCTGTCTGGCATCGTCATATTGGCTTATCTCTTTGGTTCTATACCCACTGCGGTATGGTTTGGACAAGCTTTCTATGGAGTAGACGTACGTGAGTATGGCAGCGGCAACGCAGGTGCTACGAATACCTTTAGGGTATTGGGCGGCAAGGCGGGTTCCGTCGTGATGTTTGTGGATATCTTGAAAGGATGGACCGCTACGAATTTGCCTTACCTGCTGGATTCTTCGGTCATCGGAAATGAGAATGCTTCCACATTTGTTAATTTTCAACTCGCCTTGGGCGTTATTGCCGTCATTGGACATCTTTTTCCCATTTTTGCCGGCTTTCGCGGAGGGAAAGGAGTGGCCACGCTTTTCGGAATGGTGCTCGCCATTCACTTATATGCTGCACTGATGTGCGTGAGCGTGTTTATCGTCATTCTTTTATTAACGCATTATGTATCACTCGGTTCGATCATGGCCGGTTTTACTTTTCCTTTTAGTATTGCCTTCATTTTCAAAACCAGTGTACCGTCTATCTTATTATACGGAATAGCCATTTGCGCACTTATCTTAGTGACCCATCAGAAAAATATTGAACGGTTGTTAAAAGGACATGAATCAAAAATATATCTGTTTCGAAAGAAGTCAGGTTAATTTTAGGCATAGCATTTGTGTTTCTCTACTGAACTACAGAACCCCGCATTTGTTAAACACATTTATTAGTATGAAAAAAATTATAAAGTATATACCCTTAGCTTTAGTATCTGCCGTTTTAGTCGGTTGTGCAACGTCAGCCATTACTGGTCGCAAGTACCTGAGGTTGGTAGATTCAGAAACCATCAATCAACAAGCATCTGTTGCATACAAAGAATTCTTAGGAAGCAATAGCTCGAAGGTAGTGACTGGTACAGCTCAGGCAACGATGGTGAAAAATGTGGGTAATCGCATTGCGACAGCTACAAATCAATTTTTGACTGAAAGGGGTATTGCGGATAAATTTAACTTCAATTGGGAATTCAATCTAGTGGAAAGCCCAGATGTGAACGCTTGGTGTATGCCAGGCGGTAAAGTTGCCGTTTATACCGGTATTTTGCCGATAACAGCAACAGAAGCTGGTTTGGCAACGGTGATGGGGCATGAGATTGCGCACGCAATCGAAGAACACTCTGTCGCACAAATATCTAACCAAATGGCATTGCAACTTGGTGGAGCAGTGCTTGGTGGCGCAGCGCAAATCAGCAATAGTAAAAGTATTGGTGTATTCAACCAAGTATATGGTATTGGTGGCAATATAGGTATGTTGAGTTTTTCTAGACAGGATGAGTTGGCGGCAGATCGTGCAGGTATTATAATCATGGCATTGGCTGGATATGATCCTAATGAAGCGGTGCAGTTTTGGAGCAGAATGGCAAATGCTAAATCCGGTCAATCGCAACCAGAATTTCTCAGTACACACCCTAGCGATGCACGACGTATTAGCCAATTGGAGTCTTTAGTTCCGGAGGCGATGAAATATTATAGAAAATAAGCATCAGAGAATCTGATAAGTAAAAGGAAGATCCGGAAAGGATCTTCCTTTTTTTGTAACAAAACGATGCAATTAACTACTAATATCTTAAAAAACTAACAGTATGGATTTATTGATCAATAACCTGACTAAAACATATGAAAATGGCGTGAAAGCGTTGGATGGTGTAGACTTACATATCAAGCCGGGCATGTTTGGATTACTAGGGCCTAATGGAGCTGGCAAATCCACGTTGATGCGAACCATTGCTACGTTGCAGCGTCCTGATACTGGCGCAATCTCGTTTGGAGACATTGATGTGCTGAAAGATCCGATGCAATTGCGCCGTGTATTAGGCTATCTTCCGCAAGAATTTGGCGTTTATCCTAATATGTCGGCCGAAGATTTGTTAGACTACTTTGCGCACTTAAAAGGTATCAGTAGCCGAGCCGATCGTAAGAAAATCGTGCAAAAAGTATTGGAGATCACTAACCTGTATCAGGTGAAATCCAAAAACGTAAGCGGTTACTCCGGTGGGATGAAGCAACGCTTTGGCATTGCGCAATTGCTGCTCAATGATCCAAAACTCATTATCGTAGACGAGCCAACAGCAGGACTTGATCCGGCAGAGCGACAGCGTTTTCTCAATGTACTGCGTGAGATTGGTACCAATCATACCGTTATTTTCTCGACACACATCGTGGATGATGTGCGTGAATTGTGCCACGAACTAGCCATTGTTAATGGTGGGAAAGTGCTCTATCGCGGTAGTTCGCAATCCGGTGAAGATGACTTACAAGGCAAGGTGTGGACTAGCAACATCGATCGGGAAACTTTCGATGCGGTCAGTAGCCAATACAATGTAATTTCTTCCAGTTATAATCGCGATAATTCTTTGAATATTCGCGTGTTTTCGGAATATCTCCCAAGCGAACAGTTTATCGCTGCCAAACCGATCTTAGAAGATGTGTATTTTGTTTCACTAAAAAGAGACAGCCAGCATGTTTAGCACAATATTCTCTTTCGAAATTAAGCGCTGGCTGCGTAATCCCGTTTTTTACGTGTACTGCGTGTTATTTTTTGCTATATCGGTGTTTAGCACGATGTCATCATTGGGTGCGTTTGATGGTGTTACGGTCACGACATCGAGCCCCACTTTTGTCAATTCACCAATCAACATTGCAGGATTTCTCAATGCATTTTCTACGTTAGTATATTTCTTGCTGCCTACGATTATTGGTGCTTCGGTGTTTCGGGATTATCAATATCAGGTACATCAGGTGATGTTCTCCTATCCACTCACCAAGCCGGCGTATCTGGGAGCCAAGTTCTTAAGTAGCTTACTCATTACGTTGCTGATTCCAGTAGCCTGTATGCTGGGTTTCTTTGTTGGCCAATATATGCCTAATGTGAATCATGAGCTTTTGGGTCCTAATAATATATTAGCTTATATGCAGGCATTTTTAGTACTGATTGTGCCGAATATGGTGTTGTTTGGCTTGATGGTGTTCGCCGTGGTCAACTATTCCCGCAATATTTACGTCGGATTTATCTTTGTACTGCTACTTTTTGTATTACAAACGGTACTAGATAACATGACTCGGAATATGGATAATCTGTATACCGTAGCATTACTGGATCCATTTGGATTTAATCCAATCAGTTACTACTCTAAGTATTGGAGTGTAGAAGAGCAAAATACGCGCTTTTTGCCCATAACTGGTGTGCTGTTATACAATCGATTGATTTGGCTCGGCGTGGCTGCTGTCATCGGAACATTGGTTTACCGTACATTTAACTTCTCACACCTCGGCCATCAGATTACGAGACGTAAGGATGGAACGCGCATGGTCAAGGAAAACTTTGGCAGCGTGACGAAGATCGATTTGCCAAAAGTGGGTCTGTTGTATGATTTTTGGAGTCGCTTAGCGGTAGCATTTCGCTTATCGTTGTACGACCTTAAAGCGATTGTGCGCAATTGGACTTTCATCGTGATCATGGTGATTGCTGTGCTGATGGTGCTAATTGTAACCGAATCTGTGGGCAGCCTGATGGGAACAGAAACGTATCCGGTGACTTGGAAGTTGCTTTCCACCATCGGATCGGTGTATAGCTTCTTTATTGTTATTTTAGTTTTCCTTTTTTCTGGGATATTAGTTCAGCGTGCGCGCATGGCAAAAATGGATTTGTTGGTCGACTCAACCGCAATCCCCAATTATGTGCTGTTTCTTTCTAAGGCATTGGCCTTAGTGCAGATGACTATGCTTATTCTGTTTATCAGTATGCTGACCGGCATCGGATATCAGATTTATCAGGGATTTTACCACGTTGAGATCGTCCATTATCTGATGGAGCTTTTCGTGTTAGATTTGCCAAAATACGTGGTATATATACTATTTGCGCTATTTATACATTCTTTTTTCAAGAATTACTTTGTCGGATTTATAGTCTGTTTGATCTTATTCATAGGTCTTCCATTTCTTTCTAAAATCGGGATTGAGCAAGTCATTTATAAATTCAATATGGCGCCGAGCTACGAGTATTCTGATATGAATGGCTATGGCAGCTTACGGGGATATTTCTATTACCGATTGTATTGGTTTTTGTTCTCAGTGGTATTAGCGGGTCTTGCGTTGCTGTTTTGGCGTCGTGGACTGATGGGAAATCTAAAAGGACGATTCAGTACATTGCGGCAGCGCGCTAAAGCAAGCCTGATCGTGCCTACGACATTAGCCGCGATCGCATTTCTTGGTTTAGGCTATGCCATTTATTATCATAATAATGTTGCCGAACCTTATATTTCTGATCAGGATAAAGAAAAAATAACGGTAGAGATTGAGAAAAAGTACGGTCATTATGCTGGTAAAGCAGCACCCCGACTGATCGATGTAAAACTGAAGATGGATATCTTTCCCGAAGAGCGTGATTATACAGCCGCTTTGCGAATGCGTTACGTCAACAGGACGAATGAAGCCATTGACACGCTTTTTATGTCGCATAGCGACAATATTACCTCGGAAAATTTTTCTATTGAAAACAGTACGGTCATCAACGATACGATCGCCAACATTCGGATTTATGCGTTAGCACGGCCATTGCAACCATTGGATACCATGGAGATGGAGTTCTCCTTTGCCAATGAGCCAAACACATTTCTCAAAGATAAATCGCCGGTCTTGGCCAATGGCACATTTCTCAATAGCGCTATGTTTCCCACATTCGCCTATGATCCGAGAGTGGAACTCACTGACAATAAAGTGAGAGCGAAGTACGGACTGCCGCCTAAAGATCGCATGCCCGATCCAACGGATGAAGCAGCATTGGGCAATAATTATATCTCGCACGATGCAGACTGGATCGATTTTGAAGCGACGGTAAGCACCTCGGCAGATCAAATTGCGATCGCACCAGGCTATTTGCAAAAAGAATGGATCGGAGAGGATGGACGACGGTATTTTCATTATCAGATGGATAATAAAATGCTGAATTTCTACTCCGTGATTTCTGCTCGTTTTGAGGTCATGCGCGATTCGTTGAATGACGTGAACTTGGAGATTTATTATCACCGTGATCATACTTACAACCTCGACCGGATGATGGCCTCGATGAAGAAGTCGCTAGAATATTATGAAGCTAACTTTAGTCCATATCAGTTTACACAGTTGCGCGTGATTGAATTTCCGAAAACACATGGCACATTTGCGCAGGCATTTGCCAATACGGTGCCTTTTTCGGAAGCGATCGGCTTTATTGCCAAGGTGGATGAAGATAATCCAAATGGCATTGATTACCCATACAGCGTCATAGCGCATGAGTTTGCACATCAATGGTGGGCGCATCAAGTCATCGGCGCAGGCGTGAAAGGAGCGACTATGATGTCGGAGTCGTTGGCAGAATACAGCTCACTGAAAGTGCTGGAAGAAACGTATGGCAAGCATCAAATGCGCCGCTTTCTTAAAGAAGCTTTAGATAGTTACCTGCGCGGTCGCGCAACAGAGCAATTGGGTGAGAATGCGCTGATGTACAACGAGAATCAGCCTTATATCCATTACAATAAAGGTTCTTTGGCTATGTATGCCCTGAGTGACCTGATGGCTGAGAAGCCTTTCAATGCGCTGTTGAGCGACTACATTGATGCAGTAGCCTTTCAATATCCGCCTTACACTACTTCGCTCGAATTTGTGGATCTGCTAAAAAATCGTGTGCCGGATTCGCTGCAATATGCTGTAAGAGACATGTTTGAGACGATCACCTTGTACGATAACAAGATTACTTATGTAAGTTCTAAGGCATTGTCCAATGGTAAATATGAGGTCGACATAGAATTTCAAGTGTCGAAGTACCGTACCGATGCGAAGGGCAAAAAAAGCTTTGAAGATGCTGCTGGCACTGGGATAAAAGCCAAGGTGGATAAGGCCGAAGTCAGGTCACTGCCGCTGCTTGATTATGTCGATGTTGCCGTATTTGGAGAGCCGAAGAAATCGGGTAAACACGATATGGAGAATCCGATTTATATGAAGCGCGTCAAGATCGACCAGATCAATAATAAGATACAAATTGTATTGGATAGCAAGCCGTTGGAAGTGGGCGTAGATCCGAATAATAAATTGATAGACACCGATTCGAACGATAATCGGAAGAAGATATAGTTTAATTTTATCTGTTGTTAAGACCTCGTTGGCCAGCGGCCACGAGGTCTTTTTTATGAGTTCGGTTGATCAACCTATTTTCGAGCATCCAGCGGAATACGCAATACGAATATATTGTGCAGTGAGGCACTGTCTTCATAAAATAGTTCGCCACTGTGTAGATTAGTGAACGAATACGCTAGTGCCAAGCCCAAGCCAGATCCACTGACCTGATAATGTAAGCTCGATCGGTGAAAGGGCTTAAAAATTTCGGATACATCAGCAGCTTGTAGTTTAATGCCATCATTTTCGATGGTACAAGCGAACATACCGCTTTGCGGTTCTTGTTGTAGAGTGATGATAACGAGATTGTCGGCATATTTCACCGCATTAGACAAAAGATTGTTGATGATTTTATAAACCACCTCTACATCGATAAAGGCTTCCAACGATTCTTGCAGATGCAGCGTGACCTCTAAGGATCTATTTTCGATAATAGGCTCAAATTCCTGTACGCAGAGCCGTACAAGCGGTGCGATGGCGTGTCGTTGCAAATGCAAGGAGACTTCGTCGCTCTCGACCTTGCGAAAATCGAGTAATTGCTCGGTCAAAGAAATCAATCTATCCGTGTTGATCTGGATTGTATTCAGCCATTTGCTAGTTTTTTCATCATGCGGTAGCGTATTTATTTTTTCTAACGGCGCTTTTATCAAAGTGAGCGGTGTTTTGATCTCGTGCGTGACCCGCATGAAAAAGTCCATCTTTGCCCGGTAGAGTTCACGCTCTTTATGCGTTTTGATCGTCTGTAAACGGCGTCTATTTTTCTCTCGCACATGGCGATCATAAAAATAAATAGCTAAGCTAATAACGCTGAGGACAAATACACCGTAAAACACAAAAGCTGGAAGACTTGCCCAAAAGGGTGGTCTGATGGTGATTTGCAATTGTTTCTCTTTCGAAATCGGCAATCCGTTGGCATCACATGCCAATACCTGAAAGGTATACCGACCGGTTGGAATTTTGGTGAAATTGGCTTTGTTGTTTTTTCGCAAGAAAGTCCAAGCCGAATCCAATCCAAGAAGGCGATAGCGATATGACGTAGACTGCGCAGATACATAATTAAGGGCGGCAAAATCGATACTAATCGTCGATTCGTCGTGATCTAAAGTAATGGCGTCTGCGTAGGTGATTGATCGTGTCAGGCCGCCTGGCGCACCGCCAATTGTTAACTCTCGCTGATGAGATTGTATACCTGTAATGTAGATGGGAGTCACCATATTGGTGCGATACAAAGCGCTTAACACCTGAGGATTGAATCGAATCATCCCCTTGGTAGATCCGAAGTATAGATATCCCTGAGAGTCTTTGTAGGAAGAGTTATAATTAAACTGCAGATCCAAGATCCCTAATTCGGTGTCAAAAGTTTCTATACCGCGCTTATTGTACTCCATTTTCACCAAACCTTGCGAGGTACTGATCCACATATGGTGCAGCACATCTTGCTCAAAGCCCAAAATCAGATTGCTTGGAAGCCCATTTCTGGTGGTAATACGTTCAAAATTGTTTTCTTTTTCGCGCCAAAGCGCAATGCCACTCTCCGTGCCGATCCATATTTGTCCCGCGTGATCCTGAAAAACCCGATTTGCCCGATTGCTATTGAGTGAATTCTTATCCTTTGGATCGTGCCAGTAACGTTCCATTTTTCCCTCCGCTAGATCCAGCTTGATAACACCATTTCGCCAAGTCGTCAACCAAATATATCCTTGCTTATCTTCAAAAATAGAGGTGTAAAATACATGCTTTGGCGCAGGCTGAACGTACTCAATGTGGTCTGTTCCCGGCGTGAATTCATAGAGTCCTTTGGAAGTGGCCATCAACACGCGGCCATCCCGAATTCTATAGATTGAATACACAAAATCGTCCCCTAGCGCGCCTTGGGTAGAAGCTATGGTGAACGATTTGATAACACGTTTGCTGCGTACATCGACCACATCCATGCCTTTGTAAAAAGTGCCGACTAGCAAACTATCGCCCACTAAGGCCAGACCATGCACATTGCTGTGCGAAAGTCCCGAAGCAGGCCCTAAGGTTTGAAAAACATTGCTTTTGGGAGACCAACAGGTCAATCCTTCATCTTCTGTTCCGATCCAAATGTTATGATACTGATCTTCGATCACTTCTCTGGTGGCGTGTCCTTGGATCGAGTTCGTAGAATATCGAGGGAATATTTTCTCAAAGAAATTGTGCTGTCGATGGTAGTAGTTCAATCCACCGAAAAATGTACCTACCCAAATGCCTTGTTGGTGATCCTTGGTGATAGTGTACAAAGCATTATCGCTCAAACTCCACGGATTATCTTTCTCGTGCCTCTGAATACTATACGTGCCCTTTTGTTTATCGTAGATCAACAAACCCATCTCCGTAGCGATCCACAGTTGATCCTGCTCTACTTCTATAATATCGCGTACAAAAAGTGGTGTGTTGGTTCGGGTACTAGGAATCACATGGGTTACATTTTGCGTGACGGACGACCAGTGGTATACGCCGCGCTTGGAAGTGCCTACCCAAATATCATTTTGGTCATCCACATACAGCTTTTCAATACGATTATTCCAATTTTGGTTGGTTTCCAGTGCGTACCGTTTTTTACTGTGGAGTGATACGATGCTAGCGTCAGCGCCATACCAAATCTTATTGAGGCGATCTATGCAAAAATGTGAGATATGGTCCTGCACATGACTTACCTTACACGTTAGTTTCCGTTGTTTCACACTGTAGTGAAATAATTCATTGTTGGCGATAAACCACATATCGCCAATACGATCTTTCTGAATTTGGACAATCTCTTTGGTGATCGTTTCGGACAGTAAGGAAAAGGTCTGCCGATAGGGATCGAAGATATACAAACCTTGATCGGTGCCTACCCAGATTTCTTTATTATCGGCTACACAAAGGCTGTGAATGAAATTGCTGCCTAAGTCCATATCGTTGGTGGGATTGGCATAGTAGGTTTTAAAATTATAACCATCAAAACGATTGAGCCCGTGCCGCGTACCAAACCACAAAAATCCATCCTGATCTTGCGCACTACACAGCACGGCATTGTTAGACAATCCATTAGCGACTTGAAAATTATTGAAATAAATCTGTGCAATGGCAGCGTTTGTGCTCAAAAAAAAATAGAGCAACGTAATACATAACCCGATCCGATGCGGTATCTGTGAGACAATTTTAAACGTTTTTGAGCTAAAACGGCAGATTTTTGACATGATTATTTCACAACTTTGTGATAGGTAGACCAGTGGGATTCACATTCAGTTTATCTGCAATTATAAACAAAAATACAATAACAAGATGCATTAAAAGGTGTTGGATCATAGGTAGCCTACGCCAATCATCATAACCAGCTAAGCGGTGTTTTGTCATAGAATAATGATGCAACATCAATCCTAAAATTTAATATGAACGCATGAAGCGCTATTTATTTTTCTTCCTTTTGTTATTTGTTAGCCTTGCCGCCTGTAATCGATCCGTGTCAGAACAGGCGCAGCCTAATAACCCGCTAGATGTACCTTTTGGTGATCCCTATGTACTCTACGATAAAGCTTCTGATCGCTACTATATGTATGGCACAGGAGGAGTAGAGAACGGATTTGTCGTATATGTGTCGGACGATATGACCTCGTGGAAAAAAGAAGGTACAGCGTACAGCAACGATCAGGAACATGCTTGGGGAGTCAAAGATTTTTGGGCGCCAGAGGTATATGAGCATAAAGGAAAATATTACTTATTCTATAGTGCGGATTGGAAAGACAACCCCAATAATGAGTTGGAAAATTTTAGAATCGGCGTAGCCGAAGCAGACAGCCCCCTAGGGCCTTTTGTAGACCGCTCCTCGGGTCCGATATTCGATCCAGGATATCCCATCATTGATGCCAACCTGTATTTTGCAGACAATGGAAAGGTATACATGTACTACTCCAGATGCTGTTACAAGCATGCGGTAGATTCCGAGATTTCGGAATGGGCAAAGGAGAAAGGTATGTTCGATTCGGTAGAAGAGAGCTGGATCTATGGCGTGGAGTTAGCCGCGGATTTTTCACGTGTAGTCGGAGAACCGGTGCTATTGTTGCGTCCGCCGGTAGATATGGCCGATAAGCAATCGGAATGGGAAAGCCGTTCGGTGACCAGCGGTGAAGTCAACCGCCGGTGGACAGAAGGATCTTACATCTTCAAAGAAGGACAAACCTATTACATGATGTACTCTGCAAACTATTTTGGTGGTGAAAATTACGCTGTCGGATACGCAACGTCCACACACCCTTTAGGACCATTTGAGAAATCAGCGAATAATCCTATTCTACAAAAGAATACTGCTGAAGGCGGTGTGGTGACTGGCACGGGGCACAATAGCTTGGTGACGGATCGCAACGGCACAACTTGGTGCGTGTACCACGGCCGCACCAGCAAAACCGGCGATCAACGCTTAGCATTTATAGATCGTTTGGTGATCGATGAAGGTGGTAACCTTCGTGTAGATGGCCCCACAGTAAATCTTGAAGATTAATAAAATAGTATCCTTTCATAAAAGCGATTAGTTATGAAATTTAGTTTGTCTTTTTACGCCTTTTTTATCTGGTTAAGTTCTTTGATGGCGTCTCTTACACTCATTTCCTGTAGCTTCAGTAGCGAAGCAGAGATGATGAGCACGCAGCAATTGGCGGATTCGGTCTCGATTTTTGCAGCCGACCCAACCATTTTTGAAGAAGATGGCGTCTATTATCTGTATGGTACCGATGGCGATCAGCCTGATCAGGGATTTCGCGTGTATCGATCGACCGATCTTACCACTTGGGGAGGGCCAATAGGAGCTAACAATGGATTTGCATTAATCAAAGATGACGTTTTTGGTGACAAAGGTTTTTGGGCACCACAAGTGTGGAAGGAAGGTAATATCTACTACATGGCATACACCGCCAATGAAAATATTGCCATTGCACAAAGTGCATCGCCTTTAGGGCCTTTCACGCAACAGCAAAAAGTACCCATCATCACCGAAGGAAAGCAGATTGATCCCTTCATCTATCAGGATGAAGATGGTAAGAAGTATCTGTATCACGTAAAGTTGCAAAACGGCAATCGTATTTTTGTAGCGGAGCTAAATGATGATTATGGATCGATCAAATCAGGAACATTATTAGAACTGCTGGATGCCAATTTGCCCTGGGAAAACACGGACAATGTATCTTGGCCAGTCGCAGAAGGACCCACCGTGATAAAACGAGATCAGAAATATTATCTATTTTATTCGGCGAATGATTTTCGGAATCCCTATTACGCCGTAGGAATGGCGGTAGCCGATCAGCCGACTGGCCCTTGGATAAAAGTCGGGAACGAAGCCTTGCTCAGTGTGGATCACACCAATTGGCCTGGTACAGGTCATGGCGATGTTTTTCGGGCAAACAATCAATGGCTTTACGTTTGCCATACGCATAACTCACCTACGGCAGTTGGGCCGCGTCGTACGGCGATTGTTCCCTTTGAGTGGGAGGCAGAGAATGAAGATGCTATCAAAGTTCCCGTCTTTTCAGGCGGTCAAATCCAGTTTTTGCATGTTCGAGATTGAAAGTATCATGCGCTATACTATTAAAAATGGGCAACGCGATACGATTTAATGAGGTTTTGATACGATATGGCAAACTTTGTATACACGAAATGAATAGCTTCGATCCGATAATGTTAGGGTAAATTACCTACAACGATATCGTACTTTTTAGTAGATTTTTCACCGTAAAATAACTAGCTTCGATATTATCAGTCTCTGAATAAGACTTTTGTAACAAAATAGTTTTTTTTAGTAGATATCTTTGATACCATTATAGACGATCAATTTAACGAATAATGATGTCTAGCAAACTCGCTAGGAGATTTTATTTTTGAATTTTCGCGAGATAACTAAAAAACACATTTGAAGCTTTCCGTGCAGATAAGCATCTAACCGAATGGACAGAAAAAAATTTATTACGAGTACAGCGCTATTAGCGGCCTCTGCCATGAGTTGGGGAGCTTTTGCCAAATCCTTTGCAACTAACTCGGTGCGCGTTGGTGTGATCGGTATCCATGGCATGGGTTGGTCCAACTTACAAGCTATTCTCAAAGATAGCAGGGTACAGTGTACCGCACTTTGTGATGTAGATAAAGATGTGCTTGCCAAACGAGTTGATGAGTTAGGTGCCCGAAATATTACGGTCAATACCTATACCGACTATCATGAATTGCTGCAGGATCCGAAAGTGGATGCCGTGATTATTGGCACGCCAGATCATTGGCATTGCCTCCAGATGGTGGATGCCGTGCGAGCTGGTAAACATGTGTATGTAGAAAAACCAATTGGTAATTCTATTGCCGAATGCGAGATCATGGTGGCCGCAGCACAATCCCATCGGGCAATCGTACAAGTAGGTCAGTGGCAACGCAGCCAACAGCATTTTAAAGACGCGATCGATTTTGTACACTCTGGGAAACTGGGTAAGATTCGGCAGGTTAAAGCTTGGTCTTATGTCGGTTGGAAAACACCGATCACGAAGAAACCGGATACGGTAGCTCCCACCAATGTCGATTATGACAAGTGGCTCGGCCCGGCACAGAAAAAAGCTTTCAATCCCAATCGTTTTCATTTCGAATTCCGCTGGTTTTGGGATTATGCTGGCGGATTGATGACCGATTGGGGCGTGCACATGCTGGATTACGCACTTTTGGGTATGAAGGTATCAGATCCTGTATCGGTGATGTCAGCAGGTGGGAAGTTTGCAGCGCCAGACGGTGCTTCAGAAACGCCAGACACGTTGACGGCAGTGTACGAATTTGACGATTTCAATATTCAATGGGAGCATGCTATTGGCATTAGCGGCGGACCGTACAATCGGGATCACGGCGTGGCTTTCATCGGTAATAACGGCACGTTGGTGCTCAATCGCGGTGGTTGGGAAGTCATTCCCGAAGGGGATCGTATGACAGCTGTCACTATCCAAAAATCAATCGACGATGGATTGGATAAGCACATGGTCAATTTTGTAGATGCGATCGTGCAGCAGAAACCAGATCTATTGCATGCGCCTATCGAAGCCGGTGCGCACATTGCGATCTTCGCACAACTCGGAAACATCGCTTACCGCACAGGGCAGAAATTGTATTGGGATAAAAACAAACGTCAGTTTACGGACAAGAGCGCCAACAGATTTCTTGCAGCGCGGTATCATAATGGATACCGCATGCCTAAATCTTAAAAGCACAGAATTAACGGAAATAAAAGAATAACCAAATAAACGCTAATGATGAGTACAAAAACGATGATAGGAAGAAGAATGCAATCCTGGTGTAAGGCAATGGCAGTAGCTGGCGCCGCTTTGATGATTGGTATTCCTGCCGATGGCTTCGCACAGAAGCGCGGCTGGACAGATTTATTCGACGGGCAGACTTTGCAGGGATGGAAATCAGTAGGTGGTAAAGCGCCTTACGATGTAGTGAATGGGGAGATTGTAGGCACGATGACCAAAGGCACGCCCAATTCTTTTTTGATCACAGAGCAGGAGTATGGTGACTTCATATTGGAAGTGGATATCAAGTTGGAAGGCGATCAAACAAACTCTGGTATACAAACGCGCAGTCATATCGATATGCAGGCAGATGGCGGCAGAGGTCGCGTGTATGGTAGACAGGTGGAAGTAGATCCTAGTGATCGGGCGTGGACAGGCGGTATCTACGATGAAGCGCGACGCGGTTGGTTGTATCCATTAGATCTCAACGAAAAAGCCAAATCGGCCTATAAAAGAAATGAATACAATCGCTTACGCGTTGAAGCGATTGGCGATGAGTTGCGCACTTGGGTAAATGGTGTGCCTGTAGCTTACGTGGTAGATACGTTGGATCAAAAAGGATTTATCGGGTTGCAGGTACATAGCATTACAGACGATCAGGATGGTAAGAAAGTATATTTCAAGAATATTCGCATTCAGACGGAAAACTTGAAAGCTTCTTCGTTTGCGAAAGACCAGCACATCGTCAACCTGAAGCCAAACAACCTGAGCGCTGCCGAGCAGAAAGCGGGCTGGAGTCTATTGTTTGACGGGAATTCTGCTGATCAATGGCGCAGTGTGCGCGATCAAAACTTCCCAGCCAGTGGTTGGAAAGTGGGCGATGGTGTGATCAAAGTGCAGAAATCGGATGGCGGTGAATCTACCAATGGCGGCGACATCATTTCCCGTGATAAATATGCGGTGTTTGACCTTTCTTTCGAATTCAAATTGACGCCAGGTGCCAATAGCGGGGTGAAATATTTCGTTACCCTGAAAGAACAAACGGTAGGTTCGGCCATCGGTCTGGAATTTCAAGTATTGGATGATAAGCTTCATCCAGACGCAAAGATGGGCCGCGACGGCAATCGTACATTGGCCTCATTATACGATCTAATCACGTCAAAACGCGATGATCGCGCACGCCGACCAATCGGAGAGTGGAACCGCGGACGAGTGGTAGTCGATGCAAACAATAACGTAACGCACTATTTGAATGGTGTTAAAATGGTGAGTTATAAACGCGGATCAGCAGAATTTAAAGATCTAGTAGCAAAAAGTAAATACAAGGATTGGGAAAACTTTGGCGAAGCAAAGGAAGGATACATCCTACTCCAAGACCATGGCGATGAAGTATCCTTCCGCAACATTAAGATTAATAAACGCAAATAATCCTGCACCTTAAAATAAACGAACTATGAATCATTATTTATCGCGCAGGAGCTTTATTTCGCGCACTGCGATGGCGGGTGGCGCTATGCTGCTTTCCAATAGCGTTTTGGGTAACGTGAAATTGGCCTCGGCCAACGAACGGGTGAATCTAGCCTGTGTAGGCATTGGTAATCGTGCCGCCGAGATCATCAAAGAACTCTATAAAACTGGATTATGCAACGTAGTAGCAGTATGCGATGTAGACATGGGTGCCAAGCAAACGCAGGAAATCCTGAAAATGTTTCCCAATGCGCGCAAGTTTCAAGATTTCAGACGCCTGTTTGACGAAGCTGGAAAAGATTTCGATGCCGTGTCGATTGGTACGCCCGATTTTGCCCATTTTGCCGTGACGATGCTGGCCATCGATCAAGGAAAGCACGTATATGTCGAAAAGCCGATGGCGCAGACATTCAACGAAGTGGAGCTTATGATGCAAAAGGCCAAGAAGCACGGCAATGTAGTAACCCAAATGGGTAATCAAGGGCATTCAGATGCCAATTATTTCCAGTTCAAAGCGTGGAAGGAAGCTGGGATTATCAAAGATGTGACGCGGATCGATGCACACATGAATATGCCACGGCGCTGGCATGGATGGGATCCAAATATGAAACGATTCCCGATGCCGGAAACAATTCCAAGTACCTTGGATTGGGAGATCTGGCAAATGCAAACTTGGGGTCACGATTACAACAAAGACTTTGTGAATGGGCAATGGCGCTGTTGGTTTGATTTTGGGATGGGCGCATTAGGCGATTGGGGTGCGCATATTTTAGATACCGCGCATGAGTTCCTTGCATTGGGCTTGCCAAATCGTGTAGAAGCTGTGTCTTTGGATGGACACAATTCCTTCTTTTTCCCGATGTCTTCGACGTTGAAATTTAGCTTTCCAAAGAGAAAAAATATGCCAAAGTTAGATATCAATTGGTACGATGGTATCGATAATTTACCGCCAATACCGGAAGGGTATGGCATATCTGGTTTAGATCCGAATATACCGCCGCCAAGTACCGGTGCGATCGAACCAGCCAAACTCAATCCCGGTAAAATTATCTACGGTAAGGATCTCACCTTCAAAGGAGGATCACACGGCAGCACCTTGTCGATCATTCCGGAAGGAAAAGCACAGGAAATGGAGCGCCGATTGCCGGAAGTACCGGCATCTCCATCCAACCACTTTGCCAACTTCTTGAAAGCCTGCAAAGGCGAAGAAAAAACCCGATCTCCGTTTGAGATTGCGGGTCCTCTGAGTCAGGTGTTTTGTCTGGGTGTAATCGCACAGCGGCTCAATACCAAAATGGACTTCGATCCAGTCCGTAAAGAAGTCACGAACGACAAATTTGCTAATGCCTTACTGATTGGCCCACCACCTGCTAAAGGATGGGAGCAATTCTACAAGGTATAGTTCACCCCTAAAAACAGATTGAAAATTCGGATTACAACATCTAGGATATACATCAGAAAAACATCAATAATGAACAAACTACGCATTTTCGCTTGTGTGGTAGCGGTCGGCTTTGCTTCGGCCAATGCGCAAGAATGGAAGCCGGCAGGGGACAAGATCATGACCACCTGGGGCGAAAATCTAAATCATCAGCAACCGCACCCCGAATATCCGAGGCCACAGTTGGAAAGAAAAGACAATTGGAAAAACCTCAATGGTCTATGGAAATATGCCATTGTGGAGCAAAACGTATCGGCTGCGCCGACCCAATGGGACGGCAATATCTTGGTGCCCTTTGCGGTAGAATCGGCGCTCTCGGGTGTAGGTCGCTCGCTCAACAAAGATCAGGCGCTTTGGTACAAAAATGAGATCAGCGTACCGACACGTTGGCAAAAAGGAAAAACACTACTTCATTTTGGCGCGGTAGACTGGCGTTGTGATGTCTATGTCAATGGCCAATATGTCGGCCAGCACGAAGGTGGATTTGATCCATTCTCTATGGATATCAGCAAAGCTTTGAAAAAAGGCGAAAAGCAGGAAGTGGTCATCCGTGTGTGGGATCCGACAAGTGATGGCCCGCAACCGCGCGGTAAGCAAATCAATAATCCGCATGGCATCTGGTACACCCCTGTATCTGGTATCTGGCAAACGGTATGGATCGAGTCGGTTCCTACAACCTATATCGTATCAACCAAGCAAACGCCAAACGTCGATAAATCGATCCTATCTGTTTCCGCAAATATTGAAGCGGTACAATCGGGCGATCAATTGCTCGTAGAAGCATTTGATAGTGGCAAAAAAATAGCTGAAGCAACAGCTGCTGTTAGCGGTACAATCGATCTACCATTGAGCAACGTAGAGTTGTGGAGTCCGGACAAGCCAAAGTTGTACGATCTACAGGTTAAAGTGATTCGTGGCGGGAAAGTAGTGGATCAGGCCAAAAGTTATTTTGCTATGCGCAAAATCAGTATGAAAGCCGATGATGAAGGTATCCAGCGCATGTACTTGAATGATAAATTCGTATTTCATTACGGCCCACTCGATCAAGGCTGGTGGCCAGATGGCTTGCACACCGCTCCGTCTGATGAGGCGTTGAAGTTTGATATCATCAAAACAAAAGAGATGGGCTTCAACATGATACGTAAGCACATCAAAGTCGAACCAGCACGCTGGTACAGACACTGTGATAGTTTGGGAATCTTGGTATGGCAAGATATGCCAAGTGGAGATTTGGGAGGAAATAATTGGGATATGCAACCTGGAAAAGTATCCAACGGACAACATGATAAAGATCGTACTCCTGAGTCAGAAGCGATCCACCGTAAAGAGTGGAAATCCATTATGGATCAATTACACAACTTCCCAAGTATTGTGATCTGGGTACCTTTTAATGAGGCTTGGGGGCAGTTCAAAACCAAGGAAATCACCAACTGGACGATGGAACACGACCCTTCGCGCTTAGTTAACAGCGCCAGCGGTGGTAACTTTGCTTACGTGGGTCATATCTTAGATATACACAATTATCCAGATGCGGCTATGCCCGACCCACGATTGTTTGGAGACAAATTTATCCTGGCCTTAGGTGAATTTGGAGGTTTCGGTTTGCCAGTAGATGGACATACTTGGCAAGATAAAGATAACTGGGGTTATGTTTCATTCAAAAATAAAGAAGAATTGGCAGAGCGTTACCAAAAAGCGGTAACCGATCTTTCGAAATTGATTCCGAGAGGACTATCGGCAGCCGTCTACACACAGACTACCGATGTAGAGGTGGAAACCAATGGTTTAATGACTTATGATCGGAAAGTGATCAAAATTCCAGAAGCTACGCTTCAAAAAATGCACAGTATTTTATATAAACAGTAATTCTCTGCATAGTAGCTTTTTTTAAGTCCCTTGAATGACCATCCAAGGGACTTTTTTCGTTTTTATCAGGCAAAAAGTTAAGCGTCCGCAGATTTAAAATTTATTTAAATAGAGGGCTAATTTCTCTTAAATATGATGAAACGGAAAAGATCAACTATTACAAAGGCAAAAATGCTAAAAGGAATCCACGACATCCTGATCGAGGAAGGGTGGGGTAAAGTTAATGTTGCATACGTTAGTAGTTGCAGTGGTATAGACCGTAAACTGCTGTATTACCATTTTGAAAGTTTTTCTAATATGGTAGCTCAATTTCTACGACTGGAAAGTGTGCAGTTTAAAGAAGAATCGGTAGAACCAGAAGATGAACAAGCAATGGCTACTTACCTAAAGGATCGAATGGATACGCTTTTTAAGAATCCATTACTAAATCAACTACTCGTGTGGGAACTCTCTGCGAAAATTCCTGCATTAAAGGAGTATGCGGCAACGCGCGAAGAAAAAGATACGCAGTTTATTCAGAAACTAAATAGCTTTGGGCACGACGTAGAAAGCGATACCGATATGGAAGCTGTGTTTGCACTTTTGCTTGGGGGCATACATTACCTGTCGGCTTACTCACATCACAATAATAAACCATTTTTTGGTATGAATTTTAACGACAAACAGCAACGTCAGCACCTTTTTGATGTTTTAGGAAAGCTACTTATAGACGCGAAGCAAATGGCTTAGTTAATGGGATACTATCACTACGCGAGCAATTCGATTAGGGTCTGGATTCCCATGTAGGTCATGATGATAGCAATGATAGTTCCAGAAGTCGTCAACCAAAACGGTTGGCGATACGAGCCAACGATGGTTGTTTGGTGTGCTGCGATAAGCATTACGGCAAGTGCTAATGGGAGAATAAATCCATTTAAAGCACCTACGACGACCAAAGTTTGCACTGGATTGCCAATGAATCCGTAGAGTAGACAGGAGATCACGATGAAGGTCACCGTGACCAACCGAAGGTTGGCTTGGATACGTATGTGAAAACTTTTAATAAAGGTAATCGAAGTATAGGCCGAGCCGATGACAGAGGTAATGGCTGCTGCCCACATCACGAGTCCAAAGATCTTGTATCCCACTTCGCCACCAGCCCATCGAAACACGGAAGCGGGTGGGTTGCTGGGATCGATCAAATGACCGGCAGAAACAACGCCCAGCGCTGCGATAAACAAGAGAATGCGCATCACAGAAGCAATACCGATGGCGCTGATCGCACCGCGATCTACTGTTGGTAAATTCTCGACACCGCGAATACCTTTATCCAACAGCCGATGTGCGCCTGCAAAGGTAATGTAGCCACCAACTGTTCCGCCAATTATGGTGACTAGTGCGGTGAAACTAAATTGCTGTGGCGATAGCGTGCGTGCTGCTGCTTCGACCAGAGGCGGATTGCTTTTAAAGGCAATATACAGCATCAGAAAAATCATCATCACACCGAGGATTTTGACGAAAAAATCCATCGCACGGCTAGCTTCTTTGTATAGAAATATACCAATCGCGATCACGGCGCTACAGATCGCGCCATGGGTCACATCCATCCCAAATAGTACCTGCAATCCTAAACCCGCACCCGCCAGGTTTCCGATATTAAAGGCCATTCCGCCCAAGGCCACCATCGTCGCCAATCCGTAACCTAAGCCCGGCAATAATTTATTGGCAATATCTTGTGCTGGCGCACCGCTCACGGCGACTATACGCCAAATATTCAACTGTGCGACGATGTCGACAATGATGGAAGCCAGAATAATAAATCCAAAACTAGCGCCGAGTTGCGAGGTAAATAAAGCCGTTTGGGTTAGAAACCCTGGTCCGATCGCGGAGATCGCCATCAGAAAAGCCGCGCTCAGCAGAGCGCCCCAGTTCGATTTTTTCATATGGAGGGTGCGCTAATGTGTATGTTCTCTTGCTGGAGATGATCCCGAAGATCTTGCGCGAAAGAAAGCGCATGCTCTCCATCACCATGTATGCAAATGGTTTCGATTTGTCGAGCTACCAATACTTGGTCTATGCTTAGTACAGCTTGTTGCTTGACCATAAGAATGGATTGCTCCAGCGCCTCTTTTCGATCTGTAATCAACGCCAGAGGATCTTGGCGGGAAACTAATTTGCCATCCGACTGATAGCGTCGGTCGGCAAAACCTTCTTGTACTACGCGAAGGCCACGCGCTTGCGCCACACCTACCGTCACGCTACCTGCCAGAACGTACAATTTCAACGAAGGATCAAAGTCCCAAATAACTTGTGCCACAGCTTCAGAAAGCAGGCGATCCTGTGCCACCATATTGTAGAGCGCGCCATGGAGTTTTACGTGTTGCAGATTGCCGCCGGCAATCTGTACAAAGCCGTCCAAAGCACCGAGTTGATACAACACCAGCTGATAAGCTTCTTTAGGAGAAATAGGCATTGGAATGCGACCAAAATTAACTTTATCGTCCAACCCTGGATGTGCACCAATTGCTACGCCTCTTTGTACTGCTGCCGCAACGGTCGTTTCCATACGCATCGCATCGCCGGCATGGAATCCGCAAGCGATGTTTGCCGAAGAAACCAAATCTAACAAGGCTTCATCGAGCAAGTTTATGTGGTTGCCCGGTGTTTCGCCCAGATCACAATTGATATCTATGGAGTACATGGTGTCATATCGTATTTAAGGTCAATCGATCGTTTGATTTGCCGATAATGGCGTTCCTGTTCAAGGTATAAATTTTCCGCTTCTTTTAGCGAAATTTCCTGAAAGCAAACGAGATCGCCTGGTTTCAGTTGTCCGCAACGAGGTAAATCTGCCCCCGCTACTTGGGCGATGCGCGGATAACCACCCGTTGTTTGGCAATCGGCCATCAAGAGGATGGGTTTTCCGTTTCCCGGTATTTGTATCGTACCGGGCAATACCGCGGTCGACAGCATTTCTTGATCTTTTATTTTTTGGAGTGGATTTCCTTGCAAAACGTATCCCATGCGACTGCTATTGCGATCCACTTCAAAGGTAGAAGCCATTAATTGCAGCAGATTTTCTTGGCTAAACCAGTCAGCTTCTGGTCCACGCAAAACCCGAATCACCTGCGTGCCAGCTATGGCATGCCACATCGGTTTGATCGCCCATTGCGGATGTGTGCGGTTGTTTTCTTGTAAATTTTTAAAAAGACGTTGGTGTTTTTCTTGCCATTTGGTAGCGCGTAGTACGTCGTCAGCTTGCAGCAGGCGGCCATCTACACCACCAATTTTGGCCAGCAAATAGGTGCTTCTGCTTCCCATTACCAGCGGAACATCCCATCCGCCCGGTGCGGCCAAATACGTTCGACAGCCCATTCCGTCAGGAACTAACTTCAATCGTGTGCCTTTTTTTAGTGCCAGTGGTCGGTTTGCGGGCAACGTTTGTTTCCCGGAAACCAGTAAAGCACCTTGTCCGGAATAGGCCAATAGCATATCCGAAAGAATTTCTATCTCCGCTTGTGCGTAGGTCAACTCAATGACGGCGGCTTCGGCTTTATTTGCTAATGCCATATTGGCGAGCCGCAGTGATAAGCTGTCCATCGCGCCTGCTTTTGGTACACCAGACGACAGGAAGTCCAAGCGACCCAAATCTTGAATGGTGCTGAATGGTCCGGGTTTATGAAGTTTTATTTCCATAATGATCGCGTTTGCAAGCTTCGAAAAGGGTGTGATCCAACCGTTCGAAACGAATCTGTTGGCCGCTTTGCAGCAAAATTGGTTTCTCGCTTGTGGGGTCAAAAAGTCTTAACGGCGTGCGTCCAATCAGCTGCCAACCACCGGGACTGTCTAATGGATATACACCGGTTTGTTCGCCAGCAATTCCAACCGATCCGTGTGGCACGAGGTTTCTCGGCGTTGTTTTTCTTGGCGTAGCCAATTGTGGATCGAGACCGCCCAGATACGGAAATCCGGGCATAAAGCCCATCATATATACCAAATACGTGTTGGAAGTATGTCGCGCAATAACATCCGCTACGGTAAGTCCGGTATGTGCTGCTACATGCTCAAGATCTGGGCCGTATTCACCACCGTAACACACTGGAATACGCAAAATATCAGCTGAGGATTGCGCATTTTCGTGTACTCGATCCATTAGAGCAGAAAGATACTCGAATATCCATTCCTGTGTGCTCTTATGATCGCTTTTATAGGCAGATTTTAGAATATATGGATCATAATGTATGCACAGTGTGGTATATGCCGCTACAGTCGTGAGCATGCCCGGAAACGGATCTTTACTTAATAAAATTTCTGCTGAGCGTATTTTGTGGGATATATCGGGATCAATGCGATCGCCGAAAACCACGGTAATAGACTTTTCTCCTAATGCATAGTAACGGAGGGAATGGTTCGCGTTAAGAGATAAATCAGCCATAGGGAATTTTACAGTAAAGGGAAGATTGATCGATGCGGTTTAATTTCGAAACCATCACGCAGCGTATCAAAGAAAAAGTTGTTTTGCCGATTCTCACTTAGTAGTGATGGAAGTCGGATGGATCCTTGTGTGGTAATTAATTCATGATAACCAAAGAATACATCTCGATTTTGTTGAATAGCACCCACTGTTTTTACCGCCGTGATGTCGCGGTAGATATTTACGGCGTAATTGCCTTGTGAAGCGTCCTCAATCCATAAGTCTGAGGTTTGGGGATTGAACCATACCTTGCGATTGCGGATCGCGTTCATTTGGTTGGCCAACAAGAAAATCTGTGCGATCAGATAAATCGCAATGGGTAGCATGATCAGCAAGATCTTAATCTTAAGCCCCAACAATAAGATAATGAGCAATAAGATCCCACCAGTGCCGACCGTCACCGCCGTTGAGCGGATAGCACGTTTTGTATCCGCGGAATCTACTTCTAAAGCAATATATCCCGGCCGGTTTTTTTTTACCGAAGCGGAGCTAAAACTACGCTTTAGTCGACGAAAGCTGAAATACAGCAAGATGCCCAATAGAGCGCCAATGATCAGGATCTTTAGCATGATGCGTTAGTATTGTTCGGATTCGTTCGGGTAGCTGCCCGTTTTCACATCATCCACATACTGCGAAGCAGCTTTGGAGATGTCACTATATAGATCGAGGTATCGGCGAAGAAATTTAGGTTTAAAATCCTTCGTCAAGCCCAACAGGTCATTCACCACCAA
Source organism: Sphingobacterium sp. KH_072 (assembly GCF_057837975.1). NCBI lineage: Bacteria > Pseudomonadati > Bacteroidota > Sphingobacteriia > Sphingobacteriales > Sphingobacteriaceae > Sphingobacterium > Sphingobacterium sp. KH_072. Next base: position 2,773,479 of record NZ_CM174457.1, on the reverse strand, counting down.
TACTTGTCCATCGCAGCCATTGCCAGCCCCGATGCCGATGGTCGGAATCGTGAGTGATTGCGAAACTTCTGTCGCCAACTGAGCCGGAATTTTTTCCAATACAATGGCAAAACATCCTGCTTCCTGCAATAGTAGAGCGTCGGATTTCAATTTCTCTGCTTCGGCTTCTTCTTTGGCACGCACACCAAAATCACCAAATTGGTAAATAGATTGTGGCGTCAATCCCAAATGCCCACAGACGGGAATACCCGATTGAACAATTTTACGAATATTGTCGATCACTTCCGCACCGCCTTCTAGTTTCAAAGCGTGTGCTCCAGACTCTTTCATCATGCGAACAGCCGCGTTGTATGCATCATGAACTGAACCTTGGTACGTGCCAAAAGGAAGATCGGCTAGCACCATCGCACGCTTTGCGGCACGCGCCACCGAAGCAGCATGATAAATCATCTGATCTAGCGTGATGGGTAACGTCGTTTCGTGACCTGCAAATACATTAGCAGCAGAATCACCGATCAGCAAAACATCCAATCCTGCCTCATCCAGCACGCGCGCCATCGAATAATCATATGCGGTGAGCATACTGATTTTCTCTTGGCGTTGCTTCATGGTTTGTAAACTTGATGTAGTAACTCTCTTTATAACGTTATGGACTGACATGTCATGTTGTGTTAAATGAATTGAGCAGGTAGTTGACCGGCTTTGTGCTATAAGCAAAAGTAGGTATTTTGGGAAGATAATCTAAAAGTCTCTGCTTATTTGTATTTTTGCCGCATGATACAAGCCGACGCACGTCTTTTTAAATTTCCAAAATTTGAGGATCTGATTATCCATGAAGATGAAAATCTCATTGTCATCAATAAGCCGCCCTTTGTGTCTTCATTGGATCAGCGGGAGGGCGACGAAATCAATATTTTACGATTAGCAAAACGCTATCACGAGGATGCGCAAGTTTGTCACCGCTTGGATAAGGACACCTCGGGAGTATTATTAATTGCCAAAAACCCAGAAACCTACCGCGCGGTATCCATCGAATTTGAAAGACGACGGGTACGCAAGGTATATCATGCCATTATCGAAGGTACGCATACGTTTGATGATTTGCTGGTAGATCTTCCGATCTTGAACCAAGGAAATAAAAACGTATCCATCGATCGTACGAACGGAAAGCGGGCGGAAACATTTTTCAAAAGCATTCAATACTTCAACCATTATACCTTGGTAGAATGTCGCCCAGTAACGGGTCGTATGCACCAGATTCGGATTCACCTAGCTACACAGCGTGCATCAATCGTGGGCGATGCTATGTATAAAGGCAAGCCAGTGTATCTTTCACAAATCAAAAAACGAGGTTTCACCCTGTCAAAAAGCCAAGAGGAGCAACCTATTATGAAGCGCTTCGCGCTGCACTCGAAATCGGTCGCATTTTCTGTCGAGGGTAAAGATTATGTGTTCGAAGCAGATTATCCGAAAGATTTCGCTACTTTGTTGAAGCAGTTGGAGAAATTTGACCTCTAAATACGAATATGATGACGGATAATAAGCCACGATTTTCAGTAGGAAGTAAAATAATATACGGTGTACTTGTTGTGCTCATTTTGCTGATGTTTTGGCCAGCTAGTCGTGCTGTTCTACAGCAAGGGCTCATGAAAATTGGTTTGTTCAAGCCAAAGGTGGAACAAACCAACAAACCGGCTGGTGAAGATACTTTAGAAGTAATTGCCGCTAATGAAGGTGTTACCTTGGTGGATGTAGATGGCAAATCCATTCACACGGCTGACCTTAAAGGCAAAGTGGTATTTATCAATTTCTGGGCAACTTGGTGTGGTCCGTGTGTGGCCGAGATGCCATCCATCCAAACCCTAATTCAAAAGATCGGCGTGCAGGACGATATCGTATTTATGTTGGTAGAGGTAGAAGGTGATATGGATGTAGCACAGGAATTTTTGAAAAAGCAAAAGCTGGATTTACCCGTTTTTGTACCAGAGAGCGATATTCCTTCCACGTGGATGAGCGGTGCTATTCCTGCTACCGTTGTCTTGGATAAACATGGTCAGCGTGTATTCACCCACAAAGGTATGGCCGACTATAGTGATCCCGAATTTGTTAATTATTTAAAGAAATTAGCTGCTGAATAAGTTGTATGACTAGAGAATCCTTATTTCAAGAAATTGTAGCCAAGAAAAGCTTTTTATGTGTCGGATTGGATACCGATCTCACTAAGATTCCAGAACACCTCTTGGATGAGGAAGATCCTATCTTCGCATTCAATAAAGAGATCGTAGCGGCCACGGAAGATCTTTGTGTGGCGTATAAACCCAATATCGCTTTTTACGAGTGCTACGGTGCCAAAGGATGGGAATCGCTACGTAAAACGTGCGAAATACTTCCTAAAAACACCTTGCGCATTGCTGATGCGAAGCGCGGTGATATTGGCAACACTTCCAAAATGTATGCCCAAGCATTTTTCGATCCGGCAGTTTCGGGTTTAGATTTCGATGCGATCACTATTGCGCCGTATATGGGAGAAGATTCTGTCACCCCATTTTTAGAATTTGAGAACAAATGGGCCATCATATTGGCGCTAACCTCGAATGCAGGTAGTAAGAACTTTCAAAATTTCACGAATAAAGCCGATAAACAGCTTTTTGAAGAAGTAATTGACCAAGTCAATACGTGGGGCAGCACCGACAACTTGATGTATGTGGTAGGCGCAACACGCGGAGAAGCTTTTTTAAACATCCGCGCGCACGCGCCAGATCATTTCCTGTTGGTTCCTGGCGTAGGAGCACAAGGCGGATCTTTGGAAGAAGTATGCAAATATGGTATGAACGCGCAATGCGGATTGCTGGTCAATAGCACACGTGCCATTATTTATGCTTCGTCTGGTCGTGATTTTGCCGAGAAAGCTCGAGAAGAGGCTGTTAATGTGCAAAAACAGATGGAATCCGAGTTGATTCGCAAAGGGATTCTATAGCATTACCATCCCTTTGCAGTGATTTGGCACAGTATTTCGGTAAGGTAGCGCATTACCTCAATCGATTCTATGTTTAAGAATTTTCATTTCTTGTATCTGGCTGCGGCGCTCATCTTATCAGGATGTAGCTCTATTTACCAGCCCAATGTACCTGCTACGCCAATGTTTGCCAATCAAGGTGAAGTGTATGCGGCGGCTCATGCCAACATTAAAGGAAATGCCAGTGGCAATCTCGCTGTTGCTGTCGGCAAGCATGTCGCCGTAATGGCCAACGGATCTTACGTAGATAACAAATCAGGCAATCAAGAATACAAGCAGTATATGTACGAGGGCGGATTGGGCTACTTTACCGCCTTTGGCAAAAATAAAGATCGCATCTTCGAATTGTATGGGGGCTATGGATTAGGTAATTCGCGCGATGCAGATACCCGCGCCACCACGACAGGCATGGCTCCGACGGAGATTCGGGAGATGGATTTCGAAAAGATCTTTGTGCAAGCCAATATCTCTCGCAAGCGCGAAGATGTGCGGCTGTTCGGTCGGTCCAGAGAATTTAGTTATGGAACGGCAATACGTGGTAGCTTTATCCGTATGAAGGAATTTTGGATCGATGGCGTATCGTCTCCTGTGGAAGAGAATCTTTTTATAGAACCGATTTTTTACACTCGGATGCAGCTCAACAAATCTATTCAACTCCAGTACACCAACGGATTTAATATTGGTGTGGTAGACAATAACTATTTAAAAGCCGGTAATGCAGTCTTTACGCTAGGGTTGATCTATAAGTTTTCGAAATAGTTGTTTACAAGTTGGTTGTACCCACAAAAGTACTGTCACTGAGGGTCTTCATAAATGCTATAATATCCAATTTCTCATTTTGACTGAGTGGGATACGATTGTTATTCGCTTTTAAAATGGGATCCAAGTTTTCGGCATTCAGTACACCGTTGTCGAAATAATCTAATACATCCATCAAGGTAGCAAATTGACCGAAACTCCCATACGGAGCGGTATACGCTACATTTCTTAATGAAGGTACTCTAAAACTCATATAATCTGCGGGAATACCAGTCACTCGGGCACGGCCAGCTTCCTGTGTACTAGTGCTTAGTGGGAATCCTACATTGCGAAAACTTTGGTCTGTAAATAACTCGGTATCATGGCAGCTCTTACACTTCATTTGAAAAATAGTATAGCCGCGCGATTCACTTTCCGTAAACACTTCATCTTCATGCAAGCGAACACGATCATATTTACTATCGGCAGAGATTAAAGTATATTGATACTGTGCCAAACTCCGATATATTCTGTCGGCGGTGATAGACGGATCTCCAAATGCATTAGCAAATAGGAGCGGATATGATGGGTCGTTTTGTAGCTTACCAATGACCTCCAAAATACTAGAATTTAGCTCTTCGTGCGTAATTATGGGCACAATTGCTTGGCTTTCTAAGTTGAGCTTGCTACCATCCCAATTGTAAAATTTCATGAAAGCCATATTTTGAATAGGTGGCGTATTACGAATTCCGACCCGGCCATTAATGCCAATTGCTTTTGCTTCCTTATCTGCAAAGGCATTGGATTGAATATGACAACTTGAGCAAGAAACCGTATTGTTGCCGCTAAATTTTTTATCCTGAAACAATCTCTCTCCAAGCGCTACGCCATATTTGGTAGGCAGATTGGATTGTACGGCAGGATTTAAAGCTGGAAAACCAGATGGAATAGACAGCAATAGTATTGGGTTATCAACAACAGGTGCTTCGATCTCGGCTTTTTCGCAAGCGCAAAAGAGGAAAAGGACAACTAGTATAAGAGGTATATAAATTCTCATTACTTCATGTAAATTTTTGAAAGAGCCATCTGTTAAGAGATGGCTCTTATTATGCTTTATTCTGCAATAGATTGGATAGAAAACATACCGGAATGATCGGCTTCTCCATTACCACCCAGATTGTCTACAAACCTGACCATCTGTAGCGCAGTATGAATATTCGGTGTCGCATTATCAGTACCGCCTGTTCCCGTAGAGAGCGTAATTTTGTTTAGGTTGCCACTCAATAGCTTATCGAAGTCGGCACGAATGAATATGGTTGCACTAGTAGATCCTACGTTCAACGTAGTTGGGAAGGTTAACGTAATATCCCTGTAAGCATCTACGCCTTGGGTGCGGTTGCCTTCCGGACCTTCGATCGTACTTCCAGTATGGATAGACATGACCTTATTATCGATTCCGTAGAAACCTTCCAGCTTGGCAAAGCGGTAACCTGCGCCCCATTCCCACATCATTTCTGTATCGTTAGCACCTGCAGAAGCATAAAAACTAGGAAATCTAACCTGATCTATGGTATTCAATTCTGATTTTACGCCTAAACCAAATTTTATTTTTTCGTAACGGTTTGCGGGAATACCTTTCAGTACATATTTTAAGCTTTCAGGTTTCGCGTGGTCAATAACAGTCGCCCCGTTGTCCAAATTATTGATGTTGTATGGCGTTTCAGTACCATCAGCCCGTACAAGTCGAATATTACTCACAACATATTTAATTTCGGTGAAACGATGAGTCTGACCAGCCTGCGAAGTGAGTACGGTAGCGGCAGGAGATTGGGCATCACCAAGAACAATAGTTTGGTCTTTGTAGGTGTTATTAAACTGTAAAGTAACCGTGTTGGATACCCCATTATTTTCGTCTTTTGAACAGGCTGTCAACGCAAGGACAGAAAGAGCTAATACTACAGATTGTTTAAAGTGTTTCATTGTTTTTTAGTTATAAAGTGTATAAATGATTAAAATTGTGTTTTAAGCGTAGTGAAGATGTTGCGCCCCATTCTGGGAATATTGCCCCAATCCGCATAGGTCGTATAAAATGAGTTAAACATGTTTTCGACACCCACTTGCACTACCATACGATGTTTCCCTAATGAAAAAGAGTAGTCGCCAGAGAGATCAAAAACTGCATACGACTGCGTAGGAGTTTCGCCATATTCCGGACTAAAATTATGTTGCGCGAGATCCCCGTTAATGGCTGCCTGTATGCCCATTTTTTTGTGCATGAAGTGCAAAGAGGAGTTATAATTAAGCGGTCTGATGAAAGGTAAATTAACATCGTTGTTATCTGATGCGCGAGCATAGGTCAACGTTCCTTTCCAGTGCAAATGTTCCAAAATATCGTAACGACCACTGACGGCGATATTGAATAGTCTTGCATATTCCAGTGCGCTATACGCTTTCACACCGACAGATTGGTAGTTCATGGGGCTTCCAATGCTCAGTATTTTTCCTACGATATAACTGCGAATATGAAATACATTGATTTGGCTAGAAATACTCCATTTTTCGGCCTCGTAGTTTACTGCCGCATTGACCTCGTAGGATGTCTCGTTAGGAAGGTCAGGATTGCCGATATAATCGTAAAGATCAAAACTATTGTATATGTAATAGCCATAACCTTCTGATACAGATGGCGCGCGTTGTCCAAAACCTGCTCCCAACAATACTCGAATTCTATCCAAAGTAAGTTGATACCGAGCATTTAGGCTGGGAAGAAATCTGGTTTTTGATTCAGAATCTTCTGGATAAAATATTCTGTTGAACTCGGAATATCTTGAATAGTTGTAGTGCATGCCCACAGAACCACCAATATTGACCTCGCTAATAGCAGAAAGATTCCATGTATTGCTGCTAGAAACTCCTGCATACCGCGTAGTAACCCAAGGCCACGTATAAGCAAACATCGTGCGTTGGCTCCGGTCTTGCGGATACATGGTCATTTCAGCAATAGACAGGTTATCATACGCGTTTAACTGTAAATCACCTTGATATGCTCCCTGCTTCAGCTCCGCGCGCGACGTTAAACCATAGGTTGTGCTCCACCCGGGCATATCCATATGCACGAGATTTTCGGGACGATTAGTATCATCCATGTAATGTTCTATGGCATTGAAATACGCTTTCGTATCCCAAAGACGTAAAAGTCCAGTTTCAAATAGCTGCTGGTAGGAAGCAGATGTAATGATAGCCCTAGATAACCAAAGATCCATGGGTAATGCGGGAAAACCAACATTATTGGCTTGATCAAATATAGCATCTACCTTGATCGAGGATAATTCGCTTGTTTTGTAGGCTAATCCTAGTGACGTATTGAATTTACTATACTGCGAGTGATTGATTTCGTTACCATTGCCATCGGTGTAATTTCCTGCCTTTCTGTATCCAATACTTCCATCGGCAACGAACTTTGCGCCAGAATAGGATAAATTACCTAAGTTGAACGTCTGATTATTGTTGAATTCAAAGCCAGTTTGATAACTTCCACTCCATACGTTGTTTTGACCGAACGGTGTACTTATTCGTTGCAGATCGATACTTCCCGCCACAGTTGCCCCCTGCATATTGCCATGTTGTCCAGAGCTTACTTTAATACTTGAAATACTATTGCTCTCCATGTAAGAAGAAATGGGATCCATCTTATCTGTACAAGCACCAAATACATGCATGCCATCCACCGTGATCACGGATCGTTCGGTAGTCATGTTATTCAATAAAGGTTCCCAAGCATAAGCACCTCTTTTTATAAAGCTGATGTTATCCGAAGTAGCTAATAGTTCGTCTACTGATGCGGCTAGCTTCACATCCGTGGCTAACTTCTTTTTCTTCCTTTTAAAAATGGAAACTTTTTCAAGCGTTTTTACCGTGTCTCGATGACTAGTATCTGTTTGTGCAGAGGAAGATGATAGGACGAAGATGACCAACAAAAAGCTGATGAATAATCTCATAACTATTAGAATAGAATATCAAGATGTAATTGCCCTTTCACTCCTTGCACGCCTGGTGTAAATGCAGTAGATACCGCATTGCCCTTCACGATCGTATTGCGTGTATCTTTCATTATGAAGTTTAGTGTCCAGTTTCCCGTCATGGTATAATTGACTGCCCCTTCATAGAACCCATCATCACGTTGCGATAAGTTTACATTGTTGGGCGAAGAATGATTGCCCATAGATGGCTCTGGCATTCGAGGATCTAACTCAAGCGTGTAGTTTTCTACCACAGCGTATTGATAATATTGAGGGGATGGAGGCATGAATTCTGCGAGATGAGTAGTCGTCATCCGCTTGAAAATGCCGGCTACGAGCGGATTTGTACCTACTTGGGGATTGCGTGGGCTCACCAACGCAATCACATAATCAAGGCTGTCATTGCCACGGAAGGTGGTCTTGCTTAAGTTTTTATTCAATTGCTCATGAACTATTATGTCGTTTGTTGAGGTGTAGTTTTGCTGCCCTACAACTAGGTTGATGTAAATCTTCCAAGAAGCGTTAGATATATTTTCATCTATAAATATGCTATAGCCTTCCCAATAGTCATTTTGTGTCGAATTTTGTAGTTGAAAGCGATGTGGACACGTAGTCATCACTCCGTCTACGGTTTCTGAGATAGGCAAGAATTGGACTGAATCGGGATCAATAGTTTTACCTGTTTGAGCTTCCGTAATACGAACCCGAAGTTCATTGTATCCGGTATAAAAAGTTCCGTTTAGCGCTTCAATGCTGATTCGATATTTGTCGACCACCATGGATGATACTTCTTGAAAATCGAATATTTCGGGAATATCTCTACTGGTTTCTTCTAAATAATTTGTTTTTTCTTTTGTACATGACATAGCCAGTACAAGGCATGATAAGCCTATAAATAGGAGGATTGTTCTCGGCATAATACGTGTTGAAATGTGATTAATCTAAACCGGGCTTATTCGCGTAAGCGCAAGGATCAAATGTATTCAGCACAGATGAATAGCTGCCTGCAATCATATTTTATGACTTCAGGCAAATGAAAAAATTAATGTAGGGTAAATCAGAAAAACAGATGAATTTTTGATTTAACTAGCTAAAGAGGGGTTAAACTAAGGAAGGAGGGTGGAATATGGATGAGTGGTATTGAAAGTTGTAACTAATGACCGAAGCTGTAAATGCGTCTGCTTTGCGATAACTGTTGTGCAACAAGAAATTGAAATCAAAAAGTAGATTTACGGTATACAAGGCACTCGATTCATAGACAACTATATTTTTTTTAGCGTCTTTTTTTTCCTGATCTTTTACACGCTTCATGAGTTCACACTGACCATTACAATGCAATTCCGGACGGTCGATATTGATACATTTCGCAAGATAGCTTGGTAAACGCAATTCATAATCTAAAGCCATAATACTGCGATAGAATGATTGCATTGTTAGCGATACCAATAAGATATATGCGAAAAATTTCACGTGTGAATGTGTATAATCTTGCGCAAAGATAAGGATTGGTAACGATCTTCGAAGAAATTATTGTCATTTTGTGAATGCTATTGATCCAAGTGGCGCTTGGAGTTTAAAAACGACTACGACTCTGCTTATCACTTAAATTTACTCGACAATATTGGGTATTAGAGCAAAAACAAGCAAGGGTAGATAACATTATTAAGAGAACGTTCTAAAACAAGCAAAGGTCGTGAATCAGACATTCACGACCTTACTTATTCTTAATGAGTATCCGATCTCAACTACAAAGGACGGATCCAAATATTGCGGAAGCGTACCAAATCTCCGTGATCTTGCAAAATAATCGGACCTGGACCATGCGCTTTCATCACCGGCATGCCGATGTATTCTGTCGTGCCTTCGATCTGGGTATTGTTCTGTACCAATACGCCATTGTGCAATACCGTTACGGTAGCCTTAGCGATCAGCATACCATCTTTATTGAATTGAGGTGCTTTGTAGATGATGTCGTAGTTGTGCCATTTTGATTCCGTGGCACGCACCTCGACCAATGGTGGACGCTGTTTATAAATACTTCCAGCCTGTCCATTCGTATAGGTTGGATTATCATTATTGTCCAAGACTTGTATTTCATACAAGCCTTGTAAGAAAATCCCACTATTGCCGCGGCCTTGGCCATTACCTTTCACTGCGGCCGGACTTTGCCATTCTACATGTAGCTGGAAATTTTCAAATTCCTGTTTGGTTTGGATATCTCCACTACCCGGTTTTACTTCCAATTGTCCGTCAACTACCGTCCAGTCGGCCTTCGCTTGGGTGTTTTTCTGGCTTACCCAATCTTGCAATCCACTACCATTAAATAGGCTAATCGCATCACTGGGTACACCATATGCCGCGAGTGTCACAATCGGAGGTTTGGGTGAGTAAAATTCCGTATCCTCCGGTTTGAATTCTGTTTGCGCCATAAGCGATGATGTAGCTAGTAAAGTGAATAATGTACAGATATAAGGTGTTTTCATTATCAAAATATTTGTTGCTGCTAAATTAGATTTATCATTCGATTTTTTTGGAGTTATACTTTAGGAAGTTTATACCCGTTTTCATAATTAGCCACGAGGTAGTTATTCGCCGATTTGTCGGTAAAACTTCTTTTAGCTTTGTCCCAATACAATTTCGTCCCAGTGCGATATGCGATATTTCCCATCTGCGAAAAGATCGCAATATTAGCACCCGCTTCAATAGGTGCTTTTAGTATGGTACGGTCATTACTCCGGATGGCATCTACGAAATTGACCATGTGTTTTTCTAGTCCATTGTCCTTCGATTTTTGCAATGCAATCGCTTGCATACGATCGCCCTCAGGAATAACTTCCCAGCCCTCGCGGTTCAATACTAAAGTCCCGTTGTTACCAATGAATGATACGCCATGATTTCGGGAATAAGGTCCTAAATCAATTCCGTTGGCGTGTTCCCATTGAATATTAAAATCATCAAACTCAAAAACGGTGGTCAATGTATCTGGTGTTTCGGCAGCATCAGTTGGGTAAGCAAACTTTCCACCAGAAGCCATAATCGATTTTGGATCCGCGGCTTTCATACCAATCAGAGCATAATCTAGCATATGCACGCCCCAGTCGGTCATCAACCCGCCAGCGTAATCCCAGAACCAACGAAATTCGAAATGAAATCGATTTGGGTTGAAAGGGCGACGTTTCGCAGGGCCAAGCCATCGATCGTAATGCACGCCTGCTGGTACCGCTTCATCTGGCTTTACTGGAATACTTTTCATCCAGCCTTGATATGCCCAAGCTTTTACCAAACGGATTTTTCCTAGTTTACCCGAGTGCACATAATCAATCGCATCTGCAAAGTGCTGCTGACTGCGTTGCCACTGACCAACCTGTACAATGCTTTTGTGTTTTTGCGCTGCCGCCACCATAGCTTCACATTCTTTGATGGAGTTGCCGATCGGTTTTTCGACATACACATGTTTACCCGCATTCACAGCATCTACCATCTGCAAGCAGTGCCAATGATCGGGTGTTGCAATGATTACGGCATCGACCAAGTCGCCCTGTAATAATTCTTGATGATCAATGATTCGTTTGACTTTCGCCGTTTGTAATTTCTCTAATTCTGCGATGCGCTTATCTAAAATGCGCTCATCTACATCACACAATGCGGTACATACCACGTTTGGCACTTTCAATAGCGCGGTTAGATTCGCCCAGCCCATACCGTTTACGCCAATCAATCCTACCTTGATGGTTTGTTGGCTGTTGGCAAATAGGCCGGTATTCCATAGCGCCCCTGAGGCTGCCAAAAGGCCAGCATTTCGCAAAAAATCTTTTCTTTTCATAGGTTTATTCTGTCATAGCAGAGCTGTGCGCTCCGGTTTACTACTGTTAGTTCCTCTAAGATAGTCAATTGTTTATTATTTTTCTTCATCACAGGTATTTCCAGTGCATTTGATGTCAAAAAACATACAACTAGCATCATTCGTAAAGATTTTGTTAGAATTGCCATAATGGAGGTCTTAAATAGCTTAGCGTAGCCGAATAATTTTGGAACTGACAATTATTCCTTATATTGGATTATCTATATCAACCTATTGAAATGATTGCCAATATATTAAAACAGTCGTTGACGACAGTTAGTCTAATTATTACCATTTCCTGTGCGCAAGCACAAAACAAACACGAACGATACGTACAGCAACTAGAAGGAACTTCGTTGCAGTTTTCTATGGAAGCGATTCCGGGAGGCGAATTTGTAATGGGAAGTTCCAAAGGGGGGGCTTCCGACGAGCAACCTGCACATCAAGTGCTGATTGCGCCTTTTTGGATGGGAACTTTTGAAGTGACTTGGGATCTGTATGAGCCATTTGTGTATAAAGATCTTGAAGTAAGACATAATAGTCAAGAAAAGCTAGATCCGAAGGTGGATGCGGTCACGCGCCCGACAAAACCGTATTTAGATATGACCTTTGGAATGGGCAAGCAAGGCCATCCAGCCTTGGCCATGACGCATTACAATGCAATACAGTTTTGTAAATGGCTTTACATGCGCACCGGAGAGTTTTATCGCTTACCAACCGAAGCCGAATGGGAATATGCTTGTCGTGCTGGTTCTACCACTGCCTATCCTTTTGGGGATGATGCAACGGGATTGGATGAGTACGCTTGGTTTGCATCCAATAGTTCTGGTAAAACAGCTGCTGTAGGTAAAAAGAAACCAAATGCTTGGGGACTGTTTGATATGCTCGGCAACGTGGCAGAGTGGACTTATGATCAGTACGATGCTGATTTTTATCAGCAGCATGCCGATGGTGTAGCGGACAATCCGGTTCTAGTTCCGACCAAACTGTATCCGCACAGTGTTCGTGGTGGCTCTTTTGATAGTGCTGCGCCAGAGCTGCGCTCGGCAGCACGGATGGCTTCGGATCCGATCTGGAAACAACTTGATCCACAAATTCCAAAATCCAACTGGTGGTTTCCTGAAGCACCTTTCGTAGGTCTTCGATTGGTAAGGCCACTAACAAAACCATCGCACGAAGAGATTATGGCTTATTATGATAAAGCACCCCTAAAAGACTTCTAACTATTATCTATTATAACAACAAATCTAAAATGATGAATAACTTTAACCGACGAGATTTTATGAAAGCGGGCACGACCTTGGCCGCGACTACCTTTTTAGCCTCTACTAGTCTGGGGCGAATATTTACAGCTGGATCAGACGAGATTAAAATTGCCCTAGTTGGATGCGGTGGCCGCGGAACAGGAGCGACATTTGATGCATTTGCTTCTGGACAGAATATTAAGCTCGTGGCGATGGCAGATGCCTTTCAAGATAATCTGGATTCGACGTATAACACATTGAAAGAGAAATTTGGCGATAAGATCGATGTGCCTGATAGCCGCAAATATGTTGGTTTTGAAGGTTACAAAGCAGCCATCAAAGATGCCGATGTAGTATTGTTAGCCACGCCTCCTGGATTTCGTCCGATGCATTTCGAAGAGGCTGTGAAAGCTGGCAAACATGTGTTTATGGAAAAACCGGTAGCGGTGGATATTCCCGGTGTGCATAAGGTGCTAGCTGCTGCCGAAGAAGCAAAGCGCAAAAAACTAAACGTAGTCGTGGGTCTGCAAAGACGTTATCAAACTAATTATAGAGAAGCTATTAAACGCATTCAGGATGGCGCCATTGGCGATATCCATTCGGGACAAGTATATTGGAATAGCGGTGGCGTGTGGGTAAAACCGCGTACGGCTGGACAATCTGAAATGGAATATCAAATGCGTAACTGGTATTATTTCAACTGGTTGTGTGGAGATCATATCGTAGAGCAGCATGTGCACAACATAGATATCGCCAATTGGGTCAAAGGAAAATACCCTGTTTCTATTCAGGGAACAGGCAGTCGTGCGCATCGCACGGATAAGCAGTACGGAGAGATTTATGACAATTTCGCGGTGGAGCTCACCTATGATGACGGATCGGTGATCTATAGCCAATGTCGGCATTTTGAAGGCATCTCGAACCGTGTAGACGAAACATTTCAAGGTACGAAAGGCCGCGTATACCTGTCGGCCGGCAATCAAGCCGTATTGTGGGATGCGCGCGGAAATGAAATTTATCGTCACGATCCAAAAGGAAATCCGAATGCGTACCAACAAGAGCACAAAGAATTGTTTGAAGCGATTGCCAATAATGAATATAAGTTTGATAATGCCGAATATGGCGCTTACAGCACCTTGACAGGTATTATTGGTCGCTTAGCTTGTTATACTGGGCAGGTAATTAAATGGGATCAGGCAATGGCTTCTCAGATTGATTTATCGCCAGAAAAGTATGCGTGGGATGCCAATCCAAAAGTATTGCCGGATGCAAATGGTATTTACCAAGTAGCTGTTCCCGGTATCAATACCGAATTATACATTTAGTCCATGCGTCGAGCGTTTTCGGCTATAGTGCTATTTCTTTTGGTCTTTTGCGGTGCTTTGGCACAGCAAAAGACCTTTTTTATAGAAGGAAGAGCACAAGGTACCACGTATCAGGTGCAGTATGTTGCTGATCATGAAATTGTCCAAAAGTCGTCGGTAGATAGCGTGATGCAGGTTATGGACCAATCCATGTCGCTTTACCAGCCTCATTCTTTGATTAGCATGTTCAATCGGCAGTATCATGCCAAATTAGCAATTGATACTCATATGGCAAATGTAGTCCGTGCAGCGTTTCGAGTGCATGAACAGTCCAATGGTTTGTTTGATATCACCGTGAAGCCGCTTGTAGATTTATGGGGCTTTGGAATGGAGAATGTGGATTATTTTCCCCAAAAAGCAGCGATTTATCGTGTCTTGTCTTTTGTCGGGATGGAAAAATTGTGGCTACAAGGAGATACTTTGTACAAACGTGATAGTCGCGTAGCTATTGACCTCAATGGTATTGCACAGGGCTATACGGTGGATGTGCTGGCGCAATGGTTGGATGAGAAAAATATCGAAAGCTATTTGGTGGAAGTGGGAGGAGAAATCCGAACGAAAGGCAGGAAATCAAATGGAAATCCCTACGAGATTGCGATCGAAAGACCAGAAGAAGCACAATCATCATCATTCGTATTGCAGCTGACAGATCTTGCCGTGACGACATCGGGCAATTACCGAAAAGAAACTTATCACGAAGGGAAAAAAGTGCATCACCATATCGATCCGACTAGTGGCTACCCACTACAAAATAATGTAGTTAGCGCAACCATTATCGCGCCGACCGCGATGGAAGCAGATGCATACGACAATGTATTTATGGCAATGTCGCCTCAAGAAGGGATTGCTCTAGCCAATCGGCTACCGGGAATAGAAGTGTATATCATTTATGAGGAGAACGGCTCTTTCCAAGAAGCATTTTCTGATGGATTTATGCCCTTTGTGAAGCCATAAATCGAATCTTTACTTATAAAATTAAGGCCTGAAAGATCACTCTTTCAGGCCTTAATTTTTACAGGATTACGGGCTATTCGTAACCTGGATTCTGTGCCAATTTGGTGTTTCGGTTGATTTCATCCCGATGGAAAGGCATAAAATACATTTTATCATTCCATTGTCGGTTTTCGATCCCAGGTTCCAATTCCACTGGTGTGTAGGTATAATTGTAATTGTCTGGATTGTACTGATAAGTACGTACTTGAGCACCCGGCTTCAATGTGCCTACCACATTAATCAAGCGGATTTTTGAACCCGTCGTTTGTGGCGCAATCATCCACCGGCGCGTGTCGAAGAAACGATGCTCTTCAAAAGCCAACTCTACACGTCTTTCATTGCGGTAGCGTGTGCGCAGTTGATCGCCCGTTTCGATGATCGCCGGCATTCCTGCTCTGAAACGAATCTTATTAAGCCAGTTTTTGGCTTCTACATCTTCGCCCAATTCGATACACGCTTCTACATAGTTCAACACCGCTTCCGTATATTTCAATACTGGCCATGGAATATATTGACGCGTATTTTGATCTACTACGGCTGGATCAGGATCCGTGAATTTTCGGAAGTAATAGCCAGTATACGATCCGTTCCAATCCTCGATCGGACTATTCCGAGTGTCCAATCCTTGGTGCGTGATAATGCCGCCGGCTGCGTTATTGACTTGATAACGACCTGTTTGTATTTGGTTGAAAGGATCGCGCCCTGCTACATCCGAGGTGCGTGGTTTCCAATCTGCGCCATCATACAAGATCGTGGCGTAGAATCGTGGATCTCTGTTCTGATAGGGGCTGCTACTGTGTGCGCTATTTTGCCAAGAGAAACGTGTTCCATCTGCCATTTCATAATCATCCACTAGATTTTGGATCGGCGTATTTCCTGCCCAGTTGTGATAGCCATTAGGTCCATTGTTTCGCCCAAGATAATTACCAGCTTCGTCTTTCAAGTCAATGAAATAACGACCTAATAATAATTCTGATACACCATCTGCTGGCACTGTTTTACTGCCGCCTCCCAAAGATAATACCATGTAATTGTCGGTGCCTTCTTCTGTCGTTGCAGGTGCGGTCAAGTTCATTTCATAACCTAGATTGGTCATCTGTACCACTTGAAAAGCAGCATCTTTCGCTTTTTGCCAGCGCTCGCTGCGGCTGCCACTCGTATATCCTAAAAACTGCGGCCCGTCGTATCCTGCGATCGTAGTAGCTTTCGAAGATGCGGTGCTGATATCGTGCAGATCACTCGCAGCATACAACAATACACGTGCTTTCAGTGCCAGTGCAGCTACGTCTGTCGCGCGGCCTTGTCCGCGGCTGCCTCCTGTTAATAATTCAGCTGCGCGATCACAGTCGTTCACAATAAAATCTACACATTCTTCATAGGAATTCCTTTCGGCTGTGTAATCGTCTTCTCCTAACTCATAAACGCGGTCGATCAGTGGCACAGCGCCGTAAAACCGTATTAACTGTTGGTAATAGTATGCGCGTAAGAAATACGCTTGTCCCAACAAATTATTTGCTCTTCCGTTGTCGGAAAACATAGGTTCCGTTAGGTTTTCAATCGCGATATTACACGCTCGAATGCGTCCATACAACGGTCCATAGCCATAGCTATCTTTAATCATCCCCTGATCCGCCGAGTTAGAACGTGATTCTGTAATGGTATTAATTCCGCGGCCAGGATGCGTAAACATGGATTCGTCCGTCAAAGAAGATTGCATTTCTTCATCAAAACCACCTTGGCCTAGGCCATTGTAGATTTCAAATACAAATGCTTCGGCTAAGGCCGGATCACTCCATGTTACTTCTTTGGGTACTTCTTCTAATGGTTGCGTGCTGACAAAGTCATCGTTACACGAAATCAGTGATTGTGTAAATATGCAGGCGATTAGATACGTATATATTGTTCTTTTATTGCTCATGATTCGAATATTAAAAAGTTAGGGCTGCGCCAAAATTGATGACTCGCGCTTGTGGATAATACTGTCCGGTTTGGGTGACAGATTCGGGATCGTAGGCTGTCATCTTACTAATGGTGAATAAATTCAAACCATTCGCATACACCCTAAAGTTATTCACGCCAACTTTTTTGGTCCATTCTACTGGAAAATTATACCCTATTTCGACATTTTTTAGGCGTAGATAGTCGGTGCTTTCCAACCAATAAGTATTGCCGCTCGAATAATACTGATCGCTTCGATCCGTAATGCGCGGATGCTCGCTGCTCGGGTTGTCAGGCGTCCATCTCTTTTCATAAAATTGAGAAAGATAATTTCCGATAGCGCCAGACTCCTCCGTGCTCACTGGAAGTTCTGCACCGGCCGCTCCTTGAAATAGAATCGTCAAATCAAAACTCTTGTATTGTAAGCCGATATTTACACCACCCTGAAAGGTTGGGATGTTGTTTTTATCCCGACGTACACGATCATCTGGCGTGATTTTGCCATCGCCATCGTAGTCAATGAACTTCATGTCTCCAGGGCGCAAGTTGTTGGTGATTGCGCTGTAGTCCAGTGTGTTGGCGGCGATGTCTGCTTCGTTTCTAAAGACGCCGTCGTGAATGTAATACATGCCAGCATTCAACATTCTGCCAGTCGTACGTTGCCATTCTGGCGCGCCAGCGGCCTCATCCCAGAAGAGAATCTTATTTTTGGCATAACCACCATTTACGTTGATGTTATAACGCAGTTCACCTACGCTTCCATTGTAGCCAATGTTGAGGTCAAAACCTCTGTTTTCCATCTTGCCAATATTCTCGGCAGGTAGCGTCATACCGGTACTTTGTGGTACCGATGCATTGCGTTGCCACAAAATACTGCTCCGACGATTGAGAAACATATCGAATTCGAAGTTGACTTTGCCATTGAATAATTGACCGTCCAATCCTATGTTGTAATTGTTGGCTACCTCCCATGTAATGAAGCTATTTGGTACACGCGTTTCATAAAGCGATTTTACCAAATTGCCATCTACGATGTATGTGCCAAAACCATAAGTCGAAAAGTATTGGTACTCCTGTAATTCGTCGTTGTAAAATATATTATCATTACCCATTTGGCCATAAGACCCACGTAGTTTCAACGAGTTTACAAAAGGAACGTTATCCTTCCAGAAACTCTCTTCGGAGATACGCCAAGCGGCTAACACCCCGGGAAAGAATCCGTATCGGCTTGCTTGTGGAAACATGTACGAACCATCGTATCTCCAAAGAAATTCGGCGATGTATTTTTCTTGATAATTGTACCCTAAGCGACCGAAATAGTTGAGTCGAGCGCGTTCCCAAGCACCACCGCCATTGTCTTTTTCCGCATCACCACCAGCAAACATCTGATCGATGGCCGAAGAGATGAAGTAACGTCTAAATGCGGAGAAGTTGTCATTACGAATAGTTTCTCGGTTCACACCCGCCATCAAATTGAAACTGTGATCGCCAAAACTGCGATCATAGTTGGCCATTGCACCAAGCAATATGTTGAGTTGATCTTCATTGCCTTGGCTCAAAGCCGGGTCAGGCCGTGGGCCGCGCAATCCCGGTATCAATTGTGGTGTCACGCCGTCAGCTTCGTAATCTCCTTGCCAGCTATACAAATACCAAGGTGTTTCCCAGCGCTTGCTTTGTTGGATGTATTTATCGGCCGATGCCGTACCGGTAAATTTTAAACCTTCTACACCGGGTATTTTGATGTCGATTTGTCCGTTGGTTTGGAAATAATAACGTTTGCTACGGTCGTAACCCGTTTGGTCGGTGGTAATCACGACGGGGTTTTCGCCGTTCTCAATATCTGGTCCTGGTAATCCATTGGGCCAATAAGCTGGCTGTGTTGGGTTGCCACGCATCAGCATCCGAAAGATGGTACCAGCACTTTTTGTTGGGAAATTACGATCTTCCTGTCTTCCAAGTACACCAACGCGCACACTTACATACTCATTGATTTCTCCTTCCAAGTTGATACGCATATCATATTGGCTATAGTTGGTGGCGGAGTTTTTGTAAAACGCATCTTGAGTTTGGTATCCGATCGAAGTGAGGTAGCGAAAGTTTTCCGATCCGCCGCTCAATTGCAGGTTATGTTGCGATTGCGGTGTCCAATTTTTCAATGTTGCGCCATACCAGTCGGTATTCGGATGAGTCCAAGGATTGGATCCGTCGCGGTAAAGCTGGAAATCCTGTGGGGAAAAAGGTGCTGTGATGGTGCTGCCGTTAGCTCTTTCGAAGACGCCTTGATTGCGAAAAGCGGTGTTCGCAGCAGACCACTCACTGACGGGTAGTTTGAAGATTTCCAACTCATTACGCATTTCTGCATATTGTGCCGCATCGGCGAGTTTAGGAATTAAAGTAGGTTGCGAAAATCCTTGATTGAATGTGTAAGAAATAGACGGTTTTCCTTCTTTCCCTTGTTTTGTCGTTACGAGGATAACGCCGTTGGCGGCGCGCGCACCGTAGATAGCCGCCGCAGCATCCTTCAGTACAGAAATGTTGTCTATGTCTTGCGGGTTAAGCCGTTCAAATCCACCTTGACGTGCTGGAATACCATCAATTACGATTAAAGGTTCTGAATTTCCAAAAGTATTCGTACCCCTGATGCGGATATTTGATCCGTCATTGCCTGGTTCTGCACTTCCTTGCGTCGCTGTAATACCCGCCATGCGGCCTGCTAAAGCGTTAGAAACATTCAATGTAGGCGATTTTACCAAGTCAGCGCTTTTCACCGTCGCTACCGAGCCTGTTATGGTTTCCTTCTTTTGCGTACCGTAACCGACTACCACTACTTCCTCCAAGTTGGATAAATCATCTTGCATGGATATCGACAATGTTGTGCGTTGATTCACGGGTTCTTCGAGCGTTCTGTAGCCAACCATGGTAAACACGAGTGTGGCATCTGTTGGCACATTTTCTAAGGAGAAAAAACCTTCTGCATTGGTGCTAGTAGCAATTTGAGTACCTTTCACGACAACGGATACGCCAGAAATTGCTTCATTTCCAGACATCGAATTTACGCGTCCGGTGATAGTTGTTTGCTGCGCAAATAATAGGTCGTTTTTGTTGTGCAACACGTGCAAGGGAGACTCTTTGGCCAGAGACTCCTGAATTGGCAGCGCCAATAGTAGAGTCAACATGGGGCAAAAAGTCTTCTTAAGGACTTCTTTACGAATGTTCATAGTACAATGATGTAGGTTTATAGAGTTAGTAGTTTATATTTTTTTGATAACTAGTAGGACTGTAAGTGTGTTAAGTCCTGCTACGTTTTCATTGGTGATTATAAACTTAGGGATTGTGGTTCAACTATCCAAGAATATTTCTATAAAAATCATATTCTTTTCCTGTGCAAATGAATTTTTTAGCAAAAAAATAGTGCTTTTTTGTATTTAAAATTTGTAGATAAATCACCAGGAGATATGATTGTATTTATGCTTTTTTATTGGTAATTGACTGGTTTTTATAAAGGTTATCTAAATCATTGATGATGATGGAGTAAATATTGTACTATTAAAAATGAATGACGATTCTTTCAGATTTGGAGCTTATCTGATATGTTCATTTGTTCTTTATTGTAGTTGGTAAAATATTGCTGGTTTAGAAAGGTGAAAATATGTTTGCAAATTTGAAACACTTGAGATCGAAGTTTCCCGTAATTTGGTGAGGATCTTTACTAATTATTGACCTTGCTTCCATTTTATAAAGAGGCATATATCTTCTTGCAAAATTTATCAATACGTTAGAAAGTGGATGGAAATATACTGTTAGAGATTTAAATCTTGTAAAACTTACTATTACAACTCTGGCATTTAAATCTTTTTAAAGGCAGAAAGAAAAGAAGCAGCTTTACTATGCTTTGCCTATGCGAACGCATAATGTATTTAACCTGTCCGCATCTAGGGCAGCGTATTGCCGGTTTTTTTTTATTTTTACTCAAAATCAATACTAGTTAATTTGTCTTACTGTAATAAAATTTACTTAAAAATAAACTTTTAGATATCTTATATTTCTTTTTTTGGTTAAAAATTATCTTTTATTTTTAAATTTTAACAATATTTTGTTATGGATGTATTTGTTTCCCGAGTACTTCCCAATACTTCTGATGACGCTATCGGCATAGCGCAATAATCTACACTAATAGACATGATATGATTAATCCATTGCTTTCAGCTTAGTTAAATGCAGAATTACAAAGATGATGCAATCGATTGCATTGGCAATCGACTTTTAGAAGTCTATCTATTTTCCCATATTGCAATGCGCTTTTATTAACCAATTTTTTGGCGCAAATACTTAGAAAAACATACCGAATACAAGCATGGGAAAGGATACAGATCTGATATTGTCGATAGCCACACACTTTCAAACAGAAGGTACGATCACACAAGCGAGCCGTTTTGGATCAGGCCACATCAATGATACGTTTCGCTTAGATGCCAAACAGGATGATTATCCATCTTATTTGCTGCAGCGTATAAACAGATTTATTTTTCCTGATGCAAAACAATTGATGGATAATATGGACTTGGTATGTCGTCATTTGCAAGCAAAGATCGCGCATTTGGGGAAAGAACAAGTACAGCGTAAAACACTCTCTATCATCCCAACAAAGGAGTCGACACTTTTTCACGAAGATGCACAAGGTGACAGCTGGCGGATGCTTCGATTAATCGAAAATACGCATAGCGTTGATTTGGTGGAATTGCCTGCACAGGCATATGCTGGTGGTGCTGCTTTTGGTGCATTCCAGTGGCAACTGGCCGATCTAGATGCCAAAAGACTGCATGTGGTGCTACCGCGCTTTCATGATATCGACTATCGATTGGAGAACTTAAGCAAAGCGTTGCTTGTCCATCCTTCTGGCAGAACAACCGAGCCAGCGGTGCAAGAACTGCTGCAAGCAATGGAAGTGAGAAAGGACGATATGCGTCGGGATTTTCAAGAACATGTCGTTGCCTCATCACCCTTACGTATCATTCATAATGACACAAAATTTAATAATTTATTACTAGATAAGGATGGTCAGCCGCAGTGTGTGATCGATCTAGATACTGTGATGCCAGGTTTTGTGGCCTTTGATTTTGGCGATGCCATTCGTACTATTATTAATCGCGGGCAGGAAGACGATCCGAATCTTGATCACATAGTGTTGAACATGCCGCTGTTCGAAGCATACACCAACGGATATTTGCGAGAAGCTCGCTCGTTTCTTACGGATGCGGAGATCGAGTCATTGCTTTACGGTGTATATTTGCTGCCGTATATGCAAGTCCTACGCTTCCTGACGGATTATCTTTCGTACGATCCTTATTACAAAATCAAATATCCATCGCATAATTTAGTGCGTGCTCAAGCACAATTTAAGTTGCTGACCGAACTGGAGGCGAACCGTCCTGTATTGCAATCCATATTACAACATGCTGCTAATTCTTAGATAATATGCTTCCAATAATCTTTACATCTGCGCGTACCCAAGATTGGCAAAGCTACAACGATGCGCTAAACGTATTTTCAGCTGCCGACTGGCATGCTATTGATTCGGTGAATTGGCCAGATCAATTTCCCTATGCACCAACTGTACGTTTTCAGGCAATGTATAACACCGACTTTTTGCTACTGCATTATGCTGTGGAAGAGGAATTTGTGCGTGCCCAAGCGGTGCGGCATAATGAAGCCGTGTATGAAGATAGTTGTGTAGAGTGTTTTATTTCTTTTGATGCCGGCCAGACGTATTTCAACATAGAGTTTAATGTGCTGGGCACAGGGCTGATTGGCCAAAGAAGTACTGTTAGTAAAGAAAAAAAGCGATTGGAAGCCGATTTAGTGAATCGGGTAAATACCTTCACCAATGTGCGGCAGATCGCCGGAAAGAAGAGTTGGCAAATGGCGTTGGCTATTCCGTTTGACATCCTCGGGCAGGATGGGAGTGCACTTACAGGCACATCTGCACATGCGAACTTTTACAAGTGCGGGGATAAATTGCCTGTACCTCACTATCTTTCTTGGAAACAGATTCATATGCCCGAACCCAGTTTTCATGCGATAGAGTATTTCGGCGAGATCGCTTTTTTGTAACTTAATCTTTGCTTAAGGAAAGTGAACCAGTGGTGCCATAAGCGGTAATCACGATGCCAGTCACGATAAAAAATAGTCCGACGATCTGTACCCAAGAAAGCGATTGCTTGAAGTATAGCGCCATACCAAACTGAACGGTTACAAAGGTGCCACCGGCACACAATGCGATCACGATTGGTTGTGGGAAATAGCGGAATAGCTGGATTAAAAACCAGCTGGCGGTCAATAATATGGCGTTTCCTGCTATAAATGCGTGCCAATGATATTTAGGATACATACCGCCATACCTGAACAACACGCTCGATAGCAACTGACAAGCCCAAAAGGCAATAAAATATAGCGCATTCATACCATTATATTTAAGAAGTCAAATCTACCTATTTTACTTGAAATTTGATATTCTTGACGAAGGCCTATTGTAAATCCATTCTTTCTTTGTTAAATTACAACAAACGGATTCGAACCTATGCAAAACGAACGATTTTTGAATTATCTAACCCACGAACGGAGGTTTTCGCACCATACCGTGATCGCTTATGCGCTGGAGTTAGAGCGACTCGAAAGTTTTCTAAAGGCGGAACAAACGACGATGGATCAAGTCGATTATCGCGTTCTGCGCTTTTACATCAGTGTGCAGAAGGAATCGGGTAGGGCGTCCACCTCGGTCAATCGAACTATTTCGGTATTGAAATCTTTCTTTAAGTATCTCTTGCGAGAAGGAATTGTTGGGCAGAATCCGGCGACAGCCTTGAAGTCACTGCGAACACCCAAAAAACTTCCGGTCACGGTAGAAAAGGAAAAGTTAGTGGCGCTGCTCGATCAGGAAACAAGTCGCACACTCACTTTTTCGGAAAGACGGGATTTATTGGTGATGGAGCTATTATTTGGTACGGGGATTCGTTTGTCTGAACTTTTGGCTATTACCGATGCAGATATTGACGGATACGGCCGGCAGATCCGTGTTTTAGGAAAGCGGAACAAAGAGAGGTTGGTGCCTATTCATGATCTGCTTTATGATCAGATCATTAGCTATCAAGCAGAAAAGAAATCTGTGTTTTTACAAAACATGTCGACCCATCTGATCGTTACAAATAAAGGGAAGCCTGCGTATGCATCGATGATTTATCAGATTGTAAAAAAATATCTGACACTCGTCACTTCACAAAGCAAACGCAGCCCGCACGTGCTGCGGCATAGCTTCGCGACATCACTTTTAGACAATGGAGCTGATTTGAATGCGATAAAGGAAATATTAGGTCATGCCGGACTGGTTGCTACACAGGTGTATACCCACAATTCGGCAGAGCGATTAAAGTCTATTTATAAACAAGCCCATCCAAAGGCTTAAAAAAAGGAGGAAAAATGAATATTACTGTACAATGCATTAAATTTGATGCAGACCCTAAGTTAGTTGAGTTCATTAATAAGAAAGCGGAAAAGTTGGAACAGTTTCTGGACAACATTATCGACGGACTTTGTAACTTACGTGTGGAAAGTGTCGGAGGTGAGGCCGACAAGTTTGTAGAGTTCAAGTTTAATATCCCTGGGAATCAATTATTCGCAAAAGCACAAGCCAAAAGCTTTGAAGAAGCAATTGATATTGCATTGGAGTCGATTCGCCGACAGATTAATAAACATAAGACTAAAACACGTACCAACGCTAGTAATCACAAAGAAGTGATTAACCAGACGGAGGAGTTTTAGAGAATCAAGATGGCGCAGCGATGCGCGAACTTACAATAATAAAGGGAACCATTTGGTTCCCTTTATTCATTATGTAAACCGCTGATGCGGTGGGCTACATATCTTTTATATCGTCTTTAGCTTCGTTCGGATCTTCCGTATCAGGTAAGTCCTCTGGCTTGCCTTCCTCGGTGTCTGGCACTGGAATATTTTCGTCTTCCTTCTCAGGTTTGTCGACTTCTTTCTTATCTTCTTTATGCTTTTTCTCGATGCCTTTATCATCACGAATTCGCTGATCTTCGGTCGGCTCAATCTCCGATCTGTAGTTAATAGGCCGATTGTTGGTCATGGCCCACGCCTGAATGCCAGGAGTTGGATGGTGTAATGGATTCGTATAGCAAAGAATCGCTCCGATAATGATCGTTGAGCTTTGAGGTCGTTCGTCTGTGTTGTGTTGTGTTGTCATCATGTCAGTACTAATTTTAGAAATGCAGCGCTATTAATTGAACAGTAGACTTATAAAAAAGTTTATAAAATATGCCGATTAATTTCGAGTGAGATAATATTCATCAGGTTATGTTATACAATATAAAGGTAATACATGGATTGTTACCTGTTATTTAAGAAATTATGAATCATTATTTAACAAACAACTGGATTATCCGTTATTCTTCAGGTTTAGTTACCAACAATTATTAAGGATAGCCAACATGTAAAAGTAGGCTTTTGAGGGTTTACCGTAGAAAGTTGCAAATAAATAAGTGCAGCTTAGCCAGATGAAAATAACAGCCCAAGATTATATCATCCAAGCAATACTAGATTGCCTAGAAGATACCATCCAAGGAAAAGGAATCAAATTGTTAAATCACGTCGCCTACGATCTCAATAAAACAAATAGTTATATACATTTTACACCTATGGATGGAAGGGAGTTTAAATCCGTCGATGCATTTTGGTTAGGCTACATTGTAAAAGAGTATATATAAGGAAAGAGATATCTAAAAAAAATTAGATCTTAGTGAGAATTTATGAATAAACATCCACTTTTCCGTCAGACCATCCTCATTGCTAGTATTGCTATATTCATATTTAGCCTTTACATCTTCATACTTTCAGACGAACCTGTAGATACGAAACTTCGCGCTTATGTAAAATTCTTATCCAGTGTGGTCGGAACATTATTTCTTGTTATTTTATATATTAGATATAGGAATGAAAAAAATAGTGGACTTTAAATCAATATAATGAGCTTGTATTTTATAAAAATTGGACTGCAATTACTGTAATTGTGAAAATTATAATCACGATATAGGATATATACGTAACAATTAATTTTAAATTTCCCTAAATATTGAATTTTATAAATATATTTATTATCATTGTGTCATAATAATATGTAAGCCCAGCCCCCGGGTAACAAATAGTAGTTAGGTACTGACCTCCTGAATTTTGGTAGATACAGGAGGTTTTTTTTATTTTACAGTACCTCTATTTTTTCCAATTCATTTACGAGTATTCTGCTGCTCAAATACACTAAAATCATGATTTCACGCCGTTTAATACGGCAACCCGTAATTAAACAAATGTCACTATAGCTAGTTTTGTTCCCTATATGATGATTACAACGCAAGATTATGTTTTATTGGCAATACTCCAATTTATGGAGGAATCTGCGGAAGGAGAAAGGCTGCGGTTGCTATGTAATATCGAATATGATATAGGTGTTAAAAATAGTTGGATTAAGTTTAGTCCAAAGGATGGATCTGATTTTAGATCTGAGTATGCTTTTTGGCTGGGGTATCTGGTGAAAGAGTTTGTATAGGAAGTAATGATATCAAAAAAGGTGACGCTACCAAAAATTTATGGTTTATAAAATGTTTTGTTTGATAGTATTCATGAAATTGAATATTCTTATCAGCGTATCTTTTAATATTTTTCCATTTATCGTTTCAATAGCCTGTTCTTGATTAAAAAAATGAGTTCTTATAACTTTCATTAGTTACCGAATGTTTGGTAAAATATAATTTAATACTATATTTGTACCATGAGACCACAGAAAGTTTTAGATCGTGATTTAATGGATGGCTTGGCCAAGGTGTTCCGTTCATTGGGTTATGAAGGAGCAAGTTTGCAGGATCTATCAGAAGAAACTGGATTAAAGAAAGCAAGTCTTTATCACCGCTTTCCGAATGGGAAGCAAGAAATGGCGGAATCTGTACTGTTCCATATGGGACAATTAGTTGAAAAGAAAATTTTTGCCGTGTTGTCTGACGAAAAAGTTGAACCAATAAGTAGATTAAAACTAGGAGTAGAACAGATAAAGCTATTTTATGAAGGGGGAAACCAAATGTGTATTTTCAGAACTTTATCTATGGACAAAGGCTTGCAGCTTTTTGAGGATAATCTAAAAGCTGGTATACAGCAATGGATCTCTTCTTTCGTAGAGCTCGGGTTAGCATTTAATTTACCTTCTGAAAAAGCAGAACAATTAGCCATTAAAAATATGATAGATATTCAGGGAAGTTTGGTTCTGTCTAAAGTAATGAATGATGTAAGCATTTTCGAAAATGCACTGAAAAATATAGAGGAGAGATATAGTAGTTAAAAAATTTGAATTAATTATTTACCGTTCGTTCGGTAAAAAATTATGAGATAGTCTGAAATGTGCATTTATGGTCCATTTCATATTAAGCGTTTACTAAACGGTAGAAAATTACATGTAATGACATAATAGGACAATAGACTTATTTAAGAAAAACAGATATGAAAACAACAAAATTTAGGAAACTACAGGTAAATGGTATTAATATCGCTTATCGCGATGCGGGCAATCCCGAGAAACCAACACTATTGCTACTGCACGGATATCCTGCTTCTTCCCACCAATATAGAAAAGTACTTGATCAGTTGTCCGACGAGTTTCATTTAGTCGCTCCAGATTATCCAGGATTTGGCGATAGTGATTTTCCTGCACCAGACCAATATGAATATACTTTTGACAATTTGGCTAATACGATAGATGCTTTTTTGGAAAAAAAGGGATTGCGCTCTTATGCTATAGTCATGCAGGATTATGGTGCTCCTGTAGGTTTTAGGATAGCTACAAAGCATCCAGAAAGAGTGACTGCTATTATCACGCAAAACGGAAATGCTTATGAGGAAGGTCTTGGGGAAGGATGGAAACACATCAAAGAATTGTGGATAGACAGGAATGAGAAAACAGAATCTGTATTATTACCGGCCTTTTCGATGGATGGTTTGAAAAACGAATATACACATGGCACCAGAAACGAAGAAAATGTGAATCCAGATACTTGGCACTTAGACTATTTGAGAATGTCTCGTCCTAATGCACATAAAATAAATCTAGACCTGTGGTACGATTACCAAAATAATATAAAGTTATACCCAATATGGCAAAAATATCTTCGTGATCATCAGCCGCCTCTATTGATTGTTTGGGGCAAAAATGATGTGTATTTTCCAGAAAGTGGAGCGGCAGCATTCAAAAGGGATGTTAAAAATATAGATTACAACATTTACGACACTGGCCACTTTGCTATGGAAGAAGAGGGAGAGGCTATAATCGAGAAAATCCGAATTTTTATGAGAGGAAAAAAATAGATAATAGAATATTCTAAGTGAGTACTTAAAATAAAAAAACGCAATAGTTTTGACTAATGCGTTTTAAAGAATTACTTGGTGGGAAATACTGGGTTCGAACCAGTGACCCCTACCTTGTCGAGGTAGTGCTCTAAACCAGCTGAGCTAATTTCCCAATAAAAATGCTTTACTTGAGGTGATTCATCATCACTTTTTAGAGGTGGTGCCAGCTGGATTCGAACCAGCGACACAAGGATTTTCAGTCCTTTGCTCTACCGACTGAGCTATGGCACCTTAAGTTTTTATTTTAGATCTGTTACTTTCAGATTTAGGTTGCTATCGGCATTTGTTGCTGATAACGTTACAAAGGTATAAAAGTGTCGATAAAATGCAAATGCTTCGGTAATAATTATTCGTAAGAGGCATCAAATCACCACAATAAAATTGCGCTTACACATCTTAGAAGTGGTAAAATAGCACCTATCTCGCTTCAAGTAGAAATTTTTAAGAATTTGATTAAATTGCTAAGAGGAATTTTGTCGTTTTTTTTAAGTTAAAACAGACCTTTTTACTTTCAGGTACAACATAATATTAGTAAGATGATTTTGGATTATTTAAACAGTGCAAAAAGTCAATTCGCGTATTACAAAAGATTGGGCGATGAGACGTTTGATCAACTTACAGATGATCAGCTTTTTGAGAAGCGAAGTTTGGAAAGCAATAGCATCGCCAATATAGTTATCCATTTGTGGGGAAATATGAGGTCTCGATGGACAGATTTCTTAACTACTGATGGTGAAAAGTCTTGGCGTCACAGGGATGCCGAATTTGACGATCTGGTGCTAGATAGGGCAGTGCTGCTACAGAATTGGGAAGAAGGTTGGGATTGCTTATTTCAATCGCTGAATGCTTTGCAAGAGTCGGATTTTACGAAAGTAATTTACATTCGTAACGAAGCGCATTCAGTTGTTGAAGCGATCAATCGGCAATTGGCTCATTATCCATATCATGTTGGTCAAATCGTATGTATTGGCAAAATGTTGATCGGTTCTGAATGGAAGTCGTTGTCGATTCCTAAAGGAAAGTCAGACGATTATAATGCAAGCATGCTTTCAAATCCGAACAAGCAGTTTTAGGTTGATTTAGGTTTTCATAATCAAATACTTAAATCCAAAATAGTTATATTAATATATGATAATATCAAGAATAGATAAATCAGAGTACGAATCGGTTGTTGATTTATTTAATGAATACCGCATATTCTACCAGCAGCAATCTGATAAGGACTTGGCCCGTGAATTTATACGACAGCGCCTCGAAAATAACGAATCCATCATCTTCGTCGCTAGCGATGCCTCTTCGGGCGATGCCATCGGCTTTACACAATTGTACCCTAAGTTTTCGTCCATGCGAGCGGCGAGAAATTGGGTGCTCAATGATCTTTTTGTCGATCCAAATTATCGCAAACAAGGTGTCGGTGAAAAGCTGATCCATAAAGCCATGGAATTTGCGAGATTGGATGGCGCCACGTTTGTAGATCTTTCTACGGCAGTAGATAATTACACCGCGCAAAGACTGTATGAGCAGATTGGATTTGAGAAAAAAGGCAATGACTCCGAATTTTATGATTATAGAATAACGGTTTCTACAATATAGTATTAGAGGTTATGTTGTTATTCTTCAGAAAAGTTAAGTAATTCCGCTAAAGAGATTTCCAACGCAATCGCAATCTCAAGCAATGTATATAAAGTAGGGTTTACTTTTCCACTTTCCAACTTTTCTATTGCTTGACGATCTTTATTGCATGCTCGAGCTAGGTCAGATTGACTCAGTCCTTTTTTGTTACGATGTGCAATAATCTGCTGTCCGACTATCTGTTTAAGTTTATCTCGTGTCACCCTTCAAATGTCCAAGAATTTGCTAAGGAGGTTGTCATATAATAAGTTGACAATCTTAGATTTTTTGTAAATTAGATGTATGGTAAGAAAGATCACTGATGAGCAGAGAAAATTGACGATATACAAAAAGCAGCAATTTCGCACTGGCAGAGTAACTTCGGTTCCCGAAATAAGGCTACAGGGGAAATGGCTTGAAAAGCTCGGTTTTAAAACAGGACAAAAAATATGGGTAGAACAAAATAAAGGTAAGTTGATTATTACAATTATGTAATTAAATAAAAAAGAAGAAAAAAGGGGAAAGGTTTATTTAGGAAAATTTTTGTGGTGCCAGCTGGATTCGAACCAGCGACACAAGGATTTTCAGTCCTTTGCTCTACCAACTGAGCTATGGCACCTTTTGCAGCAATATTCTTGTTGTTTGTTGCGTTGCAAATGTAGCTTCTTTTTTCTGAAATCGAAACATTTCTGGTAAATAATTTCGGGTTACAAAGCAAATGCCTGATTTGTATGCAGATAATTTTTGACAACAAATAAACAAGGGAAAAGATTATTAAGGGTATCTTTGTCCCTCCATTGAAATGCTATGAGTAAAAGAGGAAGAGTATTGGTAGCAATGAGTGGCGGAGTAGATAGTTCCGTCGCTGCGGTAATGCTCCATGAACAAGGATATGAGGTCATCGGAATCACGATGAAAACCTGGGACTACGCTGCTTCTGGCGGTTCGTCGAAGGAAACTGGATGCTGTAGTTTGGATAGTATCAATGATGCGCGATCACTAGCCGTAGGTTACGGCTTTCCACATTATATATTGGATATCAGAGGTGAGTTTGGCGACTTTGTGATCGACAATTTTGTCGATGAATACATTGCCGGCCGTACGCCCAACCCATGTGTATTGTGCAATACGCACATCAAGTGGGAAGCCTTGATGAAGCGTGCCAATATGTTGGATTGTGAATTTATTGCCACAGGGCATTATGCGAATATCAGATTGCACGACAACAATCGCTACGTGATTTCTAAAGGTCGCGACAAGAATAAAGATCAATCTTACGTGCTTTGGGGTGTAACCCAAGAGAATCTGGCACGTACGCAGTTTCCGTTAGGAAACTTTACTAAGGCCGAGATTCGGCAGATGGCATTGGATATGGGGCAAAAGGAATTAGCTTCTAAGTCAGAAAGTTATGAAATTTGTTTTGTACCAGAAAATGACTATCGTGCGTTTTTGCGACACAAAAAACCGACCTTGGATCAAGAAATTGGTCCCGGAAACTTTTTGTTATCAGATGGTACCGTGGTTGGCCAACACATCGGCTACCCGTATTTCACGATTGGACAGCGCAAAGGACTGGGAATCGCTTTAGGAAAGCCAATGTTTGTGTTGGAGATCTTACCAGAAAGCAATTCTGTGGTGTTGGGTGAAGAGCATGAGTTAGAAAAATCACAAGCTTTCGTGCGTGACGTGAATTTGGTTAAATACGCTTCATTCGATCAACCAATGGAAGCAGTGACTAAGATCCGTTATAAAGATGCCGGTATGCTTTCTACGCTTACACAACAGGGTAGTACGATGCAGGTGGATTTTATGCACAATGTAAAAGGTATCGCACCTGGACAGTCGGCCGTTTTCTACGAAGGCGATGATTTGTTGGGAGGTGGTTTCTTAGTAAAATAATCATCATTAAACTGATTGCGATAGCATAATCAACTTTTCGATCATAAATAAAAAAGTCCTTTGCTAACAATAGCAAAGGACTTTTTTATTTCGGTACAGTCGATCTTTAGGATTCTAGATCTTTTAGGCGAATACTCACGGCATTTTTATGGGCTTGCAAACCTTCTAGTTCGGCCAATATTTCGACCGTCGATCCGATTTGGCGTAAGCCGTCCGAAGATAATTGCTGAAACGTAATCTTTTTCACGAAAGAATCTACCGACACACCAGAGTATGATCGGGCGTAGCCCGCTGTAGGCAAGGTGTGGTTCGTGCCAGAAGCGTAATCGCCCACACTTTCTGGTGTGAGGTGACCTAAAAAGACCGATCCGGCATTGAGCACACCATAAACCATACGCTTCCATTCATCCGACTGAATAATGAGATGTTCTGGCGCATACTTATTAGAAAATGCCAAAGCTGTAGTGATATCCGCAGTGCAAATAGCATAGGAGTTTTCTATGGCTTTTTGTGCAATGGCAGCGCGTGGAAGATCTCGTAATTGCTGTTCTAAAGCTTGATTTACCGCTTCAATCAGTGCCGAGCTGGTCGAAACAAGTACCGCTTGGCTATCGGCGCCATGCTCGGCTTGTGCTAGCAAATCGGCAGCAATATACTCGGCATTCGCCGACTCATCCGCAATCACCAATACTTCTGAAGGTCCGGCCGGCATATCAATGCTTACCTGTGTGCGACTCTGAATAAGTGATTTTGCTTTGGTGACAAACTGATTGCCTGGCCCAAAAATCTTGTCTACACGTGGTACGCTTTCCGTTCCGAAAGCCATCGCCGCTACCGCTTGAGCACCACCGGTTAAGTAGATTTTTTTAATTTGCAACAGCTTTAAGCAATACGCGATAAAACCATTGACTTTGCCGTCTTTTTGCGGTGGCGAACACACCACAATTTCCTTGCAGCCCGCAATACGCGCCGGCACGCCCAACATTAATAAGGTTGAAGGCAGTACGGCCGAACCGCCGGGAATGTACAAGCCCACTTTCTCAATTGGTCGCACTTCGCGCCAGCAGGTAACGCCCGGCATGGTTTCGATCGTGCGTTCTTTCTTGAGCTGGGTAGCGTGGAATTTGTGAATATTTTGAAATGCAATCTCCAATGCCCTTTGTTGCTGCCGAGAAATGGTTGCCGCCAATGCTTCGATTTCAACTTCATCCAAGTACAGCGCATCCAGCGCAATCTGATCGTATTTCAATGCCAGTTGCCTCAAGGCATCATCTCCGTTCTGCTCGACTTGCGCAATGATCTCCTCTACCGTATCCTGAATTTCATTGTTAGGATCCGTATTCCGCAAGGTGAGGCGGTCAATGTCTTCTACAGATAGCTGTGCGTATTGATACGTTTTTAACATACTTACAAAATGATTTTTTCAATCGGCATCACGACAATTCCTTGCGCTCCGGCCGATTTCAAGGTGTTGATTTTCCCCCAAAAATCCTCTTCCGGAATCACCGTATGCACCGCTACCCAACCTTCTTCTGCCAAAGGGACAATCGTAGGTGATTTTACACCTTGTAATAATTCCGTAATCTGTGGAAGATTGGTTTTCTCCACATTTAAAACGACATATTTCGTTTCCTTCGCGCGCAATACGGACTGAATACGTTGCAACAACTCGCAAAGAATAGGATTCTCCGCTAAGCCGGCGCGACCAATCAGAATAGCTTCCGAAGTGCTTACGTCAGCAAAAGGTTTCAACCCGTTATTCTTCAAGGTGCCGCCAGTCGAGACGATGTCGCAAATAGCCTCGCTTAATCCCAAGCCAGGTGCAATCTCTACCGAGCCAGAGATAGGGTGTATCTCTGCGGTGATTTTTTTGTCTTTCAAAAATTTGCCAAGGATATTAGGATAGGAGGTCGCAATCGATTTTCCGTCTAGGTCTTTGATGTCATTGAAGTTAGAATCTTTGGGTACGGCCAATTTCAACGTGCATTTTCCAAAACCCAAGCGTTGTAGGTAATCCACATTCGCCAACGACTCCTCAATTACGTTTTCGCCTACAATCCCAAGATCGGCAATTCCTTGCTCCACGTAATCTGGAATATCATCATCACGCAAAAAGAGAATTTCTAAGTTGAAATTAGATACAATGGTAATAAGGGAACTTTTATAATTTTCGAAATCGAGTCCACAATTTTTAAGTAACTGTACTGATTTCTCATTCAGTCTACCCGATTTTTGGATAGCAATCTTTAGATTTTTCAAAATATCTTTTAAATTATTTGTTGAAGGATACTAATTATTATTCGAACATCCATGGGATGGAATGCTTCACGTAGAAACACATACATTTATCTATCGCCACAATGGCGATGATGGACAGGTACGTGATATGTGACGAATAAAATCATGTGTACTAATTCACTGGTAAATATAGGATTTAGCGTTCGTAAATCCAAAAGTCCGATCCGCCAAATCTCCAATTATCTATATTTTCTTAGCAGAAAGCCAGTGTAGAATTCCGATTGATAGGGCAGAGATTCGGGTAAAATGTGTATTTTGTCATTTCCTAACTCAGACAATAAAATACGTTTAATCAACGGCGTACATAAAGACTAAAGATGCATCAAGAACGAATTTTGAAAGCAACCTGTTTTGGCGAGATTCTGTGGGATCTATTTCCGGGGAAAGATAAAACTGCTGGCGGAGCACCATTTAACGTAGGCTATCACCTGCACCAAATGGGTGTAGAATTACACATGATATCGGCGGTAGGAAAAGATGACTTAGGTGACGAACTGTTGCAAAAGCTCGAACGCTGGAATATGTCGCCTGCAGGAATACAACGAAACGCCGATTATCCAACGAGTACCGTGGTAGCTACGATCGATGAAGATGATGAAGCGCATTATGAGATTAAAGAAGGCGTAGCTTGGGATCATATCCAATTAACGGAAGCCGATATAAAGCAGTTGAACGATACGCAAGCCTTGGTATTTGGTTCATTGGCAGCCCGTAATCCGGTGTCGCGAGAAACCTTGTTTTCGCTTTTAGAAAATAGCATTTATCGCGTATTTGATGTCAATCTAAGACCACCATATATCGACCAAGAATTGTTGCTGCAATTGTTGGAAAAGTCTGATTTAGCGAAGTTCAATGCCGCTGAGTTGCAATTGGTGTTATCTTATTTAGATAAGCAATATCCAGATGCACAGGATGGCGTATTTTTCCTACAAGATCATTTTGAGATTCCGGAAATCATCTTATCGCGCGGTGCATCTGGCGCCACGTATTTCCATAGTAGAGATGTGTACAGTTTACCTGCAGCGAAGGTGGTCGTACAAGACACCGTCGGAAGCGGTGATTCCTTTCTGGCTGGATTTATCTCTGGTCGTCTTTCGGGGATGCATCCCGAGGAAGCATTGGAGCAAGCCATTTGCCTGAGTGGGTTCGTCACATCCAAATCGGGTGCTTGTCCAGATTATAAGCAGCAAGATATCGCAGCGATGAAGGAAGCGTATCGTAAACAATCCTAAAACTTGCGGTCTTTATAATAGTAGGCTTTATGTTCTTCGGTAATCGTTTTGATCACGCGACAGGGATTGCCTGCGGCGACCACATTGGCTGGGATCGACCTAGTGACCACCGATCCAGATCCTATTACCGTGTTTTCGCCAATCGTAATGCCTGCGTTGATTACCGTATTGCCGCCAATCCAACAATTGTCGCCAATATGAATGGGAAGTGCGTATTCCCATCCCGCTACGCGCGGTTCCGCATGAATAGGATGACCTGCGGTGAATAAAGAAACATTGGGTCCGATCATCACGTTTTTGCCAAAGGCAACCAGAGCGCAATCGAGGATCGTCAAATTGAAATTAGCATAAAAGTTTTCACCAATTTCAATATTATAGCCATAATCACAGCGGAATGGTGGCTCAATCCAAAATGATTTTCCAGTCTTCGCAAAAAGATTTTTAATGATACGTGCGCGATCTTTTATACGAGCTGGGGCGAGGTTGTTGTATTCCATCAATACCTCTTTCGCCTTTTGGCGTTCATCAAATAACTCGCGGCCATCTGCGCGGTAAGGTTCGCCAGCAATCATTTTTTCTTTCGCAGTTTTCATATGAGTTTAGCCCGATTGTAAGTTCGAAGATACAGTTTTACGCAGTATTTAGTGTGAAAGTTGCCATTTGCTGCCCGAACTGGTACATTTGATGGAACAACAAAAATAAAAAGTAGTTATGAGTATAGATACGCTTGAACCTACCGCGATTTGGTCTCATTTTGCCGCGATCAATGCAATTCCCCGTGCGTCCAAGAAAGAGGAAGCTATTATAGCCTATATGATTTCTTTTGGTCAGTCGCTAGGACTTTCCACCGAGTGCGATGAGATAGGAAATGTGTTGATACGCAAGCCGGCTACCGCTGGTTACGAATCCAAAAGTACGCTCGTATTGCAAGCGCACTTGGATATGGTACATCAGAAAAATGCAGATACGGATTTTGACTTTGAAAAATCTGGTATTCAAATGCTGGTAGATGGCGATTGGGTACGCGCAGATGGTACCACGTTGGGTGCCGACAATGGTCTTGGTGTTGCTGCAATAATGGGTATTCTTGCTTCTACTGATATTCCGCATCCAGCGATCGAAGCGCTTTTTACCATAGATGAAGAAACCGGTATGACCGGTGCAAAATCATTAAAACCAAATTGGTTGACAGGTAAGTATTTGCTTAACCTGGATACGGAAGAGGATGATGAGATTACGATTGGCTGTGCTGGTGGCGTGGATGTGACGGCGACTGGTGCATTGAGTGTAGAAACGACCGATGAATATAAGGTGCTTGTACATATCACTGTAAATGGTTTGCAGGGCGGTCATTCCGGTATGGATATCAACAAAGGCTTGGGTAATGCCAATAAGTTGTTGATGCGCGTGTTGGATGCCGTTATCAGCGAAGCTGATGTTCGTTTGTATGCAGTGGATGGCGGTGGATTGCGCAATGCGATTCCACGTGAAGCAAAGGCTATGTTGGCTTGCCGCGCAGCGGATGCTGCCGCAATTCAAGATCACGTAAAAAGCATTCAGCAAATCATTGCCAAAGAATACGCACATACAGAACCTAATTTAAAGGTCAGCGCGGCGGGAGAAGATGCGCAAGGCAAACTAACGGTGTTATCTGGAGATTCGCAGCAAAAGTTTATAGCGGTGTGTAATGCCGCGCATCATGGCGTATTTCGGATGAGTCCAGTCTTTCCTGATTTGGTAGAAACATCCAATAACGTTGCGCGTATCGTGTTAAAAGATGGAAAGTATACGATACTTTGTCTGACAAGATCTGCCATACAATCCTCAAAGGATTATCTAGCGATGATCTTACGATCTACTTTTGGTCTGATAGATGCTGAGGTTGCTTTTTCTGGAGATTATCCAGGTTGGGAGCCCGAACCAGAAGGGGAGTTGGTAAGATTAGCATATGATACATATAGCCAATTATTTGATGCCTATCCCAATGTGTGTGCTGGACATGGCGGTTTAGAATGCGGTTTGATTGGTGAAGTATATCCAGATCTTAAAATGGTGTCCATCGGTCCAACGATTCACGGGGCACACTCACCCGATGAGCGGGCATCCATTTCTTCTACGGCCAAATTTTGGAAGTTCTTTTTAGAATTGTTGAAGAATACGCCTTAGTATCTTCAAAAATTTTAAAATGAAAACAGCCTGCAAATTTTTGCAGGCTGTTTTCATTTTAAACTATTCCTATTTGTGCTGAATCACAAATTCTGACTTATCGGTGCGTACTTTCTTCAAGTTTGCCAACCAATCATTCGCTTCATCGCGGTAACCCAATGCTAGGATAGTTACGGATTTCAAACCTTGCTCCGAAAGTCCCAAAAGCTCGTCCAACTGTGCATTTACAAATCCTTCCATCGGTGTTGCATCTACTTGAAGTTCTGCCGCTGCCGCAATGGCAAGACCAAATGCTATATACGCTTGTCTAGCAGCGTGATTGAAGTGATCCTCTTTGCTTTGTGCAGCAAAACCCTGCAATAACATTCCCTTGTAATCATCACTAGCTCCTGCCGGCAGTCCACGCTCAGCTTCTTGCTGTGCGAAAACTTTATCGACACGCTCGGTAGTGTATTCGTCAAATGCTGCAAATACCAATAGATGCGAAGCATCAACGATTTGTGATTGAGAATAAGCGATAGGCTGAATTTTCTCTTTCAATTCCGCGTTCGAGATTTCAATAACTCGGAGAGGCTGTAGACCAGAAGAGGTGGGCGCGAGGCGAGCCGCTTCTACTATATAATCAATTTTATCTTGTGGCACTGCGGTACCATTCATTTTTTTGGTGGCATATCGCCAGTTCAATTGCTCGTGAAGACTCATATTCTTTACTTTTAGATAACTCGTCAAATCTAAGACCAAATAATGATGTTTAAACATTTAATTTTTATTTTGTACAAAAAAATGACAATATATAATTTGATGAAAATCATGTACTTTAGAGTATGAACTTTTTTAAAAGCAAACGAAAGGTTTCTCTGGTGCTTGGCAGCGGTGGAGCGAGAGGGTTGGTGCAAATAGGTGTCATCAAAATGTTGCTTCAAAAAGGCTACGTCATTGACGAAATTGTAGGTTGCTCGATTGGCTCTCTAATCGGTGCGGCTTATGCGCAAGGTAAGTTGGATGAGCTGGAGGAATGGTTGAAGGGCGTGACGCGGATGAAAGTATTTCAATTGATGGATTTTTCCAACCCTTGGTTTGGTATTTTGAAAGGTACAAAAGCCTTAGACTCTCTGAAATTGGTGTTTCCTGATATTGCGATCGAAGATCTGCCACTTCGTTATGTCGCTATCGCGACTGATCTCACGAATGAATGCGAAGTGGTATTTGACACCGGAAGCGTGTATGATGCCATTCGGGCATCTATTGCAATTCCAGCAGTATTTACTGGTGTAGACTCCGAAGGCCGATATTTGGTGGATGGCGGCGTGCTCAATCCTTTGCCTATCAATTACGTCAAGAAATCAAAGCGTAATCTGGTGGTCGTCGTCAATCTCGACGGACGTCCAGAGCCTGAGCTTGGCGTAGTGGCAACGAATGGCAAGTATAGTTCCGTCACGGTGCTGCAAGAAGCCTATTTTGCGATGCGTAGGCGTTTGAGCCAATTGTCTATCGATATGCATAAACCGGATTATGTGATTACTGTTCCTCATAATACCGCAGGTATTTGGGATTACCATCGTACGCTGGATCTGGTCGAAAAAGGCATGAAATGGACGGATCTCCTCATGCCAGATGCACACTTAAAACGTAAAAAAGCGCCCGTTAATTCGTAGCACTTTGTGAAAAGGTGTGCAGATAGTTATTGAGCGCTTCGTTGAAAAGAGCCGGTTTTTCTAGATTTGGCAGATGCCCGCTATCTGCTACAGTTACGAATTTCGATTGTGGAATTTTTGCCTGCATTTCCTGCATCAGCGCATCTGGTGTAATCTTGTCTTGTTGACCGCAA
Source organism: Sphingobacterium sp. KH_072 (assembly GCF_057837975.1). Classification (NCBI taxonomy): domain Bacteria; kingdom Pseudomonadati; phylum Bacteroidota; class Sphingobacteriia; order Sphingobacteriales; family Sphingobacteriaceae; genus Sphingobacterium; species Sphingobacterium sp. KH_072. Next base: position 2,733,832 of record NZ_CM174457.1, on the reverse strand, counting down.
ATCAATAATGTCGGTACAGCAATGGTTGGGAGCAAATCCGAGGTGTCCGTCCGTGCAGCTAAGGCGAGGAGCGTAGCGCAAATACTAGTTAAGCTATTTCTGCGAATACTGCTTTTAATAAGCTCCACTGCTTCTACGTTTTCGGCTGCACGAGGGTTAGCAAATACATTTTCAATAAATCCGATCGCAAATGGGCGACGACCATGCGTGAGCACGGCCTGAATCGAATCAAACCTCTTTTGCTTAGCCACTTTATCATCCGCTTTGCTGTGTGTGTCGCTGAGGATCAATCCTGCAAAAAGCGCTGGAGCTATTTCATACGCGCGCAGCGCAATATATCCACCCATAGAAATACCGCAAACCACTACCTGATGCAACTCCATCTTTTTGATAAAGGCAATGAGATCTTTCGCAAATAAGTCGATGGATAGAAAACCATGTCCTGATGTGGTATTGCCATGTCCGCGGACATCAATGGCAATGCCGGTCGTGAATTCATCTAATGCCTCCAATTGTGGAGTCCACATCTTTTTATTGAATGGGAATCCATGAAGAAAAATGACGGTTCGTTGTTCTTGTTGCGTGGCTTTTCTGATAAGAAAGGAGATGCTAATGTCGTTTATTCTGATTTTATTTCTTTTGATCCGCTCGGCCATTTACTCTTATATTATATAAATCTTTTGTTTTCAACTGGATATGTTAGATACCCCATCCTTATGACGCTAAAGTGAAGAAAAAGTTTGGAATAATCGAAAAAGTCACGATATTTGCCTCACCAAAACGGTGCTACACCGATCGGTTTAAAACTGCGCTCATAGCTTAATTGGATAGAGCACCTGACTACGGATCAGGAGGTTAGGGGTTCGACTCCCTTTGAGCGCACTTTTTTACTACTCCTTTATCATTCCATTACAGTTTATACAAAAAAATAATCGCTTCGTATTTTCTTGGTTGTAATAAAATAATAAAACTGGTATCTTGCTCAAGAAATACGGAGCAAGACACCATGTTGGTAACCCTACGCTATTTCTGCTAAGAAATAACCATCACGATGAATCAAGTCGCGATGTGCAATGATCTGCTGTAGGTTGATCTTTCCAATAACATATTTGAATTCTTGTCCGTAAAAACGTTCTGAAATGTTGTTGAAACCTAGTGTTTCTAAGATCTTCTCGTCTTCATACCGCAAGTAAACCGTTAATTCGTAGTCGGTGGAGTAAGTTACCTCCTGTGATTTTGCATGCTTCTTAAATTCGTATCGGTAACCGTATCGCAGCGCCGTAATATCAGATAATACCGCAGATCCTGTCGGATGGCCACCCGCACCTTTTCCGAAGAAAAACTGCTCGTCGGCAAAGGCAGCCTTTACCACCACACCATTATTTTCATTTTCTACGCCGTACAGCAAGTTGTCTTTGGTTACAAATTTTGGCAATACATACAAGATAATCTTGCCGTCAACCTCCTTGGCCAGTGGAATCAATTTTATCTTGTAATTCTTCTCGCGAGCATAGGTTATATCGGCCTGCCCTAGCTTATCGATTCCAAGATTAAGGATGTCTTCTGGTTTCACATAGATACCGTAGGCATGATTCGCCACGATCGCTAATTTGTACTTCGGATCATAGCCGCCCACATCGAGTGTAGGATCTGTTTCGGCAAAACCCAAGTCCTGTGCTTTCTTTAATGCCGTGTGGTAATCTTGATTTTCATTGAAAATTTTGGATAAAATGTAGTTGGACGAGCCATTGAAAATGCCGCTAACGCTGTGCAAAAGCTCATTGTCATAATATTCTTCCAAGTTGCGAATGATTGGAATAGACCCGCATACTGCGCCTTCATACAATAATGATTTTCCAGTCTCCTGTTGTATAGCAGCCAGTTCTTCCAAATGCATAGCAATCATCTTTTTATTGGCTGATACCACATTTTTACCGGCGTACAAAGCTCTTTTGGTAATTTCAAATGCCGCATCGGCATCATCAATAAGTTCTAGTATGGTGTTGATTTCTGGATCACTCAAAACCGACTCCGCATCTGTCGTGAAAAGATGGTCGGGAAGCGAGCGTTGCTTCGCTGGATTTTTGATCACAAATTTCTTTATTTCCAGATTTAGGTCTTTGGTTTTGATAATGTCGTACAGTCCTTGGCCAACTACGCCAAAACCAAACATCCCAATCGTTAATTTTTCACTCATTTTATCTTAAATTGTTTTTTAGTTATATAAAATTTAAAGCGATTCAAAAGCTTGCTCCAAATCGGCTTTGATATCGTCGACGTGTTCGATTCCTACAGATAAGCGTAATACGCCCGGATATACGCCAGATCGTTGCTGCTCGGCAGCACTTAATTGTTGATGTGTAGTAGCAGCCGGATGAATAATCAGCGTTTTGGCATCGCCCACATTAGCAACGTGGCTGATGAGCTCCAAAGCATCAATAAAGTCGTTCGCTTTTTCGCTGCCGCCGCGAATGGCAAAAGATAAGACAGCACCGTAACCATTTTTCAGGTATTTTTGAGCCGAGTCATGATACGGATGGCTTTTCAGTCCGGGGTAGCTTACCGATTCAACCTGAGCATGGTTTTCCAGCCATTGCGCGATCTCTAATGCATTATCTACATGCCTTTGCACGCGAAGCGAAAGTGTTTCCAAACCTTGTGTTAGCAAGAAAGAATTGAAAGGGGAGAGCGCTGATCCAAAATCACGTAGTCCTTCTACGCGAGCACGAATAGCAAATTGTATATTGCCAAATGAGCTGTTTTCTCCAAATACATCGGCAAAGACCAATCCGTGATATCCTTCGGAAGGCTCTGAAAATTGTTTAAATTTTCCGTTGCCCCAATTGTAATTTCCGCCATCGACAATGACACCACCAATACTAGTGCCATGTCCGCCAATCCATTTTGTGGCAGATTCTACCACGATGTGTGCACCGTGTTCTAATGGTTTGAACAGATAACCGCCTGCACCAAAGGTATTGTCGACTACAATCGGAAGGTCATACTTTTTGGAAATGGCAGACAGTCGCTCGAAGTCAGGAATGCTGTATGCTGGATTGCCGATTGTCTCCACATATAGGGCTTTAGTACGGTCATCAATCAATTTTTCAAATTCGTCTGGATCACCTTGATCTGCAAATCGAACTTCAATACCTAAACGTTTAAAAGCAACTTTGAATTGATTGAACGTACCGCCGTACAAATGAGAGCTGGAGATAAAGTTATCACCACTTTCGAGGATGTTATTTAATGCAATAAACTGGGCTGCTTGTCCTGAGGCAACAGCTACGGCAGCGACGCCACCTTCCAATGCGGCAATGCGCTTCTCGAAGACATCCGTAGTCGGATTCATAATTCGAGTGTAGATATTGCCGAACTCCTTTAATGCAAATAGGTTTGCGCCATGTTCTGCATTGTTAAAGACATAAGATGATGTTTGATATATGGGAAGTGCGCGTGCCCCAGTGGTGGGATCTGCTTCTTGGCCGGCATGTATTTGTAAAGTCTCGTATTGTAATGTTTTTTTGTAGGTCATAATAGTGAATTTATTATGTGCGTGAATAAAGAATAGTCTGTAAGAAAGATGGCTGTCGTCTATTTGGTCGAAATGAAGGTAAGCAATGTACAGATCACAGCTTACGAGCTATCCCAACAACGACTACCGCATTCGAGCCTGACAGACTACGATTACTCTGGGCGAAGAAATGAAAAGTGTGGTGGAAACACGCTGTGACGTGTATGCCAATAAAGGTGTAAAATGTGTTTTGTCGTTCATCTGTTCTATTATTTATATACTCCAAAACAATGTTTCGGACAGGAATTGGCACCTTTTCAACTTCGTGTTGTTGGTTGCCAGTGGGTCATCGAGCCAGTCTCTCGCCACTTCTGTATAAATCAAGACCTGAATCGATAGAAGAAGGTATTGATTTGTATTATCGAATGATATACAAAGCAAATATAGGTTTTTTGGGGAGCCTAGCAAGAGTTTAAGCTAAAAAAATGTAATTGGAGAGTTATTTGTAATTTTTCTGTGCTGTCTACCGTTGCTTAAGTAAGTCGAAATTGGATTGCGTATGATCGCTTTTGATACTGTAATCGAGCACTGATTTTTCAATAAAAATAGCTAAAATGTTTTAGCATTTTTTATAATTTAATCTTTAATTTAAAAAGCTGTAAATCAGATGTTTGTTTTAGTGTAGTTGATACAATAAGCTTAATGTTAGCGTTTCGTGAAGATGCATTAGTTAATTTTGTTTCGTATAACAAAACGAATAAACTGTAATGCAAAAAATTCTTCAAGAATCTTTATCTGGACTTGTTCTGGAGCCAAAGGGTGAGTTGTACAGCGAGTTGACTCCTTCGGAATTGATCGAGCATGCTGTAAAGAAAAGGGAAGCGACATTTTCGGCTTCAGGGGCACTAAATATTATGACAGGAACATTTACTGGGCGTTCTCCGCGCGATCGGTACATTGTACGCGATGAGACGACTGAAGATGCGGTACATTGGAATGATATCAATCAGGGTATATCTACGGAGGTATTTGAGATATTGGAGCAACAAGTGAAAAAATACCTGGATAGGAGTAAAGCGTTGTATACACGTACAGCCAATATTGCAACGTATGCAAAATATGGCAGAAAAATCCATTTTGCGACGGAGCTTGCTGCGCAAGATTTGTTTATCAGCAATATGTTTCTTCCGGAGCAAGAGGTCGAAAATCACCGTGATTGGACTGTTTGGGTCGCCTCACTGCTGAAAATTGAAAATCATGAAGAACTAGGCCTGTGCGCTTCGAATGCGGTGGTGCTAGATTTTACGACACGAAAGGTATTGATTATTGGCACAGCATATACTGGTGAAATTAAGAAAAGTATGTTTTCGATGATGAACTTTGTGCTGCCGCAAGAGCATAATGTATTTTCAATGCATTGCTCGGCAAACACGGGTAAAAATGGAGACACTGCTTTATTCTTTGGATTGTCAGGCACAGGCAAAACGACGTTGTCAGCAGATCATGATCGCTATCTCATTGGTGACGATGAACATGGCTGGTCTGACGATGGAATTTTTAACTTAGAAGGAGGCTGCTATGCCAAATGCATAAATCTGAAAGTAGAAAGTGAACCCGATATCTTTGGTGCTGTGCGCTTCGGGGCTTTGACAGAAAATATGCTTTTTTTGCCGAATAGTCGCCATCTGGATTATGGCAATAGTTCGGTCACTGAAAATATTCGTGTTTCCTACCCAATAAATTATATCCCTAATGTGGTCAAGATCAATCGTTCGGCTGCGCCGAAACATATTTTTTTCTTGACGGCAGATGCTTTTGGCGTGTTGCCACCATTGTCTAAATTGACAGTAGAACAAGCGATGTATTACTTCTTAAATGGCTATACGGCGAAAGTGGCCGGTACTGAGGTAGGAGTTGCAGAGCCCGTCGCTACTTTTTCAGCTTGCTTTGGTCAGGCTTTCTTGCCGCTGCATGCTATGCGCTACGCCGAAATGCTTCGCGATCGTTTGCAACAAGATACTTCTACACAAGTGTGGCTCGTAAATACGGGATGGATCGGAGGACCTTATGGCATAGGTCGCCGCATACCACTTTATCACACCCGAGCTATGATTCGTGCCGTGATGCAAGGAGCTTTGGATGACGAACATTTTGTGCAACATCCAACTTTCGATCTGGCTATGCCGATTGCCTGCCCGCAGGTGCCTGATAATATCTTGGATCCGCAGTCGCTATGGCAAGATCCAGAAAGTTATACGCACAAAGCGCAGGAGTTGAAAGATCTTTTTGAACAGAATTATCAAAAATACGTGGATTAAGTTGCTGGATCATACATTATGGAATACAAGACCTTAGGGCAATTCATTATCGAGAAACAAGCCGAATTTCCCTTTGCCAAAGGGGAGTTATCACGCTTACTTCGTGATATTGGTATTGCTGCAAAAGTGGTAAATCGAGAAGTGAATAAAGCTGGACTTGGAGAAATTTTGGGCTCTTTCGGACAAACCAATGTGCAAGGCGAAGAACAGCAAAAATTAGATGTATTGGCAGATCAAGAATTTATATCTGCACTGAGGCGGGGTGGAGAGTGTTGCTACATTGCCTCAGAAGAACATGAGGAAGGATTAGATTTTTCATCATCCGAAGGATCTTCTGATGGAAAGTACATCGTCTGTATCGATCCGCTGGACGGCTCCTCTAATATTGACGTGAACATATCGATCGGGACAATATTTTCTATTTATAGGCGTAAGTCACTATCTGGAAAATTATTTGAGGAAGATATATTGCAACAAGGTTTGCATCAAGTGGCAGCAGGGTACATCTTGTATGGCTCGTCCACTATGCTGGTGTACACGACTGGGCATGGTGTTAATGGCTTTACGCTTGATCCAAGTATCGGCGAATTTTGTCTGTCGCATCCCATGATGCAAATTCCTGAAAATGGAAACACGTATTCTATCAATCAAGGTAATTTCGTCAATTTTCCGCCAGCTATCAAGGAATATGTAAAATTGTGTCAGGAGGAGAATCTGGCCTCTGGTCGTCCGTATTCATTGCGCTATATTGGGTCTTTAGTCGCTGATTTGCATCGTACGATGCTGAAAGGCGGCATATTTATGTATCCGGAAAGTGTGCGACATCGAAAAGGTAAACTGCGCCTCATGTACGAATGTAATCCTATGGCTTTTATACTTGAACAGGCAGGCGGAAAAGCTTCTACAGGGAAAGAACGTATTTTGGAAATACAACCTGAAGAGTTACATCAGCGTACACCATTAGTGATTGGAAGTCCGAGAATGGTGGATATGGTCGAAAAGCTATATGCAGAGATGGAAGAGGTAGCCCTTAAGTAGGGAATGGGCAACTAAGCAAACGTTCCTGACCTGCGTTGTTAATTCGAAGTCAGCATGTTTCTCTCGAAAGCATTAAAGTAGTGCCGACTACAAAAGCATAATGAGCTAAGCCGTTATTTTTTTTGTGTAAAATGCTGTGAAGCAGGTGATTGACTAAAGCAAACGAAAGCGAAGGCCAATTTGTAGCTGCTGTATGTAGGAATCGCTCTGGTCGTTGATCCGACTAAAGCTATTGTGCCGGCGGTACCTGAGGTATAGTTTCCCAAACTCTACACCTAAAGCATAACCGCTTTTTAGATCGGTACTGAAAGCGGGAAGGCCATTATTGAGCAGATGCTTGTCTTCGCTGAGCAGTTTGTTGAATTCTATACCGGCCAGTAAAGCAAATTGTGGTGTGATAGTGAGTTTAGCGAATAATGGAAGATTAAAATAATCGATAGAGCGAGTACCTCTACTAATTCCGTTAGGTAAGCCTTGTGTTGTTTCGTTTGTCCTAATCCGAGAGATGTTATAACCCGGCTCCACTTGCAAGGTAAAATACCTATTCAATTCATAACTTAGAAATGCACCAAATTGCAGACCAATGCGATTGGATGATCGAAATTCTGAACCGATTCCTTTACTGAAATTACCTCCGCCTTGTACGCCAATACCTATTTGCGCATGTGCCAGCATGATAGTGGCCAAATAAATGAAAATTGAAAGGAGCAATCTGCTGTTATTTGCCACAGCGGTAAACTTAATATATCGTTTCATACAAGGAACATCGTAACACCGTAAAAATACGGAGCTTGTCTCAAAAGAGTGATTGACTTTTGTAAATTTTTAGTCAACTATTCAAGTTTTTAATAACGACTTCAATTCTGAAGCAAATTGGGTTTGACCGGCTCAATAATTTTAAATAATAGCAACTATAATCCAAATTTTATTGAAAAAGTACGGGGTCTGACTAGTTATTTTCGCAAATCACTATAATTTGCGACTCTAGACCGTCTGTTTTTTGTATTTTTTTGTACGTTTACACTATCTAAAAATTAATCTAAATCATGTGGTATAAAAAATCCATATCAAAGTTGGTTGCGGAAGCGCAGCAAAGTGGAGAAGGAACACTAAAAAGAACTTTAACGAGTACAGGTCTCGTCGCGCTTGGCGTGGGTGCTATTATTGGTGCCGGCTTGTTTTCATTGACTGGTATTGCGGCAGCGGATCACGCTGGTCCCGCGGTAACGATTGCATTTATCATTGCTGCCGTAGGCTGTGCGTTTGCAGGATTGTGTTATGCTGAATTTGCATCCATGATTCCTGTGGCGGGTAGTGCGTATACGTACTCTTATGCAACCATGGGTGAATTTATGGCGTGGATCATAGGTTGGGATCTGGTGTTGGAATATGCTTTAGCGGCTGCCACCGTATCTGCCAGTTGGTCACAATATGTCAATCAGTTGGTGATGAGTGTATTTGGACAAGGATTGCCCGAAGCTATTTTACATGGTCCGTGGGAAGGTGGTGTTGTGAATCTCCCGGCTATCATTATAGTTGTATTGATTTCCTTATTGCTGATGCGGGGTACGCAAGAATCCGCCTTAGTCAATAATGTACTAGTTATTCTTAAAATTGCTGTAGTATTAGTGTTTATCATACTAGGATGGAGCTTCATTAATCCGGCTAATCATGATCCATTTATTCCTATTAATGAAGGTGAGGAATTACTGAAAGCTGGAAAGATCGGCATGTTTGACTTCTTTAGTGAAGGGTATTTTGGTCACTACGGAATTAGCGGTATATTAAGAGCTGCTGGAGTTGTTTTCTTTGCTTTTATTGGTTTTGATGCGGTAAGTACAGCTGCGCAAGAAGCAATTGATCCTAAAAAAGGCATGCCGATTGGTATCATCGGTTCGTTAATTATCTGTACGGTCTTTTATGTGGCGTTTTCTTATGTACTAACTGGTTTAGCCAATTATAAAGATTTTCAAGGAGATGCAAGCCCGGTAGCGACTGCTTTCGCAGCTACTGGTTATACTTTCTTGAATACGGCGATGACCATCACCATTATTGCAGGGTATACTTCTGTTATCTTAGTCATGTTGTTGGGTCAAAGTCGCGTGTTTTATACGATGAGTAAAGACGGTTTGTTGCCAAAAATGTTCTCAGACCTTTCTAAGCGCCAGACTCCATGGAAAACAAACATGATCTTCATGGTTTTCGTCAGTATTTTTGCAGGCTTTGTGCCCGTGTCGGATTTGGGGCACATGGTGAGTATAGGTACGTTGTTTGCTTTTAGTTTGGTCTGTATCGGCGTGGTTGTACTTCGTTACAAAAACCCAACGGCAGAGCGTCCGTTCAAAACACCGCTTGTACCTTTGATTCCTATTTTGGGGGTGTTGGTATGTGTGGCGATGATGGCTTCGCTACCGATCGAAAGTTGGGAGCGTTTAGGTATCTGGATGTTGCTTGGAGTAGTGATCTACTTCGTGTATGGAAAGAGCCGTAGCGTATTGCGTAAAGAAATCGAAAGTGGAAGATATGAGCAGGATTAGGTCCTAATTATCTATCTTATAAAAACAAACGCCACCTTACCTAGGGTGGCGTTTGTCGTGATATGCGATAAAAAATTAGTACATTACGACAGTTATTTATTTATACCAAACATTACATATTGAAATTTACTGAATTTGGTTTCGTTTCTACATTGGAAGAGGGACTAGAAAGTATGGGATTCAAGGAGGCAACGCCGATACAAGAACAAACCGTACCCATTATATTAGCAAATAAAGACCTCATTGCCTGTGCTCAAACAGGAACGGGTAAAACAGCTGCTTATCTACTACCCATTCTTAACAAGATTTGTACAAATCCAAAAGAAGCCGTAAACACCATTATTTTAGTACCCACCCGAGAGCTGGCCTTGCAAATTGATCAACAGATCATGGGTTTAGCCTATTTTACTGGCGCGACTTCCATATCGGTGTACGGTGGTGGTGATGGTATGGGATATGAACAGCAGAAGCGTGCCATACGCGAAGGTGTAAATATCATTGTAGCTACACCAGGTCGTCTGATCAGTCACATGTCTTCCGGGAACTTTGACTTTACACAGTTAGAACATCTCGTGCTCGATGAAGCAGATACGATGTTGGATATGGGATTTCATGATGATATCCTTCGCATCATCAGTTACCTGCCTGCTAAGCGTCAAAGCTTGCTGTTTTCGGCTACGATGCCCGGTAAGATTCGTACACTGGCAAAAAAAATATTAGAAGAACCGCAGGAAATTAATATCGCGATTTCCAAGCCTTCCGCTGGTATCGATCAGCATGCTTACATGACCTACGACGATCAAAAAGGTAAGTTGATTCGGCATATTCTTTCCAATGAGGATTATACCAGCATCATTGTTTTTGCTTCGAAAAAGGAGATTGTTAAAACATTAGCACGCGATCTATCCAAAAGTGGTATCGAGGCCGAAGGCTTTCATTCTGACTTGGAGCAAGCGCAGCGAGAATCCATCATCAATAAGTTTCGTTCTAAGCGCTTACGCGTCTTGATCGGAACGGATGTGATTAGTAGAGGTATTGATATTGTAGGTATTAGTTTGGTCGTTAACTACGATGTACCGCCAGATCCAGAAGATTATGTGCATCGCGTCGGACGTACGGCACGGGCTTCTACTACCGGTACGGCGATCACGTTTATTAATGAGAAAGATCAATCTCGTTTCGGACGAATCGAAAGCTTAATTGAGTATGAGATTAAGAAGTTGCCATTGCCAGAAGGACTGGGCACTGGGCCTGTATACAATCCGAGAACCGGAGCGTCTCAAAATAGAAACAACTACCGTAAGAAGAAAAATAACAACAAAAATGGAAGACCAGCGCCAGGATCGTCACCTAACAGAGCCAGATCTTCAGAAGGTTAAATCTATATTTTATCTTCTTGAACATAGTCGGCTGAGATCCTCAGTATAGATATTCGAAAGATACCCCCGCATCCCGATCCCAAACAATACTGGGGTCGGGATGTTTGTTTTTAAAGAAACTGCCATAGCAGCATTGTACACAAATACCTAAAACTATGTTTACTAAAGAAAAACTTTTGAATAAAATAGATCAATTCCACGCAGATTTTGTTGTTCTCAATCCGGATATCGCCCATTTTTCTGCGGCAGATATTTTTGATGAATATTTTTATGAGGAAAGCGACGAATTGCCCACGGTAGGTTTCAATCCGCAATCTGGCGAGCACTTGCGGGTAGGCGAGAAGATGTATTATCATCCAGATAAAAGTCATCTAGTGCCAGAGCGTTTAAGAGATTATCTGCGCGAGACTAAAATAGAAGACTAGAACAAAACGAATAGCCATCTGGGGCTTAACTTTTTTAAACAATTAAATATATGAGTTATACAAGAACATTTAACCAAGAAATTGATGGGACTTCGGTCGAATTCGATGTGACATACAATACAGAAAATCATTTTTTTACGGTCGTAGAATCTGGTTTATCTGAACCCTATTTGCTAAAATTCGATATGGGCACGCGTATATGGAGCATAGAAGGGAAGTCTGAGCCCAAAATCTCTGCAGAAGAATTAGCAATACTGGTTCAAAAGCATTTTGGTAGATCTGTATAAGATATCTGAAAAAAATGGAATACAACTCTTTCGGTTGAGTGTGTAATATCAAAATCCAATTCGAATGGGCCTAAAATAAAAAAAGCGAAGAGTAAATCTTCGCTTTTTCGGGTAAATGATGGGGCTCGAACCCACGACCCTCGGTACCACAAACCGATGCTCTAACCAACTGAGCTACATCTACCGTGTTTTGGTGTTACAAAAGTAGTATAATATTGTAATTGTCGCAAGCGTTCTTTGCTAAAAAGAATAAGTAACGTATTAACAGCATGATTTCAAGCTTATTATTTTTTTAATTTTTAAAACAGAGCCTCGATCTTGCTAAGAAAAATGCCTTGATGTATGTTTTACGTACATCAAGGCATCTGACATCTGTTAATACAAAAGGAGACGAATCTACCTAAGTATGCTTAACATCCATCTCATCTACGTAGTCTTCGCGCATTTCAAAGTCTTCTACGATTAAATCAGCGTAGTTAGCTTTTTCTTGGCTACCAAAACGACGTTGGAATCCATCAAAGATAGAGTATACGACCGGTACAATGACGAGCGTAAGGAATAGCGAGGATAATAGTCCACCAATAATTACAATCGCCAAACCACGGTTGGTATCGGCACCGTCACCCGTAGCAATAGCAATTGGAATCATACCGAACACCATCGCAATGGTCGTCATTAAGATCGGACGTAGACGGGCATGGTTTGCCGCGACTAACGCGTCGAATGTACTGGCGCCTGATTCCTTTTTATGATTGGCAAAATCTACCAAGAGGATCGCATTTTTAGCTACCAAACCGATCAACATGATGATACCTAAGATAGTAAAGATGTTTAACGATTGATTCGTTAAAGCTAATGCTAATAACGCTCCGATAAAGGACAGCGGGATAGAGAACAAGACGATGAACGGCGTAGCGAACGAATCGTACAACGCCACCATCACGAGGTATACGAGTAATACCGATGCAATCAAAGCGATACCCAACGTACCAAAGCCTTCCGATTGATTCTCCATATTACCCCCCCATAGGTATTGCACACCAGGAGCACGCTCCAATTGTGAAAACTTCAGTTCCCAATCTGCAGCTACAGCACCACCGGATCTACCGATGATCTGACCTTCTACAGATACTGCCGGCGACTTGTCGCGGCGCTCCAAGAGGGTAGGACCTGAGCTGTATTTCACGTCTGCGAATTGTTCCAGCTTTATAGCGTTTCCATTGTTATTAATGAATTCCAGATTTCGTACGTTACCAATGTCGTAGCGACCTTTATCATCAAATTGGATATTGATTTCGTACTCATTGTCGCCTGCACGGAACTTATTGTCTGTGTTACCGGCGTAAGCAGTTTGCATACTCATACCGATGGTAGAGATGTTCAAGCCCAACGATGTCATCTTTTCACGATCCACCTCGACATTGATTTCTGGGTTACCCGTTTCAGAAGTCAATTTTACACCTACAGCACCAGGAACTGCACGCAATTCTTCTGCTGCGCGTTCGGCAAATTCTAAGGCGTCTTCCATACTAGAGCCGATGATGGTCAGTTTTAAAGGCGCTTGCTCCGCACCAATCAAGCCCATGGCGACCATTTTGATTTTCGGCCCGATCAAGCGATTTTCCAGCTCCCGCTTTAGTTGAGCAGAATAGACACGTGAGTTGATTTGCGTTTTGTATTCATCTTTGATGAATACCTGAATCTCTGATTTGTAACGTGAACCACCGGTAGACATTACTCCATCACTCGACTGACCCACAGACGTAATCATCCTGTCAATCTCTGGTTTAGTAGCCATGTAGGCTTCTGCGCGTTGGGTAAATTGATTGGACACCTGTAAAGATGCATCTTTCTCTAACTCCAATTGCACCAAGAATTCACCACGGTCACTGCTCGGGAAGAAGTCGGATCCGATAAAGCCTAAAGGCAATAAAGCGATGGATGCGACAAATAATATTAAGGCGATCAATAAAGTCGCAACCTTAGTGATGCGGTTTTTAATAGACCATTTCAATAAATCAGAAATCCAATGGGTGAAACTGGTTAATCCACTTTCAAAACCATGAATAATACGGCCAAAAAATGACGTGGTGCTCATGTGTTCCAATTTTCCGAAACGCGAGTATAACCAAGGCACTACGGTAAAGGAAACTAGGAAGGATAGGGATGTCGCGATAATAACCGTCACACAGAATTGCTTCAGGATGTCGGCTACCAATCCAGATGAAAGTGCGATCGGTAAAAATACGACTACAATAACTAAGGTAATCGCAGATACGGTAAAGCCAATCTCACTCGCTCCATCATAGGCTGCTCGCACTTTATTCTTACCCATCTCCATGTGGCGGTGAATGTTTTCTAGTACCACAATAGCATCATCCACCAGGATACCTACCACAAGTGATAGCGCTAATAGCGACATCAGATTTAGCGTATATCCCATGATCAATAAACCAATAAACGTGGCGATCAATGATAATGGAATCGCTACCATGGTAATGGCTGCATTACGCAAACTATGCAAGAAGAATAGCATAATAAAACCAACCAACACAATTGCTATCATTAAATCGTGTACCACGTTATTAGCCGAACTCAACGTAAACTTTGAAGAGTCAGACGCCAAGAAAATATTGATGTTATTCTCGGCATAGTCAGTCTGTACCTGTGCGATCGTGTTTTGCACGAGCTCAGACACTTCTACAGCATTTGCGTCAGACTGTTTAAACACCTGCATTAGGATGGTGTTTTGACGGTCTAATCGGGCAATTTTTTCTATTTCTGCAATGCCATCCTGTACATCTGCGATATCACGTAGGTAGATGATTGAGCCAGCAGAAGTGGTAATCGGAAGATTACGTAATTCTTCGATGGTATTCACTTTACCCGCCAAACGGATGGTAGTTCGTTTCTCATCGGTGGTCACACTTCCTGTCGGGAAATCCAAGTTGGAAGAAGCTATCATCTGTTGTACCTGCGCCAATGGAAGGCGGTAACCTTGCAATTTGTCTGGGTCAATACGTACCTGGATCTGACGCTGCTCACCACCAATCATGTCGACCTTTGCTACACCATTGATCCGCGCAAAAACGGGTTGGATTTTCTGGTCAAGCAAGTCGTATAGATCTTTCTCTGATAGGTTGGAGGTAACCGCCAAGCTCATAATCGCGACATCATCGAGAGAGAACTTATTTAATGATGGCGGATCTACATCGTCTGGAAGATCATTAAGTACCGCATTGATTTTACGTTGTGCATCCGTCAACAAAAAGTTGACATCGGCACCCGTATTGAGGGTAATCATCACGATAGAGACATTCTCCATTGATGTTGCTTCTACCTTCTTGATGCTTTCTAGAGAGGAAACAGCATCTTCAATCACACGGGTTACGGTATTTTCTACCTCCGTCGGAGACGCTCCGGGATACGTGGTTTGTACCGTGATTACGTTTGTTTCAAATTTTGGAATCAACTCATACCCCAATTGAGAGTACGAGAATATACCACCCAGCGTCAATAGTATAAAGAGTACTATGATGATGCTCGGTCGTTTGATGGAAATTTCACTTATTTTCATGCCAAATATTTTGTGCGAGTGATTACTTAATAATTTCGATCTCGGTGCCGTCCATTAAGTTGATCTGACCAGAAGTCACGACCACATCACCTGATTGCAAACCGGAAAGTACTTCAATGTAGTTGCCGAAGTTGCGGCCAGATACTGCCTTAGTTTCCAGTGCTTTACCGTCACGAACTACGAATACTCTGTTGTCACTCACAGAACCGACAAATGCGGTGCGTGGAATAATCAATACATCTGCCTGCTTGTTCGCGCCGAATTTAGCGGTTCCGTACATACCTGCTTTTAATGTCTGATTACCATTGTTTTGCACTTCAATCTCTACGGGGAAGTTCAAGCTACCATCAGATACAGGAGCGATGAATGTGATCTTTCCTGTGTATTTGTTTTCTGGATATACGCTTGCGGCTACTTCCACCTCTTGTCCTACGCTAAGTGTAGCCACGTTTTTCTCATCCACATTCACGCGAAGCTTCAGAGTGCTCACATTCACAATATCGAAAGCGGCTGTACCTGGACTTACGTATGTGCCTGGTTCAATTTTACGGTGATTTACAATACCAGCTACTGAGGTCTTGATCGTTACATCACCTGCATTTAATTCTGCTGTTCGGTAGTTGTTTTTAGCAGTTTCATATTGTGATCTCGCCTGCTCCAATTGCTGCTCAGTAACACCGCCAGATTTGAAAGCACTTTCGTAACGATCTAGGTCACGTTTTGCTTGGCTCATGTTGACTTCCGCATTGGATACGTTGACGTTGATACGATCAGATTCCACAACGGCTAGTGTTTGTCCGGCACGAACTTGGCTACCCTCATCCACCAATACGCGAACAACACGTCCTTGTGTTTCAGCAGAAACGGTGACCATTTGTTTAGGTTCAAAGTTTCCGTTGGCGATGTATGCCAGGTCCATCATGCGGTTGTTTGCGGTGTCAGTACGTACCGATACTTTCGGGTTAACGGCGGCCGCCTGTTGTGTTTCTTCTTCGTTTTTTGCCTTATTTTTCTGTAGTAAATAAACGATACCTGCTAGCGCTGCGGCTATAATAAGTACTGTAATAATGGTGCGTTTCATTTGTATAGTCGTGGTTATATTATTCGTTAATTAGTGATCTTAATTGTCCTTTTGCTTTGATAAGCTGTACTTCTGCTACTTTGTAGTCAAGTAGCGATGTAGTGTAGTTATTTTGCGCATCCGCGAATGCTTTCTCCGCATCCAATAGCTCAGTCAGGGTTGCTAATCCGTTTCTGTAATTATTTTCGGTGTCGGCTAATACCTCTTTGGCTAGCTCCACATTGTCTTGATTAGAACGGATTACCAATATGCTATTTTTCATCTGTGATTTGGCATTCTCATTCGCTAGATCTAATGCTAGTTTAGTGTCTATGCGATCATAGCGTAAAGCTTGTAAATCTACTTCTGCTTGGCGCACTTTACTGCGCGTAGCAAAACCGTTAAAGATTGGTATATTAATCTTTAATCCTACTGCAGAGAAATCTGCCCATCTTGACGTTGAAGGACTGGTCAGGAAAAAATCTCTAGAGAAACCCATTACCCCATAGTTTGCGTCTATCGATACAGTAGGGTAATATTCAGCGATGATCGCTTTTTTGTTCAGTTCCAATAATTCTGCTTGCTTATCCATCAGGAGGATTTCTGTTCTCAACTCCGAATTGGAATCCTCAAAGATTTTGGATATGTCTACCTGAAAAGTTTCTTCCGGAAGTACAATTTTTCTAGATATATCCATACCCATGGCAAACTTCAAGGCATTATTCTGCAATTCCAGACCGTTTAAAGTTTGCTGTTTTTGCGATTCGAGGTTTGTTACGGCTACTTGCATACGATCTAAGTCGATCTTTTTCTGCAGTCCAGACTCGTACAGTCCTTTAATAATGTTCAAGCTCTTGCGCGTATTGTCTAGGTTGGTTTGCACCGTTTTCAAGGTTTGCTGTGTCTGAAAAACCTCATAATACGCATTGGCGATCTTTTCGATCAATTGTTCTTCGGTAAGTGTATGGTTGATGCGGTAAAATTCTCTTGATGTCTTTGCCGCTTTTAATCCGGTAAACAACGCTTGGTTGAAGATCTGCTGACTTAATTGAATCGTATTGGCAGATGTCCATGGGGTACCAAAAGCGACCAAAGCAAGTTGTCCTTCTCCTCCTTCAGTAATAGGCGTTTCGATGCCACCTCCTGCGCCAGGAAAGGCACTTACATCAATAGCATTCTGTTGAATGATCGGGTTGTATGTAAAACCACCATTTGCACTGATCTGTGGGAGTGCACCAGATCTGGTTTCGTCAATCTTGTTTTCTGCATTGGCAATATCCAGTTTTGATTTCTGTGCATCAACCTTGTTTTCCAGCGCGTAGCGGATAGCCTGTTGCAGGGTTAATTTCTCCTGTGCAAATAAGGTAGGTGTGGCCAATAAGCCCGACACCATAATGGCGATCAGTTTTATACGTTTCATTATTATTGTTTACTAATTAATTTTCCTTCTAAAATAAATCTTGCAGCACGTTTTTGGCTGGCTAATATCTTGTCTGTATTATCAACGTTGGGGATCCCGGTCATGATATCGGAGATACGGTGAAACATGGATAAGCCTTTTGTGATCTCATGAAAGGCATTAGTAGCCATTTCTAAGTCAATCAATATCAGTTCTTTTGTGTCGATTGCACGTTGAAACAGGATCCGGAGATTTTTAATGTTACGTTGATCAAATTCTTGCACCATGCATTGCATGCTGAGCTCTCTAATGATCTCCACTTTTTCATATAAGGATAGCATGTAATAATCCTTTGAATAATTGTTGTGCAATTCGAACAAAGAGAAAAGTGTTCCGAGCAAACCACCTTCGTTGGCTTGTATTATCTCATGTTCACGAATAGACATTTCATTCATTACTGATTTTACACAGTCGCCCAACAACGTAGATTTATCCGCATAATAGTAATAGAGGTTTGCTTTCGTAATCCTTAAATCATCTGCAATTTCGTTCATTGTGGTCTTTTGAATACCAAAATGAGAGAACCTCTTCAGTGCCGCCTCTACAATCTCTTCTTTCCTAGTTTCTGACATTTTTGAACATTTATACTATTTGACTTTTGTTAAAAATTGTTCAAAAATATAAAAAGAAGGTATTACTAGTATAAAAAAAAACAAAAAAGACAATAGTGAGACAATGTCTGGAGAATTAGATACTTTTGTTAACAATTGGTTAACATTTAATTAAATGCGGGTTATCCTTGGCCGATAACCTTTTGAAATTTGCGTTTATCAAGCTTGTAGAGTTTTGCAGCGCGATAGGAAACGCCTTTCTGGTATTCGTCCAGTGGTTTTAAGTAACCAAGTGTATTGATTTTTTTGCGAAAGTTTCTCTTGTCCAACGTCTTGCCGAGAATGGCTTCGTGCAATTGCTGCAGTTGGGTAAGTGTAAATTTCTCTGGAAGAAGCTCGTATAATGAGGCTGAATAGGAGATCGTGTTCTTTAGACGATCCAGACTTTTTGTCACAATTTCTACATGGTCAAAAGCAAGATCTGGGAGCTCATCTGCTGCAAACCATTTCGCTTGCTTCATGTACGTGGATACAGGTTTGATCTTATTTTTGATACTATCATACTGTACAAATGCTAGGTAAGCAACCGTCAGGATTCGGCCTTCAGGATGTCGCTTCACACCAGCAAAAGCAGCAAGCTGATCCATGTAAATGTTTTTTAGCCCTGTCATTTCGTGGCAGATCCGATACACGGCATCTTCCATTTCCTCGTACTTATCCACAAAATAGCCCGGGATGGACCACCAATCCTTATACGGATACTCATTGCGTTCGGTAAGTAATACCTGCAATTTTCCGTTGTCAAAACTTAAAATAACGCAATCGATGGTGAATTGAGAATGCACAGATCTCTCCTTTAAATACCTTGTATGTGGTTAACGATTAAAGTAACAATTATCTGGAAAATATCCTGAAAACACAACAAATCTAAAAAAAAATTTAATAGTGTAATAAATACACATTATATTCGTATATATTATATTGAAGAGTTCTATCCATGACAAGCATAAAAAGAATAGGCGTACTTACATCTGGTGGAGATGCACCAGGCATGAATGCAGCAATCCGTGCTGTAGTTCGTACAGCCATATATCATCATATTGAAGTTACCGGTATTTATCGTGGTTATGAAGGATTAATTGAGAACGACCTGTTTGAAATGGACAGCCGTTCGGTGAGTTCTATCTTGACCCAAGGCGGTACCGTTTTGAAATCAGCTCGCTGTCCTGAATTTCGGACGAAAGAAGGTCGAGCGACAGCTTATCAAAATCTAAAAAATGCAAATATTGACGCCTTAGTTACCATTGGTGGTGACGGTACGTTTACTGGTGCGGAGGTGTTTTCGGAGGAATATGATATTCCTGTAATGTGCATTCCTGGTACAATAGATAACGATCTATTTGGTACAGACTATACGATTGGCTATGACACTGCAAATAATACGGTGATCGAAGCTATAGATAAAATTCGTGATACAGCAGCATCGCATAGCCGATTGTTCTTCGTAGAAGTGATGGGGCGTGATTCGGGTTGTATCGCACTGAATGCGGGTGTAGCTGCTGGTGCAGAAGCGATCTTAATGCCTGAAAAAGATACAGCCATTGATGAGCTGATCCAAATGCTAGAAGATGGCATGGACAAAAACAAATCGTCTATGATCGTCATCGTGGCGGAAGGAGAGAAAAATGGCGGTGCTTACCATGTAGCGAAGCGCGTGAAAGAAAAATTTAATTTCTTTGACACAAAAGTTAGTATCTTAGGGCACTTACAACGGGGTGGTTCTCCAAGTAGTTTTGATCGTATTTTGGCCACGCGAATGGGCTATCATGCGGTATTAGAACTGCTAAAAGGAAACTCAAAGTCGACCATCGGATTCAAAGGGAATCAGATCGTCACGACGCCGCTCCATGTAGCGTTGCACAGTGATGTATTTAAATTAGACGAGGAATTGTTAGAGATTTCTAAAGTAATGTCCATATAGCGTATACATCCGATAAACCGAAAGATAGATCGTCATATATGATTGTAGTAGTATACAGTGGTTCCAAATTTGCAGATTGGCGAATAGCCGAGAAGGGGAGGGTGCTGTATGGTTTCAAAACTACTGGAATCAATCCATACGTTCAAGATGAGCGTGCTATTTATCAGATCTTCAATCGCAATACGCACTTAATCAATAATGCGGAAAAGATTCGTCGAATCTACTTTTTTGGCGCAGGAGCATCTTCCAGCGATCGTCAGGAAAAGGTAGACCGCGTATTTCATGAGTTTTTTAAGAATGCCAAGGTCAAGGTTCACCATGATATTTTGGCTTCGGCCATTGCTACATTTGGTAACGAAAAGGGCATCATTGGGATTATTGGTAGCGGCTCTAATGCGGCTTATTATAATGGAAAGAAAATAGTCAATAACAACTACGGGTTGGGCTACATTATGGCAGATGAAGGCTCATCCAACTGGTTGGCTCGGCAATTGCTTCGGGATTTTCTGAGTGAACTAATGCCTCAGGGTTTTCGGGAGAAATTCTTACAAAGTCATCCACTTGATCGGAAAACGATCATGGACAAAATCTATAATCTGCCAAACCCCAATATCTTTCTAAATTCTTTCTCTGATTTTATTTTGGAAAACAAAGAGGAGCCTTATATGTCTGCTATCATAAAGCGTGGCTTAGAAACATATATCAAAACCTATCTGGTTCCGCTGTCGGAAGCATATCCGGATTCTGTCGTAAACTTTACGGGTTCTGTAGCCAGTAAATATGCGCCCTGGTTAATTGAGTTGGCTGCCGAATATCACTTGCCTGTCGGTACGATTATTCATGAGCCGGTGCAAAATTTAATAAAATATTATACAACGAAAAATTAATCTCAATAGGTCTTATAACGGTATAGAAATATGCTTTTGTAATACACATAAATAGTAAATAACAAATTATATAGATATGAAAATTGGAATTAACGGATTCGGTCGCATTGGCCGATTGGCTTTCAGAGCTGCTGTAAAACGTGAAGATATTGAAGTAGTTGGTATCAACGACTTAGTAGAGCCAGATTACATGGCGTACATGTTGAAATACGATTCTACACACGGCCAGTTTGATGGTACAGTAGAAGTACAGGATGGAAATCTTGTTGTAAACGGTAAAACAATCCGTGTAACTGCAGAGCGTGATCCTGCAAACTTGAAATGGAATGAAGTAGGTGCAGAAATCATCATTGAGTCTACAGGTTTATTCTTGACTCAAGAAACTGCTCAAAAACATATTGATGCAGGTGCTAAAAAAGTAGTAATGTCTGCGCCAGCGAAAGATGATACCCCGACATTCGTAATGGGTGTAAATCACAAATCGTTGACTGCTGAGCACACGATCGTTTCTAACGCATCTTGTACTACAAACTGTTTGGCTCCATTAGCAAAAGTTTTGAACGACAAGTTTGGTATTGCTGAAGGATTGATGACTACTGTACACGCAGTAACAGCTACTCAAAAAACAGTAGATAGCCCATCTGCAAAAGACTGGAGAGGTGGACGTGGTGCGTACCAAAACATCATTCCTTCTTCTACAGGAGCTGCGAAAGCAGTAGGTTTGGTATTGCCGGAGCTTAAAGGGAAATTAACTGGTATGTCATTCCGTGTTCCTACGGCTGATGTATCGGTAGTAGATTTAACTGTTCGCTTAGAAAAAGGTGCTTCGTACGAAGATATCAAAACAGCGATGAAAGAAGCTGCTGCTGGTGAATTGAAAGGTATCTTGGGTTACACTGAAGATGAAGTAGTATCTAGCGATTTCTTAGGAGATGCTCGTACGTCGATCTTCGATGCAAAAGCAGGTATTTCATTGAATGATAACTTCGTGAAAGTAGTATCTTGGTACGACAATGAGTGGGGTTATTCTAACAAAATCATCGATCTAGCACAAGAGATCGGTAAATTATAATCGCTTTCGCGATCCAATATCCTATTGAGAAAAGGTAGTAGCGAAAGCTGCTACCTTTTTTATTTCTGTAGCATTTATATCCGAAATGGGGTGTACTACGGGTCACTGTATTCTCGAAATATATTCTTGCTACTTCCTAGCTGTAATTAGTAGTTATTACTCCTGTTAATGGTCAGGTGTAAGGTGCGCTGCTGAGATTGTTTAGAAAACTTCCCCTAGAGAGAGGTGTAATCCGCGGAAATCACGACTTATGCCGTAGTCGATAGCAATATTAGTCCCAGCATTCTTATTAAATTTGATACGAGCGCCAGCCCCTGTGCCGAAATTCCACGTGCGAAAAAAGGAGCTCTCTGGTCCGCTCACGGTATTGGCGTTAATAAAGGCAACAAATCCAAAAAGGCCATTGCTCGTCAGATCGCGCCGATATTCCGCTTCCGCATAATACAATGATTTTCCTCTAAACCGATTTAATGGAAATCCCCGACCAGAACTATTGTACGTATCACCGCCGAGTGTTGGAAGATCTAGAAAGGGAGCGGGAGAGTTAAATACCGTCCACAGAAAATTACGAATAGCCAACATATTTTGCTTATTCTGATCACGCGTAAAACGGTGGTATCGTCGAGTTTCTACAAATAGCGAACTCCAGCTCTCATCGCTGCCCATAAATGTGGGGTTTGTGCGTACACGAATACTAGCGTAGTTACCAGCCCAAGGATTGATGGAGTTGCCACGCGTGTCATAAATCATATTAACGCTAAATCCAGATGATACGATGTAATCCGACTCATCTGTACCATAAGGATAACTGGTGAAATCACCTAAGGCCATATTTTCTTGACTGCGAATGTTCATCCAATAATCTAAATTGTATCCGCCTCCGAGGAATAGTCCATCGCAAATGCGCTTCAGTGCGTGTTGATAAACGCGAAGGTAGGTGTAGTCCATCATGAGATGATCATGGTTGCGGTATTCATGGCCAACACCCCAAGTTTCGATCGGATACTTCAAAAGACGAATATCGCCGTCGATTACCCAAGTATTATCTTCTAGCCACACATACGAACGAATGGGTAGACCAAATCTACGTCCGAAATTGGTGTACGGCGTAAACGTCACGCGCGACATATTGGTAGTCTTTCGATCTCCCAAGTAAAATCCCGCAGTAGTGGTCGTGATGAGCGCCTGTCCGCCGCCTGGTACATTGGCTGAGAAAGGGAGAAAGGAAAAGTATACCTTTTTTCCGGTGCTATCTAATGTGTTCGTGGTTTCGATTTTAAGAATTTTTTTACCGATATCGATCAAATCCCGTTGCTTGGCGGTGTCCGCGACATGTTTTGTAACCTCAATCTCGTGTACGGGGTGCTGCGCATTGCTTTTACAGCACAAGCCACAGAGGATTGCAAATAGCACTGCTTGAAAATTATGTTTATTCGGACTATTCATTTTGAAATACAACATCAATTAACAAACAATCTGCCAAAAAATATTGAAATACAATTTACATTTTGTTCTCGAATATAAATGGGAAAAAAAAGAAAGGTTTTCAAACGGGGAGGATGAAAACCTTTGCTAACCAATTATAAACCTAAATTTTTGTTATGATGATGACACAAATGTAAGTATTTTTTTGGTTATATCAAGTTTTAAACTATTTATTTATGATAAAATCCATAAAAATTTATTTTAAACAGGTTTTATCTGTTTTTTTTCTGTTTTTATTGTATTGTGTGGTTATTTTGATGTTGATTTTTATGGTTTTTTATTTTTTGTGCACTTATTATTGTTATTGTTTGATAATTATTTACAATAAAAGTGTTTGTATGTATGTAAATGTATTATTTTGATTGTCGTTGGTGATTTTTTAAGATTTAATGGATTATTTATTTAACAAAAAAAGGTTTTCAAACGGGGAGAATGAAAACCTTTACTAACCAATTATAAACCTAAATTATGATAGGACAAATGTACTACTATTACACAAAGTATTCTCAAAAGTGGTATAACTAAAACGAAATTGTCTTAATGTAATAATGAATTGGCTTATAATAGCAAAAATCCGAAACGTGCACTCAAGATGCACGTTTCGGATTTTTATTTTTGAAGATTATCGTGATTAATAACGATTGATCGTAAAGACGCCATCGTTTGTTGGCATATCTGCTTCTTCTAATACCACTACATCTCCACCGAAGTTAAAAACGGTGCGTACTAATTCGTTGATCACATCAGTAGTTGAGCTGTCATTTTCATTAATACCTCGCTGCTCTACATCGATTGATCCTTTGATGCCTTTGCCATTTTCGATACATAGTACATCCACTTTACCATCGATGGCATCTCGGACTATATCGGTCAATTCCGTGCTACTCAGGTTTTCTTGGGCAGCCAATTGCTGCTTGTCTAATAATTCTGTTTTGCGTTTTACCAACGCTTCGTCCAGCACTTCCTGTACTTTTTTGAGTAACTCGGGTCGGCCTAACGAATGCGGATTGATCGGTATGTGCACAGGTCCCAAATTGCTATTCTTACTGATCCGTACAAAATCGGTATGATGCTCCGGTAAAGCGGCCAACAGCAACGGAGTTTTAGCTGGAATATCAAAATGCTCGGTAATGCCTTTGTCTATTTTGCGGAAGAAACGATCCATGTCTATATCTTCTTCCTGACTTTTTTCCATATAACCGTGCAATCCCGCACCTTCCACTACAGAAGCATGAAAATGATTATCCGTCAACTGGTCGCCAAGCGCTTCTTTCATGCTGAGCGGTATCTTTCCCTCAATGTCCAATTCTTCCATGTGATGTCTGTCGCCAGCGTACAATTTGACACTATCTAATCCTAAAGCTAAGAGATAGTAGTTTTGATTTTCATTGTACATCTTGAAAAGTGGTTTGATGCAATACGCATTTGCTACGCACGAAATCTCTTGTACCTCTTCTGGGAGACGGATGATTTTAGTTTCTTCGGCGGAAGCAAATATGGCTAGGCCTCGTGTGCCATTATCCCAGAAGCTCTTGTCTTCAATAAGTTTTTCTAATGGTTTAAGTAAAGCTTCGTGTTCGGTTAGCTTTTGCTCTTGTATGTACTGAAGTGTCTTCTTATATAAATTCTTAAATGATATCGAGTCAGATGCGCTAGCAGGATGGACTTTGTGCGTAGTCATATAGAGCGATATACATGGTTCGTCTTGAACACTTGTCAGTTCTTTCAATAATTCTAAATCGATTGTCTGCATAGTTTACTTTATTAATGTGTATTAACTAGTTTTTTAATTCTTATTAAGGAATGAAGCTATATCATCTTGAGATTTTTCCAGAAGTTTAGACTGACTAGTGATTAATTCTTTGATTTGATCCTCAATAATTTCATTGCACGTATGTATTTCTTGATATATATTCTCGAAGTCGAGCTCGAGTTGTACAAATGCCTTTAACAGCGCTGCCCGATTCGCGGTGGATTGTTGATCAATTCTGCTGTTCAAGACTTTGCTGCCAGAGTCGCCGCTTGGTTGCTCTGCATTTCCTTCGCGGTACAACAGAGGTGTCAATTGTGCCTTGAATTGCTGGGATTGCTGAGAGAACTTTTCGAACAACAAAATTAAATTCGAGTCATGATCCGTGTCCAAGAGTTGTATAGCGTTCGAATAATGATCTATTCGATCTTTATTTGCAGCGATGATGCGCCTTAAAAATATAGTACACTCTTCATTATTGTCTTGCATACAGATGTGTTTTAGTATAATAACAACGATCGAAATAACAGGTTGTTTATAAAATTTGACATTACCAGTATTTCCACCTGTTTTATCTTGACTGTTTGTTAGAAGATTGTGCTACCAAATATTCACTAATATAACGGGGATAAATACCTGCTTTTGCAGATATAGTACGCGGTTTTCACAGAGTGATACCCAGCGGTATAAGAATTGTGGCAACTATAAATACAATGAAAAACTTCGCACCCATCATGGTTCTGATTTCTTTGGTAGCAACTTCGTGCCAATCTGCTTCAGTTCGAGAAACCGAAAATGAAATGTTTGTGGTGAATGAACTTTTCTTGTTAAGGACGGAAGGAATGGCACTTTATGAGATAGCGTCTTCTGCTAGTCCGAATCCAGAAATACAGGTAGCATGCGAAAATCTGAAAAACTATTATGCCTCGACGCAGGAGGAATTCGTGTACTTGTGTGATGGGCGATCAGTTGCTATAGGCCAAGATGATTATGATGTGATTTGGCGACATGTTGAAGGTCATCTATTGCGAGATAGTGCGCAATTTGAAACAACATTTATAGAATTAAGTACAGATAATCTACTTCGGTCCATAGCGCTGCATGAGTTGATTTTGCAGCGACAAGATTGGGAAGATATCATGTATTATGCGTTTAAATCCTTACCTGAATTGTATAAGCAGCAAGGAGCGATGTCTCAATTAAAACAGTCAAGATACGCAAAAAAGTCGCCCGAGGTTATCGATGTAAAAACGGCAAATTTAACGCTTTAATGTACAATATATGTTTTGCGTTAAATACGCATTTGCTCGCCATGTAGAAACTAATTGGGCATGACTGTGGTTGTAAAATTACATCTGATAGTGAAATTGCTATCGTACCGAAAAACATCGATCTAATTACTAAAAACCAGAGGAGGTAACCATAATGGAAAATACAGAAAACTTAAATACAGGCGACGAAAATACAGGCGACGAAAGACCATTTAAAAATGAGAAGAAAGTGGCGGATGTAGTCAAGGAAGAAGCCAATGATAAACCCGCCGGTAAAATGATAAAATGGGTAATTGGGATTGCAATAGTGCTTCTAATTATTATCTATGCCATCTTTTTCCATCCTGCAGAATCAAATTGGTAGTCGATATTAATTGACTAATTGAAAATTTTAGAAATATAATAAAGCCATCTGTGTATCAATCTGCAGGTGGCTTTGTGTTGAAACTGAGTATTGCTTTGGTGCCTTGTTCTTCCGAACTCTCTAATAGTATCGTTGCTTGCAAACGATCTAGTATCCTCCTTACCAACGCTAAACCTACGCCTGTTCCATCAATCTTTCCTACGTTAGAAGAACGCTTGAATACGTGAAAAATGTTTTCTAATTCACTTTTGGGAATCCCAATGCCATTATCCTGAATTTCATAGACCGTTTTTAATTCTAGGCTATAGCTGTTAATGTGTAGTTTGGGTGTTGGATGGTCTTTGCTATATTTAACGGCATTTCCGATAATGTTTTGAAATACTTGGTGCAAAAGATTTCGTTCTCCCCAAATTGGCAATAATTCGCCGTAGGTGACCTCTGTGTGAAAGCTATTTTGAACCAATTTACTATGAGATACAATCTTTTCGATCATCTGCGTCATGGGTATGTCGGCATGCTCAAATAGATAAACTTTGCTTTTGCCAACAGAGAGTACGCTATCCAGCATGTTTTCTATATCATCCACACCATCCAGCAACATATCGATCCATCGCTTGTGGTCATTGTTTGCTAGCCTTCTAACGAGCATTTGCGAGCTCAATTTAACCACAGAGAGCGGGTTTTTGAGGTCGTGTGAGAGGGTAAATGTGAGCATTTCTAGCTCATTATTTAGGGATATTAATTTTTGGTTGATGCGATCCTTTTCCTCCGATTTAGCCAGCATCGTGTCATGCAAAAGGTTTCGTAAGTGTTGTGCGAAGTACAAATCGTTCGTGTCCCACGATTTTGCAGTATCTAAAACGACCCGTTGCCAAGTTTCGTGCGTATATATAGTATCTTCTACGCCGTGCTCCTCCACGGAAAGTTGTTGCCGGAGTGGGGTTGTTTGGTATACCAGATCAATTTCTTCTTGTCTAAACAGCATGATTTTAATTTCGGACTCTTTGCCTAAGCGAAGCGCCATTATCCCAGCAAAATTCAAATCTCCCTCAATCAGTTGTGCATAACGAAGTCGGAAATTACTATCTAAGAAAAGTGGTTTGTCTTTTATGGTTCGGATCAGATTGTCGATCTGATAGATTTGTTGTTTGGATGGCGCGATGCCGGAAACATATACTTGATCTGCTATGGAAATAGCCATCCCTTCTGCATGCATGATTTGCTGGATTTTTTCCAGATGATTGACTAGCGTATCGAAGATATCTGATTCACCCATCAGATCGGTGCGAATCCGCAGCAAGGTATCATGAATGTTCTCTTGAAACTCTAGCAAATTGTTCTTTATGCTAGATTCTTGCCTCTTGGCGGCATATATACACAGTAATTGGCATAGTTGGCGTTTGGATAAGTCAATGGTGCGTTTTGTAAAGCTGTGTGCCATTAATATACCCCAAAGTCGACCATTGGCAACTAGTGGAAACGAAATGACGCTTTTTGCGCCTAAGCTTCTTGCAAAATCCGCGTGTAATGCGGGCAGTGTGTAAAGATGAGATGTCTTAACAGTTACCTGTTCTTCTGTCAATTCGTGAAAAGAAACCAGAGGAGCAAATAGATCTGGGACATAACGATAGGTTGCGGCCAAGTAGTTGTCCACATCTTCCTGTTGCAGAAAGTCAGCCGAAAAGCGGCAGTTTATTAATGATTTAGAAGAATCTTCCACGTACTCTGCGATAACCTCACTGGAGTTGTTTTCATGAATCTGGCATACATACACCCGATCAAATTCCACGATTTGCAGAATGTTTTCCGAAAGTTTGTGCCATAGTGATTTTTGGCTAGATTCTAAGACATGAGCAATATCGTGCATGTGAAATGCTGTAGGCTTACTAATCGTGTTCAGCTCCCATTCCCAGTGGATGTGGTGATTTACTTGCGAAAGGTGTAGCATATATACTTGATCACCACAACACAATTCCAGCACTTTATTAGCAATCTCTTGATGTTTAATTTCTCGTACGATATCAAGAATCTTTGTCGATTGATGATTAAAGTGATTGGCTAAAAAATCACGAATATCTCGGCCGAGGTAATCTGTTGCAGGTCGATTCGTGATTCCGTCGATCGCTTCACTGATTCCTACAATATGGTCAAATGCATCAGTGCAGATCAGTATGCCATAAGATTGGATGAGATTTTTACGGTCGTGTGTTAGTTCTAACATAAATCCTACTTATAGAGTATCCTAATATAAGGAAAATTTTAATTTTATACAATGAGTTGATTTATAATTGTAAAGGTGTGATTGGTTGAAAAAACAATCAGGTCTAACTTCCAATATTCTTGATCTGATACGCTTGGAAGAAAATATTCTGTAGATGTTCAGCTACAAACAAAAAATTCATCTTACTGTTTAAACTTAAGCAGTCATCTGGAATCGCGTCTTTATAAGATGACATGATAGCAAGCATAAAACACAGACTTTAGAAAAACATCTTATGATTAAAATAATTCTTGCCGAAGATCACCTCGTCGTTAGAAATGGTATAAAGCTACTTTTGGATTCTCAAGAGGGATTAGCAGTGGTGGGTGAGGCCAACAGTGGCGAAGAAGTAATACGTCTGGTTGATAACGGTGGAGAAGCAAATCTGGTTATTACAGATCTGACGATGGAAGGAATTGGTGGTATGGAACTGATTCGCCGTCTGAAAAAAGAACATCCTTCCGTCAAAATCATCATTCTATCTATGTTGGCAGATATACCCTATGTCATTGAGGCATTTGATTTGGGCGTAGATGCATATTTGGTTAAAAACTCTGCCTACGAAGAATTGTTATTTGCAATTCAACAGGTGTCTAGAGGCGATACCTATATCTGTGCGGAATTAACCATGAATTTGCTGGATAAGATCCGATCGGCCACGCAGATCGAAGAAAGTCAAGCTGAGGAAAGGATTCATGTAGAAATCAGTGAGCGTGAAAGTGAAATTTTGCAATTGATTGGCGAAGGCTATACAAACATGGAGATCGCCGATAAACTATTCATCAGTAAGCGTACCGTAGAAGGACACCGCCAGAACCTGATCGACAAAATGGGGGTGAAAAACTCGGCTGCACTTATTAAAATAGCTGTTAAAAACAACCTGATTAGTTAGAAAATCTTAATAGGTAGGAAAATAACAAAATAAAACGGTAATTATTTTTTCGAATGATCTTTGTCATTCTCTTTATCGTACACAAACGATTATATTTGTGCATTCTAAATAATAGGAGTTTGAACCGTCAGATTATAAAACGAGACTAACGCTGATACTTAAAGTACGTAAAGAAAAGGATGAAAGAACAATACGGGGTATTTATAGAGAGATTCCAGAAACGTCTCCACGAGATTTTTCATAGCGAACACAATATTAATGATCTTAGCCTTGAAAGAGGTTTGCCGGATGAGGTGTGGCGCGGAATTATGGAACAAAACCCACTTTCGGTAGCTATTCCAGATCAATTCGGTGGCCGTGGTGCCAACGTTCGTGAGTGTCTTGGCATTCTCTCTGCAGCATCTTATGAGTCGTTGTCTCTTTCATTGACGTTTGGTATTAATATCGCTTTATTTTTAGAGCCATTGGCAAAATATGGCCATGCCGATATTCAGCAAGGCATATTTGATCGCTTTCTAAAAGAGCGTGCCATGGGCGGATTGATGATTACAGAGCCTGATTTCGGTAGTGACGCCTTGAATATGCGTACAAGCTATGTGGAGTCGGAAGCTGGTTTCAAACTTGAAGGACAAAAGCATTGGCAAGGTCTGACAGGTATGGCCGATTTTTGGATCGTAGCCGCTCGTAAGAAAAACCAAGCTGGTGATCTTGCTCGTGATGTAGAGTTTTTCGTGACTGATAATAGTAAAGCGGAGCAGCACATTCCGGTAGAGGAATATTTCAACAATTTGGGTCTGTATATGATCCCTTATGGTTTGAATAAAATTGATCTAACTGTTCCACATACGCACAAGCTACAGCAATATAGCACTGGTATCAAAATGATGCTAGATATCTTGCACCGTAGTCGCATGCAATTTCCAGGCATGGGCATGGGCTTTATTCAACGGATGTTGGATGATTCCCTAGCGCATTGTTTACAACGCAAAGTGGGCGCACAATCGTTATTTCACGTTGATTCAGTACAATACCAATTGTCTCGCATTCAATCGGCATACACGTTATGCTCTGGTATGTGTGCTTGGAGCTCTAATGTGAGTGGTGTCGAATTTGATCTAGCCACAGAAGGCTTGCAAGCTAACTCGATGAAAGCTTTAGTATCTGACTTGATGCAAGAATCTGCTCAGATCGCTGTTCAATTATCGGGTTCAAGTGGCTATAAATTGAATCATATCGCTGGTCGCGGTATTGTGGATAGCCGTCCGTTCCAGATTTTTGAAGGATCGAATGAAATGTTGTACACGCAGATCGCGGAAATCGTGGTGAAGCAGATGAAGAAAGCCAAAGAAACGCATGTTGGCACATTCTTGTCTACCTTCGAGCAAACCACACGTGTGATGGACAGATTCAAAAAGCACTTTGATATCTCCTTATCAGCAACCAACTTGGTGCAACGACAATTGGTGGTGCTAGGTAAAGCGATCGCCCGTTTGGTATGTTTGCAGTATGTAGATCATATGGTTTCTAAAGGATTCCGTACAGATCTATTCGAACAAGCTGCTAAACATGTGGAAATGGACGTGAAAGCGTTCTTGTCGGACTTCGCCGACTTCAACGATGCTGCTCCGATCGTAGAATACCAAGAAAAATCAGACTGGGCTTCGTTTATTTAAGCAAGCACCTTTAATCGTAAGAAAAGCCTGTTGGACGTATGTTCAGCAGGCTTTTCTCTTTCTATGGTGATGCGTTTAAAAGTTGATCTTGGAAAAATTCCAACGTAGCGTATCCACAATCGTTAATTGATTGCTATCTACCGGTAACTCTAGAACGATCTTGAGCGCTTGCATCGCCATCATACTGCCGATCATACCGGGCAGTGCGCCCAATACGCCATTGCTGTCGCAATCTGGAATATCATCCGCCTTAGGTGGTTCAGGAAACAAATCGCGCAGATTCTTACTGCCCGCATGATTGAATACGGCTAGCTGACCTTCAAAACCAAATATACTGCCATACACCAAAGGTTTTTGTAGTGCTACACACACATCATTCACCAGATAGCGCGTGGTAAAATTATCCGATCCGTCTACGATCACATCATATTCGGCTATTAAGCGCGTAGCATTGTCCGAATCTAGTTTAAAATCATGTGTTTCGACGCGGATCAATGGATTGAGCGCTTGCACAAAGCGCGCCGCGCTAGCTACTTTTTGGAAGCCTACATCGGCCATGCGGTGTATGATTTGGCGGTTGAGATTATGCTCTTCCAGCAAATCAAAATCCACGATGCCCACGGTGCCAATTCCAGCCGCGGCAAGGTATTGAATGACCGGAGAACCTAATCCGCCAGCACCAATCACTAAGATTTTGTTTTGCATGATTTTGCGCTGACCTGATACGCCGATTTCTTCTATAAATATCTGGCGGCTGTATCGAGAGAACGCCGTTGATTTTTCGTCCATGATTTATACGTTATGAAGTCCGCTGTATGCGCCATCCCAATCTTTCATAATGGGATCGTATCCCGAGCTTCTGATCAGATCAATAATCGTTTCCATGCTACGCTCATCACTAATCTCAAATTGCTCTAGCGATTGCGGATCTACCGCGTAACCGCCAGGATTTGTTTTAGATGCTGCGCTCATCGTTGTCACACCGAGCGGAATGATATGATTCCGAAAATGCTCACTTTCACGCGTAGAAATCGATATTTCTAGATCGGGATTCCAAATACGATAAGCACAGATCAATTGCAGCAGATGCCGATCTTCCATCACAAAATTAGGCTCGATGATGCCTTCGGCAGGGCGAAGCCGTGGAAACGACACACTGTATTTCGTGCGCCAATATTGTTTTTGTAGATAATTGATGTGCGAAGCATTGAAAAAACTATCTGTGCGCCAATCTTCCAAACCCAATAAAACGCCCAAGCCAATTTTATGTATGCCGGCTTTGCCAATGCGGTCGGGCGTGTCCAATCGGTATTCGAAGTTCGATTTCTTTCCTTTTGGATGATACGCTTTGTACACGTCTTGATGGTACGTTTCCTGATACACGAGCACCGTGTGCACTCCGGCCTGCTGCATCAATTCATACTCGTCCTGTTCCAGAGGTTGCACCTCAATGGATATTTGCGAAAAATGTGGTTTCAACAAGCGAATAGCGTTTTGGAAATATTCTACACCCACTATTTTATTGGCTTCGCCACTTACTAACAGCACATGTTGCAGTCCCATCGCTTTGAGCGCCATGGCTTCCAGCATCAGTTCGGCATCCGACAGCGTCTTGCGCTTGAGCTTATTGTCCATACTAAAACCGCAATACGTACAGATATTCTGGCATTCGTTGCTCAGATAAAGCGGCGCGTACAATTGTATTGTCTTGCCAAAACGACGCTGTGTGATGGATTGTGCTAAATGTGCCATCTGCTCCAATGCGGCTTCCGCCGCAGGCGATAATAGCACCAGAAAATCTTCTAGTTGATGACGATCTTTTTGCAAAACCCGTTTTACATCTTCTGTCGTGCTGGCGTAGATCTTTTCTTGGATGCTATTCCAATCGTGGGAAGCGAATGTTTCTTTGAATGTGGACATAAACGCGTTTTAATCTGTGAGAAAAGAGGTGAGCGGACTGGAAGCGATGCTACGCGTACTTTGTGCACCCAAACCCGCTTCGTATGCTTTGCGCCCAGCGATCACCGCTTCTTTAAATGCTTCGGCCATGCGTACCGGGTCTTTTGCTGCCGCAATAGCTGTGTTGACTAGAACGGCATCAGCGCCGATTTCCATTGCTTTGGCGGCATCTGACGGACTGCCGATTCCGGCATCTACGACGACCGGAACTTGACTTTGCTCGATGATGATTTCCAGAAAATCAATCGTGCGTAATCCTTTATTTGTACCAATCGGCGCGCCTAAAGGCATGACCACCGCAGTGCCGGCTTCTTCCAAGCGCTTGCATAAAACCGGATCAGCATGAATGTATGGCATTACCACAAATCCGGCTTTGGCCAATTCTTCTGTGGCGGCCAAGGTTTCGATTGGATCGGGCAGGAGGTAGCGCGGATCG
This sequence comes from Sphingobacterium sp. KH_072, assembly GCF_057837975.1. Classification (NCBI taxonomy): domain Bacteria; kingdom Pseudomonadati; phylum Bacteroidota; class Sphingobacteriia; order Sphingobacteriales; family Sphingobacteriaceae; genus Sphingobacterium; species Sphingobacterium sp. KH_072. Next base: position 2,699,657 of record NZ_CM174457.1, on the reverse strand, counting down.
GGATGTATTTCTAGTTTTATCCAATTTGTTTCTAAAGCTTCTCGAGCCAGCATCGCGGCCAACACCGCCTCTTTCGCATTTCTGGCGCCCGATGTATTGGGCAAAAGATGAAGCTGCGGAATATTAAGTGCATGGAGGAGTTGATCGGATTCGGATGCATGATCCACCCTCTTTAGCGCCATTGTAACCAATTCGGTTGAGGCGGCCATCATGGCTTCGCGCATGCGTTGTAAATCGCCAAATTTGCCCGTTCCTAAAAATAAACGGGAATTGAAATGTCTATCTGCAATCTTTAAATCGTTCATTGTAATATGGATTTAATGGATGTGATGTGTTGAGGATGTTCGGTGATGAGTGTAGAAACGGCTACGCCGTGTATACCCAGACCTTGTAAAGTCGGAATGTCTTCTAAGCAAATGCCACCAATCGCGTAAATAGGAGGGATAGCTTTGTCAAGCTGCTGCAAATAATCCATGATCTGGGCAAAACCTTCCATTCCCAAAATAGGACTGAGCTTTTGTTTGGTGCTGGTAAATCGCCATGGTCCTAATCCAATGTAGTCACAACGCTCCTCCGTTCTTTGCAGTATATCGGCGACGGTGTTTGCCGTTCCGCCAATTATTTTATCCGCGCCAAGCAGCGCACGTGCATCGGCGACGGGCATATCGGTGAGTCCGAGATGCACACCATCTAGATCAGTAGCACGCGCGGTATCCACGTGATCGTTGAGCAGACAAAGCGCTTGGTAAGAGGCGCATTGATTCTTTACGGCAGTGCAAAAATTGCAAAATGCAACATCTTTGGGTTGCTTCCAGCGGATCTGAATCCAATCGGCACCAGCATCAAGTGCCAGCCGAATATGTTGCATTTGTGCTGCTAAGGTATCTCCTTGCGAGATGTATTGTATTTTGGGGTATGTTGAAGGATTTAACATGGCATTATGTTGTTTGTTTTTTTTCTATAACGGTGCGACAATCCTGAAATGCTATAATCGGATTTGTGCTTTCCCAGATAGCACCGAGCAAAGCCAAGCCTTCTACTTTTGCCGATAGCGTTTGTGTAATATTGGTTGCGTCGATACCGCCTAAAGCGATGAGTTTGACCGCTTGATTGGTTCTTGCTGCCAATTGATGCTGTATCGTCGAGGTAGCGCCATAACCAGGCTTCGATATGCTCGGGAAGAACGGGCTCAAAAAAGCATAATCCCAAAATTCTTCTAGTTGGTTGAATGTAGCCATATCATGTACCGAAGTCGAAAATTTTACACCTTGCAGCGAAGGCATTTGTTGTAATTTGTGGCGATCTCTTTCGCTGAAATGGATGCGTTTAATGTCGAATTCTTGGACGAGTTCATGGTACGCATGCAAGACCAATTTTGGATGATGATGCGCTGGTATGCTACTTATGTAATCTGCAGTTTCCTTTGCCGTATACTCATATTTACGGATATGCAACCGATCAAGCCCAGCATCCAACAATTGGACAACTGTTTTTAATTCCTGATCAGCAGCATATTCTGGTGTGAGTACCATTATCATAAGTACAACTGTTTTCCCTGTTCTATGAATTCCTGTGATTTGTCAAACATTCCTTGTTCGGCGCTATCTCTAATCTCTTGGGTGATTTTCATAGAGCAGAATTTCGGTCCACACATCGAACAGAAATGCGCGACCTTCGCACCATCAGCCGGTAAGGTTTCGTCGTGAAATTCACGAGCCGTATCGGGATCCAGCGAAAGGTTGAACTGATCTTCCCAGCGGAATTCGAAACGCGCTTTACTCAAGGCATTATCTCGGTATTGCGCTCCGGGATGGCCTTTGGCCAAATCCGCCGCATGCGCAGCAAGCTTGTAGGTAATCACACCATCTTTGACATCCTTTTTATTAGGCAAGCCCAAATGTTCTTTGGGTGTTACATAGCAAAGCATGGCGCAACCGTACCAACCAATCATCGCTGCGCCAATGGCCGAAGTGATGTGATCATAACCGGGCGCAATGTCCGTGGTGAGCGGCCCAAGCGTGTAAAATGGTGCTTCGTCGCATTCCGCCAATTGCTTTTCCATGTTTTCTTTGATCAAGTGCATCGGCACGTGTCCCGGCCCTTCGATCATCACTTGCACATCGTGCTTCCACGCAACTTTAGTCAATTCGCCCAAGGTTTCCAGTTCGGCAAACTGCGCGGCATCATTCGCATCAGCAATCGCGCCGGGGCGCAATCCATCACCTAACGAAAAAGCGACATCATAGCGCTGCATGATTTCGCAGATATCTTCAAAGTGCGTGTACAAGAAGTTTTCCTGATGATGAAACAAGCACCACTTGGCCATGATGGAGCCACCTCTAGACACAATTCCCGTTACGCGTTGCGCTGTAAGATGGATGTATCGTAGGAGAACTCCGGCGTGGATCGTAAAGTAGGATACGCCTTGCTCAGCTTGCTCGATCAACGTATCCCGAAATATTTCCCAGGTCAAATCTTCCGCTACGCCATTTACCTTCTCCAAGGCTTGGTAAATCGGTACGGTACCAATGGGCACTGGCGAATTGCGAATAATCCATTCGCGCGTTTCATGTATGTTCTTTCCAGTCGATAGATCCATAATCGTATCAGCACCCCATCGGCATGCCCATACGGCTTTTTCTACCTCTTCTTCAATACTTGATGTGACGGCGCTATTACCAATATTGGCATTGATCTTTACCAGAAAATTCCGTCCAATAATCATGGGCTCACTTTCTGGATGATTGATATTGTTGGGGATGATGGCTCGTCCGCAGGCAATTTCGTTGCGTACAAATTCTGGCGTAATCCGTTGCTGCGGTGTGTTGGCGCCAAAACTATTACCAGCATGTTGGTGATCCATACGGTTGGTCGAGCTCTGTAATTGTTCAATGCGTTGATTTTCGCGAATTGCCACGTACTCCATTTCGGGCGTGATAATGCCTTGCTTCGCATAATATAACTGTGATACATTATGACCCGGTTTTGCGGCGAGCGGTCGGTGACTATATTCAAATCGAAGGTCATCGAGCTTTGTATCGGTTAATCTCGTTTTACCATAATCCGAACTTATCTCGTCGAGCATATCCACATCATTCCTGTTCACAATCCAGGATTCGCGCAAGCGCGGAAGTCCTTTACGAATATCGATGTTGGCTTGCTCATCCGTATACGGTCCGGATGTGTCGTAGATGGTGACGGGCGGATTTTGCTCTATCCGGCCATTGCTCATCTTGGTCGGGCTGAGCGTGATCTCGCGCATGGCCACCTCGATCGGGAATAGGGAACCTTTAATATAAACCTTCTGAGATTTTGGAAAAGGGGAATTGGAAATCGTGTGCTTTATCATAGCGTTGGTTTTTTCTGGAAAATAGATGGGAAATTTAACCTCCTTGCGTGGCGGAGATGATGAGGATGTGATCTTGCTCATGTAATGGCGTGTCGGCCCAGCGATCTTTGGGGATCACTTGTTGATTGATCGCTACCGCAATGCCTTTCGTTTTGCCTTGCATTTCGAGCGCGACTAAAGCGGCCACATCTTGCGGTGGATCTTCAAAAAAGCGTGTTTGTTGATTGATGTTGAGTGTCATATCCTAAAAAATTTATGTACATACATACACTTTAGGGAATGACAGCTATTGTGCGAAAGCACTGAAGATGACGATTCACTTTTCCCTACGCTGGTATGATCCAGATCAGGTTCAAAGGGTAAAATCTCAGCCTACAAACTATGCAGACACCCCTAAAGTACTTGGCTAATCTACGACAATAAAATGAAAGACCACGATTCTTTTCCTACTTTTGTATGAAGACCTTATGGGATATTTTGGAAAACCATAGGCTACCATGCACTAGAACGAATCATCACGTGGCAAAACTAAAAATCAACTATAATAAAGAGAAGCTCCAGTATAATTCGCCCATATTGAAATACATCATGGTCGTGGTCACCATATTTTTGGTGTGCTTATTTATGCCCAAGCAACCTCGATTTCGCTATGATTACCAAAAGGGAAAACCTTGGAATCATGAAAACCTCGTTTCGCCACATGATTTTGCTATCCTCAAAACGCAAGAGGAATTGGATCGTGACCGACAGCAGATTCTGAAGACGGTGCATCCGATCTATAATGTGAGCGATGTGGTGAGCAAGGAGCAGCTCGATCAATTCAATATCGATTTAGGTGAAAAATGGCAAGCGGCGCAATTGGATACTTTGCCTTCGCAAGATATTGAGCGCTATCGTGGTGTCGGAGTAGCCATACTAGACTATGTGTATGATCGTGGCGTGATCTCACTTAATAGTCGGTATCAATTAAAAGGCAGCACTTCGGCGACAGGTTCGGAGGCGGAGTACAATTTTATATTGGTGCAGGAGAATGTGGCACAGCAACGTAATACCGCGAATAGCTTTACCATAGAAAGTGCTTATACGTACATAGAGCGTACCGTAGATCGCAATCGTTTTGTGCTGCAGAAAAAGTGGCTCGCTGATTTGTTGAAGAACTATGTGGCGGTGAATTTGGTGTTCAACGAAGGGCAGACGGAAAAAGCCGAGCAAACGGCGCTGTCTAATATCTCCACCACACGCGGTATTGTACAACGCGATGAATTGATTGTGGAGCAAGGCAAGGTGATCAATAATGAGATCCTCCAAAAGCTCGAATCCTTGCGCCGCGTTTATGAGAATGAATCGCAGATGGGCGGTAAGCAGGGACTGGTGCTGTTTGGCAATTTCTTGATGGTATTGCTCATTATGGTTTTGCTCATGATGTTTTTGTACTTCTTCCGGCTAGATATTTACAACAATAACCGGTTGTTGATGATCATCTTTGCGGTCATCATTACCATGTTGGGGGTGCTGAGTTGGGCGATCAATATTAAAATCCCGAGCTTGTACTACATCCCGTATTGTATTGTACCTATTATCTTTCGAATTCTGTTTGATACGCGCGTAGCGCTTAATATTCATCTCCTGATGGTATTGATGGCGGCTTTGTTTGTGCCGAATAGTTTCGATTTCGTATTCCTACAATTGGTGACGGGTATTGTGGCGATTTATAGTATCCGTACGATGGTGAAGAGAGAGCAATTTTTGCTATCGAGTTTGTTGATTCTGGCTTCGTATATCATCTCCTATACGGGTTTGGTGCTGACGCGGAATGGTACGTTTGACAGCATTTATTGGAATGATATTTTGCCATTTGTCATCAGTGTCGGTCTTACCTTGTTGGCGTACCCATTGATCTATGCATTTGAAAAGCTGTTTGGCATCGTCTCGGATTTGACCTTGATGGAATTGACGAATAGTAACTCAAAACTGCTTCGCGAATTATCGATCAGAGCGCCAGGAACATTCCAGCACTCACTGCAAGTAGCCAATCTGGCGGAAGCTGCGGTATATCGAATAGGAGGGAACCCACTGTTGATTCGTGCTGGTGCGCTGTATCATGATATCGGTAAGATGTCGAATCCACTCTATTTTATTGAAAATCAAAAAACAGGAAATAATCCGCACGAAGAATTGACGCCAGAGCAAAGCGCGCAAATCATTATCTCGCACGTATTGAAAGGAGTGGAGATTGCGCGTAAAAATCAATTGCCAGAGGTGGTCGTCGATTTCATTCGTACCCACCACGGTACAACGAAAGTGGATTATTTCTATAACCTGTCGGTGAAAAATAATCCGGATAAATTGGTCGACGAAGAGCTGTTTCGTTATCCAGGACCCATTCCATTTTCGAAGGAATCTGCAGTGTTGATGATAGCCGATTCGGTCGAAGCTGCATCACGCGCGATGAAAGAATATACGGAGCAATCCATCAATAATCTGGTCGACAAAATTGTGGATCATAAGTTGATGCAAAAGCAATTTATGAACGCGAATATCACCATGAAAGAGATCTCACAGGTGGCCGCTATCTTCAAATCCATGCTAAAAAGTATTCATCATGTGCGTATAGATTACGATTTGTTGAAGAAGAAATCTGTGGAAGATTAAAAGAACTTTTTGACTGTCAAACCATTGCATCAGCAAGTGAAAAATTGCTTTGCAGAATGAAATTTTTGCGTTATGTTTGCACTGTCAATAACGGAGAGGTGCCTGAGTGGCCGAAAGGAACAGTTTGCTAAACTGTCGTACTGGAAACGGTACCGCGGGTTCGAATCCCGCCCTCTCCGCGAAAAACAACAAAAACCCATCTGCAAAGATGGGTTTTGTGTTTTTAAGGAGTTCGGGATGAGGACCCGCAGGGTTCGATTCGTAGCAGGTTCAAGGTTGAGTTCGGGGCATGCGGGGCTGAACCAATCCCGCCCTCTCCGCGAAAAACGGCCATTTGATTTTAAATGAGTTATTTTTGAAATTCTCTAGGGGAATGATTCGCGAAAGTAGTCTAATAATTTTCACAAATCATTGAACTCTTCTATCGAAATATGGACATTTGTATACGCTGACATCGCAGATATTTTTCTCAATCATCAATATCTCCAGGATATTGTTAACATAACCAAGCTGCATCGCTACATGCTATGCCATAATTATCTTTCAAATCATTAAATAAATTGCGGGACTTGTCATAACCGCTAAAATGTTTCTTTATCTCGGAAATTACGTCATTAAATAATCGTTGTTTCGCTGCAAGATTTCAATCTAGAAGACAGAAATCGATGGCTGGAAAAAGTGAAGTGTTCGGCTATCTAGATGCTACCAACCAAATTACAATATAAATTTCCACGGTAAAGATGTAGTTACATAGGATTTTAGCCACATCTTTTTTACTATTTTTCTCTAGCGTAATGATGATTACTTGTTGACCAATGCGCTGCTTTTAGATTAGGATGTTTTCCAGTGATCAATCATTCCTCCATTTTGCCATAAAATAAACCGTAATGATTGGCGTTTTGATATCAAATATTGGTGACTCATTTAGTAAAACGATATAGCAATATGAAAGATTAAGTCAAGCTATATCTAGCGTCCCGAATACCGAATAAATTACCATACTATAAACTATAATAATGAGGAGTAAAAATATGAAAAACCTAATAGGAGCGGGCATAGCACTATGCATGACTACTAGCTTATTTGCACAGACATCAACTGCAAACGGCTATTACGAGAAGGCAAGTCAAACTCTATCCAAAATAGAGAGTTTGTACGCCGTGCCTGATGGGAAGCATTTACTTCGAGAAAATTATCCATTTGATGATACCTACAGCGCGAGCTACCTTGCTGGTGGTGAAAATCAAAACAAAACCAATCCATATTCATATTTGTGGCCTTTTTCAGGAAGTTTATCCGCTTACGTGGCACTTCTAGAGCATCGTGACACTAAAGATGTGAAAAGCCATATCGATCAGGTCGTACTCTCCGGATTAGAAAACTATTATGACACGCGTCAGCCAGCAGGATATGCATCCTACATCAACAGTGCTGCACCATCAGATCGTTTTTATGATGATAATGTCTGGTTGGGTATCGATTTTACGGATTTGTACTTGCAGACCAAAGAACAAAAATATTTAGATAAGGCTCAAGAGATTTGGCGGTTTGTAGCAAGCGGTATGGATGATAAACTAGGCGGCGGAATCTATTGGTGCGAACAGAAAAAAGAATCTAAAAACACCTGTTCAAACGCGCCGGCAGTCGTGTATCTACTCAAATTGTACGAAGCCACCCAATCCCAAGCTTATTTAGATCAGGCGATTCAGCTATACGCATGGACGAAGGATAATCTGCAAGATCCGAAAGACAACGTGTATTGGGATAATATCAATCTTGCCGGCAAAGTGCAAGAAGCCAAGTATCCTTACAATACAGGGCAAATGATTCAAGCGGGAGCATTGTTATATAAAATCACCGACAAAAAAGAGTACTTAGCAGATGCGCAAGCATCTGCCAAAGGTGGTTTAACTCAGTTTTTCACAAAAGATAATAAGGCTTCTTACCCACAATTGAAGCGAAGTGATAACTGGTTTATTGCTGTTATGTTGCGCGGTTATGTGGAGTTGTATCATCAAGATCAGGATAAGCAGTATATCAGTGCGTTTAATGCAAACATGGATCACGCTTGGACTGCTATGCGCAATAGCGATGGTTTGTTTAGCAAAGAATGGACAGGAAAATCAACTAACAGCAGCAAAAAATGGCTGCTAGATCAGTTCGCCATTGCGGAGATGTATGCACGTTTGACAGGTTTAAGTCACTTATAATATTGAGTTTTCTTGATGGGTAAGAAGTTGATTACTAAAATCATGTCGTTTGCAATAGTATATCTTGGTGGGCAAATGATCGAGCAATGATGACCGTGAAATGGCTGCCATGACCTTCTGTACTTTCAATCAGTAGCTGAGCATTGTTAGCTTTCAAGAAATGTGTTATAATTTGCATACCGATGCCAAACCCGCGTTCTTGGTCTGTGCCCTCGGTTAATTTTAGTGTATGGTCCTCAGACTGAATTTGCTGTAGTTTCATCGCGCTCATGCCAATGCCGTTATCACGAATATGAATTTTTAGATCCTTTTCAGCATCCTCATAACTAATCTGAATGGTTCCGCCTTTCTCCGTAAATTTCGATGCATTAGAGATGAGATTGGAAAGGATAATCTGCAGGTGATTTCTGTCGGCATATCCGATAGCTACATTATCTACATAATGAATAATATTTAGCTGCTTATCCTGCAATGTTTGCTCCAGCATTTCCAAAGTGTTTGAAACTAGCTCGGATACATTTACTGCGACTGGATCGGTGCGGATTATATGTTTTTGCGTTTCACACCAGAGTAACAAGTTATCCATCACTTTCATCGTGGAAAGTGTCTGCTTCCGTAGGATTTCAAACCAATGTTTCCTGTCTGCTGCAGTCAACGTTGTGTCTTCTAAATATTGGATTACATTCAAGATTGCCGACATCGGACTACGAAAATCGTGGCTCAATACCGCTATTAAAAAATCCTTGGTCACAATCGTATCTCGCAACTTTTCATTTTGACTTTCGATCAACGCATTCCGTTCTGTAATCAATTGGCTATGCATTTTCAGTTCACTATTGAGCCCAGAAGTCGTATTAGCATGTCTGCGAGTCGTGTACCATATCACTAGTACAAAAACCACGAACGAAAGAAGGAATAACAATAGTATTTGTCCGATACGCAGTTGTTGATCCATAATACTATTTTCCTTTGTTAGCTTCATATTGGCAGATCGCTGATAGGCGATTTGCATAGAATCTAAACTAATGCGTTTGTCTTCAGAGAGCATGCTATCCTTATACAAATCATAAATTTGATGATATATAAAGGCCTCTTCAAATGTGCCTAAAGCCGCATTGACCTCGGCGACCACTTTTGCTGCTCTTACAATATCCCATTTTGTCTTTAGTTTAACAGCGAGATTATAGCCCTCCACAGCGTGCCTTTTGGCTTTATCGTATTGTTTTAATTTGTAATAGCAACGGGCAACTCCTGTGTGTGCAAAGCTGTTTTCCCATTCGCTCTTCGCAGATTTGTTTTGTAGGACTTGGTTATACAGCACCATAGCTGTATCCAATTCATCCTCATTTTCGTACATTTCGGCGAGCCGATTGTCTGCCATGGCACTAACTGTCGTATATCCAGATTTATCAGCGAGTGATTTTGCTTTTATAAAAAAAGATTTCGCATACTGCGGCCTGCCTAATGATGTAGAAGCCAGACCCATATTATGGTAATTGGCAGAAAGACGTTGCTCGTTTCCAAGCGCCTTATGTTGTGCTGCCGATTTTTTAAATTCTTCAAAAGCCGCATCATAATGATGTTGCGCTAGATAGATCAATCCAATAAGATTACGTGCATCTGCAATACCTTTAACATTCCGAAGCTCTTCGTAGTTACTGAGATTTGCAAGGGCAAGGGGCAATGATCGCTCATAGTTACTGAGATTATATAGGCTCTTTGCAAACAGCATTTCTATATCGGTAAGCAACAGATTGGGAGTTACTATCGAGGTTCTCAGTGATTCTACTTCCTTTTCGAATTTTAGCGTACCTACAAAATCTTGGGTATAATATATCACCCTGAGCTTCCGGTGAAGCTCTTGCAAATACTCGGTTTTTTGATCTAAATCAGCATCCAGCACAGCAGTGGATGAAAAGGAACATAGTACTACAAATAGTAATAATACTATGGGATTAATAAAGGGTTTCACTTCGGTAAACATTAATATGCGGACCTAAAAGCACGCGCAATTCATATCGTAAAATTAAAGAATATTTTATAAAGAGCTACGTGTAATGATACAAATACTGGTTTTCAGGGATATATACGTTGTGCTTTTCACGCTAGATTTGAAGTCGCATACCTTCCCTTTCTGTGGCGTGAAAGTGATGATACATCAAGCGAAATACTACGTAAATACATACAACTAATAACATATATGAAAACACTTGTACAACTCATTGCATTATTGCTATTTGCTGAGGTAGGATATGGCCAATATTTTAGCTTAACGCCGGCAGGATTTGTCGCTGCCGACAATTTGGAATATGCAGTAGTTGATTTTCCAGATATAAAGCAAGAGGTCTTGTATAAAAATGTTCTTCGAGCGCTTAATTCGATGTACAAAGATCCAAAGGAGGTATTGAGTTTGATCGAGGGTGAAAGCATTACCATTAAAGGATATGAACAGCAAGCCATCTTAGATCAGGTCAAAGTATCTCCAATACAAATCGGTAAGACAACCTATAAATACGACATCTCTTATACCTTATCCATTCAATTCAAAGATCATAAAATACGTTTCAATCGTCCGTCATTCGAATGCAGGCGGTGGTACGAAGGTGGTTATAAATCGGGCTGGGCGACTGGTTGGTCTTACCTTTCTCTAGTGAAAGACAAAAACTCAAAATATGCTGTTTTTGACAAAAATGGTAAGATACTTTCACAAGAAGCTCTAAATGGATTGGAGAACCATTTCAATTCCTTGATAAAAGAGATCATAGAAAAATCTAAAATCATTGATAATTGGTGATAAATGGTATGATTGGTTTTCAAAAGCGTTATCAGTAGTTAGTTCGTAAAGATAGTACTTGATCTGAATTAAATTTCTTTATGCAAAGTATTTTATTTACTTTAAAAAATGAATCGATATGCAGCAGCTTTTTCTTTGTTTTACTTTCATGTTTTTTTGAGTTGCTTGCTCGTACATGGGCAAACTTTACAATTTGATAAACGTATTACGTACCAGCTCACGTACAAACCGGATACAGCCAACGTGCAGCAGACGGCGCAGGAAACCTTCGAATTGCTTATCAACGATTCCATTTCTCTTTTTGAATCCACAAACAAAAATATACTGGACTCCATCCGTCAGGATCAATATAAAGGGGGGGATACTTTCGGCGATTACGCAAGTGCATCCACTTATAGGTCGAAGTTTAGATTTGCTATTATAAAGTCGATTGATGCGATTGCATTTTATGAGTATGAAGCCGATTTTGGACCCGACTTGGTGCGTTGCGATGAACCGAATAGGTGGGATTGGAATATCACAAACGACGAAAAGACCTTGCATAATCTGCATTGCCAATTAGCAACAGTGCAGTACGCTGGCCGGAAGTGGGAAGCTTGGTTTTGTACAGATATACCCATTTTCGATGGTCCATATAAATTTGGAGGACTACCTGGGCTCATTATTTCGCTTTCATCTGCCGACAAATCTTGGAATTTTGAAGTCATTGACATGGATTTAAATATCGAAAAGAAGCTGGTTTTCAATCAATATCCTGCCCGAAAGGTTGTTCAGATGCATAAAGCTGGTTTCTTTAAAGAGAAACGTACGATGGAGCAAAATCGGATGCTGCTGCATGAGAGCAAAGGTCGGATCAAGTTTAAAGATGCGCAGTCGAAATTGAATATGACAAACAATTACCAGAAATACCTCGCGAAGAATAGTAATCAGATCGAACTCGAACCCTAAATTTATAAGAAAGAAGACTAATTGCGGTAAATTTTCCCTTTGATTTTAAAATAATATGTATATATTAGGTTGTCGGTAGTATACCATCCATAGCATGGTTGTCTGCTGATGCAATTAACTAATCTTTATCTCCGAGAACCAATCGTCTGTACTCTTTGAGCATGCGTGATATTATTCTGTTGCACTCCTAATGATGCTTACGTTAGACGACTTCTTCCAATCGTTTTTGAGCTTCTTTTGCGCTATAAAAGTCGGTATATTGTGTTTCCTGTTTGGCTTATCGATCAGTACTGTCCATTCCCAAATCTTGGTCTCTGGAAAGCTAATCGATGCCGATGGCAATCCTGTTTCAAATGTTTCTGTCGGCTACAAAAGAGTGGCCGGTGCGGCTTTGGTTGGTTTCACCCGATCAGGTGCCGATGGTACTTTTCAACTGGAAAGCAAGATCACGGACGCCGATAGTATTCGTTTGGAGTTTAATCACCTGAGTTATGCTAAATACTCAGTGGTAGTGGCCAACAAAACGGGACAGTACACCTATACACTTTCGCTACAAGCCAAAGAAATTCAAGAAGTCAAAGCTGCCAACTTACCGATATTCAAACGAAAAGACACCATTAATTACAATGTAGATGCATTTACCTCGTCGCAAGACCGGGTGATTGCAGATATTATTCGCAAACTACCTGGTATAGAGATGGAGGGCGATAAAATTCTGTATCAAGGTAAGCCTATTCAAAAATACATGGTGAATAATCTGGACCTGATGGAAGGTCGGTATGCCATGATTAATAAAAATTTGCCCGCTGAAGCAGTGAGAAATGTACAGATAGTGGAAAACGATCAGCCGATCAAATTACTGGATTCTGTGGTGTTTTCCGATCAAGCTTCGCTTAATCTAGAGTTGAAACGATTTACATCTACTGGTTCTGGAAAGATCGGTATTGGGGCTAGTCCAGCGCTCTGGGATGTGAATGTGACGCCGATGACCTTCGGGCAAAAGTTTCAAATGCTCAATTCCTTTCAATCCAACAATGTGGGCGTAGATGTGGCGAAGGATCTGCGCGCATTTTACACGGGTGGGACAGGAGTTTACTTCACCAACAAAGATGTCAACATCTCGGATGGCCCAAGTTACATTCGTTTGCGCGATGTGCCTAGTCCAGGTTTTGAAGAGCGCAAATGGCTGGATAATAAGATCTTTTTATTTAGCACCAATGTGCTGCAAAAGTTACCCAATGACCTCGAAGTGAAAGGTAATATCTCGTATTACGATGATACCAAAAGAAGGAGCGGTTTTACGGCAACGCAGGTTTTTACCGCGGACGAAACCATTCTAAATAATGAAGCGGTGGACAACCGCTATCGGATCAATAATTTGGATCTGGGTGCGACCATCGAGAAAAATGAAAAGAATATTTTCTTCCGCAATGTCTTAAAATATCATAAACGTTGGAATAGCGATTTGGGGATGGTTTTACTCAATGAGGAAATGCCGATACGCCAACAAGGTAGATTTACAGACGAAGTTTTCAAGAATTCGCTGGTGCTAGGGCGTTTTATCGGCAAGCAGCTATTTAATATTAATTCCAGTTTAGAATGGCGCACCACGCCCCAAAGTTTGCAAGTGATGCCGGGGCAATTTGAAGATTTGTTGAACGATGGCAACCCTTTTGATCGCGTGCAGCAATTGGTGCAATTTGAGGGCTTGGATTGGAAAAACAATGTGAGTTTTACGCGGAAATGGAAAAAGTGGCGCGTTTCGCCTATACTCTCTCTGGACTACAATCGCAATCATTTGCAGACTGATATTGAGTTGGGCGAACACGATGAAAATCGATTATTGGGTCATGATTTTTTCAATGATATGCGCAACTCGCAAATTAGATTGGGGATAGATTTGGGATTTGGCTTTGAGACCGCACGTTGGAAGTTGAATTTAGCGACGCCCTATAGCGCCTATTATTTCCATGTCGACCAACAAGGTGTACGAACGCTAGACAATGCGCTGCGCAATACTTTCAATCCACGGGCTTCGGCCACGTATATTGCCAATGCCAAGCATCAATTTAGCGCGAGTGCCGCTGGTGGCAATCAATTTGGTGGATTGGATAATTTCTACAACGGATTTATCATCGGCGAATACCGCAATATCCAACGTTATGATGCGCGGCTGCTCGGTACGAAAAACGTGAGTACTAGTGTAGGATACAATTATAAGAATACATTAAAGGCCAACTTTGCTCATCTACAGTACGGATTTGATGCTGCGGTACGCGATTATATATATGAAACACAGGTAGATTCGCTGGGGCGATTGCGCACGAGTATCGCAAACCGTGAAAGTCAAAATCAACAACACCGCTTATCAGGCGGCTTGTCGCATTTTTTTTCCTCGGCCAAAACGGTTGTAAAAATCAATGGACGAACTAATTGGTCTGGTTCAGACTATTTATTGAACAATGTGATGGCGAGGCAAAAAACGTTTCATTATGCTGCTGATCTGGAGATCATGAATAATGCCTCTTCTTTGATTGGTGGTGAATACAAAACTTCGATAGGGCAGACGGTTAATACATTTGCCGCAGGCAGAAGCAACAGTATTTTCTACAATAATCATTATCTCACGGTTCTGATATACCCAACAGAATTGCAGACTATCATCTTAAGCAACTCTTACTATCATAATAATATTAGCGGCCAGCCAGATCAATATTTTATCGATGCGACTTACCGAGTTACGATGGGTAAGCGCAAGATTGATGTGGAACTGATCGCACAAAACTTGCTCAACAATAATGACTATGTGCAACAAATCACAACAGATTACCAATTAATTCAGTCCCGTTTTGAACTCAGACCACGACAGTTTATTGTGTCTACTAAATTTAGGTTTTAAGAACTAAAACAAACCCGAAACAATCAATAAAATTTATAAATCATCAATAAAAGACTTCAACATGCGATTTGGATACCTACTATTATTTATATGTATTTTTTACAGTTCTCCAATGCTTTTTGCACAAGGTGTACATGATGATAAACTATATGAGTTCAAATATCATGCAGTATATAAACTTAGTTTCTACGGCGACTCCACTAATAAAACCAATGCAGCTACCGAGTATTTTGATCTATATATGAATGATAGTGAATCCTTATTTCTGCCAAGCAAATTCCTACGGATGGATTCTGTCAAAAGAGTGGAGCGTCTTGCTGGAAACCCTTTTGGGCCGCCTATGGACTGGTACATGGCAAATGCCACGAAAAATAATTTAACTATTTTTAAGAATCTTAATGATAATACCATCACAACGCATGAAATCTTATCGCCACAGGAAGCAGAGCATTATATATATAAAGAACCCGAACCTCTCCATTGGACTATTGAAAATGACACGATGCATATTAATGGACAAATCTGTCAAAAAGCAATCTTGAAATTAGGTGGAAGGACATGGGTAGCTTGGTTTAATCCCGACGTACCAATCTCAGATGGCCCATATAAGTTCTCAGGTCTCCCTGGATTAGTTTATTTAGTAGAAGACACTACCCATTCTTGGAGATATGAACTTGTAAAACTTCAAGAAATATCGGAGAAATTTCATTTCAACTGTTCAGATAAGCGGCACGTAGTAACTACCAAAGCTGAGTTTTTTAAAAGTAAGCGTCATCTCTACGATAATAGGATTACAATTATGAAGACACAGGGGCATACATTTACAGATGAGAGGAAATCTAAAGAGGATTTTGATAGAGATAACAACTGGATTGAGCTAAGATGATGAGGACGTGCTTAGTGTGCATAATCCAATTCTATCCAATTGCTAGAAAGCTTGACAAAAGACTTTAATCTTTTTTCTATCATGGCACGGGTTTCTGGCGTGTATTTTCTACCCGACCTCAGTTCCTCTTTTTCAAAGATAGATTTAGTGTATTCGCGCTTCGCTGCCAAGAAAGCTTGTTTGCTATGAAGTGGGTCAAAGTCCATCTGCCCTTGTAATGTAGACGCATAGTCGGCCGCATTTACTATATCGCGCAGCGTAAATATCCAATGCTCTTGCTTGTCTTGTACTTGAACCACCAAGCCTGGAAGTCCGCCAAATTTGTACGGGCCATCGGAGATCGGTATTTCGGTCGTAAACCAAGCTATCCATTCTCGATTACCTAATTGAGTGGTCGCTTTCTGGCATAGTACACCATGGATGGTAGCGGTATCAGCAGATAATTCCCATTCTGGGAGAGCTTCATCGTAATAGAACCCTATACCGCTGGTGTTTTCTGGATTATTAAATAATAGATCGTAGGTGGTGATGCGGTTTGCTTTTTTGAAGATCTTGTAAGGAATGGTAGTGCCTTGACTGGATGCGGCGCGCAAACGCTTCTTCTCCGTTTCATCTTGTACCAGATATTTTGCGGAATCCATTACGGCAGCTTGGCTAGACTCAAAGAGCGACATAGCATCATTTATTAATAAGTGAGTAAGCTCTGTGCGCACGGATTGCAAATCGGTGCTATCGCCCAAAAAACGTACTTCGTAAGTCAATTTCGTATCGAATACCAAAGGTGATTTCGCGACTTGTGCTTGCAGGCAGTTCGAGCTTAATCCATTAGCTAGGTAGCCCAATAGCAAAATGAGTGTTTTGAAATGTGGAAGAGTCATAAGCAGAGGTTTCATACGGTAAACGGCAAACTTGTCAAACTGTTTTAGATAGTTTTTGTAGATTCTTAATCCTAAGTTAATATAGCTTAAATATACCGGTCTCTCGCTGTAGGACATAAAAAAAAGTTCTCGCCAGGCGGCGAGAACTTCATTATTAACTATAATCACACACTATAGTTCAGATTAGGGTTGATCCCACCAAACTCTGGAATCTTGATTGTTTCCTCCTGGAAGCAATGCAATTGCTGCAGCTGCGCTCTCTGGATTCGATAATAACTCAGCATCTGTATACACGTACCGACGAAGAATAAGTCCTGAAGGCGTTAGTGGAGCTGGAGAAGGCGTCAAAGCAGGATAACCAGACTTGCGCCAAATATTCCATGCTTGCGCACCGTCCGGATAACTCGCAATAAATCGTTGTGTAGCAATCTAGCGCTGATTAGTGCCCGGTGCTGTCAGCACAACATTAGTATTAGTTAAATAAGTAGCTGCGTTATAAGCTGCACCCCATTGTTCGAATGATAAGCTAATGCCTTGAGGATACAATGTCGTTACACTTTCTGTTGTCCATCCTAGATCTGCCGCTTCTGCTCTAGCTAATGCAACTTGCGCCGCAGTGATTAGGTAAACTGGAGAAGTATCTGTACGCTTATCGCCACGCAAAATTCTAGCCCAAGTTGGATTTGCTTCTGTAAAAGCCAAGGTCGCAGGGCGCTCTAATCCGTAAGGTACACCGATGCTCGATGAAGTAGTCGCTCCTGTGCCATTGGCATTGCTAGCGCCACCATAGATAGTTTGTTGGTTATCATCCAGTGATTTCAATAAATCAGTCAATGTCGAACTCACGGAATAATCTGAGCGCGTCAAATAGGTGGCAAAGTAGGCACTTTGATAGTTGCCGCCCGGATACACCAATCTAAAATTTTGTGCATTCGTCGTAATTACTCCACCAATTGCGGCCAATGCTTCTTGAAAAGCTTGTGCGGCAAACCCATTTGCTGCAGGTACCTTTTTAGATAATTGAATCGCCGCCAATAGTTTTATAGAGTTGGCTGTTCGTCTCCAGCTATCGTACTATTGTCAAATGCGGCGATCGCCTCGCTCAATTTTAGAAATATTCCTTTGTAGATGTCTTCCTGTCTGTCATACTTCGGTAGCAATGCAGTAGTTCCTTGCAAGGCCTCTGAATAAGGGACATCGCCCCACATATTGGTGACAAAAAGATAGATATACTGTTGCAGAATAGTGGCAATGGCCGAAAGATTCGCATTTCCACTGTTTTCAATAATATTCTGTAGATCATTAAGGTGCCCAGAATAATATCCCAGAAACGTTGATGTTATTTCGTTTTAATGAACTTTCGCGGGTTAAACCGTTTACATACTGGTTGTTATACGTTACCTTGAAATCTAGCTTTTCGGTCCTTTGGCGAAACGTAATACCATTATTCAATACAACGCCGGTTTCGTAAAAATCCCGCACATTGTTAGGTTGTGCATTGAGGTTAGTAGTCTGGGAGGAGCGGTCATGTCCAGGATACCAAGCATACCAAGGAATGTATTCTGATCCATCCATACGCGGTCCCCAGCTCACATCATCGTAGGTGTCTTTGTATATTTTGCCATTTAGAGATCTCCATTCTTCTGGATGACCTTGCTGCCAGTATCTACGCTATCAAAGTAGAACATCAGTGAATCCACGATTTGGCTACTATCTCCACGGATACAGCTACTTCGGAAAGCCTCGAATTACCAACCTTTGTTCTATCTAAAAATTAAAACAAATTAAAGATGGAAACTAAAAAAGTATGGTTCGTTACAGGAGCTTCCAAAGGTTTAGGAAAGACATTGGTAATAGAACTTTTAAAACAAGGTTACTATGTAGTAGGTACTTCGAGAAGTGAAGAATCATTACTAAAAGCCATTGGAGAGCATGAAAACTTTTTGCCGTTACAGGTGGATATTAGCCAAGATGAAGCCGTGAAAAATGCCGTAACAAGTGCTGTGGAACGATTTGGTCGTATCGATATTGTGGTTAATAATGCAGGTTATAGTCAGATTGGAGCATTGGAAGAGCTGTCGGACGAAGAAGCTAGAACAAATTTTGATGTCAATGTTTTTGGTTCTCTAAATGTGATCCGGCACACCGCCCCGTATCTGCGCCAACAACAATCCGGACATGTTTTCAATATTGCTTCCGTTGGTGGTTTAGTGGGCAACTTTCCAGCTTTTGGAATCTATTGCTCCACCAAGTTTGCAGTCGCTGGTTTCACGGAAGCATTGGCAGTAGAAATGAAACCTTTCGGCGTGCACACCACATTGGTTTACCCCGGTTATTTCCGTACAGAATTTCTGTCATCGGGTTCAGTGAAGACTCCTGGACGCCCAATAGATGATTATGTATTGGCTAGAGAGAGTGAGGCACAGCACGTGCAACAGATCAATGGTAATCAACCAAACGATCCGCAAAAGGGAATAGAGCTGCTGATTGAAGTGAGTCTTTTGGATAATCCGCCTGTACACCTGTTGATGGGTGCGGATGCTTATGAGATGGCGCAACAGAAGATCAATCTCTTGCGTGATGAGGCGGAAAAGTGGAAAGAGCTGACTTTGTCCACTGGATTTTAGCTAAGTAAGATTTAATAGGTATAAATATGTTATTTTAGATCGATGGACGATACATTTCACTTTCATTCACTGAGTGAGTTTCATACTTTTTGCGGTTTGCCCAAGCCAGAGCATCCGCTCATCAGCTTGATCGACTACAGTAAAGTGAATTATCCGGTCAATGATTCGGCACTAAAGTGGATTCAGCAGTTTTATTCTATTGGTCTAAAAAGAAATGTGAACGCTCGGTTCAACTATGGGCAGCAACACTATGATTTTGACTCGGGCTTGCTTTCCTTTTGCTCGCCCGATCAATTTCTAAAAATTGAGATGAATCCCGACGCACAAGTCGAACCCTCGGGCTGGCTGCTACTCATACACCCTGATTTCTTGTGGCGAACTGAATTAGCTACGAAAATCAATACGTATGATTTTTTTTCGTACGCCGTGAACGAAGCCTTATTTCTTTCGGATAGGGAAGAAGTGGTTATTGTGGATATTATGGAAAGCATTGAGCGGGAATATCAATCTCCAATCGATCAATTTAGTCAGGATTTGATCATAAAACAGATTGAGCGATTGCTCATTTATTCAGAACGTTTTTACCAACGGCAATTCACTACCCGAAAAAAATCAAATCAGGAATTAGTTACCCGTTTTGAGCAAATTTTGGCTCAACACTTCACTCCCGAAAACCTAGGTAAGAAAGGTTTGCCGACAGTGAAAGATATGGCAGATCAACTGCACATTTCTGCCAATTATCTGGGAAGTGTGCTCCGTATCTATACGCAGCAGAATACGCAGCAACACATTCAGAAGAAAATAATTGACCACGCAAAAATGAGGTTGAGTACGACATCCTTATCGGTCTCCGAAATAGCATACGAGCTCGGTTTCGAGCATCCCCAGTCATTCAATAAAATATTCAAAAATAAAACCAAGCAAAGCCCTCTGGAGTTTCGGGCTGGTTTTAATTAACGTATTGGCGGTGCGATTACGTACCTCAGCTCTTGATTTCTTTGTTCTTCTATATCACTACTTTTCTACGATCGAAGAATCTGTAGGCAAATTAAATTATAGCAAAAGGTAGAACTTAGTGCGGATACTTTTGCGTTTCGATCTAATATTTTATAAATTGCTCGGCGCAGTATTTCTAACCAGTTATCTACCAATGCCGAATTATGAACACCACAGTCTTGAACAGCTGTTTCTGCTTACCCAGCAGAATCATAAGACCGCATTTGACCAGATTTACCATAGAACATGGGAGTCTCTCTTCCAAACTGCCTTTGCCATTACTAAGGATGAAGACATCGCCAAAGACCTGATACAAGAAATTTACATCGATCTTTGGTGCAAGCGCTCCACTAAGCAAGTCAATCATGTACACACCTATCTAAAGCAAGCCGTACGCTTCAAGGCGATTGATCGATTTCGCAAAGCAGATACTCGTTTTGAGTCCTTAGAAAATTTTATTGATGAACTGGTCGACTGCGAAGCATCTGACAGCAAACTGCTACAAAAAGAATATGCAGCAATGATCGATAGCTGGATGGCCAAGCTGCCGAAAAAGCGCAGAGAGATATTCAGGCTGCAATTTGAAGAAGGAAGATCTACAAAGGAGATTAGTGCGGCATTAGATGTTTCTGTAAAAACGATTCAAAATCAAATACTTACCTCGAAAACCTCGCTCAGGTTACTGCTCGAAAAAATAATTTACGTTTTTTTTCTTTTTTTATTTGGGAGTTAGGTCAGGTTACCACGACTTATAATTAGTAACCATCAATAAACCGACTTCTGATGTCCCAAAATAAAGATTTAGTCAAGCTATTTCTGTTATCTATCTTTTCCCGTTATCAGCGCGGTAAAGCCACGCGCGCGGAGCAAAAGTTGGTAGAAAAATTCTTTGACCAAATAGAATCTGACCAGCAGGACAGAAAAGAATCTGAGCTCAGCGAGATCAAAAGTCAGATGAAAAAAGAAATCGATCGACAAATCATCGATAAGCAACCCATTAGATATCCTTTTCGGCGAATATTTATACCGGCCGCCGCTATTTTGTTAATTTTTCTGACGTTTTCGAATATAATAAATTGGCGTGGATGGTTCGATGATCATTCATTAGCCGCAGGCAACCAAATCCAGGATGGTCCTACGCTATCATTAGGCAAATTGCAATACGCCAATTTGCTAGATAGCGTACCAAAAGAGGCACATTATCGCGCACTGAATGATGAGAAGGTCTTGGATCTATCGGCTGTGCAATCAGAGAATGCCGCGGATAGCTTAATCGTCACGAATCCGACGAAGATGGCTTTTACCGTCTTGCTGTCCGACGGTACCATGGCGCGACTAGCATCGGGTGCGCGAATTGCCTACCAATGGAGTGAAGCATCCTTTGTTAGAAAATTGCACATGGAAGGGAAAGTGTCTTTTGACGTTGCCAAAATGGAATGGCAAGGGCGCAACATTCCGTTTTATGTAGAGACGGCTATTCAACAAGTAGCCGTATTAGGAACCGTTTTTACGGTCGATGCCAATTCTCGCGCGGAACATTCCGTGCATCTGCATGAAGGAAGCGTTCGATTGAGCCACCATACGAGCCAAGATCAAGTGTTGCTTCGTCCGGGTCAGATTGGATTTGTCGCGGCAGATAATCCACGCATCTATGTATCATCTTCTGGTGGGAATAAACAGAAACTCATGGCTTGGCGCAAACAGCAATTCTATTTTGACGATCAACCATTGCGCCATGTGATGACCGAACTAGCGGATTGGTATGGTCAAGATATTATCGTACAAAAATCCGTTCAAAATCTTCCGATTACCGGTATTATAAGCCGTTATAAGCGATTGGAGGATATTTTAGAAATCATTCAGATGACGAATACGATAACCTATTATGAAAAGAAAGGAGTGATCTATGTTGGCTTAAAATAAGGGTTAGGAATGGTGCAACATTCCTAACCTATACCCTTGGGTACTAAAAAATTAACTATTTGACTAATCAATTTATTTCAAATGTATCAATTGTTTATTGAAAAACATAGACTATTACTGTCTATGACGCGAATTATCGTATGCTTTTGTGTGCTTCCCATGTATTCTTACGGTAGTCACACCCTGACGGCGAATATCTTACAGGAAAACATCACCATATCGTTTAACAACATAACGTATAAACAAGCATTCCAAGACCTAAATACCCAGACTGGATTAGAATTTATTTATTCATCTAGTGACTTCGATGATCGTAAAAAAATTTCTCATCGATTTGTAAATACACCCGTGGGCGAGGTACTACGCACCATATTTGCCAACACGGGAGCGAGCTATACGCTCAAAGATCGGACGATCATCATACAGCGAGCAGCTCGAAATACCAATGTGCAACAAAACCGTCTGATCGCAGGGGAGATCGTAGACGAAAACCAGAAACCATTGGCAAATGCCACCATTATTTCCAACATCAGCCGCCGGCAAGCCACCACCGATGAAGCTGGTCGTTTTTCGCTTCGAGTATCATCTGTGGATACCGATTTAAGCGTTTCGGTGCTCGGCTACGTATCTAAAACGGTGGCGCTCGATACGCGTACAGATTATCGCATCGCGCTAGAAGATAGTACGAGTACCTTAGATCAGGTCGTCGTAGTCGGTTTCGGTACGCAACGGAGAGCGTCGGTAGTTGGTGCAATAAGCACCACACAACCGCGCAATTTGCAAAACAGTACTTCTCGTTCCATGAGTAATAATTTAGCCGGTCAATTAGCCGGCGTCATCGCAGTGCAGCGATCTGGAGAACCAGGTTACGACAATTCCAACTTTTGGATTAGAGGTGTCAGCACATTTGGTGGCAATCGCAATCCGCTTATTTTGGTAGATGGAGTAGAGCGTTCGCTTGACAATATGGATCCGGAAGAGATTGAGTCATTCTCCGTACTAAAAGATGCTGCCGCAAGCGCGGTGTATGGTGTTCGCGGAGCGAATGGGGTGATTTTAATCAACACGAAGCGCGGAAAAATCGGTAAGCCGACAGTGACCGCACGCTTCGAGCAGGGTATCACATCGCCCACACAACTTCCAGAATTTATCGGCGCGGCCGATTATTTGGAGGTGATGAACACCATTCGCAGAGAGCGTGGCGAAGAAGGTCTTTATAGCCAAGAACGCTTAGACAATATTCGCAATGGCGTAGATCCTGATCTGTATCCAGATGTAAATTGGCTCGATGAAATTCTGATGAATAGTGCGCAAAATTCTAGAGCCAATTTGAGTGTCAATGGTGGGTCAGAAGTATTGCGGTACTCACTAGTCACATCCTTTTTTAGCGAGGGTGGATTGATTGAGCGAGATCGCACCCAATCGTGGGATTCCTCTTCAAAATTAAATCGGTACAACGTACGCTCTAATGTGGATGTAAACGTGAGCCCAACGACCTTATTTAGGCTCAACATCGGTGGTTATCTGCAAGATCGCAGTCGTGCGCCACAAAGTGTCGATGAGCTATTTTCTCAAGCCTTTGTCATTCCACCATATGTACATCCCACGATCTATTCTTCTGGAGAAATCCCCCGCACGCCATCCCGCACCAATCCTTGGGCGCTGGCCACGCAGCGTGGTTATGAGCGCTTCAGCGCCAGCAAAATAGAATCCCTCTTCTCGGTAGAGCAAGATCTGAAATTCTTTCTGCCAGGACTGAAAGCTCGGGGTCTATTCTCTTTTGATCGCTACGCGAACAATTCAGTAATTCGTAGCAAAAGCCCCGATTATTACAATCCGGCTGTCGGGCGCGACGAAGATGGTAACCTCAGGTTGGTTATTGATAGCTACGGACAAGAATTTCTGGGATACGGCACAGACTCCGAATGGGGCGATAAAAGTGTATATATGGAAGGAGCGATAACCTACAATCGCATGTTCGGGAAGCATAATGTAGATGCACTCTTTCTATATAACCAGCGCAATTATGATAATGGGGATTTATTACCATACCGTAATCAAGGTATTGCGAGTCGACTATCCTATAATTATGACAATCGATATATCGCCGAGTTTAACTTTGGGTACAACGGCTCTGAAAACTTTGCCCCGGGCAAGCGTTTCGGATTTTTCCCTTCATTTGCGTTAGGATGGCTCATTTCCGAAGAGGCTTTCATGCAAAATACAAAGGATACGTTTACCAAGTTGAAATTGCGTGGATCTTATGGTTTGGTAGGTAATGACCGACTAGATGGGAGACGTTTTGCTTACATCACGACAATCAATGAAGGCAGCGGCTATTCATGGGGCTTGGACAATGATTTTAGGAGAGCGGGGCGTATGGAAGGTGACCAAGGCAATTTAAATCTCACATGGGAAACGGTGGCTAAAGCCAATATTGGGTTCGAACTCGGCCTATGGAATGCGCTGGATTTACAAGTCGATTTCTTCAATGAAGATCGGAGCAATATATTTATGCAACGACGCTCTATCCCAGGCTCTAGTGGATTTACCGCGCTGCCATGGGCCAATTATGGTCGCGTGAAAAACCGCGGTATCGATCTTTCCCTCGATGTGAACAGAGCGCTAAGCGAAGATTTGTTTTTATCAATGCGCGGCACATTTACCTACGTGAAGAACAAAATCATTGAACAAGATGAGCCCAGTGTGGTCATCGGTACATCGCGCTCCTCTACGGGCAAACCGGTAGGCCAGCTTTTTGGCCTAATGGACGAAGGCTTATTCACCGAGGCAGATTTTGCAGATGTAGAAAACAATGTGTTACACGACGGAATTCCGCGACATACTTTTGGTCCAGTGCGCCCTGGCGATATCAAATACCGCGATTTGAACAACGATGGTGTCATCGATGCGCTCGACATGACGGATATCGGTGGTACGGAAGATCCACAAATTGTGTTTGGCTTTGGTGCCAATCTACGATACAAATCGCTAGATTTTGGCTTTTTCTTGCAAGGCATTGGCAACAGCTATCGCGTTATTGGAGGCTCCAACTTTATTCCGGGAAGTGCCAATGGTTCCATGGGGAATATGTATACCAATGTAGATGATCGGTGGACAGTAGAAAACCCAAGTCAAGATGTTTTCTACCCGCGCCTTTCCGATTACCAAAGTGCTAATAACAATATGGCTTCTACCTGGTGGTTGCGCGATATGAGTTTTATCCGCTTGCGCAATGTAGAGCTCGGGTATAGCTTGCCAAGCAAATGGTTAGATCCGATCCATATTCGCAATTTCCGTGTTTTTGCACGCGGCAATAACTTGCTGACCTTTTCCGACTTCAAATTGTGGGATCCAGAGCTTGGTGTAAACAATGGATTACGGTATCCCATTATGAAATCGGTATCCTTCGGACTTGAAATGAATTTTAAATAATCGGAAAAATAGCTCATTATGAAAGCGATAAATTATACTTTAAAAGTACTATGTGCCTTTCTTGCATTGATTCTCACATCGTGTTCAAAGTTCTTGGATAGGATGCCAGACGATCAGCTTACCTTAGAAATGGTGTTCAACGATAAGACACGCACCGAAGACTGGCTTGCCGGTGTATATAGCAATATTCCTGATCCATACTGGGGTTATGCGAGAGATATTGAATTAGATCCACTTTCTGACGATATGGCACCATCAACCGGTTGGGAACAATTCGGTTGGACCGTTATTGGTAAACAAACGGGTAACTGGAATCCAAGCAGCTCGTGGGGGCCGAATTATTGGGTAGAACTTCCCAAACGCATTCGCTCTGCTTATATATTTTTGGATAATGTGAAAGCCAATCCGGCGCAATTGGTGACCGAAGAAGAGGTAGGGCTGATGAAGGCAGAAGCGCGGTTTATGATTGCCTATTATTACTCGCTATTGCTCGAAACCTATGGAGCTATTCCTTTTCAGTTAGGGTTGACTGATCCGACCGCTGGCCAAGACGAGCTGATGATCGGTCAAACTCCGTTCGACGAAGTCGCGGCATGGGTAGATCAAGAGTTGTTGGATGTTTCGCAACTACTGCCAAATAGTTATAGCAATGCGCAAAAGTACGGACGTGCAACGGCGATTATGTGTCTGGCAGTTCGAGCGCGCTTCTTACTCTTTGCAGCGAGTCCGCTGGTCAACGGCAATGCGGATTACAACGGATTTACGAACAAAGATGGGGTAGAGATTTACAGCAGTGCTCTCGATGCCAATAAGTGGACTAAAGCGGCAGAGGCAAATAAATTGCTGATTGAAAGAGCTGAATCTGCGGGACATAAATTATACGTAGAATATAATCCAGATGGTAGTGTAGATCCATTTCTATCGTATCAGAATATGATGTTCCGTAGGCCACAGGATGGAAATACGGAAATTTTATTTGCGCGTCCTGAATCCAACGTCTGGGAATACGACAGACATGCACAACCGCGTGGTACAGGTGGTAATGGTGGTATGGGTATTACCCAATCTTTAGTAGATGCTTTTTACATGGAGAATGGTAGGCCAATCAATGATCCATTGTCGGGCTACACAGAGAATGGTTTTTCGGCCAGTGATGAAGTGCGGAATACGCAATGGGCAGAATCCAGAGGTGATGGCAAAGTGACCTTAGCAGGTACTTTCAACATGTATACCCGTCGCGAACCTCGATTTTATATTTCGGTGTTATACAACGGCGCTTGGTTTCGACGCGAAAATCGTACGACGCAGTTTTATAGTGGTAATTGGGATGGTGGACCCACGCACGATGCACCACAAAATGGCTATTTGTTGCGCAAGAAGGTACATCCCAATCATGATCCGAGAAACGGCACGAATCCTTATCGACCGGGTATTCTCTATCGACTGGGCGAGGCATATTTGAACTATGCAGAAGCGCTGAATGAAGTGGAACCCGGCAATCAAGATATCGTGAAGTATGTTAATTTGATACGGGTGCGTGCTGGTATACCGCAGTACGGCACAGGAGCTAATGCACTACCCGTTCCGGCATCGCAAGAACAAATGCGTGCTGCCATCCGCCGAGAAAGGCGCGTTGAGCTAAACAATGAAGGCATTCGTTATCGGGATATTAGACGCTGGAAAATAGGGGAAAGCACATTGAACGGTAATTTCTCCGGTATGAATTTCTCTGGAACAGAGCGAGATGATAGTCCCAGCAACCCCAGAGCATTCTTCAAAAGGTCTGTATATCAACGTCGTGTGTTTACCGCGAAGAATTATTGGTACCCTGTGCCACAGTCCGAGATAGATAAGAATCCTAATTTGGTGCAAAATCCATTTTGGGATTAGTATTCGGATAGTGGTTTAATAAAAGTACAGCCGTCATTTTTTGAAAAAGAATGACAGCTGTACTTTTTATATCTGGAAGGCTTATCAGCCAATCTACATAAGATCTCTCCGTTCAGCATCCTGACGTATTATACGTTCTTCATCCCGACGTCTTTTGTTATCAAGATATCGAGAAATAAAATAAATCGCTGCTCCTAAGTATGGAAAGAAAAGCACTACCAAGATCCACAGGATTTTAGTTAGTCCTGTTTCTTTTTTCAAAATCTGATAGATCGCAAGCAAAAGAAATAAGACTGGAATGGCTACGATAATTCCGATGGCAAGCGGACTGATATCGACGAATAGTAAGTGTGACATAATGGGGAATAAGGTATGGGAAATAAAGTTGAAAAAACTATTTACAATCTACAGCTGCGTATTTGACCGAATATTCGGCAGACTCATCCGTCTGTTCTCGCATACTCTTCGCGTTTACTTTCAGTGGTTTCTGATATAATTCTGTGCCGCTAGTCAACCTAAATTGAAGATGCAAAGTGTCGTTCGTACCTTCTTGCATATAGATCCATTGTACATCGACATCCTCTCCGTCAATGCTGCCTTGGAGTGTGCCTTTACGCGAATCTTTCTCGTAAGGTAACCAATCCATTTCGCCTGTTACCTCATTTGCATTAATTAGAAAATGCACTTTGGTCGTATCTTGACTTTTGTCACCTTCTGTTAGGATATAACAGTAGTGACCATTATCTAAATTATGAGTTGATGTAGCAATGCTATCCTTTTCATTTGTAATATCTTCAGAATTTGATTTGTTGCCGTTTTGCTGACAAGAGATCATGGTTAACACCAATCCCACCATTCCCAAATAAAGTTTCATAAGTAAGATCTAAGTTGTGAAAAAATAAACTATATCTGATGATTAGCATAAATCTAGCCAAACTTCTCTCTGATGTGTTAGCACTTATTACCCGTATATATTAATAGGCTTTTTTACTACTTACATTTAAGTGTATCGCGTTCACAATTACCATCGTAGCTCATATTTCCATCTTTCAAAGTCCGTTCTCTAGAGGTCAATTTTCAGTGTAGCTCAGTAATCTTTCTTTATAGGAATTGACAGAATGGATGGCTTAGCAATACGATCGTGAGCCGCTTGGATAGGCTTATCAACTCGAGAGTAGGCCGCATTTGCGATCAAACTTTGCGCTACTGCTATTATAGCAACTAGATCTTCATCAGTCGCCCGATCTGTTTTATTCTCCTACAAAATTGTTGGCGTTTTTAAAGAGAATAGTATAACGACCTAAGAGTAACACTTTATCAAATTTTTATCAGAAAAGCAACTGGTTCGAGGTTAACTGTATCTTTTTAGAGCACTATACTACTTTAGTTTTGCGGACGATCTTAGCTAGCACATTAGGTAGAAATCGCTTAAGATAAGCCCCTAAAACTTCTTTGCCGCCTATAGTAGCCAGATTTTTCTTTTTAGCTACAGCGGAAAGCATTTTCTGGGCAAACACATCCACTGGCATTCCTTGCTGAGTCGCGTCATCCATAGTACCCTGAGCAGCACCATTACCGGTTAGCGCATTAACGGAGATATTGGTTTGTACAAATCCTGGGCAAATGATCGTAATTGCAATTTTATTTGAATATAATTCCGCACGCAATGCGTCAAAAAATCCATGCAGTGCATGTTTTGCCGCAGCATAACTACTACGCATAGGAGTAGCAAAGATTCCCATCAGACTAGAGATGACAACGATTTGTCCATCTTCTCGTTGGATCATATGTGGTAGCGCAGCTTTAGTCAGAGCCACTGTTCCTATAAAATCGATATCCATGAGGCGCTTATCTACTTCAATATCCGTTTCCATAGCTAGCGAGCGTTGAGAAAGTCCAGCATTATTGATCAAAATATCGATTTTTCCAAAGCGATTTTCAGCCTGTGATACGATGTCAGGCATTTTTTTAGGATCTTCCAGATCTAAAGGCAGTACTAGGAAGCGATCTTGATCAAGTTTAGCCTTTTGGGCAACTATATTTAGCCGATCTCCATTTCTGGATGAAAGAATAATTTTTGCCTTAGTTTTAGCAGCCAATGCTATAACTAAGGCTTCACCTATCCCTGATGAAGCTCCTGTAATCCAGACCACTTTATTGTCGAAATAACTTTTCATTTCTGTTTCTGCCTAATGCGATCTCGATTGATAATATGTGCTCCGAAATTTTCAGAAATGCCGATCATTTTTCCATCTACATAGGCAGGTACGCCACAGATCATGTTTTCGGGAGCTTTCCCTAATCTTTCAGGCCAGTTGCTGCGAACCAGTTCAAGATTGGCTCCTATACCCCCAGAAGCAATAATTACATGTGTGGCATGATATCGAAATGGCGCAATCACATTTCTATTGGTCGCAATACCTCGGTCTTTATCATCCATTTCCAGCAGGTCTCCCTTAACTCCGTTGATTTTGTTATCTGATACTATTAGCTCCGTGACTCGATGTCTAAACTTCATTTGTAGGAGACCATTTCGCTGCGCGTCATAAGCCTTGTCCACAAATGGCTTTAGCACGCCAGTGCCGGTTCCCCAGCTCACATGAAAGCGTGGTACAGAGTTTCCGTGACCAGTGGCTAAACCATCGCCGCGCTCGGCCCATCCGACCATAAACATCAGCCTGATTCCTAACTTCGAGACGTAGTCATATTTTTCATAGGCTGCAAATTTCAAGTAAGCTTGCGCCCATTGGCGCGGCCAATAATCTTCCTCACGATCAAATCCAGCCGTACCTTTCCAATCCTGAAGCGCCAGTTCATAAGAATCTTTAATGCCCATTCGACGCTGTTGCGGTGAGTTGATCAAAAATAAACCTCCGAAAGACCAGAATGCTTGTCCGCCCATATTCTGTTCCGTTTCTTGATCGAGTAGAAGTACTTTTTTTCCGACGTTAGTAATCTCCATGGAAGCAGTAAGTCCTGCAAGTCCGGTTCCCACAATAATAACGTCAGGTTGGAATGTCGCTTCCATCGCACTTGATTGGATATAATTTGGTTAATAAATAACAATTATTATGGTGTTAATTATCTTGCAATATAAGATATATTTCTTTTAAATTACAGTCGATAGGTCATGTTTTTTTCTAAAGGATTCAGATGAATCGATCGTGCCATCGGGGAAGATTTTTTAAAATGCATATTGCGCAATATCATCTTTCATACAGGCGGTTGTCTGACGATAAATATGTGCAGGCAGATCGCTGCTATGTAGGAGATGACACAAGAAATACTATCTTTACATGATACTTATCTACCTAAACTAATAGAGGTTATAGCGTACAAACATTTGTATAACTGTCTTTAGTTCCTAACTAATGAATGAATAAATAATATGCAGAAAAACATCAAACTGCTGTTCGGGCTATGCCTGCTATGTCTTACAGCACAAGCTCAATTACGACTTCCACATGTCTTGTCAGACCATATGGTATTGCAGCGCGAGTCAGAAGTGCAGGTCTGGGGATGGGGAAGCGCTGGCGCTAAAGTGTCGGTGTACGCATCTTGGTTATCCGATACCGTGCATACAGTGATTGACGGTGGTGGCAATTGGGAAGTGCCGATTCGTACCAGCGCAGCTGGTGGTCCATATACCTTAAAAGTGACATCTGGAGCACAGAAACTGCAGTTAGAAGATTTGCTTTTGGGTGATGTTTGGTTGTGCTCTGGCCAATCTAATATGGAATGGGGTGGTGCGCAGAATCTACCTGAGATTTTAGAAGAACTGCCGCAAGCAAATGACAACCAAATCCGATTGTTGCAAGTCAGCCGCTATGCGGCCGCCTATCCGCAAGAAGATATTCCAGATAGCTGGCAATTATTGGACGCCCAGTCGCTAAAACCTTTTTCTGCTATTGGCTATTTTATCGCCAAGAAATTCCGTCAGGAAGTCGGCGTGCCTATTGGTATTATCAATGCGAGCTGGGGCGGCACAGGAGCAGAAGTATGGACGCCAACGAGCGTGTTCGCCAATGATGGGATTTTACAAAAATCCGCTGAAAATCAAACGGCTGGCGCGTATCGCCCACACCGAACAGCTTCGCTGTGGAATAGCATGATTTTTCCATTACGGAGATTTTCGATTTCCGGCATATTCTGGTATCAGGGCGAAAGTAATGTAGGCGCTTGGTATTCGTACGATCGGCTGATGCAACAGATGGTAGGAGCTTGGCGAGCTGCATGGGGGAAGCAATTACCATTCTACTTCGTGCAGATTGCACCATTCACCTATAATAACAAAGCGCCACTGGCCGCATTATTACGCGAACAGCAAGAGAAAACAGCACGAACATTGCCTAATAGTGGCATGGTTGTCATTTCTGATTTGGTAGACAATGTCAAAGATATTCATCCCATTCAGAAGCATGCCGTTGCCGATCGTCTGGCTGCACTAGCCTTGCAGGAACACTATAAGTTACCTGCCAAAAGAAACTATAAATCACCGATTTATAAAAATCATACGGTAAAGGGAAATCAGATAGAAATTAGCTTCGATCATCTCGATGGCAAATTGCAAGTAAAAGGAGACCAGCTCTTAGATCTATATATCGCTGGTGCTGATCAGGTTTTTCACGCTGCAAAGGGCGTGGTGCGTGGAGAGAAGCTGATCGTATCTGCTTCTGAAGTGAAAAATCCACAAGCCGTACGATTCAATTTTACAGAAGCAGGAATTTCCAATCTCTATAATAGTGAAGGATTGCCAGTGGCACCGTTTCGCACCGATGAATGGTCTTTCTAACAATTTATCTTTTATTTACTGACAATCAGATTATTATATTGTTTACTTCTAGTTTTAGATACCTATACCTTTATGTTAAAAGCCGTTCCTTTTTTTCTGCTATTATTTCCCCTTTGTTTCTTTGCTGCGGCGAAGCCGAATAATGGACAACCTATCGATCTGCGCTGCGAGCATTTGCAGGATCCGCTAGGAGTCGACAATCCGAATCCTCGATTAAGTTGGAAGCTCGAAGATAATCGACAGGGCGCATTGCAAACAGCATATCGTGTGCTGATCGATACAGACTCCATGGCCGTGGTGAATGATCGTGGACAAATCTGGGATACAGGAAAACAAACGGCAGACGATATATTGCTGACTTTTGCCGGTAAGCAGTTGCTGCCGCAAACGCGGTATTTCTGGAAAGTAATCATTTGGGACAAAGAATCAAAGCCAAACGCATCAGCAGTTAGTGCTTTTGAAACTGGAAAAATGGGCAATGCCCAATGGCAAGGAGCGTGGATTAGCGATCATCATACTATCGATCATAAACCAGCGCCGTATTTTCGCAAAGAATTTAATCTTAACAAAGAAGTGGCTCGTGCACGCGCGTACATTGCGGTAGCTGGATTATACGAGCTGTCGCTCAATGGTCGCAAAGTTGGCGATCATCGGTTGGATCCGATGTACACGCGGTTTGATCGGCGTACGCTCTACGTAACGCACGATGTGACCGCGCAGTTGAACGAAGGACAGAATGCACTGGGTGTGGTATTGGGAAATGGTTGGTACAATCATCAGTCGCTGGGTGTGTGGGATTTTCATAACGCGCCTTGGCGAGCCAGACCAACTTTTTGTTTAGATCTCCATATCGTGTACACCGATGGTACCGAAGAAACCATTAAGTCTGAAAGAGATTGGAAGACGTCCGCTGGGCCAATTACTTTTAATAGCATCTATACAGCCGAACATTATGATGCGCGCTTGGAACAAGATGGTTGGGATAGTCCGGGATTTGACGATCAGAAATGGCAGGGCGTACGCTATCGGAGTTTTCCTTCGGACAATATCGTTTCGCAGCAAATGGTGCCCATTCGCTTTGGCCGCCGATACGATCCGCAATCGGTACGTAAAATCAACGATAGCACATATGTATTTGATATGGGGCAAAATATGGCCGGCGTAACGCATATTCGAGCGAAAGGAGTGGCGGGTACGGTCTTAAAGATCAAACACGGAGAGCGCCTGCATGACAACGGTCGCATTGATTTATCTAACATCGATGTCTATTATCATGGTGATAAGGAAGCAGATCCTTTCCAGACGGATATTTTAACGCTGAGTGGACGAAAAGAAGACGAGTTTACTGCTAAATTCAATTATAAAGGTTTCCGCTATGTGGAGATCAGCAGTAGCGAGCCAATCCAGTTGGATGCCAAAAATGTCACCGCTTATTTCATGCATAGCGATGTGGTGCCGCTGGGCGAAGTGAAAACCTCGTCTCAATTGGTCAACGACCTGTGGAGCGTGACTAATAATGCGTATCTGTCAAATCTGATGGGCTATCCGACGGATTGTCCGCAACGCGAAAAGAATGGTTGGACGGGCGATGGACATTTGGCCATTGAAACTGCTTTGTACAATTTTGAAGGAATCACCGTTTATGAAAAATGGATCGCTGATCATCGGGATGAACAGCAACCGAATGGCGTATTGCCCGATATCATTCCAACAGGTGGTTGGGGTTACGGCACAGCGAATGGATTGGATTGGACGAGTACGATCGCGATTATTCCGTGGCAAGTGTATATGTTCTATGGTGATTCGAAGCTGCTGGCCGATTCTTACGAGAATATCAAACGCTATGTAAATTATGTGGAGCGTATTAGCCCTAAGGGCTTGACTACTTTTGGCCGTGGAGATTGGGTGCCAGTGAAGTCAACCTCCAATCTAGAATTGACATCTTCGGTCTATTTCTATACCGATGCACTTATTTTGGCTAAGGCAGCGAAGCTATTTGGGAAAACCCAAGATCAGCAGAAATATGAAGCCTTGAGCCAAAAGATCAAAGACGCGATTAACAATAAGTTCCTCGATCGGGAGAAAGGAATTTATGCCGACGGTACGCAAACGGAGTTAAGCGTACCATTGTTCTGGAAAGTAGTGCCCGAGGATATGGTCGCGAAAGTAGCGGCCAACTTAAATAAGAAAGTAGAAGAAACTAACTTCCATCTTGATGTGGGTGTGTTGGGTGCCAAAGCATTATTAGATGCTTTGAAAGACAATGGCTATGGTGCTTCAGCATACAAAGTGGCGGTGCAAGACACGTATCCATCATGGGGTTGGTGGGTAGTCAACGGCGCGACTACTTTATTAGAAAATTGGGATTTGGACGCAGAAAGGGATATTTCAGATAATCATATGATGTTTGGAGAGATCGGTGGTTGGTTTTTCAAATCTATCGGCGGTATACATCCAGATCCAGCGCAACCAGGATTTAAGCATACTTTGTTGCGCCCGATGTTTCCAGAAGGATTGGCGCATGCTGAAGTGAGCCACCGCTCGCCGTACGGTACTATTGTTTCCAAATGGAAACGAAATAAGAATAATACCGTGACTTATACCGTAACTGTGCCAGCCAATGGTAGTGCCACACTTTCTTTGCCAGAGAATGCGATAGCAAATCCACCGCAAAAATTGGTGGCGGGTACGCATACAATACAGGTACAGTTGAAGAAATAAATGACCTATCTTTCCTTTGCCATTTGCATTTATTTGCATCTGGCAAAGGGAAGTTGTTCATGCTATATGCATCGTTCCTTAAAAAGTCTGTTTCAGCGTTTTTATTTTATTCTTCAATAAGACACACCAAATTTAGCTCTAGTTGTTATATCTCTAAATGCACGACATGAAATACAACGACATTACCTTATCCCAGCTAAAGAAATGGACAGATATTCCTAAAGTAGTAAACGAATTGCATGATGAAACTTGGTTTGTTGCTATAGACAATCATCCTGTAGGTGTGGGGCTGTTTAAAACAGATAGTGATCAATGTATTATGGCTATTGTTGGTGATGACGAAGATAATCAAGAGATCATAGGCCATAGCAGTAGCGATAATGGTCCCGATGAACTCTTGATTCAAGATGCTTTAAAGCTGGCCTTTGTCACTTATCTACGATCCATTAAAGGGGATAAAATCTAACTTCAGATTTTATTCAGCAAATTTTTTGGTACAGCTGTCATATACCATCTTATTATCGGTTACATTTCGAAAATCAGCGAAAACAATCTCTTCCAACGTATCAGTATATCCGCTTCTTGGCGGTAGGGTATTGCAGTTGGGGCACACAATTGCAACGTAGTAAACCGTTTCTCCTTCGTAAATGCCCTGAAAAAGATTCGTTTGCATCATGCCTGGAGTAGTGCACTTCAGTTCATTGCTAAAGTGACTTCGCATCTTCGAAAAAGTAGCATTGCCAGGTTCTGTAGGAATCGATTCGCTTTTCGAACAAGCGAAAGATAACATCGAAATAGTAAAGAGAATCCAATAAATCTTATTCATAATGATAGGGTTTATCTTAAATAACGCATATGTGAGAAAAACGCTACAATTGCATGTTTTATAGTTAAAAAACATGCAATTATTGCCTCCAATAAACGCCCAAGCATTATGATTTTAATCGTAATAGTCTTTTAAATAAACAATATCGTTACCTGTCAGCTCTCCGTGAGCTATAACTACAGGTTTCCAGTCAGGATTGAGAATTGTCAAAATATTGTCCGAAAACAAAAAATAGTTTGAAAATATTTTGATAGTGTATTTTTTACACTATCTTTGTGTCATCATAATTTAGGTTTATAATTGGTTAGTAAAGGTTTTCATTCTCCCCGTTTGAAAACCTTTTTTTATGCCTTGTGATCTAGGTATGGCTATCTCATAGTGAAGTAATTCTCCTTAAAACTATTATTCAATACCTGTACAATCTTAAGATATTTGCGTTAAATACTATTTTTTATAGTTTTATTGCTAATATAATTAGTTTTTTATAGTTTTGATATAGTGCAGGAGTTGATAATTCTCAGGCTTTAAATACAAAATCATCCTATACATGGCAGACGATCGGATTAAGGAGAAGTTGGAGATATTGGCAGATGCAGCCAAATATGACGTTAGTTGCAGTTCAAGCGGAAGTGATCGGAATAACAAGAAAGGCGGCTTGGGAAATACCGGCGCAGGAATATGTCATACCTACACCGAGGATGGTCGCTGTGTTTCGTTACTCAAGATTCTGCTCACCAATCATTGTATTTTCGATTGTGCCTATTGTGTTTCGAGAAGGAGCAATGATATCAAACGTGCCGCATTCACCGTACAAGAAGTGGTAGATCTCACTATCAATTTCTACAGAAGAAATTATATTGAAGGGCTCTTTCTAAGTTCAGGCATTTTCAAAAACGCCGATTATACGATGGAAAGATTGGTACTAATCGCCAAAAAATTACGGCAAGAACATAATTTTAATGGTTATATCCATCTCAAAACGATTCCAGGTGCTTCGGATGATTTGCTCAACGATGCCGGATTGTATGCCGATCGATTGAGTGTAAATCTGGAAATACCCACCGAGACAGGTTTGAAGCTTTTGGCGCCGGAGAAAAACAGAAAGGATATGGATGTGCCAATGGGTTATCTGAAAAATGAGATCATTCGCACCAAAGAAGAAAAGAAGATCTTTCGCTCTACGCCTAAGTTTGCGCCGGCCGGGCAGAGTACGCAGATGATCATTGGTGCTTCGGGCGAATCCGATATGCATATCATGAAAACGGCCGATCATTACTACTCAGAGTACAATTTAAAACGCGTGTATTATTCTGGCTATATCCCCATATCCAATGACAATCGCTTGCCCGGTCTGGGGTCGGACGTGCCCGTCATTCGCGAAAATCGACTGTATCAATCGGATTGGTTGCTGCGGTTTTACGGATTTAAACGCGATGAAATCGTAAACGAGCGTCATCCGAATTTGGATCTCGATATTGATCCAAAATTAGGATGGGCTTTGCGGAATTTGCATCAGTTTCCAGTGGATATTAATCGAGCGCCTTATGAAGCGATTGTGCGTGTGCCAGGGATAGGGGTAACTTCAGCTAAGAAAATAGTCGCTGCGCGACGTTTCGGTGCTTTGCGTATGGAGCATTTGCAGAAAATTGGTGTTTCTGCTAATAAGGTACGGTATTTTATATCCTGTCAAGGTTTTGTGCCAATCATGTCGGATCGTCCTGCGGAAATGATTAAACATTATATTTTGGCTGCTTCGCATACCAAGTATAAAAAAGTGTTCAATCAACAATTGACCCTATTTTAATGTTGGCGATGCAGCAACGTATCACTTTGTCCTACGATGGGAGTTGGGTTGGGTTGTTGACGGCGATCTTCGAAGTGTACGAATATAAGTTTAGTTCAGCGACGATACAGCGCGAAGCACGAGCCGATCAGACCGATTTGTTTGGCGCACGCCATGAAGTGCATGCCGATGAGGCCAAGGCTGCTCGTGTCAAAAAGGGAATTATTAATCGGGTCGGGCAAAAGGATTTTCAGGAATTGTATGCCGCTTACCTTTCAGAATTGGATGGGGTAGAAGATTTGATTTTGCGTTTGGTACGTCATTACCTTACACCCGAAGGTACGAGCTTATCACGTAATTACGGACATGAAGATGTGTTGCGTATGAAACAAATAAACAAATCAGTATCGCGTGAGCGACACCGATTCAAAGCGTTTGTTCGTTTTAGGAAGTTGAGCGATGAGTTATTTTTCGCCAAGATAGATCCCGACTTTAATGTTATCCCACTCATTATTCCACATTTTAGAGATCGTTATGCGGATCAATCGTGGGTTATCTACGATATTAAACGCGATTACGGCGCTTACTACAATCAGACGGAAGTTGTAGAGATTCACTTAAGCGATCTTCCTTCCGAAGCGGAGTTGGTCGCGCGTGGCGAAGAGCGCGAAGCTTTGTATGATGAACTATGGCGTCGATATTTTCGAAGCACCAATATCACCGAACGTAAGAATACCAAACTGCATCTGCAGCATGTGCCCAAGCGCTATTGGAAGTACCTCAACGAAAAGTTTGATCTTTAAGTGGCTTTACCAGCCTTTCACAGCTTGTCCTTTAAACAATTCTAACGCTTTCTGTTCTACTTCATCCGATTGGTAGGCTTGCAAGAATTTCTTTACTTTTTCTAAATCCTTATTATCCTCGCGCGTCACGATAACATTCATGTAAGGTGATTCCTTACTTTCGCGGAACAGACCCAATTTGTCGGCATCCAATCCCGCTTGTGCAGCAAAATTGTTGTTGATAATCGCAATAGACACCTCTTTATCACCCAATACTTTTGGGAGTTGTGGCGCTTCAAGCTCCAGGATACGTAGATTTTTAGGATTAGCCGTGATATCGATCACTTTCGGCATTATGCCTGTTTGCTCTTTCAAAGAAATTAAGCCTTGCTCTTGCAACATCAACAGCGAGCGACCACCGTTAGTAGGATCATTGGGAATAGCAATGGTGGCATTGTCTGCCAATTCAGCTATCGATTTTATTTTTTTTGAATAAGCCACAATAGGATACACAAAGGTATTACCAATCACCGCCAATTTATAACCGCGTTGCTTGGATTGTTCCGTAAGATAAGGAACATGTTGAAACGCATTGGCATCAATATCACCGGTGCTCAAGGCTTCATTGGGCATCACATAATCGTTAAAAGTGACCAATTCGATCTCTAGATTGTATTTTTCCTTGGCTACTTTTTTGGCTACTTCGGCAATTTCTTTTTCTGGTCCGGCCACGATGCCTACTCGGATGGTATTTTCATCCGTAGCGTTGCTGCCGCAAGCGATGAAAAGGGTGGACAAAACGATATAAAACAAAGGTGCGATGATATGACGCATAATGTATTTTTTTAGTTGAAATGAATTAACGATGATCGAATTTTTTGGAGATAAAATCTCCGCTATACTGAATTATGATGACCATGATGATGAGTAAAATAAGCACTGCATTCATAATTTGTGCATCATAGCCAATATAGCCGTATTGATAACCAATCTGTCCTAATCCGCCAGCGCCCACCGCGCCGCCCATGGCGGAATAACCTACTAGTGTAATTAGTGTGACGGTGGCGTGATTGATAATGGATGGCAACGCTTCTGGCAACAACACTTTCTTAATGATTTGGAATTGGGTAGCACCCATCGCTCTCGCAGTTTCTACTAGACCGACCGGCAAATCCATCAAACTATTTTCGATTAGTCGCGCAATAAATGGCGCCGCACCGATACTCAATGGTACCAAAGCGGCTTTCAAACCGATTGACGTACCGACAATACTTCGAGTAAACGGGATCATCCAAACGATTAGAATAATGAAGGGAATGGATCGAGAAACATTGACTACAAATGAGGTGATGTTATGAGCAGTACGATTCTCGAGCATGCCGCCTTTGCGTGAAGCAAAAAGGTAAACTCCAGTTGGAAGCCCGAGGCAGAAGCCAAAAAAGCAGGAAACAAAGGTCATGACGAGCGTTTCGCCCGTTCCGGCAAGGAGCAGATTAATAACTTCTGGAGACATAGCCTAGTATTTCGGTGTTAAAGTAATGATTTGAGCAAAATGCGATAGCTTCATCAAATTGATCTCCAGAAATCCGTAATACGGAAGAACTGATCTTTAATGCGCCAATAGTTTCGATACGCGCTTCAACAATCTCAACATGTAGTGAGAATTGCTGTTGCAATGTCGAAAAAGAATAGTCGGTATTATCCCGCGCTTGGATGCGTACTAACAAATCATCCGTATCGGATAATTTTTCCGTTTGAATGTGCTGCTGATAAGCAATTGGTAAATCTGCCTGCACCGCAGAAGCGACAAATGCCGCTGTATGTGCATGTTCCGGTGCACCAAAGATCTGAGAACGATCGCCCAATTCTACAATCTTTCCATCCTTTACTACGGCAACGCGATCGCAGATCGCTTTCACTACGTGGATTTCATGCGTGATCAATACAATAGTAATTTGCAGCTTGGCATTGATCGTTTGCAAGAGGTTGAGAATGGATTTTGTGGTACCAGGATCCAAAGCGCTAGTCGCTTCATCGCAAAGCAAAAGGGTAGGGTTGTTCGCCAAAGCACGAGCTATCGCGACACGCTGTTTTTGTCCCCCCGAAAGATTACTAGGGTAATCATTCGCTTTATCTGCCAAGCCAACCAGTTCTAAAAGCTCTGTTACGCGTGTGTGAATGTCTTTTTTAGAAGTCTGACTAAGCTCTAATGGCAGTGCTATATTATCGAAAATTGTTCGGGAAGATAACAGATTGAAATGCTGGAAAATCATTCCGATGTGCTGCCTTTCTTGTTGCAATTGGCGCTCGCTTAAGTTGGTCAGTTGCTTATCTGCCAGCCAAATTTCACCCTGATCAGGTCTTTCCAACAAATTCAGGCAGCGTAATATGGTGCTTTTGCCCGCGCCGGAACTTCCGATAATACCGAAAATTTCTCCTTTTTTGACAGAGAAGGAAACATCATCCAATGCATGAACTCGTCTTCCTTTACTGGTCGTATATGTTTTGGAAATATGCTTAACGTTAATCATTCTGGGTGCACTCGCTAAAAAGTGTCCCAAAAGTACGTAAAAACAATTTATTTTAGTCTACTGAATTTGTAGTTTTTGAAAGTTGGTTTGATTTTTCCCTGATACATTTTTACAGTGATTTGAAATATAGTATAACTGTTACCAAAGTTTGGTAACATTACGATGCAGAATTTCTAAAATCAATAACATGGGGCACAATACATCTGTTTCTTTAGGGGATTATTTTGAGGATTTTGTTGAGGCAAAAGTTGCTCAAGGAAGATTTAAAAATGCAAGCGAAGTAATTCGTGCCGGTCTACGACTTTTAGAAGAAGAGGAGGACCGAATTCAAGTGCTTAAAAACGCCATTCAAGAATGGATCAATAGTGGAATTGCTGAGGATTTTGATCCAAAAATACATCTGGAACTGCTTAAAGAAAAATTATTTTAGCATTGAAACTTCTATCCTCCCAAAACTCACTTCCACCTACCAAGCAATACCATAATCTTCGCCATGGTTGCTGCTGCCGCCCCAAAGCGTACCATGCTTTTCATCAAAATAAATCGCATTGATCGGGCCACTATTTCTTTCGCCAAATTGAATAGCATAACCCATCGCTTCCAACTGCTTCACCACATCGGCAGGCGTTCGTTTATCTAATAGCAGACTTCCCGCTCTTGGCTTACGATCAGCTAACTTTGTGCCACCTAAAGACAGCCACAATTGGTTGCTATTAACATTTGCCGCTTCCGCGGCTTGCTGTGGCTTCATGTCGAATTCTACCACATTCAAAAAGAATTGCAGAAGATTTTGATCTTGCGTATCGCCACCTTGTACGGCAAAAGATAGATAAGGTTTGCCATCTTTCAAAGCCATAGCTGGCGTCAATGTTACACGTGGACGTTTGCCTGGCTCAACCACATTAAATGGACTTATCAGCGAATCCAGCACAAAGCTCTGCAACCGCTGGCTCATACCAACGCCGGTATGACCGGCGATAAATGCCGGCAGCCATCCGCCGCTTGGCGTAATCGACACTACCCAACCCTCTGC
Source organism: Sphingobacterium sp. KH_072 (assembly GCF_057837975.1). Classification (NCBI taxonomy): domain Bacteria; kingdom Pseudomonadati; phylum Bacteroidota; class Sphingobacteriia; order Sphingobacteriales; family Sphingobacteriaceae; genus Sphingobacterium; species Sphingobacterium sp. KH_072. Next base: position 2,657,702 of record NZ_CM174457.1, on the reverse strand, counting down.
ATCGGCTGCTTCAATACTGGTCGTGCCTCGCAGTAAACGATCTTGATATAAGCTGTCCGCATTTTCCTGATAAGCAGTAGCATCGTGTTTAGGTACAAAATCACCTTGGTCACGCGCTGTTGTATCTGTCAATTTTCGGCGTTCCGCCAATAAATTAAGATAGGGGTTTTTACGATTTTCAAAAGGATATGGATCGCCCGGCTCGACCAACGGATCATTCTTACTAGGATCTATCCCTGCGGCTCTTTTTGCGGCATAAGCATCACTCAGCAAACCATTAATCGGTGTTTTGGGTTTGAATGCGGGATCGCCGTAATAAAAATCGCGATCGGCAAAAGCCAGATTCATGGCTTGGTACACCGTGTGAATATAAGGCGCAGAATTGTATCCCATGCCTTTGAGATCAAATTGTTTGAGGATATTCAAAGCTTGCAACATTGCAGGTCCTTGCGTCCAAGATTGTAATTTATATACATCAATGCCTTTATAATTGATCTGTAAAGGCTCTTCTTCGATTGGACGCCAGTTGGCCAAATCTTCCATGGTGATCAGTCCGCCATGCTCTTGGCTGCCGCGAACAAATTCTGCCGCGATATCTCCGGTATAAAAGCGATCGTGCGCTGCCATAATCGCCTCTTCCCGACTCTTGCCTGCGGCCAATGCATTTTGTTCGGCTTCTACGAGTTTCTCTAAAGTGCGCAACAGGTCATTTTGTACAAATATTTCACCTGCTTCCGGCGCCTCGCGCTCTTCACCTGGATGTACCAAAAAGACCTCCTTACTGTATGGCCATTCTTTGATCCGTTCTTTACCACGCTCGATACTATTGGCCGTTTGTGCTTCGATCGGATAGCCTGCAGCCATTTGCATAGATGGTTGCAGCACTTCTTTCAAGCTTTTCGTGCCATATTTGGCGAGCATGTAACATAAACCGCCTGGTGTACCCGGAGTTACCGCTGCCAGCGGTCCATATTCTGGCGGAAACTCATAACCTTTGCTTTTGAAAAAATCAACCGTTGCTCCAGTCGGAGCCACACCCAGCGCATTGATGGCGATTACTTTTTTGAGTTCTGGATGATAGATTAAAGCTTGCGTTTCTCCGCCCCAGCTCAACACATCCCACATTGTACAGGTCGCGCCTAGCATAGCACAAGCCGCATCGACTGCATTTCCGCCTTGCTGAAATAACTGTGCTCCAGCAGTGGCAGCCAGCGGTTTTCCTGTAATTGCCATCCAATGCTTACCATGTAATGGTGGTTTCTGGGTTTGTTGCGCAACGGCAAACGAGCCACTCATCAAAAGTAGAACGGATAACACATGGCGCGTCTTAGAAAATATATATCGAAAGGAAATCTGCATGGTATTTTGCTATTTGGAAAGCTAATATATCAATTTTGTCGGGGGCAGGGAAACCCACGTTGCGCATTCTCGCGAATTAATGCCTGCACGCGATCGGCAAAACTTTTTGCCAAGCCATAGAAATACCCTCAATAATATCCGAGGCTATCATGCTTTTCGGATGGATGGTTTGCACGGCAAGATCCGCAGCTAAGCCATGCAAGTAAACGCCGGTAAGCGCTGCATCCTTGCCAGAAAATCCCTGCGCGATCAGCGAAGTGATGATACCGGCTAATACGTCGCCACTGCCGGCAGTGGCCATTCCCCAATTGCCGGTTGTATTAAAATGGATCGTACCATCTGGCAATACCACGGCGGTGTTAGCACCTTTGATTAACACAATCACCTGATGTTGCTGCGCAAATGCACGCGTCTTCTCCATTTTGTCCCAATCGTTTTTCCAAGAACCGATTAGGCGCTGCAATTCTTTTGGGTGTGGTGTGAGGATACAGCCTATCGGCAGATCGTTTAAGCTTAAGGAATTCTGCGCTAATAGATTTAATGCGTCGGCATCAAGTATCAGTTTAGTTGATTTGGATGTGGAAGATATTTTCCGTAAAAATTGAAAAAATGCCTGCTCTGTATCTGCATGTGTACCCATTCCCATACCTATTGCGATAGCAGCATAGGAATCGATGTTTTTTGAAAAAGAAGATACGTGAGTGAACTCGGGATCTGTTTGCAACATCGCTTCCGGGAAATTCGTTTGCAATATCGGGTTGGCGCAAGCGGCGCTGTATATACTTACCATGCCGCATCCAGTACGAAGTGCTGCTTTTGCACTGAGATGAATGGCGCCGATCTTACCATAGCTTCCGCCCACGATTAACGCATGACCAAACGTGCCTTTGTGCGCAAAGCGACTTGGCATGGAACAGCGTGCTTGAATCGTATCTAAAGTGGTGAGGTAATAGCAACTATCAACCGCTGATAATGCGCTCGCATCCAATTGTATATCGACTACGGTCAGTTCGCCTACATACGCGGTGTTTTCAGGTTGTAGTAAGGCAATTTTAGAGCATTGTAGGGTGTACGTATGATCTGCTTTTATGATAGGAATTCCAGTTTCCGACGGCTGATCTGCATACATTCCCGAAGGAATGTCGATCGCCAATATCGTACGATCAGAATCATTGATTGCTTCAATAACAGGTCGCCATTCTTCGGCCAAAGGACGAGAAAGGCCAATACCATACAGCGCATCGATAAGCACATCGTGCGATTCAAATTTTTTCAGGATGTCACCATTAAAGAAGTTTAACGGGATGCCAACCTGCTGCAATCGCTCTTGATTTTCCTGATTATCAGCGCTGTATTTTTCGGTCTGCTTTAGGAAGATGCGAACCGATCTTCCGGAGGCAGAAAGTAAACGTCCGAGTGCCAAGCCATCGCCACCATTATTTCCCGAACCACAAAAAATCACGAAAGAAGTTTCAAACGAAGGAAAATCTTTCGTGATGTGTTGGAATAAGCAGTTTGCCGCTCGCTCCATCAGCTCGATAGATCGAATACCTTGTCGATCTATGGTAGCCTGATCGGCTCTGCGGATGTCAGAAGCGGTTAAGATTTTCATAGCTAGCTCCAAGATACGGCTTACTTCCTTTTTTTAAGAAACATATCTAGCAATCCGCTCGCTAATTTTCCTAGTAATTTTGTTCCTTCTCTCGCTAACGTTCGGCTAGCGGTAGTTTGAGCCGCTTCCAGAGAAGTTTGTCTTCGGGAGCGTGGTGCAGATGTTGTTTTGGAGCTCGATGCCGATTTCTGTGTCGATTTTTCCAGTTGTTCGCGCGCCAAGTTAGCTTCTTGTTGTTGCTGTCGTTCGGTGATAATTTCGGCTGCTGATCGGCGTTCAATACGCTCTTGGTACTTTGTGGTAGCATCAGATTCTTCTAAAATGCGATTGTAGGTTTCTGGCGATGCAGGTCCCATAATCGCACGTGCGGGCACCAAGTGTGTAGCCACAACTTCCGTCGGAATACCTTTATCATTGAGGACCGTGATTAATGCTTGCCCTGTTCCCAATGCCGTCAATATTTTATCAATTGCGTAGAAATCTGAGGTAGGATAGGTGCGCACCGTTTTTCGCAGGTTTTCGGAATCATTTGGTGTAAATGCACGCAGCGCATGTTGCACTCTATTTCCAAGTTGCCCTAATACACTTTCCGCGATATCACTTGCCGCCTGTGTACAAAAGAAAACACCGACTCCTTTGGAGCGTATCAACCGTACAATCTGTTCGATCTGACCGAGGAAAGCTTTTGATGCACCATTGAATAATAGATGCGCTTCATCGAAAAAGAAGACCAACTTAGGTTGATCCAGATCACCCACTTCGGGTAATTTTTTGAATAATTGCGCTAGCAGGCTTAATAAAAAAGTGGAGAACAGCAGCGGCTGATCCTGTACATCCGCGATGTTGAGCAAGGTGATCACTCCTTTGCCATCTACTTTGGCAAAAAGATCTTGAATATCGAATTCTTTTTCGCCAAATAAGTGCGCCATACCTTGCTGTTCGATAGCTACAATCTTTCGGAGAATGGCACCAGCACTGGCGCTGCTAATGCGGCCATAATCCTCCTTTATTTCTGCGGCACCAGCACCTTCTGATAAATAAGAAACTAGCTTTTTTAAGTCATCTAAATCGATAAGAGGCAGATCTGTATCTTGTGCGTATTTGAATATGGCGCTCAATACGCCTGATTGCGTATCATTAAGATCGAGAATGCGAGATAGCAGCACCGGACCAAAATCACCTACGGTTAGCCGCATAGGAGCACCTAAGTTGCCGCTTAGTGAGAAGAGCTCGACTGGAAATGAAGACGGCTCAAAAGGAATTCCGACTGCCAGACCTCGCTCTAGCAATGCTTCATTGGTCTTTCCCGGTTCGGCCAGACCAGATAGATCGCCTTTCACGTCCAGCATAAATACCGGCACGCCAGCATCCGAAAGTTGTTCGGCCATGAGTTGCAAAGTCCGCGTTTTTCCGGTTCCGGTAGCTCCAGCAATCAGGCCATGGCGGTTCATCATACGGAGTGCTAGGTTTACTTTGGCTTCTGTTACCACTTCGCCGTTTAAAATGCCAGATCCCAATTGTATAAAAGCACCTTTCGGTTTGTAAGACGCGGAGACTTTATCAATAAATTGCTCTTTCATAGCTCAGGTTTTGTTGTTTAAAAATAACAAATTAATCCTGATTAAGTGAAAGTTTATGATCGAAGAGAATTTAAATTTTCGAAGATCACAAGTAATTTACTGGCTATTGCAGAATGATCTTTTGCGATTGATAGCCGATTTACGTCGATTTTAATGATTACTTTTGAACTTTTAATAGTAAAAATTTATGCAGCAATTTCAACGTAGAGAGCCTCGTGGTGAAAAAAGAGAGTCGAATCAGATGGTTTTTGGTATTCGCGCCGTCATGGAAGCCATTGATAGTGGAAAAGAGATCGAATCTCTCTTCATTCAACGTGGACTAACTGGAGGGTTGCTGATGGAATTGAAAGCATTACTCAAAGAACATAACTTGCCATCACAGCAAGTGCCGATTGAAAAGTTAAATCGCATCACCGGAAAAAATCATCAGGGCGTGATCGCGATGATCTCTCCAATAACGTATCAACAAATCGAAGATCTATTGCCTACAATCTATGAAAAAGGTGAAATACCTTTGTTGTTGATGTTGGACGGTATTACCGATGTACGCAACATGGGTGCCATTGCACGTACGGCTGAATGTGCGGGTGTGCATGCGATTATTGTACCGAAAAAAGGATCAGCAGAAATCAATCCAGATGCGATTAAGACTTCCGCAGGTGCGTTGTATAAAATACCAGTTTGTCGTCAAGATTCGTTGGGAAAAGTCGGTCGTTTTTTGATTGAGTCAGGTGTACAGATGGTAGTTAGTACAGAGAAAACGGAAGATTCTATTCATGATGTGGATTACACTGGGCCTACTTGTGTGGTAATGGGTGCGGAGGATGTTGGTGTTTCCGATGATCTGATCAGAATATCCGATAAGTTGGCTCGTATTCCGATGTTTGGTGAAATTAAATCTTTGAACGTTTCCGTATCTGCAGGTGTGGTTATTTACGAGGCGATCAGGCAACGTGCTATAAAAGCCTAATTCAGTTCTAAGATGATCCGAAAAACACTGCTTTTATTGGTTGTATCTAGTTTCTTTGCATTGCAATTCGCCGTTGCGCAACAAGATACTTATGTGATGGCTATTCATGGCGGAGCAGGTACGATTCTGAAGAAAAACCTGACCGACTCGATGGAAGCGGCCTATAAAGATGGATTGAAACAGGCATTGATGGCTGGACATCGTGTATTGCAACAGGAGGGAGGTACTAGTCTGGACGCCGTGGAGGCTGCTGTAAAAGTGTTGGAAGGAAATCCTTTGTTCAATGCGGGCAAAGGTGCTGTATTTACCCATGATGGTAAGAACGAACTCGACGCTGCGATTATGGATGGTAAGACATTGAACGCTGGTGCCGTGGCTGGCGTGACCAATGTAAAAAGTCCGATCCAAGCAGCGCGCGCCGTGATGCAACATTCGGCACATGTGATGATGGTAGGAGTAGGAGCGGAACAATTCGCAAAAGAGCAAGGTTTGCAGATCGTAGATCCCAGCTATTTTTACACGGAGGAACGCTGGCAAGGATTGCAGAAAGCCAGAGCATTAGATTCTTTAGCTACGCAATTGGATCATGATGCGCAATCCCAAATTCCTGAAGTATATAAAGATTACAAGTACGGTACAGTGGGTGCAGTAGCGGTTGATCGTGCTGGAAATTTAGCAGCAGCGACGTCTACCGGCGGCATGACTAATAAACGTTATGGCCGCGTCGGCGATGCGCCAATTACAGGGGCTGGTAATTATGCAGATAATGCGACGGTTGCCGTTTCATGTACCGGCTGGGGCGAGTTTTTCATCCGATCGGTAGCAGCTTATGATGTAGCTGCACGTATGCAGTATGGTGGATTGTCTATTGCATCGGCCGCCGCAGCCGTGATCAAAAAAATAGGCGACTTAGGTGGCGATGGCGGACTAATCGCGATCAATCAAAATGGCGAGGTGGCGATGCCATTTAATACGGCAGGCATGTACCGAGGTACTATCCAAGAGGATGGTACGGTCGACATTCAGATTTATAAATAAGAAATTGAAGGTTGGCATCGCTCTGATGGCAGCCGGTTACATTAAATCACAAGTATCATGAAGCACATTTTTGTTTTATTACTAATGATGCCTTTATTGGCCGTAGGCCAATCAAAAAAGCAGACTGCTGAGACACCAGCTGTCGTACCGCCTCCTTTCACCGAGTTTGTGGAAGGCTATGAAGAGCTAAACTCTTTTGACGAGGTGCTAGAAAAATTTGCCGGACGTACCGTGTATATTGATCTCTGGGCTACTTGGTGCGGACCTTGTGTGGCCGAATTTGCCTATAAGGATGGCCTGCATGATGTAGCTACCAAACATGATATTGATATCTTGTACTTATCCATGGATCAGGATAAGGACGATCAGAAGTGGAAGGATTTTATTCAACAACGCAAATTAACGGGCTATCAAATGCGGGCTAACAAAGCTTTGTACAAAGATATCCAAGCAAAATTTTCACAAGTTTATCAAGGTCGCAAAGCATTCGGTATTCCGTATTATATCATCGCCAAAGATGGAGAAGTAGTGCTTAAGCAAGCGCCAAGACCAAGTTCTGGTGAAGTACTGTACACCGAATTGATTAACTACAGAAATTAAGACGTTCCGTCGATAAATTATTTGCTATATGGCCTCTATTTTTGCTTCGAATAATATACAGAAGCCGACTTACTCCTTATTACTCGCGGTCTGTGTAGCGCACTTGTTCAACGATTTATTGCAATCTGTTATTCCGGCTGTCTATCCGCGTCTGGAAGCGCAGTATGATCTGAGCATGGCACAGATTGGGATTATCACCTTATGTTTCCAATTATCGGCCTCCATTTTTCAGCCTGTAGTTGGCGCTTACACCGATAAGCACCCCAAGCCTTATTCTCAAGTAATCGGGATGTTGTTTTCTACGGCGGGGATGATCTCACTCGCTTATGCTGCCAATTACGAGTGGATTTTGATATCCGTTATTTTGGTTGGTATTGGCTCTTCGATCTTTCATCCCGAATCGGCACGTGTCGCTTATATGTCGGCAGGAGGCAGGCGGAGTTTTGCGCAAGCCATGTTTCAGATTGGTGGAAATACCGGTGCTGCTTTGGCGCCGCTGCTAATTGCTTGGATCGTAATCCCGAATGGCCAGCTATACATTCTCTGGTTTGCCTTGATCGCTATGATTTCGCAAGGAATCTTAGGCTATATTGGTCGTTGGTACAGTCGTCATTTACGCTCGGTGCAGTCTCGGCCAAAGAAGGCGATCTTATTACCAGAGTTATCTCCGGCAAGGATCAATTGGTCTGTCGCGATCTTATTGTTGCTGATTTTTTCTAAATATTTCTATACCGCTAGTATTACGAGTTACTTTCAGTTTTATACGATACAGCGTTTTGATTTGACGGAAGTACAGGCGCAGGTGTACTTGTTTTATTTCTTGATTGCAGTAGCGGTCGGATCTCTATTGGGAGGATTGCTAGGTGATTATGTGGGGCGCAAATACATCATTTGGTTTTCGGTACTGGGATGTGCGCCATTTACACTGCTATTGCCCTATGTGGATCTTTTCTGGACTGCCATACTCATTGTCATAATCGGACTCATTCTTTCCTCCGCTTTTGCGGCCATACTCGTCTTCGCGCAAGAATTGTTGCCGCGTAAGTTGGGCATGGTTTCTGGTTTATTTTATGGTTTTGCCTTCGGTATGGGCGGATTAGGATCCGCGTTGCTGGGTTGGTGGGCAGATCATACTTCCATCAGCTTTATCTATCAAGTATGTTCCTACTTGCCTTTGCTGGGCATGGTGGCGTACTTCTTGCCAGATATGAAAAAAGTAACCTTCCGTCCTCTGGATGCTAATTAGAAATAAGCAAATAATTTTATAGGATCACATACAAAAGTTGTGGAGTGGAGATATGTATATCGATAGATCCTTTTCTTTTTAATTTACTCGTTACGCCGATTGCTTTTTTACTAAAATAGATGGATCTATAAAACTACGGATCGGAGGAGCGACTTGACATTGGTTATAGGTTGGCTATTGCTTCGGCATACATTAACCTTAGCTTAACTGTACTGATTCTATACTACATAAATACTAAGAACGTGCGTATGGATGCTGATAAAACACGCATGATCTGCGCACCTTGCGCGGAGGTATGGCGACTATTGTAGCTACTAAAGCGCGCAAGCACGAAGTATAGGCTTCTAGTTCACGTTCAATTAAACATACTAACTACTCGGTTACATAGAGATAGCTTTGCAGAGAAGATAGATTTTGAAAAGCTGAAATGCATTGATTAGGTGATTTGCTACGGCTACGTGTTAGCACAATTTAAAGTATAGTAAAACAGGCTTTAGCGAGACGTTTCCATGCTCAGGCACCTGATTTCAGAAATCTGTTTAAAGGTGTCAAAGTATCAACTTCTTGCTATTCATGCTAACTAAATTAGTTGCTTAGTCCACAATGTTTGTACTTGATCTGTTTCTTTTTCCAGAGTACAGGTCAAAAATAAGGGGTTAACAGCATGCTGTTAACCCCTTATTCGTATTGTTAAGCTAAGATTTAGTACTTGCTTCTAGAAGAAGACGAGGATGGAGATCTGCGTTTTCCAGAGAAGTCTTTGAATCCGCCACCTTTGTTATCGTCAGAACGGTAAGAGCGTCCGCCGCTTGGACGACCACCGCCGCCACCACGAGGGCGATCTCCGCCACCGCTGCGACCGCCACGACGTTCACCGCCGCCACTGCCTTCGCCTGAAACTTCGATGCGTACACCACGACCGTTGAAGTCTACATTCTGGAATCCTTGGATTACCTTTTGAACTTCTGCATCTTGTACTTCGAAGAACGTAAATACGCCTTTCAAGTCGATTTTACCGATATCTTTACCCGAGATACGTGTGTTGTTACAGATGTAACCCAACATATCACCGCGAGAGAAATCATCTACTGATCCTAAGTTGATAAACAAACGAGTGTATCCTTTAGAACCTTCTCTACTACGGCCTTCACGACGATCTCCACGCTCACCGCGTTCACCACGATCAGAGCGAATATCACGCGCATCCACATTTAAATCTGGTGCGTTGCGGTAATAATCTAAGAACTTGTTGAACTCCAAAGAAGCGAAACGTGCGATGATCTCCTCTTTGCTCAAATCTTGGAAGTTTTCCATGATAGCAGGCAAAAATGGTTCGATCTCGTCTTGGTTAACCGTTACATTGTTGATTTTGTCAACGATTTTGAAAAGCTGTTTCTCACATACCTCTGCACCAGTTGGAACTTCTTTCTTTTCGAACGATTTACCAATGATTTTTTCGATATGACGAATTTTGCTCAATTCTTTCACGTTTACCAACGAAATCGAGATACCAGTTTTACCGGCACGAGCTGTACGACCAGAACGGTGCGTATAGTTCTCTACCTCATCTGGCAACGAATAGTTGATTACGTGTGTTACATCGTTTACATCGATACCACGAGCAGCCACATCCGTTGCAATAAGCAATTGAAGGTTGCGGTCACGGTAACGTTTCATCACGCGGTCACGCTGTTGTTGCGATAAGTCACCGTGCAATGAATCTGCATTGTAACCATCTTTCATCAACGCTTCTGCGATCTCTTGTGTTTCGATCTTAGTACGGCAGAATACAATTCCGAAGATCTGAGGATAAGAGTCTACAATGCGTTTGAATGCCGCATATTTGTCTCTTGCTCTAATCAAGAAGTACTGGTGTTCGATGTTTGCATTTCCCGTGTTTTTTGTACCTACGGTCAATTCAAACGGGTCGGTCATGTATTTCTGCGCAATACGACGTACCTCTTTAGGCATCGTAGCAGAAAATAACCATGTTTTTTTCGTGTCTGGAGTCTCAGAAAGGATATTGTTAATGTCCTCCTGAAATCCCATGTTCAGCATTTCATCTGCTTCGTCCAACACGACATAATTGACGTCGGAGAAATCAATGGCTTTACGGCCGATGATATCCAACATACGTCCTGGAGTGGCGACTACGATCTGTACACCACGTCTAATCTGACGTAATTGATCGCTGATGTTCGCTCCTCCGTATACAGCAACTACGCTTACACCGTCGATGTGTTTTGCGAAACTTTCCAAATCTCTAGAGATCTGCAGACACAACTCACGTGTCGGGCAAAGTACTAAGGCTTGTGGATGCTTTTGTGAAGGATCGATTAGTTCTAATAGAGGGAGACCGAATGCTGCTGTCTTCCCTGTGCCGGTTTGGGCTAATCCGACAAAATCGTTGTTGCCAGTCAATAAAACAGGAATGGCTTGTTCCTGGATAGGAGAAGGTTTTTCGAAACCTAACTCGGTGACTGCATTAACAATCTCATGACGGATTCCCAATTCTAAAAATGGGTTCATGAAATAAATTATACAATAGGCGATATTGCCTAAGGCGGTGCAAAGATAGTAGTAATAAGTTATAAAACCTAAAATATTATCAAACAATATTTTAGAGTTTTTTATCGATCAAAGTTTCTCGTTGTTATTTGATACAGAACCTTGTATCTTTGAACTTAATCAAAATCATCATGAACACAACTCGTCCACACCTGATTGCACCTTCTATGCTGGCGGCAGATTTTGCCCATATTCAGCGCGATGTAGAGTTGGTAAATGTGAGTCAGGCAGATTGGTTTCATATCGATATCATGGATGGTTTGTTTGTGCCCAATATATCTTTCGGCTTTCCGGTGATGAAAGCAATACATCAATACGCGACTAAACCGCTGGATGTGCATCTGATGATCGAAAATCCAGATCGATATCTTGCAGAATTCAAAGCTGCCGGAGCAAGGATTATTACGGTACATTATGAAGCTTGCACGCACCTGCATCGTACGATTGCAGCGATCAAAGAGTTAGGTTGTTTGGCTGGCGTGGCGCTCAATCCGCATACACCAGTACATTTGCTCAAGGATATATTAGGTGATCTAGATGTGGTGCTTATCATGTCGGTCAATCCCGGTTTTGGTGGTCAGAAATTTATTGATAATACCTATACGAAGATTCGCGACCTACGCTTGTTAAGCAAAGGAGTGAACGACAACCTGTTGATAGAAATCGATGGGGGAGTGAGTTTAAGCAACGCAGCCGCTTTGATTGAAGCTGGTGCAGATGTGTTGGTGGCCGGAAGTTTTGTGTTTAATTCCGCTGATCCTGCAGAAACCATTCGAGCGCTTAAAACGGTAGATGCTAGCCTACGTACAGTATAAAATATTGTCACATATTTCTTGTGATTTCTTAGTTAACACGAAGGTTAATCGACTCTTTTTCAATCTCTAATAGCTTAATTTAGAATATTTCCAAATTTAACGCTTACTTGGGTTATTTTCGTGTAAAAGTTTGTTATTTCGTATTTTTGTATAGAAGAAGGTTTCGTTTTTCTATGGTTCTTTGAGGGCGTAGGAAATCGTGAAGTTAGGTTGATGTGTGGATTATGCCAAAAGTGTCCCGATCGAAAGTCTTCTTTTAGTGTTGTGAATAAAATGAGCTAAGTTTCAAGTTAAGGAACAGTTAAGTATACCAAACGAAATTTGACGCAAATAGTATGCGTTATATTTCTTTTTACTCAATGTTTTTCGTATATTATTGAATAAGTTAGGTTTGGGTAAATAGGTTAGCGCGTGGCGTATTATTCACCCATTGATTTTGTAATAAAAAATGCAGACAGATTTGTAATTCACAAGCTGTCATTTAAATAAGAATTAAGGTTTACTATGAGTATTTACAACGAATATATACAGGAAGTTGAGGATAGAAAACAGCAAGGGCTGCATCCAAAGCCAATTGACGGTGATGAGTTATTAAGTGCGATCATCGATCAAATTAAAGATAACGAACACGAGCACAGAGCAGAGTCGTTAAAATTGTTTATTTACAATACCTTGCCCGGCACCACGAGTGCTGCCACTGTCAAGGCTCAATTCCTTAAAGAAATTATATTAGCAGAAGTTTCTGTTGCGGAGATCACGCCAACCTATGCTTTTGAGCTGTTGTTTCACATGAAAGGTGGTCCTTCTATTGCGGTTTTGTTGGATTTAGCACTTGGTGCTGATCTATCGATCGCAACACCAGCAGCAGAAGTGCTTAAAACGCAGGTGTTTTTATACGAAGCAGATACCGATCGGTTGAAAGAAGCGTTCAATAATGAAAACCCGATTGCCCGTGAGATCGTAGAAAGCTACGCTCAAGCAGAGTTCTTTACCAAGCTTCCGGAAGTTCCGGAAGAAATCAAGATTGTCACCTTTATCGCTGGTGAAGGCGATATCTCTACAGATTTACTTTCGCCAGGAAATCAAGCACACTCGCGATCTGATCGTGAGTTGCACGGTAAATGTATGATCACGCCGGAGGCGCAACAGCAGATTCAGGATTTGCAAATGCAACATCCAGACAGCAGCGTCATGCTTATTGCCGAGAAAGGCACCATGGGTGTTGGGTCTTCGCGGATGTCAGGTGTGAATAACGTCGCATTATGGACCGGTAAACAAGCAAGTCCATATGTTCCCTTCGTGAATATAGCACCAATCGTAGGTGGTACCAACGGTATATCACCTATCTTCTTGACCACAGTTGATGTAACTGGTGGTATCGGTATCGATCTGAAAAACTGGGTCAAAAAAGTAGATGCGGCCGGAAATGTGGTACGCAACGAAAAGAACGAGCCAATTCTAGAAGAAGTTTACTCGGTGGCTACCGGTACGGAATTGACCATCAATACCAAAACTAAAAAGCTTTATCAAGGCGGTGAAGAGCTGATCGATATTTCCAAAGCATTGACGCCACAGAAAATGGAGTTTATCAAAGCGGGCGGCTCTTATGCCATCGTTTTCGGTAAGAAAATCCAAACATTTTCGGCTCATCTGCTAGGTATTGAAACACCACTGGTTTTTGCCCCTTCGAAAGAAGTGTCGGTAGAAGGACAAGGATTGACAGCTGTAGAGAAAATATTTAATAAGAATGCCGTTGGTATTACGCCGGGTAAAGTGTTACACGCTGGATCAGACGTGCGCGTCCAAGTCAATATCGTAGGATCGCAAGACACTACGGGTTTGATGACGGCACAGGAATTGGAAGCGATGGCGGCAACAGTAATATCGCCGATCGTGGATGGAGCGTATCAGTCGGGTTGTCATACAGCGTCTGTTTGGGATAAAAAAGCGCAAGCCAATATTCCAAAATTGATGAAGTTCATGAACGGTTTTGGATTGATTACTGCCCGCGATCCGAAGGGAGAATATCACGCGATGACGGATGTTATTCATAAAGTGCTCAATGATATTACCATCGACGAATGGGCAATCATTATTGGTGGTGACTCCCACACGCGAATGTCCAAAGGAGTCGCATTCGGTGCTGACTCTGGAACCGTAGCCCTAGCTTTAGCTACAGGTGAGGCTTCTATGCCAATCCCAGAATCGGTAAAAGTGACCTTCAAAGGTGGTATGAAAGAGCACATGGATTTCCGCGATGTAGTACATGCAACCCAATCGCAGATGTTGCAGCAGTTCGGCGGAGAAAATGTTTTCCAAGGTCGGATTATTGAGGTGCACATCGGTACGTTATTGGCCGATCAAGCCTTTACATTCACGGATTGGACCGCAGAGATGAAAGCCAAAGCATCTATCTGTATTTCACAAGACGATACCTTGATCGAATCATTGGAGATTGCAAAAAGCCGTATCCAAATCATGATCGAAAAAGGCATGGAGAACAAAAATCAAGTGTTACAAGGCTTGATTAATAAAGCGGATAAACGTATTACCGAAATTAAGTCGGGCACTATTCCTGCTTTGACGCCAGATGAGAATGCCAAATACTACGCAGAAGTGGTGATCGATCTAGATATCATTGACGAACCTATGATTGCCGATCCAGATGTGACCAATAAAGACGTTTCTAAGCGCTATACGCACGATACTATTCGCGATCTATCGTTCTATGAAGGTACTAAAAAAGTAGATCTTGGATTTGTTGGTTCGTGTATGGTGCACAAAGGTGATTTAAAGATCGTAGCCCAAATGCTCAAGAATTTAGAAGTGCAAAAAGGGAAGGTAGAATTCAATGCACCGTTAGTGGTAGCGGCGCCAACCTATAATATTATTGATGAGCTAGAAGTAGAAGGAGATTGGGAAATCCTACAACGTTATTCTGGTTTTGAATTTAGTGACTTGATGCCTAAAAACAACGCTCGTACAGAATACGAGAACATTATGTATTTGGAGCGTCCAGGTTGCAACTTGTGTATGGGTAACCAAGAGAAAGCGGCGAAAGGTGATACCGTAATGGCGACTTCAACACGCCTTTTCCAAGGTCGTGTCGTAGAAGATTCAGAGCGTAAAAAAGGAGAATCTCTACTCGCTTCTACACCAGTAGTCGTATTGTCAGCAATCTTGGGAAGAATACCGACAATCGAGGAGTACAAAGTCGCAGTAGAGGGCATTAACCTTACAAAATTTACACCACTTGACAAACAATTGGTGAGCTAATCTGTAATAGTTTTATCTATTAACAGACAAATTGAGAAGAGATAAATTATAAGTATATGGCTTTTGATATCAATATGATTGAAAAGGTGTACAGCCTTTACGAGGAGCGTGTAAACGCTGCTCGTAAAGTTGTTGGAAAACCTTTGACTTTAGCGGAAAAAATTCTTTACACGCATTTGTGGAATGGCAATGCAGAAGAAGCATACGAGAGAGGACAATCGTATGTAGATTTTGCACCAGATCGCGTAGCGATGCAGGATGCTACAGCTCAAATGGCCTTATTGCAATTCATGCAAGCCGGCAGACCCAAAGTAGCCGTACCGTCGACCGTACATTGTGATCACTTAATCCAAGCGAGAGATGGTGCGCAGCAAGATTTGACGCGTGCCAAAGAAGAGAGCTCTGAGGTGTTTAATTTCTTGAGTTCGGTTTCTAATAAATACGGTATTGGCTTCTGGAAACCAGGTGCTGGTATTATTCACCAAGTCGTATTGGAAAACTATGCATTCCCTGGCGGAATGATGATTGGTACGGATTCGCATACGGTGAATGCTGGTGGATTGGGCATGGTAGCGATCGGTGTTGGTGGTGCAGATGCCTGCGATGTGATGGCCGGATTGCCTTGGGAATTGAAATTTCCAAAATTAATCGGTGTTAAGCTTACCGGTAAATTATCTGGTTGGGCAACATCAAAAGATATTATCTTAAAAGTTGCTGGTATCTTAACCGTAAAAGGTGGTACCGGAGCTATCGTAGAATATTTTGGTGAAGGTGCACAATCACTTTCTTGTACTGGAAAAGGTACTATCTGTAATATGGGCGCTGAGATCGGTGCAACTACGTCTACATTCGGGTACGACGAATCGATGGAACGTTACTTACGCGCTACCGATCGTGCGGATGTAGCTGATGCAGCCAATAAAATCAAAGAGCACCTTACGGGCGACGATGAAGTGTATGCCGATCCAGAAACGTATTTCGATCAAGTTATTGAGATTAACCTTTCTGATTTGGAGCCATCATTGAATGGTCCTTTTACACCAGATTTGTATACGCCGATCTCACGCATGCGGGATGAAGCAGAAAAAAATGGTTGGCCAACCAAAGTAGAGTGGGGATTGATTGGTTCTTGTACCAATTCTTCTTATGAGGATCTGGCGCGAGCAGCCTCTATAGCCAAACAAGCTATTGATAAAGGTCTGGTGACTAAAGCAGAATTTGGTATCAATCCAGGTTCGGAGCAAGTGCGTTACACCGCAGATCGCGATGGTTTGCTAAAAACCTTCGAGGATCTAAACGCTACTTTATTTACGAATGCTTGTGGTCCTTGTATTGGTATGTGGGATCGTCCAAATGCTGACAAACGGGAAAAGAACACCATTGTGCACTCATTCAATCGTAATTTTGCAAAACGGGCGGATGGTAATCCAAATACGTATGCCTTTGTTACATCACCAGAAATGGTCGCTGCGATCGCGATATCCGGGGATTTAGGGTTCAACCCAGTGACCGATACCTTGACCAACAAAGATGGTAAGCAAGTGAAATTGGATGCGCCAACAGGAGATGAATTACCAGCCAAAGGATTTGCAGTGGAAGATGCCGGTTATCAAGCACCAGCAAAAGATGGATCGGATGTCTCTGTAGATGTGGCCGAAGATTCTGATCGTTTGCAACTGCTTGAACCATTTGATGCTTGGGAAGGTACCGATTTGAAAGGTTTGAAATTATTGATCAAAGCAAAAGGAAAATGTACCACCGATCATATTTCTATGGCCGGACCGTGGTTAAAATACCGTGGTCACTTAGATAATATCTCTAACAACCTATTGATCGGTGCAGTGAACTTCTTCAATGATGAAACCGATACCGTCAAAAATCAACTGACGGGAGAATATGGTGCCGTTCCTGCTACGCAACGTGCCTACAAAGCAGAAGGGATCGGTTCGATCGTAGTCGGTGATGAAAACTATGGTGAAGGATCGTCACGCGAACATGCGGCGATGGAACCGCGTCACTTAGGTGTTCGCGCGGTTTTAGTAAAATCATTTGCGCGTATTCACGAAACGAATTTGAAGAAACAAGGGATGTTGGGCTTGACATTTGCCGACAAAGATGATTACGATAAAATTCAAGAAAATGATACGTTCGATATCATAGGTTTGACGGATTTTGCTCCGAATAAATCATTAACCCTCGTATTGCACCATGAAGATGGAAGCTCTGAGGAGATCGAAGTAAACCATTCGTATAATGCACAACAAATCGGCTGGTTCAAAGCTGGTGCAGCATTAAATATCATTCGTCAGAAACAAGCTGATAAAGCGGAGTAATCTGATCACTGACGATTAGTTATCGGAAAAAGGCCGGATTTATGTGATGTAAATCCGGCCTTTTCTTTTTATAGTAAACCTTCGTTGGAGATTATACCTCCAACGTTTAAGCTTGCTGCTCTTCGCCTAAAGGCTCAGGAGCCTCCTCGTCGAACAGCGGAAGTTCTTTGATAATAGTGTACCAAGTGATGACTTTCTTGATATCAGAACTGTACACACGACTTTCATCATGTCCAGGAGCGACTTCTCTGAAGAACTCACGCAAGGTATTGCCATCGGCTTTCACCGCTGGAACCTCAATATCTCCTGTTTTCAACGTTTCGAAAATTTCCAATAAGCGGATTTCCTCTTCTTCGCCATAGATGGTGATATCTTCCAATGTCGCCATTTTACTGTTCGACATATTGATCACTGACTTTACTTTTGCCGCATCTAAGCTCTCCAAAATAAAACCACCTTTGTTATTGCCGATCAATTTAAATAACCCTGGCTTTCCCGTTACGGATACTAATCCTCTTAAATTCATGCTTCTTGTTTGTAAGTATTAGCGAATGGATTTATTAATCTTCGATTACGTCGATACTCATAATACGATCACCTTGACGGATATCATCTACCACATCTACATTCTCGATGACTTTTCCAAAACAGGTATGGTTCCGATCTAAGTGCGCTGTATTGGTACGGCTGTGACATACGAAAAACTGAGATCCGCCCGTGTTTCTGCCAGCATGAGCCATCGATAACACACCGCGGTTATGGTATTGGTTCTCTCCCGTCAGCTCACAATCGATATGGTAGCCAGGTCCACCTGTGCCAGGCATTCCTGTCGCACCTTCACGTGTATTCGGGCAACCACCTTGAATTACAAAATCAGGAAGAACACGGTGGAAAGTTAATCCATTGTAATAACCTGATTTAGCTAATTTTATAAAATTTTCTACTGTTTTAGGTGCGTCCTCTGTGTAGAACTGCACAGTCATATCACCTTTTTCGGTTTTGATTATTGCTTTACTCATATCTAAAATTACTAAATAGCAAAGATACGCTTTCTGTCGATAATCAGAAAATGGATAGTAATACCTA
Organism: Sphingobacterium sp. KH_072; assembly: GCF_057837975.1. NCBI lineage: Bacteria > Pseudomonadati > Bacteroidota > Sphingobacteriia > Sphingobacteriales > Sphingobacteriaceae > Sphingobacterium > Sphingobacterium sp. KH_072. The sequence continues at coordinate 2,639,219 of NZ_CM174457.1, read as the reverse complement.
AATTTCTTGATGTTATTATTAAAAAATAAATTATCTTTAAAAGAAAAAAATTAGTGGATCGGGTTATTAATTATGAAGTTAGCTATACGCGAATGGGCTGAAGCAGATCGGCCACGAGAGAAGTTAATAGAGCAAGGTAGGAGAGCGCTAACGAATGCCGAATTATTAGCGATATTGATTGGCTCAGGGTCGGCACAGGAAAGTGCTGTTGAATTATGCCGACGTGTGCTTTCGGGAGTCGAAAACAATTTGGCAACCCTATCCAAACTAGAAGTAGCAGATTTATGTCGTTACCACGGCATCGGTCAGGCAAAGGCGATCAGCATTATTGCCGCTATGGAAATAGGTCGGCGTCGAAAAGATGCCATCGAGGCGCCATCATCGGTGTTGAATAGTAGTAAACGAGTTTATACTTTTTTTCGAGATCGTTTGCAGGACCTTCCGCACGAAGAATTTTGGGTGCTGTACCTCAATACGGGATGTAAGCTGATGGACAAGCAACTGATTGGCCGTGGCGGCAATGATTTTACACCGGTAGACATTCGTGTCATTTTGCGGCACGCCTTACAGGCTAATGCGCATTCTATGATCTTAATTCATAATCATCCGTCGGGTACATTATCTCCCAGTACATCCGATAAGCAATTGACTAAACGCATCGTTGATGCGGCTGTATTGATGGATATTCGAGTCAATGATCATATTATCTTTACCGATCAACATTATTTTAGTTTTCGAGACGAAGGACTTTTATAAGCGCAGGCATCTTTATGTATATTTGATGCAAATACATCACATTATGTCTTCCTCTATCCAGTCTTATTACCCACTTTTGATTGCATTACTTTGCCTTTGTACTCCTCCTGTACGTGCACAGCAAACGCCCTACGAAAAGGATACTGATCGAAATACCACGGCTACGTATGAAGAAGTGATTGGTTTTTACCAGACTTTGGCGGATAAATATTCACAAGCTAAACTGATGGATATGGGAAAGACAGATGTGGGCAAACCGCTGCATCTGTTTGTCTTATCGGCGGATCAGAACTTTGATCCAGAAAGTATAAAATTGAAAGGTAAAGTTGTTTTATTGGTGAATAATGGCATTCACCCCGGCGAACCTGAAGGGATTGATGTGGGCATGCTATTTTCCAGAGATATTTTACGAGACAATAAATTGCCTAAAGACGTCGTGATCTGTATAATTCCGGTATATAATGTAGCTGGGATGCTGAACAGAGGCGTGTCACGGGTCAATCAGAATGGGCCCGTGGCCTACGGTTTTCGTGGTAGTCGCCAAAACTACGATCTGAATCGAGATTTTATTAAAGCTGATACCAGAAACTCGCTGCTGTTTCAGCAACTGTTTACCACTTGGGATCCAGATCTGTTTTTTGATACACACGCCAGCAATGGGGCAGATTATCAATATATCATGACCTTGATTGCGACGCAAAAAGATAAAATTGCACCACCATTAGCCTCACTAATGGAAGAACGATTTACCAAGCCACTTTATCAAAGGATGCAAGCTTCTGGTTATCCGATGATACCGTATGTGAATACGCTTGGCGCGACGCCGGAATCAGGATTGGTCGACTTTTTAGAAACGCCACGTTATTCATCCGGCTTCGCCGCAGTACATCATACGATTGGTTTTATGCCAGAAACACACATGTGGAAATCCTACGAGCAACGCGTTGCATCTACGTATATGCTATTGCAGCATTTGGTAGAAGTAGTGGTGCAAGAAAAAGAAAACTTACTAAGCACGCGAAACAAAGTAAAGGAGGCTGTAAAAACACAGCAGCATTTTCCGATCAATTGGGCTTTGGATAAGACGCGGGTAGATTCGATTACCTTTTTGGGTTATGAGTTTGGAGAGAAACCGAGTACCATTAGTGGACAAAATAGATTGTATTATGATCGGGCTCGACCAAAAACGCTTCGAATTCCGCATCTAAAACATTACCAAGTCACGCTAGAAGTGGAGAAGCCAATGGCATATATCATTCCACAAGCGTATGATCGCGTCGTGGAGCGTCTGCGCGCTAATGGTGTTGCGCTTCGAGCTCTAGAACGTGATACCACTATTCGCGTGGAAATGTATTACATCACGGCGCTGAAAACGGCTTCTTCGCCTTACGAAGGGCATTACATGCACGAGCGGGTAGAGCTCAAACCAGTCCTGATGGATCGACAATTTTACGCTGGAGATTGGTGGATCGATATGGATCAGACAGTTAATCGCTATCTCATCGAAACGCTAGAACCCCAAGCGCACGATTCCTTCTTCCGTTGGAATTTCTTTGATGGTATTTTGAGTCAAAAGGAATACTTCTCGGCCTATATCTTCGAGGAGGAAGCACAACGTTTGTTAGATGCCAATCCTTCGTGGAAGGGAGAATTAGAGCGTAAGAAAGTAGATGAACCCGACTTTGCCAAAGATGGTAGAGCACAGCTGGATTGGATTTATAAGAAATCACCCTATTACGAAGACACGCATATGTTGTATCCGGTTGGTCGGGTGGTCTCTACTCGTCCTCGCTAATCGGAAGATCTAGCAAATCATTGGACTCTTGCACATCGAGTGTGCCGACATCGCGCAGCTTTCTACTCATCATATTAGTGCGCGTAAGGCGCAGATCGTGCAGCGATTTGGAGGCCGAACTCAACTGCTTGTCCACCTTATCCAACTGATCGGAGAATTTTTTGAATTCGGTTTTCACGGCTTCTAGTATTTTCCATACTTCGCTGCTGCGTTTTTGTACGGCCAGCGTGCGGAATCCCATTTGCAAGCTATTTAATAATGCGGAGAGGGTAGTAGGGCCTGTTATCGTAACGCGGTATTTGCGTTGCAATGTTTCAAATAATCCGGGGTGGCGCAAGATCTCTGCATATAAGCTTTCAATCGGAAGGAACATAATCGCGAAATCGGTGGTATGTGGTGGATCGATGTATTTATCGCTGATATCTTTGGCAAAAGCTTCCGCTGTGCGCATCAGTACTTTTTGCTGTAGTTCGATTTGGGTTTTATCGCCCAGTTCATAGGCGTCCATCAGTGCCTGATAATTTTCGATCGGAAACTTGGAATCTACCGGCATCCACACAGTTTCGTCGCTGTCTTTGCCTGGCAGTTTGATGGCATATTCCACGTTCGCCTGCGATCCTTTTTTCGTCGCTACATTTTGTGCGTATTGCTCATTGGTGAGCAACTGCTCTAAGATATTCGCGAGTTGATATTCGCCTAATATGCCGCGAGTTTTTACATTAGAAAGCACTTTTTTAAGATCGCCTACACCGTTCGCTAAGGTTTGCATTTCGCCCAATCCTCGGTGTACAAGCTCCAGCCGCTCGCTGACGAGCTTGAATGATTCTCCTAATCTTTTTTCGAGCGTAGATTGGAGTTTTTCATCCACCGTATGGCGCATCTGTTCTAGCTGTCGGTTATTATCTTCGCGCAGTACTTTCAGGTGGTTCTCTATGCTGATTTTAATATCTTTTAGCTGATCATTTGCTGTTTTGTTGATCTCATACTGCTGCTTTGTCAAGCTCTCAAAGCGCTGCCCCAAAAAGCTGTGCAATGCTTGTGCTTGTTCCTGTGCACTTTTTTCCAAAGAGCGAAAGTTCACGGATAGTTCTTCGCGGTTGGCTTGCGCCAGCGCGCTATTTTCACTGCGATGCCGGTGCAGATCATCGCGGGTAGACTTATCCATCCGCTCTAGCTGATGATCCAAGCGCTGCAAGCCCTGCTCCAGATGTCGCCATTGTGCAGCGGAATTATTGCCCGATTTTTTGAAGAGCAAAACCAATAAATTGATGACTGCCAACGCAATCAAAATGATTAATAGTGTATGTATCATGCAAGGTGTTTTCTGCCGTGCGGAAGCGCGCTTTACCAAGATAGGCAATCTTCCGGGAAACAATTCTTCTACTTAGACTGTTCTAAAAGTAGGAATCAAAAAAATAATACTATGAAAAAGCTAATATACACCATCTTGGGAATAAGTGCATTCAGTTTTATGGCCTGTCATTCTTCGCAAGAGCGAGCAGATGAAGTAGATAATGAGTTGACACCTGTGGAACCTGCTGATCAGCAACGCTATAACATCAATCAATCCAATGAAGAAGTAATCAACTTGGATACAACATCCACAGATACTACAGTGATGAAAAACGACTAGTACCGATATATTTGAAATTTCAATATAAAATGGTGGATCACAACGATTCATAAAAAAAGCGCTTACATCTGTAAAGCGCTTTTTTTGTACGTGCCCGCGGCGAGATTCGAACCCACATCGTCAGAACCGGAATCTGATATTCTATCCATTGAACTACGCAGGCAGTGCGGCAAAAATACTATTTTTTCCGGTGTTATTACTAAAAAAAGGTTGCTAAATAAGCAACCTTTTGATAATGAATGTCCTGTTGGTTAGTGGCCGTGACCAGCGCCATCTACGAAGTGCATTTCGAAGATGAGATCCAGATCCGTCGCACCTGCAAAGTTCAGAAAATTAGCGTTGTTCCAGTCTGCTGCCGTAATGTTTGCTTTCACACCCGGATTCAGGTGGCGCATCACATAGCGCATCACAAAGGTGCTTGATGTCTCGAGTACCGTCATATACCCTGTAACGCCGACATTGACGTTTCCACCAGCGGCATTTTTGTCTGCGTATACGTAAGTAAAGGTGCTGATTTCTGAAGCTGGATTGGCGGTGAAGAAGGCCTGATGGATATCATCACGACTTACGAAAGTTTGCTCTGATCTTCTGCCGGCAAAATCCGTGCTTTGTAGCGATAATCGGTAAGTTTTGCCTTTTTCCAAGTGAAAATGTGCGCCGACAGGAGGAAGCAATTGTCCGTTAGGAGCAGGCGTGAATTTAACGGTGTCACTGTCCGCACCCGCGAAATCCTCATAGTGGAAATGATCGTCGTGTGCTTCGCGGTTTACTTCGGTAAAAATAATTGTTGCTGTACCTACTTCTTCCTGATCCACTTCGGCAATAGGATCATCTTTCTGACAAGATTGGAAAGATAAAGTAGTTACTGCGGCCAAAAGAAAAATCCATGTTTTGTTCATCGTATTGTTTTTTTAAAATTGAAATGTAAATCCTAGTGTAATATTTCTTCCCATCTGATGTGAGAAGTAGCGCATGCGATCCATGTAATCCTTGTAGAGCACGTTGAAGATGTTTTCTACACCTAGATTAACTTGAATACTACGCTGGTAAATAGGTAGCCTTGCACTGGCATAGGCGTGAAATAAATGATAAGCAGCTGGCGGATTGGTGTAATCGGTGGCTGGATCAAAGTGATGTTGGCGATCTACAAATACATGCGCTAATCGGATATAGTTTTCCGATTCGGCACCATATTGCCATTTGATGCTTTGATTGATGCGATCTGCCGGTATGAATGGGAAATAGGTGTTGTTATCTAGATCGCGTGCGCGTACCACCGAACCTTTTAAAGCGTAAGACCAAGTGGTATTGATCTGCCAATCCAATTGCAGATCTACGCCATAAAAAAAGGCGTCTTGCTGACGATAATTGAACACCGGAAATGTACCGCGAATGGTTTGCCGCACCGAGTCTGGATTAGGCATAGCATAGATATAATCTTGAATATACTGTGCATACAAATCGGTAGTGATGGCGATATTTTCGCTTTTGAATAGAATGGAATTGACCCATTTATATCCTCGCTCTGAAGCAAGGTTCGGATCACCAACCTCATACGTGCCACTGCCGTGGTGTAGGCCGTCGCTGTACAATTCATTTGCCGAAGGCGCACGCCAAGCTAATCCCAGATTAGTTTTCCAAGTCCATACTGGTGAAGCATGATAAGCCAATCCCGCCGATCCACTCCAGTTGTGAAAGTGCCGACGATCCGTCAATAAGTACTGTCGTACAATGCCATTCTCATCGATGCTGCTGTAATCGTAGCGGAAGCCGGCTACATCAAAATAACGGTAATCGTATCGCGCGCCCAGTTCGCCATGAAATTTGCCCCAATGCTGTTGCGTGATCGCATAAATGCCAAGATTGTGGTTGTCAAAGTTGGGAATTATCGGTGTCGTGCCTGTGCCAGGCACATTGTTGTTCACTTGCAACATGCCGTCGATTCCAACGCGGTGATGGCCGGATTTCAACGCAATATCTAGCGTTTGCGTTGTGAGGTTCATGTCGGCCATGGGCGTATCGTCTGAAAGCACACGACGCAGATCGTATTCCTTGCGACGGTTACGTTGCAATGCAAATTGGGTTTCTAACTTCGTTTGTCCAGATAGGGCATACACCCATTTGATCTTCGCCAAATCGTGATCGACTCGTTGGCGTGGCGATGCAATATTGTAGGTGAAATCGTAGGTAGAAGATGGTCTTCCGCGTTCGATATTCGCTAGAATATCATCTAACGTGCTTACATGCGCGCCGTAGAAAATGCCGAGGTTAGTACCGAAATGACTATAGTAAAACTCCAGATCGTGATTGCCTTTATTGTATTGCAACAAACCCGAAACATTTAGCTCTTCCACTCCGGTGTTACCCAGCACGTACTCAGCAGTATGCAAATTCCCAATTTTCTTGCCCGATGCCTGAACACGCCATCCTAAGTTGGGAATCGATGCGATACCGCCTTCAAAGCGGATATTGCTCACACCACCACGACCATTCGATTGTCCCAACAAATCCACTCCCCCCCTTATTTTGCTTGGATCAATTGGATTTGCGGTGCTAATGATCACGCCACCCAGTGCATCTGCTCCGTAGCGCACGCCCTCAGCACCTTTGATGACTTCTAATCGATCCGAAGTGAAAGGATCAATCTCTGGCGCATGTTCTGCGCCCCATTGCTGACCTTCTTGGCGCACGCCATGATTTAGAATCAATACCCGATTGCTATGCAAACCATTAATCACGGGCTTGGCAATGCTAGAACCGGTATTCAATTGGCTAACGCCAGCAATCTGGCTGAGCATTTCTGCCAAGGGCTTGGCACGAAGTTCCTGCTTGGTATCTTCTGATAGATGATGTCTGCTGCTGGTGATGTGCTCAGACTGTATGCCGGTTACGGTCACATCTTGCACGTGCACGGTACCGATTTTCATCACGATCCGCACCGGTTCTAGTGTGGGAAGTGTAATCTTTCTTTCTACAGTGTCGTAACCTAAGAAGCTAAATGTGATCATCTGATCACCAGCGCATTGATGTTGCAGTTTAAACAAACCTTGCCGATCTGAGTAAGCGACGCTATTGTTGTTTGTATTGCGTACACCGACGCCCACCAGTGGCTTAGCTTGTGTATCGATAACAATACCTGAAAGGGTTAATGTACAAGGGGCTTGGGCATTGGCTCCTAAACTGCACCATAACAGTAGAACCAAAATCCACATATGACGAAACATACGTTCGATCTATAAAAGTGAAAAACTAAAGTTGAAAGGGATCGTGCTTAGCACATCGGAGGGCCGCGCAGCGATGGCGCTCCAAGATTAGGATCTTGGAGTAAAGACAACACATACGGTGTGGTCAATGGAGGTAGCGTCGCTGGATAAAGCAAGGCAAAGGTTGCTGCAAAATAGGAGAGGACTACCGGATTGTTGTGATGAATGAGAAAACAGATGCCACAATCCTGATCGGAGCCATGATCATGGGAATGATGGCAATGATCATTTTTCTGTTGATGATCGTGCTGAATCTTCTCTTGCGATGAATGAATAGATTCTCGAGAATCTTCGGGCAGATGATGATGCACAGTAGCCACACCCATGGAAAACATCCATAGCATGATACCCAATAGCATTCCGACTAGCCGAAAGTAATTTCCTTTCTTCATCACGGGACAAAGGTACGTCAAATGCAATAATGTTGCAAGGTTTTATTTGCTTACAGCGAACGCTTTTTGGATCTGGGGTGAAATTCGGTTATCACCGTTTGCAGGTAAGCGTTGTCCAAATGGGTGTAAATTTCCGTCGTACTGATGCTTTCGTGTCCCAACATGTCTTGTACTGCGCGCAGATCGGCGCCGCCTTCTACCAAATGTGTGGCAAAGCTATGGCGAAAAGTGTGTGGACTGATGTGCTTGGTAATCTGCGCTTGTGCGGCCTGTTTTTTGATCATGAGAAATACCATGACGCGGGATATCGCCGATCCTCTTCGGTTTAAGAAAACCATGTCTTCTTGTCCGGACTTGACCGGTACAAGCGGTCTACTTTCATACAGATAAATACGGAGGTATTTAATGGCTTGATTGCCAATAGGTATCAGGCGCTCTTTATTACCTTTACCTTCTACTTTTATGAATTCTTCCACTAGAAATAGATTAGAGATTTTCAGCGAAACTAATTCGGATACACGCAATCCGCAGCCATATAGCACTTCTAGCATGGCTTTGTTGCGCATTCCTTCAGGCAGCGATAGGTCGATGCTATCGATCAAGTGATCAATTTCGACGATACTAAGTACATCCGGCAATTTACGCAGCAGTCGAGGTGCTTCGATCAGCATTGCTGGATTGCTGAGCCAATCATGTTCAATTTGCAAAAACGTAAAGAAGGATTTCAAGGCAGAAAGCAGCCTAGCTTGAGAAGTGGGTGCCATATCCTGTCGGTGTATATGCGCCAGAAACTGTTGGATGTCGAGCGGAGTCATTTGCTGAAGTGCAATAGCATTTTCTATTGCATAGGCTTCTAACTTAATGATATCTGATAGGTAAGCTTCGATCGAATTGGCGGATAATCCCCGCTCGAAGAGCAGGTATCGCTTAAAGTCTTTTTTCCAGATCTCCCAATTCATGGGAGTAAAGATAGAAAATATGCTTATAGACCTAAAGTCCTTTTGATGAACAGATCACCACTTTTGAATAATGTAGTTGCGCGAAAATTCTTAAAAGAGTGCGCCCGTTGATGGGATTCTGTGGAATAATTAGTTATTTTGCACATTGATTTAAAAACAGATTTAGTATAACAACCCATTTCATATGATTATTCAACCACGCGTACGAGGATTTATCTGTCTGACAACCCATCCCGATGGTACTGCTCAGAACGTGAAAAATCAAATTGATTACGTTCAGTCCAAAGGAGCCATTGCAAACGGTCCTAAAAAAGTATTGGTGATCGGTGCATCGACCGGCTTCGGACTTTCATCTCGTATCACTGCAGCGTTTGGTTCTGACGCCGCTACCATCGGAGTTTTCTTTGAAAAACCTGCAGCAGCTGGCAAACCAGGAACCGCAGGTTGGTACAACTCTGCCGCATTCGAAAAAGAAGCGACAGCTGCCGGATTATATGCAAAAAGTATCAATGGCGATGCCTTCTCTGATGAAGTGAAAAAACAAGCCATTGAATTAATTAAAGAAGACTTAGGTCAAGTAGATTTGGTGGTTTATTCCTTAGCATCTCCACGTCGTACGCATCCAAAAACAGGTGTGGCACATGGTTCTGTGTTGAAGCCAATCGCACAGCCTTTTACCGATAAGACAGTCGATTTCCATAGCGGTGTGGTCTCCGATATTACGATCAATCCGATCGAGAACGACGAAGATATTGAGAATACAGTAGCTGTCATGGGCGGTGAAGACTGGCAATTCTGGATCGAAGATCTTAAAGCTGCTGGTGTATTGGCAGAAGGAGTGAAAACTGTTGCTTATTCCTATATCGGTCCTGAATTGACGTATCCAATCTACCGCAATGGTACGATCGGTCGTGCAAAAGACAACTTGGAAGCGACTGTACCGGCATTGAACGAATTGCTTGCTGACTTGAATGGCGTATCTTACGTTTCTGTCAACAAAGCATTGGTGACGCAGTCTAGCTCGGCTATTCCGGTTGTGCCATTATACATTTCGTTGTTGTACAAAGTGATGAAAGAAAAAGGTATCCACGAAGGAACGGTTGAACAAATGCAACGCCTTTTTGCTTCGCAATTGTATAGCGGACATGCACCTACGTTAGACGAAAAAGGGCGTATCCGTGTAGACGATTTAGAAATGCGTGCTGATGTACAAGAAGAAGTAGCTGCATTGTGGCAACAAATTTCGACGGAAAACTTAGAAGAAATCTCTGATATCAAAGGATACCGCGATGAATTCTTCGGTCTATTTGGTTTCCAAGTAGATGGCATCGATTACGAAGCCGATACCAATGAATTAGTTGGAGTTCCTTCTATTCAAGCATAATTTTAAAGCTGCTTTTTAGCAGTTTTTACAAAATGTAAAAACGAGACGATCTCATGCGATAGTCTCGTTTTTCTTTTTGGCGAATATCTGAGAAGATTTTATATCTTTACTATGATGAGTATCTCAATATATACAACAATGGTGGCCAAGCCATGGCTGCCTGTGCCCAAGAAGTAATCAGTCGGAGCGTCTGATTATCTGGCTGTCTTCCCAGAGATAGCGTGTTTAAAATGATTGTTGTTTTTTAAGTATTTATTTATGGAAAATCAAAAATGGTATAGAACCTACCTGTTTATATGGACTGGACAATTCTTCTCTATGATAACGAGTTATGCCGTGCATTTCGCCGTCATTATCTGGTTAAGCTTAGAGCATCAATCGGCCGAAATTTTGGCTTTAGCGGGAATTGCTGGTTTATTGCCGCAAGCATTGATCGGGCCGTTTGCTGGCGTGTTTATTGATCGTTGGGATCGTAAGAAAGTCATGATGTTTTCGGATGGTTTTATTGCTATCTGTGCTTTTGCGATGACTTTTTTGCTGCGCAATGAGGAGGTCGATTTATTTTGGATTTATGCCTTGCTCGCTTGCCGATCGGTGGGGAATGCCTTTCAGTCGCCCGCGATGCAAGCCATCGCGCCGCTTATTGTGCCAGAGAAGGAATTGCTGCGAGTATCGGGCATCAATCAGATGTTGCAGTCGGTTAGCACGATCGCTGGCCCAGCGATAGGCACCTTGGCCATTACGTACTTTGCGATTGCGGATGTGCTGTATCTGGATATCATCGGTGCTGTGCTCGCGATTACTTCTTTGTTTTTCGTGCGAATCCCACATTTGAAGTCTGAAAGTAACGCTTCCGTTGCGGCCGTTTTTACGGAATTAAAAGAAGGTTTTGGTGCCATTCACCACAATAAGGGCTTGGGATATTTGTTCTTCTATGCCATGTTGGTTACTTTTTTTGTAATGCCTGCAGCTATCATGTTTCCGCTACTCACGACAGGTTATTATGGCGGTGGCAAATGGGAAATTAGCTTGATTGAGATTGTTTGGGGTGTCGGGATGCTGGTTGGCGGATCCGTTCTCAGTATTCTTCGAATTAAAACACCGAAGATTATTTTGGTCAATGCGATGCATATCGTACTCGGCTTTTCTTTTCTATTATGTGGTGCATTTCCGTCCTCGTGGTTCATCGCTTTTGTGGTCATCACCACCTTGTCTGGTATTGCCATGTCCATTTTTTCTGCCGCATTTATGACCACTATTCAAGAAGAAGTAGAGCCCAAAATGTTGGGTCGGGTGTTTTCGCTCTATTTCAGCATGGCGATTTTGCCCAGCATCATTGGCCTGTTATTTACGGGTTTGATCGCCGAAAAAGTAGGTGTAGCACCGGCATTTATTATTGCTGGCGGATTGGTGATGTTGGTGGGGATAGCTTCTTTCTTCACGCCTAAGCTGATGCAGTTGGGAAGACGAGAAAATGCTAATGCTGACGCAACGTTAGAAGATCTTCATTCATTTTAAAATGTAAAAAACCTAATTAAAGTGATTAATTGGCTCTATTTAGATTTTTTGATGGCCTTTGTTCTGTGTTTTCACAGCGAAAATCTTGTATTGAATCAATTTACTTCGAATGATATTGCTACTAATGCCCAATAAGCGGGCGGTTTCCATCTGATTTCTAAAATAGAAGTCGAAAGCTGTCTCCAAGATGGTTTTGTCGATTGTTTCGTGTAGTTTGTGGGAGCTTTCTTCGTACAGTTTGGTTAAAGCCATTTTTAGAAGATCCGATCCTGATGCGCCTGCAACTCGGTGTGGAACTTCTTTTTTTTAGAAAAAAAGATTAATATAACCAAAAGTGGCTAATAAAGAGTAGTTTACAAGAGAGAAAAACTCTATCGGTAACGATTTAGTAATGGTGCTTACTGCACTTGTTTTTATCTGATTACCTTGTAAATCAATATTGCAAATATAAAAAATAAAGGGTAAAGAGTATTGGTTCTTTATCCTTTATTTTTGCCCTTTCCTTCTACTTAATAACAAATAAAATCTCCCCACTGGGGAGAAACTGTGATAATAGTTTCAATATTATTCCCAAATTTTGACATATCAACAATAGATGCAACTCCGAAACAAATTGTGAGAACCTCTAAACGACTATGCTATGGAAATCGTGTTGAATAAAATATTATCGCAAATTCATTATCAAGAAGACAAACTATCTTCTCAAATGATGCCAACAGCGGATGAGGCTTATCAAATGACGTTGTTCTTAAAAGAACTGCTCTGTGCCATAAAAACCAAAGTCTTACAAGCCGGATTTAAAGATGAACAACAGGAGATTGAATTTTTCAGGAATATCAAACCGCAAATATTAGGAAAACTAATTTACTATAATAAAGTATTCCGCATAGAAACAACCTGTCCTGTCAATAACGGCAAAATACATCATAGCTACTACGAAAACCTATTAAAAAATCTGAAATCAGAATATAAGGAAAATATTTGTAACGAAGATTTTTATAGATATTACCGTGCTGGTAGAACAGATCGTGACCATACTTATTTCAAACTTGGAAAGATCAATTATCACGATGGTTTGAAAAGTGGCGTATTTGAAATTGACCTCAGCTTCTCAACGTATTATGATAATAAGATTGCACATATTATTGCTAATGAATTACTTTATACTTACATGCTCAGCAAAATCAATCCCGAAGAAAACCCAGACACGATTTTACAGAATTTAGATACAAAAAAGGATATTTCATGGACAAATTCTCAAAATGCACTTATTGAGCTCATATACGCTCTCTATGCTTCAAATTCCATTGCATACGGAAAAATAGGGATAAGAAAATTGGCTTTGATTTTTCAAGTGCTGTTTAGAACTCCGTTAAACGATATTCATCATTCTTTCCACCGAATGAAAACAAGAGCAGGTTCAAGAACTGCATTTTTAGACCAGCTTAAAATATCCCTCGAAGAATATATGGATAAAGACCTTTAGCTATATCAAAATAAAGATTTGAAAGCAGTACCCAAAACGTACTGCTTTTTTCTTTGCCTATATCTGCCAATTGGCAAATGTTAATACAACCTCATAATTAAACTCACTTAAATCCCTAAAACACTTATTAAACAAGGGTTTTACCGAATGGTAAAAATTTTCAAAAAACCGCCAAACCAATTGGCAGAGCTTGGCAGACAAACACTGCCAGCTTTCTCAATTTTGCATAGTGAACGTTAAAAAGCTGTGCGATGAAAATAATAACAATTGAAGAGGAAGCCTGGCAACAGCTAAACAGCCGTATCAATGCCATTGCCGATTACCTGAAAAGGCAGGAAGATAAAAGCTATGATGACCTGTGGCTAAATAACCACGAGGTATGCCAATACCTGCACATCAGCGAAAAAACCTTATGGCGTATGCGAACCAAAGGAGAGATCACTTACTCAAAAATCTACGGTCAGTATTTCTACACCCTTGGATCCATAAAAGATATGCTTAATGCCAACGCCATACAAAGCAGTGATGAATTTATACAAGAGCTTATGGTAAAAGGTAAAAGCTATATCGAAAAAGGCAGAAAGCTAAGTGTAAATAAAAAATAGGACCCTTAAAAGTATATCCCTATGAATATTGACAGAATGGAATTTTTGGCGTGGATGGAACGCTTAATGGGTCGCTTAGATATGCTGGGTGATAATATAAACGAGTTACAAAAGAAACGCAACAGCATAGATGGAGAGGAATTACTGGACAATCAGGATTTACTTCAAATGCTGAAAATAAGCAACCGTTCTCTGCAACGGTATCGCTCCATCGGCAAACTGCCCTATTACACTATTAGTGGAAAGCTTTATTACAAATTGTCTGATGTACATCAATTCATCAGAGATAGCTTTAACCCACCTTCAACCAAATAAAGCCAATGAAAGACAAACACTACCTCTGAGTGCCATATAGTGCAATTCAGTGAAAGCTTGCTTTACATTCGATAGTAAATTTTAAACTTTTGAGAATATGAGTGAAGAAACCATAAATAAACAGGAAATGCCCGAACAGTTATCTGACATTTTGTTAGTTCTGGATAAGGAAAAAATGAAAATCCAAGCTGTAAAGAGTATAGACGAGAATGGAAAAATGGAAACCGTTGACCCCACCAAGAAAAACCAAAACCAATTTATGCGTGTGGATAAAAGCGGTGATTTCTTTTCGAACTTCTTTTCCAATTTTTTCAGCCAATTAAAGAACCCTACCAATTTTTCATTCTTTAAAGTGCCTGCACCTATCGCTGTTGAAAAAGCACAGAAAATGCAAAAGCAGGTTGATAAACCCACTGCTGAAGGCGAAAAAGTAATGAAAGAACACGAAGTAAAAACAGAACCGCAATCGGATAAAAAACAAGTAAATCAAAATAATATGGCAACAACACAAACAACACCGGAAGCAAGCGAATACCGCTACAAACCGGAGCAGATTGATTGGGATACAATGACCAATCTCGGATTAAGCAAGGAATACCTTGAAAAGAGAAACCTACTTGAACCTTTATTGAAAGGTTATAAAACAAACGAACTACTACCGATTGGTGTTAACCTCGGCGGTACAATTCTTCGTACAGATGCCCGCTTGTCTTTACAGCAAGCCGAAGACGGAAAAGTTGTGGTAGGAATACACGGCATCAAAAAAGAACCCAATTTGCATTTTGAGTTTTTCGGACACAAGTTTACGGATGAAGACAAAAAGAACCTGCTCGAAACTGGTAATATGGGGCGTGTAGTAGATTTGAAAAATTCCAAAACTGGCGAACTGATGCCGTCTATTATTAGTATAGACAGGTTAACCAATGATGTAATTGCTCTGCGGACGGAATTTATAAAAATTCCCGATGAAATTAAAGGTGTAAAACTGAATGATGAGCAAAAGCAAACTCTATTGGAAGGCAAACCACTTTATTTAGAAAGTATGGTTTCTACGAAAGGAACTGAATTTTCGGCAACGGTTCAGTTCAATGCAGATAAGCGATATGTGGAATTTTTGTTCGACCGCAATAATTCTAACAGGCAAACGCAAAGCAACGGACAGAATAATGAGCAAAGCAAGCAACAAAACCAAACACAGGAAATTCCAAAAACTTTCCGAGGAAAAGAACTGACTGACGAGCAACAAAAAGATTTCAAGGCTGGTCAAACCATTTACATTGATGGATTGAAAGATAAAAAAGGGCAACCATATCAAGGTTATATCACTTTCAATAAAGAAAATGGAAAAACCAATTTTGAATTTCCAAATCAATATAAGGAAAGGATAAAACCGACCGAAGCTCATAAAACGCAAACTGCGGTCAATTCTGAAGGCAAAACCCATGAGGCCACCAAGAACATTAAAGAGCCTTTGAAGTCTGGTCAACAAACACCGAAAAACAAACAACAGCAGGAGCAACAGGAAAAGCCCAAAGCTCCAGAGAAAACAAGAGGCAAAAAAATATCTTAAAGTATGAAAACAATCATTGCAGAAAAACCAAGCGTAGCAAGGGAAATAGCCGGACTTTTGGGAGCATCCGATAAAAAGGACGGCTACCTGACAGGTAACGGCTATTTTGTTACCTGGGCATTCGGACATTTAATAGGACAGGGAATGCCCGAAGATTATGGAATTTCGGGATTTGATAAAACAGCGTTACCGATTTTGCCCAATCCTTTTTTATTAACTGTTCGGAAAGTAAAAAAAGATAAAGGCTATACAGCCGATACAGGAGTGTTAAAGCAACTAAAAATTATTGAACAGCTTTTCAATAAAAGCGAGAGCATTATTGTGGCTACCGATGCAGGACGTGAAGGCGAATTGATATTTCGTTACATCTACGAATACCTGAAATGCAACAAACCCTTTGAACGCCTTTGGATAAGTTCGTTGACCGAAAAAGCCATCAAACAAGGATTTGAAAAACTAAAACCAGGAAAAGAATTTGACGGATTATACCAAGCAGCACAAGGTAGAAGCCGTGCTGATTGGTTGGTAGGCATCAATGCTACACAAGCATTGAGCATTGCCGCAGGAAATGGTATCTATTCCCTCGGAAGAGTTCAAACACCTACCTTGGCTTTGATATGCAAACGTTATTTGGAAAGCAAGAATTTCAAGGTTAAGAATTATTGGCAGATACAGCTATCGCATAATAAAGAGTTGATAGATTTTAAAAGTATTTCCAAAACAAAATGGGAAGACCAAAAACTTGCCGTTGATACGCTGAAAGCCATTCAACGAAACGAAACGGCAACAGTTACATCAGTAGAAACCAAAAGCGTTACGGAACAACCGCCTTTGCTATTCGATCTTACCGGATTGCAGAAAGAAGCCAATAAAAAACTGAACCTTTCTGCTGATGAAACGCTCAATATTGCTCAAAGTCTCTATGAAAAGAAGTTTATCACTTATCCTCGAACCGGAAGCAAATATATTCCCGAAGATATGTGGGCAGAAATACCCAATCTTGTAAGGGCTTTACAGGACAGAGAAAGCTGCAAACAGGCGATTACAAAAATGAGATGGGGTCGCTTCAATAAACGTATTGTGAACGATTTGCGTGTTACCGACCACCACGGTTTGTTGATTACAGATAAAATCCCGTCAGCACTGAACGCAAAGGAAAACTCCGTTTATGATATGATTGCCTTTCGACTGCTCGAAGCCCTTTCACAAGCCTGTATCAAGGAGATAACCGATGTAGGTTTACAGGTATTGCATTATGATTTTACGGCAAAGGGTTGTAAGGTTATAGAAGCGGGCTGGCGTTCCATCAAAGGCAGTTTCTCCGATGATGATACCGAGCCTGTACAGGATTTGCCCGAACTGAAGAAAGGCGATGAACTTAAAATAAAAGAAGTCTCCGTTTTGGAAAAAAAAACCAAACCGCCTGTATTGTATACCGAAGCAGGGCTTTTGTCGGCTATGGAAAGTGCAGGAAAGGAAATCGAAAATGAAGACGAACGGAAAGCCCTGCAAAATATCGGTATTGGCACTCCGGCTACAAGAGCCGCAATAATTGAAACCTTGTTTACCCGCAATTATATCCAACGGGAAAAGAAATCCTTAATCCCTACCGAAAAAGGATTGCAGGTGTACGAATTGGTCAAAGACCGTAAAATTGCGGATGTGGCAATGACCGCCGAATGGGAATTGGCTTTGCAAAAAATCGAAAATAACGAAGCAGATGCAGAGGCATTTCAAAAAGAAATGGAAACTTACGCCTCATCTATTACCAATGAATTGTTACAAACTTCCATTGCGCAAAACAACTTGCCTAAATTGGTTTGCCCGAAATGCAAAGGCCATCAACTCATTATCCGTGATAAAATAGTGAAGTGTCCGGATGAAGTTTGTAGTTGGGTACAGTTCCGCAATGTGTGTGGCATACAAATCAGCTTAGCCGATATTGAAAACCTTGTCAATAAAAAGAAAACTTCACTTATCAAAGGAATGAAAAGCAAAGCTGGAAATAAATTCGATGCTTATATCGTGTTGAATGAGGATTGCAAAACCTCTTTTGAATTTGCTAAAAATAAAAGCTACAAAAGTAATGGAAAATAAGCCTACCATTAGCACAATGGAAATCAGAAATCTGATTTATTCCATACGTGGAAAGCAAGTGATGCTGGATAGCGACCTCGCTTCCTTATATCAGGTGGAAACCAAGAACCTCAACAAAGCCGTAAAAAGAAATATTGAAAGATTTCCTGCTTCTTTTTGCTTTCAACTTACCGAAGAGGAAGTTGAAAACTTGAGGTTCCAAATTGGAACCTCAAGTTTGAGCTACGGCGGAAGACGTTATCTGCCCTATGTTTTTACTGAACAAGGGGTCGCAATGGCTTCTGCTATACTTCGCTCGGATATAGCGGTTAAAGTCAGTGTTGAAATTATGGAAGCCTTTGTAGAAATGCGGAGAATGCTTGCCAGCAATGCCTCTCTTTTTCATCGTTTGGATAAGATTGAATTGAAACAATTAGAAGCCGACCAAAGATTTGAAGAGATTTTTAAGGCACTGGAAAGCGACAAGCTCCACAGCGAAAAAGGTATCTTTTACAACGGACAGATTTTTGATGCCTACGCCTTTGTATCGGATATTATCCGAAATGCAAAAACCTCCATTATCCTGTTGGATAATTATGTAGATGATACGGTATTGACTTTATTGGGTAAACGGAATAATAATGCAACTGCCACTATCTATACCAAAAACATCAGTAATCAGCTACGGCTGGATGTACAACGATACAACAGCCAATATCCTCGGATTGAAATTAAGATTTTTTCCGATGCTCACGACCGCTTTTTGATTATTGACGATGTGGAACTTTACCATATCGGAGCATCACTAAAAGACCTGGGCAAAAAATGGTTTGCCTTTTCGAGAATGGATATTGAGGTGGGCAGAATGCTCCAATTACTGAATAGAGTTTAATTAAATCCCTGTTTTTGACAGGGATTTAAAATTCTAATTTCTTCTTGTCCAACTTAAATTAGCAGATATTAATTCAACTATTAGGGTTTCCAGTATTTCGTTTACCCATTCTAATTCAAAAATCAAATTGTTCTTAGCGAACCTAAAAGTTAAATCTTGCTTTTCTGCGTGGAATATCTTATTCCGTAAATAGTAACAGTATTTAATACAGATGAAGACAGTAATTTCTAATTCGGTATTTATTACAGGATTTTTAACCTTGTCCTCTAAATATCCAGTAATCCTTTTAAAGATTATTTCGCTGTCAGTTGAGGACTTATTATTGTGATAAAGGTCTTTGATATAGTCGAACTTATTAAACTTATTTTCAACCTTATCCACACTGAAAATATTTTTTAAATCAGTTTCAAAATAACTGATATTATCAAGCAAGTTTTTACAAATAATCTTATTTTGATACCTGAAGATAAATGCAATAAAGGAAACTATCTTTTCTTTAGTATCATAATCATTACTTAGTAGCTCATTGAAACGAACTTTTTCTCGAAGTTCTTTAGCTGTAATATTTCTTGCTCTATGCAGTGATTTTGGAAACAATGTTGGGTTAGTAATTATGAAATTTCGCATTAATCGGTGGCATTCATTTTCGTTTACACCATTTCCAAAATAATAATAGATTGAATTAAAAGATTTCCATAACTTTTCAAACCGTTCACTTTCTTCATCGGTAATTTTAGATTTCAAAAGGTAGGTTAAAGCATATTGGATTGCTTTGGATTTATCGTCAATTTTAAAAATATCGGTAATATCTAAAGTTGAAATATCAGTCCCTTTAAATTTATCGTTCAATATTTGTTCAATACCAATTTTTGAAGTTGGTAGAGAAAGCATTGTTTCTTCTCCTGTTTGCTTTATTCGGTTAATAGAGATATGCTGTATAGGAACGAAATGGTTTACTCGGATATAATAGTAAATCAGAGATTTTATAATCTGATTATGAATAGAATTGCTTTCTGAAAAAACAATATTTATAAGATTGATTTTTGCAGTTCTATTGCACTTTATTGTTAGTGTATCATTCTCAATCACTAACTCGTCATTTGTATCTGAACTTCCCTTATACTCCATTTCAAATACTTCCCGAGAAATTGAAATGTCAGGAGCATCAAAACTTATATTTATGGAATAATTGTGCTTTATTTTATTTTTTGCGAATGTCTTAATGGAGCTTGTTATAAAACTGTCAAACCTTGATTTCTTTTCATAATTATAAATATCATAAACGTCGGGATATAAATCCTTAAACTTTATCTTGAAATCTGTTAATGTATAAGGGTCTCCATTAAATGAATTGTGCAAAATCAAAAGTTTATCATTTATAGTTTTAACGGACTTGCCTTTCTTTTTTTTGGTCAATCTAACATCTTCGCCAAAATTTTGCAAGGCTCTAAAGGCTTGCTCCTTAACTTCAAATATTCTATCCGTTTTCATCAAACGATACAATTCCCTTTTGCTTTCAAAGCATTTATACTTTGAAAGGAAGTCTATTGCTTTCTACCTATTCCGGTAGTCTGATATATCATTTGCAAGGTTTACATACTCTGCAATGTTATTTGGTTTCTTATTGTCAAAATCCTTGTTAGCCATATTCTTCCTCACATAGTTTAATCGTCAAATTTAATCAAAACCAATCTGTATTCCGTTGCTTAGCCGATTATGTTTACGACAAATCCAACCTCTTAAAGCCAAACCCTGCCACTTCTGCAAAGTGGCTTATCTACTGCTATAATTTTAGGCTTCAAATAAAATTCTAAACAAAATTATAGTATGGACACACAACAAAAAGGCCTATCGTATTTCAGGTTACGACTGCAAGAATTATTAAACACCAGCTTTCCCGAAAAGGCGAACGACCAAAAATTTATTGAGCAACGTTCTTCGTGGGCGGCTAATGCTTACGAGGGTGCTTTTAGTTCAGGAAATCCTATTGAACAATGTGATGAAATAGCCAATTACATTCTTTTTGAGGACTTACACTTCTCCAGGTTCGACACCGTTTTTCAGGTGGTATGCAATGAGTTTGATACCATAATGGCAGACGAGGAACTGCGACCATTTGCCCTAAAAATGTCCCCTGTTTGTGAGCCTGTTTTCTCCGGCTATGAACTAACCGATGATTTTGCATACGGTTATGAGTTTGATTTACTCTATACCGAGATAACCGGAACCATCGCAATATGGATACAGGAAAATGGGCTTCAGTAAAAAGCAACATCTCCAACAGAACATTGATGCCCTGCGAATTGCTTTTAAACTGGAAAAGGAGAAACAGCAAGCCACCGTAGGCGAAAGACTACTAATGATGCAATACAGCGGATTTGGCGGTCTTAAATTCGTATTGAACCCCATTGCAAATGATATAGACATCAATCATTGGAGAAAAACGGAACACGACCTTTTCCCAATTACGCAGGAACTGCACCAGCTACTCAAAGAAAATTCAGAAGACGATAAACAATACCGCAGATATGTAGATAGTTTTAAAAGTTCTGTGCTTACGGCTTTTTATACACCGCCACAGGTCATTGACACGATTTGCGTAAGCTTGCGTGAAAGCGGTCTGAACATTGATAAATTCCTTGAACCATCAGCAGGGATTGGCTCATTCATACAGTCCTTTTCGGAAAATCAATCGGCAAATGTTACCGCTTATGAAAAGGACCTACTCACCGGTAAAATTTTAAAACAGCTTTATCCCGAAAGTAACATCCTCGTGAACGGCTTTGAGGAAATCCCCGAAAAGGAAAAAAAAAGCTATGATGTTGTTGCGAGTAACATTCCGTTCGGCGACACATCGGTGTTTGATCTTTCCTATTCCAGAAGCACAGACACAGCCAAAGTAAAGGCTGCTAGAAGCATCCACAATTACTTTTTTCTGAAAGGTGCTGATATGCTCCGTGAGGGTGGTTTGTTAGTTTACATTACTTCACAAGGAATTTTAAACAGTCCAAAGAACGAACCAATACGCAGGGCGTTAATGCAGGATAATAATTTGGTTTCGGTGGTCAGATTGCCCAACAATTTGTTTACTGAATATGCAGGAACGGAAGTTGGCAGTGATTTGATTATCCTTCAAAAAAATACGGCAAAGCAAAATTTGACAGAAGGAGAAGAACTCTTTTGCCAGAGCAAGCAAACAGAATACAATACGCCTGGCAATGCTCTTTTTCAGGACAGCACAAGAATTGTACATACCGACCGCAAATTAGATACCGACCCTTATGGGAAACCGGCATTAATTTATACGCACAAAGACGGCGTTGCCGGAATTGCCAAAGACCTCAAACAAATGCTTTCCGAAGATTTTGGAAAGCACCTGAATTTAGGTTTGTACAAAGGCGAACTGAACGATGAACTTATAATACAAATTCCTGCTACTCCTAAGGTAACACCTCCAATTGTCGACCCTGTAACCATTCAGGCGGAAATACAACCTTTATCAATCAATCGGGAAAGCCCGCAGGAATTAAAACAATTAAGCATTTTCGACATGTTTGAAAATGCGGACGAACCTGTAATGGTTGTTGCTTCACCCAAAAGAACGACACAAGTTAAAAGGCAAAGCACCAATAAAAGAAGAGGTGCAATGGGTCGCCAACCTGACCTTTTCAGTAGTGCGATACAGCAACCTTATACACCTCCGATTACCAATAGAACTGCCAACGGAAGCCCATCTACCAATGGCAAAAAACAGGAAACCATCGGCGACCTGTTTTCGGGTATCAACGGGAATGGCCAAGCTGATAAGCCAACCTTTACCGATACCATTCCCGAACCTGCTCCTTATGGTGGCAAATTACATCCGTTCCATCGTAACGATTGCCTTGTAGTGGATAATGGCTGGGTAGGTCATCTGCAAGATGTAGATACATCAAACGGTACGGCAGTTTTCCACCCTTTAGCTTTACCGACCTTACAGAAAACAAGAGCCGAAGCGTATATCGAGGTGCGTGATATTTACCAACAGCTTTACACTAACGAAGCAGAGCTTCAGACCGAACACAAAGAAGAAAGGGAAAACCTTAACCGCCTTTACGATGTCTTTGTCAAAAGATACGGAAACCTCAACAGTGCCGATAATATCAAGCTCATCAAAACGGATAGCTCCAGTAAGGAAATCCCTTATTTGGAGCGTGTCGTAGGTGGTGTAGTTCATAAATCGGATATATTTAGCCGTCCGGTAAGTTTCTCCACCTTAACAATAGCAACTGACAATCCCGAAGAAGCGTTAGCGGCTTCGCTGAACAAATACGGAAGCGTGGATTTGGAATATATGTCCGAAATCAGCGGTATGACGGACGATGCTTTAAAAGAAGCATTGCACGGTCGTATTTACTACAATCCTCTGCAAAAGGAATATGAAATATCCGAACGCTGGATTGCAGGGAACGTAGTAGAGAAAGCCCAAGAGGTCAAAGCGTATCTCGAACGCAATCCCGATGATGCCGAAGCCAAAGCAAGCCTTACAGTCATAGAAGAAGCCCGACCAAGGCGTATCGAATTTGAGGAACTTGATTTCAATTTGGGCGAACGCTGGATACCTACAGGTATTTATGCCCGATTTGCTTCACATCTTTTTGATACGGACGTACTCGTTCATTACTCTGAGAGCTCTGATGACTTTTCAGTAAAGTGCGACCGTAAGAATTTGCATATCTGGGAAAAATACGCTGTCAAAGCTGAAAGCCGGACATTTGATGGGATTGCCCTTCTCAAACACGCCCTTGTCAATACCACACCTGATATTACCAAAAAAATAGTGGTTGGCGACCAGGAGCTCAAGGTTCGGGATATGGAAGCCATACAAATGGCTAACACCAAGATAGATGAAATCCGTACCGCTTTTACCGACTGGCTGCACGCCCAGAATGATGAGTTTAAAAACAGGCTGACGGGCCAATATAACGACACTTTTAACTGTTTCGTCCGACCAAACTATGACGGAAGCCATCAGGATTTTCCAGGGCTGGACCGCAAAGCATTGGGTATCGAAGATTTGTATTCGAGCCAAAAGGATACCGTGTGGATGATAAAGCTTAACAACGGTGCTATATGCGACCATGAAGTAGGCGCAGGAAAAACCTTGGTAATGTGTACGGCTGCACAGGAAATGAAACGTTTGGGGTTAGCCAATAAGCCTATGATGATAGGGCTAAAAAGCAACGTTCACGAAATTGCCGAAGCTTACCGCACCGCTTATCCACACGCTAAAATATTGTTTCCGGGTAAAGAAGATTTTACACCTCAAAAACGCCAACGCATTTTTGGCGATATTAAAAACAATGATTGGGATTGTGTTATTCTCACACATGATCAATTTGGAATGATCCCACAATCTCCCGAAATTCAGAAGGAAATCTTAGAAATTGAGTTGGACAGCGTGGAGCGTAACCTTGATGCCCTGCAATCGCAAGGCAAGGAAGTGACCAGAGGAATGCTTGCCGGTGTAATCAAGCGAAAAGAAAATCTCGAAGTCAAACTCAAAACCCTGCAACACGATATTGAAAATCGTAAAGATGATGTGGTAGATTTTAAGATGTTGGGTATAGACCATCTGTTTGTGGATGAAAGCCATCAATTCAAAAACCTGATGTTCAATACAAGGCATTCCAGAGTTGCAGGATTAGGTAATGTTGACGGCAGTCAAAAGGCCATCAACCTGCTATTTGCCATTCGTACCGTTCAGGAACGCACCAATGCAGATATGGGGGCAACTTTTCTTTCGGGAACTACCATCAGTAATTCGTTAACCGAACTGTACTTATTATTCAAATACCTGCGACCAAGAGCAATGGAAAAACAGGGCATTCATTCCTTTGATGCCTGGGCTGCTATTTACGCAAGGAAAACGACCGATTATGAATTTTCGGTAGCGAACAATATTGTAGCTAAAGAACGTTTCCGCTATTTTATCAAAGTGCCGGAGCTTGCCCAATTCTACTCTGAAATCACGGATTACCGGACGGCAAAAGATATAGGTATCGATCGCCCCAATAAGAATGAGGTATTGTATAATATACCGCCCACTCCAGAACAGGAAGAATTTATTAAAAAGCTAATGGAGTTTGCAAAAACGGGCAATGCTACCTTATTAGGAAGAACACCTTTATCACAAAGTGAAGAAAAAGCTAAGATGCTTATCGCTACAGACTATGCCCGTAAGATGTCTTTGGATATGCGTATGGTAAGCGGTAGCTACGAAGACCATCCCGACAATAAGGCTTCACATTGTGCGGCGAAAATTGCTAAGTATTATAATCAATATAATGCACAGAAAGGAACGCAATTCGTTTTTTCCGATTTGGGAACCTACAAACCAAACGAATGGAATGTTTATTCAGAAATCAGACGCAAACTTGTGGAAGACCACGGTTTACCTGCATACGAAGTCCGTTTTATACAGGAAGCCAAAAATGACAAGCAACGCAAGGAACTTATCAAAGGAATGAACGAAGGGAAAATCCGTGTGCTGTTCGGTTCTACAAGTATGCTGGGTACAGGTGTCAATGCACAGAAGAGAGCCGTTGCCGTTCATCATCTGGATACGCCGTGGCGACCAAGCGATCTTGCCCAAAGGGACGGCAGGGCTGTTCGTAAAGGCAATGAAATTGCCAAGTTTTTCGCAGGTAATAAAGTAGATGTCATTATCTATGCCGTAGAAAAATCACTGGACAGCTATAAGTTTAACCTGCTATACAACAAACAACTATTCATAGACCAGTTAAAAAATAACAATCTCGGCAAACGAACGATTGACGAAGGCAGTATGGACGAAAAATCAGGAATGAACTTTTCGGAATATGTGGCTATCCTGTCAGGAAATACAGATCTACTGGATAAAGCCAAACTGGAAAAACAGATTGCCGGATTGGAAAGCGAAAAACAAGCGTTTAACCGTTCAAAGTATAGTGCAAAATACAAATTGGAAGACTATACGGCAGAATTGGATAAAGCCCAATCCCGCTTTGACCGTATGAACCTTGATTGGAATAATTTACAAGGGCGTATCCAAAAACGTTCGGACGGCACAATCGCAAATCCTCTGCAATTGGATGGCTTACCGCCAAATGCGGACATCAAACAAATCGGTGCAAAGCTCAACCAGCTTGCCGACAAATCTCGTACAGGTGGGGATTATGAAGAAATCGGAAGCCTTTACGGGTTCCAACTTTTGGTAAAAACGGAAATGTCGCAAAAAGACGGCGTGGATATTCGTATAAACCGTTTCTTGGTTCAGGGGGAAGGAAACATAAAATACACATACAACAATGGCCTAATCGCTAAAGACGAAAAATTGGCTGCTATGAATTTCCTTAATGCTCTGGAAAAATTGCCTAGCTACATCGAGCAGGAGCAAAAGAAAATTGTAGAAATACAAAAAGACTTGCCAGTTCTTCATGAAGTGGTAAACGGTAATTGGAGTAAGGAGATCCGGTTGGGCGAACTCAAAACGGAGTTGGCTTCTGTGGAGCGAAAAATACAGTTATCCATCACGCCTGAGCCTAAAGAAGAACCTTCGGAACAAACCGAAAAGCAGAAGCAAACTATAAAAATTTCAGAAGAGAATGAACAAACAAAAGCTATTCATCTATCAAGGGGAATTTAATGAGTATTTACTTCATCCTCTTCATCCATTTTATTGATCAAGGCATCACGCAAGCTGTCAAGGAACTTGGTTCGGTTTATTTTTCGGGCTTTAAGTTCCATAAATGTATGATAAAAATCGCCCAAATCAACATTAAATGTAACTTCTAACGTTTTAGCAATCAATTTTATATCAGCATTGCCATTATCAAATACTCCTTGTGAATATAGAGCGTAAACCAATTCGATTAAAGCAGTTTTACTTCCTGTCCAATTTAACGAAGAATAATCAAATACTTTTTTCTGATTTTTATTATTCAGTTGGTCTTCGAGATATACTTGTATCAAATCATTAGCAATGATTTTAGCTACTTTATAATCGTGTGAAGTTGTAAAATTATGGTCGGTTTCAAAATAATAGGTGTCTAAACTTAACCTTACATCATAACCACCTCTTACAAAATACCTCTCATCGAGATAGGTACTATTGGTTCTATAGTACTTATAAAATTCGAGATTGTTATCAAAAAATCTTTTCAGTTTTGCTAATTCATTGTCAATATACTTCTTTATTGTTTTCCCTTTTCCATAAGGCTTCTTGGTTTCTATCTTATAAATAGCATTGTAATAAATTAATTTGGAAAGAATAACAGGTTTTAACTTTTTGAAGAAGTAAATTTCTTCTTTTTTATCTTTGAAACCTTGTTTTAAAACAAACTCTTTTAACTTTGATAAACAATCTATTATAAGACCAATAACTTCTTGTGGCAATAAGATTGGGTCATCTACTTCCAATGTAAGTTCTTTGATTTTTTCTTCCAGTTTCTGTACGCATTCGTTATAGTATTTTTCCATAGATTTTAGTTTAAGGTTAAAATCGTCATGGGGTAAAAACCCGATATAATTTGTGCTATGTGGTTTTCATTGCAAAAAGGTTTATGGTTTTAGGAGCTTGTTTTTAAATAATCAACAAGAGCTTGTATCGCAGTTATTTTTAAATGTGCCCTGTTGGTTCCGTATTTGTCTGACACACCTTGTTCGGTGATATAGGCAACCTTATATGTTTTTTCTTTTATTAAGTGATCATTCTCGTAGTAAATCTCCTCTATGCGATAGCCATACGGATTTTCAATGTGGGATTTGATCTGTAATCCCACATAGCGTTTAGAGTAACCGCCCATTTGTTTCATCGGATTAGCTGAAAAAGTACGTTCAAAGTTTTCTTCCAACATATCAATGATCTCCTGTCCTGTCATATCCACAGTGGAAATAACCGGGTTCATAGGAACCATATTATACAAATCCCACATCGTAATATTTCCTTTATCAATAGGCGCACCGTAACGCCATCCGTTAGAAAATGCTATGTTTACACCTGCTGCCTTGCTAATTGCTTTCAATAACAGATTATCCATTGATGATGAGAAAGCATCATATCGATGTAGTATAGTATCCGTTCTGCCAACAACATCTTCTTGCAAGTTTCTGTATGAAGCCATAATACCATTTACAATATTTTCTATTGGTTTATGGCTCGCAACATCTTCGTTCACTTCTATAAGCTTGTATTGATAATTTGTAATTTTATTATCTACGATTGAAAGTTTGAGATGTCCCACAAAAGAGCCGTGGCAACCACACTGTATTATTATGGTATCTTTTACTTTTACTGGTTCATATATTCTGTTGTGGGTGTGCGCACTTAAACATATATCAATTCCTGTTGTGTTTTTAAGTAATTCAATATCCTGCGGGTAGCCATTGTGTGAAAGTAATATGACTAAATTTGCTCCCAATCCCTTTACTTCTTTTACATAGCCGTTTATTTCATCAATTCCGTCGGTCACATAAATTCCTTGTTTGAATGCAGCGGGCATCGTCTTATCGATGATATTGGCGCAGATACCGATTACAGCAATTTTTTGATTACCTACCTCAATAAATGAATACGGTTTCAGTAGTAGAGTACCATCATCCTTATAAACGTTAACACCCAATATAGGATAATTAAGTAGTTTATCTAATGCTAAAAGATGTTCCGGCCTATAGGCAAAATCCCAATGTCCCACCATTGCACTAAAACTAAGTTTGTTTAAAATTGGAATTAGTACTTCGCCTCTGGAAGCCACTACAGGTAAGGTTCCGTGAAAGGTATCGCCTCCGTCAAAAAACAAGGTGTGTTCATTCTCTTTTCTTATCTTCTCGAAAACAGAGGCGATTTTTGCATAGCCTCCTGCTGTTTTAATAAATTCCCCGTCCTTACCATAAAATAATTCTGGGTGTGGTTCAAGATAACCGTGTACATCATTTATAAATCCTATTGATAATTCCATAATATATAATTTAAAGTTTTAAAACGTTTTTGATTAGGGATGGACAATTGCCCAGCCTTCGTATTGCCTTAATATAATTTCTCCGTTACCGGTCGGAACATAGTTCACAAAATCAAACAATTCGTTCTTGTCAATTTTTCGTTCTTCCATTGTTTTAGAACACTGGACAAATACAACGCCCTTATCTTTGAGTGCAACCAATAATTTTTGGTAGCTGTTAGCTTTTTTATACATTTCCACACCGTCAGAAAACGCAAGGACTTCTATCTTTAATTTACCTTTCAACCGTGGGTCACTTAGTACATTATTGATGTTGCGAAGGATGCCCTTTATTTTTTTATCCTCTGCTTCGTTCAAGATATAAAGGGCATTGTAATGTTTTTTGTATGCTTTCGCGGGCTCAAAAGTGGTATCTGGTTTTTGTTGCGCAAAAATGCTAATAGACATAAAACATAGTACGGCTATTAGCAAAGCTTGTAGTTTTTTCATTTTATTGTTTTTATTGTTCATTTATTAATTCTTCTATTTCCTTTACAAATTTTTCAGATGCGTAATTGGCAAATCCGGTATGATGAAGCCTGACTTTTCCATTCTTATCCAGTACAACGGTTGTTGGTAATGAACCGGAAAACACTTCTGTTGGGACATTACCGCTGGACTGATACATTGGAACTGAAAAATTTTCTTTTTCCAGATATGCCATTCCTACAGCTGGGTCATCGTCCTCGTTGAGGGTTAGAAAGAAAATATCAGGGTTATCCTTAAATTGGGTATACAGAGTTTCAATAGATGGAAATTCAGCCCGACAGGGTGGACACCAAGATGCCCAAAAATTGATAAACACTACTTTTCCTCTTAATGATGAGGTATTTTGTATGCTCCCTTTTCCGTCGGTAAAAGTAAAATCAGTATTTGTAAGGCTTACTGTATCCGCATCCTTTTTATCTATACTCGCATTAAAAATTCCTGTCGCCATTAACTGTCGTAGCACAAATGATTTTGCATCGGGGCTTACAAGTAATATCACGACGGCAATTACCATAAATATAGTAAAGGCATTTTTCTTAATGTACTGTAGCTTTTTCTGTGGTGGTTTCTTATTAAAAACTTCTTTATTGTTAGTCATAATTCATTCTTTTATCAATTAGTTACTATCTACAAGTTCATTCACAACTTTGATGATCTCGGGACTTGTATAATCCCTACCACCTTCGATACGGGCAATCATATCTCCGCTTTTGTCTAGTATGACCGTAGTTGGAATTGAACTGCCTAAATATTCAGAAGGTATATTGCTGGCTGGAACATATACAGGCAAATCATACTTATTCTTCTCCATAAATGCAGTGGATTTTTCCATCTTGTTGTCTACATCTACCATCAGGAATACGATGTCGTCATTGCCTTTGTACTTTGCTTTTAGTTCGTTAATGGTAGGCATTTCCTGAATGCAGGGCGGACACCATGTAGCCCAGAAATTAATGAATACGACTTTACCTTTTAATGAACTTAACGATACAGTTTCTCCACTTTTGTTTTTAAAGGAAATAGCTGAAGTTGCTGGAGCTTCCACCTCTATAACTTCTTCTGTTGTGATTTTTTCGTTATTTATTTTATTCTCTTTGTTCTTGTCTGTATTTCCGCAAGCTGCCAGCGAGACGGCTGTGATTATGAAAAGACCAGAACGAACTGCCAAATTTTTAAATTGCATTTTCATACTAAATGATTTTAATTAATTATCCTATAAATTTGTACTCTTGTATTTGTTTATTGCAGATTGAATAAAACCGTAATAGCTTTTCGGATTGTAATCTGCTCCAGTAGGTTTGATCAGTATTTCCTCGTTAGATGGGTCTAAAAGTACATAGTGAGGTTGCGAATTGGAGTTAAACTTACTCGCCTGAAAATCGCTCCATTTATTACCTATGGTACGTATATTTTTGCCGCTAAAGGATGATACAAATTGTTCTGCCTGTGGTAATTCTGTTTTATCGTCCACATAAAGTTGGATGATGATAAGTTCTTCGTTCAATAGCTTGTGTACGTCTTTATCAGACCAGACGGATGCTTCCATCTTACGGCAATTAACACAGGCATGCCCTGTGAAATCGAGCATGACAGGTTTGCCCACTTTCTTTCCATATTCTATTCCCTCCTCGTAGTCAAAAAAGACATTAAGGTTTAAGGGTGCGTGGAATATATCCGAATATTTGCGGGCTTTGCCATCGACGGCATTATTTGTCTCTGTCCTACCAAAAGAAGAAGTATACAGGTCAAAATCTTGTGTTGTCTGTGGTGGTAAAAATGCCGAAATGGATTTTAAAGGTGCTCCCCACAATCCAGGAACCATATACAGGGTAAACGATAGTACAAGTATTGACAGTACCATTCTCGGCAGGCTCAATTTATCCATTGGACTATCATTCGGAAACCGAATTTTTCCTAATAAATAGAAACCTAAATATCCGAAGATTATAATCCAGAGTGCTAAAAAGACTTCTCTATCGAACCAATTCCAATGATATGCCAGATCCACATTGCTCAAAAACTTCAAAGCAAGAGCTAATTCTAAAAATCCGAGTGTGATTTTTACGCTATTCAGCCAACCTCCCGAAGATGGAAGGCTTTTCAAAAGACTGGGGAACATGGCAAAAAGCGTAAATGGTATTGCCAATGCCAATGCAAAACCTAACATTCCAATGGTTGGACCTAATAGTTCTCCCATTGTGGCAGCCTGTACCAACAATGTTCCAATAATGGGGCCGGTACAAGAAAACGACACCACTGCCAATGTTGCTGCCATAAAGAAAAGCCCCAGCAATCCTCCGCGGTCAGCCTTACGGTCTAACTTATTGGCAAGCGAGGCAGGTAAAGTCAATTCAAACGCCCCAAAAAAGGAGAACGAAAATACCACTAAAAGGACGAAAAATGCAAAATTGAATATTCCGTTGGTAGAAAGGCTATTGAGTGCATCCGCACCGAAAATAACCGTAATCAAAATACCTAACAACACATATATCACTATGATAGACAAACCATAAAGTATTGCCTGGGTTGTGGCTTTACGTTTAGAATATCCGCTTTTGGTAAAGAAACTGACTGTCAAAGGCAGCATCGGAAAAATACAGGGCATAATCAAAGCGGCAAATCCACCAATAAAGCCTGCTATAAAAATTGTCCATAACGAACTTTTATCCGTTTCGTTTTCATCGGTTAGTATCGAATTGGCAACTTCCGATGTTTCTTTGTCGGAGGATTTAATACTATTATCTTTCTTCTCAATGGGTTGTTCTTCTGTTATTTCGGTAAATTCTACGTCATCAAACGATAGGAGACTGTCGGTCTGTGCATTTACAGTAACAGCCATCAATCCGCTGATGAGTAGTATTGTGAATAATCTAACTATTAATTTCATATTTTATTTAACTGGAAT
Organism: Sphingobacterium sp. KH_072; assembly: GCF_057837975.1. Taxonomy (NCBI): domain Bacteria; kingdom Pseudomonadati; phylum Bacteroidota; class Sphingobacteriia; order Sphingobacteriales; family Sphingobacteriaceae; genus Sphingobacterium; species Sphingobacterium sp. KH_072. The sequence continues at coordinate 2,607,165 of NZ_CM174457.1, read as the reverse complement.
ATTAAAATATACTTCTTCTGGTGGCAAACATTGCAGATCATTACACACCATATAGGTAAGTGTTCCTTTTACAGTAGGTGCATTTTCCGCTAATTTTATCTTTTGTTGAAATACCACTGAGTTTTTATAGTATCCAACGTCCATATTAAAGGTTTCATCGTGTTTGACAACAGGTTTTGCTGCCAGTACCTTTCCGTTCAATTGATATGACTTCGATGTAGTGAACGAAAATATCGTTGGCTGAGGTCCATTTTCGGGAACGGTCTGCGAATAGATGTGCCAACCGTCATCTATTTTAGCTTTTATAAATAAAACAGCTTCTTTATCGCTGATACGTTTTGATGCATAAGACCATTTTACTGGCTTTAGCATTTGTCCGAATGATGCAGCACTTATGAGTGAGAATGCTACGAATAATATTATCCTTTTCATTGTATTAAATTTGCTTGTTACTAATTATTTTTCATTAAGTAGTTTTGTCATCATGTCAATGACTTCCTGTGACGAATAATCTGCACCACCGACATGTTTGGCTACGATATTATTTTGCTTATCTACTATAATGGTAGTTGGAATAGAGCCTTTGAACAGCTCACGGGGAATTTCGCCATCAGGAATGTATACAGGTAAATCGAATTTTTTGCTTTTCATCCATTTGTTTGACTTTTCGATATTACCGTCCACATCGACCATAAGGAATACCAAATTATCGTTATCCTTAAAAGTCTTTCGCAATTTATTGATGGATGGCATTTCTTGAATACAGGGTGGACACCAGATTGCCCAAAGATTGATAAATACTACCTTTCCTTTTAGTGAACTTAACGTTACAGTTTTGCCGTTTTCATCCTTAAATTTTAAATCTGGTGTTTGCTGAACATTAGACATTAACGGTTTTTCACCGTTAATGCTTTTGTCTGCGATCATATTCTCATCAACATTATTTTTCATTGATGCGTATGTTAATCCCGTAATGACTAATAGTGGAATTATGATTATTTTTTTGATATCTATTTTCATATTACTATTTATTTATTTTACCTTCTTTGATTTCTTCAGATGGTTTTAAAATGATATTGTCTTCTGGAGAAAGATTACCGAAAATTTCTGTAAGTGTATCTAAACGGATACCTTCCTTTACAGCAATTCGTTTTACTTCGTTGTTATTCAATGTTAGTACATACGTTCCAGATTGGGTGTTTAGTACACTCTTGCTTTGTACCCAGTTAGACGAGTTTTTACGCTTTAATTTCAGCTTGACCTGTGCATAATCGCCTCCCTGCAATTCACTGGATGTATTGCTTACGTCAAACTCCAATGTTAGCGAACGATCATGCTGGTCGAGCAATCCAGATGTTCGAGAAAGTTTGGCATCAAACGTCTTACCTGGCTGCGAGCTTACGGTAAATGAAGCAGACATACCGTCATAAACAGATGATGCGTGTTTTTCTGGCAGAGATAAGGTAAGGCGGAGTTTATTACTCTGTGCCATCATAAACAAAGGTGTATTACCTCCTGTTCCGGCCAATGCTCCAACAGAAACATTCCTTTGGGTTATTATGCCATCAAACGGTGCTGTAAGGCGAAGGTACTTTTGTAACTGTGAAGAATGTGCCGTACCCGCTTTAGAAGCATCAAAAGCAGACTTGGCACTTTCCATTGCACTTTTAGCTCTGTCTAGTTCAATATCCGCAACTGCTCCCGTAGTTTTAGCAGCAGTTACCAATCTATCGTAAGCCTGTTTTGCATACAGATAATCACTGTAAACCTTTTGCTCTGTCGATTTGTCGGAGAGGTACTGTTGTTGCATTTCAGGAGCTTCGAGTACTGCTAAAAGCTGACCTTTGCGAACCCGGTCGCCTCGGTCAACATACACTTTTTTTACAAACCCGGTAACTTTTGCATACACCGCTACCTGTTCGAAGGGTTTGAGTTCTGCCGGAACGGATATTTCGTACTCGGGATTGATTACCTGTATAGGAGCCGTTTTATAGTTTACAGATTTTGCCTGATCCTTTTGCGTTTGTTCTTTTTTCTGCTCTTTTTGTGAGCAAGCGGAAAGCAAGAATACCATTGATGTAGTAAGTGCCAGTATGGTTGTTGATTTTTTATTTATTGAAATGCTGTGATACATTGTTTTTTGTTTTTAAAGTTTATTATATCGTTTGTTTATCGGACTGTTCTGCATAATACCTACTGTCTGCATCATCAGGGTCTAACGATGGACTGATTATTGAAGTTCTCGACATTAGGGAAGAAAAGAAATGCGGAACTAATAACAAGATGGTTACAGTGGAAGCAATCAGCCCTCCTATAACAGCTCTTCCCAAGGGTGCCACTTGTTCGGCTCCGTCGCCTAAGCCCATTGCCATTGGTAACATTCCGGCAAGCATCGCCGCTGCTGTCATCAACACTGGTCTTAACCTCGACGAAGCAGCGAGCCTTGCTGCATTAGCAGGCTTAAGTGCCAGTTTTTTTCGATAATGTTCGGCTTGATTAACCAATAATACTGCATTAGAAACCGATACACCAAGCGACATAATAATACCCATATAGGATTGCAGGTTAAGCGTACTACCTGTGAGGAATAGAATGATAAGACTACCGGCAATCACAGCAGGTAATACCGATAGAATAATAAGCGGTACTTTAAACGATTGATAAAAAGCCGATAACATTAGGAATATAGCTATAATTGCTACAGCTAAACCTGCCAAAAGACTACCCAAAGTATCATCTAAAAGCTGTAGTGTACCTTCTGTCCAAACAATAGTTCCACGAGGTGGCTCTCCAGCATTTTTGATAGCTTGTTTAACTGCTCGTGAAGCTGTACCTAAATCTTTTCCGTAAAGGTTAGCCACAATGGTAACGTAACGGTTAGGTCCCTTTCTGTTTACTTGTGCTGGAGAAGTGACCCTTCGTATGGTTGCTACATCTTCAAGTACCGGGCGAAGACTTCCAGCTTTTAATGGAAGTGATCGAAGTCTTTCTTCCGACATAATACCCTCGGGGATTTGTACCTGTGTTTGAAAAACCAATCCTGACTTGGGATCAATCCATAGGTTCTTATCCGTAAAGCGGGTTGATGAAGTAGCTGTAACGAGACTACGTGTAATATCCTGCATCGTAAGTCCGAACTGCCCGGCAAGGTCACGGTTTACGTCAATTTCCATTGTTGGATAGGCAATAGGTTCGGCAATACGCACATCACGCAGATATGGAACTTTTTTTAAATTGGCTTCAATTTTTGATGCATGGGCAAAAGCGCCTTTTATCTGATTGGCTCCAACTTTAACTTCAATGGGCGTCATCGCTCCTTGCCCCATAATCTTTTCTGTCAGTTCCATCGGTTCAAAATTGAAAGAGACTTCGGGGTGGTTCTTGATAATCTTATTACGGACTTTCTCTTTGAAATCTTCCATTGATCCATCATACACTTCCTTATTGACAGATATTTGCAGTATAGCTTCGTGAGAAGAATTACTGAAAAGGAATATCGGATTTATTGGAGATCCTGCGGGGTGCATACCTACAAATGCAGAGGTAATATTTAAACCGTTGTCAGGCAGTTCTGATTTGATATCTCCTGTAATATCCTTAACAATCTGTTCTGTTTTTTCTATTCTGCTTCCCTGTGGAGCCTGTATGCGTATCTGAAAATCTCCATTATTGGAAACTGGCATTACGTCCGTACCAACAACTGTTAATAAAACCCCAGCAACTGCACTCGCTACCAGCACATAAACAACAAAAAGTGGGATAGCTTTGGTTGACCATTTACGCATCCTGTAAGAATAGTTTACTCGGAATTTTTCAAAAAAAGCTCGCTTTCTCGGAGTATTGGCTTCTGTATTGTGCTTGTTCTTCATCATCCAGTTGGCCAGTATCGGTACAAAGGTCTGTGAAGCCAAAAAAGAAGCAATCATTGCAAAGGCAACAGCCATCGATAGAGGCATAAACATATCTCTAGGAATGCCTGTCATAATTAAAGCAGGAGTCAATACAGCAAGAATACATAGTAAGATCAATAATTTCGGTATAGAAATTTCGATCAAAGCATCTATAATTGCCCGTTGCTTGGGTTTACCCATTTCCATATGTTGGTGGATATTCTCTATGGTTACTGTGGCTTCATCAACGAGAATACCGATGGAAAGAGCAAGACCACTCAATGTCATGATATTGATGGTTTGCCCTAAGAGATATAAAACAGTAACTGCTGTAAGAATGGCAATGGGGATGGTCAATACCACAATGATAGCTCCACGTGTGTCTCCCAAGAACAATAGTATGACCAATCCCGTGAAAACAGCTCCTAAAATACCTTCGTGTATAAGGTTGGAAAGGGAACGTTCGATATAATTTGATTGGTCAAATTCATAACTGACCTTTACATCTTCAGGTAATTGGTCTTTCAGCATCGGAATGGCAGCTTTTAGGTTCTCCACGGCATCCAATGTGGAGGCATCTGCTTTTTTGATAATAGGCAGGTAAACAGAACGTTTTCCGTTTATCAAAGCGTACCCTACTGTTTGATCTGCTCCGTCCTCCACACGGGCTACATCGCCAACATATATAGTACGGTTGTCGCTTGTTTTTACAGGGGTCTTCAATAGTTCTGCAGGTCCTTTAGCGATAGAGTTTATAGGAGCCATCAAGTTTTCATCTCCTATGCGAATATTTCCAGCAGGAGATGGAAGACTATTTTTAGTGATGGCAACGGTAATATCTTCGGGGCTTAATCCATTGGCTTGCATTGCGTCAGGATCGATATTGATCACGATGGAGCGTACATTTCCGCCAAAAGGAGCGGGAGAAGTAATGCCTGGGATTTGTACGAACATTGGTCTGATTTTGGTCAATGCCAATGTCTGTATTTCATTTACGGAACGCTGGTCGCTTTCAAAAACAAGGTTACCTACTGGAAGCGAACTACCGTCAAATCTTACTACCATAGGTGGAACTGCTCCGGGCGGTAGGAAACCCATTGCCCTTGAGACCGATGTTGATACCTCTCCAGCAGCTTGTGCCATATCTGTTCCGGGATAAAAGGTCAGCTTCATCAGGGTTAGCCCCTGTACGCTTTTAAAATCAATGTTTTTTACTCCACTCACAAAAAGAAGTACCTTTTGGAACTCATTAGCCATAAACCCGTCCATATAAGCGGGGGACAGTCCACCATAAGGCATAGCAACATACATCGCAGGCAATTCCACTTCGGGAAATATATCTACGTTTATTTTTTTTACGGTATTATAGGAAAAGAAAGCAATTGCTAGTACGACAACCATAATCGCAATTGGTTTTCTTAACGCAAATCTTATAATGTTCATATACGATTATTTAAAGGTTGTTGAATAAAAAGTCGAAATCTGCAGTTAGCTCCGCTTCATAAGCTAGCAATCTCCAATATTCACGGGAAGCCTCGATATGTGCATTCTCTGCCTGTTCCAGCAAAATGCGTATTTGTAAAAGTTCGCTTAGCGTAATTAAACCGCTTTTGTACCTTGCGAGGTACATATTGTACGCATCTTGCGACTGCTTTACGGCCAGCTTCGTTTTCTGAAGCTGTTGGTATTGCTGAACAACTTTTGCCTGCGAAGCTGATAAATCTGCTTGCATTGCCTGCTGGTACTGTGATTGAAGTAGCTTCGTACTTTCGGCTTCTTTGAACAGTTGTTCGCTTTTCATTCGGTTAGTATGCAGGCTAGTCAAATTCCATGTAATTCCAATACCTGCCAAAAAATTATTTGTGGTATTGCTGAACCCATCATTCCATGCTCTTGATACATTTCCGTTAGGGCTGATACCCGTTCCCCGATAAGCATAACCACCTAACAGGTTGATAGAAGGAAGAGAAGCTCTTTTTTGTGCCTCGCCACTTAAAGTATAATACTCCGATTGCTTGTCTAGCGCATCTAATATGGGGTGGGAAGGATTGATGGTATTTAACTTATTTAAACCACTTTCTATGGGATTACCGAAACGGTTGATAGATGCTGTGAAATCTATGGTATCATTGCCATACAACTCCAATAATTTAATATAAGAAGCATTTTTAAAGCCATACCATTTATCATGCTCACCCATTGCTTGTACATAGGATGACGAGGCGAGCAAGCTGTCTGCCGCAGGTCTTAGGCCTGATGCTGACAAACCCGAAGTTATTTTGCGGATGTCGTCAAGACGTTCGGCATTCTTTTGGGTCCATTGCAACTTAGCATTGTTATAAAGAAGAATGATGTACCTTTCCGATAATGTCTTTTTCAGGTTGAGCAGGTAAGCATCTTTATCGCTGACCGATTTGTTATATAAAGCACCCGCAGCCTCGTTCTGCTTACGGAGCTTTCCGAAAGAGAACATTTCCCAATTCACAATAGCGGAGCCAAAGGTATTGGCTGCGGTAGAGCTACCATCTAACGGTACTGGGCCATTTACGTTAAAAAAGCCAGGCTGCGGAAAGAAACCACCTGCACTACCTTCATAAGTTCCATAAGTATTTTGTGCCTGTGCGTTTATCTGCGGTAGCATATTGCCTTTTACTGCCCGTTGGTTGAACTTTGCGGCATCAATGTCCGATTTTTTAGCACTAATACCCGGATAATTTTCTTCTACTTTAGGCCATAAACTGCCTAAAGTTTGTTCTTTTTGTTGCTGTGCATATAGCGGAAAAGCAGCAACAACGGCTAGCCACAACAAAGTGGCCGCCATAATATGTTTGATCATATTGATGTAGGATTTTTAAAAGCCGTCATGACGACTTCAGTTTATTTTTTAAAAAGGGAAAAAATAGAAATACATCCTAAATGAGACATTGTGTTCAAATTAGGAAAAGAAACTAAAGGGAGAAATGAATGAGAAGTTTTCGATATTCTAAAAAGATAGAGATAGAATTACGAATTTTTCCACTACCACCATAAAGTGGGTGTTTAGTTTCTTTTCTTTCTTGGCGGATACCAAAAAAGAAAATAGTAGTAACTGCAAGAAGAATTACTGGTAATAAATCGTGAGGACTATACGATGACTTATTATCAATTTGATTATCGACAACATCAATCTGCGAACATTTTTCAAATGTAGATAGGGATGAATTATGATTGCCTTTAGGTAAACCTTGTTCTGTTTTTGGAGGAAAACCTGCAAGTGTTTTAATACTGGCCTTAACTGAGCAAGATGAGAGAAACATCACAAGAAATGCAGCGAATACAAATAGGTATCGCTGAAAACTTTTTAGAGTATGTGACATTGTATTATTCATCAGTTCGCTAAAATACTTTAATTTGGCTAACAATCCAAACAGAACCTCGTGTTTTAATATTTTTTAACAACAAGTACTAAACTATTTGCAGAGTCAAATAGTTTAGATTATCTCGTTAATTCATTGTTTTGTTCTGTCCACTCGTTAATACCTCCTAAGTAAAGACTTAGGTTTTTAATTCCGTTTCTTTTCAATATAGAATATGCCATTGCAGCTCGTACTCCACTTTGGCAGTGAACAATAACAGGTTTATCTTTGCTGATTTTTTGAATATTTTTTTCTAATGTAGTGAGAACAATATTTTCCACACCTTTAATGTGTCCGTTGTCGTATTCGCTTTCGGTTCGAACATCTATGATTTGAACATCTTTCTTGTTCAAGTACTTTTTCAGTTCCCCAATGTTAACGAGATCGGATTTTTCCAGTGCCACATTCATCTTATTTAAGCTGATTACGAACCCATAGATGTTGTCCATCCCGATACGCATCATCTTACGTGTCAGATCCTCCATGTGGTTTTCATCAGTTATCAATACAATTTGATGTTGATAATCTATCAAAGAACCTACCCAAGTGGAAAATGATTTTCCGTTTTCGATATGCAGGCTGCCGGGAATGTGAGCTTTGGCAACCTCGTTTTTGTTGCGGGTATCAATAACCAGTAATTTGTTATCTATTGCTTTTTGAAGAGAGATCGGGCTAAGTATTGGATGAATAGGAAGCTGTATTAGCAGCGGGCGTTCCACTTTATTCAAGTGCTTCATCACGGCAAAATATTTGGGCGGGGTTGGTTGTCCATCCAAGATGTATTGTACAAATCCCTTTTCATCATTTTTAAATTGGAATGCTTTGCTATTCTGTTTTTCTTCCTTTAGTGTAGAATGAGGAATGGTGCTTAGGCTCTTACCGCAGAATGACCCAGCCCCGTGTCCAGCCCATATCTCCAAATCATCAGGTAATTTTGAAAACTTCTTTATGGAAGCATAAAGCTGTTTTGCGCCAAGTTCCTGTGAACCTACTTGTCCAGCTGCTTTTTCCAGTAGGTCGGGACGACCAACATCGCCCACGAAAATAAAATCTCCTGTAATGGCTCTTTGTGGTGTTACAGAAACTTTAGTATCTCTTACCAAAAAGGTGATGCTTTCAGGTGTATGTCCAGGTGTGTGCATTACACTCATTTCTACCTGTCCAATGGAGATTAAACTTCCGTCTTTTAATCCAGCATGTGGAAACTGATATTGCCAATCTGTTCCTCCCTCGTCAGATAGCAACAGTTCTGCACCTGTGACAGCAGCTAATTCACGGGAACCGCTTAAAAAATCTGCGTGGATGTGAGTTTCGGTTACTTTGGTTATTTTGAGGTTGTTGGTTTTGGCAATTTCCAAATAGGTATCTATATCGCGTTTGGGGTCAATAACAATAGCTTCTTTGGTATTCAGATTACCGATGATAAAACTTGCCTGTGCAAGTGTCTCATCATATACCCGCTCAAAAAAATAGCTTTGGGCTTGTAATTTATTTACTTGAAAGAACAAGATTGTAAATACAACCATAATAGTCGTAAACTTTGCTTTGATTATCATAATCAACATTATTTAGAAATTCTTAACTCACAAAGTTAGACTATCGGTTTTCTTTATACTGTAACTTTTGTTACATTCGTTGAATTGATTTTCGGTTACTCTTCTTTTTTAGTTTTTTTGAGTTGATAGGTAAAGTTTAGATAGAGATTGTTTTCATGAAGTTTTGTTGTACTAGACAAAGGTAATCTGGTAATGTGCATATAACAATGTCAAATTTTACATTTGACACAAGTTTGTATTCAATATTCAATCCTAAACGATCGTGATCAAAGAAATGATGGTATTTTGTACCAGAAAGATTAAAAAGCAATTCATTATAAATGCCCACCTTTAATTTTCTAGTAAAGTCGTGGCGAATGCCAAAACGGTTTCGAAGCCGTGTGATGTCTGCTTGATTATTGTCAAATATTCGATATTCGACGGCTGACCTATCTACTATATAAAATTTTTTAAGGATTTCGTGCTGTAATTCAACAGCCGCCGAAAAACGGATTTCACTGTTGGGTACAGCTGTTTCATCCGAATATTGTTGGATAATCTTGTAGTTCTTAAAATAGGCAAAGGGAGATAGAGAAAATTTTACATCTTCACTATGTTGATAATGTACCCAATTCCTGTAAGCAAACATTAAGTTTTTATCAAACATATTCTCGTTTTCAAAACCGTTTTGTCTCCTGTGCTGAAGCTCATTATCTATTTTGAATTTTTCGCCCACTGGAATACTTAAGGTACCTCGAAACCAAGCGTTGTAATGATCTTGTGCCTGTAAAGTTTGGGCAATAGATATCCATATCGCTGTTACCAGCAATCTTTTAAACCAATACATAAACGTTAATTAATGAGGTAGTTTATCTCTAAAATAACCGTACACCCATGTACCAACAATCGCAAAGAATAAAGTTACAATCATGACAGTTACTCCAGTTCCAATTTGTGCGAATATCGGTCCAGGACATGCACCTGTAATAGCCCAGCCTAATCCAAAAATCAGCCCACCAATGATCTGACCCTTATTAAACTTCTTATCGTGAAATTCTATTTTTTCGCCATAAATGGTTTTTATATTAAGTTTTTTAATCATAAAAACCGAAATTGCACCAACTATAACAGCACTACCGATAACACCGTACATATGAAAAGATTGAAAACGAAACATTTCTTGTATGCGATACCAACTGATTATTTCGGCTTTTATAAATACTATTCCGAATAATAAACCTACTATTAAGTATTTGATATTGTGGTACCATTTATGTTCTAAATGGCTTTCATTTATGCATACTGTGTCTAATGAGCGGCTTTCTAAATCTTTGTTTTTATCTATATTTTTCATTTGTATTATAATTTAAAGAGAGAGAATTATAGGAAGTATAATGTTTGCCATAATTAATCCGCCAATAAAAAAGCAGCAAGTAGCAATTAGCGATGGTAATTGCAGATTTGATAATCCAGAAATTGCATGTCCACTTGTGCAGCCACCTGCATAACGAGAACCAAAACCTATCATAAAACCACCGACAACCATCATTAAAAATCCTTTAATTGTAAAGAGATTTTCCCAAGAAAAAATTTCTTGTGGCAACATTCCATTGATGTTTGTTATACCATAGCTTGCCAGTTCAGTTCTCAAATTCTCATTAATGATTATAGGGTTTGGATTGGCTAAAAAACTAAAAGCGATTACACCTCCAATTAGTATTCCAACTACAAAAAATATATTCCAAATTTCTTTTTTCCAATCATATTTAAAAAAAGAAATATTAGCTGGTAAACAAGCTGCACAAGCATGACGTAAATTGGCACTAATGCCAAAATTTTTATTTCCTAAAATTAGTAATGCTGGTACTGTAAGCCCAACTAATGGGCCAGCTATGTACCAAGGCCACGGTTGTTTCAAAAATTCTAACATTTATTTTTATATATTTTCGTTAATTAATCTTGCTAATTGGTTTATGGCTACTCTTTTTCGGATAGAGTTTTCTGCTTGTTGTTAAAAGACAAAAGAACCATTGCTGTCAATAAAAATGAGAAACCTCTCAACATATTTTTTTTATTTTATCTCCTCATAGGTTATACCTTCAATTCTCTTTTTGCTTTTTGATATAGAAGTATTGCAACCCGAAACACCGCAACATCCTATGTTAAGTAAAGGCATTAAAGAAAATAATCCACCCATTGCTACAAGCCACCATTCTTTTGTCTGAATACCCTGTGCTATCACGAAAATGCCTAATGCCAATCGCAATACACGCATAAAATTCCAAGTTCTTAGATAGTTTTTCATAATCAATTTATTTTTCCAATAGCACAGCTCACATACGATTTTGCTTTTTTTAATAGATCATTATTCCCTTTTTCGGGATAACCCATTTTTGAAAGTGCATTTATAAGAATTATCTTTTCAACTGTAGCATCAATAGTTACGGTTTCGGTATCTTTGTCAATGCTTACATTTTCAACACCATTTATTTTCATTAAAGCGGTTTTTATGCTGTTCATACAGCCACCACATTTAATGTTTTCTACTGTTATATTGTGTCTCATTTTATCTTCTTTCTAAAAGTGCTAATGCCAAAAGGCAAGTACAAGGGGCAAAAACTAATGAATGATGTTAGTACGAATACTGCTGCTAATGCACCTAGTATGATGGCCAATGTTCCAGATATAACATTTGTGAAATACAAAATACCTATAACCACCGCAACCAGTATTCTGATAACTTTATCGACTGTTCCCATGTTCTTTTTCATTTCTCTATTTTTTTATGAGGTTAATAAACACTTCCGAGTTGGTTCTTGAAGGAATGCTATTGTAGCATTCTTCCATTGTTTTGATGAAATAATGCGGTTCAAAAATAGGTTTGTATTCGCAAGGACAGCCTCCAAAAGGTGGAAAAAGCTGGTTAAACTGTTTATCGAATAGCACACCTATTATTCTACCATTTTCGTTGAGTAATGAAGCTGCTTTTTTTGAATATTCATTTCTACTAGCAGGTGGAATGGCACAAAAAAATGTTTGCTCAATGATCAAATCGTAACTGCCCTGATGATTGAAAAAGTCTTCGCACAAAACATTTATCTGTGGTTTGTCAGCAAACTTTTCTTTTAACGCTTCAACTGGTTTTGGTGCAATATCTATTAGGGTAATATTTGTAAACCCATTAGCTATCAAAAATTCTGCTTCATAGGCATTTCCACAACCCGGAATAAGAATAGCTGCATTTTTATTCTGGTATTGCGTCATATACTCTGTAATGGCAGGTGAAGCGTGTCCCATATCCCAGCCTGTTTCATTTTTTTCCCATCTCTCGTTCCAATAGTTTTGATCAAGTGGGTTTTCGCATTGCGTTACACAACAGGCTATATCATTTTCTCCTTTACCCATTTGCCAACTGATTTACATTTTCCCAAGTGCCACCATTTATAACATTCTGAAAACCGCTCTGCTCCAAAATATTTTTTGCTTGTCCGCTTCTATTTCCACTTCTGCAAAAAACAACGATATTTTCCTTGCCTTTGAATTTCGTTAATTCCATTGGTACTTTATCCAATGGAATATTTATCGCTCCTTTTACACTGCCTGCTGAAAACTCTGCAGGTGTGCGGACGTCTACTAAAAACGCACCGTTTTTTATAGCTTCTGATAATTGGCTGTTATCTGTTTTGCCAAATATTGCTGAAAATAATCCCATAGTTTTAATTTTTAAGCTTTTGTACAAGATGCCTCATTACATCCAACTGTTTTACCATTTTCTACTAACCACTCTTTCATTCCTCCGGAAAAGTTTTTTACGTTTTTAAAGCCGTTTTTGACAAGGATTGAATAGGCAATGGCTGATCTATCGCCTGCCTGACAATGTATAACCACCTGTTTGTCTTTGCTAATCTTATCTAAGTTGTCGGGCAATGTTCCAACAAAAACGTTTTCTGCACCCTCTACGTGTCCTGCTTCATACTCTGATGCACCACGAACATCTACTATCTGCACATTGTCTTCTCCTATGTAGGTTTTAAATTCTTCCAAAGAAATTACATCTGAAGTTTGAAGTTCAAGTCCTGTCACATTTACATCTGAAATATAGCCCAAAATGTTGTCCAAGCCGATACGCATCAATTTACGGGTCAAATCTTCCATCTGACTGTCTTCGGCTACCAAAATAAACTGCTCTTGATAATTCAATAACCAACCGCACCAAGTAGCGAAAGAGTTATTACCCTGAATGTTTAGCGTATTAGGAATAAAACCTTTTGCAAATTCCACTTTATTGCGGGTATCTATTACCTTTATGCCTTTTTCATAGGCAGAAATAAACTGCTCTTTGGTTAGCTTTGGATGTTTCGGAACATCTATAAGCAACGGACGATCAACTTTGTTTAAGTGCTTCATCATAGCAAAGTATTTCGGTGGTTCTGGCTGGTCGGCTAAAAGATAGTCGATAAACCCTTTTTCATTTTCGCTGTATTGAAGCGCCCAGTTTCTAATTTTCTCGTAGCCAACTGTAGAACTTGCTACGGCTCCTAAAGCTTTTCCACAAGCCGAACCTGCACCATGCCCTGACCATACCTGAACATATTCTGGAAGTGCTGCAAACTTTTTTAATGAATGGAACATTTGTTTGGCTCCATCTTCTTTTGTACCGGCAAGCCCAGCAGCTTTTTCGAGTAAGTCAGGACGGCCTATGTCGCCTACAAACACAAAATCGCCTGTTAATACCATAACCGGTTTATCTGTCGCCGGATGGTCAGTCAAGAGAAAGCTGATACTTTCTGGCGTATGGCCTGGTGTATGTATTACTTCTAATGTGAGGTTGCCCACTCTGATAATATCCCCTTCTTTTAGACCTTTATGCGGAAACTGGTATTGCCAATCTTCGCCTCCTTCGTCTGAAAGGTACATTGTTGCGTTTGTTACTGCTGCAAGTTCCCTTGAACCACAAAGAAAGTCTGCATGAATGTGAGTTTCAGCTATGTGTGTAATACGGAGGTTATTTTGTTTTGCGATGTCGATGTATATATCAATATCACGTTGCGCGTCAATTACTATGGCTTCTCCAGTTTTTTGACAGCCAATAACATAACTGCCTTGTGCTAAACTTTTATCATAAACGTGTTGAAAAAACATATTCTTTAGTTTTATAGTTATTATTCTTTTTAATACTGCAAATTTGAACTAATTTTTCCGTCTGTACAGCTACTTTGGTTACACAAGAAAAATAATTTCAGGCGATACAACCTAAATAGCTAAGCTGTGCCTTTTAAAATTTTGTTCCAATACAACCATGGTAATACCTTTATTTTTAGTAACCACATTGTCCAACGCGGTTTTGCTTGGTCAAATGGGAATGTCATTTTGGGTTTGTTGTTATAGTCAAACTCTGCCAGCATTAATTTTCCGTATTGTGTAGGTATTGGGCAAGCACTGTAGCCATCATATTGAGCGGTTACTGGTTGTTTATCCATTACTTCTAATAAGTTCGTAACTACAACTGGCGCTTGTTTGCGTATTGCCGCTCCGGTTTTACTGCAGGGTGCATTGGTACAGTCTCCTAAAGCAAAAACATTGGGAAACCTTGAATGCTGCATTGTGTTCTTATTCACCTCTACATAACCATAAGGATTTGAAGCATCTGCTAAGGGGCTTTTTTTAATAAAATCTGGCGCAGATTGGGGAGGTACTGCATGGCATAAATTAAATGAAAGTGTAACTTTATTTGCTAAATCAGCTTGTGATGCCTCGTTAATACTATAACAACTAGCTGTAGTTTCTGATAATGACTGCTTTATTGTACTGGACTGCTTTTGGTTTCAAACTCGATCGTTTTACTATTAGCATCAATTCCAATTGTATTAGCACTATAATGTACTTTAATATTACCTTTCTTTAATACTTCTTCTAATGTTACTTTATATTCAGGCACACCAAATATAACCGTTGCCCCAGAAATATAATGTATGTCACATTGATCTAAAATACCTTTCTTACGCCAATAGTCTACAGCCAGATACATGATTTTATGTGGGGCACCACCACATTTAATAGGCGTGGATGGGTTAGTAAAAACGGCTATCCCACCTTTGAAATTTTTAATCATTTCCCAGGTATATGGAGCTGAACTAAAATTATAATTACTGCTTACATTGTTTTTACCTAAAGTATCCTTTAATCCTTTTATTTTATTCCAATCTAATTGGATACCCGGACAAACAATTAAATAATCGTATAAAATTTCTTTTCCAGAACTGCAAATTACTTTGTTGGAAGTAGGATTAAATTCAGCAACTGCCTCTTTTATCCATGTCGCATTTTTTGGAATAAACTCCTTTTCATTACGGATAGTCTTTTTAATATCAAAAATTCCTGCACCAACTAATGTCCATGCAGGTTGATAATAATGATTTTCTGAGGGTTCGATAATACCAATATTTAATCCCTTTCTTTTGCGAAGTAATTGTGATGCAACGGATAATCCGGCATTTCCACCGCCAACGATAAGTATTTGATAATGCTTTTCCATATTATTATGATTTTAGTGTAATAAAGTTTCTTTTATGATAATGTAAATACCCATAAGTAGCACAAACCAGCCGAAAGCAGGCTTTAGTTTTTTACCATCTATTTTTTTAGAGAGATAGCTTCCGATAAGCACTCCCGTAATGGCTAGAGCTAAAATTTTGAAAAGAAATATCCAGTCTATTGTATAATGTGTAACGGAAATGACAAAGCCAAAAAGTGAATTAAGAGCAATGATAACTAGCGAAGTACCTATTGCTTTTTTAAATTCTAAACGCAATAAATTGACTAGGGCAGGAATGATTAAAAAGCCTCCGCCAGCGCCGATTAATCCGGTAACAAAGCCCACAAATATTCCCTGAATAACGATTAATAATGTACTTGCGGCGGGCGTGTCGGTAGGTAAACAATCTTCTCCTTTACATTTTTTTATCATGCTGTATGAAGCGAAAATCATCAGTACAGCAAAAAGCAACATCAAAAGAATGTTTTTGGTAACGGTAAAAGCTGCAATACTGAAAACTTCTTCAGGAATAGCAGGAACGATATAAGCTCTTGTTAGAAAAACGGCTACAATTGATGGAATACCAAAAATAATAGCTGTTTTGATGTTTACCAATCCTTTTTTGAAATAAGAAAAAGAGCCGACGACGCTTGTGGAGCCAACTATAAAAAGAGAATAAGCTGTAGCTAATAATGCATCAAGGCCAAATAGATAAACAAGAACTGGAACAGTAAGGATGCTGCCTCCGCCGCCTATTAACCCTAAAGAGATACCTATAAAAATTGATGCTATATACCCTGTTATGTCCATAGATTTTTAAATTGTTACAACAAATTTGCATCAATTCAAAAACCTGCACAGCTACTTTTGTTACATAAGGGTTATTTTATTTCTACCTAGCCTAACCTTACCTATTTCTTCTAACTGTTTGAGTAACCTTGACACCACTACACGGGCAGTCCCAAGTTCATTAGCTAATTGTTCGTGGGTGATGTGCAGAATATTATTTTCAGTAAGTTCACGCTTTTTAATCAACAAATTCAATAAACGTTCATCTATTTTCTTAAAAGTGATGGCATTAACAATTTCCAATAATTCTTCAAAACGTTTATGGTATAAACGAAAAATATAATCTAGCCATTGCGGATATTCCTTGATGAATAAGGATACTTTATCCATGGGCAAAAAAAGTATTTCCGCATCTTCTTCCACTTCAGCTTTTACCTTACTTGTTTCATTGTGCATACCGCCTAAGAAAGACATGATACAGCTTTCACCAGCTTTGATATAGTAAAGCAAAATTTCTCTACCATCTTCTTCTGTCCGGATTACTTTCAGCGTACCTTTGGTTACAATTGGAATAGAACGGATGGAAGCATTTTCATCTAGTATAACACTTCCTGCTTCATATTCTTTTCTTATGCTATATTCATAAAGTTTGCCTATCAATTCAGGAGAGGTCTTAAATTCTGTTATTTGTTCTAATGGTTCCGTCTGCATTTGTTTAAGGCTTACTAATTAATAATATTTGTTGTTGCGGTGTTGATTTATTCTGTAATAGAAAAACGTAACCTACAAACTTACGTTATCTTCCTTTAATACTTTGTGACTTTTGTTACAAAGTTAATAGTTTCATCCCTTTTGTATCAAATGCTGCAAGTCGGGATCATTTTTAATTCGTTCCATTTCGTTTTCAACAATACTAAGAATATCTGATTTTATTTGACGGTAATTGCTTTCAATTTCTTGTTTCATTTTGTCCTCTCCTTGGTCATTGACAAAGGATAGGATTTCTGGTATCTTCTGATAGACTTTAGTTTCTGTGGCTACCTTTTCATTATCCACTACAATTTCAGCGTGGAAAATCTTTTGTTCGATACGCTCATCAAAATTATCCGAAACGGAACCCACAAACATACCCTGTGTAAGTGTTGAAATTTTGGAAGCCGGAATAAGGCTATCTAACTGTGTTGAAATAGAGGTAGATTTATCATTCCTGTTAATCGTCATACTCTGGCGTTTCTGTAAAACCTTCCCGAAACGTTCCGAAAGGCTTTTTGCCGTTTCACCAACTACCTGTCCACTGAAAATATTACCAACGGTATTTTGTATAACCTTAGCTTCTTTATCTCCGTAATCACGGATAAGCTGGGAAAAATCTTGAAAACCTAAGCACACGGCTACCTTATTACTTCTCGCCGTTGCAATCAAATTATCCAATCCCCTGAAGTAAATAGTGGGTAGCTCATCAATGATAACAGAACTCTTCAATTGTCCTTTTTTGTTGATGAGCTTTACAATTCTTGAATTATACAATCCCAACGCTGCTGAATAAATATTTTGACGGTCGGGATTATTACCAACACATAAAATTTTTGGCTCTTTTGGATTGTTGATGTCTAAAGAAAAATCATCGCCAGTCATTACCCAGTACAACTGCGGGCTAATCATTCTTGACAACGGAATTTTTGCAGATGCGATTTGTCCCTGTAATTGGTCTTGTGCTCCGCCTTGCCACGCATCCATAAAAGGCGATAAGTAATTTTCCAAATCAGGATATGAAGTTAAAATCGTGAATACGTCCGAATACTTTTTATTAAGCAATTCAATGGCGTGTGGGAAAGTACAATACTTACCGTCCTCATAGATTTTCAGATACCAAATAATGGCAGCCAATAAAATGATTGGACTTTCTACGAAAAAATCCCCTTGTTTCTGTATCCAGCTTCGATTGAGGTTCAACATTATGGTATAAGCCGCTTCGTAAGCATCTGAAATGTCTGTCATAAAATCGGGATTGAGTGGATTACAGCGGTGGCTTTTGCGTGGGTCATCGAAATTTATCACATAAAATTTCGGCTGTATCTTGTACTTATCCCTGTGCTTCAGCAAATGGTTATAGGCAATGGTAGAGAGATCGTCAAACTTGAAATCGTAGATGTACATTGAAAAGCCTTTCTCAATCTGCTGTTTGATGTAATTGTTGACGATGGCATAGGATTTACCAGAACCTGGCGTTCCTAAAACAATCGTTGCTCTGAAAGGATTGACGATGTTAATCCAACCGTCATTCCACTTGTTTTTATAATAAAACTTTGTGGGAAGATTGACAGAATATTCGTTTTCCATCAGCTTGGTTTCCTGCTGAAAACTCTCATTTTCATTATTGAAAACATCATCCATCAAATTGGTGCGAAGCAATCGGCTCATCCAAACTCCGGCTACCATTAAAGCAACATAACCTAAACCTGTGGTAAGAATATAAAGAAATGTAGCAGTAATTAGAGGTAACTTTAATAACGGAAAGTTCAGAAAGAACAACACAAAGCCAATGCCCAAAGCCACGTAAATTTTAGACCAGGTTATCTTCTCATTCTTTACGCCTTTCGTTCCTAAACAACTTAAAGCAAGCAATACCAAAGCAAAGGTTTTAGTATATAAGGTATGTGAAAACAAACCTGCTGTTTTATCGAAGTTGCCTAATATTTTGTTGATTACTTCCAACGTCCAGCCACGTTCCATAAAGAAACCGTAGCAGAACCAATAAAGGTGCATCAGTACCAAAAGAATACTTACTGCCCTCATAAAAGCCATTATTTTGGCTAAACCTCTTAAATCGTCTTCTCCCTGCATTATTTAAGTTTTAATGTTCGGGCGTGAATTTAAAGGCTTTTGCTATCGGCTCTTAAAATGTGGAAGTTATTGGCGGTATTTGGCGGTATTTGACTAACATGTTTATTACTGACTTCTTTTGCGTTTACGCTTCTTCTTCATTTTATTAGCAAAATCTTGTTCCTCATAATCTTCGCCCTGTGCTTCGTGAAGCAAACCTCCTAATGCTTCAATCAAACCGTCTTCGTGTTTTTCAATAGTATTTAGGAAGTCGAACAAGTGATGAGGTTCTTCCGCAAAAAGATCTGCATCATTTGGTCTTGATATTTTCGATTGTAATTCAACTGGCTCTTTTATCCCAGATTTGATATTATTATTCGAATAATCATTAAAGGTATTGGCAGAAAGTTCCTTGCCCAAACGTGAACCGTTCCAAACCGTTTTAGAATTGTGGTCTATAAAAGTTATACCATAAATTCGACCTGTGTCATTTCTACGAACCACAACGTTAATGCCCTGTTCGCTCAACTGATTTTTAAAAGCCTGTTCGTTATTTGTAGATTGCAGGGCAAAGGTAACGGCAGCTTTAATGGTTGGTTTTGTCGGGTGGTTTTTTAAAACCTCTTTGCTTTTGGCAAAATGCAATTCCAAAGCTGGAAGCCCTGCGTTTTTTCCGAATAAGGAAGCCTTGAATGGATGTCCGGCTGGAGATTTCGCTGAAACTGACCACCCGATTTCGGTTTAAACTGACCACCTATTCCGCTTGAAATTGACCACCCGATTTCGGGGGAAATTGACCAGTTCGAATAATGCGTGAATGCTATAGCGGCCAGCCTACTTTTGATGGATATATAATCCATCGAAATGGCCAATTCCACTATAAGCATGAGCAAGATCAGACAGATACTCAGAATGTATTCCCAAGGGCGTAGCAAGCTTTCCATCGCTACCCATACTGGTGTTTCCCGTAATACGGTCAAAGTTTATTTAAGGGCCTTCAGTTCCAGCGGCTGTAGTTTTGAGCAGATTGATTCACTTAACGATAAGGAACTGGATGATTTCTTTGGCAAGAGCCGTGAACAAGCTCCCAATAACCGGTTAATATCGCTTCAACGTTGTTTTCCCCGCATTGACCGTGAACTAAAGCGGACCGGGGTCAGTCGTATGATGCTATGGGAGGCCTATATGAAGGAGTTTCCGGATGGCTTCCAATATACCCAGTTCTGTTTCTACTACAACCAGTGGAAGAACAGGGTGAACCCCGTGATGCACTTGGACCATAAAGCGGGCGATAAACTTTTTATCGATTTTGCGGGACAGAAACTCGCCATCGTAGACAAGAATACGGGCGAGGTAACCCAGGTGGAGGTCTTCGTTGCCATCTTGGCCGCCAGCCAGCTCACCTATGTTGAAGCGGTCATGAGCCAACAGAAAGAGGACTTTATCTCGGCCTGCGAGAACACGCTCCATTATCTTGGCGGTGTTCCGGCAGCCATCGTACCTGATAACCTCAGGGCAGCGGTTACCAAGAGCAACCGCTACGAGCCTACCCTAAACGATACCTTTGCCGATTTCGCAGACCACTATGGAACAACGATCCTGCCGGCCAGGGCATACCGCCCAAGGGATAAGGCACTGGTGGAGGGAGCGGTAAAGATAGCCTATAGCCGCATCTATGCCCCGTTGAACAAAAAGGTATTCCATTCGCTGTCCGAGCTCAATTCGGCCATACTGGAGGCGCTGGAATCCCATAACACACAACTTTTGAAAGGTCGCAACTACAGCAGGAGGCTGCAGTTCGAAGAGATCGAAAAAGAGGCACTGAATCCTCTTCCGGTACTGCGCTATGCCTTCAAAAAGCAACACTATGCCACCGTTATGAAGAACGGGCACGTGAACCTAGGAGTGGACAAACATTATTACAGCGTACCATTCCGCTTTATCGGTAAAAAGGTCAAGATAATGTACAGCAGCTCAAATGTGGAGGTATTCTATCATTATGAACGCATCGCCATGCACAAGCGGATGAAAAGCCCCTACAACTATACCACCGACAGGGAGCATATGGCCACCACCCATAGGTTCGTTACTGATTGGACACCAGAGCGTTTTCTGGAATGGGCCACCAGCATCCATGACGACGTGAGGCTCTATATCTTAAAGGTACTGGAGCGCAAGCAACATCCAGAGCAGGCCTACAGATCATGCGTGGGTATCCTTGGCTTTGCCAAAAAAGCCGGCAACGAACGTTTGATCAATGCCTGTAGAAGGGCGCTGGGCTTTGGTATCTACTCCTATAAGACCATACAGATGATATTGGAGAAGAATATGGACCAGTACCCCGAAAGCCTCTTTGCCGATGAACTCCCTATGCCCAGCCATGACAATATCCGTGGCGAAGACTATTACCAATAACCCTTAAAATAGATAAAAAATGAACACGAGCACACTTGACAAATTACAGAAACTGAAGTTCTACGGCATGTTCCATGCCTTTAAGAGCAGCATCGAAACCGGACAGACCGACCAGTACACCTCCGATGAGCTATTGGCGCACCTTATCGATTCCGAATGGGATTACCGCCAGAACCGGCGGATCGAACGCCAGATACTGTATGCCAGATTCCGTTATAAAGCTTCCATAGAGGAGCTCCACTACCATGTGGATCGGAGCATTGATAGAAACCAGGTGATGAGGTTGGCAGACTGTACTTTTATCGACAGGTTTGAAAACCTGCTCATTACCGGAAGTACGGGGATCGGAAAAAGCTACCTTGCCTCGGCAATCGGACATCAGGCATGTATGCTGGGCTACAGGGTATTATATGCCAGTACGCCAAAGCTTTTTGCCAAACTGAAAATGGCCAAGGCCGATGGCTCCTATATCAAAGAGGTTGCAAAAATTGAAAAACAGCAGCTATTGATCCTAGATGATTTCGGCATACAGCCCTTCGATGCCCAGAGCAGGGCGGCTTTGATGGAGATCATCGAGGATCGCCATTCAAAGACCTCACTTATCATTACCTCACAGCTGCCGGTAAGCAAATGGCATGAAGTGATCGGTGAAAAAACCATTGCTGACGCAATATTGGATAGGATTGTTCATGATGCACACCGTATTGAACTCAAGGGAGAATCAATGCGAAAGAAAAGGATGCCTGTGCAAGAAAATAGCTTCCAATAAAACACAACTTTTAAATCACTACTTTTGTTAACGCCTCTATAGCATTTGCAACGTTCGTTCGCCAGCGAATTAGGTGGTCAATTTGCCACGGAATTACATGGTCAGTTTCTCCGAAATCTACAAATAGGGCAAAACACTGAAATATAATCTGTTACACCTTTAATTACCTTTGCTAATCGGTAACGAATTAGTAACCTATCTTTGTATTTTTAAGACCAAAACCTATCAGACACCGAGTTCCAAACTAAGACTACTGTTTTATAAGGGAGTGTAAAGCGAACTGTGTCACGTCACTCTTTTTAGGGTTCGTGCTCAGAGGCTGAAAGCCTCGAGTGCGAACCCTAAAAAGAGTTGCCGAAGGCCTTAATTCTATCTCCAAATTTAATATGTAATTGTTGCATTGTCAAACCCCAGTTTCGAATAGGCATAGTCCATTTCTTGGATATATCCTTAATGGTGAGATAAACTAGTTTTAACAGTGCCTGATCCGAGGTGAATGCTCCCTTCGTTTTCGTGATTTTTCTAACCTGCCGGTGCATTGCCTCGATAGCATTTGTCGTATAAATAGCTCTTCGAATCTCGGGTGAATACTCAAAATAAGTAGAAAGATTCCCCCAATTATCCAACCACCCCTTTACCGAAAGTGGATACTTCTTGCCCCATTTTTCATCAAATTCTAAGAGCTTTTCGTAGCCTTGATCCTGATTGATGGCCTGATAGATAGGTTTTAAATCTGCAACAACAGCCTTTTTATCCTTTTCCGGGACATATCGAAGACTTGAACGTATCTGATGAACTATGCAAAGTTGGATCTGGGTTTTGGGATATACCGCTTCGATAGCATCGGGAAAACCCTTTAAGCCGTCGATGCAGGCAACTAGGATATCCTCTACGCCCCGCTGCTTCAGATCGGTCAGTACCGAAAGCCAGAACTTCGCACCCTCATTTTCTGAAAGATAAATACCGATTAGGTCTTTTCGTCCGTCCCGATTTACCCCAAGTATATTGTATACTGCACGGGTTTGAACACTGCCGTTGTCTTTAACTTTATAATGCATGCAGTCCAGAAAAACAAAGGGATATACTGATTCAAGTGGGCGATTGCGCCATTCGTTCATCGCAGGAATGACCTTGTCGGTGATGTTGGATATTTCCGTAGCAGATATGTCCATCGCATACATTTCTTTCACATAGCCCGAAATATCTCGTGTGCTCATGCCTCTAGCATACATGGCAATCACGTTTCCTTCCAGTTCATCAGTAATGATTAACTGGCGCTTGGGAATTATCTTAGGCTCAAAAGTGCCGTTTCGATCACGGCCACTCTCCAGTTCAAAATGACCAGACTGAAGGCTTCGTACCGTCTTTTTGGTCTTCCCGTTTTTACGATTGAGCTCGCCAGATGCTTTATTTTCTTGTAGATGGTGATTCAGCTCACCTTCAAGCATACTTTCAAGAAGGTGTTTCAGCATTGGAGCAAAAACACCATCAGTACCACCCATTTTCTTGCCTTCATACAGGCTTTTCATTGCTTCTTCTTTGAAGCGCTCAAAGTCAAATCCCTCTTTTTCCATTGTTATGTGTCTAATATAAAAAATCTATACTTGACACAGTTTAGTTTACACCCTCTTTTATAAAGCATTGTATATAAACGGTTTTAACCGTTTTGCTTATTTTTGCTTTCTACTAATCTTTTTTTCATAAAAACAGTTTTGCCGAAAGATTTAAATCATCGATCTGGATTACATGACCTTGCGAAACGACTGTACCACTATCCGTCTACCTCTGTCCAAAGTTGTTCCAATCATTTTTAATATCGATTCCTGCAGCGGAGGAGGGAGTCATGCCGATGGTGATCTTGTCGTTCAAAATGCAGATACTCGCAACATGTCAGAATCTGATGAACCAGAAGAAAATCCTTTTTTTGCCATTAAATGTGTAGTTCCCATCCGTATCTATCACTGCGGTAGTTCCTTTGTCCAGCGGATTGAGTGCATTCCCCCAAAAGAGTTTCTCATCCACCGTTTTCTTATAATAATGGTTTTTCTGCTTTTCTGTGCCAAAAAGATCTATCGTGGCTAATATCAGATGTTGAAAGCCAAATAGGTGGCCAATAGAACTATCTACTTTGGAGAATACTCGTACGATCTGTAGCATGGTTTTCCAATCTTCTCCCAAGCCGCCTAGCGCAGTTGGGATAATGGTATTCATCAATCCGCTTTCTCGCAAAAGCTGTCTTTCGCGCAGCGTTTCTGCGATTTCTTTTGCTTTGGTTAGTACGGAATGTCTCGCTATAGGTTTATTTTCTGTCGTATATGGCGACATGATGCTGCTTTAGTTGACCATGGATGGTATTAATTTCTATCTACTGCTGCCTTGATTTCTCCAAATGGACTGACATAAGGCATATGTGTTTCTTTCTTATCCGCTTTCTGCGGATAATTCAATAAAGGGAAGACTAGTTCTGCAAAACAATATTCCTCACTCTAAGTGAGGATATCCTGAAAAGATAAATTCTTCAATTCCGAGATCTTGATATTCTTTTATCCGTGCGGCAACTTGTGCTGGCGGTTCGCCCCAAGTGAGGTATACGTCTGCATGATTGACCGCTACAGCTTGCCCCGCAGGGGATGATCCGCGAAAATAAAGCTCTGGATAAGGGCGTTGTTTACTTTTGAGAAAAAGATTAGAATCTTCTACTTTGTAATGCTTGCCTTCGTAAGAGAATTGATCCTCTTCAATGGAAAGTTTTCGCCAAATATCCAGAAACTCATCTGTTACAGCGTATCGCTCATCGTGTGCATGAAAAATACCATCAGAAGCTAACTCCACCGGATCGCCAAGCAACCACATTGACTAATAAGCGGCCGTTAGAAATACGATCTAGCGTAGCAGCCAAGCGTGGTGACACAGATGGCAGTGTAAGACCCGGCCGAACGGCTACCAAAAATTTCATCCCTTTTGTTTCTGTAGCTAATGCCGACGCGATTACCCAAGCATCTTCATAGGTTCGGCCTGTAGGTAGCAGTATCTGTTTGTTCTGTTATTTGACTCATGGTTACGCAACTAATTTAAGGTGTACTAACATGCTTTTGTGGTGTTATACAAGGAGTGTGCTGTTCTTTTTATTTATCTGGTAGTCAGTTTGTTGTGTTGTTTTTAATGAATCAGTAACTATTGTGAAATAACCGACACTGTTTTCTAACTGTTGCTATCGCAACAATTGTTGAGATAGTTTGAGTCATCGGTAGTACGCATAGCCTCACCAAATAGTTGTCGTTTTCTCCGTAAGGATATCCCTATGAATGCATGCGGTAAAAAGGAAGCTTTGAGCGAGAACAATAGGAATGATGTTTTTTTAATTTTTGTTTAATGTGATATGATTACATTTGAAGGTACCTCGAATCCTGTTGGCAACGGCCAAAGAGGAAATTCCACACAGGAATTGAGGCACAACTATTGAGCTAAAAGCGGAGTAAACAATACTACATGGAATTATATATGGGGGTGCTCGGTGGTAAGCCTGAGGGTAGAAACATTGAACAACACGACGTTTTTTTTGGCGCTGGAAAGTCACTGGAAGAACTCGCTACACAAATGAATACATTTTGGCCAGAGTTAGCTGGTAAAATGCATATTGACTCATGGCGAAAGGTGACGAAGGTAGGCAATTATCGTATTGAAGTAATACCAAAGGGCGAATCCATAGAAAGCAACGAACAAAAGTTATACTTTGTAAACCTTGGTGGCTATAAACCGCAGGATATGGAAGAATACCATTACAAACATGTTGT
This sequence comes from Sphingobacterium sp. KH_072, assembly GCF_057837975.1. NCBI lineage: Bacteria > Pseudomonadati > Bacteroidota > Sphingobacteriia > Sphingobacteriales > Sphingobacteriaceae > Sphingobacterium > Sphingobacterium sp. KH_072. Next base: position 2,581,220 of record NZ_CM174457.1, on the reverse strand, counting down.
GGTGGCCGGTAGTCTTGATGAGGCCGCACAAATGGCTGAATCTTCCACCTTTTGGAAACATCATGACTTATCGCATGTCGACGATAAATATGGGATCGACCTGGATGACATATACGAGATCAACGATCTATTAAGCGAAGCGTTTAAAGCGAAATTTGCCATCAAAATTGTGCCAGCAACAGAGTCTGCTACAGATGATGTCTTAGAAATCGGTTATCTTACCATTCAGTAATTGCTTTTATGGGATTAACGAAAGAGCCTTTAGGCAAGGATTTTATCTGGGGAGTATCTACGGCGGCTTATCAAATTGAAGGCGGTTATCTACAAGATGGTAAGGGTTTTTCGATTTGGGATGATTTTGTCCGCAAATCCGGAAAGATAGCCAAAGGAGAGCATGGCGATGTAGCCTGTGACTTTTACCATCGCTACGACGATGACCTGCAATTGATGCGCGATATGAACATCCGTCATCATCGGTTCTCGATTTCTTGGAGTCGAATTTTTCCGGTAGGCAGGGGAGAGGTGAATCAAGCAGGTATTGATTATTACAATCGTCTGATCGATCAGATGCTATCTCTTGGTATCACGCCTTGGATTACCTTATATCATTGGGATCTTCCATCCAGCCTAGAGATAAAAGGTGGTTGGACTAATCGGGATGTCGTCGGATGGTTTGGTGATTATGTCGCCTGTTGCGTACGAAATTTCGGTGATCGGGTGAAGCATTGGATGGTGTTGAATGAACCGATGGTGTTCACCGGTGCAGGTTATTTTCTGGGCATTCATGCGCCAGGGCGTCGCGGATTGAATTCTTTTCTAGCAGCAACGCATCACGCGGCTTTAGCGCAAGCGCATGGCGCGCGAATTATTAAATCATTGCAACCAGAAAGCACCGTTGGTACGACTTTCTCTACTTCTCATATCGAACCTTTTAGCGCTAAAGATCGGGATGTACAAGCTGCAAAGCGGGCAGATGCGTTACTCAACCGCTTATTTGTAGAACCTTTGCTCGGACTGGGCTATCCCACGGAAGAAATCAAGACGCTCCGCAAGATTGAAAAGTATATGCAAGCGGAGGACGAGCAGAATCTAAAGTTCGACATGGATTTTGTAGGCGTGCAAAACTATACGCGTGAGATTGTGGCGCATTCATACTTCATCCCATATCTACGCGCGAAGCTGGTCACTGCTCAAGATCGCCAAGTGCCTACCACCACGATGAATTGGGAAGTATATTCAGAATCACTTTATCACATCTTGAAAAAGTATAGTGCTTACGAAAATATGCCACCATTGATGGTTACAGAAAATGGTGCAGCGTTTCCAGACGAAGTAACGCGAGGCAAAGTTCATGACGTTGCACGCACGCAATATTTGCAGGATGCGGTGTCACATATTCACCGTGCTAAGGAAGATGGCGTGGATGTTCGTGGTTATTTTGTGTGGACTTTTTTGGATAATTTTGAATGGGCCGAAGGTTATCATCCTCGTTTTGGTCTGGTGCATGTGGATTTCGAAACGCAGCGTCGCATCGTAAAAGATTCGGGCAAGTGGTATGCTGATTTTTTGCGTGATTAAGAAAAGAGTTTTAACTTGAGGTCTTGAAGATGTCGATCAGCCAAATAGCGAAAGAATTAAATGTTTCCAAATCCACGGTCTCTTTGGTGATCAATGGTAAGGCAGAACAATCTCGTATTAGCAAAGAATTGGAAAAACGCATTTTGGATTACGTCCAAAAGATAGGCTTTAAACCCAATGCGCTGGCAAAGAGTTTGGCTACTGGAAAAACATTGACGATTGGGCTTATTGTAGAAAATATCGGCGACAGTTTTTTCGGTCCCATTGCATTGCATATCGAAGAATGCCTAAGATCGCATGGATATCATGTGTTATACAGCAGTACGATCGGTAGTGCTACGAATGCCCGTGAGATTATCGCTTCGATGGTAGATCAGAAAGTAGAAGGGCTTATTATTTCTCCTACAGCAGATTTGGAATCTGAGATTTCAAAAGTAGTTTCAGCTGCTATCCCTTTGGTCGTATTCGATCGCAAAGCCAATTTGTCCGATGTTAATTACGTCGGGACCGATAATTACCTCGCAAGCGAACAAGCGGTCAAACATTTGATAGCACAAGGATATACGCGCATAGGTATGGTCACCAGCGATTCACAGCAATCTCAAATGCTCGAAAGACTGCATGCTTGCACGGCACAATTAAAGCAGCATCATTTAGAAGAGTACATTTTACAAATACCTTTTTCTGCCCCGATAGAAGAGCGCGTTTTGTCTATTCAAAATTTCCTAAAAGCGAATAATTTAGATGCGATATATTTCAGTACCAATTATTTATGTATTGCCGGTATCAAAGCCATTCAGCAAGCTGACAAGGTGAAAAAGTATGCTTTACTATCCTTTGATGATCACGAAGTCTTCGAGCTATTTGATCCGCCAATTACCTGCGTACGACAGCCCATAGAGGAAATTGCACAAAAGATTGTAGATAATGTGATGGGGCAGATCAAGGTGAAAATAAAACAACCCACCGATCATATTATTCCATCCAAATTGCTTGTCAGAAAAAGTACCATTAAAGGGTAATTTGTATTTATTAGGTATTTGATATATCTTTATCGTATCATGCAAAACCGGTTTTGCATTGATAGTTTTAAACCTAATAAAACTACTTATGATAAAGCATCATTTACTACATCGAATGAAGGGAGGGTTGTGCATTGTTTTCTGCGCATCGCTTTACCTGCCTGTCGGCGCTTTCGCTATGAGCGATGTGTCGCGCAGCACAGCAAATTTATGGGTTGTCCAACAGCGTTATCGGGGAACTATTGTCGACGAGGAAGGAAATCCACTGGCTAATGCCACGGTTAGAAACGTACAACAAAGCACCGCTACACAATCTAATGCACAAGGGGAGTTTGTGTTGGAGGGAAAGCCTGGGCAAGTATTCGAAATTTCTTATACGGGCTTCGCTACACTATCGCATACAATCACCGCTGAAATTGATTTGCGCATTACGATGAATTCAAGTAATCAATCGGTCGATGAGGTGGTCATCATGGGATACAATAGCCTTCGCGAAACCAACGTATCCGGCGCAATAAGCCGCGTAGATATGGCGGTAGCAGAGAAGCGTCGTGTACAAGATGTATCACAAATGCTACAGGGTGCGGTCGCCGGTATTAATGTAACACAGGCAACGGGTCAGCCCGGTGATCCGATTGATATACGCGTGCGTGGTGTAGGTACGATTGGCAATAATTCGCCTTTATTTGTAGTCGATGGTATTCCTACCACCAATTTTAGTTTCGTCAACCCGAATGATATTGAATCGATGTCGGTATTGAAAGATGCTTCGGCTGCATCCATATATGGTTCGCGTGCGGCAGCGGGTGTGATTTTGGTAACGACTAAAAAAGGGGTCGCTGGAGATGCCCGTTTTGATGTCAATGTATTCTCGGGGATACAACAAGCCACCAATCTTCCAAAGATGATGAATACGACGCAGTATTTAAACACGGTAGAGCAGGCTTGGGCGAATAGCAATAGCAGCGGAACGAATCCATACACCGCAGAAAAATCACGCACGGATTTGGCCAATACCAACTGGCTAGATGAGCTATTTGAAACTGGGCAAACCAACAGTTTTCAGATCGGTGCTTCGGGCGGATCCGAAAAAGTAACCTATCGTCTGGCCACTGGGTACTATAGTCAGAACGGAATTTTGAAATTTGACAACGACAAATACCGTCGTTTGGAATTCCGTAGCAACGTGTCGGCCAAGTTGCATGACCGCGTGCAAGTGCGTTCCAACTTGTTGCTGAATCATCAGGAGCGTATGGTCGCTTCTTCCAGAGGAGATGCGCCGGGTATTATCCGGCACGCGCTCTTGCGTCCGCCGGTATTGGGCGTGTACAAAGATCCTAGCGATCCTACTTATAACGCCGATCGACCATTTACAGATTTACCATTCTATCAAGGACCGGGGAATTTTCGCTCTGAGTTGTATGAATGGTCTCAAAATCCGGTTGCCGGAGCTAATTATTCTGACAACAACCAGCGCCAGTTTAAATTATTTGGTAACGTCGAAGGATCTGTAGATATATTGGCTGACCGGTCATTGAAATTCAGATCCGTATTGGGTCTTGAGCTCAACTTCAACCACAATAAAGCATTTTTCGCCAATTACGGTGACAATGATGGTGGCGGAGAAGCGATTGATGCAGGAACCGGAAGACTAAATAGACCAAACGGCCTTAACGAAGATCGTGGAGAAGATTACACCCTCACTTGGAACAATGTTTTAAGCTATGACAAGCAGTGGGAAGATCATCAGATCAATACCTTGGCCGGTACCGAGTTTATTATCAACAATAGCAGCTCGATCAATGCCTCCCGTCGCCGCTTTGAATATGAATCGGATCGATTTCATTATATGGATCTAGGAGATGTAAATCGGGATCTCTGGAATGGTGGCTTTGCACAAGAATGGGCACTCTTTTCGGTATTTGCTTCTGCTACGTATGCTTACAAATCGCGCTATACATTGACAGGAAACTTACGTGCTGATGCTTCATCGCGCTTTGGGTCCGATAATAAATGGGGGTACTTCCCATCATTATCCGCTGGCTGGATCGTGAGCAACGAATCCTTTTTTGAGCCAAATAGTACTTTATCATATTTAAAAGTTCGCGGTTCAACCGGTACATTGGGCAACCAAAATATCAATAACTACGCTTACCTCACGATGTATGGTCGGGAGGGAAATATCACACGTTACGGCAATCCTTCCTTGCGTTGGGAATCGACTACGCAGCACAATATTGGGGTAGATATGCGCTGGTTAAACAATAAATTGGACATTACGGCCGATGTGTTTAGCAAGCAAACGAAAGATATTCTATTGTTGTTAAGTCTGCCAAGCTTTGTGGGTAATGTCGATGCTACGTACGTCAATGCTGGTCAGGTAAACAATGAAGGCTGGGAACTCAATGTACGCTACCGTGATTCTTTTGCGAAAGATGGCACATTCAGCTTGGGCGGTAACTTAACGGGTTTGCGCAATAAAGTGGCTGCTCTGCATGAGAACGTACCACGTATTGTTGGTCCGGTCGCGCGCGCCGAAGTTGGACAGCCTTTAGATGCTTATTTTGGTTATGTAATGGAAGGTGTTTATCAAAACCAAGCCGAGGTAACGGCACATCAGCATGGGTTGAATACGCCGCTGAGCAAGCCCGGGGATGTTCGTTTCAAAGACTTGAATAACGATGGTATAATCAATGACGACGACCGTACGTTTATTGGTAACCCTATCCCGCGTTTGAGCTATGGTTTTTATGGAGATGTTTCGTACAAAGGATTTGATCTAAACGTGTTTTTCCAAGGTGTGAAAGGGGTAGATCGCTACAATGATGGCATGCGCATCGTCGACTTTGATAGCCGACCATTTAATTACACAACGCGTATGTTGGATGCTTGGAATGGGGAAGGCTCTACCAATAGTTTGCCACGCGTAGCTTTTGAAGATACTGGAGTGAGCCGTTTCTCTTCTTTATACATCGAAGATGCTTCTTATCTCCGTTTGAAAAATGTGGAATTGGGCTATTCATTTCGTCAATTGCCGGCACGGTGGGGAATTTCTAATGCGCGAGTGTATGTCTCTGGTCAAAATCTCTACACTTGGACAAACTATACCGGCTTAGACCCTGAAAGTACGGAATTGATCGATCGGGGTACTTACCCGCAAGCCAAAACCTTTTTATTTGGTGTAAATCTAACTTTTTAAAACCATGAATACGAAACTCATATATATAGCGAGTGCCGCCTTGTTGTTTTCCAGCTGTTCGAAATGGTTGGATAAAGATCCGATCGGTATTCTTACGCAGGAACAGGTACAGGTAGATCCTACAGAAGGAACGATTGTTACCGGCGTACAATTTGCTTATCGCCCACTTTCTAGTACATTAAACATCTTTGGTGATTGGGATTGGACGGGCGGATTAGTTGTTCGGCCAGATTTTATTTTGGAAGATATCGCTTCGGGCGATGCACAGAAGAAATGGGTGCCGGATGGCGATCAAGCCTGGATGGACGATGTTGCCAATTATAATTTTACGGCAGAGAATGGTGCATTCGCAGGAATCTGGCGATTCAATTACGATGGCATTGCTCGTGTGAATATTACGCTATTTCAGCTCACAGATCCAGAAACATTGTCCAAAGTCAACATCAGCGAGGAAAGAAGGAAACAGTTATTGGGTGAAAGTGCCTTTTTGCGTGCTTTCTACTATTTCGATTTGGTCAAATATTTCGGAGATGTACCTGTGGTATTACAACCATTAGAAAACTTCAATGATGCCTACGATGTGGCCGTACGTATGCCAAGGAACGAAGTATATGCGCAGATAAAAGCGGATCTAGCGATAGCTTTGGAAAATCTGCCACGCGCAAAATACTCGAATACGCAAGAGCGTTGGCGCGCATCGCATGGCGCTGTATTGGCCTTGAAAGCAAAAGTGGCGCTTTTCGAAAACGATTGGGATGGTGTGATCGATTATACCAATCAGTTGGAGCAAACGGGTTTTTATGGTCTGAATCCGAATTATTTTGATGCCTTTGATAACGATAAAGCGTATCAAGAGCAGGAAAATATTTTTATTTACGATCATGAAACTGGTCTACAACCTCCCCGTGGCAACGGCCTCACGGCACTGATGGGATGGGGTTTTTTGGGGCCATCGACCCATCTTTTGCAAGCATTTGAAGCAGGAGATCCGCGTTTAGCACAATCATTTAATACCAACTCCCGTTCTGTCTATAAATTATTGGGTGCGCAAAATGATGCATTCAAAGGAAATGAAAATTCACCTGTTGATCGAATTTATATACGCTATGCCGATGTATTGCTTTGGAAAGCGGAAGCCTTGATTGAAAGCAATCGCATCGCAGAAGGTGTAGCTATTATCAATCTGATTCGCCAACGTGCTCGCGGAAGCCAATCGGTATTGCCTGATCGCGCTACATCTGCCAACAAAGAATTGGCGACAACATGGTTGCGGCAAGAGCGGCGTGTGGAGTTGAGTTTTGAAGCGCATCGATTATCAGATCTACGCCGCTGGAAAATAGCCAAGACAACCCTCAACCAAATTGGAAAACCTTATTTAGACATGCATGATTTATTCCCAATACCACAAGGTGATGTGGACAAAACAGCAGGTAAAATAGTACAAAACCCAGGATATTAATATGAAAAAGCAATTAGTATGTTATGCCGTAGCTGTCGCAGTCATGAGTGCTTGCGGCGATGCCGAAAAGAAAGAAAAGAGTAACGCTCCCGACTGGGCACTCGGAGGATTTGAACGACCAGCAGGAATCAATCCGGTGATCAGCCCAGATTCTACCACTACTTTTTTAGATCCGATGTCGGGCAAGATGGTGCGTTGGGAGGAGAATGATACGTTCAATCCCGGCACTGTGGTAAAGGATGATACCATTTTTGTCTTGTATCGTGCCGAAGATAAGTATGGCATTGGAATTGGTTTTCGGACGTCGCGGTTGGGCTTGGCGTATAGCACCGATGGCTTGCATTTCACCAGAGACAAAACGCCGGTGCTGTTTCCCGATGAAGACAATCAAAAAACCTATGAATGGCCAGGAGGAATTGAAGATCCCCGCGTAGCCGTGACCGAAGATGGTACTTTTGTGGTGTTTTACACACAATGGAATCGCGATGTTCCTCGTTTGGGCGTAGCCACGTCCAAAGATTTGCGCAACTGGACGAAACACGGGCCAATCTTCGCCAAATCGACATATACTAAAATGATGGAAATGCCACATAAATCAGCTTCGATCGTTACTACGTTGAAGAACGATAAGTTGGTGATTGATAAAGTGAACGGCAAATATTGGATGTATTGGGGCGAGCATGGTGTAAAAGGAGCTACCTCTGACAATTTAATTGATTGGGAACCGGTACTGGATGAGCAGGGCGAATTAGCTACGTTTATTAATGTGCGAAAAGGATATTTTGATTCTGCACTCACCGAATGTGGGCCACCAGCGATCAAGACCGATAAAGGGATTCTCTTATTGTACAATGGCAAAAACCATGATGGACAGGAGCAGGCTGATCCACGTTTTACATTAGGTACGTATAGTGCCGGACAAGTTTTATTCGATGCGAATGATCCTACCAAGGTTATTGATCGGTTGAATACGCCATTTAAAAGACCGATGGAGGATTTTGAGAAATCGGGGCAATATGTAGATGGAACAGTATTCATCCAAGGCTTGGCTTACTATAAATCCAAATGGTTCTTGTATTATGGTTGTGCTGATTCTAAAGTGGGTGTCTCTGTTTATGATCCAAGTCGGCCAGCTAATTTTGATCCACTACCGTAAAAGCAAATGGAGATAGAATTAATCTTAGCAATAGATGTAGGCGGCACGCATATTAGTGCCGCCTTGATTGACAAAAACACCATGCGCTTGCATCAGCAAGCATATGTATGCGGGGAGGTAGATAGCAATGCTAGTCGAGAATCTATTTTGAATGACTGGGATAAAGTGTTGACCAACGTATTGAAATTAGCGGAGTCTCCTGTGAACGCTTGCGTAATCTCCATCCCCGGGCCATTTGATTATGTCAACGGAATTTCGGAAATGGACGGTATGCACAAATATCAGGCAATTCTGGGAATGGATGTCAAGCAGTATTTAAATGATAAATACCATATCCCCGCGCAACATATCGTATTTTTTAATGATGCACACGCCTTTTTATTGGGTGAGATATACCATCATCAGTTGACCGATGCCACGGTGGTTGGCTTGACACTGGGAACTGGATTGGGCTCGGCACTCTACGATGACGCGCATGCGAAAGATCTTAATTTTGGTTCTGCCGCTTTCCGCGATGGAATCGCTGAGGATTATATCTCTACCAGAGGCTTATTGTATCAGTTAAAAATACAAGGTATAGATCAGTACAATAATGTTAAAGAAGTGATGTGTGATCCGGATAGTGACATGCATCGCGATGTCGCAGTGGATTTTCTGTCAGATAGTTTGGTAGATTTTCATCAACAATACATTCATTCTATAGCGCCTGATTACATCATAATAGGCGGGAGCATTGCAAAATCGCATCACGTGTTCTTAGAAAAGGTACGTGCTCAGGTAGAAATTCCGATACGTGTTGCCTCTTTTGACGAAATAAACCTATTTTACGGAATGATTTCAAATATAAACCTATGAAAAATGTATGGAAATTCTCGCTGATAGCGTCCTTAGGCGGCTTTCTCTTTGGTTTTGAGACAGCCGTGATATCCGGCGCAGAGCGAATTATACAACGACTTTGGGAGTTGGATTCCTTTTGGCATGGCCTAACGGTGTCCATGTCGTTGATCGGTACCATTATTGGTGCGATCGTAGCGGGTAAAGCCGCAGAAAAGTACGGACGAAAACCCACTTTGACGTTTGTCGCAGTATTGTACCTACTTTCTGCGATTGGTTGTGCGGTAGCACCAATCTGGTCTGTTTTCTTGTTTTTTCGTTTTTTAGGTGGATTAGCAGTTGGTATCAGCTCTGTAGCCGGACCTGTTTACATCTCCGAAATTGCACCTGCAAAAGATCGCGGCAAGCTAACGGGCTTGTTTCAGATCATGGTAGTTTCAGGTATTTTCGCAGCCTACTTAACCAATTATCTGTTTTCAGGTATGGGCGAAGAAGGATGGCGTTATATGCTGGGCATAATGGCCGTGCCGTCCATTTTGTTTTGTATACTGATCTTAACTGTTCCAGAAAGTCCACGCTGGGTGATGCTGCACCGAAGTCGAGAAGAAGCCTTGCCACTATTTGATAGGATAGGACAAGTTCCTAGCGATGCTATCTCGGTCAAAAAGGTCGTGCAAGTCAATCTATTTCAAAAAGCGTATACCAAGCCGATTGTTATGGCCGTATTGCTGGCCTTCTTCAATCAGATGGTTGGTATCAACGCGATCTTATATTATGCTCCTCGCATCTTTGAGATGGCTGGATTTGATGGCGAGAATGCCTATTTGCAACCGATCTTTATTGGTGGTACCAACCTGTTATTCACCCTGATAGGGATGAGCATTATTGATAAATTTGGTCGTAAAAAATTATTGCTGACCGGTGCTGTCGGTATGTTCGTGTTTTTGTTATGTGCGGCTTTCGGCCTAAGGGATGGTGGTACTCCTTATCTGCTTTGGTATATCGTTGGTTTCATTGCAGCTTTTGCCCTCTCCCAAGGAGCGGTGATCTGGGTGTTTATTTCCGAAATATTCCCGAACGAAGTGCGCTCACAAGGTACGTCGCTTGGTAGTACGACACATTGGTTGTTTGCGGCTATTGTCTCCGGTTTGTTCCCCATCATTGTCGAGCAAATATCGGATGGTGCATTTTACATCTTCTTGTTCTATGCGATTATGGTTGTATTGTCTTTTGTTTTTATACTTTTTATCCCCGAAACTAAAGGCAAGTCTTTGGAAGAAATAGGAGAAGCAACTCATTAAACCTATATTTGTCGGATCGGCTACTAGCCACATAACTAATTAAAATCAATACATGTTACGATCGAGGAAACTATCTGAAGACTGGGTAGTCGTTATTTTAGGTGCGGCCATTATCTTGCTGGCATTGGCTGGTATTATTATTCCAAAACCAACTTTTGGATGGGATTCTGGCGCACAGTTAACGAGTAAAGTATTCTCTCCAGATAATCTATATCGCATACTGCTTCAGTTTGGGATTACATTTGGCATCGCGATAGCGGGTGCCATCTTGCTGAGAAAACCGTTGAAGTCGCTCGTAATTGTATTTCCTATTGTGTTTCTGCTGACCATTGTAGCGCTTGCTATTGCCGGTAATAACTGGATTCAGGAGTATAATCTGGAGGCGGTCATTTTCAGTTTAGGAATAGGATTGGCCATTAGTAACTTGTTTCGCTTGCCAGATTGGTTTAAAGAATCGCTCAACACCGAATTGTATGTCAAGATTGGTTTAGTGCTGTTGGGTACGACGGTTATTTTTAGAGATATTCTGAAAGCCGGATCTCTAGGCTTGATTCAGGCCTTGGTGGTTGTGATTTCGGTCTGGTATTTTGCATTTTGGATTTGTAAAAAGTTAAAGATCGATAAAGAAATGTCGCTGATGCTCTCTAGTGCGGTGTCTATATGCGGTGTTTCGGCTGCTATCGCCACTTCTGGAGCCATACAAGGAGATAGCAAAAAGCTGTCGTATGTAATTTCTTTGGTGTTGATCACCGCCATCCCGATGATGATTTTTATGCCTTATATGGCCGATTGGATGGGACTTTCGCAAGAAGTAACGGGTGCATGGTTGGGCGGAAGTATTGATACAACGGGAGCTGTTGTGGCATCTGGCTCGCTCGTAGGCGAGGAGGCTTTGAAGATCAGCACGATCGTCAAGTTTTCGCAGAATGTATTGCTCGGAATTGCCGCGTTTTTTATCAGTGTGTATTGGACGTACTCCAAATCTGTTGATGACGAAACAAAACGGGAAAAACCTACGTTAAAAGTAATCTGGGAGCGTTTTCCAAAATTTGTTGTGGGCTTTGTAGGCGCGTCGTTGCTCTTTTCTTTTGTGGTGCCACAGGTACAAATTGATGCGGTAAAAGATAGTTTGAAGAGCTTACAAGGATTGTGGTTTGTGCTGGCTTTTACCTCGATCGGATTAGAGACTAACTTTAAAGATTTGTTTCAGCACAATAATAAGAAACCATTATACGCGTTCTTAATCGCCCAGACGTTTAATGTGATCGTGACCTTATTGATTGCATTGGTACTATTTAGGTAATATGCCTACCACTTAAAGTGAAAAATCCTGACAATCGAGAAGATTGTCAGGATTTTTTGTTTTATCAGATGTACACAAGCTTACCGCCAGCCCAATCCGGGCGCTACATGCTCCAAGATGCTAGATAACACATGTACATTGTAATCGACACCCAGGGTGTTAGGTATGGTTAATAACAACGTATCTGCTTCTTGAATAGCCTCATCCTGCGCCAATTCTTTAATCAGTTGATCCGGCTCTGCGGCAAAGCTTCTACCAAAAATCGCCCGTTTATCGGCCTCAATCATTCCAATTTTATCTCCCTTATCATTCTCATGTCCAAAGTACATACGATCTTGATCGTTGGTGATGGCAAATATAGAACGGCTCACCGAAACACGTGGTTCTCCGGCATGACCGGCTTTTTTCCATGCTTCTCGATACAGACGGATTTGCTCCGCTTGTTGTATGTGAAATGGTTGGCCATTTTCATCATATTTTAGAGTCGAGCTCTGCAAGTGCATGCCTTGTTCGGCAGCCCAGATAGCTGTCGCATTCGAAGCTGCTCCCCACCAGATACGATCGCGCAATCCTGGTGCATAGGGTTCTAAGCGAAGCAATCCCGGCGGATTTGGAAACATCGGATAAGGATTTGGCTCTGCAAAACCTTGGCCGATCAATTTATCCAAAAACTCCAAAGCCTTGCGCCGGCCCATATCGGCATCCGTCTCGCCATCTTTCAATTCGTGGCCGAAATAACGCCAACCGTCGATTACTTGTTCGGGTGAACCTCGGCTAATACCCAATTGCAATCTTCCTTCAGAAATTAAATCTGCTGCGCCTGCATCTTCTACCATATACAAGGGATTCTCATAGCGCATATCAATTACTCCCGTGCCAATCTCGATACGGTTTGTCCTAGCGCCTACGGCGGCTAACAAAGGGAAAGGTGATGCCAATTGTTTGGCAAAGTGATGTACGCGAAAATAGGCGCCATCAAGGCCCAATTCTTCTGCTGCTACTGCTAAATCAATGGATTGCAAGAGCGTATCACTGGCAGTCCGTGCTTGATAGGCCGGGTGATTAGACCAATGCCCGAAAGATAAAAAACCTAACTTTTTCATAAGCTTAGTGATTAATGTGTCGGTGCAAAAGTGCATCCTAACACGATTAAATATCTAATACAAATGTACGAAAAAAATACGTGTTATAACACGTATAATTTGTCTGTAACATGTCAAATCGTATCCAAAATAATGGTGTCTTTCCAAGAGGGTAGGCGAGCAGTTTACCGGATGTCTGAATCTCCTGATTCTGAACTCTTTTTACGAGGGTCCAGCTTCTTCTTGAAATATTTTACCAGAGATTTTTCATCTTGCTCTTCCATATCACTCAATTCTAGCTCCAAAGCTCTATTGCTGAAATGTATTTCTATAAAGGACAGTACCAGAGAAATAGTGAAAAATAAGAGACTTAAAGCAAAAGTCGTTTCAATAAGGATCACATTTTGAAGGTAGATGCAGTATACGCATGCAATACAAGCAATAAAACTTAAAACCCCCATACCTTGCATCTGACGGATTAGTTTGAGTCGGAAACGAAGGTTGCCAATTTGTCCTTTTAAGACGCCTCCTGTTTTATGTTCGAGATACTTCGCGTGTAGCGACCTAACTAGGGCTGCCAAGGCAAGAAATCGATTGGTGTAGGCAAGCATAATTAAACTGATGGCCGGGAATAATAGTGCTGCAGTGCTGTATGTAATCATAGGTGTTTTAAAGATAGTAAGTAGTGGTTGAATTTACATGAATATGGGTGATTTCATGTGAATTTTGTGCGGTGCTCGAGTATTAGTACAGCACCATAAATCGTAATTAGTACATAGATGAGATACTTATTGTAAAATTATGTTAGTCTTTAGATTTCCTAATTGTGTGAGGTAATTTGCTTGAAGCTAGGTAGATAATGATAATTTTTTAAAATCTCTTACCTTATATAAAGTACACACATTTGTTATTGTTTGCTTGCGATTTTTTGATATAATAACATTGTATAAAATTGAATACAAAACACGTATATTTACGGCATTGATTTTTCTATCTGCTGTGATAATAAGGTCAATTTTTGTGCCACTCGCTAAACTAAATGAAGCAAGTAGCCAGATGCTATATCTACTTAAAAACACCTATTTAAGACATACTTTAATGCAAGCCAATTTTTTTTTCAAAGGAGCCCTTCTGTTAACAGCAATCCTGTCTGTACATGTCCATGTGGCTACAGCAAATAGTACGTTTGAAAAACGGATAGTTTTTCACAATTTGTTAAGTACTGATAGCTTGCTGCTTATGAGTGATCTGGCGCAAGATTTTGGTGAGCAGGGACAAATAGATAGTTTGGAAAAATATAGTAAGATTTCCTACGATCTGCTAAGCGTGACAAAAACTATAAACATATTTCGGAGGCGGCTAATCAGTTAGCGATTATCTATGAAAATAAAGGAGATCTACGGATGGCGCTTCAATTCTACAAGTCCGCTCGTGACTCGGAAAGTGCCCTGTATAAAGAGTCTTCAGCGCTTGGTTTACTAGAAACCGAGAGAATGAAGACAGAATACACTGCGAAGCAAGTCAAAGCGCTGGATCATCAGCAGGAAGAAAGTCGCAAGAGTACTTTGATGATTATTGGGATTTTCTCTCTAGCTGTCATTTCGAAAACCTTCTTACTCTATATCATTATTCGTCGGAAAAAATCGCATAATAAAGAGTTGCGAATCGTGTTAGATCAAGTCGAAAGGCAAAATTTACAGTTGGATGAAGGTTATCGCTTTAAGCAGCATTTGATCTCTGTAGTAGCGCACGATCTTAGAACTCCTGTGGCTAGTATTATATCATTATTAAAAATGTTTGAGGATGGCTACCTCTCGGAAAAGGATACGCGAGATATGTTACAGAAAGCGAGGAAAGAAATGGATACGCTTAAAAAATTTCTGGATGAAATGCTTACTTGGATTGTTGGTCAACGGGATGGCCTTCGATCCACATCAGAAGCTTTTGATATGGCTTCGGTAGTCGAAGAAACGATTGATATTTATCGCCGTCGTGCAGAAAAAAAGCAAATTGAACTTATTGTGGAGAGTTCTACAAATATTTTTGTGCGAGCGGATAAGCAAATGATAAAGATTACGATGAATAATCTGCTGAACAATGCGTTAAAATTTTGTACAGCAGATGATCAGATTTTTATTAGTGTCAAGCATGTCGAAGGTGATAAAGTGCGGGTGATGATCCGTGACACAGGCGTCGGTTTTGGTGCGAAGATTGACAGGAAACTAACAGAACTCTCTCAAAAGGGAGTATTAGGGACTTGGGGCGAGAAAGCTACAGGTATCGGTTTATCATTATGCATACTATATTTGAATGCAAACAATACGCATCTGAATCTAAAATCCGAGCCCGGTGAGGGCGCTCAATTTTGGTTTGATCTAGAAATGGCCAATCAAGAAGAGATGAAACCAGTCAAAAAGTAACCGTATAATACTAAATTAAATCATTGTCGTGCGCAAATCGTATCAGTTGCCCGATAGAATTGCATTCGGCTTTGGCCATCATTTTGCGTCTGTGGGCTACGATGGTATGCTTGCTTAGGAACATGGTCTCCGCTACTTCTGAGATACTGCTACCTAACGAGAAGTGTTTCAATAGCTGCAATTCTCGCGGCGTAAATGCAGGTACTTGCTCAAAGGTATCTAATATGTCTTGTAAATTTTTATCAATAGAAATCTCTCCTTTGGCGACATCATTCGTTACCTGAATCATAGTTGGGATATCGCTGGATTTGCTTAAGATTCCATGTGGTTTGGCTAATATGAGATTGTGTATTACACTATTTGATACGGCGCTAGTGATAAATATGATGTACGCTTTTTTATTTAAGCGTTTAATTTCTGAAAATACTTGTAGACCATTGTCATTATACAGGTAATAATCTAAAAAGACATACACTTCATTTGTGCCAAATGTGGTCATGTATGCAATAAGATCTTCCGCTTTTGAAAAAGATTCGACATTTTCAAATTGCATATAGCGCTCCAGCAGCAATGTAAAAGAATCGGCAAACAGCTGGTGATCGTCCAACACAAAAGCCCTTCTGCGTAATATGGTATCTTGAGACATAGAAAAAATCTGTTACAAGCAAATATACATTATGCAGTTTGGTTTACTCGTACAGTTATGTAGCATTTTTTTGCTATATCATTAGGGGGGCGGAAGGCCTATTTTCTTACCTTGCGCATTTTCACTGAAAGTTTCGTTAGGTTCGTGTATTTGCACTATGAAGCTCATCCTTTGCAAAAAAACCTAACCACACCAATTCATCAGGATTGAGATGCTGTCCTTTGCGTGGTTTGAATTCTATATAGGAATCATCTTCATTAATAGAGTAAATAACTTCGCATGCGAATCTAATGCGCATACAAAATAAATTACTGTCTAATACCTTGATCATGGCACCAATAATATTAGGGTTTGCAGCTATTCGCATATGTGTATCTAATTTATGGAATTGTTTCAGAAATTCTAAAACAAGATAGTTGCCAACGTGCTATGTGTGATTTTACTATGTTAAATAAAATTTCATATAACAGGACACAATCCTTTGTTTTTGAAAAATTATTTTCGAAAACCGTAATTCGGGATTGTAATTTTCTAACGTATTTAGGTCAAGCCTATCTTGATATTTGTAAAATACGCACATTTTTACGATAGACAATATTTTGCTTAAGAAATAGCAAATTTTTGCTATATTTTATAATATTAACAAATATACTATTATGTGAAGAAATGTTTGAAGGTTAAAATAATCGGCAGTAATTGAGGTGTTTATGTGTTATGTGTGAAAATATAGGCATTGTAACATGAATTTGTAGGTGTAAATACTTAATTTCGCCGCAAATTTAGGGTTATATACCTGGCGATTTATTTAAAGTAAAACATCTTAACTAGAAAAATTTTATAATGAGTATTCCTTGCAAAAGACCATATGAGAGTCTTTCCATTACAATATCGAAGATTGAGATCGAACATTCGATCGCAGCGGGATCTGCAACAGTCAACCCCGTTAATAGTAATCAGAGAGTAATGGAAGAGTGGGAAGAAGATCCTACGGATAATCGTACAATTGTTTGGTAATTTGAATGGATAGTCAGATGAAAAAGATAAATATATTCGCATTCGTGTTATGTGCCATGTTGGCAATGTCTTCATGCGTTAAGCAAGAAAGAGAACAAGTTGCAGATGGAGAAGCTAACGTGTCGGTTCAGTTGTTAGGTGCGGAAGATGAAGAAGAAAATGATGATGATATGGAAGTAGCTTCTTCTGCGCGGGCAGCAACTATTGCACAAGCAGGAGAAGAAGATCAAACACAAATTGTTCCTTTCGGAGAAGATATGAGCATTGTCGCTACTCTTTCTAGAGCTGCTGCACCCAAGACCAATACCAGTGCCAAAGGCAGCTTAAAGGATCAAAGTCGTGCAGCACCTGTTTTGACACCGATCGCAACTAATGTGCGTTACAGAGTACTAGTATATGATGCTGCCGGCGCTTTCGTGCAAGAAAAGGACTATCAAG
The DNA here is from genome assembly GCF_057837975.1 of Sphingobacterium sp. KH_072. Lineage (NCBI taxonomy): Bacteria > Pseudomonadati > Bacteroidota > Sphingobacteriia > Sphingobacteriales > Sphingobacteriaceae > Sphingobacterium > Sphingobacterium sp. KH_072. The sequence goes on along the minus strand of NZ_CM174457.1, from coordinate 2,563,768 downwards.
CTGGACAAGAAAGTTCAGTAACTGGTTTTGTGCTTGATGCAGGCAAGTCTTATACATTCGTAGCTTATTCTGTAAACGGGACAACTGCATTGCCCGAACCCACTAATAAAGCTAACCTGAGTACAGCTACATTGAGTAATATTAGCAGCTCTCTGCTCTATTTTCGTAAGGATGTCGTTTTGCAGCATGGTAGCAATACCCTAAATGTAACTCTTAAGCACCAATACAGCCAAATCACCACGAGAATAGAGTTAGATCCTACTACGGCTGGAAACATTACAGCGGTTGGTACACCGACTATTCGTCCGGTTCGTCAAAATGGGAGTATTAAATTTTCTAATGACGTGATTACTTACGGTACGGCTGTAACAAATGGGACAGCGGTAAGTTTTCCAGCTTTGGGTACGGGTGTGCGCAGCATTACATCAAGCCCCACCTTGTTGAGTTCACCTAATACGACCACTGCTCAATTTAATGTAGGCAGTTTGACCGCTAATAATATCACCAAGGCAAATGTTGCGCTCACTAACCTAAAAATTACTCGTGGAACACGGTATAATTTGGTGATGAAGTTACAAAGTCCATGTACGGAGGTTGTTTCGGGTGGTGCTACATTCAATCTTCGTGATGGTAATTCTCAAACGTTTAGCGCACCAGCCGCGGATTACGGTTTTACCTTTGATATTCATCGTCTGGATAATTCTTTTAATTTAAGTATTAATAATACATTACTTGCGACACGCGAGTTACAGTTTCAATCTGGTATCTCTAGTTTGCCGCGCAACGTAAGATTTGCTGATGGATCATTATGGGGTGATGGCACTGTTCCGGAGATATATAATATGACTGGTAGTGCATCGTCTCCAATTTTGCGAGTGATCATCAGTGCGGCGGGAGATATTTCCTTACTAGGTAGCAAGAGTGCTTCTGGCGGTAATTTGCAACCATTAACGTTAAACAACAGTAACACATTTAATAGGATTACATGGAATTCGAACTCTGATAATACGGTAGTCGCTACACAAAGTGTTGAAGGAGCTACCCTTATGACTGGTTCTGGCTACGGTAGAAAAATCGTGCCTTGTCCTTAATTTTTCCAAATGGTGTGCTTTAAAAACACATTGCGGAGAGCTATAAATTTTAATACAACAAAAAACAGCGATTGCTCTAGAACAATCGCTGTTTTTTTTGTAAATCGACTTTTAGGTAAGATAACTGCGTCGTTCTTCCGAATGATGACGGTGTAATTGAAGGATACGAGGCTATTCGTCTTTTGATGATTTCTTCTCATCCATGATAGTTTGTATATACTCACACTACGCGGTAGATCAGGTCGTAGAGACAAAGCCTAAATAGGCATTTAGTAAATAAACGCCGCTCATGTAGATCCAAATCACGGTGAAGATGAGATGTATGCCCGTCTCCCATTGTTTTCCTTTCCAAAGAGCCGATGAGTAAACAAAAAGTTGAAAATACAATCGCAATAACCAGAAAACTCCTAATCCTAATGTAACCTGATGCCCCAGAGCAGTATGGTGTAGTGCGGTGGCAGAACTGACGGATAATACACCTGTCAGTAAGATGATCAGAGCGATGAAGAAGGTGTGCACCAGCATAATCTGCCGATCGATTAAACGTAATTTCTCCAAGTTTTTTTTCCATTGAAAATAAGTGGGGAAAAAGACATGGATAATGGCAAGCGATATGGACAAGAAGCCAGCTACTCTAATATGATGTTCCATTCGATGATAACTCAAAAGTGGTGATAAATGGGGTAGTTTTTATTTCTTTTGTGAGCCTCCAGCCAGTCTGATGGAAGCAGGTGAGCCATGTTTTGCGAGAGTAAAAATGGAAAGCACCAAAAGTATATACGGCGAAGTTGGTTGCGTCGCGCAGGTGTTCTGTAATGTAGATTTTTCCAGTTGATTTGCAAACGCGTTGCAGTTCTTGAAAAAATCGGATACGTTCTTCCGCGTTCCTTATTTCATGTGCCGATAGGAAAATGATGATGCGGTCAAATGACTGATCAGCAAAAGGAAGATTGTCAGTATCTATCTGTATGGTCGATGCGCAAGGTGGATAAGCTTTCCGGGCTCTACGGATAGAGATTTCAGTGTGTTTTTTAAGGTCGAAAAAATCTACATTACTTAGGGGATTTATAGGATATTTCTTCGCCAGAATAGTGCTAATTTCATCAAATCCGGCATGTACATTCAGTACGTTTCCACCTTTCATTTCTGGCAAAAATGGAAGTCCGTACAGATCAGAGTGATCGTACACATAAGACGATACGAGCAAAGATATGGATAGATTGATTGATCCTAATAACGCAATTCCGTAGAGGATAATGCTCCATAAATGATTCGACCAACAGGCGATCACAATGGAAACGATGAATATTGCGATAGCAAATGCGTAAAAATGCCAATTGAACCTGATAATGTTCCAGAGTCCTTGAAGTTTGCTACGATGTACTACCATTGTTCGATTTTGCCTTTATTCCATTTATAAGATACGTTCGTGATTCGAAATGCACTTGCCAAAACCACATTATCAAACTTTAAATGATCTATAAAACCGACTTCACACTGAGTGATCTCAATCGGTTGCGGCGTCCAGTCTTGCCTTTGCCCTTGTACAATCAGCATGGATTTTTTTGCAGCATCGTAACCGAAGGTATACGGTAGTGGGCCTGCAAATTTTCTAGCGTCGTTCCAGTTATCAAAAGGAGATCCGACCGGAATAGTCTGTTGCCCTGCATCGGCATTCCAAGATAAACTAAAGCCAGCTTTATCAGAATGGATAGTTTGTTTTGCGCCTGAAAAGGATTTATTTAGGTCAATATGTTTGTAATGATAATGGGTGAAGATATTGCCTAAGAAACTCATCTTACGTTTGTCAGTTTCTGACCTCAAGATATATAAACCTCGCAAGCATTTGCCAGCTAGATTGGTGTACCGTACGAAAATACGATAGCCAATCAGAAAGAAATCTTGCCCCAGCCAGGCCGGTAATATAGCCGGCCGCAGATTCGATGTTTGTACTAATGCTACCGCAATAAAGGCCCATTTATCTTGGTAGGTATCCAACTCCAAGCTGTCAGGGATGAGAGGTCGCAATTGCTCTTTCGGGACAGCAAAAGTCACGACTAACGATTCGTCAAAATAAGCCTTGACAGCAAACGGATGGTTTTTTAAGCGATCGAACATCTACTTTTCTTTTTAAACTTGTTAGCCAAAATAAACTCCCAATAATAGATTATCCCGCAAAATAGCGTCGCAAATAAGAGATTCATGAAGCCCCAAAGCAATAGGTGGGAAACGAGTATAACCTCGAGCACATTCATGAGCAAAACAATAGAGATTTGTGTAATCGCGTTTAGTCGTGTGAGAAGGCCAGAGAAGATCCAGATCGCCATCAAGATTTCAGCAAAACCGATGAAAAGTGTCAATTCTCTGGAGTAGGTAGTTCCTAAAATAGTTGCCACAATCTCTTCGTGCCGAGGTACGAGATTAAGCACCTTGCAAACCAAACCATTCACTAGCCAGACGGCCGCAATTAAATACGTTAGAATAGTATGTAACGAAAGTTTTATCACGGTAGTCATAGAAGCTGTAACCGATATTTCCGCAAAATCTTGCCGAAGATCGATTTAAAGCTAATGAAAACACATGAACTGTGCAATTCGCTTGAAAGGGAATTTGGAAAACTATCTAAAGCGTTTTGCGGTAGGCATTCGGCGTAGCGCCAATACGTTTTTTGAATAGGCGCGTGAAATGCTGTGGATATTTGAAACCCAACTCCGACGAGATCAATTGGATCGATTTTTCAGGATCGTGCATCTTCCTTTTGGCCATATCCATGAGCTTATTCTGAATATATTCCTGCGCCGATTTACCCGTTTCTTTCTTAATTAGATCACCAAAATAATTGGGCGACATATGTAGCTTCTCCGCAAAATAAGCTACTGCCGGAAGGCCATATTCCTGCGGAAAATCGGCAGTGAAATAATCGTTGAGCTCTTGCTCAAATTGCGCTAAGATGCCCTTGTTTACGTTTTCACGAGTGATAAACTGCCGATCATAAAAGCGAGTACAATAATTTAAGAATAATTCAATATTGGATATGATTAGCTGCTTGCTGTGCTTATCAATGGCGTGCTCCAATTCATATTCAATATTCGCAAAACAATCTCCGATTACCTTGCGCTCTGCCTCCGAAAGATGCAGCGCCTCATGTACTCGGTACGAGAAAAAGTGGTATTGATCTATCTGTTTGGCAAGCGTGGTGCCAACCAATAAATCGGGGTGAAACACGAGCGCCAATCCTTGCGGCTGATAATAATCATCGCTGTATTGGCCAATCACCTGTCCGGGCGCTAGAAATATCAACGATCCTTCTTCATAATCATAGTTCGCTAATCCATACCGCAAATCGCCGCAGTGGATCTTCTTCAGAAATACCGTGTAAAAAGCATAACGAAGCTTTCGATTGTGGCGCGGATCAGCTTTATCAAGATGCACAATGCTCACCAACGGGTGCATGGTGCTATTATTGTTGAATGCATTGTATTGAGTGACCGAGTCAAAATGCTGTATATCTTCCATTGCCAAAGGTTTTAATAATACGAATGTAATACATTAAACGTAAGCGATGCAGGCCGGAGCTAACAATCAGTAATATAGGTAACTATTCCAGTAATTCGTACACCATATTAGGGTCATAAGTTTCCGAACTTTAGGTTTTACTTATATCATGGTAAGCTATTTTACGATGGAAAATACAAATATGAATAGAAGAAAGTTTTTGACAGCAGGTGCGGTAGCTAGTTCAGCCGTGGCATTAGGAACAATAACAACCGCGTCTAGCTGTCAGGCAGATCCGAGACGCGCTATAGATAAAAATTCAATTTCGGCGGTAAGCCGGCGTACGCTGGGCTTCGGACAACATAGTCTGGAAGTGTCTGCCATCGGTTTGGGCTGCATGGGTATGAGTTATCATCGCAGTTTTGTGCCGGATCAAAAATCCATGATTTCGGTCATCCGCCAAGGATTCGATTTGGGTTTGAATTTCTTTGATACGGCAGAAGCATATGGCCCATTTGCCAATGAATCTTTGGTAGGAGAGGCGCTAAAACCGATTCGTAAAGACATTATCTTGGCTACGAAGTTTGGTTTTAAGGAGGGGAAACCACAGGTAGGATTAGATAGTCGTCCAGCGCGAATTAGGCAAGTGGTCGAAGAATCGCTGAAACGATTACAGACCGATTACATAGATTTATTGTATCAACATCGACTAGATCCTGCGGTACCTGTGGAGGATGTTGCTGGCACGGTCAAAGATTTGATCGCAGAAGGCAAGGTGAAGCATTTTGGTATGAGCGAAACAGATTTTAGTCTGATCAAAGATGGCTTGGCACAGATTCGCAGAGCGCATGCAGTGCAGCCGATTACGGCGATACAAAGCGAATATTCTACGATGACACGAGAACCGGAGAGTGAGGTGCTGGCGCTGTGTGAAGAGTTGAAAATTGGCTTCGTGCCCTATAGTCCGCTGAGTCGCGGTTTGATCACAGGATACATCAATGAGCGTACGAAATACATCGGCACCAATGACAACCGAACAACTTTACCGCGTTATCAGCCGGAGGCAATTATTGCCAACTGGCCGATGCTGGATGTGCTGAAAGAATTTGGCGATCATCGCGGATTGAGCATTGCCCAAGTAGCTTTGGCTTGGTTGCTGGCGCAAAAACCGTTTATTGTTCCCATACCAGGAACGACCAAGCTGGCGCATCTGCAAGAAAATCTATGGGCGGCTAATTATGAATTTACTAGCGAAGAATTATCCAAGTTGACAGCAGATTTATCTGCTATAAGAATTCGTGGAGATCGGTTCGCCTAAAATTCTTTGTCGTACGTGCGATTCCAATGGTTATTTCTATCCATTGGGGTCGCTTTTACTTTGTACTCAAGTCGAATACCATTCAGTCTACGTTGCTTGATACGCTTGTTGACTTCATTTATATAGGCAATTTCTACGATTTCAAATAATCCAAATCGAGAACCGATCAAATCTTTATCGGCCGGATCTTCATCCACCAACTTGAAGGTGTAAAAGCAACTGAGGTAATCTTTCCAGAAGAAAATAGGATTATCTTCCTTGTCCAAATAGCTGTCTTCAGCGTAGCAAAGTTCATCATGCACGTCGAAATAATCTGCCAAAAGCTGGTTGGTCTTCGCTACGAAATCTTGTGCCGTATCCTTATCTTCGATAGGCATAAAAGATATAATATCTCCCTCTTCCAATAGGTCGTACATCGATCTATTTAGGAAAGAATCCATCATCGTTGGGAGCAGCTCCACCACACTATTGAACATTTTCTTCATAGTACAAAGGTAAGAACTATAGACGTAAAATAGTAAGACGAAAAGTTTAAGTGATCCGAAGGTAACGCTTCGTTAAATATTTTCTGACGGGGATATCGATTGCTTTCATGATGATGTAGGCAAAAAGCAGTAACCCGAGGCTGCCGCCAATTACTACAAAAGGCAGATGATCTTCTTGGAATGCCTCGCTCTGTAAATAATCGCCAAAAATCCAGATAGCGGCATAGTGCGTCATGTAAAGCGGATAGGAGATCGCACCCAGAAAAGCACTTAGTGGTTGCACAGATTTTGGTGTGGCCGTGCCCGCACTCAATGCCACAATAAACGGAAAGAGTAAAAGTACAATCAATGATTCGATCAACCAGTTGAATGCCGTAAAAGGCATGAATAAGGCAAAACTTAATAATAAAACAGGAAGAAGAAAACCGAATCGATTGCTAATAATCCATCGCTTTCGGTAAATAAATAATCCGGTGCAAAACGAATAGGCAAGGCGTATTCCACCCACTTCCCAATTATCTATACTCCATCCGCCAGCCAGATTGCCGTATGAATAACTGACATAAACCAAGGCCACCGCTGCTACGGCTGCCATGGCCACAAGATGTTTGACGGTAACTCGTACTAGGACAAGAGCATACACCACATTGGCCACATATTCCCAGAACAAAGACCAAGCTGGCGCATTCAAGCTGAACAGGTTAAACGCCTTCTCTTCCAATACCGGATAAGGGACAAGCAAGATAGAATAGATAAAAAGCTTTACAAGCTGCATGGTACCGCCGGCATCTGCTGTACTATAAGGTGCCCATAGCAAACCAATCAAACCCAACACGGATCCGATAGCCACCAAAGGTTGCAATCGGATGAGTCGCAAAGCGAAGAATCTACCTAAACTCATCGTCTTCAACCGATCGTCGTACGCGTACCCCATAACAAAACCAGATAGGCAGAAAAAGAAATCGACGGCAAGAAAACCATGACCAATAAAATTGTCTTCAAATTGTGGGAATATCCACTCCATAAAATGAAACACCACGATGGCTATGGCAGCCAAGCCGCGTAATCCATCTAAGGCTAGAAAATGCTGTTTTTGCATAAATATGTTTATCACTCCCTCACAAAGCGGCATTAGAATTGTTATTGGGTGTAGCTTACTGACTGAACGGCTGTGCTACTCGAAAGACTAGGTACTGGTCAAATATAATAAAAGATTAAAAATGCAGGATGAGAATGCGATATAAAGGAGTAGTACGGTGGCTAAACGCACAAAATAATTTTATTTTCTTACCTTGCTATATATTTGAGAATTTTAGCGCTTCACACTAAATGCATAAGAAAAATTTCGACTCCGAATTTTGTGGAGCCTTACCTATACACCACATTAACACGATTCAACCTTATGGAGTGATCATCGTGATGGATAAGGAGCGGTATACCATTGTTCAGACTACTACAAACACAGCGGATCAAATAAATATAGATCATAAAGACATTATCGGAAAGAGTTTTTGTGACCTTTGCGGCCACTCGGAGGAACAGATGAGAGAGTCATTCGCTTCGCAAGTTGGCAAAAGGGATACCTATACTTTGCCCATAGCTTCGAAAACGTATTATGCATTAGTACACGAAAAAGAGGATCACTTGATTGTCGAGCTTCAGGAAAAAGCACCTAATAAACACATGTCTGACGGATTGCAAGGCATTAAAAACCTTGTGGCAGCCATGGAGAATATCAATAGCCTTTCCGAAGTGTGTGATTTAATCGTGTCGGAACTCAAACAAATGTTGGGTATTGATGGTGTGATGATGTACCAATTCGATGAGGATTGGAATGGCACTGTCATCTCTGAGCAAAAAAGCAATGGATTAGAAAATTATCTTGGCGTTACCTTTCCGGCGTCGGATGTGCCGAAACAAGCACGTGATCTTTATTTGAAAAATCCGCTACGATTAATACCTGACCGTACCTATACACCGGCTCGTCTTTTTCCAGTAATCAACCCGCTTACCAATAGCTTTACAGATCTCTCTCCATGTCATCTTCGCGGCGTTGCAGATGTTCACCGCGAGTACATGAAGAATATGAAGATGATCGGATCCATGTCAATTCGAGTAATTCATAATGGTAAACTCTGGGGTTTGATTTCGTGTAATCACACCTCCCCATATCATCTGACCTTTGACGAAAGCACCAATTTTGGATTGCTATCTAACGTCATTTCCAATAAAATATCTTCGATCATCAATGCAAATGAGTATAAATTTATCGCGCAGATGCAGTCCGATCGTAATGCCATTATCGATAAAATATATAATACCGGTTCGGTCACGAAAGGTCTTTTTGGTGAAGAAGCAGATGCCTCCCTCTTAACGTTGTTCAAAGCAACGGGATCCGTGCTTTTTAGTGGCAGGAAACAGTACACGCACAGCCTAGTGCCCGATAGCAATTTTCTAAATAATCTGATCCTGTGGTTGCAGGCCAAAAAAATAGATAAAGTATACAGCACGCACAATCTTGCTGGTGTGATGGAGGAATCTGCCCGTTTTAGCGAGATTGCCAGTGGTATGTTGGTCATTCCAATCGCGTCTCATGCGCCAGATTATATTGTGTGTTTTCGGCCAGAAGTAGTCAAAACCATCGAGTGGGGAGGCAATCCGCATCAAGCTATTAATTTTGAATATAATGGGCTGAATTACCACCCGCGTCATTCCTTTAAAATTTGGATGGAGACGGTCAATCAAATAGCTCAACCTTGGCATGAACAGGAAATTCAGATCGCCAATACTATCCGAAGTTTCCTATTGGAATTCAAATCATAACATACACACTTTCATGGGAAATATTGCACAGCCGTTGTCAACTTATGTCGTCGCGATTGGCGCTTCTGCCGGCGGCTTAGAAGCTATCCACAACTTCTTTGATCGCATTCCGTCGGATATAGATGTGGCTTATGTATTGATTCAACACCTCTCTTCAGATTACAAAAGTTTATTGGTCGAATTAGTGTCGAAGCATACACACATGAAAGTGGTCGAGGCCACCGAAGGCCAATTGGTCGAGCCAGCGTACGTTTATGTGATTCCTAACGATAAGTTGATCAGTATAAAAGATGGCCGACTTCATTTGGAGAAAAAAGGAGAAAAAGTACCCAATAATGCGATCGATAATTTTTTCCTTAGCCTCGCAAAAGACAAACAAGAGCGTGCGATTGCCATTGTTCTTTCGGGAACGGGCCATGACGGCACAAAAGGGATAGAGGCGATTAAAGAGCAGGGCGGATTGGTGATTGCGCAGCAGCCTGATACCGCAAAGTTTAACAGTATGCCTGTCAATGCTATTGCATCTGGTGCCGTAGATTTTGTAGTTCCCACCTCCGAAATGTACGATAAGATTGCAAACCATATCAATTCTGCGCCTATTCGCGAAGTAGAAAATGGCGGTATTGATGAGCAATATCTGGATAAGATTTTTGACCTGATATACGAGCAGACTGGACACGACTTCTCGTTATATAAAACACCTACGATCTTTCGACGTATTGGTCGCCGGATGAAGGAGCTCAACATCGAATTGACAAATGAATACGTCGACTATTTATTAGAAAATAAACAGGAAATATCTTTATTAAGTAAAGACTTCTTAATCGGTGTTACCCAATTCTTTCGCGATGAGGCCGCTTTTCGGATCGTGAAAAATAAGGTGATTCCCGAAATCATTGCCCGAAAAGACGATGGGGATGCCTTAAAAGTATGGGTGTGCGCTTGTAGTACAGGTGAAGAGGTGTATTCGATCGCCATCCTGATCGATCAATATTTGCAAACGATCGACAAGCATATCGAAGTCAAAATATTTGCCTCTGATATCGATGATGCCAGCCTAGAAATCGCTTCTAAAAATAATTACCCAGAGTCGTTTGTAAAATTTATTCCCGATCATATTCTGGAAGAGTATTTCATACGTGATGGTAAGCGTATCTCTGTCGTTCCTCACATACGCAAGCAGGTGGTATTTGCGAAGCATAATGTCATTAAAAGCCCGCCTTTTATCAAAAATGATTTGATCTGCTGTCGCAATATGCTTATTTATATGAATAACATCTTGCAACAGAAGATATTAACCACCTTTCATTATTCTTTAAATAATGCAGGGTTTCTCTTCCTCGGGCCTAGCGAAACGATCGCGCCAATACGGGATGGTGTTACCGAGATCAGTAGCAAGTGGAAGATATATCGCAAAAGCGGGGTGATTCCGCGACCAAATGAATTTGCCAATGGCGGCCGCATCGATCTCACGGGTCGGTTCGCGATGCAGCTTAGACAAAAGGTGAAAGTATCTGCCGAGGAACAATTGCAACGATTTCTAGTCTCCCAATATGGTTATGTAGGCGTATTTATTGATCGCAACTTTGAAGTGCGGGATACGGTGGGAGATTACCGGCGATTTTTGTCGCTGCCAGATAAGAAATTTGAAGTCAACTTATTAAAGATGGTTTCTAGGGAATTATCTTTTATGTTGAGTAACACGGTTCGATCCGTCTGGAAGGAAAATAAACCGGAATCGTTGAAACGTGTTCGAGTACGCAAAGGCAAAGAAGAAGTATTCGTCAATATAGATGTCAGTCCGCCCAGTGATGAGGTAACACAACCTTATACCTTGGTGGTTTTCAAAGAAATTGAGGCAGAAGTAGCTGCACCGCAGTACATGGTGCCGATAGACGCTAGTGAACAGCAAACTGGCTATTTGGCTGAGCTAGAAAATGAGCTTAATGAAACTAGGAGCAATTTGCAGATCGCGATGGAGGAAATGGAAACCACCAACGAAGAATTGCAATCTAGTAATGAAGAGTTGATTTCGGCCAATGAAGAATTGCAGTCTGGTAATGAAGAATTGCAATCTTTGAACGAGGAATTACATACGCTAAATGCAGAGCATCAGCAAAAAATAACGGAACTTATTGAGCTCAATGATGACCTCAACAATTATTTCAAAAGTGTCGATATCGGCCAGATCTTTCTAGGTAAAAACGGACAAATCCGCAAGTTCAATCCGGCGGCCGTCGAGATGGTCAATCTAATAGAAGCCGATATCGGTCGGCCAATAAGTCATATTTCTAATAATATAAAGTACGATCAGTTCCTTCAAGATATACAAGACGCGCTTGCTCATTCGGATTATGTGACGGAGAAAGAGATTGCGCTCAGTAACGATAGAATGTGCTTGATGCGCATCTTGCCGTACACACGTGTAGACGGTAAGAAAGACGGTATCGTGATTACCTTCATCGATATCACGACGCTGAACGAGCAAAATAATACGATCGCTGCTGTATTTCGTGCGAGTCTCAGTGCTATCCTAGTCTTTAAACCAATCCGTTCTGGGGCAGAAAAAATCATTGATTTCGAATGTCTCGCTGCCAATAAAACAGCAATTGCCATCTCCAGTAGACCGGAAGATTCTTTATCTGGTTTGAAGCTTAAGACACAACTGTCGGATCTTACAGATAGCAACCTGATGGACAGCTTTAAAAGCATTTATGCTAATGGAGATCATTTAGAGACCGAGGTGCAGCTTAATAATGAAAACTGGTACATCGTCAGCGCATCCATGATGAGCGATCTGTTGGCCGTGACGTACACCGATGTGACCGAACGTAAGAAGAATGAACAAAGTCTGAAAAAGAACTTTAATGAATTAGTGCATACGCGTGAGTCATTGAAGGAACTAAACAATCAATTGGAGCATCGCGTTAGAGAACGTACGTCTAGCTTGGCAGAGAGTGAGAACCGCTTCAATTTGGTGTCTATGGCTACCAACGATATTATCTGGGATTGGGATTTGGTGAATAATGTTATTTGGCGCAATCACAACTTAGAAAGCATGTTTGGTTTTGAGCGCAACGCGCATACAGATAGCACGGGCTTCTGGTATGAGCAGATTCATCCGGATGATCGGCAGCGCGTACAGCAAAGTGTTCATAAATCCATTAATGAACAAGAAGAGAATTGGTCTGCCGAATATCGGTTTGCCAAAGCAGATGGGAATTACGTCGAAGTGTTAGATCGGGGCAGTATACAATTGGACTCCAATGGTGTACCTTATCGTATGGTCGGCTCTGTGATCGATGTTACGCGCGTAAAAGAAGCAGAGCATGATAAGCAAGAGCTACAAAGCTATGTGCTGCGGCAGCAAAAAGAATTTTATGAACTTTTTGCTCACGTTCCGGCATTGATTTCCATTCGTCGCGGTGATAAGCTCACGTACGAATATACCAATACCGCCTTTGATCAATTTTATGAAGATGTGTCGTTTGACGGCTTAACCACGATGGATGCGCACGAAAAAGGAGTGGATACGCAACTGTATGAGGCGGATTCCAAAATTTTAAAAGAAGGGATAGCGGTATCGGGCAAAGCGCTGCCTATCAGTAAATATGATTGCGTAGGTCAAGAAATAGGGAAGGCCTATTTAGACTACCTTTTTACGCCGGTCTTCAACGAGAAAGAAGAAATTGATGGCGTGGCTTTCTTTGGTTTTGAGGTATCCGAACTGGTAAAAGCGCAACTAGCGACCAAAGATCTCATGCATCGCAAAGATGAATTTATGAGTATTGCAAGCCATGAATTGAAGACACCGCTCACCAGTCTCAAAGGGATGCTGCAAATCGCTTCACGCTACATCACGCTAGATAAACCCAAACCTACCATCGAAGAATTTGTAGGCAGAAGCTTGAAGCAAACCGATAAATTGACCTTTCTGATTAATGATTTGTTGGATGTAACCAAAATCCATGCGGGCAAGCTGCAATTGAATTACAGCGAGTTTAATATCGCCGAATTGCTAGCCGATTTGGTAAGTGGATTACAAGCAGAAGATCATTCCCTGCATATCCAAGTGCATTCGACAGAGAGTATCATCGTAAAGGCCGATCAATATCGTATTGAGCAGGTGCTGAGTAATTTCCTTTCTAATGCCATCAAGTATTCTCCAGACTCAAAAGAGGTGGAAGTGCAACTCCTGTTACAGGATGAGCACAAGGTCTATGTATCGGTTAAAGATAGTGGTATTGGGATTCCGAAAGATAAACAGAGTTATGTGTTCGACCGGTTTTTTCGTGCGGAAGAATCAAATAATTACTCCGGTTTAGGTCTAGGCCTGTTCATTTGTAAAGATATCATCGAACGCCACGGTGGCAACATCGGTCTGCAAAGTGAAGAAGGGCAAGGATCGACATTCTGGTTTACATTACCAGTTGCGTAACAATTTATAATGCAGATCCTTATCAGAGCCATCTCTCAAATGGCTCTGATAAGGAAAAAAGGGTTAATCTTGGATTACTACATCTATATAGGTTAACAATTCATTAACATTCCATTGGGAATTCATTCACAAGTTCGTCTTCCATTATCCGTTAAATTTACCCTTAACTAATACGGGATTATTAACATCAACCTAATAACCAATGAATTTGCCTATGAATTAAGTCTACACCAACTAAAACGTTTTAACATTTTACTGGAATCAAATGCTTGGCTATCGTTCAAGTATTTCTAACCAAATTAAACCAATCACATCAATAATGAATAAACTACACAATTTATTGCGTAGTCAGGGTCGAATGCACTCTAGGCTACTGGTAAGCGCGTTTCTAACGCTGCTCATGTTATTTACTACGGGTATTCACACGTTATTTGCTCAGTCGCGCAACATAAGTGGTGTGGTCAGTAGTGCTACGGATCAATCGCCTTTAGTAGGCGTAACTGTTCGCATAAAAGGAAGCAATACCGCTGCTGTAACCGATGATAATGGTAATTTCACGATTCAGGCAGCTACCAACGATGTATTGCAATTTAGCTACATCGCTTTCCAATCTCAAGAAGTGAGAGTTGGCAGCTCCTCTCGTATTCAAGTGGTATTGCGTACTGACAATCGCAGTATGGATGAGGTCGTAGTTGTAGGTTTTGGTACGGCTCGTAAGAGTGAAATCACGGCTGCATCGACAACCGTAAAAGCAGAAGATTTCCGTCAAAGTGCGGCACGTAATGCCTTAGACTTACTGCAGGGTAAAGTAGCCGGTTTGCAGGTAACTAGAAGTGGGTCCAATCCTAACACGGGCGTAAGTGTTCAGCTTCGTGGCGCTACTTCTATTTCGGGTACGAATTCACCATTGATCATTATTGATGGTATTCCTGGAGGAAATTTAGATTTATTGCAGCAGGAAGATATTGAATCCATGACCGTCTTGAAAGATGGATCAGCAGCTGCGATTTATGGTACACAGGCTAACGGTGGTGTTATCTTGGTGACGACCAAAAAAGGTGTACCAGGTAAGACAAGGTTTGATTATGCTACTTACGCTAGTAAAGACATATTGCAACGTAAGCCTGACTTTATGAATGCCGATCAATACCGTCAGAAGATTGCAGAAGGTATTATACAGCCAACACAGGACTTTGGCTCTAGTATCAACGCCGTTGATGAATTGACTAGAAGTAATAACTTTAGTCAGTATCACACCCTCGCCATGTCTGGTGGTGGTGAAAATAATAGTTTTCGCGCGAGCACTTACTTTAGAGATTTGCAGAGTATAGCTAGAGAAAATGGACGTACAGAGTATGGTATTCGTGCCAACTTTAATGGTAAAGGTTTAGATAATAAACTAACTACTCAAATTGATTTAGTCACAAATTTCAACAACGCGAATTTATTAGGTGGCGGCGGATGGGAATGGGCATACACTAGAAACCCGACATTGCCTATAAAAAATGAAAATGGCACTTGGTTCTATGACCAAACCAGTACCAATGAAGTAGCCCGTCTTCAGGAAGAACAAAGCAGGCGCCAGCAACAAACCACGACCATATCTGGTACGGTTGGTTACGAGATCATCAAGGACTTGAGATTTAATGTATTTGGATCGGTGCAACGTAACGGTTGGAATGATGGTTACTATGCAACATTAGCTTCTGAACCATCATTCAAAAATGATAGAGGATTATTAGGCTACGGTTCGCAATCTAGCGAATTACGGTTTAATTACGCTGTAGAGCCAACGATCTCATTCAATCGTATCATTAATGATGTACACTCGGTAAATGCAGTAGCTGGTTATAGTTACCGTTATGATGTCAACCAAGGATTTAATGCTAATAATAGAGGTTTTCAAAATGACATCTTCGAAGAAAATAACTTAAATGCAGGTAATGCATTGACCCAAGGTTTTGCCGGAATGGGCAGTTTTAAAAACGATAATAAGATTATCGGTTTTCTTGGTCGGGTGATCTACTCCTTCGATGGAAAGTATAGTTTCCAAGGTACGTTTCGTAGAGATGGTTCATCTCGTTTTGGGGCCAATAACAAATGGGGTAACTTCGGAGCTGTCGGAGCTGCTTGGAATATTAGTCAAGAAGATTTCATGCAAGAGGTATCTTGGGTGAACGATTTGAAGCTGCGTGCCAGCTATGGTGTGACAGGTAACCAAGATATTGGTAATTACAATTCATTAGTTACTTTAGGCACGGGTAACAATTACATCTATCCAGATAACGTATGGCGTCAGACGTATGGTCCAAATAGAAATCCGAACCCGGATTTACGTTGGGAAACAAAAACGGAATATAACGCAGGGGTTGACTTCTCCTTGTTAGAAGGACGCGTAGGTGGTGCGATTGACGTATATCGTCGTGTTACCAAAGATTTGTTAGGAAGCTACACATCACAGCAGCCATCCCTAATTCTGGATAATATCTTTACGAATGTGGGTACGATAGCTTCTAATGGTGTCGAATTAACGTTGAACTTAGTACCTGTGCGTAATGAGAATGTCACATGGTCAGTAGACATTATCGGTAGTACCAATAGAAACAAATTGACTTCATTCTCTAATGATACGTACAAGGCAGATTCGCGAACTTTCGGAAACATTGGTGGATTCGGAGCCTTAGGTGACGCCATTCGTACATTTGAAGGTTCTAGAATAGGTGATTTCTATGGAAGACGTTTTGCAGGATTCTCTGACGATGGTGATTGGCTGTTTTTCAACAGAGCAGGAGAAGCTGTACCTAACGGGCAAATTAATCCAAGTAGTTCAGATTTCGCAAATAATGATTTAGCGATTATTGGAAATGGTGTACCTAAATATCACTTTTCATTCAACTCTGTGGTTACTTACCGCAATTTCGATTTTAGAGCATTCTTCCGTGGTCGGTTTGATTACGACATCTTGAATACAATGAACTTGGCTTATGGGAATCGTGTGACATTGCCAAACAATGTTTTGAACGATACTTTCGATAGACATGGTGAACTACTGAAAGGTGGCTATGTTTATTCTGATTATTACCTAGAAAGTGGTTCACATCTTAAGTTGGACGAACTAACGCTAGGCTATACTTTCAAATTGAACAGTGAGCGTATTCGTAATTTACGCGTGTATGCTACGGGAACTAACCTTGCTTTATTTACAAAGTATTCTGGTAATGATCCAGATTACGTTAACGACACTGGTTTAGCTCCAGGGATCGATGGTAGAGGTCCTTTTCCGAACACGCGTTCATTTTTGTTTGGATTAAATATTGGATTCTAATTGCCTAAAGTCAAATTATTCTATTACTGAATTATTATGAAGAAAGAAATAAAAAAATGGATATACGGATTGGGCATGGTCGCATCATTGGGAATGATGGGAGCTTGTACTGATTTGGAAGAGACGGTCTATGATCAGCTGATTACAGACAATTATTATAACAATAAAATGGAAACGCTTTCCGCGGTGCTTCGACCGTACACGCATGCTAATGCGTGGGCTACGCCTGGACAGAATGGTTGGTGGCGTTTAAGTGAATATTCCGCGGATCAATTAGCTTGGCCACAAAAAGGCCGCCATGGTTTAGATAATGGAAACTGGATTCGTTTGCATGGCCACAGTTGGAATGCGGATGAAGGTACTGTTTACGATGCCTGGCGTTTGATGTTTTGGGGAATGGGCTTATGTACTGATCCAATTCAAAACTTGGAGAGCCGTGAGTCTGCTGCTATGGGCATAACAGAAGAAGAACGTCTAGCTTATATTGGCGAACTAAAGTTGTTCCGTGCTTTCCATTATCTAAAAATTATGGATTTGTGGGGCAATGTGCCCATTGTTACGCAAGTAGGTATTCCTATTAATCCAGCAACGGCTTCTCGTACGGAAGTATTCAATTTTATTGAGAAGGAAATCCAAGAAAACATTAATAATGTACCTGTGCTTTCTACTGCGATGACAGGTCGCGTTTCTCGTGCGGCAGGTTATGCTATGTTGGTTGAGTTGTACTTGAACGCAGAAGTCTGGACAGGTACGGCACGGTGGGATGATTGTATAGCAGCAGCGAATCAATTGATTAATGGAGCTGGCGGCGGACAAAATGGGGCGGCCTCTTTAGATGTCAATATTACGGATGCCTTCAAACCGGAGAATCATCTTTCCAAAGAAGTATTGATGTCTATTGCTTACGAGTTCCAACGTTCTAACACCCAACCGCAATGGGCTGCTGATTTCTTTTACTTCAACCAGCGTGATATAACCGGTGGCGGTCGTAACGGAAACAATGGCGCAGTAGTTATACCTGGTGTATATACTACTTTTCCAGATGCCGATTTGCGTAAAAGCGAGTGGTTATTAATAGGTGCGCAGATGAAGTTCTCTGATCCAACGCAACCTGTATTAGGGGCATCTGATGAGTACCAAGGGCGTCCGATCGTTTTTGTAGACAATATCCGTCAGAACTTAGTGGCGATTGCTAATGGCACGGATCCAAACTTGTTGCCTTCCAATATGACAACGGGTGAAGGCAATAGCGGTGTGCGTTTTAATAAATACAAATTAGGGCACTTAGCGCATCCAAGTTACAATAGTACCGATTGGAATGTGTATCGTTTGACTTGGGTCTATTTTGCAAAAGCGGAAGCTATTATGCGCAAAGCCGGTGGAGCAGCTAATCAAGAAGCGGTAGATTTAATCAATGCGTCTAAATCTCGCGCTTATGCGGAAGCAGATCGCGCAGCGAACTTGTACACACCTGCTACTTTATCGCTTACGGAGTTGTTAGCAGAGCGTGGTCGCGAATTTATTTTCGAAGGATACCGTCGTCAGGATTTAATTCGTTTTGGTGTATTTCACACCAGTACTTGGTGGGATCACCAACCTTCTGATATCAACAAGATCTTATTTCCTGTTCCAAATCGTCAGAGAATATTGAACCCTAACTTGGCACAAAATCCAGGTTATAATTAATCGCATTGTTTCTTCTTAAAATTGTGCTTAGGGCTTCCGACTTCGGAAGCCCTTTTTTTGTGCTCGAAAGTAAGACGTATAGTATTGATTTTAGTTATTTCAAATATTAATTTAGACTTATTCAAAATAAAGATATATTTGCAGACAAATTTTTTGATATGAAGCATAGTTTGTCTTTAATCGCCTTCTTATTTGCGACGCAAATACTTTTTGCACAGCAGCCGCGTGATACTCAACGAGCCCGCGATACCACCGCTACCAGAAAAGTAGAGGATGTTATTATCGACGGTTACGTGAAAAAAAACTCTTCAACCGTGAACCGTATGTCACTCAAGGCGATTGAAAATTCTCAGGTATTCTCTTCTATTGATCGTAGAGCACTGGAGAATCAGCAGATCACGACGGTGGATGATGGTTTTAGAAACGTGGTCGGATTACAAAAGATGTGGAATGCGACCAACCGTGGCGGAGATGGTGGGGCGTATGTGAATCTACGCGGTTTTGTGACCAACAATTCCTTGCGCGATGGCTATGTAGCACCAGTTACTTCGATGATGGATGCGATAAACATTGAAAGAATTGAAGTGCTAAAAGGTCCATCGGCGACCTTATTCGGTACGGGGCCGACTTCTTATGGCGGTGTGATCAATCGCGTAACCAAAAAACCATACGAAGAGATTGGCGGACAGATCGGCGTATTCGTAGGGAGTTTCAATCACTATCGGGTACAGGCCGATGTAAATAGTCCGTTAAACGATAGCAAATCGCTTTTATTCCGACTCAATACCGCGTATACCAATACCGGTACGTTTCAGATGCCCGATGCTAAGAATGAACTTTTGACTATCGCGCCAAGCCTTAGCTGGCGCGTGAACGACAGGTTAGATATCAATCTGGAGTATGAGTATTTCGAGAACAACACCGTAGCCGAACAAAATGTATTCTTTTGGTTCCCCCCTTCGCAATTAGGCTACCGCAATATGCGTGAACTGGTGGACGACACTGGCATGGATTACCGCGAGTCGTACATCGGAAAAGGATTATATAACCGTGGCCGCACCAGTAACTTATTTGCCACTGCGCATTACCGTATTTCTGATCGCATCCAATCGACCACGGCCATTAATAAAGCGTACAATCAATCCGATGGTCGCAATCCTTTCTTTTACGTGGGTAGGCAAGATTTATTTGGCAATACTGGGCCAGTAGGATTACATCAGGCAGATCAGTCTACGATCAATAGTCACCAGAACATCTTCCAAATCCAACAGAACTTCAATTTCGACGGACAGATCGGCGGCATGCGCAACAGGTTGGTGGTAGGTGGTGACTATATGCGCACCAACAACCGACAGATGTTTCTATCCGCATCCAGCATTCAATTTGTGCCATTCACGGGTGGAAATTATGCGAGCTTCAATAGAGAACTGGTAAATAGTTATTATCAGGATTTACGCGATCAAGGCACCTACGATGCGGCTACTTTTCCATTTATTAGTGACTTAGATACCTATAGCGCGTATGCCTCTAATGTGTTGACGGTTACACCAGGGTTGAACATCATGGCGGCATTGCGGTACGAAAGCAATCATTTTCTGGGTGGAAACTCCTACAATACCCCGACAGAAACCTATAAACAGTCTGGCTGGTCACCAAAATTTGGTGCAGTGTACGTAATCGTGAAAGATAAATTTTCGGTGTTTGCTAACTACCAAAATAGCTTCACCTCCAACGGTTACTTTTTTACCGATACATCAGGTGCTGTCGAATTATCAAAGCCGGAAACGGCTAATCAATGGGAGGGTGGTTTAAAGGCGGACTTATTAAAAGGGCGGATTAACGCATCGCTCAGTTACTACGACATCAACGTAAAAAACTCCTTGCAATCAACAGGCATCCCGATTCCCAATACCTTCAACTTTGTCCAAGATCAATTAGGGGTAAGAACCAGTCGTGGTGTGGAACTAGAGGTCAATGCATACTTGGTAAAAGGATTCACCGTGATTGGCGGTGTAGCGTACAACGATTCACGCATCACAGAGTCATCAGATGCGGCCATTTTAGGTCGGCGGCCAACTACCGCGGCATCACCTTGGTTAGCCAACTTTTATGCGACCTATAATTTTCTGGATGGAAAGCTGAAAGGCTTAGCTTTCGGCGTGGGTGGTAACCATGCCGGCGCGGTGCCGATTTTTAATACCGTTACGGATGAGTTTGAATTACCAAAATATACCGTATTGAATGCCAATGCGTATTATGATTACAAGCAATTTCGAATTGGCGCACGGATGGATAATCTGACCAATGAACGGTACTGGATTGGGTACAGTACGGCCAATGCGCAGCCAACACGGAATATCATTGGGAATCTGACTTATCGGTTTTAGCGCTTCACTAGACAAATTATTAAGAGAGCAAGAGAGAAATGTCATTAACAAAGAAGAAGAAAAAATCATTTTTTAAGCATTGGTTTGGCAGACTACATCTGTGGTTTGGACTTGCCGTAGGCATACCAGTGGTCATTATTTCGATCACTGGTGCTTTATATGTATTCAAGGATGAGTTAGAAAATTTTACCCGTCGGGATGTGATTTACCATCACGAACCAGATATTGCATCAAAGCAACTTATTCCCATTTCGGTATTAGCAGATCAGGTAGAGCAAGCTTGTCCCGAAGATTACCCGTTACATTGGGTGAATGTGCCCGTCGATCCGGCCATGTCTTACCAGTACTATTACTACGAACGGAATCCTGATGCATGGCATTACTTTGATGAGGTAGTGATCTACAAGCTCATTTACGTGAATCCTTATTCTGGCCAAGTCCTCCGTGTGTACGATGAGAAAATGGGTTTCTTCAATATCGTCAAGATGATCCATTTTAGCTTTCTCCTACAATCAGAATGGGGCAAGTATGTGGTGGGCATACCGGTGTGTCTATTTGTGTTTATGCTGATTTCTGGCATTGTATTGTGGTGGCCACGCAATAAAGCGGGCAGAAAACAACGCTTTCAATTCAATTGGAAAAAAACGACGAAGACCAAGCGTAAGAATTATGATTTGCACAATATTCTCGGGTTTTATGGATCTATCTTTGCCTTAATATTTTCGATCACGGGTCTTTTCTACTGTTATTTTATGATCCAAGCATTTATCTATGTTGTATTTTCTGGAGGTGAAACCGTTTATCCAGATCATTCTCATATTACGACCACGGCACCAGAGTCGGTACGGACAGATTATACCTTAGATTCGATTGCCAATCAGGTCAAACGGCTTTATCCCGAAAGTTACGGCTTTGCTTTGGATTTGGGAGATGAGCATTTGGATGATCACGTGCATCCTAACTTCGAAGTGTATGTAAAGCATCTCTCGTACTCATACCACAAGATGAGTCAGCTGATTTTTGACGAGCACTCTGGAGAACTGCTGCACGTACACGATTATAATGACAAAAATCTGGGCGAGCGTATGGTGGGAGCAAATTATGATATCCATGTGGGTTCTATTTTCAATTTACCGACGAAGATTATTGCCTTTTTGGTGAGTTTAATATGTGCCTCGCTGCCAGTAACCGGGTTTATGATCTGGTATGGTCGAAAAAACAAGCGTACTTAAGTATGAAAACGTCCCAAAAGGACGTTTTTTTTATTTTTTGTATCTTTGTACCAATGAGGAAACAGAAAATATACAATATCAACTATTGCTTATTTTATAAAATTAGAAAAACATCGCGCAACAACTCTTTGAAGATTCCCCCGTCCGCGCGGTAATTTTGCAGTTACCTATTAATTATTTCTGTTTTTTTTTGAGGTCTGATTGTGCCAACGTGCCTATCAACCTAAGGTAATATTTGGAGACTACTTGTATCCATCCAATTTATGATAGCCTAAAGGGCTACTTTCACATACATATTATGAAAAAAGAAAGATCTGTAAAAATTAAGGTCGAAGATTTAGTATTGATTTTCGGAAAGCAAAAAGATACTGCGCTGAAAATGCTAAATGAAGGCCATAGCAAGAAAGAAATAATGACCAAAACCCACTGTACAGTGGGTATCAACAAGGCAAATTTTGAGATCTACGAAGGCGAGTTCTTCGTGATCATGGGGCTATCCGGTAGCGGAAAGTCCACCTTGCTGCGTTGTTTGAATCGCTTGATCGAACCAACCGGTGGGAACATTTATGTTAACGGTAATGATATCACCCGGAAAAACCACAAGGAACTGCTCGACGTCCGTCGGACGGAGATGAGCATGGTGTTTCAAAAATTTGGATTGCTACCGCACCGCAGTATACTCGACAATGTAGCTTTTGGTCTGGAGATTCGGGGAGAAGACTTAGAGACACGCGAGAAAAAAGCTCAGCAAGCCATTGACACGGTTGGTCTGCAAGGTTTTGAAAATCAATCGCCAGCACAGCTTTCGGGAGGTATGCAGCAGCGTGTCGGTCTGGCGCGTGCGCTCACCAACGATCCGGAAGTGTTATTGATGGATGAAGCGTTCTCTGCGCTGGATCCCTTAATAAAAACGGAAATGCAGGATGAGCTGATCAGCTTACAGAATAAACTGCAGAAGACCGTGGTATTCGTGACCCACGATCTGGACGAGGCCATCAAGCTCGGCGATCGTATCGTGATCATGAAAGATGGTATTATCGAGCAGATTGGTACAGCAGAGGAAATCCTGACTAATCCGGCTACGCCGTACGTCGAAGCTTTCGTTGAAAAGGTAGATCGTAAGACGATCATTACGGCAGGCTCTCTCATGCACCAAAAACCCACCACCGTGCGCTTCGGCAAAGATGGCCCTGAGGGTACTTTACGCAAAATGCGGGCAACTGGTTTGGATGTATTACCCGTGGTGGATGATAATCAAACTTTTTTAGGATTTGTATGGGTTAATGAAGCGCTTCAATCCGCGAAGCGACAAGATGCGACCGTCGTGAATGTCATAAGGAAAGATGTGCCCACCGTTACGACAGAAGTAACGGTGGAAGAGATGTTACCATTAATCACAGCTACGCGCTCACCAATAGCCGTCACCGATAAGGACACGGGAGTTTTGCTCGGTATTGTATCCCAAAACTCCGTCGTGATCGAAGCCACGCGCTTCAACGAGCAAGAGATAACTGAATTAAAAGAAAATGCCAACCACAACTAAAACATGGAAAAAACAATAGATATAGGACAATACATCGCTGTCGCTGTCAGATGGTTGATGGCTAACCTAAGACCAGTATTTGATTTTATAAAAACATCCGGTAATGCTGGGATCGAAAGCATTGAATGGGTGTTGGTAAGCGTACCATTTTTCATCACAATCGCTTTATTTACTTTTGCGGCTTGGCGCTATGCCGGTCGTGGTGTGGCCGCATTTACCTTATGTGGACTCGGGCTAATTTACTTGATGGGATTCTGGGAAGATACGATGCAGACGCTGGCGCTGATTATTTCATCGACGATTATCGCCTTAATTATCGCAATTCCATTGGGTATTTGGTCTGCCAAAAATATGACCGCACATCGGGTGATTCGCCCCTTGCTCGATTTGATGCAAACCATGCCTGCATTTGTGTACTTAATTCCGGCCGTGTTATTTTTCAGTATCGGAAAACTTCCGGGCGCATTTGCCACCATTATATTTGCCATGCCACCTGCTGTTCGATTGACCGCTTTGGGCATTCAGCAAGTGCCGGGAGATGTGCTCGAAGCAGCACGTTCACTGGGTGCTACACAAAGGCAAATCTTATTTAAGGTAGAATTGCCTTTGGCATTGAAGACAATTTTAACGGGGGTGAATCAAACGATATTGTTATCGCTGTCTATGGTGGTGATCGCCGGGATGATTGCCGCTGGCGGGCTAGGAGAGAAGGTGCTGGAAGGAATCAATAATCTCGATATTGGTTTGGGATTTGAAAGTGGCTTATCTGTAGTCATTCTGGCTATTGTGCTGGATCGTATCACGCAAGGTTTTGGTAATAAAATTAGTGTAAAATGAGACGTATAATATATATCGTTTGCTTTTCTGTCGTGCTCTTTCTCGTATTTGGAAGTTGTGGCGGAAGGATTGGCAAACGCATCAGTATGGGCATGGTAGAAGGTTGGGCCGAGGGCAATGCCATGACGCTGGTTACTAAAGAATTTCTTTCGCAGAAAGGATATCTCGTAGTCACACACAAAGCGGCGCCAAACTTATTGTTGGCTTCGATGGATAACGGCGATACCGATGTGTTTATGAATGTATGGTTGCCCACCACGCATGGCGACAAAGTCGCTCCTTTTGATCATATCAAAAGCGCGGGAATCAACTACGAAGGCGCACGTTTAGGATTGGTCGTACCCAAATATGTGGATATTAATTCTATTGAAGAGCTAAATGCCAATAAAGAAAAATTTGGCGGTCGCATTGTCGGTATTGAGCGTGGATCTGGGATGGCTACCTACACCGATAGCGTGCTGTTGGCATATGATTTAGATTATCGACAATTAAATTCCTCGATGATTGCCATGGCTTCTGAATTGCAGAAAGCGATAGACGAGCAGCGCTGGATCGTGGTCACCGCGTGGCAACCGCATTGGCTTTTTGGCCGCTATGATGTGAAGTTTTTGGAAGATCCGAAGAAGATTTATGGAGATACCGAACATATCGAAACGTTTGTACGAGACGATTTTGAGAAAGATTATCCGGAAGTGTATCGCTATTTTCAACATGCCTTCTTTGAAGAAGATGTGCTGTCTGAATTGTTGACACGCATGGAAGCCAGCAAAAACGAAAAAGAAACTGCCCGAGAATGGGTGGAAGAAAATAGAGCGCTACTCGACAATTGGTGGAATGGTCTTAACCATTAATAGCTGAATGGTTTTTTTGAGCAAAACATGTATTATCCATGAATTATGAATGCATGGATATAGTATTCAGAAGAACAGAAAGCCGCCTGCGTGGAATTAGTTTCTTATCGCAATAATTCTAAGCGTGAATAGGATTGAATAGTTAATTTTATAATTATTCAATCCTTTAAAATCTCTAAAGTAAAAACGTATTAGACCTGTGGTAATGACAATCCAAGTAATAAACCCTTTAATAATTGAGATTTCGTTGTCGTTTCTCCGCGCAATGACGAGATGATTTGCAATTAAATATCACTCAACTTAAATGTTTCCTTCAGTCGGATGCCTTTCTCCGTTCGTTGCAGGGTGCAGCATTCGTGCTCTGGATCATGCTCTAAATAGAGAATATATTCATTATCTACAATTTCTTGCCAGTAATCTTTCCGTTCATCCATCGTTACTAATGGTCGCACATCGTAACTCATCACATATGGAATCGGAATGTGGCCCACCGACGGTAATAAATCTGCCATATACAAGATGGTTCTGCCTTTGTACTGAATTTGCGGCAGCATCATCGCTTCGGTATGTCCATTCGCATAGCGAATAGCTACCTGATCGTTGAATGATTGGCCTTCGGCCAAAAAATTAAGCTGACCAGATTCTTGAATCGGCAGGATGTTTTCCTTTAAGAAGGAAGCTTTCTCTCTCGGATTTGGATCTACAGTAGCCCATTTCCAATGTTTCTCGTTGGACCAATATTTAGCATTTTTAAATGCGGGAATCAATTGTTCATTTTTACGCTTGATAGCGCCACCACAATGATCGAAATGCAGGTGCGTGAGGATAATATCGGTAATATCGTCACGATGAAAGCCATGTTTCGTCAGCGAAGAATCCAACGTGGCATCCCCATGCAAATCATAATGGCCAAAAAACTTCGCATCCTGCTTATCACCCAATCCGGTATCGATTAATGTCAACTGATTTCCATCTTCCATCAGCAGGAGGCGCGTGGCCCAAGTACATAGATTGTGGGCATCTGGCGGATTGGTGCGCGACCACAAAGATTTGGGAACTACGCCAAACATAGCGCCGCCATCCAGTTTGAAAAATCCGGTATCGATGGTATATAAGTTCATAACAGTACGTTTATATAGAAAACGCTACAACTAACGTGCTAAATAGCTGGCCTTGACGGTGATATTTGCTGTTTTGCTGCGTGAGCTGGTATTGAAAGCGCCACCATATGAGTATTCTTCATTATCGTTTTGCCCTGTGATCTGGAAAATTCCAAGATCCGCTTTCACCAATTGTCCTAAAGAAGTAGCCGACTCCGTCGCAATATTCTGAGCCCTTAATTTCGCGTTTTCAGACGCCTGAGAGATAAGTTGCAATTTTAGATCCTCCAAGCCGGAAAAGTAATAGTTGGGGGCGTTGGAACTTAACTCAACACCTTGAGAAATTAAGCTAGAAATTTCCCGCGAGGCATTATCCACCTTTTCTAAATCTTTAGATTCTATACTAACCTGTTGAGAAAGGTTGTATCCGGTAAACGTATTCGAACTATTGCCTTGGCTATCGGTATGGTAATTAAATTCTCGACTAATGTTGACCGCATTGAAGCGGATTTCCTTTTCTTGAATACCGCGCTGCACAAGAAAACTTTTGACCAAATCTCGATCTCTGCCTAGTTGTCCAGACGCACCGCTCAAGTCGGCAGACTTGCGACTGTAGGAGGCAGACCACTTTACAATATCCGACTCAAAGTCTGTTTTGGCATTGCCCGTCACATTGATCGTATTGCTATTATTGTATTTATAGCGGTAAGAAGATCCAAATATCCAAGCCACACTAATTAAGGCGATAGCGGCAATGATGCTGACAATAATGGGGGTGTTTTTCATGACAATGATTTTAATTGTGCCAAACTTGTTGCAGAGCAACCATAGGCAAGATAAACAAAAAAATGCTATTATTGGACTTCACAAACGGTCAACTTAACATTTACTATGAATAATTGGAGCAAATTATGTCTTGCACTCAGCACCTTTGTTAGTGTGCAAGCCATAGCGCAAAAACCACCTTTAAATCATGACGTATACGATAATTGGAAAAGCATCGGTACCGCCAACTTGAGCAAATCGGGCAACTTTGTTTACTACACGATCACGCCACAGGAAGGTGATGCAGTTTTAGAATTAAAAGATCAGAAAAATTCCTTATTGCTACGCGTACCCAGAGGTGATGGCGGGAGCCTCACCAGTAATGATGTATTTTTTGTTGCTGGGATTAAGCCACTTTTTTCCGCAGTAAGAGAAGCGAAAATTAAAAAGAAAAAACCAGAAGAAATGCCCAAAGATTCTTTGTTGGTATATAATCTGAAAAGCAAAGCAGCGCCATTAAAATATGCGGAAGTCAAGTCATACAAACTGGCGCGCAATAGCCGCGAATATGTAGCATTTCTTGCCGACAGCAAGCCAACTGTAGCGGTGGATACTATCGCTTCCAAAGATAGCACAGCAGTGGCAAAAAAAACTCCTCCAAAGGGTAAAACGAAAACTGTATTGCATCTATTGCACTTGCCGACGGGAGATACTATCAACTTCGTCGGCGTAGATCAATATGAGTGGAGCGCTGATGAAAGACAACTGCTATTTAGTAAAAAAGGAGAGGAGAAAGACAGTTTATCACTACAAAATGCAGGATTGTACATCTATTCTATCGGTGATAAATCCTTGAAGAAAATCAGTCATGGTAAAGGAACGTACAAGCAGTTTAGTTTTTCGGAAGATCAATCTCAACTTTCATTCGTAGCCTTTAAAGGTGATGACAAGACCTTGTCCAAGGAATATAAATTGTATTACTACACGGCACAGCAGGATTCCGCCAAAGTGCTAGGGCAGCAATCATCAGCCGGTGTACCACAGAATTGGTGGGTAAGTGGTGATGCCTCACCAAATTTCAGTGCAGATGGTCAAAAATTGTACTTCGGCTTGGCGCCGATTCCACGTGTGAAGGATACGACTTTGGTCGAATTTGAACATGCCAAGTTAGATATCTGGCATTGGAAAGATGACTATTTGCAACCTCAACAATTGGTCAATCTAAAACGAGATCAATCGAAAAGCTTTTCTGCTGTTGTATACCCGCAATCATCCGGACAAATTATTCCGCTGAGTGATGAAACCTTTAACCGCGTAATGACGACGGATTCGGGCAATGAAGAATGGGTATTGGTAACTTCCGATTTTGGAAATCGTATTTCGTCGCAGTGGGATCTCGGTACGAAGTCGAATATCTATAAAGTATCGACCAAGACGGGTCAAAATAAAGTGATCGCTGCTGATCTTAGCGGACAAGTATATCTGTCTCCAAAGGCGGACTATGCTGTTTTCTTTGATCGTGCTACCGCTAGCTGGTCGAGTTATGACTTGGCAAACGATGTAAAACAACCGCTGCATGAAGATATTGCAGTAGGTTTTGTTGATGAAGAAAATGATGTCCCGGCATTACCAAGCTCGTATGGTGTAGCAGGATGGTCCAAAGATGGACAAACTGTATATATTAATGATCGCTATGATATTTGGGCTTTTGATCTGACCGGAAAAAAGAAAGCACATAGCATTACGAATGGTATTGGTCGTGCTCAAAAAGTTACATTCCGCGCCGTCAATTTGTCGCGCGATGAAAATCCGAGATATCGTACGACCTATCTATCCGATAAAGATCAATTTTTGACGGCTTTTGACGAGACAACGAAAGAAAATGGTTTTTATAGTGTCAATGTAGGAAAGTCAAATCCTAAAAAGATCTTCATGCAGCCTAAAACGTATCGTAAGGTAATGGCAAACGAAGATCTGTCGCACGTTATCTATACGAAAGAAGACTATCAGCATTCGCCCGATCTATATATCAACAGTGCAAAGATGGATCAGGAGCGTAGACTGACGGATATTAACACGCAACAGGCGGGTTATAATTGGGGAACGGCAGAATTGGTGCAATGGACAACTCCGAATGGACATGAAGCGTCCGGGATTTTGTACAAGCCAGAGGATTTTGATCCAAACATAAAGTATCCGATTATCGCGTATTTCTATGAAAAATTAACGCAAGGGCTTTACACCTATCAAGCGCCAGCACCTACGCCTTCGCGTTTGAATATTCCATATTTCGTGAGCAACGGTTATTTGGTGTTTGCTCCAGATATTTCCTATGAAACTGGTTATCCAGGTCAAGCAGCTGAAGAATACATCAATAGCGGCATGCAGCACTTGGCACGTTCGAATAGTTTTGTGGATTCTACCAAAATGGGAATTCAGGGACAAAGCTGGGGCGGTTATCAAGTAGCGCATCTGATAACACGTACGGATATGTATGCTGCCGCATGGACGGGCGCACCCGTCGTGAATATGACTTCTGCCTATGGCGGTATTCGTTGGGGATCGGGCATGTCACGCCAGTTTCAGTACGAAAACACACAAAGTCGCATCGGTCAAAATTTATGGGAAGCGCGTGATCTATACATCGAAAACTCGCCACTATTTTTCCTAGATCGTGTAAATACGCCTGTCGTGATTATGCACAACGATCAAGATGGCGCCGTGCCTTGGTATCAAGGAATCGAAATGTTTACGGCATTGCGTCGTTTGCAAAAGCCAGTTTGGTTATTAAACTACAATGGTGATGACCATAATTTGGTGCTTCGCCAGAATAGAAAAGATATTCAACAGCGCGAAGCGCAATTTTTTGACCATTTCTTAAAAGGTAAACCAGCTCCAGTATGGATTACCGCTGGTGTGCCAGCAATCCACAAAGGCATTGAGTGGGGATTGGGTATGTAAAGCAATGTACAACGTATGATCGAAATAGGGGAAAGGTGTATTTTCCCCTATTTTTGTTTGAAAAAAAATTAATTTTTGCATTTAATACTAAAAAGAGCCATATTTACAACAGAAAATATGATGTGAATGCAGTTTTTTAATACTGCTTAGCAATTTATTGCAAAATTAACTTTCAAAATATATGTCATTCTTACGGTTTCAATCTGTAAATTCAGCTGGTTCAAGAGAAATTAATCACGATGGATATGCGGAGTCTAAAAAAGCCATAGCTATCTATGGTAAAAATGTATTCACGGTAGACAAAATGCGCGACTACCTGCCAAAGCCTACTTTTGTAGAACTTAAAGAGTCTATTGAAGGGGCCAAACGCATATCTCGCGAATTAGCAGAAGATATTGCACAAGCTATGAAATCATGGGCTTTGTCCAATGGAGCTTCACATTACACACACTGGTTTCAACCATTGACTGGATCTACTGCTGAAAAGCACGATGCGTTTTTCGAGCCGGATAGCAATGGATTGGCCATAGAGAAATTTACAGCAGATGCATTGGTACAACAAGAGCCAGATGCTTCTTCTTTCCCAAATGGTGGTATCCGTAATACATTCGAAGCACGTGGATATACTGCTTGGGATCCATCTTCGCCAGCATTCTTATTTGAAACTGGTGGTGGCAAAACCTTGTGTATTCCGACCGTTTTCGTATCATACACGGGCGAATCGTTAGATTACAAAGCACCTTTATTGAAAGCAGTTTCTGCGATTGATAAAGCGGCAACAGATGTTGCTCAATTCTTTGATAAATCCGTGAATAAAGTGACGGCTTCTCTAGGTATCGAGCAAGAATATTTCTTGGTGGATCTCTCCATGTACAATGCACGTCCAGATCTACAATTGACCGGTCGTACGTTGTTCGGTCACATGGCGGCAAAAGGACAGCAATTAGACGATCATTATTTCGGAGCTATTCCAGAGCGCGTGTTAGCGTTTATGGTGGATTTGGAAAATGAAGCCTTGAAATTGGGTATTCCTTTGAAAACGCGTCACAACGAGGTAGCGCCAACTCAGTTTGAGTGTGCGCCGATGTTTGAAGAGATCAACTTGGCGATCGATCACAACCAATTGTTGATGAATCTGATGGAGCAAGTGGCCAAACGTCATCACTTCAAAGTATTGTTGCACGAGAAGCCTTATAGCGGTATCAATGGATCTGGTAAACACAATAACTGGTCGTTGATTACGAATACCGGAGTAAATTTATTAGCTCCAGGTAAGACACCAAAAAATAACTTAATGTTCTTGACTTTCTTCGTGAACACGATTAAGGCGGTATCTGCCCATGCAGATTTGTTACGTGCTTCCATTGCAAGTCATTCGAACGATCACCGCTTAGGTGCAAACGAAGCACCACCAGCGATTATCTCTATCTTCTTGGGTTCTCAGTTGGATGATATCTTGGATGAGGTAGAATCTGCTCGTGTAGCGAAAAAGGTGAGAAACGAAGCCAACCTATGGCACGGTATTCCTAAAATTCCAGATTTGAAAATGGATAATACGGATCGTAACCGGACTTCACCTTTTGCTTTCACCGGAAATAAATTTGAATTCCGCGCGGTAGGATCTTCAGCCAATTCAGCGTTGCCAATGACTATTTTAAATGTCATCGTAGCCAACCAATTGATTGAGTTCAAGTTGGAGGTAGACAAGCAAATAAAAAAAGGTGTCAAAAAGGATCTTGCGTTGTTGAACGTAGTACGTCGTTATATCAAAGAATCAAAAGCAATTCGTTTCGAAGGTAATGGCTACAGCGATGAGTGGGCAGAGGAAGCGGCAACTCGTGGCTTATCTAACATCAAATCTACACCAAAAGCATTGGATGTATATGTAAGCGAGGAGTCGGTGGCATTATTTGAAAAATTAGGTATCTACACCAAACGCGAATCGGAAGCAAGACACGAGATTTTGTTGGAGAATTTCTATAAGAAATTGCAAATTGAAGCACGTGTGATTACCGAGCTGACCAACAGCTTAATCGCTCCAGCTTGTTTTGCGTACCAAAATCAGTTGATCGAGAACGTAAAAGGATTGAAAGATCTAGGTCTTTCGCCAGAAGCGTTTAGCTCACAGCGTAACTTCATCGAACGTATCTCTTCACACATCAATATCGCTTTGGAGAAATCGGAAGCAATGCGTCAGGAACGTAAGAAAGCAAATGAAATCGAAGATATCCGCGAGCGCGCTATTGCGTACGACGAGTTGGTAAAACCTTACTTCGATGAGATTCGTTACCACGTCAATAAACTAGAGAAAATAGTAGATGATAATAAATGGCCATTGCCAAAGTTGCGTGAGCTATTGTTTATTCATTAATCAAAATCATAACTAACTAACCTATCTATTATCCGAGAGCCACTTGCAACAGCAAGTGGTTTTTTTGTTGTGAAAGCCGATCGAGTAGGAGGCAGTAATATAAAGTTAACACATCGTAAATCGATAAAATTTGTATTTTTACGCCTTGTATTGACCTAATTTTCTATGAAAAATAATCGATTCGCCTTTGTTGGGCTTGTTGCTTTCTTCTTACTGAGTGCATGCCAAAAGGATGATAACAATGTAATTCCAATCGCTGGCACCAGATGGTGTGCCACGCTGTCTGACGAAAAAAGTGATTACAAGTACCAAATCGAATTTTTGAAAAACAAACGCGCCAAGACACTTATGCATGGAAAAGTACGAGCAAATGCAGCATTACCCGGACTTCCGGTCGAAACTTTCGGCGCCGCAGAGTTTGATTATCAAGTGATGGAGCAGCCCATTGATGCGACAGATGTAAGGATATTATTGTCTGAGACGGAAACTGGCTTTAGAGATACGCTAATTTATTATAGAGCAACAAAAAATGATGGTGCGGCTAAGATTGTAGGCAAACATTACACAGTCACCGTTCGAATAGACGACCATACCATACCAGATAATACACCTTCGTATGAATCAGCGACGATTACTTATTACGCTGGTGGCTGCGCCTTTTGAGAATTCTAGTAATTCAAGTTATAGCGCTCTAAACGGAGATATTTCCATAAAAAAAGAGGTATTTACATCGTAAATACCTCTTTCTATTTGCATCATCTATGATGATGACGCTATGTTGTTATTAAAACTAGCGAGCAGCTTCTAATTTAGCTTGAATCTCATTTGCTTTATCTTCATCTTGGATGAAGTTGTAGTAGCTTTTCAAGTTACTCAACGCGTTAGTATTATTTGGGTCTTTGCTCAATGCTTTTTCCAAATAAGGAACCGCTTGCCCCATGTCTGCCTTAACTTTTTCTACACGGGTATTGTAATCCGCATCAGATACCGATTTGTCGCCGTTAAGATCCATTAACGCTTGATTAGCCAAGTTCATGATGATTGCCGCTGTGTTTAAGTTAGCTTCTACATAGTCTGGATCAATTTCTAATGCTTTTTTGTAAGAAGCTAAAGCTTTCTCGTCGTTGTCGTTAGATGCGTAAGCTGTACCTAAGTAATAATGTAAGGTTTTGTTGTCTGCATCACGCTCTAATTGACTCTCGATACCCGAAATGATTTTTTCTTCATTACCAGTGATTAGGTTCAACTCGATGTTTTGCATCACGATATCATTATCTTCTGGGAAAGCTTTTGCGGCAGCATCAGCGTACTCCAATGCTTTCGTGGTATCACCAGTAGATAAGTACAATTTTGGTAAGTCTGCTCTGATCATTCTGTATTCAGAGTGATCTTCGTGTGGCAATAATTCTTCGTATTTTTTGATAGCAGTTGGGTAATCCTGTGTTTGAATAGCAGCCAATGCACCAAAATAGATTAGCGTAGTGTCACCTGGCATCAATGCCAAACCTTTGTCAAACTCTTCAGCGGCACCTTTAAAATTTTCAACTTTCCATTCCTCGTATCCAGTGGTCTGATAGAAGTTGCGAAGATTAACTTTTACTGCATTGATATTTTCTTCATTCTTTTTATCTGCATCCAATTCACTTGCTTTTGATAAGCCTGTGATCGCCTTGTCTGCGTACTCGCCATTTTTTTCCGCAAATGCTAGATTAGAATAGATCAAAGAATACACAGTCCAAGTTTCTGGATTATCTTTGGTTTTTTCGTGCGCTATCGCTTCCTCAATTGGTGCAATACCGTCTTTTAACATTTTTGCAGATAGCTCGCCTGCTTCTGCTCCTCCCAACTCCTCATATTTGGTATACGCAGATTTAGCTTTTCTTAGATTACCACTTTGTCCGAAGACTGTACTCATCGAAATCGCTAGGACTCCGGTTATTATTAGACTTTTCTTGATATTCATATTACGCTTTTGTTTGTTTAATGTTCTTCAAGTTTTCAATTCTATGATGCTAGGATAACAAAGAACGTGCCTAGTAGTTTTGCAATCTGTTGAGCAAAAGGTTCACGCGATCTAGCTGCATGTCGTCTTCCGCATTCTCATAGTACATCGCCAGTGAACGCAAGGCATTGACTTCATGAGGACGTATTTCATTGGCTTTCAAGAGATAATTCTGCGCATTGTACTGCGCTTCTTGATCGTCTTGGTTTTCCATGAACTGCTGTAAATACAATAATCCTAAAGCCAAATTTGCTTCATAATTATTATCATTTAATTGTACAGTACGCTCATAAAATTGCTTCGCTTTGTCAATATTACCTACATTTTCGAACGAAAATCCAGCCAAATAGTTCAGGTCTACATTTTCTGGTTCCATTTTTACCGCATGTTCAGCAATCGGCACAATGGCATTGTAGTTACCTTGCTGCGAGTATGTCTCGATGAGTTTAAATAGAATCTCTTTACTTTCTGGATAATTAGAGCTGCCTTTTTCTAAGATTTTACGTCTTTCTACTGGCTGATTGTTTTTCTCATATATACGTGCCAATTCCAAGTATTGGATAGGTTGGCGCGAAGAAAGTGTAATGGCTTGTTGGTAATATTCGATTGCTTCGCTCGTGCGGTTGGTCTGATTAGCCAATAAACCTAAGTTGTAGATGATATCTTCGTTCTTCGGTTGCAATTCTCTAACACGTAGAAAACTATTGTACGCCAAATCATATTCTTGACGTTGTAGTGCCTCATTGGCCTTGTAAGTATACGCCGCTGCGAGATTCTGAGTGACGTAAGCCATTTCGCTTTCGCGCGTATTCTTTTCGCGATCGCTCAATCGCGCTAAAGTAGCGAGCGTGAGATCAATCGGATCCTTGTCTGTCTTAATCTTACGCGTAGAATCGGCATATGCAATAGAACTGTAGATCATCACGCGCGTCAAGTTGATACGTGTATTCGATGAATCCCGTCTGGTTTTGTAAACGCCATCAATCATTTTTTTGGCGTTTTCCAAATGTTTGAGCTCGCCAGTTTGTGTATACAAAGCGAAGTTATTGGTCGCTTCTTTGACAGCAGACTGCGCAAAAGCAGATAACCCACCGATGGTAAGACCAAAGGTGAGTATATATTTGCTGATGTTATTCGCTTTCTTCATCGTTTTCGTCTGAAACAGCATTATCTTCATTGTTCGGAATTACTGCACCATCTTCGTTGGCTACGAAGCCTTCTCCTTGCTCTTCGCCCTCTTCCAATTCGTCTTCACGAGCCACTTTGGTGATAGAAGCAATCTCATCATTCTCATTCAATCGGATCAGTTTCACGCCCTGCGTAGCTCTTCCCATTACGCGAAGTGTTTCTACGCCAATGCGGATTACGATGCCCGATTTATTGATAATCATCAAATCATCTTGATCGTTCACATCTTTAATCGCGACGAGTTCACCGGTTTTCTCCGTTACGTTCAAGGTTTTTACCCCTTTACCGCCACGGTTTGTAACGCGATAATCTTCCACGTCGGTACGCTTACCGTATCCTTTTTCAGAGACGACTAAGATGGTCGATTCTTCGCTATTATCAACACTAATCATGCCAACAACTTCGTCATTATCGTGCGCCAAGCGTACACCACGCACTCCAGTGGCGGTTCTACCCATCGGTCGTACAGTCGATTCGTTGAAGCGAATTGCACGGCCTGAACGCAATGCCATCACGATCTCGCTATTGCCATTGGTCAAGTTAGCTTCGATCAATTGATCTCCTTCGTTAATGTTGATCGCATTGATACCATTAGCACGCGGACGAGAGTAAGCCTCTAAAGAAGTTTTCTTGATCGTACCTTTCTTCGTACACATGATGATGAAGTTGTTCTCCAAGTATTCCTGATCTTTCAGGTTTTTAACTTTGATAAACGCTTTGATTTTCTCATCTTTTGGTACGTTGATGATGTTTTGTAATGCTCTACCTTTAGAGGTTCTGGAACCTTCCGGAATCTCGAATGCACGTAGCCAGAAACAACGGCCAGCTTCGGTAAAGAGCAATAAGTAATTGTGTGCCGAAGCAGTAATAATGTGCTCGGTGAAGTCTTCTTCGCGTGTACTAGATCCTTTTGAACCACGGCCACCGCGACTTTGACGACGGTATTCGGACAATGGCGTACGTTTTACGTAGCTATTGTGGGAGATGGTGATCACGATCTCCTCGTCATCGATGAAATCTTCCATGCGCATATCTTCCGCAGAATGCACGATGACCGAACGACGATCATCACCAAACTTCTCACGAATTTCTATGATTTCATCTTTGATGATCTGCATACGCAAACCTTCATCGGCTAATACACTCTTCAAATATTCGATGGTTTTCATTAATTCGGCATATTCTTCTTTGATCTTGTCACGCTCTAGTCCTGTCAGACGACGCAACGTCATATCCAAGATCGCTCTTGCTTGCAGATCAGATAAGCCAAATTTCTCCATCAAACCAACACGCGCATCTTCTGGTGTATCCGAAGCACGAATTAATTTGATCACTTCATCCAAGTGATCTAGCGCGATCAAGTATCCTTCTAGGATATGCGCACGCTTTTCCGCTTCTGCCAATTCGAATTTCGTACGGCGCACTACAACATCGTGTCTATGCTCCACAAATTCATGGATCATGTCCTTCAGATTCATCAATACCGGACGGCCTTTTACTAAGGCGATGTTATTGACAGAGAAAGATGTTTGTAAAGACGTGTACTTAAATAGATTGTTGAGTACCACGTTTGCATTGGCATCACGCTTTATTTCGTATATTATACGGATATCCTTTGTCGATTCATCACGGATTTCAGAGATTCCCTCAATCTTCTTTTCGTTGATGAGGTCTACTGTCCGCTTGATCATATCAGCTTTGTTTACCTGATATGGAATTTCAGTAACCACGATGATCTCTCTACCGGTTTTAGTTGCTTCAATCTCCGCAACGGCACGCATAACAATACGTCCACGTCCAGTCTCGAAGGCATCTTTTACGCCGCTATAGCCATAAATCAATCCGCCTGTAGGAAAGTCAGGTGCTTTGATATATTGCATCAGCTCGCTGATTTCGATTTCACGGTTATCGATGTACGCGATTGTTCCGTTCAACACTTCCGTTAGGTTGTGTGGCGCCATATTGGTAGCCATACCAACCGCAATACCTGAAGCACCATTCACCAAAAGAGTAGGAATACGTGTAGGCAACACGGTCGGCTCTTGCAAAGAGTCGTCAAAGTTAAACTGGAAGTCAACCGTATCTTTATTGATATCAGAAAGCATTTCTTCTGCTATCTTCCGTAAGCGCGCTTCCGTATAACGCATGGCCGCTGGTGGATCACCATCGATGGAGCCGTAGTTACCTTGGCCGTCTACCATCGGATAACGCAATGACCAAAACTGAGCCATACGTACCATAGCATCATACACAGAGGTGTCACCGTGCGGGTGATACTTACCTAGTACATCACCAACGATACGCGCTGATTTCTTGTACGGCTTGCTGCTGGTAACGCCCAAGTCTAGCATGCCATACAACACCCGACGGTGAACGGGTTTCAATCCATCTCTTGCGTCGGGTAATGCACGGGATACAATCACCGACATCGAGTAATCGATGTACGCTGATTTCATCTGATCCTCAATATTTATGGGGATGATCCTGTCGTTAGCAGGTACTAAATTATTTTCGTTTTCTGTTTCTTCAGCCATATTATTGGGTTACATACTAACTAATATTAACGCTCTAAATATTGTGGGCGCAATCGTGCGAAGATACGGATTTTTTTACTATCCTATGAATAAATGCCCGCTCAAATAGCGAGTCTTTAAAAATGCTACTGAATAATTTCCCTTTTGAATGTATTATTAATAACAAATCAATTAATTGATTGATTCATTTTCAATGAATACGTTTGTTTTTTGTAAAAAATAAACTATAATCAAAATTCTGTTGTGAACTCAATTATAAATCTAGTACATTTGTCGCATTAATTTTAATTCACGTTATCTATACAATTTATCATTATAAGCATATGAAACATAATTTCGGTGCCGGACCTTGTATCTTACCAAAGGATGTCTTTGCAGAAGCTTCGCAGGCAGTTTTAGATTTTAATGGAACAGGTTTGTCTATTTTGGAGATTTCGCACCGTTCGAAGGAATTTGAAGCAGTTATCGCTGAAGCAGAAAGTTTGGTTCGCGAGCTTTTAGAAGTGCCAGCAGGATATAGCATTCTATTTTTGCAGGGAGGTGCTAGCCAACAATTTGCCATGGTTCCTTTTAACTTGCTTCCTACATACGGTCGCGCGGCCTACCTAGATACGGGTACTTGGTCTTCTAAAGCGCTTAAAGAAGCGAAAAACTTTGGTGCGATCGATGTGGTAGCGTCTTCTTCAGATCGCAATTATAGTTATATACCCAAATCATATACGGTACCGGCTGATGCTGCATATCTGCATTATACGTCTAACAATACCATCTTTGGTACGGAGATATTTGATTTGCCAAAAGCAGATGTTCCATTAGTGACCGATATGTCCTCCGACATTTTTAGTCGCGTGGTGCGTGTTGAAGATCACGGATTGATCTATGCTGGTGCACAAAAGAACATGGGACCAGCTGGTGTTACCTTAGTCGTGGTGAAAGATGAATTACTGGGTAAAACCGGACGTACAATTCCTTCTATTTTTGACTATCAGCAACACGCGAAAGCAGATTCTCTATACAATACGCCGCCGGTATTCTCGATCTATGTATCTATGCTCAACCTGCGTTGGCTGAAAGCCAAAGGAGGAGTAGCTGTAATGGAGCAGGAAAATATCATCAAAGCACGCAAGCTATACGAAGAGATCGATCGTAACCCGCTTTTCCGTGGTACGGCAGAAGTAGAAGATCGCTCCCGCATGAATGTGACTTTCGTGATGACGAATCCAGCGCTGGAAGAAGAATTTCTTGGGCTTGCAAAAGAGCGCGGCATGATCGGACTAAAAGGACACCGCTCAGTAGGTGGTTTCCGTGCCTCTATCTACAATGCATTGGGGATATCCTCTATCAATGCCTTGATCGATTTGATGCGCGAGTTTGAAGAAACGCATAATTAAGTTACACGTTTAGCATTTATTTTAAGATGAAAATATTAGCGAATGACGGTATAGATCCGATCGGACAACGTTTGTTGGAAGAAGCAGGATTTACCGTAGATACCCTACACATACCACAAGCCGAATTAGCAGAAAAGCTGCAAGCGTACGATGCCATTACGGTACGTAGTGCCACATTAGTACGCCAAGAATTGATTGACGCTTGTCCAAATTTAAAAGTGATTGGACGCGGTGGAGTTGGTATGGACAATATTGATGTAGATTACGCACAATCCAAAGGCGTGATCGTAGTGAACACTCCGGCGGCTTCATCGCACTCGGTAGCGGAACTCGTCTTTGCTCACTTCTTAAATGGTGTACGCTTTTTGTATGATTCTAATCGCAAAATGCCGTTGGAAGGAAATACAAAATTTGGCGCCTTGAAGAAAGCCTATGCGAAAGGTGTAGAGCTCAAAGGCAAAACCCTAGGCGTCGTAGGTTTCGGTCGTATTGGCCGCGAAACTGCCAAGGTAGCTCTGGGTTTGGGGATGGATGTGGTATATTCTGACCTTTTCGAAGGGCCATTATCTTTACCATTGTCTCTATCCGGCAATATTGAAGTTGAAGTACCTGTGAAGCAACTTTCTTTCGAGGAGCTTTTGCCTGTCGCAGATTTTATCTCACTTCACGTACCATTTACCGACAAAGCGGTGTTAGGTGTGGAAGAATTCACTAAAGTAAAAGATGGTGTAGGTATCGTCAATGCTTCTCGTGGTGGTGTGATTGATGAGCTTGCCTTAGTGGACGCCTTGAATTCGGGAAAAGTTTCTTTTGTTGGATTAGATGTGTACGATAGCGAGCCTACACCACGTATCGAATTGCTACAACATCCGAAGGTATCCCTTACGCCACATATTGGTGCAGCGACCAATGAAGCGCAAGAGCGTATCGGCGAAGAACTCGCTAATTTGCTAATTTCAAATCTCAAGAAATAATCTAAAATCGCTTGAAATAGCCTTTAATTGCTATATTCGACCCAATTTACGCTTGCGTGCGCAGTGATGTCGCACGCAAGCGTACGTTAATTAGTATCCATAATAAGTATATATTCTAATGAAAATTCTAAAATTCGGTGGCACTTCGGTAGGAAGTGCGGCGCGTATTCAAGGGTTGCTCGAAATTGTAGCGCCTGCGGAACGTCAGATTGTAGTGTTGTCGGCCGTTTCGGGCACGACGAACGCATTGGTGGAAATTGCTCAAGCTTTTGCTGGCGCAAAGACAGAAGAGGCCAAACAGCTGATTAAGAAGCATAAGGATAAGTACGAGGAACTGATTAAGGAGCTTTTCGCTACCGAGGAAGGCTATAAGAAGGGTAAGGATCTTATCGATCATCATTTCGAAAGTATCTCATCTTTTGCAAGCGATTTGTTTACGCCATCTGAGGAGAAGATTATTTTGGCGCAAGGCGAATTGTTATCAACCTCCTTGTGGCACTATTATCTGGAAGAGCTAGGGATTGCTTCCGTATTGCTTCCAGCATTGGACTTCATGAAAATTGATGAAGACAATGAGCCGATGATCGAATATACCGCTGAAAAATTAGGCGCTATTCTGAGTCAGCATCCAGACAATACGCTGTTTATTACCCAAGGATTTATCTGTCGCAATACATTCGGCGAGATCGATAACCTGCGTCGTGGTGGATCGGATTATACCGCTTCGCTTATTGGCTCTGCCATCCGCGCAGATGAAGTCCAGATCTGGACGGATATTGACGGCATGCACAACAACGATCCGCGCGTGGTTCATGGTACCACACCGATTCGTCATCTGAGTTTTGATGAAGCGGCGGAGTTGGCCTATTTTGGCGCCAAGATCTTGCACCCACAAAGTGTATTTCCAGCGCAGCGTTACAATGTGCCTGTGCGTTTATTAAACACGATGGATCCGCAAGCTCCAGGTACATTAATCAGTAAAGAAGGGGCGCAAAAAGGGGTAATCCGTGCTGTAGCGGCCAAAGATGGTATTACGGCGATACATATTCATTCTTCGCGTATGCTGTTGGCTTATGGTTTCTTACGTCGTATTTTCGAAATCTTCGAACGTTATAAAACGCCGATCGATATGATTACGACTTCTGAAGTTGCCGTTTCCTTGTCGATTGATGATACCACCAATCTCGATGATATTATCAAAGAAGTAGAGGATTTTGGTACTGTGGCAGTAGATCGTGAGCAAACGATTGTTTGTGTCGTGGGCGATTTCAGTTCCAACGCACATGGTTACGTGGGTAGAGTGCTGGAAGCGGTAAAACACTTACCAGTGCGCATGGTGTCTTATGGTGGATCAGATTTCAATGTATCTGTCTTGCTAGATACCGAGCACAAAACTGAAGCCCTACGTTCTTTACATCACCGTTTATTTTAACAATACAACCTGTTTGATGTCTTATTTTGATTCCAAGCTATTAGCAAAATTCGAAGGGATGGAAACGCCCTTCTATTACTATAATTTAGACCTGTTGCAGCAAACCCTGTCGGAAGCCAAAGCGGCGGCAGATAAACGTGGTTTTCATGTGCATTATGCGCTGAAAGCTAACTTCAATCCACGCGTGCTTGCTACCGTGCAAGCGACAGGATTTGGTGCTGACTGCGTGAGCGGTAATGAGGTGCAAAAAGCCATTGAAGTCGGTTTTCCGGCTTCGCAAATTACCTTTGCTGGTGTCGGCAAGTCCGACAAGGAGATTCGTGCTGCCTTGCAACACGGCATCTTTGCCTTCAATGTAGAATCCATCCAAGAGATGGAAATCATTGACGGTTTAGCCGCCGAGATGGGCGTGCGCGCCAATGTTTCGTTACGTATCAACCCTAATGTAGATGCCAAAACGCATCAGTACATCACGACTGGATTGGATGAAAACAAATTTGGTTTGCCCAACTCCGAGTTGGAGCGTGCCGCAGCTGTTTTACGTAGCTGCACGAGCGTAGATTTGGTAGGCCTTCACTTCCACATCGGATCACAGATCACCGATATGAATGTATTCAAAAGCCTTTGTGTGAAGGTGAATGAATGGAAAAACTGGTTCGAAGAACGCGGAACGACCATTCGTGTATTGAATGTGGGTGGCGGACTGGGAGTGGATTATTACGCGCCAGACGAACATCCGATTGCAGATTTCGAGACCTATTTTGATATTTTTGATCGTTTCTTGGAGCGCAACCCCAATCAAGAGGTGCATTTCGAATTGGGGCGTGCTTTAGTAGCGCAATGTGGTTCTTTGATCAGTAAAGTGCTGTATACCAAAAATGGCGTAAAGAAACATTTCTTGATTCTCGATGCGGGTATGACGGAACTCATGCGCCCTATGCTGTACCAAGCGTATCATAAAATTGAAAAAGTAGGAGCAGGAGCAAAGGGTACCGCTAATTATGATGTCGTTGGACCTATCTGCGAAAGCACCGACGCATTTGGTAAGGAAGTTCCGTTGCCGATCAGTGAACGTGGCGACTTAATCGCGATTCGTACCGCTGGTGCGTATGCAGAAGTGATGGCTTCTCGCTACAATCTGCGCGACGAGGTGCGCTATTGCTACGCGAGTGAAGGTCAATTGGAGCTGGCCAATATCTAAGCTTATACAAGCTTTATAATAACAAATCAGGCATATTTTAAGGGAATGAATTTCATTCCCTTAAAATATGCCTGATTACGTTTAGTGTTATGTAGCATAAATACTACTTTGGATCTGTATGCTGATGCAGAATCTTTTTGGCAATATCTGCTATTAGTGGATAAGTGTTTCCAAGAATTGTATCAAAATCTATGATATCGATCCACGCTGCTTCGTCAATGTCTTCTTCCAATTGGGGGATAAGCTCAGGCGATTTGTTTATCCCCATTTCGTACCAATTGGTCTGCTTCAGCACTACTTTGCCACGCATAGTGTACGTATGGTAGGTTGTCGAAAACTTTACACCCAAGTAATCCACTTTTACGCCACATTCTTCTTCCACCTCCCGTTTTGCGGCCGCGCGTGTTTTTTCGTCTTCTTCCAATTTGCCTTTTGGCAGATCCCATTTGCCCAATCGGTGGATAAATAGGTATTCACCATGTCCATTTTTTACGATGCCACCTGCAGCTTTGATCACTTTCATGTTTTCCAACAGCTGTCTAAACACTGATGTTGGATCGGGAAGGATCAATAAGTATGTGACAGGATCGAAATTAGTCGCGCTTGCTTTAAAAAGTTTTTCTATATCAATTTCTTGTAAACCAATCGTTTGGGGATTGACTAAGTGTGGTGGTACGAAATCTGCTAAAATTAGCAGGTTCTGGTTCATATAAATTTTATAA
Organism: Sphingobacterium sp. KH_072; assembly: GCF_057837975.1. Taxonomy (NCBI): domain Bacteria; kingdom Pseudomonadati; phylum Bacteroidota; class Sphingobacteriia; order Sphingobacteriales; family Sphingobacteriaceae; genus Sphingobacterium; species Sphingobacterium sp. KH_072. Next base: position 2,519,616 of record NZ_CM174457.1, on the reverse strand, counting down.
ATTTGCGGCATGAATAACTACAATGAGGTTGAACAAAAAATTGCTGAATCGCTTCTGCAAATTAAAGCAATTAAATTGCAACCTAAAAACCCTTTTACCTGGGCATCGGGTTGGAAATCGCCTATTTATTGTGACAATCGGATCACCTTATCTCATCCATCTATCCGAACATACATCAGACAAAATCTATCTCAACTAATTCAAGAAGAGTACGGTACGGTAGATATGATCTCGGGTGTAGCCACCGCAGGAATCCCTCAAGGAGCTCTGGTAGCACAAGATTTAGGCCTTCCATTTACGTATGTTCGTGGTAGTGCAAAAGAACACGGTCGTCAAAACCTGATTGAAGGTGAAGTAAGCGGCGGACAACGTGTTGTGGTTATCGAAGATCTAGTTTCTACTGGAAAGAGTAGCTTAGCTGCGGTTCACGCTTTACGTGAAGCGGAATGTAACGTTGTTGGATTAGTTTCTATCTTTACCTACGGACTAGATGCTGCTGAAGAGAACTTCAAAGAAGCTAAATGTAAGTTGCACAGCTTGTGTAATTATGATGCATTGATCCACGTAGCATTAGAAAATGGCTACATTATGGAGGCAGATATGGAAGTGCTACAAGATTGGCGCAAAAACCCTTCTACTTGGGGGCAATAAATTTGGCCTGTTAGTTGTTCTTGTATTTTAATAAATCACACTCGATATGACTATTATTCAAAATTCCACCGTTGTACAAAAGCCGATTGGCGATGTATATATGTTCTTGTCTGATCTAAACAATCATGAGCAATTGATGCCAGATAATATATACAACTGGTCGTCTACTGCCGATGAAGCACAATTCACCATCAAGAATATGGCGAAGTTAGCGCTGAAAATAAGTCAGCGTGTGGAGAATAAAGAATTGACTTGTGTGCCTACCAATGATACACCTTTTGAGGTATCATTGCACTGGAAAGTAGAAGAAGCCGAAGAAGGACAAGCAAAAGCAACCTTCATCATCGAAGCGCAGCTCAATATGATGATGAAAATGATGGCTTCAGGTCCTTTGCAGAAATTGGTTGATCATCAGGTAGCTCGTCTGAAAGAAGTATTAGGCTAAGCTATATTTTTATAGATATTTTGTAAAGCGTGTAGGATTTCCTGCACGCTTTCTTTTTGCCAAGTATGTAGGTCTGCGCATTCACATTTATTCCTTAATTTTGCGGCATGATTACCTCCGATATTATTTCTTCTGATACCATCGTGGCGTTAGCCACTTCTCCTGGCGCAAATGGGGCTATTGCTGTAATCCGACTTTCGGGTGCGGAAGCCATCAACATTGCCAATGCCGTCTTCAAGGGGAAGGATTTGTCCAAGCAGGCGACGCATACATTACATTTTGGCACGATCCGGGATGGAGATGTAATCATTGATGAAGTGGTGATTTCCCTTTTCAAAGGGCCAAATTCATATACCAAGGAGCATGTGGTCGAGATATCGACGCATAACTCCGCCTACATCATAGAGCGCGTGCTTAGTTTGTTGATTCGCCATGGCGCACGTGCTGCCAAAGCGGGAGAATTTACGTTGCGTGCTTATCTAAACGGCGGATTGGACTTGTCGCAGGCCGAAGCCGTAGCCGATCTGATAGCTTCGGAGAATAAAGCGTCGCATGAGATTGCGATGAATCAAATGCGTGGTGGTATCAGTGGTGAATTGCAGCGTATGCGCGAGCAGCTGATCAATTTTACGGCGCTGCTGGAACTGGAACTGGACTTTGGAGAAGAAGATGTAGAGTTTGCGGATCGCACGGAATTCCTATCGTTGATTGACACGTTGAAATCGCATGTAACCCAATTGATCAGCTCCTTTGAATATGGCAACGCCATTAAGAATGGCGTGCCGGTCGCGATTATTGGTAAGCCCAATGCTGGGAAATCGACCTTGCTCAATACGCTGCTCAACGAAGAACGTGCGATTGTGAGTGATATTGCAGGTACGACGCGCGACACGATCGAAGAGATGATGACGATTGATGGGGTGACGTTTCGTTTTATCGATACGGCAGGACTACGCGAAACGCTAGATACCATCGAAGCGATTGGTGTGGCACGCGCCAAGGAAAAGGTGGCTGCCGCCAAGATTTTACTTTACTTATACGATGCGGAGAGCAATACAGCGGAAGAAGTGATTACACAGATCAAAGCTTTTCACCGCGATGGGTTGATCACCATCTTGGTGCGTAACAAGATCGATTTGGATGGCGGTTATTTTGCCAACGAATTTGACGATCAGATTAAGACGGAATTGATAGGAGGCGGCTACGCGGATGAGATTATCGCTATTTCGGCGAAAGACCCAGCATCGGTTCGCGCATTGACAAATTCTTTGGTCGAACGAATCCGCGGTATGGTATCTGATAATCAACAGGTAATTACTAATATTCGCCATGTGGAAGCACTCAAATTGGCTTTTCAATCGATGGAAGATGTAGATCATGGTTTTCAAATCGGCCTTTCTGGCGATTTGCTGGCATCACATCTGCGCGATGCACTCCGCCATATCGGTACGATTACCGGACAGATTGATGTAGACCGCGATATTCTGGGTACTATTTTCGGAAAGTTTTGTATCGGAAAGTAAATTGAAGTAATTAGATAAAAATGGCTATTAGTAAATAGATATAAAGCATTGAAAATGTTGTTTTCAGTGCTTTTTTGTTTTGTAGTAAAATTGCTTGTTGAAAATGATTTGAGCCGAATAATTGCTCTAATCAGCTCAAATATTCTATTTATATGAGCCGAATAGTGTTTTTAGTGGCGGCTCTAAGAAGTTGATTAGCGTGAATTATAATTATAAATTAGCACTACTTGGTACTGTAGATACTTAGCCTAAATTGATGCTATGATGACTTCAATTATACCCAAAAAGGTATATAACTAAGCGGTAATGACCTTCAGACCCCACAGCTGTTTGGGCGATTTAACACCTGAAATGTTTATCGAAAAGAAAGTCAAAACAGCAGAATTTTCTATTTTAGAATACTCCTAGATTCGGGGAGAGGTCACTTCTATAATATGCGCCAAGAAATAGATTTCTTCGTTGAAAGCGTAGAAAAAATCGCTTGGCAAACAAAACGTTATTACTAATAAGGTGATTATTTTCTAACTTGGTCAGCAAAGACGCCTTATCAAATTAAGGAGGTCGAAAGTATGGAAGTAGTAAACGATAATGCAAAAAAGATGTACGGTGATGCGGGGGTGATCCGATTGATTGCTGCGCAAGTACTTGTATTGAGCATCATTGCGTTATGGTCTGGATCGCAGATTGTAGTGGGTTTTCTATTGATTGATTTTGCAATAAGGGCTTTTACGTACAACATTTCACCATTGAAATGGTCTGGGCAAAAGTTGGCTAAGGGCTTACGAAGTACTCCACGCCCCATATTTTTGCCACCCAAAAGATTTGCTGCATTGTTGGGATTCGTCTTTTCTTCCTCGTGGTTACTCTTTCTCTTGCTAAGCTGGCCATTTTCAACTTTGGTAATTGGGATCACCTTAATTGTGGCTGCTTCGCTCGAAGCGCTTTTTGAAGTGTGTTTAGGTTGTTATGTATATAATTGGGTCGTATCTCCGTATCCGCCCTACGAACTACAAGTTAGCTGATTTTTGAAGTTCTGAGGATAAAGAAGCTTTAAGTTTTTATGGTTTATGGACATGATATTTTCCAGCGTATGTTTTAACCACTGAAATGGATTGACCTGATGTTTTTTGCAGATAGCAAAGAACGAGTAGATCATTGCCGCACGCTGTGCTGCTTCATGGCTTCCTGCGAAGAGGTAATTTTTTCGTCCCAGTGCAACCGGGCGAATAGCGTTCTCGACAAGATTATTATCTATATGCAGATTTCCATCATACAAGTATGCTGATAGCGCATCCCATCTGGCGTATGCATAGGCCATTGCTTTACCAATCTGACTTTTAGGAAGTGTATTTTTTATCTCTTCAAAGATCCATTTTCCCAGTTCGTTGATAACAGGCAGTGATTCGGCCAGACGGATTTCTTTGATCTGTTTGGCATCAAGCTCACCTTCTTTGACCCGACTTTCAACAGCGTAAAGTTTTTGGATCATCAATAATGCCTTTTCAGCTCTTTGCTTGTCATTATCCAGTGCTTTCTCAAACTCACGGCGCGCATGTGCCCAGCAAGCAAGGTGTGTCACCTGTTTCTTTTTACCGTATTTTTCATACACTGCATAGCCGTCCGTCTGGAGATAACCTTTGAAGTTTCCAAGCATCGGTACAGCAGCAATACCACCGCGGGTAGGGCTATAATCAAATAATACGGTTCCCTCCAATGGAGCATGGTATGCCCAATAATAACCTTGGTGGGTAGCGCCTTTTTTATCGCTGTCCAGTACTTTTATTGGGGTCTCATCTACCTGCAGATACCCTTGAGCTTTGGTATCGAAGACGAGTTGTTCATACAGTGGTTCCAGTTTTTCTAGCGCTTGTCTGGTCCATCCTTCGATGGTTGAGCAGGCTATCTGTATGTTTTCCCTGGCAAAGATCTGCTTCTGTCGATATAGAGGAAGGTGATCCATATATTTAGCGGTCAGGATCATCGACAGCAGGCCTGGCCCCGGTATTCCTTTATCGATTACCCGTTCAGGAAGTTCGGCGATGGATACAGCAGATCCATCTCTGGCGGCATACTTATAACGGATGTAACGTTTGATGTAGAACTTAGCAGGCTCGCATTCCAATTCTTCAGTAATTTCTTTTCCGATACAGACCATTTGGGACAGATCACCTTCGGGATGGATTTCAATCTCTTCCACAGCAAGGTGTGCAGGCAATTTAGCACGTCCTTTATGGTTAGGACGTTTACGGACATACTCGATTTTTTCTTTGATTTCTTCCTGTTGCTGCTCTACTTCAGCAGGCTCCGCATTGAAAGGGAGCATAGTCTGGTCAGGATTGCCTTCAAAGCGCTCACGCTTCTGTCCGAACTGCATACGCTTTAGCATTTCAACCTGATATTTTAAGTGATCGCGTTCCTGAATGAGGTGCTCTATCTTTACATCACGACTGGAAATGACCTTGAGAAGGTCTTCTTTTGAGAGGTTTTCCAGCGCTGTTTCCATATGGTGAATATACGAAAAAAGCGACTTTTATCCTATATGAAAGCCACTTTTAAGGTAAATAAAAACGTCTTTTTTGAATACTCTTTACGACCTGTATGCCTTCAACCATCAGTACCAGATCACTCAGGACAACTCGTTGTTTTTTGTGGACGGAGCAAGAAAAGTTCCACTTTCCAAACGTTTGTAATACAATACAAAGCCACCCTTTTCCCAATGCAATAACTTCATGTGCGTACGGCTACGGTTTAGGAAGACGAATACTTCACCACTGGTGGCTTGCCGTTGAATCACCGAACTGATCAATCCACAAAGTCCGTCAAAACTCTTGCGCATATCGCAATGGCCATCGTAGAGATAGAACCGATGCGAGGAACCCAATGAAAACATATCAATAAAGGCGGATCAACTGGGAAAGTAAACCAAGATCGGTATCTACCTTGATCCGCACCCCATTGGGATAGACAACCTCAATAGTACTGTTTTTGACGGCCTTATCGATCGATATAAAACGCCCGCTGGACGTATCGTCTTCTTTAATGCGCGAAAACCAGTAATAAAACGTAGCCTCATTGATCCCTTTTTCCTCGCAGTATCGTTTCTTGCTCCTGCCGCTCTGCTGCCAGTCTGCTATCATAGCAAACATCTGAACTCTTTTCTCTTCTTTGCTCATAAACCAAAGGTCTGATTTATCAAGAACTTAGGAAATATGTACTTCGACGGGCGGATACGTATCTCCCTTAATGCAACGATTAAGAAATTAAGATCTTATTTGTTTACCATACATCAATGATAGCGCACTAGCAAAGTTTAATTGTTATTTCTATCCATAATTGCCGCCAATTCGACTGTATATATTTTGTGGTTGCCAGAAAATATCCCTGCCAAAGACCATTCTGATAGCCATCTTATCTTGCATTTCAAATCCAAATTCTTTCAAATACCCCAATCCTGTAATATTGGATTGTGGAATTGCAATTAGGTCTGTGTTATTACATTTCAGTTCCAGCAATGCTAATCCAGCCTTTGGAGTGATTGCGTAGATCGGCCCTTCTTTAAGATGAGGTAAATAATATCCTTCCACTAGCTCATCACGCTCATAAACCACAGCATGGCTTAGATAATTAAGGACAAATTCAGATCTTAATTCACCGGTGCATTGTCTATCCAAAGTGAGGATTTGTTTTTTATGTTGATCCGTTGCCGGTTTTAATAGCGGAGATAAGGATCGGGACGTATAACTGCTGCCTTTCTGCAAAAACTGATATTTGCTCACCGTTCGAAATCCACATTTCTCGTAGAGCGGCTTACGCAATTCTGTAGCAATCAAACTAACAGATTCTAAATTCTTTTCTTGTGCTATTTTTAGTAAATAAGTGACAATTTGAGCGCCGATTCCGCGACCTCGATATGGCTCGTCTACAATGATATGTGCTAGCCATACACTTTTCTGATGTTGAATCAAACTGCCAATCCCCAGAATAGCACCATGTTCTACAAACTTAATCGGAGTACAAAATGATTGTAAGCAATAATCCAACATATTTACCTTGATATCCGACCAATCAGCAGGCTGCAAGTGGTTGATATCTGCTAAGTCTGCTATTTGAAACAACGTTATCTTGCTTTCTGACATGACTTTAGATTTTTAGTTTCTTTTTACGATGTGTAGCAGCGCTTCTGTAAAAGCATCACGCTGATCCATAAATGGATAATGGGAGCAATTATCGATCGTGAAAAAGGCATCTTTACCAACAATAGTTTGCATATCCGCGATCTGCTTTTTGGAGAAAATACCATCTTGAAGACCATAGATTCCCGAAAGACGGACACTGGATTGTTTTATCTTTTGTAGTATTGGCTTGGTGTCGATGTTTACACGTGTTTCATTGTTGTAGAATAAGAGAGGTGCCGCATCATTACGGATATTGCTTTTCCCAAAAACGCTTTCTTCATAAGCTTTTCGGAGTGCTATAGATTCTGCTGTGGGATTTGGCATACTGAAAAAGCCAAAATGCGATGCTACATCATACGTGTCTTTCCGATACTCGGCTGTATTGGTATTCAATCTCCTAATCGCTACAATTTTGTTCAGTGCAGCGATATCATTTGATTTCTCTGCCAATACAGTGCAACTTTCCAATATATGGTCGTAGCTTTCCTGTTGGGCGAACAAAGCACCTACTAAAATGAGATTTTCTACTTTTTCAGTATAAGCTTCTGTGTACAGCGTGGCGACCAATCCGCCAAAACTGTGTCCTATCAAGCTAAATCGCTTCAAATGATATTTCTTGGCAAGTTTGTTTATATCTTGAAATGCTTCCTGAAAAGTTAGCATAGCTTCCGGATCAGCAGAACGACCTTCACCACGTCGATCGTATACAATCACATAAAATCCATGATCGGCCAAATGTTGCGCTGTCGTGCCTTCAAACAAGGTGGCATTGCCACGTGGACCTCCGTGCATATATATTACAGCAGGATCACTTTTACTCCCATAAGCTTTGCTATATAAGGTTTGGGCAGTCGTTTTTGAAGAAATTAAGAATAGGCAAGAGAAAAAAAATAGGTAACGGAATGGCATAATACTCAATGGATGCTTTGGTTTTATATTATAATTATTTAGTGAAATAGGAGTGGACTATGATTGATAATGTTAGTCCTTCAGATACTGCTGCACAAAACTTTGAATCACTTTCTTTTCTTCAACGGTACCTTTATCATCCATGCTACCGTGGTTAATATTAGTAAATTGTACTGTCATAGCAAACTTGGCAGCCTCATCATCTCTAGGTAGAACACCATCATCTGCTGGATAATCGTTCGATCTAATCGTATATATCCTAGGACTCCAAACGCGTGGCAAAGGCATCCGTCGATTGTCAAGCGATATGACTTTATTAATCATTTCCGGATATTGATGCGCAAAGAGTACCGACATATCACCACCATTGGAATGGCCAATCAACGTAACTTGATCGAAATCCAGTTTTTTATCTGTCTTTTTCAATTCTGTTAGCACAAAGTGAATATTTTCCATACCGCGACGCCAATTCGGCATTCGTGTCTCCAGAAGATTTCCTTCCATGGTTAATAGTTCGTCGGTGGGCAATTCGTGCTGTATACTCACTACGTAATAACCGTGTTCTGCCAGAAAGTTGCATAGATAACTATAAGCAAGATTGTCACCCCCACGATTTTGACCATAACCGTGACTCAGGATCACTATTTTTTGGAGATTAACTTGTTGCTTTTCATTATTAAGATAGTAGTAAGCAACGGGGATTTGTCTATGACGACTGGCGTCGAATAGTTCTTCTGCCAGTACAGAGACAGAATTGTTATTTATGTCGTTCGTAGAAGTACTTTTCTTTGTCATACAACCGAAAAGCAAGAGGAAGCTGATTACTGCGGATAATAAAGTTCTCATTTTTTCAATTTAACCGTGAGTTTGCTATTCAGATTTTCACTTGTCGCTACCAGCTTATTGTCTACCCACACACAAAGCATACTTTGATCGCCTTTTTTGGCTTCGTCCCAATCTTTTTTCCAGACAATATCGACATCGTGATCGTGGTAACGGAGCTTTCCGAGATAGAAGTGATCCCATTCTTCGGCAGGTACCAAAGGCTCAATCACAAACTGATCTTCGTGCATGGCCTTGAAACCGATCAGATCCTCAATCACGATATCAGGGTAGGTGGAGTGAAAATAATCCTGCTCGCCGCCAATTCGCTCTCCATCACTCGGTATATACCATTCGCCAATATTGGGTTTGGCCGGATCGTGCAACGTTGTGAGTTGGCTGATGTGGTGATACAATAGTTGACGATCCGCTTCGGTAATCTCTTCTTTGTAATTACGCAAGTAGTTGGCAAAGGCCTTGTATACGACCGAATTTTGAAATGGCCATCCTCGACCATTCCACGCATAAGCCTGCTCATTATAATATGGATGCTGCTTTTCGGCAGTCGTCATTCCCTTAGCTCCTGCAAAACCTTCGGCCTTGCCGAAAAGCTCCCAAGCTTTAGCGTAACGTGCCTGTTCTTTTTCAGGAATCATATTGAAATACCATGGTGTGTATCCGACGGATTCGCGTACGCGCGCCTCGAAATCACGAATTCCAAAAGCGTTGTCACCGGCACTGTATGTGTTGAAAAACTGATCTTCCTCATTCCACAGTACATGCAATGCCTGTTGCTGCAATGCGGTAGCGCGCTGCTCGTATACATTTGATTTTCGCTGCGCTTCTGATCCGCCGGATTTATCTAGGGCGTGTAAGGTGCTTAATGCCTTCAAATTTCCGTAAGCATAACTATTGACTGATGGTCTGGCCAGATAAAAATCTGGATAGCCCTTTCTGTACGCGGTTGGATAGTGTGCAGCCTGCGGAGAAGCAGCTGCTTTCTCCGTGGTGTTCCAGCCAAGATAATACGTTTTCCAATTGTCGTGTGTATATAGATCGTAAGCTCCTTTACTTTCGATTAATCCCAGGACGGCCGAAAGACTGAACTCCATGCCATCGTATAGATCCAGGATTTTGTACAATCCCTGCGTTTTGGCGTTTTCCGTTTTCACGGTAAAGAGGCTATCCCACACTGACTGATGGTGCTCCAAGTGTGGAAGCATCTCGTGCATCCAATCGGCATTTGGATGGATACGCAAATACGCATCAACACCATCCACCATCCAACTCGAGAAATGATGGCTTTCTGGTCGGCTCATGTACGTTAGAAAATTCCCGTTTTCTCGCTGATTTAAGTGAGATGCTGATCCGCTCATAAAATATTCTGCATACGACTGGAGATATTTAGGGTCTCGCAGCCAGCGTACATCATAAAACTGATGGCCAGCAGGGCAGGTGATCGCGCCGCTTAAAGAAGCCCAAGGTTTATCGCCAAAAAACTCAGTCACCACCCAATAATCTTTGCCATCCAACGGATCCGCGTACGTCCTGAGATGTTTGCTCATCATCCACCAGCGGTAGTTGTACACACGGTTCATTTCATCATTAGAACTGCTAAATAAAGGTATGTTTTCTTGTAGAAAAGCTTCGTTGTTGGATGCGTTAAAAGGCCCATCAGAATCTGGGCGATCGGCATACGAGTTGAATTCCGTAACATTCGCAGTGAGATCTGTAGAGGCCAATTGCTGTAAGCGTTGGCGTTCGTTATCGTATGTGGTGCGCTGTTTTATAGAGCTGCACGACGATAGAATAGCACTAACAATGGTGAAAAGAACGAGAATACGCAGGAGAGGTCTAAAACGAAAAGAAAGTTGCATAATTAGATTTGCTTTGGCGCTGATTACGTTATTCTAAAGATAACATTTAGTCATAGCAATCGCAACAATACTTATCCTGCTTCTTATATGATTAGGGGTGATACTTTTCTGTACTGATTGTATCATTTTATTGGTTGTTTTAAGCGATGTAATCACCCAATAAAATACATAACGTCATTAGTCGGGTTTGTAGGTTTTGATTTTTCTTTTAAAGCTTTTGCGAATGGTGCAAGCTAGATAGTAATCTGTCGGAGATGGAAAACCATTTAATTGTACGATCAGTCCTGGCTCAACGGATAGCGTTGGGCTCACTTTCTTGGCTAATAGTGTAGAAATGCGATAACTATCAAATGGCTGCTCTCGCTCTAAATTCATACGAATTTCATGCCTGAAGATTAAACCCCATACCGAATTTTCTGCGCGATCCAATTTCCAAAAAGAATTAAATAAGTACCGAGCTCTGAAAACAAAAAGATCGTTATCAAATAAAAAACGTTCTTCTAGGCGAAAGCGATGAGCGATGGAATATCGGTGGCTTACCTCATTATGAAAGGTGATTTGTTGGAAAATCCGGTGTTCAAGTCGAGTGAATTTCTCGCCAAGACTATTATAAGGTTCAAGCAGTAGAAACATGTAGCCACCACCTACAAATGTACTTGTGTTGCTAATGCGACGTTCCAATGCACCATTAATTAGGCTCAATCTACTGTTTTGGACAGGAACATCGTAAAAGCGCTGCTGCACGTTGGTAGAGAAACGCCAGTTGTCAGAAATATCTCCTTGTAGATTAAGGTGGTACCAACTATTCCATCCGCCTGGCTGTGCCAATAATGAAGGCAAATTGGCACAACAAAAAATTAGAATAATGACTTTTTTTTGATTAAAGTATACATACTAAAATAATTAGAATTATCAAAAGAAAGATGTGCTTAGACAATGTTGAAGACGTAGAGCATCGCGATCAGCACCAAACTGAATGCCCATGTGTAGAAAAAAGAATATCGGATGTGCTTGCCTAAATCTAGACCAGATAACCCCAAAGCCAACCAAACAGCAGGCGACAACGGACTTACGAAAGTGCCGACAATATTACCAACCATCATGACATGCATGGCAGACAGGGGATCTACGCCATATTGCGTAGTAACTTCTAAAATAACGGGAAATAAAGCAAAGTACGTAGCGTCTGTACTGAGTATTAATTCTAGCGGTAAACCCAAAAATCCGATGATTAGGTGCAAGTATGGAATAGAAGCGTCTGGAAGAATCTTCAGCAAATCGTGCGACATAGCTTCCAACATGCCTGTACCATTTAAGATGCCTAACAGTACGCCAGCAGCTACGATGATGATAGCCATTAATAAGCTACCTGGAGCATGCTTTTGTATCACCTCCAATTGCATTTTCTTTGCTGGATAATTGATAACAAGTGCTATACTCGTACCGATCATAAAAATGAGACTAGATGGAATAGCATCGAAGAAAAGACTAGAAATTACTAAAATGGCTAATAGTAAATTGATCCATAATGGCATTTTAGTATCACCACTATGAGTAGTTGTGTCTTGATGTGCAATGGGCTCTTCCGCACCGTACGCTTCGTGCAATGGCGGATTTTTAGCTGCACGGCGTTGCTCCCGCAGACCGAAAATATAGGCAACCACGATCATGAGGAAAATACCGATTAGTTGTATCGGGATAAGCGGTTTCCAGATATCCGTAGGTTGCATTCCGAGCACAATTGCGGCGCGGCCCGTTGGACCAGCCCATGGTATCAGGTTGACAATGCTTGCGCTGATCCCGATGAGCATCAGCAATAAATACGGATTCATGTTTAACCTTCGGTATAAAGGCAAGAGTGCTGGTATCGTAATGAGGAAAGTAGCAGCGCCTGAACCATCTAGATGCACTACCGCAGCAATAACTACGGTACCGCAGGTGATGGCGATTCTATTTGATTTTGTAAGCTGCAAAATCTTAGATATCATCGGATCGAATAGTCCAACATCATTCAGTATGCCAAAGAAAATGATCGCAAAGATAAACATCACGGCTATTTCAAAGACTTTCGCAACACCTGCTTTATAGTATTCGGTGATCTGAGAAAGATCAAAACCAGCCAATAATGCCGCTATGATCGGAATGGTGCATAGCACGACAAATGGGGAAAAATATCTGCTCATCATCAGTGCGACAATGGAAACGAGCATAACAATACCAATAATACTTAGCATAGAGACACGTGATTAAAGTTTATAAAATGGTTTTTATACTCTTGGAGAATACGCCGTAAAACTACATCTCCCAATGGTAAATTTGCAAGGGAACGATATTTAGTAAATTAATTTTTTTAACTAATATTTTTCCGAAAAAGTTTATTTTTTCGGAAATTGACAAAAAAAGCGATTTTGCAACCATTATGGACTTGTTAGCTGGTAAAGAGGAAATATTTTATCTTATACGAAGTGTGATTGAGCAATTCGAGCACGCCCACAACAAAAAGATAATTTGTAATACCAATCGTGAAAATTATACTGCTATTGCACAAGAATTAAGTGCTATAAGTGTCAATCTGCCGTATTCAGCTCAAGAAAAAAAACATCAAGAATATCCAGAACCATCCACTCAAGAGCAATCTGTACATTATCCTCACCGGAAGTATGACATTACAGGTGGACAAATAAAGGACGTATACTTTGGCCAAGTCAAAAAACCACGAGCGCACTTAGTGGATGCCTGCTATATTTATTTATATGGAGTAGGCCGCTTAGGTTTTGAAAGAGAACCATCCGATCCAAACTTGCTCCGTACATCCGATGAACCAGTACAAACAAGTCAAAAGAGAAGGTTAGTATCAAGAGTAAAATTCCCGGTCTATATGAGTATTATTCTTGCTTTATTGACGGCAGCCAACATTTATGTATGGATTTCGAGAGATGCCTCCAGAAAAGAGACGATGTGGACTACGTACCAACCAACCACTGAGGAAATCGACGCTGTTACCGGCGTTTGGTTATATCAAACTGGCGCACCTCAAACGCGAGCAAATGAAGCCAACAGATTTCGCCGGTACGCGACAAATATAATCAGCATCACGCAAGTAGATGACCGTTTGATGATGTACCGACATGGGGCAACAATAAATCATCAAGGATATGTAGAGTTTACTTCTGCGGGTACACTGTCTATCCATTCATATGTCGAGAAGACAGAAGGTGGTGCCTTAGTAAATCCTAGCCATTCTCTGACAGTCTTAAGACCGAAAGATAGAATTATGTATGCGATATCAACTACTTGGAGTTTTGAGTCGGAGGACAATAATGATATCATCGGCGCTAGAAATATTTATACAAAATTGGGTAGAGGCGGCACACTTAGCCCGATATTCAACACGCCAGAAAATGCCGCCTGTCATTGCAAAATTGTCGAGTGGACGCGCCATGATGGCACTACCGAAAGATTTAATTTGACCTATGAATCCATCCAAACTAATGGTATTACAGAAGATTTGGATGAATCCAGTTTGATACTTCGAAAACCTAAAGCGGGTGTCTTGTTATCTCAACCGTAATTTGGCATGTATTAGTGATATCGAATAACTATTAGCAGTGAAATTTTTAAGTAACTCTAGTGTGAGATAAAATTATTTTTTAAAAACTACTAAAATGATAGATTATATAGGAAAATAATATATATTTGCTGCATGATATACAAAAGGCAGCACATTACACCTTGTGAAGTCTTACAAAATTGATAGCTATGCATACAGAAAGATCACGACAATCGAGCTTAACGCCAATTTATTCAACTAGTACTGCCGCATGCCTCCCATGTATGCGAATGTGTAGCTAGTCCAGCATTCCAGACTATCTGCATTTACTCAATGGGTAGCGTACTATCCATTTCGAATCAATCATCTTTTTTTCATCCAACTGAGTGTCTTTATAGCATCTGGTTATTTGCTCTAAGCAAATAGACCGCGTTATTCTGTGTACTCTTCATTTTTTAATTCAAATTATGAAACATACAATTGTTTTGCGGTATGTCTGTGGCTTATTGATCGCTATCTTGAGCGATATCCCGCAGGTATTATTAGCACAAGATTCGCCACGTGCTATCGTGAATGCAAGCTTTCGCGGTGTCGTGGTAGATGCTCAAAATCTTACACCAATTGAAGGAGCTACCGTTACCTTATACGGTGTAACCCATTCGGTCACGACCAATCGCCAAGGTATATTTACCTTTGTGACTGGACAAAACCTGCCGGCCAGAGTTACCGTTTCTTCTATTGGTTATGATCAGCAGACAGCTGCCATTAATAATCCTGGCGATACGGTTCGTCTAATACAAAGTAATAGTACGCTAGATGAAGTGATTGTCGTCGGTTATGGCACGCAGAAAAAACGTGAATTTACCGGCGCTGCAGCCAATATCTCGGGAGAAAGCTTGAAAGACATTCCGGTGCAAAGTTTTGATCAAGCTCTATTAGGGAAGGCTGCCGGTGTAAGTGTGTCTTTGCCCAATGGATTGCTCAACAATCCTCCCGTCATCCGTGTACGTGGGGTGAATTCCATCTCTTTGAGTTCGTATCCACTCGTGGTGATCGATGGAATTCCAGTAGTCAGTGGTGATATTGGCACGACTAATTTGCCCAACAATCCTTTGGCAGATATTAATCCAGCGGATATTGAATCGATTGATGTACTAAAAGATGCCGCATCGACTTCAATCTACGGATCACGTGCTGCTGGTGGTGTACTATTGGTAACAACCAAAAAAGGAAAAGCAGGACGAACCAAAGTAAATTACGACGCATGGGCATCTTTGGTTACCGCGGCGCGATTACCTAAACTGCTCGATGCTACACAGTACATAGACATTAAAAACGAAGCCGTACGAAATAGTAAATTGTTATCCGGAAATCAGAACAATCCGGCGGTAGCCGATGCACTTTTTTTCCCACAATACGATGAAGCTGGAAACCTAGTGGAGACCAACTGGTATGATCATATTTACAACACGGGATTCAGTCAAAATCATAGTTTGTCCATCAGCGGAGCTACCGATAAGACGCAGTATTACATGTCTGGAAACTTTTCCAGTCAAGAAGGATTCTTTGCACGAAACAAGTTTGATCGCCAAGGTTTACGCTTCAACATAGAGCACAAAGTGAATGATTGGTTTTCGGTAGGTAGTAATCTCAATTACAATAAAACCTTTAATGAAGCGCAGAATTCCGGATCTTTAGCAAACAGTCAATTATTTCTGATTGGTGGTGCGCGATTGGCCTTGGCTTTACCACCAAACGTATCGGCCTACAATCCCGACGGCAGTTACAACTTGAGCAGTACCGGTCTTCTCGGCCCAGGTGCTAACCTTTTTGCAAATACACTTTACAATCCAGAAGCTTTATTTGAGTATAGTAAATATACCACGGGTAGTGATCACATCATCGGAAATTTGCATGCCCAACTACAGCTAGCACCAGGGTTGAAGTTTACGAGTACCTATGCACTAGATCGTAACATCACGACGAATAAAACGTACTTAAGTCCGAATCTCGGCTCTTCAGGATTTTCAAACGGGGGTGCCGCAACCAATTTGAGTGGTGTACGTAATAACTGGAATTTCACTAATACGCTCAATTATGATCGTACTTTCGGTACTAAACATGAGCTCGGATTACTATTAGGCTACGATATCCAAAAGTATGAGAATGACATTTGGAACACCACACTAAACAATGCTGCTGATCCATTTTTCGAAAGTTTCCAAGGAAGTTGGGCAACAATATCAGCAGCTGGTGGATTGCTCACCGAACAATTCTTTAGATCCACCTTCTTTAGAGGTTCATACAATTATGATCGGCGGTATTTCCTGACGGCTAACTTCCGTCGCGATGGCAACTCGGCTTTAGGTATCAATAATAAATATGGTGACTTTGGTGGAATATCAGCCGGCTGGTCTATTTTCGAAGAAAGCTTCTATAGCGAACAGTTGGGAAATGTCTTGGGTGATTTGCGTATCCGCGGAAGCTGGGGTAAAGTGGGTAATGGTAACCTGACGGCTTTTCAAGCTCTAAATTTGTATAGTTCCGCTTTGTACGGCGGCGTTTCTACTTGGAATCTGTTTCAAGCTGGGAATGAAAATCTGGGTTGGGAAACTTCTGAGCAAACCAATGTTGGGTTGAGTGCTGGTTTATTCAAACGAAGACTAAATGTAGAAATCGACTATTTCAGAAATAACGTCAACGGATTGATTTTGAGTGCTCCACAAGCGCCTTCCAAAGGAATTCCAACGAATAGTATTGCGCAAAATGTGGGTAGTATGTATAATAGAGGTCTGGAAGTCGCGCTTCATGGTGATATTATTCGTAACCAAAATTTCTCTTGGAATGCGGCGTTCAACATTACCTTCGTGAAAAACAGAGTCACTTCATTGGCCGAAGGAAATAGTGACATCATCGGCTATACGCATACCACCACCGAAGCCAACAATATCACGCGTGTCGGTTATTCGGTTGGAAGTCTATATGGTGCACAAACTGATGGCGTGAATCCAGAAAATGGGCGAAGAATTTTCATTAACAGAGATGGAGAGCGGGTCCAATATAGTGCTGTCGTGGCGCCAGGACAGAGCAATTGGACCTATTTGGATGGCAGCAGAGCGAACCCAATTACGGTGGCAGATTATCAAGTGCTGGGCAATGCTTTACCTACTTATTATGGCGGTTTCAACAATAGTTTTCGTTACAAAGATTTTGACGCTACAGTACACTTCACTTATGGTGGTGGCAACAAGATTATGAACGGCACACGCGGTACATTATTAGATCAACGATTCTTTAACAACTCGACAGAAGTATTAAACAGATGGACAGAAGTAGGGCAGCAAACCGACATTCCTCGTCTGGTATACAATGATGTGATCTCGAATGGATCGGCAGGGTTCTCGATCTCCGATAACGCGGAAAAAGCCGATTTTCTACGTCTACAACAAGTTGTATTGGGGTATACGCTGCGGCCGGCTTCGTTTGCACGGTTAGGACTGTCAAGTATCCGAATCTATGCTCAAGCATCCAATTTATTCCTGCTCACAAACTATACAGGAGCTGATCCAGAATCTTCTTCGAATGGTAACTCCGTTACGTCGATGGGAGTAGACAAGAATTCGATCGGACAAGGTCGTACTTGGACCGCGGGGCTCAATGTTTCATTTTAATACCTAGAAAATATGCAACTAAAGATAAAAAACAACCTCAAAAAATATATTACAGGAATAGCTGTTGCCACCATTTTATTACAGGCATGCAAGAGCGAGTCTGGACTGTATCCTGTGCCCGAAACAACGATTTCTGATCGCAACGTATTTGATACGCCAGCGCGGATCCAAGGATTAGTAAATGGAATTTATCGCAATCTTAAGGCGGCTAGTCTCTATGGTGGTCGTTATCTTTTGTATCAGGATGTACGCGGAGAAGATTTCATCAATGTGACATTGAATAGTTTTACAGGGTTCGACAGTTGGAACAACTCGTATAGTTCGGGTTCCAACGACATCAATAACCTGTGGTCGGCAGCATATACGACAATCAATAGCGCTAACATTGTTATCCAAGGATTGAGCAATACCACCGTGATATCGGAAGATGCTGCGGCCGCTTATATCGGCGAAGCCAAGTTTTTACGGGCATTATCTTATTTCAGTTTGATCACCGTCTTCGCGCAACCTTACACACTAGATCAAGGCGCGTCGCCCGGCATACCATTGCGTTTGGAAGCGGAAACGAGCACGGCCAACAATGCACTGGCGCGTAGTACAGTAGCCGAAATATACGCCCAGATCTTACAGGATCTAACAGATGCAGAGCAGGCGTTACCCGATAATTATGCTACCGCTTTGTTGAATACTACGCGGGTACATAAAAACACGGCCACAGCACTGAAAACACGGGTGTATCTTACTACCGGAAACTTCCCGCAGGTGATCGCGGAAGCGGTGAAAATAGTACCCCAAACCGTTGCACCATTTTCCGCACAACGAGGCGTATCACACGCGCTTCAAAGCGATATCCAAGTGCTTTTTAGTAGCAATTATACAACGACCGAATCCATTTTTAGCATGCCCATGACGCCGACAGACGCACTTTCTGGTCAGTCTGCCATTGGTTTTGTATATTTGGTAAACAGGGAATATTATTTGAATCCTACCGGTATTTTAGCGAGTGAGCAGTGGAGTGCAACTGATGTACGCCGCAATCTGGTGCAAACTACTGCTGGGCGACAATATTTGCGGAAATATGCTAAGGCTTCGCCATTTGTCGATTATATTCCAGTGATTCGTTATGCAGAAGTGCTGTTGAATTATGCGGAAGCAGCAGCAGAGGGCGGACAGTTGGATTTAGCTAGCACATTGTTGCAAACGGTACATCGCCGTTCTGACGCAAGCTACACGTTAGCAGCAGATGTTGCCAACAATCAAAGCCGTTTACTCACCGCTATTACGCAGGAAAGAAGAATTGAGCTTTTAGGAGAAGGATTCGGTGGGCAAGATCTATTGCGAAAATTACAGGCGCTTCCGGCGAAAGGTGATGCGAATATTCAAACACCACGTGTGGAGCCAAGTGCGCAAAACTATATTTTCCCACCGCCCAATACGGAAATAGCAACAAATCCATTATTTAGATAAACACACTGACAATGAGAAAAAGTATATACACGATTTATATCAGCTGCCTGACCGGCTTGAGTTTGGCGGGCTGGAATTCAGCGCAAGCACAAGATGCCGCTTTGAAATTAAAGGGAACAGTAAAAAATTCAGATAGTGAGTACATCTACCTGCACCGTTTCGAGAACAAAACTTTTACGCTGATTGATTCTGCTAAAGTAAACAAGAAGAAGTTTTCTTTCAGCACCAGTCTGCCATTACCTGATCTATATGGCGTTTCACTAAATAAAGATGACTTGCCGACCTATGTTTTTTTAGACAAAGGTGCCAATGTCATTGCACTGGATGAAGATGTTGCTAATGGCGAAAGCACCAAGGTGAGCGGATCGAATAGTCACGCACTTTTTGAGTCCTATAAGAAAGAAAGGGACATTAATATTAGCAGCTTTATCAAACAGCATCCCGACGAGATTGTGTCCAGTTATGTCTTGTATAGAGATTGGTCATATAAGTTGTCGCCAGAAGAATTAGAACGCAACATAGCTTTGCTGAGTCCGGCGCAACAACAGTCTCGCTATACAAACGATCTACGCAAGATAATCGAAGTCGTGCGTCAGGTGGCAGTCGGCAAAAAAGCGCCAGCTATCGTAGCGGCGGATCAGCAAGGAAAACAAGTGGCGCTGTATGATAATTTAGGGAAATACACACTGATAGATTTTTGGGCTTCCTGGTGTCCGCCATGTCGCCGGGAAAACCCAAATATCGTCGCTAATTATCAAAAATTTAAAGATCAAGGTTTCCAGATTTATGCAGTTTCTTTAGATAAAAAGAAGGATGCCTGGCTGAAAGGAATTGAAGATGATAAACTCACGTGGTTGCATGTATCTGAATTGCGGTATTGGGATAGTGATATTGCGGCAGCTTATGCGGTACGTGCTATTCCAGCCAACTTTCTTATTGATGATAAAGGAATCATCGTCGCCAAGAATGTGAAAGGCGAGCGATTGGGTGTGGTATTAGATAGTTTATTCAATGGTTCGCAGAACCAAGGTGGATCAAAAGTTGGTCTTGGTTGGTCGAACAACACCTTCAAAGGGCAAGATCCCATCGCCTTTGAATCGACCGAAAGTCAACCGATAGATCAGCAGCAAAAGCAGACATACAGCAGCGATAAGCGTGTGTTTTTCAGTAACGAATCTGCCGGATCACGGCTCAACGATGTTGCTAAATCAGAAGATGGTATTTATCAAGTATTGATTTCACCAGAGCGTACACCGATCAATCAGAGTCCTTGGTACGGATTTGAGGTGTGGGCAGCCAAAGATACCACGATCAGCGTACAGATAAACTATGCATCTGGCTTCTACCATCGCTATGATCCAAAGATCAGTCGTACTGCAGATGTGTGGGAGAAAATAAAGGACTTGGAGTTTATAAAGGAAGGTGATAAAACAAAGGCCGTCCGCTTCAAACTGAAAATCAGCCCTAATCGCACTTGGATAGCCGCGCAAGAAAATATTCCTTCGAAGAAAGTATATGCTTGGTTAGAGAACGTAAATCCAACAATAAAACTCGCCAAAACTGAGGTGGGAAAAACGGCGCTGAACGCGCCGCTTTACGTGTATGGTGCCGGAAATGCAGCCAGCAAAAAACGCGTTATTGTGATGGGGAGACAGCATCCGCCCGAAATCACCGGGCATTATGCTTATGCTGGATTTGTAGATTACTTGTTGGGCGATACGCCGGATGCACGCGCGTTTCGCGAAGAATTTTACCTGTACTTTATTCCAGTCGTCAATCCAGATGGAGTAGATGGCGGACATTGGCGTGCGAACGCGAATGGCGTTGATCTAAATCGGGATTGGGATGCCTTTCATCAGCCGGAAACAAAAGCGCTACGTGATTATTTCCAAAAAGAGATCGAAGCACAAGGACGAGAGCTGTACTTTGCGATTGATTTTCACTCGACCGCACGGGATATTTACTATACGGTAGATCCTCAATTGAAAAGTCGTTTTCCGGGTCTGGTATCCGAATGGATTGCCAGTTTGCAGAATGCCGTTCCCGGTTACGAACCACATGTAAAACCATTGTA
The DNA here is from genome assembly GCF_057837975.1 of Sphingobacterium sp. KH_072. Taxonomy (NCBI): domain Bacteria; kingdom Pseudomonadati; phylum Bacteroidota; class Sphingobacteriia; order Sphingobacteriales; family Sphingobacteriaceae; genus Sphingobacterium; species Sphingobacterium sp. KH_072. The sequence goes on along the minus strand of NZ_CM174457.1, from coordinate 2,498,452 downwards.
CTACGAAGGGCCAACATTCACCGCTTATAGTTATTTTTATAAAAATTATAACGCAGAAGCCTTGGTTTATGAGATCGGAGACGATACAGAGCCAAAGTTTATTAACCAGAAAGCCAGATTATCTGCGCAAACACTCATTCAGAAATTAAGAGAAGCTGACACCAAACAATCATTATGATCCAAATCAAAACTTATAAGCTATTCTACGTCGTCATTTGTTTTCTCGTCTGCCAGCCATTAGCTGCACAAGATACGCCCATACAGATCAGCGACCTCACCAAAATCAAAAACATTACAAATTTACAGGTTCGCCCAGATGGGAGCGAAGTAGCGTACTCGGTTAAGGAGATTATTGCTGATAGTACAGTGACTGGAGGATACGCTTATAAAACCAAGTGGTTTACGCAAAGCGTACAATCCAATGCCAAAAGCAACATCGAAGAGCACGATAAACAGATCGATCAAATAAGCTATAGTAATGACGGGAAAAGATGGGCAATCGTCAAAAGAAAAGGGAAGGATAAGCAACTATATGCGTATCCAAATGCTACGATAGATACAACAACTTTTCATCATAGCATTCCATACCCGGTAGAGCAGTTGCGCTTTAGTGCCGATGGCAAGCAAGCTTTGCTGGGCGTAAAATTGACCTTGCAAGATTTGGTGACAAGTAAAGATTTCAATCCAAACGACGCGCTTCCTTCCTGGTCGTACGAAAGGCCGGGTGATGCCAACAACCAATCTTTACGAAAATCTTCGGCTTCGCCGGATGCAGATGGCGATGCGCAGCAAGTGGCTGTTTACCTGCTACAGAATGAAGAGAAAAACTTGGCCAAATTGACCAATAAATTACAGTTTCAGACGGAAAGCTCTACCACAGGCACGCTTTACTTTACGCATTGGTATACCGTAGATTTGACTAATGAAAATTCAGCAAAACCACTTACTGCGGGATTCAGGTCTTACCAACGTGCTGCTTTTCTATCATCGGATCAAGTGATTGCCAGTGTGGATCACGATACTTTAGCACATCCCGATCGGATCAACACTTCTGACATCGTGCTGATTAACATTAAAAACGGTACACAACAACGCATAATCGGTGATGGCGTATACCGCTATCAGTTGGAAGCAGTCGCATCGTCCGGCAAAAAAATAGCCATCAGTCGGGTAGAAGCCAACTCACTAACACAAGGTCAGCTGTATGTGTATGACACTAAAGATTGGAAAAGTCAAGCTATTGTACACGATAGAAATCAGGCTCAGGTACAATTTGGAATCAAAGATTCCGAACTATATTTTGTTTCGTTCAGCAATGGCGGCAAAGTCGTGAATCGTGCAGATTTATCTTCTGGAAAAGTTTCGGTACTTACATCGGTAGATGAGGGCGTCAACGAATATTGGGTTGGAAAGAATAAGGCTGTTTTTGCAAAAACTACCTATGCCAATCCTTCCGAATTGTATGTGGCTCAGCACGACTTTACAAAGCCAATAGCGATCACGCAACTCAACTCATCTTGGCTAGCTGGCAAATCCATAGCCAAGCCAGAAAAATTCACGTTTACCAATGAACTTGGACTCGACGTGGAATATTGGTTGCTAAAACCACAGGAAGCTAGCGCTGCGGTAAAAAGTCCGCTTTTAGTGCAAATTCACGGTGGACCAGCTTCCATGTTTGGTCCGGGTGATGGCAGCATGTGGCACGAATACCAGTATTTCGTAGCCAAAGGTTACGGCGTCTTGTATGGCAATCCGCGCGGTTCTAACGGTTATGGCGAAACATTTCTGCAAGCCAATTATCGGGATTGGGGCAAAGGTCCTTCGTTAGATGTGTTCGCGGCAGTCGACAAAGTGGTGTATCAAGGTTGGGTAGACGTTAACAACTTGTACGTTACCGGCGGTTCTTACGGCGCATTCTTGACGGCTTGGATCATCGCACACGATTCGCGCTTTCGTGCGGCATCGAGCCAGCGTGGTGTGTATGATTTATACACGTTCTTTGGCAGTGGCAATGTATGGCCAATGTTGAAACGCTACTTCGGCGGTTTCCCTTGGGAAGCTGGAATTAAGGATGTTTTGGAAGAACAATCGCCGATTACCTATGCCACCCAGATCCATACGCCCTTGTTAATTTTCCATGGAGAAAATGATAATCGTACCGGGCCGACACAGAGTGATTATTTATATAAGCAATTGAAATATTTGGGAAGAGATGTGGAGTACGTGCGCCATCCCGATGCAGATCATGAGATTACCCGTTCGGGCAATGTGGCACAGCGCATCGATCAGATGTTGCGTACGTATGAATTCTTCGAACGCTTTAGAAACGCTGAATAATAGGCGAGAATAATGTGCCTAATCTTGCGTTGATCATCAATGCCTGATAGATCAGGTCTAACAGTGTCGGTGTGGCCTGTACTTCTTCTTTTATTCCGGTCGTTTTGTAAAAAGGCGTTGTCTTGTTGTATGCGATTTTTTCTGTACTAGCTGACTAACCCAATAGCTGGTAACATACGAGTGACGACCTTTGCATACGGTCAAAAATGTGCAATCCTTCCTTCTTTGTGGAAGGCCATTTCTTAGATAAGTGAAGTTCTGAACCGAATAGTATACTCACAACTTGAACAACAGGTATTGCAATAGATTTTCTTATAAAAAGGTGTGTTATACTTTGTGAAATTTTGTAAAGCATTATGTCGATAATGTGTTATGTAAGTTTAATGTAATGTCAAAATCTTGTAATAGGCTTTTAGTAAAATTGCTATAATTTAAAAATTTTTCAAGTGTATGCTGTATGGTAAAAATCGCTATAAATTATATTTTACATGTTTAAAGAAAACTTACACTGTTTTAATATTAATTTAAAATTAAAATAATATTTGAAAAATATTTATAATTAAATTAATTTCATATATTTAACTCATAAATGTTTGTTAATTAAAAATTTAAGTCATGGAAAATTTAAGTTTAAAAGAGAAGCTTGAAAATGGCCTTTCAATCGTTGAATTAGAGGAACGTTTCGAGATGGCTGCAGCAGTTAAGAAAGATAGCGTTTCTTAAAATCATGCGTTGCTAAATCAACTGATTCAATCTATGGCTACCTTGAGGTAGCCATAATTTTACTAATATAGTACTCCCTTTTTGCTGGACAGCAATAGTTCAAACTTAAGTTTATTTACGACACTTTTTTATTATTTTGATAGAATACCTGATTTGGGGTAAAATGGTCCATAGACTGATGTCTTCTTTCCGTATTGTAAAATTCGACATACCGTTTCACACCTTGGAATAACTCCATGCCACCGTTAGGTGGGTTCAAATAAATGTATTCCTGCTTCAATGACCTCCAGAACCTTTCGATAAACACGTTGTCCAGCGCTCTTCCTTTTCCATCCATTGATATACTCACACGATTATCCTTGAGGACTTTGGTAAAGATCGGACTGGTAAATTGTGAACCCTGATCGGTATTGAATACTTCAGGAGTGCCGTGCTCTGCTATTGTTTCCAACAGCACATCCCTGCACCATTCCACCGTCATGGTATTAGAGATACTCCACCCCACAATCTTTCGACTATACACATCTATAATGGCGAACATATACATGAAGCCTCTAAACATAGGAATATAAGTGATGTCGGCCTGCCAAACTTGGCTTGGCCGCTCTATCTTTAAGCCTTTGAGTAAGTACGGGTATTTGTAATGTGTTGCATTTGCTTTACTTAGGTTCTTCTTTGGGTAAATGGTCCGAAGGCTCATTAGCCGATATAAACGCCGTACGCGCTTGGCATTTATACGATACCCTAGATCTTTGTTGAGATACGCAGTCATCCGTTCCACACCGTAAAATGGACAGTCCAGAAACTTGCGGTCAATTAGCTTCATGATGGACTGATTCAACAAGGATTCACCTTTAGGCTTGAAATAATAGAAGCTACGCTGAAGATTCAGCAGCTTACACTGCCCCACAATACTTAGCGGTTTATATCCTGGGGAAACAAGTCCGCGCCTTTCAATCATGCTCATTTCCCCAATACCTTTTTTAAGAAATCAACTTGGATCTGAAGTTCACCAATCTTGGAATAAAGTTCTTTCTCTTTAGACTCTTCTTTCTGTGTAGGTTTCTCTGAACCGAACACCGTGTCAGCTTTCTCCAGAAATTCCCGTTTCCAAGCGGTGATCTGTGTGGGATGAAGGCTGTATTTGGAAGCACGTTCCTGCATGGTACTAACTTCTTTAAGGGCTTCTAAGACTACTTTGGTCTTGAAAACCGGACTGAATTTTCTACGCTCTTTTTTCATTTTCAACTGTTAAATTATCGAATTTAATCAGCTGTCCAATATTTGGGGAGTATTATACCACTAAACGGATTCGAATCTGTTGTTGGAGAAAAGCTAGACAATCCAATTCCTATTCCTAGGAGCGATAAGAGTAGTTGAATAATAATCGCAAGCACGACTCCTGTCACGACTGCACTCCATGAGATACGCTTAATTTTCACGTAAGCACTATCTTTAGTTTTAGTATTAATTTGTTCCATAATATAATTGTAATTACTGTAAGTATGAATGATTTATATGTGTAATGAATAATGTGCTAACATGCGCATATGCCCCCTTATAATTAAGTCATCTTGCGCTGGGTGTATAATAAAATAAGTTTAAAAGGTGTATAATAAAATAAGTTTAAAAGCTATATAGCGTGCATAGTTTTTATCATACCCATTGTATTCTGGGCAGATAGTGGGTATACAGCGTTTACCCTTATGTTCTAAGTTTTTAATTAAAATACTGAACTTATACCCACATGAACAAAAGACTCTCTAAAAACCATATGTAGTTTAAATTTTAAGATAATAATTAACAAACAAGCATCATTATCAAAGTTCAGGCCAAACATGTTTACTGTAAAAATAACATGTTTTTTCTGAAGGAAAATTTAGGGGATAATAAGTTACAAAGAAATGTTAAAACGTCTCTAAGAAAATTTTAAAGGGGTTTCATGGTGACGGAGCGCCATGACATTGGCTATCGGTTCGCAATTGCTTCGGCATATATTAACCTTAGCTTAACTGTAACTGTACTGATACTATACCACATTAATGCTGAGAACGTACGTATAGATGCTGATAAAAAGGGAATGAATCCCTAATCATTATCGGGAAATATGACGCGTAGGGGATGATCGCACAAACCGAGATTATACAACGCAAACGGTACTGGCATGCTCTTTTAGATCCTATTCTGAAGATCGGATAGGTTGAGGCACGAAGATGGTAGAATTCCCTCCATAAGATTACTGAAGTCCCACCGAATTGTTACCTCAATTATCCTAATTTCGAATGGAATTTTATAGTTTTAGGTAATACACGCAATGACGGTATAAATTTTGTGAATAGTACTTCTTTATCAGAATACTGTTTGATAAAATTCATGATATACAAAAAATGACAGGGAAGCAGAGGATTGACTACAATAGCCTGAGAAATATATTGACCGGATTTTTTTCATTCGTACTGATTGCGACATACGCACAGGAAGGAGGAAAGAAACAAGAGGAGGATCGACAAACTGAAAGGAATGAAACCGGAAAATCTGTGATGGATTCGATCACGGTGGTGCGTGATTATCGCCCGATGCTGGCAGATGCTGTAAAAATCCGCCGAAGCCCAGATATGAATATCGATCGAAAAGCACTGGAGAATGAGATGCGGCAAACGGCCGCCGCTATTTATTTTCAGAAGAACAGGTATCGAGAAGCATATCATATGCCTTTGCCACAAAAGTATCCTAACGCTTTGGTGAGCAACATCGACAATAACCGGATTGGTATTTTGGCTTATCGTGCAGGCGAGTTCGAACGGTCTAGATCTATTTTGGAGCAGGTAAAGCCACTAGACGCCTTTTATCAAAGTTCACTGATCGCTTTAGGTCATATCGATGTGCAAACAGGCAATAAGAGCCGTGCACGAGATGCCTTTTATAAAGCATCGCGATTAAACTATGATCAAGAGCTAAAGGAGGATGCCTTGTTTAATTATGGCAAAGTCTTAAGTGAGTTGGACTCCGTCCAAAATTCGATACAGCCACTCAAAGAATTTATTGCGTTGAAATACGCGGATTATAAAAACGATACAGAAAAATCTGAGACGATAGAAATGCGGCTGGCCGATGTGTTATCGGGTACGAGCAATTTTCAAGCGGCAGTGTATCTTTTAGAATCTTTCCAAGATCGAGACCGACAAGCGGATCGGGTTTATCAAAAGATCACCTATTTCCGCGGATTGGAATTCTATAACGAACGCGCATTTGAGAATAGTATATCCATGTTCATGCGATCGGAGAAGTTTGCTTTTGATGAGGAAATGGCTGCGCTAGCTACCTATTGGAAGGCGGAAGCCATGTATGAAGTGCGTAAGTATGGAGAGGCTGTAGATAACTTTTCCCAATTCCTCCGATTGCCCGCCGCGCGGCAAACTACCGTATACAATTATGCCAATTATGCTTTAGCATATGCTGCATTTCGAATCAATAGATTTAGTATGGCAGCCGAGTATTTTGAACGTTTTTTGGCAACTGACGAAGGTGCTTCGGATAAAAGTATACAATATGATGTATTAGCTCGTTTAGGCGACTCGTATCTTTCAATACGCAATTACGGTAAAGCCAAAGATTATTACAATCAGCTCATCAAGCTGAAAGCACCCAATCAGGATTATGCCCTGTTCCAACAAGGTATTATTCAGGGTTTACAAGGCGACAAGCAAGCTAAACTGAATACATTGCGGGCAGTAGTGGATAGATTTCCCAATTCTAATTACGCCGACGATGTAGCCTTTGAGATCCCGTATATGTATTTCACGTCGGGAGATTATGATGCAGCTATTGAAGGCTTACAGCGGATGATCAAAAAATACCCTCGAAGCAGCTATGTCCCTAGAGCATTGATGACCATTGGCCTTGTCCAATACAATAAGAATGACACGGAAGCGGCTTTGGCCACCTTTGAAAGGGTGGTGAAGGATTACTCCACAACAGGAGAAGCAGCACAAGCACTACATTCTATTGAAAACATTTATCTGGATCAAGGCGATGCTACAAGTTACATTCGTTATGCCACAGGTACCAATGTTACCGATCTTAGTCCTTCGGAGCTAGATAATTTAGCTTTTCAAGCCGGCAATACCTTGTTTTCCAGAGGACAATATGCAGCTGCAGTGGAGGCAATCAACGCTTATTTTGATAAATTCCCAAAACCTCGACAAGAGAAACACGCTCGTTATATCCGTGGAGTGAGTTTGTACCATACTGGGCATCCAAAAGAAGCGTTGCGCGACTTGAATATGATCCTAAATGACTGGACAAGTCCGTATACAAAAAATACGCTGGTAACGGTAGCTGCATTATACCTCAACTTGAAGCAGTACAACGAGGCCATCGTGCATCTCAAAAAATTGGAACTGAATTCAGATTATAAGGATAAGTACGGCTATGCCGTAACCAACTTGATGGTTTGTTATTTCGAGATCGGTGATTTTGAGCAGATGGACAAGTATGTCAAGTTGATCAGAAATTATAATCAAGCAACTGACTCGGAATTGGCGATGTTACACTTGTATACGGCTAAGGCAAAACAGCAAGTTGGCGATAAGCAAACCGCGATGAAAGAACTTAATTTAGCAGCTTCGAAAAGTCAATCAGCAGCCAGTGCGGAGGCGAGGTATCTGGTGGGACTAAAGCAGTATGAAGATAAAGAGTATGATAAAGCGCTTAAGTCGGCCTTTGATGTGATTGAAAATATGGATGAACAGGAATACTGGGTAGCCAAGAGCTTCATTCTACTCGCAGATACCTATGCGCGCAAAGGCAATACGCTTCAAGCAAGAAGCACGCTAGAAAGTGTAATCGAGAATTATACAGAAGATGACGATATCTTACCTTCGGCTAAAGAACGCTTACAGAAATTGAAAAAGTAGTAGCGAGACTTTTGCCTATTTACCGTATGGTAGTTGGATATCGAATCACGTTTTACAAAGACGTTATAACGTACTATTTGGTATCGGCGTATCACTTGGAGGAATATCTTCTTTTTATAAAAACGGAATTACCTTTCAATAAGCAGCCATTTGCAAATATCCGATCAAGATATAAACTTGTTGTTGATACCTAAATATCGGGTGTAAAAACTGCTTTTACTCCAAATATAGGACTTCGTTATTCCATTTTTACCGAGGTTAAAAAAAACGATACTATCCACAACGACCTCTGTTTTAATCCGTAAATTTGAACGACAAAGAGAGGAAAGCCGCTAAGAGAATCAGAATTCACTGTTTGGAAAAAATTATACCGTTACTTCTGTCTATTGAGCATCTTACGTCGTAGGTTGGATAACCAATCTTCAAGGCTTTTTTAATCATTGTTATCGGTAGTATTTACTTATTATTCTGGAGAATGAGTAAATGCTGGGAGGACTAAAATAGATTTACCGATAATTAGTTCTTACCAATTGTATTCTTGTAAATCTGGCCGTCTTTTATAATCAGCACGAAGTTCTTTTCTGGATTGGCCAGCAAGGACAAATCTTTCAACGGGTTGCCATCTACTAAGAGTAGATCTGCAAGTGCCTGTTCTTCTATGACGCCGAGTTTGCCTGGATACGGACTGCGTAAGCCTGATAACTGCAGCAACTCACCATTGTCCTGCGTAATCATTTTTAAGATCTCGGCATTAGTAAACCATTTTTGTAACCGTAGGATATAACTGTTTTGATCGTCATTCAATTCCGGTTCAAACAGGAAATCTGTCCCCCAAGCCAACTTTACGCCTAGTTCTTTGGCTAAGGGCCATACCTTTTCTTGTCCTTCCAACACGGGCTTACGTTTTGCTTTGCGCTGGGCGTCCATATTGTCGTTGTTATCCATCAGATTTTGCAGGCTAAGCCATATACCTTTATCCGCCAGCAATTGCAAGGTTTCCTCGTCCAGCATTTGCCCATGTTCAATCGATTTGACCCCAGCTTCCACCGCGCGTTGTACGGCTCTTGGTGTGTAAGCATGCACCATCACATACGTTCCCCAATCTTCGGCTGCTTCCACAGCCGCTTTCATCTCGTCAAAAGTATATTGCGTGACATCAATAGGATCATAAGCCGAAGAAGTACCACCACCTGCCATCAACTTAATCTGGCTAGCGCCAAAGCGCAAGTTTTCTCGTACTGCCGTCAATACTTCTGCTCGACCGTCAGCGATAAAGGTAGCTCCATAGCGCTCTGCTCTAGAAACGACGCCAAAGAATCGACGCGAACGCTCTTCAGGTGTTCTGAAATCGCCATGTCCAGCCGTTTGGCTGATCGTAGCGCCAGATGGCCATACGCGCGGGCCGACCAATTTACCTTTGTCAATTGCTGCTTTCAGCGGAAAAATTGGGCCGCCCGCATCGCGCACACTCGTAAAACCACGCAAGAGCATATCGCCAGCAGATTTGCCCACCTTCTGGACTAAAAACTCCTCAGACATATCGCTGGTGACCATTTCTGGTAAAGTAAGCGCACCAAAAACCAAGTGCACATGCACATCGATCAGCCCTGGCATCAAGGTTTTACCTTTGCCATCGATTTTAGTGACATCGCCTTGAACCGTAATGGCAGAGGAACTAATTTTTTCTATGGTACTGCCCGAGATCAATACATGCATGGGAGCAGTGAGGTCTGCCGCTTGATGGTCTAGCAAACGGACATTCTGTACGAGCACCTGCTTGGTCTGTGCTATGACAGTCGAAAGACTAGCAAAAAGTAGAGCAGAAGCAATGAAGTGTTTCATAAACAAGAGGTTAAGTCAAAAGTGTGACGAATATAAAAGAATTATTTCGTTAATTTCCTTTAGGTGCCAAGATATGTTTTTTTATGCAAAAACACCATCAAATCGTCACCCGATGATTTTTTCGAAGGGCATCATATTTCTTTTTAAACTCAGAAGGCTTCATCCCAAAAACTTTGGAGAACTGTGTGCGGAAGTATTTGATGTCGTTAAAGCCTGCCGCAAATGCCGCTTCACTGACGTTGGAATCGGTCTCGATCAGGATCTGAGCCACTTTGCGCAGTCGCACAAAACGGATAAATTCATTAGCCGATTTTCCAGAAATAGTCTTTATCCGTTTGTAGAAATTAGAATGGCTCATGCCGATCTGATCGGCTAGTTCTTTCACACTAAATGATTCCTGATCCAGATTATCTTCCACAATAGCAATTGATTTCTCTAAGAATAAGCGGTGTTCTTTCGAGATTTTATGATTATTTGGCTGCAGCGTGATTTCATCGTAGAAGTGGCGCTGCATATGGCTGCGGCTCTGAATCAGATTGTTCACACGCGCTATCAATAGTTCTCTGTCGAACGGTTTGGTCACATAATCGTCTGCCTTGCCCTCCAGTCCTTTCAGTTTGATATCAGGCGAGTTACTTGCTGTTAGTAAGATGATCGGAATATGACTCAGCGCAGGAATATCCTTGATATGCTGGCAGAGATCAATACCCGATAGGCCGCCCATGACCACATCGCTTATGATGATATCCGGTGGAGTTTGTTCAATCAGAGCGATACCTGTCTCTGCGGAATCTGCTTCTTGGATCGCAAATTCGTTTTGGAAGATTTTGCGTAAGTATTTTCTGATTTCTGCATTATCGTCTACCACCACCATCGTTTTCTTGTCACTCACTAAGTTTTGGTAATCGGGAGGTTCAGTGGCCATAGCAATCGGATCTGCCATTGTCGGGACAACTTCTATTGGCGTTTGAGAGACATGAATCGGCGTCGGTGCGGATGGCGTGTCGATAAATTCGTCGATACTAGCGCTGTGCTCCAGCACATCTTCGAATATGGTGAATTCGGAAAGATGTGCTTTACCATGTTGTAATACAATCTCGAACTGTGTGCCGGCAGGAAGATGCGGTTGATGAGTAATATGACCTTTGTGTGCTGAAATAAAGCTTTTTACCAAATAAAGACCGATTCCAAAACCACCTTTGTTATTACTATTGCCTATATAGTCTCGTTCGAATACGTTGAAGACTTGATCTTTATTTTGAGCAGCGATACCACAACCCGTATCGATTACCTGAATGGAAAAATCAGCCATGCGCCATTGCAACGCAACGCGAATGACACCTCCATTAGGCGTATATTTAAAGGCATTACTAATGAGGTTGAATAGGCATATTTCCATTTTCTCCCGATCTACCAATAGGGTATGCTGTTCCACATTGGTTTCGAAAACGTAATGTATATGCTGTAAAGTCGCTTGCTGCTGGAAACAGGTAAATACCTCCCGAGTAAGACTTACCATATCCACTTGTACCAGACGTAATTGATCCATTCCGCTTTCTGTTTTGCGAAATAACAACAGCTTATCCACCAAGTTCAGCAAGCGTTTAGAGTTGCGATACACGCGGTGAATATCTTCCCGATCAATCTGCTGTGCAGGCTCTGTACTCATTTCTTTGAGTGGATTTACGATCAGCGTGAGCGGATTTCTAAATTCATGCGCGATATGCGTGAAAAATGCAATCTGCTTATCGTGCAACTCTTTCTTCTTCTCTGCATTCACATTGGCTAGGTCGATCTCATATTTCAACCGTGTTTGCCTGCGATCATATCTCAAATAGGTAAAAATAGCTGTCGCGAATAAACTCAGGTACGCGAAATAAGCCCAAGCGCTACGCCACCAGGGCGGCAATACGATGATTTCCAGAGTTTTCTCCACGCCGGCCCATACACCATCTGCATTCGTAGATTTGATCCGTAGCGTGTATTTTCCTTCTTTGAGATTGGTGTAATTAGCTGTTTTTACATTGTCGACGTAATTCCAATCTTTATCCCACCCTTCGAGAAAATAAGCATACTGAACTTTGGTGGGGAAGGAGTATTCTAAGGATGAAAAGTGTACGTTGAGTACTGCATCATGGAAAGGGATCGTCAATTTATCGATATGATTTGTCGAGCTATATACACGGTCTCCGGTGAAGAGATTGGTTGGTTTGTTGTTAACGCTCAGTGCGGTGAGCACCATTTTCGAATCTCGTTGTAAGGATTTGAGCTGACCGGGTTGAAACAGATTAAATCCGTGGATTCCCCCAAAAGCCAAGCTACCATCTGTCAATTTGATGGCCGCATTATAATTGAATTGATTGCTCTGCAAGCCATCAGAATCATAATAGTTCTTGACTGTTTGGATGCTCGGATCAAAGTTAGACAATCCGTTATATGTAGATAACCAAAAAGTGCCCGCATTATCAGGTAAAATATTTAAGATGGTATTACTAGGAAGGCCATCTTTTTCAGAGTAGCGCTTTACTTTATTGGTTGATTTTTCGTAACGGAGCAAACCACCACCTTCTGTAGCGAGCCATATATATCCATCCTTGTTCGTGTAAATACCCCGCACTGGAAAATCCGTGTTAATCACTTTTTGTTCGCCGGTTTGGAAGTTGCGCATAGTCAAAGTAGACCAGCTACCAAACCACATCAGGTCAGGCGATTCTTCGTACATGCTGAGTACGTCAATTATATCTTTTGATTTTTCTTCAAATTGATCCGTATTTCGGTTATAACAGAAGATCCCACCACCGTGTAAAGCGCTCGCCCAAATACGATTCCTACTATCAGCGAATAATTTCCACGTGGCCGAAAACAAGCGGTTGTTGTCTGGTGAAAAGCAAGTATATTGTTTAAAAATGCCGGTCTTTGGGTCTAATCGATTAATCCCACCGCCATAGGTAGAAGCCCACACAAAGCCCTTTTCATCCTGCAAAATGCTCGTTACGAAGTTATTATTAAGCTTTCCAGAAATTGCTTTGTCCTCAGCATCATAGTGCGTAAAAGATTGCTGCTTACGATTCCAATACATCATGCCGGCACCATCTGTACCGATCCACAGGTCGTTATTATTTCCGTTAGCGAAAGAGAGGATAAAATTCTTCGGATTTTGCCGGTCATTAGCAGATCCAGGTTGTATCAAGTGGAATCGAGATAATCTATTGTCGACCACATGAATACCGCTTCGTAGCGTTCCGATCCAGTTACGTTGCATATGATCGACGTACATACTGTAAACCGTCATACTTTTCATCCAGCTGGTACTTGCCTGATACTGTTCAAATCGGTTTGTTCTTTTGTCAAAGGCAACAATTCCTTTCCCTTCAGAGCCAATATATACTTTTTCGTATTTTGCATAGAGCGCAGTAATCTCAAATGGAGCAAGGTTAGCATCGATCGCGTGCGTGGTGTACGATTTTTTATGCAAGTCGAATTCGTACAATACCTGCTTGTTGTCATTAGATGCTACCCAGATAGATTGCCCGTTTTCATCCACTCGAATAGCGACACTATTTTTGGTACGATCATCAATTACCTCCAAGGCGTTACTTTGTGGGTTAAGTCGGCAAATTCCGTGGTTATGAATAAAAACCCATATCTCGTTTTTACTCGTGGTGACTACACCCTGTGCATTGTAATTGAAGATTTTTGTTCCGTCGCGCTGTTGCAAAGGAATTCTGGAGGCAAATGGTTGTTTGGTATCCGTATCAACATGCAGCAAACCATAGAGCGTTGTTGCGGCATACAGTCCTCTTGTTGTATTGTATGCTAATTGGTTGACGCTGGCTGATATGCGGTTTTGATCCTGTTGAAATGGAAGGTAATCTTTCCAGCGTACCCGTTGAAAATGGGTGTAATCTGCCTCTAATCTAGCAAATCCTGATTTACTGGCTACCCATATCCGACCTTTATCGTCTTGAGAAATATCAGTGATCCGATTATCGGGCAACGAGAGGCCATCTTCGGGCTGATTTTTAAATACCATGAACTGATAGCCATCATAGCGATTCAAGCCGTCAAAGGTGCCAAACCACATAAAACCATCCTGATCTTCAAATATGGAAGTAACATTGTTATTGGATAGTCCTTGCTCAATACCAACGTAACGGATGCGTGCGTTGCTTTCAGATTTTGCAGGCAATATAGCTGTAGCAAATAATAATAGGAGTATCAGCGTTTTCATTAGGTGGCTAGTCTTTCAGGCAAGTAGTTACACAATGCTACTTGCCAATAAATATAAATTTAATAAAGACTTAAAGCAAATTTAACGCGAATAAAAACGATTGGTTAATGGCTACGATCACAGATTTGTGACCTTTAAAATGCCATTATTCGTATTATGCACCCGTGTTTTGGTGAATATGTCCCTCTATCAAAATTTAGGAGGGCATACATTTGTTTCATACTAACCCTAATATAATATCTATGAAAAAAAGCTCCTTAATAGCTTGCTTTATTTTTCAGTGTATGGCCATCTGTTATGCACAAGATCAAAACTACCAATTGGTGTGGTCCGAAGAATTTGATAATACAGGTGCCGTCGATCAAAAGCATTGGAATTTTGAAAAAGGTTTTCAGCGCAATCATGAAGATCAATGGTATCAAGAAGAAAATGCTACGATAAAAAACGGTGTTTTGGTGATCGAAGCTAGAAAAGAAAACAAACCGAACCCTACTTATGAAGCTGAGAGCAATCATTGGGCAAGATCACGTGAAAATATACAGTATACCTCATCATCTATCAATACTTCTGGCAAAAATTCTTGGAAATATGGGCGCTTTGAAATGCGTGCAAAAATCCCCGTTGGGCAGGGGATATGGCCTGCGTTTTGGACTTTAGGCGTCGATCGTGAATGGCCTTCTAATGGTGAAATCGATATCATGGAGTACTACCAAGGTAACTTGCTAGCCAATATCGCGGTAGGAACTAATCGCCGTTGGCAAGCAGAATGGCACAATGGTAAAAAAGCCGTAGTCGAATTAGGTGGTGCGCAATGGGCGCAGGAGTTTCATGTATGGCGAATGGATTGGGATGAGGAGGAGATCGCTTTGTATGTCGATGATATGCTGTTGAACAAAGTGCCGCAAAGTAAGCTGGCTAATAAAGACGGCTCAGGATTTTATCCTTTTAAACAACCACATTATATATTGCTCAACTTAGCTTTAGGAGGCGATAATGGTGGTGAAATTGATGATTCACTATTGCCTGCAAAATATGAAATCGATTATGTGCGTGTGTATCAAAAAGAATATCAACGCACAGAAAAAGTAGATACGCGCACTGCATTTCATCCCGGTGAATTGTGGCTAGATCAAAATGGCGAGCATATCAACGCGCACGGTGGCGGTGTATTGTATCACGATGGTACTTACTATTGGTACGGTGAAAAGCGTGGCGGAAAGGAATCTCAAGGTGTTACCGCTTACTCCTCTAAAGACTTATACAGTTGGAAAGCGGAAGGATTGGCTTTAAAAACATCAACAGATACTACCAGTCCGATAACACAAGGCAGTATCATTGAGCGCCCTAAAGTGATCTATAACGAAAAGACGAAGAAGTTTGTCATGTACTTCCATTTAGAACTTAAGGGGAGAGGATACGAGGCCGCGTATGTCGGTTTAGCGACCAGCGATCATGCGGTAGGGCCTTTTACATTTCATAAAGCAGGTCGTGTGAACCCAAAGAAATGGCCGCTGAATATGACCAAAGTACAGCGCCAATCCCGTGTTTCTGAGAAAGATCATTCCGAATGGTGGACGCCAAGCTGGATGCAAGCGATCAAAGATGGGCTGTTTGTGCGTCGTGATTTTGCAGGTGGACAAATGGCTCGGGATATGACGTTGTTTGTGGATGATGATCAGACTGCCTACCATGTGTATTCTGCGGAAGATAATCTGACCATTCACATTGCCGAACTGACCAAAGATTACCTAGGATATACAGGAAGGTACGTTCGTGTGGAGCCCGGTGGTCATAATGAAGCACCTGCCTTATTGAAAAAGGATGGAAAGTACTACATGGTGACTTCTGGTTGTACGGGTTGGGCTCCAAATGCTGCTCGGTTATTGACTGCAGATAAGATGCTGGGTGAATGGACACGTTACGACAATCCAGCCGTGGGATCGGGTGCAGATCGCACCTTCGAATCGCAAAGTACACACATCCTTTCGGTGCAAGGCAAAAAAGATACTTTCATCTTCATGGCCGACCGATGGAATCCGAAAAATCTAAAGGATAGCCGATACATTTGGTTGCCTATTGAATTTGATGATACTGGTTTATTGTTCTTCAAATGGCAAGATAGCTGGCAGTATTAGTGAGTTACTCGTAAGTGTAAAAAAGTTGCTTCAATTCGTTTAAAAAGAGATTTAAAACGAATTCACCCCTTGTCAAAGATGAAAATGCCCACGTTGTGGGCATTTTTTTTATAGAAATTTGTCCCTTAACTAATCGATCCAAGCCAGTGCACACGACAGTGTGTACCACAATGAACCTAACAACATCGGCTACCAATCGATAAGAAAAATATAAATCCTAATTACCAGAAAGAAATGAGAAAAAATCGTTACCTCATTAAGAGCGTCGCTTTGATGTTTTTAATGATCGCAGTGGCACTCAACTCCGCTTACGCGCAAAGTCGGCAAGTGCGAGGAAAGGTCACCGCAGAAGGACAATCGCTTGCAGGTGTTTCTGTGCAAGTACAGGGTACGCAGCAGGGGACTGCTACCAATGAGCAAGGAGAATTTAGCATCACGGTAAAACCGACGGATGCATTGATTATTACTGCGATGGGATACCAGCGGCAAACAATCAACTTAGCCGACCAAAATGCTGGTGCCAATGGAGAATATACACTTAATGTCGAGATGTTGACCTCCGGTGGCGATGCCTTAGAGGAAGTAGTCGTTGTAGGTTTTGGAACGCAAAAGAAAACCAACTTAACCGGTTCCGTCGCTATTGTCGATGCCAAGCAATTAGAGAATAGACCTGTTCAAAGTGCGGTACAAGCACTGCAAGGCTTGGCCCCAGGATTAAACATTTCCCAAAACAGCGGTTCGTTGGAAGCGGGTGCTTCGATCAATGTACGTGGAATGGGTACCATTGGTAGTTCATCTTCTTCTCCATTAGTATTAATTGATGGGTCGGAGGGATCTCTTACCGCTTTGAATCCGCAGGATATCGAAAGTATTTCGGTGTTGAAAGATGCGGGTGCATCTTCTATTTATGGATCGAGAGCGGCGTTTGGTGTAATTTTGGTCACTACGAAATCAGGAAAAGCCGGTAAAACAGTCGTTAATTACAACAATAACTTTCGTACTAACAAGCCAACTACTATGCCTTCCATGATGGACTCGTATACGTTTGCACAGTACTTCAACCGTGCGGCTGTTAACGGTAATAGTGGATTGGTTTTTAGCGAATCGCACCTTCAACGGATTTTAGATTACCAAAACGGAACGATTACGGGTTCTACTATCGTAGATCCCAATAATTCAAATCGCTGGGGTGAAGGCTATGCCTATGGTAATGACAATGTAGATTGGTTCGATGTCATGTACAAAGATCGCGCATTCGCGCAGGAACACAACTTGAGTTTGAATGGTGGATCCGAGAAAACAACTTTCTACCTTTCTGGAAACGCGATGAAGCAAGGCGGCATGATGGCCTTCAATACCGATCACTACGATCGTTATGCCGTGTCTCGAAGATCAATTCCCAAGTTTCCGACTATTTCACGGTAGGTTATAATGCACGTTTAGTACGCGAAGACTATCAGCGCCCGGCCAATCTAACGAATGGCTTTTACGACGATTTAGGTCGTCAAGGTTGGCCTACTTTGCCATTGTATGATCCAAATGGCTACTTGTTTAGTTCACCTTCTCCAGCATTAGGCATGCGTGATGGTGGGCACGATAAATCCACGAAAGATTTTGTCTTTCAGCAATTGCAACTGACCTTAGAGCCTATTGCAGGCTGGAAAACAGTCGGATCAATCAACTACCGTACATCTACCCAATTCAGACATTGGAATTCCCAACAATTGTATAACTACGATGTGAATGGCGAACCTTATCTGTTCAAGCAATCATCTAACGTACACGAGTACGGTTGGAAAGAAAACTATTACAATGCAAATGCCTATTCGGAGTACGACAAATATTTAGGCAATCATCATATCAAAGGGATGGTTGGTTTTCAGGCTGAGTGGACTGGCTACCGGAGCTTAGGCGCACAACGAAATGGTATCATAGCGCCAAACCAACCCGTACTAAACTTAACGACGGGTACGGATCCTAACGGCGAACTGATTGTGCCAGTCGTTTCAGGACAATACCAAAACTGGGCAACGGCAGGTTTCTTTGGTCGGGTGAATTATGATTACAAAGAAAAATACCTTTTAGAAGGTAATCTACGTTATGATGCTTCTTCTCGCTTTCGCCAAGGAACGCGTTGGGGTTGGTTTCCGTCGGTATCTGGGGGATGGAATATTTCAAAAGAATCCTTCTTCGAGAATTGGACATCGACGGTTAATATGTTGAAGTTACGTGCTTCTTACGGAGAGTTGGGTAACCAAACGACGGATGATTGGTATCCAACCTACGTCGTGATGCCGATTGGCGTAACCAATGGCGGGTGGCTATTGAATGGTACAGCACCGAATACCGCTAGTGCACCGGGGCTAGTAAGTTCGTTCCTGACTTGGGAATCCATCAATACGGCTAATCTCGGGGTGGACTTTGCCTTGTTGAATAACCGCTTGAACGGATCCTTCGAGGTGTTCTCACGTAAAACATTAAACATGGTGGCCGATGCTCCTACACTTCCTGCTACGCTAGGAACGGGTGTGCCGCAAAGCAACAATACCGACTTGAAAACAACCGGTTTTGAAGCGACGATCGGGTATAATGATCGTACGGTTGGTGGTTTTGGCTACGGCGCGAAATTCTTGCTTTCCGATTATCAAACTACCGTTACTCGTTTTAACAACGAGGCCGGTCAACTAACCAGATACCGTACGGGACAAAAAATGGGCGAAATCTGGGGTTATGAAACCATTGGCATTGCTAAAACACAAGAAGAAATGGACGCGCACTTGGCCACATTGCCCAATGGCGGGCAGAGCCGCTTAGGTCAGCAATGGGGTGCCGGAGATATTATGTACAAAGATCTAAATGGCGATGGTGTAATTGATTGGGGTGATGACACGGAAGGTAATCCAGGTGATAAAAGAGTAATTGGTAACAATACACCACGTTATAGCTTTGGTTTAAACTTGAATGCAGATTATAAAAACTTTGACTTGAGTTTATTCTTCCAAGGTGTGGGCAAAAGAGATATCTGGCAAGGTGGTTACTATTTTTGGGGAGCAGTGTCGAGTCAATGGTGGTCTACTGGTTTGACGGCACACGAAGATTTCTTTAGACCAGAAGGCGACCCGATGGGATCCAACTTAGATGCTTACTATGCACGTCCTGCATTTAATACCAGCAGAAATCAGCAGGTACAAACCCGTTATCTGCAAGATGCCTCATACATACGTTTGAAGAATATCATGCTAGGCTATACGCTACCAGCTGGTACGATGGATCGTTTGGGGATTTCCAAAATGCGTGTGTATATATCGGGTGAGAATGTATGGACTTCTTCGAAAGTTTCCGAAGTGTATGATCCGGAGACCATTGATGGAGGTTCTAACGGAACGGTGTATCCATTGAACAAAGTATGGTCAGCTGGTCTTAGTCTTACGTTTTAATTAGGGATATCATGAAATTAAATAATCAGTTTTTTACAAAATATATACTCCTTTTTGGAGCGGTTGCAGGACTGAGTTCCTGTGAGAAGTTTTTAGATATTGAGCCACCATCTCAGATTATACCGGAGAATTATCTGGAGGAAGAAAATCAATTAGCGGCTTATACAATTGCGCGATACACTGAATTGTTGCCATCGCATGGTAACTGGTCTTACGGAACTTTCGGTAATGATGGTGGCACCGACAATATGGTAACTCCATCAGTGAATAATCGGTATGTTCCAGGACAGCAACGCGTTGCTGCTAACGGTGGCGATTGGAGCTTCGGAGCTATTTTCCAAGCGAACTACTACCTGAATACGGTCGTGCCGAAATGGCAAGCAGGAAATATTTTTGGTACTTCCGAGAATATCGCACATTACGTAGGAGAAGGCTATTTCCTGCGTGCAATGGCTTACTTTCAAAAATTACAGGCCTTGGGTGATTTCCCGATCATCAAAATGAATATGGATGATAGCGATCCAGCTATTTTGGTGCAGGCGAGTCGTCGTTCTCCACGCAACGAAGTGGCTCGTTTCATCTTGTCGGATTTAGATTCAGCGATCACGTTGCTGAAAGTGCAAGCGCCAGGCGGTCGCAAACAGCGTATTGCGAAGCATGCCGCCTTGTTATTAAAATCGAGAGTTGCCTTGTATGAAGGTACGTGGTTGAAATACTTTAAAGGTACGGCCTTCGTGCCGAATGGTCCGGAATGGCCAGGCGCAACTAAGGAATTTACCAGTAACTATCAATATCCTTCGGGTGGGATTGATCAAGAAATCGACTTTTTCTTGACACAAGCGATGTCTAGTGCGCAAGTCGTGGCAGACGAAGTGGCTTTGGTAGAAAACACCGGAATTATTGAATCTCCAGCGAATGAAAATCCGTATTACAACATGTTTTCCGCGGTCAATATGTCGACTTACAGTGAAGTTTTGCTTTGGAGAGAATACAGTCAGAGTGTGGTGACGCACAATGTGCCAGTCAATTCGCTTACCGGAAATTATGCTGTCGGTACGACGCGCAGTATGGTAGAAAGCTTCCTGATGGGGAATGGTTTGCCGATTTACGCGACGGGAAGTGGCTATCAAGGCGATGATTACATCGCTGATGTACGTGCCAATCGTGACGGACGATTGAACCTTTTCTTGAAAGAACCTAATCAGCGTAATGTTTTGTTGAATCGAGGTGCTGGTAATACGGAAGTAGCCGTGGAACCAACGCCACAGATTTTGGCGACCAACTGGGAACAAAAATATACGACAGGATACGCATTGCGAAAAGGCCTTTCGTACGATGCCATGCAAATGAATAATGGGCAAGGCTATACCGGTAGTATTACATTCCGCGCGGCAGAAGCATATCTAAACTACATCGAAGCTTGTTATGAAAAAAATGGAAGTATCGATGGTAAAGCGCAAGGTTATTGGAGAACATTACGTACTCGCGCGAAGGTTGATCCTGATTATACCAAAACGATTGCGGCGACCGAGATGAGCAAAGAAACATCGGATTGGGGCGCGTATTCTGCCGGTAATTTAATCAACCCAACTCTGTACAATATTCGTCGTGAGCGTCGTAGCGAGTTGATGGCCGAAGGCTTGCGTTGGATGGATTTGAAACGCTGGCGCGCCATGGATCAAATGGCGCAAACGCCATACCATTTCGAAGGGTTCAAATTATGGGGACCCATGAAAGACTGGTATCAAGCAAGTGCTTTGGTGTTTGGTGCATCTAATAGCAACGCGATTGTGTCTGATCCGGCGCGTAGTGCTTATCTGCGGCCATTAGAGATACAAGGCAGCTCTTTAGGATACAATGGAGCACGGTTTACTATGGCACACTACTTAGAGCCTATTGCTGCTTTACACTTTATTCTTAGTTCGCCAGATAGTTCTCCGGCAACTTCTGTTATTTATCAAAATCCGGGATGGACTACCGCTGGTGGTGCTGCACCAAATGGATTTTAAAAGATCGTTTTTATAGTTGTTTATTAGCCGTAGATCATCCGAAGATGGTCTGCGGTTTTTTTATGTATTGATCCGGTATGAAAGCATTCGCAGTGAAAATTCCACACTTGTCATACATTCGTTACTAGAACTTCACATGACATTCCGTTTCGGTCAATATACACCCTGTTTTGGGTAAAAATGACCCCCTCCATGGCACTCATTTGCTTTTATCTTAGTGCTATTAACACCTACTAGCCGATTTTCAATAGTCGACCGCGTAGCGATATGCAGTCATTTTCGATCGATATGAATAGTACATTGTATAAGAAACTTGTATTTTTTGCCGTAACTGCGCTAGCAAGCGCCACCGCCTTAGCACAATCTAGCGTGACGCTATCTGGATCTGGCGAAGCCAAAACTACGCTCACGGAGGCACAGCGTAAAGGTATTCCATGGTTGGATGAAACCATTGTCGAAGTCAATCGATTACCGATGCGCAGCGACTACTTCGTATACGAAAATCAATCTGCGGCCGACAAAGGAGACTGGAAACAATCCACCAATTATCAAAGTCTCAACGGAGCTTGGAAGTTTAAGTGGGTAGAAGCGCCAGCCGATTTGCCAGCAGGATTTGAAAAGACCAATCATGATGATAGCCAATGGCCGACGTTTCAAGTTCCGGCCAATTGGGAGATGAATGGTTATGGCTTTCCGATGTATACCACGTCCGGTTTTGAGTTTACCTATTTGATCGGTCGCCCCAATCCACCGCATGTTCCGATGGATTTCAATCCTACTGCTGTATATCGTCGGGAAGTGGAGATCGGAGATGATTGGGCTGGCAAGCAGATTACATTACACATTGGCGCTGCCAAATCCAATTTGTCGGTATGGGTGAATGGCGAATACGTAGGGTATGGAGAAGATAGCAAGTTGCCTTCCGAATTTGATCTCACTCCTTTTCTAAAAAAAGGTAAAAATGTTATCGCGCTTAAAATCATGCGCTGGGGCGTAGCCAATTACCTAGAAGATCAGGATATGTGGCGATTGAGCGGCATTACACGAGATTGTTATTTGCTAGCACGCAATAAGGAATACATCTACGATGTGGATATGGTACCTGCGTTGAATAATACCTATGATCAAGCTGTGCTACATGCCCAAGTGAAGCTCAACCAAGTAACAGATAAAGGGCATCAAGTGGCGTTCGTGCTGACGAGAGGAAAAGAAATTATCGGGCAGCAAACTGTACCGGTAGGAAATTCCCCAATCGTGAAAGCAGGTATTCGGGTGGCTAAACCCGCTTTGTGGACGGCAGAAACGCCAAATCTCTACAAAATCACTTCTACCTTGCTCGATGCGCAGGGCAATGTATTGGAAGTTATTCCGACTAGAATCGGATTTAGAAAGATTGAAATTAAAAACGGTCAACTCTTGGTGAATGGACAACCCATTTTAATAAAAGGCGTAAACCGGCACGAGACCGATCCGAAGACCGGACAAGTTATTTCACGTGAATCCATGATTAAGGATATTGAATTGATGAAGCTTTTCAATATCAACTCCGTTAGAAATAGTCACTATCCGAATGCAGAGCTATGGTTGGACTTGTGCGATGAGTACGGTTTATACGTCATTGATGAGGCCAACATCGAGTCGCACGGTATGGGCTACGATCTTTCGTATACCATGGCCAATCGTCCGACTTGGGAAAATGCACACGTTTCTCGGGTGACACGCCTGCAAGAGCGTGATAAAAACCACGCGAGTGTGGTGATCTGGAGTATGGGAAATGAAGCGGGCAATGGATATAATTTCTACAGAAGTTATGTCGCGATGAAAGAGCGGGATACCACCCGTCCGGTACAGTACGAGCGTGCGGTTGTGAATTATGGGGAATTACGTTTCGACTGGAATACGGATCTGAATGTGCCAATGTACGCCAGTCCAGATGCAATGAAAAATTATGTAAAGCGCTATCCGAACCCAACCAAACCATTTATACAATGTGAATACGCACACGCTATGGGTAATTCACTCGGTAACTTTAAGGATTACTGGGATATTATTCGGGAGAATAAAGGTCATTTTCAAGGTGGTTATATCTGGGATTTCGTCGATCAGACCTTTCAGAAAATCAATGTGAAAGGTGATACCGTATATACTTACGGAGGAGATTATGAGCCCAAAGAGGCAATCACCGACTGGAACTTTGCTTCCAAAGGCATCTTTTACGCCAATCGCACGCCTTATCCGCATGCTTGGGAGATGAAAAAAGTCTATCAAGATATTCATACCAGCTTATCGGGCGACGCAGCGATCGATATTTATAATGAGAAGTTTTTTACCGATTTGAACAATGTCAAGGCTGAGTTCGAAATCATTCGCAACGGCAAAAAAGTGTCTTCATGGACTGTTGATCAGTTATTCGTTGATCCACAAAATACGGTGACGTTACCATTCAACTGGGATAAGCAATTGGATGGAGAGACCTTCTTAAACATTACCTATCGTCTTAAAAAAGCTGAACCGTTGATTCCAGCGAATCATATTGTAGCTACGGAGCAATTGGCCTTGGGAGGAGCGTATCCTAAAACGACATCGGTAACAGCGAATGGGAAATTGTCTGCTCATCAAGATCAGTCTGGCATCGTCTTAAAATCCAAAGATGTAGACATTCTCTTTGATGCGAGCACGGGTTCTATCAACAAATTTGTGTACAAAGGAACCGCCTTGATAGAATCATCCTCTGAGTTTAAAGCCAATTTTTGGAGAGCGCCAAATGACAACGATATCGGTGCCAAAATTCCAACAAAGCTAGCTGCTTGGAAAGCAGCTACGCGGAAGACGGAACTGAAAGATATGCGCTTTGAGTTGAAGGACGATCTGGCGCATGTGACGGTACAACAGCAACTTCCATCTGTGTTCGCTACGCTGGAAATAAATTACGTGATTAATGCGGCGGGAGTTATTTCCGTTTCGCAAAAGCTAGCGGTAGATACAGCGCAGGAAATAGGCGTGTTGCCACGCTTTGGTATGCAGTGGATCTTGCCGGCCGGTTTTGAAAACGTCGCCTTCTATGGACGCGGACCGCACGAAAATTATATAGACCGCAATTTCAGCGCACACGTAAGACAATACGACCAAACAGTCGATGAGCAATATTTCCCTTATGTGATGCCGAATGAGACGGGCAACAAAACCGATCTGCGTTGGTACAAAGTGACCAATAAGAAAGGTCGTGGATTACTTATCGCGGCAGATAGTACTTTTAGTGCCAGCGCGCTGCATTACTTTGATGCAGATCTGGACGACGGCGAGAAACGTATTCAGCGCCACGCGGCCGACCTTGTTAAGCGTCCGCAAACGCAATTAAATATCGATTTGAAACAAATGGGAGTAGGTGGTATCAACAGTTGGGGAGCATGGCCGTTGACGCAATATCTGATTCCATATCAAAATTATACCTTTAACTTTCTAATCAAACCATTATAACCTTATTATGGCATTTACCGGAAAACATATTTTCTCTCGAAAAAATCTACTAAAAATAGCGCTGCTAGCGGCAGCATTGCAGGTGCAGTCCAAAGATGTATCCGCGCAGGATCAAAAAACCTTTACGGTGGATATGAATAAGCCGAAAGGCGAGATCAATCCCAATATGTGGGGCATCTTCTTCGAAGATATCAATATGGGAGCAGATGGCGGTATTTATGCCGAACTGATCAAAAACCGTTCTTTTGAGTTTTTTAGACCGATGATGGGGTGGGAAAAGCTGGGTAAAAATACCGAAGCGAGCATGACCATCTTAAATCGGCAGGAAGAAGAACATCAAGCCAATCCACGCTATCTGAGAGTAGATACACGAAAAGCAGATACCACGCTAGGTTTACAAAATGAAGGTTTCCGAGGCATAGGAATCAAAGAAGGTTTGGCCTACGATTTTTCGGTATTGTATCGTCAAGCCAATGCCGGTATTCGCGTTAAGCTAGAGTTATTAGATTCTACGGGTCAGGTGATTGCGGAGACAGCGTTTCAGCCAACCGCAGATGTGCAAAATTGGCAAAGCGCCGAGGCGCGTTTAGTGGCTACCAAAACAGATCCCAAAGGCTCTTTCCGCATGTGGTTTGAAGGCAAGGGCGTGATCGATTTAGATATGATTTCCTTATTTCCAGAAGATACCTGGAAAGGTCGTAAAAAAGGTTTACGCGCCGATATGGTACAGGCCTTGGCAGATCTAAAGCCAGGATTTATTCGTTTTCCCGGCGGTTGTATTGTCGAAGGATTTGATCTTTCGCAACGTTTCCAATGGAAGAAAACGGTAGGAGCGATTGAAGACCGTCAACTCATCATCAACCGTTGGAATACGGAATTTGCGCATCGCTTAACACCAGATTATTTCCAAACATTTGGTTTAGGTTTTTATGAGTACTTCCTGATGGCAGAAGATATCGGTGCCGAGCCGCTTCCTATTCTAAACTGCGGTATGGCTTGCCAATTCAACACCGGCGAATTAGTGCCATTGGATGAGTTGGATCCCTATATTCAAGATGCGATCGATTTGATCGAATTTGCCAACGGTTCGGTGAACACTACTTGGGGTAAAGTGCGGGCAGATATGGGGCATCCAGAACCATTCAACCTCAAATTGTTGGGTGTCGGAAATGAAAACTGGGGTCCTCAATATGTAGAGCGTTTAGCTGTATTCCAAAAAATACTGAAAGAGAAACATCCAGAAGTAGAAATCATAGCCAGTGCAGGGCCGTATTCTAGTGGTGAATATTTTGAATACTTGGATAAAGAGCTGCGCTCGATGAAAGTAGATATCATCGACGAGCATTTCTACCAAGAGCCTAAATGGTTCTTGAATAATGCGAAACGCTACGATAATTACGATCGCCAAGGGCCAAAGATTTTTGCAGGCGAGTACGCCGCACATAGTCGTGCAGCGACGCACGCGGAGCAGCGTAATAACTGGGAAGCCGCTTTGTCTGAAGCCGCATTTCTAACCGGATTGGAGCGCAACGCGGATGTGGTACAATTGGCTTCTTATGCGCCACTATTTGCACATGCCGAAGGCTGGCAATGGAATCCAAACTTGATTTGGGTGGACAATATGAAAGTGTATCCTACACCAAGTTATTACGTGCAAAAAGCTTATTCGACAAATAGAGGTACACATATCTTATCGTTACTTGATCAAGAATCTGCTGTTGCTGGACAAGATAGCGTATATGCTTCGGCCGTGTTAGATGAAGAGCATCGTAACATCACCTTGAAAATTGTGAACGTGAGTGGACAGCCGAAACAGATCGCGCTTAATCTGAATGGTTCGCAAAAGCTGGATAAGAATGCGCAAGTAGAATTTATTACAGCCAATGATCTGGGCGCATTCAATGCGGTAGGTAAAGAGCTACGTGTTGTTCCGCAGCAAACTACCTTACCAGTGAATAAGAAAAAGGTGGATTTGCCGATGCAACCACATGCTTTTTATACCATTAAGATCAAATATTAGATCTGAGCAATCGACGACTTATGTTTAGAAAACGGAATGTGTATTGGATGCTTGCTTTTGCAGCTTTGACGAGTACAACCGCTATGGCACAAGATGGAGCGATAAAGCTGCTCCCCATGAAGCAGGTGCGGTTGTTGGAAAGTCCATTTCTAGAAGCGCAATCGCTAAATCGTAATTACCTGCTGGCTTTGGATGCCGATCGCTTGCTCGCGCCCTTTTTGCGCGAAGCAGGTTTGCCCGAGAAAGCAGCAAGTTATCCAAATTGGGAAAACTCTGGTTTGGATGGCCATACTGCCGGTCATTATTTATCCGGTTTGTCCATGCTGTACGCATCCACGGGCGATAAAACCATACAGAAACGCTTAGAATATGTACTTTCTGAATTGCAGCGTTGTCAAGATGCATTCGGCACTGGATATATTGGTGGCGTACCCGGCAGTACTGCACTTTGGCAAGAGATTAGCAAAGGCGATATTCGCGCGGGTAATTTTGATTTGAACGGCAAATGGGTGCCTTTGTATAACATCCACAAAACCTTTGCTGGTTTGCGCGATGCATATCAAGTGGCTGGTTACTCAGTAGCCAAAGACATGTTGGTCAAGATGACCGATTGGGGGGTAAACGTCATCGATGGACTGAGCGATGAGCAAATGCAAGATATGTTGCGTAGTGAGCATGGCGGTCTGAATGAGGTGTTTGCCGATGTCGCTTTTTGGACTAAAAATCCAGCTCACGTTAGGTTAGCAAAACGCTTTACACAAAAATCCTTTCTAAACCCATTGTTAAGCAGACAAGATCTCCTGACGGGAATGCATGCCAATACGCAAATTCCAAAAGTAATCGGTATCGAACGCATTGCCGAGTTGGAAAATCAAGAAGATTGGCACGATGGCGCGCAATTCTTTTGGGAAACCGTGGTGCACAATCGCAGCGTGGCGATCGGAGGGAACAGCACGTACGAGCATTTCCATCCTTCGGATGATTTTTCGAGCATGGTGACCAGTGTCGAAGGACCAGAAACCTGCAATACTTACAATATGCTCAAGCTAAGTGCGCAATTGTTTCAGCGCACGGGCGATGTACGCTATGTCGATTACTACGAGCGCGCTTTGTACAATCATATTTTATCTTCACAACATCCAGAGCATGGTGGATTGGTGTATTTTACGCCGATGCGACCAGCACATTATCGCGTGTATTCGCAGCCTCAAACTAGTTTTTGGTGTTGTGTAGGCTCTGGATTAGAAAGCCATTCGAAATACGGCGAATTTATCTATGCCGAACAAGATAATGCATTATGGGTCAATTTGTTTATTCCATCGGTACTGACTTGGGAAAAGATGGGCGTGCGCTTAGTGCAGCGACATCAATTTCCGAGTACGGATACGATCAATTTTAAAATACACGCTGATAAAGCGAAAAAGTTTACCCTACATCTACGAAAGCCAAATTGGACAAAAGGGGAGCACGTCTCCCTTTTTGTCAATGGCGTACAACAAAAGATTCAGGAAAGTACAAAAGGCTACCTTGCTCTAGATCGCAAATGGAAAGATGGCGATGAGGTACAATTGGTATTGCCGATGCATGTAGAATTGGAAACATTTCCAGACAATTCCCCGTATCTCGCCTTTAATTATGGACCAGTAGTATTGGCTGGTACAAGTGCAGCGCAAGATGATATCGTCGGATTGCTGGCGGATGATAGCCGTGGTGGTCATATTGCCAAAGGCAAACAGGTTTCTGCCACAGATATCCCCTTATTAGTCGGCGATAAAGCTAATTTAGTGCAGTCGGTCGATTTGATTTCGGCGAAAGACCTTCGCTTTGCACTGCATGTGCAGAATGCAAAAGGGGAGTCGCAAACGCAAATATTGCAGCCATTTGCTCAAATTCACGATGCACGCTATCAAATTTATTGGCCTTATGCCGAATCGCAAAGTGATGCTAAAAGTTATTTTAATCGGGTAAGCGATGCTTATCTGGAGCGGTTAGAAAAGTTCACCATTGATCAAGTACGCGTAGGGCAACAACAACCCGAATCGGACCATGCGATTCAATCTTCGCGATCGACTACAGGTGCACAGAATGGCACACAATGGCGACAAGCCGATGGTTGGTTTAGTTATCAACTTCGGCAATCATCCGGCGAAGCCAAATTCTTGTATATTCAATATTTTGCCGAAGGCGAATATGACTACAACATTTCTATTAATGGCGTGCAGGTCGTGAAATTAATCGCTGATCAGCAGGCGTCGGGGTTGCAACAGCAAACCGTGGCCCTGCCAAAAGAGATACAAACCAATGCAGACCTACTTATTCGTGTAGAAGCTAATTCGGGCAACAAAACCGCGAAATTAACCAATATAAGACTACTCCGGAATAATCTATCTGATACGCCGGTAACCAATTTTTAATGATGAAATCGACAAATAAATCATACAAAAACATTCGAAATAAAGCATTCGTCACCGCGGCCTGTCTGCTAGGTGCGTTTTCGGTGGCATCTGCGCAAGACGCAAGTCAAAAGGTCGTGAAGCAATTCGTGGCAACGGGCAATCCCATTATCAAAGATAAATACACGGCAGATCCGGCTGCGCTCGTGCAAGGCGACACGCTGTGGCTTTATGCTGGCCACGATCTAGCTGGCGGACAAACCAAGTACGTGATGAAAGATTGGTTGGTCTATTCTACCACCGATATGAAAAACTGGACGGAATACGAAGTGCCATTAAAGATTACAGATTTTGCTTGGGCAAAGAGTGGAGATGCGTTTGCTGGTCACGTTACCGAGCGCGATGGTAAATATTATTGGTACATCAGTACCAATTGGTCGGGCATTGGCGTGGCGGTATCCGATTCGCCTACAGGCCCTTTTCAAGACGCTTTGGGAAAACCATTGTTGACGAACGACGATTGTTTTGCATCGAGCCATGCTTGGGCTTGTATTGATCCTGCCGTGCATATTGATGATGATGGACAAGCTTGGATATTTTGGGGCAATCGCGAATGTTATTACGCCAAGTTGAAAGATAATATGATCGAAATCGATGGGGAAATAAAGCAGATCAAATTCGATAAGCTGGATTTTACCGAAGCGCCCTGGGTTCATAAATATAAAAAGAAATATTACCTAACCTATGCCACAGGATTCCCAGAAAAGATCGCCTATGCGATGGGAGATCGGATGGAAGGGCCGTATGAATACAAAGGCCTTCTAAACGAGATTGCGGGTAATAGCAATACCAATCACCAATCTATTGTTGAGTTTAAAGGCGAGTGGTATTTTATCTATCACAATGGTGCCATACAAACCGATGGCAGTAGCTATAGTCGTTCGATATGTATAGATCGTCTGTATTTTAATAAAGATGGCACCATCAAACGTATCCAGATGACCTCCGAAGGAGTCAACTAATTTTTTTAAGACCAATATTTATTTAGATGAGAATAATTATTACCCTAGTCGCCTATTTATTGAGCAGTTCCCTGTTGCTGGCACAATCTTACAAATCTGGACCTGTCGATAAAGATTATGTTGGCTATTTGTTTGCCTATTTCAAAGGCAATGCTGTTGAAGATGAGTCTGTTTGTTTCGCTATCAGTACCGATGGCTACAATTACCGTGCGCTCAATAACAATCAACCCGTGTTGAGTTCGGCTGAGATTAGTTCCACAGGTGGCGTTCGCGATCCGCATATTTTGCGTGGTGAAGATGGAAAATCTTTCTATATGGTATTGACGGATATGACGTCGAGCAAAGGTTGGGATTCGAATCGCGGCATGATTCTGTTGAAATCCAACAACTTAGTGGATTGGGAACACAGCAAAATCCATATTCCGACACGTTTTACGGGAAATGAAGATTTGAAACGCGTGTGGGCGCCACAAACGATCTTTGATCCATCTGTCAATAAATATATGGTCTATTGGTCTATGCAGCATGGCGCTGGGGCAGATATTATCTATTACGCGTATGCAAATGCAGATTTTACCGATCTGGAAGCCGAACCTCAAAAACTGTTTGTTCCTAAAAACCAAAAATCTTGTATTGATGGTGACATCATTCTGAAGAATGGCTTGTACTACCTGTTTTACAAAACAGAAGGACATGGTAATGGTCTTCGCTTAGCGATTACCGATTCCTTGACTTCTGGAAAATGGATCGAGCAACCGGGTTATAAGCAACAAACAACGGATGCGGTAGAAGGATCTAGCGTGTTTAAGTTGAACCATTCGGACAAGTATATATTGATGTATGATGTATATGGCAAGGGCAAATACCAATTCTGTGAAAGTGTGGATCTGGACCGATTTAAAGTGATAGATGAAGATATCAGCATGGATTTTCACCCAAGACATGGCTCGATTATTCCGCTATCGCGGAATGAATTAAAAGCGGTGACCGATCGTTGGGGAACACCAGCAGGAATTCAAGTGCCTGCCGCCAAGAATCCGGTATTGGATGGCTATTATGCCGATCCGGATATTATCTACTCCCATAAAAACAAAAAATACTATATGTATCCTACCAGTGATGGATTTGATGGCTGGGGCGGTTATTATTTCAAAACATTCTCTTCGACTGATTTGAAAAACTGGAAAGATGAAGGCGTTATTTTGGATTTGAAAAAAGATGTTTCTTGGGCTGATCGTCATGCTTGGGCACCGACCATTATTGAGAAGAATAACAAAGGGAAATACCAGTATTACTACTACTTTACGGCAGCGCAGAAGATCGGCGTAGCGGTCGCAGATAGTCCACAAGGACCATTTCGCGATTCAGGTAAGCCGTTGGTGAATAGCAAGCCAGCAGGCATCCAAAATGGACAGGAAATCGATCCAGCGGTATTTTACGATCCTAAATCGAAGAAAAACTACTTGTATTGGGGCAATGGTTATTTGGCCGTCGCTGAGTTGAACAAAGATATGATCTCTCTAAAACCGAACACGACCAAAGTGATGACACCAACGGATGGCACATTTCGGGAAGGCGTATTTGTTATTTACCGCGAAGGAAAGTACTATTTCTTATGGTCGGAAGAGGATACCAGAAGTCCTAATTATCGCGTGCGTTATGGTATTGCAGATTCTCCAACATCGCCTATTCAAATTCCAGAGAATAACCTGATCCTACAGAAGGATGAAGCGAAAGGTATTTATGGTACCGGCCATAATTCTGTGATTCAAGTGCCGGGAAAAGATGAATGGTATATCGTGTACCATCGCTTCTCTTATCCAGAAGGAATCAAGATGGGCGATGCCGCAGGTTTTCACCGCGAAGTCGCGATCGACGCTTTAAAGTTTGATGAGCAGGGTTTCATCTTGCCGGTCATTCCTACTAACTAATTTTTTACAGACAAATTTTTTACAAATAACATGTACTCAAAATTAACCCGATTTCTTGTTGCGAATATCAGCATTTGCTTCCTACTGTTATATAACAGCAATGAGGTAATGGCGCAAGCCGACTTTGGTAATGCGACCAAAATAAATAAGGATTGGCAATTTAAATTAAGCGATCAGACCGATGCGGCTACAGCCGAGAAATTGGATCGCTCATGGCGCGGAGTCCAACTGCCACATGACTGGAGCGTACAGCAACCGCTAAGTCCAAGTTTAGCTAGCGCGACTGGCTATTTGCCGGGAGGCATTGGTTGGTATCGCAAACAGGTTTTCATCGATGCAGACAAGAAAGGTCAACAACTTTACATCTATTTTGAAGGAGTGTATAATCGCAGCGAAGTGTTTGTAAACGGACATTCGTTAGGCAAAAGACCAAACGGATATGTTTCGTTTATGTACGATCTCACGCCACATTTGAAATATGGCGCAGAGAATACCATTGCTGTGCGTGTGGATCATACGCAAGATGCCGATTCGCGCTGGTACACCGGCTCAGGAATCTATCGTGATGTCTGGTTGGTGCAAGCAAACAAAGTGCATCTGGAGCCTTGGGGATTGTATGTATATCCCGAAGTGACTAAAAATAAAGGCACCTTGAAAATAGAAACACCAGTACAAAACCAGTCTGATCAAGCGGTGAATTTGCAAGTAACGCATACTTTGGTGGATGCTGCTGGTAAAACGGTGACTAAGAAAACCACGAAATTAAACGTTCCAAAAAACGGTAAACAAGCAATAAATAGTACACTGGAAGTGCGCGATCCTTTGTTATGGAATCTCGATGATCCTAATCTATATACGTTGGAAACGACCGTGGTGCAAGATGGAAAAGTTGTAGATCAATCGAGCGTTCGTACCGGTTTCCGTACATACACATTCGATGCGAATAAAGGCTTTGCGCTCAACGGAACATGGATGAAAGTCAAAGGCGTTTGTCTGCATCACGATGCTGGTGTATTGGGCGCCGCAGTATATCCTGAAGTATGGCGCAGAAGATTGCTACAATTGAAATCTATGGGTGTGAATGCCATCCGGACTAGTCACAATCCGCAAGCAAGCAGTTTGTATGCTTTGTGTGATGAGTTGGGTATGTTGGTGATGAATGAAGCTTTTGATGAATGGGAATTCCCTAAACGCAAATGGTTGTCGGGTTGGAATGTGGGTACGCCGGGTTTCCAAGGCGCGTTTGATTATTTCAAAGAATGGGGCGAGCGTGATCTAGCCGATATGGTACGTCGTGATCGTAATCATCTTTCCATTTTTGCTTGGAGCATTGGTAATGAAGTAGATTATCCGAATGATCCGTACTCACATCCGATATTGGATGGTGCACAAGGCGGTGGATTTACGCAGCCCATCTTTGGTGGTCATCGCAAAGATGCGCCAGATGCCATGCAATTGGGCGATATCGCTAAGCGATTAGCGGCAGTCGTGCGTCAGCACGATCAATCGCGGCCAGTTACCGCGGGATTAGCAGGCGTTGCCATGTCCAACGAAACGGCGTATCCCGGTGCGTTGGATATTGCTGGCTATAATTATACCGAAAGTCGTTATCAAGAAGATCACACCAAATATCCAGAACGAATCATCTATGGTAGCGAAAATCGTCATGATTATGGCGCTTGGAAAGCCGTAAAAGAGAATGATCATATTTTCGGTCAGTTTTTGTGGACGGGTATCGATTACTTAGGTGAATCGGGTCGTTGGCCTTCCCGTGGATTCTATTCAGGATTGTTAGATTTTGCTGGATCTATGAAACCGCGTGGATATTTTCGTGCTTCCTTGTGGACCGATAAACCGATGGCATATCTAGGTACATATCCAGTGCAAGGCGGTGGCGCCGCTACGGATACATGGTCACAGTTAGAAGCAGAGCAAGGACAAAAACAAGATCAGGCGCCTTCTATGGATGCTTGGCCGGTGTGGAATTATAGCGAAGGACAGCAGGTACGCGTGGTAAGCTACAGTAATGCGCCAAAAGTGTATCTTACGCTGAATGGTCGTAAAATCGGAGCAGAAAAATCGGCTGATGACCGTCATGGTATTGTATATTGGGATATACCTTATGCAGCAGGTACATTGACGGTAATTGGCTTAGATGAATCTGGAAGCGAAATAGTGAAGCACGATCTAAAAACGAGCAAAAGATCTTACGCACTCAAAGTGGTTGAAGGAGCTAATCAGTCGGTTAAGGCAGATGGTGGTCTAGCACAGATTGGCTTACAGATCGTGGATCAAGATGGAGTAGTCGTGCCAATGGCGGATGATGAGATTACGTGTCACATCGTAGGATCAGGGACTCTACTTGGTATGGAAGCCGGAAATAACAGCGATATGTCGGATTATACAGACAATCAACAGCGTGCCTTCAAAGGAAAAATGATGGTATATGTACGTGCTGATGGCAAGCCTTCGGAAGAGATTCACGTGCGACTGACGGCGCCTTGGTTGCAAGCTGCAGAAGTAACGATACCGCTTAAATAAATTAAGATAAAGGATGGAGAAAGGTGAATGTAAAAAGTTCACCTTTCCTGATAATATAGATGGGGATTATGAATTGGAAGAGAATGATAGTTATTGTAGCTGCCGCAATGATTTTCGCGGGCTGCACGAACAAAAAATACGCGATTGACCAAGTCGATAAACAGGATGTCTTGGCTTCGATTCGTTTGGTGAACACGTATTGGCAGCAGAATAACAAACCGCAGAATTGGGCTTTTTGGGATGAGGCGGCTTATCATACTGGTAATATGGCGGCATATGAAGTCACGAAAGATTCCGCCTTTCTGGAGTATAGTTTGATTTGGGCGAAGTCCAATGATTGGAAAGGTGCTAAATCCGACAATATAGAAGATTGGAAATACAGTTATGGAGAAAGTGACGACTACGTGTTGTTTGGCGATTGGCAGATCTGCTTTCAGACTTATATTGATCTTTATCACATAGATAAAGATGAGAATCGTATTCACCGTGCCAAAGAGGTGATGGAATACCAGATGTCGACCCCAGCAGACGATTATTGGTGGTGGGCAGATGGTTTGTATATGGTGATGCCTGTGATGACGAAACTATATGAAGTCACTAATAATCCGATGTACCTAGAGAAATTGTATACCTATTTCCGCTACGCGGATAGCCTGATGTTTGATCAGGAAGCGCATCTTTATTATCGGGATGATAAATACCTTTATCCAAAGCACAAGAGCGCCAATGGAGAGCGTGATTTCTGGGCGCGGGGAGATGGTTGGGTTTTGGCTGGATTGGCCAAAGTACTCGCTGATCTGCCAAAAGAGTACGAGCATCGCCCATTTTTCGAACAGCGTTTTAATCAATTAGCCGCCGCAGTAGCTGCGGCGCAACAACCAGAAGGCTATTGGACTCGCAGCTTGCTCGATCCAGAGCACGCTCCCGGTCCTGAAACGAGCGGAACTGCTTTCTTTACTTATGGTTTGCTTTGGGGCGTGAACAATGGTTATCTGAATGCAGCAGAATACTTGCCTGTGATTGATAGCTCATGGCGGTATTTGCAAAACGTAGCGGTACAAGCAGACGGTTCGGTCGGTTATGTGCAGCCAATTGGAGAAAAGGCGATTCCGGGGCAAGTGGTAGACAAAAATTCTACGACAAACTTTGGTGTAGGAGCGTATTTGTTAGCTGCGACTGAATTGTTCAAATACTTAGATAAATAGGCTTGGTTATGAGGATGCGTTTTGCGGTATGGATAGGTTTTCTTGGGTTAATTTGTTCCGCTTCTTTTGCGCAAAGCAAAGTTGAAAATGCAAATGGAAGTACAGTTGGTTCAGACCGGATGTTTTGGCTAGCAGAGATGGATAAGATGGCGCGTCCAGTCATTCGTAGTTTAGCACACGATAGCTTACGAATCACGATGCCGCAGGTTACTTCCAAAAATGTAGACAACCGTGAGCATCGCATTCAGGTGCAATACTTGGAAGTGTTTGGAAGAGTACTTTCTGGTATAGCGCCTTGGTTACAGCTAGAAGGAGGGGACAAGGAAGAGCAAGCGCTACGCGCTCAATATCGTACATGGGTGCTTCAAGGATTTGAAAATGCGCTAGATTCGAATGCGCATGATTTTATGCGTTTCGATATCGGTGGGCAGCAATTAGTGGATGCATCCTTCTTGGCGCTCGGCCTGATCCGTGCGCCTTGGATTTGGGAGAATCTGTCCAATGATTCACAGATGAAATTGGTAGAATCCATCCGTACTACGCGCCGTTTTCTACCTGTTCATTCCAATTGGTGATTGTTTTCGGCGGTCAACGAAGCATTTTTAGCAAAATATGCCGACTCGTGGGACAATATGCGCGTGGACTATGCATTACGCCAATTTGAACAATGGTATGTAGGAGATAGTATGTACAAAGATGGGGAGCATTTCGCCTTCGATTATTACAACAGTTATGTCATTCATCCATATTTAGGTGCGTTAGTGGATGTGATCGGCACAAAAACCAGCACATACAACCGGATGTTTGAAGATATCAAAAAACGAAATCAACGCTACGCCGAGATTCAAGAGCGCTTGATTCACGTTGATGGCACCTACCCGGCTTCCGGTCGTTCGGTGATTTATCGTGGCGCTGCCTTCCATCATTTGGCAGATATGGCTTTCAAGGATCGTTTACCAGAAAGTTTACCCGCAGCACAAGTGCGCAGCGCCTTGACAGCAGTATTGCGCAAAACCACGGAAAGCCCTTCTACCTATCAGCATGGTTGGTTGACCATCGGCTTGTATGGCGCGCAGGAAAGCTTAGGCGATTTTTATAATAATCAAGGTAGTCCGTATTTGGCAGCAACGGTCTTTCTGCCATTGGGCTTGCCAGAAAACCATGCATTCTGGTCAGATCCCGCACAACCTTGGACGTCTCAACAAATCTGGACAGGTCAGCAAGCAGCTAAAGATCATAGTGTGCACTAAAGATCCGAATCTCAGTCCGTTTTAGTATTTGAAACCTCGTCTTTGCGAAGCCGAGGTACGAGGCTGCGGCAATCTAAAGCCATGTGTTTTTTCAGGTATCTACTTGATCAAAAACTTGATAAGCTATCAATCTTATTAACCTTCTCAACTTTATCAACCTTATTAACTTTCTCAACCTTAATAACCCCAAAAAGTCCGTTTTATCGTACCTCCGCGCGATGACGCTGGGAAGTAACGAAATAAAGTTATACTATTTCTGAAAATTTGTAAAAAGGTATATAAATGTATATCTTTGAAAAATGAAGACCAGTGAGTTTTTACGCTTAGCTAAACGCCATGCATGGCGCTTTTTGAGACAAGGAAAAGGTTCACATGAGGTTTGGGAAAAAGACAATATACAGGTAATAATTCCGAATCACCCTGCAAAAGAGCTCCCCAATGGGCTTGAAAAAAGTCTGAAAACAGATGGGTTTGTAAAAATAACTGATCGGGCTAAAAAGAGATATCACTTATGGAAAAGATCATAAAAGTAATTATTGAAAAAAATGTGGATGGATTTTGGGCGCATTCTTCAAATGTAAGTAATGTGAGTGGGTATGGTGACAGCGTTCAAGCCTGTAAAGAGAATGTGTTTGATAGTATTGAACTAGCGAAAAGCTTGGATGGTAAAAATAAATTTCCTTACGAAAAGTATAAATTGGAGTTCAATTTTGACATTGAATCTCTGTTAGAAAATTACAAGGGAATTCTTTCCAATGTCGCTTTCGAAAAAATTACAGGCATTAATCAAAAACAAATGCATCATTACGCAACTGGAATTAAGAAGCCACGTGAAGCCCAAAGAAAAAAAATAGAAGAGGGGTTACATCAATTAGGTAGAGAACTGCTAGCTATCGAGCTGTAACATGAAATTGTTTTGTTTCTCAATCTTATAAACTTTCTCAACCCCAAAGAAGTTCATGTTGTCGTACCTCCGCGCGATGACGCCATGCTGCAAGCAATTAAATCTTATTTCCTAAGTTTGCACCTCCAAAAATAGTGAGATAAAGAGATGCAGCGATTACAACTAAAACAGCAAATCCAAAAGAGAGAAGATGCTGAAATATCGTTTCGGGTATTTGATTTGGATAGCAAACAGCTGGATGATTACTTACAACCACACCAAAAGGACTTTTTTTGCCTATTTCTGGTGGAAGAAGGCGAACTTAAACTGCACATAGAAGACAGAATATTGACGCTACATAGCGGACAAATTTCCGTCATATTTCCCAATCAGGTACACTTTGTGCAAAGCCGTTCTACATCACTTTCCGGGAAAATCATTTTATTTGAAGAGGTGTTATTTTGTTCAGATATTCTCAAAAACGAATTGAGCCCATACAATGTCAACCTGACTACGCAGCTGAGCAATGTGTTTTTAGTCAAGGCTGACTTTGCTGAAGCGGTACACCTTATAGCGTTGATTCAGCGTATTTATGAAAATCCAAGTTTGGTGCGAAAAGAACAGGCACGTTTTTACATCAAGATATTTTTGCTCAAGCTGATCGAATCAGTGCACGGTCAACATCCGGTTTTGGGCAAGAAAACGCCAGATCAACTGCTGTATGTCGAATTCAAGCGATTGCTCAACGAAAACTATAAAGAGGAGCGAAGCGTACGCTATTATGCGGATCGGCTAGCGATCACACCGAAAAAACTCAATCTCATCACTAAAAAACATTGCAAAGAAACGGCGATTAATGCCATACACAATCGCATACTGACCGAGATCAAAAGGCAATTTATGTTTGCACACATTAGCCACAAAGAAATCGCTTTGGATCTAGGATTCAACTCGCCGGCGGCCTTCAACAAGTTTGTAAAAGCCAAGCTCAACGAGACGCCCACGCAGCTACAACAGGAACTGGCGCAAATGTATAACACATAGTCCCGTCTGGGTAACATCATAGGTCTGTAGCTGATCTATCTTTGAGGCATCAAAACTAAAGATAGAGAAATGAGTAAATTATTTATTGCAGGCGAGGTGTTTCATGGTGCTGGAAGTTTAGCAGAATTGAAAAACCTTCAAGGTAAAAAAGCATTCATCGTAACCGGTGGTAATTCCATGCGCAAAAGCGGGACATTGGATAAAACGGTCGCTTTTCTAAATGAAGCAGGCTTAGAAACTTTCATATTTGATGGTGTAGAGGAAGATCCATCATCAGCGACCAGTTTTAAAGGTGCTGCCGCAATGCGCGAGTTCCAACCAGATTGGATCATTGGATTGGGCGGTTGTTCGGCCATTGATGCAGCCAAAATGATGTGGGTGTTTTACGAATATCCTGATTTGGATTTCGATACTTTATTGAAGCCATTCAACGTTCCAGTTTTAAGAAATAAAGCGAAATTTGTGGCTATTCCTTCCACAAGCGGTACGGGTACAGAAACAACAGGTTTGGCAGTAATCACTGATCGAGAGAAAGGCGTTAAATACCCGATCGTGTCTTATGAATTGACGCCTGACATCGCGATCGTAGACGGCGAAGTATGTGCTTCGATGCCTGCTCACATTACGGCCAACACCGGTTTGGATGCCTTGACACACTGTGTAGAAGCATACGTATCCAATATCGACGACAATTATGCTGACGTATTAGCAAAAGGTGGATTAGAGATCGTCTTTAACAACCTGAAAGAAGCTGTTGCTAATCCGACGAATATCAACGCACGTCAGAATATGCACGACGCTTCGTTTATGGCAGGTTTAGCATTCAATAATGCTTGGTTGGGTATTGTGCACTCGCTCTCACATCAAGTAGGTGCTTTGTACGGTATTCCACATGGTGCCGCCAACGCGATTTTCTTGCCGAATGTCATCCGTTTCAATGCAAAAGTTTCCAAACGTTTTCCAGACTTAGCGAAAGTGATTGGTAAAGAAACTGCTGAAGAATTGGCTCAAGCTATTGAAGGCCTACGCGCTGATGTCAAGAATATCTCTTCTATCAAGGAGTTTGGCATCTCGAAGGAAGATTGGGAGAAAAATATTGATTACATCACACAAAATGCGCTGGTAGATCCGTGTACCGGTTTTAATCCACGTGTTCCCGTATTGCAAGACTTAAAAGATATTTACAATGCCTGCTACGAAGGCGTTGTATACGAAGGTTAATTCTGTGCTCTCGGCTTTTGACGTCATTTTAAGCGGCATGCATTTATTCAAAAATGCATGCTGCTTATGTTTAATGTCTCTCTCTTTCTGCTACCGTCTACTGTATTCTTCCCGGTCGGATGTCAAAGCGT
The DNA here is from genome assembly GCF_057837975.1 of Sphingobacterium sp. KH_072. Lineage (NCBI taxonomy): Bacteria > Pseudomonadati > Bacteroidota > Sphingobacteriia > Sphingobacteriales > Sphingobacteriaceae > Sphingobacterium > Sphingobacterium sp. KH_072. The sequence continues at coordinate 2,457,704 of NZ_CM174457.1, read as the reverse complement.
TTATAGGGTATTACTCGCCCATTGATTCGGCATTCCTTCACCTTTTCCGTATTGTTAGTGTATTGGTAGTATAACTCACATAGTCATTTTATGTATCAGTACTGTATTAGAACTGTATTGAAACTGTATCTGGTAAGGTGAGTTAAAGGCGAATATAAGGCGAGACTTGGGTGAAGCATGTGGCAAGGTATGGACGACTATGAGTGCCTATGTCTTAAAAAATCTTAGTAAATTGTTTAGTTATGCTGGATAATAGTTGAATGTGTTATCCAGCCAGTCAAACATGACCTGATGAAATAATTCCTGATTTCCTTCTTGGCAATGCTTTGCCCCCAAGACAGCTCCTTTTCCATTATTTGATATAGACTGTAACGCGTTTACCGGCGTAATAGAACATATCAGATTTAGATCCAGTATGGGTATGTGCCTATCAAAAAAAATGTAATTCGATTATCCATCTATTTTCTTGTTACAATGAAAAAATAAAAACACCATAAAAACTTATAGTAAAACGTTTTAAAAATCCAGAATATTGACTCTTAATATAATTTCAAGAAATAATTTATTATTTAAAGATATCTTTATTTAAATTTATTTAGTTAAACAACTAATTAATCTACGCCTGCTTCTTCTGTTTTTAGTCGTAAAATCATTTAAGAATAACAAATATTATTTAATTCGAAAATTTAACTTACAGTAAAATAAAAAAGATCACTAAAAAATTGTTTGTAGCAGTCATATGTAGTGTTACATTCATTGCCGTTTGGTTTATGGACTTTAAGCATAATCCCGCCGGGATTACGAACTACCAGTTTAATTCTGCATAAGCCCAGTAGGGCAATCCACAAACTTTTAATTTTTCGTTAGTTAACCCGCCAAGATCATCTATTGACATGGTGTTTGGTGGAGGGCAACGGGTAGATGCTACCGCGCGAAATACCAATGTACTTGGAGTTTCTCTAATCTGGACAGAAAATAGATTTGGTCGTAATATTTACCAAGGGCTAATGCTTCCTGGCCAAGTTGCCACATATGTAGACGGAATATTGGCCACTAACCCTAGATATAGCTACACGGGCTCAACCGCTTCTAGCACAGCATCTGTTAGTTTTTCATATACTACAAGACTTTAATCTTACTTAAATGACGAATTTAAAAAAAATCATAAGCGGTACAGCTATATTGGCATTACTAACCGTTTCTTGTCAAAAAACCATTGAAGAAAGCACTATGCCTAATGAAAGACAACTTTTAGAGAATCCAGAAAGTATAGTGATAGCTAGAAAGTTGATAACTAATCGGGATGAGGTGGACATCACTCTTGAAGAGCTTCAAAGTTTTCAAATTAAATTGAACAATAATGAAGATATAGATGGTCCTTTTTTTGGAAAATTCCGAGCGGTATTATATAGGTTCTACAAAAACATCAAAATTGAAAACGGACAAATGATTCCAATAAAAACATCCGCAAAGGAAGTTGGTATATCTCCCGCCATTTTTAACTTCTATATGAAAGATGTGGAACGGCTTAATAAAGAGTCGACAACTATGGGAATCATCCTTGACGATAGCAGAATGAAAAAGCAAATCGAGGAATATCTTAACGCATTAGTGAATCCAACACTTGCAAATGACGTTTTTTTAAAGTCACATTGACGTTTAAAAAAATGATTAACTATTGCTTATAGAGATTCAACACCTAACAAGATCCCCTCCATCCGAGGGGATTTTACATACCACCGCCTCACAGATTAAATCCTCTTCCTGAATATTTTTCAAAGCATCTGCTTTAACAAGTAGATGCTGTTCTTCTACTGATAAATTAAATCACTGAAATTCATTATTATCCATCTCATAAATCTATCAAAATAGTTGTATATTAATATCTATGAAAATCGCTGTTATTCTTGTTGCATTATGCCTAACACAGTTGACGGCAAGCGCTCAGGTCACATCCTTTGTAATCGATGAAGCGCAATTGGATAAACCCTTAAAAGAAACGTTAGAAGCTATATACCAATCAGACCAATCCGTGAGGATGACAATGGCGGAGGCTAAAAGAACGGGAAAACCTGACGTTTATCTGGATAGCCTACAGCAAATTCTTACTGAAACGGATCGGACAAATTTACACGCTGTAAAAGAGATCATTGAAAAGTACGGCTGGGTAAGTCCGTCGCTGGTCGGGATACAAGCTGCGCAAGGATTATTTCTGGTCATTCAGCATGCCGACTTGCAAACACAAGAAACCTATCTTCCGATGATTTTAGAAGCAGAAAAGCAAGGCGATATTTTATCGAGTAATGTAGCCATATTATTAGATAGAGTGGCAATGCGACAGGGTAAAAAACAAAAATATGGATCTCAGGGATTCAGAGACAAGGAATCTGGCCAAGCCTACATCTATCCGATTGAAGATATGGATAATCTCGAGGTAAATCGTAAATCCATGGGATTGCCGCCTATGAAAGACTATGTGAGTGGTTGGGATGTAGAAAAATATAGAAATGAACTTCCTGAAATTGAGGAGATCGTAAGATTGCAGGATATCAAATAGGATTGTTTTTGAACTAAAAATTACATTCCTCATTCCCTCCGGCTGAAATCATATCAATTTCTTAACATGTGAGAAAGGAATTAAATGCATAATTTCACCAGCGAAAAAAAATATGCAATATCTATCTACATGACTAATATAACACCTGAGCTGCTCATCACAGCAACCGGTTGGCTGGGATTTATTTGTTGTTCGACAGCGTTTTTATTGCTAAATAGTAATAAAATCACACCTGACCAACTACTTTACCAAGTGCTGAACATTATCGGCGGCACTGGACTCACGATAAGTGCGATCTACTTCAATGATATCCCAAATATCGCTGCGAACGCACTGTGGATCATTATCGCCTTCTTCGGTTTCTTCCGGTTTTTGATGCTAAAGAGAAATCAAAAAGCAACTAAGTAAGCTGTAGCAATCGATATGCCTCTAGTCGGTAGGTGCTAAGGCGCTCCTCAAAATCGGCTTTGGTAGCGGCTACGCTGAGGTAAAAATAGGCGCCATCGATCAATGCGAAAATAATATCCGCCGCAACTCGCGAAGAAGAGATCGTAATCAATCCCGAATCCGCTGCGGCTTGAATACTATTTGCCAGCGTTTCACGCAGTGCATTCGTAATGGTTTTATATTTTCCACGTACGGCTTGGTCACGAAAGGTCAGGGCATAGCAGCTATAGAAAAGACCGTCATCGAATAATTTGTGCCACTTTCGTGAAAACAAATCGTCAATCAACATGCGTAGTCCATTGACCGGTTCCTTGTTTTGCAGTTTATCCAATCGAAACATCATCAGATATTTCTGTAAAATAAAGTCGATCAAAGCCAGCGTTAGCTCTTCCTTCGTTTTAAAATAATGGATAATAAGGCTCGGATTTATATCCATGACCTTGGCGATTTTCGCGATGGAAGAATTTTCTAATCCTTCCTTTTTAGCTACTCGATAAAACACTTTGACAATCTCCAATTGTCGTGCTTCTTTTATACTTTTTCTTCCCATGTATAGTTGTACAATGTCGCGAAAATAACTAATTGGTCTCAATATTTATTTCATATTTCCTTTACTGTATTCAAATAGATTAAGATTTAACAGTTCGATAACGTGCTATTAAGCAAAAATTTATGTTGTGACTATACTTTTGCAATTAATCAAACATTCATTCAATCTATTAACTCTAAAATTCATGAAATTCGCCCCTCGACGATTTCCTCAAAGACATCAGCATGTGTTCGCACTGTGTGCCTTAATGATGCTGTTTTTACTAAGTAGTATAAGCCATGCTACTGCGCAAACGACCAACACCGTAACTGGAAAAGTTACGAACACGAGGGGAGAAGCACTCCCAAGCGTGACCGTGTCATTAAAAGATACCCGATTAGGAACTACGACCAATGCAAATGGTGATTATCGCATCGATAAATCGCCAGCAAGTGCTGCGATTGTATTCTCTTTGATCGGTTATGAGACGGTAGAGATTCCGTTTGAAGGAAGAGATTCCATCGATGTGATTCTTGTACCCACAGATGGCAGTCTTGACGAAGTTGTCGTGGTAGGATATGGTTCACAACGTAAGGTTAACCTTTCTGGAGCGGTAGATCATATCAGTGCAAAAGTGTTGGAAAGTAGACCAATATCGAATATCGCACAAGGTTTGCAGGGCATGGTGCCCAATCTTAATATCAGATTTAATTCTGGTGCTCCGGGTGAAGCTGCCAATATCAATATTCGTGGAATTACTTCGGTGAATGGTGGCGATCCACTTATTCTCGTGGATAACGTACCAATGTCTTCCGCAGAGCTGAACAGAATTTCACCGCAAGACATTGAATCCTTTTCCGTGATTAAAGATGCTTCCGCCGGCGCTATTTATGGTGCAAGAGCCGCTTTTGGTGTAATATTGGTGACGACCAAATCAGGTAAAGATGGCATAAAAATAAGCTACAACAACAACTTCACGTGGAATACGCCAACCGTAATTCCTGATAAAGTGATTGATCCTTATATATTCTCCCGTGTGCTGCAGACCTCGACAGACAATACACCTTGGAACAATGTACAATACACGGATCAATTTTATCAATATGCTAGAGAACGGTCGAACGACCCATCGATACCGGGTGTACGCCTCAATCCAACCCAACCCGCAGAATGGGAATATATGGGTAACAAAGATTGGACGAGACACTTCTTGTCGGATTGGAATTTCACACAAAACCATGATATGTCTATTTCAGGTGCTAGCGATAAAGTGCAATACTATCTAAGTGCTGGGTACAATAGGCAGAACTCGCCAATCACCTTAGCAGATGATTATTTTGATCGCTACACGATCAGAGCTAAAACGAATTATCAAGCGACGTCATTTCTACAGATTGGTAATAATACGATTATCGGAAATACCAAACGTATCACGCCTTCGCAGATCAGCATGTTTGATATCTACACCGCTTTTCCTACAAGTTATGATATCAACCCCGATGGCACTTGGGCAAATTCAACAGCCGGTCGTGTTAGTGCGCAACTCGTCAATGGTGGGCAGACATCTGATAAAAGACAGGATGTACAATCTACCTTCAATGCGCAACTCGATATTGTTAAAAATATCTTGAAGTTGAATGCAGACTATACCTTCCAGCGCAATACTAGAAATTACAATCGTTTCGTCACACCATATGAAATTGGCTTCGGTCCGAACGACTTGCGTACCGAGGGAACGAGTAGTGCTGCTAGATCCGGTGGTTTTTCCTATTATAATGTCTACAATATCTTCGCCTCGTACAATCAGCAATTCAGCCGACATAACGTATCTGCTATCTTAGGATTCAACCAAGAAGACTTTAGATCCGAACTATTCAACGGACAGATGACGGAGTTGATCTCCAGTAATTTCCCAACACCTGCGCTTGCGACAGGAGAAGCTACTTTTGGAGAAGCAATTGATAAATACGCGTTACGCGGTGCTTTTTACCGTCTCAATTATACCTATGATGACAAGTATATCATAGAACTGAATGGCCGCTATGACGGTACATCTCGTTTTCCAAAAGATAAGCGTTTTGGTTTCTTCCCATCCGGATCTGCCGCTTGGCGTTTAGATCGTGAAAACTTCTTACGCGATGTGGAGCAGATTAATTTGTTGAAAATCCGTGGTTCCTATGGCGCGCTAGGTAATCAAGCCGTGTCTAACTTTGGTTATATTCCTTCGATGGAGGTTACGCGTAGCGGATATCTGATTGACGGACAAAGGCCGCCATTGATCAGCACGCCGGCGTTAGTATCACCTAATTATACGTGGGAGAAAGTCAATACCATCAATGGTGGCTTGGATATCGCCGTCTATAATAATATGTTTTCGGCATCATTTGATTATTATTCTCGCCGCACATTGGGCATGTTGACCGCTGGAGCTACTTTGCCAGGCGTGTTGGGCGCAGCCTCACCACGTGAAAATGCGGCAGATCTAAAGACCAACGGTTGGGAGTTGAGCATCAATTACCAAGATAATTTCCAATTGGCTGGTGATAACATGAACTTCAATGCGCGTTTCTTATTATCCGATTCTTATTCAGAAATCACGCGATTTGCCAATCGTAACAATTCCATTTTAGATTATTACAAAGGAATGAAAATGGGCGAAATCTGGGGTTTGGAAAGTAATGGTTTCTTTCAAAATGAAGAACAAATCGCTAATCTAGACCAGACTTCCCTTATTCCATGGGGAGCGTTGAGCATCGTACCGGGTTGGCCCATGTTTGTAGATCAAGATAATAATGGTGTGATCGAAAAAGGATACACGTTAGGTGATACCAAAGATCTAAAAGTCATTGGAAATAGTACACCACGCTATCAGTTTGGCTTGGATCTAAATGCGAATTGGAAAGGTTTTGATATCCGTGCTTTCTTCCAAGGAGTTGCTAAAAGAGATTATTATCCTCTTGATTATTTGTATTGGGGCGTTTATCAGCAACCTTACGGCAGTATCTATGGGCATTTGCTAGATTTCTACAGACCAAACAATGATTCTGATGTGGATCGGGCAAAACACTCTCAATCGTACTTAGATCTTGGATTGGCAGACCAAAACTTGGATGCTAGATTCCCTGTGCTACAATCTTGGCTGGCAGATCGAAACTTAGGAACGCGTGTAGACCAAGCGCTAGGAACGGCCTTGCCACAAACAAACTACCTGCTCAATGCGGCGTACGTGCGCTTCAAAAACTTAACGGTAGGATATACACTGCCGGAACGCGTCCTTTCGAAAGCATATATCAAGCAACTGCGCGTGTACTTTAGTGCCGAGAACTTGACCGAATGGTCGGCATTAAAAAGATACTTTGACCCAGAGACTATTAATGCAAACATCAATACAGATCCTGTGGCCAGTCCAGGTCGTGAAGGAAATGGTCTGACCTATCCATTTCAGCGTAGCTTTTCGGCAGGAGTACAATTGACTTTTTAACACATACGAGCAATGAGAAAACATTTTAATATATTCACCATAGCATGCGCATTATTGACCTTGTCGTCATGTAATGATAGCTATCTGGATCTGCTTCCAGAAACACAGATTACTAAGGAAAACTTTTTTAAATCGCAGACAGATTTAGAAATATACATACAGAACCTATACAATTTTTCGAGTTCGGGAATCTATGAGGCCGATGCCGGAACGGATAATGCGGGAACTACCGGTAACAACGAAATGAAAAACATTTTGTTGGGCAATGTGAATGCGGCCAACATGACCACGGGCTGGGATTGGGATCAATTGCGGAAGGTTAACTTCTTTCTCGAAAACTTCCGCTCGGCTCAGGTGAGCGAGGAATTATTAGCACATTATGAAGGATTAGCACGGTATTTTCGCGCACGTTTTTATGTGGCAAAAGTACAACGTTTCTCTGATGTGCCTTGGATAGATCAAGTCGTGAATACGAATGATGAAGAGATCCTCACGGCCGATCGAGGAACACGGGCAGGCACGGTAGAAAAGATGATGGAAGACTTTCAGTTCGCGGCAGATCACGTATTGGACAATGCAAAAGCGGGACAAGTCGGCAAATGGGTGGTGTTGCAAGAATTCGGACGCTTCACACTGTACGAAGGGACATTCCGCAAATACCATAATGAACTGAACCTGACTAACACCGCAGATGCATTTTTAACCAAATCGCATCAGTTGAATGAGGAGATTATAAAAAGCGGCAAATTTGCTATTTATTCCACCGGAAACCCGGATAGTGACTATGGAGATTTATTCTTCAATCAAAGTTTGGAAGGCAATCGGGAAGTGATTATGGGCCGTTTCTATGCCAACAATGTCTTGAATGCAAGTGACTGGCCAGGCATGTTTGGTAATTACGAATACTACCCACTCCGCGACTTGATGCAAAGTTACCTGATGAAAGATGGTTCTTTTTACACCAGTCAAACAGGATATCAACAGTTTTCTTTCGTGCAAGAATTTCAAAATAGAGATCCGAGATTGTCGCAAACCTATGCATTCCCCGGTTGGGAATTGATCTATAATAGTACCTATACGCAAGGAGTGGGAATTTATGTGCAGCAATTGGCTAAAAACTTTTCTGGATACCACCAGATCAAGGGCTTTATGAATACGACAGATCAGCAGTTGCGCTATGGTACGGATGTGCCTATCTATCGGTATGCAGAAGTACTATTAAATTATGCCGAAGCAAAAGCAGAATTGGGTATCTTAACGCAAGACGATTTAGATCTGTCGATCAATCCTTTGCGCAATCGGGTCGCGATGCCACAGATGCGCATGTCGCAAGTAGAAGATGCACGATTGGCCAGCCAATATCCTGCGATTACGAGCAGCCAAAAAGCATTGCTTCTGGAAATTAGGAGAGAGCGCCGCGTCGAGCTAGCATTAGAAGGATACCGACTGAACGATATTATGCGTTGGAATGCAGGTTCTTTATTATCGAAAATGCCCGAAGGAATCTACTTTTCTGGATTGGGACGACATGACGTGACGGACGATGGAATCCCTGATATTATTCTATTGCCAGCTAGCGAGTCTATTCCGGCGGAGAGAGAGCGCAACAGTTTGGGTGTTATTATGCAGTATTATCGTGTAGGATCTTACGGACAAGATGTAGGCGTGTACTTATCAGAAGGAACGAAAGGTTTCGTACAGACAGTAGAGCGAGCGCCTACCTTCGAAGCGCCGAAGTATTATTACAGACCGATCCCACAAGATCAGGTTAATTTGAACAACAATTTAAAACAGATATTTGGATGGTAAAATTAACTAAATGGAGTGTCTGCTTGCTAGCGTTGCTAGCAGGTATGACCTATTCGACGGCAACAAATGCACAAAACTTCAAGTTTGCCTTTATTACAGACTTGCATGTACACAGCGATTCTACCTTGGCAGAGGTGCAAAAATTGTTGCATACGTTGCCAAACGACGTGGAATTCGTATTAGGTGGCGGTGATAATGTTGACGTGGATAATCAATCTGCTGAAAAACTTCCTGCTGTAAGATCACGCTATGCAAAGCTAAAACAGATGCTTACTGCGACTACTAAACCCTATTACATGGCCATCGGCAATCATGACCGTTTGCCCGGTAAGATGCGCAACGGTACGAATGATTTTCAACTTTTTGAAGAGGCGTTTGGCGATACCTATCAATCTTTTGAACACCAAGGTGCGAAATTCATTATCTTAAACTCAGTGTATACGGATAGCAGCGGTTATGTGATTCCTACTATGCACAAAGAATGGCTATCTAAAGTACTTCAAAGTACACCGAAAAGTATGCCGATCGTAGTAGTCACTCATGTGCCGTTTCTATCGGTTTATTACCCAGTTTTAGAGGGAAGATACACCGCTACGGATACATTCTCCAACCAAAAGGAAATCATGGATATGTTCGCAGGCTACAATCTACAGCTGGTGTTGCAAGGCCACATGCATCTTTACGAAGAAATAAAGGTGAGAGATGTGGATTACATCACGGCAGGTGCGGTTTCGGGTAATTGGTGGCATGGTCCATTTTTCGGAACAAAACCAGGTTACTTGATCTTGGAAATGAAAGATGGTAAAGTGACTTGGCAGTATAAGGATACCTTCAAATTGTAATGCTTATGAAAGTCCATATATGCAGATATTGCTTACTAATTGCTTTTCAGATCTTCGCCAATCTTGCTTATTCTCAACAGAACGAGCGAACTAAGAAAGCGATCATTGTGATCGAGCGTGTGAATACACCAAATATCGACGCGATCAGCGCAGAAGGAGGAGATGACAAATACCGGGAAAAGTAAAGATTAAAGCAGCTGTAACCAATGATTTCAAAAGCCATAGTGCAGAAAAAGCGGACAAATACGTTGATTTAGGTGAGTATGAAGTGTAGGATAGTAAAGCGGCTATCGATCTACCAACGAGTCTGCAAGGTAGGGCATTGCTCAAAGTAGTGCTGGCGGGCAAGCATAATATCCTCAATTATTGGGTTAGAGAAATAGAATCAATCATGTCGTGACAAACAAAAGGAAGGATTTGTAAAAGTCCTTCCTTTTGTTTTGTGAAGGTCGTTAGCTCGATAACAAGTTAGTATCTCGGCAATTTGACCATGTTCACTTGTCGTTTTGGAAAGAGTTGCATTATTAAAAGTGTATAGTCCTTTTATAATCAGATTGTTAGCAACAAAAAAAGTGTGTAGTGCAAATATGACAAATAGATATTGGTTTATCTTTTAAATGCTTATGAACAATTTGTTATTAATCTAAAGGTGGTATATTTATAGTTTAACAAATTAAATATTTCTTTATTAATTCTATTTCTGTCTGAAATTAAGTGTAACACTGCCGGTCGGCAAAATTTTTATCTCAGAGGTATCAATAAATAGCTGTGGGTATGAGAAAATTTACATTAATTTTTGGGGTGCTATTATTACTTTCTATTCCGTTTATGTATGCACAGATCAACAGCAGCAGGTTGTCAACCCACCGATTATCGTAGAAACCTTATTCGGTACGTATAGATTTGCCGCTCAGGTAAATCTAAATAAATCACTACGATCCATAACAGAAGTTGGTGTTTTTAGCGCCACCGATGTGGCTTCGAGATGGGGTGAGGAGAATTCGATGAAGCTGATGAATCAAATCCACGCTACTTATTAGTTTCCTAAAAGGTTTAAATTACTAACAGGATTTCATCACACACCATTCACCGGATTGCGTCCTTCGACTGCCTTGATGTATTCTTATAATAGCAAATCCTACTTCTTCACAACAGTATCTCGGATTGACGTAGTCCGTAATAGTAATGGGGAAATTTTTTCTATGACAGAATACAAGCCAGAGCTTTCACCATCATGGTCCTTATATACTTATAGTGCAGGCATTATATGTTGTAGAATCGAGGGGCGGAGATCATGAGAGAAGCTACCTTATTTTGAGAGCAGGTCTTACGCACAAAGATTTCCGGTTTGGTTTAGGAGTTAACTTTGATGCTTATGGTCCGAATAGGTTCACAACAGAAAATTATAGAATTTTCGTAGGGATAACCATATTTAATTAAACAGTAACCGCTAAATGCCGCTTTACTAAGGTGAAATATAACCATGTTTATGGAAGCTATCCATCAATAAGATACCACCTCAATTGTAGATTTCTTTCGATCATAACGTAAAAAAATCACTGTTTCAACATATTTATATTAATAATTTGGTTATGTTTGGTTTTTATTTAGACTTATAATAAATAAAGACAAATTATATATGAAGACTTATCAATTAGCCCTACTACTCTTTGGTCTAGGTACGGGTGTAGCCTCGGCGCAAAGCCAGAATATTTTTTTGAACCGTGATTTTTGGGGTAAGAACCCCGATCTAACTGAGGTGAAGACCTTAACGGCAGCAGGAAATAGTCCGTCTGAGTCTAATGCAGCTTCTTTTGATGTGACCACGATGGCCATTAACAGCGGCGCATCTAATGATATTATCTTCTATTTATTAGAGCAAGAAGGTAATCCAGTTGATAAGAAAACACACCATAGTCGCCATTACCTACATTGGGCTGCGGCAAATGGTAATAAGGAAGTGGTTGATTATTTATTGCAAAAAGGAGCTGACGTAAATTATGCAGACAGCTACGGTGTGCCAATCGCAGCCTATGCAGCAGGTGGTGGCAATACCAATACCGCTATTTATGATGCGCTGTTTGCTAAAGGCGTCGATCCCAAGAAAATCTATACAGATGGAGCAACTCTCATGATGTTGGCCGCGCCGAGTGATAATGATCTTGTTTTGGTGAAATATTTCGAATCCAAAGGCCTTTCTGTTAAAGATAGAGATGCGCACGGACGTACCGTAGCAGATTATGCAACCAAATCTGGAAAGACCGATTTAATTGAAAAACTCATTCAAAGTGGATCTGATTTAACGGATAATGCTTTATTCTTTGCTACCCAGGGGGTTCGTCGTGGCGAATCCAACGGTTTGGCTACTTACCAATTCTTGGTAGAAACCAAAGGACTAAATCCGCAAGCCATTAGTCACGACGGCAGTACTGTACTGCATGGCATCGTACGCGGAGGTAATATGGAAATCATCAATTACTTCCTAGGCAAAGGCGTTTCGGTTACCAAAGCCAATAACGATGGTACAACCGCATTGATGTTAGCCGCTGCTGGACAGAATGCAGCTACGGTAGAAGCATTATTAAGCGCTGGCAGCGACGTAAACGCGACGAATGAAAAAGGTGAGTCGGCATTGACATTAGCTATTAGCAATGGCTCACCAGAAATCGTGAAGCAATTGCTAGGTAAAGGTGCTGATGTAGCTTTATTAAACAAAGACGGATATAATCTTGCCTATTACTGGTTCAATTCTTACCGTGGTGGTGCAGAGCGCAGTGCCAATCGCGAAGGCGCAACGCCCGTAGGAGTTAGTCCTTTCGAAGAAAAATTAGCCTTGCTTCAAAGCAAAGGAGTGAATGTAGCAGCGCCGCAATCGGATGGTAGCTCACTTTTTCACTTAGCAGTAGCAAAAGAAAATTTAGCCTTAGTGCAGCAGGCTGCTAAATTGGATGCCGATATCAACGCACAAGATAAGGAAGGTGTAACGGCATTGCACAAAGCTGCCCTGATCGCCAAAGATGACAAGATGTTGAAAGCATTGGTCGCATTAGGAGCAGATAAATCGTTGAAAACTGAATTTGACGAGACGGCCTACGATTTAGCACAAGAAAATGATTTTTTGTCTAACAACCAAGTTTCTACAGATTTCTTAAAATAAACGAATGAATATAGTTATGAAAACACTTCTAGCTTTGGCTTTGGGTGTCAGTTTTATCGCTTCCGCTACTGCACAGTCCAGCAAATATAAATGCATGATTCAGATGAATGCGTACGAGGGCGAAGCAGCCTACGTGATCATCTCTCTGATAAACCCGCAAGGCGGTTACGAAAAAACCTTGTCGGTATTAGGGCCAGACAAACAATGGTACAATACCTTGAAAGAATGGTACAAATTCCAAAATAAAACTAAGGAAAAGCTGCACGCTGTAACAGGCGCTTCGGTAGGTGGTGGTGATCGCGCTATCAAAGTATTGGAAATTGATAACGATAAATTGAACAAAGGCTATAAGCTACGTTTCGAGTCGGCGGTAGAAGAACAGAAATACCATACGACCGATGCGGAAGTCGCTCTGACAACAGACGGCATCACAGTACGCACCAACGGAAAAGGGTACATTCGATTTGTAAAACTGACGAAAGCCCAATAGATTACCCACAATGACATTATCGATTTGGAGATATGCGCACCTTTTGTTGGCGCTCATATCCTCCTTATTTTTGCTCATACTATCCATTACCGGTGTCATATTGGCGTACGACGCGGTGGACGAAAACACCAACTCGCACCGTTCGGACGGATTAGACACCATTTCGATGGCGCAGACCATGCGTATCGTCAAAGATCTCTATCCGGAGATTATCGAACTGTCGATAGACAAACAATCCAGAGTATACCTGGATGCATTGGATTCCGAAAGCGAAGCCGTAAAAGGTTACATTGATCCGCGTAACGGAATGCTCCTCGGGCTAGTAGCCAAAAAAAGTGATTTCATCCAGTGGACAACCACATTACATCGCTCCCTGTTTCTGCACGAGACAGGGCGCATTGTGGTGGGCGTAGTTTCTTTTTTGCTATTACTCATTACCCTGACGGGAATCTTGTTGATCGTAAAAAGACAGCAAGGTTGGCGGCACTTCTTCAAAAAAGTGCACCGCGATTTCTTCGCGCAGTATTTTCATGTGGTTAGCGGAAGGCTGATGCTTCTTCCGGTTTTGATGATTTCCCTGACGGGCACCTATCTTTTCTTGTCGCGCACCGGCATTTTGAATAAAACAGAAGCGGTACAGGAGTACGACCAGGAAAACTGCAATGAGGATGAATGGAGCGATAATCAGCTTGCGCCAGCCGACTTTCCGATCTTTCAAGATATCATGCTCGACGAAGTCGAACGAATAGAATTCCCTTTCTTAGAAGATGATCCAGAAGAATATTTTATACTCACCTTAGCCGATCGGCAGATCACCGTACATCAGCTGAGTGGCGAGCTGGTTTCGGAGACGCGATATGCCTATGCCGCCGTCTGGGAAAACCTGAGCTTGGATCTCCATACGGGGCAAACCAATCGCGTTTGGGCGATCGTGCTGGGATTGGGCGCGCTTAATATCCTTTTCTTTATTTATTCTGGTTTTGTCATCACCTTCCGCCGCACCGGTACGAAGATCAAAAATAAATACCGCGCCGATAATGCCGAAATTATCTTGCTATATGGATCGGAGAATGGCAGCACCTTGGCCATGGCTAATCGGGTGCACAAGCAATTGTTGGATCAAGGCGAACGCGCTTTCTTGACCAATATCGATCAATATGGCATTTTTCCGAAAGCGCGCGAGCTGGTCATTTTTACCTGTACTTATGGTTTGGGCGAAGCACCGAGCAATGGTAAGAAATTCGAACAGCGCTTAGCAGATTATCCGCAACAGCAGCAAGTAGGTTTTTCCGTTCTGGGATTTGGATCTACCTCTTACCCCGATTTTTGTGCCTATGCTCATCAAGTAGATAATGTGCTCGCAGCGCAGCCATGGGCACGGCGTAGGTTATCCTTGCACACGGTGAATGACAAATCGACCATGGATGTGGCCGCTTGGGCGCAGGAGTGGAGCAAAGAAACGCTGATGACCTTGGCGGCAGCCGAAAGCGTATACGCAGCGGCGCAGCCGCGTTTGCAACAGTTAGAGGTGATCTCTAAAACGGATATCAGTGGCGATCAAGATCCCATATTTAAAGTCGTACTAAAGTCCAAGAAGCGAACTCGTATCACCTCGGGCGATCTCTTGGCGATCTATCCCGATAATAACGCGAAAGAACGTTTTTATTCAATCGCTTGTATTGGGGGGAATATACAGCTCATCGTAAAGCTGCATCCGAATGGATTGGGCTCTGGTTATCTCCACCAATTGCAAGTAGGTGAGCATATTGCTGCTCGCCTGTTGGCGAATGCCCATTTCCATCTGCCAAAGAAAGCCAAACAAGTGGCGATGATTGCCAATGGAACCGGAATCGCCCCTTTTTTAGGAATGTTGAGCGCCAATAAAAAGAAACGGGCAATTCAATTGTATGCGGGTTTTCGTTATAAAACACCATCAAACGAAGGTTATGCAGCCTTTGCCAATGAGCAGATCGCACAACAACGATTATCCGGCTACCATGTCGCCTATTCTCGCGAGGGAAATAGTCAATACGTATTGGATTTAATCCGTCGGAACGCGACGTACTTTGGCGCTTTGTTGCGTGATGGCGGTGTCATCATGATTTGTGGCGCGCTGCAAATGCAACGAGATGTAGAAGTAATTCTAGAAAACATTTTAGCGGATGCAGGCATGGCCGATCTCGAACATTACCGAAGTAAGGGGCAATTATTAACGGATTGCTACTAATGCAGCTTGCGCGGATTCACATGGGTCGGCTCACGCTAGCAATATGTGCTTTACTGTTGTCGATAAGCACATTGCCGGCACAGGAAGTAATGCTTACGCGACAAGCTACCTTGATGGGATCCGTTTTTACGATCACGATGGTGGATACCGATTCTGCCAAGACCAACCAACATATCGACCAAGTCATTGCGGAAGTGAACCGGATCGAAAACCTGATTTCGGAATGGCAACCGTACACCCAAATTTCACAAGTAAATCAACAAGCTGGCATTCGGCCAGTGGTGGTAGATCGAGAAGTATTTGATTTGACCAAGCGTGCATTGGACTACTCTGAGTTATCGGAAGGTGCATTTGATATTAGCGTCGCCGGGCTAGATCGGGTTTGGCAATTTGATGGCAGTATGACCGAATTGCCGGATCCTGAAATAGTGAAACATAGCATAGCACAGGTAGGATATCAATATATTGTATTGGATAGTGCAGCCTGTAGTATTTATCTCAATAAAAAAGGAATGAAGATCGGTTTTGGATCTATTGGCAAAGGTTATGCGGCGGATAAAGGTCGAGAATTAATGCAGCAAAAGGGTGTGAAAGGCGGCATCGTGAATGCTTCGGGTGATTTGGCCACTTGGGGAAAGCCGCTTGGCGAGCGCCATTGGAAGATAGGGTTAAATCATCCATTTCGCCAACACAAGATAATGCAGGTGTTGCAATTAGAGGAAGAAGCGGTAGCGACTTCGGGCAGTTATGAAAAATACGCCGAAATCGCAGGCATTCGCTATGCGCATATTATCAACCCAAAGACGGGATATCCATCTACCGGACTTACCAGTGTCAGTATTTATGGACCATCTGCGGAAATGGCGAATGCGCTCAGCACGTCTATCATGGTGTTAGGGTCGCAAAAAGGCAAAGCGCTGATGAAGGCATTTCCTCTTTATAATTATATCTTTGTGACGGATGCAGGGCGCGTCTCGAAAAGTCGGAAGCGGTAAGTTTTTCTAGAATTTTATCGGGATGAAATAGGGTAGCTATCCAGGAAGATCTGTTTTAGCGGCGATTTTCTTCAAGCTATTTAGGGCGTTTACATCCATCTTAATTGTATTTTTTATAAAAAAAACTATATGTCTTTTGAATCTTTAGGCTTGTCGCCTGCATTAGTAAAATCACTGACAAATCAACAATATACACACCCGACTGCGATCCAGCAAACGGCTATTCCTGCTATCTTAAATAAAGAGGACGTGCTTGGGATCGCTAACACAGGATCTGGAAAGACCATGGCCTATGTATTGCCGCTTCTAATGCATATGCAAGATAATTTGGGCGTCAAAAACCGTCATGCGAATATGCTGATATTGGTGCCGACGAGAGAATTGGCAGAGCAGGTCAATACGGTGTTTAAAACCTTTAATCCAGCTTTAACACATCCTGTAAAAACGGTTGCGGTTTACGGTGGTGTTTCTATTAATCCGCAGATGATTGGTATGCAGGGTGTCAACGTACTTATTGCAACACCGGGCAGGCTGCTAGAACTGCTGGACAACAATGCGGTACATCTTTCTAGTATCAGTACTTTGGTGCTAGACGAGGCCGATAAAATGCTGAATCTGGGATTCAAAGAGCAAATGGATCAGATATTAAGTCATCTGCCTGCGAAACGACAGAATATATTGTTATCTGCTACGCTAAGTACGGATCTACAAAGCATCCAGCAGATTGTATTGTCCAATCCAACGGTCATTCAGATTGAAGAGGAAGAAGATTCTATAGAACTGATCAAACAAACGGCCTACCTGATGCCGCCGGAGAAAAAAGGCCCATATTTGCGTCAGCTGATTCAGCAAAAAGAAATGAGTCAGGTATTGGTTTTTGCCTCTTCCGTTTATCAGGTGGATGCCGTGGTCAACAAGTTGAAAAAGAATGGTATTGATGCGCGAGCTATCCACAGTAAGAAAAGCCAAGGTGCTCGGACGGAAGCATTGTCTCAATTCAAATCTGGAAAACTAAGGGTATTGGTAGCAACGGATTTAATGGCTAGGGGAATAGATATCCACTTCCTTCCCTTCGTGATCAACTATGAATTGCCACGGTCTCCGAAAGATTATATTCATCGCATCGGGAGGACTGGGCGTGCAACGCAAAGTGGAGAAGCAATAACATTGCTAACGCATCTTGAGCTGCAGCATTTTGAGGTGATTCAGAAAAAAATGGGCAAAAAGGTGGAGTTAATTGATATCGATAAACCAGTGAACTAGTTTCGTAAATTTCATCTTGATGAAATTCTATTACCGATTACAATTCCTAAGCTTGAAGCGGTCGCTCGAAGAAGCGGGATTGCCAATTGCTGCAGCATTTGTAATACTGATGTTGTGCTATGGAGGTCTTTTTTACGCCGCTAAACAGTCGCCAACGATTGTCTCCCTATTGTTGCTTTTTGTTCAGTACAGTTTGCTGATGTATGTAAATAACAAAGATCGTATTGATTTTTTAAAGCAACTTTTTCGAAGCCGTGATTATGCGCGTTTGCTATTGTATGAAAACATACTAATCACGCTGCCATTGGCACTCGTCGCGGTTTATTCGTCTGTTTGGCTTGCGGTGCTGGGCTTGCTCATTCTTCCGCTGCTTTATCATCAACTATCTGCATGGCATATCTCTGGAGCAAGTATGCCGACGCCCTTTTCGCAGAAACCGTTTGAATTTATTATCCTATTTCGTCGTTGGTGGGTGGTATTATTGCTACTGCATATGCTGCTAGCAATTGCCTTGTATGTCGACAATGAAAATTTGTCGTTTGTACTGTTTTTTGTCCAGATCGTGCTATCCCTGCAAGCTTATGACATAGTCGAAGACGAGCTGCTGGTCTGGAACTATAATTTATCGCCGCAGGCATTTCTGTGGCATAAAATGAAGCGTGGCATTTTGCACTGTCTGCTGTTAAGTACACCTACGCTTTCTGCTTTATTGATCGCATATCCCGAAAATTTGCTGATCATAGGTTTGATTCTATTAGTTGGGCTATTGTTTCTTTTGCTGAGTATCCTGATGAAATACAGTAGCTATCCAAGACGACCTGGCTTAGGGGAGATATTGATTACTATTTCTGCTGTAGTCACGATGATCTTGATTCCCTATCTGTATTATTACTTTTATAAAAAATCGATAAAGCATTTACAAAAATACCTATGATAGCGCTCGCACATCTCCAGAAATACTTTGGCAAAACAGTGGTTTTCGACGGACTCACTTGTCAATTCAATGCCGGCAAGGTGTATGGCATTGTGGGGCCAAATGGTGCTGGTAAAACAACGTTATTTAGATGTCTGGTGGGATTGGAAGAATATGCTGGGGAAATTGTCAGCGCCGAAAATGCGACCAAACAGTACATCGGTTATGTGCCAGCAGAGCCTTATTTTCTACCCAAAATAACCGGTAAAGAATACTTAATACTTTTGCTCGAAACTCGTAAAAAGACCGTAATGCGTGAAGAGGCCTACCATATATTTGACCTTCCGCTGGATCAGTACATTAGCAGTTATTCGACTGGAATGAAAAAGAAATTGGCCTTATTAGGCACGTTGCTGCAAGATAATCAAGTGTATATTTTTGATGAGGTGTACAATGGATTGGATTTCCAGAGTTGTCTGATGGTGACTGATATTATTAAGCGATTGCGCAATCAAGGAAAGGTGATTATCCTAGCATCACACATCTTCTCCTTATTAGAAGAAACTTGTGATTCCATTCTGTATCTAAAAGATGGGCAATTTAAAATGAACAGCAATCAGGAAGACTTTGCGACCTTAAAACAGCATATCTCACATGATCTAAAAGATAACCGCGTAGATTTGTTGTTTTGAAAAAGGCTAGTGCTTTATTCATATTAAGCACTAGCCTTTTTATTCCAGCATTAACTTTAGTCGCCTTCGTCGATCTGATCAATTACATAATCCAAAGGTTCTACGTTGCTTTCTGCGCCGACATAACCAATATTCTGGTTTATATTTCCCTGCGGATTTCCATTAATGGCACTGATCGGTACAGGCCAAAGTACATGATAAGGACTCATCCGATAATTGATCCCAAAGTTGGTACGCACTCCTTTATTATAAAAATCACTTTTGGCCATAACGCGGTCGTAGAAATAGTTGTTTTCGGAAAAGTTGGCTACGCTATACGTTTTGCCTTCTTCCGATGCAGCACCTGTTTTAGCAAATATATACGCAACGCGCGTTACTTCTGTTTTACGCGGTTCTTCATAGTACAACTCCCGTGCACGCTCGTCGAGCACCGCTCCAATATTGACTTCTGCGGTGGTGATGGGCTGCGCGTTGGCACGCGTACGAACTGCATTAATATCTGCAGCGGCGCTAGTCAAATCTCCTTTCCAAACGTACGCTTCTGCACGCAATAACAACGTTTCTGCTAGGCGAAACACGTACCAATCAGAATTACCTCCGGCTGGCTGCACACGCTGCGGATCTTCTACAAATAGTTTGTAATGTGGCCAATCAAACCAGAACCGAATGGTATCGGTAGTCAGCAAACCGCCCGTGGCATTGCGTTTCTGTAGCGGTTGTCCGTAGTTCGGATCGCTGCCTTTTAGGTTCGGCGAATTGTACACTAAATCTTCCATGCGCATCCAGTTTCCGGGCGCGTGTCGCAGGTCGGTATCATCCGTCCACAAACTATGCTGACTGTACCAAGTCGGGCGTACGCGTCCGATTCCGCGTCCATATTGCAACACTTGCGGCAGCTCGATATTGTGTAAATCTGACATCGCGCGATTGCCTGCAGGTGTTACAATGCCGGCATTGCTCCAGAAAGGTAAACCATTCCGCATGGATTGTACGCCTCCCGATTGGTTGCCATCTAAGTTAATTCGGTCGATCACTAAAAATAAGGCTTCGCGATTGTTGGAGAGAGATTTATTCTCCGGTCGATGCAAATCCCAAATCACGTTGCGATTGGCATCGTTTGCCGTAGTTCCAAATCGTGAGGTCATCAAACTGTAGGTGCCACCGTTGATGACATTGTTGGCTGATGCAATGGCGTCGTCAAAGTAGCCGAGTGCTAGATTTACTTTCGTCAGCAAATGGCTAACCGCACCTTTGGTCACCTGTCCTTTATTGACATTGTCGGGCACCCATTCTTGCGCAAATTCCAGATCTTCTTTGAGCTGTTCGAGGATGACTTCTCGCTTCGTGCTATAAAAATCCAACTTCGGTTCGGTCGCCATAAAGAATACGGCTGGCACGTTGCCAAACTGATGTACTAAGCGATAATAGCGCAGAGCGCGATGGAAATAAGCAGCACCTAAAAGGTGATTCTTTTCGGCTTCGTTGGCATAATCTTGTGGTGCATCGATATAATGAATAGCCGTATTCGCGTAACGAATGCCGCGATAGCCTTCTTTCCAATACCACTCAATTCGATTCTCGTATTCGATATTGTCGAGATCGCCGTCCGGCGTAATGGCTTGATTGAGGTCGATCGCTGGCCCGGGTTTGTCGGTGCTGCCTGATACGGCGATATCCGAATAAATCATTTCGGTCACGATAGGAGCGCCATCGCCCATAAATTCAATACGTGCATTGCGCTCGCAAGCGACGAGTGTGGCCCATAAGGCGGCCGAACTTTGAAAGGTTTCGTCGGGGGTGTAGATAGATAGTGGCTTGGGCTCTAAGAAGGAGCGTTTGCAACCTTGCGTGCTTGCAGCTAGCAAGAGCACCGAGTATAATGTATATTTTGAAAACGTGTTCATACGATATGGATCTTTAAATAAATCGTTTCGTTATAAAGTGATGTCTAGTCCGATAGTGTAAAATCTTGGTGTTGGACCCGGGCCATTGTCTGGATCCCATTCTGGATCCCAGAACGACCATTCGGGCGCCCACATACCTGCATTGCGCACATTGGCGAATACACGCAATCCGCGCAGACGCAGACGCTCTAACTTTTCGGCATCGAAACTGTAGGCTAGAGAAATATTGTCTATCCGCACAAAAGAACGCTTGCGATACACATTGAAGCCTGTGGCGCTACCTTCGTTGGAGTTGATTCTTGCCCATTCGTTCGAAGGGTTTTCTGGTGTCCAATAAGGGAACGCGTAACTATTTCTCCGATCGGGAAAGCCATCTCGACTTTTCAAGGAGTTGAACGGCGACTGATGTCCAAATAGTGCATACATAGAGATGGAAGCGGAGAAGTTTTTGAGGAATTGAAAATCATTTCGGAACGACCAACGATATCTGGGCTCGCTAAATCCTAAAAACTGTCGGTCGGCATTGCTAAATCGTCCATCATCATTTACATCTTCTAAGCGATAATCGCCCGGTTGTAAGCCATAGCGTGCCGCTTCTTCTTCCTGTCCTAACTGGTAAATGCCTTGTGCTTTCCAATCCCAGATGGCATCAATCGGTTGTCCGATGAACCAACGGTTTTGAATATCATTGAGTTCCTGACCATCAGGGCCGTAATCACGATAGATATGTTTGATGGCGTTGCGATTCAGTTGAAATAAAGCGGTAGACCGCCAGCTAAAGTTCTCCTTGGAGATATTTAAAGAATTTAACGTTACTTCGAAACCACGATTGCGTACTTCGCCCAAATTGTCCATCACATTATCAAAACCGATTACGTTGGGCAAACTACGCAACACCAATAAGTCGGTAGAATTCATCTGGTAATACTCGAGGTTACCCGACAAGCGGTCGTTGAATAAGGAGAAATCTAATCCGAAGTTATAGGAAGTGTTTCTTTCCCAACGGAAGTTGGGGTTTTGCATACGATTCACCCAGAGTTGGTTCGCTTGGATCACCGTACCATCAGGTCGCACATACAAATATTTACCAGTGGTGAGATCGGCTAATGCTACGTACATATCACGACCTGAGCCCACATCTCGATTTCCGTTGCTACCCCACGATGCGCGCAGCTTTCCATAATTAAACCAGTCCACGTCAAAAAAGGATTCTTCCGAGAATGTCCACGCTCCGGCAATGGAACCGAAGCCCGCTCGTGGATGGCGCTGTCCGAAGGCAGAATAGCCGTCGCGGCGATATGTTCCGGTAATGGTATAGCGATCTTTTAAAGTGTAGACCATGCGTGCCATTAAGGCATCGCCAGTACTATAGCTATCATAACTACCAATAATGGGATTGATACCGTTGCCGATACCGTGATATCCCAGATCATCATTAGGATCAAAATTGTCGTTCGACATGTTGTTGTCCCAGCGTTGTAATTTCTCTGCATTGGCTAGTAAAGTCACGTCAAAGCGGTGAATACCGTCAAATTCCTTATTCCAATTTAGGATATTATCGACTTGCCAGAAGTAGGTCGTGCGTTGCTGGCGGCTCGCTCTTCCTCCAAAAGTGGCCCAGCTTTCGTGTGAGGAACGCTCGTGATTGTAGCGTTCGTACAGCTCTAGGCGTGGTGTGAAATTGGTGGTAAAGGTGAAGCCGAGCGGCAATTTTAGTTTAGCAAAAATAGTGCTGTTCAACGAGTTTGTGCGATCCTTGCGGTCGGTATGAAAGGCATCGTAACCCGGGTTGACGCCACCAGAAACTTCGTTGTTCGGTCGCCACGTCAAGTTGCCATCTGCATCGAATTGATCGCCGTAAGGCGATAGCGCAGTGATCTCGCCCCATGCGTGTGGAATAGCGCTGTCATCTCTAGAAACGGCCTGTAAATTCATGCCTATGGAAAGAAAGTTGGTGACGTTGGCTTCTAAGTTGACTCTGGTGCGCAAGGTTTTGAACCGATCGCCGACGATAATGCCCTCATTATCCAGATAGCCAGCACCGACATAATAGGAGATATCTTTGTTTTTGCCAGACACGCTTAGATTGTGATCCTGTCGCAAACCGTTTTGAAATACTTGGCTGTACCAGTCTGTCACATTTCCATTCATATAATTATCTACTTCGTTGGGTTGCAGATTGAGACGACGTAGCCAAACACGCACGGGATCGCCGGAAGATTGATCGTAACCCAACCAAGTATCCATACTGATATCGCTCGGCAAATTGCGCGGATCATCAAACTGAAAAGGTTGTGCATTTTCATTGATGCTTTTAAACACATCGGACCGCCAGTTGACGAAATCCTGTCCTTGATGCACGGGCTGATCAATAGCCATCGTGGCCAAGCCTATTGTGGTGTTGTAGTTGATTAAGGGTTTGCCTTCGGTTCCTTTTTTTGTGGTAACTAGGATCACGCCAGAAGCTGATTTCGCACCAAATACGGCTGCCGCGCTGGCGTCTTTCAGCACATCCACTGTTTCTATATCTGCGGGATTAATGTCTTCCCAAGCGCCGTAATAAATGGCTCCATCCAATACGATTAGCGGACTAGTTCCGGCGTTGAGCGAAGTTCTGCCACGAATTTGCAGCGAACCGCCGCCTTTGGCGCGTGAACTAAAACCAACATTCAGACCGGCTACATTGCCGCGTAGTGCATCAGTCAATTGTGTTGGGGCTTCGTTCTCGATCTTTTTGGCATTTAAAGAAGAAACAGCTCCGGTGACATCGCGCTTGCGCATCGTACCATAGCCGACGACGACTACTTCATCCAAGTCTGCGGCCACAGCCCCCATCGTAATATCCATTTGAGTTTGGCCTTGCAGGCTACGTTCTACATTTGGATAACCAAGCAAGGAAAATACTAGAATCGCATCAGGTGCTACGTCTTCTAAGATATACTTACCTTCGCTGTCGGTGCTCGTGCCGACGTTGGTACCTTTTACTTCGACAGTGACATTTTGTAAGGGATTATTGGTTTCCGCTTCGCGGACTGAACCTTGCACTTGTATCCCGTTTTGAGCCCTTGCGTGCGTAGATAGGAGAGAAAAGAATACAAATAGTAGCAATAGTTTGCAGGTGACAGCTGCCCAAAAAGGGTGCCGCCTAGAAAACATCATCATAGGGGTAAAATTTTATGTTTATAATCCAGTTAGTGTGACTGACCAACCATAATCGAAGCTGTTTTTCTTCTATAAGAGTTGGATTAACCTCCAGATCATCAGATTTCTAAGAGGTATGGATCAAAAGTAGGGATTCGAATAAGGCGGGGATTGCCATATTGTATCAAAATAGTGCTAAATAGTCTCATCGTCCTTGATGAGATTCAAAGATTATGATAACTAAAAACTACTTAATAAGAAGCTTAAATGTTGTTCGCTATTATTTCTGCGATAGCTTTCGCTTAATGATGGCTAGATTTTCGTCTTTTTTCTGTTGCCGAGTGGCGATCGCCGTTTTGGTAAATTAATGGTGATTTCTAAGAATTTTTCCGTGCGGGTGCGCACCTGTTCTTCCAATAGTTCGTTCTGATTTTGCAGAATATGTTGTTTTTCATGTTCATGCTCTAATGCCTTAGCAGAAAGTCGTTTTACCTCTGACAATTGTAACTGCAAACTGGTGTTGGTCTTGCCAAATTGATAGACCAAATAGGCTGGTATGGACAGTGGGAACGTAATTAAGATGATTAATAGTGTATTTCGACTGTTGCTATCTATAAAATTGTTGATAGGATTGCTTTTGTTTAGAAAGGAAACCAAAAATAATAATACGATATAGGCAAAATACGCTAAAATACCGCCGCCAATAATAAACGCAGATCATTCTTTGGGAAACGTAGCTCGGAAAATAATAAAAAATGATTCTGTCAATACGGCGATTAAATAAAAGGAAAGCAATAGCACGACTATTAATGGTGAAATGACGGCAGATGCAAAGCATAGTGCACCAATCCCAAGCATAACAATATACCTAGCCCTTGTAGTAGAAACAAAACAGTAGCAAATGTACCGCTGCTAAAGCACAAAAGATACCGCTAAGCGGTAGTAGTATGGTGCTGATTTTAATGTTTTTAGTAATTCCTTTTTCATAGTACGCGTTTGCATCGCGAAAGTTGATATTGAGGCTTTTGTAAGAGCGTAGCAACCCTGCCCGAAAGCTGGCATCTAAAGCATTAAAGGCATTTACGATCGGATGACTTTGGTAACGCACGGCAATGACATGAGTACCGGATCTGCTACCGAAAAAGTCTTTGGAAAACGCTTGCTTAATTCGTTCAATTCAGGTTGCCCAGATCCTATTATACCTACGGAATCTAACAATATACCATCCAAATAGATTTCGGATGCGCCATTTTGTGTAATATCCAGACAGATTGGCGTTTTTAATAAATCAAATGTTACGCGAAAAGATAATCGGAGCCAAGCTATTCCGTTTGTATCCAGAGCGCTAGCTGATGATCAGCGAATAGCCGAAGCACCGTCATCGTAATTCGGTAGCTTAAATTGTGGATTATCTTGGTCTATGGTTTTCCAAAGGGAGTCCAGCTCCATGTCTTCCTTTTACTGTAGATTTTTTACAAGGAGCACACGTACAGGCGGTAATAGACTTCTGTGCTAAGCTGGTGAATGTAACACATAAGACCAAAAATGGCAGTGAAACGATCGCTTTATGACGAAGCTGTTTGCTAGCATTTAAAATATTAGGAATTCTGTACGGTCAAAAATGGGTGATGAGGTTAGTTATGATGTTAAATATAGTGCTTTTTTGCAGCTTGTAAACGTTTAAGGCCGCAATTAAAAAAAGAAACACCTGAAGTGGGGAACTTCAGGTGTTTCACTAACTAACCAATTATTAACCTAAATTATGAATACTTGTACATATTCAATACTCGTGCCAAAAAAATCTGACTGTTTATTTTTTACATTTTTTTAACAATATAAACGTAGGCATCGTTAAAAAGTGGTTAATGGCGATTAGAACTGCAAAGACTTCGATAGAATAACGTCGCCTTATTGATTTAAAATGTCGGGTCTTAAATATTCCATCAAATCCGTTTCGGTGTCGAGACCAAACTTTTGTCTGAGCCGATATTTGGTCATGCGTGCACTTTTTGGCTCTACGTTTAGCAGATTAGCGGTCTGTTTTGTATCCATACCAAGGTATAGATAGGCGCAATATTTTAAATCGAGCAGAGTCAATTTCTGCTGTGACTTTTCATTTAATGTTTTAAAAAAAATTTTGGTGTAATTCCTGAATTTGGAATTTTGCTTTTTCAAAATCATTATCAAGCAGGTATTCGTTGCGCAGTATTTCCTGAATATTCATCTCTTTATCTTGCGCTAACTTTTCTTTTTTTTGTTGAAAGACTTCATTTTTATGTTGCAGTTGCAGCTGATTTACCATGACCTCATTTTGAAGTTTTTCCTGCTGTAGTATCAACAGTTTTTGTTCTGCCACTAGGCGACATTGCTCTTCCTTTTCTAATTTCACGTGCAGTTCAACCTCGTTTTTCTCTGTGGTTAGTTGCAATCTCCTATTTAATTACAAGTATTGCTACATGTAATAACCATAAGCCTAATATAATAGCCACCCGATAGGGTGGCTATTATAATATTATCGAAGATGTATTTGTCTTACTTCACCAAATCGTATACGCGAACATAATCTACGGCAAAGGTAGCTGGGAAAGCTTCGCGATCTACCCCTTCAGCACCACCCCAAAAACCACCAACTGCTAAGTTGATTAACCAGTGAAATTTTAGGTCGAAAGGCCAGGCCTTAAACCCAGATCCTTCGTTGGCGAAGGAGAACAATTCTTGATCGTCTACAAAACCTTTGATATAATCTGGCGTCCAATCGATGCGGTATAGATGAAACTGCTCACGCGCATTTTCGATCTTACGGAAAGCCGTTTTTTGAGTGCCTATCGAATGATGATAATCTTTGGTGTGCACGCTGATATGTACCACATCTGGATCATAACCCACATGCTCAAGAATGTCGATTTCTCCGGAATTTGGCCAGCCGCCATAGGTCCAATCCGTAGGAAGCATCCACACCGCAGGCCAAGTACCTTTGCCCGCTGGCACCTTAGCGCGGACTTCAAATCGTCCGTACAGAAAATCTCCTTTTCCCTTACTCACCAAACGCGCAGAAGTATAATCTAGTCCTTCTTTTTGCTCCGGTAGTGCATGGATGTATAGATGTCCGTCTTTGACTTCTACATTTTTTGGATCTGCCTCCGTGTAATATTGCAATTCCTGATTGCCCCAACCATTGTGTAGTGAGCCTACATCGTAAGACCATTTGCTGGTATCGGGCAATCCGGTATTGTCAAACTCGTCGGCCCAAATTGGTTGAGCGCTAAATTGATAGTTTCTAATGCTGTCAGCTGCGCCTTTGGGCGCAACTTCCTGATGATTCGTGACCGACTGGCAAGCCGCAAAAGCGGTGCAAAAAAGTGATAGCGAATATAAAAACGGGATAGATTTCATAGTAAGTGAGTTAAGTTTTAATACGTCGCTTTATTTCTGAACAAAAAAAGGAATATTGGCCGTCGCCACCTTATTATTTCCATCCGATGAATAATAAAACAAACGGTAAGCGCCCTCTTTCTCTGGTGCTGTCAGCACTGCCTTGTCGAAGGATTTTTCTTGTACTAATCCTTCAATGGCATGTGGTCTGTTTTCTCGGTCACCACCTTCTTTCAAATCGGTACTTTCTGCTAATAACTCCCAGCGAGCTGTTAATGGTTGACCAGCTGGATCGGTTACTTTCGCATGTACTGGATACGTAGCGCCTGGTTTCAAATAGATGTGATCGGCAGCTTCCTTTTTATTAATAGTGAATGATTTAATGTGTGGTGCGCGTTTTGCCGGCCATTTGTCCGTCCATAAATATTGCATCACGTCGATCACTTCAGATTGCTCGCCATCTTCGGTGAATAGGCCATACCACGTTGGTGTGCGTTCTTGCTTTTGTCCCCAAAGAAATACATACGAACCGACACAACTAGGATCTTTTGCGATGGAAGCTTCGTAGCGGGCTTTGTAAACTGCTGCTTTCTCACTGCTCGTTTCTTCGATTGAAGCTTTCCAAGGCGTTTGCAAACCTTCCCAATGTCCAGTTGGTCCCCATTCGGTCACCATATACGCTTTGTCCCAACCAAACTCTTTCAATTGCGCCGGTACAGATGCCAGCGTGCCATAGGTTTGTACCGCGATGAGATCTAATGACGGGCATTTTGCCTTTATCAGGTCGATTTCTTTCTTATTTACACCTGCCAGCATCGTGGTGACTAAGTGATGCGGATCTTCTTCATGGATCATGGAAGCAATTCCTTCGACGGCATCCCATACTTTTTCGTTGCTGTAATGCAAGTTCAGTTCATTACCGATTCCCCAAGTTAATAGCGCAGGATGGTTTTTGAAAGTGTTGATTTCTGCGCGGATTCTTTCCAATTGCTTGCTTACCGCTGCGGGATCGTTGTAGTCAAAGCCATGTCTTTCCGTGCCTACACGTAAACCCATGGTTACGGTCAATCCTAATTTTTGAGCTTCATCTAAGATCTGCTGTGCGCCATCGGTACTCCACGTGCGGATGGAATTGCCACCAGTCGCCTTTAGTAATTCTAGCTTTCCGGTTCCACCGGCGCCTAAGATGAAGTAGGGCTGTCCTTCACGCTGAATTTCGAACTTTCCGTTTTTGTCTACAATCTTTACAGGAATTGGGTTTTGGGCGTGAGCTCCTTGGCTGGCTGTAAATATGCCCAAGCACAGCATGGATACTAATTTTCGGATATTCATATCGTGTGTGTGTTGAAAAAGATTACGTAACAGTACGCTACGTAAACAGTATTTGTAAAAAACAGCCTGTGGCTGGATGACGATTACGCGTCGGTAGGCCACAGGCTGATTATTGGTTATGCTTATCTAAAGTTTGGATTAGCATCAATCTGCGTTTGCGGAATCGGAACCGATTCACTCACGCCCGGTACGAATCGCGATCCGAATACCTGCGCAGCGCGACCTGTACGCACCAAATCGTTGAAGCGCTCGCCCCACCATTCGCAGGCAAACTCGGCACGACGTTCGTCGAGAATCTGATCGAGTGTGACACCAGTGATGGCCGGCATATTGACGCGTTCGCGAATCAATCGGAATGGCTCATCACCATTCTGTCCTTTGCGCACTTTGGCTTCTGCATTCAATAATAATACATCCGCATAACGCAAGATGCGCACGTTGTTATTCGCACCATATTCTAGGCGACCTTCGGTCATTTGCGAAGCAGGCAGATAAGCTTTTCCATTGAAATATTTGATGTTGAATGGATTCCCATACACGTTATCTCCACTTGGAGTAACAGCCGGCTGACCGTTTGCACCATATTCTAAGATGGTCGTTTTCAAACGTGTCTCGTCGCCACGTGCTGTCAAGAAATCTACGATGTTTTGTGATGGTGGAATCCAACCTGCCCCAGAGATTGCGCTTCCGCGCTGATCGCCCGAAGGACCTTGCCAACGGAAGAATGTTCCCCAATCTACACCCGGACGTACAATATCGCCTGTCGGCAAGCCAAAATCTGAATATTGCAATTCAAACAACGACTCATTGGATAGTTTGCCCGGTACTTTCCATAATTGGTAGTAATCAGCATACAGGGAAAACATGTTGCTGGTCATGATTTCATTAGTAGCATCCAACACGACGTCCCACTGCGCACTACCGTTGTCATTCCCAGCTAAATCGGCTGCTGCTTTGGCTTTTAGTAACAAAGCAGTATAGCGCGTGACAGCTCCGATGTGAATGGATTGATTAGGTCGCTTATCTTCCAAGTTGGCAGCACAGAAATCCATCTCTTCGACGATCCATTGGCGTACTTCTGCACGGCTGCTTTTGCCGATGGTCGTTAGTCGTGCGATATCGCCGCTGTCGGAGAGAATTGGCACATCGCCAAAAAGACGTGATACCATCAGATGTGCATAGGCCCTCAAGAAGCGTACTTCTGCTTGATATTGTCTGTTTAGTCCTTGTAGTTCGGCATTGTTTGGATCAATACGCTCTGCGAATTGCGCTAACTCCAGCAATGCATTATTGGCACTGATCGCCAAGCTATAATAACTGATCCAAGATTGGTTTAATCCCCAATAGGATTGAATGGTCACATCATTTTGAAAGTTTTTGATGGCCATCAATTCTGGATTATCATTTGGGTCTGGTGCTGCCTGTAGATAATCATCATCACGAATAGCACGTATCGACAAATCGATCCAGTGTACTAGGTTGTCATCCGATGCAGCACGGTATACACCAGATACCGGAGCGTACATCAATTGCACATTGCCATAATTGATCTCTTCCGATCGTTGTTGGTTTTCTAATGGTTTGTCGAGGAATTTTTCGCAGCCACTCAATAGAAGTGCCGTGCTCAAGCATCCCGCCCATAGCATTTGATTATATTTTTTCATGGTTGTATTGCTAAAGAAAGTCATCATTAAAAACTAGCTCTTATTCCTAAACTGTATGTAGCCGCTACCGGGTACACATTGGCATCGAAGCCCATTCCAGATACTTCTGGTGAGAATCCATTGTAATTGGTAAAGATCAATGGACGATCTGCCGTGGCAAATACGCGGAATGGAATAGATGGCGTTAGGTTAAAGCTGTATCCTAACTGCACATTTTGTACGCGCAAATAAGCACCACTTTCGACAAAGAATGAGCTTGCTTGTAGATTCCAAGATGCAACACTTCCTTCTGCCGATGGATAGGTATTGCTACTGCCTTCACCGGTCCATAATCCTTCCATGAACGCAGCATCGGCATTCATCTGCGGATATTTGCGACGCATGGCTCTATTGAGGTTATGAATTTTGTTGCCAGCAACACCTTGTAGCACGACGCCTAAGTCAAAGCCTTTGTATTCAATACCTACATTAAAGCCATAGCTCAACGTTGGTAAATAACTACCTAAGTTGATACGATCGGCCTCATCCAATTCTCCATTACCATTTTGATCCTTGTAACGCAAATATCCTGGTTGGATAGGGGCGCCTGGATTCTGTTGATTATAACGACTAGCGATAGGATCAGCATTGATCTCCGCTTGGTTTTGATATACTCCTTGCACTTCGTAGCCATAGAAATAGTTGATCGGTTGGCCCACTTCGATACGAGATGGGAACTCCGCTGCCCATTCAGTGAAGCCATTCATAATATTGGCCAAACCGCCCAAATCGGTCACCCGATTTTTCAATGTAGTCGCGTTTGCACCGATGCGGTATCCCCAGTCGCCTTTTTTATCTGCCCAATTCAATCCAAACTCCCAGCCGCTGTTGGCCACTGTTCCCCAGTTGCCATACACGCGATCCCACATGAAAGGAATCGGACGACTGAATGCTAAATCTTTCGTTTCGCGGTGGTAGTAATCTACTGTACCGTTCAAGCGATTGTTGAATAAGGCAAAGTCAAGACCAGCATCCCATTCTTCGACCACTTCCCAACGCACTTGCGTAAAGAAACGACCTACACGGTATCCAGGTACACGGCTTCCGTACGTAGAACCGATGCTGCCAAATACACCAGAGAAATTATTTCCGGAGCTGACAATAGCGTAACCCGCATTTGGCTGGATACCATCATTACCCAGCAAACCCCAGCTACCACGAACTTTTAAGAGGTCAAATAGGTTTTGCTCTTGCATGAAATTCTCCCGGCTCAATACCCAGCCCAAACCTACTGATGGGAAGTAACCCCATTTGGTTTGGTATTTTGAACTTCCGTCTGCACGGAATGTCGCTGTCAACAAGTATTTGTTGTCATAATCATACGTACCACGTGCGAATACCGAAACTCCGGCATTGCGAAAACCATTCTCACCGTATCCGGTCGCTGATCCTAAACCTTGCGCACCTTGACCAGCATACCAGAATTCTTGCGAAGGAGGCACATCATTAGCCGATACCCATGTATCTCTCCAACGCTCTTCCCGTGTAGACTGACCTAACAATACGCTCCAGTGGTGCTTTTCTGCCGCATCGCGGTAGGTTAGCAAATTGTCTAGAATATAGTTGGAATTACGGCCTTGTCCCGAACGTAAGTACGAACGGTCAGCACGCTGATTATTATCAATGTAATAAACAGGATTGTACTGAATGTTGTGCGTAGACTGGTATCGCTGGCTTAACTGTGATCGAAAAGTTATCTTATTGTCCCAAAAGTTAGCTTCTAGATAGGCACTTGGCAATACTTGAAAACCTTTGGTTTCATTGTGATTGTAGTATGCTGCCGCAATAGGGTTGTTGAACCAAAAACCGGTTGGGATGCCAAGTGGATCACTAGAACCAAATTTGATCGGATCAGCTAACTCTAATCTATCGTCATACACGGGGTACAAAGGCGATGCAAAATATGCTTGTCTGAATGCCGCATTGTTTGGTTGGAAGTTGTGAAAGTTGTTGATGTGAGCCGTAAAACCAACTTTCAACCAGTCGGTTACGCGGGCTTCGGTTTGCATACGAATGTTGTACTTGCGGTGAAAGTTCTCCGCATCCATAATACCGTCTTGATCGATGTAGTTCAGACCGAAAGCATAGGTGATCTTGTCGCTACCGCCTTGTACATCTATGTTGTGATTGTGAATCAATGCTTGTGACCGCAATAATTCACCATACCAATCGGTATTCATGACCGTTGTATTGCCTGGCTCGTTAAAACGAGCAATGGAAGCATCAACAATGGATTGTCTGCCAATTGCGGCCGCATAATCAGCATATTGCTGGCCGCTACCCATTTTGAGCATATTTGTCGGCGTCTGAATACCCGCATAGCCATTATAAGTAACGCGTGCTTTGGTGTTTAACTTTCCACGTTTGGTGGTTACAATTACCACACCGTTCGCTGCACGCACCCCGTAGATCGCGGCACCAGATGCATCTTTCAAGACCGACATATCTTCGATGTCATTCGGATTTAGGAAGTCGATATTGTCCATAAACATACCATCCACCACGTAAAGCGGACTTTCGTTGTTGAACGAACCGACACCACGAATACGTACGGTAGGTGTAGAGCCTGGCGCACCGCCACTTACGACTTGTACGCCTGGTACAGATCCTTGAATCGCATCCATCGGCGTTGCCACAGTACGTTTTATGGCTTCTTCCATATTCACTGTAGCGACAGGAGCTGTTAAGTCACCTTTACGTTGCGTACCGTATCCGATAACCACGACTTCTTCTACGTTGAATCCTTCGTCGGCGATCATCTGCACATTTACGGTATTGGTTTTTACGGCGACCGACTGACGCATGTAACCTACCGATGTGACGATCAGAGAATCTGCAGATTCGGGTACTTGAAGACGGTAAATTCCATTAGCGCTGGAGCTGGTTCCGCTTCCAGATGCGCCTTTAATCATAATAGAAGCGACTAACGGATGTCCATTTGGATCCGTAATCCTCCCTGTTACCTCACGGCTCTGTGCGAACACCATCGACGACAGCAGGCACTGAAAGGTAACCATAACAAAAATTAGTACACGATGTTTCATGTGTTAAGATTTAGTTTTTGGTTTTGGTTTATAAGTAGAAGTCAAATCTAGAAAAACCGTATAATAGCTACCAATAAACGGACTACTTCATTACTACATCATATACTAAAAATGGGCTTAATTGCTATATTTGTAGCGCTGACGACGTATTCCGATACGTAATTATAAATTTTAATGAAGTATATCTTTTGTTGCTTTTTTGCTGTGATGTATGGCTGGTGCTTGTCAGTTGTTGCTCAAAATAAATTGGGCACACCACTGCTATATAGTTATTCAAAAGCTGATTTTGAAGGAGGCAGTCGTACGTGGCAGATTGGACAAGATAGCCGTGGTCTGATGTATTTTGCCAATAATGAGGGCCTGATCACGTTCGATGGCAATACGTGGTCCAAACATAGCTTATCTAACCAGACGATTGTCCGCTCTTTGTTTATTGATCATCAAGATCGTGTTTACGTGGGCGGTCAAGGTGAGTTTGGGTATTTTCAAGCTGATAATACACGATCGTTAGCATATACTTCATTAAGTCAAAAAATAAGTCAAAAATATGCTGGATTTGCAGATGTATGGAATACCGTCGGATACCAAAAGGCTGTTTTTTTTCGTGCGCATGCGGCCATATTCAGACTTTTGAACGGGAAGATACATGTCTATCCAGCCAACAATCGTTGGGAGTTTATGGGTAGTGCTGCAGGTCGATTGTTTGCACAGGATGCCCAGTTGGGATTGTTAGAATTTGTAGAGGGTAAATGGCATGCACTATATGGAGATGCCAGCCTAAAAAAGCAATTGATAACCGGTGTGTTATCCGCCGATACAGGTGAAATAATTATTACAACTTCTACCGATAGGATGTACATCCTAAAGGGTAAAGCATACGAAAGCTTGCCCACTCGTACCTCTGACGCAAAGGATGTGTACACGCCATCTGTCGCCAAGATCAATGAAGGAGAGTATGTATTCGCATCAGCGATGGAGGGGTGTCTCATTCGGGATGCGCGTGGAAATATTTTACAACGCATCAGTACTGCCGAAGGACTTCCGAATAACAATGTATCATCTGTATTTGTAGATAAGCAGCAGAATATATGGGCTGGATTGGATAATGCTATTGCTTTAATTAGTTATGGAAGTGCCATCAAATACATTCGCCCAAGCATAAAGGCAGATGTAACTGGTTATTCGAGCTACGTGAAAAATAATCAACTTTACATCGCTTCCTCTAATGGATTGTTTGCCGCGCCTTTATCAAAAGATGCGCAGGATCACAGTCAGGTACGTGCACAGTTCAACATGATCGCCGGAACTGATGGTGGTGAAGCATGGCATTTGGGCGAAGTGAATAATAAACTATGGTTAGGGCATAATCGGGGAGTCTTTAGTATAGATAATTTGAAAGCTACACCAATCGCTACGCGAACCGGAACTTGGAACTTTCTCTCGTGGCCTATTGTGAATCAAGATCTAGAAAATTCGCCCAGTACGCTGATGGGCACTTACCAAGGTTTGGATCTTTTTACTCATGAGCCGACTGTAAGTAGGTACGAAGGCGCGCTAGAAGGACATAGAGATTCTTATCGTTTTTTAATGCCAGATACGCTTCACTATATTTGGGCATCACATCCTTACCGTGGAATTTATCAGATACTAGTCGATTCTGAAAGAAAAAGCTACACCACGCAGCTTTTTACGAAGAGAGATGGTTTGCCTTCTTCCTATCAGAATTATGCCTTTCGATGGAACGGCGAGGCGATTTTTGCTACCGAAGCTGGGGTTTATGAGTTTGATCGAAAAGGGAAAGTTTTTAGACCACATGATCGGTTGGATATCTTTGCCGGTATACCTATTCGATATTTTAAGCAAGATGAAGCGGGCAATATCTGGTTCTCAAGTGCAAAAAGAGTAGGAGTGGCCAAATACCGAGCGCGCCATCATCGCTATCAATTGATCTACTTTCCCGAGATTGAAGGGTTGCACACTACTGGTTTTGAGAATATTTATCCTTACAACGCTAATAATACCTATGTGGGTGCAGAGCGCGGTATGCTACATATCAATCTCGAAAAGTATTTGGATAAATTCGCGAAGCCAGAATTAGTTTTTTCAAAAGTATTAGTTGTAGGAGACACGGACTCGCTATTATACGCAGGATTTGGAGATCATACCCCGCTAGATAAATACCACATTCCTGCGTTAGCAGCAGATTACAATAGTTTTCATTTCCATTATTCGTCACCAAGCTATGGGGCGCATGCTAATCTCTTGTATAGTTATCAATTAGAAGGATATGATAATCAATGGTCGGCCTGGGCTACAGAGCGACAAAAGGCGTATACTAATTTACCTAGTGGAGATTACTTTTTTCGTGTAAAGGTAAAGAGCAATTTGGGATTAGAATCCGATGTGGTAAGTTACCATTTTAGCATTTTGGCTCCATGGTATGCCACGCGATTAGCTTGGGTTATATACACGTTATTATTGCTGTCTGCATTCTTTCTAGCTGTACGATGGCAGCGAGCGGCGTGGCTTAATCGACAAAAGAAGCACGAAGAAGAGATTAGCAGAATGCGGTACATTTACCAGTTAGAACTCGATAAAAACGAACGAGAAATTATCAAATTACAGAAAGAACACTTGGAAGATGAAGTGCTGATCAAAACAAAGGAATTGGCTAGTACGAGTATGCAACTCATGGAAAATGCAGGCGCATTGCATAAACTTCGTGCAGAATTGGGTAAGATGGAATCTGGCACTGCAGACGAATCCGATCTAAAACGGATAACAGCTTTGCTCAAAGATGTAGATAAGAATACATTGCACTGGGATCAGTTTGCTGTACATTTCGACGAATTAAATGATGGTTTTCTCCAAAGATTAACCAGCAAACATCCTTCGCTTTCACGGAATGATTTGAAAGTATGCGCCTACTTGCGCTTGCATTTTACCACTAAACAGATCGCACAGTTACAAAGTATATCTGTACGCGGCGTGGAAGTGCATCGCTATCGCATCCGTAAAAAATTGAACGTAGATACACAGATCTCATTAAGCTCCTACCTCAACAGTATCTAACTTTTGAATAGCATCCTATTAATGATGCACAGCTTTCACGCGCAGGTCGAAGTGAAATGTACTTCCTATATTTGGATTACTTTGTAGCTTAAGCGCGCTATCCATCGTGTTAAGTAATTTGTTAGATACCGTGAGCCCCAACCCAGTACCGTCATATTTTCGAGTTAAAGAGCCGTCTTCCTGCGTAAAAGCTTCGAAAATTAAAGCTTGATTTTCTGGCAATATCCCTATCCCTGTGTCGGATACTGAAAATCTTAAGGTTGCGAAGTCATCTTGCTCATCCAATCGATCTACTCGAAGCACAATATCGCCCACTTCCGTAAATTTTAAGGCATTACTAAGTAGGTTATGCAACACTTGACGGAGGCGAACCGAATCCGTCCAAATAAAACGTTGAATTTCAAGCCCCAGATGGCCGGTCAACCTTAATTTTTTTGCGATTGCTTCAGGAATCATCTCTTCTATAGATTCTTGAATGAGTACGTGCAAATCTGTTCGCTCAGCAACTGAAGTCATCTTGTCGGATTCCAGTTGGCTATAATCAAGTATATTATTTATTACTTGCAGCAAGGTGTGACCAGACTTGATGATCAAGTCAATAAATTGTTTTTTATCGGCTTCGCTACTAGAGTGCAATGCGAGTTGCGCAAAACCCAAGATGCCATTAAGCGGTGTGAGCAATTCATGACTCATATTTGCCAGAAACTCAGATTTAGCATTACTTGCAGCTTCGGTCTCCATCTTTGCCGCTATCAGTTTTTGGCGTTGTTCAATACGATGCGTGACATCTTGTGTGAATATCATAATCCCACCTACGCTGCCATCGATAAGATGCCAAGGACGCATTTCCCACGCACAGAAACCTGTAAACTCACTGCCCTCAAACAAGGCGTTGTCTTCTGGATGCTGCTCAACGGCGCCATCGAGAATTCGTTGATGGCGCTCTCGACCTTCTGCCGTGATGAATGGGAAAAGATCATAGTAAGATTTACCAATCACATTTTTGTCCACTAATCGATAATTTTGCAACCAAGCGTCGCTGACCGCAATATACTGCATTTCTTGATTAAGCATCGCCACAGCAGCTGGATTGTGTTGTACAAAGGCTTGTAAAACTGCTCGTGAATTTTCATGCTCCAACTGGATTTTCTTCTTTTCGTCTATATCTTGAAATGTACCATACAAACGATGGCAGCGGCCGTCACGCATTTCAACCTTACCTAAAGAATTTACCCATTTAATTTGGCCATTAGCATCAATAATTTGAACTTCTATTGACCACGGTTTACCAAACGCGATACCATCTGCTATTGCGGCTCTAACCTGTTGTTTAACTTCTTCGTCTTTGTAAAAATCGATAGCGGTATTAATATCAGGTTCATAATCGTCGGGAACAGCATGAATCTGGCGAGTTACCGATGTCCAACGATGTTGGTTGCTATCTAAATCAATCTCCCAACCCCCAATACGTCCTACTTGATTCGTCTCGGATAATAGCTGCGTAGTGCGCTGCAATTCTTTGTTTAATTCTTGTTCATCCGTAATATCACGACCTAAAGCGTACAAATGACCTATCGCATGTTCTAAAGATATCACCCATTCAATATTTCGAAAATCTCCCGCAGCAGATTTTGCACGTGTAGTGATCACCACTTCTGTATCATCTGCAGAAACCGTATTAAATGCATTGAGCACATTTTCCCAATCGTCAGGGTGAATTACCTCTCTCCAGTTCTCGCTTTTGAAAGCATTATCTCCCAATCCTGTCAGTTGGCAAAGGGCAGGATTTATCTTTAAGAAAGGTGTTTCAGGACGATAAATGCAGATCAAATGAGGTGATAAGCGAAACATGCGCTCAAAGGATCGAAATTCGTCTAGTTGTTTTCTGTCGACGATAAGCTCTACGATATTCTCCACTAAAAGGGCAAATGCCCGTTTCTGAACGTCATTCAATGTGCGGGGAGTGCGATCCATTACACACAACGTGCCTAGCTTATTCCCAGAGCTGTCAATAAGCGGATGCCCTGCATAAAACCGAATAGCCGGTGAAGTGGTAATGAGCACATTGTCGGTAATACGTTGATCTAATAAGGTATCTTGTATCTCCAGTAACGTTTCGCCCATCATCGTATGCTGACAAAAAGAATTGGCCAGTGGTATCTTCACTTCCTTGATTCCGACTTTCGATTTAAACCAAATCTCCTCGTCATCTATCAATGTTATCAGTGCAATAGGCGTTTCACATAGGAGACAGGCAAGTTCGGTAATACGGTCAAACTCCTTTTCTTGCAATGAATGAAGAATTTCATAATCCTTTAGAGCAAGGCTACGACTTTCATCATTAGCAGAAACTTGGAGTCGACTAAGCATGGTATGGATGTTAGGTTAAATAGTATGACCTGTACTCGAATTTACGGTAGATGGATATATTGTCGCAAATTAAGCTTTTTTTAAATTATAAAGATCTCAGGGCAATAAAATACATGCGCGTATACTTATTTTTTAAGTAAAATTCTTGTTGCGTTTATGCGCAAGCATCCTATTCTAGAAACTAAATTTAATTCGCTATTTGGGATAATTGTGGTTCAATTGTATCAATATATCGTATCTTTAGCGATCTAAAAAATCAAAGATTGAATACCTTACCCCCCTGCCCAAAATGCCAGTCCGTTTATGTTTATGAAATGGATGAACTATTGATGTGCCCAGAATGCGGACATGAGTGGAATACTGATGAGATTACATCTGATACCAATGAGTTGGTCGTAAAAGATAGTAATGGAAACGTCCTACAAAATGGTGATAGTGTTGTTATTATAAAAAATCTACCTGTAAAAGGCGCACCTAAAGGTATAAAAGCGGGCACTAAGGTGAAGAATATTCGATTAACCGAAGGTGATCACAATATTGACTGCAAGATTGAGGGCTTCGGTGCGATGGCGTTGAAATCCGAATTCGTAAAGAAAGCTTAGTCATTCTAACTAGATTAACGTATTAACTACAATAACATGTACTAATTACAGGTTGCTGCCGGATTAATACGTTTGCATTTTCCGTATATCATTATGTTGTATTCATGAAACATCTTTAGTTATTATGGCGTTATTATTAATATGGGGTTAATTTAATCTTTCATTATATATAACGATTAGGAGGTGAGGATATGAATATTAATTTGGTAACAATGGTGGATCAATATCTAATGTCTAACAGCGTAGTGCAGACCTTGGATCTAGGCGATGTAGAACTTCTTCGTAAGTTTCTTTACAATATAATCTCGTCGGATTTGGACAAGAGTACATTACATCATATTTTATCTTACTGTACCAAAGTATTTAAAGGAAAGATGAGTTTTACCAAAGATTTGGCAACGTTTAGTAGCCGAGCGTTTGACCTGATTTTGTCCAGTCAGCGCAGATTTAAGATATATCAATCCTTAGTGTAGAATGACTTGCCTTATTGTAGAATGACTTATATAGGTGTCATTTTGGATTAGGTTTTTAAATGCGTTATTCGACCAACTTGGTGTCATGTGGGCCTTTAATATGCTGTTTTAAAGCGCCCAAGTTGCCATTATTTTTTGCTGACATCACAATGCTATCTCGCAATTCAAAATTTACCGAGCAATAAAGGGATTGTTCTACACCTGTGGTTTGAAAATCATAAGCTATTATTTTCCTACCATCTCTCAACTCCTGATTGCGCATAGGAGGGCCATATACTTTATAAACTAGTTCTTCATCCTGACCTTTCCATTCTTGCATATAATTGTCAAAACGCGCAAACCTAGCAGCACAAGATGTAAATAATAGGACACCTGCTAATATAGAGAAAATAATTCTGAGGTTTTTCATGTTGAAATGTAGTAAATTTCTCACACATGTCTGTTACCTGATCTTAAATTTCTGATTATGCTTAGAACACATCCGCTTAGATACAGCACATGGTGTCTGTCATAAAACATGAAAATTCTTACAACAAACTTTAAGCAGCGTTATTTAGCTGGATTTCTAATTCATTCTGTGTTTCCGTCGGCAGTTCTGATAGAAAATCATATCCCGTAGCATCTTCAATAGCACGAATCGAGACTACGTATTTTTTCCACGACGAACCAACGTCATTATTGTTAGGTGTATCGATGGCAATAACCTCTGCTTCGCCAGCTTCGATGCGTTGCAAATCGTTGTCACCGTTTGGCAAAATAACCGCAATTTTCCAAATATGAGAAGGGACGGTTATGCGGCCGTGATCTATACTCTCAGCGGTGCCTTGCGTACCTTTTCCGCCTTTACCGTAAGATCCCATAATGACGTAAATCTCATTACCTTCTTCTACGCGTTTACGCAAATACATTTCAAAATTATTCCAGACACGCTGATTATTGTTAGGCGCTTGTGGAAGTATATTGATCATCAGAAAAGTCGATGCATTGGCTTCTTCTGACGTGAGGCGATCGGCAGAAGGACAGTGATGTCCTCGGTCAAATCCAGATCTAGTATAACTTTTCGATTGTACCTGATACCAGCTGTTAGGCAAACCATTATATTCTGAAAAAAGATTGCTTCGCGATGTATTATTTGCTAGTCGTTCTTTATTTACATGCCAACTTACCCAGTTGGGAATTCCTCGATCTGCATCATATGATAAAGTATAATAATGTAGATCAATCAGATAATTGTTTTTTAGTACGAAGGTGGTTTGTGCATTCGAAGGATTTCCTAAAAACATATTGCTGTTTTCGCCTGTACTTGGCGGTACGTCAGTACCTTTCTCGGTAGGAGTTTTTATATTTTTTCCGGACTCAGGCTTGGTTATCCAAGCAAGATCTTTGCAAGCGCCAGCTAGTAGAAAAAGTAATAGGATGAGATAGGGCGTGTAGGATTTCATCATTTGCAGACGAAGGTAAGCGTTTTTTCCGCTTTGTGAGCTTTGGTCGCAAACGTTAATGAATTATTGTTTACTTTTGCCTCCAGAAAGCAAACTGGCTCTATCGCTGCTCTACATGTAGAGAAGAGGAAAGTCCGGGCAACGCAGAGCAACACGCTTCCTAACAGGAAGGCGCATTTTTAGGGATGCGATAGAAAGTGCCACAGAAAATAGACCGCCTTTGCAAAAAGGTAAGGGTGAAAACGTGAGGTAAGAGCTCACGGCTTTGCATAGTGATATGTATCGCGGTAAACCTCGTGTGTTGAAAAACCAAATAGGTTGCAGGCTTCGGAAAAGGTGGCTCGCCTTTTGTCTTCGGACACTTGCAATGGGTAGGTTGATACAGTCTGTGTGCGAATGCAGGCGTAGATAAATGATAGAGGTCCGATCTAGGTTGGGCACAGAACCCGGCTTACAAAGTTTGCTTCTTTTTTGGATTTTATAAGATATATAGGCAGATTTCCTATATATTGACGATACTACTAAATATTTGTCATAGATGACCACAGTACTGATTATTGACGATGAAAGGCCAATCCGGAGTTCACTACGGGATATTTTAGAATACGAAGAGTACAAAGTACTCGATGTAGACAATGGCACCGATGCGTTAGAAATTCTGAAAAAAGAAAAAATTGACTTGGTATTGTGTGATATCAAGATGAATAAAATGGATGGGATGGAAGTATTGAGTACTTCTAAAACTTTCACGGATACGCCATTCATCATGATTTCCGGTCATGGTACGATCGAGACTGCGGTAGAAGCCGCGCGAAAAGGTGCGTTTGACTTTCTGGAGAAACCTTTGGATCTAAATCGCCTTTTGATCACGGTGCGCAATGCACTGGAAAAGGGCTCATTGGTGAAAGAAACCAAGGTTTTGAAGAAAAAAGTTTCTAAGACAAAAGAGATCTTAGGTGAATCGAGTGGAATCTCTTTAATTAAAGATACTATCGATAAGGTGGCACCTACGGATGCACGGGTATTAGTTACGGGAGCTAATGGTGCCGGTAAGGAATTGGTGGCACGTTGGTTGCACGAGAAATCCGAACGCTCCTCCGCGCCTTTGATCGAAGTAAATTGTGCGGCTATTCCTTCAGAATTGATCGAGTCTGAACTATTCGGGCACGAAAAGGGATCTTTTACATCAGCTGTAAAACAGCGGATTGGTAAGTTTGAGCAGGCCAGTGGTGGTACACTCTTCTTGGATGAGATTGGCGATATGAGCCTTTCTGCGCAAGCAAAAGTGCTACGCGCTTTGCAAGAACACAAAATCACACGCGTTGGTGGTGACAAAGAGATCTCCGTAAATGTACGGGTGATTGCTGCAACCAATAAGGATTTGCTTCGTGAGATTGAAGAAGGTAATTTTCGGATGGACTTATACCACCGATTGAGTGTGATTTTAATTCATGTGCCACCATTGAATGAGCGGAAAGGGGATATCCCAATTATCGCACGCGCATTCTGTGAAGAAATTTGTGGTGAATATAGCATGCCAGTTAAAGAGTTTACCAACGATGCGATGAAGGCCTTGCAAGCTTTGCCTTGGACAGGTAATATTCGCGAACTACGCAACATGGTAGAGCGATTAATCATCCTAAGTGGTAAAAATATAACGGCCAAAGAAGTGGAGTCTTTCGCAAATCCTTCGCAGCCTAATTCTAAAAGTCGCAAGATGGTAGATCTAGATGCATTTGATTCTATCGCAGATTACCAGCAGCACGCAGAATCGTTGTATCTCCATTTTCAGCTGGGGAAATACAATGGACGTAAGGATCTTGTGGCACAAGCCGTTGGCTTGTCGAGCACCGAATTAGATACTAAACTAAAGCTGCATAAGCTCGAACAATAGCATACACTCACCGCTGTACTGAAATCATCTTCTGAAGATTTTGAATGGATCAGATTGCGCCATTCGAGAATCGAGCGGAAGATGATTTTTTTTATTTTGTAACCGATTTGTTATCGATGTTATGATTCGAATTTCCTATCTTTCGAGTCATTTACCAATATAAAACAATTCATGAGTGAACACTTACTAGCTGCTGACTGGTCCGTGCATTACGGATCGAATTGTATAAAGCTATGTTATGAATAGAATGGATTTTCTTAAAAAAAGTGCACTCGCCGTAGGCGCG
This sequence comes from Sphingobacterium sp. KH_072, assembly GCF_057837975.1. NCBI lineage: Bacteria > Pseudomonadati > Bacteroidota > Sphingobacteriia > Sphingobacteriales > Sphingobacteriaceae > Sphingobacterium > Sphingobacterium sp. KH_072. Next base: position 2,413,667 of record NZ_CM174457.1, on the reverse strand, counting down.
TCAACCGTATTACCACATGGAAATGTGTGGGCTGCCACATCTTCCGACTCCAGTGCCACTTTTAATCTCGATTATGCACCACATCAAGGCATGTTTGCAGCTAGCGCTGGCAAAAACTTTTTGGATGAAATTCAATACATGCATGATTTGGGTTTTCGTAGTATCGAAGACAATAACATGCCATCTCGCTCAGAGCGTGAGCAAACGCAGATCGGTGAGTTACTAGTCAAGTTGGGTATGCGCATGGGCGTATTCGTGGTGCCGAAGGGCGGCAACGGACAGAACACCTTGGCTGCTGGAAAGCAAGAACATCTCGATATTTTCTTGAAAGGTTGTAGAGAATCTGTTGAAGTGGCTAAGCGCGTCGATGCCAAATGGGTAACTGTCGTTCCCGGTGATTATGAGCGCAGACTACCGATCGGTGTGCAAACCGCCAATGTAATTGAAAGCTTGAAACGTGGCGCAGAGATCTTCGAGCCGCATGGTATCAGTATGGTATTGGAACCGCTTAGTGATACGCCAGATTTATTTCTGCGTTTTACCGACCAAACCTACGAGATCTGTAAAGCCGTGGATAGCCCGTCATGCAAGATTTTATACGATGTATACCATCAGCAGAAAAATGAAGGCAATCTCATCAAACTGATGGAGCTATGCTGGAGCGAAATTGCTTATGTGCAGGTTGGAGACAATCCAGGGAGAAATGAACCAACTACTGGTGAAATTAATTTCTTGAATATTTTCAAATGGTTGCACGAAAAAGAATATAAAGGCGTTGTCGGTATGGAACATGGTGTTTCTCAGTCGGGTAAGGCTGGTGAGGAGCGTCTTGTGCAAGCTTATCGTGCAGTAGATTCCTTTCGCTAAATCGTAAAATTGAATTGTTAACACATTGTTATAGATCTTTAGAATCTCGAATTTTTCACTATTTTTAAAAAACAATATTATAAACCACCTGTATGTCATTTGCTATTAGATTTAAGTTGTCTTTCATGATGTTTCTCGAATTTTTTATTTGGGGAGCATGGTTCGTAACCTTAGGCACTTTTGTCAAAAATAATCTACTTGCGTCCGATAGTGATGTAGGTCTTGCTTTTCTTTCGCAATCTATTGGAGCTATTGTCGCCCCGTTTATTATCGGCATGATTGCCGATAAATATTTTGCGGCGCAGCGTATTTTAGGCCTTTTGCACCTCATCGGTGCAGGTCTTTTGTACTATGCTTCTACCTTAACAACTTTCGATGACTTTTTACCGATAGTAATGGCCTATATGGTGTGCTTCATGCCAACATTGGCACTGGCTAATTCCGTTTCCTTCCGCCAATTGACGGATACCGAAAGACAATTTCCAGGTATTCGTGTTTTTGGTACAATAGGCTGGATCATTGCAGGCTTATTGATAGGCTGGTTATCTTGGGAAAAAACAAATTCGCTGCAATTGACCTTTATCTTAGCAGCAGTAGCTTCTGCTATCTTGGCCGTTTTCAGCCTTTTCTTACCGGATACGCCACCTACGAAGAAAAATGAAAAAACGACAGTTGGTGAAATACTAGGTTTGGAAGCTTTTGCTTTGTTAAAAAACAAATCATTCTTATTATTCTTCTTGTCATCAATCGCAATCTGCGTTCCATTAACTTTCTACTACAACTTTACTAATATTTACTTGAATGAAATTGGTATGCAGTCTGCTGCCGCGGTACAGTCGTTGGGTCAAGTATCAGAAACTTTATTCTTGTTAGTAATGCCTTTCTTATTTGTTCGTCTAGGCGTTAAGAAAATGTTGGGTATTGGTATGTTGGCATGGGTGTTAAGATATGTATTCTTTGCCTTCGGCGATGCTGGTCAAGGATATTGGATGCTGGTAATGGGTATTGTATTGCATGGTATCTGTTACGACTTCTTCTTTGTAACAGGGCAGATTTATACCGATAAGCTAGCAGGACCAAAAATTAAGAGTGCGGCACAAGGATTTATTTCATTAGCTACTTATGGAGTAGGTATGCTGATCGGATCCTTGTTGTCGGGCAAAATTGTAGAAAGTTATATTACGGCTGATGGTGGTCATGACTGGGAGACTATTTGGTTAATTCCGGCCGGAATTGCATTTGCCGTATTAGTGATCTTCTTGTTGATGTTTAGAGATACCACAGCAAGAAAAGTAGCTAATGCAGAATAAACAGTATTTGGGAAATTATAAAACACGAGATAATGGTACAAAGTAATACGTATGACGCAATTGTTATAGGTTCCGGAATCAGTGGCGGATGGGCCGCTAAAGAGTTGACGGAAAAAGGCCTAAAAACTATCATGCTAGAACGTGGACGTAATGTAGAACACGTAAAAGACTATCATGCTAATAAAGATACTTGGGAATATGAGCACCGCGGTGGTCGTACTAAGCAGATGGAAGAAGATTATCCGGTACTGCGTCGTGACTACGCCTTAAATGAAAGAAATCTTGATTTCTGGGTGAACGAGAAAGAGAGTCCATATACCGAAGAGAAACGTTTTGACTGGTTTAGAGGGTATCACGTAGGTGGTCGCTCTTTGATGTGGGGACGTCAAAGTTACCGTTTCTCGGATCTCGATTTCGAAGCCAATTTGAAAGATGGTCACGGTACCGATTGGCCGATTCGCTATAAAGATATTGCACCTTGGTACAGCTATGCAGAGAAATGGGCTGGTATCTCTGGAAATAGAGATGGTTTGGATGTATTGCCTGATGGCGATTTCATGCCAGCTATGCCATTCAACGCAGTGGAGAAAGACCTAGTAGAGCGTATCAAGAAAAACTATGGTAGCAAACGTCACTTTATCATGGGGCGTACGGCCAATATTACGGTTCCTCACCACGGCCGTGTCAATTGTCAATACCAGAATCAATGTTGGTTGGGTTGTAACTTTGGCGCGTACTTTAGTACACAATCGTCTACCTTACCTCCAGCTATGAAAACTGGAAATCTAACGTTGCGTCCTTTCTCTATCGTGACGCGTCTTTTGTACGATAAAGACACGCAAAAAGCAACAGGAGTAGAGATTGTAGATGCAGAAACAGGAAAAACGTATGAATACTATGCAAAAGTAGTATTTGTATGTGCTTCGGCATTCAACTCTACTTGGGTACTGATGAACTCGGCTACCGATGTGTGGGAAGGTGGATTAGGAAGTAGCAGTGGCGAATTAGGTCACAACGCTATGGATCACCATTTCCGTTTAGGAGCGAGTGGTCGTATGGAAGGTTACGAAGACAAATACTACTATGGCCGCCGGCCGACAGGATTATATGTGCCACGATTCCAAAATGTACCGGGTGATGATAAAAAACGTGACTACTTACGTGGATTTGGATATCAAGGTGCAGCAAGTCGTGGTCGTTGGTCTGGCGAGGTGGCCGAAATGTCGGTAGGTGGTGCTTGGAAAGATGCGATGACAGAAGCAGGCGATTGGAATGTCGGTTTTACCGCATTTGGCGAGATACTGCCATACCACGAAAACAAGATATCTCTAGACAAATCTGTGAAAGATAAATGGGGATTACCAGTCTTGAAGATGGACATGGAGATCAGAGATAATGAAAAGAAGATGAGACCAGACATGATGTCTGAAATGCAAGAAATGTTGGAATCTGTTGGTGCCAAAGATGTGAATACGTATGATAGTGGATATGGCTTCGGTCAAGGTATTCATGAGATGGGTACAGCACGTATGGGTACCGAATCCACCAATTCTGTTTTGAATAAAAACAATCAAGTTTGGGATGCGAAGAATGTTTTTGTGACCGATGGTGCGGCTATGGCTTCTGGAGCCTGTGTCAATCCTTCACTAACGTACATGGCGCTTACTGCGCGTGCGGTAGACTTTGCGGTAAGCGAATTGAAAAAAGGAAACCTATAAAAACAAAACACCTATAAACACTAAAAAACATGAGTGATAAGAATTCAAGAAGAAGTTTCATTAAGCAGGCAGCAGTTGCTGCAGCCGCTTTTACGATTGTTCCTCGTCATGTCTTGGGCGGATCGGGATTTGTAGCACCAAGCGATAAGCTAATGGTTGCAGGTATCGGTGTTGGCGGAAAAGGCGAAAGCGATATCAAATCTTTCTATGACAGTGGAAAAGCAGAGATTGCATTTCTTTGTGATGTAGATGATCGTCGTTCCGCAAAAACGAGAGGCCGCTTCCCGAAAGCCAAATATTATAAAGATTACCGTGAGATGCTCGACAAAGAGCACAAACATATTGATGCTGTTTCCGTTTCTGGACCAGATCACAACCACGCTATACACGCCTTGGCAGCCATGGAGTTAGGCAAGCACGTGTATGTTCAAAAGCCTTTGACGCACGATATCTGGGAAGCACGTGCGCTTACCGATGCAGCAAAACGCTATAAAGTAGTTACTCAAATGGGTAACCAAGGATCATCTAATGATGGTACGCGTCAAGTAAAAGAATGGTATGAAGCAGGTTTAGTGGGTGATGTACATACCGTATATTGTTGGACGGACAGACCAGTATGGCCTCAAGGTATTAAATGGCCACAAGGAACGGCAGAAATCCCTAAAGAATTGGATTGGGATCTTTGGCTAGGTACTGCTCCACAAAAAGATTATGTAGATCACTTGGTGCCATTTAACTGGCGCGGATGGTGGGATTACGGAACCGGAGCATTAGGCGATATGGGATGTCATTTAGTAGAAGTTCCTTTCAGCGTATTAGGCTTGCAATATGTGCAAGACGTACACGCTAGTGTAGGTACAGTATATGTAGATGAGTTCAAACGTGGGGTATTCCCAGAAAGTTGTCCTCCATCTAGTCACGCTACGATGACTTTTCCAAAAACAGATCGTACTGCTGGACCAGTTACTTTGCATTGGATGGATGGTGGTATTCAACCAGCACGTCCAGAAGAATTAGAAGCAAATGAAATCTTCGGAGATGGCGGCAACGGTATCTTGATGATTGGTACAAAAGGTAAAATATTGGCCGATACGTATGGAGAAAATGCGCGTTTGTTGCCTACTTCACGCAAAGAGCAAGTTGCCTTGAAATACGAACGCGTACCAGGGCAAGCTTCTGGTCACTATGCACAATGGGTAGAAGCATGTATCGCTGGGTATGGTAAGAAAGAGGTAAGTGCACCTTTCGAAATTTCAGGTCCTTTGACAGAGTGTTTGCTAATGGCTAACTTAGCTATCCGTGGTGCCGATATGAACATCGATGGCAAATACCCAGGTCGTAATCTGAAATTGTTATGGGATAATGACAATATGAAAGTAACAAACTTTGATATGGTCAACCAATTCGTGAAGCGTGAATACCGCTCGGGCTGGGAAATGAAATATAAGTTTTAAGCATTAAAGAACATGAATAGAAGAGAAGCCATTCAACGTGTAGCACTACTGATGGGAGGCGCCGTAATCGGAAGCAGCCTATTTTTAGAAGGCTGTACCAGAACAGCGTCCAAGGAAGTCGCTTCACTTTTTGAAAAAGACACGATGAATCTTTTAGGAGATCTAGCGGAAGCGATCTTGCCTAAAACCTCTACGCCAGGAGCCAAAGAGGCAGGCGTAGGAGAGTTCATCCCAGTCATGATTCGTGATTGTTATTCGCCGGAAGATCAAAAAGCTTTTATGGAAGGTCTTGGTAAAATCGATGAACGTGCTAATGAAAAGCACGGCAAAGATTTCCAACAACTAACACCGGAAGAGCAACTCACTTTCGTGAATGACTACGATAAGGAAGCGAAGGAATACCAGAAGAACAAGAAAGAGGAGGATTCTAATCACTTCTTCACGATGTTGAAGCAACTGACGCTTACCGGATTTTTCACTTCTGAAGTGGGTATGAAGCAAGCATTGAATTATGTGAAGATTCCTGGTCGTTATGACGGAGAATTTCCATATAAGAAAGGTGATAAAGCTTGGGCGATCTAAGGTGATATCTGTTTTTTGACCTTACTATAATATTAAAACCTCCGGTATTTGTACTATCGGAGGTTTTAATATTGACTCTTATGCAATAGGCGGTACGATCTTTTATTGTTTTTAGATCCGTTCGTACAATTGATATAATATTATTAAAAGAAAATCTGCGCACCGAGCACATATTCAGATCCGCGTCTAAAGATGGTATGGGTGATATTATCATACATTGGACGATTATCATACTGGAGAACGATTTTCGTACGATGATTATCGATTAGAAAATTTAAACCAGCCTGATAGGTATTTCCCCGCTCATTAACTGCTTCGAAGTCGCGAGAGTACACGGAAGCGAAAGGCTGCAAACGGATAGGGAAAATGTTTGGCAGTAAATATCCTGCCTGAATATACCAAGAATCTCCTGTCCCGGCAAAGGTCTGGCTATTACCAAAACCTATTTCCCGCTGTCCCGTAAAATTTGGATCACCCACTCCAGGATTTATTAACCCGAAATTGCGTAAATAATTTGGACCCATCTTAGAATTAATATAAGAAACATAGGTGGTAACCGCTGAACCTTTTTGTCCGAAAGGGAGATCCAAAAACAAGTCGACTCCCAGAATTGTAATCGGGTGATTGTCAAAAACACCTTCAGTTAATTGAGTTTGTGTTGCATTTGCTGCCGTGTAGAATCCTGCACCTATATTAAATATTCGTTTGCTTCCTAAATAGTTCTGGACAAATACGGAGTAATCTTGGCGCTCCCTTTCTAGAAAGTTGTAGGATACGTATCCACTGTAAGATAGGTTTCCGTCTCTGTTATTATCTACAGCTGGACCATCAAGAGTTGGTACAAGGTTTGTAGCAAAGGGGTTATTGGCAGCAAATCTATACCCTATATCACTCCAGCGCCCCTGAACGAAAACTCCCAATTGCCTGCCGAACTGATCTGTCTGGTCAATGATTGCCGGTGCAGGCATGGCATCTAATGTTAATGTAGCGATGGCAGTGGAGTTGTACAGTCGACTGACACCATTCCACCCATGTAGTCCGGCGCCTAGCACTATCGTAAATTCATTATCTTGTCCACTACTGTTTTTTTCTGGAATAAGAGAGAATTCGTTGTATGCATCGTGTACATAAAATTGAGGACGTTTTCCCGCACCATTGGAACCTGTACCATTGCCTAAACCACCGGTATTAAAGGATTGATTGTTTACGCCAGCATGTAGCAACATTCGGTATCGTGATGATAGGTTAAACATGGCCAGACCACGAACCCTTCGCAACGTCAGATCAGTGGTATATCTTTCGGCTGAGTTATTCACCAGAGTTCCGGGGTTATTTTCAATGCTGCGTATCCAAATCTGGTTCCAAAACATAAATCTAACGTACTGTGAACCGGTACTGTTGAGGTTTACCTTTAATTCTTTTACATCTTTTTCTTCATTATTAATAGGAGGCATATCTGAAAGCTCTACCCGATCTTGAGCTTTCGTAGTTTGACTTAGTATCAGACTAAAAATACCAAGGATGACTGATGTAACGTGTTTTTTATTCATCTTTTTATTGGTTAGTATTAGTGTATTTATAAGACATAACATTCCCATGTCAGTTCATAAGTGCTTTTTGCACCCATCACTCACAATGGCGTTCTTCAAAATTTATGATACGGTTTTGTACTAAAGAAAGGTGGGCACGCAAGCGCGTGTCACAACCTCTACTTTACTTTCTAATTCCGAATATGGAATATCTACAACTTATACTTCTGTGTGCCAACTTTTGGAATAGGACTCATCTGCAATTACCTGCCCTTCAACAGTTAATAAAAGTGGACGAAATGTGTCGATCATCACTGCAAGTTCTTCTGTACCTGTTTTGCCGATGCTATTTTCGACAGTACCGGGATGAGGACCATGTGGTATGCCGCCTGGATGTAATGTCAGCATACCTCGCTCAACGTGGCTACGACTCATAAAATCTCCATCTACGTAATACAACAACTCATCACTGTCTATATTACTGTGATTATAAGGTGTAGGTACCGACTGTGGATGGTAATCATATAATCGTGGTACAAATGAACAAATGACGAAGTTGTGAGCCTCAAAAGTCTGATGTACAGGTGGTGGTTGATGTATACGACCTGTTATGGGTTCGAAATCATGAATGGAAAATGCATATGGGTAGCAGCATCCATCCCAGCCTACGACATCAAATGGATGCGTGGCGTAATGAATAGGGTATAGCAGACTTTCTTTTTTTGTATAGACAATAAAATCTCCATGCTCATCGTGATCCACCAAATTTTCGGGTGTGCGAATATCGCGCTCGCAGAATGGTGAGTTTTCCAGCAGTTGACCATTTTTGCTTACGTATCGCTCTGGATACCGGATCGGGGTGAATGATTCTACAATGAGCAGGCGGTTTGCGTCATCGTCGAAGTGTATCTGATAGATGGTTCCGCGGGGTATGACTAGGTAGTCGCCATAAGAGAAGCTCAATTCGCCATACTGCGTCAATACTTTACCCGTACCTTCATGTACAAACAACACCTCATCTGCATCAGCATTTTTATAAAAATAAGATTGAGAACCTTGTTGTGGCGCTGCTAATGCGATGTGAATATCATTATTGTATAGGATCGTTTTGCGACTTTCTAAATAATCTTCTTCTGGCTTAATATTAAAACCATTCAATGCACGGGCTTTCATTAGATTGCTTCCTTGGGCAACTACTGGTCTGAGGTTTCTAGGCTCATCCACTTGCACTACGGCGGTAGGGATATAGTGGTGATAGAGCAGGGTAGAATCATTTGAAAAACCCTCTGTCGAGAAAAGCTGTTCGGAGTAAAGACTGCCGTCAGCTTTCCGAAATTGGATATGCCTTTTATTCGGCACCTGTCCTCTTTTTTGGTAGTGTGGCATAATTTTTTGATTTATTTTTAAATGATATAATTTTAGTTTTGCGTTTCCCAATGCAGAATGATCTGCCAAGCCTCCGTTAGCTTTCCACCATCCAGTAATTGTGCGATCCGTTCTTCGTAAGCTTTTGCTGCTCCATGCTTATGAAAGATAGGATCATCAAACGCATCATTCCGAGTGGGAATAACGGATACATTGGCCAGCTGCCCACGGTGATTCCCGGTAAGAATCTTACTATGAATCACTTTTTCAGGGAGATTGTCTACACCAATGCCCAATTCGGCCGCAGGTTTAGGAATTGAAAAGAGATATTCCGGTTTGACATCAATGTACCAGTCACCACCTAAACGGGCAACCTGTCGAACTTTCAGTGGGTTGATGCGTCCAGCCTCATCTAATACTGATTCATCTAGGTGCATTTTCAGCACTTCTGCTATCACCAGTATTCCGGCTCCACCTTCCTTACCAAGCTCTTTGATATCAGTGACCCTGCATTCCATTTTTATTTTACTTTCGGCAACAAGAGGTGGCTTTATAACGCCGGCATTTTGCATGGTAAAACCCGCTTTCAAAAACTCATTTTCATCCGATGCATATTCACAACTTGTAAGACTCATCTGGTGAATCATGTCATAATCCACGATATTAATTCCGACCTCAGGTACCTCTGTAATATTGATATAACTGTCTTTCAAAGTGTTTTTGCGACCACTACGCGACGGACTAAATACCACGATGGGAGGATTGGACGAGAAAACATTGAAAAAACTGAACGGACTTAAATTAACTTGTCCTTGTATGTTAATAGTGCTCGCGAAGCAAATAGGACGAGGGGCTATCGCATGTTGCAAATAGTGCTGAGCTTCCGGCACGCTAAGATTTTTAAAATCTATCGTCATGATAATTTTAATTTGGATGCCAAGAGAGATAGGTTGCTAGGATCTGCTACGATGGTATTTTGCAATGTACCTAACCCGTCGATTGACATTTCTACTACATCGCCTGGCTGAAGCCACTGAGGCGTATAATTCGGCTCGTGAAGCAAGCCTGTACCATTCAGTTCCAAAAAGCAACCTGTGCCTACTGTGCCACTGCCTATTACATCCCCCGGATAAATGGAGGTCCCATAAGCACAACGTTCCAGAATTTCACTGAAAGTCCAGTCCATATCTGACATGTTTCCTTCACTCACCTGTTTTCCATTAACATGGCATGTCATTTTTAGATCGTAGCTGAATCCTATATGTCCCGGTTTGCAGCCTACTTTATAAGGCTGCAACTCATCAGGAGTCACTAGCCAAGGACCAATCGCTGTACAGAAATCCTTACCTTTTGCGGGACCTAAGCTTAGTTGCATTTCCTCCATTTGAAGGGTACGAGCACTCATATCATTCATGATCATGTAACCACCAATATATTTTTCAGCGTCTGCCGCCTTAAAGTTTTTCCCCTCACGACATACTACAATAGCAACTTCCAACTCAAAATCTAGCTTTTCAAAATGATCGGGCATGCAAAGTATTTTTCCTGGACCCTGAATACTACGGTGGTTTGTAAAGTAGAAAATCGGAAATTGATCGAACTCTTCAATCATTGGTACGTTCCGATTGCGTCTAGCAGCCGCAACATGTTGTCGGAATGCATATCCATCACGACAGGAAGGTGGCTCAGGTACAGGAGCTAACAAGTTCAGTTCGTATGCATCATAACCCGAGTTCATCTTTTTATCGGCGATAGCTTTTACCTTCCCAATGTTTAAATCCCAATCCTTCAAAAATTCATACATGGATTGCGGTATGGATGTATCCGCGTCATGTAGATCGACGATTACACCATCAAGATACAATCCTAGTTTGTGTTCATTCTTAGTTTGATATGTAACTAATTTCATATTATGTATATTTACAGTTTATTTGCTGGGGATGCTGCTGGAGGAAGCTCATCATCATAATCGTCATCATGCAACTTGTTTTGATACGTTTCCGGTACCCAGCCCATATTAACTACAATAGCTGTCACGATCATAATTACGGGGTACACTAATGATACAAATGGCATTAGAAATGGACCAAAAATAGCGGCTCTTCGTAAAGCTTCGCCGATAAGAGTTGTCGATCCACCTAGTACACCATTACCAATGTTATAAGCAAGCGCCATGCTAGTATATCTAATTTTGGTAGGAAATAGCTCAAGCATAAAGATACCCATAGGACCGTAAACCATCGCGCTGGCAAAGCAAAGGATGAAGGATAGGCCTGCTAGTTTCAGCGTGGTGACGAATGATATAGCATGTGTTACCTGTAACCCATCAGGGTTTCCGATTGCTCCGTAGCCATAAAAGATAATGGGTAGTGCTATTGCACTGAATATAAGACCAGGAACGATAACCTTTTTTCGACCTATTCGATCACTTAGGGCAGAGAAGTAATGAAAAAATGGTACGGAAAACATCGTGGCAATACCAAGAATGAGGATGCTACTTTTCAACTCAATATATGCCGATCGCTGCAGAAAAAATAATGTTAAAAATTGAGCCGATTGCATAATTGTAGCCTGTGCTGCATTTCCGCCAAAAACAGCGAGCATGATTAGACGAAAATTTCCTTTAGTAGCAAATGTTTCCTTGACCGGATTAGTACTAACATTGCCAGCAGTCTTTAATTTTGTATAGATCGGGCTTTCTCCCAATTTTTGACGGATATAATAACTAACCACCACCAACAGTGAGCTTAGTAAGAAAGGTATACGCCAGCCGTATGCTTCAAAGGTTTCGGCAGTCATAAAATATTCTGTTGTGTACACTACTGCCAAACAGATGAGTAATCCTAGTGGGATTGTAGCTTGGATGAATCCGGTATAAAAACCTCGCTTTCCTTTTGGTGCATGCTCCGCAACATAGATAATGCCTCCAGCATATTCGCCACTAACCGCAAGTCCTTGGCACAAACGTAAGACAAGTAACATCATTGGAGCTAGCCAACCTGCCTGATTGTAGGTTGGAATACAGCCGATGAGAAAAGTCGCACCCCCCATGAGCAGTAGCGATAGTAAAAATGACTTCTTACGGCCGCTTTTATCACCAATAAAACCGAAAATAAGGGAGCCAAATGGCCTGATAAGGTAAGATGAAACTACAATGGCCAATGTCTCGAGAAATTTCGAATCACCGTCTGGAAAAAGATGTCTGCTAAGGATAGGAGATAAGATGATCGCCAAGAGAAGGTCGTACCATTCGATGAGGCTTCCAGTTGCTGAGGCCATTATGACCGTTTTAAGATTTTGCTGCTTAGACATTTGTTATAATGGTTATTACTTTATTAATGTGCGTTCTAATGTAGAGGTCACTGCTGTTTACAATTGCATTTGGAACAAAAATGGCATCTCACGTCTGGGTCAAGCTAATTTGACTCATTTTGAGAGGTCTTTGCCAATGAATTAGTAGTATGTCGATAAATATTATATGATAAAGCCCGAAAAAAAGGAACTTTTCTCATTTTTTTAAATCGATTTACAATGAATGATCATTTCGATTTACCTCTCACTAATTTATTTTCGTTGTATTACTTCAGTTTATAAAAGTTCACGTGTATAACAGGTCCACGCGCCGCTTGTGACGGATAATATCGAATTCGTGATCGAATTGATTAACTTTCGTAAAACTAAAGATAGTGGTGAGTGAAAAAAAGGTAATTAAAAAGAAAATAATGGTAAAAATAGTAGAAGGCTAACGTGAGATGCGGCGTGCCAATTCTTTATCGCGTCTGTAAAGCGTAGGAGATACACCGCTATGTTTTTTAAAATACTTAGTAAAATTGGTGGGTTCGTCAAAGCCAAGACTGAAGCTGATTTCTTTAACGGATTCCGTACTGTAGTTCAGCATGCGGCGAGCTTCCGTGAGCATGTATTCAATAATGTATTCTTTAGGCGTTTTCCCTAAGGCAGTAGCACTAATCTGACCCAAGCGTTGTGTTGACGTATCCAGTATTTCCGCATAATCTTGTACATTAAAATGTTCTCGGTAATTTTTGGCTACCAAGCTTTTAAAAGCCATTATATCCTGAAAATCTTTACGAACCATGTCTTTTACTTGTTGTATCACTTTTCCCCGTTCCACAAATAGAATGAGATTATATAGCATGTTGAAAAGGATTGCATGCTGAAATTCATCAGGGTCTTTTTTTAACTCTTCGGATAAGCTACGAAATATGGTCTGTACTTTGATATGTGCCTCTTTAGACTGTATGCTTTTTACTTGTGCGTAAGCGCTGTTGAAAATATTTAATATAGGGAAGAAGGCGCTTTGCGGAACGAAATCTTCCGTAAACGCTATAATTTCACCTTCAAATCCTTGGTGACTATCGAAATGGTGAATTTGGTCAGGGGCTAAATAGATTAATTGATTTTTCTGGATTTGGCAAAGATTCTGATCTATGTGATAGTCAAGGATGCCGTCTGTCACCCAGATCATCATGAAATAATATGTTCGATGTGGTCTTAGTAAAATCTCCTTTCCAATGTCTATATGCGAGTCTAATGCTGAGACAAATAAGTTCTGACCAGAATTTGAGAGCGGCTTGAAGGCTAACGTTTCGATGGTTTTCATTTAAAATCGCTGATTTTATCCATGCATATTTATACAATTTAAAAAAAATACTGCTAACATTAAGATGAAACTTTTGCTTGTCAGCAAATCGCTACACCCCAAGATTTATGCTCGGTCTCTAACTAGGCGCCAACAAGCCATCTGTTAGAAGTTAATGATGAACTCTAATTTTACTACCACAAAAGTATGAACACTAAACGCGTGGAATAATTTTACTATTTAGGTAAAAAAATTTATATATAAGAATATTTGCACCAATTTTGCGAACGATTAACTACCATTTCAGGTATACTGAGTATGTTTCATTATTTTTGGTTTCAAATTTGATGTTGGGAGGTCATCCTACCTTACGTATATTTTATATGATTGCATATTTTAGTCGTTTGCTCATAATAATGAGTTCCTGCTTTTTGCTAAGCGGATGTTTTGATATAGTCGAAGAAGTGGCGCTCCAGTCTGATGGTAGTGGTACGATTAAAGCCACCATAAACCTCAGCAAAAGTAAAAACAAGGTAGCATCTCTGATGAAATTAGAAAAGGTGGATGGTATGAAAATCCCGAAACCTGCAGATATTCGCAAAGAAATGACCGAAATCGTCTCGATACTACAGAAAACTCCAGGTATATCCAATGTGCAACATTCGCTAGACTTCACAAATTTCATCGGCACCTTGTCGTGTAAGTTTACCTCTGTCGAAACCCTGAACGCATTTACCCGTACTTTATCTAAGCAACTCGCAGTCGATATTAGTGGCTACTCCAGCTTTGCCTACCAACCTAAAACCGGCGTTTTTGAACGTAAATCTAACTCTAGTCCAGAAGCCAAGAAAAAATTGGAATCATTAAGCCCAGAAAGCAAAAAAAGCTTCAGTGATGCCTATTATTCCGCTATTTATCGGTTTGACAAACCGGTTAATTCTGTTTCCAATGCGCAGGCAAAAATCTCTCCCAATAAGAAAGCAATTATGATGAAAGTGCCTGCTCTACAAGTCATAGAAGGCCGAGTAAGTCTATCCAACAAGATTCAACTAAGTAATTGATATAAGTAGTACAATTTCATATGAAAATTAAATCTATCATAACGGCGTTTTTGCTGTTGCAAACCATCCTGTATGTGCAAGCACAGGATTTGATCAACAAGGTGCCAGCAGAGGCCAATGTGCTCATTACGGTAAATACCAAGGCGGTATTCAAACATCTCGCAATAGATGATGTCAATACTTTTTTCAAAAAAGTAGGTGTATTCGATTCAATCAGTGCGACTGGAAGTGACACATTTAATAAACTCGAAGATGTAGGGATTGACTACGATGCAAAAGCCTATTTTTATATGCAATCTACCGATAGCGTACAGTTCTTTGGTGGATTGTTACCCTTGGTGGATGCCAACAAATTTGAATCTCTTCTCGGACCTGATCGTCAGATAGAAATGATCAATGGCTTGAAAAGCATTTACAATAAAGATCGCACCATTCGCGTAAGCTGGGACAACAACACCGCTTACGTATTAGGCGCAAGCTTCTTTGAGCACTACTTTGAATCGCCCGAAGTACGCGAACGCTATATGCTGCCAGAGCCAGTAGCAGAAGCTTATCCGTCCTATGATTATTTGCCTGAGTACGACGAGTATGCGTACGACGCAGCGATTCCAGTTGATTCTGTCTACACAGAATACGATGATTGGGCAGCTGATACTGCCGTAGCAGCAGATTATTGGGATGACATCGCCGACACGGTAGCTGTTTTATCAGATACTTCCGAAGTTCAAATCATTACCGTAGCACCACCTCAATTGCCGGAGATGTACGATGAAGTCGATTCTGTACTCGGCCAAGAAGAATATGCAGATGATTACTACTTGAATTACCGCCGTTATACGACCACGCGAGATTCCATGATCAATACCTTATTGAGCCAATGGATTGATGAGCGTATGCAAGAAATCACAACGGGTGCGATTTCTTCTTATGCCAAGAAACATAAGGTCGGAAAGATGGGGGATGATGTGATCGCCGACCTTCGCTTGCAAGATTTTGGTGCAATATATCAATCTTATCTGCCAGCACACTTACTTTATAGTGTGGTAGGCATAGGGAAGATGCCAAAAATAGATTATGGTATCGAGATGGTGAGCGGACAAATGGTTGTCGAGGGCAATAAGCTAGTGATTCGTGGCGATGCTACATTGGATAAGGAGATGAGCCGCTACTTCAAAGCGATCTATTCGAGAAAGATGAATCGGAAGTTCCTTCCACATCTAAACGAAGATATTCTTGGTTTTATGTCTTTTGCGATGGATACCGAGGCTTACATCAAATATATGCCACAGATCTTCCAGCGGTACTATGGGCCGATGGCAGGTCGGTATGATAAGTATGTCGACCTTACGGCATTATTCTTCGATGTTATTCTCGACGAAAAGGCCATTGGAAAAGTATTCAAAGGCGATAACCTCTTGGTTTTACACGGTGTAACGCCAGTAGAAGTGAGCTATACGGACTATGTGTACGATGAAGACTATAATTATCAGGAAGTAGAGAAAACCAAGACCGAACAGGTGCCAGACTTCCTGTGGATGTTTTCTTCGGACGATACCCGCATCTTCGAAAGATTGCTTGAAGCGGGACAGGGTGAACTAAAGATAGAGAATCTCAATGGCGTATATGCGCTACCAAAGTCATACGGATCGGCTTTGCAGTTGTATTTCTTGATCAAAGACGGAATCGTATTCGTAGGTAGTAATCAAGAGAAAATGCAAGAGATCAATACGAATAAGTATCAAGGAAAAGGATACAAGCCATACATGGATATCGCTAAAAAAGATGCATTTTCAGTTTTGTTCAACACAAAAAAGGCACCTGAACTGTTTGATCGAATGGATATACCTGTAGAGCGTCAATTGCGTTCTACGGTAGAAGAACTCGGACAGTACGGCGACTTTACGGTAAGGTCTTCGGGCATTAAAGGAAATAAAGTTTCTGCCGAGCTATCTATTGTTTTTCCAGATCGCAAGGGCAATGCATTGGCATTCTTATTTGATTTGTTGAATGAGTTTGTTCCTACTATAAAATAAAAAACATGAAAAGATTTGTACGAGTAATAGGTTGGATTGTAGTGCCATTTGGCGTAGTTGCCTTGGCGCTCATTCTTTTCTTCTCGTACAGACAGATACGTTCGCAATCACAATCGGTGCATCGCGATGCCACCGCAATTTTGGAAATCAAATCGGATCAAATTTTCCGAGAATTGGCAGGCAATGCTTTGTGGCATCCAACCGCTTACTTTGGAAGCGCACGAGATACCTCAGCAAGCACGGAGCTTCGAAAGCTACGTCCTTGGAATTTGGGTGTTTCTTTGCCCGCGAATCTCTATTTTTTCGATACACCTGCCGGTGGAGCGGCGTATTTCAGTATCCTTCCGATAGATGATTTATCGCGCCTGCAGCAGGTATTCTCAATTATCGGATTGCAGGTCGATCTGCAATCCGATAATTCAAATCTATGGTCTGGAAGTACAGAAAACAAAAGCTTTTATATTGTTGCCGACGTGCAACATGTCGTTTTCGCGTGGAACCCTACCAAAACAGACGGTATAATAGAAACCATGCAACAACTTCTGAATTCACAAGATGATCTTATAGAAATAGCTGCTCTGAAAAAGAAACGTTCTAAATCTGCAAAGGGAGATGTGATTTTTTGGCAGCGAGGCAAAGAGACTTTCTGGTCACTGGATTTTAGTGCTGGTAAAATAACGGTAACAGCATTGCTCGATGATGCAGCACGAAGGTTTAGTAATAAGCCTATCGGCACGACCTTTCCAGATGATAATATCTTGTCGATGCGACTTCAGGCAGACATTCGCCCTTGGCTAGTGCAACACCAAGAAATGCTGCAAGCACAAGGACTTCCTTGGCAAGATATCGAGCCTTATCTAGGTAATTACTGGGAGTTGCAGTGGAAGAATGAGGCCGTGATACAGGCAGATACCATCATTACATACGATTATGATGACAATTTTGAAATGGTGGAAAAGCGTGAATTGCGAAATGAAACCGTCCCTGCTATAACATTCTCCTTCATGGCATCGCCACATCTCTTGTCGTACTTGCCAGAAAAGATGTTTTATAAATTTTATAAAAATCAAGCCGGCCAATTGCTACGTTTGAGCACCAACAGCTCGACAACCGATCGGTCGGAAGAACTCGTGCCACAAACGGATCTATTCTATTTGCGCTATCAACAACCCGAAGTATGGGCGGCACCGATACCACTGCCCACGTGGTTTACGAAAATTCAACAAGCGACGGCAACAGGTACACGCCAGACGGAGACGAACGTGCTCTTATCAGGAACGGTCGAATTCAAAGATGCAAATCTGCATCCTATCAAACAGTTGTTGGATTGATGATCAGACGGTTTACGTGTTTTTAAAGACTGGAAGGATAGTACACATGGCACACAACACAATTCCAAACAAAGAGAATACGCCGTACGAAAAACGTAAGCTCGACAATTCTGCGATGTAACCAATCAGCGGTGGGCCGATCAAGAAGCCGAGGTAACTCAAACTAGAAACCATCGCCAGTGCCATACCAGAAGAAATGGTTGGATGTTTTCCAGCTACGGAATACACTACGGGCACATTGCACGCAACGCCAAGGCCTACGAGCATAAAACCCAAAGTGCTTGCTATCAAACTAGGGTAGCAGACGGCAATTGCCATTCCCACAAACATCAAGATACCGCTACCTTGCAGCATCCGTTGTCGACCAAATCGCGAAAGTGCTTTATCTCCAACAAATCGAGCCAAGGCCATCATCACCATAAATGCCGCATAGCCCAACACAATTAAGCTTTTTGGTGCATGAACGACTTCATCGAAATAAACACCAGACCAGTCAAACATAGCGCCTTCGGTAGCCATGCTGCAGAATCCAACAACACCTAAAGAAATCAATAACTTATCGGGCTTAAAGGCAAAACCGCCTTTTTTAGTTTGTATGCCCGATGGCGGTGCCAGATATTTCCTGTTCAACAGATTCAGCGTCCATACAATACCGGTAATGATTAGAAAATGCGTCTCTATGGAGAGCTTCAGCGTCATACATAATAAGCCAATCAATGCACCCGTAAAGCCAGCAATGCTCCACGTGCCGTGAAAAGATGACATGATCGACCGCTCATAAATCCCTTCGGCCAATACGCCTTGTGTGTTTACGGAGATATTGCACATATTGCCAATAATGCCGAAGAAAAGTAGCGCAGCCCCCAAAGCCCACATATTGGGTGCAAGTGCAATCGTAAAAAGGTTGGCTACATATAAGAAACCAACGATGGGAAGCAAGCGGTGACTGCCATATTTTGAAACTAAGCGTCCGGACAAAGGCATAGTCAATAACTGACCGATTGGAAGCATGAGCAATACTGTACCTAGTTGCGCTTCCGAAAGTCCTAAATGCTGTTTGATAGTCGGGATTCTACTTGCCCAAGAAGCAAATGCAAGTCCTTGACAAAAATAAAAGGCAGCTACGGCCAGACGGATTCTACTCTTATTCAGCGAAATGTCTACCGTATCTTGGTTGGCGTTGGATACCGTCATGATGTTTTATAGATGTGCCGCAAAGGTAATCAAAAGCATACATTGTCAAAACGTTAGATCGGCAATTTTCGAAAACGTGTAGTCCGCCCTTAAATGAAGTTTGTCTTCTACATCGGAACATGATAATAGATTCCTCCAATCGCCCGCTCGCTTAGTATGGTCTTATGGTATAATAGATACTTAGGAGATTAATCTAGAAATGTAAATTGATCTTCAAACAAATGTCCGATCAGCGGCAGTGGTTTGCGAACTTGATTAACGGCATTCAAGATGCCAAGCACGATAAAAATCACGAAGATGATACCGATAATGTTGGTAATAAATGCTAACGCAGCAATAACACTAACCAACAGGTATCCTACCGCGTTGATGATCACGCTTGTCAATAGCAAACCGAAACCTTGTTTCAAGTGATAAAGACTTAAACTGTCGCGTTGATCTTTACCAAGAAAATAGGCGATAAACCATAAAATGCCGAGATAACTTAAAATGGATTGGGTTTTAGAGTTCATGTTTTTCTTTTTAAGGTGATGTAAATGGAAGTTTGTTACCGTGAATATAATATATGTCTTGCAATTTATGATTTGATAAGCTATTATTCAATACGTCCTTATATCTAAGCGCCAACAAAATCAACTTAAGCCAATTCTTCCTTAGAAAAGGTGGTGTCTGACAGGAGCATTACCTGATTAAACTCTTGAATAAAGCGTTCGACGTTCTTTACGCGGTAATAAGAAGCAACTTCTAATTCAATCACCTTATTGCTTTTCGGTACATCCACGAAATGTAGATGTACCGAAGTACCTGTGTAGATCATATTAGTGGTGTGACGTACAGCCTGTACTCCTAAAAAATGATCAAAACGATATTCTTTATTCATGTAAGAAAAAAGTGCTGTCCTTTTCAAAGTGCGCTGTTGAGGATCAAAGATAAATTTGATAAAAACACTGTTGACAAAAACAACAATCAGCAATAAGATAAATACCTGTGCAATATGGATACCGATGGTTTTCTCGGATACGTCTAAGGCAATCCATAGCGACATGGTGATAAATAATAACCCATACAACACATTCGATAACTTAGCGCCTTGCACCACATATTGATCTCCGTCTTGCTGGAAATATCGCAACGAAGTCACCGACACTGCTTCTGGATTGTGTAATTTTTCGTGCTGATCGAAGAACGCATGTATTTCAGGAATCACCTCGCTCACAAAAGCTAGTGCATTTTTATCATTTGCTTTGCTATATCCTGATGTTACGGCAATGCCTCGGCCATATCGCGCTTTTTTACGGAACAATTTGTAGCTATAGCCACCTAATCCACTCTGATTAACTACATTGATACCGTGTAATTCGCTAAACGGAATACGTCTAGTTGTAATTATTCCTAACCATTTATGATATAGTATACCCGATTGATTATCAAAAATTAAACAATTCCGAGTCGATGTGCCGAAAATAATGACAAATAGTAGCCAAGGCAAAGCGATTGGCCACAGCGACTTCAAATTTTCATGCTGATTATAAAGCAGAACGAACAATCCAATCCCCAGCAACAATAAGAAAATAGCTATCATGCTGAACTTCCGTTGAGGGTAAAGCACAATACGGTTAGGTGTGATCTCCCAACGTGTTTGATAAAAACGTTTCATACAGGTCTTACTGCTCGATGTTTATACCGTTGACAGCGATCTCTTTACAACTAAAAGTCATCGCAGAATTGCCGTACGATTCACCATAGGTAGACATTTGCTGTGAAAAACTCTGCACAGCAGCATCTTTGAAGGTAATTATGCGGTCTGGCGTGCGCGCGAAGGTGTCTACAACGGTTATTTTGCCATCAAAGCGCGTCTGTTTTTTAGAGAATACGCGCAGCATATCATCACTGATTTGATGTGCATCTACACCGAGGTAAATGTTGCCACCATAGTAATCGGTTGTCGTCGCTTTAACAGTATCTTTCGCTGTTAACGCCGCTGTCTCCACATTATCAGGGTTACGAGAGAATGAAGTACTGACTCCTGTCAGATCTGTTACAATTTCTTTTCCTTCGAAAGTGATGGTCAACTGTATTTTTGTCCGATTTTCATTTTGTTGGGCAAAACCTTGAGTGGTCACGATACTCAAAAATGAGAGCATCAAGATAATTACAAATGGTTGTTTCATAAATTGACGATAGATAGTGAATTTTTGTAATCACAATAATTATTCCATAAAAGACCTAAAAAGGCGGTTTGCAACCGGATCTATTCTACCTATATAGTCCACAAAATCTATGTGCTGACCTGCTTAATTCTTAAGTGCCGACAGAATCTGACTGCACTTCTACTAAATTAGTTGTAATGTAGAATTTTATAGTTTAAGCGGCGTTTAAATTCAACGCCTTCAACATATCAGTGCGAAAGACTTGCATGCTTTAGCCGTGAAAGTTATATTTGATATATATGACGTTGATTAGATACATTTTATGCAGCTTTTTCATGCTCCTTTCTTTTTTAGCAAAAGGTCAGACTTATTCTACAATTGGAAAAATAGAGAGCTTTGATCCCATCTTCAAAAATATCATTGATCCTGATCAAGTCATAGAAATATTGGCAGATAATATGAAATGGGCTGAAGGCCCAGTTTGGGTGCCTGAGCATGACTTTTTGCTATGCAGTGACCCAACACGGAATACCATCTATAAATGGAGTGTTGACAATGGTTTTCAACCTTTTTTAATGCCGTCCGGTTATACAGGTGTGCATCCCTATAGCAGTGAGCCGGGTTCCAATGGTTTATTAATTAATCACGCTGGTGAACTTGTTGCTTGCGAACACGGAGATCGACGTATCTCAAAGATGTCTTTAAGCAGCGGCGGTAAGGTTACGCTCGCAGATTCATGGGACGGTAAACGATTGAGTTCACCGAATGACATTTGTCAGCAAAGTGATGGATCTTACTTTTTCACAGATCCGCCTTATGGTTTGCCAGATCGCGATTCAGACACCACCAATCGAGAAATTGATCAAGATGGCGTATATAAGATATCGCCAGATGGCGAGGTCGAGCAGATTATCTCCAATGTGCAAAAGCCAAATGGCATAGCTTTGTCGCCGGATGAGTCGACATTATATGTTGCTTTGAGTGATCCCAAGAAACCTTATTTACTAGCTTACGCATTAGCAGAGGGGAAGATCATCGGATCTGGCAAAGTTTTATTTGATTTTAGTACGCATTTTTCAGAAGAAGGAGCAGTGCCCGATGGCTTTAAAGTGGATGATCAGGGGAATATATTTGTCGGAGCGGGCAAAGGAGTTGCTGTAATTAGCAAAGAAGGAAAACTACTAGGTCGTATACATATCGGTGTAGCAACAGCAAATTGTGCTTTTGGAGTTGATAATTGGTTATACATCACCGCTTCGAATTATTTGCTCCGTGTTAGGCTCAATACTCTTTCACGGTAGCCATTTTCCGGCCATTGTCATTATACCGTTCAAAAAAAATGGGCTTATCGTTTCTGATAAGCCCATTTTAATATAGACCGTAGGATTTATTTTTTTACGGGATTATTATCAATCCATTGCTGGATGATACGCCAATCGTAATAATGGAATATGCGGCTGTTGCTCATTGTCACCAACATGCCTTCTGGGAATTTTGGCCCAAGATTTAAGTTGATCGCATCGGCACCATCGCACTCTACGGCAGATACGGGGATTTCGGAAAGCAAGATATGCGCGTGTGGATCAGCCGCTGTTCCTGCTCTATCGTATACTAAGAAAGAGTTTTTCTGTTGGTCTGATACCAAGATATATCCAGCGCCATTTTCCTTTTTATAAATCGCAATACCTTCGTGATCGCGCAAAGCATCTTTTTGACCAAAGAAAGCTAATTCATCATTGCCACGAGCAGGATCAGCGTAATACTTGCGAATGCCAGCCGTTTCGTCTGAATAGTACACGTAGCCCAACTCATTATCTACGGCAATCGCTTCAATCTCTTTATTGCCACTGTACGTGCCAAATTTGCGAACTACTTCGCCCCGTACAATGCCGTCTTGATCTGCAGAAAGTTTGTATTGCCAAAGGTAAGTGCCCGAAGGACCAGTCTTGCGTCCTACAATAGCATAAATCGTGTGGTTGGTAGAATCCGCTTTATGCGTGTATAAGGCGATACCCATGCCATCGCGCTCGTCTTCGCCTTGCTCGCCTTCAAAAATTTGAATGCCACCATTGTCGATTGGTTTCAAGTCAGGCAGAGAAAAGATGCGGATCGTATTTGATTTCCGCTCTGTCGTAACAGCAATATCGGTTTTTACGGCATTGATGTCCAAACCATAGGCCACGTCTACATTATTTGGGCGTTGCATATCTAAAAATTTATTGACGATTTTTCCTTCCAGATCATAGAGGTATAGACCGCCGCCTACTTCCTTATCCGTACCGATCACCAGACTTTTGGTTGGATCAGTAGGATGTATCCAAAACGCAGGATCGTCTGTGTCGTGTTCCGTTGGTTCAGTTATGATTGTTGGTTTTAATGCGTTGGGAGCGACGCTGGCTAAGCGATCGCCACAAGAAGTTAGCAAACAAATCGCTAAGCTAAAGGTGATTATTTGTTTCATTTGTGTTTGTTAAAAAAGTAGATTATTTATTCGAGTTGTGCTTATATAGTACAGCAGCCCCTTTAGGATCTGCTTTCACAACGTGAACCGTCAATTGGTTTTCCACGATAGAAAATGTCATAAAGCCGGGTTCTGTGGCTGCGAAGATCGTGCCTTCACGTTCGCCGGATTGGCGCACCTCGCTGCCTGCGCCAGAAAGATATTGCGTGGTATATCGGCCAACTGGCTTGATGATTTGCAGATCGTGTTCATGGCCGCAGATATACGCATCCACCTTATATTTGTCAAATAGATCGGCAAACTGCTGCTCGAAAAGTTTCGTGTCTGTACTTTCTTTGCGTACGCCTCCACTGTAGAGTGGATGATGACCTAAAACGACTTTCCACGTGATCGAAGGATCATTCTTGGCGAGTTCGTTTTCCAGCCATTGGCGTTGCGCGGCTGTATCTTGCTCGGCAATTTGAAGGTATTTTTCTGGATTTTTGTGATAGCTCTTGATGAATGGATTGGTGTCGATTACAAGCATTTGCAATTTTTTGCCATTTTCCAATTCAAATGTCTTGCTATAGTAGCGATCAGGCATATTCCATCTTCTGCTCACCTGAGAATAATCGATCTGTGCCTGAACATTACCGCGGTAATCATGATTACCCAAAGCCACATACCAAGGGCGGTACAAGCTGGGATCTTTATAAATCTCTTCAAAAGAGGAGATCCAATGATAATCGCGCGTGCTCTGTACGCCATCTGGATAAAAATTATCACCGACAGACAGAATAAAATCCGCATCGAGCACGACCGTAGCTTGTCCCATTTCCCGAGCTACATCGCGCTGGTAATAATCTCCCACACGACCAAAATCGCCGACTACCACGAAGTTGAAGCTATCTTCCTGATAGGTGATGCCTGGAATATTCTTTCCGGAATAACCCGTTTGTTTTTCGTACTCAAAAGGAGTTACCTGCTCTTGCGCATGGCCGGATAGGCATACGCCGATCGTTAAGAATGTAAATAGTAGTTGTTTCATGTTCGTTATCGTGTTTAAAGCAAATGCAACAAAACCGAAGTTTTGTTGCATGGTGTTGAGTCATGGTATTAGCGAGGTATTACAGGTCAAACTTAAGACCAAGTGTATATCTTGCACGGTAATATTCTAACTGCATCATACGCTCTGTGGTACCTTGATAGTAACGCAAAGGCTGGTTTGTCAAGTTATTGGCCTCAGCAAAAATACGCAGTTTCGGAGTGATCTTGTAAGACGCATTCGCATCTAAGAAAAACTGCTTATCGTAATAGGCATCATTAAACGCCGATGCACCAATTTCATCCAGATATGCTGCCGCAAAGTTACTTGACAAACGTGCTGAGAAGCGACTATTCTCCCACGAGATAGACGCATTGAACATATGCGGAGCAGTTCTTGGAAGACCAAGACCCGTACGCTCTTCACCATCGTCGTTGGTAATGCCTTTTGCTACTGATTTGATGTACGTATAGTTAGCATATACACCAAAACCTTTTAAAAACTTACCCGGTAAGAAATCCAATTGACGTTGGAAAGCCACTTCCAATCCATATACATCCACGTTTTCGCCATTACGTGCTTGCACAAATGTCCATTGGTCGGTAGCATTTACAGGAATAGGATTGGAGATTCCTGGAAATGCGCTGGCAAACTTCGCATTCGTATAATTCACATCGCTATAATTGTAAATGAAGTTTTTCATTCGTTTATAGAAAACACCTCCAGACACCAAGCCGACATTTTGGAAATAGTTTTCCGCCATAAAGTCGAAGTTGTGCGAGTAAGTCGCTTTCAAGTTCGGGTTACCAGCCGTAATCTCTCTTTCTTCTGGAACACTGTTTACATAAGGCGCTAGAGCGTAGTAGTTTGGTCTAGCTAAGCTTGTAGTGTATGCAACGCGCAAGATAAAATCATTGGTGACATCATGTTTGAAAGAGATGCTTGGCAGAATGTTTACATAGCTGTTTTTATTGTTGACAGCACCCAGCAAATCTTCTTCACCTTCTACATAGTTACCTGTATAGTCAATCTTGGTCAATTCCATACGGGCTCCAATAATCATGGAAGTGCGTTCGGTGATGTTTTGATCCCAACGTACATAATTGGCAAAGATCAACTCTTTCGCATTGTAATTTACGGCTAAGTACTCGTCTGGTTTTGTGGTTTGGGTAAATAAAGCTGGATTTGCAAAGTCTAATCCGCCTAGAAAACGTTTATCGACAAACGATCCCGGCGTGTATTGACTACCAGCAGCGTAGTTGTCACCGCTCCAATTCTCCAACGGCAGCGTACTCATATTTCCAAAAGCCGTAGTTGGCTTGTAGTTATAAAAGATATTGTCACGTGATTTCGTTTTAGCACGCAAGCGCGTACCTACGCGGATACGACCTTTTTGTTCGGATATGACACTAAACGGAAAACGTACATTGGCTTTAAATCCAAATTCGTCTTCAGCCGTATAGTTATGGTTTTCTGTTAATTGATGCAGGTTGAAGATAGAGTTATCTTGGTATGGATCTACGACCATTGGCCTGTATGTATCGCTCAAATCTTGGTCTAGGCGTATTTTGTCAGGCGATTGGTATTGTATATAGCGTTCGTTAGGACGATCTTCCAACGCTTTGGAATAACTAGCTGCCCAGTCCAGATCTACAACAGAGCTTAGCAAATGCTCTCCTTTGACAGAGAAATTCATTACCTTCTGTGTTTCTAATCGCGTATTGTCATTCTGGCTGTTTCCGATACCGCCTTTAGTCTGTCTACGCACACGTCCGGTATAACTTTGAATATCATCATTCCAAGTCAGCCCAGTGTATCTCGTACGGTAACGGTTCTCACGATCATCACGCCAGTTGTAGATAGCGTTCAACTCGATGCGGTTACGAGAGTCAATTTCATAATCTGTTGCCAAGGATACGCTTCGGCGAATCCGTTGTACATCGTACTTGCGGATATCCATTTCGCTCATCGCAATACGTCCGTCTTGGTCTCTCCAAGTCGCTTCTACATTATCCGAACCAAAGTTTTGCGCTTGCAAAGTACCACTTACTACGACGCCTAGCTTATTATCCATAAAGCGATTTCCATAAACTAAAGCGCCATTATACAAACCTTTTCCGCGAATAGGCGCGTAGCCGCCACTCATCGTCGCCGAAAAACGTTGCTTGTTTGGTACGGCGCGTGTAACCAAATTTACCGATCCACCAATGGCATCAGCATCCATATCTGGTGTGAGCGTTTTATTGACTTCAATGCTAGAAATCATGTCAGCAGGAATCAAATCCATTTGCACGTTGCGGTTATCGCCTTCGGCGGATGGAATACGGTCGCCATTGATCGTCACCGAGTTCAATTCAGGAGAAAGACCACGTATAATGATGTTGCGGGCTTCGCCCTGATCATTTTGCATCGTGATGCCGGGTACACGTTTTAGGGCATCACCAATATTCTGATCTGGGAAGCGACCTACCTGATCAGAGGAAATAATATTCGTGATGTTGCTATTATTTTTTTGCTGGTTCAAGGCTTTTGCCTGTCCTTTGGCAATATCACCAATCACACTGATTTCATCCAGTGAATGACTTAATGGCTGAAGCAAGATCTGCAAATTTTCTTGTTTACCATTGGTCGTAACCTCTTTTCTGTACACTTGGTAACCCATGTAATTTACGGTAATGGTATAGGTGCCAACAGGCACGCCTAAGAATTCGAATGATCCCGTCGCATCAGACACGGTGTGTCGATTAGTTTCTTCTAGTCGAAGCGTAGCGCCCGGTAACGAAAAGCTATCAGTAGCATCAAGTACTTTTCCTTTTAAGATGGTGGTTTGCGCAAACGCACTGGAACACAGTAGTAGTAAGGCAAACGTGTAGAATAATTTCATGTAGGTATCTGATTTTCCACAAAACTATTACCTCTACAATAAGTGTGAGTTATTTACGTGTTAAGCTTAAGTTAAGCATAGTGTAGATGAACCGATTTTTAGACTCATTTCGTATCAGATGTGATTTTAATTTACATTTTTTATGTGGTCAGCGTGAACAAATAGTTAGCTCATATAATTTCTATACGTGAAAAATCACAAATCAACCTTAATACCTAGTGTATACCGCGCGCGATAATACTCTAACTGCATCATACGTTCTCTGCTTCCTTGGTAGTATCGCAATGGTTGATTGGTAAGGTTGGTGGCTTCTGCGAAAATCCGTAGTTGCGGTCTGATTTTGAATGCCGCGTTCGCATCTAAGAAAAATTGCTTGTCGTAATATACATCTTCAAAATACGTTCCCCCAATACCATCCAGATATGCTGCCGCAAAATTGCTCGACACGCGCGCGAGGAAACGTTGGTTTTCCCAAGATATCGATCCGTTGAACATATGAGGAGCTGTTTTTGGCAAAGCAAGACCGGCACGATCTTCTCCATCCACAATCGTAATACCTTTAGCAATAGATTTTATATAAGTATAGTTCGTGTACACCCCAAAACCCTTTAAGAACTTGCCCGGAAGAAAATCCAATTGTCGCTGAAAAGCGATTTCCGTGCCGTATAAATCGACAGAACGGCCGTTGCGCGATTGTCTAAAAGTCCATCTGTCTATATCATTGGCGTTGATTGGATTGGGTAGATTTGGAAAGTCAGCGGCAAACTTTTCGCTCGTATAGTTCAAATCTCTGTATCGATAGACAAAGTTTCGCAAACGCTTGTAGAATATCCCACCAGAAACTAAACCAATATTTTTGAAATAATTTTCGGCCATCAAATCATAGTTGGTAGCGTAGGTTGCTCGCAGATTTGGATTGCCTGCCTCGATGTTTCTATCTTCCGGAAGACTATTTACAAATGGCGCTAAGGCGTAATAATTCGGGCGAGCCAAACTGGTTGTAATAGCGGCACGTAAAATGAAATCATCTGTAACCTGATGCTTTATTGTGATGCTGGGTAGCACCGTCAAATAACGATTTCTGTTGCTGATGGTTTCTAAAAGATCTTGTTCATCTTGCACGTAGTTGCCGGTATATTCTAGCCTCGTCCATTCTAGACGTGCACCGATAATTACGGCGGTACGATCCGTAATGTTTTGATCCCAACGCACATAATTCGCGAATATCAATTCTCTAGCATTGTAATTGACGGCTAAAAACTCCGAAGGATCTGGAACTTCCGAAAACAAATCTGGATTCGTCAAATCCAACCCACCCAAAAATTGCCTCTCTACAAACGAACCGGGCGTGTATTGGCTGCCTGGGCCAAAGTTTTCCCCAGACCAGTTCACTAAAGGTAAAGTACTCATATTACCGAACGGCGGAATAGCGGTGTATCGATAGAATATATTGTCGCGCATCTTTGTTTTGGCGCGTAAGCGCGTACCGATCCTAAGTCGACCTTTCTGATCTGTAATGACACTCAGTGGAAACCGAATGTTCGCTTTAAATCCAAATTCATCTTCTTCAGTATAGTTATGATTTTCCGTTAATCGATGAAATGTAAACTGTGAGTAATCTTGATAATTGTCTACTACAAAGGGCTTGTAAGGATCACTTATGTCTTGATCGAGGCGAATGTTATTCGGCGATTGGTATTGAATATAGCGCTCATTGGGTCGCTCTTCCAACGCTTTAGAATAGCTTGCTGTCCAGTCAAAGTCAAGTGATGAAGTGAGTAAGTGCTCGCCTCGGGCAGAGAAGTTCATCACTTTTTGCGTTTCCAGACGGGTATTCCTAGTGGCGTTATTATCCAAACCGGCTTTGGTTTGCCGGCGCACACGACCCGTATAACTTTGAATATTCTCATTCCAGATCATGTTATTGTACCGCGTTCGGTAGCGGTTTTCGCGATCATCGCGCCAATTATATATGGCATTGAACTCTACACGATTTCTAGCATTAAACTCATAATCGCTAGCCACGGAGAAACTTCTGCGTATCCGCTGCACGTCATATTGTCGGATGTCCATTTGGCTTAGTCCGATTCGTCCATCCGTGTTGGCCCAGATCGCCTGTATATTGTCCGAACCATAATTTTGTGCTTGTATGGTTCCGCTCATCACGATGCCAAGCTTATTTTCTAAAAACCGATTGCCGTATATCAAGGTGCCATTGTACAATCCTTGTTCCCGAATAGGAGCATATCCACCACTTATCGTAGCCGAAATGCGCTGTTTGTTTGGTGCTGCTCTTGTCACGAGATTGACTGATCCGCCGATAGCATCAGCGTCCATATCAGGCGTGAGCGTTTTATTTACTTCAATACTAGCAATCATATCTGCTGGTATCAAATCCATTTGCACATTGCGGTTATCGCCCTCTGCCGAAGGAATGCGATCGCCATTAATGGTGACAGCGTTTAATTCTGGAGCCATCCCACGCACGATCAAATCCCGGGCTTCGCCCTGATCATTTTGAACCGCAATGCCTGGTACACGTTTTAGTGCGTCGCCAATGTTTTGATCTGGAAAACGACCGACTTGATCCGAAGAAATGATGTTGGTAATATTGGTATTGTTCTTTTGCTGATTCAAAGCCTTGGCTTGGCCTTTGGCCATGTCGCCAATCACGTTTACTTCGTCGAGTTTTCGACCGATCGGTTGTAGCAATATCTGCATGGTCTCTTGTTTGCCGTCGGTCGTAATCTCCTTCTTGTATACTTGATAACCCATGTATTGGACCAAAATCGTATACGTTCCTGCACGCACTGCCAAAAATTCGAACGAGCCCGAGGCATCTGTCACCGTGTGTCGATTGGTGTTTTCCAGGCGGAGTGTAGCACCAGGTAAAGAAAAAAGGTCACTAGCATCTATTACTTTGCCTTTTAGTACAGTGTATTGCGCGTATGCATGGACGCCAAGTGTTAGAAAAAATATAATAAAAATAAATTTCATTATGAGATTATTATTTAACTTCAAAGTTATATTATAGATTAAAAATTTATATTAAGGATCGGTTACGCTTAGGTTAAGATGGGTTATGTTGCACAATGTTTCGTCTTGTCAAGAACGAAATGTGTGAAAAAATAAAAAACCAGATTAATGGTATAAGGCAAACTGTAAAATAATTACTGGTATATATTTTGTGTAATTTTGATAGTTTAGGTAATAAAAATAATAATTCATCTGATTAAATAATTAAGTCATGAAGAAATGCTTCTCCCTTATGTTACTACTAATTATCGGTCACTTATCTATTCAAGCGCAGGAATTAAAACCCGTGGATTATCACGATGGAGATCAAAAACTTTCTGGTTTAGTAACTTCCAATGCTGGTCAGAAACTACCAGGTGTACTCATATTGCCGGCATGGAAAGGGATTGATAAGGAAGCTAAAGCTGCCGCTCTAGCGCTAGAAAAACAAGGTTATATTGCTATAATTGCTGATATATATGGTGAAGGGAATATCCCGGCAGATAATAAGGCAGCCAGCAAAATAGCATCCCAGTACAAAAATGATTATAAAGCCTACCAGCACCGTATTGCGCTTGCTCTAGACGAGCTAAATAAGACTGGAGCGAATGATCAGAAAATAGCGGTAATAGGATATTGTTTTGGTGGTACCGGTACATTGGAAGTGGCTCGGGCCAATATGAAAGTCGATGGTGTGGTTTGTATACACGGAGGTTATGCGAAAGATGCAAAAAGGGTAAATGAAACGATTCATACAAAAGTGCTAGTGGCACATGCTGCTGATGATAAATCCATTTCAAAGGCAGATTACGATTATCTCGTACAGGAATTGAACGATGGTAAGGCAGATTGGCAAATCATTACCTATGCTAATTCGGAACACACCTTTACAAATCCGGCATCCAATGATTATAACCCTGTTATGGCACAGCGAGCATGGGATCATACTTTGTTGTTTTTGAAAGAAATATTAAAATAATTACGAATGAAAACCTATTTAATTTTATTGAGCATAATCTTGCTTTCTCTGCAAAGCTGTATCGATGCAGCGACTGAAAGTGACTTGATCGAAGTTGCGAAATTTGATAAAAGTATGGCCATCGGGCTGAGTGTTAATCATAGTGATCGGCTGTTTGTATCATTCCCTAATTACGATGGTGCGGGCAATCTGGCTTTGGCCGAGGTAATCAATGGTGAGTTGGTGCCTTATCCAGATATGCAATGGAACAGCAAAGGATCTTATGAAAATCATTTTCTGCGTGTACAGGATTTGTTCGTGGATGCCAAGGATTACTTGTGGGTGCTGGATTCCAAACCAGGTACAGCTGGAAACATTTTTGCTGATGGAACAGAAGAAGAGGAAGGTTTATTTAAGTTGTTGAAAATCAATACCCAAACAAATCGGGTTGAAGATACCTTCTTTTTTGACGACTTGGATATGTCTGCCTCCGCACTCAATGATGTGCGTATCGATACGGACAAGAACTTGGCCTATCTTTCTGACCCAGGTTTAGCTTCTATTGTTGTTTTAGATTTACAAACTAAACAATCTCGTAGCGTACTTGCACGTACGGCATTCACACTGGCAGATGATATTGCCTTAGCATATGATGGTGTCAAAATGCAAGATAAAGATGGTCAGCCATTTTCTTCAAATATCAATAGCATTGCCCTTACGCAAGACTTTAAATACTTTTATTTCAAACCCATCAATAAGCAAAACCTGTATCGTATTGAGACGAGCCTTCTAGCCAATCCGCAGCTTAATGATGCCGACTTAAAGGACAAAGTAGAAGATTTGGGTGAGGTGGGCATCACGCATGGAATGATCGCTGATGAACGAGGTAATGTCTATTTTGCTTCATCCGAGGAATATGCGATCGCTTACATTACGCCTGAAGGCGTTAGAAAAATCTTAATTGAAGATCCCAACCTAATATGGTCAGATTCTTTTGGTATCAGCTCAGACAATTACTTGTATTTCACCTGCGCACAATTGCAACGTTTGCCGCAGTGGAATAATGGTGAAGATAAAACGGAGTATCCGTACCGGGCATTTAAAGTAAAATTGCCATGATGAAAGTGTGTCGGTCGCGGACTCATCAGAAAGTAACTTCTATAAAACGTCAGTAGAAGGTTGATCGTTCCATATATAGTCTAAGGAGAATGCCTCAAAATCTCTTTTATAGAAATTTTGGGGCTCACAAGGCTTCAAACTATGCTATGATATGCTCTATATTAACATACCTAGCAAGAAAACCCTAAAACAATCCAAATAATTCTGCTTCAATTTTTTGGATTACCAGGCCTAGATCTTCGGGATTTTGCGCAAAATCCAAATTATCCTTGTCTAAAATCAATAGCTTTCCTTCCTTATAATTACCGATCCATTTTTCGTATTTGTCATTGAGTTTAGAAAGGTAATCTAGGCGAATGCCTGATTCATAGTCGCGGCCGCGTTTTTGTATGTTATTGACCAAAGTAGGTACCGAAGCACGCAAATAGATCAATAAATCTGGTGGTTGGATATAATGTACGATGCTTTGAAAAATATTACTATAATTTTCAAAATCACGGGCAGACATTAAACCCATATCGAAAAGATTCTCCGCAAATATGTAGGCATCTTCATAGATCGTACGATCTTGGATCATGTCGATGCTACGATTTTGCAATTCCACAATATGGCGAAATCGGCTATTCAAGAAGAATATCTGCAAATTGAACGCCCAGCGTTTCATATCGCTATAAAAATCTTCGAGGTATGGGTTATTTTCTACCGCTTCAAACTGCGGTTCATACTTCAGGTGGCGTGCTAGTAACTCCGTTAAGGTTGTCTTGCCAGCACCTATATTTCCTACTACAGCTATATGCATTTTATATCGTCTTCAATCCAATAATTTCACGAACATCTTTAATGGTGCGGTCTGCACTCGCAGCAGCTTTTTCTGCCCCCAATCTAATAACTTTACTCAAATAATCCTCATCGGCAGAGATTTCTTCGATTCGCGAGCGAACGGGTTCCGTAGCTAGAACCATATCTTCCGCTAGCTGCTTTTTGAAGTCTCCGTAGCGAATTGCACATTTGTTGTATAAATCATCAAAATGAGTATACGTATCAGCAGAAGATACTACCTTCATTAAATCAAATAGATTCTGAATCGACTCTGGTTTAGGTTGGTTTTCGCTCGTAGGACCAGAGTCAGATACCGCACGCATTACTTTTTTTCGAATAACATCCGGACTATCCGATAAGTATACACAGCTAGCATCGCCGTTTGATTTACCCATTTTTCCTTGGCCATCTAAACCTGGGATTTTAACCAACTTGTCAGAATAGCTAAAAGCAAAAGATTCTTTAAAATAATCCACTTCATATAACCTATTGAAGCGATTGCCAAATGTACGGGTCATTTCCAGATGCTGCTCCTGATCCTTGCCAACTGGAACTTTTGTAGCGTGGTGAATCAAAATATCACAAGCCATTAATACGGGGTAGGTGAGTAGTCCAGCATTTACATTATCAGGATTGGCTCTTACCTTATCTTTAAAAGCTGTTGCACGTTCCAGTTCACCCAGATAGGCATTCATATTCATGTAAAGATACAATTCAGCTACTTGCGGTACATCAGATTGTACGTAGATAGTCGATTTTTCGGGATCGATGCCAGCTGCTAGGTATTCTACAACTACTTGGCGCACGGTACGGCTCAAATCACCCGGTGTAGGATGCGTGGTCAACGAATGCAAATCTGCAATAAAGAAGAAACAATTGTATTCTTCTTGCATCTTCACAAAGTTGCTCAGCGCCCCATAATAATTGCCGAGGTGTAATTTCCCGGTACTTCTAATTCCACTAACTACGGTTTCCATAATAGTACGAAATTAAGAAAAAATCAGTGCTTCTGAAAGGCTAAAAGTCAAACTTGAATCGAGCACGTATACCCCAAGTGGGTACATTAGGGTGATCAAGGTAAGACAATCGCTTCACTGCATCAACACGTAATATTTTGAAAATATTGGCTACACCAAAACTGGCTTCCATGTATGGAGATCCTTCGAAAGTGTATGAAGATACTACGCCATCTGTATTGCGTTGCCAAGCATACACTTGGTCGGAAATATCTGGATTGTTGCTGTCACGCAAGCCACCGTAGATCCCTTTGAAACTGAAAACCTCTCGCAGTTTTAGTTTTTTTAGTAATGGAATTCTATTGAACAAGAAACCATTCATATAATACTGCACTTGCAAAGCAACATGCTTATCAGATACGAACTCCATAAAGTTCATCAAGTTATAGGAACTTAGCTGATAGGCATACGTTTGATTGGCACGATGTATCGTAAGTAAAGGATAGGGAATGTTGTTTCCGAGAATATATGTACCATCGATATTGACATCTGCATAGCCGAATTGTGAAAGATACACACGTTTGAATGCGGTGGCCATAAAATTATGATAGTTGTATTCTCCATTTAATACGCCCTTGAGCCCTGCTGTATAGTTCAAGGTGAAAATCGGGAATTCATTGAAAATCGGTGTACGATAGGTTTTTCCTTGATAAAATTGCTCATTGGGTGCCCAGCGAATACCTACATTAAACTCCGTAGTATTGAGTTCTGAAACCCTACGTATAGTACCATCGGGTTGCATTTGCTCGTACGAAAGAACACCTGCTGGCATCTGTTTCCACAAATTCAATCCGGAGGTAATGGCAAAATTACCCTCAAATTCTGCTTTATAATCCAAACGGTACTGGTAATTGTACAAGTAACTCAAATCTTCACCCCGCTTGAAGGAAAGCAACACATTATCTTCCTGAATGAAATCTAGATTCTGACCTGGAATCTTGGTGTCGTATGATGCAGAAGCGCGAATATAATGCTGTGGAAATTTGTAAGGGGATCTCTTGTTTAGGGAGTATGTACCACTTACAAAGTATTTCCATTGTTGATCTCTCGTACCGTAGGCACCAAATGCTTCCATATAAAAGCGTTCGCTAAATAATTCCGTAGTACGCCCACCTACACGCAAACGTAATCCTTCTACTGGATTGTACGAATAAAACGTATTGACAGGACCGACCTCTACTGGACCAAATTGCTTATAACCAGAAAGAACGAGAGCGGCGATATCCATAAATCGATTGAACGAAGCCATTGTCTGTAATCCTTCAATGTTCGAGTATACAGTAGCTTCACTTGCTGACAGCGGCTCCGGTCGTATGGTGTTCCAATCGACCGGAGTCTGATCGTCAGTTGGTTTAATATCTTTATTCTTCGCCGTTTGATAGATGCTATCCGGTTGGACAAGTCCGCTAGTGTAATTCTCCAGCATTACCACGCGTGAACCACGAATACCCTTGCCTTTTTCAGTTAGTGAGAATTCAATATCTAGATTGCTTTTCGTCAGATAGTATTTCTCCTGATTGTCCTTGTCAAAGAAAAGCTCGATATTGAGTCCGCGGACAAAATTGAGATTGATCTCTTTGCTCACCGTCATATTGGCATACCTTACGGCGTAATGCCCGTCCATCGTGACGTGGAGTTTGCCTCTAAATAAGAGACTATTTTTATTTCTTGGGAAAAAGCTCAGCTCGACGAGTTGCTCTGCGCCATTTGTAATCGTGTCCGTGATATAAAACCGATAGAAAGTGGGAGCCGTATTGGCGATCGGACTTAAAAATTGATTCGTTAGAATGGTCACGTTGTTATCGTAAATTTCTACTTCATCATACAGGCGCTCCAAATAATTGCTCAAGCCTGAATTATCGACAAAGCGCGCATCAAAATCAGCCTGCTTCTGAGCTATTATCTCTTGAGAAGAGGTTTTAGGATCTTTACGGAAGTAATTCTTCGAATACTTTTCTTCCATAAATGCCGGCAAAATATAGGACGAATCGCTTGTGCCTAACGTGTCCGACTGAAACAGGAACTGATAGTTCTTGAAAATCTTGCGGTTCTTAAACTTTTCGCTAAGATTACTTAACCCCAATACCAATTTCTCATATTGATTATATTCTACATAATCCTGACCTGTTAATCGGTTCTGATCGCGATGTGCTACTACCTGACGAATAAGCTCTACCGCTGGATTATCTTTATTAGAATACTTTACCCTTGGCGCTTTGACAGATACTGCTTCGATCGCATTTTGCGCATATAAGAAAACATCTTCATATTGCTCTTTCTCGTCGCTTAGGTCGACTTCTCGGGAGTCGTATCCGACAGAGCTGACCAATAACTTACGTTGTGGTCCGGTGATTTGCAAGGTGAATTCGCCTCGCTCATTACTAGCCGTGCCATAAGAGGTAAGGCCAACTACGTTGATACTGGCATAAGGAATGGGTTCCAAAGAATAGCCATCTTTGATTTTTCCTGTTATAGTAATCGTTTGGGCAGCGCTAGAAAGCGCTAACAGCATTACCCCAATGAGCGTAAATACTGACTTAAAATATGCATTATTCATATATATAATACTACTATCTGACTATCAGGGTATAATATTCAGTCTGATAAGTAATGCAAAGGAAGTGCTATTTTGCGAAATAAAGAAGCAAGTTTTACACTTTGACTTTTTTATGATAATGGGTCAGTTATTTGGTGTGTAAATCCGAGATTGGAAGCCTCTGCTATGCGAGGTCGGGGGAACTTATTTTAGATATTTTCACCATTTGGAAAGTCTCATGGCTTGAGCATATAGACAGCATAGAAGCTATCAAGATATTTAAATTGCAGCGAACAGGTTACTACTGCTGCGGCAGTACATTAAATATTATCTATGTCTTTTGTCTTAAAAAATGTTAGCTGGAAGCCTTTTATCGCTTGTATCACTGCATTATAGCCCATCGAAGCAACAATCTGAGCTATTCAGCGACTCCATTGGGTGCGTTCAAAAGGGAAAACATCATTTAAATTGTATATTAAAGATTGTTCGCTCCGTTTGTTTCGTGAAGGTAGGAGAGAGATACTTCATGCGAAGCCGCGGTAGGTTACAGCACTTTTATTCTGATGTATTGAAAGTCGCCGTTGACGCTGCTGTCTGTCGTCCAGTAAGAATTGACATGATTCACTGCCGCATACAAATATCCGTCAGCTGCCTATAAAATTTGGATGATTTGTGGCCTTGCATCCAGTTTTTGAAGCTGGCATGCATTACATTATTTATTTTATTGTTGGTAGATATTATTAAATTTTTCCTGTTTCAGCATGAATCTAGAAATCTGATATGACAGCGTTGCTAGGATTTATACTGATTTTTTGCGAGTTGACTACTCAAATGTGACAAGAAATTAGAACTATTTAGATTTACCAAGATTCTTTACCGTCACCATTTTTGTCACCATCCTTTTTTCGTGGCGTAGCCTTTTTCGCTTCACGCGGAGCTTCAGAATGAGCAGCAATCCAGTGCTCGGTTGTAATGGTATCTATTCGAATAACAGGCGCTATGTACTTTGATTTCTTTTGGTCTTTTTTGTCTTTCATGGGTATTGTGGTGCTGGATTCTAAAGATGTTATCCAGAGTTAAAGAGTTAAAGTTTAAAATTATGATTTTTGGGCATTACGTTTAGTAATGTATCTAAATGGACGAAAATTTCCGACCCTCATACCCGTAAATCATAACCTTTTGACATGTTATTGCCAGCCAAAATAGTACAAATAACAAAATCATGTTAGCAAACCTAATATGCTTAATTACGATGTTTTTCGCTAAGTACAAGTAATGAACGGCGCAGAAACAATGTGATTTTACTGGTAGCGTGTGTCAGCTAATTGAACTACAAGATTATTATGCCAGTACAGTTTTAGTATGCTGCTATACGCCTTAAGCATTATTTCACTCCGACCGAAAGAGAATACTTTAGAAATATTACACAAATTTTGTTGTGGATTTTCCTCTTGGGTGTCTTGATTGCCATTAAATAGTTTACTGATGTATGTCTTGCTGTTTTCAAGGGTGTCTTCCAGTTGCAAAATGCCATCTACATGTGTAGTAAGGTGCTTCTTAGCATTGTACTCCGCTTGAGTGTTAATAACAAGTATTATTCGCGTTTTATATTGAAGATTTCGCAGATTTTGAATGCGATCAATAGCCTCTTCTCCTAAAATGTTACTATTGATAAATAAGAACGAAACTGTTTCTGCGCTGAGAATGAGACTTGCCACATCTAGTGTTTCAGCTTCAAGCACTGTAATATCAACAACACATTCTTTTGCTACAAGAATTGTGCTATAGCGGCATAAGCTGCTTGAATCGGCGAATAAGACTTTCATAGTTGTAAGCTAATAAGTGCACTGGAAGTTAATAATGTCATAATTGTTTGTAACGTTAATATTACTAATATATTGATTAATATAGCTAATTTTTGTTATTTTTTTTGATTTAAAAAAAGTATATAATTCATTTAAGATGGTGGAAAATATCCATAGACATATTTTCTTTATAAGGACGCTAATATGTCTTTATTAGCAATTGTCTAGATTTAAGTTCTCTCCATATTTAATTTTACAGTTATCACTCATCCTATTTGATATCTCAACATGTTATAAGGAAATGATTTGTACGCATGAAAAATGTATTTACTATCTTTATAGATTGTACAAATAACTAATTGCCATTAAATATGTTTGCATATTTCAATTTAAATCGCATTTATTTTTTCTTATTAGCTGGGATCGTTAGCGGCTCGCTATTCTCCTGTCAAAATTCTGAACAGGCAAAGGAAGAAGGTAATTCAGTAGAAGCGCATCCAAAATTTGAATTAAGTGCTGAGCAAGCGAAAACAATCTTTGAGATGCCGGTTCACTGTATTACGGTAGAATATCCGAATAAGTTGGGACAATCTATTGGTAGCGATGCAGATCTAAAACCGCCGCGCGTATTGCGGCCTATCTTTTACGGCTGCTATGATTGGCATTCCTCTGTACACGGTTATTGGTCTATCATAAAGCTGCTGAAATCTTTTGATGATCTAGATAGCCAAGGTGAGGTGCGTGCTACATTAAATGCCTTGATTACCGACAATAATGCGGCTATTGAAAAAGCTTTCTTTGAAGATAAACATAACTTATCTTTCGAGCGCACCTACGGGTGGGCGTGGTTATTGAAGCTGCAGGAAGAGTTGTTGACTTGGGAAGATGCGGATGCGAAAAGATGGAGCCAATCCTTGCAACCCATGGTCGATCTTTTGCGCGGCAAATTGTTGGACTATTTGCCCAAATTGGTTTATCCAATTCGCAGTGGCAAGCACGATAATACCGCTTTCGGATTATCCTTGATGTACGATTATGCCCTTACGGCGAATGATCAAGCATTGGCTGATGCCATCACAGAGCACGCGATACGGTTGTATCAAGAAGATAAAAACTGTGATTTCTCTTATGAGCCGAGCGGATCAGACTTTCTTTCGCCCTGTCTGGAAGAAGCCTATTTGATGAGTAAGGTATTGGATAATAAAGCGTATAAAACTTGGCTCAACGAATTTTTGCCGCAAATGTATGCCGAAGATTTTAAATTGGAGCCAGCTATTGTTAAAGATCGCAGCGACGGCCAGTTAGTACATCTCGATGGTTTGAACTATAGCCGAGCTGCTTGTCTGTATGGTATTGCACGCCAAGTTCCTGCATTAGCACATTTGCGTGATATCGCGGATGCACACCTAGACTTTACATTGCCCAACCTCGGTAAAGAGGACGATTATATGGGCTCGCATTGGCTAGGCACATTTGCGCTCTATGCGATCACGCATCAATAAACGACTTCATCAGCAGGCGAGGGGAATCAACGTATTGTCCTCGCCCAACTCTACTGGTACCAGTTGTACGGTTGTGAATCCGTCATCATGTGAAATGATACGGGATAAATTCACGCCTTTGAGTGCGAGGCTATTGAGCACAGCTGTTCTAAAGGCTGCTTTCTGTGTGCCCCACGAAGCATTTCGGACAAGATCGTTATTCAAGTTAACGAGTTCTTTGATAGAGTAATTGTGAAAATTTTGAACCAAATGCTGGTACAGTTCGTGTGGAGTTTGCATACAATAGAATTATTAAAGGTGAAACCATCAATCGTATTCTGAACGGCCATTTAATCTGTTTTGGAATAAATCCCGTATTATTAAAACCACCGTGGTTCTGCGAACTCGGTTGGTATTGCACCGTGCAATTCTAAATACTCTACAAACTTAGTAGACTATTTAGTGAACTCCAAATAAACTTTAAAATAATTTGTCACCATTTGGTAATTTCAAATTCAAGCCAAACGATTTATTCATCAATTGGATAAAATGATCGGCTAGGAGTGGGGATGCTTCCTCCATATTTTGGTGAATGAAGAAATACAACTTTTGTAAACCTGCTTCTCTCCATTCGCCGATGCGCTCCACCCATTCGTCCAAGCGCGTGTAATCCGACGGAACATTGGCACCCACATAACGTACAAAGGCAACAGGCGTGGTGAGTCGCATGTGCAATAAATCTCGCCGTCCGGCGGTATCCACAAGGATGTTGGTTTTATCTGTTTTCTCTAGCAAAGCGAAATAACGCTCGGCGACCTCTTTATCCGCAAACCAACCTTCGTTGCGCACTTCAATAGCGAGGGGATATCCAGCAGGGAAGTTTTCTAGAAAGGATTCCAATCGGTCAAAATCTTTGGGCTTATAGTTATCGTGCATCTGTAGAAATGCCATGCCCAACTTGTCCTCGAATAGTACCGCCGAGTCGACAAATGCTTTTACCTTTTCATCGGTATTCAGCAGGCGGCCATAGTGACTAATGGATTGTGGTATTTTTGGAAAAAATTTGAAATCCTTACCTGTTTTACCTTTCCAAGTTTCTACCTGCTCTTTGGACGGAGAGTTGTAAAACGTGGCATTCAATTCGATCGAATTAAACTTCGTCGCATAATAGGCCAATTCATCTTTAGTACCTCTCGGATAAAATCCTTTCAATTCTTTCTTGTTCCATTTGGCGCAGCCCACATATACTTCAAAAGGCTCATCAGACTGATGCTTTTTTAGTAATTCCAGCGTAGCTGAAGGTGTTTTGGGTAAGGAAAAATCGATGGATGATGGGTCTGTAACGCTGCCAAATTTCATGTCTATTTATTAAGAATAGTGTAAAAGCTAAGGTAAGAAGATTTCGCCGTGTAAAAATCATCCTGAATATGTAACTTTGCGTCATGTCAGAAAAAATTATTATCCTCGATTTTGGGTCACAATATACGCAGTTGATCGCGCGTCGCGTGCGCGAATTGAACGTATATTGTGAAATTCATCCTTTTAATAACATTCCTGCCTTCGATGAGACGGTTAAAGGTATCATTTTTTCAGGTAGTCCATATTCCGTTCGTCAGGAAGATGCACCACAAGTAGATTATTCTGCCATGATGCGGGATTATCCTGTATTAGGTGTTTGTTATGGTGCCCAATATCTGGCTCAACATTCTGGCGGAGAGGTATTGCCTTCCGAAATCAGAGAATACGGAAGAGCAAACTTGTTATTTGTAGATCAGGAAAATCCTTTGATGACGGGCATCCCAACGCAATCACAAGTGTGGATGTCGCATGGAGATACGATTAAAGAGGTGCCTTCTACTTTTCGGGTAATTGCTAGTACCGACAAAGTGCGTGTAGCAGCGTATCACATTGAAGGTACACGTACGTATGGTATTCAATTTCACCCAGAGGTAACGCATAGTACAGATGGTCAAGTATTGGTGAAGAATTTTGTGGTAAATATCTGTGGATGTACACAAGATTGGACCGCTGATGCGTTCGTCGAGATGACTATTGAAGATCTGAAAACACAGTTAGGTGATGATCACGTCATCATGGCGCTATCTGGCGGTGTGGATTCTACGGTAGCTGCCGTATTGCTACATCATGCTATCGGCGACAAATTGCACTGTTTCTTCGTGGATCACGGGTTATTACGCAAAAATGAATTCCAAGAAGTGCTAGATTCATACGAGCACATGGGATTAAATATTAAAGGCGTCAATGCCAAAGATCAATTTTATAGCAAACTTGCTGGTGTATCTGATCCAGAGCAAAAGCGTAAAATCATTGGAGCTTCTTTCATTGATGTATTTGATGATGCTGCAAAGCAAATTCAGGCCGAGTTGCCAGAAGGCGTAGAAGCGAAATGGTTGGGTCAAGGTACGATCTATCCAGACGTTATCGAATCGATATCTGTGAATGGCCCTTCGGCTACGATCAAATCGCACCACAATGTGGGCGGATTGCCAGATTATATGAAACTGAATGTCATCGAACCATTGAGAACCTTATTTAAAGATGAGGTAAGGCGTGTCGGAAAGACATTGGAAGTAGATCCTACGATCTTAGGCAGACATCCATTCCCAGGTCCTGGATTCGGTATTCGTATTTTAGGCGATGTGACGGAGGAAAAGGTACGGATTTTGCAAGAAGCTGATGACATCTACATTCGGAATCTTCGTGAGTCAGGATGGTATGACAAAATCTGGCAAGCGGGCACGATTTTCTTGCCAGTACAATCTGTTGGTGTCATGGGCGACGAGCGTACCTACGAGCATGTAGTCGCTTTGCGCGCTGTGGGTTCTTTGGATGGAATGACGGCAGATTGGATTCATTTGCCGTACGATCTGTTAGCAAAGATTTCCAATGAGATTATCAACCACGTGAAAGGAATCAACCGCGTAGTATACGATATTAGTTCAAAACCACCCGCAACGATAGAGTGGGAATAAAATAAAGAAAAATGAAGTGTACTTATCTAATAGGTTTTTTTGCAGCCGCCTTGGCGGTGTCATCTTGTTCGCCAAAAACGACAACAGGCGTTTTACGAGCACCCGGACAAACAACGGGTAAGGTAGATGGTACCAAAGATCAGCCGGAAGCAGGTCGTGAAGATAAGTCGCGAGATGCTGATGTAGTGCTATCTAGCAAAGCAAAAATGTATCCGGGCGGAACGATTGCGTTGGTTTTACCATTTCAGTTGGATCGTGTAGCGTCTAGCGCTCTCTCGGAAGAAGATGTCAAGCGCTCTGCCTTAGCGCTTGATTTCTACCAAGGGTTTCAGATGGGCTTGGAGCAAACAGCTAAATCAAACAAGCGTGTAGAATTACAAGTGTTGGATTCCAGAGATAATGCCGGCCATAACGCCAATCTTGCACAATCTCAAGAAATCAAAGATGCAACTTTGATCGTTGGCCCAGTTTATCCGGCCGAAATCAAAGCATTCAGCGCAAGCGTGAACCCTAATAATCGGGTATTGCAAGTCAATCCTTTGGCGGCAACCATGCCGACAGAATTCAACCTGCCGAATTTGGTATCCGTAACACCGCCGATCAGTATTCACATGCGCGCCATATCTGCCGAGTTGACCAAAAACTACAAAGAAGGCGATGTTATTCTAATTTATAATTCGGCTAACAGTGATCATCAGCAATTTATCCAAGGTTTTCCGGCTGATATCAAAGAACGCTTACCCTATGCAGAGGTTATTTCGGTATCATCACCCTCAGAACTGAACGACAAATTGAGTTCGCGCGCGGTGTACCATATCGTTAGCGGTACGACCGATAGAAATCAGCTCAAAGCATTATTAAATGTGATGGATGAGCGCTCCATGTCAGATAATTTGGAGTTCCGTTTGTACGGTCATCCACTTTGGAGTCGTGTAGATTTTAGTTCGTACAGCAACTTTACCTTCTACCGTCCGGTCATTTCTTCTGAAAGTCATTTGAATCCATTGTCCCGTGCTACGCGCGATTTCCAATCGTCGTATAAAAATGCATACGGCATAGAACCCTCTGATCATGCC
The DNA here is from genome assembly GCF_057837975.1 of Sphingobacterium sp. KH_072. Lineage (NCBI taxonomy): Bacteria > Pseudomonadati > Bacteroidota > Sphingobacteriia > Sphingobacteriales > Sphingobacteriaceae > Sphingobacterium > Sphingobacterium sp. KH_072. Next base: position 2,369,286 of record NZ_CM174457.1, on the reverse strand, counting down.
TATAAAGGATATGATTCGGGTCGATATTTTGGTAATTTGTTGCAAAAATATGGATCAGATTATGCGGAGTATATCAATAAGGAAACTTTTGAAGGTTTGTACAGCAACTACAAATTCAATCGTAATGACCGTTGGGGTTATGTGAATTTTGGCGTAAGCCTGATGGAGTACCGCTTCGGGCAATTTCAAGCTCGATAAGAATAGAATATGCTGGAAAAACGCGTCATGCATCAAATCCGGAATGCCGTCAAGGTGTTGGAAAGTTATCAATACGGAGAGCCACTATCGCGGTTTCTCACGAAGTTCTACAAAGCGAACCGACAAATGGGATCGACAGATCGCCGTATTACGTCACGGTTGTGCTACAATTATTTCCGACTTGGAGGTGCATTTACGGATTTAGATATCGAAGAAAAGTTGGTTGTAGCAGAGTTTCTTTGCGAACAACAAAGTGATGTGGTATCGGTTCGATACCCCTCTTGGAATGCGGAGATCGTTAAATCCGTGACGAAAAAAATCGCGTTGGTTGAAGAGCGTTACGGCAAATTTTTGCAGGATGTTTTTCCAGCCTTAGCGCAATTATCGTCTGCGGTTGAAGCAGCTGAATTTGTTCCAAGTCTCTTCGTGCAGCCTAAGTTATATATTCGCGTGAAACGTGCGAAGCTCACAGAAGTGTTAAACGTTTTGAAAGCTGCTAATGTAGTACACGAGCATATAGGCAAGCAAACCATTGCCTTTCCCAATGGATTTAATGTAGCAAGCATCCGCGAAATAGCAGGTATGTATGAAGTGCAGGATCTTTCTTCACAGCGTACAGAATCTGCGCTGCAACTGCAAGCTGGAGAACAATGGTGGGATTGCTGTGCCGCTTCGGGTGGCAAATCACTCATGATGTTAGATCATTGCCGGGATATCCAACTGCTGGTGTCGGATGTGCGATTTACGATATTACGTAATCTGGAAGAACGTTTTGATCAAGCTGGATTTCGACCAAGTGATTACCGTCAGAAGATTTTGGATTTGTCGAAACCTGTAACTTACCTCATGCAAGGCGAAGAATTCGATGGGATTTTAGTCGATGCGCCATGCAGCGGTTCAGGAACTTGGGGGCGTACACCTGAAATGATGGTGCAATTTGACGCTAAGTCTTTAACTCGATTTACCGATTTGCAACGCGACATAACAAAAACTGCCCTCCCATTTTTGAAGTCAGGAGGACAGTTTGTTTATATTACCTGTTCCGTATTTGCGGAAGAAAATGAAGCGATTACTTCTTATATACAACAGGATCTAGGTCTGCAGCTTATCAAGCAAGAGCACTTGCTTGGTTACGGTGAGCAGGCAGATTCCATGTACATTGCTCAGTTTCAAAAAGTCTAGGATAGGATCCTAATCCTCTTCCTGATCATCATGTGCAGGTACAACTAATACCGGGCATTTTGATTTGCGAATCACAGATTCTGCCACAGATCCAGATAAGAAATGGTCGAATCCTGTCCGTCCATTTGTGCCCATAATAATGAGGTCAGCTTGCCATTCGTCTGCTGTGGTCAATATTTCATCGCGCACGGTACCAATCGTATTGAATATCCGTACCTCTTTTGCTCCAGAAAACTGACTGCGCAAGCCTTCCAAACGTCGTTCTGCCGCATTTTGCTGCACTTCAGAAACTTCGGGCACCACGATCGGCTGTTGGCCCAATAATGGATCTGCACCAAAATTGGCCGGTGCCGTTACCGGCGTTACAGTTAACAGAGCCAGAGTAGATTGCCATCCATTAACCAGTTGCTTTGCATATTCCACTGCTTTCTCAGAACACGGACTGTCGTCCAATGCGATTAGTATTCTCTCAAATTTGTTTTCCATTACCTAAGTAGCTTTAGTTATGTTCTTAATGACACAACCGATCAGATAGTTTGTTTGTTTTGATGCTGTTGAAAATATCCCAATTTTATCGAAAATCATCCTATGAAGTACTCAGAAAATACCAGTAACTTGCCGTAATGAAAAGACAGGCCGTTTGTAATCTATCCGTTATTCCGCTTCGATCGGAACCTTCGCATCGTAGTGAGCAAGTGTCTCAACTACTTTTTGGAGAATATTTCACCATTTTAGAAGAACGAACGGAATGGATCATGATCAAATGTGCCGATCCTGCCTACGAAGGCTGGATTCAACGCGGTCAATATGCCACGATAGCAGAAAGCTCTAGCGATTTTCATATTGTCGACGTAGCCGATGCTGTGGTGCGTATTGGCGATAAAAAACCATTTCCGTTATTGCATGGGTGTGTTTTGCCAAGTGCAGAACAACTGACCTTGGATGGAACAGCTTGCCGAATCGAAGGATCATTGCGCAAACCGACTATGTTCGATTTTACAGCGGAATTTCCGAAACTCACGGACTATTATCTAGGAGCTCCCTATTTGTGGGGCGGCCGCAGTCGCTTTGGCGTGGATTGCTCCGGCTTGATGCAATTGATTTATCGCCATTTCGCGATCTCGCTTTACCGAGATGCTTCTCAGCAAGCCTCTCAAGGAGATATTGTAGATTTTTTGCAAGAAGCAAATGCCGGTGACTTGGCATTTTTTGATAATGAAGAAGGGCATATCACGCATGTCGGAATCTTGTTGAATAAGGAAACTATTTTGCATGCTTCGGGATCTGTGCGCATCGATCGTATAGACACTACGGGTGTTTACCATAGCGGATTGAAAACGTACACGCATCGCTTGCGTATTATAAAACGCATACTCACGGAAGAACTGCTAAAACCAGAAGATTCTGTTGAATAATGAATTCAACAGGATCTTCAGATCTTTTTTATGAAAAGCTCAGTTATGCTGATGTGGTCGTTCTTCCGGGATAAGCGGCTAACGCTTTTTCCAAACAAACTAAGGCTTTCTTTAACTCGTCAGTATGTAATACATAGGCCAAACGAACTTCGTTTTGTCCCGCATCACTCGAGCTGTAGAAACCTGCCGCCGGGGCCATCATCACCGTCTCATTTTCATGTTCAAACGATTCTAGCATCCATTGACAGAATTTATCAGAATTGTCAATTGGAAAACGAGCTACCACATAAAATGCGCCACCTGGGTTAGGACAATACACGCCTGGTAATGCGTTTAATCCTGCTACCAATAGATCTCTTCTTTCCGTATATTCTTCCAAAACCTCATCAAAGTAACTTTGCGGTGTATCTACCGCGGCAGTAGCTGCAATCTGTGCTACCGCAGGAGGAGATAGACGCGCTTGTGCAAACTTCAAAGCAATTTGATACAATTCGGTGTTTTTGGTAATCAAACAGCCCAAACGCGCACCACAAGCGGAGTAACGCTTAGAAACAGTATCGAAAATCACGACATGATTTTCTAATCCTTCCAAATGCATCGGTGAGATGAATTCTTTACCATCGTAGCAGAATTCGCGATATGCCTCGTCCGCAAAAAGATATAAATCGTATTTCAGACATAGTGCTTTCAATGCTTCCAGCTCTTCACGAGAATATAAGTAACCGGTCGGATTGTTAGGATTACAAATGACGATTGCTTTGGTTTTGTCGTTGATGACTTTCTCAAAGGCCGCAATACTTGGCAAAGCAAATCCATCTTCGATGTGCGACATAATTGGTTGGATCACCACATCGGCTGGGCAAGCAAAACCATTGTAGTTGGCGTAGAACGGCTCTGGAATAATGAGTTCATCACCCGGATTTAAGCAGGCCTGCATGGCAATGGAGATCGCTTCTGATCCACCATTGGTTACCAAGATCTGATTCGCGCTCACATTGTAGTCCAACTTGTTGTAGTATTCTACCAACTTGTTGCGATATGTGCTTGTACCTTCCGAAGGCGTATACGCCCACACATCAAAGTCAATATCGCGGATTGCTTGCAGCATTCCGGCAGGTGTCTTGATATCAGGCTGACCGATGTTTAGGTGATAGATTTTTTTACCTTCTTTCTTTGCTTGATCGGCAAATGGCGTCAGTTTTCGGATGGGAGAAGCGGGCATCTGATGCCCGCGCGATGATATAGTTGGCATAGTACTATTTAATTTTGCGCTAAGTTACTAAATTCCTGCCTTGCGTTTGGAGCAAAAAAAAGCTACTCCCATTACAAGAGTAGCTTTTTACAGTATTTTGTGTGAATAGCTTAATCTATTCTACGTTGCCTTTAATCGTTAAATTTTTCACCGGTGTATTGGTGTTGGATTTTACGATGAATGATTTTGTAAATGGACCTTTCACGCTCGCATCATAAGTCACGTTGATGGCTCCAGTATCACCTGGTTTAACAGGCGCTTTTGTGAAATCTGCTACCGAACATCCGCAAGTAGGTCTTACTTCCGAGATGATAATAGGTGAATCACCGCTGTTAGTGAAAGTAAATTCATACGACGCAGGCTTGTTGTGTGGAATCTTACCGAAGTCATGCGTCTCCGTGTTGAAATTAAATGTGCCTTGTACCAATGACATAGAAGTCAGTCCGACAAGGGCTACTAACGCTACAATTACACTGCTTATTTTCTTCATCTTAACTAGTTGTTTTACGTATCCTACTTCAATTCTTAGACCAAAAGTATCTTTTTGAGTTGGTAAATTGTATTTTTTCCGCCTTTACATATATAAATATTACACTTTGAGCACGCTTCACTTGTATAGATATCTTATCTGCCGTTGGCTACACCAATGGGCGATCGATCCTACAGATGATCTTTTGCACAATATCCATTTGCTCTTTCGTATTGGTTTTCACCAAAAAATCTGTAATTTTATATAACAGTATTTGGGACATGCACGCATGGTTTTGTCGTGCTTTCACACATCTATATATTTCATCAAATTCTATGGATATAGAAAAATCACTATTTGATAACTTGCAAGAATTTTTTGGGTTTGATACGTTCAAAGGTGATCAAGAAGCGATTATTACGAATGTTTTAAACAAGAAAGATACATTTGTCATCATGCCAACGGGTGGTGGTAAATCTATTTGTTATCAACTTCCTGCCTTGATGAGTCAAGGAACTGCTATTGTCATCTCCCCATTAATCGCTCTGATGAAAAATCAAGTCGATCAGTTACGAGCTTTTGGTGGGAGTGATAGCATTGCACACTTCTTGAATTCTTCCTTAACCAAAAGCGACATTGCACGCGTAAAGGAGGATGTAGTATCAGGCAAAACCAAGATGTTGTATGTAGCTCCCGAATCGTTAGGAAAAGAAGATAATATCCAGTTTTTGCGCAATATTACCGTCTCTTTTGTGGCGGTGGATGAAGCGCATTGTATTTCGGAGTGGGGACATGATTTCCGGCCAGAATATCGTAAGATTAGACAAGTTATCAATGGTATTGGCGAAGGCATACCAATCATTGCATTAACCGCCACGGCAACGCCCAAAGTGCAGTCGGATATCCGCAAAAACTTGCAAATGAACGATGCTGCGTTGTTTAAATCGTCATTTAACCGCACTAATTTATATTACGAAGTACGCCCGAAACGCGACGTGGTCAAGGAAATAGTGCGCTTTATTCGCAACAACGCCGGCAAAACAGGAATTGTATACTGCTTGAGCCGGAAGAAGGTGGAAGAAATTGCGGAAGTCTTAAATATTAATGGCATCAAAGCATTACCGTATCATGCAGGTCTGGACGCTAAAGTGCGTGCTGATACGCAGGATAGATTCCTGATGGAAGATGTGGAAGTCATTGTGGCAACAATTGCGTTCGGTATGGGAATCGACAAGCCGGATGTTCGTTTCGTCATTCACCATGATATTCCAAAATCCATGGAAGGCTATTATCAGGAAACTGGTCGTGCTGGCCGAGATGGTGGAGAGGGAGTTTGTGTCGCATTTTATTCTGAAAAAGATATAGAGAAGCTGACCAAGTTTATGAAAGATAAGCCCGTAGCCGAACGGGAGATTGGTACGCAGATCCTCAAAGAAGTCATTGATTATTCGGAATCTGCTGTTTGCCGAAGAAAACAAATTTTGCATTACTTTGGTGAGTCTTTTGATGAGACCGGTTGCAATAATATGTGCGATAACTGCCGATCTGCACGCACATATCTGGACGCAGAAGCGCCGATATTGCAAGTGTTGGGCTTTATCAAGGAGCAAGGCGATAAATTCGACGATCATCACATCATTAATGTGTTGATGGGACAGAATAATCAACCGGTTTCTTCCTACAAGCATGATCTACATCCGCTTTTCGGTACGGGAAAAGAGCAAGGTGTTATCTATTGGAAATCGTTGATCCGACAGGCGGAATTAGCAGATTTTATTAAAAAGGATATTGATCACTACGGATTATTGATATTGACGGATTCGGGGAGTAAATATTTGGTAAATCCATACCCGATGAAGTTTGTACTCAATAAGCCGATAGAAGCCGCGGATTCTTCGGGAACTGCCATGGGTTTGGTGAATTCCGCTAATAGTGCGTTAGATACGGCCTTACTACAGTTGTTGAAAGATTTGCGTAAGAAGATCGCGAAACAAAAATCGTTGCCTCCATTTGTGATCTTCCAAGATCCTTCATTGGATGAGATGTGTACGCATTATCCGATCACGATCGATGAACTAAAGCAAATTCATGGTGTAGGAAGTGGAAAGGCCGTTAAGTTTGGTGCGCCTTTCGCAGATCTGATCCGAAAGTATGTGGATGATAATGGGATAGATCGGCCACAGGATTTGGTGATCAAAAGTACAGCCAACAGATCAGCCCTAAAGGTATCGATTATTCAAAATATCGACCGAAAAATTGGGCTGGATGATATCGCATCATCCAAAGGTATTAGTTACGAAGATATGTTGCGAGAGGTAGAATCGATCGTTAACTCCGGTACAAAACTCAATATCTCGTATTTCGTGGATGAAATGATCGATCAGGATCGTCAAGATGAGGTATACGAATATTTTCTGTCAGCAGATATCGATACCGTGAAAAGTGCGCTGGACGAGCTGGGCGAAGTCGATTATACGTACGAAGAAATTCAGTTAATGCGCATCAAATTTATGTCGGAATTAGGCAACTAATTTGATGCGCAGTTACTTGCTTAGCGTACGCGCCAAGCAAGTAGTCTTGAAATTTTCTGCCCTTGTTGCATCGGGATTATCTCGATCTGGGGCACTTTATGATATTCTAAAACCGATATCAGCGGTTTCAAGTGATCTTTATCCGCTACTAATGCCGTACACCACTTTAATTGATCTTTGTACTCCAAGCTATCGTAAATCAATTGGGTAACGAATGCCTTCTCACCACCTTCACGCCATAACTCATTGGCTAAACCTCCAAAATTCTGTACCGGCAAGGTTTTTCCTTTATGCAATTTCTCATTCTTATTGATCACTTTATTCCAGTGCTGCTCGCGGGAGCTGTAGAAGGGAGGATTGCAGATGATCGCATCAAAATTGTCATTTGGCCGAATAATTCCTTTTAGAATCTGTGCTGTATCTGGTTGATGACGCAGTAAAATTCTTTTTTTCAATTCGGGATTAGCCTCCAAAATTTCATATGCATTATCAAGAGATGGCGCATGGGTATCTGTTGCTACAAAGCTCCACGGAAATAAGGACGCACCCAACAAAGGATATATTAGGCTAGAACCAGTCCCAATATCCAAAACACGCATTGGTTTTTTATCAGGAATCAAATCCGCCAAATAATGTAAGTAATCGGCACGGCCTGGAATCGGCGGGCACAGGCTGTTGGCGACCAATTTCCAACCTTTAACCTGATAATAGGCTGCTAATAATGCTTTATTTAACATGAACACTGATTCCGGATTTTTAAAATCAATAGATTGGGTGCCACGTGGAGTAGTTACGACATGCTCAATTAACGCAGGTTCTGCCTTAAATAATTTTTTAAAATCGTATCCGTCAAGATGTCTGTTATTGTGATGAAAGGTCTGCGATGTATTTGCCATGAGTATGTTTTACGGGACAAAGATATCAATTCTGGCTCGTGTTTGCCGATGTCAATGCTATTCAATAAAAGAAGGCGGAAAAATTGAATTTATCCGCCTTAGATATTCTTTGAATAATTATACTATTCTCGTCTGCCGCCTGGATTTTTATTGGTAATCGGCCCGTTATGCTCTCGTGAATTTTGTGCAGATGGTACTTCGGGCGTTGGTGGTACATATCCATCACCTTTTCCAGATTCAGTCTTTTCCTGTGCTTTTTTAGGCTCTTTATCTTCCGCCGATTTAGGGTCTTTGTTTACATGATCTTGTGTACTCATAATAATCTCCTTTTTTTGTTGTTCATTAAAAGAACAGGTAGAAGCAGTAAATTGTTTTTTCTGTATGTTTACGTTTATGATTAGATGGTTTCTACTTATGCTCCTGTTGTCGGTGCAGCAACTTGCCCACACACAACAGGATGAGTCCATTCAAAAGCTATTTCAAGAATCTGCTGTGCTCCAGCAGCATTTACACGGTTTCTCGTTGTATGATATAGAAGAGCAGCGCTTTGTATACGGCGTGAATCAGCAAGTGCATTTTACGCCGGCCTCCAATACCAAAGTGTTTACACTGTTGCAATGTTTGCAGCACCTAGGCGATTCCATTCCGGGCTTGGCTTATGTAGTGCGCGGTGATTCGCTGATATTCTGGGGAACAGGCGACCCTACTTTTTTGCACCGCAAATTGGATACCCGAAAAGTATATAATTTTCTCTCGAAAACACCTCATAAATTGTTCTATGCACCTGCTCCTGTACTTGAGCCAGCTTATCGAGATGGTTGGGCAGCAGAAGATTATCAGAATGATTTTCAACCCGATATTAGTAGCTTTCCCATTTATGGCAATACCGTTCAGTTTAAAAACGTACGCGGACAGTTGCGTGCAACTCCGCGCTATTTCGAAGCCAACATCAGCGTAAAACCAGGTATTGGCGGCTTTGATATTATTCGACACCCCCACCAGAATTATTACGATGCGACGAGCTATCGCGTTCGTTCGGGCTTTGCAGCCGAGAAGCCCTTTATCTATAGTTCGGATCTGTTCGTAACTTTGTTGCAAGATACTTTGCATCGACCGATCACGGTGCTTGCGGATTACAGCATGCCTTCTGATGTGGAGTATGTGTATTCTATGTCCACGAAAAGATTATTGCGAGAGATGATGCTTTACAGTGACAATTTCTTAGCAGAACAGCTTTGCTATACCGCGTCGTTTCTGATGTTTAACCAGTTCAATGCGGCGCGGATGCGCGAATATATGGCTACCACATATTATTCCTTATTCACCGACAAGATCGATCTGCATGATGGTAGCGGCTTGTCATTCTACAACAAAGTAACGCCTAGAAGCATGGTCGAGTTGCTGCTCATGATCCAGAAAAATGCTGGTTCGGAAGAAGAGCTGCTTCGCTTATTTCCGGCTGGGCGATCCAGCGGCACATTACGCAATTTATATTCCCTTTCAAATGGCAAACCTTTTGTCTGGGCCAAAACGGGTACGATCAACAGCGTGTATGCTCAAAGTGGATTTCTGCTTGGTGCGACTGGCAAACGCTACGTCTTCTCGTTTATGAATAATAATTTTTTTGACAACCTAAAAGAAGTAAAACAGGAAATGGTACGCATCATGACCTCTATACATCAAAATTATTGATCGGATCTCTTGCTCAAATTGTGGTATATTCGCTTTCAACTCTATGGATATTCAGACTTTACAAAAGGACAACCCTAAAACCATCCGTTCTTGGGCCATGTTTGACTGGGCTAATTCTGCCTATAATCTAGTCATTACCTCTACGATTTTCCCTGCTTACTACACGGCGATTACCTATACCGAAATGCATGGTGACGTGGTGTATTTCTTTGATTACCCGATTGTTAACACGGCCTTGTCGAACTTTGCATTATCTATTGCGTACCTGATTATGGCATTTGCTCTACCTTTTATCTCGGCATATGCCGATGTGCGTGGACGCAAGAAATACTTCATGAAGTTATTTACCTATTTGGGTGCTTTAGCTTGCATGGGGCTTTTCTTTTTTCGTTTAGAAACGTTAGAGATTAGCATCTTTTTATACGCTTTTGCGGCAGCGGGTTATATTGGAGGTTTAGCGTTTAATAATTCCTATTTGCCGCTCATTGCTAGCGTAGAACATCAAGATCGCGTCAGCGCGCAAGGTTTTGCATATGGATATGTAGGCTGTGTCACGCTGCAACTGATCTGTTTTTTATTTGTATTAAAGCCCGAATGGTTTGGCATTACGGATCCTTCTTTGCCAGCACGACTTTCGTTCTTTCTAGTGGGATTGTGGTGGTTAGGATTTTCACAAATTCCTTTTCGGCGCTTGCCCGAAAGCCGACCTTCGGCCATGCCTTCCGGTTGGACAATTGGCCAGAAAGTACGTCAGGAATTTGGTAGCGTGTGGCAGCGAATTAAAGAGATTCCCGCTATCAAACGTTTCCTTTTTCCGTATTTCTTTTATTCGATGGGCGTACAAACAGTGATGATCGTCGCTACGGCATTCGGTATGAAAGAGATCGGTCTGGAGATGTCAGAACTTATTGCTGCCATTCTGCTCATACAACTTATTGCGATAGCGGGCGCTTATCTTATGTCTAAATTGGCGAAGCCTTTGGGCAATACCATGGTACTAATTGGTGTGGTTTGTGTGTGGATTTTTATCTGTGTGGCCGCCTTTTTTATACAGACCAAGGTGGAGTTTTACATTCTTGCTATGCTAGTAGGCGCGATGATGGGCGGTATACAATCCTTATCGCGATCTACCTATTCTAAGCTGTTACCCAGCACTATGGAAGATACGACCTCATTCTTTAGTTTCTATGATGTGACCGAGAAAGTTGCCATCGTACTTGGTTTATTTAGCTTTGCGATCATCGAGCAGTTGAGTCACAATATCCGGTATTCGGCACTGTTTATGTCGGTGTTTTTCATCATCGGACTAATTCTCTTGATGAGTTTATACAGATTTGAACGAAAAGCCACAAAAAATACACATGCATAAAGTAGAATTATCCATTCCTGGAGTTATCGATCAATTTTATCCGCAGACTGCCTTCAACACACTTCGTTTGTTGGAGCGCGCAGGATGTGAGGTATCTTACAATCCACAACAAACCACCTGTGGCGTGGATTTGTATGAAGCAGGATATTGGGAAGAAGCCAAAGAGATTGGTGCGAAATACCTCAATGATTTTGAAGGCATCGATTATATCGTATCGCCGTCACTGACCGAAGTGGGCATGGTACGCGATGGTTTTAATGATTTGTTTACCAACTCTACCGATCATAATAAATGTCGGCAAATGCAGCGCAATATCTTCGAGATCACTGATTTCTTGGTAAATGTCGTTCGAAAAGAGTATTTTGGAGCAGAGTTCGTCTCCTCGGCCATATTTCATCCGGCTTGTGCCCATTGGAATGGATATCAAGTGCACGACGAAGCCTTGCGCTTACTGAATCAAGTGGGCGGATTGGATTTAATAACCGACGAGCAGCACAGCAAAAGCTGCAAAATGGGAAGAGCGACGAAAGCTGATTATGTGCCTTTGTCCGTAGCTTGGGGCAACGAAGTTATACAGCACGGCCTCGCGAAGAAAGCCGATTACATCATTTGCCAAGATCACACCTGCTTGATGCATTTGCAGGCTATTATTGAAAAACAAGGACTACCGATTCAGGCTATTCACTTGGTGGATGTACTCACTGCAGGATGGCCGAATATATAGCGAGAATATCCGTATAAACTCTAACAAATATGAGTATGCAATCAAGAAAAACATTTTTACAAAACATGGGTCTGTTGGGAGCAGGCTTAGCATTGGTACCGATCAACGATCTATTCGGTCATTCCATCAACAAACCTTGGTTTAGTATTTCGCTAGCGCAATGGTCGCTGCACCGTACGCTTTTCAAAGGTGATCTAAAGAATATTGACTTTCCAGCATTCGCTGCCCAAGAATTTGGTATTTATGCAGTAGAGTATGTGAGTCGCTTCTTTAAAGATGAGGTGCGCAATAGTTCCTATCTGAAAGATCTGAACACTAGAGCGGCAGATCATGATGTCAAGAATGTGCTGATTATGGTCGATGGTGAGGGAGATCTCGGTAACGCCGATACGGCCAAGAGAAAAACAGCCGTAGAAAATCATTATCAATGGATAGATGCTGCACAGCAGTTGGGCTGCCACGCTATCCGCGTGAATGCTGCTGGTAAAGGTACACCAGACGAAGTAGGCAAGCGTGTTGTAGAAAGTTTAAGAACCTTAGCTGGGTATGGTCAGGATGCTGGTATTAGTGTGGTCGTGGAGAATCATGGTGGCATTTCATCAGATGGCGCTTGGCTTTCGAATGTACTTAAAACCGTCGACCACAAATACTGTGGCTCCCTGCCTGATTTTGGGAACTTCTATGAGTACGATCGCTATCAAGGTGTAACGGATCTAATGCCATTCGCCAAAGGCGTAAGTGCCAAATCCAATGTGTTTGATGCGCAAGGCAACGAAGCGAATATCGATTATGCGCGCATGATGAAGATTGTACGTGATGCTGGTTATACAGGTTATGTAGGGATTGAATACGAGGGAGATAAACATAGTGAGATCGAAGGCATCAAACTGACCAAGGAATTGTTGCAGCGTTTTCAAATAGCCTAAGCATGTAAAAGATCTATGACGTTGCAGCAGATATGCCGTTATTTTTCTTTTCTTTGTAGACCTCACATCAGCTATGAAGCACGCTCTAAATGCGGTAACGATGTGTGGGCTAACAACTAATCAGAGATTGTTTTAAAACTTATATGAACCAACAGAACGATGAAGGCCTAGTAAATCACTTGGCCACCAAGGGTATTGATGACAAGATGGTCTTCGGACATCCGGCAGGTTTGCTGGTGCTATTTTTTACGGAAATGTGGGAGCGTTTCAGTTATTACGGTATGCGGGCTTTGTTGACCGTATTTTTAGTATCAGAAATCGCCAAAGGCGGATGGGGTTGGAATAATGAAGAAGCTCTTTCCTTGTACAAATGGTATACAACTTTGGTATACTTCACGCCACTCATCGGTGGTATTCTAGCCGATAAATTAACAGGATATAAAAAAGCCATCTTAATTGGTGCATTTATCATGACTTTAGGGCATGCGTCGATGGCACTCGAAGGTATTTCTGAGAATTTCTTTTACTTAGGTTTAGCATTCATGGTATTGGGTAATGGTATGTTCAAACCCAATATTTCATCCATGGTAGGCCAACTGTACCCTGATTCTAGCGCGAAAAAAGATGCTGGCTACACGATTTTTTACATGGGTATCAATGCGGGTGCTTTCTTAGGATCACTGCTCTGTGGTTATATCGGTGAGAAAGTAGGCTGGCACTATGGTTTTGGCCTTGCAGGTGTATTTATGTTCTTTGGAATGCTACAATTCTACTTCGGACAGCGCATTTTTGGTGTAGTAGGCGACAAACCGGGACACCAAATTCCATTGGAGACAGAAGTGGCCGAAGTGATCGAAGAAGAAGTAGCGCCAAATCATGTGGTGCGCGATCGATTGATCGTGGCGGGTGTATTGATGGTTGCGAGTATCCTTTTCTTTTTTGCCTTCGAGCAAGCAGGTGGATCCATGACGATTTTTGCTAAAGATTATACGCAGCGCATACTTTCTGGTACAGCTGCAACTAGCTTTAAGTGGATCGATGCGATATTGACGATCATGCCGATTGCCATCGTTACCTATGTATTGATAAGTTTGTCTCGCAAAATTATACACGCTTATCCGCTCACTATTTTCTTTACCATGCTGTCTTTTGCTTCGATCGCCGCATTAGGTTTTTGGAAAGTGAATAACGAGTTTAATACTACAGAAACCGAGATAACTGTGTCATGGTTTCAGATCCTGAATGCGTTCTTTATCGTAACCTTCGCTTCCATGTTCAGCAAGCTCTGGGAGAAAGTTTGGAATCCATCTGGCCCGATCAAGTTCGCACTCGGTTTGGTATTGGTAGCGCTTGGTTTTGTGGCGATGGCCTATGGTAGTCGCGATATTCCACAAGGTGCATTAACTGCTTCGGTAAGTATGCTTTGGTTAGTTTTAGCGTATTTCTTTCATACGATGGGCGAGCTGTGTATTTCTCCGGTTGGATTATCGTATATCAGCAAGCTATCACCTAAGAATTTAGTCGGATTGATTTTTGGCTTTTGGTTCATGGCTACAGCTATCGCTAATTATTTAGCAGGTTGGCTCGGTGGCTACATTGATCAGATTGCCAATGCGTACTCCATCTCCGTATTCTTCCTGATTATCGCTGGTTTGCCGGTGGCAGTCGCGGTGTTATTGGTTACGTTCAATCCAATGCTAAAACGGATGATGCACGGCATCAGATAAGAATTCAAAATATCATATACAGAAGCGCCTTCCAGAGGCGCTTTTTTGTTTTTTAGAAGTAGATAAGTGTCTTCACTTATTTTTTTAACTTTGGGACTTGAAAATACATCCTTTTTATATCTTATGATTCCATCTTCACCTATAAATCCAGCAGGCGCTACCGATAGCGAGCCAGATAAGTTGCTATTGGGGCACTTTCCAGGATTATTTGTGCTGTTTTTCACAGAAATGTGGGAGCGCTTCTCATTTTATGGTATGCGTGTATTGCTCATACAATTCCTGACCGCCTCTGTATTAACAACTAATCCAGGTTGGGGCTGGTCTGCCGAGCAGGCTGGAGCTTTGTATGGTACTTACGCTATGTTGCTCTACATCACGCCAATCTTTGGCGGTGTGATTGCCGATAAATATATTGGATCGCGTGCTGCCGTGATTATCGGTGCGATCATCATGACTTTGGGTCATGCTGCGATGGCATTCAATTCGCCGATCATGTTTTTTATCGGATTGGCCGGCTTAGTGATTGGTACGGGTTTTTTCAAGCCAAATATGCCCGCTATATTGGGTGAAATGTACCGTTATCGCCCCGAGAAGAAAGATGGTGCGTATACCATCTTTTATATGGGGGTGAATGCAGGTGCATTCTTCGGCATGATGCTTTGTGGTTATTTAGGAGAAACGGTGGGTTGGCACTGGGGATTCGGCCTCGCCGGAATATTTATGTTGCTTGGCACGATCCAATTCTGGTTAGCAAAGCCGGTAATGGGCGATTTAGGTGTGTTGAAAAAAACAACTGCGGCAGAGCAAAAAGAAGTGACTAATCTGGAAGAGGGAGAAACGAGTTACAATCGTTTTACCAAGCTAGATTTCTTCCTGATCGTGATTGTTTCTATTGTCGGACTAACCTACGCTTTCAATGATCCATTATCCAAAAACAACGTACTAGACATGTTTGCCTTCTTGGATACAGATAGCCTTCGCGGACAAACCATCGTGGTGATAGTGGCTCTGGTTACGTTTCTCGCTTTAGTTGTCTCTCGCATTGTGCGTTATGCGAAGGTGGTAAGAGATCGCATGTTTGGCGTTATTCTTTTAGCCGTATTCCTGATATTTTTCTTCATGAGCTTTGAGCAAGGTGCTACGTCATTGGTACTTGTTGCGCGCGATTATGTGGATCGGGAGTTGACGGGAAATAGCTTGTACATCTTCAATACGGTCAATACCTTGCTAACGATTGTACCGCTGATTATTATTTCGTGGGTGTTGGTACGTTTATCGATCATTACTTGGTCGAAAACGGCTGCTTCTAATATTATTCTCTTTATCTGTTTTATACTGATCTGGGGAGCAGGCATCTGGATGTTGTACCGCGAATTTACGGCCGAAGTTTCTGCTATCAAAGTTTCTTGGTTCTCTATTCTTAACTCCTTCTTTATTATATCTTTAGCGTCGACTATCTCTAGGCTTTGGGATTCTAAATACAACCCGTCTGCCGCGGTGAAATACGGCTTAGGTTTGTTCTTTGTGGCGATTGGATTCTTAATCTTAGGCATGGGTTCCTTGCAAGTGGGTTCTGGTGTGAAGATGTCGATGATATTTTTGGTGCTAACTTATTTATTTCACACCATTGGTGAGCTTTTTATATCTCCGGTAGGTTTGTCTTATGTTTCCAAATTAGTGCCTGCACGTATGCTGGCGTTTATGTTTGGGATGTGGTACTTGGCGATTGCCATTGCACAAAAGTTAGCGGCTATTCTAGGCGGACAGGTCGAAGTGATTCAGGAGAATTATTCGCTGAGCCATTTCTTCTTTCTATTTACCATTATTCCGGCTGCGGGTGGTTTACTGGTCATCTTATTAAATCCATTGATCAAAAAATTAATGCACGGCGTCAAATAGCCAATTATTAACAAGTACGTATGTCTAAAGAATTGACGTTAGAGGATATTCAGAATTTTGAGGGTAAATACCCAAAACAACTGTGGTATCTCTTTTTGGTAGAAATGTGGGAGCGCTTCTGTTTTTACGGAATGCGTGGTGTTTTAGCCATCTTCATGGTCGATCAGCTGTTGCTGTCCGATCGCGATGCTAATCTAAAATATGGGGCTATTCAGGCTTTTGTATATGCCTTTACCTTCGTAGGGGGTATTTTTGCGGATAAGTTTTTAGGCTTTAAGCGTTCCTTGATATTTGGTGCTTCGATGATGTTGCTAGGCAATGGATTGATTGCTTTGTCACCGCACGATTATTTCTATTTTGGTATTGCGCTGACGATCATTGGAACGGGTTTCTTTAAGCCTAATATCTCATCGATGGTGGGCGATCTATACAAAGAAGATGATCCACGGAGAGATACCGGTTTTGGGATGTTCTATTCGGGTATCAATGTCGGTGCACTGTTAGGCGGTATTCTGTGTGTATATCTCGGTAAAAACTATTCTTGGAATTATGCCTTTGCGGCAGCAGCGCTGGTGATGTTGATCGGATTAATCATCTTCTTAGCGACAAAAAAACACATCAAACCGATTGGCAATAGTCCTCTGCTACACATGCCTAACGCCACGCGTATCCGGACAGAGTTATTTGTTTATTTAGCCGCGCTTGCCAGTATTCCACTCATCTTTATGATGATCAATAATACGCGGTACACCGATTACTTTATGTACATCATCGGGCCGATTGCTTTGGGCTACTTTTTCGTGCAGATGAAAAGAGAAGGTGATTCGAAGGCGCGCCAACAATTGTTGGCTGCACTGATTCTTATTGTATTTTCCATCTTATTCTTTGCCATTTTTGAACAGGCGGGCGGTTCCTTAGCGCTATTTGCCAATAACAATCTACATGATAATCTTTTCTTCTTCCATATAGATCCCAACGTCGTCAACAATGGGGCAAATTCCTTGTTTGTGATTGTGTTCAGTCCGCTCTTAGGACTGCTTTGGTTGGCCATGGCCCGGAAGAAGGCCGAGCCTAATACGGTTATCAAGTTTGCTCTGGGCTTTGTATTCCTAGGTTTGGCGTACTACCTGTTTTTCGGTACGCGCTTTTTTGCAGATGCAGAAGGCAAAACTTCTTTAGGCGTATTTACCTTAGCTTATTTGGCCGTTACCATCGGTGAATTGTGTTTGTCGCCGATTGGTTTATCTATGATTACCAAGCTTTCTCCGAAACGTTTGGGCGGTATGATGATGGGATTATGGTTCTTGGCAAGTGCTTACGGACAATATGTTGCGGGATTGTTAGGAGCAGGTATGTCTTCTCCGGATGACAATGCTACGTCATTAGACAAACTAATGGCGTATACCGATGGCTACCAGCAATTAGCGATCTATTCTATTGTAGCCGCAGTGGTGCTGTTTGCACTTTCTCCATTCATCAAACGATTGATGCACGGCGTAAGATAGCAGATTTAATTTAGTACTTTTATCATTTAGATCAATAATATACCGTGGCAGACAGTCTGATAATCATTCCTACTTATAATGAAAAGGAAAACATAGAACGCATTATTCGGAAAGTGTTTTCTTTGGAGGGCGACTTCCATATATTGATCGTAGATGATGGTTCTCCAGACGGTACCGGGATGATTGTGAAGGAATTGTGCCACTCCTTTCCTGATCGGCTGTTTATCGAAGAACGCCGTGGGAAACTGGGCTTAGGTACGGCTTATATTCATGGATTTCGCTGGGCATTAGCACGTTCGTACGCCTATATTTTTGAGATGGATGCCGATTTCAGTCATAATCCAGATGATTTGCTGCGCTTAAAAGAGGCCTGCATCACAGGGGCAGACATGGCAGTAGGTTCGCGCTACATTCAAGGTGTGAATGTGGTGAATTGGCCAATGAAGCGCGTACTATTATCTTATTTTGCTTCGATGTATGTGCGCGCTATTATGCGTATTGATATTCAGGATGCGACGGCAGGTTTTGTCTGTTTCCGACGCGAAGTATTAGAGACGATTCCTTTAGACAAAATTCGTTTCGTGGGTTACGCTTTCCAGATCGAGATGAAATTTAAAGCCATCCAAGATGGTTTTCGAGTGGTGGAAGTACCGATTATCTTTACCGATCGTACGCACGGTACTTCAAAGATGAGTACCAAGATTTTTAGGGAAGCATTTTGGGGTGTAATTAGTTTGAAATGGGCGAGTTTGTTTAAGAAATCGAATAGAAAGGGGAGTAACTAATGAACGAAAATCTAGATCCAAATGCAGAACGGCTAAGCCACACCGATAGAGACTTGGAACGTGTATTGCGTCCACAAACCTTTGAAGATTTCACCGGGCAAGCTAAGATCTTGGAAAACCTGTCCATCTTCGTAAAAGCCGCAAAACTACGTGGCGAAGCCTTAGATCACGTTTTGTTGCATGGCCCTCCGGGTCTTGGAAAGACCACGCTTTCACATATTATTGCCAACGAGATGGGCGTGGGCATCAAAATTACTTCTGGTCCAGTGTTGGACAAACCGGGAGATCTGGCCGGACTGTTGACTGGCTTAGATGAAGGAGATATTCTATTTATCGATGAGATACATCGTTTAAGTCCTTTGGTCGAAGAGTATTTGTATTCGGCTATGGAGGATTTTAAGATCGATATCATGCTCGAAACGGGACCTAATGCCCGTTCTGTGCAAATTAGTCTCAATCCTTTCACTTTAGTAGGTGCAACGACCCGTTCTGGCTTGCTGACCGCACCTTTACGTGCTCGTTTTGGGATCAATTCTCGTTTACAATATTACGACGTGAAGTTACTGACGACGATTGTCGAACGTTCCGCTTATATCATCCGCATACCGATTTCGGAAGAAGGCGCTTATGAAATTGCGCGACGCAGCCGTGGTACGCCGCGTATTGCCAATGCATTGCTACGGCGGACGCGTGATTTTGCGCAAATAAAAGGGACAGGAAATATAGATAAAGCCATCGCGCAGTTTGCGCTCAATGCGCTCAATGTAGATGAACATGGCCTAGATGAGATGGACAACCGAATTTTGTCAACTATTATAGATAAGTTTAAAGGTGGTCCAGTAGGATTAAAAACCATTGCTACAGCCGTAGGAGAGGATGAAGGTACGATCGAAGAAGTATACGAGCCGTTCTTGATTCAAGAGGGCTATTTGATGCGTACTTCTCGCGGTCGCGAATGTACCGAACTGGCATTTACCCATTTAGGCAAGCTCTATCCTAGAGGTAATACCTTATTTTAGCCTCCTACATATTTCTTTAGGTGAATCCAAAGCACCTCAATGCAAAAAGCCTAGTCGAAAGTGGTGTGCAATATTGGTTTTGAAAATTTTTCATTTAAATTGCCTTTATTTAAGTGAATATTTATTAATTTTCACTTAACATTCCTGTTCGCTTGAGCGGTGATTAAGTCATTTATAAACCTTATTGTGTATTAAAATCAGTAAAAATGGAATTTCTAGACGGTATGAATGCCTTAACATTAGTCTTCGTAGCATTGCTTGTGTTGGCCATTGGTTACCGGTTTTATGGGCTTTTCTTGGCTAGTAAAGTGCTGAAATTAAATGCCGAAGTAGTCACACCAGCCGTTGAATTTGCAGACGGCCGTGATTATGTGAAAACGAATAAAAATGTCTTGTTTGGTCACCATTTCGCAGCTATTGCTGCTGCTGGTCCATTGGTTGGGCCTGTATTGGCGGCGCAATTTGGGTATTTGCCCGGCACATTGTGGATATTGATAGGATGTGTGCTGGCTGGAGGCGTGCATGATATGGTGGTGCTATTTGCTTCTATGCGGCACAAAGGGCAAAGTCTGGCTTCGATCGCTTCTAAAGAAATTGGGCCAATGACAGGTACAATTGCTGGAATTGCCGTGCTATTTATCTTAATTCTGACCTTGGCTGGTTTGTCGCTGGCTTGTATCAGTGCGATGCACGAAGCATCATGGTCACTTTTCACCGTAATCATTACCATGCCGATCGCAATTATCATGGGCTTAATTATGCGCTATCGTAAGAATAGCATCACTTTCGCTAGTATTTTGGGTGGCGTATTGCTGATTGCTGGTATCGTTGGTGGACACAATTTAATGCAAATTCCGTTTCTCAATGATCTATTTCACTGGGATGTATCGACCATATCTATTGCTATTGCCATCTATGGTTTTCTAGCATCTGTGTTGCCTATCTGGTTTTTACTTGTGCCACGTGATTATTTGTCTACGTATCTAAAAATCGGAACGATACTTATGTTGGCTATAGGAATTGTGTTTGTGCATCCGACTTTGCAAATGCCGGCGTTGACAGAATTTATTCATGGTGGTGGCCCAGTAATCGGTGGCCCTGTACTACCATTTATTTTTATTGTTATCGCATGTGGTGCGATTTCTGGTTTTCATGCAGTAATTGCCACCGGGACGACACCAAAAATGATCGGAAATGAACGAGAAATTTTGTTTGTAGGATATGGTGCGATGCTAGTCGAAGGTTTTGTGGCCTTGATGGCGCTTATCGCTGCTTGTACCTTGATGCCAGGCGATTACTTTGCAATCAATACGCCGACCGCTGGTTATGCGCAATTCCTGATCGATAATCCACATCTTCACACCGTTGATCTACCGCATTTTATGGAGAAAATTGGTGTTGATTTGCAAGGTCGTACCGGCGGTGCGGTTTCATTAGCAGTTGGCATGGCGCATATTTTCAATAGCATTCCATATATGGACGAGGTGATGGCGTATTGGTACAATTTCGCCATTATGTTCGAAGCAGTATTTATCCTAACTGCGATTGATGCAGGTACACGTGTTGGTCGGTTTTTCTTGCAAGAAATGTTGGGAAGCGTAATTCCTAAATTCCGCGACAAAGATTGGATGCCGGGCATTATCATCGCGAGCTTTTTATTCACTTTTGCGTGGGGTTACCTCGTTTACACGGGAAACGTTAGTAGCATTTGGCCATTATTTGGTATTAGTAATCAATTATTAGCGGCTTGTGGTTTGATTGTCTGTACGACAATGCTATTGCGGATGGATCGAGGGAAGTATGCTTTGTGTGCCGCCGTTCCTGGCGTGATGATGGCGCTCATCACTTTTTGGGCAGGTTATCTGCAAGTGGCGAATATATACATTCCGGCAGGCGATTATCTATTAGCTAGTTTAGCCATCATTGCGATGGCATTGATGCTGATTGTATTTATATCCGCTTTCAGAAAATGGTACGAGCTTTCGAAGAAAGTGCCGACCGAAACCGATTTTTATGGCGAAAAGGTAAAGGAGCTGGTCGAACGGTAACCTGTTACAATCTGTGCTTGGGCTTACAATGCAATAGTTTCAATACTTTTTGTCCTCTGGATAAGACGGCCGGTGATGCCCCACGTTCGAGCATCAGCCTGATTTCTGATTCGAGCGCCTCTTTGATCCATTCGTGGCGAAGCGACAAGGTGTACAATAACTCGAAGGAGTTGGCTACGACAGCAATGGATTTGCCGGGCGTAGTTAGCCAGTCAAAGCCGCAGTTGATGAGTTCTTCGTCTTGCTCTTGTGTAATTGCACACGATGAGCTCTTAAGAGCCTGTAGGTAGATATTGCCTAAAATCCGCTGAGCGCCTTCTATGGTAATTCTTAAACGGTTATCCAGTAGAAAGTCGAAGATGATAGGAAGGTCTGCCGTATGTGCTAGGGCATATTTTTCTAAAAACCAGATGGCGTGCAGTGCCAGATTGTTGCGTGTGTCCTCGATTACGCAAAGAGGCAACAGCTTGTCGAGGTCAACATCCTTATCGTGCAGTGGACTGATATCTAATAATTCGTGTTTTTCTAACCAGAGCATAAAACGAGTTTTCTGCATCTGATAAGCTTCGGATGCGTTCATTAGCTTGGCGGTTGGAAGAATTTAGGATGAAAGTTGACCAGATATAATTCTCGCGTAGCTCGCGTTAGCGCGGTATAGAGCCAGCGCAGAAATTCGGTGGTAAGCATTTCATCATTCAAATAACCTTGATCGATAAATACGGCTGGCCACTGTCCGCCTTGTGCCTTGTGACAGGTGATGGCATAGGCGAATTTGATTTGCAGGGCATTAAAATAGGGATCTTTCTTAATGGCTTCCGCCCGTTTATTGCGGTCGGAAATATCTTCATAATCTGATGAAATAGATTCGTACAGCTTTTGCAATTGATCTTGCGGCAAATTCGGACTGTCCACATACAAACTGTCTAGTAAGATCCGACATTGGATCGTATCGTGCTCATTGCCATCTAGAAAATCGATCATCACATCGGCAAAACGAAAATTATGCATCTCATGCACATTAGATACCTTTCGGATCTCTGCCATATCGCCGTTGGCAATAAAACCCGTATGCGATTCATCGTGCTGTTGTAACCAGTAATAATTATTCTTGACGACCATAATCAGATCGCCACCCGTAATCTCTTCTTCGCGAAACAAGATCTGGTTACGAATATGCTGATTATACAAGTTGGCGGCTTTATTGGATCGGCAGATGACCATGGTGTTTTCCAATCCAAATTTATCGTAGCTGTAATGCAATCCATCGATCAAGCGTTCGCCCGTCATCTGAAATACGTCTGTATATGGACGGGTGATGAATTGCGGAAATGGATATTCTGCTGTTTCATCTTCCAATTTTATTTCCTGTCGGATCTTGGTAGCGTTGAATAAAATGCCGGAATTTTTATCTTGCCGTACTACATCTGTCAGCTCATAATGGGATACGTACAGATTGTACCGACTAGCCATATAATCTGGCCGCAAGGCTGGACTTTGTAGCATGCCGACTGGTGGTAATTGCGCTGTGTCGCCCACAAAAAGCAATACACATCGCTCCCCACTTTGCACATACGTAATGAGATCTTTTAGCAAACTGCTTTTGAATACGCTTGCGGGATCATCGGATAGCATAGACGCTTCATCCACAATAAACAAGGTGTCTTCATGTGAATTATCTGCTAAGGTGAAATCCATGGCCACAGAAGCGGCTGATTTCTTACGGTAAATCTTTTTGTGAATAGTCAATGCTGTACGTCCGGAGTAGTGACTGATGACTTTTGCAGCACGACCAGTTGGAGCTAGTAGAACTGTTTTTTTCTGCAGTCGAGGAAGCACTTTTACGAGCGCACTAATGATCGTGGTTTTTCCTGTACCGGCATATCCTTTTAAAATGAACAGGGTGTGAGAATCGAATCGTGCTAAAAAATCTTCTAACAATCTAAATACCGCGCGCTGCTGTTCGGTTGGTTTTTGCTGAAAGTTTTGCTCTAAATAATCCCGTATTTGCACATTCAAAGTTATCTAAAAGGTTGATCAATCCAATTTTAAAAGCTATTTTTGTTTATACTGTTGTTGTGTTATGCTACAAGACATGAACTATATTTCTGCAGATTTTCGTATTCAGCATTTGTCTTATTACAAATTAATCATTCAAGCTGGTCATCAAGAGGACGTTTTGATGATTCTGGACGAAAATAATACGGTGCAAGCTTATATCCGATACGCTTCGGCGAGCCCTACTATTGATGCGACGCGTTTATTGGCGCTGCCTTTTCGGCATGTCTCGATCATGATTCCACAACATAGCTTCACTTTTGTGCCCGCGGAAGCTTATCAGGAAGAAGATGAAGATATTTATGGAGAATATCTCGTAAACAAAAATGATCAGGATATCTACACAGTAGCTATGCTGCGATTTGGTTCGCACGCGATCTATCAATTGGATTCCTTGTTATATCAACGTTGGTTTGCATTGTTCCCAGATGCTACGTACCTGCCTGTGTTTCAAGTTTTATTTGACTTGATCCCAGAGCAGCTTCCTGCGCAAGGCGCGCAGCTATTCTTATATGAGCAATCGAATTATGTGCATGTGATTTTGCTGAAAGACGGTAAGTTTTTGTTTTATAACAATTTTTACGTCACCAATGCGGAGGATTTAGGCTACTACGTCCGTCGGATTATGAGTGATTTCGCCATCGATTCACTGGAAAATATCACATTGGCTAATCAAGATAAAAACCATCCTTTATTGGCCTTTGTGCAGCAGTTCTCAAAGCAGGTAGATCATATACAGTTGCCGGCTGCCGACGCCAATAGCGCTGTGTTACACCCTAGTTCGCCTTTACTTGGTATGTTGTTTCAACGTGAGGTATGCGCATAATTGGTGGTCGTATTGGCGGAATACGGATCAATCCGCCAGCTAATCTTCCTGTGCGTCCGACGACAGATATTGCGAAAGAAGCGCTGTTCAATATTCTGCAACACCGTATCAATTTAGATGGTGCTGTATGCTTAGATCTATTTGCTGGAACTGGAAATATCTCTTTTGAATTGGCTTCTCGCGGAGCTAAATCTGTATTATCGGTCGATGCTCATTTCAAATGCTTAAAATATATCGCCGAAATGGCCAAAGAGCATCAGCTCGATGGCATTAGCACACGCAAAGCAGATGTGTTTAAATTTGTGCAACAGGAGCAAGGAGAATACGATTTTATATTTGCCGATCCGCCTTACGATATAGATCGATTGCCGCAGCTAGCTCATATGATTCTGGACAATAATCTATTGCGACCAGAAGGTATTTTGGTGATCGAACATCCTTCTACTAGGCAGATGCTAAGTCACCCCTTATTGCGCGATGTGCGTAAATACGGATATTCTTCTTTTAGTTTTTACAGTCACGACGAACTTTAATCAACTACGATGAAAAAAATCGCTGTATTTCCCGGTTCTTTTGATCCATTTACCCGTGCACACCAAGACTTGGTGCTACGTGCGTTACCGTTGTTTGATGAAATCATTATTGCTATTGGGGTCAATACATCAAAGCAGGGATTGCTTCCTTTTGAGGTACGAGAACAAGCGATCAAAGCAGTATTTGCCCATGAAGCGAAAGTGCAGGTGCAATGTATTCAGGGCTTGACGGTAAACTTTTGCCGAGAGGTGGGAGCGCAATTTATGTTGAGAGGATTGCGCAATGGTATCGATCTAGAATTCGAAAATGCCATCGCGCAAAACAATTTGATTTTAGCGCCCGAAGTAGAGTCTTTCTTTCTATTGAGTAGGAGTGGGTTAGGGCATATCTCGTCTACAATTGTACGCGATATCTTGCGAAATGGTGGCGATGTATCTGCACTGGTGCCCGACGCGATATTGCCATTCCTAAAACAGCCGAATAAAGCGCTATATACTGCTTAGCTACGCAGTATACGCACTTTAGTTCCTTTGATTTTACCGTTATTTCCTTTTTGCAATATAGTCGTCACGCTACTGCGCGTTACCGCTACAAAAGCATTTTTCTCTTTTACTTCGATCATTCCGACCTCTTCTTTATCAATACCGGCTGTTTTGAGTAAATAGCCAACAATATCACCTTTGCTTACTTTATCGCGTTTACCAGTGGTAAACATCAAAGTGGTCATTTTGCTATTTGCAGGTAGCGGATATTCATCCTCCAAGATCTCCTCTTCCATGGCATCGGTAAGGTATGGGAAATCATCTTCAGGTTTTAAGAGCAAATACACCGTTCCTTTGGCCTGCATACGCGCGGTACGGCCATTGCGATGTACAAAAGCGTCTTGTTTGTACGGGAGCTGATAGTGAATGATGGCATCCACTTCCGGAATATCCAATCCGCGCGCGGCCAAATCGGTGGTGAGTAAAATATGCGTACTTCCATTCCGAAATTTGAGTAATGCCAATTCGCGATCCGATTGCTCCAAACCGCCATGAAAAACATCGTGAATAATATCTCGATCAGCTAATAATTCGCTGATGTGATCCACCGCTTCGCGGTGATTACAAAATATCAACGTTTTCTGCTCGCTACCTAACTTACAGATCAACCTTAATAATGCTTTGAGTTTGTTTTGCGGACTAGCCGTTACCGTGCGGAAAGTGATGTCTGGCGCGTAACCTTTTTCATGCAAGTAATTGATGGTTTCCAGATTCTTTAGCGTTAGGAATGGAGGAATTTCCTCCAATTCCGTAGCCGAAGTCAGCATCTGAAATGGTGCCCTTGTTTCGCTCACGATTTGTTCCATTTGCTCCTGGAAACCCAGTTCTAAGGATTTATCAAATTCATCCAAGACCAGCGTATTCAAATGCGTCAGATCGATATTATGGCGTTCCAGATGGTAGATGATTCGCCCTGGTGTACCTACTAATATCTGCGGTGCTTCTTTGAGTTTGTTTTTCTCTGTCCGGAGATCGTTACCACCATAAAGACAAGTTACTTTCGGATGGTCTGGCATTTTGCGTAGTACTTGCTCAATTTGCAAAGCCAATTCACGCGTAGGAGCGATGATCAATGCCTGAATTTTTCCATTCGCATCGTCATGTAATCTTTTTTGAATAATCAGGGAGAAAGCAAGTGTTTTTCCACTCCCAGTGGGAGACAATAAAAGCAAATCATGCGCAGCGTTGTACGTGCTCGAAACGGTTTGTTGCATTTCGTTCAATGCCGTGATCCCCAAATTGGCTAAATACTGTTGTTCTCCCATATCGGCAAAGGTAGCACAAATTAATGTAATGATGGGTTAAGTGATGTTTGGTAGGGTATAAAGGAGTAGAGCTTAGCGATAAGAAATAAATGATACGCTATTTCGTTTTAATAATCAGTGATTTATGGAGGATGATCGATGATGTTCGGTTCATAAACGACGGCCTTACATAATAATCAGCATCAGCGAAGAAAAGATCACCAAAGTCATAATGACCCAACGGAAATGCTGCTCTTTTAACACTTGTACCAGCTTAATGCCGATCAAACCACCCAAAAGGATAAAGGGGATGGAAACGATATTTATCAGCAGACCAGCAATAGAGAGATTTTGCCAAACAAAAGCTTGTAATGGAATCTTGATATAATTGAGAATCATAATGAACCAAGCAGCTGTAGCGACGAAAGTCAGTTTGGACATGCGCTTGGTGAGCAAATAAACGGATAGCGCAGGACCAGCCGCATTTCCGATCATCGTCGAAAAACCAACGATAAAGCCAAATAAGGGCGAATACCATTTTTTAGCGACGAGTTGCTTAGTACTTTCCTCCGTTTGCCGGGATGACCACAGCATGATGCCTACACCAACAAGGATACAGATGCCCATAGCTGTTTTAAACAATTGGTCGTCTATGCCATTTCCCAATGCCAAGCCTGCCAAAAGGCCAATCAACGCAGATGGCAGTAACTTTGTTACTTCGGACCAAATCAGTGATTTGCGATAATAAATCACTGCGGTGAGATCTGCAATACACAGCATGATGAGCACAATACCCGTAGAATACTTAGCGCCAAATAACAAAGCGAAAAATGGGACAGCTACGGTGCCAATATTTTGTATGCCAGTCTTCGACATACCGATAAGCAAGGCACATAGTAAGTATAAAAACCAAGCTTGTGGAGTAGGTAGCAGCTGCAAAGCTGTTGCCCAAGCGGCATCCAACATGTTATTTCAATAAAGATTTCACCGTCGCGGCATTGATATCTCTATAATCTCTAATGTAGGCCGCGCAAGGGGGCAATTCTTCCTTTTTGTGCGATGTGAGTACACCGGTCACTTTCATTCCTGCCGCTTTACCAGCGGTAACGCCCGAAAAAGAATCTTCGAATACCATGGCATTTTGTACGGATACACCTAGCACTTCTGCCGATTTCAAATATACCTCTGGGTGTGGTTTGTGCAACTTGACATCCTCACTAGAAAGCGTGGACTGAAAAAGATCGCGAATACCTAACGCATCCAATACCAAGTCCATATTTGCCTGCGGTGCAGAAGTTGCAACTCCAAGTAAAAAGCCATTCTGTCTAAGATCATGAAGGAATTCTACTAATCCAAAGACAGGTGTGGCGACCGTCTTATAAATCTCTCTAAAAAGGCCTTCTTTCTCTGCTTCTAAAGAAGCGATTTCTTGTGGGGAAAGTGGCTTTCCGAAAAAGTGCTGCATGATATAGCTATTGTGCTTGCCATAGATATGCTGCTCGAATGCTTGCTGCGTATATTCCACTTGGTACTTATCAAAAAATGCCTCGAAGGCCTTGGCGTGGAAAGGATTGGTATCAGCAATAACGCCATCCATATCAAAGATAACGGCATATTTAGTAGAAGATGTATTTTCGGAAGACATGTAATTTGGTTTTTAATTCTATCGAATAATCGCGTGTAAATCGTGACTTCTTGTGTCTAAAACTTCCTTAAGGCTGTGACAAAAGAAGTCGAGCAAAGATAGGGCAATTCCCAGCAATATTATAATAGATTGGATGGTTTAAAATAGGTTTTAGAAAGTCTATCACTAGTACAATATAATCTGTATCAGATATTAGCTGCACACAGGTCGTTTTTAAATTATGCTTGGCTTATGGAGAAGCAAAATCTACGTATTTTCTTGTTCAAAAATGATATATTGTAGTCTGATAATCGCAAAAACAGCAACTACTATGACACAAAACCCGAATGCCGAACCGGTGAAATGGCCTAATGCAGTCATTTTGCTTTTAATGGCTCTGCTCACAATTTTTGCGATCAGCCCTTGGTCGGCTTGGAGTTTTGATAAAGATTCGCACGCTTATGGGTGGAATTTGTTTAGTTACTTTACCATCCAAAGCAATATTTTGGCAGTTATTACCTATGTATTAGCCGCATTTTACATCCTAAAGCGGCAAGCCGCTGCTAAGTGGTTTAGCTACCTGCGTGGTGGAGCGGTGCTGTATATGATCATCACTGGTTTGGTCGCGGCTACGCTCTTGCAGGGCGCAGAGGTGAATGCCACACCAGATGTATTTGACTGGAAAAATTTTATATTGCACGAATTGGGTCCGCTTTTCATTGTGTTATGGTGGTTGATCTGGCCATCCAAGTCGCCTACAACGGCAAGCCAAGCAATTATCTGGTTGATCTTTCCGTTACTGTGGACAATTTATACGTTTATCCGCGCTCAACTAACGGGTTGGTATCCTTATCCATTTCTCAATCCAGAGCGGGTAGGAGGCTGGGGCGGAGTAGCGATTTACGTTGTCGCGATCACGATCGGCTTTCTTATCTTTTCGCAAGTGATTGCATGGATCAGTCGTGTGCGTGCTAATAATCATACGTTTTATTAAGTGTTTCCGTGGTAAATAATTGGCTTCCACTGGATGCACCTTAATGCATGCATTGAACCATCGATTTTCTGAGATCTTAGAAAAACTCGCTTATCGCACTGAATTTTACGAGATAGTGCGATAAGTAAGTATATTCGAGCGGTTAATCACTCAGCTACGCCGCATTGCTCAATACATTTTTCACTCTGTTTTGTGCGCCGGCAGATAAGGTTGACAGAAAGTTGTATCCCGTCTTGCTCTCCAGCTCACGTATGGTTACACGATAGTTTTGCCAGCTCGTCCCCACGGTATTGAGATTAGGTGTGTCTATCACAATAATTTCTGCTTGACCATTTTCGATTCTAGCACGATCATTTGTGCCAACAGGTAATATTATGGCTATTTTGTACACGTTAGATGGCACGGTCACACGCCCTTGATCTATGGTTAAGGCACCGCCATTACTTCCTGTTCCACCACGGCCGTAAGAACCCATGATAATGTATACTTCATTTCCTTGATTCACGCGTGTACGCAAATAAGTTTCAAAATTATTCCACACACCTTGATTGTTACGAGGTGCTTGTGGAATCATATTGACCATAAGAAACACGGCAGAATTGGCAGCGATGGAACTTAATCTATCTGCTGACGGACAATTGTGTCCGCGATCAAATCCAGAGTTGGTGTAACTTGTAGTTAGTACTGTGTACCAATTGGAAGGCAAACCAGCATAGCCTGCAAAATTATCTTGGCGCGGTACATTGGCCGCCATGGAATTGCGATCTAGGTACCAGCTCACCCAGTTGGGTGTTCCTCTATTAGCATTATAAGAAATCGTATAATATTTGAGATCTATCAAATAATTGGTGTTGAAGACGACAGATGATTGTGCGTTGGATGGATTTCCAAGATATAAATTACTGTTTTCTCCGCTCGAAGGTTGAGCATCAGGTCCTGCAATTGGTGCAGGTCATACATTACGTGGCTCAGTGATCGTACTATCCGATGTGGTCAGTGCTGTGTCTTTACAAGCTACAAATAGGATGAGTGCAACAAAGGGTATTATAGGACGGTTTAATTTGTGGTGTTTCATAATGGTATATTAATTTCTATAAAGATTATAAAATATCATTAATGATTTAATATTAAGTTTTTTAATAAAAAGTTAATATACAGCGCTTTAGAATAATATATTTAGCTCATGTATTTGTTGTAGATTTTCAAAAATTGCTTACCGGCATATTCTGCTATTCCCGCTGTTTTATAGGTGAGTCGTACTCCGGTACCGGAGGTCTTTCCGCCAAAAATGTATGAAAAGCCTTTTGGTGAGCGTACAGAGTAGAAGTATGGAAAATAGGCTCGCATATCATTATCGGGATATTCTGAGTTTTCACAAGTGTTAAGAGCCTTTGATATAATCCGCAATTGCATGTAAGCATATACATCCTCCGGTAGAGATTGGTGCTCTAAATGAAATGCATTCTCATTGACCCCGAGTGCCTCACATGCATTTTTAAATGTTTTGATATCAATATAGTCTTTGAAAATCTTCTTTTTAGACGCTAAATTCGCAGGTTGTGCGAGCCTCTCTCCATTAATGTATCGATAATATATATCAATAAACTGTCTACCTATGTAGGCTGCTTTTTCTGAGGTTTCGATGCAAAGTCGCGAACCTACAAATGCACCAGCACTACCATAACCAAAGTCGCAATAGCTGAACCCTAATGAAGAATTGACAGATGTGAACCAAGGATAATACCAAAATTCCCCGAGCTCGTTTCCCTGTCGGATGGCTTGACAGATCACTTCCAACTCTTTGTACGCTTTTTGTGCATCGTCATCGAAAGCAGTTCGTTGTTCAAAAGATATGGTAGTTTCACCTAGATAGGATAAGGCATCTGCTAATGTCTTTATATCGGTGTATGATATGGACTGAAACATCGCACGTTGAATTTGCTGTGGAGTCAAATCTATGTCCACATCTTTTCCTTTGTAATTAATTCTTTGTTTCATTTCGCTGATAGTTAGTGTATTGTGTGTCTGTTGTATAGCGTGTAGCCATTTTCTAACTGTAAGAGCGGAATTAAAACTGTCTTCTGTGGCTGCTACATGCTCCGGATAAATTTCTACTTAGTTTTAGGCGTACCTTATTTATTCGATATTATTCCGATGATTATGCATTAATCGAAACTTGATGTTTAGTGTTTTTAGAGTTACATGAAAATTTATACATTCAAGTACATTAAAATACAATTATGACCGAATAGCAATGGACTATTATGACTTATAGAGAAATTAATTATTTTTTTAATTTAATTTATGCTCTAATTTACAAATTCTCTTAATCGTGAAGTATACCTATTTTTTGTTATATTAGGGTAGGTGAAAATAGGAGTTGCTAGTACAAATGAATTCTGACCAACTTGCAGAAGCCGTGGTTTTTACTTAACATCTACTAAACCGGCAAACGGAGGTACAAAATTTACCGTTGTATACGATCACGTATAACAAGTTCGGAAGAGGGGTCTATTCGTAGATTTCTTTTTTGCTGTAATAAGGTTTCCCAACTGACTAGACTAATTAAGATCAATCGATCTTTTAGTAATTTTTCGTGACCAATGGGTTCACCTGTAAAGATGTCAATACGCTGATGGCAGGTTGGATTTTTAAGTTTTACTTCGCTCAATAAATCGACCGCTGTAAATTGCGCATCCACATCCCATAATATGAGTCTTGCTTGTGGATTAGCACCGATAAGCTTATCGACGTATTGCAGCAAGAATAGATCTTCTTTAAAGAAGATCGGCATTACTACCTGATCTATTTTCTCTAGACCCTTGTCAATCAAAACCCCAACAGGAATATCTACTTTTGAGAGCAATCGATTGGTGCGTTCATAGAATTTATTGCTGTACACGCCAGCTCTGCTGGTAAACAATTTCTCTGGATGGATAATGTTGGAGGTGAAACCAATGATTTTACCCAACAAGCTGCCTTCGTAGATCGATTCACTGGTGCCAATCAAGAGCATATCATACTGACCTGATTCGACCTCATCCACAATCTCATGATCAATATCACTTGAAATCCTGAATAAGGTTTTAATCGGTCTCTTTAGCACTTTGCTGTCATCCAGTATTTTGCGGAAGCACTCTGTCTCTTGCTCCTCTACTTCATAATGATGCAGTTCATTGGCAGGCGATACATGCAGTGCAGCGACTTGGCACTGTTCAGGAGTACCGGCCGTCAGCGCGTTGGACAAGCGGAGTAGGGCTTGTCCGGATTCCGTTTTGCCGAAACTAAATAAGATATTGAACTGGCTTTCTATCTTTTCGACAAAAGCTGGTTTTCCTTTATCGCGGAACGCCCAATTGATCAGATCTAAAGCAGGGCCAGTCATAAACGTGGTCACCAAAGCCATAACCACCATCATCGAAAACAGTTCGGCAGATAAAACACCCAAATCATAGCCGATATTGAGCACGACCAATTCCATTAATCCACGCGTATTCATCAGCGCACCAATGCTCAAGCTGTCTTTCCAACCTTGCCCCATAAAGCGCGCGGCCAAAGCGCTACCTACAAATTTACCGACAACGGCCACCAAGATAATAAGACCGGTGATAAGCCACAGTGATGGATCATTCAACAAACCAATCTGCGTACGCAAACCGGTGAATACGAAGAACAAAGGCAGTAATAATACTAAAGCTACGTCTTCAATTTTCTCAATAAATAGATTGCGGAATTTATTGTTCTCTGGCATAATGGCACCCGCCATAAATGCGCCAAATAAGGCGTGTATACCAATCACTTCGGTGGTGTATGCTGATAGAATCAACATCAAAAAGAATATAGCCACAATGGGCTTGCTCAACGTTTCTTTGGTTGAGTTTACCTGTCCGATTCGTTGGAAGAAAGGTCGGACGATTTTGATCATGATAATTACATACGCTAATGCCAAGCCAATCGTATACAATGCCGACACGAATGAACCGGCCTTGACGATTGCAATTACGACTGCTAGAATGCACCAAGCGGTAATATCGTCCGCTGCTGCGCAGGTAATCACGACCGTGCCTAAGCGTGTTTTTTGCAAACCGCGTTCTTGTACAATTCGGGCCAATACGGGGAAAGCTGTTATACTCATCGCAATACCTATAAACAAGCTGTAGGAAAGGAATTGAACATTTTCTGGAGCATGATTTTCATATAAGAAATACGCTAATCCAATGCCCAGTGCGAAAGGTAGCATAATGCTCGCGTGGCTGATGACGACGGCATCATGCGCTTTATTGCGTAAAACATGCAGATCCAGCTCCATGCCCACGATAAACATAAATAGGATGAGGCCAATCTGACTCAAGAATTGCAAATTGCCCAAAGATTGCTGCGGAAAAAGTACTGCGAAAAATTCTGGGAAGAAAAGACCCAGCAATGACGGACCTAGAATAATACCAGCCAACATCTCGCCAATCACGACAGGTTGCTTAATTTTTACACAGATCCATCCAAACACTCTGGCAGTCAATATAATGGCTACAATCTGGATCAATAAGATCGATAGTGGGTATTTCAGGCTTTCTTTGATCGATTCCAAAAAAT
Organism: Sphingobacterium sp. KH_072; assembly: GCF_057837975.1. Lineage (NCBI taxonomy): Bacteria > Pseudomonadati > Bacteroidota > Sphingobacteriia > Sphingobacteriales > Sphingobacteriaceae > Sphingobacterium > Sphingobacterium sp. KH_072. The sequence continues at coordinate 2,335,240 of NZ_CM174457.1, read as the reverse complement.
CTGTCCAAGCGCCATTTTCTGAAGTGGGGATGAGTACATCTCGCCCCGATTCTAAGGCACTTCCTTGCTGGATGATCCAGTACATAAAGAAGCTAAAGAAAATGACTATGGCAATATAGAAAACCGTCGAACGTAAGTTTTTCATGAAACTCGCTAATCAAAATATTTTTGGATCATTCCACCCCAAGAATACGAATTAAATGTCAATGACAATGTCATCGAATCTCAAATTCACGTAAAATCTATGTGGTAATGTCTACAAACGCACAGGAAAAGCGTCATATAGATGCACAAGTTTTGGTCAGGCAGAGAGATGTTTCGTACCTTTGTAATCAAATTTTACATTTGTACATATCATCATGGAATTGAACTTGCGCCGTCCGTTGGCATTTTTTGATTTAGAAACTACCGGAGTAAATATTGCTACCGACCGAATCGTAGAAATTGCCATTCTCAAGGTATTACCTGGCGGTGGCGAAGAGGTATTGGCCATGCGCGTCAACCCGAGACGTCCGATTCCTGCTGAATCTACCTTTTTTCACGGAATTCGTGATGAAGATGTGAAGGATCTGAAGGGATTTGATGAGATCGGGCAGGAGGTCGCAGACTTCATTGCGGATGCCGACTTGGCTGGATACAACTCCAACAAATTTGATGTACCGATGTTGATGGAAGAATTTCTACGGGCAAAAATCTCCTTTTCGTTAGAAGGCCGTTCTTTCGTAGATGTACAAAACATCTTCCACCAGATGGAGCCGCGGACGTTAAAGGCGGCTTATAAATTCTATTGCCATGATGATTTAACGAATGCACATACCGCAGAGGCCGATGTTCGCGCTACTTATTCGGTGCTGAAAGCACAATTGGATAAATACGAAGGCGTATCATTCGAAGACAAGGCAGGAGTAGTATCTAAGCCAGTGGTCAATGATGTCGATGCTTTGCATCAGTTTACCAACTTGAGTAAGCCAGTGGATTTTGCAGGTAGATTGGTTTATGATCAAGATGGCGATCCAAGCATCAATTTTGGTAAGCATAAAGGTAAAAAGGTGGTCGATGTCTTTGATGTGGAGCCGAGCTATTACGCCTGGATGCAGAATGGTGATTTTCCACTATACACCAAAAAGGTATTGGAGAATATCTGGAATACATATCGGAACGCGCGTAAAGAACAGAAAGCAGCCGCTCCCAAAAATATCAATACAGCATCAACACCGAACCGGCCAACAACGGATGTAAAGACGAACACAGAACGTCCTAACGCACCACAATACAAGAAAAAGGAAAAAACGGTTCCCGTTACTTCCGACATGTTAAAAGCCTTACAAGGCAAATTTGGAAAAGATTAATAGCATACATAACATATGGAAACCAAACAAGAAATAGAACACGTACCCTGCCTGATTATAGGCTCGGGTCCTGCGGGATATACCGCTGCAATATACGCTGCACGTGCAGATTTAAAACCAGTGATTTACACTGGTATGGTACCGGGCGGACAATTAACGCAAACGACTGAAGTAGATAATTTTCCAGGATATCCACAAGGAATTACAGGTCCGGTGATGATGGAAGATTTGCGCGCACAAGCAGAGCGTTTCGGTACGCAGGTGCGTTTTGGATACGTCAACAAAGTAGATTTTTCTACCGATGGCGGCATTCATACAGTAGAAATCGATAATACCAAAACGGTTACTGCGGATACGGTGATCATTTCTACAGGTGCTACTGCCAAATGGTTAGGCTTAGATTCTGAACAAAAATACAATGGCTTTGGTGTTTCTGCCTGTGCCGTTTGCGACGGATTTTTCTTCAAGCAACAGGATGTGGCAATCGTTGGCGCTGGCGATACGGCTGCCGAAGAAGCTACTTATTTGGCAAAGTTGTGTAAGAAAGTACACATGTTAGTACGTCGTGACGAGTTTAGAGCTTCTAAAGCCATGGTACACCGCGTGCTCAATACGCCAAATATCGAAGTGCATTACAACTCCGAAGCACAGGAAGTATTGGGTGATGGACAAGTGGTCACTGGATTGCGCGTCATCAATAATGTTTCTCAAGAAGTTAAGGATTTGGATATTACCGGTTTCTTCGTCGCGATTGGGCATACACCAAATACCGATTTATTTAAAGGAATCTTAGATATGGACGAGACAGGATATCTCATCACAAAACCAGATGCGACTGCCACCAATATCCCCGGTGTGTTTGCCTGTGGTGATGTGCAAGATCACGTGTATCGCCAAGCCATCACAGCAGCGGGTACAGGCTGTATGGCCGCATTAGAAGCCGAACGTTATTTGGCAGCCAAAGAGGTTTTTGCCTAGAAGTTTCGTGGCTTAGCCAAACAAAACGCAAAAAGCGTCGTTTCCTTTAAAAGAAACGACGCTTTTTGCGTTTCTATTTCACACTAATTAAAAATACGAATATGAAATCACTACTCTTTATGTTGCCATTGGCTTTGGCCATATCCTGTACATCGGCCAATAAAAATAAAGCGGAATCGAATGATGGACCAGAAGTAAATCCTGCGATAGATTCGCTTCACGCAGCGAGCAACTTTTTGGATTGGCCCGGTAATTACAAAGGCACAATACCGGGAGAAGAAAAAGATAGTACCATTATGGAGGTGACCATCAATCGGGATAATACCTTCGCGGTGAAGGTAAATAAGAATGGTGGGGCGGAAATAATTGAAGAAAAAGGCGAAATCAAATGGGAGAGTAACGAAACATATATCGTACTGAAAGGTGGTAAAGTAGATTATTCTTTCCGCTTAGGGGATGATGAAATGACTTTCTTAGATGATGCCGAAAATGTGTCGGAAACCGCAACGCCTCGCGAATACCGATTGGTGAAACAGCAGGAATATGCGACGCATGATAAACATCAACGTTTCCCAACAGAATAGGGTAAGATGAGGGGCTGATAATTTCTATAAAATTGTGTAACTTTGCCCTTATTTTTAGAAGCGTAGCTCTGTAGGCCACGTGGACTTAATTTTTTGAAAAACGATGAAATTATCTCAATTTAACTTTGATCTACCTGAATCGCTGTTGGCGTCAGAGCCTAGCGAAAACCGTGATGAATCCAGATTAATGGTTCTTCACCGTGAAACGGGACAGATCGAGCATAAGATCTTTAAAGACGTATTAGACTATTTTGATGACAAAGATGTCATGATCCTGAACAATACGAAAGTGTTTCCTGCACGAATGTATGGTAATAAGGAGAAAACGGGCGCTACGATTGAAGTATTCTTATTGCGCGAATTGAATAAAGAACTTCGTTTGTGGGATGTTTTGGTAGATCCAGCACGTAAAATTCGTGTCGGTAATAAGTTGTACTTCGGTGAAGACGATCTATTAGTAGCAGAGGTGGTTGATAATACCACATCGCGCGGTCGTACGATTCGTTTCCTATTTGATGGTACAGATGAAGAATTTCGTCGTAATATCGAAATTTTAGGCGAGACACCGTTGCCCAAATACATCACGCGTAAAGCAACTCCAGAAGATAAATACCGTTATCAAACGATCTACGCCAAGAACGAAGGTGCTGTAGCTGCTCCAACAGCAGGATTGCACTTCTCGCGCGAATTGATGAAGCGTTTGGAATTAAAAGGAATTGATTTCGCTGAAATCACGTTGCACGTAGGCTTGGGTACGTTCCGTACGGTAGAGGTAGAAGATTTGACTAAGCACAAAATGGATTCAGAGCAGATCATCATTACAGAAGAAGCTGCTCGCGCGGTCAACAAAGCCATTGATGGAAAAAGACGCGTGTGTGCTGTAGGTACGACATCAATGCGTGCTATTGAATCGGCTGTGTCGGCAGATAAGCACTTGAAGCCAAGTGATGACTGGACCAGCAAGTTCATCTATCCACCTTACGATTTTAGCATTGCAAACTCGATGATTACGAACTTCCACACGCCAGAATCCACACTCTTGGTGATGATTGCGGCATTCGCCGGATACGAGAATACGATGAGAGCTTATGAAGTGGCTGTCAAAGAGAAATACCGTTTTTACAGCTATGGAGACGCGATGTTGATTATCTAAATCAGCAAAATAATAATAACTTTGAGCGCAAGTCTTATTCGACTTGCGCTTTTTTTATGTCCGAAAAGTTTGTCATCATCGTTGCGGGGGGAGTTGGTTCGCGTATGAACAGTACACTACCCAAGCAATTCCATCTGCTGGGAGATCTGCCTGTATTAATGCATACCATTCGCCGCTTTGAGCAGGCGAACTTAGGCGTGCATATTGTAGTCGTTTTGTCGGCTAGCATGCAAACCTACTGGGAAGAGTTGTGTGCAAAATATTCTTTCACAGCAAAGCATCATATTGTTGCTGGTGGTGCAACGCGATTCCAATCTGTAAGAAATGGACTAAATTATATCCAAGAAAACTTTGACACGGAGCAGGCGCCCGATTCGCTTATTGCCGTGCATGATGGTGCTCGTCCTCTTGTATCTTCAATTTTAATTCAGAATTTGTTTGCAGTAGCCAATGAATTACAAGCGATAATTCCGGCAGTGCAAAGTACCAATAGCATTCGCTACGGCAATGTCGAGAATAGTAAGGCTGTGGATCGAAATCAGGTGTGGCAAGTGCAAACTCCACAAATTTTTAATGCGACTATGCTTTTAGAAGCTTACGAGCAGCAGGAAGAATTGAATTTCACAGATGATGCCTCTGTGGTAGAAAAAATGGGCAATATCGTACGGATTTTAGAAGGCGATCATTTCAATTTGAAAATAACGCATCCCGAAGATCTCGATATTGCCCATATATACTTGGATAAACTATTTATTTAGTTACGCATTTCCTCGTATTACACGTAATAGTACCACGATAATTGCGATAACTAATAGGGCGTGAATGATTCCGCCTGTGGCATATCCGCCCAAGAAGCTGATCGCCCAAATAATGACTAAAATAACTGCGATTAAATACAATATGTTTCCCATAGTGATTGATGTTTAATAAAACCTTTATTTGTTTAAATGTATCTTATCAACAAATAATCACCATATAGGTTTTTGAATAATTGCAAAAACCTAAAAATTGGGTTTAAGTAGGTATTTATCGTAAAATCTAAAGATATGTTCCACCGCTTCTTCGGCCGTATCTACCATCCGATATAGGTTTAGATCTTCTTCACTGATATAATGGTTGCCTAGCATCGTTTTTTGAATCCATTCAAACAGACCTGACCAATACTCACTGCCTACCATCACAATTGGGAAACGTGCGATCTTACCTGTCTGAATCAACGTTATCGCTTCGAAAAGCTCATCCATCGTGCCAAATCCGCCCGGCATTACAATGTATCCCTGCGAATATTTCATAAACATGACTTTGCGTACAAAGAAATAATTGAATTCCAACAGCTTGTCGCGGTCAATGTATTTATTATGAAACTGTTCAAATGGTAGATCGATATTCAATCCAACTGATTTTCCACCAGCCTCGTAAGCGCCTTTATTAGCCGCCTCCATAATTCCTGGGCCACCGCCCGAGATTACGCCATAACCACGTTCGGCAAGCAATCCAGCAATATCTACCGCTAGTTTATAATAGGTGTGATCATTTGGTGTACGTGCCGATCCAAAAATGGACACACATGGTCCAATTTTAGCTAACTTCTCGAATCCGTCTACGAATTCGGACATGATTTTAAATATTTGCCAAGAATCTTTTACTTTAATTTCTTGCCACGTTTTGTTCGCGAACGAACGACTTATTCTATCGTCTTTTGCCATAAAAAATATCGAAATACCTCAATTATAATCTATATCTAAATTCTATTGTCTAGCCATCTAAGGCCGACATAAGCAATATAAGTATTTTCGTTGTCATTAAAAAAAAGTACCGTATTTCGCTTTTCGGAGGCAGGGTCAGATATGTATTTTCTTTCGTAAATTTGTACATGCATTTCTCGTCTAAACTATTGGAGCAGGCCGTGGAAGAGTTTGGAAAGTTACCCGGCGTGGGCAAAAAGACAGCTTTACGCTTGGTGCTACATCTACTCAAACAATCAAAAGAAGACGTTAATCGTTTTTCTCAGGCTTTTACGCAGCTCAAGGAGCACATCAAATATTGTAAACACTGTTTTAATATCTCTGATAACGATATCTGCGAGATCTGCCAATCTCCCAAACGGGATCGTGCTACCATCTGTGTCGTAGAAGATACACGCGATGTCATGGCAATCGAAAATACCAATCAATATCAAGGTGTGTATCACGTGTTGGGCGGATTGATATCGCCGATGGATGGCGTAGGGCCAGCAGATTTGCGTATTGATGGATTGGTGGATCGTGTGCGGCAAGGCGATATAAAAGAGGTTATCTTGGCGCTGAGTGCTACGATGGAAGGTGATACCACGATTTTTTACCTATACCGCAAGCTGCAAGAGTTTTCGATCGAAGTATCTACGATTGCGCGCGGTATCGCATTTGGTGGCGAGCTAGAATATGTAGATGAAGTAACGCTAGGACGCTCCATCATGACTCGTGTGCCTTACGAACGTAAGGTGGGCTAAGGAGAAATAGATTAACCATAAAAATGGCGGTGATTTCTTTATAATCACCGGCATTTTTGTTAGCCCCACATCTGCTGATCTTCTCGAAAGCTCAGATCGATCTTGTAATGCTGTGCCAGATAGCGCTTGCTGCCGTTTTTCTTATCGAAGTAATAATCTATCCGACCTAGACTGACGCCGCCATATCCCATTTGGTTTACCAAAGTAACTTCGCCATCCAGATTTTTCACTTCCGTCGGTTTATCCAAAAAAGTATGCGTATGTCCGCCAATGATTAGGTCAATTCCACGTGTTTGTGAAGCCATCACTAGGTCAGAAACCTGATCTGTCTTGTATTCGTAACCAATGTGCGATAGGCATATCACCATATCACAATGCTCTTCATTGCGTAGTTTTTTGCCTAGTCGGTTGGCCACGGGTATCGGATCCAAGTATTTTACGCCTTTGTGATTATTCGGATCCACCATACCGTCTAGCTTAATGCCGACTGCAAAGACGCCAATTTTCAAGCCTGAGCGCTCCAGAATAAGGTATTCCTTTGTTTTTCCGGCTAGGATGGTATCACTAAAATCATAATTCGAAGTAATAAATGGGAAATTAGCCTTGTCAAAATGCTTTAGCAAACCATTTAATCCATTATCAAACTCGTGATTACCAAAAGTACCCGCATCATAACCCATTTTAGACATGAGCTCTAGCTCTACTTTCCCCTCAAAAAGATTAAAGTAAGGCGTGCCTTGAAACATATCTCCGGCATCAAGCAGCAGCACATTTTGCTCTTCTTGACGAATTTTTTTCAATAACGTACTTCTTCTGGCCACACCACCTAATCCTTGCAAGCGCGAACCGTCCATTGGGAATGGTTCTATACGGCTATGCACATCATTGGTATGCAGTATCGTCAGTTTGATTTCCTTGCCGCGACTTCCTTGACCGAAGGTCGGTAACGTACCTAAAGTTGCTAATGCGCCTAGCGCACCTGCTTTCTTGATAAAGCTGCGTCTATTGTACAATGATAATTCTTTCATCGCGTTGTGCATTAACTTGTTTTCCTTGTTTGGTTAAAGATTCTATGTAGGCGATCAATCCTTCGCGTACACGGGTCGGCGTATCTACCCGTGCTACGGGTGTAGCGATACCTTCAATATTATCGCCGCCATTGGCCAAGTAATCGTAGGTGACCAATTTGTAGGTTTTATTTATATCCACGGCTTTCCCTTGGATCTGCATACTAACGAGTTGTTGATCTTTGATCGTGACCGAGATACCGGCGACGGGTTGTCCATCGGTCTTCGCAATGAATTTACCCAATGTCAACAGATCTTCGCCTGTAAGCGTAAGTACCGTAAGATAATTTTCGAATGGCATCAACTCAAAGACTTTGCCCACTTGAATATCTCCAGCGGCAATATCTACGCGAATACCAAACTTAGTGCCTAATGAGCAGGAAACGTCTGGATCCAGTTGCTGGCCAAGCGCCAGCAAGGCATCAGCAAAAAAGTTGCCGCCTAAGCTCTGCCCATCGGTTGGAGTGCGAGGCAACATTTGCGTAGCTTGGCCAATCACGGTATCCATCTGCGCTTGCAAGCGTTGCTTGTAAGGCGCGATGTAATTGGTGAAACTCGAATCGGATTCTATGTGCTGATCGATCGCTATTTTGGCGGGTTGATAATTGTTTTTCTGCCAGTGCGTAGTCTTACAAGCGCTGAATGCGAATAAGAGCGCTGCACTATACGGCAGAATAGATCTAAACGAAATATATGTCATATTAAAAGTACAATACGGGGCAAAACTATTAAGAATTATCGAAATGAACCGCCGAAGTCCTATTATTTTTACGATAAATGAAGGGGGAACTATTGCACCAATAGATTACAACCGCGAATATCACTATGATCGAATCTGCCCAGAATTTCGAATCGGCCATCGGGATGCAACTTGCCCAAATCTTGGGTGGCGATAAATGCGCAGGAATACATGTTGGCTAGATCAATAACATTGATTGCGCCCGTTTGGCGATTTTGTAACAGCGTTAATGGATCGTTGGTATCACGCATCAATACTTTCATCCAAGGCGGCGTCTGGAAAAGACCGTCGTGCTTGGCGTAAGCCTGACTGAGCAATTCGGTCATTCCGTATTCGGAATGCACGTGCGGTACACCAAAACCTGTTTGCAGCAAGTCATGTAATTCTGTCCGGATCAGCTCACGACGGCGACCTTTCATACCGCCAGTCTCCATTACGATCAGTTCAGGAAAATCAATCGGGTAAGCATCAATAAAATCAAGTAGGGCGTAGGTCACGCCGAACAGCATTGTTTTTATGCCTTTCTCTTGCAGCGCGCTAAGCGTTTGAAATAAGGATTGATGATCGGATAGGAAGTAGCCACTTTCCGTTACTTGACTTTGAGAAATGAGATCATTGACCATGTAAATCAACGAAGAGCCTTCGCGCTCCTGATAAGATGGCAACAAAGCTAGAATAGCCATCTCCGATGGATCGCCATAAAATAGTTGAAAAGTGGCGTTGTAACTTTGTTCGTAGATCGCAGGATCGGCTACCAAGTGTTTACTGGTTACAGTTCCCGTTGTGCCCGAACTTGTAAAAGTAATTTGAGGATTTTGTCCTTCCGCAATCACGGATTGCGTTTTGAAAAACTCAATGGGTAGAAATGGGATGTCGGTGTAGTGTTGGACATCGGATACATTTCTACCCAGATAAGAGATATATCGTTTGTAAATAGCGACATGGGTAGCCTGAAAGCGAAAAACGGCTAGCGCTCGGGCATTAAATGCTTCTTCGTCACGAATCGTGAATATAGCGTCTGCTTCCGGCAACATTTCTTTATATTTTATAACATACCGCCGTCTACTGCCAGTACTTGGCCGTTGACATAGCTAGATAAATCTGAAGCAAGGAATAGACAAGCATTAGCTACTTCTTCAGTTTCACCTGCACGTTTCATCGGTATGCCTGCTTCCCACGTAGAGATCACTTTTTCATCCAAAATATCAGTCATCTCCGTACGGATAAAACCTGGTGCAATGACATTGGTACGAATGTTTCGTGAACCCAATTCTTTTGCAATGGATTTAGAGAATCCAATGATGCCCGCTTTAGAAGCAGCATAGTTCGATTGTCCAGCATTTCCTTGAATACCTACCACAGAGCTCATGTTGATGATAGATCCTTTGCGGCTTTTCATCATTACTTTTGTAGCTGCTTTGGTGATGTTGAAGACAGATTTTAGGTTAATGTTCATGACATCATCCCATGCATCTTCGCCCATGCGCATTAGTAAGCCATCTTTCGTAATACCTGCGTTGTTAACCACGATATCCAACGAACCAAAATCCGTCATAATATCAGCAATCAATTGCTCCGACTCATCAAATTTAGAAGCATCCGAACGATAACCTTTAATCTGCGTACTATGCTCTTGTAACGCAACTTCTAAAGCTTGTCCTTTTTCTACCGAGGAAAGGTACGTGAATGCCACGTTGGCACCATGCTGTGCGAATACCTCAGCGATTTTACGGCCTATTCCTTTAGAAGCGCCCGTTATTAATGCGGTTTTACCTGCAAGTAGTTTCATTTGTAATTTTTATTAGATTTTTTGTTTTGCATAGATTAAACGGCTTAAACTGTTTAAAATTGCAGGTGCAAAAATGTTAAATAATTGTTATAATAGCAACTTAACAGAATAATGATCGTTTTCAAATTGTTGTATCATTGACGCTATCCAGTTTTAAAACTTGGTATTTCGATAAGCTCGATGTTGGGAAATTGTTATAATTAATGAAAGATTTGTGACAATTTGATTCGCTGAATCCTGCTTCAAATGTTAAATTTGCATCACACAAGATTACGATGGGTAAAAAGACGACAAAGACAGAAGTAGATGTAGTGTTGATCGGGGCGGGCATCATGAGTGCAACCTTAGGAACGCTAATCCACGAGCTAAGTCCAGATATCAAAATTGAAATTCTAGAACGATTGGATACGGTAGCAGCCGAAAGTTCCGACGCCTGGAACAACGCAGGTACAGGACATTCTGCTCTATGTGAACTTAATTATACGCCACAGCGTCCTGATGGCTCGGTGGATATCAGCAAAGCAATTTCTATTGCCGAGCAATATGAAGTTTCTAAGCAATTTTGGTCGTATCTGGTGGAGCATAATGTGATCAAAAAGCCAGAAGAATTCATTCGACGGGTACCACATATGTCGGCCGTATTCGGCGGGAAAGACGTGCAGTTTCTGAAAACACGTTATGATGCCTTGACTCAGCATAACCTATTTAAGGGGATGGAATATTCGGAAGATCAATCTGTACTGTATGATTGGATTCCCTTGATGATGCAAGAGCGCGCCAGTGATGAGCAAATAGCCGCTACCAAAATGGATATTGGTACGGATGTGAACTTCGGCACATTGACACGCGATTTGATCTCTTACTTAGATAAAAAGGATAACATTAACCTTTCTACGAGCAATGAAGTGAAAGATATCGAGCGTTTGCCGGACGGCAGATGGCAGGTAGAAACCAAAGATCTGAAAACCGGTGCTAGAAAAAATATTCAAGCAAAATTCGTGTTTATCGGTGCAGGTGGGCATTCTTTATTGTTATTAGAAAAATCGGGTATACCAGAATCCAAAGGATATGGTGGCTTTCCGGTCGGTGGACAATGGTTACGTTGTACCAACGACGAAGTGATTGCGCAGCATCATGCGAAAGTATACGGAAAAGCGTCCGTAGGAGCGCCGCCAATGTCTGTGCCGCACTTAGATACCAGATACATTGATGGTAAGCAAGCCCTACTATTTGGTCCTTATGCTGGATTCTCTACCAAATTTTTGAAAAAAGGTTCTTATTTTGATCTTCCTGCGTCGATCAAATTATCCAACATCCGTCCGATGCTTTCTGCCGGATTAGATAATTTGCCATTAACCAAATACCTCATCACCGAAGTGATGAAGAAACCGAAAGATAAGTTAGATGCCTTGAAGCAATTTATGCCGACGGCGAAGATGGAAGATTGGGAGATTGAGAAAGCCGGACAACGTGTTCAAGTGATTAAGAAACATCCGGTACACGGAGGAATTTTAGAATTCGGGACAGAAGTAGTTTCCAGTGCAGATGGATCTATCGCAGCGCTTTTAGGAGCTTCTCCAGGTGCTTCCACATCCGTAGCAGTAATGATTAACCTCTTAAAAAGATGTTTCCCAGATCGTGCAAAAGCAGATTCATACAGAACTAAACTGCGGACCATGATCCCATCTTGGGGCAAAAGTCTCAATGAAGATGCTGAGCTTTGCGCCAGCACACGGAAATGGACTCACGATACTTTAAAGCTAAATTAAGCATTTACATACATTTTTGGAGAGCCTGCTAGTCAGGCTCTTTTTCTATCCTCCAAAAACGACCACATAACTATTTTTCTGCATGGATATCGCCACCTTCACCACATCTTTAGCACAAGCATTTGAGCAAACATCGTGGATAGAGCGATTGTCGGTGCTTTTTGGCATCTGTCAAGTGTTGCTTTCTAAAAACAATAAGATTGCTAATTATCCAGTTGGTATAATCGGTATCGTGCTAGGCATGGCCGCGCTTTATGGCGCAAAGTTGTATGCCGAGATTTTACTCAATGTGTATTATCTCGTGATGAGCGCCTATGGTTGGTGGTATTGGACGAGCAATCGAATACAAACGGAACAACCTATTACAAGCGCCAATCGCCGTGATTGGAGCATCGTAATAGCGATTGTATTGGGAGGTTTCGGCTTATTGTATGTTGCATTGCGATCATTTACCGATTCTGATGTGCCTTTGTGGGATGCTTGGGTTTCCTGCACGGCATGGGCAGGCATGTGGCTATTAGCGCGACGGAAACTAGAAAATTGGCTTTTACTCAATCTAAGTAATCTTTTTGCGATCCCGTTGTTGGTGTACAAAGAGCTGTACCTCTTTGCCTTACTGACTACTTTTCTCTTTATTGTTGCATTCATTGGTTTCGCCAAATGGCGTCGCATCATGAAAACTCAAACCCTACATGCTTAGCCAAGATAGTATCAATCTCATACAAGAAAATCAAATTCCTGCCGCCAAAGCCGGAGTGCTACCAGATGTTATACTCCAGAAAATCACGGAAAAACGCTGGTTTGATCTTTGGGTGCCCAAAGAATATGGTGGATTGGAGCAGTCTTTAGTCGAAGGATGTCGATTGCTAGAATCATTAGCGTATTGGGATGGATCTCTGGGTTGGACAGTTACGCTGTGTGCTGGCGCAAATATGTTTGCCGGATTTATTGATCGGGCAACTGCCAATGTGTTGTTTAGTACACGTAATCCTTGTTTTGGTGGGAGCGGACGCGCTTCTGGAAAAGCGATAAAAGTGCCTAAAGGTTATCGATTAACAGGTAGATGGTCTTATGCGACTGGCGCGCCACATCTTACGCATTTTACCTGCAATGCAATCGTGATTGATGATGAAATGGAATCTTCTGGGAAACCTGAAGCTATAAAATCGTTTTTTGTTCCGCGAGAACAGGTCCTGGTCGACCCCGATTGGCAAACATTTGGTTTAGAAGCGACAGCCAGTCACAGCTTTACGATACAAGATGTATTTGTGCCTTCCCAGAATAGTTTTGAGCTTAATCCGACATCTGCTACGCACTCTGGGAAGTTGTTTCAATATCCATTTCAGCCTTTTGCAGAATGCACGCTTTTTGTGAATTATTTGGGCATGTATACACGCTATACCGATTTGGTACAAAAGAATTTCTATCTGAGAGCAAAGAATGGGGAATGGCAGGATAAATATGGTAAACAGTTTTTTAAGCAATTGGATGTAGCGCAGCAATTAGCAGAAAAAGCAAGGAAAACTTTGTATGATGTCATGTCAGAAAGTTGGAGCAATTTACTTGACAATAGGGAAGAGGCTAATGAGGTGATCTATGCTAACATCGGTATGCAGACGCGAGAAAACCTCCATGATATGCGATCTCAACTTTTGGATCTACATGTGAAATGTGGTATAGAGGCGGCTCAGTCGGATTCGGAACTAAATATTGTATTCCGCAATTTCTTTACGGCTACGCAGCACGCGCTGCTTCAATCTTAGGCAAAAAAAAAAACTTAAGCCCATCGGTTTAAGCGTCTTAATACAAATTGCCACTGGAGATATAGAATACTAATCTTCCAGTGGGTTCAAGTCATCTCCATCGTACAACCATTCCAAAGGTTGAACCGGTTCCTGAAATTCTAATTCTTTATCTTTAATCATGATATTTATTTTTATATATATCTAAAGATAGTTATTCTATGTTTAATAACTATCACATATATGTTATTTTATTGTTAATTGATTTTCGTTGCGCAGCTTTGTAGTTAATCTTTGGGCTTGATAACTTGCACCATCCGATCGCTGAAACTGGTGATGTCAGACTTTAAGCCGACCATTACGGTCAATACATTGACGGGGTTGCCCTGAATATTTCTAAAATGATGCATATAATCGAGTTCTAGTCCGAGATAAAAACCTCGAAATTTATAGTCTGATCCCACCCCAAATTTGACAGCTGGAGAAAAACTATACAGTTTCTCCATTCGCGTACGATCATTGCCAATATCATTAATTCGCGACTCCACATCCATCGCAAAAGCAGGCCCTGCATAGGCATATGTGTTGAGTCGATTGACCTGCTTTCGAATACCTCCAGCCAAACTAAGCGCGTAAATGGTAGCCTGTCCATTTTCCAATGTTCGATTGTAGTCTGGATCATTTTCTAGCTGATTGTAATTAAAGCCTAAGGTGAATAAGGTTGGAATAACAAAGTAGCGTGGATTACGCAATGCGATATCCAAGCCAATACTTCCTGAAAATGCTTGTGCAGAGAGCGCATCCTTAGACTTCCCCAGCGGAAATGCCATACCTGTGCCTCCAAAATAATAGATCTTATTGTAATGCAAGGTGTCTGGTCCTGTATAAAACATGGTCGTGGTGTCGGCATCCGACTGCGCACTAGCTTGTGCTATCCATAGCACAGCTAGTAAAAATAGGGCTAATCTTTTCATGGAAATATACTTACAAAATTCATAACATAAAATGACTAAAAAAAGTTTGATAGAGTCAAATATGTTTTTTGCGTTCGCATAATTACTACATATTTTCTTGTCTAAAGTATAATATAAGCAACATTAATACGTATTTAGTCTATGTATTTAGTCTATTTTATTTTGTATGTTTGTTTTCTACCAAATCGAATATTTTACCCTTTAAAAAAATGAAGCTATGAACTCATTACATATGCAGCCGATGGGAATGCATGGAATTTAACAAGCCATGAATTTCGGTCATCGATATTCTTTGGTCCTCAACAGTAGCTGCTGGACAAAATTGTTGATCCAAAAATTCAGGCAAACTAGCGTGTTTTAACAAAATTAATCACACAAGTACAATTGGCGTTGGCACTTGTTTTTCTCTATTATCTTAATCAAACTTATGGATAGCATACGCTTATCTCAATCTACTGTATTGTTCTTTTGTCTTTTATTATTTTCATTTCAATTGAGCGCGCAACAGACGGCTCCCATTGTTAATGCAAAATTAGAAGGCGTTGTAAGAGACAGTATCAACGGTCGCCCTATTGAAGGAGCAACCGTGCAATTGGAAACCGTAATTCACCGCGCGAAAACCGATCGTGAAGGTTATTTTCAACTAGTTACCGGACAGAAATTTCCAATCCAAATAACCATATCCTACCTTGGTTATAAAACAAAGACATTAACACTCTCCGGATCTCCAGTCAATATCTTATTGCAGCCAGCAGAGGAAGAGCTGGATGAAGTTGTCGTGGTTGGTTACGGAAATCAGAAAAGAAAAAACTTCATTGGATCGATCGCTACGATCGAAGGCGATCGATTGAAAGACCGCCCAGTGCAAAGTTTTGATCAAGCGCTGATGGGGCAAGCTGCCGGAGTCAGTGTCGCATTGCCCAACGGGCAATTGAACAGTCCACCAGTCATACGTATTCGCGGTATCAATTCCATTTCATTAAGTTCCGCTCCCTTGGTCGTTGTGGATGGGATACCGATTACAAGCGGTCAGATTTCTGGTACGCGCGCATCCAATAATCCATTAGCAGATATCAATCCCAACGATATTGAGTCCATCAGCGTCTTGAAAGATGCTGCCTCCACGTCCATTTATGGTTCCAGAGCCGCAGGAGGCGTAATTCTGGTAACTACAAAAAAGGGAAAACAAGGTAGTTTTAAAGCTAACTACGATGGTTGGGTCTCCATTTCAAATGCTACTCGAATTCCCAAAGTGCTGAACGCAGAACAATATACTGCGATCAAGAATGAATCGATCGCGAACGCGAGTTCCATTGACGGTACGACTAGAAATCCGGTTTATTTTCTTAGTTACCTTACGGACGGTTCATTGGTAGATACCGATTGGAAATCCTATGTCTATAGAACGGGCTTCGCCCAAAATCACTCGGTAAACATATCAGGTGGCACGGAGAAGATAAACTATTATCTTTCTGCCAATACCACCGACCAATCTGGCTTTTTAGTTGGTAATGATTTTGGTAGAAATGGTGTTCGATTCAATCTCGATAATCAAACAACTTCGTGGCTGAAACTTTCCGCAGGTGGTAATTATAGTAGCAGCGGCAACCATTCGTATGATTCAGGCAGTTTGCCGGGTGCTTCCATGACTACGACAGGTGCGACAAGATTAGCGCTGGTATTACCACCAAATATTCCTGCATATAATGAAGATGGCAGCTATCACATCAACCCAAACAGCGGCACATTGGGTTCGGGAGCAAATAATACCACTATTCCGCTGTATAATCCAGTATCCATTTTTGATCTTTCTCGCAATCAATCAAATAACAGCCACTTTCTCGGGAACTTTAGCGCTACGGTAAACCCTGTAGAAGGATTAGTGCTTACTTCGCTCTACGCAGTGGATCGCATCGATATTCAAGATGAGTCCTTTCGCAGTCCGCTATTGGGATCAGAAGGATACAATACCGGCGGATCCGTTACGAACACGTCTGCGATCAGGCTCAATCAAATCTGGACGAATACGGCACAATACAACGCTGCCTTTTCGGAAGGTCATACGTTCAATATTTTAGCGGGATCCGACATACAGCGCAACAAGTTGTCAGCCTGGGGTGCTACAGCCACGCAGGCTACGGATGATTTTTTCGAGTATTATCAAGGCGGTTGGCGAAACGTGGTCGCGGCCGGAAATAGAAGAGGTGAGCGCGTATATGCTTCCTTTTTCTCCAGAATAAACTATGAATTTGAGAACAGATACCTGTTGACGGTTAACTTTCGACGAGATGGCAATTCTGCGCTTGCTACAGGTAGGAAGTATGGCAATTTCGGCGGTGCGGCAATGGGATGGTTGGTTTCTGATGAATCTTTCTTTCAAAATTCTGCATTGGCACAGCTCTTTTCCGATGTGAAACTGAATGCCAGTTGGGGTAGGGTGGGCAACGGAAATTTGGCCAATGATTATAGTTCCTACGACTTGTATTCTGCTTCTCTTTACGGCAATGTGGGTACTTGGGCTATCAGTCAGCAGGGAAATTCCATGTTATCTTGGGAAACGAGTGATCAAACCAATTTTGGGCTAAATTTTTCTACTTGGCAGCAAAGGCTAAAATTTGAAGTGGCTTACTTTAACAACAATGTCAATAACCTTATTCTGAATACACCGCAATCTTTATCTAAAGGTATTCCGGGCAATACCATATTAGCCAATGTGGGCGCCATGTACAATCGTGGTCTCGAGCTCAGTGTGAACGCAGATGTCATCAACAAGAGAGATTTCTCTTGGAATGTAGGTTTTAATTTTTCGGCAATTCGTAACAAGGTTACGGCATTGGCAGATGGCAATGCAGATATCATAGGTGCGACCGGAACGGGAAATACCAATGTAACTCGTGTGGGATATTCAATTGGTAGTTTGTATGGTTTGAAGACCATTGGCGTGAATCCAGACAACGGACAACGCATTTTTCTCAATGCCAAAGGTGAAGAAGTACAATACAATGGTCTTGGGAAATGGACTTATTTGGATGGCAATAATGCGACTGCTTTATCAGGGAATGACTTTTACCTGTTGGGAAATGCGCTGCCAAAATGGTACGGCGGATTCAACAATCGGATAGCATACAAGAACTTGGAAATGCTGCTAAACTTTACCTACGCGGGTGGCAATTACGTGATGAACCGCACACGTTCGACCTTGACTGACCAGATATTTTTCAATAATTCCACAGAGATATTGGATCGCTGGACAGCGCCAGGACAGCAAACAAACGTGCCCCGTGTCGTTTCTGGAGATCGGATTTCCTTTGGCGGATCTACTCCCATATCAGATCATGTAGAGAAAGCCGATTTCCTAAGATTGCAACAGGCTCAATTGTCCTACACGTTTGGTGAACCACTTCTTTCTAGTCTAAAATTGAGTAGAGTACGGGTGTTTGCACAGGTGAACAATGCTTTTTTATGGACTAATTATACAGGAATCGATCCGGAAGTTTCTTCCAACGGTGATTCCAACACAGCGCCCGGTGTGGAGTACAACACAGCTGGGCTGGGTCGCACATTTACTTTCGGTATGAACCTTACATTTTAAGAAGATCATGAAAACAATAATAAATAACGATAAGAAAAGAATTAAAGGGCGTGTTTTCTACCTAAGCATTTATGTGCTTGCTATGCTTTTTACGCACGTTTCATGCGAAAAGATTCTGAACACGCAATCAGAAATTGCCATTAGCTCTTCGAGCGTATTTCAAACGGCTGCGCGGATTGAGGGATTAGTAAATGGAAGTTATAAAGCGCTGAAAGGTGCCAATCTCTACAGCGGTCGCTTGCTCATGTATGGTGATTTGCGCGGAGAAGAATTCGTAATACGCACCGAAAATGCATTGACAGGCGGATACGTATGGGAGCATACAACAACCAATCTTACGGGTGATGTCAATGAGCTCTGGGAGCAACTCTATAGAGTAATCAATAGTACGAATATATTGATCGATGGGCTAAGTGCCTCAACAACAGTTTTGACAGAAGAAAAGCGCCAACAATACCTTGGTGAGGCATCTTTCCTACGTGCCCTATCGTATTTCAATCTCGTTTCTTTCTATGGCAGACCATATGCAGACAATAACGGTGCGCACCCAGCGGTTCCGCTGCGCTTGCAACCAGAATCGTCTTCTGCGAACAATGATTTGGCAAGAAGCAGTACAGCAGAAGTGTATGCGCAGATCATTGCAGATCTGGATTTGGCAGAAAAAACCCTACCGTTGACCTACGCGACCCCATTGCTGAATACGACACGAGCACATCGAAATACGGCGATAGCATTGAAAACAAGGATTTATCTTAATGCACAAAACTTTGATAAGGTAAAAGAAGAAGCGCAGAAGATTGTCCCGCAAGGCGCAGCGCCATTTCAGTCCACCGCCGGAGTGACCAATAGATTGGTTGCAGATATTTCCACCATCTTCACGACAAATTACAACTCGGAAGAATCCATCTTCTCTCTACCGATGTCTGCTGAAGATCCACCAGCCGGATCTGCGCTTTCCAATGTGTATTTTTATGCGCCTGATTTTGTGCTCAATAACAGTTCGAATGGCATTATTGCCGACGAATCTTGGTCAGAAGGCGATCGAAGAAGATCTTTCGTTCGCTTCGACACAAACCTCCGACTTTATCTTTTGGCCAAATACCTGAAAAGAAACCCAAACACAGATTATATTCCAGTGATCCGATACGCAGAAGTACTGCTCAACCTAGCAGAGGCAGAGGTGCGAAGTGCAAATGGCAGTTTGCCAAAAGCCATCTCCTTGCTGAAAGCTGTTCGGAATCGTTCGGATGCTAACTATGTTTTTCCGGATCAACGTTTAACAACGTCGACCATTCTAGAAACCATTGGCAAAGAACGTCGTATCGAATTTTTGGGTGAAGGATTACGTTCATTCGACATCACCAGAAACCTACTTCCTTTTCCTACGAAGCCTTCGCTAAGTAGCTTCATCGCGAGGCAAGTAAATCCTGCCGATGAAGCCTACGTATTGCCATTGCCGAACGGCGAGATACTCACCAATAGATTAATAAACAACTAAATAATTTATATATCATGAAGACCTTATTCCATTCGATTCTACTATTTTTCTTTAGTATAACCTACCTGCAAGCACAGAGTAAAGTAGATAAATTAAATTTGTCTGGTACCGTCGTGGGCCAGCACAAGGACAAAATATACCTACAACGTTACGAAAACAAATCGTTCACAACGATAGATTCAACTAACATTACAAATGGCGCTTTTAGCTTTACCAGCAAAGTCGTATTACCCGAAATTTATGGCCTATCGTTAGAAGGGTCCGGTGTGAATCCATTCGATTCCTTTATCGTATTTCTAGACAAAAATCCCATTGTAGTTACGTTTGATCCAGCGCATGAATTTAAGAATACCGTAGTAAAGGGTTCTCGCGAGCAAGATCTGCTAAAGGAGTTTCTCTCTAATCGTTCCCAAAGTTTGGAAGATAAACTGAAAGCTAACCCCAAATCCATTGCGGCTTTGTATTATCTGTATCGATATCAATCGTATAAGCTAACGCCGGCAGAACTTCGGAATAGCATTAGTCTGCTCGATGCCCGCTTTGAAAACACCGAATATGTCAAGGTGTTAACTGAGCTTGCCGGCACTTTGGATGGCATCGCTGTGGGAAGTAAAGCACCAAACTTTACCGCGTATACTAAGGATGATGTGAAGAAAGAACTCAAAGATTATTTGGGGCAAGGCTATGTATTAATTGATTTTTGGGCATCGTGGTGTCCTCCTTGTCGTGCAGAGAATCCGCATTTAAGAAAGGTGTACGATCAGTATAAGGACAAAGGCTTGGAGATTGTAGGTATTTCGCTGGATAAAAAGACAGAACCATGGATTGCAGCCATAGCACAAGACGATCTGCAGTGGCAACAAGTCTATGATCCGAAAGCATGGGCTGGCGATGCGGTGGTGAAATATGGTGTTCGGCTTATTCCAGCTAATTTTCTGATTGATAAAGACGGTAATATCGTCGCCAAAAATCTCAAAGGCGAGCAGCTCGATGAACAGCTGGCGGAGATACTTAAGACAAATTAATTGATTCCTAAAGAGAGCTTTAATAGTAGCGGCGTATTCGTACAAGAATACGCCGCTACTATAATTAATTATCTTTCTTGTTTTTTTAAATGTACCTACAAGTAAGACCTTGATTGAGGTCCTTGATTAAACAATAAATCAACGATACTTAGATCAGAAACGAAACCTGTTTTTTCTTCAAATACTTGATAATAGGGCTTCGGATCTGTCATCAAACTTGCCTTCTGTGGTTTAGCAGCTGTTCTCCAGTCTATAGGTGAGTCGACTGTTTTTACAAAACTTTCAGACAAGGTGATTTCACGGTTGATTTTTAGTAATTTCAATAGCAGCTCCAATTGTGCCATATTATAGTCCAGCAGAAATTCGAATTTTTCTTGGTAAAAACGAAGGAAATCATCCTCATAATACTCGAAATAGGCAGAACTACGATAAGCCGTCTGTATGCTAAGCCAATGCAACCGCTGCCAAGGATGATCGTAATTGATGCGTATGTCTTTAATTGGAACATGTACTTTCTTGCCATGCACGATAGGTATAATCAGATCCAATCCACCATTTGCTGTGCCAATACTTGTGCGTGTACGGTACGTTTGCTTCGGGAAATGTTCGTGTTGCTCGATACAAATGCTGCCTTTATGCTGATAAATAGCCTGAAAATAAGATACATTCGGCAGGTAAAAGGAGGGCAATAGTAATTGTTCGGTCATTGCTTTAAATATACTGGATCTAATATGAGACAAAAGTAAGTTTATTTGAGGATATTTGCAGCTTATATACAGACGTCTTTGATGAAAGAAAGAATACTGTCGGTTATTTTATACCTGATCTCCTTACTGCCCTTTTGGGTATTGTATCGCATATCAGATCTGCTGTTTGTGCTGATCTACTATGTATTTGGATACCGAAAAAAAGTGGTACTGGAGAATTTGCGAAATTCCTTCCCGGAGAAATCTGATCTGGAGATTCAACAGATTGCTCGTCGCTTTTTTCGTCATTTACCAGATGTGGTTGTAGAAACAGTAAAGGGGCGTACTATTTCTAAACAGCAAGTGATGGATCGGATGGAATTATTGAATCCTGAAGAGGTGTATCGTCATTTGGATCAGGGACGAGGCGTGATGGGGGTAACCGCACATTATGGTAATTGGGAGTTGGGTATCCATAGCTTTTCCCTGTTTACCGATTACCCAAGCTTAGTAATATACAAACCACTTTCAGACAAGTCTTTTGAGGCGGTGTTGAACCGTATTCGCACACACTTCGGCGCGATTATGGTGCCTATGAAGCAGATATTGCGCCATTTGGTTAAGCTTAAAGGGCAGCCACATGTGAGTATGTTTGTGGCCGATCAAACGCCTGGTTATCAAGATTCTGATTATTTCACGGATTTTCTTGGTCAAGATACCTTAGTATTTACGGGTACAGAACGCATTGCTAAAGCAATGGACGTGCCGGTTGTTTTTTTCGAAATTCGTCGGAAAGCGCGTCGTGGCCATTATTCCTGTAAGTTTACCACTTTAGTGGAACATCCAAAGGAATGCGAAGACAAGGAAATTATCCGTCTCCATACCGCATTTACCGAACAGATTATCCGCGATGAACCTGCTTACTGGCTATGGTCGCACCGTCGGTGGAAAAGAAAAAGAAGACAATAAATGACGACGAATTATCCTAAAGTTGCTGTGGTGATCTTGAATTGGAATGGACGTTATTTCCTAGAGAAATTTCTGCCTTCGGTATTCAATAGCAGTTACCCAAACCTTAGTTTTGTCGTGGGAGATAATGCTTCCACAGATGATTCCGTTGCCTTTGTACAACAGCATTATCCAACGATAAATATTGTGCAAAATACAAGCAACATAGGTTTTGCTGGAGGATATAATGCCGTTTTAGAGCAAGTGGATGCAGATTATTATGTGCTGCTCAACTCAGATGTCGAAGTCGCCGAAAACTGGATTGATCCGGTGATAGCAATGCTCGAAAGTAATGCGAACATGGCGGCTGCGCAGCCCAAAATTCGTTCGTTTCACGAACGTACAAAATTCGAACATGCAGGCGCATCTGGAGGATTCATCGATGCATACGGTTACCCGTTTTGCCGCGGACGAATTTTATCGCATACCGAAGAAGACAAAGGTCAATACGACGATGCGGTAGATGTTTTTTGGGCATCTGGTGCAGCGTTGTTTATAAAAGCAGCTGCGTGGCGTGCTTCTGGCGGCTTTGATGCCGATTTCTTCGCACACATGGAAGAAATTGATCTTTGTTGGCGATTGAAACGCATGGGTTTTCGTATTGGTGTTTGCCCAAGTTCCGTAGTTTACCACGTGGGTGGCGGCACGCTGAATGCGAGTAATCCGAAAAAAACCTTTCTCAACTTTCGCAACAACTTGATGATGTTGCAGAAAAATTTGCCATTCTGGTCGGCCGTTCGTGTGATCTTCATCCGCTTGTGGTTGGATTTGTTAGCCTTATTCCAATTTCTAGTGAAAGGGAAGTTCGGTGATGTATGGGCAGTTAGTCGGGCGCATCAGGAATTCTTTTGGTATTTCTTCCGCACAGCTTCCAAACGTAAAAAATTACTGGGTCCTTTTCATCAGCAAGGATACTATAAAAAGCTATTAATTTCCGCTTATTTTTTAGGGGATAAAAAGAAGTTTTCTAGTCTATCTAGGAGAGACTTCATTCGGTAGAATTCCTATTTATTTCGTATTTTCGTCGTCTATGTCGATGGATGTGAAACAACAGATTGCGGAATTGACTGCAACACTTAACGAATACAATTACCAATATTATGTATTGGCCAATTCGGATATTTCCGATTTTGATTTCGATCAAAAGCTGGCCGAATTAAACCGCTTAGAGCAAGCACATCCCGAATTCTTAGATCCTAATTCACCCACCCAAAAAGTCGGTGGCGATATTACCAGCAAGTTTGAAACCGTGCCACATAGGTGGCCAATGCTTTCTTTAGGCAACACCTACAATGAGCAGGAGCTCAAGGAATTTGATTCGCGCGTGCGAAAAGCAGTCGGAGAGGACGTTTCCTACGTTTGCGAACTCAAGTTTGATGGTTTGTCGATCGCCATCACCTACGAAAATGGCCAAATGCGGCGTGCAGTTACACGTGGTGATGGTCTGAAAGGGGATAATGTGACCGAGAATGTGAAAACCATTCGTCGCGTGCCGCATCAGGTGAAAGCCAAAGGCTATCCAGATTCTTTTGAGATTCGTGGTGAGATATTGATGCATAAATCGGCTTTCCTCCGTCTTAATAAAGAGCGTGCAGAAAAAGGCGAAGTGACTTATGCCAATCCGCGTAACTTCGCCTCAGGCACGATCAAGTTGCAAGACCCTAAGGAAGTAGCTAAGCGCCCCTTAGATTGTTTTCTTTACTTTTTGTACGCCGATAATCGTAGCAAATTATTCAAAACCCATTGGGAAAGTCTGGAAGCCGCGAAAGATTGGGGTTTTCATGTGTCCGAACATTCTAAGCTGTGTCATTCTATTGAGGAGGTGTTGAATTTCATTCATTATTGGGATAGCGAAAGACACAACCTAACATACGATATTGATGGGATCGTGATCAAGGTCAACGACTACGCCCTGCAAGACGAATTGGGCTTCACCGCCAAATCGCCACGTTGGGCTATTTCCTATAAATATCAGGCTGAAAGAGCTGAAAGTATCTTGAAATATGTCAGCTATCAGGTCGGTCGTACCGGTGCAGTTACGCCAGTGGCGAATCTAGAACCGGTGTTGTTAGCTGGAACTACGGTCAAGCGTGCTTCTTTGCACAATGCCAATGAAATTCAACGATTAGATCTGCACGAAGGTGATGCCGTTTATGTAGAAAAAGGAGGCGAGATCATTCCTAAAATCATGGGCGTGATTACCGAGAAGCGTCTGCCGGGATCCAAAGGTATACATTATCCTACGCATTGTCCAGAATGTAATACAGAATTGGTGCGGCAAGAAGGAGAAGCGGTGCATTATTGTCCAAATCACGCTACTTGTCGTCCGCAGATTGTGGGTGGCATACAACATTTTATCGGGCGCAAAATGATGGATATTCAAGGCTTAGGCAAAGAAACGGTAGAATCATTGTACAATAAAGGTTTGGTGTCTAAAATATCCGACCTATACACCTTGGCCGATCGAGCAGAAGATTTGCTTACCATGGAACGCTTCGGACAAAAATCTGTAGACAATATGTTACAGGGTTTAAAGGAATCTTGCCAAAAGCCGTTTGAAAAGGTGCTTTTTGCCTTAGGAATTCGGCATGTAGGCGATACTGTAGCTAGAAAGTTGGCGCAGCATTTTAAGTCGATTGATCAATTAGCGGCAGCTACGTTAGAAGAAATAGCCGCCGTATCTGATATTGGCGAGCGCATTGCAGACAGCGTCTTTGTTTATTTGCATACGGAGACCAATTTGGAAGAAATAGAACGCCTGAAAAAGGTTGGACTTCAATTTGTAGTCGAGGAAAAAGAAGTTGTGCTCGCCGGAGATCATTTATCTGGCAAAACTTTCTTAATTTCGGGCGTCTTTGCAGATCACAGTCGCGAAGAGCTGACGGAAATCATCGAATCGCACGGCGGTCGTATGTTGAGTAGTATTTCGGCTAAGTTGGATTACTTGGTCGCAGGCGATAAAATGGGGCCAGCTAAATTAGCCAAGGCCGAAAAATTAAAAGTTCCGATTATTTCGGATCAGGAATTGTTTCAAATTATTAATCAGTAATAAAGGTTTATACAGATAATGAGAGAATTACATGGAGCGGGAGTCGCGTTAGTGACACCATTTCAAAGCGACGGATCGATTGACTTTGAGTCATTAGCAAAGTTGATTGAACATCAGATAGCGGGCGGAATGGATTATCTGGTTTCTTTAGGTACTACAGGCGAAGTAGCCACATTGAGCAAGGAAGAGAAATACGCCGTTTGGGAATTTACGGCCAAGCAAGTGGCTGGGCGTATCGCCTTAGTAGCGGGTATTGGCGGCAATAATACAGCCGAAGTTGCGGCATCCATCGCAAGCTTTGATATATCCGGTTATTGTGCGATTTTATCTGTTTCTCCCTATTATAGTAAACCCACACAAGAGGGAATTTATCAGCATTACAAAGCGATTGCGGAAGCGAGTAGATTACCGATTATTCTATATAACGTGCCATCCAGAACGGGAAGCAGCATAACACCTGCCACCACGGTACGATTGGCCAATGATTTTACGAATATCGTAGCGACCAAAGAAGCATCTGGTAGTTTTGTACAGTTTAGTGAAATTATGCGTGATAAGCCAGCCGATTTCTTATTGATCTCTGGAGATGATCCGATCACTTTGCCGATGATGGCATTAGGTGCTGTCGGTCTTATTTCTGTGGTTGCCAATGCGTATCCAAAGCAAATTGCTGATGTTGTACATGCTTGTGCGGCTGGAGATTATGCTGGCGCACGCGCTACGCACAGTAGCTTGTTGGAAATCACGGATCTGTGCTTTGTGGATGCCAATCCATGTGGTGTGAAGTACATCTTAAAAGAATTAAATATCGGTGAAGACCATGTTCGTTTGCCATTGGTACCTGCGAGAGCGGTGACCAAAGAAGCGATCAAACGTAGCATGGCTCTCTTAGCATAACCAAACAAAAGCCTGTCACTGATTTGGTGACAGGCTTTTGTTTGGTGAAAAATTAAAAGTGTTAATTTAACACTTTTAATTTTTTTTATTACCTTACGGCCAACAATTGCGTTTTAAAATATACTAACCACATATATCTATGCTAAATTTTTCAGACCATCCGCATACGCGTCTCAATATTCTGACGGGTGAAAAGGTGTTGGTATCTCCGCATCGAAGTAAGCGCCCTTGGCAAGGACAAGTAGAAGATCTTGTGCTGGAGCAGCGTCCAGCTTATGATGCTGAATGCTATCTTTGTCCCGGCAATAAACGCGCTGATGGTACGATCAATCCAGATTACAACGATAGTTTTGTTTTTGTCAATGATTTTTCTGCTTTGTTGCAAGATACGCCAGCCGGTGAGTACAATGATTCGGATTTGTTGCAGGCCGAAAGCGAGCGCGGTATCTGTAAAGTAATTGCATTTAGTCCGCAGCACGACCTAACGCTGCCTGAAATGGAGGAAGAGGCGATCGTAGCGGTCGTAAATCTATGGCAACAAGAATTCATCGACCTTGCCAAAAATGATTGGATCAAATACATTCAAATTTTTGAAAATAAAGGCGCGATTATGGGCTGTAGTAACCCACATCCACATGGACAAATCTGGGCGCAGGGCAATGTGCCGGTAGAAGTGGATAAAGAGGATGCGCAGCAGAAACAGTATTATGCGAAGCATGGAAAATCCTTATTGTCTGCCTACATCGACCTAGAGTTACAGAAACAAGAGCGCATTATCATCGATAATGTCCATTTCGTAGCGCTAGTACCATTTTGGGCGGCTTGGCCGTATGAAACCATGATCGTGAGCAAGCGACATGTCAGCAACATCGCAGAATTCACCGCAGATGAAAAAGCAGATCTGGCCAAGACATTGCAGGAGTTGACCATTCGGTACGACAATCTATTTAGCACTTCTTTTCCGTATTCTGCCGGAATGCATCAGGCATCGGTGAACAATGGCGATCAATCGCATTGGCACTGGCACATGCATTTCTACCCACCACTATTGCGCTCTGCTACGGTCAAGAAATTCATGGTCGGCTACGAAATGATGGCCAATCCGCAGCGGGATATTACGCCGGAATTTGCGGCCGATCTATTAAAAAAACAATCTACTATTCACTATAAAACACATCAAGATGGGTAAGGAAAATATATTAAAAGAAAGATACCAAACCCTTTTTGAGAATGAGCCGGATCTGATGGCCAAATCACCGGGACGCATCAATCTTATTGGAGAGCATACCGATTACAACGAAGGATTTGTGCTGCCTACGGCTATTGATAAGGCGATTTATGTGGCTGTAGCTGCACGCGATGACGACAAGATTGTATTATACGCGGAAGATTTTTCGGAATATTTCGAATCTACGGTAGATACGGTAAGTCCGTCCGACAAAGGCTGGCCAAACTATATCTTGGGCGTTGTCGACCAATTGCGTAAACTAAACTTAACGGTCAAAGGATTTAATCTGTATGTGGATGGCGATGTGCCTCTGGGCGCTGGTTTATCCTCTTCGGCCGCGGTAGAATGTGCTACAGGATTTGCTTTGAACGAACTTTTTCATTTCGGCCTGAGCCGACAAGAAATCGCTAAGATTGGCCAAATGGCCGAGCATACTTTCGCCGGCGTGAAATGTGGTATAATGGACCAATTCGCATCTGTGCTGAGTAAAGAGGATTTTGTCATCAAGTTGGATTGCCGATCGCTCGAATACGAACATGTACCGCTATTATTGGGAGATTATGAATTGGTGCTGTTTAATACCAATGTGAAGCACTCCTTAGCTTCTTCCGCGTACAATGATCGCCGCAACTCTTGCGAACAAGGTGTGGCATGGCTGCAAGAAGAATATCCTGACGTGCTTAGCTTACGCGATGCCACGGTGGAGATGCTAGAATCTGTCGTCAAACCCAAAAGCGAAGAGGTCTTTACCAAATGCAAGTACGTGGTAGAAGAAAATATTCGGGTAGAGCTAGCTTGTGAAGCCTTGAAATCAGGTGATATCGTGGAGCTGGGACGACAGATGTTTGTCGCTCATCAAGCGATTAGTCAGGATTATGAAGTAAGTTGCGCCGAGCTCGATTTCTTGGTGGATTATATGAAAAACCAACCCGAAGCTGTAGGAGCTAGGATGATGGGCGGCGGCTTTGGCGGTTGCACGATTAATATCGTCGAAAAAGGACATGCGGAGCGTATTGCGCAGCAAGTAGCACCAGCGTACAAAGAAGCTTTCGGCTTGGAGCTAGAGCCAATCTTTGTGGCAGCTTCCGGAGGATCAACTCTGTTAGGATAATCCGAAGCATCTATACTAAATAAGTACGGCCGATCATATGATCGGCCGCGCTCGTTTTTATTAAGTTGGTGTGATTTACTTGTTTAATGTGAATTTGGCGACTTGTGTATCGCGCGAGTTTGTACCCACAAATACTTCAAACTCTCCAGATTCCGCTACCCATTCCAATTCTTGATTAAAGAATTTGAGATCTTCCTCTTGTAAGGTGAGGGATACTTGTTTCGTTTCTCCTTTTTTGATCCATACTTTCTCAAATTTCTTCAATTCTTTGACCGGACGCGTGACCGAACCAACTAGATCGCGAACGTAAAGTTGGACGACTTCTTCACCATCCCAATCGCCAGAATTAGTGACATCCACCTGCACCTCAATCGTACCGCCTGCTATCATGCTCATAGCAGAAAGTTGCGGCTGTCCGTAATCGAACTGACTATAACTCAAACCAAATCCAAAAGGATATAGCGGTTCGTTGTCTACATCAATGTAATTCGAGCGGAATTTTTCAAACCACTGGCCCTTCGCTAAAGGGCGACCCGTGTTTTTTTGCGCATAATACAAAGGTAGCTGACCGACATGCTTCGGAAAACTAGCTGGAAGTTTACCCGACGGGTTCACATCACCAAATAGAACATCGGCTACCGCTTTTCCTGTTTCAGATCCACCGAACCATACATTCAAGATCGCTGGTACGGATTCGCTCTCGCCGACAATTGTCATCGGACGACCCGCGAACAATACCAACACCACCGGTTTGCCGGTAGCTAACAGTTTCTTCAATAAGCGCTGTTGGATTTCAGGAATGCCGATATCTACCCGACTGGAGCTTTCGCCCGACATTTCTGACGCTTCACCCAATGCCGCGATGATCACATCCACATCTTTGGTCGCTGCTACCGCTTCGGCTAAGATCGTTTCCTCATCCCGCTCATCACGTGGAATGGTGCGGTCAAACATCGTTGCGCGCTCTTGATACGCGGCATCTTCCAGCAAATTGGATCCCAAATGCGTGATGATTTCTACTTTATTGCCCAATGCAGCACGCATTCCTTCCACTAACGAAGGTGTATTGGCATGGTCTGCACTTACGCTCCAAGTTCCCGGCATATTGCTGCCCGTGTTGGCCAATGGCCCAATAACGGCTACTTTACCTTGTTTTTTCAAAGGCAATAGTTGGTTTTCATTTTTCAGCAATACAAAGGATTTGGTAGCCGCTTCCCGTGCTTTTGCTAAATGTACTGGCGTATAGATATCCGTTTTCGCGCGTTTTGTGTCGGTATTTTTGTACGGATCATCAAATAGACCAAGACGATACTTCGCTTCCAACACCGCACGGCAAGCCGCATCGATACGTTCTTGTTTTACTTTGCCTTCTTGTACCGATTTCTCCAGCGTGGTCAAAAAACCTTCGCCGACCATGTCCATATCCATTCCGGCGTTCAGCGATAACTTCGATACTTCCTGCAAATCGCCCAATCCGTGTTCTACCAATTCGTTGACTCCGGTATAATCAGAAACGACCAATCCTTTGAAGCCCCAATCTTTGCGCAACACATCGGTGAGCAACCATTTATTAGCGCTGGCAGGTACACCATTGATGTCGTTGAAAGACACCATCACAGAACCTACACCCGCATCGATCGCTGCTTTGTATGGTGGGAAATATTCGTTGTACATACGATGCAAACTCATATCGGTTGTATTGTAATCCCGTCCGCTTTCTGCTGCGCCATACAAGGCAAAATGCTTCACACAAGCGAGCATAGCATCTTTAGCACGTAGATCATCCGATTGTAGTCCGCGAACCATCGCTGCCGCAATCAGACTTCCTAAATATGGATCTTCACCGCTGCCTTCCGAAATGCGTCCCCATCGTGCATCGCGACTGATGTCTACCATCGGGGAGAATGCCCAGTGAATACCGTCTGCCGTCGCTTCCTTAGCGGCAATACGTGCCGTTTGTTGAATCAGATCCAGATCCCACGAAGCCGCTAAGCCCAACGGAATAGGGAAGGCGGTGCGGTAACCGTGGATCACATCCATACCAAAAATAATAGGAATTTTTAGGCGTGACTGCTTCATCGCAATCTCTTGCGCACGACGGGTTTTCTCGGGTGTGCTCAGGCTGAATATGCCACCTATTTTCCCTTCGGCAATCTTTTGTTCCACTCCCGTGGATACGACCGAGCCCGTCACCGCCTCACCAGCAGTCACTAAGTTGAGTTGGCCAATCTTTTCCTGCAAGGTCATCTTAGACATCAATTCGTCTAAGAATCGGTTCATCTTGGCATCATTTTGCTGTGCTTGCGACAAAAAAGGCATAGCTAAAGCACAGATTATTAATCCAATTTTACTCTTGTTCATGTTGTACGTTTTTGCTTAACGGATTCTAGGAGAACTGAATCCTAGCTTTTTCAGTCCAGCTTTGATTTCAGGCGCTTCCATAAATAAATTCCACAATAAACCAGAGCGATAATTTTCGATCATCACCACGATTGGACCTTGGTCTATCGCGAGATAATGCTGCGGAAACCAATCTTCTGTCTCCGAATACGCATCGTAAAAACCATATTTGCCCCATACTTTAGTACCTAAAGAGTCCATTAGATAATGGGCGAATGAAATACTTTCTTCCGGTGTGTATGGCATAGACGAAAGCGCTGCTGTCGGACTGATCACACCGTGATCTTTATCCGGATGATGGGCATCATATCCTTTCAGCGAATAGCTAGCCGTCAATCCCCATCCTTTATCCGCGCCATAACCTTTGTAGCCTTTTGGATTTTCTTCCGCGTAGGCAATATTGATTTTGGCGTGGTTGCTCGTCACGTCCCAGTAATTGGCGTAGCGATCTTGCAAACCTTTTGGATCCAATCCCAAGTACGAGTAATGTGCCCAAAAAAGTGGGCCGATCTCACCCGAACGCGCATTGTGCTTGATGCTCAACGGAATATTTAGTTTTTCAGCGGAGGAACGAATCTCGCCCGAACGCGCCCAACCTTCATGATACACCGCCGTATCAATAGCGTGTGTAGGAGAGGAGGCTGCTAAAATGTAGGTAATCAAGCCTTCGTCGTAGCCACGCACAGGATGATTCATACCAAAGTCTACCGTCGGGCTCCAATGCCAAAAAATCACATTTTGTCCATTCGTGTAATGATTCCAGTTAATGCCTTTCCACAATTCATCGGCACTGCTGGCTACCGCTTGTTCTTCTTCCGTACCATTTTTCAAGTATTCGCGAATCGTGATTAGAGATTGTGCGAGGAAAGCCGTTTCGACGATATCACCGCCATTATCTTTCTCACTAAACGCTTGTACTTTCTTGGTGTCACCATGGTACCAATGTGCCCAAGCACCTTGGAAGCGCTCTATTTCCGACAGGTAATTCATCACATGGCCTAACCTTTTGACGCCTTCTTCACGGGTAATAAATCCTCTTTCTATACCAGTGATGATCGCCATCAGGCCAAAACCGCTGCCACCAATCGTGACTACATTTTGATCGTTTTTCGGATAAATTCCATCCAAATGGATGCGTTCACGCGCCATGCCAGAAGTAGGTTCCGCGCCCTCCCAGAAATACTGGAAGGTGTTGCGCTGAATCTCGGTGAGCAAAGAATCGTCTTTGCTGTGATGCTCTGTCTCTATCGTATCGGAATTTGCTTGACTACCATTGTTATTCTGGCAAGAGAATAATAGCGTTGCCGCAAATAACGAAAGGGTAGCTGTTGTCAGTTTCTTCATATATGTATGTTACGTCTTCATGCTTATCATTCGGCTGCTTTATTCTTGTGTAGCACCCTGTAGTTGTGGTAATAGATTTACTTGTTCTAACGGATATGGATAGAAGCGGTGGGTAGCTGGATTGTAACGACGACCGCCATAAGAAAGTTCTTCGGTTTGTCCGTGGCGAACTACATCATAGAAGCGCACACCCCATTCGGCTCCAAACTCGGCCATTTTCTCATCTAAAACGTTAGCCAATGTCACACCAGAAATAGCCGTCAAGTTTGCGCGACCGCGCACCACGTTTACGGCTTCATCAGCACTCATAGCGCTGTTTGCTGCACCGCTTACTAATGCTTCTGCATGCATCAATAAGATCTCTGCGTAGCGGATCACAATCATATTTTTGTTTTCGCCATAAGCGGTACGACCTTGTGTCAATTGCGTAGACGGTAAATAATGTTTACCGCTTAAGAATAGATAACGTGGGTGATTATTAAACACATCGCCTTCGCGCGTGGTATTGCTCACAAATTCTGGTAATTGGGCATAAGCAGGATCACTTTGCAAGGCTTCGATACCACGTGGCGTAAATAATACGGTCGTTTCTAAGCGATTGGTTTCGCCACGATCTAGCATGAACTTGATAAATTTCTGACTTGGCTCATAGAATCCCCAACCTTGACCAGCACCGACGCGTGCCGGTGTCCAGCTACCCGGGCCATAAAAATCCCAAGGAAAACGGTTGGATGTACCAGTCGCTGTTCCGAAATCTGAATATTGATACTCCAATAGGTTTTCATTATTCAGTTTACCCGGAATTTTGAACAATTGGTAAAAATCATCCGACAAGCTAAACATACCACTGCTGATAATCTGACCAGTGGCATCGGCTACTGCTTGGTAGTTGCCCGCTTCCAGATTTGCCATCGCTTTTACAGCCAAAGCGGTATGTCGTGTAACGCCACCGCGAATATCGGTACGCTGATTTGGACGTGAATCGGGAAGTGCGGGTGCGGCTTCATCCATCAGGTTAGAAATGTGTTCCATGACGCCATTGAAATTGGTCAGCTCTACGTTGAATAGATCCGAAGGCGCAGACGATGTTGGAATCAAAATCGAGCCCCACATCCGAGCCAGTTGCAACATTTCAAATCCCTGCAATACTTTCACTTCGGCGATGTACTGCTGTGCTGTTTCTGCGTTGGCACCTGCTTCTTGGTACTTCTGAATTTCTTCGATTGCCCCTTGAAAATGGATTAAATCGGTGTACAAGTTTAGCCAAGTCGAATTAAGTAACCACGCGTTTCTGTCGTAGCGAAAGCTGTCGATATTAGCCAATAAAGGCTGATCTCCTAATCCACCGACATCGATATCGTCACCACGAATACCGATAAGCGGTACTGTTTCCCACTGCATATTGTACAACTCATTGTACGCTCCGCGTACTAATAAAACCATATCCGCAGATTGGCTATAATCAGTGTCGCCAGCGATGATTTCGTTTTCTAATGGATCATCCAATAGTTTATCGCAAGACGTAGTAAATACTACTGCAAACAGCAGTAGCACACTATATGGTAATAATCTAATATTTTTCATTCTAATATTTTTATGGGCGATTATAATTTAATCATAACTCCGAAAGTGTATACAGCAGGAATCGGATATACTTCACGATCGATACCATTGGCCACTTCGGGATTGAATCCATTGTAGTTGAAGATAGTTAATGGGCGCTCTGCTGTGAATGTTAGGCGTGTTTCGGGCCATTTGCTTTCGCTGCCAAAGAACGTGTACGATACACGTACGTTCTGCAAGCGGAAATAAGAACCACTCTCGATGAAGTAGCTGCTCATGTTTTGATTCCAAGAACGACGTAAGCCAGAAGCCGATGGATATTCATTCGACGTACCTTCACCTCGCCACATATTCTCTGCCAGATTAGCGTCGATATTCGTATCGTTGGTGAAGATCATCTCACCGCGTTTACGGTTCAAGATGCTGAAACCCGATTGTCCTTGGAATAATGCCGAGAAATCTAACTTTTTATAGCTGAAACCAATATTACCACCCCAAGTGAAGGACGGCAAGTACGAGCCTAAGACCATACGATCTTGATCATCGATCACACCATCACCATTGACGTCACGGAAGATTAAATCACCCGGACGGATTCCGCTCGATTGAATAAATTCTTCCGAATAACCACTGGTGCGGATCTGTTCCTGATTTTGGAACACACCAACCACATCATAACCAAAGAAAGCTTGATAAGGTTGACCAACGATGGAACGCTGTCTAAACTCAGCCGAACCGGCATCTAAGAATGGAGCCGCACCCACGCTGCGTACAGTGTTATTCAGTGTTGCGATATTACCACCGATGCTGTACGAGAAATCTTCGTTGATATTATCTTGCCAATTGAGGTTCATCTCAAAACCGCGATTCCGGAATTCACCTTCACTGCGGCGTTCATTACCGCGGAATACTGGCGCAATGATTGGGATAGCTAGGTTGCGCGTATCTCTGATGAAATAATCAGCATTTAATGATAAACGGTTGTTCAAAAACTGTGCATCTACACCAAAGTTGGTCTCGACCGTGGTTTCCCAGCTTGTGATTAAGTCAAATAGGGGATACAATCTTCTTCCAACCACACGACCATCACCGATCGCGCCGTTGTTTTCTTGGAAAGTCGGACGACCGACAGCAGGAGCGATAGCATCGTTACCCAGTTGACCCCAAGATCCTCTGAACTTCAAGAAATCAATGCCAGGGACATTGAAAAACTCTTCCTGAGATACAATCCAGCCCGCACCGATCGTAGCAAAGTTACCCCAACGTTGTTGGAATTTATTGTTGCCATCTCTTCTCAATGTACCATATAACAGGTATTTGCCATCGTAGTTATACGCTACCCGACCGAAGAAAGAAAGGAATTTTAAGTTTGCATTGAGTGTATTATCATCCGCATCGCCAATTTGGTTTAAGTCAAAGTCGGTCGCGTTAGATAGGTACCAGAATTGTTCTGCCGCTCTAGTTGGCGCAGGACTAATCGCCGTACCACGCGCAAATAGCAATTCGCTGTACTCATTTCTGTAGGATTGACCTAATACGGCATTCAAATTATGTTTGCCAAATTGGTCATCATAGGTCAAGAAATTGTCCCATACCTGATCGTAGCTCGATGTATTTTGACGGCGTATGGCCGATGGATTAAATGTCACACCGTCATTGAACTCCTGATCTACCCGGCGCGTATTGTTGAATGCCAGACTGTAATTGTACTGCGTACGGAATTTCAATTTGTTTTCAATGATGTTGGCCTCTAAGTGGAAGTTACCCAACACCTTCGCAATATGGTTTCTAGTATCTACAAAATTCAAAGGGAAAAAAGGATTTTGTACACTTCTGTATCCCAAAGATTGTGCATTGGCTAGACCAAGTGGTGTAGCTGCTGTATTTTGTGGATCAAAAACCGGAAGTGTAGGCACCGAGAAGTAAGAACGGAACCAAGCGGTGTTTTCACCTTCGTACTGACGCGCTGTACTCACGTTGAAATTACCACCAACCGTCAACCAGTCGCGTACACGACTATCTACTTTGGTTCTAAAATTCAAACGCGTAAAATCGTTACGTTGCTCATTCAATAAACCATCTTGCTTGAAATAACTACCGCCGATAGAAAAGCGTGTTTTTTCGCTACCACCGCTAAAGGACAGATTGTGATTCTGAATCGGGGCAGGCGACATCACCTCATCGTACCAGTTGGTATTTACATTAGGTAGGTTAGGATTGTTAGGATTTGCACCAAAGCGCGTAATGGCATTCTGAATAAAGGTCATATCTGCTGTACCTCCAGTTTCGGTAATGTACTGCACGAATTGCTCTGTGTTGGCCATTTTCAAGACATTCTGCGGATTCTGAATACCGTAATAACCATCGTATACAATCTGTGTTTCTTGATTGTAAGCACCCGATTTTGTTTCGATCAATACCACACCATTACCTGCACGTACACCGTAAATAGCAGCGGCTGATGCATCTTTCAGTACGTTGATGGTTTCAATATCGTTGGGATTTAAGAAATCGATATTGTCAAAAAACATCCCATCCACCACATATAATGGCGCAGAATTACCTTCGGCCGAACCAATACCACGCAAGCGCACGGTTGGTGCTGCTCCAGGAGCACCGCTACTCACAATTTGTAATCCCGGTACGCGTCCTTGCAAAGCTTGCATGGGTTGTGCGGCTGGAGTTTTTACAATATCGTCGGCACGTACGGTCGCGACTGCTGTGGTTAGGTTACGTTGGCGTTGCGTACCGTAGCCAACCACGACAATTTCTTCCAAAGTTTGGTTGCCATCTTCTAGCAACACATTTAAGACAGTATCGCCCGCAGTGACGGTAACGGTTTTAGTTTCGTAGCCTAAAAATGAAAATGATAGGGCATCGCCCACGGCAGCTTCGATCGTAAAACGACCGGCATCATCCGTTTGCGAAATAGTTGATTTTCCAGAAATGCGAATGGTGGCACCAGGAATGCTCATTTGCGATTGGCTGTCTTTTACTGTTCCCCGTATGGTGGTTTGGCCATACACAATTAAGCTGCTGTATAAAAACAGCAAGGCGAGTAAGAGTGACTTCCTCATAGATAGTGTGTAATTAGAATAAGTGATTTAATTTATAATGGCTTTGATTTTAATGTCCCAATCATCATATGTAGCCGGGGACATAACAAAGATCAACATATAAGGTTTTTTTAGGGTATTTCCGACTAGCACATCATTACTACGCACGTGAGATAGTTGTGCGTTGGGTGATTTTAATATTTCAATATGCTGTTTATCAATCGATTGAATTTTATTATTGCGCGCTGTTTATCCGCTACAACGAGGGTTTTGTAGCTGGTTTTTGAGGTGGATGTGTGGTAATGATGTAGTGTGATAGTTAGATTTCCAACAAGAATTCCGTTAAATTCTTTTGGGTTTCTAGCTGAAGTTTCTTGCGTAAGCGGTATCTACGGATCTCCACACCACGCAGACTGATGTTGAGTAAAGAGGCTATTTCTTTGCTAGACATGTTGAGTCTGAGGTAGGCACATAGCTTCAAATCGTTGGGTACTAACTCGGGATAATCCGCTTTCAACTTCTTGAAAAAGTTGTTGTGCGACTCATTGAAACTCGATTCAAAAAGTTGCCACTCGCGCTCATCATTTTTCGCTTCGTCGATGAGTTTGTTTACTTTTTTGAGCTGATCTGAGCTAAGCACTTTGCCATCCGCATCTTTGATATTGCCGACTTCTTCATGTAAGGTTTTGAGCAAATCATTTTTGTATACTACGTTAGTAGCCATATTGGCCAATTCACGCTTTTTACTGATCAATTCCTGCTCCAGTTGCTGATTTTTGAGTTGCATACGCTGCTGTGCACTCAGTTCATTTTCGCGCTCCACTGCACGCTGCTTTTCCTGCTGTAGTTTCAGGTGGAGTTCGTTTTTTGCGCGATTGATTTTTTTCTTGTACCACTTCCGGATCAAGACTCCGGAAACGAGAAACAGCACTGCATAGCAGAAGATAGCCAACCAACTCCAATACCACGGTCTAGCAATCTCAAAGGTGAAGGAGTTGATATCGGAGATATTTCCAGTAGCATCCATGCTCCGCACTTCAAAGACATATTTTCCATGCGGAAGATTGGTAAAGTCCTTGTATGCATCCACACCCCACTCAGAAAAAGTCTCAGTAAATCCGAGTAAGCGATGTTGGTATTTCACTGCGCTGGCATCATACCACGGTACACTGTATGCAATACGGATATTGTTTTGCCGATACGAAATAGATTGATCTGTATTCAATGGGATAAGTTCGGCCGTACTATTCCAAAATCCTGTCAAGAGCGGAGCTCCAATGCGTACCTCGTCATTTTTAATATCGCGCATATATAGCGCAAAACCATCATTAAGTCCGATGAGATCCGTATTCTCGCTGATGCGGAGCAAATTCTCGTAACCACTCATCATTCGGCCAGATAATGGACGCCACGTGGTGGAGTCAATCTGTGCTGAACCATCGCTCTGGAAACTCAATTTCGCCAAATGCGAATCCTTAAAAAACCAGTAACTATTTTTCTGATCTGCTTGAATCCGATTCGTCGTAGCGAATGGCCCTAGAATTTTATTCAACTCATCATAACGCGCGAACTCATTCAATACATGATCAAAGCGAAAAAGGCCCGTATCGGTCGCAAATACATGCTGACGCCCCATATCGTAAATACCATAAATCTTGGTATTCGTTGGTATTCCCTTGGTTGTTGAGTTATGCGCCTTTATGCTCGTAAAATCAGCTGCAAACTGCACGAACTGCAAATTATCCTCATTGCCAACCCAATATCCTGTTTTGCTTTCCCGAACCATGTATTTGATGGGTTGCTTGATCGGTTGGTATTGCTGAATATGCTGAAATGGCTTTTGAGCACGGTTAAATAATGATAGTCCGGTGTAGTTACCCTCCAAGATCAAATCGCTGTCGGGAATGAGATTCAACACCAGGCTGCCAGTGTAATCGGATAATCGATTCAGACTATTTCCCTGTACCGCAAAAATGCCGGCATTATGTCCACAATACAAAATGCCGTCGATCTCGCGGAGGTACCAAACTTGTCCATTAGAATTTTGCACAAATTGAAATTGCAAAGGTTTCTCGGAAAATACGCCGTTCCAGACACTTTTGAAAAGACCTTGATTGGTGCCAAGATATAGTTCGCCCTGAAAAATAGCCGACGAATACACCGTGCCAAGCATACCTGTCTGATCTGTGTAGTAATAAAACGGTCTATGAAGATCCAAACGGTCAATCCCGTTATCCAATCCGATCCAGAGGTTTGATTGCCGATCCAACGTCAAACTCAAGACGGTATTATTTTGCAATCCACTGTTTTTATTGATTTGTTGTACGATCTCGCCACGAGAATTGATAATAATCAATCCATTCTTGATCGTACCAAAAGCATACAAATCTTGGCCTGCCTGTAGCCCGTTATTGATTTGATGTTGTTCAAATAAAGCTTGCGCATTGGTGCGCCAAGGGCGAATGCGTTCTTGCTGATCCATTAGATAAAGACCATCTCGCTCTGTCGCGATTAACGTTTGATTATCTGGAAAAGGCAGCATACTCAGTATGCGCTTTCCGCGCAAGATATCTTTGTCCCGAACGGGAATGAGTTTTCCTTGCCTGTAATGGTGCAAACCGGATGGAATCTGCTCAAAATATAATTCCTGACCAACCGAAAACGAAAATAAAAAAGGTTCTCCGCTGGCGCTAATGATCGATATTTTGTCGCCTTCTAATACGTAAGCTTTAGAAAAAGACTGAAATAGGATTCGCTTTCCATGCGCAATGATGCGCCAAATCTCGTCGTTTTTCAAGCCTGCTTCTGCCGGTACTTGCGCAGCCAAACTCGTATAGGATAATCTGCCAAATCCCTTATCGATCCAATAACCAAACTCTCCTTTACCACCGGTGTAAATGCGTCCGTCGGCCGTGGTGGTAATACTGCGCATCGGCATACCTTTGGTAGATCGATGCAAATGCCATTCTTGACCATCATACCGTAGTAGTCCTGCATTGTTGGCCGCATAGATCACCCCTTGCTTATCGACCGAAAGTCCCCAGTTTTGATTGTCCGCCTGATAATCCGCTTTGCTATAATGCGCCACATGCGGCTTCGCAATGCGAGGCAGTTCTTGCGCAGTCAGATATCCCGGAAAACAAATAGCACTTAAAATGGCTATTCGGTAGAAGAGGTTCAGCATCAGGTGCACGGTTTTGCGGCTATAAGTTATGATGTTTGCGATAACGCTCAAAGGTTTGCCAGTATTTGTCTTTGTAGATATCGTAGCTGTAGACCAATTCGCCCGTATATTCAGATAGAAGTTTGTAAATAATCTTGGAGCAGATTCTAAATTCCTTGCTTACAAAATAGATTTCGCGCACGCCATCGCCAGTCTGCTGACCAACATACAGGTAGGTCGATTCATCGTGCAAACTATCGGCCAAATCTTCTTCCAAACTATTTAGTGCGAGCATCGTGTAATCGTCTGGAATTCCGTCGGTGTTGGTGGTTTGGTATTCTAACGATACCCGAATGATGTACGGACGGGAAGGTTTATTTTCCCATTCTAATAATTGCGTATTCATATAAGCAACCAATGGATATCCACCTTTTATTTCTCCCTTATATACCGAAAAACTATTGTTATCCTCAACGGCATAATTACTCTCGTATTCTTCGACAAATTCTGTTTTGCGCCAAGTTATAAAACCCTGTAAGCTGGTGATAGGAATCAATTCTTGGTGGGCATTGTCTCTGCCAATCACGTTCACGCTATCAATTAAGGTAATGGATTGCAATTCGCCTAGATAATTATCTAGGAAGATGTAAATGCCGCTGGTAATGATCTCATCTGCACTTTCTACATACTCGTCATATACGATCGAGATATCAATCTCGTCGGGGTATATACGATGCTCGTTGGCGTAGAAATGCAAATTGTCTTTGGTGAACACAAAATCGCCTACCTGAATAGATGCATTTTCAATCGATGTAGGCGGCTTGAGCGCCGTAAAAATCCAGTTGGATAGGTCCGGTGCTTTAGCTACAAATTCTTCGGCAAAAATGATATTTTTAATATTTCCATCGGGTGTAAGTACGAGCTCGGCTTTGCTGCCGTACAGGCCAGTCAAGAAATAAATGCCCGGATGCAGATTGGATAGGCGTGGGGCTAATAGCTTGAAAAAACCATCTTCCACATTTCCAGCTTGCACCGCTTGAAAGAAACGCGCTTCATGCTTTACAAACCATTCCCAAAATTCGTTGACCGCTTCAGGACTTTTAACTACATCTTTTCGAACATCCTGCTTCATGACCAAATTTTAAGTAGCTTCATCCTAAGTAAGGTGCTACTAAGCTAAATTACTAAAATCAGCGCAATAATGAGCGTTACAACAGAGTTTTTATCCAGATAGCAATGAGCGACCACTGGTCTTCAATCTCCAATGATTTCGTATCTTTGCGCGAAGTTCAGAAAGTATAGTACACGACCGAATGGTAAACAAGAAGACAAATCCTAAAGCAAGGCAATCCAAATTTGACAGACCGATAGATCGCTATTTCTACGAAATGGATCAAGGATTGCAACGTTCTAAAGCAACCTATACAGTGGGTGTTTTCCTAGCTTTTTTTAGTGTTATGGGCTTGATCTGGATGATTCCTTTTCCGCAATTGGCATTTTTAGAACGCATGGAAGCACAGACTTTTCTAAATTGGGGATCTTTCTTTATTGCTGTGGTAATTTACATCTATTTGAAACTTGCTGCCACTTTATCGTATGCGATGCTATTCACCATCGGTGGAATGAGCTATCTCATCGTACAATTAGAATACGTGGAGCGAGAT
This sequence comes from Sphingobacterium sp. KH_072, assembly GCF_057837975.1. Taxonomy (NCBI): domain Bacteria; kingdom Pseudomonadati; phylum Bacteroidota; class Sphingobacteriia; order Sphingobacteriales; family Sphingobacteriaceae; genus Sphingobacterium; species Sphingobacterium sp. KH_072. Next base: position 2,293,324 of record NZ_CM174457.1, on the reverse strand, counting down.
CATGGTTTGCCAGCATGGATGGTATTTGCGGCTTTGGCGCTGATTAGTATCGTTGTGCTTTTTCTACATTATACGAAAGAAGAGCCGAGCAAGAAACCCGTGTCGTTTGTTCTTCTGCTGACCGTTGGTCCAGTATGGCTTTGGTCAAAAGTATTCCTAAAACTAGGTTGGCGCTATTAAATCAGTGCTAATTCTCCTCGAAATAACTGCGTACACTTTCTTCGTCGCGCTGAATCTGAGCTTGTAATTCTTCCAAGCTTTCAAACCATTGATCGTGTCGGATAAAGTGCACAAAACGTACGCGAAGCGTTTTCTTGTATAAGTCATCTTTGAAATCCAATAGGTTTACCTCGATTTTGCGACTCATATCATCGATGGTTGGTCGCGTACCGATGTAGCACATGCCTTTAGCCACGCGCTCTGGTTGTGGCGAGATATATGGTCCAGATTCAATAGAAGGCACGCGCGGATAGATTTCCACTTCTACCGCATAGATTCCATAAGCCGGAATCAACTTATGACTTTCGTGTACATTGAGGTTTGCGGTTGGAAACCCGATTGTACGACCAATCTGATCTCCTTTCACGACAGTACCTGTCAATTCAAATGGGTAATCCAAATATTTATTGGCTGTCGCAATATCGCCCTTAATCAGTGATTCGCGAATGCGAGTAGACGAAACGCCTACATCATCGATATCTTGTTTTGGGATTTCGCTTACTTGAAAATCGAATATACCGCTGTATTTGTTGAGCTCTTGAATATTTCCGGCGCGGTCTTTTCCAAAATGATGATCGTATCCAATAATGATCGATTTGCAACCGATCTTATTCACCAGCACGTTGGAAATGTATTCTTCGGGTGTTTGTATAGAAAAATCTCTCGTAAATGGTGTGATAATCAGATGATCGATACCTGCCAATGCCAAGCGATGTGTTTTTTCTTCGATATCATTAATCAGCCGAAGGCTATCATCATCTGGATTGATGATGAGTCGAGGATGCGGAAAGAAAGTCAGCAAAACGGTTTCTCCGCCCGTAGTACGCGCAGTTTCAACTAGTTTACTCAAGATGCGTTGGTGTCCGACGTGTACACCATCAAACGTACCAATGGTAACTACAGCATTGGGCAATCGCTCTAATTCGTCTAGACTTCTATAGATTTTCACTGTGGAGCATTTTTAATTAACACGTTGCATCTGTCAACAGACGTGCTTTCATTATACTTGTTGTTGCGCTCTAATCGCTTCAATTAATTCTTGCAGATTCCAAGCATCTTCTACGCGGAAGTCGCCACTTTTCGTCCGACATAGTGCCGATAGGTGACTTCCATTTTGCAATCGCTGACCAAAGTCACTTGCGATAGAACGTATGTACGTGCCTTTGGTGCATTTAATTCTAAAATAAATCTTTGGCAGATCAATTTTTTCCACTTCAAAACTATGCACCGTAATTTGTCTTGGTTTCAATACCACCGTCTCGCCACGTCGGGCTTTTTCATACAAGCGTTCGCCATCAATCTTGATCGCCGAGTGCGCAGGTGGGTATTGATCCTGCTCGCCCACAAACGATGCAGCAGTGCGATAAATATCTTCTTCCGAGATAGTGCTGATGTCAAATATTTGGTCGATATCACTCTCTAAATCAAAAGTTGGTGTTGTAGCGCCTAAAGTAATTGTACCGGTATATTCTTTGTCTTCTGCCTGAAAACTATCGATCTGCTTGGTCATTTTGCCCGTACAGATAATCAGCAATCCGGTGGCCAAAGGATCAAGTGTGCCTGCGTGGCCCACCTTTATTTTTAACGGCTTCATGGTATTACGCAACTTACCGACTACATCAAAACTAGTCCATTCGTAAGGTTTATCCACCAACAAAAGTTGCCCTTCAGCGAAATGAAACTGCTTTTTTTCCTCCGTACTCAACTCCAACATATTCCTTATAAAATTTGAAGGCTATAACCACCAGCCATCAAGATGATGATAATCGTACCTATCGCAATTCGATACCAACCAAAGGCTTTGAAACCGTATTTGGTAAGGATACCGATAAAACTTTTAATAGCAATAATCGCCACAATAAAACCGACGACATTACCAATAATCAATAGATTAATTTCATCCGAGGTGAATACATGTCCATCTTTCAAAAACTTGTATAACTTCACGATCGAAGCGCCCAACATCATTGGCATCGCCAGGAAGAATGAAAATTCTGCAGCCGCTTTACGCGTCAGCTTCTGCGTCATACCACCCACAATAGTACTCGCCGATCTGGATGTTCCCGGAATCAACGCTAGACATTGATAACAACCAATGATAAAAGCTTGTTTGTAAGAAATCTCATCCGAATCATCGGTGGTCGGTTTATTAAACCATTTGTCTACAAATAGTAAGATAACACCACCAATTACCAACATCACAGCAACCATAAAAGGGCTTTCCAACAAATCGTCGATCAAATCACTGAGCAATAAGCCTAGAATAGAAGCTGGAATACCCGCTACGACTAACTTGAAATAGAAATCAAAGGATTTGAAAAAACGTTTCCAATACAGCACCAATACAGATAGGATCGTACCCAGCTGAATAATGATGGTGAAAAGTTTGACGAAAGGAGTTGGTTCAATGCCCATGAACGCGGTTGCGATAATCATGTGGCCAGTAGACGAAACGGGTAAAAATTCAGTAAGGCCTTCAATGATGGCCAAGATAATTACTTCTAAATAGGTCATTATCCTTCGTTGGATTTAGCGGATTTTGGTTTATATAAAATAGCGACAAAACCTAAGGCAAAGCCAAGTACTACTACGAATGGCGCTATCGTTATCTTTGTAAAACTATATAAGTCTTCGTTACCAATCATTAAGATAAATCCAATGGCCACGACCACAATGCTCAGGATGAACAATTGATAGTTTTCTTTCTTGAAAACGAAAGTAGCTTTGCTCGCAGTGCTAACCTTGCCGGTCGATTGCTTTTTTACTTGAGCCATATTTTAGATGTTTTTTGGTGTTACAAATTGTATTTAACGATACAGACTAGCTGATTTTGCTTTCAGATATTTCGTGACCGCAAAATAGGTGCTGGCACCAGATATAAGGATACCTAAGATCACCACTGCGACGAAGATAAAGATGAATTCTAGCCAATCGCGTAAGAAAACCAACTCAGGGACCTGTTGTTGTGCAAAATGCAAAGTCAATAGCAATAACAAGATGGCAATCAACGAACCGATCAGACCATGCACGATACCGTATAAGATGTACGGTTGGCGGATAAAGCCTTTGGTCGCGCCAATGAGCTGCATACTTTTAATCAGAAAGCGTTGTGAGTAGATTGCTAAGCGAATCGTATTATTTATTAACGCTACCGCAATGATTAACAGGATAACGGCAAATGCTAGCACGACAATACCGATCACCCGAATGTTTTGGTTGACCATGTCGATCAGGTTTTCCTGATACACGATTTCGTTGATACGGTTGTTGCGTGATACTTGCGCTATGAAAGCCTGAATGCTATCATTATTCGCGTAATCTTCATTCATGTATACATCGATAGACGGCAATAGGGGATTATGACCTAGGTATTCTACGAAGTCTTCGCCCAAATCCTCTTTCAAGTTTTTAGCTGCTAGCTCTTTGCTGATGTATTCGGTCCGCAATACATGCTTATTGCGATCCAAATCTTTTTGCAACGCTAGTACATCGCCTTCATTGACGTTGTCATTAACGATTACATTGAGTACAATATTCTCTTTAACGTATTTCGATAGGTTCTTAGCGTGAACTAGGATCAGTCCGAGCAAACCTGTCATCAATAGTACTAATGCAATACTGATAACAGTGGATACATATACCGATTTCGTCTTCTTTCTGGATGAGCCTTCTTCAATTATTGACATATGTTCTTGCAATCTTATATATACTCTGCGAAAGTAAACATTCTTGACGACTATAGAAATAGCCGTTAACATAAACTAACACTTTTCAAACGCCATTTTGGGTTTGTAGTCGCATTAATCTTAGGAAATCGTTATTTTCGCACTTGTTATAAGTTCATTGCATTTATTATATGGAGTACAATCATAAAGTCATTGAAAAGGGATGGCAAACTTTTTGGGCAGAAAACGGCACATTTCGCACGAGCGAATCTACCGATAAGCCAAAGTATTATGTGCTAGACATGTTTCCTTATCCATCAGGAGCAGGCTTGCATGTGGGCCATCCACTTGGATATATAGCCTCAGATATCTTTGCACGTTTCAAAAGATTGAAAGGTTTTAATGTGCTTCATCCGATGGGCTATGATTCTTTTGGTTTGCCAGCAGAACAATATGCCATCCAGACGGGGCAACATCCTGCGATTACGACGGAGGTTAATATTGATCGCTATCGCGAGCAACTGGATAACATCGGTTTCTCCTTTGATTGGTCTAGAGAGGTGCGTACTTCAGATCCTGCTTATTATAAATGGACACAATGGATCTTCATGCAGCTTTTCCACGCTTGGTACAACAAGGATGCAGATAAAGCAGAGTCAATCGATACATTAGTTGAACGATTTCAAAAAACAGGTAGTGAGGGTATTAATGCTGCTTGCGACGAGGATGTGAAGACATTCACGGCGCAAGAGTGGGCATCCTTTATGCCAGAAGAACAACTGCAAGAATTGCTCAAATATCGCTTAGCCTACCTTCGCGAAAGTACCGTAAACTGGTGCGCTGCCTTAGGTACTGTATTGGCTAATGATGAAGTCATCAATGGCTTTTCTGAGCGCGGTGGTTATCCAGTCGAACAGAAAAAAATGATGCAATGGTCTATGCGGATCACGGCTTACGCCGAACGATTGTTGACCGGATTGGATACCGTAGATTGGCCAGAACCATTAGTGGAAATGCAACGCAACTGGATCGGAAAATCCGTTGGCGCGACGGTGCGTTTTCCGCTGCCGCAATTAGATACACAAATTGAAGTTTTTACCACGCGGGTAGATACCGTTTACGGTGTTAGCTTTGTGGTTTTAGCACCTGAACATGATTTAGTAAACGCTTTAACTACCGAGGAACAACGTACTGCTGTAGAAGAATATATCGCGACCACTTCCAAGAAATCCGAATTGGATCGTATGTCGGATGTGAAAGCCGTATCGGGCGTTTTCACAGGCGCGTATGCCAAACATCCGTTGACAGGTCAGGATGTGCAAATTTGGATTGCCGATTACGTGCTTGCTGGATATGGTACAGGTGCTGTCATGGCCGTGCCATCGGGTGATCAGCGCGATTATTTGTTTGCCAGGCATTTTGATTTACCGATAATCCCGATTTCTGATTCGCAGGATATTAGCGAAGCAGCCGATCCGAATAAAGAAGGACGCTATATTAACTCCGAAATCATCAACGGTTTAACGTATGAGCAAGCCGTCCCTGCGGTGATTGATCAGTTGCAAGCATTAGGATTGGGTAAAGGGAAAATCAATTACCGCATGCGCGACGCGATATTTGGTCGTCAGCGCTATTGGGGCGAGCCAGTTCCGATTTATTTCAAAGATGGTTTGCCTTATTTGATCGATAAAGAGGAGTTGCCTTTACTATTGCCAGAAGTTGACAAATACTTGCCAACCGAAACGGGTGAACCACCTCTAGGTCGCGCGCAAGATTGGAAATATCAGGATACCAATATGTATGAGTTAAGTACGATGCCCGGTTGGGCAGGTTCTTCATGGTATTGGTTTCGTTATATGGATCCAAAGAATCCCACATCATTTGCTTCGAGAGAAGCGGTGGATTATTGGAAATCGGTCGATTTGTACATCGGTGGTTCTGAGCACGCTACGGGCCATTTACTATACTCTCGGTTCTGGAACAAATTTCTAAAAGACTGGGGTTGTCAAGGTGAGGAAGAGCCTTTCAAAAAACTGATTAATCAGGGAATGATTCAGGGGCGTTCTAATTTTGTGTACCGTGTATTAGATGGAGAAGGCAAAGGCACAAACCAGTTTGTTTCGTACGGATTGAAAGGGGATTACCAAACGATGACCTTGCACGTAGATGTGAACATCGTGTCTAATGATGTGTTGGATCTGGAAAAATTCAAAGCGTTCCGTCCGTATTTCGCTAATGCAGAATTTATTCTGGAGGATGGCAAATACCATTGCGGACACGAAGTGGAGAAAATGTCTAAGTCGAAGTTCAATGTGGTCAACCCAGATGATATCATCGAGCAGTATGGTGCAGATACATTGCGCTTGTACGAAATGTTCTTAGGGCCATTAGAGCAATCTAAACCTTGGAATACCAATGGTATAGAAGGTGTTTATAAGTTCCTTAAAAAGTTATGGCGTCTATTTCATGATGCGGAAGGCAACTTCCACATTTCTAACGACGAGCCAACGAAGGCAGAATACAAAGCGTTGCACAAGATTATTAAAAAGGTAGAAGATGATATCGAACGTTTCTCTTTCAATACTTCGGTATCTGCCTTTATGATTTGTGTGAATGAATTAACCGATCTGAAATGTAACAAAATTAAAATCTTGCAGGATTTGGTGATTGTGCTACAGCCATATGCACCGCATATCGCAGAAGAATTATGGTGCTTGATGGGACAGCAGAAAGGAACGATTTCTTATGCAACCTATCCGGTGTTCAATCCAGAATATCTAGTGGAGTCGGAATTCGCTTATCCGGTTTCCGTGAATGGGAAAACAAGATTGAACTTGCCATTAGCTTTGGATTTGGACGCTCAGGAAGTGGAAGAGATCGTGCTGGCGAATGAGGAAGTGAAACGCTATATTGATGGTAAAGCGATTCGTAAGATTATCTTTGTTAAAGGGAAGATAATCAATATCGTAGTATAGATTATTTTTATAGATAGAAGTGGCGCTGGAATAAATTTAGCGCCACTTTTTTTTGACCTTATGGAAGGGAATTACGAAAAAGTGATTTAGATTACTTCAGTTTCTGATCTCCGCTGTACAAAGACTTTTCTCGATAGTTTACCATTTTAGGAACTGGCATTTCATGATTGATCTGCAAGCGGCAATGTGGTTAAATCTCTGCAAAATAGTCTGGTTGGATAAGAGTATAATTAATAATCCCCGTGGCAGAGAGAAATTTCCCATTGAAAACCGCAAAATCAGTATCATATAGTACAATGTATGTCCTCAAATACTGAACAACTCATGTCATTTTAATAATACTATTGGCATATAAGCTTACGAGACCCCCAAAGAAAATATTCTTTTATTAACTTTATCGAAAAATATACAGTATGAAGCGAATTTTATCGATCGATGGCGGAGGGATTCGGGGCATAATTCCAGGAATGGTTTTATTATCTATGGAACAGCGGCTGCAAGAGAAGACGGGCAATGGTGAAGCACATCTCTCCGAATATTTCGATTTCTTTGCAGGCACTAGTACTGGCGGCATTCTCACCGCTATTATGTTATGTCCACATCCTGACGATGCAAGTAAACCACGTTTTTACGCAAAAGAAGCTTTAGACATATATCTAAAATACGGACCTTCCATATTTTCAACCACCCGCTGGCGTCGATTTCTTAGTAAATTTGGATTTTTAACGGAAATATATGACGCCAAAATATTAGAATCTGTTTTGGATAAGTACTTTGGCGATGTGAAACTAAGCGAACTTCTCAAGCCTGCTATTATGACTGCGTACAATATTGAATTACGTAAGAATCATATTTTCCGACAACAGAAAGCTATTTCCCACGGAGATACGCGTGATTTCTATATAAAAGACGTATGCCGAGCAACAGCCGCAGCGCCTACCTTTTTTTCAGTAGCCGAGATATTTTCCCTTGCCGGCACTCGGTTCCCTTTATTAGATGGCGGTGTGTTTGCCCACAATCCAGCATTAAGCGGCCTTTTGGAGATGCTCAAAACCTATGATACTTTTAAGATCGATGATGTGCATATCCTTTCACTGGGTACAGGCGCAGCCAAAAATGTATATAATTACGAGGATTTTAAGAAAAAATGGGCTATTTCTATTGGACCAGCTTTGGTAGATATCATGACCAGCAGCTCATCCGAGAGCAACGATTACTTTCTAAGACAGTTGTTTCGTTCTGTGCATAAATCCCAGCAATATACGCGGGTTGAGCCTGCCAATGTATCCTCCATATCACCATCTATGGACGATGCAAGTCCAGGGAATATTCAAAAATTGGTCTCCCTAGCCGACAATGTAATCAGCGATTACGATGAGATACTCAATAAGGTTTTAGATGATTTGATCATTGATCGTAAGCAGCATAAAGATAGCTCTATGTGGAATTTTCTCCGTAGAGATTAACCTGTTGCTATTCGTATTTTTTCATTTTGAATTCATCAAGTGTGTAAAAATCACACAAAGTACTTATATTAGCAATTGAGATACTCATTTGAGTAATACAGTGAATCAAGAAATTAAATAGAAATGTCTGTAGTGCAATCGGCTGAACGCGTAGTTCTTGGGATAGATATTGGAGGAACCAATACAAAATTTGGATTAGTAAATGACACGGGTGTCGTATTGGAGAGAGGATCAATCCGTACCAATATCTATAAAGAGGTAAATGATTTTATTGATGCGTTGCATTTGGCGGTAACACCTTTGCTAGTAAAGCACTTATCTGGGAAAACTTTGACTGGAATAGGTGTAGGAGTGCCAAATGGGAATTTTTATACGGGTACGGTAGAATATGCACCAAATCTTCCTTGGAAGGGTGTGATACCGTTTGGCGAATTGATCACCAACAAATTTGGAGTGCCTTGCAAAATCACTAACGACGCTAATGCTGCTGCACAAGGCGAGATGTTGTTCGGAGCTGCTCAGGGTATGAAAGATTTCATCATGATTACGCTTGGAACGGGTGTTGGAAGTGGAATTGTTGCGAATGGCAGTTTGATTTACGGGCATGATGGTTTTGCAGGCGAATTAGGCCACACGATTGTGAAGCCAGGCGGTCGTAAACATTGGAGTACCGGCTCGGAAGGTAGTTTAGAATCGTATGCTTCAGCTACAGGTATCGCCATTACTGCTAAAAAGATGCGTGCGGAATTTCCAGAATCCATGCTCAACAACTATCCAGAAGATGCCATTAACTCTAAGACCGTATTTGAATGCGCGTCCGAAGGAGATGCTATTGCCATCGAAGTCTTTCGCTACACCGGACAGAAATTGGGCGAAGCATTGGCCAACTTTGTGATGTTTTCTTCACCGGAAGCCATTCTTTTATTTGGCGGTGTAATCCGCGCGGGCGATTTCATTTTGAATCCAGCGAAACTACACATGGAGAGAAATTTATTACCCATCTTCCGCAATAAAGTTAAGATTATTTTCAGTGGTTTGGATGAGTCGGATGCAGCTATTCTAGGCGCCAGTGCACTTATACTAAGCTAAAATATTTTTCCTTTCTAAAATTTGTATTTCACAAGCAAACATATTTTTAGACTGCTTGTTGTATTACTAAACAAACTTAAGGAGGATATCATGAGTGAATTAACATGGAAAGGCCGTTGGAACGAGCTTAAAGGAAAAGTAAAACAACAATATGGTAAATTAACTGATGACGATTTGACTTACGCAGAAGGTAAGGAAGATGAGTTAATCGGTCGTTTACAAAAGGAAACCGGTAAAACCAAAGAAGAGGTGGAAACTTGGTTGAACAAACTATAGGCTTATCCTAGACCTATTAGGTTTAAGTAACAGTAAAAAGTGCGGATTATTTGTATAATCCGCACTTTTTTTGTGCAAAAAACCGTACAAATACAACTTCTCCCTACACAAACCTATGTCGCATAAATTTGTTATCTATTCTAGAAGGCTGATCTCGCAAAAAACAAAAAAAACCGATACAGCCTTTTGTACGTTCGTTACCTAGCAGCGACATGGTGATCATACAGAATGGAAAATAGATAATTTAGCAAGGGAGGTCACGATGCATTTAGCAGAAATCAAAGAACCAAAAAACGATATTTTATCGTGTATTGGCCATACGCCACTGGTCAGATTCAATAATCTATTTTTAGAAATGAATTCGGCAGTATACGGTAAATTAGAAATGATGAACCCTGGAGGGAGCATCAAAGATCGTACGGCGCACAATATCATTCGCCATGCGATGAATCTCGGAAAGATAAATGCCAATAGTGTAATCATAGAATCTACCTCTGGCAATATGGGAATTGGATTGGCTCGAATCTGTCATTTTTATGGGTTAAAACTATTCCTAGTAACCGATCCGCATATCAATCCATTAGCAGAGAAAATTTTGCGTACGTTCCAAGCAGAGATCGTAAAAGTAGATGCCGACGATGGCACGGGTGGTTATCTCAATTCCAGATTGAAAAAGGTAGCGGAATTATTGCAGGCTATACCAAATAGCTTCTGGCCCGATCAATACCATAATATGGACAATCCGGCCGCGCACGAGCAAACATTTAAAGAGATTGTAGAAGATCTAGGCACTGCACCTGATTATTTATTTATCCCGACCAGTACGTGCGGTACCTTGCGCGGATTTGCAGATGCGATCCAGCAATTGGGTGTGCATACACGTATTGTGGCAGTTGATGCGGAGGGAAGTTTGATTTTTAAAGATAAACCAAGTCCGCGTTTAATTCCTGGAATGGGCGCGAGTCGCAAATCGCATTTCCTATTGCAAGATCAGGTGCACGATGTGGTGCATGTGAGCGATGCGGATTGTGTGGCGGGTTGTCATCAACTTTTGGCTCAGGAAAGTATTTTGGCTGGCGGATCATCTGGTGCTGTAGTGAAAGCGATCGCTTGGTATCAACAAAAGTTCTTGCCGGGACAGCGAATTGTCGCTATCATTCCAGACAATGGTGAGCGCTATCTGGATACTATTTATTCAACGGAGTGGTTAGAAAAAAATGGTTTAAAAGCGGATTAAAGGATAGCGTATGATTTGGAAAAAAGAGCATTTGTATGCAGAAGCGAAGCAAGCACCAGACCTCATTAGCCACCTCATCACCACCGTCAACGAGCTCAATAGCAATGCGCATCCTAATGGAACAAAACACATTGGTATTGTCGGTGGTGGCCCGAAGGGAATGTATGCTTTAGAGCGCTTGTTACATAAGATACAACAAGTGCAGCAGGAAGATCCCATACAGATTGTATGGTTTAATGAAAGCCCACACTTTGGTAGTGGGAATAATTATTCCGTACATCAACCCGATAATTTGCTCATCAATTACTGCATTGGCAATATAGATGGTTGGCTTCGTGACGAGGTAAATACGGCCGTTAATGAACAGCTTTCTTTGACGGACTGGGTTGTTAAACATCAGAATACTGATGTGGAGGTAGCTCCCACGGATTTTGCATCGCGCGCATTAGTCGGTTATTATTTACAGGATATTTTGACGCAGCTTCATTTATCCTTACCAGTTCAGGTAACATTATCGCTTATTGTGGGCGCTGTACAAGATATTTCGTATACCAATCAATTCAAGATTTCCTTAGCAAATGCAGATGATACTCTGATGGTAGATTATCTCTTATTGGCCACAGGACATTGCTACGAAAATGTTCCGCCCTTCAAGCTCACAGCAGATCAGTCACCCTACGAATACATTGCAAGCGCGTATCCTGTTAATCGTTTAGACGTTTTACCAAAAGAACAGCCAGTAGCTGTCATGGGACTCGGACTTACCTTTATTGATATCTGTCTGCAATTGACAGAAGCTAGAGGTGGTATTTTTGATGATATTGGACGATACATTCCATCTGGAGAAGAACCTATCATCTATCCCTTTAGCCGAAGTAATTTACCCATTCAGCCACGCGGCCCAATATATGGTGATGCGCGGTATGCTGTTCGTGCACACACGAAGCAAGCACTACAAATCTTGGTAGATGAGCGAACCGACCGGAAAATCGACTTCCAACAAGAAGTACTACCCGTTATCAATGCGGAAATACAATTTGCATACTACAGCACACTGTTGCAATCTTCTCAAGAAGAAGCCGTGGAACAATACATCAATGGCCTATCGGCCGATGAAATTTTCTCGATTGAGCAATTGTTGTTTCCAGAAATAGCATCTTCTAGAAACCGGCATCAGGCTACGAAAAAATATCTGGATGAAAGCATCCAAAGGGCACAAGAAGGGGAGTTAAGCAATCCTTTTATGGCGGCGGCGGCGGTATGGCGCGAACTAACGCCGTTAATTGGTGATTTGTACAATTTCGGAGGTCTTACTCCCGAAAGTCAGGAATATCTGGACAAGCGATTGTGGAGTGCGTGCTGCCGTACGAGTTTTGGGCCGCCGATCGCCAATATGCAAAAGATCAGCGCACTGGCCGATGCGGGAATTATCCAGTTTAACATTCCATCGCAATCACAGATCAGCTACAATCCCGACAAACATAATTTTGAGATCGGCACCGAAGAAGAGCAGTACACCGTATCATATCTAATCGATGGTCGCATTGCGCGCAGCGAGCTGGTGCGCGAAAATTCTGCTTTATACAATCGTTTGGCTGAGCGTGGGTTGATCCAAATTTTCCAGAATGGTAGTTATCAGCCCGGTTGTATCGCTATCGAGCAGGATGGCAGAACAAAATCTACCCTCGATAATCAGCAGATTCCACTTTACTTCTATGGTACGCCGACAGAAGGCATATTATTTGACAATGATTCCCTTTCGAGGGTTCGAAACAATTTGGCTAGTCCTTGGGCAGACCGTATTCTACAATTAATCAATACACATGACACTTACACATACCACGAAAGATAAGAATTACTTACCGCTTACGCCGATTATGCATTCTTGGATGAAGGATTTGGTGACCAACTCATCGTTACTACATGAGTCTGTAGCGAAATTCAGTTCGCCACTTAACATACAATCTTTAGCACCTTTCGAAGAGAACATACGTGCTTTCAAATCGGTTTTTGACAAATACCAACTCCAACATCGCGTTTATTTTGCGCGCAAAGCAAACAAATGCGTTACCTATACCAAATACGCAGCAGAACTCGGAGAGGGCGTCGATACCGCTAGTTTTGAGGAGCTAGCGCAATGTCTGGAAGCGGGGATCAATCCCGCTCAACTTATATCGACCGCTGCTGTAAAAACGCGACGATTAATGGAATTGTCGGTAGATAATCATGTGACGATCATCATCGATAATCTGGATGAACTGGACTTATTAGAAGATGTTACTGCACGCACAGGGAAGCAAGGTAATATCAGTCTGCGTGTGGGCGGATTTACGATGGATGACCGTACATTGCACACGCGATTTGGTTTCTCCATTTCGGATGCGCAGAAGTTGATATTGGAGAATTTAGCGCATCACCCGATGCTTAACTACGTCGGTTTGCATTTTCATCTCAACGGCTATTCCATCCCAGAGCGTGTTGCCGCTATCGGGCAGTGTATTCACCTAATCGATGCGCTTAAAGAGCAGAACGTGAACACTTTACACTTGGATATTGGTGGCGGTTATCTCGTCAACTATCTGAAGGATCAATCAGAATGGGAAAATTTTCATAGCGAACTCAAACGCGCATTGTTAAACGAACGTCCAGAACTGACTTATCTGAATGACCCGTTAGGAATCGTGAAGATTGAAAATACACTACACGGAGAGGCAAAGGTTTATCCGTATTACAATGAAGTATACAAAGAGGGTTTTCTAGAGAGCGTATTGACCAGCTATGTTACCGGTTATGATGCACCAATTCACCAGTTGCTGCAAGATCGGCAGATTGAGGTTCGTATAGAACCGGGGCGATCACTTTTGGACCAGACTGGTATCACGGTAGCGCGCGTCGCATTTCGCAAGTATGATTCTGCCGGAAATTTGTTGGTTGGTTTGGAAATGAACCGGACGCAAATGAAAAGCTCCAGTGCCGATTTTCTTTTAGATCCTATTCATTTGCCACAGAACTCATCTGCTGCAACAGATTCGTCAAGTGAAGAGCAACCAGCGTTCGGTTATTTGGTTGGCGCGTATTGTCTGGAACAAGAGTTCATTCTACTTCGTAAAATCAAATTTAAAGAAATGCCAACCGTTGGCGATCTTGTGGTTTTTGTAAATACCGCAGGCTATATGATGCATTTCTTCGAATCTCAAGCCCATCAATTTGCACTCGCAGAGAATGTGTTTTATGGTGAGGATAAAGAATTTAGTGTAGATAGTTGATAGGGTTCAAACAGCAACTTCGTCATTACTAACAGGCACGACGAAGTAATATATTATGATTCTAAGCTACTTTCTTTCGATTAATTTTTCCAACCTATCAATCATTTCCGGCTGCTGATTTTTCATCAATCCACTAAACTTTGTGATTATGGGAGAGTCGAAATTACAAATCGATTATTATGAAAAAACTCGCGCTACTACTATTTCTGACTGGTATTAACTGGGGACTACTTGCACAAAGACAATTAGTAGATGTCGACTAGTAGATGTCGACATATTCGGAGATCTAACCTATCGCAGCAATGCGGGTGATTACCGAGCGACTTTAAAGAAAAACATCTTTGACGATCTGGTTTTTAGCGACAATAAGCGCAATGAGATCACCTTTGAGAAGAAATACTTACTGGAGCAATATCCGGGCATTTTGACAAATAATAACCAGAAGCGGACGATATTCCTAGACTTGATTCGCGAGAATCGTAGGAGTGAAGATTACAAAGCGAAATACAAGATTGATATACTCGACAGACTCATTATCGAAGATAATAGAGGTTACAAAGTAGAAGAGAAAAAAGATATTTTCGATTTCGTACAGCGAAACGAAACGATCAATGGCCAAAATATACGTGTTCGCAGGACTTTCGGTGATGCATACGAATATACTAGGGGATTAGATAGAGCTACACTACAAAACGGTATTGCCAACAAACGCATTTATGAAGATAGCTTTGGCAATAAACTTGAATTTACGGTAGAAACGTGGAAACGATTAGTAAACCGATACAAGACAGAGGAAGATGCGTTTATATTTTTGATAGATCAATATTTTGTTCATTAAATCTTTTTGGACTAGGCCATACTTGAATACACTGCTGTGATATTCTTGTTAAACCATTCTAGTATATTTGTGATACTACGCAAATAACAGATACACATGAAAAGATTAGAAGACAAAGTAGCGATCGTGACCGGGTCTTCACGCGGTATAGGTGCTGCAATCGCGCGACAATTGGCAACGGATGGTGCTAAATTAGTCGTTAATTACGCAGGGAGTCAGTCCGATGCTGAATCGGTTGTGGCTGATATCAAATCTGCTGGTGGCGAAGCGATTGCCGTACGTGCCGATGTGAGCAAAGCAGATCAAGTTACTGCTTTGTTTGATGCGGCCCTTGCGCGCTTCGGCAAAGTCGATATCCTAGTGAACAACGCAGGGATTATGATTACCAAGCTCTTAAAAGATACAACAGAAGAAGACTTTGATCAGCAATTTAACATTAACGTCAAGGGCACGTTTCTCACGATGCGAGAAGCTGCTACCAAGTTAGAAGATCATGGTACAATTATCAATTTCTCCACCTCGGTAAATCGAGGTATTATGCCGACATATAGCACATACGTAGCTACCAAATCTGCTGTAGAGCAGTTAACTCGGGTATTTGCAAAGGAAATTGGCAGTCGTGGTATCACCGTCAATTCGGTATCTCCAGGGCCAACTAATACTGAACTCTTTTTGAATGAAAAACCTCAGCAAGCTATTGATGGCGCAAAATCATTGTCGCCATTCAATCGTTTGGGTGAGCCAGAAGACATCGCCAGCGTAGTATCTTTCTTAGCTAGCGCAGAAGCGAAATGGATTAGTGCACAGAATATTGGTGTCAACGGAGCGATGAGCTAGTGGCCGGAGCGATCAGTTAAGCGAAATACAAAAGGCAGATTGTACCTTAAGCACAATCTGCCTTTTATAGTAAAAAAACCTTTTCCTATTACTGGATTAAACAGCGCCCTGATCCATCATCGCACCGGCAACTTTGATAAATCCGCCGATATTTGCTCCTTTGAGGTAGTTGGGAATGCTCGTTTTGCTATCCCCGTACTTAATACACGTTTCGTGGATATTCTGCATAATCTGTTTAAGTCGTTCATCGACCTCCTCGCGTGACCACGACTGACCGATCGCATTTTGCGACATTTCTAAACCCGATACTGCGACGCCACCAGCATTAGCTGCCTTCGCAGGGCCAAATAAAACCTCATTTTCCCTAAACAACTGAATCGCTTTGGCTGTAGATGGCATGTTGGCACCTTCTGCGACCAATATGCACCCAGATTTGATTAAGCGCTCGGCATCCTCGGCATCCAATTCGTTTTGCGTAGCACAAGGAAGTGCGATGTCGCAGGCGAATTGCCAAGGCTTCTCGTCCGCATGGAAGGTAGCTTTTGGATATTTCGATGTGTATTTTTCCAATTCGCGCCCAAGCGCGGCAATGTGGGCTAGTTTTTCCGAATCAAAGCCCTCTTTATCATGCAGCGTTCCCGAACTATTCGAAAGCGTAATTACTTTTGCGCCAAGTTCGATGGACTTTTCGGCAGCGTATTGCGCTACGTTTCCAGCTCCCGAGATACACACAACCAGTCTACTAATATCTTTTTTCTGATGGGAAAGCATTTCTTGCACAAAGTACAGCAATCCGTAACCGGTTGCTTCTGGACGAATATAGGAACCACCCCAAGCCGTATCTTTTCCCGTGAGTACACCCGTAAAATGATTGCGCAAACGCTTGTACTGGCCGAATAGAAAACCGATTTCTCTTCCACCAACGCCAATATCGCCGGCAGGTACATCCGTATCCGACCCGATATGACGATGCAGCTCCGTCATAAAACTTTGGCAAAACCGCATAATCTCATTATCGGATTTCCCCTTCGGATTAAAGTCCGAACCTCCTTTGCCACCGCCTAAAGGTAGTCCGGTAAGGCTGTTTTTAAAAACCTGTTCAAACGCCAGAAACTTCAATATACTGAGATTGACCGTCGGGGAGAAACGCAAACCGCCTTTAAAAGGACCGATTGCACTATTCATCTGTACACGATATCCACGGTTTACTTGTACTTCCTGATTGTCATCTAACCAAACCACACGGAAACTAACGACGCGTTCTGGTTCTGTAATACGTTCTACGATTTTTGCCTGCAGCCAATCTTGATGATTTTCTTGCATGTAAGGTATGACGTCTTCCATGACTTCATCCACTGCTTGTAAAAATTCTGGCTGGTGTTGATTTCGTTCCGCAATGCTATGGAGCATGCTTTCGTAAGTTTCTATCATCTATAACTTTATTTCTATTTTTGATTGGTACGGGAGTGTACATACAGCATCATAACGATATGCTATATGCAAATTAAGATTTATTCGATAAACAGCACAAAAATTGCGCGGATTAATTTCATTTTTTTTGGAAACGCTTCTCCGTGTATCCAGATTGATATATTTTGGATATATCTAACGAGTATGACATGGAAAAACATCCGTAAAAGGTACCATACACTCAGACTTTTTTAATAATTTGATAACATAACGAGCTGATGATCGCCCAGCGTTTTTAGATATTTTTGTCCCAAATTCTCCACCCACAGGGGATTTTGCACATCGGTATGAAAAGCGATTACCTAGAACAACAAGACGTACAGCAACTGGCTGCAGGCGATATTAGCGCCTTCAACCGCCTGTATGCACACTATCATAAGCAAGTGCACGCCAATATTTTGAAACTGGTACACTCGCCCGAGCGAGCTAGCGAGTTGCTTCAAGATGTATTTGTGTCGCTATGGCAAAATCGTTTCAAATTCGGATCTAGGGAATCTGTTGGCGGTTGGCTCTTTGTGGTGAGCTATAATAAATCCTTGAATAGCATTCGCCAGAAACTCAGAGAGACCGTAGAGTACGTAGCCGAGTATCCACATCTTTCAATCATGACCGATCGCTCCGAAGATGATGAGGAACTCAACCGGCAATTGGCGCTGATTGATGACGCTATTGAAATACTTCCTGCGCGCAAAAAAGAAGTATTTAAGCTGTGCCGCTACGAAGGTCGCTCCAAAGCAGATGTCGCAGCGAGGCTCGGCATCAGCCAACAATCGGTTTCCGATTACCTCAAACAATCCAACAAAGCCATCAAAATGCATGTCATGCAACACTATACTTCGTACGTGCCGGAAGTGGTTTTGCTGTCTTTTTTATTGCAATTCTAAACTTTCCATTTACAATTTGTTCATCATTACTTAACCTAAAAAGGCATCCCCAAACGGGCTACATCGGTGTATTTACTCATGATGAAACACCTGATTGGAAAACGTATTGCTGCTTTATGGAAAGGACTGTTGAGTCCAAAAGAAAAAGAAAATCTTTTGGCAGACCTGGAGATACACGAGAGTGATCTCAGAAGTGAGCTGGAGAAATCTTTTGCCGATAATAAGCAACCAGAGCAGACCAATCTGCTATCCGATCCGGAATACGCAGCTATATTGCGCCATGTACATGCTAAGATCGATGTTCAAAAGCAAAAACCGCGTCGCATCTTCCAACCTTGGGCAGCTGCAGCAGCTATTGTGTTATTGCTTGGTGTTGCGGGATTAACTTTCACCTACCAAACTCCCCAAGAACAAAGTGCTTCATTCGCACACGCGAATGCCCAACCAAACGATACCATTACCTTACGCAATAGCACAGCACAAGATAGCATCGCTCATTTAAAAGATGGTTCTATCGTAACGTTATCAGCCGGTGCGCAGCTCGCTTATTCACGTCAGTACGGTGAGTATGATCGCGTGCTGCATTTACAAGGTAAGGCCAAATTTGAAGTGGCTCATGATACGTCAAGACCTTTTGTGGTGTGGACGGATCAATACAGTACGACCGCACTGGGTACGATCTTTTTGATTGATGCAAACTTCAAGCAGCAGATCGATATTGCGCTCTTGTCCGGCAAAATCGTCGTGAAGAAGGCAGCTCCAGTTGGTCGCGCTATGGAAGATCAGTACCTAGCAGCAGGGGATAAGTTATCCATTGATCGCCAAAATGAAAGGTTCGTATTTATCCCAGCAAAACAGATCAAACCTATTGATGCTCCGCCAACAGTGTTACCAGAAAACATTCCTGTGGAGCCAACTTTGGAATTCGCGGATGCCCTATTACAATCAGTTTTTGAAACCATTGCCATACGGAAACAAATCCAAATTAGCACGACAGATCTAGATCTTGATGGATTGACATTTACCGGTGAGTTTTTAGAATCAGAATCTGCTGCTACCATGATTCGTGTGATCTGTCAGATGAATAATTTGCACTGCGAAGAATCACCAAATGGCTTAATCATTAGTCATAAAACGTCCTTAAATCAAACAGTTCCTACCGAAATAAAAAACCAAACAACAAATTAATAGATGAAAAAGAGAAGCATTTTTAGAAATGTTCGGCTAGCTATGAGTGGAGTTGCATTCTTCCTCGCGGCCAATGCTTGGGCACAATCTACCGGTCAATTGCGCGGTACGATTATGGACAATACCGGCACGTACATTCCAGGTGCCAATGTGCAATTGTTAGACGCAAACGGAAAATCCGTAGCTCAGGTATCTACCGATGCCAAAGGTATGTTCGTCTTGGAAGGCGTGAACGCTACGACGCCATACCGCATTCGCGTGAGCATGGTGGGCTATCAGTCTTATGAGATGGCCAACAAAGCACTGAATGCAGGCGAGAGCAGCTCCATGTTAATCCGGCTAGAGCAACAACAATCCGAATTGGATGAGATTGTTGTCGTGGGGTACGGCCAACAACGTCGTGGCGATTTGACAACAGCGGTAAGTTCGTTACCTGATGTCGCCGATCAAGTCAATCGGCCGCTCAGCAATATTGCGGATATGATGCAAGGTAATGTGGCCGGTCTTACGGTGATGGCGCCAAGTGGCGACCCAAGTGCCAATCCAAAAGTAATGGTGCGTGGTATGGGTACGCTAAATCCTGAAGAACCATTATATGTGGTAGATGGCATGCCGTACTACGGCGGGCCAATCAACCCAAACGATATTGAGAAAGTAGATATCTTGAAAGATGCGGCTGCCGCCGCTATTTATGGTGCGCAAGCATCTTCTGGTGTGATTGTGATTACTACCAAAAGTGGTAAATCTGGTGAGCCAAGACTCAATGTAGACCTTTACCGCGGTTGGCAAACGGCCACCAACTTGCCAAGTGCGCTAAACGCAGCACAATATGCTAACGCATATAATCAGGCGTACATCACCAGTGGCTTGAGTCCGCAAGCTGGCCACGACGCGCAGCAAAATCCATGGAGCCAGATTACGCGCACCAATTGGATGGACGAAGTTTTCCAGACGGGCGATATCTTGAATGCTAACGTCCAATTGTCTGGTGGCGGAGTGCAGTCGCGCTACAGTAGTTCTTTTGGATACCATGACCGAGAGGGATTACTCTTGAATACAGGTTACAAGCGTTTAACTTATCGTCTCAAGTCTGAGTTTGACCTGATGGATCGAGTAACTATTGGGCAAAATTTTTATGTCGATCACACCACAACACGTGGTACAAATACAACGAGTAGCTATAGTGGTGCTATCATTAATGCAATTTACATGAATCCCGCAGCACCCGTATACGACGAGTTGGGTAATTTTCATGGAACAGTTCCAAGCGATTTGTCCGGATTTTCTAGTATCTATGGCGATACGTACAATCCGGTAGCGCTTTTGTTGAGACCTACGGTCAATAACCCAACCTTGAACCTCAACGGAAATGCTTTTGCGAAAGTGGATATTATGGATGGATTGACATTCAAATCTAACTTTGCACTGAATCTACGCAAGTATTCGCTAAAACGATTTGATCCCAAAATACCAGAAATTGGTCGTGCCAATCTAAATAATTACCTCACACACGAAGAGTCTACAGAAAATCGCTGGATTTGGGATCAGCAGTTGAATTATACCAAAAGCTTTGGTAATCATAATTTAGATGTGGTAGCGGTATATTCAGCGCAGAAAACCCGTTATGAGCAGTATTATGTGCAAGGAATGGGCTTCGAGCGGGAAGATGATTGGTATCAATACATTGGTAACGCCGCATCGTTGCCAACATTGCCTACGAGCAGCGTTTGGGAAGATGCCTTGACTTCGGCCATCGGACGGGTAAACTATAACTACGCCAGCCGTTACTTCATTGGTGCTAGTATTCGTAAAGATCGCACGTCCCGTTTGCCAATGGCTAATCGTTCAGATGTATTTCCTTCGGTATCCGGTGCTTGGAAAATTTCTTCAGAGCCTTTCTTCAACAGTTCGATTATTAATGATTTAAAAGTGAGAGCATCTTGGGGACAAATCGGTAATATTCAATCCGTAGATCGCTATGCGTTCAATATTCCTTTGTCTACCGGAACCGCTACTCCGATTGGTGCAGACGGACAGTTAATTCGACATTTTGCGGTCAATAAGCAGTACAATCCCAATCTTTTATGGGAGATTTCTCAATCTTTCGATGTTGGTTTAGATATGACCTTGATGGACAAGATCACGATTGCGGCCGATTACTACGAGAAGAAAACCTTGGGTATGGTGTATACGAATGATGCAAATCCGCATGCTGGTTTCGCGCAGGGTCCCACATCTAATATCGGCGATGTATTGAACAGAGGTTTTGAAGGAACCGTACGTTACAACGATAGTTTTAAAGATTGGCGTTGGAGTATGCAAGCCAATATTGCCGTCAACAACAATAGGGTACTGCACTTAGATGGGTTTTTCAATGATTTTATCCAACACCCAGACAATGTGCGTAATGTCTTGCTTCCTTATCGTTCTACTCCTGGTCAGCGTCTGTACTCGTATTATTTAATTCCACAAGAAGGCATATTTAATTCGCAAGCCGAAGTAGATGCGCATGCGGTCAATGGTCAGCTTATTCAGCCGCAAGCACGCCCTGGAGATTTTCGTTTCGTGGATACCAATGGTGATGGTCGTATCAATGACGATGACCGCATATATATGGGCAGTGCTATTCCTAAATTTACTTACGGTTTCTCTTTCAACGTCGATTACAAGCGATTTGACCTGAACGTATTGACTTATGGTGTATCAGGATCGAAGATCTTCAATGGTTATAAATACACGGCGTACAATGCGGCATCAAACGGGTATAACTTGGATAGCCGCGTGCTTGGTGCTTGGACACCACAGAATACCAATACAGATATCCCAATTCTTTCCCGTCAGGATCCAAACAACAACTTCGGTACAGCGTCTGACTGGTATTTAGAAAACGGCGATTATTTCCGTATCAAAAATATCACGCTAGGATATACGGTAGCTCTTGGGAAATTGCAAACAAGAATTTACGTAGCTGCCGAAAATCCATTCACCTTTACTGCCTATTCGGGAATAGATCCAGAGGTGGGTAGTGTAGGACTCGACGTAGCGAATTATCCTTTAGCTAAAACGTATACGGTAGGACTAAATGTCAATTTTTAAACTGAAATATTTTAGAAGATGTCTTTAAAAATAAATAAATATATCGCGTTGGCCTTATTGGGTATAGGGATATTCGCGCAGTCATGTTCGACTGATTTTACCGATCTTACTCCTGAGGGTTCGATTACTGATGCCAATTATTGGAAGACCGAGGCCGACGCTGTCGCTGCTGCAAATGGTTTGTATGAGCACTTTAATGATGGAGATATGTTTGGTCGTGCGATGTTTTGGTTAGTCAATGCATCCGACGATGTAGTCACTGGCCGTACCGATGCGGGATCTGCTGCCGTGCGCAATTTTACGGCTAACGGTGGCGAGAGCCGAATTAATCCCGTCTATAAGCGTCTATATCAAATCGTACAGCGTGCTAATACCATCATTAGCAAAGTACCTGCCATGGAGATTCAAGAATCGACCAAGCAGCGCGTTTTAGGCGAGGCACATTTTATGCGTGCATATGCCTATTTCTATATAGCGCAGCATTACGGAGATCATCGTGCAGGTGTGCCTATTGTGACTGAAGCAAATATGTTGGAGACAAGCTTTGAGCGTCCACAAAGTGTTGTTGAAAACTGGAGTATGATTCAAGACGACTTATTAAAGGCAGCTGACCTGTTGCCATTAGTTACCGCTTATGGTTCCGCTGATTTGGGTCGTGCTAATAAAGATGCAGCCTATGCCTATTTGGCCAAAGCCAACTTACAATGGGCACGTTACGATGCGACGAAGTGGGCCGAGGTGGTGAAGTACTGCGATCTAGTCACTAATTCTGGCTCGGGCCGTAAACTCATCGATACGAATACGCCAACCGAAGATTTTGCGAGTGTATTTTATATTCGCAATAACTATTCTTCGGAATATATTTTTTCTATCGTATCCAATAAAGTTCGCGGATCTATCTTGCCAGCAGTCATGTTTGAAAACACGGGCTACGGATTGTATAATGGCTGGGGATACTTTCATCCTACTTTGGAATTGTATAATTCCTTCGAGGTGGGCGATGCACGCAAGAAAGCAACGATCTTAGAATTTAACGATACCTACACACTCTTCGGTGCAGAGCGTAAATATTACTCTTCTAACTCACAAACTGGTTTCCAATTTAATAAGTATATGGAGCCATTTCGCTATCCAATCTCGCAGCATTTGAATCCCGACGGGAACTATCCGACTTCGGACCTTAATGTACCTTTGGTGCGTTACGCGGATATTTTGCTTATGAAATCTGAGGCGCAACTGATGCAAAACCAAAATGGTGACGCGGGCATCAATCTGGTACGTGATCGGGCTGGTTTAGCGACAATCACAGGAGCAACAATGGCAGATTTGAAGCGCGAACGCCGCTCTGAGTTTGCTGGAGAATATACCGATAGACACTCCGATTTAGTGCGCTGGGGCGATGCACAAGCCGCGTATGCCAAGCCAGCAACAGGACGTCAGCATATCGACAAAAGTAATCCAGCGTCTAGTTTTACCGTTATTTCGGTTTGGCCTGCTCGCAGATTCGATCCTGCCATACACCACGTTTGGCCTATTCCGCCACAGGATTTAAGTAATGCAGGAATTGCGCAGAACGAAGGCTGGTAAACAAGATTATAATCAATAAATTTAGCTATGCAAACCCAGAGGTATTACGACGAACTGGGTTCGCATAGCTTTTGAACAATAATAGAGATGATGAGGAATTTTTTGTGGATTGCATTAACTTGGGTTTGTGTAGGTAGTCAGCAACAGCTTATGGCGCAAGAAGCGCCCGATATGCAGCAGCGATTCGAGCAATTGATGTTTGCGGATAAAGCCGCTGGACATTTAGCGGTTTACGGGCACAGTCATAATGATTACGAGCAGGCCATCCCATTTTTAACGGCGTACCATGCCGGGATGGAGTCCATCGAGGTAGATCTGTTTTTACGGAATGACAGCCTGTATGCAGCGCATGACAAAGAAGATATTCAGGTTGGTCGTACTTTAGAGCGATTGTACTTGCAGCCTTTGGCAGCATTATATCGTGCCAATAACAATCGCCCATTCGCCGATGCGAACAAAAATCTACAGCTCTTACTAGATTTCAAAGAAGATTACGAGCGATTGATGCCTGCGCTTATCTCGTTGTTTAAAAAGTATGATTTCCTATTTGATGATCAGCAGTCTGCGCATCCGGTACGTATCTTGATTAGCGGCAATATGCCACCAGCAAAGCTATTTCACCAGTTTCCATCTTGGGTATTGTTTGATGGCCGCCCGAATGTAGAATACACCGAAGAGCAGCGTAAGCATTTGGGGATGATTAGTCAAGATTTGAAGGCTTACAGCCAATGGAATGGCAAAGCTGTTCCTCCAAAAGCTGAAATGCAAAAGATCATGCAGGATAGTCAGCGCGCCAAAGAATGGGGAATTTCTTTTCGCTTGTGGGGCACGGCAGATAATGTGAATACGTGGCTAGTACTAGAGAAAATGGGCGTAAGTTGGCTCAATACCGATCATCCAGCGAAACTAAAAGTCTATCTGGATGAGTTGAATGCTTCCCGTTTTCAGCTCGCCAAGCCTTACGAGGTATATACACCAAACTACAAAACAGACGGAACCGACAAAGAAATTCGCAATGTGATTTTGCTTATTGGTGATGGTATGGGTTTGGGTCATCTGCAAACGGCAATGATTGCCAATCGCGGCGAATCTAATATGCGCAACATGCGGCATATCGGTTTTTCATCGACTACGTCGTATAGCCCAAGCAATACCGATTCTGGTGCCGGTGGAACGGCCATTGCCACGGGGTCAAAAACTTATAATGGATACCTGAGCGTAGATACAAATGTAACCGCCTTGCCCGCTATTCCAGATCGCATCAGAAGTTTGGGAATGCGTACCGGAATTATTTCCACAGGCGACGTTTCGGATGCTACACCAGCATCTTTTTATGCCAAGAATCCAAATCGAAATGCTTCGGAAGCCATTACGCGGTCGCTCTTGACGAATGCGACGGTAGATGTATTGATCGGCGGAACGCCAGCACCTTACCGTACGAAACAATCCTACGAGCAATTGAAAAACGAGTTGACCACGAATGGATTTAACTTGTTGAATAGTGTTTCAGCTTATGAGCAATCTACCGAAGAAAAGATCGTGACCTTTTTGCCAGATTCGCTTACTCGGCCAGTCAAAGAGGGCAGAGGTGCTGTGTTATCGCAATTGTTGAACCTCACGATCGCGAAGCTAGACAAACGCGATAAAGGTTTCTTCATCATGGCCGAAAGTGCGCAAATTGATTACGGCGGTCATGCGCGTGATTTGACTTTTGTAGCGACTGAAACATTGGATTTCGATCAAGCTGTAGGTGAGGCATTGCGCTTTGCGGATGCCGACGGCCATACCTTGGTTTTGGTCACTGCCGACCACGAAACCGGTGCGCTTAGTTTACTGGATGCGGATACCGCAACGGGTAGCATTCAAGGAAATTTCGCCTCAAACGATCATAGCAGCATGCTTGTGCCCGTGATGGCTTACGGTCCCGGCGCGCAGTCTTTTATTGGTTTTTATGAGAATACAGAGATATTTCATCGCTTAATAAAGCTGCTGGAGAAACCGTAATTGTATGTTATCTGTCTTGTATAAAGGGTTGCCCGTTTTTCAGAGGCGACCTTTTTTGTATTATGACAGTATCAATATAAATTATAGTAAAAAGGCGTACGCTAAAATGCGGCAATTCGGTTTTAAGATTGCTTCGTCGTACCTCCGCGCGATGACGTTTGTTCACTATTGATCCGGTCCACAATTAGCACCACAGACGCTAAAATTATTGTACTCATCATACGCAGCACCTAACTTTCCCATGATGGTAATAATACGGTCGATTCGAACCGCGCTTCCATTATCCATTGTTACAAAAAGGCCAGATCCTGTCTCACCCGTTAATTCCATTACTTGACCCACGGTTTCATCGATTATATTCTCCGCGTTAAAATAAAACACTTTGCCCACTGCTTTTTTTTTAATTAAATTTTCAATAATCTCTTGGTATTCCCAAGCGACGGGAAGGTACGAAAGGGTATAGGCTTGTTGCTGCTTCTCCATGTGTTGAATTGTGTCTATTGATTGCGTAGTGACCAGACAAAGTTCGGCTTTTTAAGTTTTCGGTGCGACTGCGTCCTTCTCATGTCAGCGTCATATTGTCTCTATAAAGTGTAAGAATACCAAAAATTATGTCGTAAATTTAAATCATGAGCAATGGGAAGAGAAATAATGGATTTGTGTTCAAGCAGTACGAGGCTCCCTTTCAGACCCCTTTCGACAAGCTTTTCGAAATCTTCAAAGAGCTCATCACACACACATCTGGAGATTTTGATGAAGCTGTGGATTGGCTGCGGCAGTTGGATAAAGAATTTAAACTGACTACACCGGACTATACCGTCGATGATTTTATAGAAGAGCTCAAGAACAAAGGTTACATTCAGGAGCGATCAGATATCGGTGGTAGTGGCGTCGGACTTACGTCCAAGATGGAGAAAGCGTTGCGGCAGAATGCATTGGAACAAATCTTTGGCAAGATGCGAAAAGGCGTTTCTGGAAATCATAAAACAAAATACAGCGGACAAAGCGATGAAAGCACGGGCGATCTGAGAAGTTACCAATACGGCGACAATCTGGATAAAATTTCGCTGACTGAAAGTCTGAAAAATGCACAGGTCAATCATGGCATTGGCGAGTTTAGTCTTTCGGAGAATGATTTAGTCGTAGAAGATACGCAGTTTAAGTCGCAGATGAGTACCGTGCTGATGATCGACATTAGCCATAGTATGATTTTGTACGGTGAAGACCGTATTACGCCAGCTAAGAAGGTAGCTATGGCCTTGTCCGAATTGATTCTGACGCGTTATCCAAAAGATTCCTTGGATGTCATCGTTTTTGGTAATGATGCGTGGCCGATTGCCATCAAGGATTTACCTTACCTACAAGTCGGTCCATATCACACGAATACCGTGGCTGGCGTGCAATTAGCTTTGGATATTTTGCGGCGGAAACGCCATGCCAACAAGCAGATCTTTATGATTACGGATGGCAAACCAAGCTGCTTAAATATGCCCGATGGTACGTATTATAAAAATCCAATGGGCTTGGATCCGCTGATTACCAATAAATGTTACAGCATCGCGGCACAAGCACGTAAGTTGGGTATTCCGATCACTACTTTTATGATTACTTCGGATCCTTATTTACAGGAATTTGTGGATGAATTCACGGCTTCCAATCACGGTAAAGCCTATTACACCGGTTTAGGAGATCTCGGGGAGATGATATTCTCCGATTACGAAGACAACCGCAAGAAACGTATCCGATAAAAACAGGGACTTGGTTTTCGTAGCTAAAATTTGCAGAAAAGCGAAACCATCAAGTCGAGTATAAACACAAGGATTAAGAGATTACAGATTTATGAACTATACAGAAATCACTACGTTTGGCGCGTTGAAAAACGCCAACTATACATCAAGACACATTAAGGAGGAGCTACGCCAAAATCTGATGGAGAAAATTCGCCAAGGCGAAACCGTTTTTGAAGGCGTGCATGGCTATGAAGATACCGTGATCCCCGAATTAGAACGTGCGATTCTTTCTAAACACAACATCAATTTGCTCGGCTTACGCGGACAGGCGAAAACACGTTTAGCCCGTCTGATGATTAATTTGTTGGACGAATATATCCCCGTAGTTGCCGGTTCGGAGATCAATGATGATCCTTTTGAGCCCATTTCTCGGTATGCGGTCGAACAATTGCAGCAGCATGGTGATGATACGCCGATTACTTGGCTGCATCGAAGCGAACGCTTCGCAGAGAAATTAGCGACACCCGATGTGACAGTGGCCGATCTGATTGGCGATGTGGATCCGATCAAAGCCGCGAATCTTAAGTTGAACTACGCCGACGATCGTGTGATTCACTTTGGGATGATTCCGCGCGCCAATCGCTGCATCTTTGTGATCAATGAACTGCCCGATCTGCAAGCGCGTATCCAAGTGGCCTTATTCAACATCTTGCAAGAGGGCGATATACAAATTCGCGGTTTCAAGCTGCGTTTGCCGCTCGATATCCAATTTATATTCACAGCCAATCCAGAAGATTACACCAATCGTGGAAGCATCGTGACGCCATTGAAAGATCGGATAGGATCTCAAATCCTGACGCATTATCCAACCTCGGTCGCGATTGCCAAACGTATCACTGAGCAGGAAGCCGGATTAGAAACGGCACAGAAAGAACAGATTTACGTGCCAGAATTGGCCCGCGATTTACTGGAGCAAATCAGCTTTGAAGCGCGTGAAAGTGATTTTATCGATGCGAAAAGTGGCGTCAGTACCCGAATGGGAATCACGGCATTTCAAAATTTATTGAGCGCTGCCGAGTTGCGCTTGCTCCGTAATGGTGATACGTCTACAGCGATACGTCTGAGCGATTTTATGGGAATCGTGCCGGCCATTACGGGTAAGGTAGAGTTAGTATATGAGGGAGAGCAAGAAGGAGCGGCAACGGTCGCCATTCAGCTGATCGAAAGCGCTGTGAAAACCTTGTTCAGCACGCTGTTTCCAAAAGTAGAAAAATTGGAGCGGGAAAATCAGCGGTATCCGTACGATGATATCGTGCGTTGGTTCTCTGAATCGGATGGCATCCATTTATCAGACGAGGCGAACGATGCGGATTATAGGGAACAATTGGATCAGGTAAAGCCATTGCAGCAGTTGCTGACGCAGTACCAACCCGATACGAAGCCCGAAGATATCTATTTTGTGAGTGAATTCTTGCTGTGGGGACTTACGCTCAATAGTAAATTGAGCAAGTACCGTTCTGGCAAAGGTTCACAGTTTGAGGACAATTTTCATGGATACCTTCGGGATAAGATTTAAACCAGTTGCGGTTTTTTGATGCGTTTGGAGGTTTTCGGTTTTTTCTTCCGTTTATACCACCAGACGTAGAAACCGGTGATCGGCAAGGTAGCGCAGATCAAGCTGGCTAAGAAATAAATGATTTTGGTGGTTAGCCCACCAACATAACCTGTATGCAAGCCAAAGTTGGCGCGTGAAACCCACTCGCCGCCTTTGGCTTCGCTCATGGGTTTTGCCGTGTTGGGCATCAGCTCCAATGTATATCGGTTGAAGCGTAAATCGCGCCAGCTACCATTAATCATATCCGTACAAGCATAGATCACTTCTTCGTCTTCCTCCGGCACGTGTACGATTACGGCATCTTTGTTGACGCTGGCAATCTCGGTGCGCACCTTGTAGAAGATCGAATCGGCAATAGCAAAAGCATCTAACGTATTTGCATCTGTTTCGGGTTTTACCACTTCTTCTGTGTTGCGTGGAGATCGCGGATAACCGCCTGCTAGATCTACCACCGTTTTGCGCAACCAAGGAAAGGACATCATCATGGCGGTAAATGCCATCACTAATGCTACGATTAGAGAATAAAACCCCAACACATTGTGCAAATCATAATTAATTCGTTTCCATTTGGTTTTCCAGTTAATGGTGAAGCTTTGCCTCACCATGCGTTTGTTCCAGCGCTTCGGCCACCAAAGGATAATTCCGGATAAGGTGATCAGGAAGAACAGCAGTGTTCCCCAGCCGGTTATTGGCCGACCAATTTCTGTTGGCATCCAAAGATGACGGTGCCCCTCGTCCATAAAATGGAAAAAGTCTTCATGATCTACCTCCGCGATGATCTGCGCATTGTATGGATTTACATACATCAGCGTATCTCCGTGGTTCACCGCAATTTTGATTGGCTTACCATGCCCATAATACCAGAAACTTTCTAGTTCTTTCTCCGGATGCTGGGCTTTAATTTTTTGATAGACCACGCTCGGTGGTAATAATTCCGTTTGTTCCGAGTTATCAGGCGAGGCACTGTAGAGCCAAGCATATTTAATCTCTTCTTCGAATACCAACGCACAGCCCGTGATGGACAAGATCACCACGACAATGCCTGATGCTAAGCCCAGCCAAAGGTGTAACCAAGCGTTGATCTTTAATAGATTTTTTTTCATGTTTACTATATCTCTTCAGGAATATCTGGTCAAAAAAATATCTTCCTGCCATTTGGTACGGCAAGAAGATATAGGTGTAGATATAGGGTGTTATTTTAGACGGTACAACATCGGAGTGTCTCCGTCGGCACCATCAATACGTGCACCACGAGTCAACTTATCCGAGTTAGAATCGTACTCCCAGATGTAGACGCCGTCCGCTTTAGGATCGTTCACCGCGATATACGCTTTACCATTATGGACCACGCCAGAGCGAGAGTTGCCTACTAATGGGAAATCTAGTTTTTTTACCACTTGTTGTGTGTTTACATCGATGATCAAGTATTCCCACATCGCAGCGTACCACCAGTCGTTGAATTCCTTGATGTTGGTTTGCGTATCATGCGCACTGATCAACATCGCTTTACCATTACCGATATAGGATACACCCAATTGGTTGTCGCCACCGCGCTGCGCGCTGATATTGAAGAAATAGTTGGGATCAATTTTGTCATCGCCATCTTTCACACGATACACGCCCGTAGGCAAGGCCGCTTTACCACCGCCTAATACCGGCATTGGAATCGTCAAGATGTAGGTGTAGCCATTGTCTTTGAAGTTGCTGAAGTACGAGTTACGTACGGTGCCAAGTGGTGCCGAGCGCGCATCTTCACCCGTTTGCTGGAAGTTGCTTAAAGTTGGGTAATCTACCGTACCGGTGTACGATTTATCATAATGTACTTGTGTTTCTTCGTTGTACAATCCGTATCCGATAAACAATTTATTTCCTTGAGGGATCACCGAGAATACACGTCTAGCATGTTTAGCCGGAATGCCTGTTTTATCAAATTCACCACTTTTGGTGACTTCCATTTTCTCCACATCCACTACGGCGTAGAAGTTGTTAGAGCGCGCACCAAACATCAACTCGGTATCGCTCAACCAAGCATGCCATCCCAAGTATAAAGAAGGCAACTGCGAGAAAGGAATTTCGCGGATGGTTTTCAAGACACCATTTTCGAAACGGTATTTTCCGAATTTATTGGCATCAGGATTGACGTGGTAGATATCACGTCCTTTTTGCATTAAATTTTCTTCCCAAGTCAAGATCTCAGATACATTGGTGCCTTTTCCTACTGGAGAAATCACGCCACTCATCAAATCCTCGATAGGCAGCATATAACGACCATTGTCGGTACCGACGATCACCGCAAATTCTGGATCGACGATTTCTTCTGGTGCAGGTGCATCATCTCTACAAGAAGTAGCCGTAAAACCAAGCGTAGCTAAGGCTAGTGCCACGCTCCAAGCCCATTTTTTCGTGTGTTCTAAATTGATCATATCAAATGTGTTAATTAGTAAATATTTAAGTTGTAACGGAATTTCATGGAAATAAACCGACCCGGTTTCTGTAGTTTGGAGTTGTCATACGCAATTTGATTGGTGAGGTTTCTGCCTTCTAAGGTGAAGTTGTACAAGCCCTGTTTGATCGAGTAGGTGATACCCGCATTCTGGATCAATTGTCTTGGGATGTAGTAATTGGTAGAACGATCGCCCAACTTAGACCACGTCGTGGAGTATTCGTTTACGTATTGCATGAACCAGTTGAACTCAATACGTGTTCCTTCCCCCAAAATATCATTCTTACCGATAATGAAATCGGTATTTCCATAGAGCCATGGCTTATCCGGTAAGCGGTTGCCATAGGTTACTTTGATGCGGTTGGTACCACGCACAAACTGCTCACGATCGACCGCACTTTCATAACTACCGTTGATCGTGAATTTCAATAAGTCGCCGTACGAATACGTCATTTCCATTTCGGCACCTTCTACCTTGATACCGCCATAATTGTAGTACTGACTAAAACTCTCGGAAGAGCCCGATACCACACCTGGAGGCGTGCGGTGGATATAGTTGCTCGCGTTGCGGTAGAATATCGCTGCAGTCGCGTAGATACGCTGATTATCTTGGATTTCACCGTTGTAGAATACGCCCAAATTATAATTGTCGCTGCTCTCTGGTACCAGGCCGACGTTGGGATATACATCCACACCATTACCAAATAGTTCGACCAAAGTCGGTAGGCGATAAGCATGCTCATACGAGGCTTTTATTCCTAAGCCATTGGAAAGAAAATAGCTGGATGCGGCACCATAACCCATATAACTTTTCGATTGGCGCGTATCGCTACCATCTTCATTTTCGATACGACCACCAAAGTTGTAGTACTTGGCAAATACCTGATTACGCCATTTTTTGTCGAAAAAATCGTGCATGTAATTCAAGCCTACGATATTTCTACTGACGCTGTTATTCTGACGAAAGCTATGGTTATACGGATCAATCTCGTTGTAACTCTTGCGGTGATTATTGGTAAATGAATGCGTCAGGTTTACCGTTTGTACAGGGTTTATTTCGTAGTTAAACGTGCTCTGCACTAAACTATTATAACCATTATAGTGCTGTATAGATTTAGTTAGGTTGATCTCGCCTGCATCTGGGAAATAGGTGTCTGGCCGCCCATCCCAACGGTATACGCGGTACGAGCTCGTATCGGTCACCACGTTTTTGTCGTTCGCAAAATTGGCGAAGATCGTGGCCGACAAGCCACGCGTAAATAAGTTCTCTTTGCGGTAGCGCAAGCTCGGTACAATACTTTGACTCTTTTCGAATACATGGCCATACACTTTTTGCTGTGTCGCGCCAGTCTGCACTTCGTTGTACACGGTGTTGTGAGTCAGTCCCAAGACAAATACATCTGCCCAACTTTTTCCTGATAATCCGGCTTCTACCTGTGTCATATTCGAGCGGTAGGCATCATGAAAGCGTTTTGCGGAAGCTATGGTATCAAACTGATTGGGATTGTCTCGGTTCACCACATTTAGGAATACACGTGCTTTCGGATTGGTGTACATGCGGTAGTCATTGTCTGAATAGTTGAAGAAAGAGTTGATATTAACGTGCAATCCCTTCTTCGGATCCGTAAAACTCCCACTCAATGCCGCACGATGTGTATTAAAGGAACCATAGCTGTAGCTCATATCAATCGATTTGCGGCGATCGCGTTTGGTAATGATATTTACCGCGCCACCCAGCGCGTCGGAGGTAAGATGCGCGGGAATGACGCCTTTGTACACCTCAATACGCTCCACGATGTTGACCGGAATATTATTAAAAGACATGCCGCTGCCATAGGCTTCGATCGGTACACCATCAATAAAGAATTTGATGTGATTTCCCGACATACCATTGATGGAGAACGAATAACTAGAACCTAGGCCGCCTTGTTCCCGGATTTTGACACCAGTACTGCGATTCAATATTTGGTTAATGTCGGTATTGCTGTTGGCATATTGCTTGGTTTCAATCACGTTGACATTATACCCTGATTGCATGATCTCTTGGGCTTTGCTTTTGCCCTGCACCTGCACCTGCTCGATGTTCTCATCCGATTCTTCTAGCGTAAAGTGGAGGTTGGCCATCGCATTTGCGCCAATGTGCATGGTTTTCCGCTGCGTTTTATAACCCATCAGATACGTTTCGATGGTATAATCGCCTGGTAAGAAGTTTTTTAAAGTAAATTTTCCGGAAGCATCGCTATGCGTCTGCTTTGATTCATGGTCCAGTACGCGGATGGTTACCCCCTCTAATCCCTGATTATTCCTTGTTTTTACCCATCCATTAACTGCATTTCCTTGTCCGTATGACGCACCCACTGCGACGAACAAAAGGAGACAGAGTCTCCATTTCAGACCAAACATATTTTTATTTAGATTAATGACACATAAGAATGTAGCTTATGTACCGCTTAACCGAAGGTCGGAAACCGAGAAAAAGGAGAAATTAGAATAATTTGTCTAGTCGAAGGAGGTAATCTATTGGAAATTGGGGAGTTAGCTGCTCAGAAATAGTGCCTGTTTCTAGATTGTATTTCCAGACGCTATGGCGATCCTTTTCATCGTCAATGGCGATGTACAGATCAGCGCCTACCTGAACGACGTTTTCTTTACGCGTGCCTTTATCTAAAGGCAAGTCCAATTGTTCCATTTTGCCAGAATGAAGATCTACGAGGTAATATTCAAATTGGTACACAAGATGGTGATTGGAGAAATCGGTGTATTTGTCGGATTGCTCGACCCGAACGATGGCTTTACCGTCTCCCACATACCAAAATCCATAAGCATGATTGCCCGTTTGTTGGGAGATATTGACCATGTACGTCGTATCTACGAGATCAACGCCCTTTTTCTTGCGGAATATTGCTGATGGAAGCTGAGTAGCATTTCCTGCCGCTATGCCTGGACCGCTCGTGAAGTAAAAGTCGCCATTTTCGGCGGTGCCACTATACGTTTGGATGGTATTGATCCCACCGGGATAGGTAGAGCGTGCATCTTTTTGCTCGGACAGCACCCGCAAGGTGGAGAAATCCAGCGTACGGTAGTACATGGTATCTAACGTGGTATATTCGGTATGGCCGAGCATTTTGCTATAAGCATACGCGACCCACAGCTTGTCGTTTTCGTAACGGATCAAACCTAAGCTTAGAATTGCAAAATCATTCACCGAAGGTGGTACTGGAATAGTGTGTTCGCGGATCAGCGAAAAGTTTTTGGTATCTATCTCGTAGAAGCGGCTCGTTTCTGTGTTGCCATGCGCAACATTGGCGATTAATAAGGTGTCTGAGTTGTTCTTCCAATGGTATTGCTCGATGTTATCGTTGACTAGCTTAATAGAGTCGATTGCCTGCAAGCCATTCAGGCTGATGTGGTACTGCACCAGATAATCATTTTGCGGGTTGATGGAATAAACGTAACCATTACGCTGGATGAATTCGCGGTTAAAACCAGTATGCGGCGGGCGCACAGCGGCTACCTGCTGCCAACTGCTATCGATCAGTATAAAATTATTGTCGCCGTTCTTACTGGTGAATAGCGAATAGGCGGGTTCAAATTGAAGGGCGACTTCGTTCTGTTGATCAGAATGCGTACAGGATACCCCTAAGCCGATCGCACAAATTGCTACTAGGAAAAATAGGATGGGAGATAGCCATGTAGGTAAACGCATAGATTAGGTAAGGTGAAATTGCTTTCGGATATGTTTTCTGAGGATAGGTGGTAGGTATTCCAACTCGGTCTTCGAGTAGACGACCAGTTCACTGGTGTCGGGATCGGTGGAGATAAAATACACTTCGCCTTGACGAAAGTCCAACGAGGTTTTATTCTGTTTGTTGTAGAGGATGATATCGCGTTTCGGACTGAATAATACATCGCCCGATACGGCCATATTGCCCGACTGAAAGTTGATACTGGCAGAACTGTTTTTGCTGAGCGTGAATTCGAAAGAATCTTCTTCCCAAAGTACGACGGCATGATCGGAATTGCTGGCGTTGAAAACCTGCGGTTCGCTGTCGGCGGATGGATACGTCCACCAACCGATTCCCAACAGAATCACTGTCGATGCCGCTAGCGATAGCCAGGTGATCAAGCTTGGCCGACGTTTCGGGAATGCAGAAGAAGGAGTAGAATCAGAGTACAGCTCAGGCTTCTTTTTGATCGCGTCACCGCCATTGATGTGCGCAGAGATATGTTGCCACAATTCCTGTTTAACCGCCTGATCTTTCGGATTGTCCGCATACCCCGTCATTTCCAGCACATTTTCATCCAGCTCCAA
Source organism: Sphingobacterium sp. KH_072 (assembly GCF_057837975.1). NCBI lineage: Bacteria > Pseudomonadati > Bacteroidota > Sphingobacteriia > Sphingobacteriales > Sphingobacteriaceae > Sphingobacterium > Sphingobacterium sp. KH_072. The sequence continues at coordinate 2,257,127 of NZ_CM174457.1, read as the reverse complement.
ATCCGTGCTATCCAACCATTGGCGTACAGCAACTTGCTCCTGATCGGTACATTGATCAAGCTCATAGCGCGCTAGTAGTTCTTTGGTTATCTTCATCTTCTCTATACTACAAAGATAGTATATAATTGTGAGCTGTTGTTATCGCTTATTCTACCGGATACAGTCCTATTTTTAGGGTCGAAAGTGCTTTGCTGATGTGGTATTCTACCGCCCGTTCCGAGATCAGCAGCAATCGGGATATTTCCTTGTTTGTCAAACCTTCTTCACGACTCATTTTAAACACGTTTTTACACTGTTTTGGTAAAGACTCTACCAAGCTATTTACCTTGTTATTGAGCTCCTTTACCTGCACCTGCTGATCTTCATAGTCGATTTTCGTGGTGCTGAGAATGATATCGTGGTGGCGTTGCTTCGTCGATTTGTTGCGGATGTATTCCATGGTTTTTAGTTTCACAGAGCGTAGCAAATAACGTTCTACATCCTGAATATTAAGGCTGTCGCGACGCTCCCACAAAGATTTGAAAATCTCCTGTACGATCTCCTTCGCATCCTCCTCATCCGCAGTCATCTTTACGGCAAAGGCATACAGACGCTTCCAATACCGTTCGAACAGTTGTTCGAACGATTGGCGGGTAATCTGTAGTTCTTGCGTGTGTAGATGTTCTTCCAAAGCATCGCAAATATACATTTATTTAGATTTATTATAAATAGTATTTGCAGATTATTCTTTCGCCCCATTATGGGTTATTTTAACAGCGCGACTACGTTGTGAGTCGGTCTTCTCCGCCGATAGGACACCATCGCGACAAAGTTGATTGATATTCTGGTAGATGGCCGCATAGCTGTAGCATTTTTTGTTGGGATTGAGCCGTAAGTAGATGTCGTCTGCGCATAGCGCTTTACTTTGCTGCTGCAATACCTTCAAAATTGCCAACTGTGTCTTTGTATATCCCATAATGCTACCTAAAAGATCAATATCTACGTCGTTTATTCTTATTCACCAAAGCGATAGCTTAAGGACAGCATTACCTTCCTGTTGTCCGGAAATGCGGAGTGCCACACCACGAGGTCGCCATACGTGCTCGTGTACTGTGGGTTGCCGTTACGGATCAGTCCGGTTACAGCTAGTTTGAGCATGGCGCGATCATTCATCAGCTTTTTCTCTGCGGCCACGTCCACGCCATAGCGTTGATCGGTGCGCATCGCACCTGTGGTCACGCCGGAGTTGTAGTATGCTGCGATTTCGGCACGCAATCCCCATTTGATCTGTACCGTGTGCCTACTATTGGCCGACCAACTCGAGCCTTCCGAATCCAGAATCACGTCGTCAATCTCCCCGCGGTACGTATTATGAAAAGCATTCAGATAGTGGCTGCCCGTCCACCAAGAGCAGAAACGGTTGTTGTACATCGCACTGGCGCTGTAATTTTTGAAGTTCCCGATGTTGGCTGGTCGAGTGAGGTTTTCACCCGGATTGCTGCCCACGCGTGAGATCCAATTGATTACATCGTAACCATAGCTCATGCTCAACGTGGTAAATAGTACATTTTTAAAGCCATGACCAATTTCGCCAATATAGCTTCGCTCGGGTTTCAGCTCTGGATTTCCTTCGGAATAGGTGAAGGCATCTTGGTAAATCCGAAATGCATTGATGTCGTGATCTCCCGGACGCTCGATCCGGCTGCTGAAGGAGCCCCGGATCGTCTGGTGCTCGTTGAGGTTGTATAACAAGAAGCCATTGGGAAATAGATCAAAATAACGTTGCTGACTGATATCATTTAGCGTTACTTGATTAGCTTTGATAAACGTGTATTCCCCACGCAGTCCGGCTTGGTATTCAAATCGCTTGAATTTCCCAGAGTACATTGCGTAGGCCGCCTGGATGTGTTGCGTGTATTGAAATTGGTTGGACGTGTTGGCATCTCTTTGCCAGCTTGTACCGATCAGTGTATCATTTTGTACATCATTGTTGATGAAGAAATAGGTGGCTTTCCAGCCCAACTCCAGTTTCGCGCGATCATGAAACGGTTTGCTGTAATCCAATCGACCAGCGTAGGTCGTATTGCTGAGATCCTGTACGTTGGCGCGTGCCGATGTGCGTGTATTGTTGCTCGCAAGATCCTGAATGTCGGTGCGGAAGCTGTTGTTGTAGGTGTTGCCATGGGGTGCGTAGTCGAAGTTTATTTTCAGGAAATGATCTTCGCCTTCGTACTTGTTCACGTAGTTAATATTGAAGGTCAGGTTGTTGAAGGTTTCATCAAACTGGTTGGCGGTTGCGGCCGTTTGCGTGGTAGCGCCTACAGCCGAGCTGGTGATCATGTCGATCTGTGATAAGCTGATGAATCGGCCGCGCATCCAATGAAAGCTGGCATCGAGCACACCGCCGTCGTTAAATTCATAGCTGGCGCCCGTGCGCAGGCTGTGGAACTTGCCCGGATTGAGCTCTTGGGTTTCCTTTTGTTGTTGTATGGAGCGAAGCTCTCCGTCTTGGAAAAAGCGCCGTTCGATGCGCGTACTATCTTCCGACTGTTCGCGCCCGATAGATCCATTGGCGTATATATTCAGCCCATTCACCTTATAGTGAATGCCACCGCCCACTGTCCCTTGCGATCGCCTGCTTTGCGACCCGCGTACGAACACATCACCACCGAAGCCGCTGCGTTTATTTTTCTTGGTCACGATATTGATGATTCCGGCTGTGCCGGCCGCATCTTCTCGAGCGGAAGGATTGCTCATCAGTTCCAGCTTCGCAACATCCGCAGCTTGCATGCCGCGCAGCATGCTGGCAAGCTGCGCGCCAGTCAGATAAGTTTCTCGTCCATCGATCCGCACATTGGCACCCGCCCGTCCTTGAATGGAAAAGTTTCCTTTGCCATCCGATACAATGCCGGGAGTTTTCTCCAGCAATTCTAAGGCATTGTTGCCTTCACTCAAGACCGAACCTTCGACATCCACTACGAGCTTATCCACGTACTGCCGTATGCCCGGCTGGCGTCCGCTCACGGTTACGGCCGCGATTTCGGTCAGATCTTCGTGTAAATAAATGGCATCCATCTGCCGCTGTTCACCGATGCGTAACGCGAAGGCTTCGGAATGGTATTCGGCGAAGCCTAAGGCTTGAACTTGCAATACAAATGATCCTGCTGGTGTGGCATGCAATTGATACCATCCGGTGGCATCCGTTTTTTGTTGAGAAACCAACGTGCTGTCGGGCAAGCGCAGAAGGGCAACGGAAATCTCCGATAAGGATTGCAGATCGGCAGAAAGTACTTGGCCTTTGATGGTGGTTTGCCCGTATAGGTTCGCGCTAAAAGCAATAAATAGGAAAAGGAGTAAGCGTGTGTGTAAAGTCATGTTTGGTAGGGATATTATCCCCAATCCGCTTTGCAAAGATCGGGGATAATGTCTTGGTGGTATTGGTTTGAAAGATGTTTGTAAAGCAGATTTAGTGGCGCTTATCCTCTTTTATAGGTAATTTTCATGACGGTGTTGCCGTTTTCTACGGGCTCACCATTTCTTCCAGCTTCTTTATTCGTTACGTAGATCGTACCTGTTTTCTGATCTAGGCTGATGGTGTTAGGTAAGCCTTCGGTTGGGATACGCTCCAATACTTTGTAGGTGTTTGCATCGATCACCGCCACTTCTTGTTTCATACGATTGGCCGTATAAATCAGCTGATTGGCTTGGTCGTACGCGAGGCCAATAGGAGAGGTGTTGTATCCTAAATAGACCTTGTCGATAATTTCGCCCGAGTTACCATCGACCACGGTGATATTGTTGTCGTTGGATTGGCTCACGAAAATCCGGTTGTCTTTCCGATCGAGCGCCAGATTCATCGGGCAGTAGGACCAGGTGTTGAAGCTATTTTCCATCTCACCAGTGGTCGCGTTGAATACCAAGATGCTGCCTTTCATATCTTGCCCGTCGGTACCATAAATCTTGTTGCGCTCGCTGTCTACGCTGAGCCCAAGCAAATATGCGTTGGCATGATCCAGTGACTTTTCGTAGGTATTCGTGTTGCCATCGACTTGCCAGATCGAAGGATTTCCGTGATCCGACACATAGATTTTGTTGGTTTTCTCATCGACCGCCAGTTCGCGAATTTTGGATTTTTCCTTTCCGCTTGGTATAAGAGTGTGCTTTTTGGTCTGTATATCGATTGCGCTGATCGCGTTTTGTAGGGAATGACCGACGTAGAGCGTCTGGGTTTTATGGTTGAGTGTGATGCCGAACGGCAGGTTATTTCCGACAGAAATGGAGTCGGTGATTTGCAAATCGGTTCCGTTGAGCACGTAGATGAAGTTTTCTACCTCGCGGTTGAATCCTTTTTTCGGTCCTGCTACATATACTTTATCGTTGGTCGGGTTGTAGACCAGTTGATACACTTCGTTCGGTAATTTTTGCGTGTGGACAATCTCGTAATTCATATCGGGCATATCCTGCTCTTGGCCGAATGCCAAAACGCCTTGCAAAGCAAAAGCACATAGAAAAAGTGTTGTTCTCTTATTCATCATGGAGTTGTTTGTGTTGGTGACGGTAATTTTTACCGCCTTCTTATAAAGAGAGTTGCTCAAACGGAAGGTTACCGAAGGCTTATTTAGAAAAAGTCTTAAAAAAATCGTACCGTGTTATCTTAGTATGCAAAGATTACGGCAGTAGCTGTCTTATGACAAGAAATAATCATGAAGCAAGAAAATCCTAAATTTCTACGCTACATTTGTTATTATCAATTAGTATAAACTTAATCGCTATGAAAATCGTAAAATTCATCTTTAGCTTACTGTTCGGTCTGCTATTTATTAATGCGGGGCTTGATAAATTTCTACACTACATGCCCATGCCGGAGGTGACTCCGCAAGATTTGGAAATATTCCAAGCAATCGAAAAACTACACTGGATCATGCCATTAGTCGGATTGGTGGAAATAATAGGTGGGGCGCTATTCATCTTTCCTAGAACCCGAGCCATTGGAGCTATCGTGATACTTCCCGTGATGGTCGGCATTGTGGTGCACAACTACACATTCATGCCAAGCGGCTTAGCGATTGCTATTCCTCTTTTATTGATCAACATCTGGATGATCATTGATCACCGCGCTAAGTTTATGCAGCTTATTTCTAAAAACTAACGAAGTATTTTTTGAATCTGAAGCTGCCTGATCGAACATGTCGGGCAGCTTTTTCTGTTGGCGTGAAAAACGGTACCATTGCAAAGCTTTGATGCTCGGCCTATTGGCAGATCCTACTATCCTAATTACCTTCAGGATATACATGTTTTGTTCTAATTAAAAAACGTTAGGGCTATTTGATGTCATAGTCATCTTTACTAGAATATAAGATACAATGATATTACAAAAAAGTCAATTTATTTCCGGAAAACAATTTAAGTGATTTGGTATAGGGGTGGTTTTTAAATAACATTGTCTGAATTTATATTGTTTTTTGCCTAGTTAACATCAATTTTTTTCGTTATTTCAAGTCACTTTCACTTTTAAATCTCATCTATAGTATTCGGCTTATTCATCGACTTATACAACCCTGCCAAACCTTCAATAATTGTTTGTTGCTGCGCAATCTGTTTCTGTTGGTTTTCGATAATTTTTCCACCTTCCAGTACCAAAGAACGACACTTCGTAGTATCAAAAAAATGGCGATAGAAAGAGCAAGGAAAATTAGGAATGGGATAATTCCTCCCACATCTGTGGCTTGTAATAGTATAATATTCATAGTGATGTTTGGTTAATAACAACACGAATATAAGGCATTAGCAATAAATAAAAAATGCGGTTTCCCGTAAAAAGGATAAATGGATTGTTTTATTGACATCATACAAATCAACCTTTGAATGATGTGGTAAGAAAGATGACGCTATTTGCATTCACCAATGGTAAGGAAGTTTGCTAAGTCGTAAAACTCCGATCGCCATAGAATACCGTATAGAAAGACGTTCGATATCTTCTATTTATCTTTTCGAACGCATGGCTTTTACTTTTTTTAGATTGTCATCTGTAACGAACTTTTCATATTCAGGGGTTTCCAATCCATAGATGGCTACTTTTTCGCTACTGTCGAAATGCACCCCAAAGCCGTATGTTTTAGTTAAAGGTGATGCCCTTAAACAAGGTTGTCCTTTTGAGAAAAATCTTTCTCTTTCTTGTTGATATTCCGCTTTCGTCAGGTCATTTCTGTCTGCAAATAACTGAAATAGGATGTCGTCAGAAGTATATTTATATGGATTGTTGAACAGAAGCGCATACTCTAGTTCTGCAACGGTCTTATTTTTTTTCGTTGGGGGTATTGTTCCACAACGCGCTGTGGTATCTTCCGCCACTTCAATAAAGGTATCCTTATAATTCGTGCTATGACTTTTCATATACGCTGCTTTAAACTCATCTTCTCCAATCAACCAGATGGTTAGGTGCTCATTTCAACAATAAATTTAGTGAATTAAACTATTATTATACAGATTGATAACCGCACCAGACAAAATTTTACGATCATAGTTGCACCTAGATTTTTTCTAAGTATTTTTACGGTCTATCAATTATAAAGTAATGAATAAACGTTTACTAACTGTCGTGGTGCCGGCGGTGATTTGTATTGCCCTCTTGATGTTTGGGTCTTGTAAGAAAATAGAAGAAAAAATCATCGACTGCCTCGGCCAAACCTATTTAGTAGAATTTGAACATTCTCAGAATAGTGCTAACGGGAAAACCATCGATTTCAAAATACATTATTCGGGAGAGCTAAAGGTAGCATCGGTAATACTAGAATATGGAGATGGACAGTCTGAAACTATTTCGGGATTGACCACGTCTCATACTTATGCTAATCCAGGAAATTATCAGGTCAAAGCGAAGGTCACTTTACAGCAAGGCAAAGGCACTTGCCAGGTAGACCCTGTAAAACAGGTGATCGTACATGATTGATCCTGGAAACATAAATCTACCGCTCCGTCAAAACTTTTATTCTTAGGCTTCAGTGATCTTTTCAAACAACGATGAGCGATCGCTCAGATCATTGCCATACTACTTGCATAGCAACCTGTAGCAGACCTGCTTCGGCATAGTGCATGTAGTATTACGCTACATTTTTTAACGCCCCTATGATGTATAGGTAGCTTGTGTCTGTGGTTTCAGAATGGCCAGTAATTACCTATCAGTAAGTTAACAACTTCATCATCCTACTTTTTTGTTTAAAATCACTAGATTAGTTTCTGATTATTGAGAAAATAAATTTAAGTGAATTTGTGTCTCTATGAATCTTTATGGACCATCTATCATGTCAGAGAAAAATTAAAGATTAAAAATATAGTTGCATAACTAACTATTTGTTTGTTATTTTGCATCATGGATTTGGTTAATCAGGATATGGATACCATGTTGTCGTTTGAGGAGCAATATAACTTGCTGAATGGACGGTTGTTCGGATATGTTTCTCGCTTATTGAGTCAGAATTTTAAGCATGCCGGTATCAATCTCACCAAAGAGCAATGGACGGTATTAGCGGTGCTCTGGGAGAAGAATGGTGTCTCACAGCAAGTCATCGCCAATGAAACTGGGCGAGATAAGCCGAGTACGACCCGACTCTTAGACAACTTGCAGAAGTTAGGTTATATAGATCGTATTTCTCATAAGAGCGACAAAAGAATGAATATTATCACCCTCACTGATTTTGCGCAACAGGAGAAAGATAAAATAATGGCGGTGGTAGACAAGACGTTTAGCATCATGACCACAGGTCTTACCAAACAACAAATACAAGGGGTTAGGGAAGTTTTTAAAGCAATTTATAGCAATATAGAAAATCAAGAGAAATGAAAAAACAGGTGCTTGCAGGCCTACTGATCTGTAGTTTGAGTTTTCCGAGCGTATATGCACAAATTAGGATTTCGCCCTCACTCGAATCGGCTATTGCTTCGGCTATGAGCTATAGTAGCAATATGAAAAATCAATCTTTAGAGCACAGAAAGGCGGAGGATGAGCGTAAGGCTGTGATGAATAAATACCTGCCTACTCTCTCTGCCAATGCCACCTATGTCTACTTAAATAATGATTTGAAGCTGGATGTACCAACCACCACCTTACCTGTCAGCGGAGCAAATATTTTTGAAGGTTCCACTACCGTTAATAACAGTGCCAACGTATTTGCAGCGGGCTTGACCGCCAAACAAGTTCTTTTTAGCGGAGGACAGATCGCTAATGGTGCGAAAGCATTAGCGGCAAAAAATGAAGGAAACCTGCTGATAGACGAAATCAAAAAAGATGATCTGGTGAAAGATGTCATCAGTAGTTTCGATCAGCTCCGGCTTTTGGCGCAGGCGGAAGTATTGCTTCAAGAAAGTGAATTGCGCTTGCAAAAAGAAATAGAGCGCGTAGAAAAGGCCATTCAGAATGGCTTAGCGATACCATACGATCGGGATAAAATTAAATTGGCAAGTCTTAATCTGGATGCTCGAAAATCGGAAGTTCAAGGTAAAAAACAGTTGCTGTATATTAAATTAAACAATCTGACCGGATGGGAAAAACCGGAAATAGATAGCGTGAGGTATGAATTAAATCCTATTGAGGTGTCTACGGATCTGGATATACAAGAGCGTAATGAACTCAAAGCGATGAAGGCATTTTCAACGGCATTAGATTACAACCTGAAGAAAGAAAAAGGTAGTTTACTCCCAACGGTGGGTGCTTTTGCAAGCTATAGCTATGCCAGTCTTTTTAACGTCAACTCCTCGTTTGCCTTACCGATTATTGGAAGCCAGGCGCACTTGTCGCTAAACCAAGCAACGCTGTCTCCCAACTGGATGCTTGGCGGCGTATTGAAATGGGAGATTTTTGGTGGCTTTGAACGTAAGCATAGGATAGAGGCTGTAAAAATCGATCAACAGATTTTAGCAAACAAACAAGAGGATAGCCAACGGATGATGAATTTACAGTTGCAAAATAATTTGGTCAATTACCGCGTGCTACTGAATCAATTGAGTATTGCCGAACAGCAGGAAAAGATTGCAAAGGACAATCTCGCAACAGCACAGAAACAATACAAATTAGGTTTGATCAACGTGACGGAAAGAATTAGCGCAGAAACTGATGTGTACGAGATGTCGTTAAACAAAATTCAAATACTGATTAATCAGAGACAAGCGGCATTGGATGCCTACGGCGCCTCGAAACCCTTGCACCATTTTATTCAAGTACAATAACGATAGAAATAGAGATTATGAAAAAATATTTAGTGGTGGTAATAGCCAGTATCGTCCTAACCGCTTGTAACAACGAAAAAGGTACGAAAGACTTTATTCAAGGTAAAACGGAAAAAGAGCAAATAGCTGTGGTTGGAAAAATTGCCGGTCGCGTTCAAAGTATTCATTGTAGTCAAGGTGATTTTGTGCGCCGCGGAGATACACTCGCTATCTTGGATATACCGGAGGTCGCGGCAAAAAGAATGCAAGCCGCTGGCGCGGTAGCATCTGCAAATGCACAATATCAAATGAGTCGACACGGAGCCACGGCCAATCAATTGAAGCAGTTAAATGCAAAGAAGAACGCGCTAGAACAGCAATACGAATTTGCGCAGAAATCGCTTAGTAGAATGGAAGAAATGGTGAAAGACTCACTCATTGCGCAACAGCAGTATGACGAGGTATTTGCCAAGTATCAAGGTGCACAGGCACAACTTATCGCGGTAAATGCAGAGATTGCGGATGTGCAAAATGGCGTGCGTATCGAACAGCAGGAAATGGCACTTGGCCAGCAAGACCGAGCTGAAGGTGCATTGCAAGAGGTAGAGGTGGCGGAAAAAGAGCGTTACATTATTGCTCCGCAGGATATGACGATAGAATCCATTACATTGAAGGTCGGTGAGTTGGCTTTGCCAGGATATACCTTGTTTAATGGTACGTTAGACAACACCATTTACTTTCGCTTTACACTACCGGAGTCACAGTTAAAATACTATAGTAAAGGCATGGCCATCGACGTAACCATTCCTTATAAGGATCACTTAACAGTAGCAGGTGTGGTGAAAAATATCAAACAGATCGGTGCCTATGCCAATATTGCAACGGCTTATCCAGACTATGATTTACAAGATCCTTTGTATGAAATGACGATTAATCCAAAGGATCCTAGCGCGGCAAAAGATATTCTAAATAAAACAACCGTTACTATAAAAAATAAGTTGTGAGCACGTTTTTAAAATTATTGCAAAGAGAGTTCAAATTATTTTGGGGCAATAGTGTACTGCGCATTTTGTTTATCGGAGCTCCATTGATGTACGGAATACTTTTGGGCTATGTGTATGGCAAAGGAAAGGTTACCGATCTGCCTATTATCGTGGTGGATGAAGATCATAGTAGTCTGAGCCAAACAGCGATAGAAATGATGGGCGATAATGAAGTCATCAACATCATAGCGATCAAACCAGATCAAACAAATCTTACAGAGCTGAGCATAAAGGAGGAAGCAGCCTGTATCGTTATTTTCCCAAAGGATTTTGAAAAGGATGTATTGACAAAACATTACCCAGAGGTGATTACCATTGTAAATACATCTAATGTATTAACGGCCAACTATGCTTCTTCAGCACTGCAAGTCGTTCTTGGAACCTTAAAAGTCGGCACGCAGTTAGAGGCTTTACGCAAACAGGGCGTGCCTGAAAGCGTTCGAATGAGTCAATATGAACCTTTCAGAACCACTTTCATCAAAAAAAATAATCGGGCAACCAATTATATGTACTTTCTATGGCCTGGTATATTGGCTACGGTATTGCAGCAAGTGTTGCTGCTGGGCTTGGCTTTATCCTTTGCTTCAGAATTTGAGAACGGTACCTTCAGCGACTTGGTGTCAAAAACAAAAAATACGTTTCTACTGATCATGGTGAAAGTAATTCCCTATTTAATCATGAGCTTTGGCATTTGGCTTATTTACTGGTTATTTACGTTCTGGTTTAAGGTTCCTTTCACCGAAAACTTAGGTATGCTCACCCTGGTTGCAGGTGTATTCGTGCTATCAGTCTGTTTTATCGGGATTCTCTTCAGTATTCTGCTGCCGAACCAATTAAAAGCTACCGAAGTATTAATGGTTATTGCTACTCCAAGCTTCATTCTCTCTGGATTTACCTGGCCGCTCAGTCAGATGCCAACCGTGATTCAGTACATTGCCAGTGGTATTCCTTTGACACATTTTCTACCGGTATTTCGGATTTTGATCATAGAGGATGGTCCCGCGCATTTAACGTACCCCTACGTGATCAATATGGCGATTATTGCAGTAGTGACGTTTACGTTATCGTTTATCGCCTTGCACATGAAAATCAACAAAATTAAACGACTACAAACTCCTGATACGGAAAATCTCTAAACTAGATGAGTTTCTAGGTTAGGTTTGAAGATTTCTGGGCAGACTTTTAGTGCTAGCATTCGGATCGCTAGAAAAAAGATGCTTGAGCCGATCTGAATGAAAAACCAACTTGTTACTTATCCTTCGCTGAATAATCAGCCATAGCATAAGTAACAAGTTGAAAGGATCGATTTTATGGAAACAAGTGCCCGCTAGCTGCGACCTTTGCAGCATCGGGCTTGAAAATTTACTGTTCTTCTCCTCGGAGTTTGAATAGTGCACCTTCCATTTCTTTCGCGATCCGTAGCTGGCAGGCAAGGCGGCTGGTAGCACCTGCATCGGGAAGCGTATCCAGTAGGTCAAATTCCGAATCTGATAATGGTGCGAGATACTCAGCACCAGCCAAAACTGCTACATGACAAGTAGCGCATAACGCCATGCCACCACATGTGGCCAAAATAGGGTACTCATTGGCGCGTAGCGCTTCCATCAAACTTAATCCCATATCCAAAGGAATGGTTAGTTGCTGCCTTTCTCCTGTGCTATTTTCTACTGTAAAATTGACCATTGTGTTCGCCCGTTGTATAGGTTGTTAGAAGGCTTTAATGCCGTTGACCGTCGTGTAATTAAAAGGCACTTTCTTGTCGGGATATACATATTTGAAGGCACTCTGTGCCATCAAAGCAGCTTCGTGAAAACCGCACAGTATGAGTTTCAGCTTTCCTTCATAGGTGTTAATGTCTCCTATGGCAAAGATCCCAGCAACATTCGTAGAATAGTCGACCGTACTGACGGTAAGCGCTGATTTAGAGATATCTAATCCCCATGCTGCAATAACGCCCAGTTTAGGACTAAGACCGAATAAGGGAATAAGGTAATCGGCTTCGTGCACCGTTAAGGTCTGCATGTCATCTGCGATGAACACTTCCTGCAAATGCTCGTTGCCATGTACCTTGACCACATTGGACTTTAAGATAAGCTTGATCTTTCCTTCCTCTGCCAGTTTAAGCACCTTTTCGACACTATCTGGCGCACCCCTAAATGTTTCGCTTCTATGTACCAAAGTCACCGACTGGGCAATATCCGCGAGATAGACAGTCCAATCCAGTGCGCTATCCCCACCACCGGCGAGTATCAGTTTTTTATCACGAAACTTCTCGGGGTTTTTGACCATGTATTCAACGCCTTTGCCCTGCTCAAACGATTCCAGATTTTCTACTTTCGGTTTTCGAGGTTCGAAAGAACCGAGGCCACCCGCAATGACGATTACTTTTGCGGCGACTTGCGTTTGGCTATTGGTCGTCAACACAAAGCTGTCGTCTGCAGCAAGCTTCTCGATGGATTCTACCCGTTCGCCAAGCGTAAAAGTAGGTTTGAACGGATCGATCTGAACGAGCAAGTTATCGATCAAGTCCTGTGCTTTTACATTGGGGCAACCCGGAATATCGTAGATCGGCTTTTGCGGATATATTTCGGACAACTGCCCGCCAATTTGCGGTAAGGCATCTACTAGGTGACAACGCATTTTTAGAAGACCCGCTTCAAAAACAGCAAAAAGGCCAACTGGGCCTGCGCCGATGATACATATATCTGTTTCTATCATCGCACTAAATTTTGTGATGGAATGGTCGAAATGATCTTCGTTGTTGCGATATCGACAAGTAGATCCAGCTTACTTTTATAGAAGTGGGTGATCTCACCGGGACTGTCCTTTTCAAACAGTTCGTTCTTGGCAATGGGTACGCTGAAAGGTAACGGCCATGCCCTGAGCGATTTGGCGATTGAATCCATCGTGTTAATGCCCTGCATAGCCTGCGCGCCACCTGCCCAGCAGATCAGTCCCACTGTTTTATCCGTAAGATAGGGCTTGGTGTTTTTTGCCGTAATTTCTAGCCAGTCTAGGCAGTTTTTTATCACGCCTGGAATGCTTCCATGGTATAAAGGAGCAAGCCAAAAATGGAGATCGGCTTCTAGAAAAAGATGATTCATTAGTTCGACGCCTTTTGGCGTTTTGGCGAGCGTATTATCAAACAGGGGAATACCGCTGTCTGCCAGGTTGAAAATAGTGGTGTCTATTCCGGCCAGTTTCAATTTTTCTTCCAGGTAACCAGAAAGATGACCCGAGGTAGACGACGCTCGTCTTTCCAGAGCACCGTTAAATAGTATTGCTTTCATTTCTTGCGCGTGTTATTTGAATATGAGTTTGGGCATCCCGATCTCTCCGTACATCAAAGCCTTCACAATAGGCTTGAGAAGATTTGTGGCCAACATATATAATGCGGGCGGTATCTCGGGTCTTGCTCTTACTACAACCTTTTTATTCTCGAATTCAGACAGCTCAGCGGCTGCTATTCCGGATTTCCAGAGGTCCAGTTCGAGCGAGGGAATGTCCTTAAAATCAAAGTAGGCGGCATTGCCATGGAATTTTTCGGCGAGGACCATGTACACCCAGGAGGGAATGATCGCATCAGCTGAACAATGTACGGCTACTGCCTTGTCTTTAAAGGCTGTAAAGTCGATCGCCGTGACGGCAGTCCGAAATTCTTTTTCCTTAACCATCACTTCCATGTATAACAATTCTTTGAGGTCAAACCCAACGATCTCGGCCGTAGGCCTAAAGTCGATCAGGTCGAAGGCAATAATTCCGGATGCCTCCACTTTGTTTACGAATGTGCCTGTCGTCATCGCTTTACTTGCTTTTTGTCCTGCTGAAGGTAGTGGCAAGACATATCAATTAGTTGTTAATTTTTGAAAGTACCTCTGCGTAGTTTTTCTCTACGGCATCCCAATCGAGCACCGACCAGAATGCATCCAGATAGTCTGCTCTTTTGTTTTGGTATTTAAGGTAGTAAGCGTGTTCCCATATATCCACACCTAGAATTGGGTAACCTTGGTTTGCCAGATTGGTATCCATGAGCGGATTGTCTTGATTGGCGGTTGCTGATACGGCAAGCGTGCCATCTTGCTGCACGAGAAGCCATGCCCAGCCCGAACCGAATTGACCAAGGCCCGCATTTTTGATCTCTGCCTTCAGATTGTCCAAACTGCCAAATACCGTGTTGATTTCATCAGCAAGCTGGTGTGTAGGTGTGAGCTTGGCATTGGGAGAAAGGGTTTTCCAGAAAAGATCATGATTGTAGTGGCCACCTCCGTTATTCCTGATAGCAGGCGAGTAGGTGCTGATCTCACCAAGGATTTCTTCTAATGATTTTCCCTCGGCAGGCGAGCCTGCAATAGCCTTGTTCAAATTGTCTACATAAGCTTGGTGATGGCGACTGTGGTGAATAGCCATGGTCTCTTGGTCGAAGTGAGGTTCCAACGCTTCGTAAGCGTAAGGGAGAGTCGGTAATGTATAAGTCATGCTACTTGTTTTAATTATTAATACGTAGGCAAAGGTAGAGAAATAAACAATAAAACAAATAAAAGTTGTTTTATTGTTTCGTGACTTCGTGCCAACAGAATGGGTTTTGAAACCTGTAAACTTGTTCTAAAGCTATATTTCGCCTATTAAAATCGTATTTGTTTAGGAGGAGATAGTGCTTTTTCATACCTTTACAAAAAATAAAACCATTTTATTTTGTATAATGAAGAAATTATTGACAGATAGGATCCTCACATTTATCAAGCTAAACAACGAGATCACTGCTGCGCTGTTGGCCGATGAATTAGGAATTACCAAGGAGGGTGCGAGGCTCAATCTGTTGAAGCTGGCGGAAGAGGGATTGGTGGAAAATTTTGTGAAAAGCGAGCGTGTCGGCAGACCAGTCACGTATTATAAATTGGCGGATAAGGGATTGGCTACGTTGCCCGATTCGCATGCACAGGTCACCGTGGAGCTGTTGCGTTCGGTGAGGGAACTATTGGGTGAAAATGCACTTGACTTGCTGATCGGCGAGCGGGAAAAGATGACGCACGCCCGTTATGAGGAAATGTTAAAGAACGCTGTGAATCTCGAAGAGCGACTAGACATCCTGACTCGTATACGTACCGAGGAAGGTTATATGGCGGAATGGACAAAAGAGGATGGCCATTATTTCTTGATTGAAAACCATTGTCCGATCTGTGCTGCAGCAACCGAATGCCAAGGATTTTGCCGTGCCGAGCTGAAAAACTTTAAGTCCTTGCTCGGGAAGGAAAATAAGGTCGAAAGGATTTCGCATATCTTTGCCGAAGGCCAGCGCTGCACCTACCGGATTACAACTAATTTATCTTAAAAAGCTATTTTCATCTGGCAATAATCTCTCAATCAAACGAAGCCCTAAACTCCGAGGGCGATTGATTTGTGTTGCGCTTGAATAACTTGCTAAAAGACTGCGGGTGCTGAAAGCCCAGTTCAAAAGCTATTTCGCTGACGGTAAGTTCCGTTGTGCTTAGCCGTTCTTTAGCGTATTCGACCAATTTATGTTGGATATGTTGTTGCGTGTTTTGTTTGGTGTATAGACGAAGTACGCTACCTAAATAATTGGCAAAAATATGAAGCTCTTCTGTTACCGCAGTTACGTTCGGCAGTCCTTTATGCAATGCTTCTCCATTAGAAAAATACTGGAAAAGGTCGCGTTAAGAACTTGCTGAAATCGCTCTTTTAATCTGCGATAACAATTTGATAGGGAGGATTTTTGCCCGCATATGTGTGGACAACAAATCTCCTTTATTTTGCTTGCATGTCTTTGTTTAATAGTTCATCTGGAACACCAGACCATTTTTGGGCTAATCGCACGGCTTCTGCGGTATATATGGAGATAACACTACCGTGTCGCGGATGGAAGTTTTTCTCGAAATATTCGGCTGTTTCGGTGAAATTGACCAAATCTCGACTGCGCTGGAAGGCATATTTTCCAGTTGCATATAAATCGTACATCAGAAAATACTCCTCGGAATTATTTAGTTTGAAGATGCTAGAACCTTCTATTACAGTTTCGGTGTCGGCATATACATCCAGATATCGGGGATCTTCTTTCCATGGCCCTAGTAGGGATTGACTAGTTGCCCTCTTGATACCGTTCTCGAATTCTTTTCCATCACGATCTTTGGTATTGCCTTTATAAAAGAAATGATACACACCATCTTTAAGAATAATGTCTCCATCAATTCCACCAAAGGTGGGACTAAATAACAGCTTTGGCGTGTCTTCTAATCCGCTGAAATCTTCATTCGCGTAAGCATAATAAAAATCTAGTTTTTCATTTTCGTGCTTTCGTACTGTAAAATACACAAGATACTTTCCGACCGAAGGGTCGTAGATCGTTTGCGGAGCCCATACCCATTTTACCGATCCAAATTCATTCGGATATAGTTTTGCGAGATCCAATACCGAAGATTTCCAAGAGATCAGATCATCAGAATGCAGGAGTATGATGCCTGGATTGGTTTCCCAGCCATTTTTCATGGTATTCATATCCGTACAAGTTAGGTAAAACCCATCTTCCTGAGCACCTCGCAAGAGATGCGGGTCGCGAATTCCTCCGGTACTGGAGATATCGGCCGAATTTATAATGGGTTCATTATCATGCAAAGCATACCAATGCAAGGCATCGCTGCTTACTGCAAAGCGCAATTGTTCTTGAAGAGCAGGTGATCCTGCCCCTTCAAAGTAGGCAAACAGATAGCCATCATAAGCCGCCAATTGCGCTTGGGCGAATCCTTTGGCTGCTCCAAGCAGCAGAGTGAAGGTCAATAAAACGTGACTGTATAATCTCCTCATAACAAAGCCTTAATAAGTAAATGCAATTTAAGTGAAGGATAGCTAGCTATAAGTATGGGTGCTTATAACCAGCTATCCTAAAAGTGAATAAGAAGATAGCAAGATACATTATAGGAGATAGATGCATAGGGGGCAATTTAAGCGAATGGATTATTGATTTTGTCCCACATGTACAATGGATGGCTCATGCTATTTGATTCCCCACACGGCGAAGGGGAAGTGGTTTAAAGGCGTGAAATAATTATTCTGCCACTCGTTGGTTTTGACAGCTTGAGCTGCTAGCACATTTATCCATGGGGCATCTACTCGAAATGCTAGTTTGCACTGCTTATCAAGACTGGTAAATATTCCTGTTGTTAATAGGATATCTTGATTGAAAATGAAAATCCCACGGTATTCTTCCTCAAAGGTGGCTACAAAAACGTAATTAAAGTTGTCATGAGTGCCAAAAGGGATAATCTTGTTCGTACTAGTACATCTGTTGTATAGCGCCACAAACTGACCTAGCTTGTTAGGGATGATTTTTGCTACCCTAAACTGTACGGTCTTTCCATCTAATGTGAAAGACGTCCCTCCATATTCTGCATTTTCCGAAGTTCTTTGAAGATCGGTCAATTTCAGATTGAATGGATTTACGATCTCTGTAATGATATCTGTCAATTCAGCCGGGTATTCGAAAGATAGGATGTTCGTTGGTGTCCTGAAGATTCATTTTCTATACCGATAAGATAGCATTTTTTTAGTATCTCAAATTGTTAATTAGTCCCTCTAAAAAGGCTAAAGTGTCCCGTGTCGATCAGTCAATTTTTTTTGATATTAGCGTTCGCTAATCAACAACAATTATATGCTTTTACGCAGACTTTTATTTGTCGTCATTTTATTTGCTCAGCATACTTTTGCCAGTGAGAGAGAGTCGGATTTCAACACGGGTTGGAAATTCTACCGCGGCAGTATCATGCAAGCCGAAAAGGTGTCTTTTGATGATCATGCATGGCACACGCTAGATTTGCCACATGATTGGAGTATGGATCCTGCGCCTATGCAAAAGGAAGGGATCACCGTTGGTCCGTTCTCGAAATACAATGAAGGAGGTGCTGGTGGTGCAGATATTGGGCAGACATTAGGGGGCGAAGGGTGGTATCGCAAAGCCTTTACCACTATTGCTGCAGATGCCAATAAACAGTTTGCCTTGTACATAGAAGGCGTTTATAATCAATCGGAAGTTTATGTGAACGGCCAAAAGGTAAATTTCAATCCTTATGGATACATCTCTTTTAAAGTGGATATGACGCCATACCTTAAGCCCGCTGGCGAAACCAATATCGTAGCGATCCGAGTACTCAATGTTGGCGAGAATAGCCGATGGTATGCTGGATCTGGTATCTTTCGGCCAGTGCGATTGATCAAAACGGATAAGCTACATCTAGATACTTGGGATAGCTTTGTATACCTACAGCATCTCACGAAAAAAACCGCTACGCTCCACCTAAAAACCATAGTACATAATAAAAATACGCAAAGCAAAGATACCAAAGTGAACGTGCGAATTGTATCGCCAGAGCAGAAGGTTGTGTTGGAACGCAATCAGCAAGTAAGGGTAGCAGCTCAAGGAGAGTCTTTGCAAGAATTCAGTCTTGATGTTCCCAATGCAAAACTGTGGTCGTTAGAGTCGCCCGTACTATACCAAGCTCACATCACCCTATCTAGCGATGGGCAACAGGATCAGATCGTGGTGCCCTTCGGCATACGGACGATCACATTCGATGCGGAGAAAGGATTTCAATTAAACGGCAAATCGCTTAAACTAAAGGGGGCTTCCATACATCACGATAATGGCCTTCTGGGCGCTGTAGCTATTAAACGTGCTGAAGAACGTAAAGTAGAGCTCATGAAGGAAAATGGCTTCAATGCAATAAGGGCAGCGCATAATCCGCCGTCTGAGGCTTTTCTGGATGCCTGCGATCGGCTAGGCATGTTAGTGATAGATGAATCTTTCGATCAATGGCAAAAACCCAAAAGAGCTAATGACTATCACCAATATTTTGACGAATGGAGCGAGCACGACCTCAAGCATATCGTCAAAAGAGATCGTAATCATCCATCGATCATTATGTGGGGCATCGGCAACGAAATAGCGGATCGCCTCTCGGAAGAGGGGATGAAAATCGCTAGCCGATTGCGAAGCCATATTCATGAATTGGATACCACACGTGCGGTGACGGCTGGTGTGAATGATCATTGGGATAATCGAGATATGCCTTGGGATACGCATTCCGAACGAGCATTCCGTTCTTTGGATGTAGCCGGCTACAATTATAAATGGGATAAGTATTTGAGCGATCATGCACAATTCCCAAAACGCATTATGTATGGCAGCGAATCGGTACCGAAAGAGGCGCACCAAAACTGGAATTTGGTAGAGAGTAATTCTTTCATCATAGGAGATTTCGTGTGGACAGCAATAGATTATTTGGGAGAAGCAGGACTGGGACAATCTAATGAATTAGAAAAAGGAGAAGGTGGACACCAATTTATGCCTTGGCCGTGGTACAACGCTTGGTGTGGTGATATAGACCTAATTGGAGATAAGAAACCGCAGTCTTATTATCGCGATGTATTATGGAATGAGCGTGCTATTAGTATGGCTGTACAACCGCCCGTAGCAGCAGGAAAGACGGAGGTAGTCAATTTTTGGGGTTGGCCAAATGAATTGCCAAGTTGGAATTGGGAAGGTCGTGAATCGCAGATGATGACCGTGCGTGTGTATAGTCGCAAGCCAAGTGTACGACTGTATCGCAATGGAGCGTTGGTAGGAGAAAAAGAAACGGGTGCTGAAGACTATACGGCTACTTTTCACGTAGCCTACGAACCGGGAGAATTGAAAGCGGTAAACGTGGAAAAGGGACGTGAAGATAGTGCCGTGATATTTCGTACTACGGGTAAACCGGTGGCCATTCGATTGACAGCAGATCGTACAACACTGCTGCCGAGCAAGGAAGATTTATCGTACGTGAAGATAGAATTGGTAGATGCGGACGGAAATGTAGTGACGGATACAGATGAGCTTGTCGAAATCACCTGTGAAGGTGATGGTATGCTTCTAGCCGGAGGCAATGCATCACCGAGCGATATGCACAGTTTCCGCTCATCGACGCCCAAAACTTTTCGAGGTAGAGCGCTTGCTATTATACAACCAAATGGTACTAGGGCTGGAGATATTGTGGTGAAAGTAACCGCAGCCGATCTCGCCCCCGCACAACTAACGCTGATCCAGCAGGCTGTTACCAGATAAGTGTGTGATTGGGCTCTATATGAAAACCGATACAAATCAGTTGATTAGCATATAATTGCTAAGGGGAGACTGATATTGGTCTAATATTTGAAAAGTAGGTTGATATGTTAAGAAAATTACTAATTCTACTCACGATCAGCAGTGTGATGATCATGTGTTTTTCAGCGTGTACTACACACGGACCTCGTCATGGACGGGCACAATATGGTCATAGCAAACGAATGCATAAAGGTAAGCCGGGCAAACATCATGGCCCTAAAAAACATAAGAAGGGAAAGCCAAAACGCTCAGGAGTTTCGGAAAATCTTTTGCCACGGAGACGATAATCTGCCCATTCTATGATGGGAAAAAATGTTGCGACATGCTTCTATCGGCATCACGGCTCTACTGTACCATGCAACTGCCGATCATGGATGGCAGCCTAAGTAAATCGTGAATGACGATCTTATTATAAAAAAAGCTGCCGTGATTGGATTTTACGTCGTGTTTTACGACTACGTCTGGCAGAGACAATCCAGATAGACTATAGGAGATTTATCTTCAAAACCGCTAACGGAGTGCCCAACACTCTGATAGCGGTTTTTATTTGGCCATAAATTAATAAAAAACTGAATATCAATTCTTATATAGAGTTTTTTTTAGAATTGACTTTCCCATAGAAGTAGGTTGCTAAAAGTCGCAAAGGGCCTATTGGTAATGTACATACCTGTGGCGCTTTTCTTAGACCTGCGAGTTTAGCGATAGGAAGGCTGCCCTGATGTGCTTAGTATTAAAGTTTATAGTGGTCAGTTTGTACCTTATCAAAGGTAAATATTCCGACATATTACACCATCTTATTTGACCAATTCCACCCCTGCGAAAGCAATTTAGAAGTTGAATATTTGTTTAACTAATTGCTAACAGACCTAAATTTCTACTAAAAATGAAAGACTTTAAGATTCTTCTGTGTTGTCTTTTTTTATGTTGCGCAAATTCTTTGTTTGCGCAACAGCGCACCATACGGGGCACCGTGGTGAAAGAAGATAATACCCCCTTACAAGGCGTCAGCGTCAGCGCCGAAAAAACGACAGACGGCGCAACAACAGATAAAGACGGCCAATTTGATCTCCGTACAGATGGAACAACCTTAATTGTGTCCTTTATCGGTTACAAAACACAAAAAATTGCAATCGGTAGCCGCTCTTCCTTTAACATTACGATGGAAGATGACGATCAAACCATTGATGATGTGGTGGTCGTTGGTTATGGTACGCAGTCTCGTCGAAATTTGACCGGCGCCGTGAGTGATATTAATGCCAAAGAGATTGTACGTACTTCGTCGACTACTACGGCCGGCGCATTGGCCGGGAAGATTCAAGGTATTTCGGTACGTGCGCAAGATGGCCGACCTGGTCGTGGTGCGGATCTACAAATCCGTAATATGGGAAATCCACTTTTCGTAATCGATGGGATACCATATGGCGGCCAAACTGGAAACGATTGGGTAGGATCTTCCAATGTATCCGGACAAGATGCCTTCAATGCGTTGAACGTGGAGGATATTGAGAACATCACTATCCTGAAAGATGCATCGGCAGCGATCTACGGATTGCGTGCAGCCAACGGTGTAGTGCTCGTGACGACCAAAAAAGGAAGCAAAGGAGAATCCGTACGCGTTAATCTTAATGGCTACATGGGCTGGCAGAATTTAACGCGCTTCCCGACCTTGGCCAATGCGGCACAATATACCCGTGCACTGGTAGAAACGGCACAAAATGAAGGCGGAAATCCTTCCGCCGTGATGACGCCCGAAGAACTGGCGAAATGGCAAGCCGGCACCGAAGCGGGATATCAAGGCTATAATTATTATGATATGATCGTGCGCAAAAATATCCCGCAGAATTATATCAATGCCAATATCAATGGAAGTAGCGCAAACTCCAACTATTTCCTTTCGGTAGGTAACTTGAATCAGGATGCGATGATGGAAGACTTCTCCTACAAACGCACGAACTTACAAGCTAACTTAGAGACTACTATTCTAAAAGGGTTGACCGTGGGTACGCAAATCTCTGGTCGCCAAGAATACAGTCAGGATGTAGGTTTACCGGGTGGAGATGGCTACTTTTCTTCATTTCTTGCTTTGTTCAGAAACAGACCAACGGTAGGTCCTTATGCGAACGACAATCCCCTTTATCCGAATCATGTCAATGATTTCGCGTACAATCCGGCCATCTTTAGTCGGGATATCGCTGGATACAAAGACAATCGCTATAGAAATGCTAATGTGAACTTATTCGCACAGTACAAGACGGATTTTGGTCTGTCGGCCAAAGGAACAGTATCATATAACTATACCAATAACAAGTTCGATGGTTTCCAGTATTCGTACGATGTGTTTACTTATGATCGAGCCAACGATGCGTACAACCGTACCCATGGTACCGATTCGCGGTGGCGTTATCAGACCGAGCGTGAAGTGGTGGCACGATATGCGCAGTTTCAAATAGACTATGCGAAAGATTTTGGCGATCATCACTTATCAACCACCTTAGGGTATGAGCGCTCGGATTGGGATCGTAATTATCAAGCTGTTGGTTCTAATCCCACGAACAACTATATCCCACTGCAGCAGTTGGATCAGTTGAATAGTTTTGGCGATGGTTGGGATTACGAAGCACGGGCAGGTTATATCGGCAGGATCAATTATAATTATAAAGGAAAGTACTTATTAGAAGTGCTAGGTAGATACGACGGTTCATACCTGTATTATCAAGATAATCGTTGGGGAATTTTTCCGGGCATGTCCGCCGGATGGCGCGTGTCTGATGAGGCATTTTTCGAAAATCTGAAAGGAACAATCAATGATTTAAAATTCCGTTTCTCTGTAGGTCAAACTGGTTTGGAGCAAGGTGTATCCATGCACGGATATTTAGCAGGATACAACTGGAATCAGGGCAATGCTATCTTAGACGGTGCATACGTTCCAGGCTTGCAACCTCGTGGATTACCAATTCGCAACCTATCTTGGGTGAAGAATACCAATTATAATATCGGTATGGATTTGGCGATGTTCGACAACAAGCTAACCTTCACGGCGGATGCGTTTAAGATTATCCGTTCTGGAGCACCTGCACAACGTTATGATGTATTATTGCCTTCTGAAATCGGGTATGGATTGCCTAATGAAAACTTGAATAAAAATGGGTATTACGGTATCGAAGGTATGCTAACCTACAGCAGTAACGTAGGCGAGTTAGGATACGTGGTGAGTGGAAATGCGACCTATTCAAGATACCGGAGTATTGAAACCTACAAGCCGCGGTTTGGTAGTTCTTGGGAAGAGTATCGTAATTCGGCCGAGAATCGGTACGGTGGCGTCTGGTGGGGCTATCAGGTCGAAGGTCGATTCGAATCGGTAGAGCAAATCCGTAACCACGCGATTAATAACGATGGACAGAACAATCGGACACAACTACCGGGCGATTTTATCTACAAAGATGTGAATGGTGATGGCGTGATTAACAGTTTGGACGAACGTCCTATCGGTTATCAGACTGCCTGGGCGCCGATGTTGAGTTTTGGTGGTCGTATTGGCTTGAATTATAAGGGATTCGACTTGAATTTGGATTTCGCTGGTGGCGCACTACAATCTTGGAATCAGGATTACGAATTGCGTAACGCCTTGCATGGTGGCGGTAATTCGCCAGCATACTTAGTAGAAGATCGTTGGCATCGTGCTGATCCTTATGATCTGAATAGCGAGTGGATTCCGGGCTACTATCCTGCAGTACGTAACGGAAACTCGGGTCCAAATCATCGGAATAGTGATTTTTGGTTGACCAATGTAAGATACTTGCGTGTACGAAACATGGAGCTCGGCTATACTTTCGGACAAGACCTAGCATCCAAAATTGGTTCGAGCAAAATTCGACTGTATGTCAATGGCTCTAACTTATTTTCATTTGATAACGTAAAACGCTTTCAGATAGACCCAGAGATTTCGGCCGCAGCGGCGGTGGTATATCCACAGCAGAAAGTTATTATGGCAGGTTTCAACATCACATTTTAATTAAAGACATGAAGACTAAATTGATTATATTTCTAATAGCGGCAGCGCTATCGGCGAGTTCGTGTAAACATGATGAATGGTTTGATCGACCGTCGAAAAACCTCATTACTGATGAACAGCTCTGGAATGATCCCGTGCTGATCACGTCGCTGTTGGCGAATTATTACAATCGTCTGCCAACCATGCAAGGTGTATTTAATACCGGCGGTATGTCCGAAATAGACGACGCGATGTGGTCTGGTCACCGCGATCAAAACTGGCGCAATGATTTTCAATACGGTGACGATTACGGTCGGTACTGGGATTATGGATTGATCCGTGATATTAGTGTGGCACTAGAAGGCATCGAACAATTTGGTGGCGGGTTGACTGCCGCACAGAAAGAACTTTTTAATGCAGAGTTACGCTTTATCCGTGCATCGGTGTACTTTGAAATGGTGAAGCGCATGGGGGGCGTCCCTTTGGTAACCACGCAACTCATCTACGATTTCAGTGGAAATCCGGAACCTTTGCAAATGCCGCGTGCTAAAGAGCATGAGGTCTATGATTTTATCTACAGCGAGACCGAAGCGATTAAAGATCATTTGGCGACGAATGCAAACAGCAGAACACGAGCCAATACGGTTACGGCTTTAGCCCTGCAAAGTCGGTCTATGCTGTACGCGGCTTCCATTGCCAAATACAATAATTTGATGGGAGCGCCGATTAGTACGCCTGGAGGCGAAGTAGGCATTCCTGCAAGCATGGCCAGCGATTATTACCAAAAATCCTTAACGGCGTCGCGCGCTATTATGGCCAATTCATCATATAGCTTGTTTAATGCCAACCCGAATAAAGGGGAGAATTTCTACACCATGTTGAATGCTAAAAATAATGCGGAGGTAATCTTTGCGAAGGACTTTCAAACAGGGGTAAAGGTGCATGGTTTCACGTATGAGAATATTATAAAAGGTTCTACCGAAGACAATGAATCTTCGTCTGCCTTGAGCCCTTCGTTGAGCTTTGTAGAAAGCTTCGATTATCTGGATGGCTCTGCCGGTACGATTCGCGATCGCGACCAAAATGGAAACCATATCGTTTACGCTAATCCTGCGGATATCTTTGCCAATAAAGATGGACGACTTTACGGTACGGTGATCTATGCAGGTACTACGTTTAAAGGACGGAATACTAGTATACAAGCTGGTGTAGCGGTGTGGCAAGATGGAAACTACGATCTGCGCACTACGGCTCGTTTAGGTGATAATTATACGCCAGATGGCGGATTGTGGACCGGTTTTGATGGGCCTGCGGACAATCAACAGGACGTGAGTAATACGGGATTCTATTTACGTAAGATGGTGAGTGATGCTTCGGGAGCCAGTGCACGCGGTATTTCTGCTAGCAACTGGTGGCCTTGGTATCGCATGGGTGAAATCTATCTAAATGCCGCCGAAGCCGCATTTGAATTGGGCGAAACTGGGTCCGCAACTACTTATATCAATACACTACGGGAGCGTGCAGGCTTTCCAGCTAATAGCATCTCCAATTTAACGATGGATATGATCCGCAAGGAGCGCCGTACGGAATTGGCTTTTGAAGATCATCGGTACTTTGATTTGAAACGCTGGCGTATTGCTCACCAAGTATGGAATGGAGAAGAATCGGATCGGAACGCTGTCGTGTATGGACTTTATCCGTATCGCGTGGTGCGCCCTGGGCATCCTACTAATGGGCAATACATCTATCAACGTATTCGTCCGACACGTTTCCGTCGGGCGCGACTTTTCCGGATGGCCAATTATTATGCATCTATCGATCAAGGAGTGATTAACAACAATCCGAAGATTGTTCGAAATCCATTTAATTAATCATTATTACGATCAGAAAAGAGTTTATTATGAAATATTCAAGCATATATCTATCTATTTTAGCAATCACCTCTCTGTTATCGATAGGCTGCGAGTACGATAATTTTGAAGCACCCAAGTCTACCTTGTCGGGCAATATCGTCTTCGAGGGTAGTCCTGTTGGCGTGAGAACGGGCGGAACCAGATTACAGTTATGGGAAGATGGCCACGCGCTACGTACGCCTATGGATGTGTTTATTGCACACGACGGTCATTTTTCTGCGTCTCTATTTGACGGCACGTATAAGTTGGTGACCAATGGTGATGCACCTTGGCTACCGCAGAATAGGGATACGATTGAGGTCACGGTGCGCGGAAATACGGTTGTCGATATCCCCGTAACTCCGTATTTTGTGCTGGAGAATGAATCATTCTCGGCGACCGGCACGACGCTCAATGCACAGTTTTCCATTAAGCGCGTGGTTCCAAACGCCAATGTGAGTAGGGTAGCACTTTATGTTGGCCACTCTATGCTAACAGATCAAGGCAGGTTTGAGCATCGCGTAGAGATGGATGCCGCTAATTTTCAAGTGGGGCAACCCTTGAACATGAGTACTACCTTGCCCGCATCGCTGGCCAATCTAGATTATGTTTTTGTTCGCGTAGGCGTACTATCCAATTTATCTGGAGAATACTACTATACGGATGTACAACGAGTAAATTTACCTTAACTAATATATTTATGCCCATGAAACCTGTTTTTTGCAGTTTACTACTATCTCTAATTATTGCCTTTCCGGCATTGGCTCAAGAGTGGATCGTTCGTAGTCCGGATACGCGTTTGGCTGTTCATCTCCATCTAGAGGCTGGAAAGCTCAGCTATTCGGTGTTCTTAGATCAAGAAATGATGCTGGCTAAGTCGCCCTTGGGATTGACCGCCTCGACGCACTCTCTTTCAGAAAAGCTCAATTTCGTATTGAAGCACGAGCGTGCTATTGACGAGCAATACAGCGAATCCCGATTCAAAAAGAGTGATATCCGATATCAGGCCAATGAATTAGTGTGTCGGTGGGAGAACAGTGAAAAACAGGCTTTCGAAACGACTTTTCAAGTGAGCAATAATGATGTGGCTTTTCGCTATTTCATTCCGCAGCAGGGAGAGCAAGCGAATATCGTGGTGCAGCAGGAGCACAGCGGTTTTCATTTTCCAACAAATACCACGACGTTCTTGACACCACAATCTCCGCCGATGGTTGGTTGGAAAAAGACGAAACCTAGCTACGAAGAGGATTACACGGTAGATGCACCATTAGGTGCTGCATCGCAATACGGTGTCGGTTTTACCTTTCCAGCTTTGTTTAAAGTCGAAGATAAAGGTTGGGTGTTGGTCTCTGAAACAGGCGTAGATGGAAACTATTGCGGCAGCAAACTGAGCGAACCAACTTCTGGAGGTTTGTATTCTATCACATTTCCGGAACCAGGTGAGAACAATGGACTTGGTGCTGTCCAGCCAGCATTTGCTTTACCGGGCTTTACGCCTTGGCGCACGCTAACAGTTGGAAAAACCTTGCAGCCGATCCTCGAAACAACGATTACACAAGATGTGGTTGGCGCAAAATACAAAGCGTCGACGGACTATGCCTTTGGGCGGTCGACTTGGAGCTGGTTGGAGTGGCAAGATGAAAGTATCAACCTAGAAGACCAGAAGAAATTTGTAGACCTGTCGGCAGCGCTGGGCTATGAATATTCGCTGGTAGACAATTGGTGGGATACCAATATCGGGCGCGAGAAGATTGAAGAGTTGGCGACCTATGCGCATCAAAAAGACGTTAGCTTGTTGCTTTGGTATAATTCCAACGGGTATTGGAATGATGCGCCGCAAGGACCGAAAAACATCATGAATCAAGCGATTCAGCGCAAAAAGGAGATGGCTTGGATGAAAGAATTGGGTATCAAAGGGATCAAAGTAGATTTCTTTGGTGGCGACAAGCAGGAGACCATGCAACTATATGAAGCGATCCTGTCGGATGCGAATGAATATGGTTTGCTGGTGA
Source organism: Sphingobacterium sp. KH_072 (assembly GCF_057837975.1). NCBI lineage: Bacteria > Pseudomonadati > Bacteroidota > Sphingobacteriia > Sphingobacteriales > Sphingobacteriaceae > Sphingobacterium > Sphingobacterium sp. KH_072. The sequence continues at coordinate 2,228,862 of NZ_CM174457.1, read as the reverse complement.
TCTTTCATGGCTGTACCATACCCCGAGGCTGGGAGCGTATGTATCCCAACTTTGTGTCGAGCGAAGCAGTGCTAGCTTCGGAAAACCTTATTTTCACGCAGCGCGCGAATGATATGGAAGCGTTCAATGCGACGTTGCATCCTTTCATTCGGAATAGTGTGGCAGCGATGGATTTTGGTCCGGTTTTGCTAAACAAAAGACATAATCGGACAAATTCTGCTGGACAAACGCGCGTTACGAGCGAAACATTTCAAATCGCTACGGCCGTTGTTTTTCAAAGTGCGGTACAAAACTTTGGTATCACGCCCAATAACTTAACGGATGCGAGCCAAGGCGCGATTGATTTTATGAAATCGGTGCCGACGACTTGGGATGAAACACTATTTTTAGATGGTTATCCCGGTAAGTATGTGGTAATAGCACGGCGTAAAGGTGACCAATGGTATATTGCTGGAATTAATGCAGAATCTACAGCTAAAACGGTAGAAGTCACTTTGCCGAAGTTGGCTAACGGCAAATTGGTCGAATATAAGGATGATGCTTCAGCACGCACGGTAGTTTCCAAAGCGGTGCAATCCCAAAAGCAAACCTACACGATGACGATCCCGACGAATGGCGGATCAATAGTGGTAGGGGATTAATCCTGCGTTTTAGCCTTCGGCCAATTGGCCGAAGGCTTTTGCTAAAAGGAGTTCAGCCCTTATACTTTCTTTGTTATGAAGAGGAAAGTATAAGGGCTGAACTATGTAATAGCGATATGCATTGTACTTGAGCCGAACAGTCTGCTGGTCAAATATGGTATGCTTAGCGCGATATATACGGTCTTAGAAATAAGCTGGTTGTAAGGAGTCTTGCAAGTTGGCTTGATGTTTTGGTTGCATAGCTAAGTATTTCTTCTTGTATTCCGAAGGCTTCATGCCAAATAGTTTTAAGAATTTAGCTCGGAAATACTTAATATCATTGAAACCAGCAGCAAAGGCTGCTTCACTCACATTGCATTCGGTCTCGATCAATAATTGGGCTACCTTTTTGAGCCGTACTAAACGTATAAATTCATTCGCCGACTTGCCGGAGATGGATTTAATTCGCCGATAAAAATTAGAATGGCTCATAGAAGTGGCCTCGGCTAGCATTTGCACATTGAATTTGGGATCATCTAAATGCTCTTCTACAATATGCGTGACTTTTTCAAGAAACTCATGCTGTTGTCCCGAATGTCTAGTATCTGCTTTCTGTAAAGGAATGCTTTCGTACAATCGATCAGCCGATTGATGCTGGTTCTGTAATAAACTATGGACGTGAGCAAGCAGTATGTCCTTATCAAATCGTTGTGCCAACAAATTATCCGCACCACCGTTTAGCCCATTCAATTCCATTTCTGATGATGAGCTAGCAATGAGCAGAATCACAGGTGTATTATTCCACATCATGTTTGATGTGATTTGAGTAGATAATTCCAATTCTGATGGCTCTCTTTTTATTGCATCACGGCGGGTAGCAAGTGGTTGGATATCGGTGAGCAGTTTCTCCGATTCAGGTTTGCCCGATAGGGCAAAGACCTGAAAATCCTTCTCCAAAATTCTCGCTACATAGTTACGGATGTCCACGTTATCGTCTACCATAAACACTTTCTTTAACAGGTTTTCATTGTCAGTAGTATCACAATTTGCGGCTGCTCTTTGACGATGCAAACCACATAGGTTTATTATTAATTGTCTTACTGACAATAAATGTATGTCAAATTTGTTGTTTTAGCAAGAAATTAATTTCTATTTTTTTGATTTATTTTTTAAAGTAAGGTTGTAAGTGTTTGATAATGAGTAAATAAAACGCTTTAGCAAACGCCGTGCTTCATAGCGTTGGATAGGATAATTTTGATAAAAATAGGAGTGAAATAGGATTAAATAGTCCTAAAACCGTCTGAGTTTGTAACAATACATCGTTTCAAACCTACTTGGTTTTGAACATCTTGTAGTAGGAATTTATCAGGCTATTGATGTGTAGGATGCTTATAAACCCTAGATGTTCTTGCTTAATAATGTTAGAATTACTAGGAAGTTTTTGATCATTCCTACCCGCAAAAATAAAATTTATAAGCCCACCACTCGGTTATAAATTTCATTTGTATGCTATATCTATCTAACGAAGAGAATGCGTAGATTTGTTTAGCTTCTTTTATTGACAGAAGTGTATTTATGCGAAAAAATTCCACTCAGGAGCAACAGCGTTTGGCCGCTCTTTATTCCTACCATATTCTAGATACTGCGATCGAGGATGACTATGAAGAACTGACTGAGCTGGCGGCCGCAATCTGCGGAACGCCCATTGCATTGATTAGTTTGGTAGACGAAGAACGACAGTGGTTCAAATCTCATCGAGGACTGGACGTTACCGAAACGCATAGATCACAGTCTTTCTGTGCGCATGCGATCCAAAATCCAACGGGGTTAATGCAAGTAGAGAATGCGCGTCTTGATCCTCGATTTCAAGATAATCCATTAGTGACGGGAGATCCGCAGATCTCATTTTATGCTGGAATGCCACTGGTCAACGATGAGGGGTTTGCGCTGGGTTCACTATGCGTGATTGATCGAAAACCGCGTAAGCTCAGTGAAGTACAAGAAAAAGCACTTAAAACCCTTTCTAAGCAAGTCGTAAATAAATTTGTACTTCGTAAAAAACTAAGGGATTTAGAAGCCATTCATAAAAAAAACATTGAAGTTAGCCAGAAAAGTAAGGAGAATGAACATCATCTCCGGCTGATCATCGAACAGTCGCCCGCAGCTATTGTGGTTTTTCGCGGCGCAGATCTGATCGTGGATGCTATAAATCCCGCCATGTTAGAAGTGCTTAATAAGCAACCAGACATACAAGGAAGGCCAATACTTGAAGCCCTACCCGAGTTAAAGGGCCAGCCCGCCTACAATTTACTAAAAGAGATATACCGTACTGGGCAAACCATATCTCGATATGATACACCTGTAAGCCTGCATCGCAATGGTAAATTAGAAATCGGTTATTTTAACTTCACTTATGCACCATTGATTGAGAATGGCGAAGTAAAGGGGATTATCGATATGGCGGTGGAGGTGACCGATCAGGTGAATGCGCGGTTAGCTATTGAGGAAAGTGCGCACCAAATGCGAGAGATGGTGATGAACGCGGCTACAGGAATGTGTATCATTAGGGGACAAGATTTGGTGATAGAAATTGCGAACGACCCCATGTTGAAGATATGGACGCGTACTTCCGAACAAGTCATTGGTCGTCGGCTTACTGATGTGTTTCCAGAAGTGGTCGATCAACCGTTTCCAGATCTATTGCGTAATGTTTTAGATACAGGAGAATCTCTGGCGATACCTGAATTAAAGGCATATATCGCAGAGATAGACGGTAAAATAAATCGAATATATATTGATTTCGCCTACAAACCTTTGCGTAATTCAGAAGGCAAGCCCGAAGCCATTATTGCCACGATTACAGATATTACAGATACGGTGAAGTCACGCAAATTGCTCGAACAAAGTCGAAGCCAGTTGCAAGAAGCAAATGTGGAGTTGGGTACGGTGAATGAAGAATATATCGCACTCAATGAAGAGCTTGTAGCAACTAATGAGCATCTTCGTCGCGCAGAAGAAAACCTAATAAAGCTTAATAAAAAACTAAAAGAAAAAGAGGAGAGTCTACGATTAAGTATAGAAGCTGCTCGCATGGGTACCTACAATCTCAATATCGACGCTGGAATCATCGAAGTGAACAACTATTGTAGAGAGCTTTTCGGTTTTCCAGATGATGTTAAAGTCACTCTTGATGATGGATTTGGAACACTGAAAGAAGACAAGCAGCGCATATGGGATGCGATGACTTATGCAATCAAAAATAGAACAGTGTTTGAAGAAGAGTATCGGATCTTGCGTAGAGCTGATAACGCTGTGCGCTGGTTGCGCGCCGTGGGAAGGGTATCTGATCAATCGATCGGTATGGAAAAACACTTTTACGGGACTATACTTGATATTACAGATCGCAAAGCAAGTGACCAACTAAAAGAAGATTTTATTGGTATCGTCAGTCATGAAATGCGTTCGCCGCTGACCGCACTGAAGGGGTATGTACAAATCTTGGAATGGAAGTCCAAAAAAGCCAATGATATCTTTACAGTAGACATTACGAAGAAAGCTATCCGCCAGATAAATCGAATGACCACCCTCATTACTGGTTTTCTGGATGTTGCTAGGGCTGGCGAAGGTAAGATCTACTTAAATAAAACGTACTTTGATCTTACTGATCTGCTTAAAATTACAGAGGAAGAGGCGTTAGCTACCATTTCCAGTCATAAGATTATCTTCCATGCCGTTGAGCGCACCATCGTGATGGCAGATCAAGATAAATTGGAGCAAGTACTGCTTAACCTCATCAATAACGCCGCAAAATACTCTCCTAATAATAGTAGAATATATGTTTCCTGTACCAGACGCGATGCTTGGATCAGAGTGAGCATAAAGGATGATGGTATGGGAATCACTTTGAAAGATCAAGCCCATATATTTGAGCGTTTTTATCGTGTAATAGGTGCAAAAACGGAAAATATTTCTGGTTTCGGTATTGGATTGTATATCTGTAAAGAGATCATAGATGGACATGCAGGACGTATCGGTGTAGAAAGTGTACACGGAAAGGGCAGTACATTTTGGTTTGAATTACCCATCGCACCACTTTCCGAAACCATTCATTAGTGTTTTTTGAGAGGTACAATGCATTGAAATTATGGATGATTGTAGCTTAAAATGTGCCATGTAAAGATAATCGATAGTTTATGCGTTGCAAATGGCATCATTTGTGCCGTAAACGCCAAAAACATCAGCATGAAAACAACTGAATTATACGCGAAGAAAGGGAAAACAGCTAATCTACTACTTAGTTCCGGTGCTATATGTCTCTTGCTTTTAGGAATTGCAATCTACAGTTCTGGATGGATTGACAATGAATTAAAAGTAAAGCCCTTAGTAATTTCCACCGCACTATTATTGATTGTGGGCGCATTATTGATTGGTAAATTGCGTAGCTTAAATGACAAATCACCTTTAATTAGCTTAACGGCAAATACCTTTCAAGGACGTACCGCACCGTTAACCAAAGCGTTTGGAGCAGGAGAGTGGATTGATGTAATTGATATGAATCTAGAAACATCAGGTGGAGATCGCTTGGTCGTCGTTACATTCGCGAATCAAGAAAAATACACCAGCAGACTTTCTAAAATGATGAAAAGCATTGCGGTTGACAAAGAGCGTAATGAAATCAACATCATGTATTCGGCTTCCGAAATAGAAGAATCTCCGGAACAATTATTTGAAATATTTCAATCCTTTTGGAAAGAGTCCGAAGGGAAGACGGTGCTGGCGTAATCTTACGCTGATATGAAATTACTGAATATGGAATACCGTAATTTTACGGTTTAAATTTATACACAAACACATCATACACTTATGCAAAATATAGAAAATAAAGTCGCTTATATTACTGGTGGTAGCAAAGGAATTGGTTTTGGAATTGCCAAAATATTAGTTGAAAATGGTGTCAAAGTAGCTATTTCCGGCCGTAAATTAGAAGACGTGGAGAAAGCAAAAGCCACGCTGGGTAATGACAATGTATTGGCTTTGCAATCTGATGTTACCAATTTTGACGATGAAGTAAAGGCAGTACAAGAGATTGTGGCCAAGTTCGGAAAGTTGGACGTGGTGATTGCCAATGCTGGTGTCGGCAAGTTTGCGCCTATTGATGAGTTATCATTAGAAGATTGGAATGCTATGATCGATACGAACCTGACAGGTGTATTCCATACATTGAAAGCAACAGTCGATCAGTTGAAGCAACACAAAGGATATTATATTTCCATCGCTTCTTTGGCTGGTACTAATTTTTTCGCCAATGCTGCCGGTTACAACGCGTCCAAATTTGGCGTAGTTGGTTTTACCCAAGCGGCTATGTTGGATTTGCGTAGCTACGATATTAAATGTACCACGATTATGCCAGGGTCGGTCACATCACACTTTGCCGATCACATACCAAGTGACGAAGATGCTTGGAAAATTCAACCATCAGATCTGGGCGAAATGGTCGTAAATCTATTGCAGATGAATCCAAATGTATTGCCAAGCAAAATAGAAGTACGACCTTCAAAAACGAAGTAATTGTTCTGCTAGGTTAGGCACGAAAATCACTTAATAGATTTAATATTTTCGCTTAAAAGGGTGAATATCAACTGATATTCACCCTTTTGCTGTATAAGATATTTCGCGCTAAACGATCTGAAAAAATCAGTTAATCAATTTAGAATAATTATAAATAATATATATCTTTGCTGCCACATCTATGAAAAATACGTGGTTAAACATCATAAAAGGCGATCGTGCGAGCTTCTTAAAGCTCTACGACACCTATTATACGCCTTTGTTTCACTACGGGATGACGATCCGCCGGGATCGGGAATTAGTTAAAGAAAGTCTTCATATTCTGTTTTGCGAATTGTGGGAGCGGCACGCGCGCTTGCCAGCAACAACGGTAGATCCCAAATTCTACCTTTTCACTTGGTTGAAGCGTATCATCATTCGCCAAGTAGAAATACCGCATAGTCAGATCGAAGATTTATTGCACGAACCAGCAGTGGATTCGATAGAAGCGCAACGCATCGCCATTGAGCAGGTGATTGATATGCATGAGCGATTACAACGCGCACTCGATAAGTTAACCAAAAAACAACGTCGATATATTGAATGGCGATTCTTCGAGGAGCGTACTTACGAAGAGATTGCAGCGCTGGATAACGCTTCGGTCAGAACGGTTTATAATGTTATTTATGAAGCATTAAAGCGCATGCGGGGCGACATAGCCATCCTTCAAGCTATTATTTTAATTTTTCTAAATAAAAATAGGTAAAAGTGGAGGACTTTGCCCACTACTCCATATAGTAACTCAAATACATGGTAGATCCTACAGTAGAAAAACTGATTTCAGATCACTCTTTTGTGAATTATTGCCTGTCGCAAAGTGCCGAAGAAAGCACTTATTGGAATCATTGGCTAGCGCAACACCCACAACACTCAGCGATGGTGGCGAAAGCGCGCCAAATGGTATTCTTATTAATAGACCGACCGACCGAACAGGACGTTCAGAGCGAAAGAACGCGCTTGATCAAACATATAACAGCACTTGAGGAGCAAGAAAAACCGCGCGTTCGCCGATTTTGGAAACCGTGGATGGCTGCAGCAGCGATATTGCTAATTGGCGGTATTACTTACCACGTTTGGAAGCAAACGCAAAATATAGCTGCATCACGCGCTACGAACATCGAATGGGTTAATCAACAGGTGCCTGAGAAAAAGGTTATGCACGTTGCCTTGTCAGATGGGACTGTGGTGAAATTGTTTCCGGGTTCGAATTTCTCATATCCAGCGGCGTTTCAAGATAGCCTGCGCGAAGTCAGATTAGATGGTGGCGGTTTTTTTGAGGTAAAACATGATGCAGGAAAGCCATTTGTTATTCATACCGAAGAATTATCCGTTCGCGTTCTGGGCACAACTTTTAATTTGCAGGCTTACGATGCGGACAACCAAACTAAGGTCGCTTTATTCGACGGCAAGGTGCTCATCGCACATCGTGGAAAAGAGCATACCTTATCGCCCGGACAAGCTTTCTTATGGGATAAAAAATCGCAAACAGGACAAGTACAGTCGTTTGATCTGGCCGAAGAGCGTCAGATTACGGATGGCATGTTGGTGTTTGAACATGCCAGATATGAGGAAGTTGCTCGTCAGATCACGCGCAAATATGGCATAAAATGGCAAGCAGACGCCGCTGTTAACATACAATTTTCGGGTAAGATTCATCAAGAATCCCTTCAAGATGTATTGAATCATTTGACCTATACCACCGATTATCGCTTCACCTTGCAGCAGGACACCGTACGTGTACAGCAGAATTAACATGAACCATTTTTACAAAATACTGTGCATACTGAGTCTGTGCACCAATCAGATCAGTGCACAACAACATATTGCTATCAAAGCAGATCAGATGCCCTTGCGGCAAGTGGTAAAACGCGTGGAAGCGCAAATTCCTTATACCTTTTTGTACGATGAACAACGCATCTCGCTCAATAAGCGGATTTCGCTGGACTTGACTGGCAATCTGAATACGGTGCTAAAAGCGATAGAAAGAGCTGCCATGGTAGAACTGCAAGTATCTGGCAAACATATTTTGATGAAACCTTCGCGTACGGGCCTATTGTCGGGGCGTGTGATTGATGAACAAGGAGCGCCGCTACAATCGGTTTCAGTTTATCTACCGGCGATGGATCAACGGTTCGTTACAGGAGAAAACGGAGAGTTTCGGTTTCATTATCCAGCGACCAAAACAAGAAATGAACTTTTAACTATCTCTCTTTTGGGCCGACAAGAACAGCGTTTGCAAGTCGATCTTTCACCCGGCGAACGACGTTTACCAGATATCACCTTGCCTATACTAAGTATGGGATTGGAAGAGGTATCGGTAGCACCGACGGCAGATTCGCGTTTAGAAAGTAATAGTTCGATCTACATCAATCGCGAAGTGATCCTACAATCTGGCGCACTGAGTTTGAATGATTTATTGAACCTTGTGCCGGGGAAGAAGATCGAGGCACCTTCTTTACAGCGCGTGCAGCAAGCCAATCTTCGTACCGCTAATTATGCGACCAATTCTGCCGCTTCGCGAGATGCCTTTGCGCTCAACAATTCTTTTGGTGTTGCGCTGATCATGGATGGTATTGCCATGTCCAACAATGCCAATATGCAAACCCGCAATGCCGGTATGACAGGAATGGAAAATGCCAATGTCTTTGGCAGTGCATCTGGACTGAAAGGGGGTACAAATTCTCCAGGTAATTATTCAGGAGATTATGCCTTCGGCGGATTGGATCTGCGACAAATTCCTACAGATAATATAGAAAGTATCGAAATCGTTGCTGGTATTGCTTCTGCTCGTTATGGTGATTTGACTGATGGTGCCATCATCATCAACCGCATGGCTGGAAGTTCGCCATTACATTTTCAAATGCAATTGCGTGATAATGCGACTGTGTACGGTCTAAACAAAGGTTTTCAGACTAAAAAATATGGAGCCTTCTCTTTTGGGGCAAATTTCACGCGTTCTTTTGAAGATAATCGCGATAAGCTAAAAGCCTATGATCGCTGGGGCGGTAATGTCATGTGGACGGTCGCTGGAGGCCGCGAACGTGCCTTTACCAATACGCTCACAGTAGATTATAATCGAAATCTGGATAATATCTTGCAAGATCCGGATGATCCTACTGGCACATTTGTGCGTTTTCGTACGTACAATTTTAGTGTGGCCAATCGATCCAATTACCGTATAGATCACGGGTTCATCAGCAATATTGGACTCAATATGCGGTACGGTCAGTCGTATCAAAACACGTACAAAGAGCAATTAATGAATGGCACGTTTGTCATCTATTCGGATGCGACGGAAGTGGGCGTTGCCAAAGGAGTTTACGGTCCGGGTACCTATACTTCCATATCCCATATTGAGGGCAAACCGATTGATTTTAGTGCGAGATTGGATCTGACAGGTCATTATTATACCGGCGATTTGTCGCATCAAGTACAGTTTGGTGCCAATTACAATTATTCGAAAAACAGTGGTGCAGGACAAATCGTCGATCCGTCGCGTCCAAATAGTCTAGCTTCTGCGGCGACGGCGAGTAACCGTTCTGCGAGATATTATGATTACACGCAGATCCGCGCTCAGCAACAAGTCGGTTTGTATGCAGAAGATGTATTCCAAGTCGATGTGGCCGACCGACCGCTGCACGTGCGTGCAGGCGCGCGGATGGATTTTTTTGAAAAATTTGTGACCGTATCGCCCCGCGCAAACCTGCGTTATGAGCTAAACTCAAAGTGGCGTATTGGCTTGGCCTATGGTTTCTCCAGCAAAGCACCAGCATTAGCACAATTATATCCCGGTCCTGTGTATTATGAGATTCCATTGTTCCAGTACACCGCAGTAACAGAAACAGGAGCAGTCGACGCGGCGAATAGCCTTTACCTATTGCACGTGGACAAATTCGTGCCAAATAATACCACTTTAAAACCGAGCAAATCGCAGCAATTGGAACTGTCTCTGATGTATGCTTCGAAAGGATATCGATTAGCGATCAATGTGTACGAAAAACGCAATAACAATGGTATTACTACCATGAGGGGGTTCGATCAGATCGAACTTGATCATTATGAGCGTAATCCAGATCCAACGGCAGAAATTCCTTACGTCATCAACGGCGTTGATGTCCGTCGGCTTACCCGTAGTGAATTTAGAAACGGTAACAAGTCATACAATCGTGGGGTAGAAGTCTTATTATCGACGCCTAAGTGGGAAACGATCCAAACCGTATTTAATGTACGTGGCGGATTCACCCATACGGAAGCTCGGTCATTGCAAAACTTACAAGATTTCACCAATCCGGGTACTGACGTCGGCTACGCTGTTACGGGTGTGTATCCAGCTCGACTTCGTGCGACCATGTCTAGTAATGCGGCTCTGACCACCAGTACACATATTCCTAAAGCCAAGTTGTTGGTCAACTTTACGGCAGAGTTCAATATTCTCAATAGCACCAAGACATTAGCCAGTGATGGTATCCCAGCGGGTTACTACACAGAAAATGGGGATTACATTGTTGTTAGCAATTTTGATCCTGAGAATGTGCAGTATCGCCACCTTTTGCAAACACAATAATTATTGAACAACCAGAATCAACCAGGATTATATAGTAACTTTCATCTAAACCTTTCGAAGGAAATCACCGAACGGTTGACGGTAGCCTTTAATGTATACAATGTATTCAATTACCGACCACAATACTTACGGTCCGATAATACGTTGATTATTCCCAACAGTAAACCTACCTATGGTGCGCAATTGCGACTGCGTCTATAGTCGCCTACCAAATCATTATTCTATTACACAAACAGTATTATTCCAAAACAAATGAAACAATCTATCCAACTCGTCTTGATCTGCTTTGCGCTATGGAGCACTGTAGCTTGTAAAAAAGATGTAGCACCCGAAAATCAATCGGTTAGTATCGAAGTCAATGCCGCATTTGGCGAAAGCGATTATTCTGATAAGCTAAAAAAAGATGGTATTACCATCAAAGTTTATGATATCTCTGGAAAAGAAGTTTTTAAAGGTGAAACAGATGCGCAAGGTCGTGTGAGTGTGACCAATCTAGCGCCGGGTCGCTACGGCATTCAAGGTGTGAAAACATATCCCGTAAATGATTTCAATGCAGCTTCTGGATTAAATGAAGAGTTTGATGTCATCTTTACTAGTGCTATCGAGACAGAAGATATCAACCTAAATTCTGAAAAATCATTCTCTGTGGAATTACGCAATGGAACTTACAACGCATTGGTGATTAAGCAGATTTATTATGCTGGTTCTGATGCCAACAAAGGAGCTAATTTCCGTGATCACTTTATTGAAGTATACAATAAATCCGAAGAGGTACAGTATGCCGATCAATTGTACATTGCTGAAGCACAAGGAGCCAACTCTGCTAGTACCACGTATGCGTATCAAGCGCGTAGCGGTCAGTACGATTGGTCACGTTCTTTCGGTATGCCTACGGATATTAACGCTAATGCAAATTATGTGTATGCACGCACTATCTTGCAATTGCCGGGTACAGGTCAGCAATATCCTATTCGCGCAGGCGAAAGCATTGTGATTGCTGCTACGGCAGTAAACCACAAACAGCCATATCAAGGTACAGATGGCGTGGGTATTTCTATTCAAAGTCCGGAGCTTACCGTCGATCTAAGTCAGGCAGATTTCGAAGCTTATTATACCCCATATGTAGATCGTGGTCGCCCGATCGCGTCGGATGTGGATAATCCGAATGTTCCAAATGTCATCGTGCACCGCAGAGCAGGAAATACGACTGATTTGATTTTAAGTTCCAATGGTCAACATAGTTTTATCATTTTCCGTGATCAAAATATGGGTGCGGTAACATCATGGAAGAGCTATGACATACCTTATGCAGATGGGCGCGAACGTACAGATGGCATTTACGTACAAATACCAGTAGCCAATATTATCGATGCAGTCGAAATCCAATCATCTTCGACAACCACGACGTATCCTAAAAAATTCACGGCGCAAAGTGATGCTGGCTGGGTAGCGGTAACAGGTGGCGCACGTTCTTCTAATTCGGTGATCCGTAAAACAAAAGAAACGATCAACGGCCGTCGCATATTGATGGATACCAATAATTCGACAGCAGATTTTGTCACTATTAAAGCCGATCCACGCGGATTTGCTAACTAATACCATGCACTATACCCATAAATATCTTCTAAGTGTTTGTTTTATTTTCCTGTGCTGGATTACGGTGGCACAAGAAAGTAATACGCTGGATACGATCCAGCGACAAGTCCGTTATTTTGCTATTGACAATCCGATGTGGTTGCACGAATCGGTCGAAAATCGATACACGCTCTTGCATGCGCAATATAGCGGCACACAGGGCGAATATCGATTGGCGCAAGATGCTGGCAAGTCACGTAGCACACAGGTGAATTCCGAAGGAAGCATTACGCTGAATGATGTGCGACTTTGGGGACGCTTTGCCTACAATCGCACACTCGAAGATAGTACGCGTTTTGGTCATCAGACAAGGCAAAATCCCTCTGCACCATTTTACTTTGCCTCTTACGGTAATAATCATTACGTGCGTACCAACTATACGATACAAGCACGAGGTCAACGCTATTTTGATAAATGGTCGGTCTTTGGTGGATTAGATTATCGCATTGGCGATCATTTCAGTAATAATGATCCTCGCGGAAGCATTGACGTGATACAGGTAGACGGACAACTCGGCGTCAGTAGTAAATTGGGCGCAGACCTTGAAATAGGTTTGGAGGCACAGTATGGTTACGGACAAGAGAGCTTTGAAGTCGCCTTCAAAAATGAAAATTATGTATTGAGTCCGGCCGTGACGCGCTATCTCAACTACGCGGTGATTGGCTACGGTTGGCAGACCAACGATTGGTTGTTAGCGCGTGGCATTCATTACCAGAACGATATGAAACGCTACGGTTCGCAGGCTTATCTTTCTTATAATACCGAAATAGGGAAGTTCTACGCAACAGCACATTACAAGCAGGAACAACAATTGTATCAGCAAGTGTTGCGTAATGAGTCGCGAAGCAATGTGCTGAATGAATATACCATAGATGATATCGGTGCCGATTTAATTTGGCAGCTGAAACGCGAGAAACGTGCTTATTTAGTACAGTTGAGTTCGACTATGCGAAGTGGAAAGGATAAAGTCGTATTTCAGGCAAACGGGATTAACAATTTCTTGTACCAATATGATACGCACAGTGCCAAGCTAGCGCACACCTATTATGCTCGAAAATGGCAATTTCATTTTGAAGGAAATGTCGATATGACGTCGGAAACGAGACAGGATGGCGGCAGTGGTACCTTGTTAGATTATTCGCGATTAGACGGTTCGCTATCCGCTATGGCCACTTACATCACTCCGAAGAACCAACAGGTACATCTCAGTTTGATGGGTTTAGCTGGCAAACCACTTAGCATGAATTGGTCGGTGCCCGAAATCAACGAAAACATGTTTCACCAATACGTGTACTTTCACGATGTGACATACTACCAAGCAAATACACAAGGAGCACGGATTGAAATGGGCTTTCGCCAGCCCTTGAAGCGTAAAGATTTTGTACGTGTCTTGGCTAGTTTGCAAGCGGTATCGGCGAGTAATATGCCTGATTTGGGCAGAGAGACTGCCACATTACCTAGGCTGAAACGAAATCATTTTGCCCTTAGCTTGGCTTATGGTTTTTAGATTTTAGATTTTAGATGTGATGTGGAGTTTGAATAGACGCTTTATAGTCATTTTGTTGTTGTTATCGCTGGCACCGGCAGCGGTGTTGCTTTCTAGTTTTTTCTCTGAACCAGAATATACTTTAGCACAATTACGCGAATTGTACAGTAGTGGAGACGCTACGAAATGGCCTTTGCCGCATATTGATGAAAGCGTGAAGCCTAATTTCGAAGATATTGGCGTTTTGGGCAAAGTAAGTTATCCAGCAGATAATCAATTTACAGAAAGCAGGTCTGAATTGGGAAAAATTTTGTTCTTTGATCGGCGATTATCTGCTTCCAAGCAGATTTCATGCGCTAGCTGCCACGATCCACAATTGGGATTTGGCGATGGCAAGAGTTTGGCACATGGTCACGATCGCCAAGTCGGCAAACGCAATGCCATGACTTTGTACAATGTAGGTCATTATACTTCTTGGATGTGGGATGGGCGAGCGGCATCTTTAGAAGAGCAGGTATTGATGCCGATTCAGGATCATGTGGAGATGAATATGAATGTAGATTCTATGCTACAACATATTGACGAAATTAAAGGTTATCGCGCTTATTTTGTAGCAGCATATGGTGACGAACAGGTTAGCATAACACGAATACAACAGGCATTAGCGACTTATCTGCGTACCATCAACAGTTATCCAACTAAATTTGATCGTTTTATTAGCGGCACAAAGGATGCGCTCAATGATCAGGAATTAATGGGTTTGCATCTCTTTCGTACCAAAGCCCGTTGTATCAATTGCCATAATACACCGCTGTTTTCAGACAATCAATTTCATAATGATGGGCAGGCATTATATGGTACACGGCAGGAAGATCTTGGTCATTATCATATGTCGGGCAAACAAGAAGATGTGGGCGCATTTCGCACACCTTCTTTACGGAATGTAACACTAACCGGTCCTTGGATGCATCACGGCAACTTCCCAACATTACGTGATGTGGTGGAATTGTATAATCTTGGCAACCCTGCACCCATACAGCGTCGGGTGGTGGTCGATGAAAAACTGCGCCCAATACCGTCACCCTTATTAAAAAAACTAGATCTTTCCCGCGAAGAAGTGGATGCGGTTGTCGCTTTTATGCAGGCATTAAGTGCATCAGTACAACGAAGAATTAACTCGCCAGAGTTGCCTGATTAAAGTCTAAAATTGTCAGTTAATGGTATAAATTTGATAGACGATAGGGCAATTGCTTGTTTCATGTCATATCTCAACTATCCATTGTCTTACTCTTTGAAAGTGCTTAAATTTAATAGAAAAATTAAAACATAGTATTATGTCAAGATTAGAGAATAAAGTAGCTATTGTGACGGGAGCTGGGTCAGGTATTGGCCAAGCTATCGCAGAACTTTTTGCTTCCAACGGTGCAAAAGTAGTTGTTTCAGATATCAGTGTAGAAAATGGTAAAGCTGCGGTTGATAAAATCAATGCAGCAGGTGGTGATGCGATCTTCGTACGCGCAGATTCATCTAGCGCGGAAGACAACAAAAACCTGGTGGAAACCACGGTTGAACATTACGGCAGATTGGATATTGCTTGCAACAATGCGGGTATTGGCGGACCTGCGCAGCCGACTGGTGAGTATGATATCGAAGCCTGGGATAAAGTCATTAACGTGAATCTGAATGGTGTATTCTACGGATGTCGTTATCAACTGGAGCAAATGGCCAAGAATGGAGGAGGCAATATTGTCAACATCGCGTCGATCCATGGTACGGTAGCTGCGCCATTGAGTAGCGCATACACCGCTACAAAACATGCGGTGGTTGGCCTAACGAAAAATATTGCGGCCGAATATGCGACAAAAAATATTCGCTGTAATGCTGTAGGTCCGGGCTATGTGTTGACGCCATTATTAGAAAATAATTTGACGCAAGAAATGCAAGATGGGATTGCCGCTAAAGCACCCATGAATCGATTGGGAACTCCTGATGAAATAGCAAAGCTGGTACTTTTCTTGAGTTCAGACGATGCTTCTTTCGTAACGGGCGCGTACTACATCGCAGATGGTGGTTACACCATCGTTTAAGTCATTTTTTAAATAACAAATAAAAGCCTATCCCGAAGGATAGGCTTTTGCTTTTACAGATATACATCTTTGTGAAGCCAAGGCACGTGTGGCTGTGGCAATCTAATTTATGAGCCTATCAACTTTCTAAACTCTATTATCTTACCAAGAAGTAGATCGCGCTGTCGCGCCCTCACGCAATCACAACAATAGCATCACTTCCAAATGGATTTTGCCTCAAAAACCTCTAGGTTAGTCACATCAATACTGTTCCCCCAGAAATGGAAACCCTCTGTATTCTCACGTTCTGGTTTGCGCTCCATCGAATAGGAGTACCGACCACCATCAATGAAAACCTCAATAGAAGTATTATCGATAAAGATATCGGCCGTTAGTTCCATGCTCGTCATATCTTCAGGCGAATAGAAAACACCATTGATTGTATTATGATTCATGTCATATCCGATGATGCGTTGTCCGAAAAGGTTAAACCCAGCATCGGTTGCATGCGACAGCTTAAACGTGGTCTTGATGCGCAGTTGCTTTGCATCATAGTATGCTTTTAGCTTTTCATTGGCCTGATCGGCTTTTAGATTAGACCATTTTTGTACCGAAGTAAATATTTTTTCGACTTCTTTCACTGGCTTACTGAATAGGCGAACGCCATTATTAGTCTTCTTCAACGTTAGCTCAGTGGGTAGTAGAAACATACCGTTGAAGGGCATGCCCGGATGCGTTACACGCCCCCAGCCAATTTGAATCCGGCGACCGTCGCTATCGGGAATATTGGAAAAGGTTTGTGCTGCATAGATCGTTCCCGTTCCTAATTGGTGCTTGCCGCTTTCTGGTGTAAATGTTTTACCGTCAAACGAACCAATCATATACGTATTGGATGCGCCGTACATCACCCATTTTCTATTGTCTTCATCACCATCAATCGGCAATTCGAACAATTCTGGACATTCCCAAAAACCCGTCGTATGACTTTCGTACGTCCAATCTTTCAAGTTCGATGAGGTATAAATCGATTGACCATCAAGCTCATTCAATACCATGACCCAATGATTACCTGGCGTAAACCAGATTATTTTTGGATCACGCGTGTCGCGGCTATTCCATTTCTCTTTGCTATCAATTACAGGATTGTTGGCATACTTGGTCCACGTACGACCATTGTCCAAGCTGTATGCCATACACTGCACTTGTCTTTCGCCAGTTTCTGCCGTATAGGAAGCTACCATAGCTGGATTTCCAGGTTTTCCGAAGCCAGATGTATTATCATAATCAATTACCGCTGAACCAGAAAACATCGTGCCCATATTATCAGGATGCAGCGCCACAGGTAGTTCTTCCCAATGTACCAGATCTCTGCTTACCGCATGTCCCCATGACATGTTTTCCCATTCGCGCTCGTAAGGATTATGCTGGTAGAAGAGATGGTATTCACCGGCATAGAATATTAAACCATTTGGATCATTGACCCAGCCACGTTTTGTGGTGAAGTGAAATTGAGGGCGGTTTACTTCCTGATAGATGGAATCTTGCCCTGCGATCTTATCGTCTTGATAAATCTTACTTAGTGCGCTTTCATCCCCATTATAACTCAATGTAATTGTTTTGCCTTTGTATGCGGATACATCCGAGAAAACCCAATATTCGGGATCTCCATTTGCTAAGCGAATATTGAATTGCCGATCCTCCTTGCCGTCGACTAACATGGTCATCACTTGTCGATCGACTTGCTGCGAAATGGGGAAGTTAATATAGCGTTTAGTGACTTTGATTTTTATGTCGGCTGCCTGCGCGGAAAAGACAAGACATACAAAGGTAATGATATTGGAGATTAACTTATTCATAAGGATAGATTTCGTCAGGGAAAGGTTTATGTACGTATCAACCAAAACTGCACATTTTGAGAATAGTTAACTATCATAATCGTCTCAATTTTGTTTGATATTCGATCAAACGACTATACATCGTTATGAAAAAAGCAACTCCAATAGGAGTTGCTTTTTTGTGAATTGGATTACCTGTTTCTAAATGCGCACAGGTGTATAAAAAACCGATTTATGGTTGACGTTTATAACGCTGTACATCGTACGTTTCTGGATTGTGCTACGTAGTTAATATCATTCGTTAGCTCGGAAATGTCTTGAGCGTCAATGGCAAACCTTAATCTCCAAAGGTTATTTCCTGACGCCGAACTTGTCCAATAATGACCCGCAGAACCTCTATTATCCATAGGATTTGCTGTTGGTGGGTTTCCCGTTGTTACATTAAATAAACCCTGAGATGGCCAAACCATGATTACATCAGATCGTCTTCTACTAGTGAGCACTTTCCCCGAGCCGTAATTTGTATTACCTGTTGCAAAATCACCTCTATTGCTTGCTGTTACCGCTGCTAGGAGTTGTTGGACTTCTGTTCTGGTCGGCACGCGCCATCCTGTCGGACAAGGGTCGGAACCTGTTCGGGCAGGAGCTGTTTCTGGATTCGCACTGCTATTCCACGAATTTCTAGGTACGGCTGTGGCGCTATTTGCATTGCTCCAGCTGCTATTTACCGCTGTTGCATTGTTGGTAGCTACAATAGTATTTCGACCAAATTGATAATAA
The DNA here is from genome assembly GCF_057837975.1 of Sphingobacterium sp. KH_072. NCBI lineage: Bacteria > Pseudomonadati > Bacteroidota > Sphingobacteriia > Sphingobacteriales > Sphingobacteriaceae > Sphingobacterium > Sphingobacterium sp. KH_072. The sequence continues at coordinate 2,210,269 of NZ_CM174457.1, read as the reverse complement.
TTTCCGTGATACGCCTGTGTTATTGTGGCTGGATTGACCGGTAATGTGGTGGCTACTCCAACATTATGTTGCGCCCAAATTCTACCATTGATACGTACAGCAGGCCGATTCAGATGAGTTATATTTTCGTCTGTAGGTACGATATTCAATGTTAAATCATACCGAATTCCTGGCGTAATATTGAGATTTTGGAATGGGGTAAGATTTGTCAATTCGATGCCATTGATCGTTATATTTGGAATAGTGAAAATTCCAGTCGCATTGGCACTGCCATTTATCATCGTCGGTTGGCTTGTCACAACTTGTGTGCCTAGCGTCGCATAATTGACAACAGATGGTGTTGCTGTACCATTTCTAGTAAATGAACCATCCGATAAATTCACTAGGGAGTTTGGAAAATGTGGTCTGAAGTTCGATGTAAGTGCTGTAATAGTATACCCTGTAATACTGGCATCTACCGTCGTGGTAATTTGGCTAAAACGATGTTTAAGTAAGATATTTAGCTGGTTGACAGAGTTTCCAGTGACAGTTAGATTCTGGCGGAAATACATGTAGTCCTGCGTGCCACTTACACTGATTTGCGAGTTAGTCAATGTTCTATTTGTTGCTGGCGTCACCGTCGGAAGATTGTCCTGTGTGCTATTTATAGAATAGACAATGAATGAATAGGAACTACCACCATCCAATTGTAAAGCCGGCGTCGTATTTTCCTGTCCTCTAATATAACTTCTTTCGGTCACAAAATTGCCCGCAGCATTATACACTAATAGTCTGTATCTGATCCCAACTCCTACGTTGGAAGTATCGCTCACTGCACGAGCGGCATCTTTAACAGATTGTGTATTGTCCTGATTTAAAATTCTAGGTTTTAATTCCGACACCAATAGTAAACCGTTCGGTAGATCGATAGTCTCAGTTTGTATGTGGGCTTCAGGATCAAATCCTTGCCCGTTTTGCGTTGCGGCTCTATTGCTAATGGCTTCCTCGCCTTCAAAAACGACATCTGATACAGATACAGTAACTGTTCCCGGAGAGGTGTCTACATTGTCTTTCTGACATGAATATGAAAGGATTAATAGGATTAATATAATAGCGTAATATGTTTTCATAAGGTATATTTGATTTGGACTATGATATTTTATCTTTAAAAGAGATAATGGTTTCATGTAAACTTTTCAATTGGGAGATGTTTTCAACGGATAGTTTTCTAAACGCTCGCGACTTGTAGGTTGATACGGCCGATATACTAATTTGGAGTGACAGGGCAATATGACTGACTCGCTCGCCATTGATCAAACGGGTGGTTACTTTGTATTCATTCGATGATAATTGATCGAATGGATTAACTATCTGCACCATTTGCGGTTCAAGATTATCAGTATCTTGAAGTAATTTAGTTTCAAAAGGGTATTCACCGCAAAGTAAAAATGATTTTAGGCGCACCTCAAAATTACGCAAAGGTTCACTTACTGAAATATTTCCATCAATGAGATTGTATAAGCCGGAATAGAGAATTGCGTCGTTTTCAAATTCATTGATTATCCGTATTTTTGCTTGTTTTTGACGTTTTTTGATTCTTTTTATGATAGATGTTAAATTATGCTTTGCGAGTGATGAACTTAAGATAATACGCTCAAATTTTATGTACTTAACCAGAAGGGATAATCTCTCTTTGGTGTTCGCTTCATACTCCGTCATGCCATCGCAAATTTTCCTAGCTAACGCAATAGACCCAACTCTTCTGAAGAGATTGTTGTCAGCAAAAAGTGTATTCATAAGACCTGTGGTGTCTTTTACCAAGTTTGTTGTCCAACCACGTTTGTGCCTTCTTCCCATTCCTCACGTACAGCGTTGGAGCTATTGATAGGAGTCACAGTGGCCGAACCAGCCGCTATACTATACTCGATATTGACAAAGGCAGTGGAAACTACTGGTGGTGTATAAACCTTCTTCGCTACGGTAGATTTATGTCTTATTCTCATGGTAGAAGTTAAAGCGCTAAAATTATAGTACTCCCTTTTTGCTGGACAGCAATAGTTCAAACTTAAGTTTATTTACGACACTTTTTTATTATTTTGATAGAATACCTGATTTGGGGTAAAATGGTCCATAGACTGATGTCTTCTTTCCGTATTGTAAAATTCGACATACCGTTTCACACCTTGGAATAACTCCATGCCACCGTTAGGTGGGTTCAAATAAATGTATTCCTGCTTCAATGACCTCCAGAACCTTTCGATAAACACGTTGTCCAGCGCTCTTCCTTTTCCATCCATTGATATACTCACACGATTATCCTTGAGGACTTTGGTAAAGATCGGACTGGTAAATTGTGAACCCTGATCGGTATTGAATACTTCAGGAGTGCCGTGCTCTGCTATTGTTTCCAACAGCACATCCCTGCACCATTCCACCGTCATGGTATTAGAGATACTCCATCCCACAATCTTTCGACTATACACATCTATAATGGCGAACATATACATGAAGCCTCTAAACATAGGAATATAAGTGATGTCGGCCTGCCAAACTTGGCTTGGCCGCTCTATCTTTAAGCCTTTGAGTAAGTACGGGTATTTGTAATGTGTTGCATTTGCTTTACTTAGGTTCTTCTTTGGGTAAATGGTCCGAAGGCTCATTAGCCGATATAAACGCCGTACGCGCTTGGCATTTATACGATACCCTAGATCTTTGTTGAGATACGCAGTCATCCGTTCCACACCGTAAAATGGACAGTCCAGAAACTTGCGGTCAATTAGCTTCATGATGGACTGATTCAACAAGGATTCACCTTTAGGCTTGAAATAATAGAAGCTACGCTGAAGATTCAGCAGCTTACACTGCCCCACAATACTTAGCGGTTTATATCCTGGGGAAACAAGTCCGCGCCTTTCAATCATGCTCATTTCCCCAATACCTTTTTTAAGAAATCAACTTGGATCTGAAGTTCACCAATCTTGGAATAAAGTTCTTTCTCTTTAGACTCTTCTTTCTGTGTAGGTTTCTCTGAACCGAACACCGTGTCAGCTTTCTCCAGAAATTCCCGTTTCCAAGCGGTGATCTGTGTGGGATGAAGGCTGTATTTGGAAGCAAGTTCCTGCATGGTACTAACTTCTTTAAGGGCTTCTAAGACTACTTTGGTCTTGAAAACCGGACTGAATTTTCTACGCTCTTTTTTCATTTTCAACTGTTAAATTATCGAATTTAATCAGCTGTCCAATATTTGGGGAGTATTATAAATGTTAAGTATTCACAAATACACGGTATGTTCAGCAAAAAGCTTTCCAGAGGCAGGAAAATAATCTTAAACAATAAATTTGTAGCGTAATTACTACATTTTTGCAACGATTATGTGAGATAATTGAGGGTAATGTGTAATAGGAAAGGATTTTAAGTTGTGTTATTTCTTTAAATTATTCTGGCATTAGTGCTATTGAATAATTTCGAAGGTATTATTAGTGTTAAAATTGCAATGGTGGTTCAAATCTTTAAGAAATTGTAAGGTGGGATTGGGGAAATGCTCAAAATTACCTCAATCCCCGTGGGGAGTGTGGTTTAATGGTAACTCTAAGCCCTATGTCCATCCTGCAGCGCAAACAACCAACGTTCATAAGCTGCTATGCTTGGGTTCGATATTTTTGTATAAATACCCTCTACAACTAAAATTTGTTATTTACAGTGTCAATTTAGAGCTACAGTTTAAAATATAGGCGTTTGAAATATTGTTATAAACGTTATTTGCTTAGGTGATACGGCAGTTATTGCATTATATTTAAAGATAGATTAACCTTTGTCTTTACTCTAAAGCCATCTAATTATGACTAATAAATGCCTCTCATTGCACACTTGTACAGGTGGACCTATACAATTATCCGTAGATGAAATACTATAATACTCCCCAAATATTGGACAGCTGATTAAATTCGATAATTTAACAGTTGAAAATGAAAAAAGAGCGTAGAAAATTCAGTCCGGTTTTCAAGACCAAAGTAGTCTTAGAAGCCCTTAAAGAAGTTAGTACCATGCAGGAACGTGCTTCCAAATACAGCCTTCATCCCACACAGATCACCGCTTGGAAACGGGAATTTCTGGAGAAAGCTGACACGGTGTTCGGTTCAGAGAAACCTACACAGAAAGAAGAGTCTAAAGAGAAAGAACTTTATTCCAAGATTGGTGAACTTCAGATCCAAGTTGATTTCTTAAAAAAGGTATTGGGGAAATGAGCATGATTGAAAGGCGCGGACTTGTTTCCCCAGGATATAAACCGCTAAGTATTGTGGGGCAGTGTAAGCTGCTGAATCTTCAGCGTAGCTTCTATTATTTCAAGCCTAAAGGTGAATCCTTGTTGAATCAGTCCATCATGAAGCTAATTGACCGCAAGTTTCTGGACTGTCCATTTTACGGTGTGGAACGGATGACTGCGTATCTCAACAAAGATCTAGGGTATCGTATAAATGCCAAGCGCGTACGGCGTTTATATCGGCTAATGAGCCTTCGGACCATTTACCCAAAGAAGAACCTAAGTAAAGCAAATGCAACACATTACAAATACCCGTACTTACTCAAAGGCTTAAAGATAGAGCGGCCAAGCCAAGTTTGGCAGGCCGACATCACTTATATTCCTATGTTTAGAGGCTTCATGTATATGTTCGCCATTATAGATGTGTATAGTCGAAAGATTGTGGGGTGGAGTATCTCTAATACCATGACGGTGGAATGGTGCAGGGATGTGCTGTTGGAAACAATAGCAGAGCACGGCACTCCTGAAGTATTCAATACCGATCAGGGTTCACAATTTACCAGTCCGATCTTTACCAAAGTCCTCAAGGATAATCGTGTGAGTATATCAATGGATGGAAAAGGAAGAGCGCTGGACAACGTGTTTATCGAAAGGTTCTGGAGGTCATTGAAGCAGGAATACATTTATTTGAACCCACCTAACGGTGGCATGGAGTTATTCCAAGGTGTGAAACGGTATGTCGAATTTTACAATACGGAAAGAAGACATCAGTCTATGGACCATTTTACCCCAAATCAGGTATTCTATCAAAATAATAAAAAAGTGTCGTAAATAAACTTAAGTTTGAACTATTGCTGTCCAGCAAAAAGGGAGTACTATACCTATTTGAATATAGAAATCGGTTATTTGGCAAACACTTCTACTAATCTTGATGTGATTAACGAGAACCACCAGAACTAATCATTAGAGATGTGCATTTCCTAAATGATTGTAGTTTGCAAGAAATACATAGATATAAATATAATCCTAGTACTTCTCATATACCCCTTATAATTTACTCTGCACGTCCCGGTTTTAAGACGTGGGCACAAGAAAGTCTGGCAGATGAAATTGTTGAAAATCCATTTGAATTGATAGATATGGAGAATCTTATTTTAGATTTACTCCAAGGCGCTTCCAAACCAGCTTAATAAGATAACTACAGTTTAAATCTCTTTGTGTGTTAATAAATAACTGCTTACGTAAATATCACATTTAGGCAGAACATATCAACACTTCTTTTTTACATAGATTATCTGTTTCAAACACTTCCGGATTTACATTGTTTTGTTCTATAAGAATCCCATACTTGATAAATAACAAATGCCATGGACATCTGTAATGGTATTTTCGGTTGCAAACAAAAAAAATTCAATAAGATGGAGAACAAAAAAAATAATACATCAGATCCCACTCAAAAATATCCCAAACCTCCCGTACCTAAGCAAGATCAACCTGTTCCAGGTGTGGAAGATAAACTAGATCCTAAAGCAGATCATGGGGAGGATACTTATAAGGGCAGTGGTAAGTTAAAAGGAAAGAAAGCAATTATCACGGGCGGGGATTCAGGTATAGGACGAGCAGTCGCCATTGCGTTTGCACGAGAAGGTGCAGATGTTTTAATTAGTTATTTGGATGACTTAGAAGATGAGGATGCAAATTTGACAGCAGAGTATGTTAAAAAAGAGGGGAGGAAAGCTATCCTAATCAAGGGTGACATCAAAGAGGAGTCTCACTGCAGTTATATAGTAGAAACTGCAGTTAAGGAGTTTGGTAAATTAGATATTTTGGTAAATAACGCGGCATTTCAAATGGCAAGAGAAAGTATTCAAGATATATCATCTGAAGAATGGGATAAAACCTTTCGTACCAATATCACAGCAATGTTTTATTTGTGTAAGGCCGCTGAACCTCATTTGAAACCTGGTAGCAGTATTATAAATACGACCTCCGTAAATGCATATTCTCCTAACGAATTGTTATTACCTTATGCAGCTACAAAGGGTGCTATACAAAATTTTACAGCTAATTTGAGTCAAATTCTGCTGGAAGATGGGAAAGGCATACGGGTGAACGCAGTAGCACCAGGACCTATATGGACACCGCTCATCCCATCAACAATTCCTGCTCACGAAGAGTTTGGTGAAAATACACCAATGGGACGTGCGGGTCAACCAGCTGAAGTAGCTCCAGCCTATGTATTTCTTGCTTCAGATGATGCTAGTTATATCGCGGGCGCCACTATACCCGTCGCTGGTGGAAGAATAACTCTTTAAAAAATAATCTCATCGCAAAATAATCAAAACAAATCAAGTGAAAAGGTCGAGCTAGCTATGCACGAGAAAAAAAGTAAGTTGAAGAGAGGAAGTGGCTAAAAGGGGATAGGTGATAAGAAGGCAATCGCTATATGGACTTGCTAAAGCGAAAGTAAATGAGAAAGTGGCTGAAAAATGGAGTTATTTATAATTGCGCACTTGTAATTACAAGAAATTCAGAATAGAGCTTATGAATGCCTAGCATATATTTGTCTTTGAGCAGAGTAATTGCTGTATACTAAGGTAAAAATATAAAAAGTGCGCACTAAGAGTACTGTTATGGAATGGATCTTAGTTATCTAGATGTTTCATAGGTGTTTTAGTGGATTTGTAAAGTTACAAACGCTGCAAAGAAGTTGTCGAAAACTGAAGGTAGGAGAAGAAATTTTACTCAGTTGTTTTTAGCACGTTATATAAGTAATCAACCATAATCAAGGGCTGCACTTAGCTACTTAATAAACGCATTATCAACAAAGATGGAATTTATAATTATTGCGGCACTTATTCTATTAAATGGCATATTTTCTATGAGTGAAATTGTGTTAGTTTCATCGCGCAAATTCAAACTGGAATCCAGAGTAAGAAATGGCGATAAAAATGCTGCCAAGGCTCTAGATTTGGCTAACAATCCCAACAGATTTCTTTCGACGGTTAAAATTGGTATTACTCTTATTGGGATACTTACTGGTATTTTAAGTGGTCAATCGCTAACTGCCGATTTAACGTTGTTTTTTCAAAATATTGATCTGTTATCATCGTATGCAGATTCTCTTGCCCTCGTTACTGTCGTTGTTATCATTACTTATCTGACGATTGTTTTCGGATAGCTTATACCCAAAAGACGATGGCTTAGTTCACCAGAAAAAATATCCTCCATAGTGGCTGGTCCTATGGTGCTTCTTTCCAAGGTTACTAAACCTCTTATTTGGTTATTAACGAAAACGAATGACTTTATTTTGCGGCTACTTGGCATAAGGGGCCAGCAAGACGGAATCGTTACTGAAGGGGAAATTAAAGCTTTAATACAGCAAAGTACGGAAGGCGGTGAAATACAAAAAATAGAGCAGAAAATAGTATCACGCGTTTTTGCTTTAGGTGATCGAAGAGTGGGGCGAACTAATGACACATCGTAATGATCTTATATAGATTGATCTTAATGATGATTTCTTGGCAATAAAAGCCAAAGTAGATATTCAACCTCACTCGATGTATCCTGTTTGCGATAAGATTATTGACAATGTTGTAGGACTTATTTCATTTAAAGAACTATTTCGTAAAGGTATATCTGCATCAGATTATATACTTCAGAATTCTTTAGTCAAGCCTGTTTACATATCTGAAAATATGCCTGCATATAGGGTTTTAGAAGAATTTAAGGCAAATAAGGTTCATAGTGCAATCGTTGTTGATGAGTATGGTTCTTTAAAATGAATAATTACGATGGACGATGTAATGGATGAACTTATCGTCGATAGTGCCGATCTCATGGATGAGTATCAACTAATACAACGCAATTCTAATTGGAAAGTTCCCTTATTTTGAACTACTAAAATATTTTGGTCACTCTGGCAAGATAGACACTGCTCCATTTTCTATGGTTGCTGGCCTATTCATTTCAATTACTAACTATATCCTCACTACAGGAGAGAAAGCACTATGGCAAGATTTTTAACTAGAAGTCTTGGACATGGATGGTCATAGGATTGATAAAATTATGGTTACAAAAATATATCTTGTTTTACTATCGTAGAATATTTTATTGCCGCATATAACCTTTTGCAAAGAATTCTGAGAAAATTACATCATGACTCTGTATCTATTGAAAGACATTACTTCAAAAAACATAATAGGCATATAACACCTTTATTGGAACTGATATGTGCAGCCCTCCAATAAATAAACTACAATAGAGATATGAGATAGAAGCGCTTTTCAGCACTAAAAGACACCTGTAAAGTGTTTCAATAGCTCTATCTATATTTGTACATTAGATAGAGCTATTGCTGAGCTGTTTATATATCTTTGGGTTGAAATGACTAACTTGAAACATCTCTCAACCGGGCAATTTAGCGCAGACCTTATTTTAAAGGCACTTTATGATTCTTCAGAGCCTACGGCTATATACTCGGAAGAGAATATGATCATTCGATTTGCGAACAAAGGGATGTTGGAACTTTGGGGAAAAGATGCGTCAATAATAAGCATGCCCTTATTGGACGCAATTCCTGAACTTGTCGGGCAGTCATTTTTTTCTCTTTTGCAAAATGTTTGGTATTCAGGAGAATCGTATTCTGTTAAGGATGCTCCAGCCGAACTCATTAAGAACGGAGTTAGAAAAATCGATTATTACGATTATACATACAAAGCCCTTTTGAACCAGGACGGTAAGACTTGGTGTATTTTAAATACGGCCCGTGAGGTCACTTCAGAAAAAGAATATCAGGAAATGATTTCCGTGAAAGAAAAAAGGGAAGAGGCACTGAATGATGAAATGGCTTTGACGCTCAAAGATTTGTATAGCACAAATGAAAGTCTGAGAAAATCGATGAGTTTACTTTCGGAGAGCCGCGAGCATGTTAGAACGATTATTGAGCAGGCACCCGTTGGAATCGCAATGCTACGTGGTAAAGACCATGTTATTGAAATAGCAAATAAGGCAATTTTAAAAATCTGGGGTCGCAGTGAAAGTGAGGTTTTAAACAGACCTCATAGAATTGCTAGACCTGAACTCCAAGGACAGAAGGTATTCGATTGGCTGGATCAAGTTATTATTACAGGGGAACGAAAAACTAATAATGAGTTTACCGTTAAATTATTTAATAATGGCTCCCTTAGAGATGCAATCGTCAATTCTATTTACCAGCCTATATTTTCGACTAACGGTGAGGTAACTGGAGTTTTGATAATACTTGATGAAATTACTGACCAAGTAACTGCACGGCGAAAAAATGAAAAAGATCAGCATATGCTTACCATGGCTATTCAGGCTGGTGAGCTTGCAACGTTTTACTATGAACCTGCAACCAATCTTTTCTCGGGAAATTTATTGTTGCACACATGGTTTGGCTTAGAACCCTTAGATCATATTGATCTATCCATGGCCTTGGCAGTAATCTTAGAAGAAGATAGGGCTCGCGTGACCGAGGCAATTATGTCTTCGCTTAGCAAGGATTCCGATGCCCACTATGCTATTGAATATCGTATTCAATTACCTCATGAATCGACACCCAGAATGGTTCAGGCTCGTGGAAAGGTATTATACGATTTGAATGGACAAGTCGCCAGCTTAAATGGCACCCTGCGTGATATAACAGAGCAAAAGAAAGATGAACAACGGAAAGATGATTTTATCGGAATGGTAAGTCACGAACTTAAGACACCCCTTACTTCCCTGAGCGCATATCTCCAATTAATGCAAAGGGACATTGCACTTTCTGCGGATCTTTCTATGCAAACGAAACTAGAAAGGTCACTACGTCAGGTACAATATATGAATACTCTGATTAATGGTTTTCTGAATATCTCCAGATTAGATTCTGGAAAAATGCTTCTCGATAAATCATACTTTTCTTTAAGCACATTGTTTTCTGAACTCGAAGTGGAGGTCACCAATGTAATTCATAGCCATTTGTTTGTATTTACATATCAAGAAAGTATTGAACTATTAGCAGATCGTGAAAAAATATCGCAAGTTATCTACAATCTAATCGGAAATGCCGTGAAATATTCTCCTGCAGGATCAACTATACACGTTAGTTACGATAAAGTAGATTCAAGGATTATTGAGATCAAAGTTAGTGATGAGGGAATGGGTATTTCTGAGCAGGATCAACAAAACATTTTTGAACGCTATTATAGAGTGAAAAGTAACAAAATGGGATCTATTGCAGGATTTGGGATCGGATTATATCTATGCAAGGAGATTTTAGAATTGCATAACGGCTCAATATCAGTTGAGAGTAATGGCGAGAAGGGCTCTAGTTTTAAAATTATTTTACCGCTTTTAAAATCTTAGTTCAAAGTAATTGATCTATTTATTTGGCAGGGTGGGAGAGTTAAATCATTTTGAAATTCATTTATTTTACATCCTTTACTATTCCAGCGACTAAAGCTTTCCATTGAGGATATGATCCACCTAACTTTACTCCTAAGCCGATCAAGGTATTTCGAATATTATCTGCTAAACCCTCCCTTTCATCATTTATCAATTCGTTTCTACCGGTATATTGGGCGGAAACTTCTCTATCCTTCTGTTCCAACACGATGGTGGATGTAGCTATATTTTGGAAAAAATGCGCTATATCTTTATCAGACTGTGTGGGATCGGTGGTTGGCCTAAGCATGATGGAAACTTTTTGACTTTCTGATGTGGCTTCTTCGGTAATTCGCTCAATACGAACCCAATCATAGCCATCGCTGCTGGGCAAACCTGGCCCTAGAATATCAATTTTAACTAAATCGCCCTCTTCAGCTGTTCGATTCAGATGTGCGCCATTGCTGTATGCCAATTCGAATACGGAAGACGGTAATACGGCCACTTCATTCCAGTTGTTTATATCTAAAAGACGTTCTTTAGCTTCTAAGAAGAATTGGTTTGCCTCTTCTTCAGTTGTAAGTGTGGCCGATGACGAACAATCCACTCGTTTACCTTTTTTGTGTTCTGGTATCATAATCCTTCCTTTGGTTACGTGTGATTCTATACCCGTGTGGTATTACACTTCTCTAAGACAGTTAGGATCCCTGAATGTTTATTAAAGTCAAAATTCGGGTATAATGACGGAGTTTATCAGATTGGGAAATGCATTAATCCCTACTAATTTTGGGCGTAAACACCGTTCAGGGAATGATAAAATCAGCATCTGGTAATAAAAATAGAAACACTATCCAGTATATCATGTTGTTAGGGTAGTACCGATCATCTAATCCCTATGCACTATACTTATCGAAACGGATTTCTCTGGCTTTTCATTTATACTCTTTTGTCACTAATGCCTATGTTGCTTGCCTTGGTGGGTGAAATTCCCGTCGTGCGGCAATTTTGGATAGAACTTGGTGTAGCATTTGGCTTTATAGGTTTGGGCATGATGGCGATGCAATTTATTTTTACTGGACGTTTTCAAAAGATTGCTTCGGTGTATAGCGGAGATAATGTAATGCAATTTCATAAGCAGATTGGCATCATCTCTTTTCTTTTCGTACTTGCTCATCCAATTACGTTACTCCTGGCAGATTTTTCGTACATATCTTATTTTGATCCACGAGTCAACTTTATGCGCGCGATTTCGCTAAGTATAGTAACCATCTCTTTATTAGCGATCATAAGCAGCAGCTTGTGGCGACAAGCGATGAATCTCAGCTATGAGAATTGGCGTTTAATTCACGGTTTTCTGGCTTTGGCCATTGTTTTTATAGGCTTGGTTCATGCTATTCAGGTATCCCATTATATGGATCCATTATGGAAAAAAATTATTTTGGCTATGATTATCTGTGCTTGTATGTACTTAGTGGTGCATACACGGATCATTCGGCCGTATCAGAATCGTAAATATCCCTATAAAATAGGGCAAGTAATTGAAGAACGAAATGAATGCTATACCATAGTACTTGAAGCCGCTAATAAAAAAATGAACTATATACCAGGTCAGTATTGTTGGGTTACGATCAATGATACTCCATTTGATTTGCAGCAACATCCATTTTCGTTATGTTCGAGCGCATTGGATTCCAAGATCCAACTAACGGCAAAAGTTTTAGGTGATTTCACAGCTACTTGGCAGGATTTGAAGCTAGGTGATACGGCTTATCTGGAAGGACCTTTCGGCGCTTTTACACCATCTTGCTCGGCTAATCTGTTTTTTATAATGGGCGGTATTGGTATTACACCGGCGATGAGTATGCTGCGTACGCTTCATGATCAGAAGGACGAACGAGAAATTGTTTTGATTTATGCTAATAGTGATTGGGAAAATATTACATTTCGGGAAGAACTGGATCACTTAAGTGATGTATTGAACCTCCGCCTTATTCACGTACTAGAAGAGCCAGAGCAGGATTGGAAAGGTGAAGAAGGATTCGTGTCGCAGGAATTATTGTCTCGATATATCCCGAAAGAGCATAGTAATTATATGTTTTTTATCTGTGGCCCGACTCCATTGATGGACATTACAGAAATTTCCTTGCATAATTTGGGGATAAATTGGAAACAGATTTATTCAGAACGTTTTGAAATGGTATAATATGAAAGATCATCTGAAAATACTTTACAAAGCCATACATCGATTGGCTGATGTATTGGGGATTATACTGCTGCTAGCAGCTTTGTTGTTTGCTGTACGTTAAAAAGCAGTAATGCTATGTGAAACGGCGATTCTTAAACATATTTACAATTGCTCTCGTGGGGCTGATTAAGCCTGCTTCGCGTTACTGCGAATAGCTATTTAAGGTAAATCAATATTGAACGAAATGCCTCATTAATATAGCGAGTATATTGCAGCAGTGAACGAGGCTCCGCAAGCAATTAAAACTTAGAAGTTACTATCGTAAATTAGCACAGGGGATTACCGCTTTAAAATTGAGAAAGTAGTTGCTGAAGCTCCAGAAAAACCTGCGGCAGGAGAGTTTATAGATGTGGACACAGCACTTATGTCTTTTGCGGAAGGTAAACTATATTGGGTTTTGAACGACAAATTTGATCCTGATTCTATTAAAGGAAGGTAGCCTTACCTGTTTTGGTAGCCTTACCTGTTTGGAAATAGATAATTTGGTATTTGTCGAACTTAATTAATCTAAAAAATTTACGATACGAGGGGGTTTTTAGCTTTAAAAATTTGCGAAAATGATAGTTATTAATGATTTTAATAGGAAATTTTTGCTAGATAATAAATTCAATTATTTTGATATAATCGGAAAAGTTTGCATATTTATTCATTATAGTTTTAAAAATTTGCATAAACAAATCTGTTGAGTACATTTAATCCTAAAAGTTTGTCAAGAACATGGACAAAGATATTCCACTCCATCTACAGGAAATCATATTTTCTTCCAGCGATCCCCGTGTAAGTAGGGCAATCAGTTTACTCGGTAAAGAGGGTAAGCTAAAAAAGATCGCACCCAAGATATATACTTCCAATCTTCAGGAAGATTCCGATGCCATCATCTATCGGAACAGGTTCAAGATCATCGGGCATCTATATCCGGGCATTGTGCTCAGCCATCGATCGGCACTGGAATTCAAACCTACTGATACTGGAAATATGTTTTTTACTTATTCCTATGATAGGAAGGTCAAACTTCCCGGGCTTACGCTGAATTTGATGCAAGGTCGCGGGCATTTATCCCAAGACTTGCTGTTGTCTGATGGGCTCTATGTTTCTGGGCAGGAACGTGCCTTATTGGAAAATTTACAAGAATCCCGTAAGATTGGGGCTGAATCCAAAACATGGACAATTCCCCAGATAGAAGAAAAGCTTGATCAGATTGTACGTGTTAAAGGTGAGCAGGGTCTTAATGAATTCCGAGACAGGGCGAGAGAGATAGGTGACCAACTGGATATGAGTAAAGAATTCGCTAAGCTAAACCGCATTATTAGCGCAATGCTGTCGACCAAAACATCCAACATCCTGAAATCCTCGGTAGCTATTGCCCGCGCTTTTGGACATCCATATGATCCGGCACGTTTGGAACTCTTCGAAAAACTCTTTGTAGAATTGCAGCAACGTGAATTTGCAAGCATCCCCGATGCCAACCAAGCACCATTGGCATTCCGAAACTTTGCCTTCTACGAAGCTTATTTCTCTAACTTTATTGAGGGTACACGTTTTGAGGTGGAAGAAGCCTTGCAAATCATTGATACTGGAAAACCGCTACCCGCTAGGGACGAAGATTCCCACGACGTACTTGGAACTTACCAAATTGTCAGTAATCGGGAGGAAATGAAGGTCGTTCCCAAAAATGCTGATGAGCTCGTGCATATCTTGCGTTATCGGCATAAGATAATGCTCGCTGCTAGATCAACAAAAAATCCAGGTGAGTTCAAGGATCGTAACAACCGCGCAGGTGACACAGAATTTGTAGACCAGACACTTGTTGCAGGAACGTTGGTTCAGGGATTTGATTTCTATAGGGTACTGAGGCATCCTTTTGCAAAAGCGGCCTTCATGATGTTCATGATCAGCGAAATACACCCTTTTTTCGATGGAAACGGTAGATTGGCAAGGGTCATGATGAATGCGGAACTGATTAGTCAGGGACAGACCAAGATTATTATTCCGACAGTTTTTCGGGAGGATTACCTTGGTGAGCTCCGACAATTGACACGTAGACAGGAGCCTGACACCTTCATTAGAATGTTGCAGAAAGCGCAGCTGTTTAGCGCAACAATCAAAGGAGAAGACATGCACCGCATGCATCAGATACTTGAACTAAACAATGCCTTCAAAGAGGGTGATGAATATATCTTACGTATTCAGACCTAGGAAATCACTGGAAATCCAATCAAGATAATTTCGGCCAGTATATTTACCATTAAAATCAAAAATTACAACTTAGGAGTGGGGGGAGTCATTGAGAGATTTACTGGGTAGATAATCCAATTGTATGAGAATACTCAAAGAGAGTTACAAATAGGTTACAGCGTAGAATTTTAGAATGTTATAAATTATCAAAAAAATTAACTCTGTAGGTGAGAAGCAGAGATTTAATACGATATTGAAGAGAACCGCTCTAAAGACTTAAAATCTTTTGGTTTTTGGTTCGATCCCAAATGGGTGTGCAAATCTAAATAGTCATTTTTCTACATTTGAAATGACTTTCTTTTGTGTCTCATGGTATTATCTAAATTTATATAATTTTTAACTGCTACTATTTAGCACCTTAATAATTTCATTGTAGTACATCACGTTGTATTTAGAAGTTATCACCATAAATTCACTTAAATTATGATCCAATAATGCTTTTGAAAAGTCTACAGGCGAAGCCAAGCCCAATTCATATCGTTCAGACAAAGCGTCAAGCGAGGTTTTTAGACTTTTAAGTTGCTTTTTAGAAACATTATATTCTTGAATTGATCGATGGTATTCTTGCAAAGACTTTTGGAAAATCTTCTCTTGTTCCATCTTGACCTTTTCTATCTCATTTTTTTGTATCAAAATATTAATATCAGCCTTCTTTTTTGCACTACGGACTTGAAAACCATCAAAAATAGGAACCGATAGCGATAGCCCAAAATTGAGTGATCTATTTTGATTCACTTGATTAAGAAATGGCATAAAGTTTCCCGTTTGAAAATCAACTCTTTCAGAAGAATAATTGGTTCCGTATCCTCCTGAAAAAGATATTGTTGGCATGTGCCTGTTCTTGGCAATTTTTTGCTCTAATTCAGCTTTTGTCAGGTTAATGTTTGCTATCGCAATCAGTGGGTTTTGTGCTAGGGATTCATTTGAGTTTGACGTGTCTGTAATATAAAGATTTTCTATGCTGTTTTCTGGAATTTCAAGCTCAATACTATCTGTATAGGAAATGTTAAGCAGCTGTTTTAGGTCAATTAACGAGTTGATGTAATTGTTTTCACTAGTTAATGCATTAAGCTCATTTGTAGCTACTTGGCTTTCAGCTAATGATACATCTACTAGTGTTTTTACGCCATTTCAAATTGTTCTCTTCGTAATTGCAATTGTTCCTTAGAAAAATCGTATCCGCCCGTCGAAGTACATATTTCCTAAGTTCTTGATAAATCAGACCTTTGGTTTATGAGCAAAGAAGAGAAAAGAGTTCAGATGTTTGCTATGATAGCAGACTGGCAGCAGAGCGGCAGGAGCAAGAAACGATACTGCGAGGAAAAAGGGATCAATGAGGCTACGTTTTATTACTGGTTTTCGCGCATTAAAGAAGACGATACGTCCAGCGGGCGTTTTATATCGATCGATAAGGCCGTCAAAAACAGTACTATTGAGGTTGTCTATCCCAATGGGGTGCGGATCAAGGTAGATACCGATCTTGGTTTACTTTCCCAGTTGATCCGCCTTTATTGATATGTTTTCATTGGGTTCCTCGCATCGGTTCTATCTCTACGATGGCCATTGCGATATGCGCAAGAGTTTTGACGGACTTTGTGGATTGATCAGTTCGGTGATTCAACGGCAAGCCACCAGTGGTGAAGTATTCGTCTTCCTAAACCGTAGCCGTACGCACATGAAGTTATTGCATTGGGAAAAGGGTGGCTTTGTATTGTATTACAAACGTTTGGAAAGTGGAACTTTTCTTGCTCCGTCCACAAAAAACAACGAGTTGTCCTGAGTGATCTGGTACTGATGGTTGAAGGCATACAGGTCGTAAAGAGTATTCAAAAAAGACGTTTTTATTTACCTTAAAAGTGGCTTTCATATAGGATAAAAGTCGCTTTTTTCGTATATTCACCATATGGAAACAGCGCTGGAAAACCTCTCAAAAGAAGACCTTCTCAAGGTCATTTCCAGTCGTGATGTAAAGATAGAGCACCTCATTCAGGAACGCGATCACTTAAAATATCAGGTTGAAATGCTAAAGCGTATGCAGTTCGGACAGAAGCGTGAGCGCTTTGAAGGCAATCCTGACCAGACTATGCTCCCTTTCAATGCGGAGCCTGCTGAAGTAGAGCAGCAACAGGAAGAAATCAAAGAAAAAATCGAGTATGTCCGTAAACGTCCTAACCATAAAGGACGTGCTAAATTGCCTGCACACCTTGCTGTGGAAGAGATTGAAATCCATCCCGAAGGTGATCTGTCCCAAATGGTCTGTATCGGAAAAGAAATTACTGAAGAATTGGAATGCGAGCCTGCTAAGTTCTACATCAAACGTTACATCCGTTATAAGTATGCCGCCAGAGATGGATCTGCTGTATCCATCGCCGAACTTCCTGAACGGGTAATCGATAAAGGAATACCGGGGCCAGGCCTGCTGTCGATGATCCTGACCGCTAAATATATGGATCACCTTCCTCTATATCGACAGAAGCAGATCTTTGCCAGGGAAAACATACAGATAGCCTGCTCAACCATCGAAGGATGGACCAGACAAGCGCTAGAAAAACTGGAACCACTGTATGAACAACTCGTCTTCGATACCAAAGCTCAAGGGTATCTGCAGGTAGATGAGACCCCAATAAAAGTACTGGACAGCGATAAAAAAGGCGCTACCCACCAAGGTTATTATTGGGCATACCATGCTCCATTGGAGGGAACCGTATTATTTGATTATAGCCCTACCCGCGGTGGTATTGCTGCTGTACCGATGCTTGGAAACTTCAAAGGTTATCTCCAGACGGACGGCTATGCAGTGTATGAAAAATACGGTAAAAAGAAACAGGTGACACACCTTGCTTGCTGGGCACATGCGCGCCGTGAGTTTGAGAAAGCACTGGATAATGACAAGCAAAGAGCTGAAAAGGCATTATTGATGATCCAAAAACTTTACGCTGTTGAAAGTCGGGTCAAAGAAGGTGAGCTTGATGCCAAACAGATCAAAGAAATCCGTCTGGCCGAATCACTGCCTGTTATCAACGAACTGGGAAAATGGATCTTTGAAGAGATAAAAAATACACTTCCTAAAAGTCAGATTGGTAAAGCAATGGCCTATGCATACGCCAGATGGGATGCGCTATCAGCATACTTGTATGATGGAAATCTGCATATAGATAATAATCTTGTCGAGAACGCTATTCGCCCGGTTGCACTGGGACGAAAAAATTACCTCTTCGCAGGAAGCCATGAAGCAGCACAGCGTGCGGCAATGATCTACTCGTTCTTTGCTATCTGCAAAAAACATCAGGTCAATCCATTTCAGTGGTTAAAACATACGCTGGAAAATATCATGTCCATAAACCATAAAAACTTAAAGCTTCTTTATCCTCAGAACTTCAAAAATCAGCTAACTTGTAGTTCGTAGGGCGGATACAAATTAAAGATCATCTACCGGATGGCAAAAAAATTGCATGTATACAACTTCTATGAAAGAAAACATCCTAGATACACAAGAATTCGTAATCGTTAAAGGAGCCCGCACAAACAATCTCAAGAACATTGATGTCAAAATCCCCAGAAATGTACTGGTTGTATTTACGGGAGTATCCGGTTCCGGGAAATCGTCATTAGCATTCGGAACATTATACGCGGAAGCGCAAAGAAGGTACTTAGAATCCATCTCTCCGTATGCCAGAAGACTGATTAATCAAATGGCAGTTCCAGAGGTGGAGCAAATTGACGGCTTGCCTCCAGCGGTTGCGTTGCAGCAAAATCGTGGAGGTGGAAGCATTCGATCGTCTGTAGGTAGCCTATCAACATTATCGACGCTACTACGCTTATTGTACTCGCGATGTGGTGATTATCCGAAGAATCAACATATCATCTATGCGGATGGGTTCTCCGCAAATAATCCGGCTGGAGCCTGCACGTACTGTCAGGGTATCGGACGAGTATTTGATGTTACGGAGCAACTCATGGTTCCCGATGAATCACTTTCCATCAGAGAGAAAGCGATCGCTGCTTGGCCAAATGGTTGGAATGGTAAGAACCAGCGGGAGATACTGACGAGTCTAGGTTACGACGTAGATGTGCCATGGAAAGAATTGCCAGAAGAAACCCGTCATTGGATCTTGTTTACGGATGATCAGCCCGAAGCTCCCGTATATAAAGGAATGAATGTACACCAAGTAAAGGAGGCTATAGCGCAAAAGCTAAAACCGAACTACATAGGCAGATTTACCAGCGTAAAAAGACATCTCCTGCATACATTCAAAAATTCGCCTAGCGCAGCCATGAAAAAGAGGGCAGAAGAGTTTATGATGAATGCGGAATGTCAAGTTTGCAAGGGAAAAAAGCTTAAAAGTGAGTCGCTATCGGTAACATTTCATGGTCTTGATATCGTGGAAATGTCCCGATTGTCTATTAAAGATCTGCACGATATCTTTTTACGATATGCCGGGAATAAAAAATCCGCAGACTCACTAGTCACAAATGTGGAGAAGGAGCTGGTTATAACCAGAATTGCAGCGGATGTTTTATCTAGGTTGGATATCATTATAGACCTTGGCTTAGGTCATTTGACGCTCGATCGAACTACACCAACATTGTCGGCAGGCGAGCTTCAGCGTATACGATTAGCAACTCAGGTTAGATCCAACTTGTTTGGCGTTACCTATATATTGGATGAACCATCAGCGGGACTTCACCCATCTGATACACAAGCGCTATTACGAGCCTTAGATCGTTTAAAATCTGCTGGTAACTCGGTGTTTATAGTAGAGCACGAAATGGAAGTGATACGTCATGCCGATTGGATTGTTGATGTAGGACCTTTAGCTGGTGAAAATGGCGGAAATATCCTTTATAGTGGATTGCCAAAAGGTATACTAAATGTAGAAGCATCTATAACTAGAAAATATTTGGGTGCTGGACAACTATTAAAAAAAGAAATCCGAAAACCAGACGGATGGCTTAAGCTATCGAATATCAACAAAAATAATCTGGAAAATGTGGGCGCTAAATTTCCTTTAGGCGTATTCACCAGTGTAACGGGTGTCTCCGGATCTGGCAAGAGCTCTTTGGTAAGTAAAGCATTAGTAGATCTAGCCTCCACCTATTTGGGAACGCCTCCTATCCATAAAGAAATGGATCAAGAAGACTTCATAGTGCAGGCTGATTCGGTAGATGTTGTGTCGGGAAGTATAGCGGTTCCAGACGGCAAGCTAACCAGATTGATTGTGGTGGATCAGAAACCAATTGGGCGGACACCACGATCTAACTTGGCGACTTACACCGGTCTTTTTGATATTATTAGGTCATTATTTGCAAAAACGGCGGAGGCAAATCGTGCAGGTTTTAGTCCCGGAATATTTTCTTTCAACGTTGCGGGAGGCAGATGTGAAAACTGCAAAGGAGAGGGATCGGTGATGGTCGAAATGCTGTTTTTACCGAGCGTCTATTCACCATGTCCTGTATGTAGGGGATCACGATACAAACAGGAAGTTCTAGATATAAAATACAATAGAAAAAATATTGCAGAAATCTTATCGATGACGGTAGACGAAGCACATGATTTTTTTATAGATGTTGCCACACTATCGCGATCATTAGATACTATAAAACAAGTCGGGCTGCGGTATCTCCGATTAGGACAGTCTGCTACGGAGCTATCAGGTGGTGAAGCGCAAAGAGTGAAACTTTCTACAGAGCTCCTACGCGTGGGTAAAGGAAATACGCTATACATCTTAGACGAACCAACAACTGGCCTGCATCCGTCGGATGTGGAGCAGCTTTTGGTACAGCTAAATAGTCTTGTAGATGCAGGAAACACAGTTATTGCGGTTGAACATGATCTGGACGTATTGGCACAGAGCGACTGGATTATGGATATCGGCCCTGGAGCTGGTCCTGAGGGTGGAAAAATTGTTGCAGAAGGAGTACCCTTCGAGATTGCACAAAACAAGCAGAGTATAACAGGATATTACCTAAACAAAAGGTGCGGGAAAAAGTAAGGAAAGCTTCTGTTGTCAATTAATGAAAGCACACTTATGATCTATATCCGGTAAATCAGCTATCAATTTTTCTATAAAAACAGCGATATTTTTTAGATTTGGGTATTATGAATAAAAATCTCAAAAGGCTACTACTAGCTGTCGTTGCAATACCCTTTTTGGGGGCAAGCACGACTTTCGCCCAATCTCCTAAAGGACAACTCTTAACGACCAATTCGCCCTTATCACAGGCGTCTACCATGCCAGCAATTTTTCCAACGCCTGTATCCATGGAACTTGGAAAAGGCAACTTCACCTTGGGGAAATCGGTGGTGATTGTCTCTTCATCAACGGTTGATGCAGGAACGAGCGCATTAATCGCTCAAGTTCTAAAAGACGCTGGTGTACAAACTGTAAAGACAGCAAAGAAACTTCCTAGAAATCTAGATGCCACGTATATCGTGTTGGGTACCCAGCAGGATCCGCAGGTGCGTGATGCCCTTAAACAAATAACCAATACGGTGGATACTGCTGCGAGTGGATATACATTGGCAAGTAAACCAATTGATGCAGGAGCACTTATCGCATTGGTGGGCAAAGACACCGATGGACTATTCTATGCTGCACAGACGTTTCGCCAATTAGCTAATCGCGCTGTTTTTCCTGCGTTAGTAATCAACGACCATCCGGCATTGCCGATCCGAGGTACGATTGAAGGTTTTTATGGTAAACCATGGTCTATGGACGAACGGGAAAAACACATCAACTTTTTGGCTACGGTAAAAGCAAATACATTTATTTATAGTCCAAAAGACGATCCCTACGCACGAGATCGCTGGCGTGAGCCTTATCCTGCAGCAATCTTAAAAGAGCTCGAACAACTTGCAGCAATAGCTAAAAATAACCATGTCAACTTTGTGTACGCGATTTCTCCGGGGCCAACCGTTTGCTTTTCCGATTCAAACGACCTACAGGCATTGCTCAGCAAATTCAAAGTTCTTCGCGGGTTGGGCATTCGCAGTTTCTATGTTGCGCTAGACGATATCGAATATAAGCAGTGGAACTGCGAACTGGATTCGATTACTTTTGGACCTTCAGGCGCTGAGGCCGCTGCTCGTGCGCAG
This sequence comes from Sphingobacterium sp. KH_072, assembly GCF_057837975.1. Lineage (NCBI taxonomy): Bacteria > Pseudomonadati > Bacteroidota > Sphingobacteriia > Sphingobacteriales > Sphingobacteriaceae > Sphingobacterium > Sphingobacterium sp. KH_072. Next base: position 2,188,066 of record NZ_CM174457.1, on the reverse strand, counting down.
GCACATCTGCTAAACGCGGTGCAAGCTGATATTACAAAGGTTGATCCCACAGCACCTCCTTTGATTATGGTGCCAACTGAGTATTACGATGCAAAAGAAACGCCTTACAAAGCGGCGCTACGGGAGCATCTTAATCCTGCAATAGTTGTGCAATGGACTGGGACTGATGTGGTGCCGCCATCTATTTCAATTTCAGATGCCCGTAATGCAACGAAAGCATTTGGCCGAAAAACATTTTTGTGGGATAATTATCCAGTAAACGACTACGGCGAGTCGACCGGAAGATTATTGCTAGCACCTTATATGCAGCGTGAAGGGGGCTTGTCGCAAGAATTGTCGGGGATCGTGTCCAACCCAATGAACCAAGAAGTAGCGAGCCGTGTTGCTGTTACTGGGGTCGTGGCCTTTGCTTGGAATGATAAAGATTACGATGCCGATCGAACGTGGAAGTTTGCTGCACGAGAGCTTGCGGGATGGAATCCAGAGGTTAGTGACGCGTTGCTAACATTCTTTGATACACAGCGTCTTGCGCCAACTTTTGGCACTCATCCTTGGCAGCTACAGGCGCCTTACCTAAAATCAATTCTTGATGAGGTGGAGGACGCTATCGCGAATGGGGATGCGCACAGTCGGCAGCAAGCGATAACGCAGCTGGCACAGCACGCAGTTCGTTTTACCAACGCGCCAGACATCATTCGTGGTGGACATGTAGACAAAGGTTTTATTACCGAAGCTCAGCCATGGTTAGACGCTATGGTTTTGTGGGGGAAAGCGCTTTCATCCACTGCCGCTGGATTAGAGGCTGCCAACCAAGGCGATTCGACTGCAAACGGCCATTTTGACCAAGCAAAAAAGTATGCCGCCGAATCTACGGCTATCCAATCCATCCCTGGTGCAACCCGTTTTGAAGGGCCGGTGAAGGTGGCTGATGGTGTATTGGACCGCTTTATCATGAAAGCTCCTAGTTTAATTAAATTTTAATTTATATGCCATTACTTTCACCGTGCGAAAGTAATGGCATATTTTATTAGTCATTGTTTTTGTGAAACAATTTGGTGCTAGGCACTTCGCTGGTGCTGCTCAAATTTTTGGTAATGGATGCAGAGGATCTCATCGAACGATGCAAAAGCCTATTACTATTTTCGTCGCTGATCTGAGCCCAGGTGGGAGTAAAAATGAAAAAGCCACTTCTCGATAGAGAAATGGCTTTTTTTCGTTTCTTAGAATGCTTTAGGAATTTTCTTGAATACCTCTGATAAAGTAGTTTGCAGATGATGGTGAGTGGCAGTCTTTGGCTGTTACATTTCCTTTTTTCCGTATAAAAGCACGCGTTTGAATGCATAAATAGCAGGAAACTTTTTAAATGCTTTCCCAATACGTCTTTTAAATTCTGCTACAAAGATTTCTTGTTCGTCTTCCGACATCCTTTCTACGTAAGGAATTAATGCTGATCCGGAGATAAAATCAAAAAGCTTATTTGGATCATCAGAGACAATGGGATAAACTTTCTGGCTAATCTGAAGTTCTCCTAATCCACCATCAAACATTATTTGTGCATATTCATCAATACTCAGAACGGGTGATCGCCTTTTCCAGTTACTCAAAAAATCAGTGAAGGGTTTTTCTTGTACCAAATCCAGTAAAATTTTGTTCAAAAGATTTTCATTCTGTACGGGCATTTGCAGGGCAAACTGCCCCTTGGAATTGAGTTTTGAAATCAAAGCCGGGAATAGTACTTTGTGATTATCTGTCCATTGCAAAGCGGCATTGCTGAAGATCAAGTCCCATTTTGAATCATTTTCTACAAATGCTTCAATGGATGAATTTTGGAACTGTAATTTGCTGTGAGTAAGGTTTTTAGATTCGGAGAGCATCTCTTCGGACGTGTCGATCCCTAAAAAGGAAGCGGCATTAAATTTTGTAGACAGCATGGAAGTTTGTTCACCTGTACCACAGCCTATATCTACTGCATGCTTCAAACCATCCTCGGAAATCATTTCCATTAAATCAAAAAAAGGCTGGTGCCGAATGTTTTTAAACTGATTGTATATATTAGGATTCCAAGGCATACTCAATTATCTTAAAGTTAGTCTTTAATGGGCTTAACTATCTGCTAAGCCATATTATTTTCTGAAAATATCTAAAAAATGTGATTGATTTTTAAATGCAGTTTTCTGCATTTGGGAAATCAGCAAGACAAAAATAATGAAAAATTATACTTTTTTCCTACTATGTGGATTGACCATCAAGCAAAAGTGGGATCCTGTATTAATAGAAAATTATTCGTTAATGGATAAGTTTACCAATCGGCGTAAAGAAAAACAAAACTAATTCAAGTCTTTAGCACACTTAGTGACGTTTCGGTTCGGAGTAGAAAAAATGGTTAAATAAAACTAAAGCCATTCCTTAATATTTACGTTCAGACGATTTCGATATGTTTTTATTCATCATTTAATGGAACGCGTAGGTATTTGTGAGCTTCTAATGGCGCTATGGTGCATTCCGCAATAGGGAGTTTACAAGGTGAAATCCTTTACTTATGTATTCAATCGGCTTAGCGTTTCTCTGCTCATGCCTAAGTAGTTGGCGATCCGTTTTTTGGATAACTTTTGGAATAGCGTCGGATGCTGCTTGATGAAATTGGTATAGCGCTCTTTAGCGGAGTCAGACATAAGCGAGATAATCCTACTCTGTAGAGCCAGATAAGCGTAGTTACATTTTATTTTAAAGTTTTCAGGAAAAAGCCTTTTCGGTTGAATACAAGGCTCTTATGTGGGTTATCAAAGATAGTCAAGTAACGATTTGGTAACGGTGCTTATTGCTTTGCTTTTCAACACGTTTCCGTTAGCTCACAGCAAATATACAAAATTTATTATTCTCAAAACCATACAAAGGATTTTAATATCCGATTATTACACTTGGTAAAACAGGACAAGAAAAAAGGGCTTTTATTAAACCCTTTTTACGCTGTACAGATATAGCAAACCCTACCTACCGTCCTGCTCGTCCATTTTTTTGATAAGGCTTTCTTTAAGGCTGTCAAGGAATTTAGTTCTGTTCATTTTTCGGGATTTGAGTTCTAAAAACGTGTGATAGAAATCTCCCAAATCAACATTAAAAGTGCTTTCAAAGACTTTGACGATAGGTTTAATATCTGCATTGGCGTTATTGAATATGCCTTGTGAATGTAGTGCATAAATCAATTCGGTTAAAGCGGTCTTGCTACCTGTCCAATGCAGGGTTGTCGGTTTGTCGCTTGTGGCTGTTTTTGATAGTTGGTCTTCGAGGTAGTCCTGTATCAAATCATTGGCAATAATCTTTGCTACTTTGTAATCGTGGGAAGTGGAAAAACTGTGGTCGGTTTCAAAATAGAATGTGTCCAAACTCAATTGAACATTGTGCTTGCCACGAACAAAATAGGTGTGGTTCTTATACACAGCATTGTAATAAATGAGCTTTGCAACGATGGTAGGTTTCTGATGTTTGAAAAAACGGATTTCTTCGTCTTCATCGCTGAACCCTGTTTTTAGCACATATTCCTTTAATTCGGATAGGCATTCTACAATAAGAAGTATAACAGCTTCTATCCGTTGTATGGAGCAATCAGCTTCAACCTCCAATTCGTTGACTGTTGTTTTTAACCTATGTAATGTTTCGTTGTAAAATTTATTCATTCGATTATTTTGAAATGTTTAAGCGCACTATGAGTAGTGAATTGCCAACAGCGCTGTTCCCTCATCAAAAACATCTGTCATTTCAACGATGATGATGATGTTGGTGTTGATGGTGCTGAAAATTACCTATATAATGATGATAAATATGACGGACAACAGCAAAAATTAGGAATATCAATATGGCAGAGAGGAAAATCAGCATTGTCCAATTAAGTATTCGGTGATGCAATCTTTCTACCCTTTTTACAGGCTTTCTTGATTGAGAAATATGCCGATTGGGGATATATTTCTTTTTGCGTATTTTCTTTTTCCTTTTCAAAACTCATAAATTGAAGGGGTTTAAAATTTCATTCGCTGTATTCTTACCGCATTTAAAATTGCCAATAACGCTACGCCAACATCCGCAAAAACAGCTTCCCACATTGTCGCCAATCCACCTGCTCCAAGTACGAGTACAATAGCTTTGACACCGAAAGCCAAACCGATATTTTGCCAAACGATTTTCTTTGTCTGTTTACCGATGTTGATTGCCATAGGTATTTTACTTGGCTTATCGTCCTGTATGACCACATCTGCGGTTTCGATAGTGGCATCACTCCCTAATCCACCCATTGCGATACCTACGTCGCTCAATGCCACAACAGGAGCATCGTTTACACCATCGCCCACAAAAGCAACGCTTTCGCCTTTGGCTTTGATGTCTTTAACTCTGTTTACTTTGTCTTCGGGCAATAAATCTCCAAAGGCATTGTCTATCCCCAACTGCTCCGCTACATATTTCACAACGGTACTTTTATCTCCGCTAAGCATCGTTGCTTTAACATTGAGCTTATGCAATAGGGTTATGGTTTCTTGTGCATCTTCTTTGATACTGTCGGCAATCGTGATGTAACCAACAAATTTGCTGTCGTATGCAACGGCAATAGTTGTATAAACGATGCTGTTCGGGTCTAAGTCGTATGATATGCCGAACTTACCCATCAGTTTGAAATTCCCGACCAATAAATCCTTACCGTTTACCGTTGATTTCAAACCGTGTCCGGCGATTTCCTCCGTATTTTCCAATCGAATTTCATTATTCGGTCTCCCCACGTATTCGTGAATAGCGGTTGCTACGGGGTGTGTGCTATGGCTTTCCAAAATGTTGACTAATTCCAGAATTTCAGCTTTATCAAATTCGGGATTGAAGTTGATATCCTGAACCTTAAAAACGCCCTCTGTCATTGTACCTGTCTTATCCATCACTACGTTTTGAATATCGGAAAGAGCATCTAAAAAGTTACTTCCTTTGAACAGTATTCCATTTTTGCTCGCAGCACCAATACCACCGAAATAACCTAAGGGAATGGAAATAACCAACGCACAAGGGCAGGAAATAACCAGGAATACCAAAGCCCTGTACAGCCAATCTCTAAACTCATAATTTTCCACAAAGAAATAAGGCAGTAGGCAAATGGCTATGGCTAACAGCACTACAATAGGCGTATAGATTTTTGCAAATTTCCGGATAAATAATTCCGTTGGTGCTTTTTGTGCAGTGGCGTTTTGCACCAATTCTAAAATCTTGCTCAACTTACTGTCGGTGTATGCGGTCGTAACCTTTATCTGCGATACGGTGTTGAGGTTTATCATTCCTGCCAAAACGGTTCCGCCTTTGTTTTTTGTATCGGGTTTACTTTCGCCTGTTAAAGCCGATGTATTGAACGATGCTGTTTCGGACAACAGTTCTCCGTCCAATCCCAATTTTTCTCCCGGTTTAAGTTGTATGATTTCGCCAATGGCAACGGTTTCTGCCTTTACAATTTGCGGTTCATTGTTTTTTAATACGGTTACTTCATCGGGTCTTTGGTCAAGCAAAGATTTGATATTTGATTTTGCCCTCGAAACAGCCATTGTCTGAAAAACCTCGCCAACAGCATAGAACAACATTACCGCAACACCTTCGGGATATTCGCCAATGGCAAATGCTCCAATAGTGGCAATGCCCATCAAAAAGAACTCCGAGAAAATCTCGCCTTTGCGAATACTCTCAATGGCTTCTTTGAGTACAGGCAGTCCAACAGGCGCATAAGCCACCACGTACCAAATAATTCGTACCCAATCGGAAAACCACGTCTGCGGAAACCAATTATCCATTGCAATACCTACAAGCAACAGCGTAAGGGAAATAATGGCGGGAAGAAACATCTTGAAAACATTGTCAGTACCTCCCGAATGCGAATGGTCGTGTCCGTCATCATCGTTGTGGCTATGCCCGTCATTTGTATGATGCCCTTTTACCAATTCTTTAGCACCTGCTTTGGTGTAAATCTTTTCTTCTTGTGTGCAACAAAGCTGTTTGCCCTGTGCATCGTAAGTATGCTTGTGATTTTTATCTGTATTTATCATCGCTTTTAATTTTTAATTACTGTTGTTTCTACTCTTTCTCTATTGTCGTGATGCTTAATAGATAACGCAACTCCAACAATTCGATTAATGTTCCAATGACAGCTTACTCACTTTCAGCAGTTCGCTGTTTTTTCACTTTTTTTCGTCTATAACGGAGTTGTGATAATCCTGTTTCAAATGTTTTTGTATTAACAAGTTCAAGTTCTTGTTCGGGTCTGCCGTCTTTGAAAAGCCGTGTTCCCTTGCCAAGTAATACAGGAACGACCGAAATAACAAACTCATCAATTAAGTCATTTTTCAAAAGTTCGTTTATTATTTCTGCTCCACCGTCACAATAGATGTTTTTTCCATTTTCTGATTTCAGTTGTTGTACCAATTCAGTCAGGTTTCCTGTATAAAACGTTGTCTTGCCAACAGTTGGTCTTTCTGTCCTTGTAATAACATACACGTTCCTTTCGCCATTGTCATAGTGAGAAGCACCGATTTCATTAAGAACCCAATCATAAGTTCTTCTACCAAGAATTATAGTGTCAATCGTTGAGGTAAATTCTGCGTAACCGTAATCTTCGCCCTCCTTTTCTACTAATTTCAGAAAACTTAGGTCGTCATTTGGTTTGGCAATATATCCATCCAAACTTGTTGCTATGAAAATTGTCAATGTTCGCATATTTGAGAGTTCTGCATCACATTTATATTTTTGATTTTTATCAGTATTTATCATCGCTTTTAATTTTTAATGTTATCGGCTATCGTTCAATATCCCTGTTCTTGTTTTTAAGAATTTTAGAACTATATACATCAGCATTGTAATAACAAAACCTGCAATAAAGAATTTATTGTAATGGGTATGCTCGTTTATATACTCATCTGTAAAGTCAAAAACCGTGAAAATGAGGAATACAGCAAAAAGTCCGTTTTTCTCTTTCTTCAACACCTTTTTTATGCTAAATGAAATTTCGGGTTTATTAAATAAACGAATACTCGGTAAAAATGAAGGAACTTTATCTGCCCACAAACGATAGGTTTCGCCAAACTTTCTTTCCAAAAATTGTTCTTCAGCAAACATTATCCGTTCGTAGTATATCCAATAAAACAGGACAAATGATATTACAAACCAAGCATTTTGAGTAAACAAAGCAATCCCTAACCACATAAAAAAGTTGCCCAAATACAAAGGATGTCTAACTATACTATAAATACCTGTTGTGTTTAACGTTTCTGCTAATTGTCCTTGTGCGGTATTTCGCCCCGAAGTGTTTCTGGGTGTATAACCTACAGTATATATCCGAATTGCCAATCCAATAAGACTGACAACTAAACAACCGATTTCTACGTATGGGGTACAAACCTCCAAATTGCTTTTTGACAAACTTGTTTGTACAAAAACCGCCAAGCCAATAGCCAAGCTGACTATTGGTAAAAAACTTCTATATCTAAACAGCCAATTTCCCTGTTTTTCTAATTCTTTTTTTAATGTCATAATACTACTTATTAGGTGCTTGTATTTGCCTGTCCGTTCCGTATATTTTCTACGTCTTTATTCATTATATGTCTAACCATATTCTGAAAGACAAATCTTTTGAAAGCATTGAGCTTTTGCTGGTGTTTCTGATAAAAATCATCGGGCGTTACAAATACACCAAAATCCTGATTGATACCCTTGTCTTGAATAAACGTATTATTAAGGTTCCATTCAATCGGCGGGCTCTCAAAATTATCGGTGTAAACTCCGAAACCGCAAAAAGTGGTCTTGCAATCACTGTTCTGTTCCTGTAATTTCGTGAGGTACGGTTTATCCAAAATCACGCCCTCCAAAAAATACCATTGCTCGTTTACCCAAACTTCAACCCAGCTATGTAGGATATTCTTAGGCGATAGTCTGTACCAAATACCTGTAATAGCTCCTTTCTGCAATGCTTTATCAATTGTAAAACCGTGAATGCGGTTAGGTACATCTGTTGCTCTTAACAAAGCCATTAATAAAGTGGCCTTTGTGTTGCATTGTCCGTACCCGTCTTTCAGCACCTGCGATGCGGAAATATCATCAGAAACATTATAGCCAAACTTTATTTCGTCTCGTACAAAATTGTATATTGCCTTTACTTTGGAAACAATGTCCAAATTTCGCCAGCCCCTTTGCTCCAAAAGGACTTGTATAGAAATATTTGAGTAATCAAGGATTTTTGTCTCTTTAAGATAGTTACCCATAACATACTTATATTTATAGTAAAGTTACATAGGGAGAGCCTGCAATGCTATTGCAAACTCTCCATTAAACACTTCTCGCAAATTCCCTTGCCAAACAACTTTATCTCGTCAATCCGATATTCTTGGTGCGTGTCCTGTGGTATTATAAAATCCTCCTTACAGGTCGTCTGTTTGCAAATCTTACAGTAGAAGTGCAAGTGCCAATCTTTATGGGTTTGCTCGTCGCATTCGTCGTGGCACAAAATATATTTGGTAGTCGTGTTTTCCTGAATACTGTGTACGATGCCTTTTTCTTCAAATGTTTTCAAAGTCCTGTAAATCGTAACTCTGTCTGCTTTGTAAAAATGGCTCTCGATTTCAGATAAGGACATTGCTGTTTGCTGTTGCTCCAAGAAATCATAAACCAATATCCGCATACTTGTTGGATTGGTGTTCTTTGACAACAGCTTTTGTTCAATGTTCTTTTTCATTATCCAATATTTTTTAGTGAGCGTGGGCGTGTTCTCCCGAATCATCCATTTTTGCATTTACAAAAAATGCACTTTTTACCGCGATATGCGTTCCGTGAGGAATTTCACTTACAGGTGTAATTGCCGTATAGCCTAATAGAGAAGCACCTCTAATAACTTCTATTCTTACAAATCGAGTTCCCTTTTCAGAACCGTGGTCGTGAGCCTCCTCTTCTTTATGGTCGTGAACTTCTCCCTCTTTATGCTCGTGTGGTTCTTCTTCCTGCTCCTTGACCAAAAAGATGTAATACTTTCCGTCTGCATTGACAATAGCATCATTGGGTACAGCCGTACTTAATACATCATCCAAACTTACCATTCCGGTTATACTCATTCCGTCAATCAACCCTGTTTTATCTCCTGTAATTCTACTGTGAACAGCAATGGTTTTACCCTCTCCGCTAAACGATGAGCCGATACTATAAACTTCGGCAGAATAAGTCTTATTGGGATTGTTGGTTACGACAAAATCTATTTTCTGACCTATTTTGATTAAAGGAATGTCCTTTTCATAGACCTGTAAATCCAAGTGTAGGGCTGTGTTTTCTATTATTTCAGCAATAGGCGAAGACACATCTACATAACTTCCGATTTTGGCGAAAACATTGCTGACAGTACCGCTTATCGGACTTGTAACGACCAATGACGATTTAAGGCTCGCATTTGACAAGGAAGCCGGATTAATCCCCATCATTTGTATTTGTTGGTTCAAAGAAGACTTCCGTGTTCTCAATGTGTTCAGTTCAGTAGTGGCACTTTGCAAGTTTTTCTTTGCTCCGACATTTCCGTCGTTCAGCTCTCTTTGTCTTACAAGTTCCTGTTCTGCAAATTCTATCCGGCTATTGATGCTTAGGTATTCTTCCTGCAACTGTATGAATTGCGGATTGGAAATAGTAGCGATGACCTGACCTTTCCTTACGAAATCGCCTATCTCCACGTTGAGGGATTTGATAACACCGCCAAACAACGAGGTTGCATTCGCCTTGTTGCTGTTGGGAACTCTTAATGCTCCATTAGCTTTCAATGTTGCGGATAATTGCTTCTGTTCAATTGAACCGATTTCAATACCTACGGCTTTCATCTGCTCATCGGTCAGCACTGCAACATTTTCTTCTTCTTCGTGTTCGTCCGTTGTTGTTTCTGCTTCCGTTCCGTGATTATGCCCGTCGCCCTCTTTATGATTATTTGTACAGGCGTTGAAAGCAAAGAATGCTACGAGGACAAGAACGCTAAAAACTATATTATTTATGATACGTTTCATATTGTATTATTTACTGATTAATGAATGGATAAGCGTTACAGCCTCATTGATTTGCTGAATGCTATTTAAATAATTAAGCTGAATGTCTGCTGTTGTCTGCAAGGCAAATAGGTACTCCACATAAGAAATATCTCCGGTACTGTACCCCAGCTTTGCAGCATTGATAATCTCATCAGCATTGGGAAGTGCCTGCTCCTTGAAATAGGTAAACTGCGCTACATATTGTTCGTATTGTTTCAAGGCGTTTGCCAATTCCGTTTTAAGCTGTTGTTCCTGCCATTGCGCATTTAATTCCAATGATTGTTTCTTGTAATCAAGCGAGCGAATTTTTGCTTTGGTGGTTGTAAAAATGGGGATTGTAATACCTACATCAACAAAACTAAACCGCTGTCCTCTGCCATAAAATTGCTCTACACCATTTTTACTGTGCATTCCTATCAGCGATATGTTATTATAGCCGAACGTAAAATCAGGCAGGCTGTTTGCCCGTTCCAATTTCTTGTTCTGTTCGGCAATTTTCGCCTCTTGGTACAATAGCTGGATGCTCGGATGATTTGCAACAGCCGAACTGTCAATGAAAGAACTTAACAGCAATGGTGTATAATCCGGTTGAGGTTCTATTAAGAAATCTTCCTGTGTCTGCATCAGATTTTTAAGGCTTTGATAGGCGTTCTGCCTTAAAACCTCGTTCTGTTGATACAAAAGACTTATTTCCCCTTTCTTGGTAGTTGCAGTATTAACGTCTAATTTACCTATATCTCCCGTTTTATACCGGAGTTCCGCAACACGGATAAAGTCTACATAAATACTATCAAGATACTTTAAAACCGAAGCATTATGCTCCAAATATTCCAACTGATAATAATAGGTTCTTACCTGTTTTTTCAGTTCGTTTTCTGTCAGAGCCTTCGCCCACTGCTGACCTTTTACCTGCTCTTTGACAAGATTTTTCTTTGCCCCAAAGAGTGTCGGAAAGGGAATGGTCTGTGAAATTTGGAAACCGTCATTATATTCAAATCCCTCATTATTCCCGTATTGGAAGTTTACATCGGTCTTCGGTAGTTCATACGCCGTCTTGCTAAGGCTTTGGGCAGATTGAATATCCATATTTTTGGAACGTAGCTGAGGGTTGTTCTCCACAGCTACTTCAATAGCTCTATCTACACTCATCGGAGTTTGTGCCTTACCGTTTTGAGAAAAACCCAAGAACACAAACAGCAACAGCACGGGTGCTATGGCTTTCGTTTTACTATTTTTCGGAGGTTTTTGGTTTCTCATAAATACGAGGTACAGCAATGGCAGGACGAACAATGTCAGGACAGTTGCCGAAATCAGTCCACCGATAACCACGGTTGCCAACGGTTTTTGTACTTCTGCACCTGCACTTGTACTCAACGCCATTGGTAAAAAACCTAAACTTGCCACAGATGCCGTCATCAATACAGGTCTAAGCCTTGTTTTAGCTCCCTCGATAATTCTCGGAATAATCTCGTTCCAACCCTCTTTTTCCAGTCTATTGAACGTGGCAATCAGTACAATCCCATTCAGAACAGCAACACCAAACAGGGCGATAAATCCGACACCTGCTGATATGCTGAATGGCATATCCCGCAATAACAGGGCAAATACGCCTCCAATGGCACTCATCGGGATAGCTGTATATACCAAAACGGCTTCCTTAAACGAATGGAATGTGAAATACAACAGGATAAAAATCAAAAGCAATGCGATAGGTACAGCAATCAGCAATCTGTCGGTAGCTTTTTGGAGGTTCTCAAACTGACCACCATAAGTAAAATAATAACCTGTCGGTAGCTTAATCTGTTCAGCCAATTTATCCTGAATTTCATTGACAACGCTGGCTACATCCCGCCCCTGTACGTTGAAGCCGACATATATCCTGCGTTTACCGCCTTCACGGCTGATTTGTGCGGGCCCTAATTTGTAATCAATGTTTGCAACCTGTGAAAGCGGTATTTGGTCGCCGTTTGGTAGTGGGATAAACAGATTGCTCACATCCTCAATGGAACTGCGGTGGGCTTCATCAAGCCGTACCACCAAATCAAATCTTCGTTCGTTTTCATAAATCACACCTGCTGATTTACCTGCGAACGCAGTGCTGACAATATCGTTTATTTCCTGTACATTCAAGCCGTAATTGGCTATTCGGGTACGGTCATATTCGATATTGATTTGGGGAAGACCTGCTACCCGTTCTACCTGCGGAGCAGTCGCACCTTCTACTGTTTGAATAATAGCATTCGCTTTATTGGCATAAACCAACAAACTGTCGAGGTCTTCTCCGAATATCTTAACGGCTACATCCTGCCTGATACCTGTCATCAGTTCATTAAACCGCATCTGTATCGGCTGATTGGCTTCAAAGAATACACCGGGAATAACTTCAAGTTTCTCCATCATTTCATTGGAAAGCTCGTCATAGGATTTTTTTGTTTTCCATTCGTCCTGCGGTTTTAGGATAATCATCAGGTCAGTGGCTTCGGGAGGCATCGGGTCTGTCGGTACTTCGGCAGCACCAGTCTTGCCTACGACCATTCTCACTTCGTCAAATTCCTTGATTATCCTTGATGCCTGCATAGAGGTTTCCAGACTTTGGCTTAACGATGTTCCTTGTGGCAGGATACAGTGGAAAGCAAAATCGCCCTCGCCCAATTTTGGCAGGAACTCTCCGCCCATCCGTGAAAAAAAGAATATACTTATGGTAAACAGCCCAACGGCAACCGCAATAACCACATATTTCATCCGAATGGCTTTTTCTAACAATGGTTTATAAACCCCTTGAAGATAGTCCATCATTTTGTCTGAAAAATTCTTTTTGGTAATCGGCTTTTTAGACAAACACAAAGCACTCATCATCGGGATATAGGTAAAGGACAAAATCAATGCTCCCAAAATGGCAAAACTTACAGTCTGTGCCATTGGCGTAAACATTTTACCCTCTATACCCACCAAAGTAAGGATAGGGATATAGACAATGAGGATGATAACTTCGCCAAATGCGGCACTCGTACGAATTTTCCGTGCAGATTCATATACCTCTTCATCCATTTCTGCCTGCGTAAGTCTTTGTGTGGATTTCCGCAAGCCCAAATGATGCATTGTCGCTTCAACAACAATCAGGGAACCATCTATTACCAATCCGAAATCAATAGCCCCCATACTCATCAGGTTGGCACTTACACCAAACAGCCGCATCATTCCCAACGCAAAAAGCATAGATAGCGGTATGGCTGAGGCTACAATCAGTCCTGCTCTGAAATTCCCCAGGAATAGAATTAATACAAAAATAACAATCAGTGCGCCCTCAATGAGGTTCTTTTGAACCGTACTTATCGCTCTATCAACCAAATCCATTCTGTCTAAAAATGGTTCTATGACCACGTCTTCGGGTAGAGATTGTTGGATAACCGGTATTTTTTCTTTGATACTTTTTACAACTTCAGAGGTGTTTTCTCCCTTCAACATCATTACAATCCCACCCACAGCATCTACTTCGCCATTATAGGTCAATGCTCCGTACCGGGTTGCGTGACCAAATTGTACTTCTGCCACATCTTTGATAAATACCGGAACGCTACCTGTATTTTTAACGACGATATTTCCTACATCTTCCAATGAAGTAACCAGACCAATCCCGCGAATAAAGTAAGCATTGGGCTTCTTATCGATATATGCACCTCCGGTATTTTGGTTGTTGTTTTCGAGGGCGGTAAAAATATCGGAAATACTAACGTCCATTGCCTTGATGCGGTTTGGGTCGATAGAAACTTCGTACTGTTTAAGCAAACCACCGAAACTATTGACTTCTGCAATTCCCGGAGTACCGTAAAGTTGTCTGGCAACAATCCAGTCCTGCATTGTCCGCAAATCCATTGCGGAATATTTGTCTTCACTGCCTTCTTTGGGATGAAGAATATATTGGTACACTTCGCCAAGACCTGTACTGACAGGAGCAAGTTCAGGTGTTCCAATCCCGTCAGGTATCTGGTCTTGTGCTTCTTTCAGCTGTTGGCTTACTAACTGTCGTGCAAAATAAATATCGACATTATCTTGAAAGACAACGGTTACAACAGATAATCCAAATCTTGAAACACTTCTTATCTCTTCTACTTTTGGAAGATTAACGATACTTTGCTCTACGGGAAATGTTACTAATTGTTCTACTTCTTGTCCTGCCAATGTAGGCGACAGGGTAATAATCTGAACCTGATTGTTTGTAATGTCAGGTTGGGCATCAATGGGGATTTGCTTGGCACTCCATACCCCCCAAATGATGAGAAACAAGGTCATCAATCCTATAATGAACTTATTCTTTATAGAGAATTTTATAATACTATTTAACACTTCTATTGTGATTAATGATGAATAATTAATGATAAATTGCAATGATTATGAATACGAGAAATACGAAGTATGACCCAAAACATTCAGCTTGTTGCTGTACGCAAAAAGCTATAATCATTAAAACATTAAAAATTATGCATTAATCTTTGGCGGTTGCCAAATTCCCCCCAGATAGTGGGATATAAAGGTACATTTATAATAAACTTTAGGCTTAGAAAGGTCAAAAGTCTTCGCCTTAACTAAGCTGTATACATTCCATTGAAGCACTATACCTGAAACTATTCCACAACAACCGCATAAACAAAATGGACTGCACATATCAGTTGTTTCCTGATGGTCGTGGCTTCCTTGATGGGTTATTTCTGTAGAATGTTCCTGAATATTAAATACATTTTTTTCATACATATCAGCACAAGGCATTACAAATAATGCCATCATAAAAAGTGCCAGTATGGAAGAGAAGACTTTCATATTCTTTTGCAAAGTTAGTAAAAAAGTAATGCAATGGCATTGCATTGTTTATTGCAATCGTCTCTTTTTCTTCTTCATCCGTTTAGCAAATGTTTCTTCTTTATAATCCACGCCTTGTGCATCAGGTAAAAGGCTGAATAATCCTATATCGAAATTCTGAGAATGTTCCTGTGGGATAAACTCAAAAAGGTCTTTCGTTGGTTGGTTGTCTATTGTATTCGTTTTGGAAAGAGGGTTATCCTGTGTTTTCAGTTCGGGTTTGTTGCCGTTGTTCCACCAATCGTTAAAAACATTTGCAGACAGGTTTCTGTCTAACTGTGAACCATTCCATACACTACGGCTCTCGTGGTCAATGAAAGTTACTCCGTAAATCCGTCCGTTGTCGTTTCTGCGAACAATCGTATTAATACCGTGTTCGGTCAATTGTTTTCTAAATTCTATTTCGTTGCTTGTCGTGTGCATAGCCAATTCAACAGTATTCTTTAAAACTGACCTTACAGGATTGGTTTTCATTTTCTCTTTTGACTGTTCAAAATGCTTTTGTAGTTGTGCAACTCCTGCGTCTTTTCCGAAAAGCGATGCCTTAAACGGATTGCTTGCCTTGTTTCCGTTTTCGTCCACTGCCACATAGACCAATCCGTTTACCGGCTGACCGTTCCGCTCGCCTTTGACTTCTTCCGCTGTGATGTTGAACAGCGACAATAAAGCATTATAGCTTCCCATAGTCGGAAAGCTGTAATACTTCGGCAAATGCCGTACTACCGAAGCAATCTGACTTTTGATGTCGCCTTTGTGGTAATCCACAGGTTTGAAAACTTTGTTGGCTTGTTTCTGCTCCTGCTCGGTTGCTTTGTGCAGGTTGTATTTCGTTTCAAAATCCCGACAGATTGCCATTGAACGTGGGTGGTCGTAATCATCGGGGATTTTCTTACCGTCAATGCCTACACAGGTCGAAACGATATGGATATGCATTCGGTCAATGTCCGTATGTTTGAAAACAATATAAGGCTGATTTCCGTAGCCCATACGTTCCATATATTCCTGTGCCATTTCCGTAAACTGCTCATCGCTTACCTCGTCTTTCGGGTCTGGGTTCAATGAAATATGCCGTACCGTTTTTTCTGTTTTGATGTTTGCAGACAAATACGGCTCAAAACATTTATTGAAATACGCTACGGAATACCTGCCGTCCATTGTGTCGGGTATTTTGTTCAGCAACAAAACCGCTCCGTTTTCCCTGTCCACTTTCTGCTGATTGTACAAAATCGCTCCGTACATATTGCTTCCCTTTCCGATTTTTGCAATCATAATTTTACTCTTTATGTAGATATTGCTTTTCAAATCTGTCGGTAAGAATTAAAACCTTTAGCAACAGTTCTTTCATTTTTGCGGTCTGTTTTTCCAATTTATAGAGATATGCAGATGCTTTTTTCTCCGAAAAATTGGCGTTCAATAGCCTTACAATCTGATTGTAATTGGTTGCTATTCCTCGAAACTGACTGAAAAATTTGGTCAGTCCTGCGTGGTATTCTACCGCATTCATATCAATTTTTACGGTCTTTACGGTCTTTTGAAAGATGCAAGCCGTAATGAAATGTGCCTTTACACTTATCCCCGATTGGTCAAAGAGGGCAAGGAACTTGGCGTTTTCCTCTGCATTCAGGTTAATAGAATACCGATGTACGGCAGGGTCATTCTTCGGTTTTCTCCCTGTTTTCCTAATTTGTTTACTGTTCTTTTCTTCCATAATAAATCCATTTCTAATGTTAAACAAAACTGCGACTTCGGAGCGGTTTTCAGCTCCCTGCAAGGGCAAGTGCTTTTGAGTGCCGAAATTCATTTCGAGTACCTCAAAAGATAACTTGCTCTGAACAGGAGTTCAGAAAAATCCGTTTTGCAAACGGATTGGAGTTAGCCGAAAAAATCAACTGCCCCGATTACAAAGTTCGATAAGACTATTTGAAAAACAACGACTTACGATTACGCCAAATAAAGCCTTTGAACGCCAAATACTGCCACCCTTATGGGGGCAGGAATTGCTTTTATTTCCTTTGTAACTAATTAACTGGCTGATTGGTTATATCCTTAATTAAGTAAATGAATGGCAAAAAAATCGACAGCAAATCTGCGTGATTGAATGCGGACTAATTGCTATTTTTTGAGTTAATGAACTAGCCAGTTAAGTGTATGCAGGTACATAGGTAAATAGTTGGCTACATAGATACAACAGTATATAGAACTAACTATTCAGCTAACCAGATAGCTAATTGGATATAATATTAAAAATAAGAGATATGATACACGAAGAAAACAAAAATCATCAACCCGAAAAAGAGGATTTCTCTATTGAAAATTTCCTAACTGATGAAAAGAAACAACCTTTGATGAAACAACAAGGAATAACACATCGGGAAGACTTTGCAAAACCCGAAGTTGACGAGGAAGCTATTATGCGTGTAATGGCAGGAGAAGAACCCGAGGAAATAGCAACAGAAACGGAACATTCAAAGCCATTGGTCAACAATTCTAAAAAAGGCACTTCTAAAACCAAAAAACTGACCAAAGAGGATTACTGCGGACAGTTCTTTAAAATTCCGAACAGTACTGCAAGTAGGGGTAAATCAGTCTATGTACGGCAGGAACACCACGAAACATTTAACAGGCTTACCAACATTATAGGAATTGACAAACTGACGATTTATGCGTATCTGGACAACATTATCGAGTACCACTTTCAGGAGTTCGGAGAACTGATTAAGGAAATCTATAACGATAAGCACAAGCCATTGTTTTGATAACTGCCCATTGATAAGGATGCGTAATTCCCTCTCAAAAATTATTTTCAAAACAAAAAAACAGAAAAAAAAGAAAGCCATTTTAACAAGGCGGACAGGGGAAAAACCAAAAGGAAACGGAATAAGTCCCGAAGGGTGGCAGGGCAATCACACAACAACTCTGCGAAGCCACCTTTTGCCCTGCCATTATGCCGTAAGCTTTTGGTTGGGTGGTGCGGTGGCTGTCCGCTTTATCTTTGCGACCTTTTTATTCTTTTTTAATCCATTCCAATCAAAGAAAGGGTACAAAAAACACGTAAGGGGTAAGGATAGGATGTTTTTGGTATGCTTTCCTTTATCCGTAGAAAACTCTTTAAATCCGTGAGGGCTTTGCGAGGAAAAGTTAAAGTGTTTTAAGGATTACTTTCCATTCCTATTGTGCCAATATAAGCCAAATACTGCCACAAAAAGCCAAATGAAAATAATACATTCTCTTGTGTTCTATATTGGGAAAAATTTTGAACCTATGGCACAAAAAGTAAATACCAACAAAGAGCGTAAAGAAAACGAGCTATCCGAGAAAAAAAAGAATGCTCCTTTTATGCAGGTCGATAAGCATAGCGACCCGATTTCCAATTTTATTACCAACTTTAAACGTCAATTCAAAGATACAAAGGGTTTAGGTCTGGGCAGGTTGTTCGGTGGCAAGCGTGTTGAACAACAAAAACAGACTACCGAACCTGAAAGCGTAATAGGTGCAACAAAAACGGTTATGCGTTCGGATTTCAAAAACGATGGAAAAAGTCAGACTGTACAAACCAACAAAAAACCAGCTTTGAGAATGGACAATACAATCAAATCACAACAAACTCGTCCGAAAAATAATAAACCAAAATTGGGAATGTAATACCGTATTTGGCAACTGTACGCCAAACGCTACCTCTGACTGCAACATTGAGAAATCTTATATGAATTGCTTTTATTTTCGAGGTATAAATGACATGATATGGAAATAACGGTTTTGGACATTCAGATTTTAAAGGCATTGCATAGGGAAGTAAAGGAAGTTTCCAATTTGATAGCGGAAATGACTGCACCCTACAAAGCACTGCAACAGGCAACAAAATGGCTCGACCAACAGGAAGCCTGCCAACTGCTCAACATCAGTAAACGAACTTTGCAGACGTACAGGGCAAAAGGTATTCTTGGGGCAACGCAAATCAATCGGAAAACATATTTCAGATTATCCGAAGTGGAATTACTGCTGCAGGGAGAGCGACCATTAAAAAAGCAAAAGAAATGAAACAGATTGGAAATTCAAACGAAGATATGATTGCCTTGCTCGAAGCTGTAGTAGGCATCAAAAATGAACTGCTGTATATCAGGGAATATTTTCATCCACTCTTAAAAGGAGAAATCTACCTGTCAGGCGAACAGGTTTGCGAGATGTTACATATCAGCAAACGGACATTGCAACAGTACAGGGATGACGGACTGATACCTTTTATCAAGCTCGAACGAAAAATATTGTTTCGTGAAAGCGATATTATCAAGGTATTGGAAGACAACTATCAGCGTTAACTATAGTACTCCCTTTTTGCTGGACAGCAATAGTTCAAACTTAAGTTTATTTACGACACTTTTTTATTATTTTGATAGAATACCTGATTTGGGGTAAAATGGTCCATAGACTGATGTCTTCTTTCCGTATTGTAAAATTCGACATACCGTTTCACACCTTGGAATAACTCCATGCCACCGTTAGGTGGGTTCAAATAAATGTATTCCTGCTTCAATGACCTCCAGAACCTTTCGATAAACACGTTGTCCAGCGCTCTTCCTTTTCCATCCATTGATATACTCACACGATTATCCTTGAGGACTTTGGTAAAGATCGGACTGGTAAATTGTGAACCCTGATCGGTATTGAATACTTCAGGAGTGCCGTGCTCTGCTATTGTTTCCAACAGCACATCCCTGCACCATTCCACCGTCATGGTATTAGAGATACTCCACCCCACAATCTTTCG
This sequence comes from Sphingobacterium sp. KH_072, assembly GCF_057837975.1. Taxonomy (NCBI): domain Bacteria; kingdom Pseudomonadati; phylum Bacteroidota; class Sphingobacteriia; order Sphingobacteriales; family Sphingobacteriaceae; genus Sphingobacterium; species Sphingobacterium sp. KH_072. The sequence continues at coordinate 2,168,386 of NZ_CM174457.1, read as the reverse complement.
ACTATACACATCTATAATGGCGAACATATACATGAAGCCTCTAAACATAGGAATATAAGTGATGTCGGCCTGCCAAACTTGGCTTGGCCGCTCTATCTTTAAGCCTTTGAGTAAGTACGGGTATTTGTAATGTGTTGCATTTGCTTTACTTAGGTTCTTCTTTGGGTAAATGGTCCGAAGGCTCATTAGCCGATATAAACGCCGTACGCGCTTGGCATTTATACGATACCCTAGATCTTTGTTGAGATACGCAGTCATCCGTTCCACACCGTAAAATGGACAGTCCAGAAACTTGCGGTCAATTAGCTTCATGATGGACTGATTCAACAAGGATTCACCTTTAGGCTTGAAATAATAGAAGCTACGCTGAAGATTCAGCAGCTTACACTGCCCCACAATACTTAGCGGTTTATATCCTGGGGAAACAAGTCCGCGCCTTTCAATCATGCTCATTTCCCCAATACCTTTTTTAAGAAATCAACTTGGATCTGAAGTTCACCAATCTTGGAATAAAGTTCTTTCTCTTTAGACTCTTCTTTCTGTGTAGGTTTCTCTGAACCGAACACCGTGTCAGCTTTCTCCAGAAATTCCCGTTTCCAAGCGGTGATCTGTGTGGGATGAAGGCTGTATTTGGAAGCACGTTCCTGCATGGTACTAACTTCTTTAAGGGCTTCTAAGACTACTTTGGTCTTGAAAACCGGACTGAATTTTCTACGCTCTTTTTTCATTTTCAACTGTTAAATTATCGAATTTAATCAGCTGTCCAATATTTGGGGAGTATTATACTTATAATGATACCCAAAGGTTCAGACTATCTGTGACATTTTTATTTGGTAATAATAAGATAAGTAAACCGAGAGTGGATACAGTGAATGACGGTAGAGAATCAAAAAAAGGCTCTCTAGATTTTAGACCCTAAAATAATCAAGCCAGTATACTAGCAAGTGTGGTACATATGAAGGGGCATGGTCTGGCGAGTAAGTTGAGCGGTTCCGAAATCTAAGCTAAAAGTAATAGATTTTTATCATTAGTACATAACCCATTATGCGAGACGAATATGAAGTGCCTAATCTTGCGTTGATTCATCAAAAATAAGCGGATATTCTTCACCAAGCAATTGCCGATAATGCTCGGTAAACCGAACATAGAAGCGGCTGGCTTGTGTTGTCAAATTAAGCTTTTGCAACGCTTTCAACCCTTTCTTTAGTCCCGTTTCATGAACCGGATCTAAGGCCACCAGCAAGTCGGCAGCTGCAAAGAGCAACGTCCAGTTTTGCTGCTGCTCTAAGACTAAAATGCTTTTTTGTAAGCTGGAAATGAGTTCATCCTCCAGCTTACCTTTGGTCTCGTCAAATAATGGATCGTCAGATCCTAGCAAGAAGGATCCACGTCGGATCAACAGATTGATATCCTCCACGATGAGATCTTGTTCTGTAACGAGTTGTGTGCGCAAAATGGTATAATCACAATAGCAAGGTGCGGTAATCGCGGTGCGATAATGCCCGTTTTCATACAGGATCTCTACGCCCTCCACGGTGCTTAGTGCCTTGCGCAAGTTGTTGATTGTCACACCGCGCGATGTCTTTACTTTATCTTTTGGTTTATCTGGCCAAATCAGATGACTCAGCAAATTAGAGCTAATGCCCGCATGATCGCTATGGATAAGAATTAAGCAGAAAACCTGGCGCAATCTCGTGCTAAATAGATGAGAAATATCATTGCCGCGCCGATCGAGCACCGTGAAATCTCCAAACAAGAAAATGCAATTCTTATCAGGATGTTCCCACTTCATCGGTTTTATCACAGATTCGGATGCCGTTCGTGGTGTTGTAGCTTGTTGAATGCTTGCTTCTGCGGGCTGCATTGCAGGTTTTGCGGCTTGCTTTCTGCGGTAAAATAAGATAGCGCTGGCAGTGATTAGTAAGGCCACGAAACCGATTCGCCAAATCCAGTAGCCATGGCGTGAACTGGGAAAAGCGTGCAGTTGCGCCTGGCTAATCGCCGGAAAATCCAATTCATAAACCGATAGTTTGGATCGAATATCATCATCCGATTCTTGCACAATGGCAATTAATTTTTGCAGATTTTTATCATGATAGAGCTTGGCGCGCGTGCTGATCTTATCCGAATAGATCGGAATAGAATCTCCCAATTGTTCATAGCAGCCATCTGTCAATGAAAAGCGGCGCAACTGGATCAACGAATGCGAAACATGCTCTGGGTAACCCAACAGATATAACCATTGGTCGTCGGGAATTACTAATCCGCGGGCGGGCACAAAGTGATGTTCCTTCCAGTCCAATTGCCACAATTTAGTAGTTTGGCCAGCAGCAAGATCCAATTCGTAGAGATCATAGAAATACTTCCGACCCACAATGTGCTGACCAGACTCATTGCCCATGCCACCAAACAAGTACATCTTTTTAGTGACTGCTCCATAACCCATTGACGTAAAATAGCGTGGTAATATGACGTCTTTTGAGATATTCTGCGGTGCAGTCCAGCCCGATTGAGCAAGGTCATAGCGCCTCATATCATTGTTGTACATCATATTGCCAAATCCGCCAAAAACAAACAGCGCACGTTGATCTGCTAGATACTGCGCTGCATGATGGTTCAATTCCCGCCCTAGGTATGCATCACTTTCTACACGCCAAGTATAATCATCCAAACTTAGGCTTGCGATCGTGGGGCCTTCGTACGGATGTTCGTAAAACGTCTCATACACGTACAGCCGATTTTCGGTAGAATCGATAAAGCTATTGCCGAGCTTGATCAGTACCTGACAAGGATTGGCAAATCGAATCGCTTCCGTAAAACCACCACGAAGATGATGAATATACAAAGAATCGCTGTTAAAGTAATAGGCCAACTGTCGTTTCATATCGTACTCGGATCCTGACTTTCGATCAGAATACAGCGCGCTGCTACGCTGCCAATGATAGGCGCGATTTAGTAACCAACTGACGTTAGAAACTTTGCCCACCGCGTTGCCCGACTCATCATGCAAGGTCGTGCCAGAAGTTTCTTTCATAGGAAATACGAGTTCTTGGTGATCATCTGCAATGATCAATGCACGCATCGAAAAGGATGGCACATCGATCAAATAATCACTTTTACCGAAAATCACCGTAGGTGAATAGCGCTTAAGTTGTGGCGCTCGAACGCTTTCTGTGGCGAGATTTCCTACCGCAAGTGAGATCATGCCCTTGCGCAAGTCGTACGCCAAGCGAATAGGTAGCCATCGATGCTTATTTAGCTGATCTATACCAATAGTCAATCGGATCAGACCGCTTTTCCCTTCCTCGTTAAACCGGAAAACCGCTTTATTATCTTCTTTATCAAAATACAGGTTATACGTCGGGTTTTGGCTCTTGTCTTTCAACCGAATCAAATATCCCGAAGTACCATCATCACGGATGTGTAGATCAAAATTAATCTTCAAAATTCCCTCGAAATCAGGATGATTTTGTTCAAATAACCGAATAGAAGAGCGCTGCTCAATCGGTTGATGATTGCCTGTCAACTCGATTCCCTGCGCCAAAATATCTGCCAAAAACACAAAATTGGAAAGGCACAAAAAAAGAAATACGCGTATAGGTAGAGTAGTTGCTGTCATCATCGAGTTTATGCCGGACTTTTGGGCCCGCATCATTGGTAGTGTTATTACATCAAATGTAAATAAAAATCTCAATAAACGTTTTAGCAAAGATCAGGTTAGGGAAACAATAAAGCTCGAAATTGTGATATTTCGAGCTTGTGTTTTTCAGTAGTTTGCCAGGGTTAATACATTCTTTGGGTATTAATAAGGCCATTTTAACCCATAAATTAACCCCTGTCGCGCTATATTGCTTTCGTTATGATCGGCTAACTCTAACCAAGATAGCTCTAACTAAAATTATAAACCAAATTCTCAACATCATGCAATTAAACCGTATTGCTCAAGTTGCTTTCCGTGTCGCGCTTATGGGTGTGGCGATGACTAGCAGTGGAATGTCGTCCTGCTCTCAAAATACCGTACAGCCCGTCGAAGTCGAAGAGACGGTAGATGACTCTACCATGGAGATGGCATTACGCAATCTGGAGCGTTCCATCGCGCTAGTAGACATTACCATCGAAAAACAATTTGATCCGCAAACTTTGGAGATGCGTCGATTCTATAATCCATTTACACAGGTAAAATCGGAGGAACGCGGATCTGTTTGGATGTACACAGCCGGTATTGAATCTGTTAATGCCATACTATCTGGTCTGAAGAAAGCAAAGGAAGCTGGCGAAACGGCCTTGTACGATCAACACTATCAGCGCTATGTACAACTCTTAGACAATCTATATGACAATGCTGATTACTATTTAGGCACTTTCGAACTGGTTTCTTACACGCAAACCAAAGAATGGTCGGTATACGCGGTGGATCGGGTGAGCCAAAAAGGGCAGGCCAATGTAACGGGCGTACTCAATGTGTATGATGATCAAATGTGGCTAATTCGCGAGCTGCTGGAATCGTACAAACTCACAGGCAACGAAGCGTATTTGCAAAAAGCGGAATATCTGACAGATTATGTGTTGGATGGTTGGGATACCACTATCGATGAGCAAGGCCGCGAAAATGGCGGAATTCCTTGGGGACCAGGTTATACCACCAAACATGCTTGTAGCAACGGGCCATTAATCACACCGTTGGTTTGGTTGCATGAACTGTACAAAGGCAAATCGCAGCAAATCGAAAAACGCTATATCGACCCCACGGACAAGCAAACACGGTTAACAAAATCTGTAAGCAAAGCAGACTATTATCTCGATTACGCAAAAGCAACCTACGCTTGGCAAAAGTCTCATTTACTTAACAATGATGGCGTGTACAGTGATATGATGGGCGGATGTGTTCCTAATTGCGATATTCAATACACGATGGTGAATGGTACGCGCTATCGCGCAAATACACCATTGAGAGATGCGGTTGGTGAGGCATTTACATACAACAGCGGTACCATGCTGTCGGGTGGTGCTGATTTGTATCGTGCTACTGGCGACGAAACCTATGCGCGCGATGTACGCGATCTTTCGCAGAAAAGTTTCACGCGTTTTGCTACGTTGGGCAAAGATGTACCACAGTACCACACATTTGGTACGGATGGATTCAAGAACTGGTTCAATGGTATTCTGCTCCGCGGATATCAAGAATCCACCGGACTAAACGAACAGAATAGCGCGTATCTAAATGCATTTCAGCGCAACTTAGATTACGGTTTTGAGCGATTTAATCACAATGGGTATTTGCCGACCAACTTATTGACCGGATGGGGCAGTGATCGGGATGGCCAAGGAGTCGAAGGCATGTTTATGTTTACCTATGCAGCACAATATGCATTATTAGGACAGCATCATCTCCATACGGCCGATTAACCATCGGCCAAAAAACCTAAAAACCTAAAAACCTATTTTAAATAAGTGATATAACCAATTACAAACCAGTTAACAATGAAGGTAATCTCAAGAAAAAGCACCACTAAGGTAGTGCTCGTTTTGATCCTGTTTGCTTTGCTGTTGCCACTCCTTTCACGAGCGCAAATCGCTGTGCGCGGTGTGGTTTCCAATGCGCAGGGACAACCATTAGCCAGTGTATCAGTCGTCGTGAAAGGTTCCACACCGCAGATCGCTACCAGCACAGATACACAAGGTCGTTATGCTATTAACGTACCTGCAGATGCCGTTTTGCAGTACAGTTTTATCGGTTTCAAAACGGCGGAATCTGAAGTGGGTAACCGCTCCACGATCAACATTAGCTTAGAAGCAGAAGATCAAAGTGTAGAAGAAGTTGTGGTGGTCGGTTACGGCACGCAGCGTAAGCAAACCTTAACGGGTGCAGTTTCCGGCGTAAAAGGGACAGAAATGCGCGCTACGCGAAACGAAAATCCACAAAACATGTTGACCGGCCGAATTGCCGGTGTGCGCGTTTGGCAACAAAGTGCTGAACCAGGCGCGTACCGGGCTAATTTTGATATTCGCGGTATGGGCGCTCCGTTAGTTATTATCGACGGAGTTCCAAGGTCCATTCAAGATTTTCAACGCCTCAATCCAAACGATATCGAAGATGTATCGGTGCTGAAGGATGCTTCGGCTTCCATTTACGGTGTTCGTTCGGCCAATGGTGTGATGTTGGTGACCACACGCAAAGGAAAAGAAGGTACAGTTTCCGTGGGTTACAATGGCTCGTATACCTTACAAAGACCGTCCAACATGCCATTTTTGGCCAGCGCAGCCGAAGCCATGACCTTGTACAATGAGCGATCGATGAATAACATTAATGGTGGCAACTGGGTGTATACCGAGAAGGATTTTGAGGATTTTCGAAACGGAACGCGCCGTTCTTCAGACTGGACATCGTTGATATTCTCTGAAGTTTCTCCGCAAACTGCGCATGATGTGAGCGTGTCGGGCGGATCCGAAAAAACCCAATATTACGTTGGTGCGGGCTACAACTTTCAGGAAGGATTTTTTCGCAGCGGCGATCTGAATTACCAAAAATTCAATTTGCGAACTAATCTTACCACCGAAATCACGAAAGGTCTAAAATTAGATCTCAATTTGGCGGGCATGTCGGACGTGCAAAACAATCCGTATCATAGTGCCGTCGATATTATTCGCAACTATTGGGGGCAAGGCATGTTATTTCCAGCGTTCGCTGATCCAGAAGGAACGCTGATTAACTACGAAGGAATCAGTTTGGAGCAAAATACCGTGCCAATGATCTATTCAGACATTGCAGGTTACCGAAAAAATAAAATGAAGACTTTTCAATCTTCCGCGGCGTTAAACTTCGATTTCGGCACCATATCAGAATCCTTGCAGGGGTTAACCGCCAGAGGGTTATTATCTTATGATTATTGTGGAGATAACAACAGCACGTTTCGTCGTGAATATTACCAATATGCTTTAGATCCCATTACAGGTACGTACAATCAGAAATTATTTGATTTGAGTAGTCCGAACCGCATGCGCAGAGAGTTTTTTGAGAAACAACAGATCTTAAGTCAGTTTACCTTAAACTTTGAACGCTCCTTTGGCAATGGCCATACGATAAATTCGCTATTGGGTTGGGAAACGCAAAAGAATGATGGCGACAACTTCTACGGTATGAAGAACCTAGCCTTTGGCTCCGATATCTTATTGACTGGTGTGGAAGATGGACAGATGACGGGGATGTCTGGCGGAATTAACGATTATTACAACGAAGCTAAGCAAGCCGCTTTTGGCCGGCTAAATTATAGTTTTCGTGATCGGTATATTCTGGAAGGACAATTCCGTTATGATGGCTCGTCTCGCTTTGCGAAAGAGAATCAATGGGGATTCTTCCCATCAGGATCTGCCGCTTGGCGTATTTCTGAAGAGCCATTCTTCAAATCTTTAGACGGATTGAAGTTCATAGATCAATTCAAAGTACGTGCGAGTTATGGTTTGCTGGGCGATGATTTGGCGGGAGATTGGGATTTTGGTTGGATCGCAGGATATAATTATCCGGCAACCAGTGGTAACGCCGAAAATGGCTATTATAATCAATATGCTCCGGGCTATCTCTTCGGCGATCAATTCGTCACAGGCGTAACTCGAAAAGCGATTGCCAATCGCATGCTAACTTGGTATCAAGCCAGAACCTTCAATATCGGTCTGGATATGGATATGTGGAATGGCAAATTCGGCTTCACCATAGATTACTTTGATCGTAGAAGAAGCGGCTTATTCCAACGGCGCAGTGGCGATTTTCCAACCATTATCGGGATGACCGCACCATTGGAAAATGTGAATAGCGATCAGCATTACGGAATCGACCTAGAGATTCGTCATCGTAATCAGATTGGTGATTTTGGCTACAGCCTAAAAGCCATTGCCACCATTACACGTAACAAATACCTATTTGGAGCACAAAATGGGCCGTACCGTAATTCATACGACAGGTGGCGCAATGATAACCTAAATCAGCGTTATCAAGGGCAGCAATTTGGTTTTGTGTCCGATGGCCGTTTTATGGATTGGAATGATATCCGTACCTATCCAATCTACACCGAACGCGATCAACTTCCTGGAGATTATAAGTACCTCGATTGGAACGGTGATGGTGAGATTAGTGGATTGGATGAGCATCCTTTCGCCTTCGACCAGACACCATGGATGAATTTTAGTATGAATGTCCAAGCAAACTACAAAAGCTTCGACTTATCGATGCTTTTCCAAGGCTCCGCCTTGGGATCGATGCAATATCAAGAACCGTTATACTCTATTTGGGGAAGCAATGGTGGCGGTACGCTGACGCAATTTCTGGACCGTTGGCATCCGCTAGATCCAACGGCAGATCCGTATGATCCGTCTATCGAATGGGTGCAAGGACATTATGGTTACACCGGAAGATACCCAAGGCCAAACTCGGAATTCAATCGGGTGAGTACGGCGTATTTGCGACTGAAAAGTTTGGAATTGGGCTATACATTGCCGGCTTTTGCGCGCTATCCAAATATGCGTCTTCGCGTTTTTGCCAACACGTACAACGTGTTTACCATCACCGCGGTCAAATTTGTGGATCCAGAGCATCCCGACAGCGATTTAGGACGCATGTACCCGTTGAACAAGACCTACACCATGGGCGTATCGTTAAATTTTTAATGTAAAGCAGACCAAGAACTAAAAAATATGAAACGAATTATTCCATTTATATTAATAGCAACACTGGCGGCATCCAGCCAATCCTGCGTAAAGCTGGACATTATCCCCAAAAATATTGTGACGGATAATGAATTGTTCAATACGCCGGCCAGTATGGATATTTATATGGCGCGGATGTATAGCCGTATGCCTTTCGAAGATTTTAAATACATGGGTCAGTGGGGATTCGAAAATAATGGTTGGCTAAATTCCATCGGCATCGATGGTACCGGCGAAGCGGTAAATCGAGATGGCATTACGACGGCATTCACCGGAGAGCGCAGTGCCTATTGGGGGCAAGCATTTGAGCTAATTCGCGATGCCAATCATCTGATTGAAACGCTGCCGCAATATCAGGCGAACTTTAGTGATGAATTGTATAATCACTACTTAGGCGAGGCTTATTATATCCGGGCGACCGTTTTCTATACGATGGCGAAGCGTTTTGGAGGGATTCCTTTGGTGACCAAAGTGATTCAATATCCCTCCAATGATGCCGATATCGAAGTAGCACGCGCTACCGAAGAGGAAACTTGGGATCAAGTATTGGCTGATTTTGACCAAGCGATTGCATTGTTGCAAGAGCGCAGCCCTAAAGAAGGCTATGCCAGCAAATACGTCGCCCTATCTTTTAAAGCACAAGCCATGTTATACGCCGGTAGTGTAGCAAAATATAATGAAACGGTGTCCGGTCGTTTAACAGGCGTCGGCCGCAAAACGCAAGTGCGTGTCATTGGATTCGAAGAATCACGTTGGCAAACCGCTTCGCGGCGTTATTTTGAGGAATCGTACAAAGCGGCTCGACAAGTGATGCAAGATGGCGGTTATGCACTGTATCGTCGCCGTTGGATAGCTGGTGATAAACAAGCGCAATATCAGAATATGGTCGATATGTTTTCTGATCTAAGTAGTCCGGAAAATATCTATGTCAAGCGCTATCTGTTTCCAACGCTCACACATGCATTTGATGCGTACAATATGCCCTTTTCTTTTCGTGCGCCATTATCTGCAGGTACTTGTCCGACGCTGGATTTTGTGGAGCTTTTTGAAGGATTTCCAAGATATCCTGATGGGAGGATTCGCGTGACCACCGGCACCAGCAATGCATCGGGCGATTATATCATGTACGATAGTCCGATGGAGTTTTTCCAAGATGCAGAACCCCGTTTGCGGGCGTACGTAATCTTTCCGTTTGACCAATTTCGGTCGCGGCAGATTGAAGTGCGCGCTGGCGTGTATACCGGAGAGACGCCTATAAAACCTTTCTTCTCCAATTATGCGTACAACACGGCTGACGAACGATATCAAAACTTATCCATCTTTAATGGATCATCCAAAACCTTGTACTTAAGTCCACGCGAGGGAAACGGACAACAAACGCTTCAATATCAAGGACAGACCATCACAGCCGCTGGGCAAGATGGACCTTTTTTCGATAATGGAGAAGCTACGCTAACAGGATTGTACGTGCGTAAATGGTTGCAAACAACCACCAACATTGAAACGGGTGAAGGAAAATCGGCGCAGCCATTTATCCTGATGCGCTACGCAGAAATCTTACTCACAGCAGCAGAAGCAGCTATTGAATTGGAGTTAGCTGGCGCACCATCGCCAGACGGTAGTAGTTTATTGCAAGTCGCGACAGAAAGCATTAATCAGATCCGAGAACGTGCTGGTGCTAGCTTGTTGATTGGTGCGCTAACAGCCGACAATATTAGCCGAGATATCGTACGTAAAGAACGTCGAAAAGAATTGGCTTTTGAACATAAATCAAAGTGGGACATTCGCCGCTGGCGCGTTAACCATTATGAAGCACGTGATGGATTTTGGGGAGAAACGCGTGACAAAAACTTGTATAGCAACAACGAAAACTATCGTTTTCGCGGATTGTATCCTTTCTTTTCTACGCAGGAGGACAAGTACTTCTTTGACACACGCTTTCAGTGGGTGTCCTCCAAAACATTTGGTTACCAGCCGATAGATTATTACTTCTCTATTCCGGGAGGCGAGGTAGCCAAAAGCCCTTTGATTGACCAACAACCTAACCGATAATCAGATGAGACAAAGAAATATAAAATATAGCATAGGACTGGTGTTAATCATCCTATTGATGAGCAATAGCGCTTGCAGTTTTTTTGAGTTGGATAATTACGATGCACCCGATGTCACGTTGAACGGCGAGGTGGTCGATGTACTAACCGGCAAGCCCGTATTGACCGATCAAGGATCGGAAGGCACACGTGTTCGCCTGACCGAGCTGAGCTGGGGCGACAATGTAGAGCACAATCCAGATTTCTATTGCATGCCCGACGGGAAATTTCAAAACACTAAACTGTTTAAAGGCAATTATCATATCACCGTCGATGGCCCGTTTATCCCTTTGCAACGTCGCGGAACAGATGGCGCCATCATCGCGGACGAAAGCATCGTGATGGATTTGGAGAATACGCATACTGTACGCATGGAAGTGCAGCCATTTTTGCAAGTAGAATGGGTAGGAGAGCCAACCGTTAGCAATGGTAAGATTACAGCTCAAGTGCGTGTAACGCGGGGTCTGAATCCAGCCGATTTTCGTGCCAAAGTAGAACCCATGGGTAATTACAACGATAACCTGTTGAATATGACAGATATTCAGTTTTTCGTGAGCTACTCCTCAAGTATTGGTTATCGTGCGCGCGATGAGCGTTGGTCTAGCCGTATCGATTATTCGGGCAATTCGTTCAATTCTTTATTTGGCGAAACCATTACGGTTACGTCGAATGGACAGATTCCGACCGGTCGGACGGTATTTATTCGCGCGGCAGCGCGGATAAATTATGACACGCCTGTAGGTAGTGGCGTACGGCGCTGGAATTACAATGAAGCTAAAGAAGTGTTGGTGAACTAAAAACCTATTACTAATGTATTATATATATCGAAAAATAGGCGCGAAATCCCGGTATCTGATTGGCGGAATTTGTCTCGCAGCGGTCAGTCCACTGTGTGCGCAGCAAAAACCAGATGCTGTAAAGACGACTTTCCAAACATCTAGCGAATGGCGACCAACAATTGATAACCGCGCTGATGCCGTGATGATCTATGGCGTGAAAGGAAATCCTTCGGATAAACGCAAGAAATGGCCATTTCCAGATCGTGTAAAATCGTGGAAGGATCGAGGTTATACCATTCACTTCATGACTGGAATCGCATGGGGAGAATACCAAGATTATTTCACCGGTGCTTGGGATGGCAAAATGCACTTGGACGAAGGGCAGGTTACGCAACAGCAAGATACATTGTGGCATGGACATATGGTGCCATACCTGGTGCCAACAGACAATTTTATCCAATACATGAATGAAGAACACATCAAGCCCGTAATTGACGCAGGCATTGATGCGATCTTTTTGGAGGAACCAGAATTTTGGGCGAGAGCTGGATACAGCGATGCATTTAAGCGAGAATGGAAGAAGTACTATGGTTTCGACTGGCGTCCGCAGCATGAATCGCCGGAGAACACCTATCTCTCTAATAAACTCAAATATTGGTTGTATTATAATGCATTGGATAAGGTATTTACGTTCGCCAAAGAATATGGAAAAACCAAAGGCATGGACGTGAAATGTTATGTGCCGACGCATTCGCTGGTGAATTATTCCCAATGGATGATTGTCTCGCCAGAAGCGAGTTTGGCTTCCTTGCCCGTGGTCGATGGATACATTGCGCAGGTGTGGACAGGCACGTCGCGCGAGCCTAATTTTTTTGAGGGCAAAGAACGCGAACGCGTTTTTGAAACCGCGTATCTGGAATACGGTTCAATGGAATCCATGACGGCGCCGACGGGGCGAAAAATGTTTTTCTTGACAGATCCTATCGAAGATCGCGCAAAAGATTGGGACGATTACAAGCGCAATTATCAGGCGACTTTCACGGCGCAATTGCTTTATCCGAATATCTCCGATTATGAGATCATGCCGTGGCCAGAGCGCATTTATGAAGGTTTGTATCGTGTTTCAGCAGACAGCGAAGAGAAGGCCAAAATTCCAAAACCGTATGCCACGCAAATGCAGGTGATGGTCAATTCACTAAATCATATGCCAAAAAGTGCTAACAAATTGTCGGGAAGCGCTGGTATATCCGTATTGATGGGCAATTCGCTTATGTTTCAGCGATTTCCAACGCATGCTGGATACGACGATCCGCAGCTAGCTAACTTCTATGGTTTGACCTTGCCTTTCGTAAAAAAGGGCGTTCCGATAAAGACGGTGCATATTGAAAATTTGGGTTATCCCGCTGCGCTGGCAGACACGAAGGTGCTACTCATGACGTATGCTAATATGAAACCGCTAGATGCGATTGCGCATCAACAAATCGCGGATTGGGTGCAGCAAGGTGGACAGCTTGTATACAGCGGACGTGATAACGATCCATTTCAAACGGTGCAAGAATGGTGGAATACCGATGGCAAAAATTATGCAGCTCCTTCCGATCATTTGATGGAAAAAATGGGCGTTGCCGCTGGCGCTAAGGAAGGCGTGTATAATTATGGAAAAGGTGCTGTGCATATCCTACGTTACGATCCGAAAGAATATGTGCTCGCTCTAGCAAAAAGTACGCCTTTAGTAAAAGCGGTGGAAACGCGCTATACTGCGGCTACCAAAAGTCAACTCCAGTATAAGAATCATTTTTATCTACAGCGTGGAATGTATGAGTTAGTTGCCGTGATGGACGAAAGTAATAGTACCGATTCTTATACGTTGGAAGGACAGTTGATTGATCTGTTTGATCCAAAGTTACCTGTGTATAAGCAGCGCACCATTGCACCTAGCGAACAAGGTTATTACCTCAATGTGGAGCTGGTGAAAGATAAAAATAGACCGCAGGTATTGGCTGGCGCCAGTCGTGTCAGCGATGAAAGAGTGACTAAAAATGCCTACAGCTATGTAGCCAAAAGTTCGGTCGAAACGACCAATATTTCCAGAGTACTATTACCAAAACAGCCTAAAAGCGTATTGGTGAATGGACAAGAAAATTTTGATGGTAAAAACTGGGATGCTGGCTCAAAAACATATTTGTTAGGCTTCGAAAATAACCCAGATGGGGTAGAAGTGAAGATTTTGTGGTGATCATCGTTTGATGTGGTTTAATTTGTGTTGTTCGACCGATCTCCGTGCAGGAGATCGGTTTTTTTGAGCCACAGTGGACATTGGCAAATGATTCTGATCATGTGAAATGCTTACTGCATCCCGAAAAGATCCTCATCCGTCACTTCCCTATTATTACCTTTGGCTTCATCATACGCGGGGCGACCAACGGCCAAAGATTTCAACATGTCTTTCCAAGCTAATTCTGCATCTCGTGTGGATGCGGTCAAATCATTTTGTGCATACATTGCCATCTCTTGCAGATGCACATATTTACTGCCAGATAGTGGGATAAATGCTTCCGACAACGTTATATCATTAGGATATGAAATCAAATAGTAATACGTAGACCCAAAATCTGACGTTCCCTTTTTCAATTTGGAGAGGTCAATATCGCTAACAATAGTTCCGAGTATGTACATAGGTTGTCGAGCAGCTTGGTATTCACCCCACAAGAAAACATCTTTTCGTGGGAAATACCCTACATGTTTCTGGAATAGACGGCGGATTTCGGATAGTTTGATATTGGCATTTCCGAAATAGGTATTCCCATAAAATAGCACGCGGAGTTGCAGACTATCATTGCGGTACTCATTCATGGCATCTTGCGAATAACTGTTTTTAGAAACGATTCTCTTATTTACAGCAGAGCAACCTACGAAAATCGCCAAGCAAAATATGATGTAACTCATCTTGAAAAAATAGGTAGTATAGTTCATCATGTGATAATCTAATTTTAGATGTTTATGTTAGTATTATCCCAATATAGGGAATTATATTGCATTAAACCATTTATTGTTGATAGGAACTATCTCACTGGATGCTCGTTACAATTGCGTCGAGGTCTAAAATTGTATGAAGGGCTGACATCATAAAATACTGGTTTTCCAGTATTGAGTCGTTACAAATGATGGTGTATATTTAAATCTTAATCTGAAACCTATGTATAAGATTGCATATATAATGATTGTTCTAGCTTGGATGCTAATTTCCTGCAGTAAAGAAGGAAGTGAAAATATGCCTGAAGATGATTTCGTGTCGCGTGTATCACAGGAAGCATATACAGGTTCGGCAAAATCCGTCATGCATTTGCATGGTTACGAAACATTCCCCTCAGTAGATGGAAAAGGGACTTTTAATGTGATTCCGACTTCGGGCGATAGCGTGACCTTAGCACTAACTTGCGATCTTTCTAGCGGAGATGGCTTTAGCTTTGGTATGCCCGGAATACAATCGGGCAACAGCTGGTCGGCAGCCTTTCAAAATGGTAGTTTCGCTATTGATGATAAAGGCGATGTATCTGGCACTATGCAAACAAACCAACAGGAAATCTCTTGGGATGGCCGGTTATTCAATGATAAAATTTTACTGGATGTCAAAATCAAATACCTGCAACCAGATCGCAATATCACCGCAGGCACAATTATCAATACCCATCTGGATTTGATTCGTGCAGATGCCCCAGCATCAGGAAATACTAACGGTTGCAAGGTTATTGTTTGGGAAACTCGTGCTGTATTAAACCTCTATAGCTATGGTTCTGATATTTTACGTGTTCCAGTTTGTCATGATTAATAGATACGAATATATTTTATCGCTATCACAAGATGAATTGTTATCTCATGATAATTCACCTTGTTTTCTGCACCTTATTTCTCATCTTTACGGTCTAGCATAGCTGTTTATTCCAAATACCTATCCAACGATGGCTTGATCCGTGCTAGTTCCCACTAGAACTTGTCGGATCTTATCTCCAAAACAAGCCATTGACATTCTTTAGAGACAATCCGTCTTGCTTTTCAGTGTCAATAATGTAGAAAATTTATTTTATTTAAATTATTAAAAACCCATGAAATCAACGTATTTCTATATCATAACAGGTGGGCCAGGTGTAGGTAAAACCGCACTCATCGAAGAGTTAAATAAACAAGGGTTTATTACTGTGGCAGAAGATGCGCGCCGAATTATTAAAGAGCAGATAGATTTAGGAGAAGATGGCCTACCATGGAAAGACAAGGAAAAATATGCGCAGATGATGTACGACGCATCGGTACAAAGCTATAAGAAAGCATTCGATGGTTTTGACACGCGATTGCATTTCTTCGACCGCGGAATAATCGATACAATTTGCTACATGCGTATGCAAAATATTGTGATACCAGAGAGAACGCTGCTAGAAATAGCAAAATATCAGTACGCTCGTTCGGTGTTCATTTTACCACCTTGGCCAGAAATCTACCACACAGATGAAGAACGTAAGCAGGATTGGGAAGAAGCCGTAGCCACCTTTCAACATATGAAAGACACTTATTTGGCTTTTGGTCATCAGGTTGTAGAGGTGCCAAATACATCAGTAAGCGAACGTACGACATTTATTTTAAATCATATCGCAAAGCATACTGATCAAAGTTAGTCCAAATATAGGACTTTGCCTGTGCAAAAGTACCGCTGTGAACTATCCTTCGTAAATCTCTATCGGCAAATCATCTGGATCACTAAAAAAAGTGAATTTCTTGCCCGTAAACTCATCGACACGGATAGGTTCAGTTTCTACGTTCTTACTGTTCAGATAAACGATAGATTCCGCTATGTCACTCACCTCAAACGCGATATGACGTAATCCGGTTGCTTCTGGTCTGCTTGGTCGTGCTGGAGGATTGGGAAAAGAGAAAAGCTCAATAAGGTATTGACCATTAATTGACAAATCCAATTTATAAGATTGTCGCTCAGCGCGGTAAACCTCTCGTACGATATCAAATCCTAGGATCTGTGTATAAAAATCCTTAGATTTTTCATAATCCGAAGCAATGATGGCAATATGATGTAATGCTTTTATTTTCATAATGTAGTGGTAGATATCAAGGTCTATTTACGCGCGATTATTATCAGTTTTTGCTCGACTGCTGTCCTCAAAAACAATATCCAAGACCTCACTTATATCTGAAATCGTATGGGTAGGCTTTATGTCCGAATCTATTTCCTGCTCCAAGCTATTGCCTTTGAGCCAAGCAGTTTGGCAACCGCAGCTATTTCCCGGCTCAATATCTTTGGATAGCGAATCGCCAATTACCAAGCATTCCTTTGCTTCCAACTTTATAGCTTCAATACCTAATTGATAAATCTGAGGATCAGGTTTACGTACGCCCACTATTGCCGATTCGATAACGGTATCGAAGAAATGATCGATTCTATAGTCTTCGAGTACAGTCTGTAAATTACCATAAAAGTTGGACACCATCACCATCGGGATTTTATTCGAGAGCAAGGATAAGACGATTTTGGCTTTTTCCACATGTTGCTTAGCAAAATCGTATCCACCTGTGGCAATTTGAGCGATCAGATCCTCCTCTAAGCTGTAGTTTAGTTCTTTCAAAAACTCAAATTGTGCCGCCACTTTGGCTAGGAGTACCTGTTCCATGTTGAAATCAGGTAGGATTATTTTTTCTAGTGCTGCTTTGCGTTCTGTATGTACATAAGCTTGATAAAATACATCTTGCGGCACCTTTGTGTCCAATCTTACGTAGAGATCCCATAAGATGGTTGACCAATGATCTCCTTTAGAATCCAAGGTGCCACCGAAATCGAAAAGCAGACCTTTAATATTATTTTTCATGTGATAGTTCTTTGAGATTTTCTTCCACATCACGTGGAGCGGTTTTATTTTTTACCAGTAAAGTAAGTAGCAATCCGATAACAATCCAAATTAACTCTCTGATACGGGTAGCCAAACCAATAAATACACCAGCGCTGGCCGAAAAGCCCACAACAGACATGGCCAATGCCATTCCTCCTTCGCGCGTGCCCAGTTGCATGGGGAAGAAGAATATCAAATTAGCAAATAGGGAAGAACCCGAACTCACGATAATAGCCTGAATATAATCCATCTCCAAACCCAGCGCTCGCGCAATCAGATAAATCTCGATGCATCCAATCACTCTTGCCAAAAGTTCCCAAAAAAGGGAGGAATAAAATCGGGTTTTTCGATGCAGATACAAATCATTGAGCTGCACATCGATCTCTTTAAAAAGTGTCTTATTCTTCTGCTGCATACGGGCTGCCGCTTTGCCCATTAAGGGCAATTTTGCTAAAGTACGAAATACACTGCTCAGGATGCCGTTTTTAGAAATTCGGGATACCCATATGAGTAATCCACCAGCTAACGCAATGATTATCGCACAGGTTGCGATAACGGTTGGACTGACGGGCAGATAGAAGATGATAATGCCGATAGATAATACCCAAAATAGGAGATGCGAAAGGATGTGCATCATACCATAGAGCAATACAGATGAGCTGGCTTTTGCTTGACCGAGCGAAGGCGTCAGTGACATGATGCGATACGGCTCACCACCAAGCGCTACAAAAGGCGTAATATAGTTGATCGCATAACCAGAAATCGTGAGCTGAAAGATCCGGCCAAAACCTATCTTAGCACCTTCGTTGTTCTTTTCTCGAATAATGTCGCGAAAGGCCAGCGCATTCAGAAAATAAATGACAAACCAGCTAAATAAAACCGGTACAAACCAAATCCCTGTTTGCTGCAAATTCGCCCAAATATTCTCGATCCCCAGTGCGTACACCATGTAGATCAAGCTACCGATGCCCAGTAGGATAAATATAACTTTATAAAGCGTTTTCGTGCTCATAAATGCTTTTGTGTTCGATCGCTGACCAAAAATGTTTGCTCACGCGCTCTTGTCTATACACCATGTACATGAGAATGGGCGTAAGCACCAAAATATCAAACACAAAATATAGCCAAACCTGATCGATAAAAATCCATAGGAATAGAAAGATTACGCGCGTGTTGAACTGCACGATATTCGTGTATTTCATCAGAGGTTGGTTTTGTGTTCTGAAATCTCTAATTAGGTTCAGCGGCAAACCGTTTTTATATCTTTTAATCACCGTCAGCAAGTGCTGCAACCAAGGCGAAAGGCGTTCCTGCATTCGTGTATAGCCGATGTATCCATTTAGCACAAACTTCGAAAAAGTGTGTTGTTTCCAATTCAAAGAATCAAATTCGGCTTGCAGATCGCGTACACTATCCAATTCACTGCCCTGCTCGCCTTTGATGAAAAACAAGTGTACGTTTCGGTAATAATCGGCCATCGCCGATTGGAAAACGTGTGCTACACCAGCCAAAACTCCCGGTACCCAGATCCAGGCAGACCAGCCTTGATCCATCAGCCGAAGGCATAACGCAATATGAATGGCGGCAAACCAAAAATCGCCGGCGAAGCCGTCGAGAATCCGTCCGAAGCGACTTTTCTGGTTGGTCAATCGCGCCAGTTGCCCATCCGCAGAATCCAAAGAATTGGCAAATACGAGCAGCAACATGCCGATGATATTGATCCAGAGATCTTGATAGTAAAAGAGTATACCAGCCGCAACGCCGATGAAAATACTGGTGATGGTGACGGCGTTGGGGCTAATGCCTGCACGTGCACATATTTTGGCGATGAACAGTCCAATTGGACGATAAAACCAGATATCAATGCGTTCTTCGGTATCGGAAGATTTGAGTGATTGCTCGAATTCGGACTCGATAGGTTGGTCGATGTTATGATTTTCCACTAAAGGCTGCCGATTTTTTTGTTCCATTCTGGGTAGTTAGTTTCTTAAATAAGAAATGGGCGATGACTTTTGCAGCCTCTTCTCTGCATGGCGCAAAACTTGGCCAGTCGTTTAGATCTATGATATGTATGCTACCATCTTTTCCGATAATAGCATCTCCACCGTATATCTCCACGCCTAAAACTTCGGCCGAACGTTCGGCCAATTGTTGAAGCAGTTCGGCATCATAATTATAGTGATTCGTATGGCCATTAATTTGTTCGTATTCCTCGTATTTATGATGTTTTACTTCGTAAGGATAAAAACTGTAAAAAAACGACGTGCCCCGCACGGCATAAAATTTAACGAGGTCACCGCGCAGATGACGAGATATGACCGCTTCTTTGATATTCCGCAAGGCATATTCTTCAATAATATTTTGCGCTTGCGCAATGGTGGCTGCAAATGTCACATCTTCTTTGTGGATTGCATGAAAATCCCCACGTTTGATCCACAAACCATCGTCAGCCAGTGATAATGCATCATTGGATAACGGCTGATGTGTTTGTTGTACGACACTTGCTGGGTAGGGAATACCATCAGCCAAAAGTTGATCCGTCATATTTTTTCGGAAGCAATTTCGGATGCTATACGGAGAATTAAAGATCGGCATTCCGCTATCTTCCAATTGCTGTAAGCGTAGTAATAAAGGTCTACTGCGCCCCATGCTGATAATACCATCGATATCAGAAATGCCCATTTGCATAAAAGATTCTTCATCGCATAATCTAACAGCAGCACCGAAGGACATCAATTCATCGCAAACTAGGCGCATTATTGCGGCATCATTGCCAATGTGGTTAGGAGAGAAGTTTTTCCTTCTATTTATTGCTAGTATATTCATCTTAATTTTTGCCACATTCGCCAATTTTCATCAGATAAGCCTCGGCTTGTTTTTGGTCGGATAGATGATCAACATCCACGATCTTGTTGAAGATATGACCTTCCACGACAAGTGATTTTTCTAAAAGACTTCGTTGATAATTTCGCATTCTACTTTGTCCGAGTTGAATCTGTTCATGTGCAACCTGCGCTGCACGCACGCGCAATCCGTAGATGCCACCAGATACCAATTCGCTGTTTTGCATTCGTTCGTCGGAGAAAAGTTCAATCTTATTGGACTGATCCATCGTAATATACAGTGGGCTTTCGTCGTCTATAAAAGAGGTAACTCCCATATACGCATCTACCGACTTTCTTTCTCTAAACTGCGTGATATAGATGGCAAACTCACGTTCCGAAAAAATGGTATCTGTCGTGGTTACCACACATTCTGTCCAAGATGGATTGGCTTTCAATAGTTCACCTAAGCTATGCAATGAACTTTCGGTGTCAAATACATAACTATGTATAGGAACTCCAAAATCATTGTTCGCCAGAAAATCCCGTAAGTCAACGGATGCGCTATTTACGATGACGTGTACACGAGCGGCGTCATTCTTGGTAAAGATCCTAATTAGTCGTTCGATCATAGCTATGCCACAGATCGGAAGGAGGGGTTTTGATAGTTTGATACCTTCATTTTTTAACCTCGATCCTTGACCGGCAGCTATAATGGCAAATTCCATTTGGCTTTTCTTTATTGGTTAAGTTTATAACTAAGGAAGACGAAACATATTTGTTCTAAATCCATCTGTTTCGCCTTCCTAATATGTATTTATGCAGTAGTCTTACTGAATGCTTTCTATCAATTCTTGATAGTAATCCAATCCCAAGTGCGTAATGAGATCTTCGCCCTTAATATGTCTCAAGGTATTCTGAAGCTTCATCAACTGCTTAAAGATATCATGCTCTGCTGGAAGATCTGGTGCAGTCTGTGGCGATTTTAAGTAAAATGACAACCATTCTTGTACGCCATACATTTCAGCACGCTGTGCCAAATCGATAAAAAGTGCCAAATCCAGCACAACGGGGGCTGCTAAGATCGAGTCGCGACACAGAAAGTTGATTTTGATCTGCATCTTATAGCCCATCCAGCCAAAAATATCAATATTGTCCCAAGATTCTTTGTTGTCACCGTGGGGCGGGTAGTAGTTGATACGGACTTTGTGGTAAAGATCGCCATAAAGCTCTGGATTTTTTTTCGCATCTAATATTTCTTCTAAAACCGATAATTTAGATACTTCTTTGGTCTTAAAGTTATCTGGATCGTCTAATACGAGGCCATCACGATTGCCTAAAATATTGGTAGAGAACCAACCTTCTACGCCCAATGCACGCGCTTGCAACCCAGGCGCTACGATGGTTTTCATGAGGGTTTGTCCGGTTTTAAAGTCTTTTCCTGCAATGGCAACATTATTTTCTAACGTTAGTTCTACGATAGCTGGGGCATCACAAGTTAAATTTGGAGCACCATTGACAAACGGAACACCTTCTTGAATAGCTGCATAACAATACAACATACTAGGTGGGATACGCTCGTCGTTGCTGTCTAACGCCTGTTCTAACTTCGGAAGTTCCGTAAAGATTTCTTCTGCATCGATGTATTTTTCCGTCGATCCACACCAAACGATCACTACGCGATCTAGATCATTTGTAGATTTGAATGTTCTGATGTCTTCACGAAGCGCTTCGATCAATTCGCGATGCGTAGTCTGGGTTTTTACATGATCTCCATCAAGGTTTTTGACGAAATCACGATTAAATACGGCTTTCATCGGAACGATTTTTTCCAAATCTTCTCTTACGGCATCCAGTTGGTGTGCTTCAAGAACCTTTGCTTTGCTTGCCGCTTCAAATACATTGTCGGCATAAAGATCCCAACCACCAAATACAATATCTTGCAAGCCTGCCAAGGGCACGAAATCTTTGATTAATGGATTACGATCTTCTGTTCTCTTCCCTAATCGGATACGACTCATTTGAGAAACTGATCCAATTGGTAAAGATAATCCTTTGTTTACCGAAGCGACTCCGGCAATTAATGTAGTCGCAACAGCGCCTAGTCCAGGTATCAAAATTCCCAGTTTGCCCGTTGCTTCTTTGATTTTATATTCCATTTTACAGTAGTGAATGAATGTTTACAATATGTTAATACGTTTGTAAAATTGGGTTAAAAGTTTGGTTTCGCATATGGTGAATTGTTGAATTAAAGTAAATATTTGACTATTCGGTACGTATGGTTAGTTTGACTGTTTGTTTTATTGTGTGTTTTTTTGCTGTATGTTTTGGTCTGAATGTTAATTAGTTATAGGTATTTTTGTTAATTGACCTTTATAGTCAGATGGTTAGTTTCTTGCTGTTGGTAATTTTTAAATATATAAAATTTATAGAGAGTTTACCTAAAGTTAACGCATCTTTTGTCGAGGAAGATTGATTTCATGTGCTTGCGGATAAGGCTTTCGATTGGTCATGCTCACATCTTCTTGTATTCTGCGTTGTGTATCGTATTGTTTTTTCTGATCATAGGCATAACGCGCATCAGGAATGAATGCCATTTTAGCCATTTTATGAATAGTGACGGTCGGGAAGTGGTAATCTACCTCGACGATGCCTAGTAATAGATAACATCCGCCACCTTTAAAAGGATATTCGGCCAGACTATCTGGGAAATGTGCTGTGTCAAAATAGTTTCCTTGCACATCTACCCAAGTGCCAAAATACATCGTTCCACGTTTGGTAGGCACGTGCTTTCGCGAGATCAGGTAAGCCAGCATCCTCACTTGCTTTTTGTGATGTTGTGTTAGTTCATTGACCATGACCGTACCTCGATAACGAATTTGCAATAGATCAAAGGGCGAGCAGGAGGTCGGGAATCCCAATAATTCGATTTCATCAAACGCATCTTCAAAGGCAGATCGCTCCAGCTTAGGCAGCGTGTATTCGCGCGCAGGTTCATACAACAAGACCGGCTGGTGAGTTTGTGACTTTGCAGATAGCAAGCGTGCATGTACTAACAACTCACTTTTGCTCTTTCCCGTAAAGCGAAGCGCGCCGATAAAGATCAGCGTCTGTATGCTTTCTATGCCCATTGGTACACGACGAAGCAAGTCTTCTAGCGAAATATATGCACCTTGCTTGCTTCGTTGAGCCACAATCTGATCGGCCAATTTGGATTCCAAACCTTGTAAGTGCATAAAACCTAAATAAACATCTCGGCCATATAGGTTGGTGATGATATCGCTGTGGTTTACGCAAGGGTTTTGTATCGTAGCGCCCGATATGCGCGCTTCATGAATATATACCTCCGTACGATAAAAACCACCTTGATTATTAATTACAGCCACCATAAACTCAATCGGATAGTATACTTTTAGATAAAGACTCTGGTAACTTTCTACCGCATAAGAAGCCGAATGCGCTTTACAAAACGAATAACCAGCAAACGACTCAATTTGTCGGTAAACTTCCTGACTGAGCTGTGGATCGTGCCCTTTTTCGGCGCAGGAATCAAAAAAATTATTGCGCACCTGTTGTAGTGCTTTTAATGAGCGGCCTTTTCCGCTCATTGCACGGCGCAGCACATCGCCATCTGCAGCCGATAAACCGCCAAAGTGCATGGCAATCTTGATCACATCTTCCTGATACACCATGATGCCATACGTTTCCCCCAAATGCACACGAAATATATCGTGCATGTATTCAAACTGATCAGGATAATTGTGTCGGAAAATATATTCCTTCATCATGCCCGACTGCGCTACGCCAGGTCGTATAATGGATGATGCTGCTACCAAGGTGCGATAATCGGCGCATTTCAGCCTCCGCAATAGTCCGCGCATCGCAGGCGATTCAATGTAAAAGCAACCGATCGTTTGTCCACGCGCGAGGTGATCGTTGCACTGTGCCTCTTCTTTCGAAATTTGCGTATTGCGAATGTCAATAGTAACCCCTCGATTTTGCGCAATAATTTTCACGGCATCGTTGATGCTGCCGATGCCGCGCTGACTGAGAATATCGAACTTCTCCAATCCAATACTCTCGGCCACATGCATATCAAATTGCACAATCGGAAAGCCTTTGGGGGGAAGTTCCAACGCTGAGTATTGCGTAATCGGTTCTTCCGAAATCAGTATGCCGCAGGCGTGCATACTCCGTTGATTAGGGTGTTTTTCCAACATATTGCCATAATGATGTATTTGCCGTACCACGGAGCTGGCATCATGCTGGTCCATCGATTGCGTAGCTAATGCATCCAACTCTTCTTTGGGCAAGCCAAATACTTTACCCAACTGTCGGAAGATAGAGCGATATTTAAACTCTATGTTGGTACCACAAAAAGCCACATGATCTTTGCCATAGCGATCAAAGATGTAGCGCAAAATGATATCGCGCTCCTGCCAACCCCAGTCGATATCAAAATCGGGTGGTACTTTACGATTCAGATTCAAGAAACGCTCGAAATACAGATCCAATTCTAACGGGCAGATATCTGTGATGCCCAAGCAATAAGCAATAATGCTATTGGCTCCGCTACCACGACCGATGTGCATAAAACCTTGGCTATTGCTGTATTGCACGATATCCCACGTAATCAAGAAATAACCGCTAAACTTGAGCTCATCAATAACTTGCAATTCCCGTTCGGCACGTTGCCGAGCCAGCGTGTGGTCAGCTCCATATCGTCGAAGCAGTCCCTCTTCGGTGAGCTCTGTGAGTAATAATCGGTCGCTTTCGCGGCTATCAGTAAAGTGCTTTTTGTTTTTAGGTGTTGTGTATTCAAAGTCAAAAGAACAGCTCGCTAACAACTGCGCTGTATTCGCTACGATCTGTGGATAATCTTGAAAAATGGAGAGCAAATCTTGTATTGGCCGAAAGTGTTCATCCGGGCGACAGCAGTCTTCTTTGCTGAGCTTGGAAAGCAATACATTGCGATCTATCGCTCGCAAAATGCCGTGCAGTTGATATGATTCCTCGTCACTGATGGTGATCGGAGCGCAGATCACCATTCTGGGAAGGTAGCGTTGCCATTGTACGCGGATCAATAGGCTAATTTCGTGTGGTTGCACACCGATGTACTCCTGCTCACCTAATACTGCAGGAGCTTGGCTCATGGGGTAAATGACCGCCGTGTCGGGCAGGGCAGGACATTTTGCTGGCAAGGCAGTTTCTTCCAAGTTATGCGTGGTACGCAATTGGCAGATGGCGCCGACGCCGCGACTATTTTTTGCAAGCAGAATGTAATAAAGCTCGTTGTTTTCTCGCATTTCCATGCCCACGACGGGTTTAATACCCTTTTCATGACATGTCTGCGTAAATTCATAAATGCCCGTTACCGTGTTGATATCCGTAAGCGCCAATGATGTTGTGCCACTGGCAGCCGCTTGCTTTACGAGATCCTCAATAGAAAGCGTTCCGTAACGAAGACTGTGATAAGATCGGCAATTGAGGTACATAAGCGTTCAATATTAATGTTCGGGGTTTTCTCGTTTGCTGAATTTTGGATTTTCCAATTTCTTAATTCCTCCGGCACGATTTACTTTATCGTATCCGAAGCGTGTTTTTATCTGATCCATCGCTTGGTAGAGCGCTACCATTTCCTGTGTGTCCTCAAATAGGTTGATTTGTAAGCTACCGTGCACCAAGTTGGTAAATCGCACGCCGATCAGTCGAATGCGCATACGTCGGTTATACAGCTTATCGAAAAGTTCCAAAGCACAGCACGATAAGGTATGATCGGCTGAGGTGTAGGCCACACGGCATTGCTTGGTTTCGGTATCGAAATTTGCATAGCGCAATTTGATCACCACGGTAGAGGTAAGCCATTGCTCTGTACGCAGTTGGTAAGCTAGCTTTTCGACCATGCCACCGATAATACCACGTAGCTTCCCTAAGTCGATGGTATCCGTGCTGAAAGTATTCTCTGTCGAGATGGATTTCCGTTCGGAATAAGGCTGCACCGGATTACTATCAATGCCATTGGCTTTTTTCCAAAGATCCAGTCCGTTTTTCCCAATCATTTGCTGCAGCACTTCGACCGGCATATCGGCCAAGGTGTGTATTTGGCGAATGCCAATGCGTGATAGCAATTGAAAAGTGCTATCGCCCACCATCGGAATCTTTCGTATGGATAGCGGATTGAGAAATGGCCGCACACTATTGGCTTCGATTTGCTTGCGACCGATTGGTTTGGCTTCGCCCGTACCAATCTTAGCCACGGTTTTGTTGACCGAAAGGGCAAAACTAATCGGTAGGCCTGTTTGCTTGGTGACGCGCTGTGCCAACTCTTCTGTCCAGCGATATGCCCCAAAAAAACGATCCATGCCTGTTATATCTAAGTAATGTTCGTCAATACTTGCTTTCTCTACCACCGGCGATTGCTCTTCGATGATTTCAGTGACGGTGTGCGAAAGTTGGGAATACATTTCCATATCTCCTTTAATGACTTTAGCCTCTGGACACAATCGTAAAGCCATTTTGATGGGCATAGCCGAACGCACGCCATAATAACGTGCTTCGTATGAACAAGATGCGACCACACCACGATCACCACCGCCAATGATGACTGGTGAATTGTGCAATTCGCTGTTTTTCAAACGCTCGCAGGATACAAAGAAGGTATCCAGATCCATATGTACAATGGTACGTTCCATCCGATTCGTTTTGTTAATTTTTACAAACCTAATGGATTTAGCTAAAAATATTAGTATTATTGTTGTTCCAAATTAGGACAATGTTGTATCTATCTGAAAACATACGCTATCTACGATCCAAAGCGGGCAAGTCACAGCGAGCGCTAGCCGAGCAGCTTGGGATTACGCGTGCGCGTTACTCGAAGTATGAATATGGTACCGCAGAGCCGCCTTTGGAAATTCTATTGAAAATATCGGATTATTATCACGTTACCATCAATGTGTTGATCGCTGTATCCATCCCTGCTCGTACTGCTGGGGAGCATCAAGCAGAATAAAAACGGAGTTTGTAAACGGATATTACTTTTAAAAATAATATCCTAAGTTGATGTTGAACCTTCCTTGTAATTTAGTATCTGGATTGCCTCGGCTAAAATCATCGACAAAGTTGCCTCCAAACCAAGAATGGTTGTATCCAGCGGCGTATTCTATGTAAGTGATTACTGGGCCTATATTAGCGCGTACTCCAGTGACATTCATATAAGAGTTTTCAAAAGACCGAAGTTGTTTTTGCATATAGCCAAAATCGTTATAAGCAGTAAGTTGCTTTAATATTCCTCGATTTATATCCATACGTCTGGACACACCAAGGGTATATAAATTGAAATTAGTAGCTACCTCATAGGCAGATCCGTATGCCGCCATTTCAATCACTTCGTTGGATTCGCCTTCAGCATTTCGGGGATTCATCACGGCGTGTACAAAGCTCGCTTTGAGATTCCAATTTCGGTAATCTGCTTCGTAGGCCAATGCGCCAGCATAATGATTACCTACTGCTTCGGTATCCATATTATATAGCCCACCATATTGCGCAGAGATACCGATTCGTTGTTTGACCGTGCCCAGCGTCTTATAAACAAGATTACCATTGACTTGATTGTTCTTTTTATTGCGCCCTACGACATCATAGGCAAAACGACTATATGAAAGTTCTACATCTCCACCTACATCCAACGTTTCTGCATTTTTGAAGAAAGCGATATCATAATCCCAATGTTCCTTTCGGCGCAGGTATCGAATACCCATATCATAATTATCTTCAAAACCTACATAATAACCGATGTTGAAAAACCAATTGTTAGAGGCATAAGGCTGGAGTCCAAAAGGAACAGAAGCCAATCCGACCTGAATCTGTTCACCTTCACGAAATTCATACCCCATCCAAGCATGTTTTAAAAACCCACCTCCAAAAGATGCCGAATATTGTCGATATTCCGCATCAAGCAACACGTTCTTATAAGCCGCTTTTACATTTAGGAGTAATACATCGTAAAGAATAGCACCACCTTGATCGCGCTGCTGCTGATCCCAGGAGTTATATAAGTAATTGAAACGTAACGCACCTCCAAGATGTACCTGCAGAGAATCTTGGGCGATCGAAGATTTGGATAATATAAAGAATAGCAGTGAAAGCACAGCGTATTTCACTATTGTTGAGTAGTGGTTTGGCATTAATTAAATTTAATAAAAAAATAAATAGAGATTGTATTATGATTTAAATTTAACTATAATTTTATTTTAAACTGTTATTTTACTAAAATTATTTATCAATTAAATACGTATACAAAATTTTGTTAGGCAGGTATAAATACCTAAAAGCCTACCATTGATAAACAAGAAATCGTGTATGCTGTTTTTTCTCTGAACAATAAAATAAGATTATGAACAGAAAGAACTATGTATTAGGAATATTAGCAGCAGGCGTATTGGCGCTAAGTGCTTGCAACAATCATCCACGTGAAGAAGCAGAACAACAACGTATGCCAGAGGATCGTACGCTAGATCCAAATGAGGCACCTTCTTCTACGACAGATACAGCACATCGTGATACGATGCCGACAGCAGATACGCTTAATACCAGAAATCCTGCTCAGCCGAACTTTTAGTGAACTGATAGGGTATCAGGCGATATTTATATCTTCCGATCACTTCAAAATAAGCGGAGCTGATCGGAAGATGTGGATCGTCTAAAATGTGCTTTAGAAAATGTATGAGTATCTTGATTAAGACCATATTTACGCGCATGCAATTTAAAATTGTCTTTGATGATCTGGGCAATATTTCCTGAACCTCGCATACGATTCCCAAACGTGCTATTATTCAATTGTCCATTGTGGCAAGATTCAATCTGATGTAAGATTTTGTCTGCCCGATCGGGATAAGTCTTTTCCAACCAATCTTTAAAAAGTACCGCAATCTCTCCATTTAATCGTACGATAGTATAACCTGCCCAACGGGCACCATGATCGCTTGCTGCCTGCAACACGGCTGGTATTTCATGATCCGTCAATCCAGGTATAATCGGTGCACACATAATACCTGTAGGAATTCCACGTGCACTTAGCGCTTCCAAAGTACGGAGCCGTTCGCGTGCCGTAGCGGTTCGGGGTTCTAGCTTTTGCCGCGTAGCTTCTGTCAATGAGTTGATCGACAGATAAACGGCGCAAAGTTGCTTCTTGGCCATTTCCTCCAAAATGTCCATATCGCGTTGTACCAAGCTATTTTTGGTAATAATGCCTACCGGCTGGCCATGATCCAATGCGATTTGCAGTATTTGACGAGTGAGTTGGTATTTGCGTTCGATTGGTTGGTAACAATCGGTATTTCCAGAGAGCGAAATAGTATCCGCTTGCCAAGATTTTTTACTGATAAATTCTTTAAATAATGCGGGCGCATTTTCCTTTACCAAAATCTTGCTTTCGAAATCTATACCGGCACTGTATCCCCAATATTGATGCGAATTGCGAGCATAACAATATATACAACCATGCTCACAACCCTGATAAGGATTGGCCGAGTAGGCCATACCTACATCGGGACTATCTACCTTATTGACTAGCGTTTTTGGATGTACCGTTGTTTGAAAAGTGCGCGTGGGTTCTTCTTCCCATTCGTCAATCCCTTCAACATGATGCTGCCCATACTCATTCGTAAAAAAACGATTTTGTGGATTGTATTGAGCACCTCTGCCTTTCGTATAGTGTTTCATGTCGCGCGCCTCTATGAAACAAATGTACTAATATTTTTAGTAAATTATTGTGTTAGCTCTTGTAGATATTGGTGGATCTTCCATTGCGAGCGATAAGATTCCTGTTCATCTTCTACATACTCATTGCTCAAGGTTTCATTCAGCAGTCTGGCTTTTACATTATCTTTCAGCTGTATATTGAGCATATCTTTCAACTGTTTTTTAATGTCTGGAGCGGTAATATGGATAGCTGCTTCGACGCGATGATCCAAATTGCGGGTCATCCAATCGGCAGAAGAGATGTAGATATCTTCTTTCCCGCCGTTGTAGAAGTACATGACGCGCGCATGTTCTAAGTATTCGTCTATAATACTGATTGCGCGAATAGGTTGTTTGAAACGTTTTTGATTGACCGCACAATAAATACCACGCACAATCAAGTCAATTTCTACACCAACTTCGGCAGCTTCATATAGTTTCTTGATCAAATCCTTGTCGCTTAAAGAATTTACTTTAATAATAATATGTCCTTTACGGCCAGCACGTACTTCAGCGATCTCCTTATCGATATAGATCACCAATCTATTGCGCATTGTGGTAGGGCATACCAACAAGTGTTTGCAGGCAGATAGCTGATGATCCAGATCTACTTTTGGTTTTTCCAAGGCATTAAACACCTTGTTGATATCGGCCATAATCCGGCGATCGCTTGTCATCACACAATAATCCCCATAGAGCGCCGCTGTTTTCTCATTGATATTTCCGGTGCTTACAAATCCATATTGAATAGTTTTATCGTTTGCACGCTTTTTAATCGCGCATAGCTTGGCATGTACCTTTTTGTTGGGGATGCCTAATAGAACTCGAATGCCTTCCATTTCGAATCGGTCTTTCCATTCCAAGTTATGCTCTTCGTCAAATCTGGCCCGAAGTTCCATCATGACAGTCACTTCTTTTCCATTACGGGATGCATTGATCAGCGCATTGGCAATCTTGGAGTTGGTAGCCATGCGGTAAATAGTGATGCGAATAGATTTCACATCGGGGTCCATAGCTGCTTCACGAAGCAGATCAATGACTGGATCGAAGGTGTGATAGGGGAATGACAGCAAAATATCTCTTTTCGTAATCACATCTGTGATTCGCTGTCTTTCCACAAATGCGGGATGATCAAAAGACGTACGTTCGGCGGGTTTCGTATACGCTTTAAAGACATCTGGAAAATCCATAAAGTGCTTGAAATTATGAATTTTTTGTCCGGGGATGATACTGTCTTTCTTACTTAAGTTGAGTTTTTTGATTAAAAACTCCACCAGATTCGTATCCATATTTTTGTCGAAGACAAACCGCGTAGGTTTTCCTTTACGCCGATTTTTGACAGCTTTCGTAATCTTTTCTACTAACGTAGTGTTGACGTCATTATCTAAGTCAAAATCGGCATCCTTACTAATTTTGAAAGCATGCGCATGAAATTCATCAAACCCAAAATAAGAAAAGATATGCGGTAAATTTACTTTGATTACATCTTCCAGCAAGACCACTACCTTGTCGTTCTTACGCTCGGAAGGCACGATCAGAAATCGACCAACCACGCGAGTTGGTAGCTCTATAATGGCAAACTTAGTCTCGTACAGCCATTGCGATTTCTTCATAGCAATGCCTAGGTACAAGCTCTTGTCACGTAGATAGGGCATAGGGCGCACATCATCCAGCAATAGCGGGATGATATTACTTTCTACCTTCTCGCTGTAATAGTTTTTGACAAAAGCGATTTGCTCATCGCTGAGCTCTTCCGCAGAAGTGATAAAAGTGTTTTGTTTGGCCATTTCTTTCCGGACATTTTTCCAGATCTGATCAAACTTTTTCTGCTGCCGTACGACGATATTATGTACTTCTTCCAAGATCACCGATGGATCGTCGAAGAAAGAGGCCATCGCTGTTTTGTCTTTGATCTCCGAAGCACGTTTCAATCCAGCCACCCGAACCCGAAAGAATTCATCCAAATTATTGGAAAATATTCCCAAAAACTTGATGCGCATCGATAGCGGCACACTTGGATCTGCTGCTTCTTGCAATACGCGACCATTAAAACTTAACCAACTGATATCTCTCGGATTGTACTTTTTAGACATGTAATGTAATCTATTATGCCAAAATTAGTCCTTGCATGTGTGCATAATATTAAGATAATGTTAATTCAACCTTTTGCCAGATTCAATCAATTCTCTAGCGATTGTCTGCGTCAATGACACAGATGTTGCGCATATTTTGTCGGATTTCTGCCTGATGAAAGGATGCTTCGAAGCATTACTGCCATAGCAGGATAGTTTTTTCTTACGCCACATGTTTACTAGGTTTATAACCAATATTTGATGAATTGGTTTCGTAAATACGCTCAATACTTATGCTAAATATAAGATATAATCAGTAAATCTTTGTCTGTCGTGTAAAATTTACATAGGCTTACCATGATATACTTTATTTAATGCAACAATTTGTGGGTAGTAGTGTCCGATAAACACTATATTTGGCTGTTGATATGGTTACTAAGATAATTCATCTTCTGTCGTTACTTAGTTTTCTCAATATGCTCACCTTCGATAAGAGTCGACATATGGAAATACTATTTGGGCAATCAGAAATTGTGACCGACACTCTAGTCGAGTTTATCTTAGAAGACATTATGCATATCGACGGTGATCCGATTTGCGATCCCGAAGATCCAGAGATTGTATACGAAGATTTTCGTGGCATCAGCCAAGCATTAAATTGCATACTCCCCGTATTCTTGTTTTTTGCAGGTTACTTATTTTCTGATGTTAGCAATTTTCGCTATCAAGATCATCCTGATTATGTATCTAAGATGCATTTCACGCCAGGATACTACACCTTTCTGTATAGGCTAAGGCCATTCTAAATTCTTTCCAGATTCTTATTTTATTATTGGCCCCGATGCACGTGGGCGATCCATGTACAATTTAGTTTTTTACAATAATTATTTATGAGGAATAGAATTTTTGCTTGGGTGATTGGTATGTCTACCATGTCTATGATGGCTGCCTGCTCGGCCTCAAGCAATGAAGCTGATACAGAGACGAAGAAAACAGGTAGATCCATCCCAGTGACCAATCTTATTGAGATGGATACCACAGTTTACAAACAGTATATAGCCGATATACAGGCTTTTAAAAATGTGGAAATGCGCTCGCGCTTAACCGGATTTTTGGAAAGTATTCATGTGGATGAAGGCGCTCAAGTGCGAAAAGGACAGGTGCTATTTCGCTTGAACTCGGACGAGTACAAATCCGAATTAGCCAAAGCAACCGCCTTGCGCAGCAGTGCACAAGCAGATGCTAAAAAAATTGAGCTGGAGATTGAACGAACTAGAAAGTTGGTCGACAAAAATATCGTCAGTGAAACCGAATACGAATTGCTAGAAGTACAATTGCGGGCCGCAAAAGCCAAGATCGCCGAATCGGACGCGATGGTACAACAAGCACAAACACAACTTTCTTTTGCACAAATCCGCGCGCCATTTGATGGCCGCATCAACCGTATTCTACTCAAAGAAGGTTCTTTGTTAAACGAGGGAAGCTTGTTAACCACCATATCGGATCTTAGTCAGGTCAATGTGTACTTTGATATTTCTGAAGCGGAATACCTCACCTTGGCCAAAGATTCCAACTTCAACCGGAATAGCTACCGTAAAGAAGTACAATTGCTACTTGCTAATGGTGATCGTTACCCCAGCAAAGGATTTGCCGAGATTGTAGAAAGTGAATTTGAGTCGCAAACAGGATCTATCTCACTGCGCGCCCGTTTCCCAAATGACAAACTACTGCTAAGCCATGGTGCTTCCGGTAAGATTGCGGTGCCACTAGCCACAGGAAACTTGCTATTTGTACATCAAAAATCGGTCGTAGAAATACAAGACAAGGTGTACGCCTATGTACTACAGAAAGACAACACCATTAAGATGACACCATTCGACGCAGGTCAGCGTGTCGGTCATTTTTATGTAGTCAATAAAGGATTACATAAAGATGATAAAGTGGTGTTTGAAGGGCTGCAAGGTTTGCGTGATGGCATGACCATCAATCCAAAACCAGCCAAGTTTGTAGAAGAAGACTAAGATCTAAGCATGTTTGAGAATTTCATAAGAAAACCAGTGCTATCGCTGGTTATATCCATATTTATAACACTTTTGGGCTTATTAGCCCTATTCACAATTCCGATTACACAATTTCCGGATATTGTACCGCCATCAGTGGTGGTAGCCGCAAACTATACAGGTGCCAATGCCGAAGTAAGTACCAATGCCGTCGCGATTCCGCTAGAGCGCGCGATCAATGGTGTGGCGGGCATGACGTATATGAACTCCGTCACCACCAATAATGGAACAACGCTAATTCAAGTGTTTTTTAAAGTTGGTGTTGATCCCGATATCGCGGCCGTCAACGTCCAGAATAGGGTGACGACCGTGTTAGACGAATTGCCCGAAGAAGTCATCAAGGCAGGTGTAACCACCGAGAAAGAAGTCAACAGTATGTTGATGTACCTCAATATATTCACCGACGACGAAACAGCTGATGAACGCTTTATCTACAACTTTACCGACATCAACATCCTAAAGGAGCTGAAACGTATTGAAGGCGTGGGCTTTGCTCAGATCATGGGTATGCGCGATTATGCGATGCGTATCTGGGTGAAACCTTCACGATTGACGGCCTACGCTATCTCTACGGATGAGGTAATTGAAGCGTTGCGAAGACAAAATATCGAAGCCGCCCCCGGACAAACGGGAATTAGTTCGGATAAGATGGTCAACATGCAACAGTATGTGTTGAAATATCCCGGTAAATTTTCGGAAATATCCGAATATGAAAACATTCCGATTCGTGCCAATTCAGATGGTACCATTATCCGAATCCGTGATGTAGCCAACGTAGAATTTGGCTCTTTGGATTACGAAATGATGTCCAAAACGGATGGCCGGCCTTCGGCTTCTATCATGTTGAAGCAGCTACCAGGATCCAATGCGCAAGATGTAATCCAACGTGTAAAGGATAAAATGGCCGAGCTGAAGGGATCTTCATTCCCATCGGGAATGACCTACACGATGGGTTACGATGTGTCGCGATTCTTAGATGCTTCCATATCCAGTGTATTGAAAACTTTGGTGGAAGCCTTTCTACTCGTATTTTTAGTCGTATTCATTTTCTTGCAAAATTTCCGAGCGACGTTGATTCCGATTCTAGCCGTGCCAGTTTGTTTGATCGGTGCGATCTTCTTTATGCAGATGATGGGATTCTCAATCAACTTACTCACTTTATTTGCCTTGGTGTTGGCCATTGGTATTGTGGTGGATAATGGTATTGTCGTCGTCGAAGCGGTGTATGCCAAGATGGAAGACGAGCACATGCAACCTTTTGAAGCCACGCTATCGGCCATGAAAGAAGTAGGGTCTGCCGTAATTGCTATCACCTTGGTCATGTCCGCCGTGTTTGTTCCCGTCGCATTTTTAGATGGTCCGGTGGGTATTTTCTATCGGCAGTTTTCGTTAACCTTAGCAGCAGCGATTGTGATTTCGGGTATCAATGCCTTGACATTGACGCCAGCACTATGTGCTATTATGCTGCGCTCGCCACACGATAAGAAAGAGACGAATACATGGTTAGACCGCTTCTTTAGAGGTTTCAACAAAGTTTACGATCGCATATCTGGCCGATACAAGCATTTATTAATCCGTACCAGCGGCCGACGTTTTCTCACGATCGGATTGTTGGTGATTTTTTTCATAACCACTTGGGGCAGTAGTGCCATTTTGCCATCTGGTTTTATTCCTACGGAAGATCAGGGAATGATTTACGTTTCGGTCACCACGCCAGCTGGTGCAACCGTCGATCGTACAGAGCGCGTGCTCGACGAGGTCGATGAGATTGCGCGTAGCTTGGAGATGGTCGAAACGGCATCTACATTAGCAGGTTATAGTATCGTCACGGAAGTTTCGGGTTCGTCTTATGGTATGGGGATGATTAACCTCAAATCGTGGGATGATCGAAAAGAATCAGTGGATAATGTAATCCGCATCTTGCAAGAAAAGACGGCGCATATTAGTGATGGGGTGATTGAGTTTTTTCCACCACCCACGGTACCTGGATTTGGTAATTCATCTGGTTTTGAGTTGCGCTTATTAGACAGGTCTGGTAATGATGATTTGCAAGGGACAGCAGAAGTATTGGATGCCTTTTTGGAAGAGCTGCAAGCAAACGAGGCTATTGAAACAGCTACTTCAACCTACAATGTGAATTTTCCGCAATACTTGTTGGAGATTGATTACGATTTGGCAGCCAAAATGGGTATTTCGGTAGAAAATGCTATGAATACGTTGCAAACGCTGATGGGAAGTTTTTATGCGACCAACTTTATCCGTTATGGACAGATGTACAAGGTGATGGTGCAATCCACCGCACAATCGCGTAGCCGTCCAGAAGATGTATTGCAAATGCACGTGAAGACCAAAGATAATAGCATGGTGCCGTATTCGGCATTTATCAAAATGAAACGTGTATACGGTCCGGAGCAGATTACGAGATACAATATGTTTAATTCGGCCATGGTCACTGGACAAGCCGCTGTTGGATTTAGTTCAGGTCAAGCCATCGAAGCGGTCGAAAAAGTGGCCGAATCATTGCCGCAAGGCTTTAGTATCGAATGGTCAGGGATGACCAGAGAGCAAAAAATATCGGGTAATCAGGCA
Source organism: Sphingobacterium sp. KH_072 (assembly GCF_057837975.1). Taxonomy (NCBI): domain Bacteria; kingdom Pseudomonadati; phylum Bacteroidota; class Sphingobacteriia; order Sphingobacteriales; family Sphingobacteriaceae; genus Sphingobacterium; species Sphingobacterium sp. KH_072. The sequence goes on along the minus strand of NZ_CM174457.1, from coordinate 2,131,651 downwards.
TTATATGTCTTTGCTTTGTGTTTGGTATTTGTGTATCTCTTATTATGTGCACAGTACGAGAGTTTCTTGTTGCCACTTCCAGTTATTCTTTGTTTGCCAGCTGGTATTTTTGGAGCGTTCTTATTCCTAAAATTATTCGGACTCGAGAATAATATCTACGCGCAGGTCGCACTCGTCATGTTGATTGGTTTGTTGGGGAAGAATGCGATTCTAATTGTAGAATATGCCATCTTGAAGCAAAAACAAGGAGCGAGTATTCTAGATGGAGCTATTGAAGGCGCAGTGGCGCGTTTGCGCCCGATCTTGATGACATCTTTTGCTTTCGTAGCCGGATTAATTCCGTTGATGTTGGCTTCTGGTGCTGGTGCTTTGGGTAACCGCAGTATTGGTACCGCTTCCGTAGGCGGTATGGTGATCGGTACGTTGCTCGGCGTTATAATTATCCCTGGTTTGATCGTTTTATTCTCCAAAAAAACCAAAGAAAAGCGTAGAGCTACGGGTACAAAAATAATTGGAATAGTGATTTTCTGTGGTCTGTTTATCTCTTCGTGTACCGTTCCTAAGAAAATGGCGAAGCCAGAAGAGATGGCCACACCGGCATCATTCACGGATACCGCTGCCGACTCCGCCGAAAATCTGGCGCGCTTACCTTGGCGCAGCGTTTTCAAGGATGAACTCCTGGTTTCGCTGATTGATACGGCACTCGTGCAGAATCGGGATCTACAGCAAGCGCTTCGCCGTATCGAATCCGCGCAAGCTTATTTCAAACAGCGTAAAGCAGCCTTGTTGCCACAATTGGAAGCGGCTGCAGAAGCGGGTCTGGTCAAATACGGACATTATACCGAAGAAGGAATTGGTAACTACGATTCCAATTTTTCGGAAAACTTGACCGCTAAGGAAAAGATTCCAGAGCCAGCTATTCCTGATTATTTTGTTGGTCTGCGTTCCTCTTGGGAATTGGATCTTTGGGGCAAACTGCGCAATCGTCGCGAGGCAGCCTTTCAGACCATCGTCGCGGAGAATGAAGCACGACGACTGTTGGAAACCGAATTGGTATCTAACATTGCGGAAACCTACTATGAGCTGATGGCGCTGGATCGTAAGGTCACTGTGTACGATGAGAATATCCAATTGCATGAAGATGTATTGGAATTGATGCAGATACAAAAAGAAGCCGGTAAAGCAACGGAGCTAGGCGTGCAGCAATTTAAAGCGCTTTTGTCGGGTACTAAAGCAAGTCGCGCATTGGTGAAACAAGAGATCGTGATGTGGGAGCATCACATCAATTCGCTGATCGGTCGTTTTTATCAACCTATTGCGCGAGCAACACAAGACAAATCGACTTGGCCACTATTTGACACGCTGCAAGTGGGTACACCAGATGAGTTGGTGAACAACCGTCCAGATATACGCTCCGCATACTTTAGCATGTTGTCTTCGGCGAATGAACAAGAAGCAGCTCGGTTGAGTTTCTTGCCATCGGTAGCAGTAAGCCCATATTTAGGTTTGCAAAGTTTTCATTTGGATCAGTTATTCAATGTAAACCGCTCGGTGACGTATGGCATTTTAGGTAGCATCACGATGCCCATCTTCAATCAACGTAACCTGCAAACGCAGTATGCCATGATGCAGGCCAATTATGGCGTGGCATTTTTGGAGTATGAAAAACGCGTATTGAATGCCTTCAACGAAGTATCTAACATCGTGCAGACACAAGAGGCAATCGAAGATCGTGCGGTGCATGTGATTGATAATGTAGAAGCCTTGAATGCATCGATCGATGCGGCAAACGAATTATTCTTCGCTGGCCGGGTAACGTACTTGGATATTTTTACGGCGCAAAAAGAAGCCGTAGATGCCCAGATAAATGCCGTAAGCGTGATGAAAGAACGAGCAATCAATCAAATATTGCTCTATAAAGCATTGGGAGGTGGGTGGCGATAACCTATTGACAAATACTACCTTATGTTGTCTTAAATTAGGTAATATCTAAGCTAGGCTGTCTCACATTTGTTGAGGCAGCCTTTTTTGTTAATAATGGTTTTCATATGGTGATAAACCGGAAAATCAATGGATTAAATCAAAATGCGAAGCGACGTAAAAGCACAAAAAAAGAGGTTGCCTTTTTGAGACAACCTCATCGATGTATAATCAAAATTACAGAAATCCTTATCTTAACGTCACATCCAAATAGACCGAATGGCGGCCATAACTTTCGTAGAAAGGTTTGAAGTCGATCCCATCAATCTGGAATTTCAATTGACTTGGATCACCTTGTATCGATTGGCTGATGTCTTGCGCGTTCAGCGTTACCGGGCGCCAATCTTTACGCGCTTCTGGCTCTTGTGCTGCCAATAAGATAGGGCCGTAAAACAAACTCGCGATATTCTGCTGATCCATCACCGGCTCTAGACGGAACTGAAATGGCAACTGCCATTCGATCACATCGCCTTCTTTCCAGTTGCGCGCCAATTTTAGATATGATCCAGCTTCCGCTTTCACATTTTCCAATTTCCCGTTGATTTTGACTTGCACGCCCTTGGTTGCCCAAGAGGGCACACGTAGGTTGATCGCAAACTTACCTTTACCATGTACCGTTAACTTGGTGTGGTCTGTTTTCGGGAATTCGGTGGTTTGCTCGATGCGTACATCACGTTCCGTCCAGTTTAAAGTAGAAGGAATGAATAGGTTGACATACAGTTCTTTGTTGTCATTGCTTTTGAAATAAATGGCGTGCTGCAATTTGGTGCTGCTTTCGATGGCCGTACCATTACAACAGGTGAAACCATTCATGTGCGGATTGCCAAATTGCTTCACAGAAGCCGGTCTGATTGGCACGTGATACGTGTTGGCCGGACTATCTTCGGCAACAGATGCCAAAATGTGATTGTACAGACCGCGCTCATAATAATCCATCAGCTCTGGCCGCTGCTCAAACATAAATAAGCTACTGGTCAGTTTCAACATATTGTAGGTCGCACAGGTTTCATTCTGTCCGCCCGCGGAGAATCCATTTTGGTATAGCGTAGATGGCTCACCGATGAAACATTCCGCATTCACCGGATTGCGTGCACCAGCCACGCCACCAATGCTGTACATGTAATCGTTCACGGCCTTGTACCAGAAGTTGTCGGCAATTTTAAAATAATCCAACTCATCCGATACGCCATACATTTCGATACTACCTACAATTTGAGGGATATGCTGATTGGCATGTAATCCTCTAAAGGTGTCCACATTTTTGGCCAATCCATGCGTACGTGCTGCATTGCCAAAGAACATATCGACATTATCAAACAGCTGCGCTGTTTTCCAATATTTGCTCTCGCCAGTCAATTGATACAAATGAGCCATGGTTTCGTTCATACCGCCAAATTCACCGGCGATGTACGTATTCCAAATGGCACGCAAGGTTTCAGGTGGCAGCGCGCTCAAGCGAGATTCTACCCAATCGGCCATGCCCGTTGCGACTTCCAAGGCTTTCTTATTTCCCGTCTGCGTGTAGATGTCTAGCAAACCAGCCAGGATTTTATGCAAGGTATAATAAGGCGCCCAAACTTGATTGAGCTGGCCACCGTATTTTGCACCTTGCTCTAGCATGATGAATTGATCTGGCGGATAGGCGCTGATATAACCTTCGCCCCAGTTCCAGTAATCGGTACGAATACCTTCCGTACTCAAATCCGAATTAAACTCGTTTTTGCCCGGACCAGTTGGTACAGCGCGTGGATCTGCCACTGAAGCACCGCCTGTCTTTTGTGGCTTTCCCGACAAGTGCGACAGCGTATACAGCGTTTCCACCATTTGGTCGATTTTCTGTTTAAAGTTTGCTTTAAGTGCAGGATCGTAGCCTGTGCTCGCATATGCTTGCGCAATCGCTGTTAGGTAATGGCCAGTTGCGTGACCACGCAACTTCGTATCTTGACTATCCCACACGCCCAAAGGTTTTGCGCCGGCTGGTTGCGCAACGCCAAAAGCATTGCGAAACATGTATAGGAAATCGTCGGGATTTGTTTCTGCTAAAGTCAAGACAAACTTGTCTCGGTTGGCTACAAACGGACTTTTTTCAGTCGCGGAGCCATTATTTAATGTAACTTCATGTAGATCAAATGCCGATAAACTGCGACGCGGCGCAGCGGATTTTTTTCCACCTTTTACCGTGACGAATGCTTTTGGTTGCAAATCAGTTCCCGGTACGCGACCAATAATAGTATAGGTTCCGGCAGATTCCACCGCCGAGTTGTCGGTAGGAGCAGGCCAGATAACGCGCACTTTTGGTCCTTGCATGCCATGGCGATACGTACCTTCCAAGAAACTGGGTAAACGTGGTGCATCGCCCACGGTAGTTTTCACGTCCACATCAGCTACTTTTTCCAAATACGCATTGTACAATTGCGCTTGCGTCATCGGAAAAGACTGTAAATTATCTTCTGCCTTCGCACCTTGATTGACCGTGCTGCTGGCACTTTGCCCGCCGTTTTTTGCATTTGTATAAATTGTTTGAATCTGTCCCGGAGTCAGCGCTACGCGATAAATGCGGAAATCTTTCACTAAAGATGCGATTGGATTGCCTTTGCCGCTGTTAGATTGGCCAAAGGTCAGTTTTCTGTTCGCCGCCTGATTACTTTGCGATAAAGTACTGAAATCTAAATTTACCGGTTTAGTTTCACCCGCTTTTGCGCCGTTTAAGTAAACGGATAGGGTTTTAGCAGATAGATCTACCGTACCAACAAGGTGTACCCACTCGTTGGTAGGCAAGGTTTTTAATACCACACTTTTGCTTTCTTTCTCACCCTGCACCGTCACTTCGAATGAAGGTTTATCGCCTGATCCTTTGATGCGTCCTGTCACGCGGTGTTTTGCGTCGAATGAGAAATCGAATAGGTAAGATTCCGGCTGCGCCGGAACAAAAATCCAAGTGGAAATACTGAGGGATTCGAGGTCATTTAAGGCCTCGTTTGGTAATTGCAGGTAGTTTTTGCCGGTTCCCGGCAGAGACAATACTTTGCCCCCTTTTTGATCTTTAAATTCAGGTGCTTTCTCGCCGAGATAGCGAGCATGTAAGTTATTTCTGGACCAATCTCTTAGATCACCGCGAAATAAATAGCGGGCAATCATGTCCGTTTCACCAATGCCGTCCAGAATCTGGTCGCCACTTTGGCCAAGAACGTGATGGGTTTGCAATAGCAAACCCATCACGATGTATCCAAGTAAATGGGGGAGTCGTTTTAGCATGTTCATCATATACTCTTTAATTTGTGGTAAATTAGAAAGATTAGTGATGAAATTTCTCCCTTATTTTGCTGTTTCCGTGTCGGATATTAACCATTCGCTTTTTGCAATGGCTTCGCCGAATAGTTTAACCGTTTTTGACGTTCATTATAATCCGAGATCGCCAGTTTGCTGCGGCTAATCACGACCGCCTGCTGGGCAATTAGTTTGCAAGAATTTTGTGTATATTTTTGCTAAGTGCTCGGAAGTACCTTCGCCTTCATTAATAGAATGACTGCGGTTGGGGTACGACATCATTTGAAATGGAATACCATGTTTCACCAATTCGTTGATATACACTTCCGCATTCTGATAATGCACATTGTCATCTCCCGTACCATGTATCAGCAGCAAATTGCCACGCACATCTTTGGCGTACGTGATGGCAGAACCACGGATGAAGTCCGATTCATTCTCTTGCGGCAATCCCATGTAGCGCTCTTGATAAATATTATCGTACAGCAATTGATTGGTGACTGGCGCTATAGAAATTCCCGTTTGGTAAATTTCTGGATATTGACCCAATAAGTGCAAGGTCGTGGCACCACCGCCGCTCCATCCCCATACAGCCACACGCGTTGGATCAATGAAATCCCATTTCAGGACTTCTTTGGCACCCATAGCTTGATCGCGAATATTCAAATAACCGATATTACGATAGATGGATTTACGCCATTCGCGTCCTTTTGGCGCTGGAGCGCCGCGGTTTTCCAGCGAAATGTAGACATAACCATCTTCGGCCATATCACCATCGTATAAACGATTCCGTCCGGCGGAGATATTGTCTACCACCGTTTGGGAAGCTGGTTCGCCGTATACGTAAAATACGACTGGATATTTTTTCTTCGGATCGAAGTTGTTGGGTTTCACCATCCAACCGTCCAATTCCACGCCATCAATCGTCGTTACTTGGAAAAAAGTCGCGGTATTGGCATTTGCTGGCGCATCGTAACTACGTTTTGCCGCTTGAATCTGTTTGTGCGAAGGCAGTGCTACCAGCGCCTCCGAGTACATATGTTTACTGCTGCTACTCGTGTAAAAGGCCAATTTCCCGTTCGGCGAAATGCGATACGTGTTTGTTCCCGCATTGGATTGCGGTGTCACCCGTTTGGCTTTGCCACCGCGGATCGCGATTTCGTACAAGTATTTTTGCGTCGCATTATCCGGCGAAGCCGAAAAGAAGATACGCTCGTGATCGATATGATCGATCTGGATGACATCAAAAGCATCTTGCGTAAGCAACTTTTCTGTTCCATTCAGATCTATGCTGTAAATCTGGCGAAATCCACCTTTTTCAGAAACCCAGATGAATGATTTTCCATTTTCCAACCAATCCCAACCGCTTGGGTCACCGCCGTTCCAACGGGATTTGATATCAATCCATGTGGCATCCGTTTCGCGATGAATGGTTTTTGCGGTACCGTCTGTTGCATTGGCCGTGATGATCGCGCTCTCGTTTTGCTTTCTATTTAAGCGTTGCAATATCACGCCCGATCCATCGGTCAGCCATTCCATGCGTGGAATATAATGTTGAGCCGGATCGCCGTCAACTTGTACCTTAACTTGCTTTTTGGCTTTCAGATCGTACATCCAAACGCTGCTCGCCGAAGGATTCAACCCTACTTTTGGATATTCTACCGGGATCGTAAAGGCATACAAACTATCCGTGTTATTAATCATTAGAAAATGACGCGTTTCTTTTGCATCCAATTTCCAATACGCGATGCGCTGTCCGTCCGGCGACCAACGAAATCCATCCTGCGTGCCAAATTCCTCTTCATATGCCCAATCAAATGTGCCGTTGATCATACGATCCGAACCATCCTCCGTTATTTTCACATATTGGCTGTTGGTCAGATCTTCTACATAGATATTGTTCCGAGAAACGTAGGCAACCTGATCGCCTTTCGGCGAAAACTTCGCAAACATCAGCGATGCTGCAGGCAATCCAGCACCTAATTTCGTTAGCTTGTTGGTGGAGCGATTGAAAATCCAATACTCACCGCGCGTATTATCGCGCCACACTTTTTGCGTATTCGCAAAAAGCAATAAATCTTGGCCATTCGGTGCTACCACAAAAGATTGTACGTTTAGTGGTGCTTGCTGACCAGCGGGAATCAATTGTTCGGCTGCAAGAAAAGTCGATGACTTTTTAGCATCTAACAAATGCACCAATTTGATACCTGCATCGGAGAATTCGTAGTACGCATTTCCATCTGCCGACCATTGTTCTTGTGCGTGTAAACGAGTACATTGAACTTGTAATGCCAATAGGGCACTCCATACAAGGAATAAGCGAAGAAGTTTATGCATAGCGTGCGCGGTAAGATTCCACATCATCAATGGTTTTGATTAATTCTGGTCCCAAAAGTTGATGACCTTCTGGGGTGATTAAGAAATTGTCTTCCAGGCGGATGCCGCCAAAGTTTCTGAATTTTTCTAACTCGGTATAATTCACAAAATCGCCGTGTCGATTGGTGGCTTTCCAATGATCAATTAGCTCTGGGATGATATAAATCCCTGGTTCTACCGTCAGCACAAAACCAGCTTCCAGCGGTTTGCCCAATCGCAAGGACTTCAAACCAAAGGTTTGTGTATCTTTTGGATCGTCTTCGGTATAGCCCACATATTGCTCACCCAGATCTTCCATATCGTGCACGTCCAAGCCCATTAAATGGCCCAAACCACATTGAAAGAACATCGTATGTGCATGATTTTGTACCGCTTCTTCGGTATCACCTTTCATTAGTCCGACGGCTTTTAGGCCTTCGACCAAGATCTTCGCCGCATGCAAGTGTACCGACTTGAAAGAAACACCCGGACGCAGTTGTGCTCTGGCACCTTGAAGGGCATCGAGCACGATTTGATATAGGTCGCGCTGGCGGCTATCAAATGTGGCAGATACAGGGAAAGTACGCGTTAAATCTCCAGCGTAGCCCATAGCGGTTTCTGCACCAGCATCGACCAATATCATATCGCCGTTTTTCAAAGGATTACTACGCACTTGATTGTGTAATATCTGTCCATGCACCGTAATGATAGGCGGATAAGCCAAAGCACAATCTTGATTACCAGCAAAAGCTTGGATGGCATTCACCAGTTCACTTTCTTTCATGCCTGCTTTGGCCAATTGCATGGTCAATAAGTGTATTTCTGTAGACACGGCTACCGCGCGTTCAATCTCCGTTACTTCCTGGGCTTCTTTGATCGATCGTTGCTGTGCTACCGCACGAATCAATGAGACCGAGGGCTGCAATTGGCTTGGCATCAGATTTAGCAATTCGCTCAACAGTAATTTATTGGACGATTGGTAAGGCGGTAGAAAATGAACCGTTCGATTTTGCGCGCTCGCTCGCCCAATATATTCCGCTAAACTGCTGATAGGTGCGGTTTCTGCTACGCCAACGCGTGCCGCGCGATCGCTCAGCGATTCCTGCGGACCAGTCCATACCAAATCGTCGATGGTCGCTTCGCGACCGAAGATGATTTCTTTGTTTTCATCCAAATCAATTAATCCCACCAAAGCAGGAACGGCTAATCCAAAATAGTAGAGGAAGGTGCTGTCCTGACGAAAAGGATAGGTATTGTGTTCAAAATTAATCGGATTTTCAATATTACCCGGAAAGAGCAGAATTCCTCCAGAAAGTTTGTTCTGGAGTGCCTGACGTCGGTTTTGATAAGTTGAAGTCGTAAACATAGTGTACAAATGTATTGATTTAGCTAAAATTTACCGACTTACTCGCTTCAATTTTAGCTGTTTCGTTCCCGCAGGAATGGTGTATCCGCCTTGCGTATCCTTTTTGATGCCAACTACTTCGTACGTATCTTGTTCTAGGCGTAAATGTGCAGCCGGATTGTTATTCGCTGATTCTGCGATCGTTAGCGTGATGTCACCATTTTTAGGTTGGTAATCTAGTTGTACTATCTCACCAAATTCTGCATGAATCATTAGTTGTTCAGGCGCTACAAAAATGCGATTTCGTCCAGCTGTGGTGATTTCGACCTGAACACCTTTTTTGTCTTCGGTTAAGTTACCGCTAAATGCCAACCAGCCAAATTCTGGATGTTGTACGATGTATGTGCCTGCATACGCTGCATAGCCATAAAATCCAGAACCATAATCGCCGGTGATACCATCATTGGCCAACGTAGAAGGATAGGAGTGGAATGCACCCGGAGCAAATCCTTCTTCCGTCACATTCGCTAGCGCGCCAATCATTCCTGCATGTCCAATACGCAACAAATGATAATCTTCTGGATTATTACGGTACGCATCTAATACTGGTATAGCATTTAAAGCCGATCCATAATGATGCAATTGGCGCTCGATGCGTGACAATTTGCCACCATACACGAAATCCCAGTAACGGCGCGCGCTACCATTGTATCCCCAATGTGGAACGGTCGGCATATACGCCAAGATTGCATTCAATGTTACAGTCGCTTTATCATCAAAATCAAAATAATCAGACCACATATATACCTCTTCTTGTCCGGTAGAATCCCACGGCATTTCACTGCCAAATGGATAATTCAAGGTACGCCAATGCTCAGCGCGTTCGCGCATCAAAGATTCCAACTTAGCTGCTTCTTGTGTTTTCCCTTCGCGTTGCAAATCTTGTAAGATAATCAAAAAGATACTGCCTTCCATTTGTCCGTATTGCGCATAGTGCGGTGCTTTTTCTACCATCGCAACCGAAGTTTGGAAAGCACGCTCTAAATAGGTGTCCCAGCTTTCTTCCGAAACTAAGTGCGGATAATGGCGTGCCAATCGGTAGAATACCCAATGGGCAGCCGCTACGTGCGGATAATTGTATGAGCGACCAATATTGTCGGCTTCTTTCTTCGGCCAAGCCGACCACAACGTATAGTTTATGCTATCACTATAGGTACCAGCAGACATGGAATCGGGCTCGTAGTAAAATAAACTTTTGACAACACCGTACTGATCCTTCCCCGATTTATGTTGAATGTTGCCGTACAACGTTTCGTTCATAAAGCGTTTCAGTTTGGCGATTTCACTGGCATTCGGTTGTACCACTTGTTTCATCATCGCTGCGAGCCAACTTCCGGCGCCAGCTTCATCGCTCAGTCCGGCGTACCAAGCACGCTGCTCTTCCGTGACCTGTCTTTGCTCTTCATTATCATACGTGATGATAGATGGCGAGCGATGGAAGGGATCATTCGGGTTTTCATACCATTGCTTTGTGGTGAGGAAATTTCCTAAATCATTGACCACATCGCGCTCCGATTTTATGACCTTATAATGTATGGTTTGTTGTTTACCGTCTGCATACGTCAAGGTCACGCGAGCGCGCCCCCAACGATTGCCTTTCACTTGGTAACCAGACCATTTTCTGCTAGCATTTTTATTTTTCGTAATCGTAAGCGCATTTTCAGGATACACCGCAATGTCTTTGATGGCAGATCCGTATTGTACAAACAGCTTGGCTGGATTATTCAAGGGCACCACGAAGCCAGGGGCGCCAATGGCTAATGGACGATCGTTTTTTGCCAAAGTTTGCTCAATCTCGCGAATGCTCGGCGCTAATGCAAAGCGCAAGGCAAATGTGGTTTTTTCATTGGGCTTTAATATAGTAGACGTCGGCGTATTCCACTGTTCCACACCTTTCCAGTCGGTCTCTGCATGCGCTTTACTATGGATCATCCATTCATGAAAACCTTCGAAGATAATACTGCGCGGCGTCGGATCGGTATTGAGTGGATTGTAGGCTTCGAATGGCGCATTTTCTTCTGGTAGTACCAATAAGCTGACACCTTTGCCATGCAAATGGTTGACTTGCATATAGCCAGCATCTAAACCAATATAAGGATCTATAAATACGTTGTGCGCGTGCGCCTGATCCAAGTTCTTTCCTTCTAGATTATTGTTGAAAGGCAACGGTATGCCCAAAGATCCAATTTCGATTGCCTGATTGGACGGATTATGTATATCAAATTGCAAGATCAGATCATCGCCTTTGCGTCTCCAAGTTCTGCTAACATGTAATGGTATATTCGGTAATGTCGGCGTTAAGTCTGCCGCTGCCAAGATATCATTGCCTGCTGGCAATGGGGTAATATCGTGCCGATCTGCTGCTGTGGAGTAGCTCGTCCATTCCGTGTCGGATGCTTTTTTGATTCGAAGATTGATGTCTCCAAGATGATAAAACAAGTTGCGATCTCTTTTATTCAGCAATTCTACAGGTGTGTAATCAAATGCGGCGTCGCCATTGGTTTGCTGTAGCGAAGAAATGGTCTGTGATGCATTGAGGATGCTACCTTTCAGTTTTGGTAGTGCGAATTTTTGGTCGCCTTGATCCACGTGAAGCGTGGCAGGTTGCTTGCGTACGGCCTCCCAGACGGGGTGTTCTTGTTGTGCCTGTAGTGTAAATACTGCCGTCTGCAATAAAACCAGTAAAGTCGTAGAATATATCTTTGTAAGCATAATAGTTGGGATTATTGGTCATTTGAGCCAACAAATATAAAGGCTACGAGCGCTATTTGTAAACCGGATTTTACCGCATGCTATTCGAAAATTAATCATTTTTTCATCGTGTGTTTTTTTTGTTAAATTTTGGGAAAATATTTGTGAAGGAATGATTTTTAAGTTTATCTTAGTGTTAATAACTAACACAACCCTTCTACTATGAAACCGATTCAATACAGCGTTCCAGTGCCTAAGGATAGGACTGTTTTTATCCAAGAAGACGTTTTGGACAAGTTTTATCCCTACATGCACCGCCACGAGGAGTACCAATTGATATGGATTGTGGAAGGGGATGGGCAACTGCTCGTCGACGATAATCTGCACGATTTCCACGAAGGCGATATCTTCTTATTAGGATCTAACCAAGCGCACGTTTTCAAAAGCCGTCCACTGGGCGAATGTGTACGATCGGTATCGGTATTTTTTAGTGACAAAGGTGCGCTGGCAAATATGTTGCACTTACCCGAGTTGAGTGTATTACTGGATTTTATCAGTAAAAATAAACGAGGATTTCAGGTACCGAAAGAGCAGCTTTCGAGAGTACGCCGCCGTTTTGATATCTTGAAAAAATCCGATCACATGGATCAGTTGATTAATTTCTGCTACTTGCTGCGTGCTTTGAATGCAGTTTCTACGGATCTTAAGCCACTATCGGGCATATCTATCGGCGAGTCAGAAGAAGCAGGATCCATCCGAATCCACACACTTTGCCGTTATATAGAGCATAATTTTCGGGAAAATATCAGTTTGGAAACTGTATCGGATAAGGCTAACCTTACACCGCAGGCATTCTGTCGTTTTTTCAAACGTAGTACTGGAAAAACCTTTGTATCTTATCTCAATGAGATAAGAGTAAGAGAAGCTTGTCGTTTATTGGGCTCTTCGCGCTACGATTCTATTGCGGGTATTGCGTACGATTGCGGATTTAACAGTATTACGAATTTTAACCGCGTATTTCGAAGTATTATAGGTCTTTCACCTAAAGAATACCTGCTGAGCTATCAGAATATTTTGCACCAATAAAATGCCGATGGTTAATATCAAGTAAGGAATGATTAAAAGGTGGTTAGTCGCCCGACGGATAAGTCGCTAGCTTTGATTCTAAATAAATTAGATACATAAAACTTAGTATAGACTGACTATGGCCGATTTAAATTGGAAGGGGATTTATCCCGCGGTGTTGACACCTTTTACCGAGAACGGTGATATTGATTACGATATGTTTGCCAAGAATACCCAAGCCCAGATAAAAGCGGGTGTGCATGGTATCATTGTAGCAGGTACGCTGGGTGATGCTGCGGCATTAGATACAGAGGAGAAATTTGCATTGTTGCAATATGCAAAAAAGATTGTAGGTGATCAAATTCCGGTTATCCTCAATATTGCCGAGAACACCACGCGTAATGCCGTTAATTTTGCGAAGAAAGCATACGAATTGGGCGCTGATGGCTTAATGCTTTTGCCACCGATGCGTTATAAAGCAGACGATCGTGAAGTGGTCGAATATTTTAAAGCGGTAGCAACAGCAACCGAACTGCCTGTTTTGATTTACAACAACCCCGTAGATTATAGTACGTTTGTCAGCTTGGAGATGTTTGCCGAATTGGCCGAATATCCAACTATTCAAGCCGTCAAAGAATCGACACGCGACTTAGCGAATATTACCCGTATGAAAAATCGCTTTGGCGACCGCTTCAGTGTTTTAGGTGGCGTGGATACAATTTCTCTAGAAACACTTTTCTTAGGAGCAGATGGATTGGTTGCTGGACTAGTGGATGCCTTTCCAAACGAAACGATGGCCATGTACAATTACGCGCAACAGGGCGAAATTGAAAAAGCAGTTGAAATATACCGTTGGTTTATGCCGTTATTAGAACTAGATATTCATCCGAAACTAATTCAATACATCAAATTGGCTGCTACCGCAGAAGGAATCAGTACGCCACATACGCGTGCACCAAGATTACCGTTAGTAGGTGAAGAAGCGGATCGTGTACAAAAAATTATTCAAGATAGCATTGCCAAACGTCCGGTGTTGGACGCTGTGCATGCATAACAAAAACAAATGGATCAAACGAAGGAGATATTAGATGCGTATGTGCAGAAAGCCGTCGATGCGTTTCAATTTTTAAAAGGAACGACGGTACAAGAGCGTGCGGCATTGATGCACGCGGTAGCCGATGCGATCGAATCGCTAGACGATCAGTTATTGAATCTGGCTCACGAAGAATCGGCTTTGCCGATGCCACGTTTGCAAGGCGAAAAAGCGCGTACGGTGGGGCAATGGCGTAGCTATGGCGACGCTGTAGCCAAAGGAACTTATCTAGATGCTCGCATTGATCGTGCAGATGCTGAAAAAGGTAAAAACGATATCCGCAAATACAGCATAGGACTTGGTCCTGTGCTGGTATTTGGAGCGAGCAATTTTCCGTTTGCATTTTCTACCGCTGGAGGCGATACCGCCAGCGCTATCGGCGCTGGCTGTCCGGTATTAGTGAAAGCACATCCTGGGCATCCGAAAACTTCCCAATTGATGGCAGACACCATTAGCGAAGCCGTGAAAAACTTTGGTTGGCCAGAAGGCGTTTTTGGACATGTTGCTGGTGAGTACGTTGCCGGTACAAAAACACTTTTGGGAGCTTACCTTACGGCGCATCCCGGCATTCAAGCTGTCGGCTTTACCGGCTCACAACAAGGTGGAAAAGCTTTGGTGGCTGTGGCTGCTGGCCGCGAAGTGCCTATTCCTGTATTTGCAGAGATGGGAAGTGTTAATCCGGTGTTTGCGCTACCACAATTACTCGAAACAAATGCGGCGGAGTTAGCACAGCAATACGTAGGTTCTTTGACTTTAGGTACCGGACAATTTTGTACCAATCCTGGAATCGTAGTTGCACTAGCTGGTGCGGCATTTGATCGCTTTAAAGAGACCGTGCAAGAAGCTATTGCGGCAGCAACGCCAACGCCAATGCTGCATAGCGGTATCGCCAAAAACTATTTAGAGAAAAAACAAGCTGCCACCGCACATCAAGATGTAAGCGTACTGGCGCAGTCAGCAACGGATGCCGACGATTCGCAAGGACAGCCGACCGTAGCTTGGACTTCTGGGAAAGCATTTTTAAGTGATGCGCAATTGTCTGAAGAAGTATTTGGACCATTTGCCTTGCTGGTAGAAGCGGAATCAACCGAGCAACTATTGGCCATTGCCAAAAGCTTGGAAGGACAACTTACAGCAACAATCGCCGCGACGGAACAAGATCTAGAAGCGAATGCCGCTTTAGTCAGCATATTGCAAGACAAGGTAGGGCGTTTGCTGTTCAATGGTATGCCAACCGGTGTGGAAGTCGTGTATGCGATGCAACACGGCGGACCATTCCCAGCGACTAGCGATCCGAGATTTACTTCTGTTGGTCCTGATGCAGTCAAAAGATTTGTGCGTCCAATTGCTTTTCAGAACTGGCCAGAAAATAGCTTGCCTGCCGAATTGAAATCTAGCAATCCTTTGCAATTAACACGCGTGGTGGATGGTGAATCTACCGCTGCCGCATTATAAGATATTGTCTACATTGTAGTATATGTAAATGAAAAAGACTTTTTTTTGCATTGACTCGCATACCTGCGGCTGTCCTGTGCGTCTAGTAACTGGTGGTGTACCGTTTCTGTCTGGTCATACGATCATGGAAAAACGATTACAGTTTATGGCGGAATACGATTGGATTCGTAAAGGACTCATGTTTGAGCCGCGCGGACATGATATGATGAGCGGAAGCTTGTTGTATCCACCGTCCGATCCTGCCAATGATGTAAGCGTGTTATATATCGAGACAAGCGGCTGTTTGCCAATGTGTGGTCACGGTACCATTGGTACCGTGACCATCGCAATTGAAGAAGGAATTATTCAACCCAAAATCCCAGGTAAATTGCGTTTGGAAACGCCAGCCGGCTTGATTCATATCGATTATACGCAAGAAGGCTCCAAAGTGAAGACGGTAAAACTGACCAATGTAAAATCCTTCCTCTATGCGGAAGGATTGACGGTGGATTGTCCAGACTTGGGCGAAATCGTCGCGGACGTGGCTTATGGTGGTAATTTCTACGCCATCATCGATCCGCAAAAGAACTTTAGAGATATCCGTGATTATAGTGCTAGCCAGCTCATTCATTATGGCAAGATCATCCGCACCTTAATTCGTGAAAAATACAATTTTGTACATCCAGAAGATCCACTCATTCATGGACTGACTCACATTCAGTGGACGGGAAAACCGTTCAAAGAAAATTCGCACGGACGAAACGCTGTGCTGGTAGGCGAGAATGCGTTGGATCGTTCGCCTTGTGGTACGGGTACTTCTGCGCGCTTAGCGCAATGGCACGCCAAAGGCAAGCTAAAAGCAGGTGATGTCTTTGTGCATGAAAGCTATATCGGTTCCCAATTTATTGGACGGATCGAGCAAGAAACGAGTATCGTAGACCGAGCCGCGATCATTCCTTCTATAGAAGGTTGGGCGCGCATTACGGGCTACAGCCAAATTATTATCGACGATGAGGATCCTTACTTTGAAGGATTTCAAGTCATGTAACTACCATTAATACCTAGAATAACGTGTCTATAACTACTACAGAAAAAAAGAATAAGGGGAAAGTGCTTGTTGTAGGTGCCGGAATTGCGGGCTTGTGCAGTGCTTATTACCTGCATAAAGGAGGTTGGGAAGTGCAAGTGCTGGATAAGGAAGATGGACAAAATAATTGCTCCATCGGTAATGCCGGTATGATTGTGCCCAGCCACTTTACGCCATTGGCCGCGCCCGGCATTGTCGCGCAAGGTCTTCGCTGGATGCTCGATAGCAAAAGTCCATTTTATGTAAGGCCATCGCTCAATCCAGAGTTGATTAATTGGGGATTGAAATTCCTTCGCCATGCCAACCAAAAGCATGTGGATGCCCACGCCGAAGCAATTCGCGATTTGAACTTGTACAGCAGCCAGCTGTACGATATACTGAAAGATGAGGTCGGGTTCGACTTTGAACTACGCCAAAACGGCATTATGATGCTGTACAAATCTAAAGCAGCAGAACATGAAGAACAAGAATTGGCCGAACGTGCACGCGCATTAGGTCTTGATGCGGTGCCGTATGACCAAGCTGGCATTCAAGCCTTGGAACCCAATTTGCGCCTCGATGCGGTGGGAGGGATTCTTTATAACTGTGATGGCATCCTTTCGCCATCTAAATTAATGCACGGCTTAACGGTGCTGCTGAAATCTGCAGGCGTCACGTTTAATTATCATACTGCGGTAGAAGGATTCGAAGTTTCGGGCAATAAAGTAAAATCTGTAAAAACATCCAAAGGTACGTTTGATGCCGATGAAGTCGTGATTACAGGTGGTGCCTCATTGCCTCATTTGGTTAGAAGCTTAAGCATCAAAACGCCTCTAATGCCGGGCAAAGGTTATTCCTTTATGGTAGAGCCACCTGAAAATACCGCGATGCAGCATGCGGCGCTGCTCGTAGAAGCCCGCGTAGCGGTGACACCGATGAACGGACAAATTCGTTTCAGCGGTACGATGGAATTAGGTGCTGCCAACGATCGGATTTATACCAATCGTGTAAAAGGCATTGTCGAAGCGATTCCAAATTATTTCCCTGATCTCAACGTATCGTATCCCGAGCAAGTCTGGTATGGATACCGTCCTTGTTCGCCAGATGGTTTGCCGTATCTCGGTCGCTCATCGCGCTATCAAAATCTTTCGATTGCAGGCGGCGCTGGTATGATGGGACTAAGCCTCGGGCCGGCCTTCGGGAAAACCATTGCTGATCTCTTGGATGGTACTAATCCGCAGACGAATATACAAGGATTTCGACCCGAGCGGTTTCAATAATATCCAAAAAACACCCACCTATTATGATCACTATTCGTTCTAAACTAATCATCGGTCTTTGCTCTTTAGCAACCGCGCTTGCCCAAGCTCAACATATGAATGAACATACTACGCCGCTAGAACCTTACGTGATTCGATATGGACACGATGAGCAGGCTATCAATTATTTTTACGGCCCCATGCCCAAAGGATGGGGTTTTCAACGCTCCGCACCTTCGCCTGAGCAGATGAATCGTTTGCTGGTATTGGATCGCTCTTATTTCAAAGAGCTGGAAGAAGTAGATTACAATAATCTACCAACGGGCGGACAAGTAGATTATCAATTGCTCAAGCGCAAAATAGCGCGCCATAGTGAAGATCTACAAGCGGATCTCGAAACCTACAAACGCTTAGAACATTATTTGCCTTTTGCTGCTGTAATCTATGATTTCGAGCAGAAAAGACGTCGCGGACACGAAGTAGATGCGAAGAAGCTGGCGACAGACTTGCAAAACACCGTCAAGCAAATAGAGCAACAGAGCGAACAGATCAAGAATGGTAAAGCCATTCCATCCGCAGATGTACAATTCCTGACAGAAATGATAGAAAGCGTGAAGCAGAGATTGGCTAGCGCTTTTGATTTTTATAATGGGTACGATGTCGAGTTCACTTGGTGGATGCCGACTACATTTGCCGATGTCAATACACAATTGGATCAGTATAAGGAAGCGCTGGCATCCAAAAGCGATTGGAAAGTGTATGACGATGGTAGCAACATTGGCGGTCAGCCAATCGGCAAGAAAATGCTCAACCAGAAACTCCAAGATGAAATGATTGCCTACACGGCCGATGAATTGTTGGCTATTGCCGATAAGGAATGGGCATGGTGTGTGGCAGAGTTACTGAAAGCATCCAGAGAAATGGGATTTGGTGACGATTGGCAAGCTGCACAGGAAAAAGTAAAGAATACCTACGTTCCGGTCGGAAAACAACCCGAACTCATCAATCAGTTATATGATAAGGCACAGGCTTTCATCAAAGAAAAGCAGCTCATGGATATTCCGCCGCTGGCGGACGAAACTTGGGGCATGATTATGATGACGCCGGAACGGCAATTGGTTAATCCATTTTTCACGGGCGGACGGGAGATCAGCATCTCGTATCCAACGAATACCATGACCTACGATCAAAAGATGATGAGCATGCGTGGTAACAATCCGTACTTCTCATTGGGGACAGTACAGCACGAATTGGTACCTGGGCATCATTTGCAGTATTTTATGAATCGCAGGTACAAACCTTATCGTGCACAGCATTTCAATACACCATTCTGGACCGAAGGCTGGACTTTGTATTGGGAATTATTGCTGTACAGAATGGGCTTTGCCAAAACACCGGAAGAACGGATCGGTATGCTTTTCTGGCGCATGCACCGTTGTGCCCGCATCACCTTTAGTATCAAATTCCATTTGGGGGAATGGACACCACAGCAATGCATCGATTATTTGGTCAATGAGGTAGGGCACGAACCGGCGAATGCGCATGGGGAAGTGAAGCGCTCTTTTGAAGGATCGTATGATCCGCTATATCAATTGGCGTATATGATCGGTGGTTTGCAATTGCTCAGCATTAGCGACGAACTCGTTGGAGGCGGGCAGATGTCGTACGCCGAGTTTCATGATCGCGTAATCAAAGAGAATTACTTGCCGATGGAGATGCTAAGAGCTATCTTAACGGATCAAAAAGTACCACTAAATTATAAACCCGTCTGGAAATTCTATTCAGCTAACTAACGACTAACGCACCTCATTATGAATAACGAATCTCCCGAATTTAAAAAATCCTTAGGTCTGCTCGATGCGACCATGTTGGTGGCCGGCAGTATGATCGGATCGGGTATATTTATCGTATCGTCCGATATTGCGCGACATACCGGATCAGCCGGTTGGCTGATGGTCGTGTGGTTGATCGCCGGATTTATGACTTTGACTGCCGCACTGAGTTACGGTGAGTTGAGCGCCATGTTTCCGCGCGCAGGTGGACAATATATTTATCTCAAAGAAGCCTACAGTCCGCTAGTAAGTTTTACCTTTGGTTGGACATTTTTTGCAGTCATCCATACCGCGACGATTGCTGCGGTGGGCGTCGCCTTTTCTAAATTTACGGCCTATTTATTTCCCATACTTGACGAAGACGTCATCCTCTGGTCGCTGGGCACGTACGAGATTTCCTATGCGCAAGTGCTCGCGATTGCCGTCATATTTTTGCTCACCTTTATCAATACATTGGGTGTGCAAAATGGAAAAACAGTACAAACCATCATTACCATCTTAAAATTGCTAAGCCTTATTTTGTTAGTAAGCTTTGGTTTTTGGGCATTTGACAGCGAAGTATGGCAGTCTAACTGGGCGAGTGAAAATACTTGGAAGTTACAAAACCTATCGAAAGATGGAGCGTATAGCGACTATACTATGATCGGAGCTTTGGGCGCGCTTTCTGCCGCGATGGTAGGGGCTTTGTTTAGTAGTGATTCTTGGCATACTTCTTCCGCAGTAGCGGGTGAAATTAAAAACCCGAAACGTAATATTGGACTTAGTTTAGCGCTTGGCACCATGATCGTTACGGTGGTGTACCTGCTTACTAACTTAATGTATACCGGCGTGTTGCCTTTGACCGAAATGGCGGCTGCACCAAAAGATCGCGTGGCGATGGTGGCAGCACAGGAAATCTTTGGTCCAGTTGGCATTACCATTTTGGCCGTTATGATTATGGTGAGCACCTTCGGTTGTAATAATGGATTGATCCTCGCCGGAGCGCGTATCTATTATTCCATGGCGCAAGATGGTTTGTTTTTTAAGAAAACCGGACAACTAAATAAGAATGCCGTACCAGCTTATGCCCTGTGGTTACAGGGATTCGTCGCTGCCGCATGGTGTCTTACCGGTCGTTATGGTGATCTGCTGGATATGATTACCTGCGTAGTGGTTATTTTCTACATGCTATGTATCATTGGCGTTTTTATCCTTCGGAAAAAACGACCTGATATAGAGCGACCATACCGGGCTTTCGGATATCCTGTTCTGCCGGCGATTTATATTGTGATGGGATTGTCGTTTATCGTCTTGCTCGTGATCTACAAACCACAATTCACGTGGCCGGGCATCGGTATCACGCTAGCAGGCATTCCCCTATATTATTTAATAAAAAAGAAGAATCAAGTACTATGAAAATAACACTCTTTGCCGTACTATCTACCTTTTACATCGCATCAGGCTTTGCGCAAGGTACTGCGGCAGACTATGCTCGATCGAAGGAGGTACGAGAAAATACTCGGAATAAGGTCTACCAAATTCCGCAACAAATCACCTGGTCGAAAGATGGAAATGCCTTGGCCTACCGTGTACGCTTGCGTGATGCCGGAAGTACCTATGTATTGGTCGACGCCGCTCGCAAAACCAAAGTGAATGTGGATGCAGCCGCATTAACGACAGCACTTTCCAAAGAACTCGACAAAGCAACTCGGCTAGAAGACATTTCGGAGCGTGATTTTGAAGTGCTAGATGCGCAGCGTATTAGCTTTTCGGCAGGTAAAAGTATTTGGCAATGGGATAATCAGCAAAAGCAATTGACCAAGCTTAAAGAGGTAGATACAGACCGCAATAACGGTTATTGGGGACGTCGTTGGGATGATACTAAAGGAGAACCGATTGTTTCTCCTGACGACAGCTACGTGGCCTTCATCAAAAATAACAATGTGTATGTACGCAAAAAAGAAGAAACCGGTAAAGATGCCGAGCGGCGGTTGACGTACGATGGCAGTCCGGGCGACTATTATTCTTCGCACTTATATTGGTCGGCCGATAGCCGCAAGTTGGCGGTTTATCGCGTACGAAAAGCAGAAGTACGTCAGCTCACGTTGTTGGAATCTTCGCCTTCCGATCAGTTGCAACCCAAGTTGCAAACCAGAGATTATGTGAAGCCGGGTGATGCGCTGCCGCAATATCTTCCGACTATTGTAGACGTAGAAACGGCCGATATCAAAGCCGCAGATCCCACCAAGATTGGCAATCAGTTTTCCATTACACCACCGGTGTGGAACAAAAGCAATACGGCAATCACTTTTGAGTACAACCAACGTGGTCATCAGCGCTATGAAATCTTAGAATTGTCTGCGACTACAGGAGCGACCAGAAGCGTGATTGCCGAAGTCAGCCCAACCTTTATCGATTACAGCGGTAAAAAATACCGTAAAGATCTGGAAGAGGCGGGCGAGATCATTTGGGCATCCGAGCGTGATGGTTGGAACCACCTATATTTATTTGATGCGCAAAGCGGCAAAATCAAAAACCAGATTACGCAAGGAGATTGGGTGGTACGTAGCGTGGAGTATGTAGACGAAAAAGCACGCGAAATCTATTTCCAAGCTAGCGGCATGAAGAGAGGAGAGGATCCTTACTTAGTGCATTATTATGTGATCGGCATGAATGGCAAAGGTTTGCGTGAGATTACACCAGAAGATGCACAGCATCAGGCCTATTTTAATGATTCACATAAGCTGTTCGTGGATGTGTATTCGCGCATTGATCAAGCGCCTATTACCGTGTTGCGCGATGCGAAAGACGGCAAGATGCTGATGGAATTGGAGCAATCGGATATCAGCGAATTGAAAGCAACAGGTTGGCAACAAACGGAAGTATTCCAAGCGAAAGGCCGCGATGGACAGACGGATATTTGGGGCGTCATTATTCGTCCATCCAACTTTGATCCACAGAAAAGATATCCGGTAATCGAATATATCTATGCTGGCCCACACAGTGCTTTCGTACCGAAATCTTTTTATGCAAATCCTTCGGGAATGCATGAGCTGGCTGAATTGGGCTTTATTGTGGTGCAGATTGATGGTATGGGTACGTCCAACCGTTCTAAAGCGTTTCACGATGTGGCTTGGAAAAACCTGAAAGATGCGGGCTTTCCAGATCGCATTGCTTGGATGCAAACCGCACAAAAGCAATATCCATATATGGATTTAGAGCGTGTCGGTATTTATGGCACTTCGGCTGGTGGACAATCATCGACCGCTGGCTTACTTTTCCATCCGGAATTCTACAAAGTGGGTGTTTCGTCTTGTGGATGTCACGACAATCGCATGGACAAGATTTGGTGGAACGAACAGTGGATGGGCTGGCCGGTCGGACCAGAATATATTGCTTGCTCGAATGTAGAAAACGCACATCGATTGGAAGGCAAATTACTACTGATCGTGGGTGAGTTAGATGATAACGTGGATCCAGCGTCTACGTACCAATTGGTCGATCAATTGATTAAACACGGCAAAGATCATGATTTCATCATGGTGCCGGGCATGGGTCATTCCTCAGGCGGTGATTTTGGCGAACGCAAACGACGTGATTACTTCGTGAAACATCTTTTACAGACGGATCCACCTGCTTGGAATCAAGGTTAACGACTCAGATCGGCCAGCTTTAACGATAGTTTAACCTATCCTAAAAGCTGGCCGTTTTTTTTGCTTAAATTGTCTTGCAATATCTATTTGTCATCATATCAAAGAAACATGAACACGCCCTTAGTTTTTCAATTTATTTCCGAACCTTCTGATGTTAATTATGGTGGCAAAGTACACGGTGGCAGCGTGATGAAGTGGATCGACCAAGCAGGTTATGCTTGTGCGAGCACGTGGAGTGGCAGGTACTGTGTGACGGTTTACGTCGGTGGCATTCGCTTTTATCAACCTATCAAAATTGGCCAGATCGTCAAAGTAGAAGCACATGTGATCTACACTGGATCAACAAGTATGCACATCGCAATTGATGTCTATGCGCGGGATCTAAAGAAGGAAACTTTTGAGAAAAAAACACATTGTATCATCGTATTCGTCGCTACGGACGATGACGGAAAATCTGTGTCCGTTCCCAAGTGGGTTCCTCATACCGAGGAGGAGAAAAAACAAGAAGAATATGCCAAGCGGCTGATGATACACCGTAAGCAGATCGAAGAGGAGATGAAGCCTTTTTTGTAGGATCAAAAGATCTATTGCAATTGTACCATGCAAGATAGCAGCTGCCGAAAAATAGTATGGCTACATTTTGCACAGATTGGTAAATTATGATACAAAATAGTATGACGTGTCTTAGAAAACGCATGACCTCATCAAAGCTTTAGATAGGGTATACATTCGGGTTAGATCGGCGTCTACTTAACCTTTTAACGGGTGTAAGTGTAATGAGAATGTACTAAGTATGTAGTACAGCATGCCTATCACGCCCCAATACAAAGCCAATGATGGAGACCTCTTATGCCAATGTCTCTGCTGATCTGGTCATGAGCATTCCCAGTAACATCTCCGCGAGCAGGGTACCTACTTTCGTCAATTAATCTCCGGAAGCGGTTCAAAAAATAAACCCGTAAATCCTGATGTGAGTTTTGTGAAATATGCCACATCCACTTATGAGTGTATTCATTTCAACCTACATCAGAAAAAGATGCAGGTACAATGCATCCATTACCAAGGGAAGCTACTATATGAAATTGTTATAGCGTAGTGATTCCGTAAGAATTAGTAGCAGCACCGCGTTTCTGTTCGATCCCTCACAGCGTAAAAAATCCCTCATCTTATCGATGAAGGATTTTTAAGCGGAGAGTGAGGGATTCGAACCCCCGGACCTGTGACAGTCAACAGTTTTCAAGACTGCCGCATTCGACCACTCTGCCAACTCTCCGCTGCAAAGGTAGAAAAATAGGGTTTAGCTCCAAAACATATTTTTTACATCGCTGAAAATGAATAAAATGTATTTTTTGACGGTTGAAAATAGGGCAGGAAGCGTGATTAAATGCCCCGTCATACCATAATTAGGTATTGAATACGCGTATTGTTTTGATGTAGTATTTGGTTGTGTAGACGTTCGAAAAGGCGTAATTTCGCATTCGTATGGCAGCACCGCGTAGAAGCAGAAAACAAGTTGTAGTAGCAACCAAAAAAGAACGTCTGCCGTATCTTCTCTGGAGCATTCTTATTCCCTTTGTTTTGATTTCGCTAATAGGTGTGTGGCATTACCGAGAAGGACTTATCTATTACATGAAGGCGGTATTTAGTAAAACAGATGTCGACCAGGCAACTAATAAGAAATATGATGCTCGAAATATCTTTCTGATGTCGCAACATCAAGACTATACGTTTGGGATAGACATTAGCCACTACCAAGGTCATATAATTTGGGATAGTATACGCACGATTAATGATAAGTTTCCGCTGGATTTTGTGTTCATTCGCGCAACCATGGGTGAGAAAGGTGAGGATCGCGAATTTAAAAATAACTGGCTTGGAGCGAGTGACCAATCCAAGATCAAAGGTGCATACCATTACTACCGCCCAAATGAGAATTCGCTGAAACAAGCTCGGAATTTTATTCGGCTGGTGAAGCTGCAGCCCGGCGACCTGCCTCCAGTTTTAGATATTGAAGAGTTGCCCCGTAATCAATCTATGTCAGACCTACAAAAGGGCTTGAAAAGATGGTTGACTGAAGTAGAACAGCATTATAAGATAAGGCCAATACTGTATTCTGGCGATAGTTATTACACCGACTTTTTGGAGAGGGAATTTTCAGACTATGTGCTTTGGATTGCTAACTATAATTTCTGGATAGAATCACCTAAAGAACATTGGGACTTCTGGCAATTTTCGGAGCGAGGCACCGTCCATGGTATTGCGTCTCCGGTTGATTTAAATATGTATAAAGGTCGTATTGAGCAGTTAGAACAACTTTGCCTGCCGTTCTAATTTTTTTGGTTATTTTTGGCGTAAATCGCAACTAATGTCACGGGAAAAACGGCTTATTTTACTATCTCTATTCACGGGTGTCGGGTTGATGCTGGTGAAGTTTATGGCCTATTTTATCACCGAATCAAACGCCATCTTTTCTGATGCAGCGGAGAGTATCGTAAATGTCGTTGCGTCTTCCTTCGCTTTCTATAGTATTTATTTATCTGCCCAGCCAAAAGATGAAAATCATCCTTATGGCCATGGTAAGGTGGAATTCTTTTCCATCTTCGTCGAGGGAGGATTGATTTTTATTGCTGGTTCTATCATTCTGGTCAAAGCTTTTTACGCTTTGATTGCACCAGCCCCGATCAGTAATATCATGGAAGGGTTGTGGCTTATTCTTTCTACGGCCGTGGTAAATTTTGGTGTAGGAGAATATCTAAAAAGGAGAGGCGTAGCGTTACGTTCTATGACAATTGAGGCTGATGGAAAGCATTTGCAAATTGACGCGATTAGCTCTATCGGTTTGATTGCGGGTCTATATCTGATGAAGGTCACGCAAATGGCATGGATAGATACCGCGCTTTCTGCAGGATTGGGAAGTTATATCTTGTGGAGTGGTTACAAGATGTTACGAAAATCCATTAGTGGGTTAATGGATGAATCCGATGTCACCGTTATGCAGGAGGTGGTTGACGTGCTGGGCAAAACACGTAAAGAAGATTGGATTGATGTACATAATATGCGTATCCAACGCTATGGTCGCGAACTGCATGTGGATTGTCATCTTACGATTCCAAAGTATTACACCTTGACTAAGGTGCATGATGTTATCTCTGATTTTGAGGATAATCTTAATAAAGGTCTGGATATGCCGACCGAACTTTTTATACATGCCGATCCTTGTATGCCACAATGTTGTCACTATTGTAATGTAAAGGATTGTCCCATTCGCGCCGAAGAATATAATAAGCATATTGATTGGACTTCGGTGAATCTACCAAAGAATATGAAGCACTTTAGGGAGTGTTAGGTAATCATTTTACCAAAAATTTTTCTTATTTTTGTACTCTCGTAATTATTGCGAATCGTACTATTTGGGGTCGACCGGAATTGACAGGGTAGCGATGGTTATGTAAGCATGCAGTGCATTGTTAGTCTAGCACTATAATCTGAACTTTCAACTTTACAACAGGCGAAGAAAACTACGCCTTAGCTGCTTAAGTTAGACTTAACATAGCTATTTGTCTCGTTAGACTCCGTTCTACCGTCTAACATCAGAGGCATCGAACTGTAGGACTGGTTCATGTGATGTTGCTAAGCATGAATAAGACTCAGCAATTAAGGAATAAGGTATAGGTAAGCGACTCACCTTCCAGATTCCCGACAATTAAAGAGAAGCTAAGCATGTAGAAAGCGTAGATCATACTATGTTTGGACGAGGGTTCGAATCCCTCCGGCTCCACAAAAAAAAGCTCAACTGCAAAGTTGGGCTTTTGTTTTTGGTGGAGAGGTGAGGACCCGATAGGAGGGTTCGAACAATTTCTTTGCGGGTTGAGTGCGGGGATTGTGTGGCGCAAACTATCCCTCCGACTCCACAAAATAAAAGCTCAACGAAAATTTAAACATGATTGTGGGGTTTAAGAACCGTAATTTTTAAGTAGAAATTCATGTTAACAAAATGTCTACATAAACTTTTGACTAGTCTTAAGTTGGGCTACTCGACTAATTATAGGTGGGGTGAATAAGCATCCTGCTCGAATCCATTTTATTAAGCTTATAAAACAACAAAAACCTCTATATCTTGTTGATATAGAGGTTTTTGTACCTAGGGCGGGAATCGAACCCGCACTCCCTTAACAGGAACAGGATTTTAAGTCCTGCGTGTCTACCAGTTTCACCACCTAGGCAAGTGTGGAGCGAAAGACGAGATTCGAACTCGCGACCCCGACCTTGGCAAGGTCGTGCTCTACCAACTGAGCTACTTTCGCTTTTGGTGCTGCAAATATATAGGAATATTGCGGCTACGCAAAGGAAAAAATAAAAAAGTACCGCTAATGCAGTACTTTGTTTGTTGTTTGTGTTGGGTAATAATGATTTAGAAAGAAAACCCGGTCGATAACTTGTAGAATGATTCTGAGTTTTCGGCGATATCACCCGTCTTCACGAAGTCTGCACCCGCTGACAACCGTACAAAGCTTGCAAATTTCGGAACATTGAACTGTACATACGGTCCAAGCCATTGATAGTAATCTAACTTACCGCCAATATCATCTTTCGTTCTACGTAAGTGCTCGAAGTGTGCGCCAAACGAGAAAGCAGGACTTACTTTATATCCAGCGTTTGCCCAATAGTGTAAATAAGCCAAGGTAGATCCACCGGCTGGAGCTTTATCTGTCAAAGGTGCGTAGTAGCCCGCATAGATTTCTGATTCGAATTTTGGAATATCAACATTGAAGAAAACATTGGGTACGATACCATCACCAGCGATACCACCAAGCTGTCCATCGGCTGCTCCTTTAGATAGTAGGTTACCGAACGTAAAGCCCAAGTTTGGGTTCAGGGTAATTCCTTCGCTTAGATAAAGGTTGACACCACCACCAAACTCCGTCCAGTTTCCCCAAGCTGCTCCCGTACCTGCGCCCCAGAAAATTCCGTAGGTTGATAGGCCAATTTTATCGTTTAGCTTATATTCTAACGTGAAATTGGGTGCAAATCCGAAAAATTGATCGCTGGTAAGTCCAAATGTAGCGGTTGTCTCATTGGTTTGTGCTTGAGTGGTAGTGAAATTTGAAAATGCGACAATAATCGCAATGATTTTAATGGTTTTTCTGATTAGATTCATATTTTTTATATTGAATTAATTGATTAATGATCAAATATATTTTAAAATTTCAATTTTTAATAATAAATTATGTATTATTTATAATTAATTTTTTGTTTTTATGAATTTTTAGCAAAAATATGTGATATAAATTGGGTTTTAGCGTAGTTATGTTTGTTGTTAATTGATTTATATATGTGTATAATGATTGTGTGGTGTGTGTTGTCGCTGTTTGTTTTGAATTTTAGATCTTATTTATAGTAAATGCTTTTCTTTTGGGATGGTTTTTAATCGAAAATGAATGATATATGTATTTATATATTATATCAATCTATTTTTCTTAGATTGTTCGAAAAAATGGTGAACTTCGTTTCTCAATTTAGGTCCTATGTATTTGGTTTCCGACATCGCTGGTATTATCGCTGCGCAGAAGACTTTTCTTGCTGATGCCGACCGCGCTATTACCGAATTGGTGTACGATAGTCGGCAGGTGTACCATGGAGAGAAATCGTTGTTTTTTGCAATACGTGCCGTTCGAGATGGTCATCGCTACATTGCGGCAGCGTATGAGCGTGGAGTTCGTAGTTTTGTTGTATCTAAAGCTGATCTGGATATTTCACTGTTTCCAGAAGCCAACTTTCTTTGGGTACAAGATGTTATCGCTTCCTTGCAGGCTTTGGCAACTTACCAGAGAAATCGATTTCATTATCCAGTTATTGGTATTACGGGGAGTAATGGCAAAACGATCGTGAAAGAGTGGCTATATCAGCTATTATCTCCCGAAAAGAATGTGTATCAAAGTCCCAAAAGCTACAATTCGCAGTTGGGTGTTTCTCTTTCTCTTTGGGAATTGAGCGATCAGTATGATATTGCGCTCATTGAAGCTGGAATCAGTTTGGAAGGGGAGATGCAGCGTTTGGCAGATATGATTCGGCCGAATATCGGTGTGCTTACCAATATCGGTGTAGCGCATGCGAATGGTTTTCCGAGCAAGCAAGCAAAATTAGAGCAGAAACTAAAGCTGTTTCAACAAAGTGAAGTGCTGGTTTATCCGGCTAAGTATGTGACGGAAGATCAAGTAACTGCCGTTGCCAAACCGCTTTCCTGGGGATTTGAATCTACCAATTATTGGCAGATCGCATCAATAGTAGTTTGCACTGCTTCTACAGAAGTGTTGGTCCAAGAGCAACATGAGCAGATATCACTAACGCTGCCTTTTGTAGATCAGGCATCTATTGAGAATTGCTTGACCTGCGTGTTTGTGATGCGCCATTTGGATTATGATTGGTCTACTATTGCGCTTCGTATCAGTACTCTAGAGGCTGTGGAGATGCGCTTGCAATTAAAGTCTGGCATTAATAATTGTTCGGTTATCGACGATTCGTATTCCAATGACTTGGGTGCACTGAAGATTGCATTAGACTTTCTAGAGCGTCAACATCAGCATCCCAAACGGACGCTGATACTGTCAGAAATCATGGGATTGCCAGAGGCGCCTAAATACATCGATAAGCTACGTGAACTGTTGTCTGCCTATTCCTTGAATCGACTTATCTGGGTGGGAACGACGGTGAACGCGCTGGAAAGTTTGGATTGTGAAGTGCTGACTTTTGCTGATACGGAAGATCTAGACAGGCATTGGCCAACTTTAGTCTTTTCGGATGAGACTATTTTGGTGAAAGGCGGTCGCACGTTTCACTTTGAAACCATTGTGAAGCGGCTCACCGCAAAATCGCATGGTACCGTTTTAGAGATTAGTCTCAACGCGATAGAGCATAACTTAAAACAATACCGCTCGCTATTGCCGGCCGATGTAAAACTGATGGCCATGGTAAAGGCCTTCTCCTATGGTAGCGGTAGTTTTGAAGTGGCCAATATGTTGCAATATAATGCAGTAGATTATCTCACGGTTGCTTTTGTGGATGAGGGTGTGGAATTACGGCAAGGTGGCATTTCATTACCCATTATGGTGCTCAGTCCGGATGAATCTACATTTGATCGGCTGATAAGCCATCATCTGGAGCCGGAGATTTATAGTTTTCGTATCTTAAAGTCTTTTTCGGATTATCTCTTGGAGAGAAAAATTGTAGATTATCCTATACATATTAAGCTGGATACCGGTATGCATCGATTGGGCTTTCTAAGTACAGAAATACCGGAACTTATAGCGGAGCTACGTACTGCCAAAACGGTGAAGGTAATCTCAATATTTTCTCATATGGTAGCTGCCGGCAGTCGGACACAAACGACTTTTACTGAGCAGCAGATCGCAGAATATGAAGTGGCTGTCGCCCGGCTGGAAAAGGAACTAGGGTATGGCGTGATTAAGCATATGTGCAATACATCGGGTATTGTGCGTTGGCCTTCAGCCTATTTTGATATGGTGCGATTGGGGATTGGTTTGTATGGTGTGGATTTGAATGCTAGCGGATTGGATATCTGGCCAACCAGTCAACTAAAGACCACCATTACGCAGATCAAATCATTGAAAAAAGGAGATACGGTCGGGTATGATCGACGTGGCGTGCTAGAAAATGATGGTCAGATTGCGACGGTAAAAATTGGTTATGCCGACGGTTACGATCGGCGTTTTGGTAATGGAATTGGGCATATGTTGATCCGTGGACAGGCAGTGCATACCGTTGGTAATATCTGTATGGATATGTGTATGCTCGATGTGACCGATTTGGATGTAGCAGAAGGGGATGAAGTACTCGTTTTCCCCGATATAAAAACCATGGCGCGTACGATTGGCGTGATCCCGTACGAATTATTAGTAAATATCTCAGCGCGTGTAAAACGTGTCTATTATTATCAATAACATATTATGTTTAAAAAATTTTTCCAACGTTTCTTGTATTACCTCATTAAAGGTACATTAGTGGTGATTCCATTGGCAGGAGCAGTGTTTTTGATTATTTGGCTGGTGGCTACGTTAGATAATGCTTTGAATCTAACGCACCTGATCGAAGATGAGCGCGGTGCGCCTCGGTATATTCCAGGAATGGGAATCGTGACGGTAATTGTGGTATTGGTGTTGGTGGGATTTGTGTTTACGACCTTGGTTACGGTGCCTATTCAGCAATGGATGGGTCGGATGGTGAATCGGATTCCGATTTTTAACACCTTGTATTCCTCCATAAAAGATTTTACAGAAGCCTTTGTAGGCGATGCCAAAAAGTTTAATGAGCCTGTATTGGTCGAAATCAACGAAACTGGACTGAAAAAGATTGGTTTCCTCACGCAGCGGAATCTCAAAGCCATTCATCTGGAAGGCGAGGTGCTGGTCTATTTTCCCTATTCGTATTCGTTTGCTGGACAGGTGGTGGTTGTGAAAGCGGAGCGCGTGTCTAAACTGCATATGTCGGCTACCGAAGCGATGAAATTGGTCGTGTCTGGTGGAGTGAGTAGTTTGGATTAATACCTTTTAAGGAGATTTAAAATGAGCAAATTCATAGATCGGTTTTTTGGGAGTAAAACAGAAGTAGATGTCGTTAGGATGGAGCTGCATGCTCGGTTGAGTTTTCAGCTGAGTCAGAGCGATACGTCGCTGCTTCTCGCCTACGCACAGGCTAACCGCTTAGGGGAATTAAACGATTTTCAGCAAGAAATGGGAAGCTGCTCGATGTATACGCCATGGTCTGTAGCGAAAGAAGTGCAAATGCTGCAGCTTTACGTGGAACATATGCAAGCTATCCAAACAGCGGAGTTTCATTTACAATTTAATGCGAAGGTGTCTGATCATCTAGCATCTATCGGACCGCTCATGTTATTCCCCTTAATCCAGAATGCCGTGAAAAATGGTTACGCTTCTATGGCTAAGTTTCCGATCAAAGTACGTGTCAGTGCATCCGAAGGTGGTATCTTATTGGAAGTAAGTAACCGAGTAAACCATTATGTCGAGAATCAGGGCGAAGATGAACTCATTACCTTTTACCGCGAACGCCTGCAATTATTCCACCCAGACAGACACGAGCTGTTCGTAAATAGTAATTCCCAAACGTTTAAAGCAACACTCTTCCTCAAATACGAATAATCTCTTTTTTATTCCTCGTGGTATACGATAATAGGTACTTTGGTGTGAAAGGTGAGGTTGTGCGTGGTACTATCCTTAAATAATCGGTCGAAGAAGTTTCGATTTCTTTTAATCACAGCGAGCATATCCACATTATTATCCAATATGTAGTTTGTGATGGTATGCTCTACGCTTTCCACTTTATCCAATAGTTTAAATTGTACAGTGTACCTTTTATGATCCTCGCACCATTGCTGCATGTGCCTACCAACAGCGGTCAGGTCAGATTGTGTAACCACATGGATACAAGTTGTTTCTGCACCAACTTCTCGCGCCATAATCAAGGCTTCGCGTAGCGCGATCTTATCTGATTCTTTAAATAATGTGGTAAATACCACCCGATTGATGCCGCAGAAACGGGCGTGCGGCGGCACGGCAATTACCGGTGTTTTTACGGAGTTGATGACGGAAACGGTATTTGATCCGATAATACGATCTAAAAATCCAGATTGACCATGCGTGCCCATCACGATGAGATGAAATTTTTGTTTTTTAGATAGTTCGCGTACCACAGAGGCGACCGGCCCTTCTTCGAAAAGAAACGAGATGCGATGCTCTGGAAAACCATAATCCATCGCCATTTGCATCAGATGCGGGGTGTTATTGAGAAACTTTTCGCGCTCCGTACTTTCTACATTGGCATACATTTCTCCCAGTATCTCCGGTTGCCCGGGGTGTACAGAAGCAAATACGGGCGACATATAGCTGTGCAATACTTTTAGATTAGCATCTACACTTTTGGCCAGATGGATAGCATATATAAAAGCATTATCTGCCAAATCTGAAAAATCAGTGGGGAATAATATGGTTCTCATATGAAGCGGTTTATAAATGTTATTTTAAATTTACATTATTTTTCTGTTTTAAACAGTGGTGTTGCAAAGACTTTATTATTTACCTATGATTGTAGCGCCAAACATGCTTTGATCGTTTTGCTTTACAGATGGAATATGCAGTTAACAGAATCTGTACAAGCGGATAGAAATAAATCGAAGAATAGGCGTAACTTGAAGATATTGATTTAGCTCGCTTGGAAATAATACGGAAATATGTCATGCGTAAGCATCCACCGACATTAAGAGTCGCGCTGGAGGGTTGTGTGGTGTCTGATTCGGAGCAGGGTAAAGCATTTATCTATAAGAAGTATTACGGTTATGTAAAGGCGGTAGTTTTGCGTTACGTGAAGGTGGATGTAGAGTCGGAAGAAATTATCAACGAAAGCTTTGTGAAGGTGTTTCGCAAGCTACATAGCTTCGAACAGCATGCCGATGATGAGGTGTTAGAAAAAACTTTTCGGTCTTGGATGGCACGTATTGCTGTCAATACAGCCATTGATATGCTTCGGGTGAAGAAGCAGATGCAATTCATTGACGACGAAGAAGGAACAGAGATCGGCAACCTTTCCGTTAGCATGACATCTAGTCTGGAAGCAAATGATATTTTAAAGCTATTAGATGGTCTACCTCCCATTCAGAAAGCGATCTTTAATTTGTATGAAATAGAGGGCTATTCGCATGAAGAGATTAGTAAGATGCTTGATGTGCCCGAAAGTACATCAAGAACTTATCTGACCAGAGCAAAACAAAAGTTGCGCATGTTGTACAGCAAATTTATGGATCAAGAAAATATAAAATCCTAGTTTCGGGTTGAACATGAAGGAAAAGAAAAACAGTCAGGAAAAGGACATTGTTGACCGTATAGTCGAACAGCTCAAGGCGTCTGCCGAGTTGCCTTATGAAGAGGGGGCTTGGGAACACTTTCGAAAAGATCACTTAGGGAAAACTACGCGTAAACGCGTACTAACGCTTTGGGTGCGTAGCGCTGCTGCTTGTGCGGCATTGGCGATGCTAGGTTTGTGGTATTTCAATTCTACTGAATCTGATCTGGAGCAACCTACTTTAAGTTCGCAGTCTACCGAGCAGTTTGCACCTTCAACTGTTGATAAGCTAGCAACTCCCGAAGTAGAGGAAACACCTACATTGTTCCCCAATTCTGTAGAGCCACAGCCGATGGAAAGTAATGAATCTGTATATAGTATAGCGGAAAACCATCGGATGTCTGTAGTCAATGTGGTAGAATCTTGGATGTTGCCGACGCAATCCGCTTTGGTTGCTCAATCTGTAGATATAAATAACGATATTAATCTGTCAAGAAGCAAATTATCTTTTTATCCAGATGCTGATGATTCGGAGGTTTTCGTAAAAGAAAATGGTGTGTTCCCTTCTGTTTTTGCTGACAGTAAAGGAGTGGTCAGCAGCGCTATGAAAGAAGTGGTAGGCGAGAGTAAACGTTTCCGCTTCAGCGATAAGTTCAATGTGGGTTTGGTAGTAGCGCCTTCGTCTACCGATCAGAAGGTTAATTTTGGTGGTGGAGTGATGTTATCCTATAATGTCACGAAGCAATTAAGCGTGCGTACCGGTGCATCATTTCAACAGTACGAAGTGGGATCGTTACGCGATCCTTCTCAAGTAGCCTCGATGGAAGTGGCTGCGGCACCAGAGCGTCCGTTGCAAACGGAAATGCCAGTTCTAGCCAATGGAATTATGGCGCGGATGCCGTTAATTCCTAATGTGAACTCCGTAACTGGCATGGTGCGAACGATTGATATTCCAGTAGAAGCCAAATATTCTTTCTATAAAGGTTTGTATGCCGGTGTAGGTGTTTCCTATGCAGCCGTGTTGGGACAGCAACGGTTTGCACACTATATCGAAAATGTAAACGCCAATCCGTATGTTGCAGGATTACCAAGTAATGAAAGTGAAATGCGAGCAGCGGTGCAGCCCGTAGTGCGCACGATGGAGTCGGCCAATTCCAATGTAAATTCGTCGGGTTTTGGTGGGTTCGTCAATATGTCGCTCGGTAAAGAGTTGAAAATTAGACGTGGACCATCTGTTTCCTTAGAGCCTTACGTGAAGTTGCCCGTCGGAAACTTCAGAAGAGCGGATATGAACTATACTAACGGAGGTCTCCGCATAATTACGAATTTCTAAGGAAAAGCAAAAATAGATAGCGCGTATCTACAATTGATCAATACGCACCCAACCCATGCCGGCCGCGATTGCACCTTGTACGCCAGGATCACCATCTTCTAAAACAAAACAGCGCTCTGGCGCAA
This sequence comes from Sphingobacterium sp. KH_072, assembly GCF_057837975.1. Lineage (NCBI taxonomy): Bacteria > Pseudomonadati > Bacteroidota > Sphingobacteriia > Sphingobacteriales > Sphingobacteriaceae > Sphingobacterium > Sphingobacterium sp. KH_072. Next base: position 2,096,245 of record NZ_CM174457.1, on the reverse strand, counting down.
CATCAAGCTGCTTTGCAGCTAAAAGAAATGGCTCTGGTGAAGGTTTTCCATTTGGCGTATCACCCGCGCAAACAAGCACTTCGTACAATCCAGTAACACCAATTACCTCGAGTGTGATTTCCAATGTTTTTCTGGTGCCACCAGAAACTAATCCAATCTTCTTTTTACCAACTTCTTGAAGCATGTGCTGCAAGACATGTGCTACGGGCTTGGTTTGTTGTATGTATTCTGTTCGGAAGATGCTGGATTTACGTAAGGCAAATTCGTCGAAGTCAAACGTTTTGTCATAACGTTGGGCAATCAATTCGGCAACGGCTATCGTTGGCCAGCCAGCAGTTTCGTCAATAAGAGCGGTATCCAAATGGATACCATACTCCAATGCCGCCGCAGCGTAAGCCGCTTTATGTGCGGACATGTTGTCCGCTAATGTGCCGTCTACGTCGTACAATAATGCATCATACGAGTCCGACAGTTCCAAGAGCTTTTGTGTTTTGTCCGCTATAGTCATTAACCTTTTTTTGCTTTTTTACGTCTATCTTTTTCTGCGATAATTAAACCGAGCTCACGGCTGGTTTGTCCGCCTACAGAAGTGTTTTCCTGAGCACGGCGAAACAAATACGGCATAACGGATTTTACCGGCCCATAAGGCATGTATTTGGCCACGTTATAACCTGCTGCTGCTAAATTGAAAGACAAGTTGTCTGACATGCCTAGCAATTGCGCAAACCAAATATTGGGATGATTGTGTGCAATATCCCGCTTATGCATTTCTTCTGCTAGTAAGCGAGAACTATCTTCATTGTGCGTGCCGGCCATCAGACCCATTTTGTCAATATGGTCCAAACAGAATAAGATAGCATCATTATAGTCTGTATCGCTACCTGCTTTGTTGGGTTGTATCGGTGAAGGGTAGTTTTTGGACTTAGCACGATCGCGCTCCATCTCCATATATGCACCACGTACTAATTTTGCACCCAAATGAAAGTTGCGTACCGAGGCGTATGCCAAATCCGCTTTTAGCGAAGCCAACTTATCATGACGATAAAGCTGATACGTATTGTAAACGATCGGTTTTTCTTGGTTGAATTTTTCCATCATATCGCGTGCGATATCATCGATCGTGTCTTGTATCCACGAATGTTCTCCATCGATCAAAACCGGAATCCCAGCCTCATGACAGGCGGAGCAAATACGTTCACAACGTTCTAAGACGCGTGTAAATTCAATTTTTTCTAGATCAGTGAGCGACTGTTTGGCATCGCGCTTCGCGAATAAATCAAACCGGCCTAAACCTGTCGGTTTGAAAACGCAGAAAGAAATAAGCTTTTCTTGCTGCGCGAAGGCAACAGTGCGCACAATCTCTTCGCAGGTATGCTCGAAGCTGCTTTCGGATTCTTCACCCTCTACCGAATAATCTAAGATAGTGGTTACATTTCCTTCACTCAATTCGCGAATAGAACGGCTGCAATCTTCGATACTTTCGCCCCCGCAAAATTGTTTGTAAATCGTGTTTTTGATAATGCCCTGAATCGGTAAACCAATCTGCAAAGAGAAGTTGGTTATGGGGGTTCCTACCTTAATCAGAGCACTGCTCGATACCATTTTAAATAGCCAATAAGCTTTATTCAGATCAGAGTCACTTTTCGTTCTGAAAGCTGTCGCCGTGTCGTTAAAATCCAACTTAACAGGCGCTCCTAAGGTTTCCATCAATGTCGTGTTGTGTTTATTACTGCAAAACTAAGTAATTGTTGAATTAAAAGCTGAATATGCACGTAATTTATTTAATTTTGGCTATGCAAAAAATTGTATTAAACGGCGACTTTATTCATCTTATCCAGCTTCTCAAAGCTTTGAATTGGGTGGAGCATGGCGCTATGGCGCAGCATGTGGTCGAAGAGGGGATGGTACAGTACAATGGAACCGTAGATTACCGTAAAAGATTGAAGGTAAAACGTGGTGATCAGGTAGAATTCGAAGGACAGATCGTGGAGATCGTCTAAGCACTTTATAATTGATTTTTTTATGCAACAAATAGAAAGTTTGGGATATAAGGTATACTTCGAAGATGACCTAACGAGTTTGCAATCTTTTATCACCGATGGTGGATATTCCAATGTATTGATTTTGGTGGATATTAACACCAATGACCATTGCTTGCCAATTTTACAAGCCGCCATTCCAGATATCGTTGATTACGATATCATCGAAGTGGATCCTGGTGAGGAGAATAAGAATATCGATTACTGTATCGGCATTTGGAAAACCATGCTTGATTTTGGCGCTGATCGCAAAGCATTGATGATCAATCTGGGCGGTGGCGTGGTGACAGATATGGGCGGTTTTGCAGCTTCCACTTATAAGCGCGGTATTGATTTTATCCAAATTCCAACAACATTATTGGCGCAAGTAGATGCTTCCGTAGGTGGTAAAACAGGAATCGATCTGGATAATTTTAAAAATATCATTGGCACATTTACCCAACCAAAAGCTGTTTTTATCAGTGGTAAGTTTTTAGAATCACTGGATTCGAGACAACTTTTATCCGGCTTCGCCGAAATTATTAAACACGGTTTGATTCAAGATAAAGCGCTGTTTCAACGCTGCCAGCAAATCAATATCGATGATATCGACGAGCAAATCGTGTATGATTCGGTGACGATCAAAAATAAGATTGTAAAAGAAGATCCCACAGAAAATAATATTCGGAAAATTCTCAATTTCGGTCATACTATTGGTCATGCAGTAGAAGGCTATTCACTTGCGAACGATCAAAACCCATTATTACATGGTGAAGCTGTAGCGATCGGTATGCTGTGCGAAGCATATTTATCTACGCAATCGGGCACGCTATCTGTGGAAGAACTGAAAGAGATTGAACAATATCTGTTACGCACCTATCCATATTACAGCATTTCTCCATCTATCGATGAAGAATTATTCCGCTTAATGCGCAATGACAAAAAGAACGAAGCAAATCAGATTGGTTTTGCCTTGCTCAATGCGATTGGCGACTGCGCATACAATAAATACGTAGATGAAGTTGGGATAAAAGCAGCGCTCGATTATTATCGGGGTTTAGAGAGTTAATTCCTCAAAACAATTTAGGAATACATCGTGTTCTCTTAAGCAACTACACTAGAGAAACAGATGAATAAATTATTTAAGACATTGATTGCCGGCTGGGGCGCTCGTAAATTAGGTTTTGGTTGTTTTGGAACCATTATCGCTTTTATCGTGATCTATTATCTATTGGGCTATTTATAGGCGCCAATAGGTTTTCTATTTACATCGATTTTAAACTGTTGCAGACGAGAATAGAAGGCAGACCAACCCATTTTATCACTCAAAGCTATCTCATTGCTATAAATCGGACTAAGTTGCAGCAGCTTGACACCATCGCTTTTACCCAAGGTAAAAGTGGCTGATATGTCCAAGTTTTTGTGGGTATTGTGCACTTAGAAATGCTCCATCTTAGAATCTTCTTCGATGGGCTCTCCAAAACGAATACTTATTATTTCCCTGAATAGAACCTGCCTGGATCGATACCGTGCTATATGTACATGTCCGGAACTGATTAACCACAATCCTGTTGCGACAAAATCTTGATGATTTGTGACTCGCTAATCTTGCAATTTTCATTATCCCTCAGTGAAAAATATACATAAATAACTGTAGCTATTTTTAAGAGAAGATTACAATACTATCGTGTAGTTGCATATCTACAAATGTAAATTATATTCCTTTTGAGAAAGTGTTAGTTAGCGATAAACTGCACATATTTACCAATGTAAAATCTGAAGACATTCAAATTTTTAATACTTATGAAATTTTTTAACAAATGGAATCTATAAAACTGCTGAAAGTTTCTATAAATAAATTTGATGAAATGATTTTAAAGGCAATTCAATTATTACAGCAAATATCAGTTTTCATAAAAAAAGAAACATCATGAGAGTTTTACGAAAGAAAGTTTACCTAGCTCCTTTAATTTTATTGTCCTACATCGCGATAGAATCTGACTTCGCGGCCGGATCGGTGGTAGCTATCACGGTAGGAGATAGCGGAACTCCTACCGTGACGGATTGGCAAGAAAGAGAAACTGAACAGACTTGGAACTTTTAGATAGATATCATTTACTACAAGCAAAATGAAAAAGTTTTTATATTTAATCATTATCGTCAACATTACATGTTTTGTTAGTTGCTCTAAGAAAGTATTTGAAAATCCTGCAGGCAACATGATGTTGCGTGTTGATGTTCAGGGTGTATCGGAGGCTACAGACGTTAACGCCAATACTAATTCTCGTGGTGTTCGCGATTTGACAACATCCGCGATTAGCGCCACAAAAAATATTCCCAACAACAACAATGGCTTCACTGTAGATTTTTCGATAAGTCAAGATGCCATAACGTCGACCTCAGGATCAACATCTAAAGAAGGTTATGATTCTCGATTCTCGACGATAAATAGGGCGACCACACCGATGCAAACAGGATACACATACAGGCTTTTGTTATACAACAAGACTACTGGTCAACTGTGGCGTACAGTCCAAGGTGTATCGGGAACTCCTTTATCACTGGAGGGACAAACCGGCGAAAGCTATTTATGGTACGCCTACTCTTACAATAACAGCGATCAGTTGCCAGAACCTGCTAATACAAGTAATCCTACAATAGAAACCGCTATATCGAAGGATTTTCTATATGCATCTGGAGAGGTAAATATTCCTGCAAATTCTGAGGTAGATTATAATCTTGGTATAACTTTCCAGCATAGGGTGACTCAGGTGCGTGTTAAGATAGATGCTACTGTACTGGCTCGATTTGCAAGAATTGATAATCTTAATGCTTCTTTTGATAATAGTAACTACATAAAAAAAGGAGTTTTTGATATAAGAGGCAATCAGATGAACGGTATAGAGGCTGTGCCGACTGAAACTATTTTTAACGCTCCTTCGGCAACACATATTTGGGAAACAAGTTATTACACGGCTGATCCAGCCGCAGTAAGCAGTTATAAAATTGTTATTAATGACCTGCCCGTTAAATTTGAGGGCGTTAGTGAAGAGATTTCCGAAAGAAACCTAGCGACATATTTTGGTGCAGCCAATAAGCCTAACTTCACTTCTAATTTTACTTCGCCAGCTGCTGGTCAACGTCTTTCAAGTATTTTGAGCCTGAATTATCAAGTAGCGCCTTTGAGAATTTTGCATATTTCAAATAATACATCTTTTGGATATGCTCTTCAACAAGGCCCTTCTTGGGATTTTTTAAATTCGAAAGTGAATTTTGGAGATCTACCTGAAAGCGTCGTAAAAATGGGATCATGGGCCGTTGGGCAGGGAAGTTGGGCTGGAGGTAATCAGACAGACAATAAGTCGCAAAATTGGATACAATTTTCAGCAACTACTGCTTTTGACAACCAGCTAACAAGTCGATTGTCGGCAACAAATACAACGAATAGACCAGATATAGTTATTTTAGGGTATGATATGATCAGTGTTAGACCAGCAGTAGCGCAAGCGCTGAATGCTTATTTAAATGATAAAGGCGTGGTGATTATGATGCTGCAAGATGCCGCTAATGCCAATACCCAATCATTTTTTAATAATATGTTTGGTGTCTCCAATATTGGAACAAACAGTAACGGAACTGCTGGGGCGATGTATCCAATAGAAGGGACTAATCCAGATGATGAAATACTCAATGGGCCTTTTGGTGATGTTCGTGGACAGCACTGGGGCGAAGATGCAGCAACGACCTTGGGTCTTACAAACCTTCCATTATCTGAAATCACCGTGTATTCTTATGGTAATGCTGTTAATAGAGCAGCTTTAGCAGCTCGTGTAACGATGTTTAAACATAATACCAAACACTTCTTTTATGTCGGAGATGGTGGTTTTGTTTCATATAACGGTGGCAGTAGCAATACAATTTGTCCATTCAACTATGATCCAGTTGCGAAGCGACCTTTACCAAAATCCTACGGTAATGCGGGAAATGGTTATACAGCTGGCTCACTAGGTGCTTACAATAGTGTTGTGATAGCAAATGTAATGGCTTGGGCTGTCGAGAGGGCTGAACTCGATGGTGTTAGAACATGGAAATATGCTGGACCACCTACAGCCTAAAACTTTGCATATCTTGCTATTTTCTAAAAACAAATAAACGACAATCTTTACCTGAATACTATTTACAGTTATTGATTTGGCGAAACAGGAGAATTCTCATTTGAGTCTCCTGTTTTTTTTTGAACAATCGGGAAATGTTTAAATCAGTTTTTAACGGAATAGATTGTTGATACATTTTTATAGGTGTTATGTTTCTCTGAAGTAAATATTGCTATGTATTCGCATTAGGTAGCTGCTGTTAACACCAATTTTTTATGTAAAATATTAATATTAAAGAAATAATTGTCAATTCGACTATAAAAAGAAAGCGTTAAAAAGTCTGGAGATTTTTAAATTATTTGGGCAAATAATAAACTTAAAAGGAGCTCTGTCCAGTATGCTTTTTTTGCCATTACAATTATCTTGCATTGTCTAATTATCGATTAAAAAACCAATTAATGAGATTTTTATGAGAATGTAAGATCATCTAATGTTTAAATATATATCATAAAACAGGTGTTTTAAATTAAAATATAAGAATTAATCGTACAGTATGTGGAAATTTTGAATATTCCATATAAATATTATTTTAATATTTTCCCATACATGATGTCCTTATGATTACTCCTAATGATAGCGTAATGGTTGTTTTCGAGCTGTAGCCCGAACCTTACAAATTGAAATTATTTTAATAATGTAGGTTATAAATATCAATAAACTACAGATATTTGCCTCTATATAAAACTGCAATTTGTTTAAAATAATTTCAAATGATTAAAACAAGAAGTACAAATTATTTATTTGTAAACTTATTTTAATTAAAAATTATTATTTTTCAATTAAACGAATTTTTCGTTCTTCAAAAAGAAAAAACAATAAAAACATGGATTTAAATAATAACAATAGAAATATCATGAAAGGTGTTATTAGAAAGCACTATTTATCCCCATCAATTTCAATTACTCTAATCACCATGGAATCTGCATTCGCTGCAGGTTCAATAGTCAATATCAGGATTGAAGATAATAATACGCCATACGTTGTAGAGTGGGAAGAAAGGGAGTCGGAGCAAACTTGGAATTTTTAATATAGCACATAAAGGATTATATATTATGAAAGCGCTTATTTATTTACTCAGCATCATAAGCACAATTTATTTGACAGGTTGTTCGAAGGATTATTCAGTAGCTCAGGTAGGAAATATGATGTTACGAATAGATGTTGAGGGCGTGACAGAAAGTGTTGTTGTCGCTAACAATGCAAATTCTAGAGCCGCCACAAGTACTACATTTAGCAATATTTCGCGTACTTCTACCACTCATATGGGCAATGATGAAGGAGGGTTTTATGTAGATCATATTACAAGTCAAACTGCCGTTGGCTCCAATATTGAAAGCATGGCGACGGAATCAGGAATATTCACTAATTCCGATGGATCTTCTACGGTAAATCGTGCTGCTATTCCTATGCAAAATGGATACAGATACAGAATTTTATTATACAACAGAAATACGGGACAACTTTGGCGTACGGTCCAAGGTACAGTAGGCACACCTTTGTCAATGGAGGGGCAGACAGGTGAGACTTACCTGTGGTATGCTTATTCTTACAATGACAGCGAGGCTTTGCCTGAGCCCGCAAACATGAATAATCCATCTATTGAAACATCTATTAATAGGGATTTTTTGTATGCCAGTGGTGAGATAACTATTCCTACAAATACACAAGATGATTATAATCTGGCCGTTATTTTCGAGCATAAAGTCGCGCAAGTAAATATAAAGATTGATGCTACTGTACTCGCTAGATTTGCTACGATTAATAATCTTAACGCCGCATTCGACAGGAATGATTATTTGAAGAAAGGGGTGTTTAGTATACGTAGCAATCAAATGAACGCAGTTGAAGCAGTACCAACTGAAATTATTTTTAATGCTCCATCTTCAGATAATACTTGGGAAAGAGCGTATTACACGGTAGATCCGGCATCAATAAGTACGTATAATGTTGTGATAAATGATCTACCTGTAAGATTTGATGGTGTTCGTGAAGAAATCTCGCAGAGAAACTTAGCAACCTACTTTGGAGCAGCTAATAGACCCACTTTTACAACTGAATTTGAAAATGCAGCGATCGGCCAGCGCTTATCAAGCATCTTGAATCTTAATTATCGTGTCTCTCCTTTACGAATTTTACATATTTCGAGTGGAGCATCCTATGGTTATGCTTTAGAAAGAGGTCCAGCTTGGGATTTCTTAAATGCCTCAGAAAATTTTGGAGATCTTCCAGAAAGTATCGTCAAAATGGATTCTTGGTCACCAGGACTAGGCAGTTGGGCAGGCGGTAATCGTACGCAAAATGCCGCTGAAAATCGGATTTTGTACGCTGCTACAGCTGCTTTCGATAATCAATTGGCGGCTAGATTGGCAGCCACAAATAACACAAATAGACCCGATATCGTAATCATAGGATACAATATGATTGATATACGACCAGCAGTATCTCTGGCACTAAATAATTATCTAAACAACAATGGTGTTGTCATCATGATGTTGCAGGACGCAGCAAATAACAACACACGGTCATTTTTCAATACGATGTTTGGAGTGTCAAACATTGGTGCAATTAGTAATGGTACCGCTGGAGCGATGTATCCCATTGAAGGTAATGATCCAACTGATAAAATATTGAATGGCCCATTTGGGGATGTTCGTGGGCGGCATTGGGGTGAAGATGCAGGTACTACGCTCGGACTTACAAACATTCCATTGTCCCAAGTCACCGTCTATTCTAATGGCAATGCTATCAACAGGTCATCACTAGCAAATCGGGTCACGATGTTTAAACATAATACTAAAAATTTCTTCTTTATTGGAGATGGTGGATTCGTATCGTACGACGGTGGTCGAAGTTTCGTTATTTGTCCATTCAATTACGATACACGTGCGAAGCGACCTCTGCCTAAAGCATATGGTAATGCTGGCTCTGGCTATTCAGCAGGCTCAAGAAATCCCTATAATAGCGTAGTAATTGCTAATGTGATGGCTTGGGCTGTGGAGCGAGCCGAATTGCAAGGTGTCAGACAATGGAGATACGCCGCACCACCGAGACCATAAGTAACCAATAGTTTTTGATTAACATTGGTGAGCAAAGTGTTAAGAACTATATTAAATAAAAGTCGTCAATGTGAGAAGAGGGAATTCATTTCAGAATTCTCTCTTTTTCTGTTATACCTATTGTCCAGCACTTGATTTTCGACGAAATGATTTAGAACGATACAATGCGAAAAAATTGCTAACTTCATATATCCACAAACGTGCTATTTCGCTTTTAGTTTTACTCAGAAAATGATGTATCCTCAACAGTTCCTATTCGCATTTATTCCAGCTATTCTCCTTTTTTTTGGCCATGTTAATCAATCAAATGCACAGCATACAGGTCTACAGCCAGGTTTTGATCCAATTGAATGTGAGGAAATTTTAAAATTGAATAAAGCATTGCTCGACACCGCCTTGGATAATAGTTTTGATGATATGGTAACCGGATACACCATGCATTACCGCTCAAGAAGTGTTGGTCTTGACAATCGAGCAGATGTTTGGATCAGAAGCGATTCTACCGTGGTATTAATTATCCGAGGTACGACACGGAAACAGGAATCTATCTTGGCAGATTTTTACTGCGCCATGGTGCCAGCAAGTGGAAGCATGCAGATGCAAGAGGGCCGAGATTTTGACTATACGTTAGCGACGGATGATCGCGCTGCGGTACATGCTGGGTTTTTGATTGGTTTTGCTTATCTCGCCGATCATCTGGAGAATACATTGCAGCAGTTGTATGATGCCGGATATCGACAATATATTGTAGGTGGGCATTCACAGGGCGGTGCGCTGAGTTATTATTTTAGTGCTTGGCTGATGCAAAAGCGTGAATACGGTGAGATGAAAGATATTTTGGTGAAAACATACGCCAGTGCCGCACCGAAAATGGGAAACAGGTATTTTGCCTATGATTACGATAACGCAAATCGCTCGGAGTGGAGTTTCAGCATTGTCAATACGGCCGATGCCATACCAGAGATGCCATTGACTACGCAGCAGTTAGATATTGATATGAATGAGCCAAATCCGATCGTCGGCTTGTACACTAGTATGGACAATTTGCCATTCTTCAAAAGAATCTTCTTAAAGCGCTCATTCAATATTATGAAAAAGCGAGCGAAAAGATCCTCTGATTCTTATCAGAAATACTTGGGTAAATATACTGGTCGTTTTATTACCCGTTATTTGCCCGAATTAGAAATCCCCGAACCCGTCAAAACGACCTATTTCCAACGTCCGGGTGTCCCAATAATTCTATCCGCCAATAAAGCGTATTCCGATTTCTTTGCGGACAAAGCGCGCTATTTTCATCATGGAATTGATAGCTATCGTTTTTTACTTCGACAGTATTATGATGGTTTAGACGAGTACGCGCCTTTTGTGAAAAAGTAGACAATGATGTGTTAATCGCCTTCAGAATTACGGTATTCATCAAGAGTTAATATGCACTTAATCCGTATCTAATACTAATGTCTGACTTTTGCTGCTGATCATGCAAAAGCACGTAATGGTATCATGTGACTTCGATTTCGATCTTCTTTATAAAGAACACGCGGCAACATTACTCCATATCGCCATACGCAAGTTGGGCGATAAAGATCAAGCAATGGATGTAGTGCAAGATATATTTGTCGATCTATGGCAGCGTAAATCCATGATTACGATTACTTCCGAACCACGGCACTACTTGGTTTCAGCTCTGTACCACAAAATATTTCAGCATTTTCGGAAAGTCGGTGTCAAGGAGAAACACATCGCTCACTTTACGCTGCTGCAAAAGGTGGATCATGAACATTTGGAAGAAGAGGGCTTGAAGGAAAGCCGTGAATCAGTGATCCAACACATTGATCACTCCGTAACGCAGATGCCACCTCGCATGCGTACCATATTCCAACTGAAGTATTACCAATCCTATTCCAATCAAGAGATTGCTTCTTTACTCGGTATTTCCAATCAAACGGTCAAAAACCAACTATGTAGATCGCTCGATCAAGTCAGGAAAGAATTAGCCGAAAAGAAGGTACATGATACGGTTTTCTTATTGCCGATGCTCTCATACCTTCTGCTACGATAGTTGTTTTTAAATTAAGATAAAGTTGATCTTTTCTTAATACCATTTGAATGGTACGATCGGCCTGTTTGAGCTACTACCTAGTGTATGTCCAAACAATCGCCCGAATTACAACAGCTGATCCAGCGCTATCTGGAAGGAAAGTGTACTGCCGAAGAAAAAATCCAACTCCAACAATGGATAGCGTCTTTGAAAGTTTCCGGCCAATCGGCCACAGCAGAAGATCTACTGCAACTACGAAACCGCATAGATCGCATTACCCAACCAGACGAAGTACACTTTGAAAGAATACAGGGACCGTCCCGATATATTGCGGCCGCAGCAGTACTATTATGTGTTGCTGTAGCAAGTTTCTTTATCATTCAAAATCAACAAAGTGCTTCTACTCGTTCAATAGTTAAGGCTGTCGAAAGGACATTTTCGCAGGATGTAAATCGACTGCGTGTATACCACAATCATGGCAGTGATAACAGATCCGTCATGCTCTCCGATGGAACTAGCGTAACCTTGACACCGCAGAGTAGCATTCATTTCTTAGACAATTTTGAAGTCGATAATCGCCAAGTGACGCTGTGCGGAAAAGCACGTTTTGATGTGGCCAAAGATGCGTCGCGTCCATTTTCGGTCATCACGGGAGATATTCATACCACTGCTATCGGAACGGTTTTCTGGGTCACCCATGTACAACAGCAACAGCTTCCGATCGTACAGCTTTTGTCTGGAAAAGTAGCCATCACCAAAAAATCTAGCTTAGGCAATCGGAAATTGCTCGTCGCACTAAATCCGGGCGATAGTTGGGATAGTAAAGGATTGCACGTAGCGCCAAATATTTTACAAAAACCAAAAACCATCATCAAGAAAGCGCCTCCACAAGAGGTAGAAGTGGTGATGCTGGCCTTTCATCATACTCCACTGAAGGAAGTGTTTGACACGCTTGCTGCACATTTCCACAGCGAATTCACCTATACGGAGAGCAACTTGGAAGGCATGACTTTCTACGGAAATTATACTGATAAAGTCGTCTTAGATGATATCATCAAGCACATTATGTTGACCCACGAAATACAAATTACTTATCAAGAAGGTACCGCTACGTATGCCGTATCTCTTCAATCCAATTCCCAAACAAACGATCAAATTTAACAAACCAATGCGTACAAAAATCAATCCCAAGCCCTTTCTAAAACTCGGGCTCATCGGTGCATTTTTAAGTTTGCTTTTATCCACCGTACAAGCACAGCAACAGGGCGAACTCGTCGTTCTGGTTCAGAACAAAGAAAACAGGGCGATCTCGAATGCGACCGTGCGAATTCATAATGCCAATCTAAAATTGGAGCGACTGGGCTCGTCCGATACCGACGGTCGTGTGGTGTTTCAGAATCTCCCAGCAGACAGTAATTATTGCATTAGCGTTAGTTATGTCGGTATGTTGCCAAAAGATGAATGTACTGTCATTATTTCGAATGGTAAACGAAGTAGTGCCATCATGGTGCTTAAAGATCCTGCTCTCAATGAAATGGACCAAGTGGTCGTGACCGCGATCGGTATCAAGCAGCAAAAGCGAAAACTAGGATACGCCACCCAAGAAGTGAATACTGAAGTACTGCAAGAAGCCAAGACAATGAATATTGGTACCGCTTTAACCGGACAAGTAGCTGGTTTAATTGTGAACAATCCTACCGGAATTTTTCAAGCACCGACATTCAATTTACGTGGTCGCAGTCCGATGATCGTGGTAGATGGTATCCCCGTCGAATCCGAATTGTTTGACATCCCAGCACAGCACATTGAAAATATCAACGTCCTAAAAGGTACTGCCGCATCGGTGCTATACGGTTTCCGCGGTCGGGATGGCGCGATTATGATTACTACTAAAAACGCCAAGGTAGAAGGTTTGGAAGTCACGATTGGAACGACCAATATGATGTCGGCCGGATTTACGGTATTCCCAGAATCGCAAACTGAATTTGGTAGCGGATCCAACGGGCAATACGAATTTTGGGATGGCGCAGATGGCGGTATCTCGGATGGTGATATGGCTTGGGGTCCAAAGTTAAATACAGGATTATTGCTGCCGCAATGGAATAGCCCAATCCGTGATAGACAAACCGGCACGGTAATTCCTTGGTACGGCGATGTGAGTGGAACGATCTACGATGACAAATCACGCTACGAACGCGTGCCTACCGAATGGCGCTCGTACGATAATTTACGTGATTTCTTGGGAACGGGTATCGTGACCGAAAACAACTTTACCTTATCGCACAAATCCGAAAAACTAAGCTTATTTACCTCCGGAAAGTATGCATATCAAAAAGGTCAAGTACCAAATACGAGCTTGAATTCTGGTGGTATTAATATCAATTCCAACTACCGCTTTACACCGAAGTTGAATTTAGACATCAACTTCTCGTACAACAAAGTAAAATCGCCAAACTTTCCACGATATGGTTACGGACCCAAAAACCACATGTACACCATATTGCTTTGGATGGGCAATGATGTAAACGGACAAGATTTGGCCAATAATCTCTACATTCCCGGACAAGAAGGCTATCGCCAAGCGAACTACAATTATGCTTGGTACAACAATCCTTACTTTGCAGCCAATGAGCTAAATCAAGTTTTCGACCAAGATGTGGTACACGCACAATCCAGATTGAACTGGCAAGTTTCCTCCAAGTTCAACGTACAAGGACGTATTGCTGCTCGCCAAAAAACCACATTCGAAGATATGCAAAGTCCGAAATCATACATGAATTACGGTGATTCGCGAAATGGCGATTACAAGATGTGGAACAATGGGCAATTGAACTTCGATGCCGACGTATTGGCTACCTACAGCGATCAGTTTAGCGATAATTTTGGCCTGAATATTAATGCGGGTGCGTCAACATTCAAACGTACGTTATCCAATGCATATCAATCGACCGATGGATTGGTTGTGCCATTCATTTATAATCTGGGAAATACACAAGGACCGGTACGTGCTACAAATGCCAATCATACATCCATCACCAGAAGTGCGTATGCCTCGGTCAACTTCGATATCTTTCGTTCTACGTATTTAAACTTTTCTGGTCGGAATGATTGGTCGTCGACCCTATCGGCCGAAAATAACTCCTATTTCTATCCATCGGCTTCCTTCAGTACTATCGTATCAGATTATATTCCGATGCCACGCGCGATTGATTACGTGAAACTCTATTCTTCTTGGGCTTCGGTATCATCCGCCTTAGATCCTTATAGTATTCGCGCGGTATACAATAAAGCGCTAACGTATGGTTCTACGCCATCCGTTAGTTACCCAAGCGGCATCATCAATCCTAATATCTTGCCCGAGCAATCCAATACGTGGGAGATGGGTTTGGCTTTCGCCTTCCTCAAGAATCGTCTAAATATGGATGTGACTTATTACGATATGCGCGATCGCAATCAAATTATTCAACTAGAAAATTCTGATGCTTCTGGATTCGCTACGCGAATGGTAAACGGCAATGTGTATCGTACACAAGGTTTGGAAGTAATGTTGGGCGCACGTATTATCGAGAATGACAACTTTTCTTGGCGTACAGCGGTTAACTGGACACGCTCTGTTCGCAGACTGCAATCTATCTACGGCGGTCAAGCGCGCTTTGGCAACTTGTTTCAAGGAGATCGTGCTGATGCCTATTACGATCAAGTTTGGCAGAAAAATGCCGATGGTCAGCTGATCCTCAATCCCACTACGGGAATGCCGATTCGCGATCCGTTTCCACGGTATTTAGGCTATTTCAATCCGGATTGGCAATTTGGTTTCAGCAACACCTTTATGGTCAAAAATATTCGGGTACAAATGGATATTGATGGATCTATAGGTGGCGTGATGCGCTCTCAAACTATTGAAAAAATGTGGTGGGGCGGTAAACATCCATCGTCTACACAGTATAGACAAGAAGAGTATGATGCTGGGCAAAATGTATATGTTCCATCTGGTGTGGTCGTGACTGGAGGGCAAGTGACGTATGATGTACAGGGAAACATCACGCAAGATACACGTACCTATGCGCCATTTACCGATGCGGTAAGCTGGCAAACTTGGTCGCAGATCTATCCTTATCAGGCACGTGTTACGGAGAACGAAAGTAGCACATTTGCCAATGTCTACGACCGCTCATTTGTGAAACTTCGCCGACTTTCTGTAGGCTACGATTTAAATAAATGGTTGAAATCTAGCAAATTCAAAGCACTTGATGCGTCCGTATTTGGCACGAACCTATGGGTTTGGAAAAATATTCCATACATCGATCCAGATTTTGGTATTGGTAACGACGATAACCTGCAAGATCCATCTACCAGATACCTTGGTGTATCTCTTAATATAACTTTTTAATTTTTCGAATCATGAAAAAGCTTAGAAATACGATTACCATCTGCAGCTTGCTGCTTATAAGTACGCTGTCTTCCTGCGAAAAGTTGACCGAGGTCAATATCGATCCGAACAACGCTTCTTCCACACATCCACAAGCCTTGTTGACTAATGTGGAGTGGAATGCCTTCAACACGTGGCGTGGTACATCACCCTTATACACCCTCAAAATGATTCTCCAAACTGATGGCGAGAATGCGAATCAGATTTATAATTGGCAACGAGGCAGTTTCGATCAATATAACCATCTTCGCAATGTGACCAAAATGATGGAAGAGGCTTCTGCTATTGATGAGCCAACTTATTTGGCATTAGGCAATTTCTTCCGCGCCTATTATTTCTACAACCTCACACTGACTTTTGGCGATATTCCCTATAGCGAAGCGTTGCAAGGGGAATCTGCCGGGCTGTACCTACCCAAATACGATGAACAAAAAGCTGTTTTTGTCGGTATTCTTGAAGAGTTAGCTGAGGCTGATGAATTGCTAAAGGCAAATCCCGATCTCATCGCAGGTGATATTATCTATGGTGGGAATGCAACCAGCTGGCGCAAACTGATTAATAGTTTCCGCCTAAAAGTATTAATGACCCTGTCTCGCAAAACCGCGGATAGGAACTTAAATATTGTGCAGCAGTTTGCACAAATTGCAAGTAGCGGCATATTATTAGAATCCGACGCAGACGACGGTCAGCTCGTTTATCTAGATCAGCAAGACAATCGTTATCCAGAGTTTAACTCCAGCGGTTACGGATCGGGAATGTACATGGATTCTACTTTAATTCGGCGTTTGCAAGACCATCAGGATCCGCGTCTGTTTGCCATTGCTTCGCAAACCCGCTTAGGTCGTGAAGCCGGTGCCGCATTAAATGATTTTACCGCTTATGAAGGCGGCGACCCGATTGTACCTTATGCATTGGTCAACGACAAAGCTATTGCTGGAAGACTTTCAAAAGTGCATGATCGCTACACAATCGACCCTACATGCGAGCCAATGGTTTTAATGGGTTACGCCGAGCAACAGTTTATCTTAGCAGAAGCGATTGTACGCGGATGGATTCCCGGCGACGCGGTTACTCATTATAATGCTGGCGTACGTGCAGCCTTCAACTTCTACGCGAAGTATGCCAAAAACATGGGTCAGTACTTCAGTGCCGAGCGTGTAGATGCTTATTTGCAGTTGCCTCTTGTTAATTTAGCGAATGCGACTACAAACGAGCAGCGTATCGAACGGATCATGATGCAGAAATATTTGCGATCCTTTCACCAAGGTGGTTATTCGGCCTACTTCGATCATTTGCGCACGGGTTATCCAACGATGCGTAAAGCTGCCAATGTGCGCATCGCTTATCGATGGATGTATCCGCAGAAAGAGTACAATCAGAATACGGCTCAGGTGGATGCAGCGATCCAAAGACAATTTAACGGCAATGATGCCATTCAACAGGAAACGTGGTGGACAAAATAATGGTATATTACACAGAAAAACAGCATGGATAGTAGAAGAGCATTTTTAAAGAAAGCAGCGATGTTGGGTGGCGCAACAGCAGCTTATCAGTTCTTGCCGAGTTCCATCGCGCGCGCATTAGCCATAGAAGTCGAAGCGGGCACAACATATCTGGATGCCGAACATGTGGTATTCCTCATGCAAGAAAACCGATCATTCGATCATTGTTTCGGCACCTTGAAAGGCGTACGTGGATTCAATGACCCGCGCGCCATTCGTCATGCTGATGGATTACCTGTTTGGGTACAGAAAAATGAGCAAGGTGAAGCTTACGGCCCATTTCGATTAGATATTGAGCAAACGAAAGCCACTTGGATGGGCTCTCTACCACATAGTTGGAAAGATATGGTCGAGGCGCATAATCATGGCAAGCTAGATACTTGGCTGGAAGCAAAAAAAGCGGGCAACAAAGCGTACCAGCGTTTGCCTTTGACGATGGGCTATCACACGCGCCAAGATATTCCTTTTTACTACGCCTTTGCCGACGCATTTACGGTGTGCGATCAACATTTCTGTTCATCATTGACGGGCACAAGTGCCAATAGATCCTATTTCTGGTCTGGAACGGTACGAGAAGAACCGCATAATCCAGAGTCGGTGGCGCATGTGGATAATGGGCAAATCAATTATCGCGATGTGCAATGGACGACCTATCCCGAACGATTGGAAAAGGCAGGTATATCTTGGAACGTGTATCAAAATGAGTTAAGCTTACCCGTAGGATTTGAAGGGGAGGAGGAAGACTGGTTATCCAACTTTACCAATAACAATCTGGAGTTTCACGAGCAATATAAAGTACGGTTTCATCCAGCGCATCGGCGCTGGATGGAAAATATGCTAATATCTTCCAAAGCAGCGCTAGAAAAGTTGAGCGACCAGCAATCGGAGCAGTTTGCGAAATTGACACAGCAGGTCGAGCGGCTCACGCGCGACTTGGAGACTTATTCTGTAGCTAATTTTGAGCAGCTCGATTCGTTTAGCAAGAGCATTCATCGTAAAGCTTTTTCCACCAATATAGCCGATCCAGATTACCATCATTTAGCTTCGCTAAAATATCAAGATCAAGAAGGAGAGAAGGAAGTACAAGTGCCAAAAGGCGATATCTTCCATGAGTTTCGCAAGGATGTCGATTCAGATAGTTTACCAACCGTCTCTTGGTTAGTTGCACCTTGTCGATTTTCTGACCATCCCGGTTCGCCTTGGTTTGGCGCATGGTACGTGTCCGAAGCGTTGGATATTCTGACGAAGAATCCAGAGATCTGGAAAAAAACCATCTTCATTTTGACCTACGATGAGAATGACGGCTATTTTGATCATGTGCCACCATTTGTGCCAGCACATTCCGATCGACCATTTTCGGGAGTAAATCCCAATGGCATGGATACCCAATCGGAATATGTAACGGCAGCACAAGAGAAAGTGCGCACCGGAAAACCAGAAGCTAACTTAGATAGTCCGATTGGCTTAGGATTTCGCGTACCGATGGTTATCGCTTCACCTTGGAGCAAAGGTGGCTGGGTGAATTCTGAAGTGCTTGATCTCACCTCCAATATTCAGTTTTTAGAACATTTTATTCACCGAAAGTTTGGTAAAGAAGTGCGTGAAACTAATCTATCCGACTGGCGCAGGGCGGTTTGTGGAGATCTGACTTCGGCTTTTCGCCCGGCAGGATCGAAAGATAAATCGCCGCATGTGACTCCTGTAGATCGCGATGCAGAGGTGGCTCGTATCTATGCGGCAAGCATACAGCAATTGCCAGGAGATGTGGCTGCTTTCTCCGAGGCAGAATTAAAAAACATGCGGCAAGGCGGATTGTCTCAACGATTGCCGCAGCAAGAAAAAGGTACGAAATCAGCCAATGCATTGCCGTACGATGTGGATGTCAATCTATCGATGGATGTGGCGAAGCAAGAAATAGTGATAGAAATGCATTATCATGGTCAGTTGAGCAACACGCCAAAGCATAGAGCTGTTCCACATTATGCGCGCGCGCTAAGTCCATATCAAGATCCTACTAATCCAGCAGCGATTTGGAATTTTACCGTTCAGAATGGGACGTCTATTACGTACCGCTGGCCTTTGCGCAACTTTTCTAACGGACACTATCATCTGGATCTGCATGGTCCCAACGGATTTTACCGTTCCTTCGTGGGTTCGACGCAGCATATTCCATTCGCGGCAGCGCATATCAGTTTACAACATGGGGTAGAGGCGCTGGATGTTACATTTGCAGATGGGAGCGGAAATTGGAAAGTTTCCGATGTGTCCTACGATAATCAAACTCGTATTCAGAAAAAAGGATCAACGGGTTTTATGGTTGATTGTCAGAAAACGAATGGTTGGTATGATTTACTGGTAGAACATCGCGAAGATTCGAGTTTGCGCTATCGCTATGCGGGGCATGTGGATACTGGGCAACATAGTAAAACAGATCCATTAATGGGAAGTTGATCTGTCAATATTGATGCAATCGCTTTTTATTCAGGTTCGCAGCTTATTCGCGTACCACAGGAAAGCGCATAAAAAAACAAGCTTCTGATTATCGATCGGAAGCTTGTTTTGCCTTATATATATATATATGATTTTAAAATTGTTGCTCGTTGGTATCTCCCTCAGGGATATCAAGGATGGCTAGTAACAATAGGTACTCGCCTCTATCTAATCCTAGTGCTTGTGCGCGGTTCTCTTCGTTGTATACTTCTTTCATATCCTTTTTGATTATATGTTCGTTTCATAAGGATTTGCAAAGCCGATGCCAAATATCTGGCGGTTGGGTAGATTACGTAATGTGGCTCATCACTTCACGTAATCTGTATCAAGACCACGTAAATTCCGCAATTATGCGATGCGGTCTGCAATAGCATCCCACAATTTGGAGCGAACCTGCAAAGCTTGTAAGGCAATATCTTTCATTTCTTGCCATTTATGCTCATCATCTCCAGCGAGCTCCGAGATCATCTGCATGGCCAATGGTCCGTGCTCGTCGCCATCTAATTCAATATGTCGTTGGAAGTAATAGATAAACTTGGACATATCTACGGCTGGTGATTTCGCCTGCAGTTCTCTCAGTATCGAGGTAAACATATCTGGAATCAAGTCTTCGCGACCAAACGTGAATGCCGCCGCAATCTGATGCGGTTTTCCGCTTTGGATAACAGAAAAAGTGAAATTTAAAAAGTCTTTGATACGTGAATCTAGTTCAGATTCTGCTATTGCCTGTTGAATTTCGGAGGATGCCTTTGCACGAGACACAAAGTCTCCGATTCCTTTTATGTTGGCACCCATAGTTTGCATGGCATCCAAGTACATTTCAAAGTGACTCAATCTTCTACCATCGATATATAAATCGGATTCCTCGGCCAAGACGATTTCATTGATCAGGTATCTGGTATTAGGCATTGTGCTTGCAAACCATGGCACAGAAGTACAAGTAAGCTGAATCTGCAAAGCTTTTAGTAAAGACATGAAGTCCCAAACTGCATACACATGTCCTTCCGTAAATGCTTGCAAATCTTCCACAGTCGTAATTCTTGCATACAATGGATGGCATAATAAAAGTTCGCGCTCTTGGGCGATAGCTGCTTGTAGTTTTTCGATCCTAGACATAGAGGCAAAGATATTATAAAGTTTGTTTGCTATTCTACTATAAGCAGTGTGTTAAGTGTGTTTTAACACTAAGCTGATAAAAAAAAGAACCACGTAAGCGATCGCTTACGTGGTTCTTTTATAGTATTGATTAATGATTACATCGTTGGGAAAGCCAAGCCCATGATCGGCTTGCTAAAGTTGCTAGAAGCTTTTGTCGCTCTTCCAGTTTCCAAGTTGATGCTGTATAAGCTATGTCTGCCATCTACTTCTAACGATGCCATGATGTACTGACCATCAGAACTGATATCAAAACCGCCAGCAGCAGTAATATTCAATCCTAAATCACCAATTTCGTCCAATGTACCATCGTTCGGAGGTGTTTGTTTGTACAACTTGTTTGTCGTTACATCAATTACATATAAATCTGTTGTCGTTGCAGTTGCTGTATTGTTGGTATACGCAGCTGCCGTCACTTTGGCGTTAGGCACACCATTCAACGAACCATCTACAAAAGCAACAGCGCCTGTTACTGGGTGCAGTCGTAGATTTTGTCCGTTCGCAGTAACTAAGCGGATACGATCTACTGTAGGATTAAAATCAAAGCCAACCTCAGTAGCATCTATTCCTGGCGTGAAAGGAACCAAACCAACAGCAGTCGCTGCGCCAGTTTGTGTATTGATGGTGTAGATTCTATTGCTGCTACCTACCGCGTACAAATCTCCACCGACAGGGCGGAAATCGATACCTAAGATTTTTTCATTACTTTGAGTTCCAGTGATAGTCCATTCTTGAACTGAGTTACGCACATTTTGCGCATTGTAGCGAATTAGGTGATTGTCGCCGTCAATAGCGAAAAACTCAACATTGGGCCCCATGATGTCATTGTCGACAGTATCATCATCCGAACAAGAAGTAGTAGTTACGGCTAAAGCCAATAGGGCTGATGCCAGAGATAGGGTAGTTCTTTTTTTCATAGTAGTTTTTATTATAAATAGTATTTGTTTTCTTCTCAATAGATGTCATAACGACTAATTGCAGGAACAGGCTTTCTAAGTTTTTGTTTTGGAATAATCCAATATACCAAGATTATGCTACGACGAATTTCCTGCTTTGAGAAAGCTTTAGTATCCTATTATCTTTGGGTCTAACTTATAATATTTAGTAAAGAAGCTTAATAATCATTGTGTTACAACATGTTTTGCGGGGAGTAATTTGTGTTTGATATGTTACCGAATCAGGCTATGTGCCGATACGGCAATACCAGGCATCCAACTGTTGTATAAAGGTTTAATTTCACGTCAGAGCCTTTTTTTATACAATAATTTCAGGATATAGCGTTATAATGTTAACTTACAATTATCGGTTAACGAATATTTTGTGTCACTGCCTTTTTAGTTTGTGCGCGTGCCTGTTAAACAATTAATCTTAGTCACATGGATAGTACTACTTTCTGTAGGCCTTGCGAGTCAGGGCCAAGCTCAAGTGCGTGGTAAAGCTATCACGGGTACTGTCATAGATTCTTTAGGAATTGGATTAAAGGGCGTGAATGTATTCTTGCAGACAGATCAAGATACTTTGTATACTGTGACGAATGCACAAGGCGTATATCGTCTGCGTGGCGTGGCGGGCTCAGAGGTCAAACTGATCTACTCCATGTTAGGCAAAGAGCGTCAAACAGCCTTTGTCAGTCTGTACGAACACGATCCCAATCCACTGGTCTTATCGCCCATCGTATTAGTTTCTGGAGTTTCTTTTATCGATCCCGTACAGGTATTGCGTACCATTCCGATTGTACATAAAGGTGATACGACTGTCTTCAATATGTCTGGCTTCTCTTATATGAAACAGTCTTTGCTGGAAGATGTCTTACGGAGTTCATTACCGGGATTCAATGTGCTACGCGATGGCACCACATTTTACAACGGCCAAGTAATTACTTCGGTGCAGGTAGATGGGCGCAAATTTTTTGGTGGGGATGTATTGACAGCTACTCGAAATCTGCCCGCCGATTACATCAAGCAAATTGAAGTAATCGACCATTATGGTGATATGGCGGAAATAAAAGGTATAAAAAGTAGTACGCCAGAAAAGATAATCAATATCATCCTGCACGAAGACCGGAAGAAAATTATGTTTGGACAAGCCACGGCAGGTGGCGGTACCAACGATCGTTATTTAGGAAGCGTCGGGCTTAATAAGTTCGATCGTGGACAAGAGGTTTCTATTATTGCATCGTCCAACAATACCAATACGAGTCTATTTACATTTGGCTCGCCAGATGGCGCTGGTGGACGATTGGCAAGTCTCTCTGATATTGGAGATTATGCAGATCAGGCTGACGGACTCAACACGATTAATTCCTTTGGTGTCAATTTTTCTGACAATGTTGGTCAGCGGAGTACGTTAACCGGAAGCTATGCCTATTCACGTCGGAAAAATGAAACAGTGGGAAACTCCTTATTACGATCTACGTACGATGGATATCAGATTACCAAGTCGGAAGATTTTACGTCGATCAGTGATGATCGAACACACAAATTTGATCTCGAATTAAATTCTCATTTTAAAAACAAAGATTTACTAAAAATCACCCAATCTATTGTCTTGAATAGATCAGTGCGAGATAATAAGCGTAATATCTTACTGGATAATTTTAAGGTCAGAAATGATGGTTGGTATCAAGATTCGTCCACTATAGATCGTCCTAATTATCAACTCAACGCCCTATATTCTAAATATTTTCAACATCAGAAAAGAAAATTGATAGGAGATATACGAGTAGGATATAATCGACTCGATAAAATTGAGGATGTGTCAGAGCAATATGAGATTTTTGACAATACTGCTAGTCAACCTAGTTTTAGCCGTTTCAATCAAGAGCAACTGGTTAATCAGTACGATGCGACTAAATCATTGCGCGCAGCGATATCGTATGTGGAGCCATTTTTTGATCATAGCTTGTTAGAAATCTCGTATGAGTATGACCTCACTAATATAGAGATGTCGCGACGCGTAAGGTTACCCGGGGAGGCAAATATGCCGATTATCGATTCCTTGGGGCTTAATTACGAATATTTATTTACCAGTAATAGAACAGGTTTATTGTACCAATACGAACCCAATAAGCGGTTTCGTGCCAATCTTGGTTTTGGGGTGCAGCCTTTACGTTTAGCAGGTGCGGTAGCCAATGATACGCTGAATTATCGCTATGATAATATCAATCTAATTCCTTCCGCCATGATGCGATATCGTTTCAATGATGAATTGGATTGGCAATTCACGTACAATGGACGAAACAGTCAGCCAAACTTTTTGCAGATCGCACCCATTCGTGACAATACCAATTCCCGTTTGATTATCGTCGGAAACCCCTTGTTGCGTGCAGAGTTTGTGAATCGTTTGTCGACGATTTTGCGGAAATCGATCGCCAGTAAGGGTCAATATTTGGAGTTAAATTTCGCATATAATTTTACCAGCAACAAAATTGTCACTTCCAAGACGGCAAATTCCGACGAGACGATACAGGAAACTTCCTTTGTCAATACGGATGGCTATTACGAATTGAAAAGTTACTACACCTTCAATACACCAATTTTTAACGATAAATTCAATCTGGAGACGACTGGTAATCTAGATTACTTTAACAATATCGTTTTTGTCAACGCCGAGCGTAGCCTAACCCGTCAATACCTTTTTGCTCAGAATCTACAGTTGCGCTACAGCTGGGACGAGTACTTTGAATCCGTATTTAATGCAAACTACATGCTAAATCAAGCGAATTTTGAACTGCCCCGACGTCAGAGAATCGCCGCACATTCTGCATTATTCAGTTTGGGAGGAAGAGGGTATGTAAGCAATCGTTTTATGCTAGGAGCCGAGATGTCACAAAAATTCTTTCGCGGATATGTACAGGACATCACTGATGTGAGTCCAACGATTATCAACACCTACCTAGAATACTCCTTCTGGAAGAACAAGATGGCACTTTTAAGGCTAGAATGTTTTGATTTATTGGATCAAAACAAGAATGTTGGAGTAGTCACAGAATATGTCGGTAATGATATCTTCGAATCTCGAAACAACCGATTAGGCCGTTATTTCATGCTGACGCTGAACATGCGCTTGCAACGTTTGCCAAAGTAAGCAGGTATTGCCTACGTAGATCAATTAATATTCTATTTACAGCAAGATCATGATTTCATAATATCCTCAAGTGCCCAGCACATGTCGTAAATAGTAGTTTTGCAAGTAAACTATCTATTTCAAAATGAATATTTCAAGTGTACTTTTGAGTGTTGGGTTATGTGTTTCGTTGGGCGCGTACGCACAAAATCAGGTGTCGGGCGTAGTTTTCGAGGATAGCAACCGCAATGGTAAGATCGATAAAGGGGAAACTCGCTTACCGAATGTTGCGGTAAGTAATGGTCAGGAAGTAGTGACGACCAACAACAAAGGCGAATACCAACTACCCGTGGGCAATGACAATATCATTTTTGTTATCAAACCGAGTGGCTATACTTTTCCGACGGATGACAACAAGCTGCACCAATTCTATTATATACACAAACCGCAAGGTTCACCGAAAGAACTAAAATATGCAGGCTCTGAACCGACCGGAATGCTTCCAAAATCGGTAGATTTTGCCTTGCACAAACAGGATGAATCTGAGCGATTCCATATGTTTGTATTTGGCGATCCACAAACCTACGACAAGAGAGATCTGGCATATTTCAAGAAAGGTATTATACAAGATATTGAGGCAAAGGATCATATTTCTTTTGGACTTAGTTTAGGTGATTTAGTAGGAGATGACTTGAGTTTACATCCCGACTATCAATCCACTATGGCAGCGCTTGATCTGCCTTGGTTCAACGTGATGGGTAATCATGATATGAACTATGATGTGACGGTCGATTCTTTGTCTGATGAAGCCTTTGAAAAGAACTTTGGACCTGCCAACTTCTCCTTCAATTATGGCAATGCCCACTTCATTATTTTAGATAATATTATTTATCCTAATCCAGATACGGGTAAAGGTTATACCGGCGGTTTTCGCGATGATCAGTTGACTTTTTTGGCCAATGATCTGAAGTTAGTACCTAAAGATAAATTGATTGTTATTGCGTATCATATTCCCTTGTTTCTGAATGATAAGTCTTCTACGCACTTCCGCACAGAAGATCGTCAGCGCTTTATGGATTTATTAGCGCCATTTCCCAATACACTGTCGCTTTCTGCGCACACCCACTTTCAGACACAGGTATATTTCCAAAAAGAAGATGGTTGGAAACGCGAAAAACCACATCATGAGTACAACGTAGGTACAACCTCGGGCGATTGGTATTCTGGAGAAATGAATGAGCAAGGTGTGCCGGTTTCTACCATGCGTGATGGTACGCCAAAAGGATACGTCACGCTAACGATTGATGGCAGCAAGTACGCCTTTGATTATAAAGTAGCTGGCAAACCAGCAACATATCAGATTGCACTAACTGGAACAGAGAAGGTCGCGGAGGAATTTGCGAGGAGTCATGCTTTGTTTGCTAATTTCTTTGTAGGTCAAGAAACGGATAAGGTAGAATATAGCGTTGACGGTGGCAAATGGAAAGATATGGAGTATGTACAAGAAGCGGATCCGGATTACGCCTTTAAAACACTATCGTACGATCAAGCGAAAGAAGCGATGAAGTCAGGCAAAAGACCATCCGATGCTGTGCCATCAACTCATTTATGGAAAGTGAGGTATCCTAAATTATCTGTAGGTAAGCATGAGATCGAAGTACGCGCGACGGATATGTTTGGAAAAGAACATCGCGCAACCAAAACGATTGAAGTGATGCCGTAAATAGGCCGATCAACTTCTTACATTAACATATATAACTCCACGTATCTAGCTTGCATAGTGCGTGGAGTTGTACATAGGTACCACCGGCTTTACCGCTGGATGCAGGTTCAACCAGTTTGGGTTTTGCCGTCTTACCAAGCGTTCGCGTTGCATGCGGGTGTAGGTTTGTAGTTCTTTCAGGCGATCCATTGCATTGTTTTCCGTCGCATACGTCTCCTCATAAACAATTCTGGATAGCTGCGTTGAGATATTCATCTGCGTTTGCTGTACTACATTTATATGATGCAACACCTCCGAAATGTTGTTCGTCATTAATACTTCTAAGTATCTTCTATTGCAGTCAGTAAGGATGACTATTTTATACATATCGCTATTTTTTGTTTGATAATAGATGGGTTGCAATTTGGTAGTCCATCATATTATTACTAATTTTATTGGCACAATATTACTAATAAATTTAGTCTTTCAAAAATTTACTAAGAAAAATGTCAAACATATCTACCAATCTCAAGTATCTCCGCAAAAAGAAAGGTCTTACCCAACAGCAGTTTGCTGATGCGTTAGCGATCAAAAGAGCATCTGTAGGAGCTTATGAAGAGGATCGCGCCGAGCCTAAATATGATTTGCTAAAAAAAATAGCGGATTTTTTTGAGCTGACGATGGATGAGTTAATCGATCAGGTCATTGATGAGAAGTGGAAACCTACTGCTCGCGGCAATGCAGCTAACTTGCGCGTGCTAAGTATTACGGTAGATCAGCATGATAATGAGAATATCGAACTTGTACCCGTGAAAGCCAGTGCAGGGTATATGAATGGCTACGGGGATCCAGAATATGTGCGCGAATTACCACGTTTCTCTCTACCGATGTTCAATCAAGGTACGTACCGCGCTTTTGAGATCAAAGGAGATTCTATGTTGCCATTACCTACAGGTAGTATTATTATTGCAGAGTATGTAGAAAACTGGGCCGATGTCAAAGTAGGGCAGACCTATGTCGTCGTTTCTAAATCCGAGGGTATTGTGTACAAACGAATCGGTCAAAAATTTAAAGAAGATAAGGGATTGCGATTGGTATCAGACAATAAAACGTACGAGCCCTATTGGGTAGAATCTGCAGATGTGCTAGAAGTATGGAAAGCAAAGGCATTTATTAGTACAGAATTGCCAGAACCTAATCCAGAGCCTTCGCTAGAAGCTCTGAGTTCCATGATGGCGCAGATGCAAAAAACAATAAATGCGGTAGCGGATAAGAAATAGTTTGGCCGCTTAGATTGCTGTTAAAACAGTTGTTAAGGCGTCTGCATATTCCAACATGTGGAGCGTTATGGTGTGGATGAGGGTGTACATAATAGTGCGTATTGGGTTAATAATTCGATGTATTATGACGAAATATAGGAGTACCTATGACGATGTGGTAGGTACATTAGGTTAAATGGCTTTGCCGATCGGCGAACAGCCATTATTTTTCGGCTAAAACACCTAGTCGATAGAGTGCTTGAGTTTTTTGAAATGAATCGGGTTAGATAGTGTCATTTTTACAAATAAGTCGTAATTTAAAGCAGTAATTCGAAAATTGTACTGCGATAAGATGACAGATATGACGCCCAAAGACGATAAATTAGAACAGATAAATGCCAATACAAACTCGGTAGAACTGGAAGACGAGATACATCACGTCAATAATCCGGTATTAGAACTTCCCACTATTGAAAAAAAATACCTCGGCCAAGTCACCGGATTTGTAAAAGACGGCTCGTCCTTTTACTTTACAGATGGCAAAGCCAAGGTAGAGGTCAAGCTTTTTTCTGATGAAATCATTCGGGTTCGCTTAGCGCCAGAAGGTGTTTTTTTGGCAGATTTCTCCTACGCTACGGTGAGTATGTCCAGTGGTCCGACTTCTTATACGATAGAGGAACACGATGATACCTATCAAATCACTACCGCTCGAACTTCTTGTATCATTCGTAAAGCTGATTTTCATATCTCTTTTGCCGATACCGAGGGCAAGGTGGTCAATCAGGACGCGAAAGCCATGCACTGGGAAGAAAATGTGGATTTTGGTGGCTATTATGTGTATTGTACTAAGTCTGCACCGCAAGACGAAGTGTTTTTTGGACTAGGAGATAAAGCTTCCAATCTCAACTTGCGCGGCCACCGCGTTAAGAATTGGAATTCTGACACCTATTCCTATGCTTTCAATCAAGATCCGCTTTATAAAACCATTCCCTTTTACCTCGGTGTTACGGAAGGGCAAGCATATGGTATTTTCTTCGATAATACCTTTAAGACTTATTTTGACTTTGCGGCGGAGCAGTCGGATCAAACTAGTTTCTGGTCGGAAGGCGGCGAGCTACAATATTATTATATTCAAGGACCGCAAATGATTGATGTGGTGCGCCGTTATCATCAATTAACTGGTACGCATTATTTGCCACCTCTGTGGGCGATCGGCTATCACCAATGTCGCTGGAGCTATTATCCAGAGAAGATGGTGCGCGACGTGACCACGGAGTTTCGTAAAAGACAGATTCCTTGTGATGCTATTTATCTGGATATCGATTATATGGATGGCTATCGTTGTTTTACATGGAATACAAAATATTTTCCCGATCCGCGTAAGATGATCGCTGATTTGGCAGCGGATGGTTTCAAAACGGTCGTCATGATTGATCCCGGTATTAAAGTCGATGAGAATTATTGGGTTTTCCAAGAAGGGCAATCCAACAACTATTTCTGCCGTCGTGGAGATGATTATTTTATGGAAGGTTTTGTATGGCCAGGCCGTTGTCAGTTCCCAGATTATACTAATCCTGCGGTTCGCGAATGGTGGGGAGGGTTGTACAAAGGTTTGGTGGAAGATGGTGTAGCCGGTTTCTGGAACGATATGAATGAGCCTGCCGTGTTTGGGCGGGGCACATTTCCAGATGATGTACGACATCATTACGATGGCTACCGCGGGTCGCACCGCAAAGCACACAATATTTACGGCATGCAAATGGTGCGCGCCACGTATGACGGTTTAAAAAAGCTGTATCGCGACAAAAGGCCATTCACGATTACGCGTGCCGCTTATTCTGGTGTTCAGCGTTTTTCTTCGGTGTGGACGGGGGATAATATTGCGACTTGGGAGCACTTACGCATTGGATTACTCCAGTTGCAGCGACTTTCTGTATCCGGTCTTTCGTTTTGCGGTACAGATATCGGCGGATTCACCGGAAATCCAGATGGCGAATTATATACACGATGGATGCAGTTTGGCGTGTTTTCGCCATTTATGCGCGTGCACTCCGCAGGCGATACGCGCGACCGCGAACCTTGGAGTTTCGGACCAGAATGGGAAGCCATCTGCAAGAAATTTATTGAACTAAGGTATCAGCTTTTACCTTATATATACACCGCTTTTTGGCAGCAGCATAAATATGGCGACCCAATTTTGCGACCTATTGGCATGTTGGAACAGCACATTCCGGAAAACTTACGACGAGAGGAAGAATTTGCCTTCGGCGATCATATCGTAGTTTCACCCGTTCTCAATCCAGGTCAAACCAGCAAAACGGTGTATTTACCAGAAGGTGGTTGGTATTACTATTTTGATAATACGGCTTTCGCTGGTGGTCAAGAACATCAAGTGGCGACGCCATTAGATGAAATGCCCATCTTTGTGCGTGGCGGCAGCATGATCCCCGAATATCCGATTATGCAATATACCTCCGAAACAAAGATTCCCGTGTTGACACTTCGTTTGTTCTTTGCAGAAGGTCGCTTTAACTCCTATCTATATGACGATCAGGGAGAAACATTCGGTTATGAAAATAAAGAGTATTCTTGGAAACATTTTATAGTCGAAGCAACATCCGATTCCCTGAAAGTTTCACAATTGACCGAGGGACATTATACTTCCTATCATTCTCAGTACAAGGTTTATTTGATTGGTTTGCCTTTAGAAGTGTCCGATGTGAAAGTTGATGGTGTGTTTACTTCGTTGGATAAAGATGAGCTCGGCACGTATATCTTGGTAGATCCTGCATTTAAGAAAATAGTTTGTAAGGTGTAGAACAAACGTTACAATACCATGTTGATTAGCATAGGTATGTAAGACAAGAGGCATCCTAAATCAGTATTTTTAAGCATTAGATAACAACAATCAAAATATGGGAGAGCCTGTGGTGGCATTTACATTGTTCACCGAATACGACATCATGTTGTTCCGTTCCGGAAAACACTACAAATTATACGAAAAACTGGGTTCGCGCACCGCTCAAGTCGACGGCGTGGACGGCGTATATTTTGCGGTGTGGGCGCCCAACGCAAATTATGTCTCCGTTATAGGCGATTTTAACGGTTGGAACTCATCATCCCATGCATTACAGGTACGCTGGGACGAAAGCGGTATTTGGGAAGGATTTATTCCAGCATTAGAAAATGGTACTGCGTACAAATACCATATTGGAACGCCCGGTGGTGAATTGTTGGAGAAAGCAGATCCATTTGCGATCCGAACAGAAATACCGCCGCTCACGGCATCCATTGTAGATACAACGTGGTACACGTGGGAAGATAAAGACTGGATGGGAAAACGCCAAGAACACAATGCATTGGATAGGCCTATGTCGGTATACGAAATGCATATCGGCTCTTGGATGCGTGACGCGAACGAACCAGAGCGATTTCTCACATACCGCGAAATAGCAACACGTTTGGTGCCTTATATTCAGGAAATGGGATTCACCCACGTGGAGTTTATGCCCGTGATGGAGCATCCTTATTATCCATCTTGGGGCTATCAGATCACCGGTTATTTTGCGTGCTCATCTCGCTACGGGAATCCACAAGATTTTATGCATCTTATCGAAGCATTGCACCAAGCAGATATCGGTGTAATCTTAGACTGGGTGCCTTCGCATTTTCCGGGTGATGCGCATGGTTTATATAAATTTGATGGTACACATCTGTTCGAACATGCTGATCCGAAAAAAGGATATCATCCCGATTGGAAATCATATATCTTCAACTACGGTCGCAATGAAATTAGATCTTTCCTGATTAGCAATGCGCTATTCTGGTTAGATCGCTATCATGTAGACGGGTTGCGTGTAGATGCTGTGGCATCTATGTTATACCTCGATTATTCGCGTAACTATGGCGAGTGGGAAACCAATGAGTTTGGGGGCAATGAAAATTTGGAAGCCGTTTCTTTTCTAAAAGAATTTAATGAAGCGGTATACACTCATTTTCCAGATGTGCAAACGATTGCCGAGGAATCCACTTCGTGGGCTGGCGTTAGTCGGCCGACTTTCCAAGGAGGTTTGGGTTTTGGTATGAAATGGATGATGGGCTGGATGCATGATACCTTGAGTTATTTCAAGGAAGATCCGATCAATCGAAAATACGCACACGACAACATGACCTTTGCTACGGTATACGGTTTCCATGAAAACTTTATGTTACCGTTTTCGCACGACGAAGTCGTGTATGGTAAAAAGTCGATGTTATACAAGATGCCGGGAGATGATTGGCAACGCGTGGCTAATCTTCGCACTTTGTACTTGTATATGTTCACATTTTTGGGAACAAAACTACTGTTCATGGGTGGAGAATTCGGACAAACAGGCGAATGGAATGTCGATCAATCATTAGATTGGCATTTGCTGGAGCACGCACCGCACCAAGGTGTCAAAAAACTGGTGGCTTCACTTAATGCGCTCTACAAATCGGAACCCGCATTATATGAAAAAGCATTTAGCCCCGAAGGATTTGAATGGGTAGAGATGGGCGACCGTGATCAAGGCGTGTTTGTGTATATCCGCAAAGGACATGATCGCGAGAATGACTTGCTAGTAGTTTTAAACCTCACACCAGTGGTGAGATCACAATTTCGAGTTGGCATTCCTCAAGAAGGCGTCTGGCAACCGATTTTCAATTCTGACGAAACCGATTATTACGGCAGCGGCATCAGCGCAACAGAATCGAAATCTGAGCCAATTCATTGGATGCACCGCGATCATTCGATCGCGATTGATTTACCACCCTTGGCTGGTGTGGTGTATAAGCAAAAAAAGACAAAAAGCAGAAAAGTTAAGCGCATAAACTAAGAAAATGAAAGTTATCCATTTGAGTGTAGAATGCTATCCCGTGGCCAAAGTAGGCGGATTAGCGGATGTAGTCGGCGCACTTCCTAAGTACCAGCTTACGACGGGCATCGATGCATCGGTGGTCATGCCGTGGTACGACCGGCCATTTTTGCAAAATCAAGAAACGATATCCGTAGCGACTGGTATCATTCAGCAAGGTGACGAACAGTTTAATTACGAAGTACTTAAAGAGAAAAATGAGAGCTTGGGTTTCCCCTTGTATTTCATACGAATACAGGGGAAATTGGATCGTCCAGAAGTGTATTGCTATCCCGATGAGGCCGAGCAATGGATAGCGTTCCAGCATGCTTTTTTAGATTATCTACACGGGAAAGAAGAGCTTCCTGATGTGGTGCACTGTCATGATCATCATGTCGGACTAACGCCTTTTTTGATGCAGCATAGTTTGGCCTATCGCGAACGCTTGGCCCATATTACCACCATCTTCACGGTGCACAATGGACAGTATCAAGGTTGGATAGATTGGAATAAAAGCGCCTTGCTGCCAGCGTATGATGCGTGGAAATGGGGTTTGCTCGAGTGGGATGAAGTTATTAATCCAATGGCGGCTGCCATCAAATGCTGTTCAGCGTATACCACTGTTTCCGAAGGATATTTGCAAGAGCTTTATCAGGAAGCTAATGGTTTACAAGATCTATTTAACATGGAATCTGGCAAAGCCGAAGGTATTGTAAATGGGATTGACGACGCGGTGTGGAATCCTGAAACGGATACCAGCCTAGACAAAAACTATAGCATTGGTACGGTACGATCTGGTAAGAACGCCAATAAAAAATGGTTGGGCAAAACGTATGGTATTGAATTCTCCCATCCGCTGATTGTTTTTATCGGCCGCTTTGCATTCGAGAAGGGCGCCGATTTGCTGCCTGCGATAATAGACGAAATATTTTCAAACACGAAGGAGGACTTTAGTGTTTTTATATTAGGATCTGGCGATGAAGAAATCAGCGCACAGTTGGAAGCGCGGAAATCCCGGTACGAAGGTCGGTTGGCAACTTTCATTGGTTATAACGAAGAATTGGCACATCGGGTGTATGCCGCGGCAGATCTGTTGCTGATGCCATCACGCGTAGAACCGTGCGGACTGAATCAGCTTTACGCTATGAAATACGGCACAATACCGATCGTGCGCAATACAGGTGGTCTGCGCGATACCGTGTTGGATATAACCGCAGAAGGCGGGTATGGATTTGTCTTTGACGAAGCTAATCCAGCAGACGCGGCAAATTGCACCGTTCGTGCACTTGATATTGTGCAAGATAAGAAACAGGTAGATCAGATCCGAAAAAGAATCATGAAGTTAAATTACTCATGGGAGCAATCTGCCTTGAAGTACGAAAAATTATACAACCGTTTTGTTGAAGAGAAGTTATGATACATAAAGTAGTTTCCATTGTGCTAGGTGGCGGTCGTGGTACACGCCTATATCCATTGACAGATCAGCGATCTAAGCCCGCAGTTCCGATTGCCGGTAAATATCGTTTAGTCGATATTCCCATTTCTAACTGCTTAAGCTCGGGGTTTAACAAGATTTTTGTATTGACGCAGTACAATTCGGCATCGCTTAACAAGCATATCAAAAACACCTTTAATTTTAGTGTCTTTAGTACAGGATTCGTTGATATTCTGGCAGCAGAGCAAACGAATGAAGGTGATCGATGGTACGAAGGTACAGCAGATGCTGTGCGACGTACGCAGAAAAATCTACTCGGTATAGATTATGATTATATTCTTGTGCTTTCCGGTGATCAATTGTACCAAATGGACTACTCTAAGCTAATTGATTTTCACGTAGCATCAGAGGCGGAGATAACCCTAGCCACGATTCCTGTTACAGCGAATGATGCCACTGGATTTGGTATTTTGAAAGCCAATGACAAAAATGAAATCGAATCTTTTATCGAAAAACCATCTTCAGATCTGTTGGTAGATTGGAATTCCGATGTTCCAGAACACCTAGAGAATGAAGGTCGTAAGTACCTTGCATCTATGGGGATATATGTTTTCTCGAAAGGAGTTTTGAAGCAACTACTGGAAGAAAATCCCGGAATGGATTTTGGGAAACATATCATTCCAGATGCCATTGGTGTGAATCGCGTCATGAGCTACCAGTTCGAAGATTATTGGACGGATATCGGAACGATTAGTTCTTTTTTTGAAGCCAATATTGGATTAACCGATGATATTCCTAAATTCAATTTGTTCGATAATCCGGTTTTTACGCGTGCGCGCATGCTGCCACCTTCTAAATTTGGCGGAACGACTGTAGATAATAGTATCGTGGCGGATGGTTGCATTGTACATGCCGACAAGATTAGCCGATCTGTGATCGGTATTCGTTCTCGCATTGGGATTGGAACAGTAATCCGCACGACGTATATGATGGGAGCAGATTATTATGAAAAGCTTGATGATTTGATTGAGCTTTATCACACGCAAGAACCACCTCCAATTGGTGTGGGAAATCGCTGCTACATTGAAAATGCTATTCTGGATAAGAATTGCCGTATTGGCAATGATGTACGCATCAAAGGTGGTGGCAAGCTGGAAGATGGTGACTTTGAAAAGTACTCTATCGTAGACGGAATTGTCATCATCAAGAAAGGCGTTATTATCGAAAATGGATTTACGATAGGGTAGAGAATCTAATTTTCTCGGATACTGACACATAGTATCCGAGAAAATTAGATTTTGTATCTGATTAACTTAGATTACCTGATAATGCATTAGGGCATTCCAGATACCATTCTTATCGACGTGATCGGTTATATAATCTGCACTTTCTTTTACCGCAGGGTTTGCGTTTCCCATAGCAATTCCTAGTCCGGCAAATTTTAGCATTTCAATATCATTGCCACCATCACCAAAAGCCATCGTTTCGGAAACATCAAAACCAAAATGACGGCAGAAGGCTTCTATTCCTACTTTTTTACTTTGTCCACCCGGATTCACGTCTGCGAATGTTTCAATCCAGCGCGTAGCGATGGAATTAGGCATAATGTTCGCCATGAATTCCGCTTCCTTGTCAGGATGAATAAATACATTGACTTGTAGAATACTGCCCGTATCCAATGTCTCAAAATTGGTGAGCGGAGGAGTTGGAAGATTTACTGCCTCGTACATCATATCAATTTCCGGTGTGACATGATGTATGGTTACCTCCTGTTCCGACATCAGCGAAAAGCTAACCGGTGTTTCTTTGCTATGTGCAATTAATCGCTCTACATCGGCAGAATCCATCGTAGCACGATGTAAAACAGCACCATCCTCGGCAACCACACAATATCCACCATTAAAAGTACTGTAACCATCAAAACCCAAATGTTTGATATGATCCAGATTATTGATGGAGCGGCCGGTAGATACGATCACCTTTATTCCTTTGTTTTTTAACGCTTGGATAGCATCTAAAGTAGATTGTGGTACAGTGTGCGTATTAAAGCTTATTAATGTGCCGTCGATATCGAAGAAAACTGCTTTTATATTAGGTAAGTGCATGTACAAACATATAATTATTTGCGATCATATCCTACGCGTTAACGTAGGAAGACCCTATAATTAATAGTAACTTTGCACCATATGAAATTCATACAGAAGTCGGACGTGTTGGAGCTGCTGAAAACGCATGTATCTTCCACGGAATTAGTGAAAGCAACGTTGGGAAGTTACAAAGGCGAAGAGGTGGATCTAAAGAATCTTTATCTAAAACCTGTTCGCATAAAAAACACCTACCAATTGTCGTTTACGTATCGGTATGCTAGACGCGATATCGTGAAGAACTATGCCATAGCGACAGCTGCTGAGATGCTAGCGACATTCTGTGAGCGAGAAGAATTTCATTCTATTTCTTTATTTCTACAGCGCGAAAATATCTTCTTCCAGTGGCATCCTACAAAAGGATGGAGTTACCGTGTAGAAGCAGTAGAAAAGGGCTGTGCGCCCGACCTAGAGCATAACAAGCAGAAAGAACGGAAGATCACGGACACCAAAAGTCCGTATTGGCATGAATTGCGGTTGACAGATGCCGATGGAAAAGTGTACAAGAACGCGCAGGACAAATGGAAACAGATCAATCACTATATCGAAATATTGAGCACAAGCTTGTCCGAATTGGCGGAGAATGAAACGTTGCGCATCGTCGATATGGGGGCTGGAAAGGGTTATTTGACCTTTGCGCTACATGATTATCTCACACAGCAAACGAATAGGAAGATCGAAACGGTAGGTGTGGAGTTTCGCCAAGACTTGGTAGATCTGTGCAATCAGATCGCTCAAAAATCAGAATTAGCTGGTTTGCAATTTGTAGAAGGAACTATAGAAGCGTACCAACCGGCTGTGCCGATGGATATCTTGATTGCCTTACATGCCTGTGATACAGCTACTGACGATGCGATATTTAAAGGTATTCAGCATCAAGCTAATCTCATCGTTGTTGCGCCTTGTTGCCACAAGCAGATAAGGCGCGAACTAGAACGCGTAAAAGCAAAGAATGAACTCGATTTTATGACGCGCCACGGCATCTTTATGGAACGCCATGCCGAGATGTTGACGGATAGCATCCGTGCTTTATTGTTGGAATATCACGGTTACCAAACCAAAGTGGTCGAGTTCATATCGGATGCACATACACCCAAAAATGTGCTGATTATTGGACTACGGAAAAAGATAAATCCATCTAGACAAAAAGAAATTCAAGCCAAATTAAAGGATTTGAAAACCTTCTTTGGACTTGAATCTCATTATTTGGAGCATCTACTGAAAGATGCTAATCTGTTAGCGGATTAGAAGCTTGCGCTCAATCCGCCGTAGAAATTTCTGGTAGGTGATGGATTAAAATATCGTCCGCCGAAGGCGTTGATATCGTTACCTAAACTATATGTTTGATTGAGCAGATTATCTCCACCAACAAATACTTGTATTTGCCAGTCACGACCAGTCGGAATCTGCCAATGGGCTTTCGCTTGCAGCAAATTATATCCATTGGCGAATGCCGTATTTGCGTCGTTTAATGGAATCGATGAAGTGTGGTTGTGCATGATATTGATTCCTGTACCATATGGGAATTGTAGATTTAGGGAGTTGACGGACATCCAAGCTGGGATAGAGGTGACTTTGTTGTCACTATGATCGACATTTTCTCCACCTTCCAATACGGTATACGTCTGGAATTTATAATCCTGATACGTCAGTGCCGCAGAAACGTTCATCGCGCGAATAAAGCCTGCTGAGCGCGGCGCGATTAGCTGCCCCATCAATAAAAGCTCTATTCCGCGTTGATTGATATTCCCTGCATTCACAAAGAATTCTGCGCCATTTTCCCGCAGTTGACGTACAATTCCTTCCTTTAAGGTGTATTGGTACGCACTGAGATCTACCAGCCAGCGTCTATTCTTAGTTTCAGCGCGAACGCCCACTTCGTAGTTATATCCACCTTCAGCTTGTAAGTCAGCATTAATCTGATTGTCTGACGAGCGAACTTCGGCGATGGTTGGTGGCGAATATCCCTTCGATACAGAAGCTCGCGCCGCGACTTGCGGTGCTAAGAGATAGGAAAGTGCCAATCTGGGCATCCAAGTCGTGCCAAAATTAATATCACCACGGTTATTGTCTACCGCTGGAAATCGTTGCGTAAAGCGAATATCGTTATAATTCAATCCGATGGAGGCTTCGGCTGTTAATCTCTCCAAAATGGTGGCGGCGGCTCTGTAGAAATAGAAATGTTGACCATTTCGTAAATCATCAAAGCTTTGCGGATCACCTTTCACGCCCGCCAGATTATCGAAGTTTTCAATTTTGTACCAGCCTGCTTGTGCTTCCATGCCCAACTGCATCTGCCAACTTATCCATTCATTCTGCTCTGGCGTGTACGAAACATAGGTACGAAAGCCTGCATTGCGCTCATCGCGGTGCTCGTAGTTAGTGATAAAAGGGTTTTGGAAGTCTGTAAAACTACCAAATACAGAAGCGCTGTGCAGCCACCGATCACTAATTTTATACTCATGTACTAGACCGGAGATCAAGGTTTTATTATAGATTGTGGCCTGTTGATCTTCCGCCCCCGGCATTGTGGCGGTTGCTGGTCGTGCTTGTCGCGGATTTGCATCAAACTGTGCTTGCGTGAGTCCGCCCGGCGTATTGTATGAAAGATCGGAATAAATAGCTAACAGCTTCAATTTGGCTTTTGGATGATATTGCCATTGATGTGTTGTCTGGAGATAAAGTCGTTTCATGCCAGTATGATCTCGGTAGCCATCAGACCGCATATACGCTTGATCGAATGAAAATTGATACGTATCGCTCACCTGCTGTCGGTGACTCAATTGCTGATTAAACGTGCCAAACGATCCACCAGAAAGCAAAACTTGTGTTGCGGGATCGAAGTTATCAAATCCATAAGGTGATATGCGAACCACACCGCCTGAGTTGGGGCCAAATAACGAACCATCTGGTCCCTTAATGATCGTGATTTGTTGTAATCCCACCGGATCCAAACTATTCAAATAACTATTGCCGCCGGCGTCGGTTAGTGGAATTTCGTCGATATAAATTTTGGTATTTCGCACGCCAAATGGAGAGCGCAGCATACTTCCACGCAAAGCTAAACGATAACTACCGGGCGAGCGCTCTTCCATGCGTACACCCGGTGTGCTATTGATCGCAGGTAAAATAGTGCCCGGCATTTGCGCGGTCAGCAGATCGCTTGTAATCACTTTCGCAGAAGAGGTATGCTCTAGGAACGGTTGGCTGCTAAAGTAAGAACGGATTTTCACTGGCGCGATTTCGTACCGTGTACTATCTTGCTCGGTTTGCGCAAGCACAGGGTTTGCTAGACAACATAGTAAAGCAGCACGCCAAAAATGAATTATAGGAGATTGCATAATAGTTAGTAGTGAGCATTATAATTTAAAAGGCTTCATTTAAACCCAAGAAGAATCCGCGCTGACCAAATCTCCCCATAGCGTAATCAATACACAGATTTGTACGTGTTGTTTTGTTGAATAAGACGCGCAAGCCAGCGCCGCCCGCAGGTTGCCAGTATCGGAATAGCTTAGTCCCCATTTGATCGTTTGCCGTTTGGGCGTTAGCAAAAACAACACCGCTCAAAAACCTATTTTCCAAAATCGGAAAACGATATTCTAATTCTGTGTAATAAAATGAAAGTCCCTTGAAATAGCCAAATGTATAGCCACGGCCACTTCGTGCATAGGCATCTTTACCCGTTCCGGGCAAATCAAGGTAGGGTAAATAATCATTGCCAAGCTTAAAAGATCCTAAGCTCCAGAAAGCCAGCACATGATTAGATTCATCTTTCGAGAGGTTCCAATATTTTCGGAAATCGGTGACCAGCTGATACGCGCTATGTTGGCTTCCCATCCAAGTTTGATTGGATCGTAACACCACATCTGCATAAATCCCTTTGTAGGCATTGTTTGGGTTGTCACGCGTCATGTATTGAAAATTGAGCATCAGCCCGTTATTATTATTTTGTGTATCATCGAAGTCATTCCATTCGCTATAAATACGATTTGGTGATATATCTTCTTCGTTGTTAACGGAAATACCGCGTTTTAGTTCGAAAAATACTCCAGCACCTACAAACATCCCTGGTAACAATTGCTTATACAACCGTTCATTGAAATTGTAGACATTATAATTATACGTAAATCGTTGTCGCTCAGGGTTGTTCAAAATCAGTTCATCTGCCGTAGGGTTTGGTAGCGGCTGGCCGATCCCTAGACCATAATCCAAACCTACCATGCGGGCAATATTGATATTCCCTTTCAGATTCCATTTATTTTCTTTGGTGTAGATATCATGGTTAAAGTAGCCGACGATTATTCCACGGGTAGTAACCGATAATGCGGTCGCAAAGACAGACATTGTCGTGTTTTCACGATCACCAAAAACGTGACCAGCAACCATCTTTACTCCGATCTGTGCGCCAATACTCGGATTATAATTGACATTAGGCAAATAAGCAATTCCAGACCTTCTCTTAGGTACAGCAGTGGTGTCTTTGCGTGGAAAGATGCTTTGATACGCATCTACAATATCATAGGCATCTTGATCTCCGCGAATGGTATCTGCTCGACTGATCGTAAGCACGGTGTCCGGTGCTGTACTAAGGCTGTCGGCCTGTGCATACACAGTTATAGAAGCAAACAAGAGGGCAATGAAAACAAAAAAGCGATTAAGCATGATTTCTTTAAAACAGTTTAAAATTTGTCATACATGCCTAAAAATCCTGTTAGGCCACCAGTATGAATTATGACTACGTGATCGCCCGGTCTAAAATAGTCATGCTTTACCAGATCCAATAAAGCATAAAATGCTTTGCCTGTGTAGGTTGGCTCGGTCATAATGCCCGTACTTTGTACGAAGTCGGTCACGAAAGCGAGTAGCTCTGCAGTATATTTAGCATATCCTCCAAAATGATAATCCGTGTGGAAAATGATATTATCCGGATTTACACCAAGTGTTTGTATATCTCCTTTCAAAAAATCGCCACCTTTAAGTACGGGAACCGTGTGAACCTTAGTAGGCAGATCCTGTCTGTGCACGTTAGCAGCTATACCTGCCACAGTTGTTCCGGTACCGCTAGCAACAAAAATATGATCATATTGCCGGGGTAATTCTTTCACAATCTCTTCACAGCCGAGGGTAGCATTTACACTAAATCCACCTTCTCCAATATATACAGCATCTTGTTCCAAAAAGTTTTGCTCATAAAGCATTTTTTTATCCCGGTAACTAGATCTGTCAACAAACTGCAACTCCATGCCATACAATCTGCACATCGCCAATACAGGATTATTGACTACCTCACCACGCACAAAACCATGTGTCTTAAAGCCGAATTTTGCTCCTGCACAGGCCGTCGCCAAAAGGTGATTGGACCAAGCGCCACCGAAAGTTACCAAGGTTTTTTTTTGTTCTTCACGAGCTTGTGCAAGAATATATTTGAGTTTACGCCACTTATTTCCCGAAATAAAAGGATGAATGAGGTCATCGCGCTTTACCGAGACCTGTACTTTGCGCTCGCGAAGAAGAGGTAGGTCGAGTACCTCTACTGGGCTATTGAAATGGAAATCCAAAGACATCAACCAAAGGTACTATTTCTTTCTGCATCCTTTATATATTCGAAAAATAGGTACTTTTGCAGGATGGTTGATCACTTAGAGGAAGAACACGACGAGCAGGAGCTTTTTGAGCACATCAGAATTGTTACCGACAAAAAACAAAGTCCGCTGCGGATAGACAAATTTTTGATGAATCGTGTGGAAAACACGTCTCGAAATCGCATTCAAAATGCGATTGATGCCGGTTCCGTTCTTGTAAATGATAATTTGGTAAAATCAAATTATAAGGTAAAGCCATTAGATGTTATTTCTGTGGTCTTTCCAGATCCGCCACGTGACACCGAAGTATATCCCGAAAATATTCCTCTGAATATTGTATACGAAGATGATGACGTGCTCTTGGTCAATAAAACACCAGGTATGGTCGTACATCCTGGTTTTAATAATTATACAGGCACGCTGGTCAATGCGCTTACTTATCATTTGAATCAATTGCCTACGATGCCCGGCAACACCGGTAGACCAGGTTTGGTACACCGGATCGATAAAGATACATCTGGACTGCTCGTGATTGCAAAAAATGAATGGGCGATGACTTATCTGGCCAAGCAATTTTATGAACACAGTATTGATCGTAAATATGTCGCTCTCGTGTGGGGAGATATCGAAGAAGATGGTACAATTACAGGATATATCGGT
This sequence comes from Sphingobacterium sp. KH_072, assembly GCF_057837975.1. NCBI lineage: Bacteria > Pseudomonadati > Bacteroidota > Sphingobacteriia > Sphingobacteriales > Sphingobacteriaceae > Sphingobacterium > Sphingobacterium sp. KH_072. Next base: position 2,053,682 of record NZ_CM174457.1, on the reverse strand, counting down.
CGTGAACTAAAAGATCGCCGTATCATGACGATGTACGATGATCCAGAAAAAGGAAAGTGGTCTGTCACGAATTACAAAGTATTGGAGCGATTGGGCTATGTTACGTTGATTGAATGCGTGCTCGAAACCGGACGTACGCATCAGATTCGTACACACTTAAAATCTATCGGACATCCGCTTTTCAATGATGCTGCTTATGGTGGCGCCAGTATCAGAAAAGGCACTGTATTTGCAAAGTACAGACAATTTGTAGACAACTGTTTTTCACTTTTACCAAGACAGGCACTACATGCACGAAGTTTGGGATTTGAACACCCAACTTCCAAACAAAAAGTGGCTTTCGAAGTTCCAATACCAGCCGATTTTCAGGCTGCGTTGGACAAGTGGCGTGCGTATGCCACGATGAAAGACCAGTAACATTCTCTTACTTAAAAATTATATGCCCATACACTATATAAATGCTAATGGTAGTTTGGTCGCAGAAAATAGCCCGATCCTATCCATAGAAAATCGGGCTTTTCGGTATGGCGACGGTGTTTTTGAAACCATGCTTTGGCGGGATGGCGATATTCGCTTTCTTACCCAGCATGTCAAACGATTGCAAGAGTCTTTACAGATCTTACATATCGAAGATCACGTGCTGTACGATGCCTACTTTATTCGCTCCAAGACAGAAGAATTGATTCGCAAGAACAATTTGATGGGTAAAGATGTTCGTATCCGTCTTATTGTATATCGGGCAGGCGATGGCCTGTATGCGCCACAAACTAATAAATCAGCATACACCTTGCAGGCCGATCTGCTAACAGCGCCGATCAAAGACAAGAAAGTCGGATTAATTGTGGGACTATACAGCGAATATAAAAAAGCGTATAGCGAACTTTCCAAATTAAAATCCCTAAATGCATTAGTGTACGTGACGGCCGGCTTATTCAAAACCAAATTTGGTTTTGATGACGTGCTATTGCTCAATCAAGAAGGATATTTATGCGAATCCTTAACTTCCAATATATTCGTGTATTACGACAAAACCCTGTATACGCCAGCCATTAGCGAGGGTTGTGTAGCGGGCGTAATGCGGCAAGTGGTTATGGATATGGCGGCCGAAGAAGGCATTCCCGTAGTGGAAGCGCAAATCAGTCCAGATATTATGAAAGAAGCCGATGAGATATTTTGCACCAATGCAGTGCAAGGCATCCAGTGGGTAATGGGTTACAAGCAAAAACGATATTTCAACATGATCGCTAGGGTGTTGCAAGATAAGCTGAAGAACTTTACGTACGACATTTCATCATAAACCCATCTTGTTAACGGGATGTTACGCCGTTGTTATGGCTTTTGTCAAAATAGGATTGTATTCGGATAGCTTGATCAGAATTTATTAAATTGCTCATAAAAAAAATCACTTTATGAAGATACTGTATGCTGTACAAGGAACAGGCAATGGCCACCTGTCACGTGCCATGGATATCATACCATGCCTTCAGCAGCATGGCGAAGTAGATGTGTTGATCAGTGGAATTCAAGCAGATCTTGTATTGCCTTTTGAGGTAAAATATAAGCTACATGGACTCAGTTTCATCTTTGGTAAGCATGGCGGGGTGGATTTGTGGCGTACTTTTATGAGTTCAACCGTTCGCAAATTCTCGAAAGAGATTAATGGTCTACCCGTGGATCAGTACGATTTAGTGATTAATGATTTTGAACCTATTTCGGCTTGGGCGTGTCATCTAAAAGATATTCCTTGTATTGGTTTGAGTCACCAGATCGGTGCGCTCGATCCATTGAGTCCCAAACCTGCAGAATCGGATACGCTGGGCAAATTTATCATGAAAAATTATGCGCCAGCATCCATTTCATATGGATTTCATTTCAAATCCTACTCCAGCCGAATTTATACTCCCGTCATTCGCCAATCAGTGCGCGAATTGGATGTAGTTGATCGCGGTCATTATACCGTGTATTTGCCATCGTACGATGATGGCCATTTGCTCAAACACTTATCTCGATTTGAAGATGTCAAATGGGAGGTATTCTCTAAACACAATAAGAAACCATTTGTACTTAAAAACGTACACATCAATCCCATCAATAGCGATGCGTTTGTACAAAGTATGGCACATTCTGCAGGCGTGTTGTGTGGTGCAGGTTTTGAGACTCCGGCAGAAGCCTTATATTTGGGCAAAAAATTATTGGTAATCCCCATGAAGAACCAGTATGAGCAGCATCTGAATGCTGCTTCTTTACGGGAAATGGGTGTGCCAGTGATCAAAAGTTTAAAACGAAAATACGAATACGATATCGAGTCGTGGTTATATAGCAAATCTCGGGTGGCGGTTGATTACCCAGATAATACGGCACAAATCATTGCCGATATTGTAGAAAAACATAAATAATACATGAAAATTATTGTTGGAGCTGCCTTTCTAGGTCTATTTGCGCTAAATTCTTCTGCGCAACAATTACAATCAGGTGCCGATTCTTTGTCCTATGCTTTAGGACAAGATATTGCTCGTTCAATCAAATCCATCGGTGTGCCGATCAATGCTACTATTGTGAGCGAGTCGCTGACAAAAGCTTTGCAAGGAGAAGCTGGTCTGTTTGGAGAGCAGGAAGTGCAGCAGATTATTCGCCAGCAGCTTATGGCTGCGCAAGAAGCTAAGTCTGCCGTTTTCAAAGAAGAAAGCGATCGGTTTTTTGCGGAAAATAAAAAGCAAGAAGGTGTAGTTGTAGATTCTTCGGGCATACAATATTTGGTACTGCAACCGGGCACTGGCGAACAACCGACCGAAGATGATGAGGTGACGGTACATTATATTGGTAAGCTACTTGATGGCACTACTTTCGATAATTCATACGATCGGGGAGAGCCTATTACTTTCGGGTTGGATGGCGTGATTCCCGGTTGGCAAATTGCCTTACCATTGATGCAGAAAGGTGCGAAATATCGCTTTTTTATTCCTTATAATTTAGCGTATGGGGAGCGTGGTTCGGGTAAGATTCCACCATTCAGCACCTTGATTTTTGATATAGAATTGTTGGGCATCACGCCACAAGAAGGCTAAATATGAATTACGGAAAGATCGGCCACACCGATATGATCGCTTCAACCGTAGGTTTGGGCGGTATGTCTTTGACCGGCGGCGCAACCAAAACGAATGTTGAAATCATTCACCGCGCCTTCGATGGCGGAATTACTTATTTTGACACAGCCGATTTGTACGGAAAAGGCTTAAATGAAACCTTGTTTGGTCAGGCATTGAGTGGTTTTAGACAAAACGTGATCTTGGCGACCAAGGTGGGCAACAAATGGCGGCCGGATGGAGAAGGCTGGGATTGGAAACCAAGCAAAGCACATCTAATACGGGAGGTAGAAACCTCGCTCACTAGATTAAAAACCGATTATATCGATCTATACCAATTGCATGGCGGTACGATAGACGATCCGTTTGAAGAAATTGTGGAAGCATTTGACCTGTTGGTCAAACAGGGGAAAATACGGGCGTATGGCATTTCTTCGATCAGGCCTAATGTTTTTCAAAAGTATGCCAACCACACGGCGATTGCGAGCAATATGATGGCGTACAATCTGTTGGATAGAAGGCCGGAAGCCTATTTTCAGACGCTGGAAAGTACCGGAGTGGATGTGGCCGTTCGTGGCGCATTAGCACAAGGATTATTAATCAATAAACCTGTAAAAGAATATCTACATAATTCAGCGGGCGAGACGGCGCTTGCGCAACGAAAGGTCAATCGATTAGCGGATGAGCTTGGTCAGTCTGCTACAGCTATCGCATTGCGTTATGCGATTACGCCGTCTGCAGTAAAGCGACTCATAATCGGTATAAGATCGATGAAGCAGTTGATTGATGTATTGGATGCTTCTACTACTTTGGAATCTTTAGAAAGCCATTGTCTGGCAGATCTCGAAAAAGGATTACGCAAGGCGGAGTACACCGATCATCTCGATTAGAGAAAATTTTCTATCACTTTAGCGTATGGTTCAAAGGCCTTCTCGCAATCAAAACGCTCTATGAACCTATTTTCAGAACTTTTAAAGTTGGGCAAATTCACTATACAGAAGTTAGGAATTTAAGAACAGTTAGATTCGAAACCAATCGGAATACTGTTGTCTTAAGGTATAATGACATACTACAATGCCTAAAACAGCAAATCGTTGAATAGTACCATTATCAAAGTAATCAGTACCATGTTTTGTAGCGATTCTCCCGTAACTTTGAGGTATGAAAAATGAGATTCCTATTTACGACATTCAAAGTATCGGTGGCTTTCAACAAGACGATATTTATGTAGGTAGGTTTGGTCCGTATTCGCAAATGCATCAGCATTTACATCATCCACATCGACACAGTTTCTATCATGTCGTTCTATTTACAGCCGGAAGTGGCACACATTCCATCGATTTCGAACAGTTTGAAGTACGGCCTTGGCAGATTTATTTTATGATTCCTGGCCAAGTGCATAGTTGGAATTTTGCCGAAGCGGCAGATGGCTATGTACTCAACTTTTCAAACGCGTACTTTCAGTCGTTTTTATTGCTTTCAGATTATATACAACGGTTTAGTTTCTTTCAGGGAATTATACGTGATTCTGTAGTACAAATTCCTACCGATATCCGGGAGCCGATCAAAGCTAGCTTTGAAAAAATACTACGAGCAGGAAGCGAGAAAACGAACTTTAGTGAAGATCATATTAGAGTATTGCTTCTCGATATGTTTATGGAAATATCGCTTTTAGGTGTACAAACATCGAAGAACTACGTTCCTAACTATAACTATTTATTGCTGAAGAACTTTCAAAAATTAATTGAAACCAATTTCGCAACGTTACGACTGCCGAAGGATTACGCACAGCTACTTTACATCACGCCCAATCATCTCAATGCCTTGTGTAAGGATCTAGTGGGCATGCCAGCAGGAGAGGTGATCCGAAAACGGGTATTATTGGAAGCGAAAAGATTGTTAGTCAACTTAGATTTGTCGATCAGTGAAATTTCATTACAGCTCAATTTTAGTGACAATTCTTACTTTACCAAATTTTTCAAAAAGTATGAAGAAGTTACACCGGATGAGTTTAGAAAAAAGAGTTTTAAAAAGTAGTATTATGGAAAATAGCAAAAGCACTATAAATAGCGGGACTTCACAGGCATTTACTGTTCCGACCGAATTTAACGCTGCCTTGCAGGCTAAATGCCCGAAATGCCGACGTGGAGATATATTTGCCAATTCTATGTACGGATTTAAGGCTCAAAAGATGAATATCTATTGTCCACATTGCGATTTCAAATTCGAGCGAGAACCCGGCTATTTTTATGTTTCTATGTTTGTGAGTTATGCTTTTAACGTAGCTCAGATGATTACCATTGCGGTAGCAACCTACATTCTAACAGGTAATTTAGAAAATGTTTGGCTGTATTTAGTGAGTATCTTCTCAGGTGTATTTTTGCTTGCTCCCTTTAACTATAGATATTCCAGAGTGGTGCTATTATATTGGCTCAGTCCGGGTTTGCATTATGATCCTGAGAAGAGTAAAGATAATCCTTACAAATATCACTAATTCTTTGGGGTTAGAAATTAGGGATGCGTAAAGTGAAGGACTTTTCGCATCCCTTTATTATGATTTATGTAGTTGTATTACAATGCTTTATTCATCTTGAAATAATTAAAGATTGCGGGTTCATGTACGTTTCCAGCATGTAATAGCCCAGGGCGAGCTACGCGATCCCAACGTGTAAGTGCAGTAGCATCTATCACTTCCTTGTTAAATTTTTTCCAAATTTTACCATCTGTACTCGTAAAGAAATTGCAGTAAACTCCCCGATTCACTTCTATCTTTAGAAAGGTCGTATCTTTTTCACTTTTGGCTGTGGCTAGCAAAGATTCTTTGCCATCTTGTATCGATTTCAATGAAACATTATTGCCATGTACACTCAGTAACAAGAGATTTTGATGATCACCATACAGGGTTAATCCTTTGGACGATGCATTTTGGTTCGTCACTTCTGTTTCAAACGTATAATGCGAAGCAGTCGGACGCACACACATGACTGTACCATATTTATTATCTGGCTTTGCACCACCTTTTAGGTGAAGTTGCTGATCCTTGAGTTCATACTCATTTGTTGCATAAGGATAATTCCAAGTCCATTCAGACTTCAGCTTTTGTCCATCAAACGAATCATCAAAATCGGGAGTTTGCAAATTCTGACTAGCTCTGCTAATTGTCTGGTTTCTGATGGCTTCTTTTCCAGTTACAAAATATGGCCAAGCTTCTTCATTCATCTTAATCTGTTGTAGGATTGGTTGTCTACCTTGATATACGTTGTCACCAGTGAGATACCCGTGGCACAAGTAATAAAGTTTATCGTTCAAGCCTTTAACTCCCGTTCCATGACCTACAGATACGTATTCGTTTCCACCAACTAAAATCGGGTTTCCCTCGTATTTTTCATAAGGACCAGTAAAGTTTTTGGAGCGAGCCACTCGCACATCATAATTACTTTTTGGACCACAGCAATCGCGTGCCGCATAGATCAGATAATGGTAGTCACCATCTTTGTAGTGATATTGGCCTTCCATACCGATGCCTTCATCATCGCGCAACATCGAAAATAGCTCACCTTCTAAACGTAAACCATCTGCTGATAATTTACTTCCTACGATCTCAATATTTCTATTATCCAGTCCGTACGCTTTCCAAGTAATATACAATTGTCCATCATCGTCAAAAACAAAAGCATCAATAGCTTCTTTTCCATGCGCTATAATGATACCACGATCCACAAACGGACTTTCGGGCGAATCTGCCACCGCTACACCGATGCAACTCACACCATCCGTGCGGCGACGTGCGGTATAATAACAATATACTTTTCCGTTCAACTCATAAAGCTCCGGTGCCCAAAAAGAGGAAATAGTCCATTCAGGTTGCACCTCGAAAATATGTCCGATCTGCGTCCAATTCACTAAATCCTTGGATTTGAAGTAAGGATAAAAGGGCGCCCATTCGGAAGAAGTAGCTGTTGCGTAATACGTATCTTTCACCCGAATAACACTTGGGTCGGGGAGGTCGCCAGCTATGACTGGATTAGTAAATTGTTGCTGGGCAGAGCAAAATAAGACTACACACAATAACAGTAGAGATAAAAAGTACTGGTAGATTTTATTCATAATTAAGATGCATTTTGCATGATTAGGCAACTATTTATTTATAGTGGTAAAACCATACAGGATGTATTGATAATAGAAGTTCTTAAGTTACTAATTAGAATCTGATATCAAAACTTGACAGCTTCTACCTCCTTAAAATAAATAGCAATAATGATCTCGTCAATCGGCTTGAAATAGATACATCGTATGGATTAAGTAGTCGAGATACGACATTCTTCTCTTATGGCAATTTTGCGCTGGCATGAATTTCTTATGTTTGTTGTATGGCGTAGTAAACCACGTTACGCTCTATAGAACTTAAAACATGATGCCTTATGAATCCAAAATTCGAAGCAGGGATTAACATTGCTATTAAAATCCCGAAAGCTAAGTACGATCAAACTGTAGCATTTTATCAAAACATCCTCCAACTAGAGGTTAGAGAACAACCAATTATGCATAAAACGGTATCTCGAACACATAAGGTACAATTTGGACATAATGTAATATGGTTGGATTGTGTGGATTATTACATCCATTCCGAGACCTGGCTACCACTAACTGTTCCTGATATGGCGCAAACCAAAAGATATCTAGATGATCATCAAATCAACACTTGCGACGAATTAGAAGAATTGCCAGATAATATGCACTGGATTCAAGATCCTGCAGGTACGGTCTTCAATGTGCAGCAACGTAGAGAAGAATCCTAAAGAAATGTAGTCTACTATCTCCAAAACCCTTAAAGAAAAAATATAATATGAAAATTACTACTCCAACAGATTGTGACAACTGCCCTGAAAGAAGTATCGTAAGGGATTTTTTAATTGCTTGGCATCAGGGGCAATGGGATCAAATTGGTCATACGCTCCACAATGATTTTTCCTTTCACTTAGTAGAAAGATCGCAAACAATCTCGAAAGAAGATTTAAAAGTATACCTAAATACTCAAAAAGAACTAGAGCATCTGAGTCTCGAAAAGATCATATCTTCTGGTAATTTCAGAGCATGCAAAGGACAATTTGTGGAATCAGACAAAACAACAAACTTTGCTTATTTTATTGAGTTTACTTCACCAGATAGTCGTGTCATAAAGTCTATCGTGCTTTATAATGTAATTTAAAATAGTCACTCATAAAGATAGCTCATTGCAAAATATTCGTAGCATTATAAAAGACAAAGAGGGAAGAATGTGGTTGGGTGGTAAAAATGGGCTTTGGCGATATGAAAAGGCTGGTTTTACACAGTTATCGAAGGATTTTGTTGGCAACATCTACGAGGATAAGAAAGGTAATATCTTAACTAGTTCTTCGGACAATAAAAATGACAACGTTAATCTCAAACTAGATAAAAACAATGAATTAAAAATTTGGAAAATAGTTCGTTACGATAAAAATGATTTAGATAATGATGTTGTTTTACCGAATATCGTCATAGAAAATCAATTAATGCTCTTTGGAATGTTGCAAACGGATGATGAAAACCTATGGTTTGGTACTTTATATGGTATCAATCGCTTCGATGGTCATACTATTCAGGATTTTAAGAATTAAGTAGGTTTTATAATAGTGAATAGATAGCATGCCGCTTATATACCAATTTGGTTTAATGGTATTCTGGCTATAGCTGGAACGATCATTTACAAGAAGAAATCCAATATTCCAATTAGTATAAATCGTGCAACCTGGTGGCTGAAATAGATCAACGACAAAGGAAGATGGCATTGGAAAATCAGGAATTTTCCTAATTATTGTTAAAAATTACCTTCTTTTGGTAAAATATTGATTTTTTACAATATCATTGTGCTATTAATCGAATAGCGATCCGGAATGGATCGTTATAAATTCACTGCCAAAAGTTGATCTTTATATGTTTGCCTATTTTATCAGAATGATTGTCGCTTTATGTGCCTACATTGTTTTTCCCGCTGATGTACAAGCGCAAAATGGGAGCGAAGTGGGGTTTCATACTAATAATTCGAACACGGAGGAATTATGCATAAAATTGGAGGATGAGTTGCCAGTAGGTTTGCATCATATTCGCACACCAAAATTAGAAAATTCTTGCAACGACCCATTTACAGTCTTCTTTTCGACTACCATCTTCGCATCTAAGTTTTAATATCGTACGTACTGGTGGATATAGATCTAAATAAATCCTTTCGGTAGCGCTGAAATACTTAAATGGTCGGGAGAAGCTCCATTTCGAAGAGATCCAATTACTTCTTCTTGCTTGAATTCCTGAAACTGATCATAGCTTAAATCGAAAAGTGCCTGCAGGTTTACCTTTTCCATTTCTTCCTGCTCATCCACAAAATCGTCTGCATAAATCCAGATGAATTCGATCTTTAGCAAATGATATATCCCATTCTTACGATGCGTATAAAATTCACCTTCCTTTACTTTTAAGATCCTTTTTAATTGTACGAAATCAAAATATTCCGAGTTACTAATGACCCGGTCTTTCAAAATGTAATCGGCATATTCCAACAAAAAATCTAGTGCCTTTAACTTCCCGTTCGGCAAATTCAAGACTTCGTTTGCAGTGCTTATAAACTCCTGATCACTCATTTGCGTTTCTTTTGCCACAAAAGAAAAAAATAGATTTAGCAGAGGATCTGATTTTTTCTGCTCTAAGGCTTCAAGGTCTACGAACGCTTTAAAATGTGGAGATAAAGAGATCATCATAGGATGTTAAAGAAAACTAATATAGGACGAATTTTGCGATTTATTAACCTATTTTTACGTGATGATCGGATCAGAAAGGATCCTATTACGGTAGTTGAAAAACAAATAGCAAGATTACTAGTTAAACAGGTAGGCACGCGTCTATCAAATCCAAACAAATTTTACGATGCTAAAGACATTTCCCTATTTTATTACCGCTTTCATATTGCTCACCGTTGCTTGTGGCGACAATTCGAAAAAGGAAGAATTAGACAAACGGGAGGCAGCGCTAACCGAACGAGAACAGCAGATTGCTACCATCATGGAAGAATATAACCAGCTACTGCTTATGCGAGATAGCTTGTCACATATGCAGGCATCACAGCTTGATTCTATTAAAGAAAACGCAGCGTGGACAGATAGCCTTGTCGGTGAATGGGAAAGTCGGTTGGTGTGCATATCTACGAGTTGCCGCGGTTATGTGATTGGTGATCAACGTACAGAACAATGGACATTTCTGTCGGATAGCAGCGGCTTTCAATTGCAAGTAGCTGGAAAAACCAGTGACACCAAAACTTACTGGGCGCAAGCATCGGACACCAGAAACGATTTGGCGCTGAAAGAAAAGGATGCCGACAATAGCAAACCGGCGACTATATTATCCTTTGCGGAGATCAGTGGCAAACAAATACGCGGGCAGAAACGAAATACTGGGCCAGACAATTGCAAATTAGTTTTCTCCGTACTCTTAACGCCGAGATCTAGATAAAACATGGTAAACTTAGCTATACACGGATTCACTTTGCCGGTAGAAGATCCGATCATCAAGTTTTTAATCGAGTTGGTGATCATTCTCTTTATTCCCATTCTATTAAATAAAATTAAAGTTCCCCATCTTTTAGGACTAATCATTGCTGGCGCGATCGTGGGGCCAAATGGTTTCAATATCTTGCTGCGCGATAGCAGCGTAGTCGTGATCGGTACTACTGGATTGCTCTATATCATGTTTCTGGCTGGGCTTGAAATCGATATGGGCGACTTCAAAAAGAATAAATGGAAAAGTATTACTTTCTCCATATATACCTTTGCTGTGCCTTTTGTATTAGGTTTGATCGGAGGATATTATGTGTTGAATTTCTCCATCCTGACGACTATTCTATTTGCCAGTCTATTTAGTTCGCATACGCTGATCGTTTATCCGTTGGTAAGCAGTTTAGGGGTTACCAAGAAAATCTCGGTCAATGTCACCGTCGGAGGTACGATGATCACTGATGTGCTTTCTTTATTAGTGTTGGCAGTTGTCGTTGGAATGACGCAAGGCGAAGTGGGTACTGCATTTTGGGTACAACTCACAGTTTCCATGATCTTGTTCTCCCTAATTGTGCTTTTTGTGTTCCCCATTATCGCCCGTTGGTTTTTCAAGACAATACACGATAAAATATCTCAGTACATCTTTGTCGTTGTGATCATTTATTTGGGAGCACTTTTAGCAGAAATCGCTGGTGTAGAAGCTATCATTGGAGCGTTTTTCGCCGGATTAGCATTGAATCGATTGATTCCACATACTTCACCTTTAATGAATCGCGTAGAGTTTGTTGGGAATGCCTTATTCATACCTTTCTTCTTGATCAGTGTTGGTATGTTGATTGATTTTCGAGCTTTCATCAGCAGTTGGGAAACTTTGGGTGTTGCTTCAGTGATGTTAGTAGCGTCTATTGGTGGTAAATACGCGGCAGCGATGTTGACCCAAAAAACTTTCCGCTTTACCAAAGATGAAGGTATGCTGATCTTTGGTATGAGTTCGGCATCCGCGGCAGCTACTTTAGCCGCAGTGCTCGTTGGTTACAATATTATTTTGGGCGAATCACCTAATGGTGAACCCATTCGTTTGCTCAGTGAACATGTGCTAAACGGTAGTATTTTACTGATTTTGGTCTCCTGTACCATTTCTTCTTTCGTATCCATGTCTAGTGCACAGCGCATTGCGGAAGCGGAAAATGAGAAAACCGTGTCGGATAGTGATGGACAAGAAGAGAAGATTTTGATGCCAATCAATAACGAAGAAATGTCTCAAAAGATGATTAATCTAGGTTTATTGATTAAAAACAAAGGCACCAAAGAAGGAGTGTACGTGATGAATGTCATTAACGAAGAAACCAAAGAATCTTCCTTGAAAAATGCCGAGAAAATTCTAGATAATGCCGTTAAGCTAGGTGCCTCTGCCGACACCTTGATCACGCCGATAAAACGATATGATAGTTCTGTGGTGTCTGGTATAAATAATGTGATTAAGGAGAATAATGTCACCGATTTGATCATTGGTTTGCAAAAAGAGCGTGGTTTTACGCCGTCGTTTATCTATAATCTGTACAATGGTTATTTGAAAAATGAGCATGTCAATCTGATGTTGTACCATGCGATTCAACCGCTATCTACGATCAAAAAATACGTTGTGCTGATTCCACCTAGTGCAGATCGTGAGCCCGGATTCTTCTATGCGCTACTTCGGATCTGGAATATTGCTAAAAATTCGGGCGCTACGATGCAATTCTATGCAAACAACGCCATGATTGATGTACTTCAACGTATTCTCAAAAAATCCAATATAGAGGCCGAAATGACAGAAATCGCGACCTGGGAAGAAGCGCAGCAGAAAGCAGAAGATCTTGGACGAGATCAAGGGTTAATCATTGTGATGGCCGATCGAAATCTCTTTAGCTATGCCTCTCAAATGCACGCCGTGCCTGATTATCTGAATAGACAGGCGGTGGATAATAATTATATCTTGATTTATCCTTTCTCGAAAGAGCGAGACATTGCACAAGAATCTAGATCAGTCAATAATATCAATGATTTCGCCACTATTGGTAAGTTGATATCGAAAGTTTTTAAATAGTTCTATTTATGCCTAGTATATCTATTCGAGAGCTCGTAATGACATTTTATTACAAAGGCGGCGAATTATTTCGGGAAAAGCGTCTGAATCGTGACTTAAAATTGTATGATAGGCCCACAATTGAAAAAGTACAGCAGCGATATAAAGCAGCCGATGATGTTTTAAACAAAGCTAAAATGATATTAGCAGATCAATTGTTTACGGCTTCATTGAGTGGGCATACAGAAGCTAAATCAGCTTTCTTGCAATTTCATACGTGCTATCCTGAACTAAGTGGAGTGTACCTGCATCAATATCGTATTTTATCAGAGATGCTTAGCGCTTGGGAAAAAGCGGATGAAACTCTTTACATCGCCGTAGCCTCGTGCTAATTCTGAGAGCATGCAAAAAATAAAAGCGCCATTTTGGTGTCAAAACGGCGCTCTTTACTACCTAATTTCAACTTTTAATCTTCAATCACACCCATATATTTTAAGTAGGGTGTCATCAATTTTTCGTCAAAAACAGGTGGCTCTACATCTGAATCAGACAAGAATCTCTTCGTATTTGAACGATCGTAATAATAGGTGTTTTCGTATGCTTCCACCAAGCATTTACCTTCGTGGATATCTTCTGTAAACAGTGCTAACAAAGGGTAGATCGGTAATTGATCATCATTTATCCATTGTTCCAACCATTGATGGTATTCCATTCCCTCCAACTTAAGATCATAATACTCTTTCATTTTCGAGCAAAAATCTGTAAGTGATACGTCATTCTCGGCCAGTGGCGAGAGATGAAAATTTAAACCTACGGATTCTTTTTTCTTACTTATATGCACAATGGCCTTACACATATAATCTACGGTCGTCAATTCGTCTTTCAGGCCCATCACCAATGGAAATGATTTCAGTTGCACGCAGCTCCTGATTAGAGCTCCCCACCATTGATTCATCACGGTAGCTCCCGAAGTACTGTGGCATACCGCAAAACCTAATCTGAAATTGATGATAGGTAATCCTTTGGCTTTTGCCTTTTCGGCGATACTTTCCATCACCCATTTGCTTTTGATATATCCCAAATCTCGCGCTACGGCGGGCATATTTTGGTAAATGGAATCATCTTCGTACATCCAAGTTTTTTGAGTAAATGGTCGACCCCAACTAAATACCCCCATGGAAGATAGTAACACAAGATATTTTGTCTTTTGATGAACAGCCAATTCGATAATATGGTGCAAACCATCTATATTCGGCTTTTTTATCAGGGAATAAGGCTGTACGTAACTGACCGAACTACCAGAATGATAGATTACTTCCATCTTATCGGAGACAAAATCATAATCGTGATCACTCATGCCTAGTTTATTCAAAGATAGATCGCCGATCATTGCAATGGTGCGTTGGTCGTATGCTGGTAACCACGGCAATCTGAACTTTGCAAAAGTGTCTTTGATCCTTTGTATGCCATCTTCGGTGTTGGCTGCGCGCACCAAACTGTAGATCGTAGCCGAGGTATTTTTCAATAGTTCTTCGAGCAGATGCGAGCCCACAAATCCGGTTACTCCAGTTAGAAATATAGACTTCGGATTGGCCAAGACGGCAGGATCGGGCAGAGTCGTAATGTTGAAATCTGTATGTAATTCGGCATCTTGAATTAATTCCTTTTCCATTTCCTGCGCCTTGGTTTTTTGAGAAACTTCTACTTGTCTCAGCCGACTTTCTACCTCCGTCACGAAGGAAGATACGGTGGTATAGATGTATAATTCTGGCAGTGTGATTCTAGTTCTAATCTTTTCTGGTAACAATACATGCCAATGTGCAACCAGAAGTGAATAACCACCAAGTTCAAAAAAGTCGTCTTCATCGTTGATCTCTTCGATATCCAACAGTTCAGACCAAATATGCTTTATTACCTTGTGGAGATTATCTTCGTTCCATACCGGAATATGTGTAGCTTCAGATACCGTTTCTGGAATGATAAGTTTTGCCTTATCTACTTTTCCGGCATGCGTTAGTGCCATTTTTTCTACAAAGACAATCTTATCAGGAATCATGTATGCTGGCATCACCTGTTGCAGTTTTGTTTTAATAGCTAGAGGAGTTAGACTTTGTCCGATATTCACCTAATTGTTCGTGAAGCCATTCTGGCGCATCGATAAATGATTTTTTAGTGTCTTCCGGTCTGTTTAAATACCTTAAAGCTAATGGTAAACCACCAACATAAAGTTCTCCGGCAACAGATGTACCAACAGGCATTAAGTCTTCATCCAATACGAATAGGAGTGCATACGGTACTGCTTTGCCAATAATTCTTGGATTAGATTCTTCTTTAAATTCATAATTAGTAATGGCAACTGTAGCCTCGGTCGGACCATAGCTATTGATCAGTCGAATTTTCCGGTACCACGCCATCACAGTAGATTCCGTACACGCTTCTCCACCAACTCCCATTGTACGTAGCCGGCCGATCGACTTATTTGTAGGCAACGAAGCCAATACCATAGGAGGCATCAAGGGTACGGTATCGATATGATGCGCGACGATATAATCTAGCAGTGGTTCGCCAACAACTTTATTATTGGGATAAAGATAAACCGTAGCTCCTTGGACCAATGGGACCCAAATATCAATAACCGCGGCATCAAAACTTGGAGAAGCAAATTGTAATGTCTTACTGTTATAATCTATACCTAAAATCTCTGCTTGATGAGTCACAAAATGAAAAAAGGAGCGATGACCTATCATCACTCCCTTTGGCACTCCTGTACTTCCTGAAGTATAAATAACGTAAGAAGTAGAGGCGGGATCAAAATTTACATTAATATTCTCTTTTGATAAGGCATTACAATCTGCATTGTAATGCAATAAATCCAGAGATACAGAACGCGTAGTTTGATTATCTATTTTATCAAGATATATTTCCTCGCTTAAAAAGAAATCTAATCTGGCATCTTCTATCATAAAATTAATCCTAGCTTGTGGCAGATCTCCGTCAATTGGCAAATAGGCAGCACCGGTTTTTAGTACCGCCAAAAATGAGATAATTCTTCGTGCTGATTGTGCTACACATACGCCTACAATACTACCTGCTTGGATGTTTTGCTTTTGGAGGTATGCGGCCAGCTGATTAGCCTGTTGATTCAGTTCCTGATAAGTAATCTTATCATCACCATCGACCAATGCAATTTTAGTCGGATTTTGATCACTTTGCTTCTCCAACGCCGTAACGACATTGGGGTACACATTCCATAGCTCTGATTGTTCAATATAAGATTGGAAGTTGTTGGTTGTTAATGTTTTTTCTTTCATAGGAATTTTAAATTAATGATTGTAATAACGATTGTGTTTGAGGAAAACGACCATCATTGATATACTACTGGAGAGGTATTAGGGAGGATGCCTGCTGCTATATTCGCTTAATAAGTAGGTCGAAAACGATATGTATCCACATTTCTTTTCCATAACTGACTGCTAAAAACTTCGTAACTGAAATAGGGGAAATTTTAAGGTTTATATAGCTTTTAAGATCTGTAGAGCTGTAGTAAAGAATTGCGTAACTCTATACTTTAAAATACGTTGCAACTACAGGTGGCTTATTAAAAATAATATTAGATATTTACGTTGATAATTGATAAAAAATTCACACATATGATCGTTATTTTAAGATGGCAATTTATTTCCAGTTTCTGTGTTGATTATGACGCTTTTATAAATATTTAAAATGCATATAATTCAGTAAATCAAATATTTATTGATGTATAATCTGTTGTCAATATCGATTGCTAAAATCGTACGTAGCGTACCAAACGATATGGATATACAAGTAAATTGAAACTAAAAGTTTCTCATGGATAGTTTATTTACAAATAAACAAAAAACTTAAATATATTGTAGCAATTTATTGTTACTTTTTTTTCTATAAAATAATTAACAAATCACAACACGACATACCGGGTGCGTATAATTATTGTTTGGTGTTAATGGGGATAAATACTATATTTGCACTCCATTCACGGATAGGTGTCAGAGTGGTTGAATGAGCAGACCTGGAAAGTCTGTATACGGGATGACCGTATCGAGGGTTCGAATCCCTCCCTCTCCGCAGAAGTTTTTTACAACTTTTAGAAAAGGGATTAGAATAACATCTAAATCCCTTTTTTTAATACCGTTAAGCCATAAAAATACAAAAAAGTATCCTATTCTCCGCCTAAAATTTTCAAATAGATTTATTTAAAAAGTTCTGTAAATTCACGAATATTGGCAGAGTTTTGGCAGAGTTTTTTAGGTCTGCTCATTCAACCACTCTGACACCTATCCTATCATTAACGCAACATTTATATACAGGTGATCATTTACACTGTCAGAGTTTATTACAAACGCTCTGGTGATCGCTGGTTACTGTTGTATGGGTGAGGTGGAAAAAGTATTTGAAAGTGGGAAAAGAGACGGAGGTGCTTACATTAGGTGAGTGTTCACTTACTCTTAACTACCTATAAATCAATATACTTAACCCCTAAATACTACCTAATAAATCAATTATATAAAATAATCCAATCTTATATTAATCTATTTAAAAAGAGATTATTTATTTATAGTCTACCAATAAAAGTGAATATAAATGGATTGTTATATCTCTTATTACATCTATTACATCTAATAGTCTTTTGTATTCAGGATATACAGATATATTAAAATCACTACCATACATAACAGTAGAAAAGCGATAATAACATTGTAGTAACCTTTATATCTAGTTTCTTTGCTCATATGTATAGTATTTTAAATTAAGCATTCTTTGACTAGATAACCCAACCAGAATGCATCTATTGCTTTCAGCTCTGTACCATCCTTTGGTGTTATACTTACCCAACTATTCATTATACCCAAATCGTAGTCCATATCACAGTACAGCAATATACCCTGTCCCTGTATAGTATCTTCCAATGCTTCGAGAATAGCAAGTACAATGTGGTCTTGCGTGGTTATCATCATATCATTGCAAAGATAGTTTCAGGTTAATACTTTAAATTACGGTTTTCCCTTATATTATCATAATTGTAGTATTTCATTCACAAATATCTTTTATAATTATTATTGGATACTTTAAACTAATCTATTTAAAAGCTGTTACATTTATTATTGATCATTACGGTATGATTTGACCTCATATAAAGCTATCTAAGGGATTATTACACTATGAGTGGTATGGAATGTATCATATAAGGGTAAGATGTCTTATATCGCTTTATATGGCTTAATTTAGATTTATTTAGATTTTTCATTCTATTTTAGTCTATTTCTTTTTAATCTATAAATAATGTTACTTGTTATCTCTCTATCACCTTACATAGAGGCAAGACGTTATTATTAAGTTTTGATACCAGTAGTCCAGAATGATGTAAAGTGTCTTATATCGACTTATGTGAAGTGATTAGGGTGTATACTAAAAAACCCCTTATAGTTATAAGCTATAAAGGGCATTTTTAATCAATTGCTATCCAGACCAATTGGGAGTGGTCTATTTGTATGTAATATAGCATCTTTTTGTTATTTGCTCAACATTAAACTTAATGCTTTATTACTTACTTCTGCTAAATCGTGTTCAATGCTTTTTGGTGATTTTATTTTATCGGTGGCAAATTCGATAAGTTCTACTATAAGCGTTTCATCTGGTTTTACAACTGCAAACGTATGCAACAGACGATACAACGTATTATAATGTCTTACATCCAAATCTTGTACGATTGGATTTTTTGTTAGATAAGTATTGATCAATTCATTTGATTTTGCATTCATTTTGCAAAGGTAACAATAATTCACAGATATGTGATTTTTAACTGGTTATGATCTTTTGTAGTTTAATGTTTGCTGGTGTGTATGCGTTTATGTATTCTATCTCCAATATTTTGAAATAACTGTTACCGTGTAGATTTCGGAGAAACTGACCATGTAATTCCGTGGCAAATTGACCACCTAATTCGCTGGCGAACGAACGTTGCAAATGCTATAGAGGCGTTAACAAAAGTAGTGATTTAAAAGTTGTGTTTTATTGGAAGCTATTTTCTTGCACAGGCATCCTTTTCTTTCGCATTGATTCTCCCTTGAGTTCAATACGGTGTGCATCATGAACAATCCTATCCAATATTGCGTCAGCAATGGTTTTTTCACCGATCACTTCATGCCATTTGCTTACCGGCAGCTGTGAGGTAATGATAAGTGAGGTCTTTGAATGGCGATCCTCGATGATCTCCATCAAAGCCGCCCTGCTCTGGGCATCGAAGGGCTGTATGCCGAAATCATCTAGGATCAATAGCTGCTGTTTTTCAATTTTTGCAACCTCTTTGATATAGGAGCCATCGGCCTTGGCCATTTTCAGTTTGGCAAAAAGCTTTGGCGTACTGGCATATAATACCCTGTAGCCCAGCATACATGCCTGATGTCCGATTGCCGAGGCAAGGTAGCTTTTTCCGATCCCCGTACTTCCGGTAATGAGCAGGTTTTCAAACCTGTCGATAAAAGTACAGTCTGCCAACCTCATCACCTGGTTTCTATCAATGCTCCGATCCACATGGTAGTGGAGCTCCTCTATGGAAGCTTTATAACGGAATCTGGCATACAGTATCTGGCGTTCGATCCGCCGGTTCTGGCGGTAATCCCATTCGGAATCGATAAGGTGCGCCAATAGCTCATCGGAGGTGTACTGGTCGGTCTGTCCGGTTTCGATGCTGCTCTTAAAGGCATGGAACATGCCGTAGAACTTCAGTTTCTGTAATTTGTCAAGTGTGCTCGTGTTCATTTTTTATCTATTTTAAGGGTTATTGGTAATAGTCTTCGCCACGGATATTGTCATGGCTGGGCATAGGGAGTTCATCGGCAAAGAGGCTTTCGGGGTACTGGTCCATATTCTTCTCCAATATCATCTGTATGGTCTTATAGGAGTAGATACCAAAGCCCAGCGCCCTTCTACAGGCATTGATCAAACGTTCGTTGCCGGCTTTTTTGGCAAAGCCAAGGATACCCACGCATGATCTGTAGGCCTGCTCTGGATGTTGCTTGCGCTCCAGTACCTTTAAGATATAGAGCCTCACGTCGTCATGGATGCTGGTGGCCCATTCCAGAAAACGCTCTGGTGTCCAATCAGTAACGAACCTATGGGTGGTGGCCATATGCTCCCTGTCGGTGGTATAGTTGTAGGGGCTTTTCATCCGCTTGTGCATGGCGATGCGTTCATAATGATAGAATACCTCCACATTTGAGCTGCTGTACATTATCTTGACCTTTTTACCGATAAAGCGGAATGGTACGCTGTAATAATGTTTGTCCACTCCTAGGTTCACGTGCCCGTTCTTCATAACGGTGGCATAGTGTTGCTTTTTGAAGGCATAGCGCAGTACCGGAAGAGGATTCAGTGCCTCTTTTTCGATCTCTTCGAACTGCAGCCTCCTGCTGTAGTTGCGACCTTTCAAAAGTTGTGTGTTATGGGATTCCAGCGCCTCCAGTATGGCCGAATTGAGCTCGGACAGCGAATGGAATACCTTTTTGTTCAACGGGGCATAGATGCGGCTATAGGCTATCTTTACCGCTCCCTCCACCAGTGCCTTATCCCTTGGGCGGTATGCCCTGGCCGGCAGGATCGTTGTTCCATAGTGGTCTGCGAAATCGGCAAAGGTATCGTTTAGGGTAGGCTCGTAGCGGTTGCTCTTGGTAACCGCTGCCCTGAGGTTATCAGGTACGATGGCTGCCGGAACACCGCCAAGATAATGGAGCGTGTTCTCGCAGGCCGAGATAAAGTCCTCTTTCTGTTGGCTCATGACCGCTTCAACATAGGTGAGCTGGCTGGCGGCCAAGATGGCAACGAAGACCTCCACCTGGGTTACCTCGCCCGTATTCTTGTCTACGATGGCGAGTTTCTGTCCCGCAAAATCGATAAAAAGTTTATCGCCCGCTTTATGGTCCAAGTGCATCACGGGGTTCACCCTGTTCTTCCACTGGTTGTAGTAGAAACAGAACTGGGTATATTGGAAGCCATCCGGAAACTCCTTCATATAGGCCTCCCATAGCATCATACGACTGACCCCGGTCCGCTTTAGTTCACGGTCAATGCGGGGAAAACAACGTTGAAGCGATATTAACCGGTTATTGGGAGCTTGTTCACGGCTCTTGCCAAAGAAATCATCCAGTTCCTTATCGTTAAGTGAATCAATCTGCTCAAAACTACAGCCGCTGGAACTGAAGGCCCTTAAATAAACTTTGACCGTATTACGGGAAACACCAGTATGGGTAGCGATGGAAAGCTTGCTACGCCCTTGGGAATACATTCTGAGTATCTGTCTGATCTTGCTCATGCTTATAGTGGAATTGGCCATTTCGATGGATTATATATCCATCAAAAGTAGGCTGGCCGCTATAGCATTCACGCATTATTCGAACTGGTCAATTTCCCCCGAAATCGGGTGGTCAATTTCAAGCGGAATAGGTGGTCAGTTTAAACCGAAATCGGGTGGTCAGTTTCAGCGAAATCTCCAACCTGCCATCAAATCCGGCACAGACGGATAATGCGGACACAACGGTTTCGGCAAAGATTTCCTCGCAAAAAGAACATTTCGTGGCATTCACACCCGTAAGGAAAAATACGGTTTCCGCATTGTACCGTGAGCCGACCGACAGTGCTTTTTTGGCAAACTGGAACGAAACCCGAAACCGTGGTTTCTATACGGCAGGCGTTTCGGAACAGGTCATACAACCGAAAAACAGCATTAGGGCTGTGGTGCAGGAAACACAGACCGTGACAGGCGAAAGCGGTGTACGGTTGCGTTTGTTGGAAACGGCGCAAACTCCCGTCCGTTCCATTCCGGCAGGAACGGTATTGACGGCTAACGCCAAGTTTCAAAGTGGCAGGTTGCAGTTAAAAGTAACATCCATCGAATTTGAGGGCAACATTATTCCGGTCGATATAACCGTTTATGACGTGGACGGACAGCAAGGGCTATATGTGCCGTATTCCCCCGAAATGAATGCCCTGTCAGAGATTGCCTCCAACATGAGCCAAACCTCCGGCACGTCCATCATGATGACACGCTCGGCAGGGCAACAGATGGCAGGCGACCTTTCCCGTGGTGTGGTGCAAGGGGTATCGGGTTATTTCTCCAGGAAAGTGAGGACACCGAAAGTAACCGTCAAAGCCGGTCATCAGATTTTCCTCGTTTCAAAAAATTAATGTTTAACTAAAATCAAAAAGAAAATGAAATGTTCATGTTTCCAAAAAACTAACACACATGAACATTCCATATCTCCATTAAAAAATAAATAATAACGATATGAACGCAATATTTAAAAGCCTCATGACAATAGTCTGTTTAACGGTCTTTATCACAGGTGCAAATGCACAGCAAATTGCATGCAATACAACAAAATTGAGCATGGGCAAGGTTGACCCTTACGAAATGCAGGTGACGTACAGCAAAACCTCGCACCTCATATTCCCGTCCGCAATTCGCTACGTGGATTTGGGCAGTGAATACCTTATTGCAGGCAAAGCCGAGGATGCGGAAAACGTACTGCGCATTAAGGCAAGCGTAAGGGATTTTGACGAGGAAACCAATTTTTCCGTCATCACGGACGATGGTCGGTTTTACAATTTCAATGTCTTTTACAGTCCTTATCCTGCAACGCTGAATTATGATTTGCTGACCATGCAAAAAGCATCGGACAGGGAAAACGGCAACGATGTTCTGTTTGAGGAATTGGGGGGCAATTCGCCGTCACTCGCTGGTTTGCTCATGGAAACGATTTACAAAAAGAATAAAAGGATTGTAAAGCATATCGGGGCAAAAAGCTACGGCATACAATTCCTGCTAAAAGGTATCTACGTCCATAACGGAAAATTCTATTTCCATACGGAACTGCGCAACAAAAGCAATGTTCCGTTCAACATTGACTTTGTGAATTTCAAGGTTGTGGACAAGAAAGTCGCCAAGCGTACCGTGGTACAGGAAAAGGCAATGAACCCGTTGCGTATGTACAAAACGCTCGGTGAAATTACGGGCAATACCACCGACCAAAACGTGTTCCTGCTTGACCAGTTTACCATCACAGATGACAAGGTTCTGGTTATCGAAATCTTTGAAAAGAATGGAGGCAGACAACAGGTATTGCAGGTGGAAAATTCCGACCTCGTACACGCCAAGCTGGTAAGCGATATGCACCTAAAGATTAATTAACCCATAAAGAACGAACAATGATGAGATACATTTTTGCCATGGGGCTTGCCATGCTAAGCATGACGGCGGTACAGGCACAACGGATGCTCCCCAAACAAAAGGGATTGGAAATAAACGCAGGTATGCTGTCCAAAGAAATAAGCGACAATTACTATCTGAATTTGACATTGACCGTGAACGGAAAGAACGGCAATTACTGGATATGGGGTGCGGAGTACACCCATCAGCTCTCGGATTACGGGGATGTACAGATACCGCTCGAAACCTATACGGGCGAGGTGGGTTACAGTCTTCAGCTATTGGGCGATGCAAGAAAGACCGTCACGCTGAATGCAGGGCTTACCGCCGTGGCAGGTTACGAAACCATCAACCGGAGCGAAGCAATGTTACCGGACGGCTCGACCATCCTCGACAAAGACAATTTCGTCTATGGTACGGGCGGACGGCTCACGCTCGAAACATACCTGTCCGACCGCTTTGTCCTGCTCCTGCAAGGGCGGACAAAAGTATTATGGGGTACGGATTTGAAACAGTTCCGTCCATCGGCAGGGATTGGACTAAGGTTTAACTTTTAAAATTGATTTACGATGAAAATATTAATCAGAAAGTACGGGCTACATTTGCAGGCAATGTTCATGCTCTTGGCGATGTTGGTCTGCGCCGTGGTGCTGACCTCGTGTGAAAAAGACGACCTCGACATCAGGCAGAATTACCCTTTTGAGGTACAGGTGATGCCTGTACCCAAAGAGGTAACGAACGGGCAGACCGTTGAAATACGGATTACCGTTCAACGGTCGGGCAATTTCAACGATGCGAAATACTTTATTCGCTATTTCCAGTTTGACGGACAGGGAGCATTGCGCTATTACAGTGAACCGCCGTATATGCCCAATGACGTGTACCTGTTGCCACAGACACAATTTAGGCTGTATTACACCTCGCAATCTACCGTATCACAGTCGTTTGATATTTGGATTTCGGACAACTTCGGGAACGAAAAGCAAATAAGTTTCCAGTTTAACAGCCGTGATTAAAAACAGAAAATCCCGTCCAAAGTGACGGGATGTTTCCATTTTTTAAGCCTGCTATTCGTTGCTTTTTCGTAAATTCAAAGTGTTGAATTATAATAGCTATCGTTATGGGTGCATCATTGGTTTTAGGCATAATAGCATTGGTTTTGGGATTAGGTCTGCGTTACTGGATTAACCGCAGGAAGTTTTACAGGCGTAGCCCGACCGGAGCAGAGAGCTTTTCATCTTATGAGAAATCCGTTATTATTAAAACTTCTGAACGTTTGGGCAAATGGATAGCTTATGCTTTGATTATCTTCGGTGTGCTGTTTTTATGGAGTTATTCGAGACAGAAAAAGGCAAAAGAAAAAGCATCCCAAAATATGGAGATACGTAAACCGTAAAGCATCCTTTTACTTTTATAAATTTCTAATAGGTGGCAAGCCCTAATAACAAATACTTATAAATTGAAAAATAAAATTCAAACTATTGTATATGATTTTTTCGTGAACTCTTCGGACTTCAACGGAATTCCCTTACGGAATATTTCCCAAAAGCTTAATATAGAATATGAAGCTTCAATAGACTTAATAAAAGAACTTGTTATTGAAGATTTCGTTTCAATTCAGTCAAGCACCAATCCCCATATTATAGGTTTTCAGCATTATCCAATTGACAGCCAATTAAGTATTTTGGAAGAAGCAAAAAAAACTAAAGAAGTTATTCATTCATTTGGTGATTTCAAAATCTCATCGGAGGATACAGAATTCCCTATTTGTCTCTATCCAAGTAAAATTTTCCTTACCAAGAATAGAACTTTAGCTGAATTTGGTAACGCTTGTTATACGCAACAGCTAGCACTCGGAGAACCTCATTTAAAACCAATTTTTTTTGAAATAGAAGTGTTGGATAGGTATTCTAATGACCCACGATTTGATTTCAAGTTTGAAGATTATTCTGGGCGTATTTCTTGCAAATATGATGAAAATGAAAAGCCAATTGTAAGGGATGAAGATGACATCTTTCTAAAAACATTTGGATTAGGTTTCGATGAAAATGGAAACAGGTTGGCAGTAGTTTACTTAAGATACCTAAAGGATTTAACCGCCGAGCATCAAATCTATTGGAAAAGCAGAGAGAAATCAGGTAACTGTAAAATGCTTGAAGAATATCATCAGAATACAATTCAAGGCAACTGGTCATCTTCTTATTCTATTTTTTCTGGCTTCATTGGAGAACAAAAATGCATAAACGACCTAACTGAATTGATTTTTTCCAAGACTCTATTTAGAAAAACATTTGAAGAAGAGAATAGACCAAAGGAATTCACGTTTTTCTTTACACCAACTTTGAAAAATTATAATGATTTCATATTGCTACTTGATAAAATGATTTCAGAAAACATCAATAAAGATTTTTTCGAGGGGAAGGTTGAACTATTTGAATACAAAGAATTAGGAAATGGTTTGGTAGAAAAGCAGTCTAAAGGTACACTACAAATTTTCGAAGAATGGCTAACTTCAGTTTTTAACGTAGAGGGAGACGGTACAATCAGTGAACTTTTTAAACCGTTAAAGAAAATACGAAGGGAAAGACAAAATCCGGCTCATAGAATTAGTGAAAACCAATATGATTTGAAGTTTACTGATAAACAAAAACAAATTATAAGTGATGCTTATTCAGTGTTTAGAAATCTAAGAAATATATTCCATCAACATCCCAAAGCGAAGAGCTTTGAAATTCCGAATTGGTTGGAAAATGGTAAAATCAAAACTTTCTAATGAGAGTCACACTGCAAATTATGCATATTACGTTTGTTGAACCTTTTTGGCTTCACTATATTTGTATCTGAAAATATAAAAATCTTAAAGTGTTGTTACTTTAAGTCTCGATACTGAAAACTGGTAATTTTTAAGACAACGAGACGATAAGTAGGAATGCTCACGCCATAGGCGTGGGTGCTCGCTTATTCGTTGTCAGGCATACCAGTGCCCCAGTATCGGTAAGTGTAGTTGCCTGCGCTTTTTTTTAATGCAGGAACTCCATACAAAATGAAAAACTACGTCAATATGGAGACTAAGAACATAAGCCGAATTACCACTGCATTTATCAATGATAAAAGTCCAGTGATGGATTTAATACATGATGACCTCGTTGCTTCGGGGGTAGATGTTGTCTTTCGCTCTGATAACGTTGCGGACGCGAACAATCAGCTATCTTCGTTAACAACGCTACCCAATATTTGCATCATCGACCTCGATTTTTCGGATAAAGACATAATGAAGCAAATACGGGAATTAAGAAGTCAATACCCTACATTGAAGCTAATTGCACATAGTGATATGGATGATGAAAAAGTTATTAGAGAACTTGCGGAGCTTGGCTTCTCAAAATATGTGCTGATAGGCGAAAATATAAAAAAAGCCATTGACGGGGCGGTCAATGGCAGATAGATGTTTTCGAAGGTGATATCGAATTACCGGTTCATATTATCGTGACTACGAAGGGAAAGTCCGCTTCTCCTATCTTTGTCGGAGTCTGTTTTCCTTTTGTCAAATTACTTACTTGGGATTTTGCATTATCGAAAATATCTGAAGCGGTATAAACAGAATTCCTAAAATATTCGTGTGCATATAGGGCTATATCTATCATGACCTGCAAAAAGAAATAACTGTATGCACTTTCGTTGATATCACAAGCAAATAAATAAAGAATCCCATTTTCTGACTGCTGTAACACATTATTGAACTTTTCAACGGATTCTTCTCTTGTAAGAGGAAACTTGACAATTCCCCCATATCTATATTTTGGCACTAATCTATTAATCCTTTGAATATCTAATTCAATGTCTATAATATTTCTACATGATTCGATGATATGTAATTGCTTTTGACAGCCGAATTGAATTTGTCCAGGTTGTATGAATAAATTTTCCTGTAACTGAAATATCTGTATCCCATCCTTGTTTGCACCATGACCAACCAATACAATTATTAAATAATCTACTTCATTAAGTGTGGTTAGGTCATTGATAGTGTCAACATCCGGTTCTTCTAAAATAATTATTTCTGTATCAAAATCAAAAGCACCACCCGCATTGCTGGTGAAAAAATCAATATACAACTGGATAATTTTTCGGTCGTTTATTAATTCTGTTGGTGTTTTACTATAACCCTTGATAAAAAGTACGTTTCTTTCCATGATATTACTAATATTATCTTTTAGCAGTTATGTTGTCTTGCTCTTCAAATGAAACCAATTAGGCTACAACTCCTCGATTATACGGACAATCTCATCATCTTCTAATGTAAATATTATCTGCCCATATTTTTGTGGATGCTTTATTTCTGGGTCGTCAGAGATAGGGAAAAACTTTATACCGATTGTTACTATTGGTAAATTGAAATTCCATGATGACCTAATTTTAAGGTCTTTGAAACATAAGGACTGTGTTGCAGAATTAAGATACTCTTTGATTTCATCAATTCCGTTAGCGCGGAAAACCGTTTGCCAATTCTTACGTTTCTCAAAGACGATATTCTCACTAATATTTTTCAAAATATCCTTTTCATTGAAACTATTGCAAGCTTTAATGAAATCCCTAATAATTTTGCGAGGTATTTTTTGTGTCTCCCGAATTTCTTTCCGTTTGTTTTCAAGATACACAGTAAAATCGGCATCTACCAACTCATGCATTTTGTAGTACCCCTCATAAAAGGCTTCCAAAGGCGTTTTATACAGCTTGTCTTTTAAGATTTCTACATTGCTGTCTTCATTCTCAACCCTAAATTCGTTTAAAAGTAAAAAACCTTGTTCTTTTGTTGCTCTATTAAGTCCATCTATAATGTTCACGTAGTAATCCCGTTCTGTTTCTTCAAACATAACCTTGATTACAGGACTAAACCTTTCAGGCTTATCCTTTGACTTCTTTACAAGATACTTTGTTTCGTTTAGAGGGTTTTCAATCGGTCTTCCCCAACCATCAGTACAAAACTCCGATTGGTGTCTGGATATTTCAACTCTGATTTCTTTTCGTCCTCTTTCAAGGTCTGATGTAAATTCATATCCTGAGAAACACGCAAGAATAGCCTTATCCAATTCCCACTCCTCATAATCACTTGTGAAGCTTATTTGATAGCTAGATTCATACTCACGGATATAAACCGGGAACTGAATTTTACTCTCAATAATTTTTTGCTGTATCTGTTCTATATCAGACTTTCGATTTACTGCTATCTCGATTTGGGTTTCTATCATTGGGTGAATGCTATTTGTTCAACCGCCTATAAGTGGTTTCTTATTATTTCTATTTCCTCGATTTTCAGAACTTTTGTTTTGATGTTTAGTCTTTCAAATGTCTTTTCAGCTTTATACTTGCATCTATCATCATTTGTTAGGAAAAAGTCGAAATGGGATGCGTAAAAAGTATGTAATGCATCGTCAAACATATTATTGAAATGTCCGTCACTTTTATATCCGGAAAAATCGTATTTAAAAAAGATATCATGCACTTTTGAATACATGATGTTGTCGCTTGTTTTGTTGTTTGGGGTGTAAGCATCAAAAATATCGATAAGTTCCAAATGCTTTGGAATATCTTTTAAGTTCGTTTGAACAGATTTCAAAATTTCTTTGTTGTTTTTTACTCTGTTCAAACTATTCAATAGCTTGCTTCTAAATGACTTATACAATCCATAGTCAGATTTTAATCGAGACTGAAAATTGAAAATATCCGCTTGTAGGGCGTATTGCGTGTTGTGAATTTTTGAAAGAGGAAACATTATTCCCCAAAATTGCTCGGCAGAATATCCTTTTTTGAATTCTGGAGGAAGCGGTATGTGTTTGTAAAGGGCAACTGCACTTTTTAATAGAGGTTCGTCCTCGAATAATTCTTCATATGAATTTGGCTCAAACTCCCAATCAGTTAATTTCTCATCGAAGAAATCTCTGATTTCTCGATATTGCCAAGTAACATCATTTTGTCCCCAATATTGACAAATACACAGATTATTGGTGTATGACTTTATATTTGCTAAATGCCCATCAATAAAATTGGGGTTCTTCTGATAACCTCGAAACAAATCATTGAGATGAGCATTTGAATAGGCAGTAGTAAGCGTTTTATCCAATAACATACTTGATAGCTCTTGGTAGTGTGGTTTTTCTACCTCATCAAGTCGGTCTATTTTTTCTAATCTATCGAAAATATTTAAGTCAATATATGCTTTCATTTAGGTCTGCTATATAATCCTTTTCAATACAAAGGTTGTTTCAATATTACAAATTTAAAGAATTAAAGCCTTTCTTTATCAGTGACTGAAGTAAAGTTCATTGATTACAATAATCGGTTTCTTTGCTACTTTCTTTTCCGTCTCAACTCATGAAAGAAAGTAGACTATCCCGATACAGCCTATTTGGAAAATGCAGGTAAGGAACGGCGGAGCGGAAGCATTTAACAAAGGGGGTGTTCCGCTTTCCGCAAAAAGACTGTTCCGACCATCGGGCGGATCTGTCTTTTTGCCCACCGGATTTTAATAAAAATGGAAACGGCGTACCGTTCCCGAAAATTTACGAATTATAAAATACGTGACCGCTATTGCTCCAATAGTTACCGCTAAACAGGTCACGGGCATAAGCCTCATAATCGAAGTACGTTTTTGCAAATTCGGGCAAGTCCATTTGCTCTACCTGTTCATAGGCAAAATCTTCCTCGTCTTTGTACTCGCCTATATAGTCATCGTCAAAGTCGCTTATTAGGCCGTCAATATCGCCTTCGGATAGCTTACGGTGTCCGTTTTCGCACCATATTAGGAATGCCTCTTTTCGGGTTTCGTCCATATCTTCCAAAGCCTCCAAAACCTCAAAGATGCTATCGCTTATCCAACTTTCGCCCATTAATCCGTTTGGGATATTCTCGTAGTCTTGGAACATAAATTCGGGATCTTCCTCGTCATCGTGCAACTCCCTGCAAGCGTCGTAGAATTCGTCTTTGTCCACATAGTCGGATAGCGTTAGCCACTCCCCGAATATTGAACCGTCATTATATTTTGCGTATGTGCCGACATATACCCTTGCTTCCGATGTGTTTATTTGATGTGTCATTTCTTTACTTTTTTTGATTTATTCGGCAATGAGAGGTGGTGCTGTTGTTTTGTTTCAATACCATTTCCAATGCTTATATTCCTCATGCCTGACATTTTTTTTATTCGTGTAAAGAGCCGGAGTATGCTATGTTTCGTTTCGGGAGCATCAAAGGTTAGTGTTTAGTAGGCACAAGGTTTTGAAAAAAAAATACACCCAACGGGCTGGATATTTTTTTTTCAAACTTGCATGACCTTTTGCCTACGTTAAGAACACGGACATACCTTTGCTCCATGAAACGTGAACAACAGGCATACTCGCTTTATAGGCATAACCAAACGTGGAAATAATGAGGATAGCATTGCCGAAATGGTTCTAAACAGGCAGACTATGCCAAGTAATTCAACCTAAAGACACAATCCAATATCCACTCCATCAGTACGATAAGTTTGTCTGTGCGGATTAATCCGCTCGGTTAACAGGCAAAAATGAGTTGAAGATGGAGAAAGAAAAAGCGAACGATTTAACACCCGAAAGAGTTGTACAAATCTTGAAAAAGAAAGGAACAGAGGTCGATATAGAGGAAGCAAAAACCATCTTGGAGTTTGTCAAGAAGATAGCTCATATTGCAGTTAACCAATATCTAAGAGGAAAACTTTAACCCAATGAACAAGAAAAACTGTTGTGATGAGAAAGGCAGATTTATACATACGTGTATCGACAGACGAGCAAGCGGACAAGGGATATTCGCAACGTGACCAAGAAGACCGATTAAGAAAGTATTGTGAAATAAAAGGCATTCCGGTAAGGGATGTTTACATAGAAGACCATTCGGCAAAATCGTTTAAACGTCCAGAGTGGCAGAAATATTTATCTAATCTACGCAAGATAAAGAATAACAAATCGGGGTCAATAATCCTATTCACTAAATGGGATAGGTTTAGTAGAAACGCAGGGGATGCCTATCAAATGATTAACCAGTTGCGGACAAATGGCGTTGAGCCTGTTGCGATAGAACAGCCCTTAGACCTTACCATTCCCGAAAATAAAATCATGCTTGCGTTCTATCTTGCTTCACCGGAAGTTGAGAACGACAGGCGTGCATTAAATGTCTTTCACGGGATGCGCAGGGCGAAAAAAGAGGGGCGGTATATGGGTACTGCTCCATTGGGATATGCCAATAAGATAACAGAGGGCAAAAAGAAGTTCATTGCACCCCATGATTTTGAAGCACCGCTTTTACAATGGGCGTTTGAACAAATCGTTTCCAATAACTTCAATACCGAACAGATATGGAAAATGGTTCGGGATAAAGCCGATGGAAAAGGTCGGTTCAGCAAAAATAACTTTTGGGTAGCCGTCCGAAACCCCTTGTACTGTGGCAAAATATTCATTCCTCCCTACAAAGAGGAAAAGGGATATTTTGTCAAAGGACAGCATGAGCCATTAATCAGCGAAAAGACGTTTGCGGATGTACAGGATATTCTCGATGGGAGAAAGAGGGTTGTAAAGCCTAAAATCGTGGCTATGGACAATCTACCGCTTAGAGGGTTTATTAAATGCCCTAACCCTAACTGTAATAGGATGCTCACAGGAAGTGCCTCAAAGGGCAAGATGGGCAATTACTATTACTACTACCATTGCACTTCCTCTTGCGGAGTACGGTTCAAAGCCGAAACCGCCAATGAGGCTTTCTTAAAACAGTTACGGTACATGTCGCCAAAAGAGGGTATGGTCGATGTCTTTATCGAAGCCTTTATAAAAGACTTCAATAACAAAACCAAAGCCCAAAATACCGAACGGGTAAATATCATAGGTGAGATTGATGCGTTGAACAAACGCTATCAAAATGCGCTTTTAAAAAATGCCGATGGAGAAATGGCAGACGATGATTTCCAAGAAGTAAAAAAATTGACCAAAGGAAAGATTGAGGTTTTGGAAAGAAGATTAAACGACTTGGCAGTAGTTGGAACGGAGATTAAAGACTTGGTAGCATCCACCTTAAAAAAGGTCGCAAACATTGATAGACGGTATGAAAACGGTGATATTGAGGAAAAAAGGCTTATAGTGAGTTCGATGTTCCCCGATTTTTTGGAATTTGACGGGACACAACATCGAACTCCGAGACTAAATTCTGCGATTGCTCTTATCTATCAGAATAACAGTAAGTTACAAGGTAAAAAAAATGGGACAAGTCTTTCTTTTTTAGACTTGTCCCAAGATGTGATCCCGCTGGGATCATGTTTTGAGTGTAAAATCGCTGATAATGATGGTTTAAAGTCACTTTTAAAAAACGACTCACCGCAAAGCTCACCTTCTTTTTAGCTGCAAATGCTATTTTATAAATATAGGTATGAAAAAATCAAAAGTGAAATAAATGAATTTGTATAATTGTAGCTTTAAACTTTTCTACTGTCTACAGCTCAATCAATTTATCGAGTAGACTTTCCCAATCAAACTGAAACGAAGTAGAAATCAATTTACCCTCCGGTGATATTAGAAATTTACTAGGGTAGCCATTCACCTTATAATCCCTTTCTACAATAGAATTAGACATCAGTACCGGAATCTGATAGCTGTTTGTTGCCAAAAACTTCTCGACCTTATATTTAATATCGTAGCAGGCGATGGTTAATAATTCGGCTTTGTTCTGCTTATCTTTTAAGTGAAAGGCATTGAGCTTTGGCATCTCTGCAACACAAGGACCACACCATGTTCCCCAAAAGTCGAGCACTGTCCAGCGGCCTTTTAGTTGATCTGAAGAATAATCCTAATCATTCAGTGCTTTTAATAGGAAAGCGGGTGCATCTGGCAACTTCGGCATGAGCTCTGTATGAAAATATTTGCTAAACGATTCCTGTGGATACGTTTTAAGGTAGTGAGCTTGAATATGATACTACCTATTTGTTGGACAACATTTGTACTAAACTAAGATATAATTACGATACATTTTTGATTTGCTGATTGAACATTTCGTCGGGAGTTATCCGCCCAATTGATTTGTGTCTTCTTTCTGTGTTGTAGAAAACGATGTAATCCTTGAGCTGTCTGTAGAGATCCACTCCACCATTTGGTGGATTTAGATATATTTTCTCCCTTTTGAGTGAACCCCAAAACCTTTCGATGTATATATTGTCCAAGGCTCTGCCTTTGCCATCCATGGATATTTTTACCTGATTTTCTTTAAGAAGTTTTATAAAAACTTCTGAGGTAAACTGCGAACCCTGATCGGTATTGAATATCTCGGGCTTACCGTAGTTCTGCATGGCATCTGCCAGCACATCCCGGCACCATTCGGCGTTCATGGTATTAGATACATCCCAACCCATTATCTTTCTACTGTAAACGTCGATTATGGCGAACATATACATGAAACCCCTGAACATAGGAATGTAGGTGATATCTGCCTGCCATACCTGATTAACTCGTCCAATCTTTAGATTCCTGAGCAGATAAGGAAATTTGTAATCCGCCTTACAGGCCTTACTAAGGTTCTTTTTAGGATGTATAGTCTTTAGGTTCATAATCTTATACAACCTTCGAACACGCTTGTGTCCGACAAAGTATCCAAGATCCTGCCGCAGGTAGTCCGTCATGCCCTCAACGCCATAGAAGGGGCAATCCAAGAACTTACGGTCTTTGAGATTCGTAAGTTGTAGATTGAATGGGGACTCTCCTTTACCCTTAAAATAATAACTACTGCGGGGCAGCTCAATCACTTTACACTGCTGATAAACGCTCATCTTCTTATAAGAGGGGCAAACAAGTCCGCGCTTCTCGTTCAAACTCATTTGCCCAATACTTTTTTTAAGAAATCAACTTGTATCTGGAGCTCACCGATCTTCGAATAAAGCTCCTTCTCTTTGGAATCATCCTTTATTGAGGATTTCTCAGCCGTAAAAACCGATTCTGCATTGTCCAGAAACTCCCGTTTCCAAGTATTGATCTGCGTAGGATGTAGCTCGTACTTCGACGCCAGTTCTTGGATTGTTTGCTGTTCTTTGATCGCTTCTATGGCAACTTTCGCCTTAAAACTTGCACTAAATTTCCTGCGTTCTCTTTTCATTCTCAACTGCTAATTTAAACATTTATACAGTTGTCCAATAGTTGGATAGTATAATAATTCTGTTCTTATACCATAAACTTAGAGCAAATCTTTGATAAATACAGAAGTACTGAACCCTTATTTCCTATTGCTCAATTGACGATCTAGTTCTTCTCCACTAAGATTAAACCCTACTACTGTGCCCATTTTATCGATCAAGAAGTTTGATGGTACTCCATGGATCTTATATTGTTTCGCTACCACATTATTCCATCCTTGCAGGTCTGAAACATGTAGCCATTTCAGATCCTCCATCTGTATTGTCTGTGTCCAATTTTCATGATTTATGTCGACCGATATGCCTATGATTTCAAAATCTTGACCATTATATTTATTATAAATGTTTTTGAGGGCTGGCAAATGTTCTCTGCAAGCCCCACACCAACTGGCCCAAAATTGA
Source organism: Sphingobacterium sp. KH_072 (assembly GCF_057837975.1). NCBI lineage: Bacteria > Pseudomonadati > Bacteroidota > Sphingobacteriia > Sphingobacteriales > Sphingobacteriaceae > Sphingobacterium > Sphingobacterium sp. KH_072. The sequence goes on along the minus strand of NZ_CM174457.1, from coordinate 2,019,154 downwards.
ATTAGTACGGTTTTGCCTCGCAATTGAGATAATGTTTGCGGATTTCCCTTCCAATCAGTTTGAGTGAAATCGAGTGCTTCCTTGTTAAGGATATCTTGGGCGAACTCTCGCGCAGTAATAAAATTCTTAATTCTCCATCCTGTCGGTAGATTTTTCACCCTTTCTGAGAGATTGTCGTAGAGGGCAGTAAGAGATTTCATATCCATAAGCTCACTATCATAATATTCCTCAAGTTCTATAGTTGATGCGGGAGAGTTGGGATGATCCTTTACGAAATTTAGAATCTTATCGTTATAATAAATTGGGTATTGCGTACGCACGAAATCCATTACAATAGGTCGCACGATGGAATCTTTGTATTTCTGATCCTCAATATCTCGATGTTCATTAAGCAGTTGCTGATATTTTGCTTCGATGACTTCATAAAAACCATCTTTTAATTTCAAAAGAAGCGCATATTCTTTTTGAGCAGCTGTAGGGGTAGTAATTATACTATTGGCTATAATACTATCAGATTTAATATGGTGTTGACCTGCCTCAGCCAAGAAAATGTAAAAATTATCTAATTCTGCTGCAATCTCATTGAGGCTTTTATTTGGGTTTTGACTAATTGCATCATCCGGGAAAAATGTCACGAATGACCTGCGTGGTTCGTCTAATGGCGCGGTTATTTTTATAATGTTATTTTCAACCTCTGGTATGATCGAATGTCCTCCAACCGTTATCATAAATTTGCCGGAACGATTTTGCAGTTGATTAATGTCAATGGTTAATTCAAAAAGTCCTGAGTCTCTATCATTATGATTTGCTTTGTTGCCAGCAAAGCTAATGTTAAGGGATATTGCTGTTATTATACCTAGTGATAATAGGTAAGAAATTATTTTGTTGATTGTGGTTTGACGAATTGGTGTTAATATAATTTCCATAGTATAATGTTATCAGGTCTGCAATATATATATATTAAGGTAGGGAAAATTATTGTAAAAAGCTTGTTTCCATGCGAACTTTACAAATATTCTTTTAGCGAAACTGCTTTTATAACAGTTCGGAGCTCTTCAACGTACTTAGAGCTATTATTGGTAACCACTCGAAGATTTGAAATACAACATTATGATGAGATTAACCGGTACTTGTGAACCCATATCATAAGACAATAATATAATAACATTTGCTTACGATTTTGTAATCTATTCTAGTTTAAAAAGCTGTTGTGATGCTACAACTTCGACCGTTTAAACTAGCGTAATCGAATTTATCACTGAGTTAAAAATTATTCACAGCCTGCCTCATCCTTTGTTTTTTTATGTGTATTTGTGTCATTAACAATGTGTTAACAACCTTGTGGCTTTTAGCTTATTATATTTGGTTATAACTAAATCGTTATAGCTAAACTATACTAATAATACCTTTTATGAAGAACAGAACCATGGTAATCTATGCGCTCTTTGCTGGGTGCATGTTAACTGGAGTCAGTAGTTGTGAAAAGGAGGAAGTTCGATATTATGAACTACTTCCAGAGCAAGAGGAGCCAGAAATGGATATTACTTCGTCTGGCACTATTTCAGTAAATTTCGAAAATAGTGGCGGTGCAGGAGGAAATGAAGGGTCTCTCAAGCTCGTGGACAATGATTACAATTCCAAATTCTTAATCAATCCCTATCGGGATAATCTTTACTTACAATTAAGTTTTCCGGGAACAATTGCTGTGTCCGCCTACATTCTTGCCTCAGCGAATGATGCTCAGGATCGTGATCCAAAGAACTGGGAATTGGTAGGATCGAACGATTTAGATAACTGGACGGTTCTAGACAAGAAGGAAAACTACATGTTTACTTCTCGATTAGAAAAAGTTCGTTTCGATATCGAAAACACCACACAGTATCGTTATTACCGATTAAACATTACTGCTATTCGTGGGGGAACTGGCTTATTTCAGATGGCAGAGTGGCGCTTAATCTACGATCCAAACAGAAATACTGACTAACAACCATTTTATAACCAACAAAATAACAATTATGAATAATAGAAATTTACTATTCATGATTGCATGTTTCTTTGCTGTTCTATTGGCTAGCAGCGCCTTTGGACAAGAAAATTTGCAATCAAATGTATCCGGTATTGTTCGAGACGAATTGGAAGTTGCTCTTAGCGGCGTAACTATTCAAAATCGTACGACTGGTGAAACACAAGTTACAGCCAACTTAGGAGATTTTACAATAAGAGCGCTACGAGGTGATTCCTTAGTTTTCACTTTCGTAGGATATAAAACCTATATTACCCGTATAGGTAATATCACTAACCTAAATATCACCTTGGAAGCCGACGATCAAAGTATTAACGAGGTTGTGGTGGTCGGATTTGGGGCTCAGAAAAAAATTAGTGTAGTAGGGGCTCAATCAAGCGTAAACGTTGATAATTTAAAGCAACCAGTCGCGAACTTGAGTGCAACATTAGCAGGACGGATTGCAGGCTTGGTTGGTGTTCAGCGGACTGGTTTGCCCGGAGCAGATGGAGCAGACTTATGGATCCGTGGTATTTCTACATTTAATCGATCAGGCAACAATGCAGGCCCTTTGGTAGTGGTGGATGGTGTGCAGGGCAGGGATATTAATAGCTTTGATCCAGAGGACATAGCATCTTTTTCTATTCTTAAAGATGCAGCTGCGACTTCAGTATATGGTGTTGCTGGAGCCAACGGTGTTATATTAATTACAACAAAAAAAGGAACAAGCGGTAAGCCAACTTTGATGTTTAATTATAACCAAGGTATCACTGCTTTTACTCAAAGACCTGAACTTACTGATGGTGTTACTTATATGCTATTGCGTAATGAAGCGCAACGCGCTTCGGGAATGACACCCGAGTATTCGAACAATTACATCAACAACACTATTTTGGGAACAGATCCCTATTTGTATCCGAACGTAAATTGGATGGATGCATTATTTAACAATGTTTCAGACAATAGAAGAGCCAATTTTAGTGCTCGGGGCGGGTCGGATTTTGCAAATTATTACGTTTCTGGTGCGTATTATGACGAAACATCGCTATTAAATACCGATGCACTACAGAGTTACAATGCTTCTACACGTTTCAAGCGATATAATTTCACCTCCAATGTCGGCATGAACTTTACCAAAACCACCAAGTTTGAGTTGGGTATACAGGGGTATATTTCAAACTTAAACTATCCTGGTGTCAATCCGCAAGATGCTTTTGCTAATGTAATGCAAACAAACCCGGTCTTATATCCAGTAATGTATCCAGGTGGTTTCGTTCCAGGAGTAAGCTCAGCTGGTGCACAACCCAATCCTTATGGTCAGGTTACCCAGACTGGAACACAAAATACGTTCCGCAATCAGATCATGTCTAATGCACGACTTATTCAGGATCTAGGTGTTTTGGTACCCGGATTAACCTTTAATGCATTATTTTCATTTGATATTTGGAATTCACATCGAATCGATAGAACTCGTACCAGAAGTACCTATTTAATAAATAGATTATTTCCATACGATGCAGAAGGTAATCCAATTTTAAATATTATCTCACAAGGATCTGACGATTTAGGGTACGGAAGAGGAAATGATTCGAATAGGCAATTCTATACTGAAGCCTCATTCAACTATAATACTACTATTGCTGATGACCACAGTATTACTGCACTAATTTTATATAACCAGCGAGAAGAAGTTCGTGCTTTCGCAACTTCAGTTACTTCATCCTTGCCTTATCGTAATCAAGGTATTGTTGGCCGCTTGACTTATGGTTTCCAAGATAAGTACTTTTTCGAAGGGAATTTTGGCTATAACGGTTCAGAAAATTTTGCTCCTGGATTTAAATATGGATTCTTTCCATCGTTTGGTTTGGGTTGGGTAGTATCAAATGAAAAATTCTTTGAACCATTAGCAGAAACAATCAATTTCTTGAAACTGCGCTACTCCAATGGTATCGTGGGTGACGGCGGCAACGGCGGAAGACGATTCGGATACCTCACTTTAGTAAATACGAACGTAGATGGCGGCGGATACACCTTCGGTAATGGCACTAACAACGTTGGATATGCTGGTGGCGCAATTACCGATTATGGTACAGATGTACGTTGGGCAGAAGCTCATAAACAAAACTTAGGTATTGAGATCAATACACTAAATAATAAACTGTCACTAATTGTAGACTTATTCAAAGAACGTCGTAGTGGGGTGTTCTTGCAACGTGAATCGTTGCCTAATTTCGTTGGATTAAACAGTGCACCTTGGGGTAACCTCGGGATTTTGGAAAATAAAGGGATCGATGGAACGTTAGAACTTTCGCCTTTTCCAATTGGTAATGTATTTCTAGATGTGCGGGCGACCTACACGTTTAATCGTGATAAAGTAATTGAAAACGACATGCCGCGTCAACCATTTCCATACATGGAACGCCGCGGTGTAAACTATTTATCAAATTTTGGATATGTAGCTGATGGTCTCTTCCAATCACAAGCAGAGATCGACCAGCATGCTAACCAGTCTGCACTTGGTCAACAACGTGTAGGAGATATTCGGTATAAAGACCTTAATGGAGATGGTATTGTTGATGCGAATGATATTACTAGAATAGGAAATGGAGATGTGCCTAACCACATCTATGGATTTGGATTGAATCTTACCTATAAGCAATTCTATATCGGAGCATTCTTCCAAGGTGTTTCGGGCGCTGAAAGGCTTATTTCCGGAGATGGAATCATCCCTTTTAATAACAGTACCGGCGCAGAGCGTAGCAATCTTTTCGCCATTGCCGAGAATCGTTGGACAGAAGAAAATCCGCTAGAAAACCCATTCTATCCACGTTTAGCATATGGAAATACAGCTAACAGAAATAATGCAGTAGCATCAAGCTGGTGGATTAAGGATATTGATTTCCTTCGCCTCAAAACAGTAGATCTGGGTTACAATCTTCCAAAGTCTACGGCTGAACGCCTACTGCTACAGAACGCAAGGATTTATCTACAAGGATATAATCTCCTTACTTGGAGTAAGTTTAAGCTGTGGGATCCAGAATTAAATACTTCTAATGGGTCACGGTATCCAAACATCCGAACGTTTACCCTAGGTCTTCAAGCATCCTTTTAATACCGGTTTTTAAAATTTAAAAGACATGAAAAAAATAATTAATCTTTGCGTCCTTCTAACAATAATCCTCTGTGCAAGCAGTTGTACTGATTATTTGGATCAGGTGCCCGATGATGTAATCACTATTGATAAAATATTTGAATCCAAAGTCAACACAGATCGTTTTTTGGCCAATATCTATAATACCTTGCCTAATGAACACGCACAACGATTTGTAGGAACTAACAACGCTGGTCCTTGGAATGCCGCATCAGACGATTCAGAATATACGTGGGATTTCAATTATGCGAATAATATGAATCGTAGTGTGTGGGCTAATACCGATGGTGTAGTAAATGGATACTGGACAAATTATTATCGTGGAATTCGAAATGCATCCTACTTTATGGAAAATATAGATGGCGCAAATAGTGCTGAGGTGACTGACCTTATGAAAACTACTTACAAAGCCGAAGCAAGAGCATTACGTGCCTTGTACTATTATTTCTTGGTGCGTATGTATGGTCCAGTTCCGTTAATTGGAGAAAGTATCTTAGATCTGAATGCACCAATTGAAGATCTTAAGTTAAGCCGTACACCATTTGATGAATGTATATCATTTATCGTATCAGAATTAGATTTGGCCTACAATGATCTTCCATATTTACCTGCGAATGATGAATTTGGGCGTATAACTAAAGGTGTTGCTAAAGCATATAAAGCGCAGGCATTGCAATTACAAGCGAGTCCTTTGTTTAATGGAAACCCAGATTATGCAGGAGTCAGTAATAGGGATGGCACAGCATTGTTTAGTCAATCCGTCGATCAAGGAAAATGGACTTTGGCAGCAACTGCAGCAAAAGATTTTTTGGATGAATTTGTGCCCAACTATTATGATTTGTATACTGTCAGCAATGCCGATCCTTTCCAAGCAGCTTACTTAGCTTGTAGAAATGTGATGACAGTGGATTGGAACAAAGAATGGATTTTTGCTCGAGCAAATAGCGGAAATAATATGCAATACGATCGTACTCCAAAGCATGTTGGTTTTCCTTCTGCGGCCCAAGGAGGGGGAGCGCACGGCGCCACACAATCTATTGTAGACGCTTATTTTATGCGTAACGGTTTGCCTATTGAAAACTCAGCTTCGGAATATGTATCTTCTGGATTTGTAAGTTTTCGCGCACCATTTGATGTTGCTAATCGTACTACCTTTGCGATGTATGCGAACCGAGAACCACGTTTTTATGTAGGCATTACCTATAATGGTAGTTATTGGCTCAATCAAGCAAATAGTTCCACTCCAATAGTTTCTAATTTCAATTTTAATGGTAACTCTGGTCGTGTACAAAGTACTTCTGATGTGACACCGACGGGCTACACAGTTCGTAAGAATGTTGCAGCCAACGGTAATAGTCGTGGAGCACTATTGCTGCGCTTAGCTAATGTTTATCTTGATTACGCAGAAGCACTAAACGAGTCTAGTCCGGGTAATGCTGATATATTGCGCTATGTAAATCTAATAAGAACCAGAGCCGGTGTGCCAATATATGGTTCTGCCAGCATTCCAGTGCCTAGTTCTCAGGAAGCCATGCGTGAAGCTATAAGAAGAGAGCGTCGGGTTGAGTTGGCTTTTGAAAGCGTGAGGTATTTTGATACTCGTCGGTGGAAAATTGCAGCATCTACAGATAACGGACCTATTTATGGCTTAAATCTTCAAGCAGATGGAGACGCGTTCTATCAGAGCACAGTGATTGAAACTAGAATATTTCGAGAAAATAGAGATTACCTATTTCCAATTCCAAATAACGAAGTTCTTAAAAATGAAAACCTAGTCCAAAACCCTGGCTGGTAATTAGTAGTAGTATTGTGATTGGTTGGGAGCTTCTTTCGGGGAGTTCCCTTTTTTATCTCATTTTTATAGTACATAAAGAGTTTGGAGACTTTCGTTAGTAAGCTTGAATCCGTCACGATCTTATGTGTCATTATCGTTGCAGCACAGTCTGATTAACTAGGAGGTCAACAAAACCCGAAATTCCACTTTTGACAGTCTGATTAACTGGGAGGAGGTCACTAAATTATAAATCTACATTAATAACTGCAGCTGTTTTTAGGAAAGATTACATAGGGCATGACAATCACATCGGTGAAGAGAAAGTGTGAATTAATTGCTTGTTACCATTCAATACTGAAGATCTAGATCTAGTAATGGTACACTTGCTTAGGTCTGTTCCTAAGCTAAAATTTAATCTTTATCTACTAATATGTGAGTTTTTCCTAAATTTATCGTTTACAATTAGTTGTTTTAGAGTAATGCGCATTCTCATTTAGAGAAACACCTAAATATCTTTATGGATTATAGATTAGAATTATTAGATGACGCTGTTTTTGAAAACTTGGCAAACCGTATATGTCAGAATTTGTTCGGTATGGGGGTGGTTTCTTTTGCTAAAGGTAAGGATGGGGGGCGAGATGGGAAATTTGAGGGTACAGCCACCTGTTTCCCTTCAATCAATGCCCCTTGGAAAGGTAAGTTTATCGTACAATCTAAGCATACGTCTAATCCCATAGCTTCTTGTGCTGATAAGGAATTTTCTACAATTGTGGACGATGAGATCAAAAAAATAAAAAACCTGAAGGCCAGTGGTGAAATTGACTGTTACATATTGTTTACAAACAGAAAATACTCCGGTATCTCGGGAGAAGATATTTTAAGAAAAATTAAAAGTGAAACTGGCTTAAACAATGTGCATATTATAGGGAAAGAGACTTTAAATGATCAATATATAAATCCAAACAAAGCCATTATCAAAGAATTCGGTTTAGATTTGCATCACATCCCGTTTGATTTTTCCGAGAGTGAGATAAAGGAAATAATAGTTGCGTTTAAAGCTCAATTAGGAAGTCTGTCTGTTGATTTAGCAGCAGAAATTGACAAAATAAAGTTCGATTTAGACCGTATTAAAATAGAGGAAAAGAATCAAAAAAACGATTTAAGTCCTTTGTACTTTGAGAATGAAATTTTAGCTCATTCTTTGCAGGATTTTGAAAAAATACAGTCATTTCTCGCAGATTTGAGAAATGAAGATTTAAAAGAACAATATTTTGATATTGCTGCTGAGTTGAGGAATGTAATTCAAATTAAAAGAGATAACTTTGCAGACTTTCAGCAAGTCTTTGTATTTATATACAAGAAGATCTGCGATGGACAAAGTTTTAAAGGGAAGCGGCATATTTACACATTATTACATTATATGTACTATGAGTGCTTAATTGGTATAAAATGATAAGGCCTGACAGACATACAAATCTTAAATATTCCATTATAAATATTAGTTCTGTTATTTTATCCGAGCTCAATGCCTTTTATGCTGTTAAATATGATGTCTTAATGCATAAGGTACTCAAAGCATTGGGAGATGATGCAAGGATTAATTTCCCCTATGCGCTCAATTTCCTGTATTTAATGGACAAAATCAGTTACGAACAAACAACGGATTCCTTTAAATCAATCTTATGAAGTTAAGTAAATTATATTGTAGTGATACGCGATTTAAAGATATTACCTTTAATTTAAGAGGTCTCAGTGTTATTTATGCCGATGTATTAACCGATCTTAAAGAGCGAAAGAATTCACATGATCTAGGTAAAACGAAGCTTGCTGAACTGATCGATTATCTGTTGATAAAGAAAATAGATAAGAAAAACTTTCTTATTAAGGTTTTAGACAGTGACAATACCCAGGTTTTTAGAGATCACGTTTTCTATTTAGAGGTATTATTGAATGATGGTCGATACCTTACTATTAAAAGAAGTGTAGAATACCATACCAAGACCTCCATAAGTATACATGAACAACGTACAAACGGATATGAACCTCCATTACATTGGGATTATGAAGATCTAGGAATTGAAGCAGCTAAAAAGACACTATCCGAGTATTTCAAATTTGACTTGTTTAAAAATAAAGAGTACGATTATAGAAAGGCTGTCAACTATTGTATTCGGATGCAGCCCGATTATGAAGATGTTTATAGATTATCCAAATTTAAAGGGGGAAAAGATATAGACTGGAAGCCTTTTATGTTTGATTTGTTGGGATTTGATGGCGATGTGCTGAGGAAAAAATATAGAAATGATGAAAAACAGGATAAGATCAATGAGCATATAGCTCAATTAAAACAGGATTTTTCAATTAGCAATATCGACCGAGATGAAATTATTGCCCAGATTGGTTTGCAGGAGTCAAAGACGAGAGAGGCGGAATCTAAAATCGATCATCTCAATTTTTATGAGCAAGATAAGCTGATGATCGAAAATGGTATCGATGAGATCGAGAATAAAATTTCGTCGTTAAATACCTTGTCTTACAATCTGAATTTTGATCTCAATAAATTAGAGGGATCAATAAAAAATAATATCTCTTTTGACCTTAATAAGGTAGAAAAGGTTTTCAAAGAGTCCAAGTTGTATTTTCCAGAGGAATTAAAAAAAGATTATGCTGATCTACTTAAGTTTAATGAAGAACTGACAAAGGATCGGAATCGTTTATTACGTAAGACTTTAAAACAAAAATCGGAAGAACTTCAAGGTGTCAATGAGCAATTACAAACGTTAAATTCAAAAAAGGAAGATCTCTTAAGTTTTTTGAAAGATACGGATACATTTAAAAAACTAAAAGTTTATCAAAAGGAATTAGCCCGCTTAGAATCAGAGCTGATGCAATTAGGCGAAAAGCTTAAAATAATTGACCTTGTTATAGCTGAAGATAAAAAGAAAGAGGAACTGAAAAAAGACATTGAAGCGACTGTTGCCGAGATTAAGGAGATAAGCAATCATACCGAGAAAAATGCCAAGTACAAGTTGATTCGTGATTTTTTTTCTAAATATTTTTCAGAAGTGATGGACGAAGATACTTATATATCGTGGTCTATAAATTCAAATAATAATGTAGACTTCAAACCTCCCGTTATTAAAACAAAAGGTAAACTTACTATGGATACGGCAAAGGACGAGGGAAGAACTTATCGCAAAATACTTTGCGTGGTTTTTGACTTATCTATTTTGGTTGCCAATAATGTGGAGTCTTATTTTCGTTTTGTCTATCATGATGACGTATTATCTCAACAAGACAATGGTATAAAATATAGACTCTTGAAACTAATTCGTGACATTACTTTAAAATATGATATTCAGTATATTTTATCTGTAATTAAGTCTGATTTACCAACTGATGAAGAAGAAAATCCTGTTTATTTTAGTTCGGATGAGATAGTCTTGGAACTTAACGATAAAGATGCCAATGGCACATTGTTCGGATTTGAATTTTAAGTGCGGTGTACGTAAAATTTGTATCAGCAAGCGGAAGTAGGGCAGAGCCTCAATTTTATAGCTTCATGCCTTGCAATTGCGCTTTTACGTATACTCCGGGGATACTTTTCTAGTTTGTACATACATCAATAATCAATTAAAGGTACTTTGAAATATACTAAACTTCTTCAAAAGTGCTTACAGACAAAATTGCCGTAACTATTCCTTTATTATTTATCGAACATTTATAAAAGAAAATATTTTTTGCTTCGGGAGTTTGACCGTTGGCTCAACAGGCAACGCTATCGACTCCATGTTTTAAATTCCCCATCATAGGACTTGATATTTCCTGTGCTAATAAAATGTTCAATTTCGTCTATATTTCTTATCGGATATTTAAATTCATTGCTCATAAATATCTTATTGGAACTCATGACATAGGACACCACTCATGATACACCATTGTATGGAAAGTTTTTCAAAAAAATATCGAATTTGAATCTAGGTTAGGTGTATCTGTAGTTAAATTTAATAAAATTCCAACGGTCAATTTGAAGCCTTACCATTTTTAGGTAAGGCTACCAATTCAAATAATTTCGATTGGTAATGACAGTAATATGGATTTGAAAAATGGATGTCTTGGTAGCTCAATTCTCTTTCAAGTTGTATATTAGAGAAATTATTCCAATTAATGACTGTTAAATTTTTAAAAGCTGGATCTGGAGATTCCATTTTATTGCAAGATGGAAATTATAATGTGTTGATAGACGGAGGAAATGATTTCACCCATATAAGAGCTGAAATTACCAAAATTTATACCGCTGGACAGAAATTAAGCTTAGTTGTAGTTACCCATCACGATGACGACCACATATCTGGAATTATCGAACTTATTCAGGCTGCCATTGACGGTAATTTTGGAGATGGATTTGTTGAAAAAATATTGGTAAATACCCCGAGAAAAATTAATGGTACAATAAAGACTGATGACACCAATAATTTATCTTATAGACAGGCCTTCGACCTCGAAAAACTTCTGTTGACCTACAAAACTTCGTGGAGCATTGTAACTAATGAAACTCCTGATATGGTTCTCGGTGGAATCAAACTAAGATTTCTTTCTCCATTAAATGAAGACTTAGGGAAGTACAGCTCTAAAAAAGGCGCTTATCTTACGAGTGACTATCGCTGTGACTGGGATTCAACGATGGCAGAGCTTGATCCTTATATATCCGATAAAAGCCAAGACAGTTCTGAAGCAAATAAAACAAGCATCGTAATTCTCGCAGAATCCGAAGGTCAGAGAATCTTGTTGACCGGTGACTGTATACCAAAAAGACTAGAAGTTATTGTGGATGAATTGATTAGTGAGGATCCTAGCAAACCCCTGAAGTTGGATTACATGAAATTACCTCACCATGGGAGCTATAGAAGTCTGTCAAAATCAATTCTATCCAAGATAGACTGCTCAAGGTTTATTATTAGTACAAATGGGAATAAAAACTATCTTCCAAATAAACGTTCCCTTTTAAAAGTAATAAAATATATCAGTCCGCAGAAGCAGGAAATTGAGTTTATTTTCAACTATTCAGAACCAATAGCTAAACTGAAAACAACTGCTACAGAGAAAAAGAAATTCAAGTTTAAATTGACACCGAACAATCAAATCTATGGCCACAGTATCTGATAATCTAAGAAGTTGCGGTATTAAGATTAATACAATTGTTGCGGGGGTAAAGGTGTGTGGTTCTGGAATCCTGTATCTAACTTCCAATTTATTGGAATATAACTATGTGTTGACTGCGAAACACATTTTTCAGGAAGATACAAATACGCCCTATGATGAAAGTTTACTGGGGCACATTGAGATCTTATACAGTGACAAAAAGCTGTTTAAGAGGCTAGAGTATATTAAAAAGAAGGAGGTCGTGGAAAAACTCATTGTATTTGATCAGGATTTGGCCATTATCAAAGTCAATAAAAATCCGGAAGTCAACTTTCGACAAATACTGGTGTCCGATGAGTTAAGGGATACTGATGATGAATTTTTTGCATGGGGTATTTTTGCTGCAAACGAAGATCAGTTGCAGAAATTCGACTTCGGTAGGAGCGATAGTCTTGTAAAGAGATTTGGACTACATGGTTCCAACGAACATAGGTGGTTAAAGGGTATGTCAGGTGCGGGTATATTTTCCAAATCCAGAAGTACTTTATTTGGTATTATCACGGATTACCCGAATCGAGAATTTCAAAATTCGACCATCGATCTTGCTGATATTACTTTTGCCGAAATTAATGTTAAACTCAAAAGTCTGGGCTTGGTTGAATTGGATACAGATTCTTCTTACCACAAGCGAGAGATTAACAGAGATGTAGTGGATATCCATCAAGCGATCATAAACAATACAACACTAAACCTTGAAACTGCACGAAAGCGATTGAGTTCCGATATTATCGACGATTGGTTTCATGATCCATTAAAATACATTGATTTGTTGAATCAAGACTATCTTTTCGCACAATTAGAGGAATACTTCAACAACAAAACATACGTCGCTAAGCCTGCAGAAGCATTTTACGTTCCGAAAAAAAAGTTTACATTAAGACTAGCTCTGGTTTCGCCCTTTATTGATCGTATTATGTACATGGCCTGTGTAGGAATACTTGCACCCAAACTTGATCAGGCACAAATCGCAAATGTATATTCGGCAAGGTATAACCACTTTGACGAAAGAAATTTAATTTTAAATGGTGTGGAACAGTGGAAAAGGATGCAATACCAGCTTCAGGAGGTTGTAAATGTTAAGGATGTCAATGACGATTATTTATACAATTGTGTTATTGAAATTGATTTGCTCAATTTTTACGATAACATCAGTAAAGAAATGCTGCATAGCAAAATACTACGGGTTTGTGAAACGGAGAATGAAAGAAACGCTGCAGAAATGTTACGAATGATCGTAGGGAGTTTTACGAATAAGTCTGTGGGACTTCCTCAGAACAGTGATGCCTCGGCATTACTTGCCTCGTTCTATCTTAACCAGGTAGATGTCTTTATGCAACACCACGCGCCACAATATTATCGTTTCATGGACGACATCAGGATTTTTTGTAAAGACAAATACGAGGCAAGAAAAATCCTGCAAACTTTTGAATTTGAATTAAGGAGATGCTATCTTTCTGTTAATTCCCAAAAAACAGAAATCTTTACGATCGTTGATGATGGCAAGGAAAATCCACAGCCCAGACCTGGAGAAAAAAGACGCGAAGAGTTTAAGGGAGCCTTCGATTTGTCTACCGCCAAAATTGCAACTTTCAGAAAGTCGAAAAATTTTCAGTACCGCAATGAAGCATTTCATTCTGCGGTTGAGATGCTTAGGGAAAATCTTGCGGTACAAGCTGATCAGCAGGATGAGGCTTCTAAGAAAATGAATTTTGCGCTCAACTCCATAACGATGTTGGCAGTGGGAGGCTTGGAAGATAGTGTGTTCAGCAGTACGATTATTCAACCAATAATTGATGCTTGCGCCGAATTGATCGACCGTCCTTGGATTACAAATGAAGTTTGTAAACTTTTAAGTCTTATGCCAACAGATATTGTTGAGCAAGGCATGATGAACCACCTTGTACGATTGGTACTGGATGAAAGATACACGACTTACGCATATCAAATCTATCAGATCTGGATGCTGCTTGCAAAGCACAAAATAGATCTTCAAGAGTTAAAAACTCACGCCGTTAAGCATATTGAAAAAAATGATCATACGAATAAGCCTGTTATTGCTGCGATGGTCATTTATCTGTGTTCTGTTGATTTGGAATATAGACGGGTGATCCTTCGAAAATATTCTGAGAACTTTACACAGGGATATTTCCAAGACAGGTTGGCTTTGATCGCGTTAAGGTCATTTAGGCCCGACATAGTAATTGGCACCCCCGATGCGAGCCTCACTGCGTCGCATAAGTTTAGCCACAAGTACAAGGATCGCGACCTGGTTTTCGTGAGCGGCTTCGATGAGTCGGATAGTGAAACTAATACGGAAACTGAACAACAATACTCCCTTTAAATGAGCAGATGCGTAATATTATATATTGAAAATAGATGGCATTCTCTGAACCTTGATCGACCTACGGATTATCGTGAAGACCATCGATTTGGAACCGATGCGGTATTGGTTACTTTTCAGAGCCCAGAACTCCTTCGATATCTAAAAAAAAACAGACGTATTCAAATCATCCCAGAGATTGTGGATCTAGAAGGTTTTGAAAAACAATTTGCTCAAGAGGGTAAGGATCTCAAATCTTTTAAACCCTGGACGATGTTAGCTGTATTGAGATACCATAACATCGCAAGCAGTGATTTTACACTCAGCAATTCGACTATCAGGGATTTTCTTGGTTACATGGCGGTTTTGTATGAGTTCCTAATATTAAAAGATGCTGAAGAGACCACAAGGTTTGAGGATTTGGAGCGAAAGATAAATAAGATCATTTACCAAAGACAACTCCTAGGTGTGCCAATTGATTTTAGTGTCGCTGAAAGCCTGTGTACAAAACTCGAAAAAGATATCTACTTTACAAAAAATCAGCTTCAATTAAAATATAGGATTTTCAATCCTGATAATGAGGAATGGCAGATTCAATATTTGAAACAAAAGGGCTATAGATTGATAAAATCGACGCTGTTTACCTTCAAATCATGGCGAAACGAAGATGAGATTTCTAAATTAATGTATGAAATGATTAGAAATAAAAGAGATTTGGAAAGTCTATTATATATGCACGCTCACTGGGGAGCTAAAGCAAATGCCTATCCGAAATATCTTGGGTTTGGTACAATCACCTCAAGGATTACCATGAAGGAACCATCATTTCAGAATCTCCGAAAATCGAACCGAAAAGTAGTTGTTGCGGAGTCCTTCCATAAATTATTATATGTTGACTATTCACAATTTGAAGCAGGCATACTGGCCTCTCTAAGTGGAGATCAGCAGCTGATCGATCTTTACAATACAGATATTTACAAAGATCTGGCTAAATTTGTATTTAATGACGAAAATAGACGCTCAGACGCGAAAGTTGTATTCTATAGATTTATGTATGGAGACACATCCCTAAGTGTAAGAGCACTACAATATTTTAAGCGATTCAATGGTCTTCTGGCCTTTAAAGACAAGATTGATCAGGATATGATGCATGACGAAAAAGTGGGTACCTCTTTTGGAAACTACCGGGTAAGAGGAGAAGAGGAAGTAAGTTGGGCTTTAAGTCATGTTATCCAAGCTACCGCTTCATTGATTTATAAAAGAGCTGTCGTGCGTGTTTTCGATGAGTTGGACCAGGCAAAATTCCTGATACCAATGCACGACGGTACGGTTTACCAGATAGCCAATAATTGGTATGATGAATTAAAGTCAAAGATTGAAAACATCTATATTGAGGAATTTCAGCGAGCATGTCCTAAAATTATCGGAAGGGTAAATACAACAGATAGTTTTAATTGAGACATTTTTTTAGACATGGCTAATTTTTTGGTCGTGTCTACTGGTAATAGGTCTTCAACATTCGGAGATTGACCTTTTTTTGAAAAATTGCAATATGCAATAAAGGTTTGATACATTGGACGAAGTCGATAGGGTTAAGTGTGCGAAGGAAAAAAGATAGTCCTCAATAACATGATTTATAAACAACAAATCAAAGATTTTAAAACTTGTTGAGTTATACATCGACGGGGTTCTTTGATCATTGCTGACTCGCACCTTTCAATTATTCACTTCCTTTTTTCCTGTCTTTCTTTTATCCTTCGTTTTATCCTTTAAGTATACTAAAAAACCAAAAGGCCTAGATATGAGTTTCATAGTAAATCGAGCATTGATCTCACAAAACGCAGACAATTTTTAGTTGTAAAATTAAAAACCTGTCTGCTTACTTATCTGAGCATGTAGAGATATGTATTTCCAGTCATATAAATATCACTAGGGTTGCCTATCCTTATCGTATTTCTATGTCACCTTATTTGTAAGTATCCTCCTGTCAAATGGCAGTTTACGCTTTGCAAACAGCTTTATGCATCGTATTGGCCTATCAAATCATATTTTAAAAAATGAACTTCTTAGATTTGGTATATGCCGATAAGATATTTTAAATGCAGACGACCTTTCCAAATGAACGCTCAGCCCTATGAGTTAGGCAATATATTGGGATTGAAAAAAGGGTATGAGGACAATCACTTTCTACTGAAAATTTATAGCATTGATCACTCTCATTTCAAGAGCTATTATAATTTTCATCTAGAATACTTTTTAAAGCAAAATCCGCCGCATAGTGAAGAGGATTTCTTTTCGCATGTTTGGTCTATTGTCAATGCTCGGATTTGCTTCTTTGAAACAAGAGATCCATTTTCGGCTAAGCATCCACGGTATGTCTCCAATATTCAAAAGCTAAAGGAGTTCAGTGAATTCCTTTCCAACTACGATTATGATAACATGCTTCCGAATGGATTACTGATTAAGAAAAAAGATATGATCATCGCCGAACTTCACAAAAAGCTTGAGGATAGAGACAAGAGATTAAGAAAACTGGAGGAGCATGAAGTGTCGCTTAAGATTATGATTCAAGACGATCATTTACCAACGTTTATAGATCTGATTCACCAGATTAAAGAATTGACATTACCGGGGTCTGGAAGGAAACTTTTGAAATCAGATTATGATAGTCCTTACTATAAACTCATCTCCAAATACTTTTCGCATCAGGGTAAAGATATTCCAGTTAATACGTATCCGCCCGTCCAAGTACATATTTCCTAAGTTCTTGATAAATCAGACCTTTGGTTTATGAGCAAAGAAGAGAAAAGAGTTCAGATGTTTGCTATGATAGCAGACTGGCAGCAGAGCGGCAGGAGCAAGAAACGATACTGCGAGGAAAAAGGGATCAATGAGGCTACGTTTTATTACTGGTTTTCGCGCATTAAAGAAGACGATACGTCCAGCGGGCGTTTTATATCGATCGATAAGGCCGTCAAAAACAGTACTATTGAGGTTGTATATCCCAATGGGGTGCGGATCAAGGTAGATACCGATCTTGGTTTACTTTCCCAGTTGATCCGCCTTTATTGATATGTTTTCATTGGGTTCCTCGCATCGGTTTTATCTTTATGATGGTTTTTGCGACATGCGGAAGTCTTTTGATGGACTTTGCGGACTAATCAGTTCAGGGATGCAGCGCGAGGCTACCAGTGGCGAGGTGTTTGTGTTCCTAAACCGTAGCCGTACGCACGTGAAGCTGTTGCATTGGGAAAAGGGAGGCTTTGTGTTGTATTACAAACGTTTGGAAAGTGGAACTTTCGTGTCACCACACACAAAAAACAGCGAGTTGTCCTGGAGTGATCTGGTACTGATGGTTGAAGGCATACAGGTTGTAAAAAGCATTCAGAAAAGACGTTTTTCTTTTGCTTAAAAGCGGTTTATTATAGGATAAAGACCGCTTTTTCCGTATATTTACATTATGGAAAAAGTGCTGGAAAATCTCTCAAAAGAGGACCTTCTCAAGGTCATTTCCAGCCGTGATGAAAAGATAAACTACCTAGAGTCCCAGCTCGCCATGTACAAGCGTATGCAGTTCGGACAGAAGCGCGAGCGCTTTGAAGGCGATCCTGATCAGACCATGCTCCCTTTTGAAGCAGAGCCGGCCGAAGCTGTACAGCAACAGGAAGAAATCAAAGAAAAGATCGAGTATATACGCAAACGACCTAATCATAAAGGACGTGCTAAATTGCCTGCGCACCTTCCTGTAGAAGAGGTTGAAATGCATCCCGAAGGTGATCTATCCCAAATGGTTTGTATCGGTAAAGAAATTACGGAAGAATTGGAATGCGAACCTGCAAAGTTCTATATCAAACGTTACATCCGTTATAAATATGCTGCCAAAGATAAATCTGCCGTGACCATTGCCGAGCTTCCCGAGCGTGTAATCGACAAAGGAATTCCTGGGGCCAGCCTGCTTGCTATGATCCTTACCGGTAAATACCAAGATCATCTCCCGCTATATCGACAGAAACAGATCTTTGCCAGAGAAAATATACAGATAGCCTCCTCAACCATCGAAGGATGGACCAGACAAGCGCTGGAGAAACTGGAACCACTCTATGAACAACTCGTCTTCCAGACCAAATCACAGGGTTATTTACAGGTTGATGAAACCCCAATAAAAGTATTGGACAGCGATAAAAAAGGTGCTACCCATCAAGGCTATTATTGGGTATACCATGCCCCATTGGAGGGAACCGTATTATTTGATTATAGCCCTACCCGTGGAGGTGTTGCCGCTGTACCGATGTTGGGGAACTTCAAAGGTTATCTCCAGACAGACGGCTATGCTGTGTATGAAAAATACGGTAAAAAGAAAGAGGTGACACATCTGGCTTGTTGGGCACACGCCCGTCGTGAGTTTGAAAAAGCCCTGGATAATGATAAAGCAAGAGCAGAAAAAGCCCTGTTGATGATACAGCAACTATATGCCGTTGAACGTCGAGCCAAAGACGGTAAGCTGGATGCCGAGCAGACAAAAGAATGCCGTCTGGCCGAATCCCTATCTGTTATCAACGAGCTTGGCAAATGGATGTTTGAGGAGATAAAAAACACACTCCCTAAAAGCCAGATCGGAAAAGCAATGGCCTATGTATACGCCAGATGGGATGCGCTTTCAGCATACCTGTATGATGGAAATCTGCATATAGACAACAATCTTGTCGAGAATGCTATTCGCCCTGTCGCCATGGGACGAAAAAACTACCTCTTTGCAGGAAGCCATGAAGCGGCACAGCGTGCTGCGATGATCTACTCGTTCTTTGCTATCTGTAAAAAGCATGAGGTGAACCCTTACCAGTGGTTGAAGCATACCTTGGAAAACATCATGTCAATAAACCATAAAAACTTAAAGGATCTTTATCCTCAGAACTTCAAAAAATCAGCGGATCTGTAGTTAATAGGCCGGATACGTTAATACAGCGCGGAACTATTTTGTTCAAAAGTGCCCAAAAGACGCCACTAAAGGGTCTAAAATACCAGAAGATAAAAAGTTGTTTTCAATTACTACAAAGAATGGAAAAGGATTGATCTAATCTATATTCATTTGGTGACCAACAGTTACGGGTGGTCATCCGCTGATAGATAGTATTTGCCAGTTTTGCTAACAACGCACAGGAGAGTCCTGTAGCAATTAGACGCTTAACTATTCCATTTATCATGCAAGTAAACATCTTGACCAAAGAAGACCTAAACCAATTCAAGACAGAACTTTTTCAGGAGATTAAACTCCTACTTTCGAGTAATGACAACTCTGTTTCAAACAAACCACGCTGGCTACGGAGCTCGGAAGTCAGAAAGCTTATGAGCATTTCGCCAGGAACACTCCAAAACCTTCGAATAAATGGCGTTTTGCCCTACCGCAAAGTTGGTGGAATTATGTTCTATTCCATGGAAGATATCCAGAAAATGATGGAAGGAGGGAAGTATAATGACTAGTCATATTGCAAATGATACAAATCCTTTAAAATGTATTTGCGAATCCCTTGCAAGTAATGATAGTCTGTTGCACACTCACATAGCGCTTGTTTTTGCGCTTGTGTATTTCCAAGATACAGATAGACCTATGAAGACCTTTTTTACCAGCAGAGCTAAGCTAATGCGGCATGCTCATATTAAAGGTGCGGCTACTTATCACAAGTGTTTATCAGACTTGGTAAAGGCTGGTTATATTGAATACACACCTTCTTGGCATCCAAAACGAGCAAGCCAATTCCGTTTTTTAGTGGAGAGATTATGATTTCAGTTCATCCATTTAGAAAGCAGTAACTAGCACCTGTTAGCCTTATAAAAGTGAGTTGCGAACTTTTTATTTCCTCCTTAATTATTTGCGAGATCAGATCTTGCAAATAATTAAGGCAAGTTCGTTTTTGTATGGCAGATTTGACGCAGGAGAACTGTACGTACAAAGACACAACTTGCAGACTGCAAAACAACATAAGTAGGTTATCCCTAAGTGGTTTTAAAAGCCCTCCACTACATATTCGTATATTCAGATATACATATATTAAGAAACATCTTTAGACAATTGATCGCTTAGAAAATAAAACTTTAATAAAGCAATTTTCAATGAATTTGGACAAAGTTATGGGTAATTTTTTCATGATCACATACCTATACCTTTGACGATGCATAATTTTCAAATTTCTCAAAAAGATCTTTTGGTGCAATGTCTTCGAATTTGCAAAGTTTATATATTGTCGAAAGGGGTACATCATAACCGGTCCCTTCATTTAACCTAGAAAGTGTTCCTCTTGAAATACCGCTTTTTTCAGCATATTCATTTCTGCTAACCTTTTTTCCGTCAACTTTATATGGGGAACAAAATGCTTGTTTAAGATATTTAATGAAGTCTTCTTTGAAGATTTCCAATTCTTGATCGTTGTCCATTTAAACTTTCCTAAGAGATTTTTTAAAATAAGCGGACGAGTAGTCGTCCTTTTGAGTATTTATTTCTATATTTGTTTATATAATTGAAATAGCGACAGTTAACTAGTAGGCTTTGCCTATTAAACGATGTCACTCATGAACGAAACCGTCAAATTCCACATGAGTAGATCGTGAGCTCGCTTTCTATTGGTTTTTCTATCTTTGTAAGGTATTATTCCAATAGAGCGATGCTCATGTAAGTCTTCTGTGGAAACATAATTTAGGTTATGGGCTCTTGACGGTGCCAGTTCGGAAGCTTTGAGTATCGCTCTATTGATTCTTTTCAAATCGCAATACGTAAGCTTTTAGAGTGCCTCGTTACCATAAACCAGAAAATGATTATGACAACGAACCGTAAGCACAATACCCTAATCACAAGCTTGATCTTAGATCAGCAACTATGGTTTTCACGCAAACATCAAATAAAGAACATCATTCGCGCTCCCGAGTAGGATAGTTTTTGGAATAGATGGCAAAGTGTGTCGAAATAGCGTCTCCGTAAAATTTACATAGAACGCTAAAACATACCTTATGATTCGATATCAAAAATATCAAATCATAAAACGCATTTAAAGTCAGGATATAGTATATCTTTTAGACCTCACCAATGCTAGTTATTCCTTAACTCTTGTCTACATTTCTAAGATTTGCCGGTCCTTCAATTTCACGATGCAAAAATAGACGTTAGACTCCATTTCTTAAGCAATCTAAAATTAGCCTTTCTTTTCCAGTACCACAAGGTGATTTTGTCTACAGCCACTCGTTACACGTAGGTGGTAGACGGTTCATTGAAGGCTATTCAAGACATACAGTCTTATTAATACAAAAAAAATATGACGTTTAAATACGCATTGGCCGCGCTTTGGCCTAAACCAAAATATATCATCATAGCTTTCGTAAGGCTGTCCATTTTACTCATTCTATGTTCTTACGTGTTTGTTAATAGCGCCTTTGCCCAGTCTCGCTCGGATAGCGAGGCTGGTGCGAAGGTCGAACAGGCTAGCCCAGTTTTCATGGGTGAGAAGCTACCTGAGGAATTCTGGACTCAGCAGCATCTATTTTACACCGCTGGCGACACCGTTCGCGGAACGCTGGAGCAGTTTAAAGGTAAACTGTTGATACTAGACTTTTGGGCTACCTGGTGCGGAGCGTGCCGGTCGGGATTTGCCAAACTGGATAGGTTCGCCCAGCAGTATCCCGATGATGTAGTCTTTGTACTGGTCAATCCTCTGAAGTATAAAGACTCTTTTGAAAAAATCGATCAGTGCTATAAGGACGTATTGGCTGATATTGGCGGCACGGATCTACCCTCCATTATTTTTGATGAAACGCTGATTGCGCAGTTTCCCCACCGTTTAATACCTAATTACGTCTGGATATCTAGGAACGGCTTCATCCGCGCATTCACAGGTGGAGGCGGAGTTGTACAGGATATCATCGAATACCACCTTGATAAACAAAACCTTTAACCAGCCACCCTATACTTATGATGAAAACAATATACTTACTTGCACTAACCCTAGCTTTATCCTACCATACAGCGCGCGCCCAGCAGCTGCGCGGCAGGGTCGTATCAAAACACGATGGCCTGCCCATTCGCGGGGCAACGATCCGTCAGTCGGGTTTAGATAATTCTACACTTACCGATCTTCGCGGCCGCTTTGTATTGGGAATACACCCATCTGCAGAAAGACGATTTGTGGTTGAACATCAAGGTTACCGCTCATTTACGACAGCAATCATCGATGTGGATATGGATACGTTGACCGTGCGACTGGAGCCTGATGTGCGCTGGGTAGACTCAGTTACAGTTGTCTCCACCGGGTATCAGCAGCTACCGCGCGAACGGGCAACCGGTTCTTTCTCATCAGTAGATAGGGATCTTTTGAATCAGCAGGTTGGTCCTGATATCATCTCTCGACTACCCGCTATTGCCAGTAGCATCACGACAGATAATAGTTTAACTACGCCAAGGCTAATGGTTCGCGGGCTATCCACCATTCAAGGGCCTCGTGATCCGCTCATTGTGCTGGACAACTTTCCATATGAAGGTGATATCAACAACATTAATCCTAATATCGTCGAGAGTATCACCATCTTAAAAGATGCCGCAGCATCCAGCATCTGGGGTGCTAGAGCGGCTAATGGCGTTATTGTGATCACCACAAAAAAAGGGTCCTTTGATAGACCGATATCTATCGAGTTCAATAGCCATATGACCATTACTGCTAAACCAGATCTAGGTTACATCCGCCAAATGTCTAGTGCGGACTATATCGATATGGAAGTAGAACTATTTAATCAAGGATTTTACAATAGCCGCATCTCTTCCGCTTCTCGGCCGGTGATTTCTCCAGTGGTGGATATGCTGAGCAAACTAGCAGAGGGATCTCTAGATGCCAATCAGGTGGATTCCGAATTACAGTGGTTACGAGGCATTGATGCACGGGATCAGCTGAATCAGCACATGTATCGAGCTGGGATAAATCAGCAGTACTATTTGGGATTACAAGGAGGATCAGAAAAGTTGTCCTGGTCATCGGCAGCTGGATATGATCGTAATCGAGATAACTTAGGGGAAGGATATAGAAGGCTGAATTTGCGCTTTGAAAACACCTACAAGCCGCTAGAGTCACTTTCCATACGTACGGGCATCTAT
Source organism: Sphingobacterium sp. KH_072 (assembly GCF_057837975.1). Classification (NCBI taxonomy): domain Bacteria; kingdom Pseudomonadati; phylum Bacteroidota; class Sphingobacteriia; order Sphingobacteriales; family Sphingobacteriaceae; genus Sphingobacterium; species Sphingobacterium sp. KH_072. The sequence continues at coordinate 1,995,578 of NZ_CM174457.1, read as the reverse complement.
TATACCGAGTCGGGAACACGCTCAGGTAGGCTGGGCTATAGCGGTATTTCGATGAACGGCGGCGTGTTTGTTCCATACATGGAACTTGCCGATCAGGATGGCCAGCCAAAGGCCGTATCTAATACTTGGAACAATAGCTATATCAATTCGGTCGGACAAGGCTTATTGCAAGACTGGAATTACTATCCGCTGACCGACTGGCAGCATAATACCAGTTCTAGCCGCTCATCAAATATGCTGGCTACCGCGGCACTTGATTATAAGATACTGCCTGGGCTTAACGCGTCGGTTAATTATCAGTTCGAGCGGCAGTATGATCAGGGCAATACGCTTGCAGATCCACAGAGCTACATGGCGCGTGACTTTGTTAACCGCTACACGCAAATCAATAATCAAGGGCTGGCCAGTTATGCCGTGCCAAGAGGCGGCATACATGACCTTTCTGGCGGTATGCTCCGCAGCAACAATGTACGCGGTCAGTTGGCCTATGATCGTAGTATCAGCGATCTGCATCATATCAGCGGCATTATTGGTCTCGAGATGCGCTCGGTTGTTCGGGAGGCTGACCAGCACCGTCTGTATGGGTATAATCCTGATAATATGACAAGCGGTCTGGTGGACTTCACCCGCAGTTACCCTAGTTTTATTTCAGGTAGTAGCTTTATCCCCAACAATCAGTTTGTCTCAGCTACCCAGACACGCTTTTTATCGCAATATGGTAATGCGGCCTATACCTATCTCGGCAAATATACACTCTCAGGCAGCGTGCGCCGGGATGCGAGCAACCTATTCGGACTAAACACCAATGATCAATGGAACCCATTTTGGTCAGTGGGTGGTGCATGGAAAATCTCCGAGGAATCTTTTTTCAGCTCGGAGTTAATAGGCTACCTGAATGTGCGAGCGACTTATGGCTTTAGCGGTAATATTGACCCAGCGATGGCGGCGGTAAATACCATTCGCTATCTGCCTGGCAATTCTAACTACACGGGTAGACCTGTTGCTGTAATTAATAACTACTACAACCCCTCATTGCGCTGGGAGACATCCAACATGATCAATCTAGCCGCTGATCTGCGTATGCTGGATAATCGGATCATGGCTAGCATAGAATACTTCCGTAAAAAAGGTACTGACCTGTTTGGCGCTGCGCCCCTAGACTACACGACTGGCATTCCGCCATACACGCTACGTAATGTTGCCAGTATGTCGGGAAATGGGGTAGATGTGGAACTAAAAACGATCAATATAAAAACAAACGCACTAGAATGGTCGAGCATAGTAAACTACAGTTTCTTTAAAGATCAGATCGAGGAGTACCTGATCAATCGTACGCTAGCTAATCAGTATGTCAATCCGAGTAATGTCCCCATATCGGGCGTGGCAGGCAAACCAGTATATGCGGTATTTGCCTACCCCTGGGCAGGCCTTGATGCACAAACAGGAGCTGCGCAAGGATACTTGGATGGAGAAATCAGTACGGATTATCGTACGATTATCGGTGCAGGAACAACGCTGGAAGAGCTGGAGTTTTTCGGCTCTTCGATACCGACCAGTTTTGGATCTTTTATTAACTCATTTTCTTACAAAAATATTAGTCTGCAGGTGGGGATATCCTATAAGTTAGGCTACTGGTTTCGCAGAGGATCGATTCACTACACTAATTTATTCAATAGCTGGCGCGGGCATAGCGATTATGAGAACCGGTGGCAGCAGCCCGGTGATGAGCTGAATACCGACATTCCAGCAAATATGTACAGCACGAACTCCCAGCGGGATAACTTTTATGCTGGATCTAGCGTGCTGGTGGAAAAAGGGGATCATATCCGCTTGCAATATATCAATCTGAACTACCGTTTGCCCCTGCGAGTTTCTGGCAGACAGCATCAGGTACAGCTTTATTTGAATGCCAATAATTTGGGAATACTCTGGCGAGCGAATAAGCATGGAATTGATCCAGACTTTAATAATACGGCCGGTACAAGGCTAGTCCGTCCAGCAGGCTACACCATAGGAATGCGCGCAAACTTTTAAAATCAATATAGCGATGGAATTACAAAGCAGAAAATATAGAAACTGGCGAATCAGATTTGTGTCCATACCATCAAAACAGATGGTGTATGCAGGAGTCCTGATGGCCATAGTCATGATCCAATTATCAAGCTGCAATAGCTTTCTGGAAGAAAAGGCGGATCAGCGCTTATCTGTCCCGGCCACAGTAGGGGACTTTCAAGCGATGTTAGATAATTTTGGCAATATAAATAACGACTACGTTGCCGCAGCAGAGGTGAGTGCAGCAGACTTCTATCTAAGTGATGCCGATGTGCGGGGATTAGGATATGAAAGTGATCGCAGACTATACACATGGCAACCAGACTTTGTGGCGCGTCCGCAAAGTTCGGGTGGTGACGAGTGGTACAATTGCTATTATGCAGTTAACATTTGCAATCTGGTGCTTCAGGGTATGGATGAGCAAAATCTAAATGGGGTGCAAGCCGATCAGATCCGCGGCCATGCACTATTTATGCGCGCAAGCCGCTTCTTGGATGCTGCGCAAACTTGGTGTGTCGCTTATAATAACCAGACTTCCCAGCAGGATTTGGGCATCGTACTAAAACTCGATCCAGATCCCAATATACCTTCGGTGCGTGCTACGCTAGAACAAACCTACCAGCAGATTATCAGCGATTTTCAGCTTGCTATTACGCTTTTGCCCGAGCGTCAACCGGGAAAGACAGCACCGACCAGACCAGTCGCGCTCGCGATGCTCGCCAGAACGTATTTATACATGGGAGACTACGACCAATCACTTCAAAGCCTGCACGAAATAGATCATTCAAGTTTAAGCCTTATTGATTTCAACACGATCAGCGAGACGCCACTATATCCGATTCCAGTCAAGAGCAATAGTAGCGAAGAGTTGCTACTGTGGAGCAATACGCTCTATGGCGGGCCGCTGAGTACAAGCATTGCCAAGATAGTCCCCGAGTTATATAATATGTATACAGCGCATGACCTGCGCAAGCGAATCTATTATCGGGCAAACCCAGATGGCACCTATTTTTTTCGGGGTAGTCATACTGCGGCGATGAATGTAACCAACGGAATAAGTTCGGCAGAGATACTACTGATGATAGCGGAGTGCAAGGCGCAGCTGGGAGACCTTGGTGGTGCAGCTGATGCGCTGAATCAACTTTTGGTAACTCGCTACCAAATCTCGAATTTCACAGATTACACATTCATGGATAAAGATACCGCTATAGCGATCATTAGAGATGAGCGACGTAAAGAGCTGGTGATGCGCGCACTGAGATGGGCGGACATAAAGAGATATAATCGGGATGGGGTAGGTATCACGCTGGAAAGAGTTCTCGAAAATCAGCGGTACCAGCTACGGCCAAATGATCCGAGTTACGCTATTGCTATCCCAGAGGAAGTAATTGCGCTGTCGAATATTAAGCAGAATCCGCGCTAAGGCAAATCTTGAGATATGTTATTCATTAAAAAGGAGAATGTCATTAAATACTATCTAGGTAATAAAGCAGAGATGAAAGGCTGGAAATCTGAGCACATCATGTTGCTGGAACGGCTACTTCTGCGGGAGATTGATGTATCTGATGAAAACTTTCTTGTTAGGGGTAGCATCATATTTGCAGCTGTTAGTGATGCGATCAAAAACAAAGGAGATCTTCTAGATGTGATAAGAGCAATTGGTGAAACCAAAATACAGGAAATCAAAATACAGAAAGAGACTAACTCAGGAAAACCTAATGATTATTAGATCAGATGCCTACGTTTTTTTAAGATAAGAACAAAAAGCAAGAGGTCAACACATTTTGTGTTGACCTCTATCATTTAATTTGCAGAACTTAAGGACGCCTAGAGTTAGGGTTTAATTGTAATACTGCCTGATTGCTCATTCCACTAAGATAAGTTTCCAGCTCATCCAGATCGTTCGCTTCCACGCTTATTTCGCAGGGCTTTTCTCCGGTGTCACCACAAGCATCAGAGGCGGGGCCGGGTTGCCAGTTATCAATTTCAGAGAACTGACCTTCGGTGTTACTATCTCCGATAAAATGATAGGAATTAACCACCTTGCTGCTAGCAGTCTTGGTTTTAATCATCACGGCATTAAAAGCAAACGTACCGATTGCTATTAATGCTAATATTAATGTGAAGAGTGATGTCTTCACTGCAAATGTGTTTTTCATGTTTTTAAAATTTTGAATGTTTATTAATAGCTTACTTACGATTAAGCGTAAAATATCGTTGATCTTATAAAGGCCTACTAGCCAAGTCTGACCAGTAGACCCACATCGGGAATACTGCGAACTTTCTTCTGTTATATATTTTAAATGTGTTCATGATCAATATTATTTTTCGGTGTTGCAATGTTATGAGCAAGATTTCAATCGCTTCATATTTCAAAGTTAGGGACGAGCGATCGCAAATAGTTGGCAAAATTTTGCCAACTATTTGCGATGGATTTTTCTTATGGGAATGGGTTATATGTTGAGTTAAATTCTGGTATGGCAATGATACATTAGTACACCTAGGAAATCTAGAGGAATCAATATTGATACCTATTTCGTAAATTGCTGCCATACAATCTTACCGAATGACTATTAATCTTGACCGATTTTTAAAAGCACAGAATCAAGTTTATTTGAACGCATTGATCGAAATTAAAGGCGGTCAGAAACAATCGCACTGGATGTGGTATGTTTTTCCGCAGATCGCCGGTTTAGGTAATAGTGATACCTCAAAGTTTTATGCCATTCAAAGTTTGCAGGAGGCATCCGCATTTTTAAGACATCCTGTGCTTGGTCAGAATTTGAGAGAAGTCTCAACTGCGCTATTCAATTTGAACGGTCTAACAGCTCACGATATATTTGGAAATCCGGATGATCTGAAGCCGCATTCCTGTATGACACTGTTTTCTGAAATATCGGAAGCTAAGAACATTTTTCAACAGGTCTTAAATAAATACTTCCAAGGTAAGTTGGATCAAAAAACACTGGAGATTCTAGGCGGCATGAAAACTCAGGAGTAGGCCGGCAAGCTGATTTAAATCCTTTATTTAATAGTTTGGAGATGGTCAATCGCACTGATCACGCTATAACCATTGGGCTACACCACCGTGCCCCGAACAGTTTCCGCTCTTGCTTCTACTAAAACTATAGCTGTCGTCCAGGCAGCGAGTTGTAGCATTTGATGGTGCAGTCTTGTAATGAGTTGCAGATTGAACGCGCTCTCCAGCAGTATTGGCGTAGTGTCTTATTCTGGAAGTAGCAACATTGGTTGTTTGTTTTTCACTGGATAGGTATGCCGAGTTTACATAACCAATCACGCCATTGTAATTCACCCTTATCCATGGACAATCACAATCTTCCATCAGTTGAACAGAGGTGCTCGAGGGTATGGTAGAAGTTGAGATGATGAATTAGGGGCACTCCTCATATTCAAATTAGATGAGGTGTACTTTTGTATTTGTGCTAATTACGATCAATAGCTTCGCAAATAACAAAAGAAGGAATTTCATGACTAGACTGGAGATGTAGGGTAGTAGCGGTTTTTATAATTTATTAAATATAGTGAAATTTATAAATATTGTATAAAGAGGTAGAGATAGATATGAAAAATGGTGCTCAGTTTGAGCACCATATAAAAATAAAGAACGTGTATCAATATTATTCGTCAGTTTGCAATGCAAACTTCTTCATCAGTGGTGCCATATCATCACTCACTTTCTTATCGAGAACTTTTGCATAGAGCTGCGTGGTGCGAATATTGGTATGACCAAGCATTTTCGACACGCTTTCGATAGGGACGCCATTCATGAGTGTTACGGTGGTCGCAAAGGTTCGTTTGGCTACACGATTGCCCAGCGTCTTATTGATACCGCATATGGCAGCAATCTCAACTAAGTATTCATTCATCTTTTGGTTGCTGGATATAGGCAAGGCGCGGTTATTATGAACGCACCAAGGATTCTCCGCATACTTTGCCAGTATGGTAGCTGCTACGGGCAGTAGTGGAATAGAAACCCGTGTGTCTGTTTTCTGGCGATAGGTGAAAATCCATTTTCCACCGTCAATACCAACGCCAATATCGGTTAGTTGAAGTTTATGTACATCGGCGTATGAGAGGCCTGTATAGCAGCTAAACAGGAAGAAGTCACGAACCTGTTCTAATCTTTGCGTTGTCAGCTCCTTCTCGACAATACGGCGCAATTCATCTGAGGTCAAAAAAGTTCTATTCACGGGCTTAGATTGAAGCTTACGACCATCAAAAGGATCGGCATCAATCCATTTATAGCGAATGCAGATTAGAATGATCTTTTTAAGATTCTTCAGATGCTTATTGGAAGTGTTGATGTCATTAAGCTTAACAGATCGAAGATAGAATTCAAATTCATCAATGAATGTCTGATCTAGATCTTTCAGATCAACATCGGATTTATGGTAAATAACCTCAATGAAAGTTTTAATGTGTCTTAGGAGTACCTGATATCGTTTGAGTGTACCTACGGCATACTCGCCATGCTGCACCAGCGTTTGCATTTTTTCATTGTGCAGCTCGATGGCATAACATAAAGTGTAACCGGTATCTGTAATACCTAGGTAGCGTTTTTTAAATGCAGAAATATCAAAACTGGCCTCATCCATCCGAAGATCATGATAGATAGCATGTAACCTCGCATTTAGGTTGTCCAAGAAAGCATTCATTGTTCTGGTTTGTTGCGATTTTCCCAAGAATCTACCAGCGTCGACATTCCACTGTTCTGGGAATGCTTTTTTTCCGGTTGGGCATTCCCACCGCTTTCCATTCAAGGTAACGCGCCAATAAACGAAGGACGGATTCTGTGATTTTTGATTTTTTGACTTCTTCAAAAAGAAGAGTACACTAAAATTAGTCTTCATAACTAAAGAGTTAAGGTGAAACAAAATTAGCTTTGCAGTACTATTTTAACAAGATGTTCTTGGGTTAAACACGTTTAATATCAATAAGTTAAGTCCTTATTCGGTGAGTCATTAGAAAAATTCCAATGACTCACCGAATAACTCACCGCGAATATGCGAATTCGTGCATATTTTGGTGCTTTTTTCCAAATAAAAAACCCTGCAATCTGTTGATTTGCAGGGTTTTAATGTTTTTTGGTGTTACTCTCTGTGATCCCGCTGGGATTCGAACCCAGGACCACTACATTAAAAGTGTAATGCTCTACCAGCTGAGCTACGGAATCGAACTTCTTATTTTTCGAAGTAACCTTCGTTGTTTGAAGTGATGCAAAAGTAGAAAATTCATGCATTCAGTCCAAATTATTAGCGCAAAAATTGTGCTGCGATGCAATAAATCATTGTTTATCAGTCGGAAAAAATGTTAATTATTTTCAACCTCCTCGGCCTTATCATTGCAAAAAGGCTATTTGCGGCAATGCAACATCCTTTTTGCACCATTGATATCTTCCAAAATCGCTACGAAATCGAATCCCTGCGCCGTTACAATCGCTTTGGTCTCTGTTGCTAGGTATTGATTGATCTCAAAATACAATGCACCATCCGCTGCTAAGTACTGCGCGGCAAATGCGGCAATCTCCCGATAGAAAATCAAAGGATCAGTTTCCTCTACAAACAAAGCACTGTGTGGTTCGTGGTCGAGCACCTGCGCACTCATCTCCAATTGCTCACTCGGCGTGATGTACGGCGGATTGCTGACGATTACGTTATAACTTCGTTTTTCACCTTTCCAATTGCGCCAGTTTAACATATCGCGATGGGTGAAGCGGACGGCTGCATCCAGCTTATCCGCATTGCGCTGTGCTACGGCCAAGGCTTCGATCGAAATATCCATGGCTTCTACCTGGGCATTTGAAAGCTTCTTTGCCAAACTAATGGCAATACATCCACTACCAGTGCCAATGTCTAACACCTGCACTGTCGTTCTATTTTTCTCTTGTTGGATGATGAGGTGTACCAATTCTTCGGTCTCGGGGCGCGGAATCAGCGTGTGCTGATTTACCTCAAACTCAAATCCATAGAAGGGTGCATGTCCTACGATGTGCTGTATAGGCAACTGTTCTGTCAGCGCCTTCAACATGCGCTGAAACTCGTCGTGTTGTTCATCATTCACCTCTCGGTGCAAATTCATCTGCGCTTGAAGCTTTGAGATAGACAGCGTTTCGACCACCACGATATAAAAAAGGCTATCGATTTCATCGGTTGGATAGAGCGCAGCAAGCTGTTTGCCAAATTCTGTGCGTAAGGAGTGAAGCGTTTGCATATGCAAACTTACGAAAGCCTATTCTTTTATTATTTATTGATGCGTATTTGATAGCTTTGCGGTATGATACTGGATGAGTTATACATGCGTCGCTGTTTGCAATTGGCCGAAATGGGCGCAGGCACGGTAAGTCCGAATCCGATGGTGGGTGCTGTGATTGTTCACGATCAGCAGATTATCGGTGAAGGTTATACCTCACCGTATGGTGGTTCGCATGCGGAGGTAAATGCCGTTCAAGAAGTAATCGCAAAATATGGCGAAGCTGATGCCGCTACGATGCTCAGAAACAGTACAATTTACGTGAGTCTAGAGCCTTGTTCACATTTTGGCAAAACACCACCCTGTGCCGATATGCTCGTAAAATACCAACTCCAAAAAGTAGTTATCGCTTGTCAAGATCCATTTGCCAAAGTGAATGGGGCAGGAGTACAACGATTGCAAGATGCGGGAATAGCCGTTGTATTAGGCGTCTTAGAAAAAGAAGCCCAGTGGCTTAACAGGCGGTTTTTCACACGGTTGGCACAACATCGACCGTATGTGATTCTTAAATGGGCACAGACGAGCAATGGTTTTTTGGCATCGCTCGAGCCAAAGCAGCATTGGATTTCTAATCGCGCTAGCCAGCAATTGGTGCACAAATGGCGCGCGGAAGAAGATGCCATTTTGGTCGGAACACGAACCGCTTTGATCGATAATCCGGCCTTAACGGTGCGCGACTGGGTCGGGAATCATCCGAAGAGAATATTGATCGATAAAAATCTGTCGGTAGCGGCTGATTCGGCTATCTTTAGTACAGATGTAGAAACTTTGGTATTTAATGCACAGAAGACCGATTGGAGTAGCCATGTCAAGTACATTGAATTGGAGAATTTTGATCTTTATTTGCCTCAAAATATCTTGTATCAGTTACATCTGATGGATGTACAATCCATTATTATTGAAGGCGGCTCCCAAACCCATCAAATGTTTATCGATGCGGGATTATGGGATGAGGCACGTATATTTTCTGCTGATTTTGCATGGGCAGATGGTTTATCTGCACCTATTATAAAAGGCAGACTCATGGAGAAAATGTCGGTTGGAAACGACAGCTTAGAGATCATTTGTAAAGACTGATTTCTTTTTGATTAATTTGTTTAATTTTAAAGGTGAAATATCCGGAAGAATTAATACAGGTTTTATGGAAATGTCGGCTTTATGCCAACACTGATATCAGATGTGTTGGCGGTGATCAAGTGCAGGTTTTCTCTCCAGGGATTTACAATAGGGATGCTGGCCCTGATTTCCTACAAGCCAAGCTTCGGATAAATGATATCTTGTGGGTTGGTCATGTCGAGATTCATTGGGATGCAAAAAGTTGGTTTGCACATCGGCATCAGGATGACCTGCGGTACGACAATGTAATTCTACACGTTGTTTGGGAGAATGCCTGTGAAATACGGCGCAAGGACGGTAGCAACATTCCAACGCTGCAATTAAAAAAATATGTCTCTTCTGATGTTTTAAAGCAGTATCATGTACTTCACCAATCGACAGCTTGGATACCATGCCGCGAGTCAATTGCAGCATATACCATTGCATGTAAAGCTACAGGTGCTAGATCGCATGCTGAAAAGTCGTCTCGAAGCGAAAGCGTCTGAAATAGCTATACTACTTGCACACTACAAGAATGATTGGGAGAAAGTAACGCAGCAGTTATTTGCGGAATCTTTTGGTATGCGGGTCAACAAGCATCCGTTTTCACAGCTAATAGCCTCATTACCGGCAAATATTTTGGATCGCTATCAGGGAAAGGGCGGGGAGATGGAAGCGCTATTATTTGGGCAATCTGGTCTGCTTCCAGACGATCCACTCGACGAACATGCTGCCGAGTTGCTTAAAAGGTATACCTATTTGCAGCAACTTTATCAACTCAAGCCTATGGCTTCGTACGAGTGGCGCTTCTTGCGGATGCGTCCTGCTAATTTTCCAACGGTTCGTATTGCGCAGTTGGCTTCCGTTTTCTCGCAAATTAGTCGCATGTGTCAGCTGATCATATCTACGGATGATCTTCGCGCTTTACAATTTCTTTTTTTGGATATTTCGCCTTCAGCCTATTGGTCTACTCATTATCAATTTGGCAAAAGCATTAAAACGCGGACAGTGCGACTGACCTCGACTTTTCTAGATCACATCGCTATCAATTGTTTTATTCCCATTTTGTATACGTATGGGCACATTCATGGAAATGACTTATTACAGCTACGCGCTATAGACTGGCTTAATCAAATTGCAAAAGAGCGAAACAGCATTACGTCGAATTTTGCGCGAATTGGCTTGGCAGCCCAGCATGCTGCAGATAGTCAGGCATTGATCCAGTTGCATCGCACATATTGTGAGCCCAAGCAATGCCTATCTTGCGCTGTAGGAATCCATTTGCTAGGCCGGCCTAGATCATAAGGTCAAGATTTCACCTAATTCTTTAAAACCTTTATCAAAAGCGATGTCGGCTGCAGTCAAGCCTTGGTCTGAGCGCGTTGTTACGTCTGCTCCTTGCTCCAAAAGGATAATAATGATGTCGATATTGCCATGCTGTGCCGCCAGATGTAATGGCGTAAGGCCACCTTGTTGTACCACGTTTACCTCAGCGCCAGCTTCAATCAGCAATTTTGTGATGGCTGTGTCATTGCCGCTAAGTGCGGCGTGAATCGGAAAAACATTAAAACCATTCTGTGAAGGGATATTTGGATCCGCGTAATGTCTCAACAAAAGGCGTACGGTGGCTTCGTGTCCAAAATGCGCCGCAATACCCAGTGGCGAAAAACCGTTTGTCGATATTTCGTTGACTACATCGGGTTTTTGAGCGATTATCAATTCCAACTGTTCTACATTTCCCAATGCACAAACCTCATGTATATTGATGTTTCTTAGGTATTTGAGAATGACTTGTATGATTTGATTTTTACGATAGTAGCAAGCTAATAAGAGAGCCGAAACCTGATGGCTTGTTAGCGCATCAAGGAGTTCAGGCTGCCGAGATAGAAGCATGTCTAGGTCCTGAAAATTCCCCGTTTCGACATATTCCTCTAAAATAATTATGCTCATGACAAGAAAAATTAATTTTTACGAAAAATTCATTTTTTGATAAAAATAGTGAATAAATCGTACTGTTTATGTTTAAATGTTGTGATTATGTTATCAGTGCAACGATTGCTTGTTATAATAACTTAAATTGTAAAATCAATTTTTTTAACTGAAATTGTGGTTTTTTCGCTACAAAAGTAATGTAATGTCGTTATCTGTATTGTTTATTACCATTAAATAGCTACTTTTGTTATGCCCCTCCCAAGGGCATGTTTTTCATAGGTAGATGTAGGGTCGATTAAGTTCTTATTCGGCCCTTTTTTTTATTTTTGATCCTAAGATATACAAAATCGAACGAATGAGCAGGAAAATAGTTGTAGCGATTACAGGGGCTAGTGGCGCTTTGTACGCCAAAGTATTATTAAATAGTTTGGTACAGTTGAAAGAGCATGTGAGTGCTATTGGTGTCGTCATGTCGCAAAATGCTAAAGATGTGTGGAAGGTAGAGTTAGGAGATGAGTCATATCAGGATTATCCGGTGACTTTTTATGATCGCAATGATTTCTATGCGCCATTTGCATCCGGTTCGGCTGGTTATGATACCATGATTATTTGTCCATGCTCGATGGGGACTATGGCTCGTATTGCGCAAGGAATATCTAATGACCTAACCACACGCGCTGCCGATGTGATCTTGAAAGAGCGTCGTAAATTGGTGCTTGTGGCACGCGAAACTCCATATAGTCTGATTCATCTTAATAATATGACCACCATCACGCAGGCAGGTGGGATCATCTGCCCCGCAAGTCCATCGTTTTATAGTAATCCTCAATCTTTGGAGCAGCTCATTAAAACGGTCACCGATCGCGTGCTGAATTTGGTCGATTTGCCTAGCAATGGATATCAGTGGGGGAATTGATTTACCTTTAGCTATAGGCAAAACTGATCCTATTTTGTACATTTGTTCTCCAATGACACTACTTAGATATTTGAAGTTGGAAAATCTACCTAAGTGCAGCCAGATCATATCTGGAAGCCGTTTGATGCAAATAAATCAAATGGTGAATAAATTGTTGTATCCACATTACCTATTCACGTACAAACATACATGGCTACTGTTCTAATTACTTCAGCAATGTTGGTATCGCCCGGGCATGCGTATCACCTTTCGGAGGTGGATGTATTTCTGGAAGATGGTATCATCAAATTTATTGGTAAGCAAAATACCATCGATCAAGCAAATTTAGATGTGATCGATGCCAAGGGTAGCTACTTAGCGCCGGGATTTTTTGATTTGAATGCTAATTTTGGTGAGCCAGGATTAGAAACCAAAGAAGATCTGCAAACTGGGATTGCAGCGGCGGCAGCTGGAGGTTTCACCGGTGTAGCGATTCATCCCAATACGAATCCTGCTATCTACACCCGTTCGGAAGTGGCTTTAATAGTCAATCAGAGTCGCGGTGCAGCGGTCGATGTACATCCGGTTGGGGCAATCAGCAAAAAACGCCAAGGGGAAGAATTAGCAGAATTATACGATATGAAACTGGCTGGTGCGATTGCTTTTAGCGATGGTGACCGCAGTGTGCAACAGGCAGGCTTGATGAGCCGCGCATTGTTGTACTCCAAAGGATTTGATGGATTGATCATGGCGTTTGCGCAAGATGAATCCATCGCTGGCGGCAATAAAATGAATGAGGGAGAGGTGAGTACCTACCTTGGCATGAAAGGTATTCCGAATCTTGCTGAAGAATTAATGGTATCCCGTAATATCAAATTAGCAGCCTATCATGATGCGCGCATTCACTTCTCCACAATTTCTACTGCTGGAAGTGTTGATCTTATTCGGCAAGCGAAAGAAAATGGATTGCGCGTTACCTGCGATGTGGCAGCGCACCATTTACTATTGACAGATGCAGAGGTGACGAGTTTTGATAGCAATTATAAAGTGAGCCCTCCGCTGCGCACGCAGCACGATGTAGATGCACTGCGTGCAGGCTTGCGTGATGGGGTGATTGATGCGGTCGTTTCGCAGCATACGCCACACGAAATCGAATTCAAACAAGTGGAGTACCATATTGCCGCAGATGGTATTGCCTCGTTGCAGACTGTATTGCCTACCTTGCTATCCGCTGGCCTATCGGCCGAAGAGATTGTAGAGATATTAGCCATCCGTCCGCGCAAGGTCGTAGGACTAGAAATACCTGTTTTTGAAGAAGGTGCGGTGGCTAACTTCGTATTGTTCGACCCAACAGCAAAATGGATATACGATCAGAAAAGCAACCAATCTAAAGGAGCAAATAATCCTTGGTTTGGCCAAGAGCTTGTCGGCAAAGTATGGCTAACAGGAACAAATAAAATACTTACACGTAACACAAAATAATACATCGATATGGATGCACAAGTAAATAATGCCTTGCACAATGCTTTACAATTTTACGCTACAGTAGAAGAGCAGGATTTCAGTACTATTGAATCGGAACTGACGACCACATTTGAGGCGGATCTTCCTTTTATGGATAAAGTTTCTAAGTTAGATGAAGCTTTTGATAACCACCCACTATTCGAAGAGTTGCGCGAATACGTTTTCGATTTGCTGATGATCAACTTCTTTGCCGAAGATGTTCAAAAGTTGGAAGAGGATTATCTAGACTCGGAAGAATGGGAAGCTATTGAAGAAGATACGTTGGATCGCGGTAGCGAACTACTTAATGTATTACTTTATCTAAGAGAGTGTGAAGATGCTGAGGTTGAACCTTCTTTAGATGATTACTTGAAAGAGTTTTTGCTAGTCGAAGAAGATGAATTCCAAGACGAGCACCGCATTTATGAGGAAGTGATTAAAAACCAAATCTTGGTAGAAAGTAGCTTTGCAGAAATCGCGAAAGTGGGTGCTAAGATTGACGTCGAAGAAGAGATCAAAGATATATTCTATCCGTTGATGTCCTTTTTTGCGGAACCACGTCCGGATCAATCGGCTATCGCAGAATTTTTGGAACAAAGTGATCGCAAATCGTTAGATTTGGCTATTTACCAACTGATTATTCAATTCAACAACTAAAATCTTTTTTATGAATAGCATATCCGTGGAGTCAACAAATCTGAAGAAACAAGCCGCTATCTATGGTGTCTTTCTCGGTATTATCAGTTTTATGTTAGGTATTGTCACACTGATTATTGGTGCTAATGCGACGGGTATCATGACGGTTTCTTTCGTCAGTATATTATTGGTATATGTAGTTCCCTTAGTTATTACCTGTTTCTTGGCGCTTCGTTTACGTCGTCAGGTTGGTGGTTATTGGGACTTCCGCACGGCATTGAGTCATATCTTTATCGTGTTGGCTGTGTCTGTTGTGCTATCCACGGTTGGTTCAAAAATTGTCAGTCAAGTAATGCCATCTTTGGAAGAGCGAGCCATCGACAACATGATGAATCTATCCATTGAATCACTTGAATCGATGGGTTTTCCGGATGAGCAGATCGATTCCACGGTAGAGCAATTAGAAGTGCAGAAAGAAGGATTGTATACCTTTTCTTTCGCTAATCTTATTCAGGCTTTGGCCGTATCGCTAATCATGTACTTTATCTTAGCGCTAATCTTAGCAGCGATTTTCAAGAAAGAGCAACCCGTATTTGTGGATGTGCCAGCTGATAATGCACACCCTTGGCAAGAACCACAAGATCCTAATAATTAGGGTCTTTCATTCTTGTATTTAAATTATTTATTCTGCTAGATGTTACAGCCTGTACGCATAGATATATCGGTGGTAATACCACTTTATAATGAGGAAGAATCCCTGCCCGAGTTGACCACTTGGATAGATCGAGTGATGGTGCAACATGGTTATGCGTACGAGATTATTCTAGTAGATGATGGTAGTACCGACCGATCATGGAAAACCATCGTAAAGCTGAAAGACGCGAACCCACATATTACTGGAATTCGCTTCCGTCGTAATTACGGAAAATCGGCTGCGCTGAATGTTGGCTTTGCCGCCGCAGAGGGAGAGGTGGTGATTACGATGGACGCCGATCTGCAAGATAGTCCGGATGAGATTCCAGAGCTATACGATCGCATCACCAATCAGAATGCAGATCTGGTTTCTGGTTGGAAACAAAAGCGGCATGATCCACTTTCAAAGACGATTCCTACCAAATTGTTTAACTCCGTTACGCGCAGCATGTCGGGCATACACAATCTACATGATTTCAATTGTGGCTTGAAAGCGTACCGCAAAGATGTGGTCAAAAGCATCGAGGTTTACGGCGAGATGCACCGATATATTCCAGTATTGGCCAAGTGGGCTGGGTTTAGCAAGATACAGGAACAGGTTGTACAACATTATCCGCGAAAATATGGTACGACCAAATTTGGTCCTGGTCGCTTTATAAAAGGTTTTTTGGATCTGGCGTCGATCTTTTTTGTAGGCAAGTTTGCCAAGCGGCCCATGCACTTTTTCGGGCCGATTGGCGTGCTGAGCTTCTTAGTAGGTTTCGTGATTACGCTATATCTTATTTTCGATAAATTGGCGAGCATCGCCAATTCCACTCCTTACCGTAATGTGACCGATCAGCCTTTGTTCTATCTTTCGCTAGTCGCCATTATTCTGGGTACACAACTATTTCTGACAGGTTTTATAGCGGAGCTGGTATCTCGCAATGGTTCTGACCGCAATAAATACCATATCGAACAAGTTATTTAGATGTTTTTCTCCCTCATTATACCGCTCTACAATAGGCCACAGGAGATTCATGAGCTGTTGCAATCATTGACTGAGCAACAGTATCCAAATTTTGAAGTCATCATTGTAGAAGATGGTTCTCGCATACAAGCGCAAGATATTGTGCAAGCATTTGCCGGTCAGCTCGATGTGCATTATTACCTGACCGAAAATACGGGTCAAGGATTTGCTAGAAACTTCGGCTTTGAAAAAGCGAAAGGAGATTTTTTCATTGTATTGGATTCTGACGTTATTGTACCGCCGCAGTATCTGCAGCAAGTTGCCACAGGCATACAAAAACAACAGCTCGATGCATTTGGTGGTCCTGATGCGGCGCACGATTCTTTCTCTGATATGCAAAAAGCGATCAGCTACAGCATGACATCTCCGCTAACCACCGGCGGTATACGTGGTAATAAAAAACACATCGGGCCTTTTCACCCGCGCAGTTTCAATATGGGGATTTCGCGTGCCGTGTGGGAGCGTACGCAAGGATTTCGTCTTTCCAGACGATCCGAAGATATCGAGTTTAGTATCCGAATGATAGCCGAAGGCTTCCATGTCGGATTGATCCCGGAAGCTTTTGTGTACCACAAAAGACGTACAGACTTATCCCAGTTTTTCCGACAAACCTATCTTTTTGGAAAAGGAAGAATAGATATTTACAAGATTTATCCTAAAGAGCTAAAATGGGTGCATGCTTTGCCCGCTGCATTCGTGGTCGGCTTGGTGGTCATTGCTATGCTTACGCTGCTCAACGTATTGACTTATGGCGGCATCACGCTGTTTGTAAAGACCGCTTATCTCGGTTATGCTTTTTTGTTGATATATACCATCGCATTATTTGCCCACGCGCTCAAAGCGACAAAAAACCTTTCAGTAGCCTTTAAATCTGTTCCTGCGGCTTATGTACAACTCGTCGCGTATGGATCGGGTTTTATTCAAAACTATATGGACAAAATCTGCTTTCAGAAATAATCTCCAAGTTTTGATCTTAGCAGAATCCTTCTTAACTTGAAGACGGTAACAAGCGATGGGGTTCATTGTCGCATTGCCAGCAGTACGAATATAAAATCGCAATAATCGTAAGCTCTATTTATCAGCGTTTTGATACCACTTTAGCGGGTGTATAACACAAAAATCGATCAATAATTTGAAAGTTACATTTTTAGGAACTGGTACCTCTCAAGGTGTGCCGATGATCGGTTGCCATTGTCATGTGTGCTCGTCCGCGGATGGTAAAGACAAGCGCTTACGTTCTTCTATTCTCATCTCGTACGGTGAGCGCCAGATTGTGGTGGATACTGGTCCTGATTTCCGAGCGCAAATGCTGCGAGAAGAAGTGCCAAGATTAGATGCCGTGCTCATTACCCACTCGCACAAAGATCATATCGCTGGATTGGATGATGTGCGTGCCTTTAACTATCTGCAGCAAGAATCCATTCCTATTTATGGTACAGATGTATCGCATGATGCCCTTCGGAGAGAGTTTTACTATGCTTTTTCAGATCATAAATATCCGGGCGTGCCACAACTGGAGTTGGCAGAAATCCATGCAGCTCATGCTTTTGACTTATTTGGCAAAGAAGTGATGCCAATCGAGGTGATGCACTATCGTATGCCCGTTTTGGGCTTTCGTATCGATAAGTTTGCTTATATCACCGATGCAAAGACAATATCTGAAGAATCGTTTGGTTTATTGGAAGGCGTGGAAATATTGGTGCTAAATGCCTTACAACGTGAAGCGCACATCTCACATCTTACGCTGGAGGAAGCGCTAGCGGTGGTGGCTCGTGTACAGCCTAAACAAACCTACCTTACGCATATCAGCCACCGTTTTGGCCGACATAAAGAGATACATGCGGAGTTGCCTCCGCATGTATCTTTAGCTTATGACGGTTTGCAGATCGAAATCTAACAGATAGTATTAATTCAATACCACCGTAGGTGCAGTGGTGTTTTCCACCTCATCATGCTGAGCTAGCATAGTTTTCGAGGCCGTTTTGGTTTTCAAAATTGTACTACTAGCCATGTAATTCTTGTTGTTCGCATAGATGTACATCATAGAACCACCTTTGATGGTATTGATTACAGCTGCATTTATTTCGCGCGGTAGCGCTGGACAACCATACGAGCGGCCTAATCTTCCCATGCTCTTAGCCAGATTTACATTGCAATAATCTGCTCCGTGCATCACAATGGCACGTGCTCGCGCTTGGTCATTGATTCCTTTTTCCAAACCATCGAGGCGTAGTGAATAACCATTTCCTCCTTGATAAGTCTCGGCAGTAACATAAAATCCCAATGAACTCTGAAAGGATCCATGTGTATTAGAAAAGTTAGTGGCATAGTTTTCGCCTGTATTACGACCATGAGCTACCACTGAATGATGCATTAGCTTTTTGTTCTTTAGGTCAATGACATACAGACGCTTTTCGGTAGATGGTAGTGTAAAATCAATGACCGTAATCAGTTCCTTCTTGCTACGGTGTCCCATAGATTCGTACCCGTACATGGCTTCTTCGAATGCCTGATAGTTCAAGGTTCCTTCTAAATGTAAACTATCGTATAATGCACGAATTTGATAAAATGGATCTGGTTTTGCGATGTCGATAGCCGTTATTACTTTGGCAGGTTGGTCAACATATCGGTCTTTAAAGCTGGCGAATGCAATAAATATTAAACTAACAGACGCCAAAATTCCAAAAAAAATCTTCCTCATAATCCCTTCTTCCCTTTTTTTATGAATACACAAATCTAGTAATAAAGGTGTTACGAAGATGTTAAATTATGTCAAACTACTCAATGACAATAATTAGGGAAGATAATGTTTTTGTCCAATTGTACACAAATTCAGCATGAGAAGAAGCATTGCGTACACACATATGAGAGCGAGGTACTGTGCCCAATGACCAGCTGTACTCCACAATTTTGCCTTTAGGATTGTTGACCGGCACACCATGGATGTATCCACCATTACTGAATCGCGTAGCATATGGAGCAAATCCCTGAATACTCGAGGTGCCATCTTTTAAGAACATCATTTTCTTCTTCTTCTCCTGTACTACATAAACTCCTAAGGGTGTTTCGGTGGAAAATGGCGGTTTGTGCATACCACTGGTTGCTGGATTCATACTTAATACTTTCCAAGCACCTTTATCGGTTTTTTGGAAAGTGGCGATATTCTGATTGGTAACATCCACTACTACGACGCGGTCAAATACAACGGTATCACCTAAAACTTTGACGTAACGATCCGGTACATCAAACTTACCAGGTAAAGAGATGCCTTCTACTTCCATCATATCTGCGGTTGTGTCATTCTTAGTGATAATGACTAAATATCCATCACGACCGTATAATTCTGGGGCATCATGTTGGCCAGTAGCATAAAGCGGTACACCTTGCCAGCGTTCTGTTCCCAACGAATCGGCCACACGCTTGTAGGCATTTCGTTTCCAGTTTTTTACCAATGGCGCTTCCTTATTCTTATTTCGGTGATTCTGTAATACACCATATTGATGTGGCATGCGTTGGAAATTCTCTACAACAGCCAATCGCGCTTTGATTTTATCCCACTGGAATACTCTGACCGTATCCTCATAAGGATAGCTATCTTCCAAGGTATGTTTGTCGTATTCCAAGTCTTTCGTAAGATTGATATCAGCTGCCTTAACGGGTTGTTTCCGAACTTCTTCTTCTGCCGCTTTTATTTGTGCTAGGGAGTCGGCGGTCTTTTTTTCCGCATCAGATACGGCCTTTTCTTCCGCTGTCTTGTGTTGGCAAGAATAGAAAAGTATGACGGACATTAGGGCACAAAATATTATTCGAATCCTGTAGACGTTTTTAACCATTTTATAATTTTAAAAGAAACAGAAAAGCCATTTAAATCAAGCGGTAGACAATTTCCTGTGGAATATTTATCAATGCTTAGAAACAAAAAGCCGACCAATTATTATGCGTTATTCGTATATTGTTGCCACAAAATGATCTACTAAAGAAAGACTGCTACATGCGAAAAAATTCTACTACGCCTCTTCGCTTAGAGAATATGGTTGATTTACAAGGAGTTCGCCTCTAATTAGCTAGTCTAAAAATAAGTATTTTACGCGTTAAATTGGCGTTAATTTTAGCTTGATCATACAAATTGGCGTTATTTTAGCGTTTAGTAGAGTAAATTGTAATAAAAACGTTACTTCTTAAGGACATCTATGCTAATAAAGAAAAACAATTGGTTTCAACCACAATGGATTATCGTACTCCTCAGTGCGATTTTTTTATTGGATAGCTGTAGTCACAGCGAGTCCAAAGAAAAGGAGAAGGGGGAGAAAGCCCTTGCTTTGCCAGTACATATCGTAAAACGTAGTGATGCCGTGACCGTAAAAACCTATCTCGGTACCATCGAAGGTAAGGTCAATGTGGAAGTTCGTCCGCAGGTAGAAGGTCTTTTACAAGAAATTTATGTAGACGAAGGAGCCTATGTGCAAAAAGGGCAAAAGCTTTTCAAGGTCGATCAATCGGCTTACCAAGAAAGCTTAAATAACATGCTAGCAACGGCCGAAGTAGCCAAAGCGCAGTTAAAGAATGCGCAGCTGGAGATCGATCGCCTTAAGCCTTTGGTTGCGAATGATGTGATATCTGATGTGCGGCTATCTGCGGCACAGTCGGATTACGAAGTAGCACAGGCTACCTTGCAACAAGCGCAAGCCGCGGTGCGTAGTGCCGAGATCAGTAAAGATTTCACGCTTATTACGGCACCAGTAAGTGGATACATTGGTCGTATTCCGAAACGGATCGGTAATCTCGTGGGCAAAGGAGATAAAGAACCGTTGACTTTCTTGTCGGATATTCAAGAGGTTTATGTGTACTTCGCGATGAATGAATCGGATTTTCTATATTTTTCTAAAGCACAAGCTAAGAAGGATAGCATTGCTGGTCGCGAATACAATAGAAACAATAAACTTACCTTTCCAAAGGTGACCTTGATGTTGGCTGATGGTGAAGAATATCCCATTAAAGGTGTTGTCGATGCGGTAAACGGACAAGTAGACCGGAGTACAGGTGCCATATCATTGCGTGCCACCTTTACCAATCAAGACAATATCCTGCGTTCGGGTAGTAGTGGTACACTTAAAATTGCCGAAGTAAAAGAAGCTGTCTTGCAAATCCCTCAGTTGGCTACCAATGAATTGCAAGATCGTACGTTTGTGTATGTGGCTGATAGCTCCAACCAAGTGCAACGCAGAAATGTCGTCGTGAGTGGCAAAAGTAAGGACAATTACATTATCTCCGAAGGCATTGAGGAGGGCGATCGTGTGGTGTTGAGTGGCTTTGATAAGCTGACCGACGGTTCGACGATCATTCCGATTCAGAAGTAAGGAGGAGGATAGTAGATCCTTGTTTCTTATTCTTTTACATTAACATCTATCTATGCTTAAAGTATTTGTCGAACGTCCGGTGTTGGCCACGGTGGTATCCATCGTGTTAGTCATACTAGGATTAGTAGGAATGAAATTATTGCCGGTTACCCGCTTTCCGGAAATCGCACCGCCGAGTGTAGTGGTATCATTAAGCTATCCCGGTGCGGATGCGGAAACCGTTGCTAAAAGCGTTTTGCTTCCCATAGAGGAAGCAATCAATGGGGTGGAGGATATGACGTATATCCGATCCAATGCGTCGAATTCTGGCGCGGGAACGGTTACCGTATTCTTTAAAACTGGAACAAATCCAGATGTAGCATCGGTGAACGTACAAACGCGTATCTCGCGCGCTATCAGTTCGATTCCGGCCGAAGTAAATGAAGCTGGTATTACCACAATGCCGCGACAGAGTGGGGTGATCATGACGATCAATCTGTACTCCGATCACCGCGATACCGTGTACGACGAAACGTTTTTACAAGCCTATGCGCAGATTAATCTGATGCGTCCGCTTTTGCGGGTAGATGGTGTGGCGCAGGTATCCAGATTAGGAGCGCGTGATTATGCGATGCGTCTTTGGTTGAATCCAGAAAAACTCGCGTTATACAATCTCGTTCCGCAGGATGTGATGAAAGCCATCAGCGATCAGAACTTTGAGATGGCACCGGGTAAGTTCGGGGAGACCTCGGAAGAAGTTTTCGAAACAGTGATCCGGCACAAGGGGCGTTTTTCTCAACCAGAACAATTCGAGAACATGGTCATCAAGACCAATAACGATGGCTCTGTTCTATACTTAAAAGATCTGGCTCGCATTGAGTTTGGTGCTACCAATCTCAACTCGGACAATAAGGTCGATGGCAACCCCGGTTTGACACTGAATCTGACGCAGACTAGTGGATCCAATGCCCACGATATTGATGTCGCCGTTCGCGAAGTGTTGGAAGAGCAAGCGCGCTCTTTTCCAAATGGCATCAAATACGAGATTACCTATTCGGTACGGGAGCAAATTGATGAATCTATTAGTCAGGTGCAGCACACGCTGTTCGAAGCCTTTATCTTGGTATTTATCATCGTATTTATCTTTTTACAAGATTTGCGATCTACGCTAATCCCCGCTATTGCTATTCCGGTTTCGTTAGTGGGTACGTTCTTTTTCTTGCAGATGTTTGGCTTTTCGCTCAATGTACTCACGATGTTTGCCCTCGTGCTGGCCATTGGTATCGTCGTGGATGATGCCATCGTCGTGGTGGAGGCCATTCACCAAAAGATGCATAGTACCGGTTTGAAGCCAAAGGCAGCCACGATTCGTACGATGTCGGAGATTACCGGAGCGATTTTGTCCATCACGATGGTGATGGCCGCAGTATTTTTGCCCGTTGGGTTTATGGAAGGGCCAGCAGGTATTTTCTATCGACAGTTTGCCTATACATTGGCCACCGCCATCTTAATCTCCGCGCTGAACGCGCTGACCTTAAGTCCGGCACTATGTGCCTTATTGCTGAAAGCACCAAAACATGAGGATGCCGAAGGCGAACATCCTGTTGTGAAGAAGAATAAATTTGCACTGTACCGCGATCGGTTTTTTACCGCCTTCAATACGGCATTTGATCGCTTTACGGATAAATACATTGGGGCGGTTAAGTTTCTAATCACACACAAGACAGTCGCTTGGGTTGGTTTAGCACTTATCACAGTAATAGGATTGGTGTTGATGTCACGGTCTCCTCAAAGTTTTATTCCTACGGAAGATGATGGGTTTATCACCTACAATCTTGCGATGCCTCCAGGCGCTTCTTTGGCGCGTACAACAGAAGTATTGCGTAAGGCAGATAGTATTTTGCGCAAACGTGAAGATGTGTTGGGGATGACGACTGTTTCTGGTTTCAATGCTTTAGATGGAAGCGCCAGTCCGGCATTCGCCGCAGGCTACATCAATATGCATCCGCATGCCGAGCGGTTGGGTATAAAAGGGATTGAAGCATTTATGGACACCGTTCGCAAAGATCTTTCCCAGATTCATGAAGCACAATTCACCGTGTTCGCGCGACCGACCGTGCAGGGATTTGGTGATTTTGCCGGTACCGAGTTGGTGTTGCAAGATCGGATGGGAGGCGATATCCGCGACTTCAATATGATTGCAGATACGTTTATCAATCAGCTCAATACCTTGCCGGAGATCGATAATGCCTATACGACGTTCAAATCCAACTTTCCGCAATATGAAGTGAATATTGATGTGGTCAAAGCAAAATCTTTGGGCGTGGATGTGCGGGATCTGATGTCGACCATTCGGTCGTATTATGCCCGTGTACAAGCCGGCGATTTTAGCCGTTTCGGCAGGCAGTATCGGGTGTACATTCAGTCAGATTTCGATTATCGGAAAGATCCTGAATCGTTCAATTCGATCTTTGTACGTAATAAGGCCGGAGAGATGGTGCCTATCAATACCTTACTCACGTTAGAGAAAGATGTCGGGCCGGAAACCATCACACGCTACAATTTGTATAACGCCATTGCCGTCAATGCCACACCAGCGCCGGGCTACAGTTCGGGTGACGTGATGGAAGCAATCGAAGCCTTGGCCGATGCCCAATTGCCGGGCAACTATGGTTTCGAATGGACGGGAATGAGTTTTGAAGAGAGTCAGTCGGGCGGTCAGATGTTGATGATCTTTGCTTTAAGTATTCTATTCGTTTACTTTTTGCTGGCCGCACAATATGAAAGCTATATTTTGCCATTTGCTGTGCTGCTTTCCATTCCGGTAGGTTTGGTTGGTGTATATGCCACGATTGGTTTGGTCGGCTTGCAAAATAATATCTATGTGCAGGTCGGATTAATTATGTTGATCGGTTTGCTCGCGAAGAATGCTATTCTGATTATCGAATTTGCGGTACAGGAACGAGATAAAGGGTTGACAATTGTGGATGCCGCCATTATGGGCGCGCGATTACGTCTACGTCCGATTCTCATGACAAGTTTGGCTTTTGTAGCTGGTTTGGTGCCTTTGATGTGGTCGGTCGGCCCGTCTGCGATTGGTAATCATTCCATCAGTTTCAGTGCCGCCGGCGGTATGCTCTCCGGTGTAGCTTTTGGAATTTTTGTGATCCCGATGCTATTTATTGTCTTCAAGACGTTGGACGAAAAAGTGAGGGATAAATTTAAAGAGGAGGAGGACTAAATTATGCGTAACAAGTTTTTATTTGGTTTCTTCGGTCTGGCCTTCTGGATATTCTTTGGTGTACAAGGATGCAAGGTAGGGAAGAAATATGTGCAGCCAGAGTTGGATCTGCCAGAAACGTATCGTGGCGATACGATTGCGTACTTTGCCGATACGATTAGCATTGGACGTATCGATTGGCGTACGTTTTTTCAAGATACGATCTTGAAGGATCTAATCGATTCGGCTTTGGTAAACAATAATGATATGCGGACCGCACTGCTCAATATAGAAATTGCCGATCAGCAAGTGCGGCAAAATCGGGCGAACTTCTTGCCTTCGGCAGAAGCGCGCATCGCTAGTGCCAATCGGCAGTGGCGCTCGCGGGATTTTATTTCTGCTCCGCCGTCCAAATATTATGGCGATGGCGGCCGGGAGTTGCCTGAAAACATGTATTTGTTGCTTTCGCAGTTTGGTACGGATATTAGTTTCAGTTGGGAGTTGGATATCTGGGGCAAAATCCGCAATCGTCAGGATATGGTGGTGGCCGATTACTTAGAGACTCATGAAGCCCGCAAAGCGGTGCAAACCGATTTGATTGCGCGTGTGGCTATGGGGTATTTCAACTTACTGATGCTGGATGCGAAGATCGAAGTGGCTAAACGAAATGTGCAGCTCAATGATAGCACTTTGCAGATTATCAAATTGCAATATGAGGCCGGAGAGATCACCGCTTTAGCGATCCAGCAAACCGAGTCGCAGCGATTGCTGGCCGCTTCGCTTGTGCCAGAATTGGAACAGGAGATTGCCTTGCAGGAGAATGCACTGCGTGTGCTCGCTGGCGAGATGCCCGATCGTATTGCGCGAGGTAATAGTTTTGAAGAACTGTTAGACGATGCCAACGAAATTTCGTTGGGCACTCCGGTAGAGGTGATTCGCAATCGTCCAGACATTCGCAGTGCCGAGCTGCAATTGATCTCAGCCAATGCCAATGCCAATGTACAGCAGGCCATGCGCTATCCTGCTCTTAATATTGGAGGTACACTGGGCGTGAATGCGATGTTACCCAAAAATTGGTTTAATATACCCGGCGCTTTGCTAGGTGGAATTAGCGGTGATCTTACCGCGCCGATTTTCCAGAATCGCCGATTGAAAACGCAGTATGAGATTGCCCAATTAGAACGTGATCAAGCTGAAATTGGCTTACAACAAACGGTATTAGAAGCGGTTGGTGAGGTGTCGGATGCCGTGATTACGGTAGGTAAGCAGCGCGAGCAATTGGAGTTTGCGGAGCAACGCGTCAGCAATTCGGCTTTAGCGGTGCGCAATGCTGGCTTGTTATTTAAAAGTGGCTATGCTTCGTATTTAGAAGTAATCACTGCCCAGAGCAACGCGCTGGACAGTGATCTGGCTTTGGTAGAATTGCGTCAGCAATACCTAGCCTCTTATATTGATTTATATCGCTCCCTTGGCGGAGGTTGGCGATAAGCGTTTAACGAGTTGCGGCAGCTTGGGATGCCATAGGCAATCCTGCAGCTTCCGCAATTTTACGTGGAATATCTATGTTGTCCATCTTTTGGTGGAATAGATCTGCACCTTGTCCAATCGCATAAATTGGAATATGTGCCGCCGAGTGATTACCCGATGCCCACGAAATGCTAGCTGCTCTATTCAATGCTTTCACTGCTAGTGCTGCGATACGATCGTCGATCGCATAAAGACTTTTCTCAGTTTCATTCTGGTGTTGTACGAAGCTGCGATTGTAGGCTTCTTTGATCTCGTTTTCCTCTGTTTCGCTTACTTTTACCGACTTCCAAAGTCCCGTGTTTTCTTCCAACAATTGCTTTACGACATCCCAAGATGCATTGGGTGTTGCTTTGCGCAAATCAGAAATTTTGTTGCTAAGCACACCTTGTGATACTTTTTGATGCTGGATACGGCCAAGTTGCAAGGTCGAACTTCCGTTGCCCAATACCATGCCGCCAGTTTCATGATCGGCAGTTACCAAGATCAACGTTTCTTCCGGATGTTGCTCATAAAAACGGAATGCTTCGGCTACTGCCGCATCAAAATCCTTCGTTTCTTGAATCGCTGTAGCGCCATCATTGCTGTGGCAAGCCCAGTCAATCTTTCCACCTTCCACCATTAGGAAGAATCCTTTTTCGTTATCTTTTTGCAAAGTCTGAATAGCCGATGCCGTAATCTGTTGCAAGGTTAATTCTTCGGGTGTACGATCTATCGCATAAGTCAGCGCATCAGCAGCGGTGCCTTTGTCTGCCATCAAAATCACCTTATCAGCCGATTTTGCTATTTTGTTATATTCTTTCAATCCATAAGCTAGTGTATAGCCTGCTTTTTCAAATTGTGGGAACAGGGAAGGAGCTGCTTCTTTCTTGTACGTCTTTTCCGGACTTAGGAATCCGGCTCCGCCGAAAAAATCAAATCCAGACTTAATCAAATCCTGGCCGATCTCGTAATACATATTGCGATCCGCTTGGTTCGCGTAAAAAGAGGCCGGCGTCGCATGGTCTATACTCACGCTTGTCGTGATCCCCACTTTCATACCTTGCTCTTTAGCAAAGTAAGCAATGCTTTTGTACGTTTCTGTACGGCTAGAATCCATACCGATCACGCCATTTTTTGTTTTGTGGCCTACGGCCAATGCCGTACCAGCCGCAGCAGAATCCGTCACACCATGCGATAAAGAAAAGGAAGTAGCGAAAGTACCAAACGGAAATTTGGTGAAGGTCAATGGAAACACCGTATTGCGGTTTTCCAGTGCGGCTTGGTAGGATTCAGCAATATGTACTTGATTCAATCCCATGCCATCTCCAATCATATAGAAGATATATTTGGGCTTATTTTGCGCAAAGGATGCGCTAATTTGTAGGACAAATAATAAAATAACGTAAAAAATCTGTTTTCTCATGGGTTGCTTTTTTTGCAAAGATATGCTCTTCATGTTAAGACACTGTTACTATTGAAGGTGATATTGTTGATTAATCATCAGAAATATGCGATTCGCCGTATCAATTATTCGCATTGATCTATGCAACGCTGTTGGTTTATCCATTCGAGTATTGCCTCGGATTATGTACCTTTACCAGATTATCAAATGCAGCAAATATAAGGTATGAAGATAGGCGTAATCGGTAGCGGAAGTTGGGCAACAGCCATGATCAAAATGCTTTCCGACAACAATCAGCCAAAGCAAGTTTACTGGTGGGTTCGCAAGGAAGAAGATGTAGCACACATTCGCAGCTACAAGCACAACCGGAACTACTTGAGTTCGGTAGAAGTGGACTTCGAAGACGAATTTGTCACTTCCAATCTCTCTGAGGTCGTTGCACAATCAGATATCATCATCCTCAATACTCCCGCCGCTTACTTAAAAGCGGTGTTGCAACCTTTGTCTGCCGCGGATTTTGAAGGCAAAGTCGTGGTTTCGGCTATCAAAGGGATCGTGCCCGACGAGAATATGGTCGTAGGCGATTATTTGCCTTATGCGTATCAAGTTCCTTTAGAGCAGATCGTCGTAGTAGGTGGGCCTTGCCATGCCGAAGAAGTTTCTTCCGAGCGACTGTCGTATCTCACCATCGCTTCGCGTACGGTCGATCATGCAAAAACAGTAGCCAGTTTGCTAGAAACACGCTACATCAAAACGATCATTTCTTCGGATATCATTGGTATCGAATATGCCGCGGTGTTGAAGAATATCTTTGCCTTAGCGGGTGGTATTTGCCATGGTTTGGGTTTTGGAGACAATTTTCAAGCGGTATTGGTATCCAACGCGATCCGCGAAATCGATTATTTTGTGAAAGCGCTCGATCCGAGCGATCGCGATATCAACCATTCAGCCTATTTGGGGGATTTATTGGTTACCGCTTATTCACAATACAGCCGCAATCGCACCTTCGGTGCGATGATCGGTAAAGGATATAGTGTGAAATCTGCACAAGTGGAAATGAATATGGTTGCTGAAGGTTATTATGCTTCGGCTTGTATTCAATCTATTATCAAGAAAAATCAACTCCACATGCCCATCTGCGATACGGTGTACCAAATCTTGTATCAAGGCGCACAGCCTATGCAGGAGATCAAACAATTAGCAGATTCCCTTACTTAATGAAAAACATGACGAGAGAACATATCGCAAATACCTATAAAAAAATTCAACAGGAAATCACCGATGCTCTGGAACAATTGGATGGCGGCGCTCGATTTGTAGAAGAAAACTGGGAGCGCGATGGTGGTGGTGGCGGTCGCACGCGCGTCATTCAGCATGGTGCTATTTTTGAAAAGGGCGGTGTGAACTTCTCCGAGGTACATGGAAAATTGCCAGAGCCCATTCGCAAATCATTTGGCGTAGAAGAAGACGATTTCTTTGCCACGGGCGTATCCATTGTGATCCATCCCAATAATCCTTGGGTGCCCATCATTCACATGAATATTCGCTATTTTGAATTGAATGATCAGGTGAAATGGTTTGGCGGTGGTATCGATCTCACGCCGCATTATGTGGATCAAGAAGACGCGCAATACTTTCACCAAAGCTTGAAAGCCGTTTGCGACAAACATCACCCAGAGTTTTATGCTAAGTACAAGGCGTGGGCAGATCGTTATTTTTACATCAAGCACCGACAAGAAACGCGTGGTATCGGCGGCATATTTTACGATAAGATCACGCCGCAAAATACGGAATTGAGTTACGAAGAGATCTTTGATTTCTCCTGCGATCTGGGTCGTTTATTCCCCAAAGTATATACGGAATTGGTGAATAAATCACGCCATAAAACATTTACCGAACAGGAAAAGGAATGGCAGCTACTACGTCGTGGCCGTTATGTAGAATTTAATCTGGTGTACGATTCGGGTACAAGGTTTGGCTTAGAGACAAACGGACGTATAGAATCCATATTGATGAGCTTACCGGAACAGGCAAACTGGTTTTACAACTACCAAGCTGAGCCCGGTTCACGTGAAGAAAAAACACTTTCGCTACTCAAGCAAGATATTGTTTGGGTATAAAACTGACAAATTTAAATGGTAAATTATAACAAGTTTGTGCTAGCAAACGGACTTCGTGTATTGGTACACGAGGATCATACGACGCCGATGGCCTGTGTGAATGTATTGTATGACGTAGGCGCTCGAGATGAGGATCCGGAGCGTACTGGTTTTGCACATTTGTTTGAGCACCTCATGTTTGGCGGTTCGGTCAATATTCCCAATTACGATGAAGTATTGCAAAGGGTAGGAGGCGAAAACAATGCCTTTACTAGCAATGATATCACCAATTATTATATCACCCTTCCTGCGGTCAATTTAGAAACGGCACTGTGGCTGGAGAGCGATCGTATGTTAAGTTTAGCTTTTAATGAACAAAGTTTAGAGGTACAGCGACAGGTGGTGATCGAAGAATTTAAACAGCGCTATCTGAATCAACCGTATGGCGATGTGTGGTTGAAACTGCGCCCTTTGGCGTATCAAGCACATCCGTATCGCTGGGCTACGATCGGTAAAAATATCGAACACATCGAACAGGCGACGATGGATGAAGTGAAGCAATTTTTTGAGACATTCTATCATCCTTCCAATGCGATTCTGGTCGTTGCTGGAGATGTGAAACTCGACGAAGTGAGACAATTGGTAGAGAAATGGTTTGCCAATATACCAGATCATCCTGTCAAAAAAAGATCCCTGCCACAAGAATTGCCGCAGCAAGCTGCTCGGCGTGAGTCGGTAGAAGCAGATGTGCCTGTAGATAGCATCTACATCGCGTTTCACGGTCCAGATCGTCATCATGTCGATTACTATACCTTGGATCTGATCTCTGATTTACTTTCACGCGGCGGCTCGTCACGATTGTACCGTACGTTGGTAAAAGAAGAGCAATTGTTTGTGGATGTGAATGCTTATTTGATAGGAAGTGTGGATACTAACTTATTTGTCGTAGAAGGTAAGCCTTCGGAAGGCATTACTTTAGCGCAGGCGGAGCAAGCGCTATGGCAGCAGTTGGAACGATTGAAGACCGAATTGGTCGCTGAAACGGAACTGGATAAGGTCAAAAACAAAGTAGAATCTACCATGGTATTCGCTGAACTTTCTGTCTTGGACAAAGCGATGAATCTAGCCTATTTCGAGCTGTTGGGCGACGCAGATGCGTATAATACAGAAGTGGCTAAATATGCGACTATAAGCAATGGAGATATTCATCGGGTCTCGTCCGAAATCTTTAAGGCAGAAAATTCGTCTACATTACTTTACAAAGCAAAATCCCCCGAAGCACATGTTGAATAGAGCAGAAGCACCGCAGTCGCACGAAATTCAAGGAATGTCTCTAGTCAGTCCCGAGCACATGGTGTTGGAGAATGGCTTGCCTGTTTATATATTTCACTCGCAGGACCAACCTTTGGTGAAGGCCGAATTTGTGTTTAAAAATAAGTTTGGTACGCAAGCAGAGAATCCTTTGCGCAACACCGCTTTGAGTGCCCTGATGAAAGAAGGTACGAGCAGCATGACGAGCGCACAGATTGCCGAAACGGTCGATTACTATGGTGCATTCCTGATGCCCGAATTTAGTTTTGACCATACTGCCTATACATTATACACGCTTAATAAGTATGTATCTCAGGTACTACCTTTGGTGTACGATATCTTAGTCGATGCGCAGTTTCCGGAGCACGAACTGGATAATTTTAAGCGTACCAACCGTCAGAGTCTGCAAATCTCCTTAGAGAAAAATGACTTCCTTGCCAAGCAATCATTCTATAAAACGCTTTTCGGTAATAATCGGTACGGTGCAGTCGTCACCGATCAGGGCTTGCAAGATGTGAATCGCGCGGATCTGGCGCAATTGTATGCGCAGCAAATACGACCAGAAAATTGTACGCTATTTTTGTCTGGGAATATTACTGCTGATGTAATTCGGGAGGTGTCCGACTATTGCGGCAGCAAATGGAAGAATACTACTGCTACTGGAGCTGTTAATAGTGAGATTCAAATTTCTAACGAATACGATACCGAATTGCAATTTCAAGAGCGTGCCGATGCGGTGCAATCGGCGATTCGTTTGGGTAGGCAAAGTCTTCGACGTACCGATCCTGATTTTCCAGCCTTACAATTCGTCAACTCCTTGTTTGGTGGATATTTTGGATCCAGGCTCATGCGCAATATTCGCGAAGATAAAGGCTATACTTACGGAATCGGTTCGTCTGCGGTCACCTTCGAGCACACCGGAATGCTCGTGATTTCTACACAAGTAGGAACGGATGTGACAGGGGCAACGTTGCAGGAGATTCAAAAAGAAATGAATGTGCTTCAAAATGAGCTTGCCAATGAGGCAGAGATCAATTTAGTGAAGAATTATATGCTAGGCGCGATGTTAGGCAGTCTGGAGTCCATCTTTTCGCACGCAGACAAGTTCAAGGCAGTATATTTATCCGGTTTGGATCTTAGCTATTATGCTTATTACACGAAGATAATACAGGAGATGGATGCCAAAAAGGTGCAAGTTATGGCGCAAAAATACCTGCGCTACGAAGATATGGTAAAGATTGTTGTCGGGAGGATGTGAAGATTCCCGATTACACGATCGGGCATAAAAAAGGAAGGATTTTATAATCCTTCCTTTTTTTATGCTCTAATGAAAACCTACAAAGGTTTTATACTTAGTTTGTGCTGTTAGATAATGAATCTAAAACCGCGTTGTTAAGTTTGATTTGATCTTTATCAGACATTCTGCTTTTTGATCCCAACTCGATGTTACGGCCTAATTTCAAAAACTGAACTTGAACGCGTGAAACAGTTTTGTTTCTTCTATCTTTTCTTTTTAAACGACTAACTCCCATTGTGCTAAATTTAATGTTTTACCTTTTATTATTTAAGTACGAGGTCGGAAGCGGATTCGAACCGCTGTAGGAGGTTTTGCAGACCTCAGCCTAGCCACTCGGCCATCCGACCATTGCCCTTTCGGCTTGCAAAAATATACTTTTACTTTGATATAATAAAGTTTTTTTTGAATCTGATGGCTAAAAATGCTGAACTGCAGCCGACAAGTAGCATGACAAATTGGAGTAGGCCTTGTGTATTCTAAATCTGCCGAATGTGTGATATGTCAAATCTATCTCAAAATTAGAATGACTATAGTAAATTAAGGAATTGAAACACTGTGCTTTGAATATGGAGCTGTAGGCGAAAGTTTTTTTTTGGTCTGAACTTTGTATTGTATATCAGCAGAGGCGCTAGGCATTAAGTCTGCGTTCAAAACTTAAAGATTAAAGTGATGAAAAAAGTTTTACTATCATTCGGTGTAGCTATGTTATTAGCTGGTGCTGCACAAGCTCAGGTTTCTTATGGATTACGCGCTGGTGTTAACTTGGGTAAAATATCAAATCTTGGTGACAACCAGTCTAACAATACCTCCTTTAACGTGACGGGATATGCGGATCTTCCTGTAGCTCCAAATTTCTCGATCCAACCAGGTTTATCTTTGCAAGGAAAAGGGACGAAATTTGATGCTGGAAATCAAGATGGTTTTGCATCAGGTAGCTGGACCCGCAATACTATGTCGTTGGAGATTCCGGTAAATGCAGTATATTATATCCCGACTGGTTATACAGGAAGCATCTTTTTGGGGGCTGGGCCTTACGTAGGATTTAATCTTAGTGGAAAGGATAAATTGAGAGGCGAGGTTGCTGACGCAATAGGGCAAACCGATCGTGATTTGAGTTTCAGCGGAAACGATAAGGATATGAATGTGATCGATGCCGGTGTCAACTTTTTGGCCGGATATAGATTTAATGGTGGATTGTTGCTAAATGCGGGATATGGTCTAGGTTTAACTAATATGGTGCCTAACAATTCAAACACGACTTACGCCAACCGCGTTTGGTCATTCGGAGTTGGTTTCCAATTCTAGAGAGAATAGTAGATATCTCTTTGTACAATAATTATGCAGTAAAAAGGCGAGCACTATGCTCGCCTTTTTTATACTATCTAGTTTTTAAATAATTGACCTGTATAATTAAGATAATCTATTCGCGAATCTGTCCTTCGCCAAATACATAGTATTTGTTGGTGACCAATTGTTCCAGACCAAGCGGTCCGCGATGATGCAGTTTATCCGTACTAATGGCCAGCTCGGCACCAACGCCCATCTGTCCACCATCGGTGAAGCGTGTCGATGCATTGTGATATACCGCTGCACAATCTACTTGCTCCATAAAGGATTGGGCTTTCTCGGTGTCTTTGGTGAAGATAATGGCCGAATGGCCACCACTGCAATCATTGATTTTTTCGACGGCAGCAGGCAATTCATGAGCTATGCCGATGGCAATCTTTTTAGCTAAGAATTCCTCATGCCATGCTTCCTCAGAAAGCGGCTGAGAAGAGGCGAAATATGTACGAAGCGATTCATCTGCCAATATTTCGACGGATTCTTGCGCAAAATGCTTGCCCAACTCACGTACTCTGTCTTCGAAATTCGGCAACGCCGGATTAATCAAAATCTTATCTAAGGCATTGCAGGCGCTGATTTTGTCGATCTTAGAATGTACGGTCACTTTTAGTGCCATTTCCCAATCAGCATCCTCAGCAATGTATGCGAAGTTATTGCCGCGGCCACTAATCAATACCGCGCAACGCGCATGTTCCTTCACGAAAGCAATTAGGCGCTCGCCACCGCGAGGTACGATAAGGTCTAAACGCTGCGGTGGATTACGCAAGAATTCTTGTGTATCTTCGCGATTTAGGGTTAATAATTGAATCCAGTCTGCCGATAAATTATGCTCGGCTAGAGCCTTGTGCCAACAATCAACCAATGCCTGATTGGTATGAATAGCTTCTTTGCCACCTTTTAGTAAGATGCGATTATTGGCTTTGAAAGCCAGCACGGCTGCCTCGATAGTAACATCTGGCCGTGATTCGTAGATAATCATAATGGTGCCAAATGGCGCCGTCTGGTTGACGATATGCAAGCCATTCTCTAAGGTAAGATCAGAAATAGTTTTCCCGACTGGATCTTCCTGTCCGGCTACCGCACGTACCGCGCGGATCATTTCGTCGATCTTCTTATCATTGACCAATAATCGGTCGTAAAGCGCCTGATCCTTGCCTTCAAAATTGGCAATATCTTCCGCGTTAGCGTCCAAAATTTCGGTGCGACTAATTTCTAATATGTTGATCATTGACGTCAACACCTGATTTTTAATGTCTGTATGTAAACGTTTCATGTTATTTTTCTTTTTGATGTAATGGATTGGGTTTAAATGGTAAATTTCGTGCCTACGTCCATACCATTCACGATATCTAGTACTACATTTGGCCGTTTGCCATTTGCAATATAGGTTGTAATACCCAGATTAGCGGTCTTTTTAGCGATATTAAGTTTGGATTTCATACCTCCGCGACCTTGTGCTTCGCCTTTGGTGCTTTCTTGCACAAATTGCTCTACTGGTTCATCCGCACTAATGTGACTTAGTAGCTCACTCTCCGGATCTTCCGGGTGCCCGCTGAAGAAGCCGTCGGCATCTGTTAGTAGGATAAGCATATCTGCTTTGATCAATTCGGCAACAAGGCTTGCCAATTCATCATTGTCCGTAAAGGTGGACATAGATAGCGATACAGCATCATCTTCGTTAGCAATGGGTACTACGCCTTCTTGCAGTAATCCCTCGTAGCAGTTGATCATATTCTCGCGGTGCGGTCCTGAATCAAAATCTCTTTTGGTTGCGAGCACCTGTGCACAGCGGATTCCGTACGACCGGAATAAGGTGTAATAGTGCCGCATCATCCGCGGCTGTCCGATCGCGGAGAATACCTGCCGGCGAATAATCTTGTCATCCGTTTTCAACTGATGACGCATCACCTCTTTTCCCGCGATGACGGATCCAGAAGATACGAGCACAGTCATGATATCTTGTTCGTGCAGGTATGCAATCTGGTCTACTAATTTTTGCAGCACCTTTTCTACGATGCGATTGTCTTTATTCGTAATAACGTGAGTCCCCACTTTGATGACTACACGTTTTATAGTTTTAGATTCTTTCTGTGTGTTATTATGCATGATTAAATTCTTTTCCAAGTTCTACTGCTCTGTTAAATGCAGCGTATGCGGCTTCTTTAATTTGTTCTTTTACGTTATTGTCTTCCATGGAATCTAGGGCAGCTTGCGTGGTACCACCTTTGGAAGCTACTTTGGCCATCCACGCATTTGGATCTAAATCGGACGAGCCGAAGAGCTCTACTGCACCAGCAAATGTTTGGTACACTAAAGTGCGCGCTTCCCTGTCAGAGAATCCCATTTGCTGAGCTGCCTCCATCATGGATTGCATAAAATAAAAGATATAAGCCGGTCCACTTCCAGAAATTCCGGTGGAAGCGTCGATGTCGTTTTCGGTATCTAAATAGATGGATCGACCTGTCGTATCCAATAATTGCTTGATGGTAGAGCGCTCCAATCGCGAAACCTCTTTGGATGCGGTAAAGGAAGTCATTCCTAATCCAACCTGTGCTGGTAGGTTTGGCATAGCACGTATTACTTTCGTCATGCCGAGTCCTTCTTGAATAACCTTGATCGTAACGCCGGCCATGATAGAAACGAAAACCTGTTCTTCGTTAACATATGGACGCATCTGTTCCATTAAGCCTTGCGCATGATTAGGCTTAACGGCGATAAATATCACGTCTGCCGACGGTAAGCACGCACTCAATTCGGTATAACCATCTAACAATGGGTTGGTAGATAATTCTGCGACACGTTCTTCCGATTTGTCCAAAATCATCAGATCGTTCGTTTTTAATATAGTAGATTTTGCAATAGCTTCCGCGTAGGTGAAGCCCATATTTCCCCCTCCAATTACGAGTACCTTCATAGATATGTAATATTGATTTTAAAAATTCTGAAAATGAAGATTTTCTTCACTTTTTCATCCAAAATGGTGCAATATTCGTGCAAAACGTGTGAAAATCGGTGATTTTTTTCATTTTTTGATAGAATCAATGTTTTCTGAAAAATCAATATGGAGGGTATTTCGTGCCTATCTCGCCCCAAAGGTACAAATGCAGTCTAGACTGTAAATGTGTCATAACTACACTTTGCTAGTTCAAAATCGAGTTTTGGTACTGACAAATGTGCATTCTACACCAAATATCTACTGTATTATCGTTCTTATTCGTAGACTCCTAGCACGATCTGCTATATTGGGGCTTTGCTCATTAAAGGCATGATCTCCTACCAGTGCAATTGTATGATGTAATGATGCACCAAAGCTATAAGATGGTAGCGTGGCTAAAATGTTGCCAGTGATATCTCTTACCGTAATATCGGCAGCTCCCGGAGCTCGCTCACTTAGTACAAATATGGCGCTTCGGTTTGTGGTAGCTTGCACCTCGGGAATGCGATTACTCAGTCTTTCTATTTTTTCATCACCGATAAATAAATCTACCGCTTCAACCCCTTCTGCTAGATTTAGAAAACGAATACGTGGATTTGTTGAAGTACTTTGCAAAGCGGTATCATTAAGCAAGATGAATTTGGCGGGTACCGTATTGCCAAAAATCAATCCAGTGTAATGCCTGTCTACCTCTATGTTGAGTGTTGCACGATCGACCAGTACTTGATTGGTTGTTTGATTGACAAAAGTCAAGTTTAGCCCGGACGGATCGGGGAAATCCAAATAGCCCACTGCTTCGCCGTAAGGAATCTGTCCGGACGCGATGTCATTTATTCTCATTTGGGCTGAAGCAATCGGCGAATAAGCGTTTAGTACAATCAATCGCGCTATTGGCACGAATTCTAATGGGTCATTATTATCTGAACAGCTTGCAAAGAATAATGTGCTGAAAAGTACTAGTAGGGATTTTTTAATATTTTGTAAATGCTTCATCGTCATTGATCGTTAATCTTTTTAAAATGGTTTAAAGCATTAAACGATCCTAATTTTCGTTTCGATACAATTTATTTACAAAATAATAGTTTATTTTTATTCATAATTTATGTAATGAAAGAATAGCATCCTATGTGGGAGAAAAAAATAAAGGCCATTATCGTGAGATAATGGCCTTTATACTACAATGCTGTGGGACTATTTATAGTCTATAAGCATTGATTTTAAGCGCTTTTACTAATTTTTAAGTCAGTTTTTAAATTTCTTCTAGGTGGTACGAAATCTTAATAATTAACGGATGATGGATAGATTTGAAATCTCGTAATTATACTCCTGTCAAATTCGGTCGAAAAAATGTAATCTTATAATACTCCCCAAATATTGGACAGCTGATTAAATTCGATAATTTAACAGTTGAAAATGAAAAAAGAGCGTAGAAAATTCAGTCCGGTTTTCAAGACCAAAGTAGTCTTAGAAGCCCTTAAAGAAGTTAGTACCATGCAGGAACTTGCTTCCAAATACAGCCTTCATCCCACACAAATCACCGCTTGGAAACGGGAATTTCTGGAGAAAGCTGACACGGTGTTCGGTTCAGAGAAACCTACACAGAAAGAAGAGTCTAAAGAGAAAGAACTTTATTCCAAGATTGGTGAACTTCAGATCCAAGTTGATTTCTTAAAAAAGGTATTGGGGAAATGAGCATGATTGAAAGGCGCGGACTTGTTTCCCCAGGATATGAACCGCTAAGTATTGTGGGGCAGTGCAAGCTGCTGAATCTTCAGCGTAGCTTCTATTATTTCAAGCCTAAAGGTGAATCCCTTTTTAACCAGTCCATCATGAAGATAATTGACCGTAAGTTTCTGGACTGTCCATTTTACGGTGTGGAACGTATGACTGCGTATCTCAACAAAGATCTAGGGTATCGTATAAATGCCAAGCGCGTACGGCGTTTATATCGGCTAATGAGCCTTCGGACCATTTACCCAAAGAAGAACCTAAGTAAAGCAAATGCAGCACATTACAAATACCCGTACTTACTCAAAGGCTTAAAGATAGAGCGGCCAAGCCAAGTTTGGCAGGCCGACATCACTTATATTCCTATGTTTAGAGGTTTCATGTATATGTTCGCCATTATAGATGTGTATAGTCGAAAGATTGTGGGGTGGAGTATCTCTAACACCATGACGGTGGAATGGTGCAGAGATGTGCTGTTGGAAACAATAGCAGAGCACGGCACTCCTGAAGTATTCAATACCGATCAGGGTTCACAATTTACCAGTCCGATCTTTACCAAAGTCCTCAAGGATAATCGTGTGAGTATATCTATGGATGGAAAAGGAAGAGCGCTGGACAACGTGTTTATCGAAAGGTTCTGGAGATCAGTGAAGCAGGAATACATTTATTTGAACCCGCCTAACGGTGGCATGGAGTTATTCCAAGGTGTGAAACGGTATGTCGAATTTTACAATACGGAAAGAAGACATCAGTCTATCGATCATTTTACCCCAAATCAGGTATTCTATCAAAATAATAAAAAAGTGTCGTAAATAAACTTAAGTTTGAACTATTGCTGTCCAGCAAAAAGGGAGTACTATATCTATTAATTTTCTATCATTGAAAACATTATCGGTGTTTAATCATTTATAATTCCATTTTAGACATATTGTCACAAATAATTTTAGCGATCTATTACTATATGTAGATTTTGATTAGCTCTGACATAATAGGTGGCTTCATCTCTATCTAGATTTAGGAATCCCTTCTTATAAGTGTAATGAATTGGTATTAAAAATTTTTGATTTCGAGGTGGAAAACCGCCTATAGTAACAATTCCAACCTTGGTTTCAGTTAAATGATTAGCAGGTAGCCACACATATCCACCACGCTGTACACTTCCTTTATAGCTGTAATAATATTTATATGCAACTGCCTCCATGGTACTAGGGGATGTCTCAGAGTAATGACCTAAGCCATCAGGTTGATTGATATAGCTAAAAAACTGATTATCTTGTTCGAAGGCTGACATCCATACTGGATCATAGAAATAAGTTCTAACAATACTTCTGCCGTAAGGTTTTCTTGTAGTATCGTGAGACTTCATGCGCCATGCTACCAAACAGTACCAAATGCCATCTGCACCTTTTTTAGCTTCGAGGATTCGGGGTTCAAATTTATCTGAGTTATTTTGTTCAAAAATAGGATCCGATGGTGCGGGTACTGACAATCGTGTGCCTGGGAAAGGGTAGTAATTAGGGAGTTCGAAGCCTTGAGAATATGTTATGTTGCTAACGTTAATGAGTGATATTGTGAAAATAAGCAGGTAAAATATTCTACGCTTTTTTGCTGATAAATTCTTTTTTTTCATACGTTTTTGTATTAAAATTAATGTTAATAATAAATTTATATTTATGATATTTTTAATTCTCAAATATATGATTTTTCTATAAAAAAAAATGCTGTTTTACTTTTAAAATTTATAAATATATCAATTGAATAGTTTAATATCAATATTTTAATTATAATAAATTAATTATTATAGGGATATTTATAATTTTTTAAACAACGTATTATTCTGCCATATTGATTTATTAGATGTAATTTATATTAAATTTATTGTTTATGGTATTTTTATTGGAAACTATATTATATTTGCATTTAATTGTTTACTAAAAAAAGTTTATCTTATTATGAAACGAACAGAAAGTATTGTTTTAAACCTCCTTATTTTATTCTTTGTATCTTGTAGTCGAGATGATTCAAGTAGCAGCCAAGTAGTAGATTTTAGTATAGTTGGTGAATATAGTTTACTTAAGTCAATATCTATAGCCACGGACAATAACGTGATTTTAAGCTCAGATGAGACGGATTACAGTTTAAATAAAGAAAGG
The DNA here is from genome assembly GCF_057837975.1 of Sphingobacterium sp. KH_072. Lineage (NCBI taxonomy): Bacteria > Pseudomonadati > Bacteroidota > Sphingobacteriia > Sphingobacteriales > Sphingobacteriaceae > Sphingobacterium > Sphingobacterium sp. KH_072. The sequence goes on along the minus strand of NZ_CM174457.1, from coordinate 1,955,162 downwards.
TCATACATCATTTTTGGTGAAGACAATAATTTTGAAGCTGAAATTGTTTATGGATTAGAAAATAGCAAGGAATTACAGACTATTAAGACCTACGGTACATATAATGTCAAAGAAGGTGAAATTGTGATGATAAACAGAAACGAATCTGATGGTAAGGATGAAGTTTTCTCAGGTACGTGTCAAATAGATGGCAATATCTTAACTTTAGCTTTCACAGATAATGTAAATCAGGATAATGCGGTTTTCTCAATTCGTAATACTACTACTATGGTGAAAAATTAGGTGGGAAATATACCTGCCAGTACTGAGGTTGTAAAGAGTTTTTAGCTCATAGGTGTTCCTTTTTTGATAAGGATAGTGACATCAGTAAAAGCCCCTATGCTTTGATTAGAAAACATAGGGGCTTTTTCAATAGAATATGTAGCGTATTATTGACCAGAGAAGAATGTTGAAATCTTCAATGCTTTTGCTTTCGCTTCCGGTGTGTCTCCTGTGCTAGCTTTGTCTCCTAGTAGTACAATGGAAATATAACTGTTATTTCTTAAATCAGCAGACGCTAATTTTGCCAATTCTTGACCATCCAGGCTTCTTACAATAATATCCGCAGCTCCGCCACTTTTAGGGCTAATAATGAATTTTTCACTGTTCGCTGAGTTCGCTTGGGTTTCAGGTGCTCTATTGCTTAGAGCAGTCACTTTTTCACCAGCAATAAAAAGATCTACCTCTTCCACTCCAGAAGCTAAATTTAAAAATCTGATGCGAGGTGCTGTTTCTGTACTTTGATCTGGCGTATCGTTCAGCATAATAAATTTTGCAGGTACAGTATTTCCAAAAATGTAAGCCGAGTAAAATTTATTTTCTGTTGTTTTTACAGGTGCTTTATCGACCAGGATTTGATTAGTCGCTTGATTGATCGCCGTTAGCGTCAACGTTGTTAAATTTGTATTTGGAAGCGCACCTGAATTTCTATCATATTGAAGTGTTCCTGCAGTCTGATCTCCAAATTTTACTTGAACGCCTGTCTGCAAAGGAGAGTATGCGTTGATAATAGAAAGGAAAGAAGCTGGTTGCGCCGGCGCCGGTTCTTCATTTTTCATACAACTGCCAAACAATACAACGCTTAATGCTACGGCACAAGCATTTCTTAAATTCACTAATTTTTTCATGTAGATGTTACGTTAGTCTTTTTTATATTACTAATTGTTTTTCAATATCCATTATACGATGCGGTAGGTAGCTTCGCTACAGATACTATTTACTTTTCTTAAAGATCCATTAAAAATACGAAGAGGTCGCCATATTGGCAACCTCTTTGTCTATTAAATCCTATATCTCGCTCGCATTTCGGCGAGTCTGATATTGTATTATTCGAAATATTCCTTAATGCGTTCAAAGAATGATTTTTCATTTTTGCCTGGTTGTGGTTTGAAGTTAGAAGATTCTTTGAGTTTTTCTAAAACATCACGTTCTTCTTTCGAAACCGCTTTTGGCGTCCATACGTTCACATATACCAATTGATCGCCTTTGTGGTACGAGTTTACCTCGGGTAACCCCTTGCCTTTCAGGCGCAAAATCTTACCGCCCTGTGTGCCCGGTTCTATTTTGATTTTTGCTTTTCCGTCAATGGTCGGAATTTCTACGCTGGTACCGAGTGCCGCATCGGCAAAGTTAACGTACAAATCATAAATCACATTGATGCCATCACGTTTTAAGGATTCGTGGGGAATTTCTTCGATTAGAATAATAAGATCTCCAGGAATACCGCCACGAGGTGCCGCATTTCCTTTGCCGCTCATAGACAATTGCATGCCTTCGCTTACACCTGCCGGAATGTTGATTGCAATGCTTTCGTCGCTACGCGATAAACCTTCGCCTTTACAAGTTGTACACTTAGCAGTGATCTCAATACCTTCGCCATTACAAGTAGGACAGGTGCTGGTTGTTTGCATCTGACCAAGAATGGTGTTGGTTACACGGCGTACCGAACCAGATCCGTTACAGGTGCTACACGTATGGTAAGAGCTTTTATCTTTTGCACCAGTGCCATCACAGGTTTGACAAGTAACCTGTTTGTTTACCTTTATTTTCTTCTCAACACCTAGTGCTACTTCTTCTAGCGTGAGTTTTATTTTTACGCGCAGGTTCGAACCACGTTGTACACGACGGCCACCGCCGCGTGAGCCACCGCCACCGAAGAATCCTTCGAAGGGATTGCCGCCACCGCCGCCACCGAAGATATCACCAAATTGGCTGAAGATATCATCCATGTTCATGCCGCCACCGCCGCCACCATATCCGCCAGCAGCACTATTTCCTGCATGACCAAACTGGTCATAACGTCTGCGTTTCTCCGGGTTGCTGAGCACTTCATAAGCTTCAGCAGCTTCTTTAAATTGCTCTTCTGCTTCCGCATTGTCCGGATTTTTATCCGGGTGATATTTAATCGCTAATTTTCGGTAAGCAGATTTAATCTCTGCGGCTTCTGCACCTTTAGAAACGCCTAATACGTCGTAGTAATCTCTTTTTGACATCTTTATCCTTTTCTATTGACCAATCACCACTTTGGCAAATCGGATTACTTTATCATTCAACAGGTAACCTTTCTCCACCACGTCGATCACTTTATTCTTCATATCATCTGTCGGTGCTGGTATCGCGGTGATAGCTTCCTGAAATTCAGAATCGAATGCTTGACCAACCACGTCCATTTCTTTAAGACCTTGTTGTTCCATCAACTTTCTGAATTTGGTATTCACCAATTCTACGCCTTCTTTCACCGTTTCTACATCTTGCGCAGCAGTCATCGAGACAAGGGCACGATCCATATCATCCAAAACGGGTAATAGTTTTCCGATCACTTCTTTTCCAGCGGATTGTATGATTTCGATTTTCTCGCGAGAAGTTCTTTTCTTATAATTCTCAAATTCAGCTAGTAAGCGCGCATATTTATCCTGCGCTTCTTCCAATTTTAGAGCGATATCATCCGATTCTTCGACAATCTCTGCCGTCTCCTGCTCATTATTTTCCTCGTTGGTATCAAGATTATCTTGCTCCAAACTTTCTTCTTCTTGATTATGTTCGTTTACCATGTTGCTATACTGTAAAACAATCCCTTGTTATCCACAAGGATGTTCAATTTTTTTGCCAATACCCGATTCGCCGACAGGCTGTCAGTTTTCGCGGAGATGGACTTACAATTTGTCTGATTTGTGTAATTGTGTCAGTTAGTGACGGTCTTAAATAGTGACATTGTCGTGCAAGGCACCATCTGCCGTGCGCAAGATACGAGCCGGCATGTTCCGGATGATTTGATAATCGTGCGTAGCCATCAATACGGCAGTGCCTGATGCCGCAATGTCGCGCAATAAGAGGATAATCTCTTCTGAAGTGGATGGATCTAAGTTTCCAGTAGGCTCATCGGCTAAGATGATTTCTGGATCGTTGAGCAAGGCACGAGCAATGACGACGCGCTGCTGCTCACCACCAGATAGCTCGTGTGGCATTTTTTTCAATTTGGAGCGCAGACCTACTTTCTCCAATACATCTACCATGCGGTTTTCGATCAGTCCACGATCTTTCCAACCTGTTGCTTTGAGCGCAAATTCTAGGTTTTTTTCGACGGTACGATCATTTAGCAAGTGAAAATCTTGAAATACAATGCCCAATTTACGACGTAGGTACGGCACTTCATTGTCATGCAGTTTTTTTAGATCAAATCCAGCAATCATTCCTTCGCCTGTAGCGATATATAGATCGCCGTAGATAATTTTCAAAAGGCTACTTTTTCCAGATCCGGATTGACCGATCAGATAGATAAATTCACCTGATTGGATGCTAAGATTCACATTAGCCAATACAAGGTGTTTTTGCTGATATATATCGATATTTTTGAGTCTGATAACCGAATGTTCTGTCATAAAAAATTATAAATCAAGTTTGACGATCTGACCGAAAGGAATTTCGTTGGCGATCTGCATAATGTAATCCATTTTGTCCCCTAAACCTATTTTGTCTAAAGACTTATCAGGCCGGTCTACTCTAAAGTAAGCCAATAGGGTAAAAGCTTCATCACGTAATTGTACGTAATCCGGAATTTTTGCGACACCTTTTACTTTTATTAAATACATCTTAACGATCAAATGCAAACTTTAGTTGCCAAATGTATAGTTCAATTATCAAATGTATAGTTTTTTCATGATAAGCGCCCGTATTGCAGTGAAAATTAACAATTCTTTAGATGATCAGGGGCGCTATGTCAAGCTACCTATGCTGCTGCAAGAATACTAAAATATCCACTCCATCCGCGTAATCATCCAACGCCGGACATTGGCTTTCGCCAAATGAAAATACAGGTGTCTCCAATGGGATTTTTGCGTTTGTGACCACGCACTGGATTTGATCCTGCGCTGCATTAATGTCTTTTGCTACATCGGTCAATGCGGCGTAACGCTCGAAATGTACTACGGCGAGAGGAGATGCCCAACTTTTATCTTCTTTGAGCAATAGAAAGCCATTGTCAAAGTGCACATCAGCATTGATCAGGAAAATAGACTTGTTGTAATCATAGTTGTTGCCATACTTATGATGTTGATTGATAGATTGAAAGTCTTCAACACCTTCATAAAATTGGGCAATATCATACGTGTCGGGAATATAGAGTTTCGATACCGAGCGACAGCCTAAACCAAAGTAATCAAAGATATCATGACCCAATTGCGCTAGTTGCTCTGCCGTTTCATTACCGTCAAGTACAGCGACAGAATTGCGATTTTTGCGAATGATGTTTGGCTTCTTTCCAAAATAATACTCAAAATAGCGCGCAGAATTGTTGCTGCCAGTCGCGATGATCAGATCATGCGTGCCCAACCGATCTACCAATTCGATTTTGTGCGCAAACTGCGGTTCTATTTCGATCAACTTCTCTAATAACCAATTGGTTAATCCGGCATCATCCGATGAAGGTTTGATCTGCACGCAGAAACCGCTAATAAGTACGCTGAGTATATCATGAAATCCTACCAACGGTATATTACCTGCTAACACGAGCGCAACGATTTTATCCGATGGTTCGTCTGGAAGCGCTTCCGTCCAGTTTGTTAGCTGCTCCGTCGTGAGGTTTTGCGCGATAGCGCTTAGCTGCCGATTCACGTTTTCTGTGGTATACCAAGGATTTTTCACCTCGGCACGTGCTAATAAGCTTACACTGTCCGGATGATCTGCCCGCAGATAATCTCCTAATTTTGCAAATGCTGCTATTCGTTGATTCTTTGTCAAAATGCTACTTTCTTTAAATTATTTAGAACAAATCTCACCAAATTTTGCTCTATCTTTGCGAGTAATTGCAGTCCTGTTAAATAATAATCTATAAAATTTGTAGATATTAATTAAGGGATTGTTTAACTTTGAAATGCAAAACTAGTTTAAAATAATTATTGAGAGGATATAAATGGCAATTAAAATAACAGACGAATGCATCAACTGTGGAGCTTGTGAGCCAGAATGCCCTAACAATGCCATCTACGATGCAGGCGTAACTTGGAAATTTTCGGAAGGAACGGCTTTAGATGGTGTGATTGATTTTGGAGATGGGGTAACATTAGATGCGAGCGAATCTCAGGATGCTGTATCCAATGAGGTATATTACATCGTGTCGGATAAGTGTACAGAATGTGTTGGATTTCACGATGAACCACAATGTGCTGCGGTATGTCCGGTAGACTGTTGTGTAGAAGATGAAGATGTGGTAGAATCTGAGGAAGAACTATTAGCTAAGAAAGCTTGGCTTCACGCAGAATAAGTTTAATTTCTTGTAACAATATTAAGTTTATTATAAAGAAAAGTGATAGGTTTGTCCTATCACTTTTTTTTGTTTGCGATTTTTCGATATCTTCAAACAAATTTGACCTTTAAATCTAAAGTATGAACACTTACGAAGGTATATCCATCGGCCTATACATGGTCTTGATCTTATTGATAGGATTTTATTCCTACAAAAAATCAACCGCTAATACAGAAGAATTTTTATTAGGCGGACGCAGTTTGGGCGCAGCTGTGACGGCTTTGTCGGCTGGTGCATCGGATATGAGCGGCTGGCTTTTGATGGGCTTGCCCGGTGCCATGTACCTGTCAGGCTTGTCGGCGTCTTGGATCGCGATCGGATTGACCTTTGGTGCTTTTATGAATTATGTATTGGTAGCGCCGCGTTTGCGTGCTTACACCGAAGTCGCGAATAACGCGATTACCTTGCCGGTCTTCTTTGAGAATCGCTTTCGAGACAAGTCACAGTTGCTAAAGATTACTGCCAGTGTGCTTATTCTGATCTTTTTCACCTTGTATACTTCTGCTGGTATGGTGTCTGGTGGTCGCCTGTTTGAGTCGGCTTTTAATTTGGATTACACCACTGGTTTGATATTGACGAGCGTGGTGGTTGTCGCATATACTTTTTTAGGAGGCTTCTTGGCTGTTAGTTTGACGGATTTTGTACAAGGTGCTATTATGGTGCTTGCACTGGTTATTCTGCCGGTTGTGATGATTATTGAACTCGGGGGGCTGGGAGAGACGTTTTCCATTATTCAACAGAAAAATCCGGATTATCTCGACCTTTTTAAAGGAACAACTACGGTTGGTATTGTGTCGCTGTTGGCTTGGGGTTTTGGTTATTTCGGACAGCCACATATATTGGTTCGTTTTATGGCGATAGACAAAGTGAGCCAGTTAAAGAAAGCAAGAAACATTGGAATTAGTTGGATGATCTTCACCGTAGGCGGTGCGATGTTGGTGGGTCTGTTTGGAATTGCTTATTTAACTAAAAACGATGCTGCCATGATGGTGCAATTTGACGGTTCTAAAGAAATGGCGGAGACGATCTTTATTTATTTGTCGCGCATTATGTTCCACCCTCTGATTGGCGGTTTCCTACTGTCTGCCATTTTAGCGGCAGTGATGAGTACCATTTCTTCGCAATTGTTAGTTACAGCTAGTTCGATGACAGAGGATGTTTACAAAGCCTTGTTAAATAAGAAAGCATCTGCATCGCGTATGCTTATTGTAATTAGGTTATCAGTTCTGCTGGTGGCGCTGATAGCCATTGTACTTTCGTTGAATCCGCAGGATAGCATTTTGAATTTGGTCGGTAATGCTTGGGCTGGTTTTGGAGCGGCATTTGGTCCTGTTGTTTTGTTGTCGCTATTGTGGCGCAAGTCGACACGATGGGGTGCGTTAAGTGGCATGTTAACGGGCGGTATTGTGGTGCTATTATGGGTATACGTGCCGCACAATTATAAGGAGTTATATGAAATCATTCCGGGTTTTTTCGCCGGTTTGCTGGTCAATGTGCTGGTTTCGTTGGCTACTTATAAACCGGATGATACCATCACAGAAGATTTTGACAAGATGGAGCGCATGCTGCAAGAATAGCAAAAGCGCTAGAAATAATAAAAGCGACCTTTTTGGGGTCGCTTTTATTATTTTATTTAGTAAGAGTACTTACGCGTTGTCTAACTGTAAGGATTCTTTATAGATCGCTTTCTTCACTTGGGTACGACGAGTAATAGATTTTTTCTCGTAAGCCTGACGTGAACGTAACTCTCTCAAAACGCCTGTTTTCTCGAATTTCTTCTTGAAACGTTTCAATGCTCTATCTAACGATTCTCCTTCTTTTACATTTACAATAATCATAGCTTTTTATATACCTCCTTTCGTTGTGGAATTCTTGGTGTGCAAAGGTAACCTAATTAGGGGATAATTTAAAGCTTTATTGCAAAAAATAAAAGATCACCGATTAGAGTTGCCAATCGGTCACGATTTTTTCCAGCGGATCTTCAGCTGAGCACAGTGCCGTACGTATTCCCAAAGATTTGGCGGTAGCCAAATGTTGCGGACTGTCGTCGATAAATAATGTCTCTTCTGGTTTGATCTGAGCGTCATTCAATACAAAATCGAAGATCTCGCGATCAGGTTTTCGCATGCCCATCTCATGCGAATAGTATGTTTTCTCAAAAAATACTGCATTGCTTTTTACGCCATACACATCTTGTATGTGCTGCATACAATACGCGTAGTGAATCTCATTATTGTTACTGAGCAGGAAAAGACGGTATCTACTTTTCAACGCTTCCAGTACTTCGTGCTTACCGGCGGATACGCCAATCAATAAAGCATTCCAAGCTTGATCGATATCTGCATCAGAAAGGTGAGGAGCATTGGCCAAGGTTCTGATGCCTTCGCGAAATTGTGCCGGAGTAATCAATCCTTTGTCAAACTGGTCAAAAATTTCATTTTGCTGTTTATGTCCAAATACTTCTCCGACATTTTGTACACCTAATTGGCTAAAAGCTTGTTGCGCCAACAGAAAGTCGATAGAGAAGATCACGTTGCCATAATCCAGTATGATATTTTTGATATTTTGCATGCGAAGATTTTGATTTGTCGCTACAAATATCGATAATTGCATCGTCAAAACAGCGCGACACGCGCAGTTTCTGATAGCAAAAATAACCGCGCCTATAGCTCAGTTGGTTAGAGTAGAAGACTCATAATCTTTTGGTCCCTGGTTCGAGCCCAGGTGGGCGCACAAGTTATAAAAGTCGTTTTTCTGTACGGAAAACGGCTTTTTTCGTTTCTCAGGGTACTATAGGAGCTATTACCCTGCGCTAGATCGGAGTTCGCCGATCGGTATGATTTACATAGTTTTTTGTTGAACTTCACGTAAAAGTGTTACAAATGTGTTACAGCTTTTACGTGGCAATTCTAAAATTATGGCAACAGTTAGCGCCAAGGTGTTTGGCCACCACAAAAAAACAGATGGGACTTACAATGTTAAAATCTGTGTACAGCACAAAAGAGTTAGAAAGTATTTAGACACGTCACACTTTCTCGTAAAAAAACAACTGACGAAAGACTTTAACATCAAGGATCCGTTCGTCGCTGATAAAATTGAATCTCAGTTACGAAAATATCGAAAACTGATCAGTGAATTAGACGACAGGTTAGAATTCTTTACTGCAGAAGGATTAAGAGATTACTTAGTAAATCAAAATGAGGAGATTGACTTTTTAAAGTTTTGCTCATCTCATATCGAGAGTCTGAAACGGGGTGGTAGAATAGGATCAGCAAATAATTTTAGAGTAGTTCGGAATAGCTTGATTGACTATTTTAAGAGAGAAGCCATCTCGATAAAGGACGTGCATTCTAATATGCTTGTAGATTATGAAAAGTATTTGCGCTCAGAACGAAACATTATTAGGATTAATCAAAACGGAACCAAAATTCCAACCAAGAAAAAAGGTCTTTCTGATAGTGGTCTTCATAATCACATGCGTGATTTACGTACCCTTTTTAACGCTGCAAGAGATCATTACAATAATGAAGATTTAGGTCTCTATCGAATAAAACATTATCCTTTTAGAAAGTATAAAATTGGCTCAGCGCCGCTAACAAGGAAAAGAAATCATACAATTGAGCAAGTACTTAAGATTAAACAGTGCATTACTGAAATGGGAAGTAGGGCTGAACTTGCGAGAGATATGTATATGCTGTCTTTTTACTTATGCGGAATGAATGCGGTAGATTTATACAGCATATGCGCAGATAATATTGTTAACGGTCGGGTAGATTACAATCGATCAAAAACGAAAGGTAAGCGAAAAGACAATGCTTTTATTAGCGTGAAATTGATTGATGAAGCGAAGCCCTTATTAATAAAGTATATTGGCAAAATTAACCATCGGTATTCTACAGTGGATGGCTTTAATTGGGCTTTATGCAAGGGGATGGAACAATTAAAGGATATTACACATCTGCCTGAAGTTACGATGTATTGGGCTCGGCATTCTTTTGCAAATATTGCTAGAAACAAATGTAGGTTGAGTAAAGACGACGTGGCTTTGGCCCTAAACCATGTAGACAACGGTAACCAAACGACAGATATTTACATTTCGAAGGATTGGAGTATCGTAGACGACGTGCAAAAGCGCGTAATATCTGAACTGAAAAAAGTTGAAGGTAAACTCGTAAAAGCTTGAACAAGTTTTTTTGAAAATTTAAAACAGCATTTATGAAAACGTTAATAAGACTTGTGCTCACTTCCATTATTTCAACTATCGGATTATTTGCAGCCTTAAGTATGAAAGGGCCATGGATTGGTTTTGCTATTGCATTTGGGACTTGGATTTTGTTTATTTGGAGTGCGAATAGTGGACGTCGAGGATAAATATAATTTATGAAATAGGTTTTGCGACATCGCGGGTCATATCTAAATATATAGTGGATAAATTTCATGTATGAAAAACTGAGATATCAGAGAAGTCATATTTCGAACTCAAGACTAATTTAATTGTATTGCTAGAAAAGTGAAACGTCTTTCGGTAATAAGCAAAAAGAACTTCTTTGGAAGTGAACTGCTAGATACAATTATTTTAAAGTTATCTTTGCAACTAAGTTAAGTGTCGGCCTCAATGAATGATGATTTTATTTATCTGGATAATAATGCCACCACACCGTTAGACCCTAGGGTTTTAGACGTGATGATGCCGTATTTGACGGATATGTACGGCAATGCGTCGAGTAGCCATAGAATGGGGAAGCAGGTGAAGGTTGCTGTGGACAATGCGAGACAGCAAACGGGTGATCTGATCGATGTTAATGCCGAAGATATCTACTTCACTGCTGGAGCTACCGAAGCAATTAACATTGCTCTGCAGGGGGTGACAGCCGGCGAAGATCGATCGAGACATATCATCACGGTGCAGACCGAGCATCCCGCCGTGTTGGACACTTGCCGGTATTTGGAAACGATAGGGGTAGAGGTGACCTACCTTGCCGTAGACCACAGTGGGCTGATCGATTTTGATGAGTTGCAGCAAGCGTTCAAGGACAATACGGCACTCGTATCAGTGATGTTGGTAAATAATGAGACCGGCGTTATCCAAGATGTAGAGCAGATTGCCCAGCTTTCGCACAAACGAGGCGCACTGTTCATGAGTGATGCCACACAGGCTGTAGGTAAGATTCCGGTACAGGCCAGCGACTATGCAGATCTGCTTACCTTTTCGGGACACAAGTTTCACGGCCCCAAAGGTATAGGGGGGCTTTACGTCAACCCTAGAGTCAAGATAAAATCGCTTCTGCACGGAGGTGGTCATGAGCGAGGGTTGCGCAGTGGCACACTCAACGTGCCGGGAATTATAGGTTTGGGCAAAGCTGCGGCAATTGCACAAGCTAATATGGAGGATGACCATACACGGATAAAGCCCTTAAGAGATTTGTTAGAAAGCAAACTCTTGGAGATTCAAGGGACAGTGGTCAACGGAAGTAGGGAATCTCGTATTTACAATACGAGCAATATCCGTTTTGACGATGTAGACAGCGAAGCAGTTGTTTTGGGCTTGAAGGACATTTGCGTGTCCAATGGTTCCGCCTGCCATTCTTTTGTGATGGAACCGTCACATGTGCTCACGGCCATGGGGCTTAGCAAGGCAGAGGCCAACACCGCCGTCAGGTTTAGTTTGGGGCGATTTACGAAAGAGGAAGAAATACAGCAGACCGTGACAGCGATACAGAATATAGTGGCCATGTTACGGGCAATCGCTTTTTAAGTAAAGCAGTAATATTATCCATGAGGAAATTATCATTTTCAGGGCACGAGACGTTTGCGTGCAAAATATATTGGTTGAAGAAAGGCTATGACTTCGTCAAGCAAGGTAAAAGCTTTAGCAACGATGATGCAGTAGTTGATCTTGGGGTTGGGAAGAACATGGTTACTTCTGTCCGTTACTGGCAGAAAGCTTTTGGACTTCTGGATCAGGATACCGACCTGCCAAACAGATTCGCAGACTTTCTTTTCGGAGATAATGGGGCCGACCGGTATTTAGAGGACCCACTTACGCTATGGCTGTTGCATTATCAGCTTATCAAAGAAGAACGCGCCTCTATCTACCACTTAGTATTCAATAGATTTCGTCGGGAACGCATCGAATTCAGCCGAGGACAGCTGAAGCGGTTTATTGACCGGGTTTGTGCGGAGCAAAAAGCTTCGTTCAGTCCCAAGACGATAGATGCTGACATTAAGGTGTTTTTAAGCAATTATGTCACGCCCGATAGTGGCGAACTGGAAGAGGCGTATAGTAATGTTTTACAGGAATTGGGGTTGATCTCAGGAGCCAAACAGCTCGATGAAGATGACCATCTCGTGGATGTTTATCGATTCCACTTGTCGGATAAGCATATCCCCTTTGAAGCGCTATTGTATACCATATTGGATCATCCGGGTTTTGGGCAGAGCATTAGCCTGACACAGTTGGCCAACGATCCCCATTCGCCCGGCAACATCTTTTTACTTACAGAGTCCGCTTTAGTGGATTTGTTGAAGCAGATTCCTTCGGAATATGCTGTTTTTTCGGAAACCGCGGGCAACCAAGTCTTGCAGCTCAAAGGAGACTTAAACAAATACCAGATTTTAGAAAGATATTATCAACATGTATATGCAGACCAGTAGTTTTTCACCATCCGTCAATATCATTCGTGACAAGGATCGTGAAATAAACTATGTTCGCACGATCAATGGACAGCTCACCTTTGAGCAAATCGTGGAGAATGCAAAGACCGCCATTCGTTCGTTTTCAATTATTGGTGCATACGGTACGGGCAAGTCTACTTTTTTGTGGGCGTTGGAGAGGGCGGTGTTGCACAGTAATGATTTCTTTGATCATTTCGATTATTTTATCCGAGGTTATGCCTCGTACAAGACTTTAGATATCGTTGGTGAATTTGCTTCATTGCAGGAAATGTTTGCCAGAGAGTTAGGATGCGATGTCAACGAGGTCATCCCGGCATTGAAGAAAAAATGCGAAAGACTCAAGAAAGACACCATCGGACTGATCATACGCATCGATGAGTTTGGTAAATTTTTGGAGTATGCGGCAAAGAACAATCCTGAAAAGGATTTTTACTTTCTGCAGCAGCTTACCGAGTTTATCAACGACGACAAGGGCAATGCTATTCTGATCACTACCCAGCATCAGGATTTCTCCGGTTATGGCGTACAGCTTTCCGAATCCCAGCGCAACGAGTGGATCAAAGTCAAAGGGCGTTTCAAAGAGATCGGTTTCAATGTGCCTGCCGAACAGCTATTGTTGATCGCTGCCGATCGTTTGCATATGCTGGACAAACCAAAAGTGGCCACCAAAAAAATCAATAGCCTTTTAAAACTGGTTGCCACCTCCAAAGCATTCCCCTTAAAGGATTATTTTGATCAGACGATCGCTACAAAGCTCTTTCCTTTGGAGTTGCTAGCTGGTAGTGTCGTGAGCTTGGCTTTGCAACGTTACGGGCAAAATGACCGCTCCATATTTACTTTTTTAGACTCAGAAGATTTCAAAGGCATCAAGCAGTTCTTGAATGCCAGTGATTCGGGCTTTTACGACTTAGTCGAGGTCTTTGATTATATACTTTACCATTACTATGGTGTGGTCAATACACAGCGCAATCCCGACTTTCGGGGCTGGCGCTTGATGCAAGATTCCATTCAGCGGGCCGAAGGGTTATTTGAAGGGGATGAGCTTTTGCATGCACTAGCGTGCATCAAGGTCATTGGTCTCCTGCAGCTGTTTGCTAGAAAGTCGATGGCCATCAATGCACAATTTGTAGCCGCTTATCTAGAAGCAACACGAGGCTACAACGTAGAGAGCGCATTGCGTAAATTACAATCCTTTGCTATTGTGCGCTTTAGAGCGAAAGAAAATCGGTTTATCCTCTTCGAAGGAACGGATGTAGATATAGAAGAAACGATCGAAGAAGCCAAGAGTGAAGTAGTTACGGACGGCAGTATACAGTTATTGAGCAAGTATTTCAGTTTCCCGACACTTCTCGCCAAGCAACACTTTCTGGAGACCGGGACGCCGCGCTACTTCCAGTTTAAATTGTCGGATACCCCACTAGCCGAAGCGCCCAAAGGTGATTTTGATGGTATTGTGAACCTTGTGTTTGCAAGCAATACCTCTCAACAGGAAGTGCAGCGTGTCTCTGCTACGCAAGAAGAAGCGGTTGTTTATATCAGTTATAGACATACAGCATCTATTGTGGATCAGATCAATTATCTGCAACAAATCGAGATTGCTCGAAAAAAATATGAGGACGACCGCATTGCCTCGAAAGAATTCAACGCCTCCTACCGATATGCTTCCCAAGAGTTGCATCAGGCTGTGATGCATAGTTTGCAACGCATGGATGCCGCCCATTTAAGCATATACTACCGGGGCGAACAAGTTAATGACAGGATAGCGAGTTGGAAACAGTTTAATACCTTCTTGAGTACTGTCGTAGCCGAGGTGTACCACGGTAGTCCGGTGTTTAAAAATGAGATGGTCAATAAGAATAAGCTGTCTTCTCAGATTTCCTCTGCACGGCGCACCTTGCTGGGCAATATTATAGCGCAAGAGCGGATGGAAGATGTAGGCTACGAATCACACCTATTTCCTCCTGATAAGACGATCTATCTTTCCTTGCTCAAGCTCAATCGCTTTCACCAGCAGGTCGGTAGCGAGTGGCAGCTGACTGATCCCACCGCTCCCGGGTTTCAGGCCATATGGCAGGTGTTCTTGGAGTTTTTGGAGAAAAGCAAGCAGGCGAAGCTATCGCTAAAGGAGTTTGTCGATACCGTTTCGAGACGTCCTTTCAAAGTGAAGAAAGGATTGTTAGACTTTCTGTTGCCCTTATTTTTATTGGTCAAGCGAGATAGTTACGCCCTTTATTACGAAGGTACGCGCTTTATTCCGCAGCTTAGCGTGGATGCCATTGATCTGATCATTCGTAAACCCGAGCAGTACAGTGTGAAAGCTTTTCACGTCGAAGGCGTACGTCTTGACGTGTTCAATCATTACCGCGATCTACTGAGCCAAGTGGCGACTAACGAGTTGTCGAAGAAAGGTTTTATCGATACCATTATACCTTTTCTCACCTTCTACAAAGAGCTACCGGCCTATGCCAAGCACACCGGCAGTATATCGAAGGGTGCGCAGCGTCTCAGGGAAGCAATCACCAAGGCGACCGATCCCGAGAAGTCTTTCTTCGAAGATTTTCCGCAGGCCTTGGGCTATAGCTTGTCCGATTTGCAGGACTCGGCAGATAGGCGGGAGGTGTATTTCGAAGAACTTCGTCAGAGCATCAAACAGATCCAAAACAGTTACGAAGCGTTATTAGATCGATTCGAAGCATTTATCCGCAAAGAGGTTGTTGGCGTAGACGACAGCCACGACTTTCTGACTTGGCGATCGATGTTGCAAAAACGCTTTGCCAAAGCGAAGAAGGAGGTATTGCCTCCGCAGCTCAAAACGTTTTGGATGCGGGTCAATTCCCCACTGGATGACAAGCAGGCCTGGCTCAATTCTGTGGCGCAAGCTGTATTGGGCAAGTCCTTGGAAGGTATACAGGATTTTGAGGAGCAGTCACTGTACCGCAAATTGAAAGAAGCGGTAGAGGAATTAGACAACTATACCGAGATTCTGGCCTCCGCTGTAGAGGATGAATTACTGCAGACGTTCAAAGTGCAGGTCACGAATGTGCAGTCCGGTTCGCAGAGCCGTATTGTCAAAGTAAACCCACAAAAACTACAGGATGTCCATGACCGGCAACAAAAATTGACGCAGTCTTTGACAGATGATAAAAATTTGAATATCTTTATTCTCGCTCGGCTTCTAGAAGAAGAGCTAAAAAAATAACGACTTAAATGGGTAGACGGGTAAGACATGTAATGGGCATATCAGGGGGCAAGGATTCTGCCGCCCTCGCTATTTATATGAAAAATAACTATCCCGATCTTGATATCGAATACTATACCACTGATACCGGCAAGGAACTGGACGAGACCTATCAGTTGATCGATAATCTGGAAGTCTATCTTGGCAAGAAGATTCATCTGCTGGAAGCCGCTAATGAGAGCCACGAGAATCCCTTTGATCATTTTTACGAGATCTTTGGCGGATATCTGCCCTCATCCCAATCTCGCTGGTGTACGAAGAAGCTTAAGCTAGAGCCTTTCGAAGACTACGTCGGCGATGACTTGGTGATCTCTTATGTGGGGATTCGTGGAGACGAAGACCGCGAAGGCTATATTTCTACCAAGACCAACATACAGTCTATCTTTCCATTCCGGCAAAATATCTGGTCCGTGGATGTGATGAAGAAAGTGTTTGACAATGTCAATATCAACTTGGTCGAACAGTTGTATTCAGAGCAAAGCGAATCGGGGGGACCCTCACGTATCTACGAAGTGATTCAGCGGGAAATTAGCCGTTCGTTCTTGTTGGAGAATAAGGTGCAATTGCTCTTGGATCTGGATACCGCATTATTTAACAAAGTGGTATACGGCTTTTTAAAGATGACCGACCGCCCTATCGCTTCTGAAGATTACTTTCCATTGTTGGACAACACGGACAGGCTGGTGAAAAAAGACATATTTCAACTTCTCCGCGAAAGTGGGGTAGGCGTACCGGCTTATTACGAGCCGATAGAATTTGAGGTGGATGGGCAGACGGCGACGTATTCACGCTCCCGCTCCGGGTGCTACTTCTGCTTCTTTCAGCAGAAGATCGAGTGGGTTTGGCTCTTAGAGCAACACCCTGATCGCTTTGCAAAAGCTTTGGAATATGAGAAGGAGGGCTATACTTGGATGGACGAACGTTTGGAGGATCTCGCCCGACCAGAGCGAGTCCTACAGATCAAACGGGATTATATCAAGCGTCAAGCTCGAGCCACCAAAGCCAAAGAGACCAATTCCGAATTATTAATGGATATCCTGACCGAAGAATCGGAAGGATGTGTCGCTTGTTTTGTTTAACCAAAAAAATAACCATTACCCGGATATTGTTTCAAGAAGTTCAGATATTGCGGCATTCTTCATTGTACGTGCTTTTATCTTTCCAACGTAATACAGTTTACTTATTAACTCACCCTCGGTTATATCTAAAAGTTTTTGTATCGTATTAATATCGATGCCCTTTAATTTGGCTTTTTGCCAGGGAGTTAAATCCAATACAGAAATATTTTTCTCAAGCTGATTACTCAAGGTGTTTAGGAACTCTCTATGAGTGAGATCAAGAATGTTTTCATCACTTAAATTATTATATAATGAGTTGTTTTGGCCATATTCAGTTACAAAATCTAGCTTTAGGTTAGGTACTATTTCTTTAGAGTTACTTGTAGGATTAGAGTATTGCGCTAAAACACAACCGTATTTTATTTCATATCTAGATCCTATTTTTGATTTAGTAGCTTTTACGCCACTATCAATTTTTCTTATAATTCCAGTGTAACTGAGTAATCTTAGCGCCTCTTTGATAATCTCAGGAGCATCTTTGCTTATCCAAAAAAAGATAGTTTTTCTATCACTTGATTTTTCGTTTTTTTGAAATGTGGCAGGAATAACATGATCTTCAATAAAGCTTCTACCCCAGTCAATTATTTTCTTTAGTCCCCTGTATTTTTCGCCTAATTGGCTATGTTCGACCCATATTTCAGATCGATAAAAGTTTCTAATAAAATCACTAACTTTGCTACTTGTAAACGAATCAATATTATCCAGAGTTTTTAAGAATATTCGTGGATTTCCGCCTGAACAATAAGCTAATGTATTGAAGTTTTCCATTTGGCTTGCAATTTTTCTGTTCCATGATTCTCCACCTTGTTTTAAAACCATTGATTTCATATCCATTAAGAAAGAAACAGAGGTTATGTTTCTTTCTACTATTCTATGCAAAGCATCGTGAGTCATTTCAAAGCTATTACCATAGTGAGTAACTCCAGGGTAAACAGCTGCATTGCATGAGATATAGGGAGATTTGAAATCTCTGAATAATGTAAAGAATTGTCGCTGTTGTTCTGGTCGAAAAACATGCGCCGCTTCATCGAAAAAGTATACTATCCTGAAAATGTCATTTTCATCACAAACGGTTTCAATAACTTCTATTATATCACTGATCTCGGGAAGATTGCTGGTGTTTATGTTGGCTTCAGGAGTCTTATATGAGTTTTCAAATAAACCGATTAAGTTCTCTAACCTGTTTTCATCGTTTCCCTTTATCAATGAATGAGCATATTTGCTGATTGTAAGACCTCTTTTTTCAAATGCTTTCAAAGTTTCTTTCAATATCTTGGCAAGCATCCAGTGAAAAAATTGATTAGGGTCGTTTGAGTGAAGCAGGGAGCTACTTGCGAATGTTATATAAATAGGAAGAACCTTGTCTTCATTGAAATGATTATTTAATTCGCTTTCCGCAATCTTCATAATAAAAGACTTCCCAGATCCCCTGCTACCTTCTAATACAACGTGAGAATCCGATTTAAAATCACCTATAATCTCGCGTTCTACTTCCGTTTCGACAAAAAAATCAAATAATTTTTCTTTACGTATTCCTTCTGTTCTATATTGAAAATTACTCATCTGATGGTCCTCCTATTTCTTTTCTGATATTTTCTATGTGACCGATACTTGAGTTTATGTAGCTTTCAATTTTTTCTTTTTCCCCATCGCTAAATTGCTTAAGATACTTTAAAGAAAATCCAAAGTTTAAAATTTTACTCAAGGAATCTACATATGCTTTATGTTGGTCTCTTAATTGTGTTTTGAATTCTATTTTGGGGTCCTCAATGTTCCATGTATTGTTGTTTCCATGTACCATCTCTGATAATTTTCTATATAATGACTTTGTGAGATTTTGGAAATATTCAAGATCTTGATCAAGTTCAGGGAAATATGCATTAGCAAATCTAAGTGAAAAAACTCCATTTTCAGTACATAATAACCTACTCCATACTAAGTCCTTCGATCCACGTTCCCATTCCGTGTACTCTAAATCAAAAGCGGAATAGTACAATGAGCCACAAATCATTTCCAAGGCTAGCCTCAATGATTTAAAAGAACTTCTGTAAAAACCAAATAGCAGATGTAAACATGAAATATCTAATTCTTCTAAAGCGTTACCAAGCATTTTTGAAGACTTCCATTGATGTGTTAGGTCACGCCAAAGAGTTAAATTAGATTTAATGTCGTTTATTTGGCCAAGAGCTTCTAGATCCTTAATAGAATTCTCAAATACGCTACTACTTTGATCTTTTATAAGTGTATAATATTGTGCTGCATTCATAAAAATATAGTTTCTACTCTGATAGAGTATTTAACTCCCAAAAAGCTAAATCCTTGATCTTAATTGGTATGTTGTTCCCTAGGTTGACAATACTATAATGTTTGTCTAGATTTCGAATTTCTGATATTAATGCTTCCTTTTCTGTTTTAGAATCAACCTTAAATATTGATTGGATTTCTTTATCTCTAACTTCGCTGACGCGGTGTAGGATCCAAGTAGCCATGTAAGGTAAGTAGTCATTATCTTCTGTGCTAAAGTGATTTAAAAATTGAGTGGATAAAATTGTTCCGACACCAAACTCTCGACCTTCTTTTAATATTTTTCTGACAGATTCAAAATCTTTACTGAGGAAATTATCAGCTTCATCAACTAGGATTAATTTAGTGAGTTGTCGGGAATTTCCATCAATCACACTATGCCCATTTATTTGCATTTGTGAATAGAACTGATCTAATGTGATAGCGACCACCAGATTTTGAATGTTTGGTGGTACCCCAGCTAAATCAATTATTGTTACTCCGTCGATAAGCGAATACAATGGCTGGGTTTTTTCAGAATTGGGTTCAAATATTTGAAGATCGTAGAGAGTATCGATAGCGGCCAACAAGCTATCTTGCTTTACTTTATCTGTTTCTAAGTATCGTTCAAGTACCTCTTCTAGTGTTGGAGCCAGTTTATTCCAAGTTGACCTATCATCTTTATATATACCACGATCTTCATAGGCGTCATTAATAATGCGTTTTAATAATAAAGTCTGTACTTTCCCTAATCCGAAAGCCTTAACTAATGTTTCTAAGAAAGTGTTTGCAGTAATGACTGGAAGACGGAATTGTTCTTCAGATCCTATAGACAAAGCCAGTGGATTGAAGGGGAGTTTGTTTACTTTGAATTTTTTAGCATTATTAGCTTTTACGAAATCATCTTTAATATAATCGCCTTTATAATCGAATATTAAAATTCCAATAGATTTACGATCGACATTATTATTCTGATTCCTAACTAACTGGGTTATTAGGGATTTGGTAAATTGTGTTTTTCCAGTTCCCATTGTACCAATAATGCCAGTATTAGTGTGCATGACCTTATCTGTAGAAGTAGGAAACCAATCGACTGATTCGTTAGTGTTAGCTTGATATCCAAAAGTAACCTTTAGAGGTTCCGATGCCCGATTTATACCATTGGCTGAGGTACCTTCGTTTATATCATCTTCTTTTGCTCTATATTGATCGTCTTCTGCGGCCATATTGACCGAGGTATTTTCCTGTAGAGCTATATTTGTATATAAAGTTTGAACGTTCTCATTTAAAGCTATATATTTTGATTCTAAAAGGTCCGTTTTTGTAATGCCTACAGCAGTTTCTGATGTATAGCGATCTTTTAATTCATCTATAGATTTAACTAGATCGTTCATTCCATCTGTATCAAATAGTTCTATAAGTAGGCATTGATCTGCAGCTTGAATCTTCCGCTTTCCAAAACTTGCACTAGTTTTAAACGAAATTATAGCTGCTTGTTCAATATGATCCTCCAACGAACCGATATCGAAGTCATCGTTTAATAAGCGACCTCTTAACGAGTCCAAATCAACCCATTTCTTTGAATAAGCAGGCCAAATATCATATAGCGCTAACTTTTGAGCACTACTAAGAACTAGGTTAATAAGATAGTTCCTCAATATTTTACCATTGAAATCATCCTTAGAAAGGGTATTGTTTAATAGTTCTACTGTATTCGAAACCTGTTTTATAGCCTTCGCAATTGTTTGATTAGCATTATTGCCGATTTTTACTTCAATAGGATAGAAGTAGACTTTTATTTTATCGTCAATCTCCTCTACGCCTACCATCATGGGTATTTCGGAGCGATGGTGCCAGTGATTTCGGTCAAACCGTGCCACTTAAAAGATCATACAATTATATAAAAAAGTAGTTGTTATTCCTGTTTTAATATTCCTTTTCTTAGGGATTCACCTTTCAGGTCGATCCTGTGCGAGGAGTTTACAATCCTGTCGAGTATTGCATCGGCAATAGTCCCTTCGCCTCCGATGATTTCATACCAAGCGGATACTGGTATCTGGGAAGATATTATGGTGGATTTTTTACCATGTCGATCGTCTATGATATCCATCAATGTTTCCCGATCCTGGTTATCGAAAGCCTGCAGCCCGAAGTCATCAAGTATCAACAGTTCTGTCTTGGCCAGTTTTTCCAGCTCCTTGAGATATGTTCCGTCAACTTTACTCAATTTCAACCTCTTAATGATTCTGGCAGTTACTGTGTAGAGTGTTTTTATTCCCGTGAGACAGGCCTGATTCCCCAGTGCCTGCGATAGATAACTTTTTCCTGTGCCGGAGGCACCACAGATTATGATGTTTTCTTTACGCTGTACAAAGTCCAGGGTACCAAGACGAGCGAACATGTTTTTATCCAGATTTCTTTCACTTCCGTATTTTATATCGCCAAGACTGGCGTTCTGCCTAAAGCCAGCCTGTTTGAGCAACCTGTCGATCTTGTTGTTTTCACGGTCTTCCCATTGGTGATCGGTCAATAATGCAAGGTATTCGTCACATGTCATACCTTCGAACCTGTTTTCCTTAACGCACTGTTGGTGCAGCTGGGCCATGGCGCCCAGACGCATGTTACGTAGTTTTTCAACTGTCTGATTGTTCATCTTCTGATTTTTGATTGTTATTATTATTCGTATGCCGAAGCTCCGCGTATATTACTATGGAATGGTATATGCTGTATCTGCTGGATGGGATCATCCGATAGATGGACTCTGTCCATATTGTTCTTAAGCATATTCTTTATCCTCAGATAAGAGCATGCATCTGTATCCAGTGCCCTTTTGCACGCATTATTGAGACGCTGCGAGCCATAGGCACGGTGCAACTGGATGATACCCAGAGAGCGTTTATAGCTTATTTCGGGATAGTCCTGTGATGCCAATATCTTTTCAATACATGCCAGAACATATTCACCATGGGATAGTGCTTTTTTCTTAAAGAACTCAGGGCTCCACTCCGAGTAGAACTTGTGGGTACTGCTCAGGTGATCCGTATTTGTTATATAGCTTCCTTTTATCAAATTACGCTGGTGCAATGCGATCCTTTCATGGCTGTAGAATACCTCAACACGGCTTTTGGTATAATGGATGGAGGTTTCTTTTCCGATGTAACGGTACGGAACGCTATAATAGCTTTTGTCGGGAGAAAAGTATACATAGCCCATCTTCTGCACCTTCGCTCTTTTATAGTTCTTAAGCTCATAGGTCTCAGCAGGTAGATCTTTGAGATACTGTCTCTCGGTACGCTGGAACAGTTCTATACGACTGGATTCTTTCCGTTTGAAGAGCAGATTGTTGTATCGCTCCAATAAAATGGTAATTTCTTTGTTGAGATCCTTCAGTGAGAAGAAGGTCATCTCACGCAAGGGATAATAGATACGTTGATAAGCCAGGTGGACCGCATTCTCGACCAATGCCTTGTCTTGGGGAGAGTACCCCCGGGTTGGATTGATAACACAGTTGTAATGGCGCGCAAAGTCTTTAAAGCTACGGTTGATTTCGGGTTCATATCTGCTCGATCTATTGACAGCCGACTTTAGATTGTCCGACACTATAGCTTTGGGTACACCTCCATAGAAACGCAAGGCATTACTGCAGCAGGATATCATATCTGCACGTTTTTGGCTTGTGCAGGCCTGGACATAGGTATACTGACTGCATGGAAGTATGGCGACAAATACCTCAACAGGAATGATCTCTCCGCTATGCCTATCAATGATATGTAGCTTCTTGCCTGCAAAGTCAATAAACATTTCCTCACCGGCTATGTGCTGAAGTTTCATCGAGCCCTTTTCTTTTGGGTATTTACGGCGGTAATGCTCCAGGAACTGGGTATAGCTGTAGGGTTCTGCCGCTAGCTCGACATATTGCTGATAGTGATATAGAAAAGTGAAGCCGGGATGGTTGCGGGCTTTGTTGACCCCTTCGAAATAAAGCATGAGCTCATTATGCCGTGCTGTGTCCAAAGTGGTATGCGATGAGAATAGTTCGCTTAAAGCAGCTATATCGAAGCCCAGAAGTTCCTCAAAGGAGTATTCGCTGCCTGCAAATAGCTGCATATACGTGTTGACCGTATTACGGGAAATACCAAGTACGGAACCTATTTTACGGTTACTGTAGCCGTCCAGATGTAATGTAAGTATTTGTTTTAAGTCCATCGGATCAAGTGTGTTGGCCATATCGCTTCAATTATTAGAGCGACAAGGTAAGTTCTTGATCTTTTAAAGTGGCACTAAACGAACCGTAATCTTGGTAGTGTGTCGGGTATTAGAGTACCCTAATACGAATGGCACAAAACGAACCGTAAAACTCTAATCCAAATATTCTAAAATGGCACGTTTTGAACCGTAATAGATGGCATCAACTGACCGAAATAACTGGCACTAATCGATCCGTAATATCCACATCAAAATATCATCACTAAAAGAACCAGATTTTTGGAGCGATTTAACAGAAAATAGTGCATTAGGATCGGTCTGTTTTAAACCTGCACCAGCAGTGACGCGTAATATTTCTTCCAATGATAGAGATATCCAGGTAATATTGGGATGATCTAAAATAGCAAAAGCTTCCTTGAAGGCGGAAAGCATGCTTATTTTTTCGCGCTCCACATTTGAGGATTGAGAACCTAATCGTAAAAGCCAATAGCCGTTGATAGCATTAAACATATTGATAATGTTTTTAATGTTATTATCAATGAACGATACTTTCCCTCTTAAGTATTCTTTTATAATGTGTTCATACTGCTCCCATTTGCTGGTCACCGTTATAGAGTCATATCCCGTAGAGTTTCCAAATTGATCCGTATAGTGTATTATAACAACATCTTTATCTTCTTTGAAAAAACTTAAGTCTACTCGCGGATTAATAAAAGTTATCCATTGACTTGCTGAGTATATAGATTGAAGTCTTTGTTTAACATCATAATTAATAACAGAAGCAAAGGCATTGCTATGCTTAAATATATTAGAAGTATTGTTTATGTAAGCGAGCGCATTTAAATTTTGGCTTAACTCAATTAGATCATTGGAATAGTTTAGCCCTTTCGTTCCGAAACTTGTTCTGTAATTTCCTGTTGCATTGACGGATGGCAGATCATTAATTACTGCATTTAAATTGACACCTGTTGAAATACTATTTGTATTGTTTAAAGATTTTTCTATTTCTCTCTCTTCAAACTGATAAAAGGATATATGGGCATAGGTATAATTTGTTCCTTTTATATTAGATAAATGTACTTTCTCATGATATAGAGAGAGTAGATCTGATAACTCAATTTTGTCCTTGATCTTATTTGTTATATCAATATCTAGTTTATCTCTTATATCTTCAGCTTCATCAAATTTAGAAAATTGATCGAAAGCAGTCACAAATGATTCCGAGCCGTATATGCTTATATGTATAGGCGTTAATTCATTTAGATTTTCACCCTTTGATAATTTGTCGTTAACCTCACTTATAAAATAGTTAAAAATGCCTTTTAATGCTTCTCTACAATCACCAGTGTTGATGAGATTAATTTTAATAGGTGAGGTAGAGTCAATAAACAAATACGAGAAATGTTTAATGAATTCTGCAATCTTTGATGCTAACATTTCGGGTACATTTCTTCTACTCAATGACTGCCCTTCTTTTGAGGCATCAACATATTCTACCCATTCTAGACTATGTTCTTGCTCGGAACTGATATAATAGTCTTTGTTCCCACTTCCTTTGTTAATAAACGGTAATAGATTAATTGGAGTTAGCCTTTTAACAATCGCATCTAACGGTTCATTTAAGAAATTTCTATCTATTTTTTCCTTTAAATTTAGCTGGTAACTTATTACAAGAGGGTGTAAAGGTGAAAGATAAAATCTAGAATTGTTTTCATTAAAGACAGAACCTAATTTAAGCAATTCTTGTTGAGCGAGAGTTAGTGCTTGATCTTCCTTTATTTCATTTAGTGCTTTGGTATAACAATCTAATAGTTTAGTATAAAGAGACTTTAACTCTGGTTCTATGTATGCTAGACTTGGTAATAATTTTAGCGAATCCGACGATTTGGACTTAAAATATTTTATAACGTCAAGATATGCATTCGCGACTTCCTTATCAATATTTGCAGATCGACAAGTCATTGTATTATTAATACTGATGTTTCCAATAAGGATCTCATTAGCTATCATTAGATCTTCATAGAGAAGATTATTACGTCGTGACTCACCTGAAGGAAAATAGTTGGTGTTACCATGCTCGAGCGTAATGGTTATATCAGAATGACCTGGTTTGATACGCTTGTTGAAGTAAATTGATTTTCCAGACTCGTTTTTCTTTAACCAAGCTGCAGTACTAGTCAAAGTTAAGGGTTTAACTTCTGCTAGTTTTGCAGTAATAAATAGGGGAAGAGCTCCATGTTTCAGTTGAAATCTGATTTTAGCTTTATCTAATGTATTAGATTCCGTTAAGTTTAGTTTTAGAGTCTGATCGTCAAATAGTTCATATTTTTCGTTTTCAACGAGGTCTGTATCTACGACTTCATATCCGGGATTGATTAATAAATCTTCATTAGCAAAAATCTCTACAAAAGAGTATTCTTTGCCGATTTGAATGGTATATTTTGTTTTGAATTCCCTGAAGAAATTCTCGCCAAAAGGAACAATTAGGACTTTGAACTTTGTGATATTTACTTTACCTCTTTTTTCCTCTCTATATTGAAAATCTTTAAAGAATACCGTAGACCCCAAAGCAAGTGAAAAATCAATATAAAAGATATAATCCGAATCACTACGCTTGGTTGAAATATTAAAAAAATCTTTGTTAAGTTTGTTTTTGAACCTTATAGGCAAGGAAATCTCTCTACGCTTATCGGGATTAAAGATTATAATATTTCTAATCTTTTCCTTTGTTTTAGTATCGCCATCCGATTTATCCCAAGCAATTAATCCATCAGAGATTTCATTCTTTATAGGTGCGTATTCATTAAATTTTATTTGCCCTTTTTGTTCCTCCATTTTTAGTAGCTCACCAAAGCTAATTTCACTCCAATTATCTTTGTTTTTAAGCTTACTTATATTTTCCTGACCAAAAACTCTATCAATATAGTTTTCAAGAGAACCAACACTTTCGTGCATACTCATATCAGTATGCCATTTTTGATTTTTTTGAACTCTTTTTAATAGTTCTCTACGAGGGATATTTTCTTCAAGAATAATATTGTCATGAAATAAATTAAGGTCAGCAAAGTCTTTGGCTGTTAGTTCTTCGTTGACTAATATATTTAAGTATCTTGATAGGTCGAAAATATTGCTATTTTCTACGTGAAAATCGTTATTCTCAGACTGTAAGATTAAATCAATGAAGTCACATTGGGTAGGAGAGAACTTTTCAGTCTCTCTAAATCTCTTTGTGATTTCATTCGCTATATTTTCATAATGAAAGGGCATGTGTTTTGTAGACAGATCTAATGCACCTTTATTAATACTTTCTAATTCTGAATTATGAATAAATAGAATACCTGAATTATGTTCAAATCCCACTACTTTTTGAAAATTATTTCGTAAACCAGTCAAGAAATCATCGTTTTTAGCCGACGCGACAACTAGTTTAAAGCCGTTAAAATCAATGTGGTAAGATGTGTAGTCATTATAGGTGTAACTCAAATCATTAGCCGCACTTATTAATTTTAGCGAATCATAGAAAAGTTGCACATTCAATTTCTTTTCAAATTTTAAATGAAACTTATCACCATTTCTAAAATTATACGCTTTGAAAAAATCATATAGTATCTGTGAGAAAAAAAAGTATACCTTATTGTGTGTTATCATTATTTGTGCATTTTAGTTACATATTGGGCGTCTCCACTATCACTTTTCTTTTCTAGAGCATTTATTTTTTGAAAGTATTGAATAGCTTCATTTTTAGACTGATTGTCTAAATGAATACCTCTTATTTCTAGCTCTTCCCAAAGTGTAGTTAATAGAATTTTATCCTTACCAGTATTCAAGATTGCTAGTTCCGTGAATAACAATAAATGGTCTTTGCTCAATGATAAGGTATTTCCCAAACGTCCCCTTGTTTTTACAAAATTTAGTTGTACAAATGTTTTGTACCAAGTACTGAAATCAGTATTTGCTCCTTTTCTTCCTGATTTCTCAAATTGGTAGCGCATAGCATAAAATAGCTGTCTTACTATCTTTAAGCCCTGAGGATCTTGACTATCCGAACTTGTCTGCAAAGCGTCGATAGCGCTTTCAGTTCCCCAATCAAAGCCTCCTTTTTTTGCTTCGACTTGGCTGATGAGCCTTAAATATTGCCTTAACAATTTATGTAATGATGCCTCTAGGTCAAGAATTTCGTTTTCTGAGCAACTTTCATAAAGGTAGATGATGTCTTTATAAGTCACTATTTGATTGGGTAGCTTTTCCGAGAAGTCTATAGTGTTTAACATTTCAAGACAGTTACTATGCGAAAACATGTCTGTTACTATTGTCTCAAGTTTTTTATACCCATTGTCTACAGCTAATCTGGATTGGGATAGCTTCTCCCATTCCAAACTAAAGAACAATTTTGTTTTAGATGTATTAGTTATTGATTCGTTAAACTCAATAGCTAGAAGTTGGATGTATAAATAGTAGTAATATTTAAAAAGTTGATGTAGATGCTTTTTAAATAAATCTTCATTTTCACTTAACAATAGGTAGTCTCTTTGGAATAATTTCCTTACCTGTTTACTGATTTCTCCGTCAAAATAAGGTCTTTTACCTATTTCATTTTTAGTTTCTACTATCTTATTGTTTAGATAATTAGAAACTAATGTATATAAAGTGTTTGAACTACCCTTATTTAAAAGACAACCATTGATTTTATATGAGAAATCAGGTCCATCAAAAAGATGAAATAGAAATGTAATTAGGTTAGATATTTTTGCATTCTTCTCGCTTCTCTTAATGAAAGGGATAATAGATTTTTGGAATATAACTAGATTACCTTTACTATCAAATATTAGCTTTTTTATAATATCCTTTAGTTGGCTTTTCTCTTCTGTACTGACTGATTCAATTATTCCTTCAACAATCTCTTCAGTTAGATCTGGCAGATGTATTTCTGTGTTAGTCCAGTTTCTATGAATAGCAGCAGATATACTCTTGAAATCCTTAAGTGTAGATTTTGTATCATTTATACCAGTGGTGTCCGTAGCAAAAGGAAAGAAGATAGATGTTTTACCACTGGAATGCTGAAATCCTTTAGTCGTAGGATAAAATGTATTATTATACTTTTCTTCTAAAATCTGAAACATAATTAGGCTTTCTTAAATGTATAATTCCCGAACATATCGATCGATAATTCATACCTGTCAATCTGATTCCCATTAATTCTTTCGAAATTTAGTCCGTCATTATTAGAGAGAGAGGCGTTTATTAACAAGTTGACAAAATTTTGAAAGTCTATATGATCTTCTTTATCCTTTTTATTTGGAGAATACCCGTTTCTTACTTTTAATAGGAGAGTATATAGTGCTAGATCTAATACAAAAGTATATTCTTTGTCTTTCGCCTCTAAAGTTATAGGAATAGTGTAGTCAAACTCGTTCAATATATCCTGCTTATTATCTATCACCTTAATAATGGGACGAAATGATATCTTTTGAGTAACGTTGTACTCAATCTGATGAGTAGCTATAGGGATATTTACTTCATCATTTACTTTGGCCGAACCATTCCAACGTTTAATAGCTTCATTGACTTCAATGTATAACGACTGTAAGCCGATTTTATTTCCCGTATAGTAATGAAACAGATATTGACAGAATGTATGGAAATTATGAAGAGAATTGTTAAAAACAGGACTTTTATGAAGAAATAAGGCTCTTACGAAAGTTTTGATTATTTTATTTCTCAAGTACGCTTCATCAAGTACACTATGCAAACCTTTAGGCATTTCGATATCGTGCTCTTCAAAAATTGTTTCTGGATTTTGGGTCGAATTAAGGTTAAATATTACACGATCAATAAATTCTTCTCTAATCGTTAACGGGTCGACTTTACTAATGCAGGTCATTAGGGCAGACCTCTTTGATGATTCAAAGAGCTTGTACGCTAAGTTGTTTTCGATAATGAAGTTTTGATCTAAGTAATCTTTTCTTGTTTTTATTTGGTCGCTAGATAGTGCTTGATATGTGAACGGAACTAATAAATCGTATACGAAGTTTAGTAGATCTCTAATAGATAAGATTAGTTTTTCCTTAATTAGGATATAAATAATAATGGAGGTCAAACTGTCTTTTATTTCATCCTTGGAAAGTTGTAGGAAGTTATTTCTCAGAATACAATTGTCCCGATAAGGATGATTTAGATAATATTGATTGAATGCATTATAAATGGGGTTATTATCAGAATGTGCAGTTATTTTATCTAATATCCCGCGTATAATGGAAGAATGAACCGTGTTCTCCGTTAGTTCAAACAGCTTGAAGTCAGCTAGGTTAACAAACTGAAAATAGGATTTATCATTGTAAGAATTGTTGTAATTTAAATGCTCGATTATCCCCTTATCAATTACAAAGGATTTTAGCAGCTTGAATTCATCTCCCTTTTCTTGTATAAAACGAGATAGCACACCAAGATTTATCGCAACTATCTTAACGTGCTTGTTATTATCTTTTTCGATCTCGCTATCACTTAAATGAGCCAAGAAATCAGATAGCTCTTCTATCCAGCTCCTACTCAGAAAATTACTTTCCGTAGCATCATTCCGAACCTCAACCTGACTCATTTGTTCTGGAAGCTTTTGGTAAAGCTTAGCAAGCATATGTGACTTGCCATCTCCTACGTTGCCTGAGATTAGTATGAGTTTGGAAGTTTTGGATTCTATAGAATCGAGAACTATATTTTGTAATACTTTTTCTACTTTCCTATCTATATGTAGATAATCTTTGAAAGCGTCAAGATTATTGAAAGTTCCATCTATGACTGCCTCTTTTGAATTGATACTTAACTTATCTAAAGTTTCTTTAAACATAATGTCGTACTACGGATTGACTAAAATTTCGTTTATTACTTTCGTAAGGGTTTCTTGGGAAAGAGGACCATTTCCTTCAGCTAGTTGCTGCCATAAGCCTATTTCATCTCGCCATATGGTTACCCTAGTCGTGAAATCCGTTATTTTATATTTTAAACCTACAAAGGTTTCATCTCTCTCGTAACCAAACCTATAGGAGTTGCCATCAATTTCTATCTGTCCTGTTTTTATCATAATTTTTCGATAATCCCCTTGGTTAACAATAATCAAAAAAGCGGTGATCTTTTCGCATAGATGTCTGTTCCCTTAAAGTTGTGCTTAGAACTATTAGTATTAAACACCTCCATAGTCCTTAATTTGTTAATGACATCGATAAAACTAAAACAGTCAGTATCTTCAACGTCTTTCCGGTCTCCGCCTGAAAAGGAAATGGAATTGTCATCTATTGATTCTATAATATAAGTTTTAGGGTCATTACCTACACTTTGAAATTTATACCCTACTTGCATTGTTTTAATCAATTTGTTCCAGATATCATTTGGATCAACCTCTTGACCTTTATTGTTAAATATATAGTTGACCATATGTTCTTTTCTTAACTATGAATTTCTCCCTTTCCCATACACCATTCCCTGCTCTCTCAATATATTTTTTCCCCGTTCTATTTCTGCGATCATTTTCATAAACCACTTCCTTTGCCTTGAAGCCTAGGAACTCAAAAGAGAATGGAGACTTGATCATATCTTCTACTGTCAAACTCTCTGCTTTCTGATTGACAATTTTGGACAGTTGATCCGGTTTTTTGCTTATTCCACTGCGTTCGTAGTATAGTGTATTGATCTGTCTTTTCAACTCGTCTACGCTCCAAGCTTGCTGAATACATTCTACTTCATAGAAAGTACGTTTCCTCATGTCATGAATCGGGATTAGTTGTACGAAATGAGTAAAAGATATTTTTGAGAGTATTTCTGTAGGATCTATGAGAAAGCTGTTATTAATTTTAGTGCTTTCTTTTGATTTACTCAATTCATCAGTTGCCGCCTGATGAATTTCAAATTCTTGTAAGCCAGTTTTTTGTAATTGGTCAGTCAATAACTGACCAATTCGATTGACTTGTATGCCGTTGTTTTCTAATACTTCTTTAACCGCGGAAACCAAATGCGGATATGCTATATAGAACTGTCTAGAAAGCTTTAAGTTTGTTTTGGATAAACCTCTGATACTAATAGATTCGGCAAGTTCTTGTAGTAGACGCTCACCATACTTCGCACGGTCTTCACCTATCTGCTCAAATTCGACGATGTATAAGCCGATCAGCCAATTGCGCACAGTAAGCGACTGGTTCACCGCTTTGACGGCCGAACGCTGTAACTCCTCGTGCGTGTTTTGTATGCTAATGACTAATTTGTGGAATTTCATTGTCTATCTTTTTAAAATTCCTTACAATAGTTATCAACTAATTGTGCAGATTCCTCATCACCGAGACCTGCTGCCAATTTGTAATCCTTACATCCGCCATGGAGATCTCGGTTTGTGAACTTTAGTAGGCCTCTACCATAATAGGCGAAGACCAATTTCGGATCGATTTCAAGAGCCCTGTTATAATCTACTAGTGCAAGTTCATTGCTATCGCATTCGTAGTATGCCCTGCCACGATATGCATACGCTGTAGCGTTTTCTGGTTCTATTTCTATTGCTTTTGAATAAGTATCAATCGCACTGACGTGATCCTTTAGATCGAGGTAAACACTTCCTCTGGATACATAGGCCTTAGAATAGTTTTTGTTGAAATTGATTGCATAAGAATAATATTCATGAGCACCTATCAAATCTTTTTCCTCATGCTTTGACACCCCTCTATTATAATAGTATTTCGTTATTAGGCTATCTATAAAGTTGCAAGATGTGCAAAGCATACAGACAGATAAAATAAATGTAAAATTGAACAATATCTTCATTTCTTCTTCCTCCCAACATCAAATCCCTTTACCACCGTTACACCTTTAGAAGAGGGGTGGGGTGTCGTCTCCTGCAAGCGGTCTATATATTCAAAGAGCAATTCAATATTCTGATCATGTCCTTTCTGTTTTTTTGCGATTTGTTCCACGGTGTATTTGATTTCGGCGATTTCCAGTTTCATTTCAGTGTTGATGTATAGCATGTCTCTCAGCTTTACAAACACATCTATAATGCGAATACTCATCGTGATGGCTTGCTCGCTCTTTAAGACATTTGAAAGCATTAGCACTCCATGTTCGGTAAACGCGAACGGTAGGTACTTGGAGTAACGTCCCTGTTCTAAGGTCGCATTTTGCGATCTTAGGATTATATCATACTCCTCTTTCGTTAGCTCAAACATAAAGCGATCGGGAAACCGGATGATATTTCTTCTAACTTGTTCTTTTAGCCTACGGGTCTCTACACCATATAACTCGGCAAGGTCACTGTCCAGCATAACCTTTTGTCCTCTGAACTCATATATCTTGTTCACTAGGATTTCGTCTGTAATTGCTATTTCATTGGAATGGCTTTTACTCATAACATATTGGTTTGCTGTCTTATCCTAAGATCACAATTTGTGATCATAGAGTTTGCTTATTTTTCATTAATCAATTTTTTCAACTCAAGCCAATAGTTTTCATTCCAGTGTCGCCTTGAACTTCCGGATGTGGAAGGGAGTACGAAAAGTTTTGATTTCCCTAAAGTTTTGTCCTGTAATCCATATTTTACTAGGCTAGTGACACCTTGATATCCTAAAAAAAAGGAGGCTGCTGTTTTACCGTTAAAAGCAATGTACTTTGGCTGAAACTTTTCCATTTTTGCAATGAAGCCCGCCACATCATAATTCTCGCTAGAAATTTGGTTATCATTACCGTATTCATTATGGACTAAGTCAGTTAGACCAATTTTATAATTGCCCACATCATAGCAATCTCTCGGATCTAACTTTTTAGGTGTAAAGCCTGCAGAGTGTAAGATGCTGTAAAATTTATTGCCAGGTCCCGCGTAATAGAATCCTTTTAGTGCAGAAGCTTTTCCCTTTGCGGTTCCGCAAAAGACTATATCAAGGTTGGTGGTAAGTACATCTCTTAACATAATTTTTCTATCAATTGGTTATATAATTCTGATCAGTGCAGTTCTTTAAAATACATGTCAAACAGCTCTAAGCCTGTCCCTATTTTTCTTTCAATTTCTTTAGAAGATCTTCCATTGATTTTTTAGCTTCTGCCGAGATGAATCTGTAAATGTGATTGGTTCCATCCTTTTTGTCAGCATATTGCACAAAATTTCTTAAGCTACCTGTTTTGAAAAGTACGGTAACACGATTGGATTCAACTTTTGATTTAATATTCTCTGGTAACTTTCCATGAATGGATTTTGGAGTAAATTCGCTTGACAGCTCGAGTTTTGAGAGGACTTCTATTGTGTGCATGGGAAGATTTAGTTCTGTGTCAATTTCTACTTTAGAAGGGCCATTTTTAATCCGTTCGTTTATGGCTAAAATGGTTCTCTTCGGGAGCTCATCCTTTGCAAGGAGCTTTGTTTTTGGATTTCCGAACTGATAATACTTCATTCCAAAAACAGAAGCAATTTTATTAGCACGTTTTAGTCCCAAGGTTCTTTCGAGGCTGACAATGTTTCTAATATCAGTCGCATTAGTTCCAATTAGTTTGCCTATATCACCTTCTTCCAGTCCATACAATGTCATTGCCTCTGTTATTCTGGAGGCAAATTCATCGTCAGGGTTGTATTGATTTCTGTTCAAAATATATAATAACTTTGTTTTTTATATTTTATTATTTATCTTTGTTTTAGTTATATAAGCGATTAATAGAGCAGGGGGCTAGAGCCACTGCTTTAACGATGTCACTCACAGCAGAAAACCGCTAAAATTTCCATGTGAGTTGATCGTGGGTTCGCTATCTATTGGAATTTGTTATCTTTGATGATAATAATCCAATAGGGCGGTCCATGTCAGACTCTGTGGAACCATGAATTCGTTCATGGGGGTTCTTAGCGGTGCCTCTGCCAGAGCTTTGGATTTGCCCTATTGGTTTTACAGCCAATCAGCCTTCCTCCAAGCTTTACCGAGTTTCATCGTTATCATAAACTAAAAGATTATGACACGATTTGATAACACCAAGCAGAACCACCCAGACCCGATCCAAGATCAGCGTCTCCGGTTTTCCCGTAAACAGCAAACAAAGAACATTATTCGTCACCCTGAATAAAACGGCCCTTTGGACTGAAAGGAGAGGGGGGCTATCAAACAAAAGATAGATCCCTCCGAAGTCGGGATGACAATATTTTTGTTTTGCACCCGTTCTCCCGGATGTCCTGACCGACCTTTTAAATCTGACAAAAATTCTTTTCTGGCAGTTACAATTGGATCGTTAAGGTAGTTTTTTTCTTAAGCACTCTAAAATTAGCTTTTCTTTTCCAATCCGCCAAAATGATTTTATTAGCACTCCCTGTGCCCGGAATTTAGGGACTTATAGGTAGTAGAAAATCGAAATACCAACATTATTAATCCAACAAAAAATGACATTTTCCTATGCCTTGGCCACGCTTTGGCCTAATTCAAAATACAATTTTAGGGCCTTAGCGAGGCTATCCATTTTACTGACTCTAAGTTCATACGTGTTTGTTAATAATGCCTTTGCCCAGTCTCGCTCGGATAGCGAGGCTGGTGTAAAGGTTAAAGCAGTAAGCCCAGTTTTCATGGGTGAAAAGTTAACTGATGAGTTCTGGACTCAGCAGCATCTATTTTATACCGCTGGTGACACCGTTCGTGGCACGCTGGAGCAGTTCAAAGGCAAGCTGTTGATCTTGGACTTTTGGGCTACTTGGTGCGGAGCGTGCCGTTCAGGCTTTGCCAAACTAGATAGGTTCAGTGAGCAATACCCCGATGATGTAGTCTTTGTATTGGTCAATCCTTCAAAGTATAAAGACTCTTTTGAAAAAATCGATCAGTGCTATAAGGACGTATTGCCTGATGTTGGCGGCACCAGTCTGCCCTCCATTATTTTCGATGAAACGCTGATCGCGCAATTTCCCCACCGCTTAATACCTAATTACGTGTGGATATCTAGGAACGGCTTCATCCGCGCATTCACAGGTGGGGGCGGAGTTGTGCAGGATATCATCGAATACCACCTTGATAAACAAAACCTTTAACCAGCCACCCTATTCTTATTATGAAAACAATATACTTACTTGCACTAACCCTAGCTTTATCCTACCATACAGCGCGCGGCCAGCAGCTGCGCGGCAGGGTCGTATCAAAACACGATGGCCTGCCCATTCGTGGGGCAACGATCCGTCAGTCGGGTTTAGATAATTCTACACTTAGCGATCTTCGCGGCCGCTTTGTATTGGGAATACACCCATCTGCAGAAAGACGATTTGTGGTTGAACATCAAGGCTACCGCACATTTACGACAGCAATCATGGATGCGGATATGGATACGTTGACTGTTCGACTGGAGCCTGACGTGCGCTCGGTAGACTCAGTTACAGTTGTCTCCACCGGGTATCAGCAGCTACCGCGCGAAAGGGCAACTGGTTCCTTCTCATCAGTAGATAGGGATCTTTTCAATCAGCAGGTTGGCCCCGATATCATCTCGCGGCTACCCGCTATTGCCAGTAGCATCACGACTGATAATAGCTTAGCTACTCCAAGGCTAATGGTTCGCGGGCTATCCACCATTCAAGGACCTCGTGATCCGTTAATCGTGCTGGACAACTTTCCATATGAAGGTGATATCAACAACATTAATCCTAATATCGTCGAGAGTATCACCGTCTTAAAAGATGCCGCAGCATCCAGCATCTGGGGTGCTAGAGCGGCTAATGGCGTGATTGTGATCACCACAAAAAAAGGATCATTTGATAGACCGATATCTATCGAGTTCAATAGCCATATGACCATTACTGCTAAACCAAATTTAGGTTACATCCGCCAAATGTCTAGTGCGGACTATATCGACATGGAAGTAGAACTATTTAATCAAGGATTTTACAATAGCCGCATCTCTTCCGCTTCTCGGCCGGTGATTTCTCCAGTAGTGGATATGCTGAGCAAACTGGCAGAGGGATCTCTTGATGCCGGGCAGGTAGATACGGAGTTACAGCGGCTACGAGGCATTGATGCACGGGATCAGCTGAATCAGCACATGTATCGAGCTGGGGTAAATCAGCAGTACTATTTGGGATTGCAAGGAGGATCTGAAAAATTGTCCTGGTCATCGGCAGCAGGATATGATCGTAATCGAGATAACTTAGGGGAAGGATATAGAAGGCTGAATCTGCGCTTTGAAAACACCTACAAGACGCTAGAGTCACTTTCCATACGTACCGGCATTTATTATACCGAGTCGGGCACACGCTCAGGCAGGCTGGGCTATAGCGGTATTTCGATGAATGGCGGCGTGTTTGTTCCATACATGGAACTTGCTGACCAGCATGGCCAGCCAAAGGCCGTATTTAATACTTGGAACAATAGCTATATCAATTCGGTCGGACAAGGGTTATTGCAAGACTGGAATTACTATCCGCTGACCGACTGGCAGCATAATATCAGTTCTAGCCGCTCTTCAAATATGTTGGCTACCGCGGCGCTTGATTATAAGATACTGCCTGGACTTAACGCGTCGGTTAATTATCAGTTCGAGCGGCAATATGATAGCGGCCAAACGCTGGCAGACCCGCAAAGCTACACGGCGCGTGACTTTGTTAACCGCTACACGCAAATCAATAATCAGGGGCTGGCCAGTTATGCCGTGCCAAGAGGTGGTATAAATGACCTTTCTGGCGGTATGCTACGCAGCAACAATGTACGCGGTCAGTTGGCCTATGATCGCAGTATCAGCGATACGCATCATATCAGCGGTATTGTTGGTATCGAGATGCGCTCGGTTGTTCGCGAGTCTGACCAGCACCGGCTGTATGGGTATAATCCTGATAATATGACCAGCGGTCTGGTGGATTTCACCCGCAGTTACCCTAGTTTTATCTCAGGCAGTAGCTTTATCCCCAACAATCAGTTTGTCTCGGCAACCCAGACACGCTTTTTATCGCAGTATGGTAATGCGGCCTATACCTATCTCGGCAAGTATACGCTCTCAGGCAGCGTGCGCCGGGATGCCAGCAACCTATTCGGACTAAACACCAATGATCAATGGAACCCGTTTTGGTCGCTGGGCGGTGCATGGAAAATCTCTGAGGAGTCTTTTTTTAGCTCGAATTTAATAGGTTACCTGAATGTGCGAGCTACTTATGGCTTTAGCGGTAATATTGACCCAGCGATGGCGGCGGTGAATACCATTCGTTATTTGCCTGGCAATTCTAACTACACGGGCAGGCCCGTTGCTGTAGTTAATAACTATTACAACCCCTCATTGCGTTGGGAGACATCCAACATGATCAATCTAGCCGCTGATCTGCGTATGCTGGATAACCGGATCATGGCTAGCGTGGAGTACTTCCGTAAAAAAGGTAGTGACTTGTTTGGCGCTGCACCCCTAGACTATACGACTGGTATTCCGCCATACACGCTACGTAATGTAGCCAGCATGTCGGGAAATGGGATAGATGTTGAACTAAAAACGATCAATATAAAAACAAACGCACTAGAATGGTCGAGCATAGTAAACTACAGTTTCTTTAAAGATCAGATCGAGCAGTATTTGATCAACCGTACGCTAGCCAATCAGTATGTCAATCCGAGTAATGTCCCTATATCGGGCGTGGCGGGCAAACCAGTTTATTCGGTATTTGCCTACCCCTGGGCAGGCCTTGATGGACAAACAGGTGCTGCGCAAGGATACTTGGATGGAGAAATCAGTACGGACTATCGTACTATTATCGGTGCAGGAACCACGCTGGAAGAGCTGGAGTTTTTCGGCTCGTCGATACCGACCAGTTTTGGTTCTTTTATTAACTCCATTGGCTATAAAGGGATCAGTGTGCAGGTGGGGATATCCTATAAGTTGGGCTACTGGTTTCGCAGGGGATCGATTCACTACACTAATTTAATGAATAGCTGGCGCGGCCATAGCGATTATGAGAACCGGTGGCAGCAGCCCGGTGATGAATTGAATACCGACATTCCAGCAAATATGTATAGCACGAACTCCCAGCGGGATAACTTTTATACTGGATCTAGCGCGCTGGTGGAAAAAGGCGATCATATCCGCTTGCAGTATGTTAATCTGAACTACCGTTTGCCCTTGCGAGTTGCTGGCAGACAGCATCTGGTACAGCTTTATTTGAATGCCAATAATTTGGGCATACTCTGGCGAGCGAATAAGCATGGAATTGATCCAGACTTTAATAATACGGCCGGTACAAGGCTGGTCCGTCCGGCAGGCTATACCATGGGAATGCGCGCAAACTTTTAAAAATCAATATAGCGATGGAATTACAAATTAGAAAATATAGAAACTGGCGAAGCAGATTTTTGTCCATACCATCAAAAAAGATGGTGTATGCAGGAGTCCTGATGGCCATAGTCATGATCCAATTATCAAGCTGCAATAGCTTTCTAGAACAAAAGGCAGATCAGCGCTTATCTGTTCCCGCCACGGTAGGGGACTTTCAAGCGATGCTAGACAATTTTGGTAATATAAATAACGACTACGTTGCTGCAGGAGAAGTGAGTGCAGCGGATTTCTATCTAGGTGATGCCGACGTGCGGGGATTAGGATATGAAAGTGATCGGAGAATGTACACCTGGCAACCAGACTTTGTGGCTCGTCCGCAGAGTTCGGGTGGTGATGAGTGGTACAACTGCTATTATGCAGTTAACATTTGCAATCTGGTGCTTCAGGGTATGGATGAGCAAAACCTGACAGGAGTGCAAGCCGATCAGATCCGCGGGCATGCACTATTTATGCGCGCAAGCCGCTTCTTGGATGCTGCACAGACTTGGTGTGTCGCTTATAATAACCAGACTTCCCAGCAGGATTTGGGCATCGTACTAAAACTCGATCCAGATCCCAATATACCTTCGGTGCGTGCTACGCTAGAACAAACCTACCAGCAGATCATCAGCGATTTGCAGCTTGCTATTGCGCTTTTGCCCGAGCGTCAACCGGGAAAGACAGCACCGACCAGAACAGTCGCGCTCGCGATGCTAGCTAGAACGTATTTATACATGGGAGACTATAGCGGGTCACTACAGAACCTGAATGAAATAGATCTTTCAAGTTTAAGCCTTATTGATTTCAATACACTCAGCGAGACGCCACTATATCCAATTCCAGTCACGAGCAATAGTAGCGAAGAGTTGCTGCTATGGAGCAATACGCTTTATGGCGGGCCGCTGAGTACAAGCATTGCCAAGATAGTCCCCGAGTTATATGATATGTATACAGCGCATGACCTGCGCAAGCGAATCTATTATCGGGCAAATCCAGATG
Organism: Sphingobacterium sp. KH_072; assembly: GCF_057837975.1. Taxonomy (NCBI): domain Bacteria; kingdom Pseudomonadati; phylum Bacteroidota; class Sphingobacteriia; order Sphingobacteriales; family Sphingobacteriaceae; genus Sphingobacterium; species Sphingobacterium sp. KH_072. Next base: position 1,915,540 of record NZ_CM174457.1, on the reverse strand, counting down.
ACACCTACTTTTTCCGGGGTGGTCATACTGCGGCGATGAGTGTAACCAATGGAATAAGTTCGGCAGAAATACTACTGATGATAGCGGAGTGCAAGGCACAATTAGGAGATCTTGGTGGTGCAGCTGATGCGCTGAATCAACTTTTGGTGACTCGCTACCGGGTATCCAATTTCACAGATTACATATTCAAGGATAAAGATACCGCTATAGCGATCATTAGAGATGAGCGGCGTAAGGAGCTAGTGATGCGCGCACTGAGATGGGCGGACATAAAAAGGTATAATCGGGATGGGGTAGGTATCACCTTGGAAAGGTTTTCCGATGGGCAGCGGTACCAGCTACCGCCGAATGATCCGCGTTATGCTATCGCTATTCCAGAGGAAGTAATTACGCTATCGAATATCCAGCAGAATCCAAGATAAGCAGATGCATATATGTTATTCATTAAAAAGGAGAATGTCATTAAATACTATCTAGGTAATAAAGCAGAGATGAAAGGCTGGAAATCTGAGCACAGAATGCTACTGGAACGGCTACTTATGGTAGAGCTTGACGTAGCAGATGAATACTTTGTTGTTAAAGCTAGTGTACTATTTGCCAGTATTAGTGGAGTGCTCATCAAAAAAGGAGATCTTCTGGATGTGATACGGGCTATTAGTACAATCGAAATCCAGTGTAAGTTTGATGCTAAAATCCATTGATTAATAATATGTTAACAATTATTATGACCCATAATTTATAAGGATTACAACTGTAGAAGGATAGCGAATTGATCCGTGATTAGCACAGTATTCAGTAGCTTGGACTACTGATTGTTCGATGAAGATAAATGATAGACAGAATGGGCTTCCATCTAGGGGATATTAAATTAGGCGGTCAACACCATTTTGTTGACCGCCATTTTCATAACTCGACAACGGTTAAGGACGCTTCGAATTTGGGTTCAGTTGTAATACTGCTTGGTTACTCATTCCACCAAGGAAAGTTTCCAGCTCATCCAGATCGCTTGCTTCCACGTTTATTTCACATGGCTTTTCGCCCCTGTCACCACAAGCATCAATGGCGGGACCGGGTTGCCAGTTTTCAATGTCCGAAAACTGACCTTCGTCGTTACTATCTCCGGTAAAGTGGTAAGTACTAACAACCTTATTTAATGGAATATTGGTTTTATTCATCACTGCGGTAAATGCAAATGTTCCGATTGCAATTAGCGCTAAGATTAACGTGAAGAGTGATGTCTTCACTGCAAATGTATTTTTCATGTTATTAAAATTTTGAATGTTTGTCAATCGCTTACTTACGTGCAAGCATAAAATATCATTGATCTTATAAAGGCCTACTGGTCGAATAAAACCAGCAGACCCATATCGGGAATACCGCGAACTTTCTTCTGTTATATATTTTGAATGTATTCATGATCAATATTATTTTTCGGTTTTGAAATGCTCTCAGCAAGATTTCTACCGCTTCATATTTCAAAGTTAGGGACGAGCCATCGCAAATAGTTGGCAAAATTTTGCCAACTATTTGCGATGGATTTTTCTTATGGGAAGGGGGGTAATGGTTAGATTTGATGTACTATTATCAATGTGTTATGTTCTGCAATAATGTTTAGAAAAATCTTCTTAAATATTCAGTGCTGGTATCTAAATGATCGGCTAGCTCTTTCCTTGAGACAAGGCTCGCTATTGTTGAGTAGCTCTTTTTAAAATATTCTAATCTTTCACTTTTAGGGAGTTTTAAAAGGCGATATCTGAACTGAAGATCATGTAAATGGACTTCTTTGATCTTCTCAAATAAGATGAGAGCTTCAGGAGATTTCTTTATTATAGAATGAAGTTTTTTGCGTTCAATTTGATACACCTCGGAGCTGGTTAATGATTTAAAATAATTCGAGTGAGTGGACAAGGGGATTATTATGAGCTCACCAGGTGCTACGTATCTTTCGGGCTTCTCCTTATAGTACTTTCCGAGATATCCAGTACTAACAAAAAATATATCACCTGAGTTATTTGGTAGATACTCTCCATCTTCAAGTGAAACCGTATTAATATGCTTCCAGAAATTTGGAAGGAAATCTTGATAACTCTTATCAAATTTTAATAGGAAAGAATGTAGGTCTGCATTCATTTCTTTTCCTTTCGATGTTTACATCCTGATCGAAATTGACCTTGAATTTTCGAGAAAAGTTAATCAATGAAATCAAATTCTGCGAAACATAGGCTATAATGCCATTTGCCTAGAGTATTATGGCATTTGCTGTGCTTCTTTCCACTTATATAATATTTTACAACTATCAACAGGTATTATGATACCTGATTCTTGACTGGCTATACCAAATACCTGAATTTAGGAGCTGATCGATCAATTAGTCTTCAAGGCCTGAAGCCGTTTTTCCGATGCGAGATCGGAATTTGGTTTTATAAAAGTAGAAGGGATACATCATGGATTTACATCAGATTGTGAACCTGTATGAAATCTTCTCAGCAGTTCCATTATCTCTCGAAGAGGTTTTGGTTGTTGCCGAAGAGGAGTCACCAGGAAGAAAATGCTTAATAGCTTTTCCTTTCTGAGATTAAATTTTTAGGCAGCGTTTAATCACGCTGTCTAACTTTTAATTCCCGAAGCTTAAAAGTAATCTTGATATGTTAATATCGAAAAGTAATAAAGTAAACGATTATTATCTAAATAGTGGACATTCTTTAGAATTTGCACTCTTCTCTGCTAATATCCAGCATATTTCCAATTTGTCAACGTTCGAAGAGTTGTCTAACATTTATGAACAAAGTAAAGTATTTCAAAAAATTCAAGCAAGCTACGATGTAGGTAATCGGTCGCAAAAACTTTCAACACATTTTTTTGATACACTTAAAATAACCTCATTTATAGTGACCTTTCATTTTGGTATGTATCGTATCCTTCCTTTAAAAATGGTTAATGATGGATACAAATTATGCATACCTGTTGCAAAACAAATACTTGACTCGCAAAGGAAGTACTATACTTTCATTTTAGGAGTAGAAAGAGCAAAAAACATCACTCTATTAGATGCTGAGGATCCCTTTCTTTTTCTCAAAATAGCCAAATATTTAAAATTAGGTTACCATACACTATGCTATCTTGATGGAGGGTCTGGGGTTCAAAATTTACATCCAGAAAAAAAGCGATCTCAAGTGAAGATACCTTTTGGGCATGGTCACATTTTTAGTAAAATTTCGTTTCTGAAGTTTGCATACATGTTCAATTTGCCTGTCGCTCTCTATATTCAGACTGGTGATATAGATGACAATGAAAGAGACAATAATACCCTAAAAATTTATCCTAAGCTTCCAAATGATTCTCCAAGTTCTTATGCTAAGCGGGTAATTGCTAAAATATATTCGGATTTTGGATATTTTCTGTTGAAAAATCCGGAAATGTGGGAGTGTTGGTTTCATTTACATCAATCAAACCGTCCAAAGTCTGATCTTTCACATTGGGATACAGTTAATAGGTTTGCTCCTTATATTTTGAAGGGTAGCTATTTCATTTTAGATAAATATTCGTACAAATCATATGCTACATCGAGAGAAAAATTGGACGATTTGTTGATTATATAGTTTGAAGATATGTAAATTAGTATTTTTCATGAGGCAATGAATAAAATCTCCATTTATTCCTGCTACTAACTAAATCTCTTATTATCAATATCGATATGAAAACTAGAGGGAATATTTATCGTCACTGTTACTTTTGGCTTATCTACCTACTGTACTTCTACAGTGTAAATCTGCTAGGGAATAGGGATATGTCTTTTATGCTAGCGGTTTTCAGTGTTCCCTATTTCGCGGTCATATTTTATGTAATAGCGGCTATTCTAAAGAAGTGTTTTAGAAGAAGTAAGATTGTGAGTGGTATCCTTTTAATGATATTATTTTACACGCTTTCATCCTGTGTGATTTATATTTTAACATATGGGAATCATCATACCGCCTTACTTTACGGAGCCTATGTTGTATCGGATTACGCATTTAATCTACGCGAATTTTTGCAGACATTATTGATTATGCACGGACATTTTACATTACTAGCTATACTGTATAACGAATACGAGCGGAGAATTGATGAACTGAGAAACAAAATCGAGCAGATGGAGCAGAAAGTATCTGCTGAAAAGCAGCGAGATAAATTTGAATACTTTTCGCTAGCTGAACACGTATCAGCACATACGATGGTAAACGTATTTGGGTACTGGAAAAATAATTTGCGTAACACAAGCCCAATGTTATCAACCCAAATCGATAACATGCATGAACTTATGATGTATTTCATGCGCTCCCATGATTCGGATACACCCAAATTTATATTATGTAGCGAGGAATTAAACACTGTAAAATCTTATATCAATATACAGCGATCCTTGACCTCTGCACCGATTGAGGTGGAGTGGAAAACAAACGGTAACCTGAATAGTAACTTAATTCCACCTACAACTTTAATGACTTTGGTAGAGAACGCCCTAAAACATGGTGTCACAGATGATCCGGCATTTCCAATAACCGTCGTTTTTAATGTTTTGAGTGAACACATTAAGGTCTCAGTTGAAAATAAAATAAGACAAAATAGATGTCCGATAGGACATAAAGTTGGATTGAGAGCCTTAAAAAGGCGTTTGCAATATGTTTATAGGACTGGTTTTCAGTTGAATATTGATAACGAGGAATCTCAGTTCAAAGTGAAAATAAAAATTGAAATTTAAATGTTTAGGTAATGAGAAAGTATCATACGATAATTATCGATGACCAGCAAGCAAGTATAGATCATCTGCTGGATCTTAGTAAAAATATTGAATTTGTAGAGATCATAGGAACTTTTCAAGACCCTTTAAAAGCGCAATCATTTATAAGACGTAACCAGATTGACTTTATTATAATTGATGTAGAGTTAGGAACTATAAATGCTTTTGATTTCATGACAACTTTACCGAATCCTAGAATTCCCACTATACTATATACTGCACATTCTAAATACGAGGATCGCGGATATGATTTGACACTAGTTGATGTGCTGTTAAAGCCTGTTAGCCCAAGTAGGTTTCGTGGAGCTTTGAGGCGAGTAAATAAAGAACTTCGCGACAGTATTCTTGCCGATAGTTCATTAGATGAGCTTTGTGACTACCATCAAGTGAGAGGTCCAGCAAAGTTTGAACGACAAATAGTCTGGTACAAAAATGTTATGTATATCGAAAGTAGAGATAAAAAAGTACTTATCTATCAGATAGGATATGACGAGCCCTTGGTAAGTAATATGCCACTGCGAGAGGTCATTGATATGCTTCCTCGGTATTGGTTTATCCAGTGTCATCAAAGTTATATCTTTAATATCAATTTCTTCCGGAGATATCACAACCGAGTGGTTCATCTTACTGTAAACCAAATTCAGATACCCGCAGGAGACAGGATGTTGTATAAAAAGTTTGATCAATTTTTAGAAGACGAAAACAGATTGTGCTAAAGAAAATGCACACCACTATAGTTTAATTACTCTTTTCACTGACGTGTAACGTTCATCTAAATAGTTTTTCGCCTTAGGTGTAGAGTATCTAAAATTGATATACACCATTCTTAATAGTTATTAATATGATCGAAATAATGGCTGAAGAGCTATATATAGATATGATTAGGAGACTGGGAGAAATAAATAGCGATTTGAGAGAGTCTGTTGACGATCTTACGCTATCATTAACCTGTATAAACAGTACCGTTAAAAGCTTAAAGTCTCACTTTCAATCTTCCGAAAATATTGATGAAAGCAAAGAGGTACGTTTTTTTAAATTTCAAAAGCCACGTTTCTGTGCCTGGCAGATATTTGTGGTCGAGCTGCATCAGATAATTTCCTCTACTCCCAAAGGTACCGATAGTATGCTAGTGGAATACTACAACCATGAGATAGACATTATCAACAGATTTTTCCGACTTCACGCATTTTACTATCAATATTATCTTATGAACGAATCCGCAATGGATAAAGACTTTTTCCTCGTTCGTAAAAGATCTTTGTTCCCACCAGGGAGAGAACTCTTAGAAGGTGATCATGAATTTTCCACTGAACTTGATCATTTATTTGCTGTTTTTAGAGCCAACGACATGCTCCTTGATTTCCTAATCACGCGCATTAAGTTATTGCACTTTAATTCGGAATATATGTTAGCCCAGCAAGTTATAAATAAGAAAAAACGCTCGTGGTCAGGTACTAAAATGGAACTTGTGGAATTTGCATATGGGATATATTTTACGCGGCGTGTTAATGGAGGGAATGCCGATATTTCGGATATAGTTACTTGGTTAGAAGAAAGTTTTAACGAAGATTTGGCGCAAGCATACCGCATGTTTGTCGATATTACTCGGCGCAAGACCATTAGCCATACTAAATATCTTGATGAGATGCGCGGTGCCATTCACAAGCATATTGAAGAGTCTTTAAAATACAAAACCCAGAAAAGACGCCAAAAAAATTAATTGACCGACCGAAAACCACCAAATTCAAAAAAAATAACTATACCAATATCCCCATCTTGTTAAAGGATTTGACCCATACCAATTTCGGAAAACTCCTAAAGTTCCTCTGTTAGAACAAATACGCTGTTTCTATCCTCAATTCACAGATAATCCCTCATAACGCCAAAAAAATCTTTCTGATACTACATTCTAACACCTAGAAAAACCACCTAATAAAAATCGATACCAATATCTCCATATTGGGAAATCCCTGTCTGCAACCTCAACAATTTTGACCCCACAAAAGGACACGTTCTTTGACATTGGGGGAAGAAGCATTTCCGGCGATGAGCCGAGAAATTATTGAGCAGTCGGGCAGTTTTATTCCAGCATACGTGTATGCCGGAAGTGTCGCTACGATGAACCATAGGCAGCCGGTTTCGGCGGGTACGTAGATACCCACGTGAGTATTCCCGATTGAAATATAGAGCGGTCCGTTCCGTAGCGATACGTTATCGGCTTTACAGCAAAAATCAAAGACATTATTTGAATAAAAATATACAGAGGGAGCCTTTTGGCTCCCTCTTATTTTACAAAAAGCCATTCAGAAACGATACCATACAATTATGCCAACACGCAAAAACCACCTTTCGAGCAACGAGCTAGCAACACTATTAAAAAAATCTGTTCAAGAGGGGATTGGTAATGCCCTGAAAAAAGAACAACCTATTTTCGATAAACTGACCAAAGCTACAGCTTACCGGCTTTATGGCCGAAGTAATGTCGATAGATGGTTACGAGAGGGGCTGATCTGCACACATACAGATGAGAGCTCCCGCATTTTTCTCGACAGATCGGAACTTGAAACCATATCAGGGTTAAGTAACCGAATGACCTATCTGCCTGTAACGGACAGATAAACTGACCAGCCGATAAGAGCGGATCATAGTAGGCTAATTATATGTTGCCAGCTCCGCTGGAGTAACTTCTTACTCCCCTATATCAGTAAATCGTTAAAACCTCAAGACACTATGCGCATACTACTGACACCACTGCAATTGCAAACACTGCTATCCTATGCCGCGGAAATGGGTGCAAAATTGGCTCTTTCCAAGACCGGATACATCAGGCCATACCTTAAAAAATCGGAGGCATTCAGTCATTATGGTCGAAAGAACGTTGAGCATTGGATCGGTCTGGGTATCATCACACCACTCAAAGACGGAAGTAACTCCGCAGCATGGCGGATCGACCGCATGGAGATCGAAGCCGTGAGCAAATCTCGCGAAGCGATGCGCTACCTATAAATCTAGCCCCACATTAAAAGTATTTCTATGACATTTTACAAAAGCAATACATCACACGATGAGCTGTTGACTATCGTCACCTTGCTAAAATCATTGGGACATGAACCTGTATCGACGGATGGCGATGAATATCTATACGCAAGCGTAATCGGAAATCGAACCAACAACAAAATAGTCTTAAAGGTCAATAAGCGATTAGACACTTGGTTTGATAAATCATCTGGTCTACTTGGTAAGGGTGGTAACCTCATGGACTTTGCCCGAACCTATTGGCCCAATCTATCCACAGAACAGATCGAAGAGAAACTTCGAAGCATACAGCACCAATCAGCTAAAGAAGATAGATCCCGTCGGAAGCGTAAAGCGACAAAGATACCCGATTATAAAATTGACCGTACCCGCCCATTAGGTTACAACAACGAGGTTACAGATTTCCTGAGGGAAACCAATCTTTGGGAACTCGCCGATCTGAACATCCGAGAAGTTTATTATTATGCAACCGATCAAAAGTGCAACCGCAAAGATTTCTGTGCTGCAGGTTGGATGAATGAAAACGGAGGTTGGGAAGTACGCGCCCAAAACTACACGGGCTGTATCGGTCCACGAGGAATGACTTTTATTTCTGCAAGTGAAACCGCGCTTGCCATATTTCCCGAATATGTAGACTATCTGAAAAAGCGAAGCGACAGGTATCTGCATTACGCATCGGTACTGATATTGAATCATCCAGATTTTATATCCGCATCGTTGAAACGTACTAGCCATTTTAAAAGAGTGCGACTGTACACCGATCAAGCTAGGGGCAATTACCAATCGCTTGCCGAAATGTTCAAGGACAGATTACCGAACACAGAAGTAATACCACTTTAACAATCCAAATCCCTGCTTATGTCAAAATATATAAACGTGGACGATCTTCGGGAAATGCCAATTTCGGACTTCCTCGCCCGGCTCGGCCACCTTCCGGTACGCAAATCCGGCAAGGAACTTTTTTACCACAGTATGCTACGGAAAACCAAGCAAGATACCCCGTCGCTCACAGTTTGGGATGAGGGTGGAAAATGGCTAGACCGAGGCGGCCCGAACTCGACGGGCATACAAGGCGGCAGTATAGTTCAACTCGGCCTTGCGTATTGGCCAGATCTTACCTTTGTGGAGGTACTTGGGAAAATAAAAGAAACTTGCGATATGCAGGTCTCTACGATACCTGTCTATAATCTCACCCCATCCCCTGCGCAACAGGAGCAAAAAGGCTATACCTTTGAACTTGTCCGAACTGGGCCCATTGGTCGAAACTTCGTCCTGACCAAATACCTTGAAGAACGCGGGATATTGGACGTTGCACATGGACACTTGCAAGAAATCTATTACAGAAACCGTCTTGACAACGAAAATAAAAACACTTTCTATGCGATTGGCTGGAAGAACGATCAAGACAGTTGGGAGTTTACCAATGCTAAAGGTTTTAAGAGCAGTATTGGCAAAAAAGGAATATCAGTGATTCCCGGTAATAAGGGACATGCTGTCCTTTTCGAAGGCTATATGGACTATTTAAGTTGGCTCAAATTCAACCGGCCAGATCCTGCGCCTACCGCTATTGTCTTAAACTCAATTGTCCAATTGAATAACGCCATAGAGCGGATAAAAGATATACCGACTGTGGACGTCTATTTCGATAATGACGAACCCGGCCGCAACTGTACAAAAAGGCTTATCGAAGCCGTGCCACAGGCCCAAGACCGTTCCAGTGTTTATAGTGCGTACAAAGATTACAACGATATGCTGAGGGTAGCCATGAACGAACACAAAATACAGCAACAGCGGGCAGGACCCAGACATTGATTTTCGGAAAGTCGAAATCGGCTATTCCGATATAGGGATAACTGTATATGAGGATATACGGATAATCGGATAACGATATATACAATTATATAAATAAGCAGCTATCACGATATTTCGATAGATAGCTATACAGATAGCAGTACGCACAGATATTTATCTATTCCGATATATGCACATCCAAATAAATAGCTATAACAATATAGTTATAGCTACATATCTGCATATATAGCTGTACACATACTTACCCATACAGATATATAGCTATCCGGATAGACATCCATACTTATAGTTATATGTATTTATATATGACCGATCGAAACGTAGGCTATCGTTAGGTTACCATTGAGCATATTGCCTTAAACACGCTCTAATCCACTTTTTTTGTCCTTCGCGGCATAACCTCACTTTTTTGTTTTGTAGTGTGCAAGTTGTGCCTTTGTACGTACGACACTCGATCCTCGACCGTACTCACAAAAGCCGAACTTGCCCGGAAGCCACCCATCCCTGCGGGAACGGGCAGCGACCGAGTAGGAAAAAGGTCGCAACTCCTTTTTCTTCTTGTAAAGCGCATCATATTCGCTGAATGGCGATAATACATCCATAATCCTTTAAAACCATTATTATGCTAAAACACGGTAGCCTTTTTTCGGGCATCGGCGGTTTTGACATCGCCGCTTCTTGGATGGGTTGGCAAAACGTTTTCTCATGCGAGAAAGACCCGTTCTGCCGAACTGTCCTCAAATATTACTGGCCAAATACAATACATTATGAAGACATCTACGATTTTCAGGCAACTCACTACCGAGGACACATCGACATCATCAGCGGCGGGTTTCCATGCCAGCCATTCAGTCAGGCCGGACGGAGAAAGGGCACGAAAGATGACCGATACCTCTTCCCGGAGACTATCCGAATTATTAAGGAAGCACGGCCAGAGTGGATCGTTCTTGAAAACGTTGCGGGCCTATTCACCATTTTGGAGCAAGAGAGTCTTTCTGAAATGGAAGTCCAAGCGGTTGAGCTTTTTTGTGCAGACAGTAGTCAAAAAACGAATCCGACCATTGTCCGTCTCCAGCGAAGAGTCATTGGACGAATTATATCAGAAATTGCATCAGCAGGATATGATCTTCCGCAAATGTCCGACGGCACACCAATCATTCTGTGTATTCCAGCTGCTGCCGTCAATGCCCCACACAGAAGGGACAGGGTCTGGTTTGTTGCCCACGCCAAACACATTACAGATCGACCGAATCATCATAGACACGAAGACACTGCAAGCAGTAGAACGAAGAATGACAGGTGGGAAACCAAAACAGCGTTCGATCAAGGACGCGCTAATCATGATGGCAGCAGAAAATGGTCTGATACCGCCTGTGAGGGAAATGGGTCAAACTGTAGTCGAACAGGAGAGGGTACAATCTACTCACGAAACGAATTGCAGCATGCAAACTATAACACTAAAGCGGTTGATAGATCTTCTTCCATCGGTAAACAAATCGATAAAGGAGCGATCGGCAAATGTTCCATTACACAAGAACGCAAGGAAATTCCTAACTGGGATGTCTGGCCAACTGAATCCCCGGTTTGTGGCCGAGATGATGGGCTTTCCGAAAGACTGGACGGAGTTACCTTTCCTAAGTGGCAAGCAGAAAGTATAAAAGCCTACGGCAACGCCATCGTTCCGCAGGTTGCTCATGAAATCTTTAGGGCAATACAATCTGTAAGCTTGAACCATAAAGAACCCTGAAACAAAAAGCACCATGAAGAACAGAAAAGGGAAGCTAAAAACCGGGGCTCCCCAACAGCGTACCAAACGCTTTGAACTCCGGTTGAGCGAAGCGGAACGGGCGCAGTTTCTTGAACTTGAAAAAGCACTTGGCCTGAGCCGTGCGGACATCGTTCGTATTCGCGTACTCCAACACGCTAAAAAGATGTTGGTCAATACCACCGAAATTATGAAAATGTTGGACGGTATCGGCACACAGATAGGTCGCTCGGGCAACAATATCAACCAATTGGCAAAGCATGCCAATACCCTGCAGCAACAGGGAATGCTGCACCCCACCATTATGCTTGACCTTTCTGTATTGCTGAAGGAATATATCCAATTGCAACGGAAGTTGGAACAATCCATCCGGCAGCTCATCAGACTTATTAGGGGGCAGACATGATCGTCAAGATATTGAAACCGTCTGCCACGTTCAAAGGTGTTCGTTACAACACGAACAAAGTGGACAAAGACAAGGGCGAACTGATGAAAGTGGCAAATTTCGGTGCCTTGCAGGCCCTGCAAAATCTTCGCCCAAAGGACTACGTCAATTATCTTGAAGCCCAATCCGCAGCCAGTAAACGGATCAAATATCCACAGCTCCATGCAGTCATTTCCTGTAAGGGACGTTCCCATAGCAAGCAAGAACTTACAGCTATTGCAGAACAATGGTTGAGCGGTATGGGCTACGCCCAGCAACCTTATCTTTTGGTATTTCATAAGGACACGGAAAACAACCATATCCATATCGTTTCTACACGGGTAGACCGAGACGGCAAAAAGATAAATGACAGTTTCGAGAGAATCCGTGCCTACGAGGTATTGAACCGCATAATCGGCGCGGACGAAAAACAAGAGATCGGCAAGAATATCGAAAAAGCATTGAGCTATGGTTTCTCCACGCGTGCCCAATTTATGATGCTCCTTGAAGCAAGGGGGTATTCACTTAAACTCTCCGACGGCGTATACCACATCAATCGTTACGGCAAAAGGCAAGGCATGGTCTCTTTGGAAAAAGTAGACGCCAAAATTAGTGCTTTTCACAAAGACATCGATCGATTGTCACAGCTCCGGGCAGTCTTTGCCAAGTACCGTAGGCAGTACGATCCAGCGGTCGTCCATGTTCCGGCCCCACTTCCCGTGGGTATGCCATCCCCAAAATCCGGCTATACCTCGGCAATGGCGCAGATGCTTTTGGGAAAATTCGGGGTACAGATTATATTCCACGGCAAGGATGCGAAACCGCCATACGGTTATACCCTCATTGATCATTCAAAGAAAAAGGTATATAAAGGCAAAGAACTCATGCCATTGGCAGGGTTCACCAGATCGCCCGAGGATAGCCCCGAAATATCGGCCAAACAGGAAAGAGCTGAATCGACCGAAAAAGAATGGAAATCGACATCAGAAGAAACTGTAACGGATACTGATTTTGTGTATGGAATGGCAGGCCAATGGATGCCAAACATCCAAATCTACATATCCGACGACATCGACGATGAGGCGATCCATGGCCGTAACCGGAGGCGTAAGCGAAAGGAACGGACGAATACCCGTTAACACCCATTAATTAAGAATACCATTAAACCAAATGCACTATGCTCATATTAATAGGAAACCAAAAGGGCGGAGCAGGGAAAAGTACGCTCACCCTGCTGCTGGCCAACTACTTGACTCAACAACAAGAACGGCGGGTTACGGTGCTCGATATGGACTATCAGCAATCACTTTCCGCTAAAGCGGAGAAAGCAAAGATTCTGGAAAATGAACCGTTGTATGAAATCGTACCTGCCGACCTCAGTCATTTTCCTGCAATGCAACGGAAGTTAGGGAAGTCACGGAATGAAATTGTACTGATAGACCTGCCCGGCAAGATGGACGACGACGGACTGATCCCCATATTTGTCGCCGCCGATACGGTAATCTGTCCGTTTGCCTTTGACGAATTTTCCGTGGATTCCACATTGCTGTTTGCAATGGTCATCGGCAAAATCAACAAGCGGGCGCCCCTAATTTTCGTGCCGAACCGTATCAAGAATACCGTCAAGTACGAAACCCGAACGGAAATCGAAAAGGTACTTCGCGGTTTCGGCACGGTCGCACCCAGCCTGCCGGATCGCATCGATTTCCAACGTGTAAATACATTCCACACACCGATCATATTGTATCCCGTGATCCTGCCACTCTTAGACCTGATCTATGAGCAATACATTGCAAAGGAGGAACCATCATGAGCGAAATAAAAAGCCTTGCCGATGAGCTTCGGGATTCCATGCGGAAAGCGAAACCACCACCGGCAATAGAAATCCCACCGGCAGAGCAAATAAAGGCCATACCAAAGAAAAAGACGGAAACGCTGGAACGCCTGTTTGAAAATATCCTGAACCATGAACTGACCGGACGTGAAAAGCTGCTTATCCGTTTGGACGACAAGACTCTTTTCCTGCTCAAACAACTCAAAGTTGCCAAAGGTATCGATATGAACAAGATGATATCTTACAGCCTGCACCTATTCCTAAAAAACCATCCCGAACTCACTCAATATATCAAAGAACAAATTAAAACCCTTGATCTATGAACTGGACAGAATTCCTGCTCGGCGTTGTCGCTTTCTATGGCATTTATTATGCCTTAAATGTACTGTATGACCTATTTATCTACCCTCGCGCCCCAAAGGTGGCTGATGAAGGAAACGAATTGACATTTTATGAAGATTCACCGCCAGAAAGGGTTATTCCCAAGATAAACCAAAAAGAACATGAACCCACATCCGTAGAGGGAAAAGCGGTTATCTCGTCTGGGCCCCTGCAATCCACAGGAGGCATAAACCTAAAGGAACTCGTATCACTCATGCAAAATGACGTGGTCGAGTACAGCAAAGCCATTCCTTATTAAATTCAATATGAGAGCAATTAGTTTTGTGATAGTATTCCTTACTATCCCTTTTTTTGCCCATTGCGCCATCGCCCAACCCGGCCTTGACGAGTTTTATAAGGTCACCGGAGAAGTCAACCGTTTTTATTTCAGCTTCTCTGACCTTGCCCTTGTCATCGGCGCGGTATGCGGACTGCTCGGTGGATTGCGGGTGTACAGCAATTGGCAGTCCGGCAAGCACCACATCGATGCACAGGTTATGGGATGGTTTTTTTCCTGCCTGTTCCTGTCGATCATCGGTGCCGCACTTAAGGCCCTTTTCGGGGTATATTAACAGCTCAATTATTTTTCATTCACTTTTTAATAATTATCTCAATGACAGTAAACACTAACAAACTGTTTGCCATGGCCGCGCTTTGCCTTTCTGCGGTACAATCGACATTCGCACAGGGCGGTACCGTGGGTATCGATGCCGCCACTTCGTCACTAACTAGCTACGTAGATCCCATTTCGACGCTTATTCTGGCGATCGGCGCCGTGGTCGGACTGATCGGGGGAATACGGGTATACATCAAGTGGAACAGCGGAGATCAGGACATCAACAAAGAATTGATGTCATGGGGCGGCTCGTGTCTGTTTCTTGTTTTGGTCAGCGTCGTTATCAAAGCGTTTTTCGGCATATGATTGGACAACGTTATTCGATTTACAAGGGGCTGCAAAAGCCCCTTATTTACCGTGGTTTCAAGGGGAAGTTTATCTATTGGGGCATAGGTTCCCTGGTCGGTGGTCTGTCTATCGGTGGACTTATCGGCGCATTGACCAACCTGCTGTTGGGAGGCTTTACAACCCTGCTTCTGATGGGTGCAGGACTTGCCTATACATTCATGAAACAAGGATGGAACTGCAACTAAAAATGAGAGACTTTTTTTACGCTGCTAGTTTTTCTTTGTTCAGCAGCATTTCTTCCATTTGCTTAGGTGTTTTATACCCTAATGCCGAATGTGTTCTTCTGGTATTGTAAAAGCCTTCAATATATCCGAATACCTCTAATTTAGCGGACTGCTGATCAATAAATCTTCTGTGGTAGACCATTTCAGCTTTTAGTGATTTGAAGAAGCTCTCAGCCACCGCATTATCCCAACAGTTTGCCTTCCTACTCATACTCTGGGTTATATTATTATCCCTGAGTATCGATTTAAATTCGTCACAGGCATACTGAACCCCTCTGTCGGAGTGAAAGATCAGTCCATTCTTGGGAGCTCTGTTCCCAACAGCCATGTTCATGGCGGCTACCGAGGTGTTTTCAGCTGTCATATCGGTGCTCAAAGACCACCCGATCACTTTTCTGTCCGCCAGATCAATAACGGTTGTCAAATAAAGCCAGCCCTTGCTGGTATGGATATAGGTGATATCGCCGACCCACTTTTGCGACAGGGTATCCGCTGAAAAATCTCTTTGGAGGAGATTTTCAGCTATCCGATAGCCATGGCTGGAATCTGTTGTCACCTTATACTTCTTTTTCACTTTACTGCGTATACCATGTTTCTTCATCAACCTTGCTACATAGGATCTGGAAACCGGGTCTCCAGCTTTATGCAGTTCAGCTGTTATTCTTGGGCTGCCATATATACAATCACTCTCCTTGTGTATTTTTTGTATTTTCTCAACAAGTATTTTAACCCGCTGTTCACCAGGGGACTCTGGAGAAACCAACCAGCGGTAAAAACAACTAGCGCTAACACTAAATACATCGCACATCTTCTCTACGGAATATACCTCTCGATTCGCTGCTATGAACCGGTATATGGACCGTCTCCCTTGGAGAAGATGGCGATGGCCTTTTTTAAGATGTCGCGCTCTAGCTCCGCATCTTTTAGTTTTTTGCGCAAAACCCTCAACTCCTGCTCCTGGGGGCTTATCTTGGGGTTGTCCGGAAGAACTTTGTTGCCATTGAAACGTGGGTTCCTGCGCCATTTACTGAGCAAACTGGGATCGATATCCAGCTCCTTGGCCACTTCCGAAACTGAGCCTTTCACAATACTCAGCTCAACAGCCATTATCTTAAACGAATCATCAAATTTTCTATGCATATCATCAAATTTAAAATTACTGATTAAATCTGTCTCGCACTAAAGGTAGCAACTCCAAAAGCTCAATGTGCTTTCCATGACCACACGGTCTGCCGTGATGGGCGAAAAGATATGGTGCATTCCTGCCAGTGTATTCAGCAAGCCCGAAGTGTTCACCGTACCCGTCAAGTCGAAGAAAACCATATCCACGGGAACGGTCGGAGACTGTATGAACGCTTCCGCATCCGTTAGGGCATTGTCAGCCCTACTTTGCAGTACCGGATAGGCTTTCTTGTTGATGGTCGAGAATTGGCGGTGTGCCAGTTTTTTCAATACCTCGTTCTGCATGACCGCTTTCAAATCCCGTTCCCTCATCTGACAGATGCTGTGCTGTGGATAATCGCAGTCAAAGACGGCTACGTTATAACCCATTTGGTAATGGAGTATGCTTGCCGTAACTGTCGTAAACGTGCTTTTCCCAACGCCTCCCTTTTGGCTTGAAAAAGCGATAAATTTTGTCCTGTTTGTTGCTTCCATTTCTATTCTGTTTTTAAGTTTCTATTTTCCGTGTACTGCCTGCCGTCCGGCATGAAACAGGGCTGTCATCCCTGCACACTGTCCGGCAGTCTTGATACAATTCCGCCTGTCGGGCTTGCCGTCATTCGTTCAATCAGCCATGCCGTCATTCCGGCTTTCACACAGGCAAGACCGATGGCTTGCCTGTCGTCCTGCCCGTTGGAATGGCTACGGGATAGCTTTCATGCCATCCGGTATTCCTGCCTGCCGTGCGGAACGCCGTCATGCGTTCCGGCATTCCTGCGCTCCGTCTTTCAGAACTGCCATCGGGAGCGGATGCCTGCAAACAGGCTTGCGTGACTGACACCACAAAGAAGCAGGTTATTCCGTTCCATTGATTTAAAGCGGTAATCCACGGCATTTTTTGGCAACGTTTGGTCGTGGTGGACAGGGCAATGCTTTGAAAAAGCTACCCTTACTTTGTAAGGGCTTAAATGCAAAAGGTGGATGGAAAAATCATTGGAGAATAGAAGTTATGGGCGGAACGGCACAAAGCCGTTTTTTTCCGCTTTACCCAATCCGCATCCGCCGATATGCGGACGGATTTTCTGTTCACCCGAACAGAGCAAGTTATGTTTTGAGATGCTCGAAATAAATTCCGCACCTCAAAACCACTTGCCCTTGCAGGGGGCTTGGAAAACACCCTCCGAAGTCGGGTTTTATGATAATTATTAATGGATTTAGATATGGAAAACAACAGAAGAAACCGAACAAACAAAGTTGGTCGCAAGCCTAAGAAAGACCCTGCCATCCACCGTTATTCGATTAGTCTCAACGCCATGGAAAACGCACAGTTTCTTACACTGTTCGAGCAATCGGGAATGAAAGTAATGGCGCATTTCATTACAGCCTGTATCTTTCAGAAGCCAATCAAGACCGTAAAAATTGATATGGATGCAGTCGATTTTCATACGAGGCTCACCAATTTTTACAGCCAGTTCAGAGCGGTCGGCGTGAATTACAACCAAATCGTGAAGATACTTTACCGCAATTTCTCGGAGAAAAAGGCATCGGCTTACCTCTTTAAACTGGAAAAGCAGACGGCAGAAATGGCGGACTTATGCCGGAAAGTGATTGAGCTGACGCAGGAATTTGAGAAGGAGTATTTGAATAAACAATAGAAAAATGGACACAAATGCGTGGTATGAGTAGCGAACAACTACCCGATTTGTATAATTCCTTGATTTTATAATCATTTAAAGATATATTAACAGAATGCAGTTAAGAGAAGAAAAACTAAAAGCCATTATCGATTGGGCAGGAAAGAACAAGGACGTAAGAGCTGTTTTGCTTACAAGCTCCCTTGTGAATCCACTGGCACCCGTCGATGAATTCAGTGATCTGGATATTGAACTCGTTTTTGAGAATAAAGCAGTATATATTTCGGATAACAGCTGGACACATTATTTCGGCAATCCCATTGCAATGGTTGAAGAAGACGAAAGCTACTTCGATTATAAACACGCGATGAAAATGGTTTTGTATGAAGATTATGTAAAAGTTGATTTCAAACTGTATAGCGTCCCTGATTTTTTAGAGGAAGTAAACCAAGATGAATTGTGTGAAGATTGGGACATCGGCTATAAAGTTTTGATTGATAAAGACTGCATCACACAGAATATGAAAGAGCCCACTTATCGGGTTTCCATCATTAAAAAACCTACAGAACAGAAATTCAGGCAGACGTTAAATGATTTTTGGTGGGATACTACATACTTGGCTAAAAGCCTTGTAAGAGATGAATTATTTTACGCGAAATTTATGTCGGAAAACAATATTCGAACCGACTATTTAATCCCTCTAATCGAATGGCATATCGCTAGTCAGCACGATTGGAGCATAACAACCAATAAGTTTGGAAGGCTCTTTAAAAAACTTCTCACCCCTGAAATGTGGAGCAAAATAGAACAGACATTTTCAGGAAGGAAAATTGAAGACAATTGGGATGCATTGTTCGCAATCGCGGATTTAGTGTCGGAAATCGGAACAGAGCTTTCAGAAAAATTAGGTTATGAATACCCTGCAAAATTAGAAATGGATATAAGAAAATATTTAAGCGAATTAAAAATGAAGTCCCAATGAAAAGAGTAACGCAATGATAGCGAAGATTGGAAAGGGCGAGAATTTGTACGGTGCAATTTCATACAACCAAAAGAAGATTGACAGTGAAAACGGGCAGGTTTTATTATTGAACAGAATACCCGAAACATTGGATAATACCTATTCGACCAGTTACCTGCACCAGTGTTTTGATCCGTATCTGTTGGCAAATATCAGAACGGAAAAGCCAGTGCGCCACATATCGCTGAACCCCGATCCTGCGGATAGGGTCAGCGATGGGCAGTTCGTACAAATGGCGCAGGAATATATGGAGCGCATGGGATATGGCAACCAACCTTATATCGTTTTTAAGCATACTGATATTGAACGTACCCATATCCATATCGTAACGGTATGTGTGGGTTTGGACGGGAAAAAGCTACCGGATAGTTACGACCATCCCCGTTCGATGGCAATCTGTCGGGATTTGGAGCAAACGTATAACCTCATACCTGCAACGGAAAAACAGCGTACCGGAAACGAGCAGGTATTCCGTCCGGTGGATTACAGAGCCGGAGACGTTAAGAGCCAAATCGCATCGATGGTGCGACACTTGCCGAAGTATTACAGTTACGCAAGCCTCGGAGCGTACAACGCTTTGCTATCGCTTTTCAATATTACGGCGGAGGAAGTCAAAGGGGAACTGCACGGACAGCCTAAAAACGGTCTTGTTTATTTTGCGCTGAACGAACAGGGAGAAAAAGCGAGCAATCCTTTTAAGGCATCCCTTTTCGGGAAGCAGGCAGGACTGGACGAATTGCAAAACCAATTCGCAAAGGCTAAAGAGAAAATGAAAGCCGACCCCGTAAGAGCTGTACTCAAAAGCACCATTGAAGTGGCAATGCACACCGCTACAAACGAAACCGATTTTAAAAAGCAACTGATGGAACAGGGTATCAATACCGTGGTACGGCGCAACGATGAGGCGCGTATCTACGGTATAACTTTTATCGACCACGAAAGCCGTACCGTTTGGAACGGTTCAGCTTTGGGCAAAAACCTATCGGCTAATGTCTTTAATGATTGGTGGAATGAGCAGGCGGTCGGGCAACGCCAAGACGCTGAAAAAGCAACCGCACAAAACCAGTCGCCAACCGCAGGTAACAGCACCGCCGTAGAGAGAGAAGAAGCCCACGCACTTTTTAACTTCCTTAATAAAGAACAGCCGACCGATGATTTATTGATAGACGGATTGGGTGGGCTATTGCCGGAAGCACAGGGCGAAGACTACGAGGAACAGGCATTTGCCAACCGTATGAAGAAAAAGAAGAAACACCGAAAACGGGGAAGACAACAATAACTTTTTTGACTATCAATGACCGGGATTAACATCTTGGTCATTGTGGTTTTAAAATACTGTCAAACTAAGCCACCAAAAGCCATCCGACACCCCTTTGGATAAGCCCTTTTAAATAGCCTCTAAATTATCCTGCATCACTAAAGTTTTTTGTTATGCAGGGAGAAGACGATTTGAGAGGATTAGCCAAAATCATGGCTTTTATGCGTGCCGTAAGTATTCTTTTGGTACTAATGCACTTTTATTGGTTCTGTTACGGGTTCTTTGCCGAACGTGGGTGGACACTGGAAATTATCGGTAAGATACTGACCAATTTCAACCGTACCGCAGGGCTTTTTTCACACACGCTTTACACCAAAATTTTTGCGCTGATATTATTGGCGTTAAGCTGTCTCGGTACTAAGGGCGTAAAGAATGAAAAGATAACGTGGGGCAAGATTTACACCGTCTTAGTTATCGGCTTTGTACTGTTCTTTCTGAACACACCATTGTTAAAGCTGTCGGCAGAGATTGCCACATCGCTTTACATCCTTACAACGAGTTTGGGTTATATAGCCTTGCTCATGGCAGGGGTATGGATGAGCCGACTACTCCGCAACAATCTGATGGACGATGTTTTCAATAATGAAAACGAGAGTTTCCAACAGGAAACCCGTCTGATAGAAAATGAATACTCGGTTAATCTTCCTACAAAGTTTTTTTACAAAGGCAAGTGGAACAACGGATGGATTAATATCGTCAACCCTTTTCGAGCTTCGATTGTACTTGGTACTCCCGGCTCCGGAAAATCCTACGCCATCGTAAACAACTACATCAAGCAACATATCGAAAAGGGGTTTGCGATGTATATCTACGATTTCAAGTTTGACGACCTTTCCACGATTGCCTACAACCATTTGCTGAAACATTCCGATAAGTATAAGGTAAAGCCGAAATTTTATGTTATCAATTTTGACGACCCACGCCGAAGCCACCGATGCAATCCGCTAAGCCCTGCCTTTATGACGGACATTTCCGATGCCTACGAAGCCTCTTATACCATCATGTTAAACCTCAACAGGTCGTGGATTTTGAAGCAAGGGGATTTTTTCGTGGAAAGCCCAATTATATTGCTTGCCTCAATCATTTGGTTTCTGAAAATCTATGAATACGGAAAGTATTGCACGTTTCCACACGCTATTGAATTGCTGAATAAAAAATATGCAGACGTTTTTACGATACTTACCTCATATCCCGAACTTGAAAACTATCTTTCGGCTTTCATGGATGCGTGGCAGGGCGGAGCGCAAGACCAGTTGCAGGGGCAGATAGCATCGGCAAAAATTCCCTTGTCACGGATGATTTCGCCACAGCTTTATTGGGTGATGACGGGGGATGATTTTTCACTGGACATCAACAACCCCCAAGAGCCGAAAATCTTATGCGTGGGTAATAATCCCGACCGTCAAAATATCTATTCGTCCGCATTGGGGTTGTACAATTCGAGGATTGTAAAACTCATCAATAAGAAAGGACAGCTTCAAAGTTCCATTGTCATAGACGAGTTGCCCACCATTTATTTTAGGGGTTTGGATTTTATCAGTACGGCACGTTCAAATCGGATTTCGTCACTTTTTGGCATCCAAGATTATTCGCAGTTAACGAGGGATTACGGCGATAAAGAAAGTAAAGTTATACAAAACTTGGTCGGTAATATCTTTAGCGGACAGGTCGTTGGAGAGACAGCAAAAACACTTTCCGAACGGTTTGGAAAGGTATTGCAAAAACGTCAGAGCATCACCATTAACCGCAATGATAAATCCACATCCATATCCACCCAATTGGACACCCTTATACCTGCATCCAAAATATCTACCTTGACACAGGGAATGTTCGTGGGGTCTGTTTCAGATAATTTTGATGAGCGTATCGAACAGAAAATATTTCATGCTGAAATTGTCGTGGATAACGAAAAGGTTTCTGCCGAAACCAAAGCCTATAAGAAGATACCGCATATATTATCCTTTACCGATGAACACGGCAACGACAATATGAAACAGGTAATCGAAGCCAATTACAGGCAGGTCAAAGCGGACGTCGTGCAGATTGTGGAAAGCGAAATGGAGCGCATCAAGAATGACCCCGATTTACAGCATTTGGTGCAGGCAGAGTAAAGAAAAGGTTATTGAAGATGCTTGCCCAAACGGAAAAAATGCGTATTTTTGCATCAATATATAGAAATCCATGAGCGTTACAAATTAATATTCTAAATCAACAGAACTTTCTGTTTTTGTTATCAAACAGGGTAGCAGTTACTGTTACCTAAATATTTCACGTCATTTTTTTTACGAGGAATGACATAACAATTTAGAATATTAATTTTAATGGAAAAATGGAGAAAGACCTTCCTTCTCATATGGATAGGTCAATTTATATCGTTATTAACGAGTTCAACAGTTACTTATTCTGCTTTCTTTTGGCTAAGTCTGGAAACTAAATCGCCCGAGGTGCTTGCCTATGCCGTGTTGTCAGGGTATTTACCTCAGGCGGTTTTAGGATTGTTTATAGGTGCATATGTCGATAGATGGCATCGGAAGACTATAATGATAGTATCCGATTTATTTATAGCGTTCTGTACGCTTATACTGATTGTACTTTTTCTGTCTGGCAATGTTCAACTTGAATACCTTTATGCGCTTTTTGCCTGTCGCTCAATAGGGACGGCATTCCATACACCTGCGATGCAAGCATCTATTCCCTTGTTAGCACCCAAATCTGAATTATCTCGAATAGCCGGCATTAATCAGAGCATACATTCTTTTTCAGGAATAGTAGCTCCTGTGATAGGTGCTACACTTATTAGTTTTGGACGCATAGAGTATATTCTTTTCTTGGATATTATCGGTGCCGTTTTTGCATGCTTGTTATTGTCTTTTGTATACATACCTAATCCTATAACTAAAAAAGCTGGAAACAGCTTGTTTCAAGATGTAAAAGAATGTATTCTGCTAATACATTCCAAAAAGGGTATGTCATACCTATTTATCTGTTCCGCACTTGTAACCTTTTCATTTATGCTAATTTCTGTACTGCTACCATTAATGACTATAGAGCATTTTAACGGTAGTTCGTTTCAAATGGGGCTAATCGAAATGTTATGGGGCATAGGTGCTTTAGCAGGTGGGATTATTATAGGGATAAAACGTCTGAATATAAATAAAGTGACACTTGTAAATATAATGTATTTGCTTTTTGGTGCATATTTGGTGATTTCAGGAGTTTTATCAGAAAATGCTTTCGTGTACTTTGCTCTGCTAACCGTAATTGGTGGATGTTCTTATGCTATTTACAATGCTATATTTTTAGTCATCATCCAACTTACGGTCGAAGATGCTTTTTTGGGCAGAGTTATCTCCACTTACAACAGCTTGATATTGCTCCCCTCTATAGCGGGTATAGTAGGCACAGGAATAATTGCTGATTATATAGGAATTGCTAATGTGTTTATCATAGCGGGTATTGTTAGTGTCTTTACGGGTTTCATTAGCTTGTTCGTGCCATCAGCACGAAAATTGGGTAATATATAGCCCTCCTTCGAGTAAACGATAAACACCTTCAATAGAAATAGATGGAGTGTTCATCTATTTCTATTAAGTACTCATTCATTAATTTCATTATAGAGTTATGGATAAATTTTACTATGATACATTATATAGGCTTGATATGGCAATAAAGGATTTGGAAATCGAGACCGATCGCTCATTACAACGGATAGAGGCAGTGATACACCTCATTGTTGAGTGCCTATCTGAAGTAAAAGAAAATATTCTAAAAAAAGGGTTCAAGAACAATGAAGCGGAAATTCGATTTTTCAAATTCCAGAAGCCTATTATCGTAGCCAAACTTATTTATTACAATTCAATTTATAAAATTGAGACAAGGAAACCCTATGGGTCAAAACCTATCAAGAAGTATCTCAACAGAGAGTTGAAAAAACTCAAACGTTATTTTGACAACAACCTCGATTTCTATAAGTACTATCGTACCAATAACACTTCGCTTGACGAGAAGCTCTTTATACGTGGAAACCACGATATAAAGTTATGTTTGGACACTGGTTATTTTCAGTCCGACCTAACATTTTCCACCTCGCATGATTACAAAGTTGCTAAAATAATAGCCAATGATTTGATACAGGTATATATCGAAGACCAGTTGAACAATAAAGACCAAGAAGATAAGCCTCAAGCCTTGAAAAAACTCAATTGGACGGGTAGCAAAGTGGCAATAATAGAACTAATTTATTCACTGCATTATCAAGGTGTATTTGACAATGGAAATGCAGATATACGATTTATTGCTAAGTATTTTGAGAATGCGTTTAACGTCAATTTAGGCAACTTTTATCAAACGTATTTGGAACTGCGAAATAGGAAAATGAACCCTACAAAGTTTCTTGATACACTTCGGGAAACGCTTCTAAAGAAAATGGACGAACAGGAAGGAAAGTAGCAATGATATGAAATGTATTCTTTAGACTATTACCTAAAACTAATAGAAGAACAACACTGAACCATAAGGTACAGCGTTGTTCGTTTTTTTAAGTATGATAATCAACGGGAACAAGCCTTAGCATATTCAAAAAACAACCTAAAAATTGTTCAGAGGACATTAAACTCACTGGATTATCCAATTCCAGACCATAACAATTTGCAAGATCCCTTACTTGGTGCTTTCTGAAAATTCTTTTTAAAACAGTTCTTGATGGCAAATGTGGCGACTTAGTCATAAAATAAAGAAAGCTAAGATATTTCTCCTTTGTTTCGATACCAATATTATCAATACATTTTTTTTTACTAATTTTCACTAAAGCCGATTTTACAGTCGGCGGGGGCATGAAACATTTAGGACTTATTTCGTAGATAATCCCTACCTCAAAAAACGTGTGGTAAAAGACTATGTACGGATTGAAATACTTTTTCCTAATAAGTTTTTGAGCAGCCTCTAACTGCATAATCAAACAACCCCGTTTAAAAAATTCCATATTGGAATACATGAGGGATTTGAGAATTTCGGAAGTTAAAGCAAAAGGTATGTTAGATACTACTTTAAAGCTTTTTTGTGGCACTACAAATTTTCGGTAGTCATCTCCGACGATAAAAACATTTCTATTGGTCTTGAATTTTGAACGTAATTCCGAAACTAAACTGTTATCGTTCTCTATAGCAACCACATTTGTAGAATATTTGACCAAATGTATCGTCAAAAATCCAGAACCCGCACCAATATCTAAAACAATATCTTCTTTCTGTATGTTTGCCAACCGAATGGCGTCTTTTATTAGTATAGTATCAATTGTAAAGTGTTGCCCCGTAAACCTTACTGGTAAGCTACGCTTTTTCATAAAATGTTTCTTTTGAATAATTACTGAACTGAATATTTAGATAACTTTTAGACTGTCTATCGCTTAGATAACAGTCCATAGTTTTATAAAGCAAGCGCAACAATTCACACCCATATCAAATGTTCTTTGTACAAAGATATAAAAATAATATTACACCGATTTGCCAAACACTGCATTTCAACTGAACTATTTTTGATTTTAATTATCGGTAATTTAGGGTAAGCTCAACAGTGATTTTAGGCGTGCCACCGTCTGCATTTTAGCACCATGCCCAGGCTATCGAAAAAATGCAGACGGGTCGGGCTATCCGCTGTATCTTTTGCGGATCTGCGAGGACCGCAAAAGGATGTCGCTTCTATCCCTCACGCTGTATGCCGTCCAAAAAACAAAACATTTATTTTCTTTTTGGTTTCCTGTTTTCAAATTCAAAAGAGGTTTCGGCTTTATCGTTCATGACGATATAGGCATTGAATTTATTGCCCGAATTGCTTTTCATGCTTTTGATAAGGTTGGTCTTTCCTTTGGTCACAAGGCTTTCTATATCGGAAAGGCCCAACGGCACTCCGCACACGGTACGGAATTGAAGCCAGTTGCAAGCCTCATCGGGGCATTTTACAACCTTGTTCCAAACCAATAGCTGACGGCTCTTGCATTTGGGGCAGGTCATTTCGGGTTGCTTTTCATGGGCAATGCCCGTGTCCAAAAGCTCCCGTGTAATGGAAGTCGCATAGGCTTCCATTTCACGGTGAAAAGCACCTGCATCCGCCTCGTTGTTTTCGATTTTCTGCAATGCCATTTCCCATTCGGCGGTCATGGCTACATCGGCAATCTTTTTGTCCTTAACCGCTCCATAAACCTGCAATCCCTTATGGGTAGGGATAAGGGATTTCTTTTCACGCCGAATGTAATCCCTCTTAAAAAGCGTTTCTATAATAGAGGCTCTTGTGGCAGGTGTACCGATGCCGATGTCTTTTAGGGCTTTCCGTTCTTCCTCGTTGTCAATCTCTTTTCCGGCATTTTCCATTGCGGACAACAGACCTGCCTCGGTGTAAAGCACAGGCGGTTTGGTTTTCTTTTCCAGTACGGATGCCTCTTTGATTTTCAATTCATCACCGACCTTTAATTCCGGCAGTTCCTGCACAGGTTCGCTGTCCTCGTCTGTAAATTTTTCTTTGATGCCTCGCCAGCCGGCTTCGAAGATTTTACACCCTTTCAGTGTAAAATCATAATGAAAAGCCTGCAATCCGATGTCTGTTATTTCTTTGGTACAGGCAGACGAAAGGGCTTCCAACAGGCGGTGCGCAATCATATCATAGATAACATTTTCGTGTGCCGTTAATTCGGACGGGATTTTTTCGGTAATCAGCAGACCGTGGTGGTCTGTGACCTTTACGTCATTCACGATGCGTTTGTTGAAACGACCCCATTTCACTTTTCCGACCGCTTTTTTGCAGGAAGCCCGTGCTTCCAAATTCCTTACCAGTGCAGGGATTTCCGACCACATATCTTCGGGGATGTACTTGCTCCCTGTACGGGGATAGGTGATAAACTTCTTTTCATACAGGATTTGGGCAATGTTCAATGTTTCCTCGGCAGTATAGAAAGCCCTTTTGTTCGCTTCTTTCTGCAATCCCGTAAGGTCGAACAGCAAAGGCGGTTGCTCCGAAACCGTTTTGGTTTCCACCGCCGTAACGGTTGCTCTTCCGATACGCTGAACGGATTTCAGCGTATCTTCAGCAAGTTTCCTGTCATCCCATTTGGTCTTGGAAAGGCTCTTAAAGTCTGTAAATTCCTTGCGGTGTTCCAACTGGATTTGAAAGTATTTTTTGACGGTAAAGTCTTTGTTTTCCAAGTATCGCTTGCAGATAAGGGCAAGCGTAGGCGTTTGTACTCTACCAAGCGAATAAACGCCACGCCCTGCCGAAATGCTCAACGCCTGCGAGGCATTGATGCCCACAAGCCAGTCGGCTTTGCTCCGCCCTTGTCCGGCACGGTACAGCCCGTCAAATTCGCTTCCGGCTTTTAGGTTGTCAAAACCCTGTTTAATCGCCTTTTCCGTGAGTGAGCTTATCCATAGACGTTCAAAGGGTTTCCGGCATTTTAGGTATTCATAGATATACCTAAAGATGAGTTCGCCCTCACGTCCGGCATCGGTGGCCACGATGATACTATCGCATCTACCGATGACCTGTTCGATAATCTTTAATTGTTTTAATGCCCCGTTATCGGGAACATAACTTTTGTCCTTTTTTATCTTGCGTACCGTGGAACTGCAACTAAAAATGAGAGACTTTTTTTACGCTGCTAGTTTTTCTTTGTTCAGCAGCATTTCTTCCATTTGCTTAGGTGTTTTATACCCTAATGCCGAATGTGTTCTTCTGGTATTGTAAAAGCCTTCAATATATCCGAATACCTCTAATTTAGCGGACTGCTGATCAATAAATCTTCTGTGGTAGACCATTTCAGCTTTTAGTGATTTGAAGAAGCTCTCAGCCACCGCATTATCCCAACAGTTTGCCTTCCTACTCATACTCTGGGTTATATTATTATCCCTGAGTATCGATTTAAATTCGTCACAGGCATACTGAACCCCTCTGTCGGAGTGAAAGATCAGTCCATTCTTGGGAGCTCTGTTCCCAACAGCCATGTTCATGGCGGCTACCGAGGTGTTTTCAGCTGTCATATCGGTGCTCAAAGACCACCCGATCACTTTTCTGTCCGCCAGATCAATAACGGTTGTCAAATAAAGCCAGCCCTTGCTGGTATGGATATAGGTGATATCGCCGACCCACTTTTGCGACAGGGTATCCGCTGAAAAATCTCTTTGGAGGAGATTTTCAGCTATCCGATAGCCATGGCTGGAATCTGTTGTCACCTTATACTTCTTTTTCACTTTACTGCGTATACCATGTTTCTTCATCAACCTTGCTACATAGGATCTGGAAACCGGGTCTCCAGCTTTATGCAGTTCAGCTGTTATTCTTGGGCTGCCATATATACAATCACTCTCCTTGTGTATTTTTTGTATTTTCTCAACAAGTATTTTAACCCGCTGTTCACCAGGGGACTCTGGAGAAACCAACCAGCGGTAAAAACAACTAGCGCTAACACTAAATACATCGCACATCTTCTCTACGGAATATACCTCTCGATTCGCTGCTATGAACCGGTATATGGACCGTCTCCCTTGGAGAAGATGGCGATGGCCTTTTTTAAGATGTCGCGCTCTAGCTCCGCATCTTTTAGTTTTTTGCGCAAAACCCTCAACTCCTGCTCCTGGGGGCTTATCTTGGGGTTGTCCGGAAGAACTTTGTTGCCATTGAAACGTGGGTTCCTGCGCCATTTACTGAGCAAACTGGGATCGATATCCAGCTCCTTGGCCACTTCCGAAACTGAGCCTTTCACAATACTCAGCTCAACAGCCATTATCTTAAACGAATCATCAAATTTTCTATGCATATCATCAAATTTAAAATTACTGATTAAATCTGTCTCGCACTAAAGGTAGCAACTCCAAAAGGGAGAAAAAGCGACCTTGATCCAATTTGTCAAAACCCATGAACTGGTTTCCAAAAGAGATGAACAGGGCAAACCGATTTTGGACGAACAAGGTAAACCCGTAAAATCAAAAGTTGGTCTGGACAGGGCAATCATTACCAACGCTTGGGTATTTAATGCGGAACAGATAAATGGTATCGAACCTTTGGTGAAATCAGAAACTAAGCAATTTCAATGGGATTCTATTCAAAGAGCAGAAAACATCATCCAAGCCTCGGGAGCAGATATAAACCACAAAGCAGGTAACCGGGCGTACTACAGCCCAGCAATGGACAATATCACCATGCCATTGCGTTCTCAGTTTGATGCCCCGGATAAATATTATGCCACTGCGCTTCATGAGCTCGGTCATTGGACAGGGCATAAAGACCGTCTCGACAGAAGCATGGTTAGCAGTTTTGGAACGCAGGGGTATGCCCGCGAAGAACTCCGTGCCGAAATAGCTTCTATGCTTATCGGTCAGGAACTCAACATTGGCCATGATCCTGGACAGCACATGGCCTATGTTGAGAGTTGGATACAGATATTGCGGGATACCCCGTTTGAAATACACGCTGCTGCTGCCGATGCTGAAAAAATCCTGAATTACCTTTTGGCATTTGAACAAAAAAGAGAAATCAAAGCCGCTGCTAATGTTCAGACAGAGATGCAGACCGACGTAAAACCCCATAGGGCAAAAGAAGCAATCCTGTCAATGGGCGATGAAATTGCCTATAATAATACTGTCTACAGTGTGCAAGGAAATTTGAAACGTGGGCGTTTGCTCTTGGAAGATTTATCTAATGGGAACACATTTTCCCTAGCGAAAACGGATGGCCTTTACGATTCCCTTGTACAAGTCAAGCGGAACGTAAACGATATCAAGGTAGGTGAAACCATGAAAGTATCTGTAAAAGATGAAAAGCAAACTGCTTCTGTCAATAGTATAAGAAGATAAACATTACAAAATTTAACAAACAATTACTTTATGAAATATTCAATCAACGAA
This sequence comes from Sphingobacterium sp. KH_072, assembly GCF_057837975.1. Classification (NCBI taxonomy): domain Bacteria; kingdom Pseudomonadati; phylum Bacteroidota; class Sphingobacteriia; order Sphingobacteriales; family Sphingobacteriaceae; genus Sphingobacterium; species Sphingobacterium sp. KH_072. The sequence goes on along the minus strand of NZ_CM174457.1, from coordinate 1,885,302 downwards.
AATGAAATGCCCCTGAATGAGCTTGAAAAATTGGGACTTTACAAGGATGGCGGGCTCAATATCGGCTCGGAGAATATTGACGCCCTGCTTGCAGGTAGAAGAACAGATATGTTGAGCATGTCAAATCTAAAGATTGACGGGTTTGCCATCGGCGGTCTAGATGCAAAATTATCTATAAGTCGGAATACAGAAGGTACAATACAGCTTAATATTCACCCTATATACCGTGAACCTAAAAGAAATCCATTATTGAGTGATGATGAGGAAAAAGCCTTGGTTGCAGGAGAAAAACAAGTAGTAAGCAAAGAGATCGAGATTGATGGAAACAAAAAGAAGAAAGTTAACATTGAATATGACGACGTAACTAGGGAGTTTGTGGCCTACGAGCCCGATAAGGTGCAGGCTCCCATCAGCGTAAACGGCGAAAAACTTTCGGAAAAGCAACAAAACGTTTTCCGTAACGGAAACGTAGTGGAACTAAATGACGGAACCAAAATACAGCATTCGGCGACAGACAAAAAGGGTATCACTTCAGATAGCAAACGGCTTATCCTATCTGTGCTATTAGACGGAGGAATATCTTACCTGATTTTTCGAGGGATCAATAATCTCAAAGGTAAAAGTGAACCTCAGAGCACAGGGTACACAGAGGGTTATAATCGCGCATTAACGGATATCATGGTGGCTGACAAAAAAGAAGAAGGCAATGAAAAAACCGTTCAAGACCTTGCGCAGAATCTTCAGAGTAATCAAGAGAAAAGAAGCTACGGACGTACTATTGCGAGGTAGTGGACCTTATCCAATTGAAAGCCGAAGTAGGGAATTTTTTTGTCCCTTATATCGATATGGTCGATGGTGATATTCTATTCCCTTATACATTGGGAAGCCAGATCATAGACCATGAATGTTGGAGCGAAAACGGTGTTCGTATTCCTGTTTCTAATGGTATCTGGTTAGCGACAGATAGCCTACCTAAATTTATTACCAATCTTTTTATCGCACATTCTGCAAGTGATGTACTGTGCTTCTGTCATTATTACCCCAATTGGGTTATTCCACATTGTTCGAATGCTTTTGCTTCATTAGGTTTATTGCCAAACCAAGAGCAGTTTACTTCGCTTACAACTCTTTTCCCAAATGCAAAAATCCATACGGTATTCGAGGGGGGAATAAGTGGCAGGGCAGCTGATTGTAAAGTGGCTACATGGCAACTTGGGAAGCACGCAAGTTTTCATCTGGCCGATGACCTCGTAGAGTTTTACTGCAACAAAAAGACATACCGAATTCCGGTCAGTATTTTTTCATTGAGCCGTTTTGAAAAGTTGTCAGGTATCCGTTCTGGCATCCGAACCCATAAACCAAATCCACCATTTGAAACGTTCTATCAGTCCTTTGTAAATGGGATTATTTGAACAGACCAACGTTCACCCCCTGACTCTTAACTTGGTCAGGGGGTTTTGTCGTTAAAATAATCCCAAAGGAAATAGATAGTTATACCATGTTATAATACGTATATTGTAACATTTTAAAGTGATGTTCGCATGAACAATCTTATGTGCTAAGTAAACGATCACGGTTGCATTTTTGTGTAAGGTTATGGCAAAATATGAAATTATATGGCTGATACTAATGTAGTATTTCAAGGTTCATTATTGGAGAAGATTACCTGATTAGAGCATTGGGAACAATAGTTCATTCCCCTTAAATTGCTTTAACCGCATTTGTTGCAAATGCTTGGGATGCAGGAACGACAAGTGTCGATTTTTTTATCCCACAAGATTACAACCAAAAGTTAATTGTACAGGATAACGGAACAAGACTAACCGAGGAACAGTTTAAAGAGCGTTGGATGAAACTTGGTTATAACCAAATTAGGCATCAAGGGAAAAATGTAATATTCCCAATAAACGTTGAGGGTAAACGATTTGCCTACGGTAGAAATGGGGTCGGTCGCAATGGATTACTTTGCTTTGATAAAGAGTACACCTGAAGCCTTACCATTTTTTATTTTAATATTTCATGTTTTTATACACTATAAGTATCGTTATTTGTATTTTTTTAAAGTTCACATTGTTTTAACTTTATTTTTAATGTATTTTTGATACTGTAAGTATGAAAAATACATCAAAAATAAATACGCTTCTGCAATCACAGCCTTATGGGACTATCTTCACTAGTGTATGGCTCATACGTAATGGATACAGTCACGCGTTACAGCAACGTTATCGGGAAAATGGATGGTTGGAGTCAATAGGTCGTGGAGCAACAAAACGTATTGGCGATCAAGTATCCGTAGAAGGTGCAGTTTACACTTTGCAAAACCAATTAGAACTTTCGGTACATATCGGTGGAAAGTCGGCAATCGCTCGTTTGGGAAGGTCTCACTACTTACAGATGGGTGTCAATGACCTGATGCTTTTTGGAACGCAAGATGAGCAGCTTCCAAAGTGGTTCAATCAGTTTGACTGGGGTGTAAAGATCGATTACCGCGCATCTGGCTTCTTGCCAAGGGATATAGGGATGGAGGAATTTTCCAAGGGAAATTTCTCAATAAAGATGTCGGGACTTGCACGGGCGCTACTAGAATGTTTATATGTTTCAAACGGACACGATCTTGTTGAATGTTATGAATTACTGGAAGGTATGAGCGGACTTAGACCAAAACTTGTACAGTTGCTGCTAGAAAACTGTAGTTCTGTAAAGGTGAAGCGCCTGTTTCTATTTATGGCCGAAAAAGCTGGACACGCATGGCTAAAGTATCTAAACTTAGGGGTGATTGACCTTGGTTCGGGGACGAGAAGTTTGATAAAAGAGGGAGCGTATGTAAAAAAATATGATATTACCATACCAAAGGAACTAATGGAAAATGGAGAAAATTTATAAAGGTCAGGTCAAACTGTTATTGGATGTGCTTCCCCTTGTATCAAAGGAACAATGCTTTGCACTGCACGGGGGAACAGCGATTAATCTGTTTATCCGGAATATGCCTCGACTCTCAGTGGATATTGATCTTACCTATCTTCCGATAGAGGATTGGGATGCCTCGATTGGGAATATTAATGCGGCTTTAAAAAGGATTGGAACAGATATCGAAAAAAGTATGCCGGGAACTAAGGCTACGTTAAGGGAAGAAGCCTCTAAACTCGACATCGCTACAGCATCGGCAAGTATCAAGTTAGAAGTGAGCAAAATAGGGCGGGGAACCTATGCTCCACCTGAAGTTAGGGTACTTTGTGAAAAAGCACAGGAACAATACAATGCCTTTTGCGAGATTGCCGTTGTTCCCTTGGGTCAGTTATATGGTGGAAAGATCTGTGCGGCATTAGACCGTCAGCATCCCAGAGATCTTTTTGACGTCAAGTATATGCTGGCAAATGAGGGGTTGACAGGAGAGATAAAGACGGGATTTATATTCTGTTTGTTGGGGGCAAAAAGGCCGATATCGGAATTGCTAGCTCCCAATTTCATCGATCAAAAATCTGCATTTGAAAAACAGTTTCTGGGGATGACGGAAGAAGAGTTCAGCTATAGGGAATATGAATTGGTCAAGGCACAGCTTGTAAAGGAAATAGCCATCGTACTTGATGACAGCGATAGGGACTTTCTTCTAGCGTTCAAAGACACATCTCCAGTCTGGGATAGATATCCATTCGGGGAGTTTCCGTCAATTAAGAGAAAGATTCAGCTATTGTTAGATTTGAAAGAAAAAAAAATAGAAAAACATACAATTCTTTTGCAAAAGCTGAGCGATGTTTTAAGTAGATAATCATTTAAATAAACTTCTGAAAAATAGGAGAGGGGTTACAAATATGTCACAATAATCTCAGCGGGAGTGTAAAGCGAACTGTGTCACGTCACTCTTTTTAGGGTTCGTGCTCAGAGGCTGAAAGCCTCGAGTGCGAACCCTAAAAAGAGTTGCCGAAGGCCTTAATTCTATCTCCAAATTTAATATGTAATTGTTGCATTGTCAAACCCCAGTTTCGAATAGGCATAGTCCATTTCTTGGATATATCCTTAATGGTGAGATAAACTAGTTTTAACAGTGCCTGATCCGAGGTGAATGCTCCCTTCGTTTTCGTGATTTTTCTAACCTGCCGGTGCATTGCCTCGATAGCATTTGTCGTATAAATAGCTCTTCGAATCTCGGGTGAATACTCAAAATAAGTAGAAAGATTCCCCCAATTATCCAACCACCCCTTTACCGAAAGTGGATACTTCTTGCCCCATTTTTCATCAAATTCTAAGAGCTTTTCGTAGCCTTGATCCTGATTGATGGCCTGATAGATAGGTTTTAAATCTGCAACAACAGCCTTTTTATCCTTTTCCGGGACATATCGAAGACTTGAACGTATCTGATGAACTATGCAAAGTTGGATCTGGGTTTTGGGATATACCGCTTCGATAGCATCGGGAAAACCCTTTAAGCCGTCGATGCAGGCAACTAGGATATCCTCTACGCCCCGCTGCTTCAGATCGGTCAGTACCGAAAGCCAGAACTTCGCACCCTCATTTTCTGAAAGATAAATACCGATTAGGTCTTTTCGTCCGTCCCGATTTACCCCAAGTATATTGTATACTGCACGGGTTTGAACACTGCCGTTGTCTTTAACTTTATAATGCATGCAGTCCAGAAAAACAAAGGGATATACTGATTCAAGTGGGCGATTGCGCCATTCGTTCATCGCAGGAATGACCTTGTCGGTGATGTTGGATATTTCCGTAGCAGATATGTCCATCGCATACATTTCTTTCACATAGCCCGAAATATCTCGTGTGCTCATGCCTCTAGCATACATGGCAATCACGTTTCCTTCCAGTTCATCAGTAATGATTAACTGGCGCTTGGGAATTATCTTAGGCTCAAAAGTGCCGTTTCGATCACGGCCACTCTCCAGTTCAAAATGACCAGACTGAAGGCTTCGTACCGTCTTTTTGGTCTTCCCGTTTTTACGATTGAGCTCGCCAGATGCTTTATTTTCTTGTAGATGGTGATTCAGCTCACCTTCAAGCATACTTTCAAGAAGGTGTTTCAGCATTGGAGCAAAAACACCATCAGTACCACCCATTTTCTTGCCTTCATACAGGCTTTTCATTGCTTCTTCTTTGAAGCGCTCAAAGTCAAATCCCTCTTTTTCCATTGTTATGTGTCTAATATAAAAAATCTATACTTGACACAGTTTAGTTTACACCCTCATCTCAGCGTTCTATTATTTGGTATTTGCAATTGTCTGATTATGAGTTTTTACAATCGTTATACTATATTGCGCTTGAAAGACTAAACATCTTTCTGTCTCTAAGCATTTTGCCAAAATTATTCTTTTACCTTTAAATATATCACTTTTTTTAACAGGGAATTTATCTCCTGTAACATTTCAATAAGTGTAAGCCTCCTTGATGTAACTACTAGTCCACCACTAATTCACCGATGTGTTTCTTTGTTCAGCATACTTCAAATTTCATATAATACGTTGATAATAATTTCTTTTTTTTGTGATTTTATTATTAATATTGTTTGTCTCTTGAGAGAAATTATTGTGAAGTCTACCAACTAATTAATGAATTCTAACCAAATAAGTGATTATCGAATATATCTTGTGCTGGCTATAGCTACGATTGTTTATATGGTTGCTGCTTGGTTTAGTATGGGGTATTATCATGCTGATGAACATTATCAGTTGATCGAATTCTCTGGTTTAAAATTAGGTTGGAATAATGAAGAGAATCTAGCTTGGGAGTTTCATAGTAAGATACGCCCTACATTTCAAGTTTGGATTTGTTGTCTTATTTTGAGTTTATTACAAGCTCTAAGAGTTACTGATCCTTATATTTTATCCTTCATCCTTCGTCTGACTACCGCATTGCTCGTTATTTCAGGTATATATCTTTTTTATAAACGATCAAAGTATATGTTGCCTGGGAGCAGTCATTTTACCTATGCTTGTTTGTCGTTTTTTATTTGGTTTATTCCTTTTGTTAGTGTTCGGTTTTCTTCCGAGACTTGGTCTGGAATATTGTTTATGATAGGGTTGTCTTTTTTGTGTATAGAGGGAAATTATACAAAAAGAAATTCATCCTTAGCAGGGTTATTTGTGGGTATTTCGTTTCTATGCCGATTTCAAACCGGTTTTATGATCATCGGAATGATTGCGTGGTTAGCTCTTGTTAAGAAATATTCATGGTCTAAATTGGCAGATATTATCGTTCCTATTTTAGTCATGGTTCAAATCGGAGTATTATTGGACTCTTTGTTTTATGGGGAATATGTAGTCACATTCTGGAATTACTTCAAAGCAAATATTCTGGAGGATGTTGCATCAAATTATGGAGTATCTCCTTGGTGGACCATTTTGATTTACCTGATAAAAAAACCCCTATTGCCTATTGGAATAGCTATTACGCTAGCTTATGTCATTACAACTGTTGGATCAGTGAAATCTCCGGTCGTATGGTGTACACTTCCTTTCATTGTGGTACATGTATTTATTCCGCATAAAGAATTACGTTTTCTGTTTCCATTGGTTTGGTTTGTGCCACTTACGGTTATGCTTGCCTTCACTCATGTTATGTCGCTAAAACGTTTTCTTTCCATTAGGTATCGATCTGTTATTCAGATTGGTGCACTTGGCATAGTCCTATTCTTGATTAGTGTAAATATTGGTGCATTGATCCAATCAATATCTACTCCAGTAGGCTATCGTCAGAAGTGGTTGACTAAAAAAATTAGAGATGATTTCAACGGAAGTCCCGTTAAAATTCTTCATACTTCAAATGGTAATCCTTTTGAACCTTGGCCAATACTCGACGAAAATTTTTACAAGGAAGAAAACGTGTCTTATCAAAGAATCGATGATTGGAGTGATATTAAAAAGTACAGCACACTGGAATCTGACACTACTTATCTGTTGGGGATGCGTCGGTTTGATCGGCTAAATAATTCACTTACACAGTTTCCGCTCATAGCGACTGAGCCGTTGTATACGACAGACCCCGGTATGGATAATAATTCCATCTTCCTATCGGACAATCGAAATACTAATTATTTTATTATTCACTCAATAAGTAGATGACATGAACAAATCTGAATTATGTAAAATATTAAAGTTCGGGATAGTGGGTGGATCGGGATTGATGATAGATATGGGGTTGACCTGGTTTTTCAAGGATTTTTTCGGATTTAATCCCTACATGTCCCACGTAATAGGATTCCTTTGTGCGGTTGGAAATAATTATGTTCTAAACAAGTATTGGACCTTCAACGAGCGGGACAAAATATCAGGAGGTCAATTCAGTTACTTTCTTATTGTCTCGTTGATGGGTTTGGTGTTGAGTACCTGCAGTTTGTTCGTCTTGTATCATTATTGGAATATTAACTTCTACCTATCAAAATTTATTTCGATTGGGATCGTATCAGTATGGAACTATCTAATCAATAGATATTGGGTGTTTAGCGGTCAAGTCAAGAAAATAAAAGTTTATAACGTTTAGTATCCATTATTGAGTATGTCAACAACTATTTTGAAAACAAGTATAATTTCTGATAGGGTAGCCTACATATTGATCAGCTTTTTCGGAATTTGTGCTTATTTTTCTGCTTTTGGTCACGATTTCCAAAGTTTTTGGGATGATCAATGGGTTGCAGTAAATGCTTATACGGAACGAGGTCTGACTTATTCCAATCTAAAAAGAATAGTAGTGGAGTTTTATCAGGGACAGTATGCTCCTATGAACCAACTATATTATTCCATCTTATACCATTTTTTTGGATACAATGCCTTTGCGTTTCATGCAGGGAGTATTCTCTTTCATATCCTCAATGCGTTACTGATGTATGTGTTAGTAACGCGGCTATCCGCTGTAAATGGGATGCCGGACGACAAGTTAAAGCTTATTTCGTTAGTTTCAGCAGTTTTATTCGTAATACATCCCGTCACTGTAGAATCTGTTGCATGGATCGCAGCATCCAAAGTGGTTATTTATGCTTTCTTTTACCTTCTGGCCTTAGTCTTTTACGTTAATTATTTGGATAGTAAAAGATGGACAGATTTTCTATTGGTTTTTATACTATTTGCCTTGTCGTTTGGAGGGAAAGAGCAAGCAGTGACTTTACCCGTATGTCTGTTTCTTATCGATTATTTCTATAAACGAGATCTGCGAAGTAAGCAAGTGTATTTGGAAAAACTACCATTGCTAATTTTAGCGCTAATATTTGGGTATATCACCATGTTGTCACAGGCGGCTCAAAATCAAGGTGCACTAACTTTGAATGAGCAGTATCCTATGTATCAACGGCTGATATTCGCCAGTTACGCAATCGTGGAGTATCTGACAAAGTGCTTGGTGCCGGTTAAATTATCCTACATCTACCCGTTTCCCATTCAAATAGGAGAGTCCTTGCCAGTTCGATTCTGGATTTATCCACCAATTTGTCTAGTTCTGCTTCTCTTCGTCTGGAATAACTTTCGTAATATGGTTTTGCTTTTTTGGAGTGCTTTTTTTGTATTGCATCTGACCGTAGCATTGCACATTATTCCTATTAGTCGCTTTACGATTACAGCAGACCGATATGCCTATATCTCTCTAATAGCGATCTGTTACTATCTGTCCTATGCCATCTTGTATCTATGGAAAATTAAACCAGCGTATACGTACACGATACTATGCTGTTATATCATTCTACTGTTATCGTATTCTGTGTATAGAGTGAAAGTTTGGGAAAATACAGACACGTTAAAGCAGGAAATCAGGAAAATTTTAGAGGTTCGTAAAGCAGAAAATACCATTATTAATAAATAATTTCTTAACTAAGTCAAAAAACAATGAAAAAAAACAAAGTTTTAAGATGGGTAGGCCTGTGTGCCCTAACCCTGGGTCTGTTTTTCAATCTGCAGTATGCCTTGATTGATTATGGAATGCACGAAAATTCTCTTGGTTATCAGCTAACTGCTCAAGCGAATGAAGATGGGGCAGGCACAGGTGGTGGCGGTAGCGGTTGCTACTATATTACAACTTTGAAATGTGGTTCATTTATTGGTGAATCAGCAGAACAACAGGTCTGTAATTTTACAGGTGTATATGGCGCGCCTTATCAATGCAAGAACATTAAATGTCCGTCTTCATGGCCTTTTGATGAGGAGACGAGATACTGCGTGCCGCCTAATCCTCCAGGAGGTGGCAATACTAATGGCGGAGGTAGTAACGGTGGCGGTAATACTAATGGCGGAGGTAGTAACGGTGGCGGAGGTAGTAACGGTGGCGGTACCAATTAAGTAATGGCTTAGTCATAAGCAAATTGAAAATCATGATCCTGATAATACTAAATACTTGACTTATTAGAGCTAAAAAAACGGTTTGAGATAAGCCAATTAAGCCCTCATTATCCTTCTCTGTTAGATAACTCTATTCGATTAGTAACTTAGCTACGAAGTTGGCTAGGTTACTATTTTTTCAGAGAACAGATTTTAAACAATTATGTATATTTTACTAAATCTATTAAATGCGTTTTTTTTTAATTCTCGGAATTATTTTCCTAATATCTTGTCACGATAAGAATACGAGCCATAGTTATCTTGTTGAAAACTATACTGATACAATATCTATAGATTGTAATACAATCAGAGATTCTGCCAATATTGATACATTAATAGAAAGTATTGAGTTGTTACCAATTATTGAAGATAAAGATCATTACATCGGTGATGTATACAAATTATTGACTGATGGAAATAAAATTATAATTCACGATAGAAGCTCTACTCGCCAGATACTGCTTTTTAGCAGCGATGGAAATTTTGAGAAGAAAATACTCGGAATAGGTCATGGTCCGAACGAAGCCCTGCAAATCGATGACTGTTGGCTAAATAAAGATGGCACATTGGAAGCATATGATTTCGCGCAGAAGAAAATCTATCAATTCTCCTCTAAAACCTTCACGTTAAATAATTACATTAAAGCACACGATGGTATATATCATAATCTATTAAGAATTCCTGAGACTCAGGATTATTTAGGGTATTCAACATTTAACGCAAATAACGAGAAATTTGCAGGTAAAAACTATCAATTATCGATCTTGAATTCTGAGCTTAAACCAAAGAAGGGTTTTTTACCATTCGGTAAAAGTTTAGAAAATGTATTACTAGTTTCAGCGGAGAATCATTTACGCTTGTATGGTGATACCATCAGATTCTCTAAACCTTATGATAATACGCTTTATAGTTTTTATAAAGACGACATAGTAAGAACAACATTTATCAGGTACAATGTAGAGCCTTTAACTTCTGAAGTTTTTGATGAGCTAACTCGAAAAAATAGCAACATTCTTAGAAGTGGTGATATTTCACCAAACGATAGACGTAAGGTTTTTCAAGATTATAGTTTTTACTATGGATCTCATATAGAGACTAGTAGATACGTTTGTTTTACATCCGTCTGTAAATCAAAATCATTTACATCTTTATTATCCAAAGCAACCGGCAAAATTATCAATGCAAATTTTTTTTATGAAACTAAATATAAATTGCGGTTGCCAGAGTTTGTCGCGACTTCCGATGGTTATTTAATCGGGATAATGGATGCGTTTTATTTTGATCAATATTTGATGAAAGGATCTGAGATTCGTAAACAATATAATCCAGATGATAGTACATATATATTAGTTAGAATTAAGCTGAAATAATATGAAGAATCTACAACTTTATTGTTACGTTATCCTTGGAGTTATTCTATTGAACTCTTGCTCGTCCTTTACGGATAATTCAGAGCCAATGGTTTTTGACAGTTTAGCCTATTATCGATCAGAAAACAGCTATCTCACTGATATGATCAGCAGGAATTTGTCAATCAACAAAATACAATTAAATAAAATACAAGATGTGTATAGTCTCGAAGATATCGAAAGAAAAAGTCCTCTCACTTTTAATATAAGCGATAACGATAATGTATTAATAATTCGCTACACACAGATAGGATGCAGTCTTTGTGATGATCTTCTATTTAAGTCATTAAAAAAACACAGAGATCAATTTAAGGAGATCGATAAGGTTATGATTTTTGCGGATTATAATGATTATCACGGATTCATAAAATGGCTTAAAATTAGTGACATCGACGAAGATGTCATAATAGTTCCTAGAGGTAAATTGCCTTTCGAAGAGGAGAATAATTTTGAATCCTATTGTTTCGTGATTGATAAAGAAGGGTACATTACTTCAAAGTTTACTCCTAGTAGCATTTTCCCAAAATACATAGATCATTTTTTTCATATAATATAAGAGAGTATGCCACCAATAATTTACGATGTTTTACAAATACTGATCATTTGTTTAATAGTATCTTTTCCACTAAGAAAATATCTTATGTGGTACTTCAAGATTGAAGAAAAGCTCGCCAAGCAAAATGAAATCATATATGAGTTAAAAAAAATAAGCCAAAAGAATACATAAAAGTTTGCTAAATATGTAGGATCCAAAAAAATGCTTAATAGATACTATTATCTACGAATGTGTAAATAGTAGTAACGACGTTTAGGCAAACAGATTTTGGCAATCTATATTGATTCACATTTTTTTAGTATAACAAGTTGCGCTTCATTCTTGTCAAAATTGAAGCATATTATTTTGGTTAAATGATTTATATGTGCTTTAATTACCCTCTATATTACTATCGAGTTAAAGTTGTTTTAATAATTCGGTTATTGTCGTTAGTCACAATTACATTTTCATGTACAGGAGAACATGAAGGTGGCAATTCAGATGATGTAAATAGTTATGACGCGGTTAATTTAGTCGAACCACCAATCTCTGTGTCGACTATAGTAGTTGAAAAAACTCCATTTTATAGTGAACTAATCGCTAATGGCAAACTGATGGCTAATCAACGTGCAGACTTGCACTTTCAGGTATCTGGGATGATTACTTCAGTTTTGGTGAGTGAGGGGCAACAAGTATCGCGGGGACAGGTGCTCGCCCAACTGGATGATACTGAGCGGCGTATGGCTTATCAACAGTTAGTTCTAGACAATCAAAAAGCTAGCTTAGATTATGAAGACCACCTATTGCGGCTGGGCTATAGGTTGCAGGATACTGCCGGCTTAGATGTGGAAATAAAAAAAATGGCGCGTTTACGAAGTGGATTAACTGCGGTAGATATAGCTAAGGAAAAGAACCGGATGGAAATGGATAAATTGACACTGCGTGCACCATTTACCGGGCGTGTGGCTAACCTCAAAATACGCCCGCACAATATGAGCAATTCTGATGAAGGATGTACCATCTTAGGTACACAAAAATTATCCGTCGAATTTAAAGTACTCGAACAGGAGCTACAGCATGTTGGTAAAGGACGTATCGTTGAGGTCACTCCATTTAGTCTAACCGGTAAAAGCTATAGTGGAAAGATTGTGAGCAACAATCCCATGGTTGATGGTTCTGGAATGGTGACCGTGCATGCCGTTATAGCTAACAACGGGGATTTGCTGGACGGAATGACAGTAAATATCTCTACAAAACAACTGATAGGTACAATGCTTAGTGTACCTAAGGAAGCGGTGCTTGATCGGCAAGATCGTAAGGTTGTATTTACGGCGAATAGTGGTATTGCGAGGTGGAACTACGTGGAGATTGCTTATGAAAATAGTACCCACTATGCCATCCGATCCGGATTAAGCATTGGAGATTCGGTGGTGTATAGTGGGAATTTTAACTTGGCACACGATAAAAAGATACGTGTCGAGAACGACTGAGTGACGGATTATGAATCGTGAACCCGGGATACATTCTTTTTCTTCGTTTAGTGTACTGATTGTCTTTTTACTTTTATCGACGATCGGTGTACTTACCATACCTTTTCTTTCCATTCAGCTGTTTCCTAGTCACACACATGCTTCCTTGACTATTAGCACGCAGTTGCCTGGTGCATCTGTGGAAGTAACGGAATCTACGCTGACATCGCCGATCGAATCTGTTGTGTCTCGCCTTCGAGGAGTGGCCAATCTATCTTCAAGCACAGAAGCAGGCTACACTAGGATAAGAATAGAGTTGGATAAATTCACGGATGCGGAGATTTTCCGATTTGAAGTGGCCACACTGCTGCGTCAACTTTACCAAAAACTTCCGGCCCAGGCTGCCTTTCCATCGATACAACTCAATCAGCCTGATGAATCAAAAGGCACACAAGCGATCGTAGGATATGTCGTATATGGTCCCGGTTCAAAAACAGATATTACGGAAGTAGTAGAGCGATATATACGCCCAGTAATAGCAGATATCGCAGGCGTGTATAGATTCGATGTCTTTGGAGATCGAGCGAATGAACTGGCTATATATACCGATCCCCGTAAGATGCGTACCGCAAATATCACGATGGACGGTCTACAGAGGGAGTTAAGTAAAACCTTGCAGAATCGTGCTTTGGGTACGGGAAATTTTGTAGACGGCAAATATGCTATTTTTTTAAAAAGTACGGTAGAAGATGTAGAACACCTGAAGCAAGTTTCCGTCTCGAATAAAGAAGGCAGGATATTCCGATTGGAAGATCTGGCAGAGGTTACGATCAGCCAAGCACCTGCCTACTCGTATCACAGGATCAATGGACAAGATCTGGTCAATATGACTTTTTGGGCTGAGGAGCATGTCAATACCATTCGTTTGGCAGAAAGTATAAAAAATAAGCTGCAGGCAATCGAAGCGTCATTGCCATATGGCTATACATTGGATATGCAGTTTGACGGCACCTCACATATCAAAGAAGAGCTCTCTAAGATATTTTTGCGGACCGTACTATCCGTGGGGATATTATTGCTATTCGTTGTTTTGATTACTCGGAATCTGCGATATACGGTTATTGTCATCGCTTCACTCGCAGCCAATCTTGCTTTATCCTTTATTTTATATTTTATATTCGATATTACCATTCATTTGTATTCCCTAGCGGGGATTACGATTGCCATGGGACTGGTGATCGATAACGTGATTGTTATCGTGGAAGATATACGGCACACGGGTCGCAATAGAATATTTGCTGCTATATTAGCTTCTACACTGACTGCTTTTGGGGCGTTGTCCGTGGTCTTTTTTTTGGATGAAAGCCAACGTCTTCATTTAATTGATTTTGCATTGGCCATCATTATAAATCTGTTGGTATCCTTACCGATTGCTTATTTTTTGATTCCAGCATTGTTAGAGCAGCTACCCGTCACTATAAAACAGACGAAAATAATCTACCGCAGGAAAAGACGGTCAGTACGATTTTCTGCATTTTACCGACGACAACTTGAACTTATGCTCCGGTTTAGATGGCCGCTTGCCATGGTATTTGTCCTTTGTTTTGGATTGCCTTTTTTCTTATTGCCCAATAAGTTGGAGGAAGAAAAGGGGTGGTGGTCTAGCTGGTATAACGCTTCTATTGGCAGTGAATTTTATAATAAATATCTACGAGAACCCCTTAACACCTATTTGGGAGGCACGCTTCACTTTTATATCAACAGTAATAGTTCGAGGTCACATTTTGGGAACGGAGAAGCTGAAAAGCAGACCCAGCTATACGTGAATATCACTATGCCCAATGGTGCTACACTGATGCAAATGGATGAAATATGTCGTGACTTCGAGCGTGTTATTTCTCCTTATCAGTCCTATTTGGAAACATTTACAACGAATGTCGGCAGCGGCACAAATGCTCAAATACAGATCCTCTTTAATAAATCGGCGTCATCCAGAGAGGCATACCGATTAAAAGATGTGTTGGAGCGTGCGGCCATATTGTCCGGTGCAGCAGATTTTGCAGTTCAAGGAGTTGGACGCGGATTTAGTAATAATATAAACTTGGAACGCTTTGATTCGGCTATCCAATTAAAAGGGTACAACTATCAACAACTACAGCATATTGCGCTAGTAGTACGAGACAGCTTATTAAATTATAAAAGAGTAAACGATGTGTTACTCAGTTCGCATCGTGAATACGGGGGCAACGCGACATTTGAACATGTTGTCCGTTTTACCGCACCCGATTACCTCGCTATGCGCCAAGTTGCGAGATGGAATATTTCGAATACGCTGATGGACGGCCGCGGGTCTGGGCATAGCATGGGGAGAGTTGTCAATTCTGATGGTACTCCGCTTGATGTAAAAATCCATCCCGCAAGAGAACAGATGGCTGATGTCTGGTCTGTGATCCATCAGCCGCTGCAGGTAAACGACTCGACAGCTATTCGATTAGCGGGAATCACACAGAGGGACAGGGTACGCGTTGGATCCAATCTGATTCGGGAAAACCAAGAATATGTATTATATGTGAACTATCGGTTTATTGGTACCTATCAACTCAATCAGATTGTGAATGAACGTATCGTAAGGGCAGTATCTCTTGTCCTTCCTTACGGATATACCATCAAAGAAGCAGAATACGGGGCTTGGGGGCAGGATGGGTTCAACTATCTTTGGTTTATCCCCTTAGTACTCGGGATTATTTATATGATCTGTGCAGTTTTGCTGGAGTCTCTTTCACAGCCTATTGCCGTTATTCTGATGATTCCTTTCTCCTTTATCGGTGTATTTCTTGGATTTCATTTTTTAGGGCTTCCCTTTGATCAGGGAGGATATGCTGCATTACTCATGTTATCCGGCATTGTGACCAATGCAGCTTTGTATATTATCAATGATTACAATTACTTTAAGCATCAGGATAATGGTCGTAAAGGATCGATAGACCAATATATACGAGCCTTCAATACTAAGGCGATGCCGATTATGGTGACTACATCAGCCGCATTGCTAAGCCTATTGCCCTTTATGATTGCTGGAGAAGAGAAAGGATTTTGGTTTACATTATCAGCTGGAACAATCGGAGGGCTGCTCTTTTCATTAATTGGTGTCTACCTAGTGCTTCCAATCTGTTTGTTGAAAGCAACCCGTAGAAAACCTGTAAATAGTTAATATGGTAAGATTTTTAATTAAGCGACCGATTGCCGTCATAGTGAGCTTTTTTGCCTTGCTGCTGCTTGGAATAGTAGCGCACTTTAAGCTCCCGGTTTCCTTGTTGCCAGACATTGATATTCCACGAGTGCTTGTCAAGATCGATGCAGATGGAATGTCGGCGCAGGAAGCTGAGCATCGCGTAATAGCACCGATTCGAACGAGCTTGCTACAGCTAAAGGGACTGCAAGAAATAGAGAGCAGTAGTTCTGATGGTCGTGGTACCATAAAACTACTGTTTGATCGTAGCGAAGACATTGGTATGGCTTTTATTCAAGTCAACGAACGGATCGATATGGCGATGAGCAGTCTGCCAAAAGAACTTGAGCGTCCATTGGTCGCGAAGACGAGTATATCTGATATTCCGATTTTCCGAATCAATGTATTTCCTAAGATGGATAGGGGGGAAGCCTCCATGGCAGAGGTTAGTACTTTTGCACGTGAAGTAATAAGACGTCGGATAGAGCAGATACCAGAGGTGGCGATGGTGGACATTACCGGTTACACAAGTTCACAGGTGGAGCTACAGCCCAAAACAGGATACCTGGAATCTATTGGATTGACAAGTAATACGTTAATTCAAGCATTTCGCGAGAATAATATAAGTTTTGGGAATATTTTGGTGCGAGATGGTATTTTTAGGTATTATCTCCGCTTTACCGCAGAGCTACAGGATTTGCAGGCCATTCGGCAGATACCGTTATATATTGATGGTCGTCTTTTTAAGTTGTCGGATTTGGCCGATGTCAAATTGGTCCAGACCGAAGCCAAAGGATACTATCATGCGCAGGACAGACAGGCCATCAATTTGATGGTCATCAAGCAATCAGCGGCAAGAATAGATGATCTTAGACAAAATTTTGATCAATTATTAAGCCAGTTGCAGACTGATTATCCCGATATCCAATTTGAAATTACACAAGATCAATCCGCATTATTAGACTTCTCTATTGGAAACCTGCAACAGGACTTGCTGTTGGGAGGCATCTTAGCCTTTTTCTTTATGTTGGTGTTTATCCGGAAGCTTAAAATGGCACTATTGATTGGCGTCACTATTCCACTCTCTTTAGTTATTAGTCAACTAGGTTTCTTTCTCTTTGATGTGTCGATCAATGTGATATCGCTAGGTGGACTGATACTAGGACTCACTATGATAATCGATAGTTCTATTGTGGTGATGGATACGATATCCGGTCACCAAAATGAAGGGAAAGAGGTGGAAGACGCAGCGGTGGTGGGCACAAATGAGATCATCAGGCCATTGATCACGTCTGTACTTACCAATTGTGCGGTATTCATACCGTTAATATTTTTAGGAGGGCTTGCTGGAGCCATATTTTACGATCAAGCCCTGTCCATCGTGATTGGTGTCTTCTCTTCGTTAGCAGTTGCAATTGTAGCATTGCCACCGCTATTCGTACTTATGCATCGTAACAAGCAAAGCAATAAACGAAAGTCGATTGAAATACCTGTTATATTCAATGTCACGAACTTGTATGATAGATGTCTAAGGTGGTGCTTTAGATTTCCTGTTATTGTTACTATTGTGGTAATCGTTGTCTCTGTTTTGGGTGTATTTTTATTTGCCATTATTGACAAAAGCAGATTGCCCGAGATTACGCGTGATGATTTTGAGGTACATATCGACTGGAATGAGCATATCAATGCCAAGGAAGCAAGTCAGCGTGCCATGGAATTTATTAATCAGCTGCAAGAGCAGAGCGAGATTATTAATATCTGGAGTGGAGAACAACAATACTTGTTGCCGTTGATGGATGAGATGACAACCTCTCATAGCCACCTTTATATAAAAACGAATCGATCCAATCCGATATCGCTGCTTTCAAATACGATAACTAGCCTAGTACGACAAAAGTATCCCTCTGCGGTGGTAGATTTTTCTCCTTCAAGAAATGCTTTTGATGAAGTATTCTTCGATGATAAGGCTCCACTTGTTTTGAAAATCAGGGATGCGGAACGTAATGTAATGCCGCCTCTAGACTCTCTATCTATCGTGATCGATGAATTGATGAGATCGCTTCCAGAAGCGAATATCAAGCCAATTACCCAAAGCCAAAAGATGGACATAAAAGTGAATTATGCGAAAGCGATGGTGTATGGAATCAATCCTGATGATGTGGTTGCGAAAATTAGAAACGCATTTCAATATCAAAAAATTGCGGATTATCAATCTTTTAATCAACAAGTACCTATCGTACTTACTACTCCTAAAACTGAATCTGTGATAAATCTATTGCGTGAAAACTTTGTCAAGAATAAAGAGTCTGATGAGATCCCACTTTCTGCCTTTGTTGCTTTTTCTAAGAGTCATGATTATAGTAAGGTATACGGTGGTAAGTCGGGAGAATATTATCCTATTGAAATTCATTCACTCAATCCAGAACATGATCTCCGTGTAGTCAAGGAGGTGCTAAATAAATATTCTGATAGGATGGATGTCATCTATGATGGAGCTTATTTTGATAATCAAAAGCTCATCAGGGAAATGGGTCTTGTATTATTTGTGTCGGTATTACTACTGTATTTTATATTAGCCGCGCAGTTTGAATCACTGGTACAGCCATTATTTATTTTAGTCGAGCTACCTGTAGCGATGAGTGGTGCCCTGCTATTCTTGTATCTAGGGAATAACAGCCTAAATCTGATGTCTATGATCGGTATTATTGTGATGAGCGGTTTGATCATCAATGATTCTATTCTAAAAATCGATGCCATCAATCAATTAAGAAATCAAGGATATCCTTTGATGCATGCTATTTTTGAAGGCGGACATCGTCGATTACGCTCGATCGTGATGATTAGTTTAACGAGTATAGGAGCACTATTTCCCACATTATTAATGAATGATTTGGGCTCGGAATTACAAAAACCATTGACATTGTCGTTAATGGGCGGGATGATCATCGGGTTGTTTGTCAGTCTGTTTTTTGTTCCTATCGTGTATTGGGCCGTCTATAAATCAAAAGAAAACTAACGTATGAAAATTGTTACTACCTGCGCTTTAGTCGTATTGAGCTTTGCTTTGGTGCTCCAAAGTTTTGCGCAGGATAATCTGTTGACGCTTGAAAAAGCCATTCGTCTTGCACAAGAAAAATCCTACGCTTTTAAAGTAGCACAAAATCGTATGCAAGCGAGTTCTTGGCGCTTTATGAACTTTAAAGCTTCATTTTTACCATCATTGTATTTGGATGGCAATATTCCTGATTATTCGCGTGCAATATCGAGAATCACACTCCCCAGTGGAGAGGATATTTTTGTTAGTCAAAATCAGGCATACAGTTCATTGAATTTAGGTCTTCGACAGAATTTGGGTTTTACAGGAGGCACGATCTCTGCAAATACGTCGTTGAATAGGATTGATGTATTTGGGGATAATCGTCAGGTTACTTACGCTTCGACACCATTTGCTATCGAATATTTCCAAAACAACATAGGTTATAATGCTTTCAAATGGCAAAAAGAAATTGAGCCATTGCAATTAGAATCTGCCGAACGCCAGTTTTTAACAGATATGGAAAGTATCGCGGGTACAACAGTAGAATATTATTTTAATATGCTAGCCGCTCAATCTCGATTAAATTTGTCACGACAGAATCTGGCCAATGCAGATACTTTATATCGTATCACTCAGGATCGCTTCAAACTGGGGACCGTTGACAATAACGAAATTCTGCAATTGCGGCTTAATATTCTTGATTTTAGAAGACAGCTCACACAAGATAGTATTGATCTTGTACTAGAAACGCAGCAGTTTTCACGCTATCTATTGCTGGACGATAGGATCGTATTAGATGAGAACTTTTTCGTTGATTTCTTTACTATTAAGTATGAAGATGCCTTAACATTTGCTAAAGAGAATAGTCACAACGTAATGAAGTTTAGGCTGCAACGTCTTGAGGCAGAAAAACAGGTGATGGAAACCAAATCCTCTACAGGACTACGGTTCAATGTACGAGCAAATTTTGGGGTAGCCAGTACCGCTCCAAGACTTAGTAATTTGCTTACAGCTCTAGAGAACCAGCAACGTGTCGTCGTGGGTTTTTCTGTACCTATTTTAGACTGGGGGTATGCTAAAACACAGCGGCAGCAAGCAGAAAGTAACCTTGCTATGGTAGAAAGTGAAATCAAACAAGAACAGTTGACTCTGGAGCAAGAGATTACACTTCATACCGCTCGATGGGGACTACAACAACAACAGATGCAAATTGCGGAAGAAAGTCAACGTGTGGCTATTCAAAATTTTGAGCTTCAAAAAGATAGATTCCTTCGAGGGTCTGCTACGATAAATGACTTAAACATTGCCCAATCTCAAAAAGACCTGACAACTAATAACTACATCGCAGCGATAAGGAATTATTGGGTGTTATATTACACGATTAGAAGATATACGCTATACGATTTTGAAAAAGAGCGGTCACTGAAATATACGGAGCGTTAATTGTATGTGAAGCCTTACCCTTTTTGAAGAGGGTGTAAACTAAACTGTGTCAAGTATAGATTTTTTATATTAGACACATAACAATGGAAAAAGAGGGATTTGACTTTGAGCGCTTCAAAGAAGAAGCAATGAAAAGCCTGTATGAAGGCAAGAAAATGGGTGGTACTGATGGTGTTTTTGCTCCAATGCTGAAACACCTTCTTGAAAGTATGCTTGAAGGTGAGCTGAATCACCATCTACAAGAAAATAAAGCATCTGGCGAGCTCAATCGTAAAAACGGGAAGACCAAAAAGACGGTACGAAGCCTTCAGTCTGGTCATTTTGAACTGGAGAGTGGCCGTGATCGAAACGGCACTTTTGAGCCTAAGATAATTCCCAAGCGCCAGTTAATCATTACTGATGAACTGGAAGGAAACGTGATTGCCATGTATGCTAGAGGCATGAGCACACGAGATATTTCGGGCTATGTGAAAGAAATGTATGCGATGGACATATCTGCTACGGAAATATCCAACATCACCGACAAGGTCATTCCTGCGATGAACGAATGGCGCAATCGCCCACTTGAATCAGTATATCCCTTTGTTTTTCTGGACTGCATGCATTATAAAGTTAAAGACAACGGCAGTGTTCAAACCCGTGCAGTATACAATATACTTGGGGTAAATCGGGACGGACGAAAAGACCTAATCGGTATTTATCTTTCAGAAAATGAGGGTGCGAAGTTCTGGCTTTCGGTACTGACCGATCTGAAGCAGCGGGGCGTAGAGGATATCCTAGTTGCCTGCATCGACGGCTTAAAGGGTTTTCCCGATGCTATCGAAGCGGTATATCCCAAAACCCAGATCCAACTTTGCATAGTTCATCAGATACGTTCAAGTCTTCGATATGTCCCGGAAAAGGATAAAAAGGCTGTTGTTGCAGATTTAAAACCTATCTATCAGGCCATCAATCAGGATCAAGGCTACGAAAAGCTCTTAGAATTTGATGAAAAATGGGGCAAGAAGTATCCACTTTCGGTAAAGGGGTGGTTGGATAATTGGGGGAATCTTTCTACTTATTTTGAGTATTCACCCGAGATTCGAAGAGCTATTTATACGACAAATGCTATCGAGGCAATGCACCGGCAGGTTAGAAAAATCACGAAAACGAAGGGAGCATTCACCTCGGATCAGGCACTGTTAAAACTAGTTTATCTCACCATTAAGGATATATCCAAGAAATGGACTATGCCTATTCGAAACTGGGGTTTGACAATGCAACAATTACATATTAAATTTGGAGATAGAATTAAGGCCTTCGGCAACTCTTTTTAGGGTTCGCACTCGAGGCTTTCAGCCTCTGAGCACGAACCCTAAAAAGAGTGACGTGACACAGTTCGCTTTACACTCCCTTTTTGAAGCCTTACCAAAACAGGTAAGGCTACCAAAACAGGTAAGGCTACCTATGCATCTGATTGTTTCAGTAGCATAGCTAGCTAGGGTAAGATTACAGAGGCTTGTCGTTGCCTCTTCTTTGAAGCGGTCAAAATCAAATTTCTCGTTATCCATGTGCTGTGTCCAATATAAAAACTCTTTATCTGACACAGTTTAGTTTAAATCCTCACACTAAGCCCCAATCTTATGACCGTCCTAGTGTATCTAACGAATCACTAATGTCGCTTTCATTTAATAATTCTTTTTTGAATACAACTTTTCCATTAGTATCTATTATGATGAAGGTTGGGGTAGTTTGTAACCCATATCTGATCTTCATTGAGCTATGATCAGTCTTGAAATCGCTAATCCAAAAATAATTGTTGCTGTATTCATCTTTAGAAGCTATCAACTCAGAAATATTTTCTGATAAATCATCAAAGATAACTATTTTCAAATTTGATTCTAAATGCTTTTCACTTAAAGAAGAGATGAGATCTCTACCTGCTTCGCCCATACAGTTAAGGCCTCCATATATGATCAATAAATTAGAATTTAGTAAACTGGAAAAACGAATTGTATCGCCTAAAATATTTACAGCATCGAAATCAAAAAATCTATCTCCAACTTGAATCTGCTTATGTTTTAAGTGATATTTTAGACTTTCAATATATGCAATATTCTCCTCTATCGCAGGAACTGAATCAATAATTCGGCGTAAAGATTCTTTTTGGATGTTTAGCCTAGAAGTAAATAATCTATTTGCACCATCTGGTAGATGATAATATTTTAAAGCTATATCAGCAACGTTATTTTTATATGCTTGAAGAATAATATCTGCACTATCCTTATAATGTTCATTAGAACCGACTTTTTGGTTCGCAATTTTTGTATTCAATTGCTGCATCTTCTCCGAGAAATCCATCCAAACTTCCTTATTTACCTTTTCAAAGCTGATTGAATCTTGGTTTTGCGCAAAGACAGAATTTGTGCATAATTGCCAAAGCATTACAAGATTTACAATATATCTTACATTTAAATGAAGCATTAAATATATTTTCATTCCTAGATTTTTTAATATATTACAGTTTAAAATTTATTAAAAGTGTATTAACATATAAATAAAAACAATTATGATATATGTGGAAGAAACAGGTAAGGCTACCACTAAAGTAACAATAGATAATTTGTTATGTAATTTAAATTGTAATAATTAGCAACAAATAGTGCATCAACTTCCCCATGATCATTCACAACGCAAAATGCATTATCAACGTAATCTACGTCGAAATTTCCCTCGAGAAAAACTAGTTTTATTTTGGAATTTATATTGTTATTTTCCTTATATCTATCATATGTTTTATCATTGATAATTGCAATGACCGAATATTTCTCAAACACGTTTGAAAATTGGGAATCATTTAGGTTTGACAAAATTTTGTCAAAGCAATCATTACATCCGCCGTTTTTTCGAAAAACCATTAAATAGCGATTGTCTGATGATAATGTAACTTTATGTCGAACGCCATCGATTCTTTCAAAGAAACTAAGTGCGTTTATTTCCTTGCTAAGGGTCTTTTTATTTTCCCTATCATAGTTTTTTAAAAGCAATGATTCAAGATAAAAACATTTACCTTCTAAATCATTAATAGATTTGTTCGAAGATTCTATTATATATGTGTAATTCTTAAAATTTTCTTTATTTCTGTAATTAAGATATGATATGATTATCGTTGAAACAATCAGTATAATTATGATAGATATGTCAAATTTCATTTTTCAATTGTTTAAAATTGATAAATGTTAAAATAGGATTGTCACCATTTTGGATATTTTCAAGTTTTACTAATTCTTTGCTATCAACACCGGAATCATTTATTGTTTTAATGAACATCTCTTTATTTTTAAAAGAAACGTCTATAGCGCTTATAAAACCTTTGTCACATAAACCATATATGTTATTATTTAATGGCATCTTAGAAGAGATTTTTTCGGCAAGAGATGTTGAGTTGGACTTTCGATCATGAAGAACGCTAGTAAGATTATCATCTCGAACTATACCAAAATAAAAAAAATTCTCATTTTGATATATCTGGATTATGTCTTGTATATATTTAAATTTTTTCAACCTGTTATCCGTTTGCCTTAACACAGTATATAGTACTCCCTTTTTGCTGGACAGCAATAGTTCAAACTTAAGTTTATTTACGACACTTTTTTATTATTTTGATAGAATACCTGATTTGGGGTAAAATGGTCCATAGACTGATGTCTTCTTTCCGTATTGTAAAATTCGACATACCGTTTCACACCTTGGAATAACTCCATGCCACCGTTAGGTGGGTTCAAATAAATGTATTCCTGCTTCAATGACCTCCAGAACCTTTCGATAAACACGTTGTCCAGCGCTCTTCCTTTTCCATCCATTGATATACTCACACGATTATCCTTGAGGACTTTGGTAAAGATCGGACTGGTAAATTGTGAACCCTGATCGGTATTGAATACTTCAGGAGTGCCGTGCTCTGCTATTGTTTCCAACAGCACATCCCTGCACCATTCCACCGTCATGGTATTAGAGATACTCCACCCCACAATCTTTCGACTATACACATCTATAATGGCGAACATATACATGAAGCCTCTAAACATAGGAATATAAGTGATGTCGGCCTGCCAAACTTGGCTTGGCCGCTCTATCTTTAAGCCTTTGAGTAAGTACGGGTATTTGTAATGTGTTGCATTTGCTTTACTTAGGTTCTTCTTTGGGTAAATGGTCCGAAGGCTCATTAGCCGATATAAACGCCGTACGCGCTTGGCATTTATACGATACCCTAGATCTTTGTTGAGATACGCAGTCATCCGTTCCACACCGTAAAATGGACAGTCCAGAAACTTGCGGTCAATTAGCTTCATGATGGACTGATTCAACAAGGATTCACCTTTAGGCTTGAAATAATAGAAGCTACGCTGAAGATTCAGCAGCTTACACTGCCCCACAATACTTAGCGGTTTATATCCTGGGGAAACAAGTCCGCGCCTTTCAATCATGCTCATTTCCCCAATACCTTTTTTAAGAAATCAACTTGGATCTGAAGTTCACCAATCTTGGAATAAAGTTCTTTCTCTTTAGACTCTTCTTTCTGTGTAGGTTTCTCTGAACCGAACACCGTGTCAGCTTTCTCCAGAAATTCCCGTTTCCAAGCGGTGATCTGTGTGGGATGAAGGCTGTATTTGGAAGCAAGTTCCTGCATGGTACTAACTTCTTTAAGGGCTTCTAAGACTACTTTGGTCTTGAAAACCGGACTGAATTTTCTACGCTCTTTTTTCATTTTCAACTGTTAAATTATCGAATTTAATCAGCTGTCCAATATTTGGGGAGTATTATAGTAGCAATTTTTTCTTCTCCCAAGATTTGATCACTCTTTAGCGTCACTATTTTTTTTGGCATACCATCATTCTCAACCGCATAAATGTTATTTGTAAATCTTTTATAGTATACACGTGATTTGTTTGAATGATACAGCCCGAACAGACTATAATTTACTATGTAACTCCGATCGTAAAAATGGTCTTTGTACTGATATCGCGATGAAAATTCATTCATCTTGATGTCAAACGTATTGAATAGATAGCTGAAATCAATATCGTCAAACGTTTTAAAGAGTATAATTTCATTGGCCTTATAAGGATTTAAGGAAAATTCTAGTGCTGGTGGTTCGACCCGCACTTCGTGTACCATACGCTCCTTATCATATTGAAGTACCTTTCTTGATTGCACATCATAAATGAATACATCCCCATTTTGATCAACATCAAAATCACTCAGTTCTATGTATTCACCGTAACCTCTGCCTCTATCATCAATTTTATATCTAAACTTTCCACTTGAATCAAAAACAAATAATGCGCCTGTGCCAAAGCGGTCTAAAATGTATATTGACTCATTTCTGTAGATTAGTTTGTTTATATCAGAAAATATCGACTGATCATTTGTTTCCAGAGGGAGGAATTCGTATGAATCAATCTGTAGCATATCTTCAACATTGGTATTACCATTCAACGTAATCTCACAATGATTTGCTGCAAGAGTTTCATTTTCAGTGGGTTCTTGTGTGTTGCAAGCCGTTAAGTTGATTAAGGTAACAAAAGTTAATACAATTAATTTATTCATGTTTAAATACTATACCGAACGCTTAAACTATTTATTTACTCATTCATTAAATTAATTCGGTGCCGTGGCAGGAGGCGGAGTAGGGGGCGGGGTGGGAGGGGTTACAGGTCTAGTTCCTCTCACACACTCGTTGTATCGTTGGATATTTAAGCAATTTGTAACATCAACTTTCCTATTTGGGTCATAATAGGTATAAGGATCGTATTCTTTTGGTTTAAATTCGCTGGCAGAGGCAGCTTGAGTTGTAACGTTCAACTTAGTGTCAAATTCAGGATATAATCCCATAGTAAGCAAAAATGATACAGATGCTAACACAAAACTTTTTTTTATTAATGTCATAATTTCTCTTAGTTAAAATGTATAATAATGGCGTTCGGTATAGGCTGTGTTTACAAACGCGATAATTACTAAATCTTAATTATCACATCTAATATTTCCCAATAATAATAAAAAAATATAAATATTCATGTATAGAAGATTCGATTTTTTAAAATTCTATTTCCCTATATAAGCTTGATAAGTAATGATTTATCAAAAATTATTTTTGTGCTATTTACTTTTTTCACATTTATTGGAAAGTGTTTTTGGAATGAATAAAGTTTAGAGAGTACTCGTATTTAACGTTTTCTCTCAGCTTTCTAGGTATGTTATATAACATTTTGTTAAACAGAAATCATCATTTTAATTTTCATGGAATTAGTATTTTTAATCATTATTGTGCAGATTTTGATAATGTTAAGGGTCAAGCTACCAAAATGGTACGGCTTCGTTATAAAGCACAACGGAATTATAATATATGTTACAAATAGGTTACAGTCCGTTTGCGTGACAAATTGAAAATTATGGCAACAGTTAGCGCCAAGGTGTTCAGTCACCACAATAAAGCAGATGGAACTTTTAATCTAAAAATCTGCATTCAAAACAAGGGATTGAGAAAGTATTTAGATACCTCTCACTTTCTAGTCAAAGAAACAACTGACTCATTGAACCGTTTTGAAAAATTATCGGGTATCCGTGCAGGTATCAACCCATAAACCTAAAGCGCCATTTGAAACGTTCTACCAATCCTTTAAAAATGGGCTAATCTAAAGCAGGCCACTCGCACCCCTGATCCTTATTGTGTTATGGGTTTTTGTTGCGTTAGGCTTGAGAGTTTTAGTATTCATACAAATTGTGAAAACCAATCAATCATTTATAATTTTCTGATTTTTAGGATTTAACATAATAGTTGATTCGCCGCAAACTTTAACATCATCCTCGGAAACGCTATGATACATATGTGAATTTAAGATGTGGTAGGGGATGGTTACAAATAGGTTACAGGATATTGTTTGTTAGGTTAAGAGTAATTACGTAAGATTCTCACTATGTGATATTTATTTCGCTGTTTAGGTGGTTTACTTATAAGTGCTCAAAAGACTAAAGATCTTATGGTTATCAACGGTATATCATCGACGAGATAGTCCAAAGCAGCACGCACACTTCTCAAGGGCAGTCCTGTACTGATTAATTATTGTTAAATAAAGTTTTTTCCGCGACGCACCTAGGTATATCGGCTTCGAGGCAATCGTAGCACATTTAATCCGAAAGGATAGTATGGTAGAGACAGGGAAGTTTACGTAAATAATTCCATCATTCTTTTGAAAGTACGTAGTGCTTTTGTTATCAGGTGGGATATTTCATAAAACCGTTCTGTTGTCATTCCATGAAACTAAGAGTAGTTGCTAGGTGCAATATAACGTGATCGTAGTTGGTACTTGACTAATAGTAAAGTGTCCCTTTTTTACTTTGTCAAAGGTTCAATGATATACAAGTGATCATTTTAGTAGTGACTGCCGAAAATATCATGTTGGCAATCATTGTTCCTGAATAATGTGAACAGAACCATTCATAGAGTTCTTCGTTCCATATTTTTAGAGACGTTTCAGTCAAATCCAGTCTTGGGCTGACAATTTCTATAAGAGCAAGGTCATATTTATTCAACCTATCTAATATATATTTCATGCGTGTCACCCGTGTCCCTGTCTGGGCGTATGATAACTGTATTGTAAGCAATTAGAGTAAATTTAACACCTACTTTGCTATTAGGGTACACACTTATAAGTTTGTCCAGCATTTCAAAAAGAATATGGCAACGTTTTTGAATACTGCCTCCATATGCATCACTGCAGTCGTTGGTATGGGGATATCTCCAAAAAATGGACGATGCCTGTCCGAAACTGGGGCTTGACAATGCAACAATTGCACATTAAATTTGGAGAAAGGATCAAAGCCTTAGGCGGATCCTTTTAATGTTCGGAGAGAAAAAACCTCAAACATTAAAAGAAGCTAGTGACACAGTTCATTTTTACACTCGCGCTTTTTAAGTTTAATAATTATCTGCGTGGTATCCAGTAAAACGCGGATGTTCAATGTGATTAAAGTTTGCGATTGCAGCTATAATATTCGACTTAGAGTTGTTTCTGTTATTGGTGAAATCAATTATTTTACAAAGAGGACATTTAATTTGTTGCGGTTTGCTGTATGAATATGATAATGGTTATATATTTGCGCTATAAACCGTCAAAAATGAAGGTTTTTACCTTAACGGAGCAAAATTTCTCACTGAAAAGCATGGTAAGAAAGAAAAAAAACTGCGAGAACACCTGTTTTATGTGTAAACACATCATCCCGGCATGGAAAGAGGTGATCAATGCCAATAGAGAAGTCATTAAATTAAAGAAAGGCGAGCAATTTATTCAAGAAGGCACTGCTGCCAGCGGTATTTATTTCGTGCAACAAGGCATAATCAAAGTATACAAGCAATGGGGCGCTAAAGAAAGTATTGTGCGCTTCGCAAAAAAAGGAAGTATCGTGGGTCATCGAGGTTTGTCCTCGGCACAAACACGATTCCCGATCTCAGCAGCAGCACTGGAGAATAGTGAAGTATGTTTTGTTCCATTAGATTTCTTTAGAACGGTGTTGAAAGGAAACCCAGAGTTTACTTATGAGATGCTGCTGTTTTATGCCGACGAGTTACAAATTTCTGAACAGAAGAGCAATAATCAGGTGCAGCTCTCTGTGAAAGGTAGATTAGCGTGGTGCATCCTGCAATTAGCACACGATATGGGAAGTGAAGAAGATGGCTATATCGGCATCAGACTTTCTAAAACGGATATCGCGTCGTATATCGGAAGCACCTACGAGAGCATCTACCGCATGATGCTGGAACTGGAGAACGAAAAAATCATCGAGACGGCCAATAAGCGCATCCGGATATTGGATCGTATAAAACTCAGAGATTATAGCTTGATCTAATCCCTGAGCGCTACCGCATCAACCAACCGCAAAGGATCAGGTAATTCCAGTCTTGATGACCATCATTTAAAATTTGTATCCAGTACCTGCACCCAATTTCCACTGCCCATTCGTCGTCGCTGTCTTTGGTGTGTAGAAAGTCGGTATCTGAATAGCGATCTTTTTCAATACGATCACCGTAGCGCCAAAGCCTAATGTTGGTGTAAAGATGGAATTCTTGACGGCTGCTCTATCTTCTTTGATCTTGATAGAAGGAAGTAAACCCAGCAGAATGCTGTAGGTTGGTTTGCTCCATTTGACCGCAGGTCCAGTACAATTTATATACGCGCCATCATCCACATAGCCCGCAACAATGATTCCCTCAAAAAGCTTCGTACTTACTGTTTTTTCTTGCCCTTTGGCAGATAAGACACATAAACACAGAAAGGTGATCAGGATGTTTAGAAAAGACATAACTGGAGGTTTATTTGGTAGATAATCGATGTGCCTTGGTGGTATGCGTGTAGTAAATCGCCATACCAGTAAATAGCAAACCGCCGACAATATTGCCTGCCGTGACGATCAACTGATTGTACATCCACCAATCGCCAATACTCACCTTTGCGCCAAACATCATGCCTGCCGGAATGACAAACATATTGACCACTGCATGCTCATAACCCAAGGCAAAGAAGATAAAGATGGGAATACCGGCAGCCAATATCTTGCCCAAGGTAGATTTGGAAGTCATGGACATAATCACTCCCATGCAGACCATCCAATTGCACAATATGGCTTTGACAAATGCGGAAAACAAACCAGGAGCGCCATGGCTGGCATATCCGATGGTTTTCTTTTCGCTGATGGATACCAATGCCTGCTCGATCACGCCAATCTCGCGTAATTGTCCGGATTCTGTGCTTGCCGCCCAAAATAACACGGCAAATAGTAAGCTGCCTACGAGATTGCCCACAAATACCCAAAACAAGTTTTTCAGCATGTTGCCGCCAGATATTTTCTTCTCCATCCACGCGAGTGGCACTAAAGCAAAACTCCCTGTCACCAGCTCTAAACCCAGTATGACGATAATGACAAAGCCGACAGGAAATACAAAGGCGCCCATAAGACTGAGCGAGGTCTGGGTAGTCGCCATTAGTGCAAGCGTGACCGAAATGGCGAGCAAAGCACCCGACAGGGCTCCACGTATTAATAAATCTCCGACGGATAATTTGGACTTGTTGACGGCTGTCGTCATCATGTTGTCTGCAACTTCCTGTGGCGTGATGTAATCCATAATGGTATGTTTTAGTGGAAAAAAATAGGTTAATTTTCTAACGAAATATAGACCAGTCCAGCTTCTACTTTTACTGGATAGGTGGCAATAGCACATTCATCGCCCGATAGACATTCGCCGGTGTCTAAGGCAAATGTTTTCTTGTGAAATGGACAAGCGACCTTTGGTGTGTCGCCAAGCGATCCGGTCATTCCTCGACTCAAAATCATCTGTTTTTTATGCGGGCATTCATTCTGGGTGGCGTACCATTCATTGCGGCGCTTGAAGTAAAATAGGGCAATTTGCTTTCCTCCAATTTGCACGCAAACTCCGCCATTCTCTACCGCATCATCGATATGACAGGCTAATTCCCATGCTGTTGTCGTCATTGTTTCCATAGATATATAAAAGTTAAATGGTTATGGTGTGATCACCGTATTCCAATCTGCTGCTTTCTTCTGTCCGCGCATTTCATCAAACTTGACGGTGTCGTCTTTTTGATCTGGCGCATTCACAAAGTGCACAAAACGCTTACGAATGTTTGGATCATTAACGGCAACCTTCCACTCACATTGATAGGTATTGACCAATGCTTGCATTTCGCGCTCCCACGTCTCGGCCATACCCAGACTGTCATTCACGACGACATTGCGCAGGTAGTCGATGCCGCCATCCATCTTATTTAACCAAGTGGCTGTGCGCGTCAATGGGTCGGCTGTGCGGATGTAAAACATTAAAAACCGATCTAAGTACTGAATACAGGTATCGCTATCGATATCGCTGGCCAATAGCAGCGCGTGCTGTGGTTTGCTACCGCCATTGCCACACACGTAAAGGTTCCAGCCTTTTTCGGTGGCGATAATGCCAAAGTCTTTGCTCTGTGCTTCTGCACATTCGCGAATACAACCGCTGACGGCAGACTTGAATTTGTGTGGTGCACGCACGCCACGATAGCGTTCTTCTATTTTGATCGCAAAAGAAACGCTATCATGCAATCCAAAGCGACACCAAGTGCTTCCTACACAGCTCTTGACTGTACGCAGGGCCTTTCCATAAGCATGTCCGCTTTCAAATCCGGCGGCGATCAGTTCTTCCCAAATAAAAGGTAGATCATTGACATGCGCACCAAACATATCGATCCGTTGGCCGCCCGTTATCTTGGTGTATAGATTGTATTTTTTCGCTACCTCTCCAATCACGACGAGCTTTTCCGGTCGTATTTCGCCACCGGGAATGCGAGGTACTACAGAATACGTACCGCCACGTTGGATATTGGCCAAAAAACGGTCATTACTATCTTGTGCCACATCATTGCCTTTGCCCAAGATCATTTCATTCCAAAGACTGGCAAGCAAAGAGGAAACCAAGGGCTTACAGACTTCGCAACCGTGTCCTTTCCCTAGATCGTCCAGTACTTCATCATAATGGTGTAGCTCATGTATCTTGATCAGATCAAACAATTCTTGCCTGCTATAATCAAAATGTTCGCAGATGGTATTGCGGATATATTTTCCTTGCTGCTTCATGGTGTGCGTCACCAGATCTTTGACCATGGGGATACAACCACCGCAACCCGAACCGGCTTTTGTACACTTCTTGACATCTTCTACATTCTCGCAACCAGGCTGAGCTAGCGCGTCACAAATCTGCGCCTTCGTAATGCCTTCACAGCTACAGATCAAAGCGGTATCGGGCAATGCATCTAAACCTGTTCCAGCAGGCTGGTTACTGACCTTTTCGTGAAAAAGCAACAACTCCGGATGTTCGGGAATGGGCATATTGTTATTGACGGTCTGCAACAGCATATTGTAACTGCTCGCTTCTCCTACCAAGATGCCGCCCAATAATCTTTTACCATCCGCACTGATATTCAATCTTTTGTAGATGCCCTTATTCTTGTCTTCGATATGAATCGTTCGCGCGTCTGGTTCGCAGATAAAAGGATCTCCAAAACTCGCGACATCTACTCCCATCAGCTTGAGTTTGGTACTCATATCAAAGCCTGAAAACGTTTTATGTTCTCCAACAATGGTAGAGGCAGCAATTTCGGCCATTTCGTAACCAGGCGCCACGAGTCCATAAATCATCTCCTCGTACAAAGCGCACTCCCCGACAGCAAATATGCTGGGATCAGATGTTCTCATATTTTTATCGACCACTATACCGCCACGGGCACCTGTTGCTAGCCCGATTTCTTTGGCTAGTTCGTCACGAGGTTTGATACCTGCCGATACGATTAAGATATCCGCATCTAGCGATGTCTCATCGGCAAATGCTAAACCGGTGATCTTGTCGTCTCCGAGTATCTGTGTAGTAGATTTATGCAGTAGACAATGAAGACCTAGTGTGCGCAACTTATTTTGCAGAGTGGCGCTTGCCGCATTGTCAATCTGCCTGGGCATTAGTCGTGGGGCGAATTCCACTACGGCAGTTTCTTGAATCTGAAGATCGACTAAGGCTTTAGCGGCTTCCAATCCTAATAAACCCCCGCCAATCACGGCGCCTTTGCGAGCACGAGGCGCATATTCTTTAATGCGATCCAGATCTTCAATCGTTCTATATAAAAAGACGCCTTCTTTATCTATACCGGGTATTGGCGGTACAAATGCAGCAGAACCGGTAGCAAATACCATAAAATCGTAGGAAATCCGCACACCATTCCTAGATTGCACTAACTTTTGGACAGTATCTATCGCTATGATGGGATCATTTAAATGCAGATCTATATTATTTGCAGAATACCAGTCGGGATCTGATAGGTAAAGATCATTAATTCCAGTGTTTTTAAAGTAATCTGTAAGATGTACACGATCATAAGCACGAATTGGTTCTTCACTAAAGATAATTAGGTTAAAGTGGTTTCTTTTCGCTAATAATTTTTCACAAAACTTGTGACCAACCATTCCATTACCTACAACTACCACTGTTTTTTTAATAATATTCATACAAACTGGTGTTTTCATGATTTATTTAAGCTAATGTAGGTTTAAATTTTTAATAAAATCAAATATTTTATGACTAAAATCATAAAAAAACATATTTTTGATAGAAATAAATTCAAATATCATGGATAAATCAGAAAAAACACTTTTAATAATCGGATCTGGGCCGGGAGATCCCGATTTTTTGACTGTAAAAGCATATAACACCTTAAAAAAATCCAAAATAGTACTGTTCGACAACCTTGTTAGCCAAGAAATACTCGATTTGTGTCCAGAAGATTGCAAAAAAGTATATGTAGGCAAGCATCCTTACGGCGAATACGTTCCACAGGAAGACATCAACACACTAATAAGTTATTATTGCAATCGATTTTCTACGGTTGTGCGCTTAAAAGGAGGTGATCCTTATATTTTTGGACGAGGATTTGAAGAATGGCTGCACGCAAAGAGCTTGGGAATCACTGTAGAGTACATTCCGGGAATCAGTAGCATGCAAGGCGCTGGCAGCAATGCTATTCCTCTGACTCATCGTGGCGTGAGTGAAGGCATATGGGCCTTGACAGGAATGAAAAACAATGGAGAAATGGCGGCAGACCTGATGCTTGCGGCTCAAAGTAATTCCACTGTGATCATCTATATGGGCATGCGAAAACTAACGGAAATAGCGCGAACGTATGTATTATATGGTAAAGGCGATACTCCGGCAGCTATTATACAGCATGCCACTCGTCCCAATCAAAAGATAGCAACTTGCTCGGTCAAAGATTTACAAAAAACGAGTCAACAACACGAAATGGCTCACCCTGCGATTATTGTTATTGGAGACGTGGTCAACCTCCAGCATACGTTATACAATAATATCCTAACTGATAGCAGGAGAGTTGTCTGAATACTGGATATCCTTTCATGCTATTAAACGATAAGATAATCACATAAAATTCAGGTGTTATTTTAGACAGTATCCAATTATAAGAGAAAGTGGTTGAATGGTGTAGTACTAAAAATATTTGATACTAATATGCAATTCGTTATCAAAAAAAACACTTGAAGACGCAAAGTCTGCGTCCTCCAAGAATAGCTATCCCAGTCAAAACTACACGTTAATTAAATAAAATATTTTATTTATCTGTGCTAATTTCACTTTAAATGCGTGCTGAATAGAATATGAAAAATAATGCGCATCATACTGTACATTACCACCAAAGACTTTTTGATACGACTCTGATTGTTTATTCAATTGCTAGATGTTGCGTATTTCAATTCGAACTATTTAGATTTTTTTCTCAAGTCGCCATTTGCAAGCATATTTCTACTTTATTTTTTCGATAGTGATGGAGCATAAGTCTATTATGTTTAATTATTAATGACTTTATTTAGTTTCTCGAAATTTGCTTCTACTTAGGTAGATGTAAAACATATGGTCGCAATAGTATATTGCGCAGCTTGTTTCATAGTTTTACTGCTGTTAATAGGAATCTGGAAAACAATCGAAAAAGTGATATCGTTTTCGCAACGGACAATCAAAAGTAAAGATACATTTAGTAAAGACCTTGTATTAGTAAGTGATGAAGCATTAAGATTGATGATGGAAAAATAACTATATTTACTTCGATATTAATCTAAACCCATTAGGTTGTACGCTCATCTTTCCAATAATAAAAGAAAAAAATTCACTCTCACCTATGAATACACATACAAGCTACCAGATAGTTGTCTTGTTTATTTCTCTGACTTTATTATACGCTTGTCAACCTAAAAATAAACATGAAAATGACCAGAAAACACACCGCACTGCAGCTTTCTGTTCAAGTGAGTTGCCGTCACGTTTTGGTGGTCAAGCTTCCAATAGTACAGATTCTACAGTTTTAAGTATAAAATCAGTGTCCCATAAGGGTATGAAATTTATTAAAGGCGGCAGTTTTATGATGGGTGCTACAGATAAAGATGGGAGAAATGATGAATATCCAGCACACAAGGTTAAATTGGATAGTTTTTGGATCGACGAAACGGAAGTTACTAATCAACAATTTGCCGAGTTCGTGGAGGCGACGGGTTATGTAACGACTGCAGAACGAAAACCCGACTGGGAAGAGTTAAAGAAGCAACTTCCATCAGGGACACCAAAGCCACCTGAGGATGTTTTAGTGCCGGCCGCATTAACATTCAAGGCTCCGGATAGACAAGTAGACCTGAACAATCCGGGCGGATGGTGGAATTGGACTGCTGGAGCAAATTGGAGACATCCACAAGGTCCAGATAGTTCGATTAAAGGCAAAGAAAATTACCCAGTTACCCAAGTTTCTTGGGATGATGCAGTGGCCTATGCAAATTGGGCAGGTAAACGCTTACCCACCGAAGCCGAATGGGAGTTTGCTGCAAAAGGCGGGCGAGATGATGCTATATATCCCTGGGGAAATGAACCTATTGAACAGGGTAAAGCTAAAGCGAATACCTGGCAAGGCAATTTTCCAATGAATAATACCGTGAGAGATGGATTTGCGTCAATTTCACCTGTAAAATCATTCAAATCAAATGGATATGGCCTTTACGATATGGCTGGGAATGTATGGGAATGGACTGCTGATTGGTACGACAAAGATTATTACGACTCTTTAAATGGAATAGTTTCGGTGAACCCCAAGGGATCACTAAATAGCAACGATCCAATGGAGCCTAACGTCCCCAAAAAAGTAACAAAGGGAGGTTCTTTTATGTGTCATGAATCTTATTGTACTGGATACAGGATTTCTGGAA
Organism: Sphingobacterium sp. KH_072; assembly: GCF_057837975.1. NCBI lineage: Bacteria > Pseudomonadati > Bacteroidota > Sphingobacteriia > Sphingobacteriales > Sphingobacteriaceae > Sphingobacterium > Sphingobacterium sp. KH_072. The sequence continues at coordinate 1,849,041 of NZ_CM174457.1, read as the reverse complement.
GAATGAAATCATCGATGGATACTTCTCTGGAGAATACCGGTTTTAGATGTGTTTCTTCAAAGTAATTATTTTCTTCGGTCTGGATCGAGGTACTATTCATTGTTAAAATGACAGAAAAACAGATCGCAGATAGATAAAAGTAGTCTTTGTTGCTGCATACAAATTTCTATATCTTGATACAAATCGACAAAAAATTGAACTGCTGTGGAAGATAATTTTCATTTACTTTGATGGTGTGTTTTTTACCGTAAGATTATGGTAGATATTGGAAATTAGTCGTTTACGGAACAATAGCATGTCCGTGTTAATGTCGCGGGTATGACAATCTAACTTTTATGATGAAATATATTTTAGAACATAAGAGACTGTCTGGTTTAATACTAACACTTTTTTGCGTTCAGCTAGCGTTTGGCCAAACCAGCGCGAAAGATGGGCCTAACATAGTTCTTATCATTGCCGATGATCTAGGTTGGGGTGACATTGGGTTGTATGGAAATAAAGATGTAAAAACGCCAAATATTGACGCGTTGGGCAAAGCTGGATTGGTGTTTAAAAATATGTACGTGACTACCAGTAGTTGTAGCCCGAGTAGAAGCAGCATTATTACAGGCCGTTATCCACATAATACCGGTGCACCAGAATTACATGATCCGCTACCTAAAGATCAATTTATGTTTCCTGAAAAATTGAAAGATGCTGGTTATTATACCGCGCTTTCGGGTAAAAATCATATGGGTGCAGGAGTAAAAAAAGCTTTTGATTTGATATCTTCTGGTCAAGGTCCTGGAGGAGAAGAAGATTGGTTGAGTATACTGCAAGAAAGACCCAAAAGTAAACCCTTCTTTTTATGGTTTGCCGCTCATGATGCTCATCGTGACTGGCAGATCAATGATAAGGGCGTAGAGTATGATCCCGCGCAACTTAGTGTCCCTCCCATGTTGTACGATGGTGTCGACACCCGACAGGACTTGGCTTCTTACTATCATGAGGTTTCACGATTAGATTACTATGTGGGTGTAGTGGTGGATGAACTTAAGCGGCAAGAGGTATTGGAAAACACCTATATCATTTTTATGAGTGATAACGGCAGCCCTTTTCCAAGAAACAAGGTTCGGCTATATGATAGTGGCGTAAAAAGCCCCTTTATTGTGAATGGTCCGGGCGTGCAGATTGCAGAAACACAAGCGTTGCTAAGTGCGATTGACATTGCCCCTACACTACTGGATATTCTTGGTTTAAATAGAGATGAACATATACAGGGTGTCAGCTTTAATGAGGTATTACAAGGAAGATCGCAAACTATTCGAGACTTTGTGTTTACCGAACATAATTGGCATGTTTTTCAAGGTTACGAGCGCATGGTAAGAAACGGAAACTGGGTATATATTAGAAATGGTTTCCCAGAGCGCAGAGTGATGGCAACGGAGTCATCTAAATTATTCCCAGCGGGTAAAGAACTCTGGGAAAAACATCATGAAAGCCTTACTCTACCCACACAAGAAGATGTGTTCCTTGTACCAAGGCCGTCAGAAGAACTGTTTAATGTTGCTGAAGATCCATTTCAGTTTACCAACGTAGTAACCGTTGAAAAAAATCAGAAAATACTTAATTATTTGCGTGAAGCTCTGGATACATGGATCCTAGAAACAGGAGACTCTAAGCCCAAAGATCCGACTCCCGATCGTGATGATATTGATGGTAAAAAGTTACCCGGAGAATGGATTAGGGGAGAAAAGCCTGGCGATGCTCATAATGCCAGTCAGATTAAACTTTCTGGACCAATTTTACAAAAAGATATCAAAATGGAAAAACCTGCTGAGTTATCGTGCTTAAAAGTACATGATGAAATAAAGAAATGATAGGGCACCGCTAATTTGAGTATATCTTGCTACAGAGTACATAATTTAATGATCAATTATGAGTTTATATAAGTTTAAGGAAAAGTTTTCATTCCTGTTCGTATTAGTATTTCTGATTATTTCGGGTTTCACACAAAATGCTAAAAAACATATGGTTGATCCTGAGGGCTACCATAATAAGCCTAACATAATTATGATTTTTATCGACGACATGGGTTGGTCTGATCTTTCTAGTTTTGGCAATACCGAAGCCCAAACGCCTAACATCGATAAATTGGCATCTGGAGGAATTAGCTTTGACCAGTTTTATGTAAATGCTCCTATCTGTTCTCCTTCCAGAGTGGCAATTGCCACAGGCACTTACCCACAGCGTTGGAACATCACTTCTTTTTTATCTAGCCGAGATGATAATGCCCAGCGTGGAATGGTAAATTGGTTAGACACTTCTGCACCTATACTTGCCAAAGATCTGAAACAAGCAGGTTATGCCACCGGGCATTTTGGTAAATGGCATATGGGTGGTCAGCGTGATGTAGATGAGGCGCCCAAAATTACCGAATATGGCTTTGATGAATCACTGACCAATTTTGAAGGAATGGGGCCTAAATTATTGCCATTGACTAAGGATGCCACTGGAAAGGTCGGCCGAATTTGGGAAGATGCGCAGCGGCTCGGAGGGCCTTATAGCTGGATGCAGCGATCGGAAATCACTACCGGATTTATTGATGCCGCCATGGATTTTATGCACAGATCAAAGAAAGGCGGCAAACCCTTTTTTGTCAATATTTGGCCTGATGATGTTCATAGCCCATTTTGGCCCGCTTTCGAGGATTATGGACTGACGAAAGCAGATGGCAAAAGGGCCTTGTATTTGGCGGTGCTTGAAGCAATGGATAAGCAATTCGGAAAATTATTTGAATATATTAACCATGATAATGAGCTCCGTGAGAACACACTTATAATTTTTTGTTCTGATAATGGACCCGAGGATGGTGCCGGAAGATCTGGTGGTCTTAAGGGCTATAAGGGACATCTATACGAAGGAGGAATTCGTTCATCTTTAATCGTCTGGGGCCCTGGTTTTATTACTGACGATGTTGCTGGCACACGTAACAGTCGAAATTATTTTTCGGCCATAGATCTTAAGCCTTCAATTTTGGATTTCGTTGGGTTGAATGCAGTGGCGAATACGATAATGGACGGGGAGAATATATTGCCGATTCTGCTTGGTAAAGCTACAAAATCAAGACAATCGCCCATATTTTGGGCTCGTCCACCAGACAGGAAGAGTTTTAAAGATTTTGATAAGCCCCTACCTGATCTGGCTGTTCGCGAAGGGGACTTTAAACTCCTTTGTGATTTTGACGGCGAAAGACCGGAACTTTATGATCTCACCAAGGATCCCATGGAGAGCAACAATCTCTCTGCGCAATCTCCTATCAAAGTTAAACAGATGAGCAGAAGAGCTATCGAATGGTATTATGGTATAACCAAATAAAAGGTTTGTCGTTTTATAATTGCCTGTACATCTTTTTACATGACATGTACAGTACGTAAAATCCAGAAAAACAAACAAATCAAATTATAAAACCAGAAAATGAAAAAAAAAATTAAAGTTAAAGCATGGGTGATGTTAGGTATTGTAGTAGTGCCTACGTTACTAATGGGTTTGACAGTTGATCGTGAAAAAGTGCAAAAGCGACCTAATATCCTGCTTATTCTTGTGGATGACCTGAAGCCTGCATTGGGGGCTTATGGTGATGTAATTGCGAAAACACCTCACTTAGATCGGCTTGCTACCAAAGGTATACGATTTGAAAAGGCTTATTCGAATCAAGCAGTATGCGCCCCATCGCGTATTAACCTTATGCTGGGGACAAGATCCACTTCTTCTGGGATTTACAATTTTGGTCAGAATTTTCGGGATTACTACCCTGATGCAGTGACCATGCCACAGTTTTTCAAGCAACATGGATATCACGCAGAATCCATGGGAAAAGTTTACCATATAGGTCACAATACTTTCGGGGATGAAGCATCATGGAGCGTATCACACCATAAAGATTTAGTTATTGAGTATGTAGATCCAGAGAGCAAACAGCATGGATTTACTCGGGAGGAAGCATTGTTTTCAAATCAAAGTGCCGATGGACTGCCTCGTGGTCTAGCATGGGAATCACCTGATGTGAAGGATGAAGCATATGCAGATGGGCGTATAGCCAGCCGTGCTGTAGAAAGGCTTAAACAGCTCCATAAAGACCCAGATCAACCGTTTTTCTTAGCGGTAGGTTTTGCACGTCCACACCTTCCGTTTTCGGTACCCAAAGCCTATTGGAATCTTTATGATCCCGAAAAGTTTCCACTTGCCGATTATCAGGTAGCCCCAGTTGGAGCTCCGGCCTATGCTGTCAAGCGTGATACTGAAATAGACCAGTATATTCCGATCCCACACTCTACTCAGCAGGATCCTTTTTCACCAGAACTTCAGCGCAAACTGATTCATGGATATTATGCAGGAGTAAGTTATGTGGATGCACAGATCGGAAAAGTACTATCGGCTCTTGAAAAATTGGATCTCGACGACAATACCATCGTGGTTATCTGGGGCGACCATGGTTATCATTTGGGCGAGTTAGGTATTTGGACGAAACACGTAAACTATGAACTAGCCAACCGCATTCCGGTGATTATGGCTGGTCCAGGCATCGGTAAGCGTGGAAGCAGTACCAAGCAAATCCTAGAAACAGTCGATATTTATCCCACTTTGGTTGAACTAGTAGGATTAAAACGTCCTAATGTTTCGCAACCTCTTGATGGAATGAGTATGGCTACTGTATTGAAAAGTCCCCTATTAGAGATAAGGGATCATGCGTATCATAGCTTTCCTCGTGGCGGACTTTTAGGTAGGGCTATACGTACGGAACGATATCGAATGGTGGAGTGGAAGAAAATCGGCTTCCCAAAAAATACGGCCATGTATGAGTTGTACGACTATAAAGATGGAAGTGTAGAGATGAAAAATATAGCCGATGAGCAATCGGAGGTACTTGACAGGCTTAAAGGTATTCTAGCCAAGCATCCCGAGGCAGCCCCTAATCGCCCGCTAAGTCCAATTTAAACATAGCGAAAAGGTCAAAGCTCCTTTCTGTACGAATGTAGTGTCAGGAAATGTAAAATGTAGCTCTGAATTCCTTACTATTGAAGAAATTGACGAAGTATTGACGTAATACCAGTATTGTATTTGTAAACATCGGTGGAAGTTACGCTTTTGCGAGAACTATGATACTCCCTATTTGCTGGATAACTAGTTTTACTAAACTAAGATATGATTATGACGCGTGTTTAATTTCCTGATGGAACTTTTCATCGGATGCTATTCGACCGATCTACTTGTGCTTCTTTCCGTATTATAAAAACTGACGTAGTGTTTGACCTGTTTGTACAGATCTACACCTCCATTAGGTGGATTAAGATATATCTTCTCCCTTTTGAGCGAACCCTAAAACTTCTCGATGTAAATATTATCCAAGGCTCTGCCTTTACCGTCCATCGATATTTTTACCTCATTTTCTTTAAGGAGTTTCACAAAGACTTCGGAAGTAAACTGAGAACCTTGATCGGTATTGAATATCTCGGGCTTGCCATTTAATCTGGCACGATCTCTCAAGATTGGATTATCTATCAGAATATCATCCTTACAAAAAGGCAATTTTCAATAGTGAGACCGCCCATCGTTAGATCAATATCCATTTAGGATTTTTTATTGCACATTATTAACATAAATGCCAGATCTAAGTCGAACATCAGCACTCTTTTTTAAATAAATTATCTTTCAAACACTTCCGTATTTACATTGTTTTGTTACTCTAAGTAACCTCATATTTATTGTATAACAAATGCTCAGGATATCTATAATGGCATTTGTGATTATAAACATATAAAAATTCAATACAATGGTGAACAATAAAAATAATACATTAGATCCCACGCAAAAATATCCTAAACCTCCCGTTCCGAAGCAAGACCAACTTGTGCCGGGTGTGGAAGATAAACTAAATCCTAAAGCAGATCATGGAGAGGATACTTACAAGGGCAGCGGAAAATTAAAAGGGAAGAAAGCGGTTATCACGGGCGGAGATTCAGGTATAGGGCGAGCAGTCGCCATCGCATTTGCGAGAGAAGGTGCAGATGTTTTGATTAGTTATTTGGATGATTCAGAGGATGAGGATGCAAACTTGACGGCAGAGTATGTTGAAAAAGAGGGGAGGAAAGCCATCTTAATCAAGGGTGACATCAAGGAGGAATCGCACTGCAAGTATATTGTAGAAACTGCGGTGAAGGAGTTTGGAGGATTAGATATTTTGGTGAATAATGCGGCATTCCAGATGGCAAGAGAAAGTATTCAAGATGTATCCTCTGAAGAATGGGATAAAACCTTTCGTACCAATATCACAGCAATGTTTTACCTGTGTAAAGCTGCTGAAACTCATTTGAAACCAGGTAGCAGTATTATAAATACCACCTCCGTCAATGCATATTCTCCTAACGAACTCTTATTACCTTATGCGGCTACAAAGGGTGCAATACAGAACTTTACAGCTAATTTGAGTCAAATTCTGCTGGAAGATGGAAAAGGCATCCGGGTGAACGCAGTAGCACCAGGACCTATATGGACACCGCTTATCCCATCAACAATTCCTGCTCACGAGGAGTTTGGGAAAAATACACCGATGGGACGTGCTGGTCAGCCAGCTGAGGTAGCTCCAGCTTATGTATTTCTTGCATCAGAAGATGCTAGTTATATCGCGGGAGCTACTATACCAGTAGCGGGTGGAAGAATAACTATTTAAAAATTTGATTTCATGGCAAAATATTCAAAGAAAGCAAGTGAAAAGGTAGAGCAGGCTATGCACGAGAAAAAAAGAGGTAAGTTGAAGAGTGGCAGTGGTAAAAAGGTGACGAGTGACAAGCAGGCAATTGCTATAGACCTTGCTCAGGCGAAGAAGGACGGTGAGAAAGTGCCCAAACAAAAGGAGGATTGACATTCGTGGAAAAGGCGATTAAACAGACAGTATTTCCCGTGTGACATCCCGTTATCTAGTTTGATTAGTGGGAGTGTAACGTGAACTTTGTCATTCAGAATTAACGCGTTTCAGAGTCCTCTATTTTCTTGAAGGATTCTATCACCAAATAGAATATATAATTGTGACAATGCCAGTCCCCAGTTTTGGATTGGCATTGTCCATTTTATACTGATATTTCTGATGAGCAGATACATGAGTTTCAGTAGTGCTTGTTCGGAAGAAAATGCCCCCCTAGTCTTTGGTGATCTTGCGAATCTGACGGTGTACGCCCTCGATAGGATTGGTAGTATAGGTAGTATAGATAATCTATCGAATCACTTGATGGTACTCAAAAAATGCAGATCGATTTGTCTAGTTTTGAAGCCATGATTTTACACCATATTCGTGCGAACCGTCCATAAGTCTAATAATCTCAGCCCCCCAACTCAGTCATTTAAATAAACTTTCGAAAAATAGGAGCGGAGTTACAAATAGGTTACAGTATAGTACTCCCTTTTTGCTGGACAGCAATAGTTCAAACTTAAGTTTATTTACGACACTTTTTTATTATTTTGATAGAATACCTGATTTGGGGTAAAATGACCCAGATGCGGTTTGGACGATTAGTTCCAAAATCAGTTGTGGCGATATGCTAGATAAATATGCGTTTTACCTATCGGCTTATGTGGCTGGTTAACTTTCTGATAATAAAACATTTTTGAATTCACTAAAGACAACTTCTGGGAACTTATTGTGACAAAATTCAGTAAAATGTTCATGTACAACTTGTTCGTTTATTATTTTGACAGATTTATTTGCGTAAAGTATACCGTCCTGATCATCAATCTCACACCAGCAAACTACAACTTCTGCATCATCCATATACATTCCGTAGCCATCTAGTCCATTCTTATCAGAATGTATCTCGAAAATCCTATATACTGCGTCTCCTACTTTGCCACCATCGACATTCATTTCACTTGTTATACGAACCATACCAATTCAGTTTAGTAAACACAAGTGTTAGAACTGTAGTTTTGTTTTTAAAAATTGAAATCCACAAAGTCACCTCTAGTATACGTGTACTTTAAAGCATCAATCCTTGAATCTTAGTCTAGTGATTTTCCTATGGTGATAGTTTCATTATCGAGTTTCTTCTTTTCTGGAACTGCTTTTTTAGGGCTAAAATGAAGTATCAAATACCCTACAACACCTGCCAGTAAAGAGGTAAGAAGAATAGAGAGTTTAGCCTCAGATACATGAAGAGGGTCAGAAAACGAGAGTATAGCAATAAAGATAGACATCGTAAATCCAATGCCGGCCAATAACCCTACACCTAAAATATGAATCCACCGACTTCCCTCTGGCAGTAAGCCTATTTTAGTTTTAACACACAAAAGTGTAGTCAAGAAAATCCCTACAGGTTTTCCCAGTAATAGTCCTAATGTGATACCCAGACCTAGCGGGGCGGCTAAACCATCGATCATTTCGCTTTCTAGGGTGATATTAGTATTGGCGAAAGCAAAAAGGGGAATAATTAAAAAATTGACCGGGCGAACAAGCGCGTGTTCCAATCTTTCCAGTGGCGATTCGATATCGGTATCGTTTGTGGGGATGGTCATTGCAACTAATACTCCAGCGATCGTAGCATGAATGCCTGAATGGTGTACAAAGTACCAGACAAAAACGCCCGGAATCAAATATAGATACGGGTTAAGAATATTTAGCCGATTCATGATTACAAGCGCAATCAACCCAATTCCAGCATATAGAAGATAAGTAACTTCTATACCAGAAGAATAGAAAAAAGCAATCACAAGGATAGCTATCAAGTCATCTACAATGGCAAGGGCCGCCAAAAATATTTTTAAACTGGCTGGTATTCGTTTACCTAAAATATTGATCACTGCTAAAGCGAAGGCGATATCAGTTGCCATCGGGATACCCCATCCGCTTGCGGTTGTGGAGCCTGAGTTGAGGCTTAAATATATTAAAGCAGGCACAATAGCACCACCTACAGCACAAAGTATAGGTAATGAAGCTTTTTTGGGAGAGGATAACTCACCCTCTACCACCTCTCGTTTAATTTCTAACCCTACCAATAGAAAAAAGATGGCCATAAGACCATCATTTATCCAAAGCAATACTGGATATCTAAGGTGCAAAGAACCATACTCTGTTCCTAAGGGGTAATCCAAGAGCGCCTGTAGATCAAACTTCCACGGGCTATTGGCTATTGTAAGCGAAATTATAACGCAAATTAACAACAGTATTCCGCCCGCATTTGCGGATTGGAAAAAATTTTTAAAAACTGTAAGATTTATTCGTTGCATGCTATTACTTAATTCTACCAATTTAAATTTTCAGACTGCTGAGTTGATACCGTTTTATAAATGGGATCTATACCTTTTTTCCGCTGAGTTTCGTAGTCTTTGAGCAAAAATACGGCTTTTTTGTACAATAACAGAATAGCGATCAGGTTCAGCCAAGCCATTAATCCTACGCCTATATCGCCCAGTTTCCATGCTAGTTCGGCTGTATTTACACAACCCATATACACAGAAATCAATAATATCACACGTAGAGTATGAATCGCAAGATGTACATGTTTTCCTGAAAACAAAAAACTAATATTTGTCTCTGCTATATAATAGTAAGCCATAATAGTTGTAAAGGCAAAGAAAAATAGCGTTACAGCAATAAATGCATGTCCAAAACTGGGGAAGTGAAGTGCTACTGCCTCCTGCGTAAACTCTGGTCCACTTAAACTTGCATCAATATGTTGTACAATAAAACCGCCCATCTGATCAGATACATTATATTGTCCCGTAAACAAAATCATAAGTGCTGTTGCGGTACATACGAATAGGGTATCAACGTATACGGAGAAACCCTGAACAAGTCCTTGTTTAATTGGGTGAGACACCTCTGCCGCAGCAGCTGCATGCGGAGCCGTACCTTGTCCTGCTTCATTACTGTAAATACCTCTTTTTACACCCCAAGATAGTGCCATACCTGCAACTCCTCCAAATACAGGCTCTAAATTAAATGCTGATCGGAAGATTAAACTAAAGACTGAAGGTATCTGATTGTAATTTAGCCCAATTATTATTAGGGCCATTATTATATAAGCTCCAGCCATAAAGGGTACTACGAATTCTGCCACTCTACCAATACGTCTTACACCCCCGAAAATAATCACCCCTAAAACAAGCATTGTGAATAGTGCTACTGCTACTCCTGATACTTCAAATGCACTATTGGCTGACACAGCTATGCTGTTGCTTTGCACACTTGGCAATAAGAAACCACAACTAATAACCGTAATTCCAGCAAAAACCCAAGCAAATATTTTTGAACGAAGCCCATGAAATATATAGAATGCCGGACCACCGCGATATTGTCCATCTTTTACTTGCTTATATAGCTGTCCCAAGGTAGCTTCTACAATGGCTGATGAACTACCTAGAAAAGCGATAATCCACATCCAAAATATAGCGCCGGGACCTCCCATAGCAATAGCAGTAGCTACGCCAGCTATGTTTCCGGTGCCAACTCTGCCGGAAATAGCTAAAGCAAACGCTTGTGCAGATGAAATCCCTTTATCTGAGCTTTTTCTTGCAAAAAGCAGCTGAATAGAGTGTTTTAGATAGCGTAACTGAGGCAGCCTTAGCTTAATACTTAAGAATATTCCAGAAATCAGGCATAAATAAATTAAAGCATCGCTCCAGACGACGTTGTAAATGATGTCAATAATATTTTCCATAAGGTAGTTAGTAACTTTTTGCAAAATATGTAAAAATATTCGGCTGTAAAGTTCTTTTATATGAAAATGTAGGTCTCAGCTGTCCAATTTCACATTGGATTTGTTTTATATCAGTTATGACAATATAGTTGGCAAATTTTATAATTTTACACACTTAATTAAGCAGTTTGAAAAGATGCGTTTTTACAATCCCGCCCAACTATTTGTTTTGAGTTTCATGCTTCTGATCCTAGCGGGATGTGTTTTGTTGAAAATGCCCTTTGCCCTTCAAGCTGAACTTTCTTGGGTAGATGCCATTTTTACTTCGACAAGTGCGGTATGTGTTACAGGATTGGCAGTGGTTGACACGGCGACACATTTCACCCGAATGGGGCAGTTCATTATCATGCTGCTTATTCAAGCCGGCGGTATCGGTATCTTGTCCTTCGCAGGGTTGTTTAGTTATTATCTGAAAGGAGGGAGCACGTATGAAAATCAACTCGCTATAGGCAATTTTTCAAATACTGATCGTATGTCGGAGGTCTTTGTTTTACTACGGCGCACTATTTATATCACTTTTAGTATAGAACTTATTAGCGCCGCATTTATCTTCATAAGCATTAGTGATCAGGGGCATGATTTGACAAATCAGCTATTTATCTCTGTTTTTCATGCAGTATCTGCCTTTTGTAACGCTGGATTTTCGGTTCTACCACGTGGAGCGGCTACGCTAGGCTATGTAAATAACTATTCATTTCAGCTATTACTAGCGGCAACCTATATACTAGGAGGATTGGGCTTTCCAATTGTAGTTAATATTTTGAAATATGTTCAACACGTCGCAAGACGTCTTATAGGCAGGTTGCGTAAAAGGGAGTTTTTCTTCCAACCTTGGGTAATAAATATTAATAGCAAGATCAATCTGATTACAACATTGTTGATCACCATTGTTGCCACAATATTCATTTATTTAAATGAATACCGAAATGTTCTATCCGCGCATGAAGGAGTAGGTAAATTTATAATTGCTTTTGCTACTGCTACTACTCCACGTACGGCGGGCTTTAATAGTGTAGATTTTGCCACATTGGAATTCTCCAGTATCATCTTTATCATATTTTTGATGTGGGTAGGTGCTTCCCCAAACAGTACGGGTGGTGGAATAAAGACCAGCACGTTCGCTGTGGCTGTAATGAATGTAATTAGTTTGGTCAGAGGTAAAGATAGGACAGAGGTATTCCGTCGTGAAATCAGTCCAATTAGCATCCAACGTGCTTTTGCCACCATGTTTCTATCTTTGATTACCATTGGCGTAGCAGTGATGGTAATTTCGTTTTTTGAGCCAGATAAGCCGCTATTAGACATTGCTTTCGAAGGCTTCTCTGCCTACAGTACGGTAGGATTGTCACTGAATGCAACCAGCACGTTTACGGTTGGTAGTAAAGTGGTACTTATCATCACCATGTTTATCGGTCGGGTGACCATGCTGTCCATGTTAATTGCGGTGGTTAAGAAGGTTAAACATTTGCAATACCGTTATGCATCGGAGGAACTCACTATTTATTAATTATTTGATATGAAATTTATTGTTATAGGTCTTGGAAATTTTGGTGCTTCACTATCACAAAAGCTTACTCGGCAAGGTCATGAGGTGGTCGGGGTAGACCAACGAATAGAACGTATTACGGCGTTAAAAGAAAAGATTACACATACCATCTGTTTAGATGCAGCCGATGAAGCAGCATTTTCCACACTACCTTTACGCAACACAGATATTGTTGTGGTAGGGATCGGAGAGAACGAGGGAGCCAATATTATGGTTACTGCTCTTTGTAAGGAGGCTGGTGTTAAACGTCTTATTAGTAGGGCTGTTAACCATCTTCATGAAAAGGTGCTACAGGCCATTGGGGTTGATGAGATTGCGCATCCGGAGGAAGAATCTGCCGAACGTTGGTCAAAGAGGTTGAGCATGACCGATTTGATAGACTCATTTGAACTCAACAGTCAGTACTCCATCGTAGAAGTACTTGTTCCAAATCGTCACGTTGGAAAAACCATCATGGATGTAGGCTTTAGGGAAAAATATGAATTACTGGTGCTAACCATATTAAAGAATACCCGAAAACAATCGACTTTTGGTAAAAGTATTGTCACAACGATATTGCATGGTATACCACGGCCCGATACCGTATTGGAGCAAGATGATATCTTAGTGTTATACGGTCATAACGACAACATTAAATCCTTTCTGTAAACGTTTTTTACAAGTATACCAGCCAGCTGCACTTTATAGACTTCTTAGCGCTATGCATAGTAATAAAAGTAGGCTGTTTTAAACCTGTAACCTTTAATATAAGGTACTAAAGGTTATGCTTAGATCCAAAGAAAAGTATACAATAGTACGCCTGAGCCAACAAAAGCGCAGTAATAGGAAAAGTAGACGAGTTTCGCTTGCTTGACAAGAGCGATCATCCATTTACAGGCAATTAAACCACAAACAAATGCCGCTATAAAGCCCAATACTAGAGCAGAGAGGGACATCATTTCTGTGGCCTCTAAATTTGCTTCAACCCCCGGACTGCTCAGCAACTTTTTGAGTGTAGCTCCCAATATTAAAGGAAGGACCATCAGAAATGAAAATCGTGCCGCAACGGAGCGATCTATCTTTAAAATTACTGCCGTGGCAATAGTGCTTCCTGATCGTGATAGTCCTGGTAAAATAGCCGCCATCATCTGAGCAAGACCAATCCAAAAGGATTTGATTGTCGAAATTTGTCCATTATTAGATGTTTGTCGATCTGCAAAATATAGCAATAGGGCAGTTATCAGTAATGAGCAGCCGACAACTTTCAAATTCGTAAAGAGTGCTTCAAGTTCATCCAGAAAAAACAAACCTGCAATAGCCGCAGGGACCATGGATATGATCACGTATAGGGAGAAGTTAATAGCTTCTCTATCTTTAAGTGTGATCACACCCGCTATAATTTGCATAATATCTTTCCTAAAAATAACAATAGTACTAAGCGCGGTAGCGCAGTGCAGCACAATGGCAAATGTAAGGTTCTCTTCTCCAAAGTCAAGTCCGAGCAGTTCTTGGGCAATAACAATGTGACCACTTGAAGAGACCGGTAAAAACTCTGTAAACCCCTGAACTATTCCTATTATAAGTGCTTTTAATTCTTCCATATCTCAACAGTTGACATATGATCGCTCACATATCATAATTCTTTTATCTATACATTGCTGTGGTGCAAACTTAAAAGAATTTTCCCTTATAGCTAAATATTCCTGACGCTATAACTAACTTTAGGAAGGCTGCTAAAAATAATAGCGTTTTTTATAACTTAGCAAGACGTAAAAAAATGCTAAGTATCCCAAAAGCCTATGAAAAACAAAATACTAGTACCTGTAGATTATTCGGAAAATGCATTATCAGCTGCCCGATATGCCTGTCAATTAGCATTATTATTAAATTCTGATGTGCAACTATTACATGTTTTCCAACCATTTAATTCGGCATTTCAAAGTCCTCTGGCTAATAAGACAGATAAACAACGTGCTGAAATTGGCGCGCAGAAGGGTATGGCGGAATTTCTATCTAAACTAAATCCCATAGGTAATCTAGCGGTAGAATGCTTGGTTGTAGAAGGTCTTTTGCTCGATTCCATTGAGCAAGTATGTATCGCGGATGAAGTAATTATAGTGGTAATGGGTACGCACGGAGCCTCTGGGGTGCGAGCTGATTTGATTGGAAGTAATACATATAATGTTGCTAAAACGGCCAGCAAACCTTTGGTAGTTGTACCACACGATTATGTGATGAAAAGTAGCTCGAATGTTACTTTTTTCACAAACTATCATAAGGATGACCTAAACACAGCAAAGGTCTTTGCAAGTGTATTTCATCAGGTTTACGCAAAGATTTTCATATCACATATATTGCCTGATAAAGACACCAATGGAGAAAGCCTGTCAAAATTAGCATCTTGGGCAGAGACACTTGAGCCGAGCCTTCAATTCTCGGTAGAATCTATTCTCATAGAGCATGCTGAAACCTTAGATACGGTCTTTCGAATACTTAAAAAAACAGAGTCAGTCATGTGCTTATTAACTCTTGCACATGATCGAAATTTTTTTGAAAATCTATTCCATAAAAGTTTGGCAAAAGCTATTATTATGAATCCGTACTGTCCTGTATTTTTAGCAGGTAAAAGCTCAATGTAAATCAGCATTAAAACCTTGCCATCAAAAACAAAACCTCCTGTAAACTATACTTTGTTAAGTATGCAACGATAAGTGTGAACAAAAAACAATACTAATGGGTTTAAATGCGAAGAGTACAAGAATGCAACTTTGGGATTGGATAAGTGATAAGATATCTAAGTTTAGTGCTTGGTGCAAGCCTGATCCTACGGATTCCACTTGGGTTCAAGTGGGAAAGTCAATTTTAAAAGTTCCGATTATTTTGTTTGTTCTAGCATGTTCGCCGGTGATGCTAATCATTTCAGGACTTATCTTCTTTTTATTACTTTGAAAAAAAGCATCAACCACCTCCTTAATCCTTGGTTTTTATCCTTTACGCTGCTATTTATTTCACATCAAATTCTGCAATGGATCTTGGGTATACATTGGAAATGGATTGATTCCTATCTGGATCCTATCTTGATGATGCCGATCACGCTTCATCTGGTGTTATGGGAACGGCGATTTATGTTTCGACAAACTGAATATTGCACCTTTTCAAAAACGACTATATTCCATTATTTTCTTCTAGTAAGTATTATCGGTGAGGTAATTTTTCCCGCCATTCAACCTATGTTTGTTGCAGATTGGGTGGATGTTTTATGTTATGCCCTGGGTACAGGTATATACTATATCTGGATGAATCAATAAAATATAGATCGGAGAATCTGTTTCAAAAAAAGAACGCCCTGTCAAAAAAAGGTTTTGGAGCAAACTTATTCAAGATTGTAATATTCTTAAATTGTGTTATAAATAGGTTTATAAGGTATAATTTCAAAGGCTCAATAATTATCAATAATTACTTCTGTTAATCAGAAACGCAGATTTTAGACCATATCGAAAATGGTTGCTAAAAGTCTCAAAATCTCAACCTCCTAATCAACCTTTAAACGAACTTTCAAAAAATAGGAGCGCGGTTACAAATAGGTTACAGTAATCTCAGCGTTCTATTATTTGGCAATAGCAAGTGTATCATTATCAGTTTTTCTAGCCATTACACTTTGTTGTGCTTCAAAGACTAAACATCTTAAGGTTATTCAGTAAAACGATATCGACTTTCTTGATTATTCAATTATAAAATTTGGACATAGAGGTCAATCACTAATATAGAACTAAATGCGCTAGTGAGCATTATTTAATAGAAATGTTCCCAATCGCCCCAAATGCATAGTTCATAGAAAGTTTATAGGCTTCAACCTCATCCTCCATTCCCATAAATGTGGGTTACCAAGTTCATTACTATTAATTCTTCCGGGTAAAATTTGATCTAAATGGACAAGTTCATGCAAAATAAGTTCGTTTTCCAAGTATACGTTTCCAGATTTTTCTATAGTTATTCCTCAAGCGCAGCCGTGCTTATAAAACGCGTACGTTTCATATTGGTTTGCCGTTATTTATTAGACAATATTAAAAATAAGATCGAATATGTTATAGAAGACAAAACGCCCCCTTCTCCTATATAAAGTGTTTGGCAATCTTCTTTGCTATGAGGAATAATAGGTAGTTAGGGAAAATAACGATGAGTTTCACTTTGATCTAATTTGGATATAATTTGATCAGATATGGCAAACTGCGCTGCGTAATCACTGCTTATATTGCTCGTTATAAACCTAAACCACAATAATATATGAGAAATATTGCAACCCTGCTGGGCTTGTTATCGACCGCTGTATTTCCGTTGGGGTATTTGCAGGCAAATACCACCTCATTAACCGCCAAGTACCATCGGGCATTTAGCAGTAAGACCGAGAATTATCAGAATTTCCAGTCTGTTTTTGCTGTCACCGGAACTGTGCAAGATGCCAATGGGCAACCAGTGCAAGGTGTATCTGTCCGCGAAAAGAATACGAATACCGAAACCATCACACAAGCCAATGGTTCCTACCGACTCGCTGTGAGTAGCGAAACGGCAACAGTTGTCTTTTCTTTCGTGGGCTATCAATCACAAGAAATTATTTTGTCGGGAAGCTCTACGGTAAATATTACGCTACAGTTAGACGATAGCGATATCGATGAAGTAGTTGTTATTGGTTATCAATCCATCCGCAGAAAAGACTTAACAGGGGCGGCATCTGTCGTTGAAACGCAAAATACCTCGGCAAAGGTTGCGCGTTCTTTGCCAGAAGCGCTGCAAGGACAAGCTTCTGGATTGGTGGTGCGAAATTCTGGCGGCCCCGGTCAGGGAGCTGTGGTGAACATTCGAGGCTTAAGTACACTTTATGGCAATGCTAGTCCGCTTTATGTTATTGACGGAATGCTATCTGACCCAAATGTTACCGTCAATCCCAACGATATCGAAAGCGTACAGGTGCTCAAAGATGCCTCTGCAGCGGCTATTTATGGTGCGCGTTCGGCCAATGGAGTTATCATCATAACCACCAAAAAAGGAAAACCAGGACCGATGGTCGTGAATGCTTCTGGGCGCTATAGCGTCTCCAGTTTGCCCAATATGTTTGATATGATGAGCGGGCCAGAATACGTTGCGATGAATCGACAAGCGTATGAAAATGCTGGATACACGCAACAGAATGCCGTATCGAATTACGATGGCACCGATGTAAATTGGGGCGACGAAGTGTTTCGTACTGGTGCGATTCAGGATTACAGCGTATCCGCATCCGGTGGAGGGCCCACGTCCAAATATTTCATGTCTGGATCTTATTTTAAAGATGTGGGTACCATGATCGAACGCAAATTTGATCGCGCAGCATTGCGTATCAATACAGAAGGATCCAAAGGACGCGTGCGCGTAGGAGAAAATCTGATGGTATCTACTTCCTACGGTCGATCGCCATTTTCTGGCGGAGCATTCGGTGGCAATCCATTTTACGATGCCTTTAGCATGTTGCCGATTATACCTGTGCAAGATTTTTCATTCATCAGCGATGCCAATCCAGGCGGATGGGGAATTGGCTCGAACGATGCGCGAACCTATTCGCGCAACCAAGTTGCCCAAGCCTACATTACGAATTCATCGTACAACTATGTGAAACTATTGGGTAATCTGTATGGGGAAGTAGATATCTTGGATTGGCTGCGGTACCGTGTAAACGCCGGTGTGGAAACTAGTTTTGATAAAAACACCGCGCTTCGTGGCAAAGGAATTTGGTACTGGAATCAAATTGATCCGCCTACGCGTATTGATGAAGATCGATCACAGTTCCTCAGCTATTTGTTCGAACACACACTCAACTTCAATAAAACGTTAGGTAAACATCAGATAAATGGCGTAGTGGGTTATACTCAGCAAACCATAGGTCGGGAATCAATCGGTGCAGGTAAAACCGATCTCTTAGCCGCTTCCGATCAGTACTTTACAACCATCAATTCGGCTTTAGGAGAGAGCATTTCTTCCGGTAGCCGAGGCCGAAATTTCATCGATTCTTGGTTGGGTCGTTTAAACTACACGTATGATGATCGCTATTTAGCCACTTTTAGTTTCCGATCTGATAAAGATTCTCGCTTTTCCAAGCCATACCGCACAGGTTTCTTCCCATCAGGTGCATTTGCTTGGCGGCTTAGCAATGAGGATTTTTATGATGTAAGCTGGTTGCCCGAGTTGAAGTTGAGAGCGTCGTATGGTGTTTTGGGTGCAGCAAATCTTGGAAACTACCAGTATTTGGGATTAATTAATCAAGCTCCGAGAGCCATCTTTGGTTCGGGCGAACAAAGCACACAAGTCGGTGCAACGCAAGTCAGTTTGGTAGACCCCAATTTGAGATGGGAGCAAAAGGCAACTTTAAATGTAGGATTTGATGCGGCCGTTTTCAATCCGCAGTTTAATGTGTCCTTCAACGCATTTCGCTCAGTGACTTCGGATGTACTCTTGTACTTGCCGCTACCAGGATACCTAGGCACAGTGGGCGGAGGCGGTATATTGACCAATATCGGCTCGATAGAAAATAAGGGTCTAGAATTGGAGCTTAGCTATCGGCCCGTTAGCCAGCGGGAGAATGGATTTAAGTGGGATATTTCTGGAAACTTCAGTGCGATCCGCAATAAAGTATTGGAGTTAGGTAATCTAGGGATTGATCCAACGACTGGATTGCCGCGCAACTACATACAATCTGGCAATACACGGACGCAAGTTGGTCGTTCGATCGGTGAATATTATCTGATTATGACCGACGGACTTTTCCAGAATCAAGAAGAAATCGATGCGCATCGTGCACAGGCTGGTATTGCGCAGCCTGGTGATGTGCGCTATGTAAACTTAATAGATCGCGGCACGAACAATGACATCACGCCAGATGACCGCACGTATGCAGGTACGCCTTGGCCCATGTTTACGTCTGGCATACAATGGAATGCGTATTATAAGAATTTTACGCTAAACCTGCAGGTATATGGTGTATATGGCACAAAATTGTACAATGATATGCGTCGCGACTTTGATGGCATGGGCTATTCTAATTACCGTCGTGGTATCATGCCGTGGACGGCGGAAAATCCAACGGATTTCCCACGTTTAGGCGTGTCCTACACGAGCAATACACCGGGAGATCCTGCGGTGGATCAGGGTATTATCTCCAACGTACGCGGAGATAGTAATCGCTGGTTAGAAAACGGTTCGTATTTGAGATTAAGCAATGTGCAAATAGGATATACTTTACCACAATCTATGCTGAAACGCTTGAATATACCATCCATGCACGTCTATGTAAGTGGTCAGAATCTATTAACGATAACAAATTACAGCGGTCTTGATCCGGATGTGGTCGGAGCCAATGCCAACTTAGAACCCGGAGTCGATGTTGGTGGCTGGCCGCCAAGCCGCATTATTTCTTTTGGCATATCTCTAGGACTTTAATCAATTAACCGGAAAAGAAAATTACCATGAAAAAAAAATTAATATCCCTACTTACTCCGTTGATCTTGATTAGTATAAGCTGTCAACGGGATTTTGATGAACCCAATCCCGATATGCTTACTACGGTATCCTTTTGGAAAGATCAGCAAGATGCTGTCAAAGGAATCAATGCGGTATATAGCTCCTTAAACAGGAGCGACTCTTATTACAATCGGGGCATGTTCTTCCTGTACTTACTACGTTCAGACGAAGGTTTTGGTTCCGGGGGAGATATTGGTCTAAATAACAATATGTCCTTTGCTTTTACCAGTAATAACACAAGTAACGGTACTTGGAACGCGATTTTTCACGCTAATTTTCGCGCCAATCAAGTGATCAGCTATGTGCCAGAAATTAGCATGGATGAGACACTGAAGAAGCGCATAGTCGCGGAAGCAAAGTTTATCCGTGCACTGAATTATTTTAATTTGGCTGTTTTTTGGGGGCGACCACCTTTGGTATTAACTCCGTTGTCGCCGACAGATTATCCACCAAATGCAACACAGAACGAAGTATTTGCACAGATTGAAAGAGACCTGACGGAGGCCATTCCTGATCTGCCGATATCGTATAGTGGTGAAGAGCTAGGCCGTGTTACACGCGGTGGTGCCTACGGCTTATTAGCCAAAACCTATGTGCAACAAGGGAAATTTAACGAAGCAAAACTGGCGATGGATTGGCTTGTTACGGGCGAAGGCAGCTCGATTTACGGGTTGATGGACAACTATGCAGATAACTTCAAAAAAACCTCTGAAAACAATCGGGAGTCTATTTACGAAATTCAGTACAAGGAAAATCCGGCCGAGAATGGGGATGATGATACCAACCCGGGCATCAGTCTAAACACTGGATCTTCCGTGCCGAAGTTTTTAGCTCCTCCTAATCCAGGTCCAGGCTATGCAGATGGCGGCGCCAGAAGATGGATCGTTTCCCTGTTTGAACAAGAACGTACCGCCGACGATCGTCGTGATCCACGTGCTGCGGCAAGCTTTCTCTATGATCAGACCGACGAACGCGGACCGGCATTTACGATGGTGTATGGACAAACTTGGCAGGCAATCTACGGCGGCAACGATCAACGTGTGTGGTTTCGCAAATTACTGAACGACCATTGGAAAAACGGGGAAAGCTTCAGCTCACCCAACAATTATCGCATGATTCGTTATGCCGACATTCTATTGTTGTATGCAGAATGTTTGAATGAAATTGGGCAAACACAAAGTGCCTATCCGCATGTAGATCGCGTGCGCACACGCGTTGGCCTGCGCCCGCTGAGTGTGGCGCGGCCAGCACTAGATCAAGCAAGCTTCCGAGAGCAAATACGGCAAGAGCGTACGCTGGAATTAGCGGGCGAAGGCTGGCGCTATTTCGACCTCGTGCGCTGGGGTGAGTTGGCGAATAACCTGTCCGTTTTGCGACAACGCGACCCAGAATTTACCAACTTCGTGCAAGGAAAGCACGAATGGTATCCCATTCCTCAATCTGATATTGACAACAATCCAAACCTGACTCAAAACCCAGGTTATTAATCGATAATATGATGAAAAATATGCTATCTATTCTTCTTTGCGGCTTCGCCTGTATGGTCGGAAGCTGCGAGCGAACAGTCGACATTCCATCCAGTAGCGCTGCGCCTACTATCCTTCTTACGGCAGATACAGTGGCGATTGCGAGTGGAAACTACGTCTTGCGTGCTGCTGGGCAAAGTGCCTATGGTGGGGCGCAACTGCGTCGTGTTGATTTTTATAAGGGCGAAGAAAAAATCGGGGAAAAGCGCATTGCACCTTTCAACTTTGATTATAAAGTGAATGAAGCCATCCCAGATCAAAGCCTATCTTTTCACGCCGTACTCATCGATGAAGCAGAAAATACGGTGAAGAGCAATACCGTAAACGCACGCGTGAAAGTACTACCTATTCGTATTGAAGCAGAGAATGCAACACTGCGCGGTGTAGCCCGTATTGCCAATGATCCCGAAACAAGAGAAACTTCCTCAAACCAAGCGAAGGTAGGTGCTATCGACAATGCAGCAAGCGGTATTGATGCGACTATTCAGGTATTGGCCGCAGGCGAGTATCGCATACGTATTGCTGCCGGAACCGGTTTCGACGGTACTTCCCATAAGGTATATATTGATGATGACGAATCTACGGCACAGGTCTATTCGATCGCAAACCGAGGCTGGAATGTATGGCAAACCCACGATATTGTGTTCCTGCTTGCTGCTGGCACACGTAAGATTAGCATCCGCCATCAAACCATGTACGGAGAGATTGATTACTTGGAATATGCCAAACTCTAAACTTACTACAATGAAAAACCTATTTTATATTTTCTTTTTAATAATCTCTTTAAGCTGTGACAAACGTGGAGCCGGGCCATTTTTGGCCACACCCAAACCTCCCGAGGCTATGGGCACGGCCAAATTTCAAAACCCATTGCTTACGGCTGCGCCGGATCCTTGGGTAGCACAGCGCGGTGATTTCTATTACTTTTTACAAACCTTGGGCAATCGAATCGAAATCCGGAAAACGGCTAAGATGAGTGAGTTGGCAGCCGCGCCGAGCCAAGTGGTATTTAACGCGCCATCTACAGGCATCAATAGCCGCGATGTATGGGCACCCGAACTCTTCTTTATACGCGGCAAATGGTACATCTATTATACCGCCAGCAATGGGCAAGATGTGAATCACCGGATGTTCGTGCTGGAAAATGCGAATGAAGATCCGACGACCAGTAATTGGGTAGATAAGGGACAGCTTATTACGCAACCTACGGACCAGTGGGCTATTGATGGTAGCATTTTTGAGCACGGTAACGAACTGTTTTTTATCTGGTCTGGCCGACCGGGTGCGCAACAAGGTAACCTAACGCAGAATATTTATATCTCTAAAATGTCAGATCCTTTTACCTTGATCGGCGAGACAAGTATGATCTCTACGCCAGAGTTGGATTGGGAGAAAAAAGGATTCAGTGTTAACGAAGGCCCAGAAATTCTTAAAAATCCCGCAGGCGATGTATTTTTAATCTACAGTGCCAGCTATTGCGGCACAGACGATTATAGTTTGGGGATGCTGAAGCTCAACCAGAATGCCGATCCAATGAAAATAGCGTCTTGGTCGAAACACCCTAGCCCCGTATTTACTAAAGCTCCAACAGCTTTCGGCGCGGGGCACAATGGCTTTTTTAAATCAAAAGATGGAACAGAAGATTGGATTATTTATCATGCCAATAGCGAATCGCATCCTAATAACGATGGCTGTGGCAATGTGCGTAGTACGCGCATGCAAAAGTTCACGTGGAATACGGATGGCACACCTAATTTTGGCCAACCCGTAGCAGCAGGTGCTTCATTAGAAGTGCCAGCTGGCGAGTAATACGTATTGCATATTATAAAACACAAAAAAGTCACTCAACGAGTGGCTTTTTTGTGTTTTAGGGATTATCTGTGTTTCTTTTATTCTAATTGATTAAAGATGTAAATCGTGTCAACTACTAGCGGCAAAACAAGTGTATAAAACTCGAAACCACCCGTCGTACTTACATGTTAATAACATACGAAAGTAGATCCAGACATCTCGGAAGCGATATTGTCGCTGACAGCAGCACACGGCCCGGAGAAAACCATCTGTCTTTCGGAGATTGCCCGTATGTTGTATCCTTACGATTGGCGTCAGCATATGAATGAAGTAGTGGAGGTGGCGATTGCTTTAACTCAACAAGGACAAGTAGTAATCATGCACCATTGTGCGCGATATCTTGGTCGATCTTTAAATCCTTACTGATGTCTGATTGTACGGTGAAATGTACATTTCGATCATCCTTCTCGATTTTCACAATAGTACCTAAGCCTTCTATTACTCCTGTAAACATGACGTTAATTTGTACAGAGCCATTCATTTTTAATAGAAGAAGGAATGATGTGGCGTCATAAAAAGTGCTGTGAATGAAGGTTCAGTCACCTAAAATTCTTGAGGTATGCTATCTTG
The DNA here is from genome assembly GCF_057837975.1 of Sphingobacterium sp. KH_072. Taxonomy (NCBI): domain Bacteria; kingdom Pseudomonadati; phylum Bacteroidota; class Sphingobacteriia; order Sphingobacteriales; family Sphingobacteriaceae; genus Sphingobacterium; species Sphingobacterium sp. KH_072. The sequence continues at coordinate 1,825,294 of NZ_CM174457.1, read as the reverse complement.
ACTTAGCTCTACAAACATTTTTGGCTTCTCAGTCGTTTTCTAAAAAAAATGCTACCATTATGCGCGCAATCTGGACAGGGGCAATCGGTTTTGGACTGGTGAACATCCCCATCAAAATATTTAGTGCTATTCAAGAAAGTCAGCTTGACTTAGATATGCTGGATCGGAAGGATCTAGCCAATATTCGGTACAAGCGAGTGAACGACAAAACAGGCAAAGAGGTGGCTTGGAAAAATATTGTAAAAGGATATCTTCTAAAAGATAAGTATGTGGTGATCGAAGAAGCTGATTTTGAAGAAGCATTACCGGAGAAAAATAAAATGATTAATCTGCAGACTTTCGTCAAGGAGCGCGACATTGATACAATATACTTTGATACACCCTATTATTTGGAGCCCCAGAAAGGAGGGGAGAAAGCCTATTCGCTGCTCTATAAATCGTTGGAAAAAACCGGCCACGTCGGCTTGAGCACCTTTGTGATGCGCACCACAGAAAACTTGGCTATTGTAAGGCCGTATGATGGGATGTTGATGTTGAATAAATTGCGCTTCGAAGAAGAAATCCGCGCCACATCAGACCTCAAAATTCCGAGTACCCGTATTGCAAAAGCAGAGGTGGATATGGCGACCAAGCTGATCAAGCAGAACAGTTCGGACTTTGATATATCAGGTTTTCGCAACGAGTATAGCAAGGAACTGCTCAAAATTATCAAGAAAAAAGCGCAAGGAAAGCGTGCTAGCATTCGCAAAATTAACGTCGATAAAGAGAGTACAAAAGCTTCGGAGTTGTTGGCAAAATTGAAAGCTAGTCTGGCTTAGAAAGAAGCAATGGCTTTCTTCAAGTTGGCCTTGTGCTTAAAAATATCTTTCCAAGGATCTTGTTGCGATTCGATTCTGGTCAATACAGCATTCATAGAAAACTGCGCAATGCTCAAATCGTCATTTACCTCATCCCATTCCAGTGGCGTCGAAACGGTAGCTCCAGGCTTAGGACGTACTGAATAGGGTGCTACGATGGTTTGTGCGCGTTTATTCTGCATAAAGTCGAGGTATATCTTTTTCTTCCTTTTGGATGGTGACCGCTCTACGCTGGTACTATCTGGATGTTGTTCGTGCACCAATTCTGCTAGCATTTCCATAAAATCACGTACAACCTCAAAAATATATTGTTCGGCCACATATATGAAAATGTGCAATCCTGTCGATCCCGATGTTTTGATGAAGTTGCGTACGCCTATAATACTCCCCAAATATTGGACAGCTGATTAAATTCGATAATTTAACAGTTGAAAATGAAAAAAGAGCGTAGAAAATTCAGTCCGGTTTTCAAGACCAAAGTAGTCTTAGAAGCCCTTAAAGAAGTTAGTACCATGCAGGAACTTGCTTCCAAATACAGCCTTCATCCCACACAGATCACCGCTTGGAAACGGGAATTTCTGGAGAAAGCTGACACGGTGTTCGGTTCAGAGAAACCTACACAGAAAGAAGAGTCTAAAGAGAAAGAACTTTATTCCAAGATTGGTGAACTTCAGATCCAAGTTGATTTCTTAAAAAAGGTATTGGGGAAATGAGCATGATTGAAAGGCGCGGACTTGTTTCCCCAGGATATAAACCGCTAAGTATTGTGGGGCAGTGTAAGCTGCTGAATCTTCAGCGTAGCTTCTATTATTTCAAGCCTAAAGGTGAATCCTTGTTGAATCAGTCCATCATGAAGCTAATTGACCGCAAGTTTCTGGACTGTCCATTTTACGGTGTGGAACGGATGACTGCGTATCTCAACAAAGATCTAGGGTATCGTATAAATGCCAAGCGCGTACGGCGTTTATATCGGCTAATGAGCCTTCGGACCATTTACCCAAAGAAGAACCTAAGTAAAGCAAATGCAACACATTACAAATACCCGTACTTACTCAAAGGCTTAAAGATAGAGCGGCCAAGCCAAGTTTGGCAGGCCGACATCACTTATATTCCTATGTTTAGAGGCTTCATGTATATGTTCGCCATTATAGATGTGTATAGTCGAAAGATTGTGGGGTGGAGTATCTCTAATACCATGACGGTGGAATGGTGCAGGGATGTGCTGTTGGAAACAATAGCAGAGCACGGCACTCCTGAAGTATTCAATACCGATCAGGGTTCACAATTTACCAGTCCGATCTTTACCAAAGTCCTCAAGGATAATCGTGTGAGTATATCAATGGATGGAAAAGGAAGAGCGCTGGACAACGTGTTTATCGAAAGGTTCTGGAGGTCATTGAAGCAGGAATACATTTATTTGAACCCACCTAACGGTGGCATGGAGTTATTCCAAGGTGTGAAACGGTATGTCGAATTTTACAATACGGAAAGAAGACATCAGTCTATGGACCATTTTACCCCAAATCAGGTATTCTATCAAAATAATAAAAAAGTGTCGTAAATAAACTTAAGTTTGAACTATTGCTGTCCAGCAAAAAGGGAGTACTATACTTTTAGGTCAGCTTAATAGACAACTACAGCTTAATTCCTTCTTTGTTCATAAATAATTAATTAGTTAAGTGATATATCTAGGCAAGACACATTAAACACTTCCTTTTTGCACAGATTATTTATTTCAAACACTTCCTCATACATGTTGTTTTATTGTGTAAGCAATCTCAGATTCGCTAGATGACAAATGCTAAGAACATTGATATTGGCAATTTTGATTATAAATACATAAAATTCAACAAGATGGTGAGCGATAAAAATACTACATCAGATCCCGCCCAAAAGTATCCTAAACCTCCAGTTTCTAAGCAAGATCAACCTGTACCCGGCGTAGAAGATAGGTTGAATCCAAAGGCAGATCATGGCGAGGAATCTTATAAGGGCAGCGGAAAGTTAAAAGGAAAGAAAGCGATTATCACCGGTGGAGATTCGGGTATAGGACGAGCAGTTGCCATTGCATTTGCACGAGAAGGAGCGGATGTATTGATTAGTTATTTGGATGACTCAGAGGATGAGGACGCAAAGATGACTGCAGAGTATGTGGAGAAAGAGGGTAGGAAAGCCATCCTAATCAAGGGCGATATTAAAGAGGAGTCGCACTGCAAATATATAGTAGAATCTGCGGTGAAAGAGTTTGGTGGATTAAATATTTTGGTAAATAACGCGGCATTCCAAATGGCAAGAGAAAGTATCCAAGATGTATCTTCCGAAGAATGGGATAAAACCTTTCGTACCAATATTACAGCAATGTTTTACCTGTGCAAGGCCGCTGAACCCCATTTGAAGCCGGGTAGCAGTATTATAAATACCACTTCTGTAAACGCATACTCTCCTAACGAATTGTTATTACCTTATGCAGCTACAAAGGGTGCTATACAAAATTTTACTGCTAATTTGAGTCAAATTCTGCTGGAAAATGGGAAAGGCATCCGAGTGAACGCAGTAGCCCCAGGGCCTATATGGACACTACTCATCCCATCAACGATTCCTGCTCACGAGGAGTTTGGTAAAAATACACCTATGGGACGTGCAGGGCAACCAGCTGAGGTAGCTCCAGCTTATGTATTTCTTGCATCAGATGACGCTAGTTATATTGCGGGCGCCACTATACCCGTAGCTGGTGGAAGAATAACTATTTAAGATCAACCCATATTTTGTACCACCAAAATATTCCGGTCTATCTGAAGGTAGATACTGCATCATTTTCTATGGTTAATGGTCTTTTCATTTCAATTACTAATCATATCCTCGCTAGAGAAGAGAAAGCACTATGGTAAGATTTTCAACTCGAAATCGTAGACATGGATCGTCACAGGATTGATAAAGCTATGGTTGCAAAAATATAGCTTACTTTACTATCATAGAATCTTTTAAGGCCGCATATGTCTTTTGCAAAAAAATCTACTAAAAGTTGCATCATAACTTCGTATCTATCGAAGCACTTTTCAGCTCTTACATACATCTATAAAGTGTCGGAGGTGTTTGATTTATGTTTGCACATTAGATAGAGTGATTGCTGAGCTATTTATATATCTTTGGATTGAATGACTCACTTAAAATATCTCTCAACCAGCCAGTTTAGCGAGGACCTAATTTTAATGGCTCTTAATGACTCTTCAGAGCCTACGGCCATATACTCCGAAGAGAATATGATCATGAGGTTTGCAAACAAGGGGATATTGGAACTTTGGGGAAAAGATGCGTCAATAATAGGTATGCCTTTGTTGGATGCCATTCCTGAACTTGTCGGGCAGTCTTTTTTGCCCTTTTGCAAAATGTTTGGTATTCAGGTAAATCGTATTCGTTTAAGAGTGCTCCAGCCGAACTTATTAAGAACGGACTTAGAAAAGTCGATTATTACGATTATACATATAAAGCCCTTTTGAACCAGGATGGTAAGACTTGGTGTATTTTAAATACCGCCCGTGAGGTCACTTCAGAAAAAAAATATCTGGAAACGATTTCCGTCAAAGAAAAAAGGGAAGAGGCACTGAATGATGAAATGGCTTCGACACTCAAAGATTTGTATCGCACAAACGAAAGTCTCAGAAATTCGATGAATTTACTTTCTGAGAGCCGTGAGCATGTTAGAACAATTATTGAACAGGCCCCCTGTTGGAATCGCAATGTTACGTGGTAAAGATCATGTTATTGAAATAGCAAATAGGCAATGTTAAAAATCTGGGATCGCAGGGAAAGTGAGGTTTTAAACCGACCTCATATAAATGCTAGACCCGAACTACAAGGCCAGAAAGTCTTCGATTGGCTAGACTAAGTTATTATTACAGGGGAACGAAAAACAAATAATGAGTTTACCGTCAGACTTTATCATAATGGCTCCCTGAGAGATGCAATCGTCAATTCAATTTACCAGCCTATATTTTCGTCTGACGGGGAGGTAACTGGAGTGTTGATAATACTTGATGAAATTACTGAGCAGGTAACTGCAAGGAGAAGAAATGAAAAAGATCAGCATATGCTTGCGATGGCTATTCAGGCTGGGGAACTTGCTACGTTCTACTATGAACCTGCAACTAATCTTTTCTTAGGAAATTTATTGTTGCACACGTGGTTTGGCTTAAAACCCTTAGATCATATTGATCTTTCTACGGCATTATCTGTAATCGTAGAAGAAGATAGAGCCCGAGTGACTGAGGCAATTATGTCTTCGATTAGTAAGGATTCCGATGGCTGCTATGCTATTGATTATCGGATTCAGCTGCCTCATGAATCAACTCCCAGAATGGTGCAAGCTCTTGGAAAGGTTTTATATGATCAGAATGGACAAGTGGCGAGCCTAAATGGCACACTGCGTGATATAACTGAGCAAAAGAAAGATGAACAACGAAAAGACGATTTTATCGGAATGGTCAGCCACGAACTTAAAACAACCCTTACTTCTCTGAGCGCATATCTTCAACTAATGCAACGGGACATTGCTCCTTCGGCGAATCTTTCTATGCAAACAAAAGTAGAAAGATCACTACGTCAGGTACACTATATGAATACCTTGATTAATAGTTTTCTTAATATCTCGCGGCTAGATTCTGGAAAGATGGTTCTTGATAAATCATACTTTGATTTAAGCAAATTATTTTCCGAACTCGAAGTGGAGTTGAGCAATATAAATCATAGCCATTTGGTTGTTTTTAAATATGAAGAAAGTATTGAATTGTTAGCAGATCGTGAAAAAATATCACAAGTCATCAACAACCTAATCGGAAATGCCGTGAAATATTCCCCCGCAGGATCTACCATACATGTCAGTTACCATCAAGTATATCCAAATACGGTTGAGATCAAAGTTAGTGATGAGGGAATGGGTATTTCCGAGCAGGATCAACAGCAAATTTTTGAACGCTATTATAGGGTTAAAAATAGCAAAATGGGATCTATTGCAGGATTTGGAATTGGATTATATCTATGTAAAGAGATTTTAGAATTGCATAGCGGCGCGATCTCAGTGGAGAGCAATGGCGAGAAGGGTACGAGTTTTAAAATTATTTTACCACTGTCACAAATCTAATTCAAATTAATTGATCTATTTATTCCACTTAGTGTCTGATCCACTCAAGTTTGCTCCGTAGCCAATCAGCTATCGTTGGTCTATGTGTGGAACTTATCATTATTTAAATTTGTTGCTTTAATTCATCAAAACTTTTGTCTTTCGTGAGCGCTAAAAGATCATATAAATCCTTTTTTAAGTATGTTTGCTTAATCAATAGGTATGGCAAATAACATCACCATAGTAAAATTAGCTGCAGCACTAGGGCTTTCTAAATCGACAGTATCTCGAGCATTTCGCGAGGGCTCAGATATTAATCCCAAAACAAAGGAAATAATCCTTCAGAAGGCTGCCGAACTAGGTTTTTCACCTAATTTATACGCTAGTAATCTACGAGGCAACAAAAGCTATACTATTGCTATTATTATCCCTGAGTTTGGTAATAAGTTTTTTTCGCAGGCTATAAAAGGTATTGAATGGGTAGCTCGGAATAATGGTTATCACGTTCTTATCTATGTCACTGATCATAGTGCAGAGAAAGAGGCTGATATTATACGCACCTTAGTGAATGGTCGTGTCGATGGTGTAATCATGTCTGGCTCGGGTGAAGGTGATAATCATGAATATCTCAAATTACTTAAAAGCAATAAAGTTCCACTTGTTTTTTTTGATCGCTATTATGAAGATGTCTCTACGGCATGTATCACAGGGAATGACTTCGATTCTAGTTATCAGGCCACCAAACACTTGATTGCCAGTGGCGCCAGAAAGATTGCTTATTTAGCTGTCAATAAAGATGTGTCGATCGGGAAGATACGGATGGAGGGCTACAAGAAAGCCCTACAGGAAGCCGCACTTCCTTTAAATGAGCAGTTGATGCTGGATACATCCAATGATGTGCTTGTTAATTATAAAGACATCAAAAACCTAATAGAAAACCAGAAGCCTGACGCCATATTTGCATCGGTAGAACGGCTCGCCATGAGTACCATTCGAGTGGCTAAAGAGCTTCAACTTTTAATACCAAAAGACCTAAAACTCATTTGTTTCTCCTGCTTAGATATTGCAGACATGCTACAACCCTCGCTTAGTGTTGTCAAGCAACCTGCTTACGAAATGGGTATTGAAGCCACTACACAACTATTTGATATATTGTTTGGCCGCAAAGCTGATGGCATCCGCGAGATTATTTTTCTAGATTCCGAGCTCATTTTCCAAGGCTCCAGTAGCGGAGCGTAAAATATTTTAAAACTTGCTTTGCGTAATTTAATTTTTGTACTACCTTAGTATTGTTTTGGGAACGTTCCCGGGAACGATCTCATTGTGATGATACTGGCCATCGGCCGCAATTATAAATTTAAGTAAACAAAGACGTTAGCGTGCAGATAAAAATACCCATTCAGACTTCGGTTTGGCGTAGGTTATTTTATTTTTTGGTAAGATGTATATGATCCACCAAGGGCTGTTCGCTTACCGAGAAACAATACAACACACACAATAAATACATCTATAAACCAAATTAGTATTATGATCAGCAATTTTACATTACGCACAGTGATGAGCATAAGCTTATTGATGGTGCTGTTCATGTCTGCTTTTGCGCAAAACAACAATCTGGCGGGGCGTGTCTCGACGCGGAGCGGCGAAGCGGTGCAAGGAGCAACAGTTCGCGTTTTAGGCACGCAACTGGCCATTTCTACCAATGAAGCGGGGGAGTATGCTTTTAACGCTATTCCATTAGGTAATCGCATGGTTACTGTTGAAGTCGTGGGCTATGAGACGGCACAACAATCCATCGTGATCAATGCCGGACCCAATACACTAGACTTCCAACTTCAGGCATCTTCCAGTGATTTAGAAGAAGTGGTTGTTATTGGATATGGTACTCAGCGAAGAGATCAGTTAACCGGTTCAATTACTGCCATCGGCTCTAAAGATTTTCAGAGTGGAGTAATTACCACACCCGAGCAATTAATTCAGGGAAAGGCAGCCGGAGTGCAGATTACCTCTTCGGGAGGTCGTCCGGGTTCAGGAAGTACCGTTCGTATTCGTGCCGGTGCTTCGCTAAATGCCAGTAATGATCCATTATATGTGATCGACGGTGTGCCATTTAGTCCTACCACTATTAATGGCTCAGCCAGCCCAATGTCACTTATTAATCCGAATGATATTGAGTCATTCACGGTGTTGAAAGATGCCAATGCGACGGCAATCTATGGATCCCGTGCATCCAATGGGGTAGTGCTGATCACAACTAAAAAGGGTAATAGCGGTGCACCAAGAATCAATTTTAGCACTGTGAATTCGTTATCCACAATCGATAAATACTACGAGGTGATGTCGGCAGATAGTTTACGTTCTTACGTCAACACCTACGGTACTGCAGCACAAATCGCTCGTTTGGGTAATGAAAATACAGATTGGCAACGCGAGATCTACCGCACCGCATTCACTACGGACAATAACGTGAGTATTGCAGGTGCATACAAAGGTCTGCCATATCGTGCTTCTGTTGGTTATCTTAACCAGCAAGGAGTATTGAAAAGAGATGTAATGGATCGTACCTCTGCCAGTCTATCAGTTACACCAAAGTTCTTTAATAATAGTTTAAAGGTCGAGTTAAACTTAAAAGGATCACTGCAGAACTCCATGTTTGCGAATGATGATGCCATTGGTTCTGCGATTGTCTTTGATCCCACCCAACCTGTTTACCAAGAGAATGCCTATGGAAATTATTTCGAGTACATGCAGGGAGATTTGCCTCACCCATTGGCACCTCGTAACCCATTGGCGATGATAAACCTGAAAGACGACGACGCAAAAGTTGCACGCAGCTTTGGTAATGTGCAGATCGATTATACGATGCCATTTATTTCTGGCCTAAGAGCTAACCTGAATTTGGGGTATGATATCTCTCGCGGACAAGGAGGTGTATTCGTGCCAGATTTCGCCGCTATGGAGAATCGTACACAGGGTTTGCAAACTCGTTTTATGAACGATTACACCAATTTGGTGGGCGAATTTTATTTGAATTATAATAAAACCTTCTCTGCTATCAATGGTCACTTGGATGCGACGGCGGGTTATGGATATTATGATTACCAAACAGCGACTAATAACTATCCGAGTTTACGTGCGGACGGAACGGTATTAACAGAGCCGGTATTTCCTAGAGACATTCAGCAGAATAGATTGATCTCTTATTTTGGACGTGCAACTTATACGGCAAATGAGAAATATATCATCTCTGGAACACTACGCGCAGATGGTTCTTCCCGGTATAGTCCGGAAAATCGTTGGGGTGTCTTTCCATCAGCTGGGGTAACTTGGAGAGTAAACCGTGAATCATTTTTGGAAGATGTTACGACCTTATCCAAACTAAATCTTCGCCTGAGTTATGGCGTTACCGGCCAGCAAGATGGTATTGCGAATTACTCGTATCTTCCTAACTACTATCTAAGTGTCAATGAAGCACAGTACCAATTTGGTGAAGAATTCTACCGCACGTATTCCCCGATCGCCTACGATAGAGATCTTCGTTGGGAAAGCACGGCAACGTACAATGCCGGAGTCGATTTCGGTATCCTAGGCGACCGCATAGATGGTAGTATTGATGTGTATCGTAAGAATACGCGGGATCTATTAAGTACCATTCCTATTCCAATTGGTACCAATTTCAGCAACCGCCTACTGACCAACGTCGGTAATATGGAAAATACCGGGGTAGAATTTAATCTAAATGCCATACCAGTACGCCGCGAGAATTTTAGTTGGAATGTCAATTTTAACTTCACGTACAATACGAATAAGGTAACCAACCTGACAGCCGTAGCTGATCCAAATTACTTTGTAGAAGTTGGTGGAATCACGGGCGGTACGGGTCAGAATGTACAGGCGCACGTAGTGGGATACAGTCCATTTACATACCGTTTGCAGCAGCAAATATATGGTCCTGATGGTCGGCCTTTGGAAGGTGTATATGCAGACATTAATGGCGACGGCGTAGGTAACGAGTCTGATCGTCGTTTGTTCGGCTCACCACTGCCAAGATATTTACTTGGATTCTCTACTGGCATAGACTACAAAAATTGGACATTCAGCACGGTACTACGTTCGAATCTTGGACAACATATTTATGATAATATTAGCTCTAACTTGGCTATCCGCAACAATGTATTAAGTCCGATAGGCATTATAAACAATGCACCAAGCTCGTTGACCAATACCAATTTTATTAACAACAGGGCGTTGAGTGATTTTTATTTACACGACGGATCATTCCTGCGTATGGATAATATTTCAGTGGGCTATAATTTCATGAATGCTTTAGGCGAAGGAAAAAATATCCGTGTATCGGGCAATGTACAAAACGTGTTTGTATTAAGCGGCTATCCTGGTATTGATCCAGAAATACAAGGTGGTATTGACAATAACCTGTATCCACGTCCACGCACATTTGTATTGGGTGTAAACCTTGATTTGTAATCCAAATTTTAAAGAGAAAACAGTATGAAACGCAATTTTTTAACATATATAGTCGCTGCAACTAGCCTGTTCAGCGCGTCATCTTGCCACGATAAGCTGGATTTAGTTCCACTTAACGACGTGACCTCCGAGGTCGTATATCAATCAGTTGACGGCTACAAACAATCTTTAGGTAAGGTATATGGAAGTATGGCTATGTCTAGCGGTAGAGGCACCTCGGGTGATGGAGATATTGCCGGTATCGATGCTGGGGCATCCGATTTCTTACGCTTATATTTTAATTTACAAGAAGTGGCTTCTGATAATGCCATTTGTGCTTGGATACAAGATCCAGGCGTATCAGAGATAAACAGCCTAACCTGGTCTTCCAATAATGTGATGGTTTTAGGTATGTATGCACGTTCCATGTATCAGATCACAGTTGCTAATGACTTTATCAGGGAGAGTTCTGATGATAATTTAGCCAACCGCGGTATTGTGGGTGCAGATGCAGAAGCTGTACGTGGTTTTCGCTCCGAAGCTCGTTTTCTTCGTGCCTATCAGTATTGGGTGATGATGGACTTATTTGGTAATCCACCATTTGTAACCGAAGAAAACACGATCGGTAAAACACCTCCTGAACAGATTAGCCGAGTAGATTTATTTAATTACGTAGAATCTGAATTACTGGCCGTACAGGAAGAATTGGTGGCACCGCGTCAAAATGAATATGGTCGTGCCGATCAGGCAGCAGCATGGATGTTGCTTTCCAAATTGTACCTGAATGCAGAAGTCTACACTGGCACTGGCCGTTATCAAGACGCACTAACTTATGCTTCGCGTGTGATTAATTCGACATATACACTAAAGGAAAACTACGCACACCTATTTTTAGCAGATAATAATATTGGACAAGATGAAGTGATCCTGTCCATCAACTACGACGCCATTAGAACCCAAAACTTTGGTGGTACAACATTTTTAGTCAATTCTTCCAGCGGTTCGGGTATGAATATGGCCGCCTTAGGTATTCCTAGTGGCGGATGGGGCGGCAATCGGAGCCGTCGTACATTGCCAGCCAAATTTGCTGATCCAAGTGGGCAGACCGATCGTAGAGCGATGTTCTTCGGCGAAGATCCCAATATTACTGACCCAGCTGTTTTTGTACAAGGCCTAGCGGTTACGAAATTCAAAAATGTGGATCGTAACGGTGTGGCTGCACCTTCCAACGACGGTACACAAGTATCGACCGACTTTCCATTAATGCGCTTAGCAGATGCTTATTTGATCTATGCCGAAGCCGTCTTACGTGGTGGAGGTGGTAACATGGGTGAAGCCATCAATTATGTCAATACCGTACGTCGCCGTGCATATGGCAACAATACGGGCGATGTGAGCAGCATCAATCTAGATTTTATTTTAGACGAGCGCGCACGTGAATTTTACTGGGAAGGCTACCGCCGTACCGACTTGATTCGTTTTGGTCGTTACACTAGCACAGCATACGTTTGGCCATTCAAGGGTGGTACAGCAGCTGGCACATCGGTGCCTGAGTTCAGAACCATTTATCCTTTGCCCGCCTCTGACGTGATTGCCAATCCAAACCTGACGCAAAACCCAGGCTATTAATCCAAACTAATTGTGAAATTTAGGAATATACGAACATGAAATTCAATCATATCATAGCAGTAGCGTTGGCTTGTGTGGCCAGTACATTGGGATCCTGCGAGAAGGATAACGAGATGGTCACCGTTACGACAGGAGAGCTGCCTACGCTAACGGCATCGGCTGATTCGCTAGTATTGCTACAGCAAAATGCCACCGATACGGCCTTTACTTTCAATTGGTCGCCATTAGAAGTCAACTGGTCAAATGAGGCGGTAAGCAGTAACATCTTGCGCTATAGTCTTCAAATTACGACGCAAGAGCGCAATTTCCAAGGAAGCCCGCTGCTAACTGTAGATGCAGAAGGAATTTCTGCAAGTATTACGGTGAATACGCTCAATACCGCCTTGTTGGAAGCGAAGGTGGCTCCCGAACAGCCCGTTGTCTTGTTGGCACGACTAGCGATGACGCTAGCGCCAAATAATATTGTGTACTCCAACGTCATTGAATTAAAAGCCACGCCATATGAAGACGTGGTGCTATTACCCTCTTTATTTATCGCTGGTGCGTTAAATGGATGGTCGCATAGCAATGATTTCCGCGTCGGGTCGATCGAAGGCGATAGTAAATACGAAGGTTATGCCAATTTCACAGCCGGCAATTTAGTATTTAAGTTTTCGAGCCAAGCCAACTGGGATGGCACCAATTACGGCGCAGCAGCTGCAGCTGGCAAGTTGAGCGTCGCCGGCGATGCCGGAAACTTAGAAGTACCAGCAGCAGGTTATTATTTGCTGAAAGCAGATACCGAAACTTTAGATTGGTCGGCTACGCCGGTAACCTGGGGTATTATTGGTGCAGCAGCTGGAGGTTGGGGCGATACCGATGATGTGGCACTAACCTATGATGCGAACAGCGGATTGTGGACAGCTACATTAGACATGAATGCAGACGAATTTAAGTTCCGCGCCAATAATGCCTACGCCATCAACCTTGGTGCTGGAGCACGCAATGGCGTACTCAGCAACGGCGGTGGCAACCTACGAATCGCAGAAAGCGGACGTTACTTAGTCACGCTTGATCTTCGTAATGCAGGCTACTATACCTACACCATAGAAGCACAGTAAAACAGAATACCTCGGTATCCTCACCCTTCGTGAGGATACCTTTTTTAGCTATTAAGACGAACAAATATGAAGATGCAACCTTTTTTTGCCAGCCTAATCTGGTTATTGATTTTTGGAACGACTACGGCATTCTCACAACAAATGAGGAAGAGTGACGAACCTCGAATCGCCCCATTAAGTTGGTGGGTGGGTATGAAAAACCCGAATGTACAATTGATGGTTTTTCATAAAGACCTTGGTACTCGCACCCCAAAGATTAATCACAAAGGTGTGGAACTGCTCAAAGTAAATCAGGTAGAAAATCCGAACTATTTGTTTCTTGATTTGAAAATCGATGCTAAGACCAAAGCCGGCGAGTTCAATATTGTATTTTCTGAGCCAGGAAAGTCAGATATCGTCATGCCTTATACTTTAGCGGCACGCGATGCAAAGCAAAAGAAAGCGCAAGGCGTGACCAACGAAGATTTTATTTACCTCATCATGCCCGATCGCTTCGCCAATGGCGATGCCTCTAATGACGTCATCCAAGGCGCGCGCGAAACCAACTTGCACCGCGACTCCTTGTATTATCGTCACGGTGGCGATATCCAAGGAGTTATCGATCATTTGGATTACCTACAAGATATGGGCGTGACGGCTGTATGGCTCAATCCTGTGTTGACAAACGATATGGAAAAAGCTTCTTACCACGGCTATGCGGCTACCGAGTTTTACCAAGTCGATCCACGGTTAGGTACCAATGAATTGTATCGCCAATTGGCCGATGAGCTACACAAAAGAGATATGAAACTGATTCAGGATTTGGTACACAATCACGTGGGCGCTGAGCACTGGACGGTAAAAGATAAGCCTTACCAAGATTGGCTCAATAACTGGGACGAATACACCAACACCACCTACAAAGATCAAGTACTATTTGATCCTTATGCCGCGCAGTCCGACAAACGTAAGATGACCGATGGCTGGTTTGTACCTTCTATGCCTGATCTTAATCAGCGCACCGAGTTCATGCAAAATTACATCACCCAGAGCCATATCTGGTGGATCGAGTATGCTGGTGTCGACGGATTTCGTCTAGATACGTATGCCTATAATGATGCCGAGTATATGGCCAAATGGGCACAAGATATTACCGCAGAATATCCGAGTATGACCTATTTTGGAGAAACGTGGGTCAATGGTATGACAAATCAAGCCGTCTTTACCGAAGGAAGTACCATCAATCAGCACTTCGATACACACTTACAGGCAGTCACTGACTTTCAAACCTTCCATGCGATTAATAAAACCTTCACCGAGCCATTCGGCTGGACTGAAGGGGTGAATGCTTTATATAGCACCTTAGCCAATGATTATATCTACAAAGATCCGACACGGAATGTCGTTTTCTTGGATAATCATGATGTGAGTCGATTTTTGTCAATTGTGGGCGAAGATATCAACAAATACAAATCTGGTTTGACATGGCTACTGACCACCCGAGGCATTCCGCAACTGTATTATGGTGCTGAAATTGCGATGAAAAATTTTGCAGATCCAGACGGAAAAGTTAGGGAAGATTTTCCAGGAGGATGGACAGGAGATCAGCAAGATAAGTTTGTAAGCGAAGGCCGAAATGATACTGAAAATAGTGTGTTCGACCATGTGAAAAAATTGGCTGTATACCGTAAAGAGAATACCGTATTGCAAACCGGAAAACTGATGCAGTTTGTGCCAGAAGATGGCATTTACGTATACTTCCGCTATGATAATCAGAAAACAGTAATGGTGATAATGAATACCAATGAAGGTGAAAAATCGATTAAAACCCAGCGTTTTGCAGAACGTATACAGTCGCATACAATTGGCTGGGATGTGGTAGCCCAGCGCGAAGTGGACATCAACGATCAGCTTACCGTTCCCGGATTTACGGCATTAGCATTAGAATTACGATAAAATACAAGAAGCGTCCTTGGATCACGCTCCTAAATAAACGCACATGAACAGATTTAGGTTATCAAATAATAGCCAATCTGCATATACAACACAAACCACAACAAAGCAACATGACATCAGGAACAACGACCATATTAAATCGCCCAGCTTACATATTTGATCTGGATGGTGTATTGGTAGATACCGCCGTATTCCACTACCAAGCGTGGAAGCGTTTGGCCAATCAATTAGGTTTTGATTTTACGGTAGTTCAAAATGAGCAACTCAAGGGAGTAAGTCGGGTAGAATCATTAGAGAAAATACTGGACTGGGGAGAAGTGAGCAAGTCCGAAGCCGAAAAGTTGGCACTTGCACAGCAGAAGAACGATTGGTATCTAGAGATGGTAGCCCAGATGACAGCTTCCGATCTGCTTCCAGGAGTATTAGAGTTTTTAGAACAAGCAAGCTCGGCAGGCAGGAAAATCTCTTTAGGATCAGCCAGTAAGAATGCGCCCCTTATTTTGGAAAAGACCGGTATTGCCCGCTTCTTCGATGCGATTGTAGATGGCAACGAAGTGACTTTGTCCAAGCCCAACCCAGAAGTGTTTCTTTGCGCAGCACGTAAATTGGGCTTTCCTCCCGAGGACTGTCTAGTATTTGAAGATGCCGAAGCCGGTGTAGCTGCCGCAATAGCAGGTGGTATGGCCGTGATCGGTATTGGCGAAGAAGGTGCATTGCCTGAGGCCAATGTGCTAGTGTCCGATTTGAGCAAACTATTATAGGAAAAATAAGCGCCGCAAAGAGATACACGGAAACCACGTGTCAGAATTTTTGGTGAAAAGATAGATAACTACATGAAAGATTATATAGTAAAAGACCCTTGGCAGATCATAGAAGATCAGTTCAGACCAGAATATAACGAAATATCGGAAAGCATTTTTTCGATCGGAAACGGTCGGATGGGGCAACGCGCTAACTTTGAGGAAGATTATTCGGGCAAGTCCCTTTCGGGGAGTTACGTAGCCGGCGTCTATTATCCCGACAAAACCCGTGTCGGTTGGTGGAAAAATGGTTATCCAGAATACTTTGCCAAGGTCATCAATTCCACCAATTGGATTGGATTGCACCTCACGGTGAATGGTATACTGCTAGATCTAGCCCAAGTCACCGTGAAGAAATTCGAAAGAAGATTGGATATGAAGGCCGGTGTATTGCACCGTACCGTAGGCATTACTCTGCCCGATGGCACGCAACTCGCTATTACTTCCCGACGATTGTACAGTGTAGCAGAGTCGCAATCGGCGGCACTCTCATATCAGATTCGCGTCGTGCAAGGCACAGCACATATATTATTAGAGAGTGGCCTGGATGGCGATATCAGTAATCGCGACTCCAACTATGATGAGAAATTTTGGGATGAAGTAGCTCGCTCCGCCAATGAAGAACACATTAGCTTGCAGTTGAAGACCAAAAAGACAGGATTTGATGTGCATACCCGCGTCACCCAACAACTTGTGCACGATGGCCAATCTATCGCCGTGGGTGAGGTGATCGACCGTGAGAAATATGTTGCGCAGCAATATGAGTTTACTTTGGAAAGCGGGCAGGAGGCTACCCTGTCAAAATACGCTGTCATCCTGACCAGCGAAAACCATTCCTTAGCCGATTTATCGGCACATGCTGAAACTCTGCTGCAAAGCGTAGCCAATAAAGGCTTCGAAAAATTAATTAAGGAGCAAGCAGCAGGCTGGGCAAAAATATGGCAAGATAGCGACATCCAGATTGAAGGCGACGTAGCCGCTCAGCAGGCCATTCGTTTCAATATATTTCAACTGTATCAAACCTACACGGGTGAAGACGACCGACTGAATATTGGTCCTAAAGGATTCACTGGTGAGAAATATGGCGGCATTACCTATTGGGATACCGAAGCTTATTGTATACCATTCTACATGGCCACCACCAAGCCCGAAATCGCCCGAAATCTCTTGATTTATCGGTATAAACACTTGCAGAAAGCTATTGAAAATGCCGCTAAGTTAGGTTTTAAAGATGGTGCTGCGCTGTATCCTATGGTAACTATCAATGGCGAAGAATGTCATAATGAATGGGAGATTACATTCGAAGAAATTCACCGTAACGGTGCTATCGCGTTTGCTATCTACAATTATGTACGTTATACCGGCGATGTGAGCTATCTGCAGGAGTACGGGTTGGAAGTACTGTTAGGTATTGCCCGTTTCTGGGCGCAGCGTGTCAATTGGAGCGAAGCGAAGCAACAGTATGTGATGTTGGGCGTGACCGGCCCGAATGAATACGAAAACAACGTAAACAACAACTGGTATACTAATCGCATTGCTGCTTGGTGTTTGCAGTATACATCCGAAGTTATCGATCAGTTTGCGTCATCAAACCCAGATCGTCTACAGCATATTTTGCATACTGCATCATTTGTGACAGCGGAAAAAGAGAAATGGCAGCATATCGTCACCAATATGTATTATCCAGAAGATGCGGAGCGTGGCATTTACTTACAGCAAGATGGCTTTTTGGATAAGGAATTGATTCCAGTGAGCGAGTTGCCAGTCTCCGAGCGTCCCCTAAATCAAAAATGGAGCTGGGATCGCATTTTACGTTCCTGCTACATCAAACAGGCAGACGTGTTGCAAGGATTATATTTCTTAGAAGATCATTACGATCTAGATATTATTCGCCGAAATTACGATTTCTACGAACCGATGACGGTACACGAAAGTTCACTTTCACCATGTGTGCACGCCATTATTGCCGCCAAGTTGGGTAAGGAAGATAAAGCGTACGAATTCTATTTGCGGACTTCCCGATTGGATCTGGACGATTATAATAACGATACTGAAGATGGATTGCATATCACATCGATGGCAGGCACGTGGATGACGATCGTAGAAGGGTTTGCCGGCATGCGTATTCGCGATGGCAAGGTTCATTTTCAACCAATATTGCCAACTCAGTGGGACAGCTACAGCTTCCGCATCACCTTCCGAGGTGCAGATCTACAAATTAAAGTAGACCACGAAGGAGTACACGTCAACAATTCTGGTAATCAAGATGTGCAGGTTGTATTGTGGGATACACAATACGCCATGCTATCCAATGGCACGTTGGACGTGCCATATGCAGTAACGTCAAAGGCGTAAGTACATGATGGTAGTTTCCTTGTTTTCTGGAAACTACCATCATGCTGACACCTAAAGGTTAAACAAAAAATGAATTGTATTGTCATAAATAAAATCAGATTCTGGATCTAATTTGACTGCCTATACATTACGCAATGAAATATATCAAATGCCCCAAGGCGTGTTGGCCTGTGCTAATAAGTATAATCATGGGATCTTCCTGTGCTTCACATATGAATAAACTAGAGTTGCTGAATAAGGAAAATACGTTAAATGAACCAATCGAAGATCATAAGCTAGTCATTTACCAATCGCTAGTTCGACATTTTGGAAATAAAAATACCACCAATAAGTACTGTGGCTCCATAGAGGAGAATGGTGTTGGTAAATTCAATGATTATTCGGAAAAAGCGCTCGCCGAACTACAAGATCTGGGTGTCACGCACATGTGGTATACTGGAGTTTTGGAACATGCCACCATGACTGACTACAGTGCTTATGGCATTGCAGTGGATGATCCTGATGTCGTAAAAGGTCGCGCCGGATCGCCCTATGCTATCAAAGATTACTACGATGTCAATCCGGATTTTGCAGTAGAAGTTCCTAACCGTATGCGTGAATTTGAGCAATTGATCGCACGTACGCATCAGGCCGATATGCAGGTGCTCATCGACTTTGTGCCCAATCATGTGGCGCGGTCTTACGGTTCGGATCAGAAACCAGCAGACGTACGCGATTTAGGCGCAGACGATCATACCGACGTCGCTTTTGCTAGCACCAATGATTTTTATTACCTACCCAACCAAGCTTTGCAAGTGCCACCCGGATATAATCCTGGCGGTGACGCCTTCCAATCGCCCGCCAAAGACGGTCAGTTCAGCGAGTTTCCGGCCAAAGTGACTGGCAACAATGTATTCTCCGCTAGTCCGTCTAAAGATGATTGGTTTGAGACCATCAAGTTGAATTATGGGGTTGATATACAACAGCAACATGCAGCACACTTTGAACCCATTCCACCGCTGTGGTACAAGATGCGCGATATTTTGCTATTCTGGGCGAACAAAGGCGTGGATGGTTTCCGTTGTGATATGGTCGAAATGGTTCCTGTCGAGTTTTGGAGTTGGGTAGTACAAGAAGTGAAACAAGAATACCCAAAAATAATTTTCATTGGCGAAGCCTATAATAAAAATGAATACGCAAACTTCTATGACGTGGGCAAATTCGATTATCTGTATGATAAAGTCGGTTTGTACGATACGCTGAAAACCTTGGTGCGTCACGAAGATCATGACGGTGTGCAAGGTATACAAGATGTGTGGCGGCGCGAAGTCGCTGGATACTCATCGAAGATGCTGCGGTTCTTAGAAAACCACGATGAACAACGATTTGCCTCACCAGATTTTGGCGGTGACGCTTGGCGCGTAGTGCCTGCGATGGTCATTACGGCAACATTATCTAGCAGTCCGGTCATGATCTATAGCGGACAAGAAGTAGGAGAGCCCGGCGCCGGCAATGCAGGCTTTAGTGGTGAAGATGGTCGCACCACAATTTTTGATTATTGGGGTGTGCCTCACCACCAAAAATGGGTAAACAATGGCGCCTTTGATGGGGCGCAATTGAACGATTCAGATAAACATTTGCGCGAATTTTATCGTAAGCTATTACACTTAGTGCGCAACGAAAAAGCTATTAGGTCGGGTGGGTTTTATGATTTGATGCCGGCACAACAGGCTAACCCCAGTATGCCGCCTCGGGTATATGCATATATGCGCTATACAGAGCAGGAACGACTACTCATCGTGAACAATTTTGAGCACCAAGAGAAGCAGTTTCACCTTCAATTGCCTGCTGATGTTATCAATGCTTTCCATCTGTTTGGTGAAGATATACTATTCACGGATCAGCTGACTGGTAAGCAATCATCTGTCGTCAATTTCAAATCGCAGGTTCCGGTGCAAATCTCGGCTAATCAATCTGTAATTTTAAAGTTTTAAAACCAATGCACACCACGATCAGGCTATAACACACCAAATAATAAGCAGATACAAATGCCGATCGCTATAAACCAATTATCATGCATAAACCAACACGTAAACCATCGCTAAGCATGGCGCAGATTTTCCATATGAGCTTCGGTTTTTTAGGTATTCAGATGGGCTTTGCCCTACAGAATGGTAACGCTTCGCGTATCCTACAAACCTTTGGCGCCGATGTGGAACATTTGTCGTTATTTTGGTTGGCAGCACCCTTAACAGGAATGATTGTACAACCGATCATCGGCCACTATAGTGATCGCACTTGGAATAGCTTAGGTCGTAGAAGACCATATTTCTTGGGTGGGGCTTTGTTTACCGCTGTTGCGCTTATTTTTATGCCCAACTCAGCGGTGTTGGCAGCTATGCTGCCGCCCTTACTGATCGGCGCGGGAATGTTGATGATTATGGATGCTTCGATCAATGTGACGATGGAGCCATTTCGCGCTTTGATTGCCGACAATTTGCCGAGTGAACAGCGTAGTCTAGGTTTCTCCATGCAAACCTTTTTGATTGGATTAGGCGCGGTGTTGGGATCTTGGCTTCCGTATATTCTGGCAGAATATGGCGGCGTGTCTAAAGTTGCCGAAGCAGGTTTCGTTCCTAATAACGTGATTTATTCGTTTTACGTGGGTGCTGCAGTGCTTATTGGAAGCATTCTCTGGACGGTGCTTACCACCAAAGAATATTCACCGGAAGAATTGGAAAGCTTTGAGAGCGGACAAGCTACTGCGGTTACCGAGCCTTTGGTAGCTCGCGGCTTTTTTAAAGGTTTGGCAGAAGATATTAAAAATATGCCGACTGCCATGCGTCAATTGGGCTTGGTTCAATTCTGCTCCTGGTTTGCTCTATTCCTGATGTGGGTATTTTCGACACCTGCGATTGCCGAGCATATTTACAATGTACCCGCCGGAGATACCACTTACGTTGGTTACGCCGATGCAAGCAACTGGGTGGGAGTGCTGTTTGGTATTTACAACGCGGTGTCTGCCATTTATGCTTTGTGTTTACCGCGGATAGCGCGTGCTATCGGTTTGAAAGCGACCCATGCCTTATCATTGACGATTGGTGGTATTGCGTTAGGATCTATTTACTTTATGACCACACCCGAGATGCTGATTATCGCGATGCTAGGTATTGGTATTGCTTGGGGCAGTATTTTGGCGATGCCTTATGCGATATTGAGCGATAGCTTACCTGCCCGCAAGATGGGTTTGTATATGGGATTATTCAACTTCTTTATTACCTTCCCACAAATCGTTAGCGGATTAACCAGTGGGTTTTTAATAAAATATGTGTTCCAGGGACAAGCAATTTATGCTTTGTTGGGCGCAGGATGCTTAATGATTATCGGAGCAATTAGTGTGCGCAAAATAAGCGCATAGTATGCAAACATAATTGGTTATAAACGAGAAAGCAAACTTCAAATGTTTGCTTTCTCGTTTTACGGTCGTTTTCTGCGACAAAAATAATAGATTCTGCAATTGTCAATATTTCATCTTTTATACTGTCTCAAAATGTGGTTTCACAAATCTATGTTTCATAATTAGCACATTAAATGTTTTTATGAAAATAGGATATGCCAGAGTGAGCACCCAAGACAAAAACTTAGACATGCAGCTCGATGCGTTGGCAAATGCCGGTTGCGAAATAATATTCGAAGAGAAGGTTTCATGAAAATCAAAAGAACGGCCAGAGCTGACAAAGCTCTTCGAAAAGCTAAGGAAAGGTGATACTGTTATCGTGTGGAAGTTGGATCGTCTTGGTAGATCTCTTAACGATCTGACCGACTTAGTTACTAAGAAGCAAAAACTCGATGTAAGTTTCCTAAGTATACAAGATGGAATCAACACAGATACTGCGACAGGGCGATTTACCTTCCACATATTTGTATCGCTTGCTGAGTTCGAAAGAGATAATATCTGAGAGAACGAAAGCGGGATTAACTTCGTCCAGAACTAGATGCAGTAAGGGAGGCCGACCAGCTCGCTATAGTAAAGAAACTATAAAAAAGATTAAAGCTGTAAGAGCTCTATACAATGCTACGCACAGCCCTTCTATTCAGGATATAGCAGATAGCCTGAATAGAAGTAGAGCAACTTGTTATCGATATTTAAAAATTTCCGACCCTATTAATTAGAACCTCAATTATAACAGCAAATCGATAATTCTATTTGATGTCATAATGAGCTGGCTTTGCTACGTACAGCGTCTATTGAGACTAAGATTATAGTTCATCCTTTGCAATAATACTTTTGCTAATTTCTATTTACGTTTCCTAAAGCAATTTTATATGTTTCCTCAAAATGGCGGTTCAACGATAAAATTCTGTTGGTATCTATGGGGTTTATATATCGCTGAAACATAAGTTCCGTACTATGTCCTGTCGCTTCCATTAGTAAAGGAGTAGGAATCTTTCCATAAAAATTTGAAGCAAAACTACGTCTTCCTACGTGTGTCGTAATTGCCTCCCATTTTGGAACATTCGCAACATAGCCCCTAAATCCAATGCGCTTCCTTACCTTAATAGATTCATCACAACCAGCAATTTTGGATAAATACTTAATATTTTCATTATAAGTCTTATATGAAAGTTTAGGTGGGAAACAATTACCGTTTTTAAGGATGACTGCCTGCACAGCGGGGTGCAGGGGAAGATGAATTTCTTTTTTTGTTTTACACTGCCTAAACACTATGTACATTTTACCTTGAACAATCTTAATCATATCGGTGGTAAACCTCATAAAGTCGGATACTCGCTGTCCGGTATAGCAACTGATTATCAACCAATCTCTGGCAGTCTTCAATTCGTTGCACACTTTTAAACGATTAATGTGCAGTAATTCCTCCTCGGATAGTGTAACCATTTCCGTTTTCTCATTTTGTTTTGGAAGCTCCAATTCATAAACAAAGGTACGCACTCCTCTTTTTTCCAAATGATTAAGTACAGTTCGAATAAAGTGTACTGTCCTATGGATCGTGCTCACTGAGTATGATTCTTCTTCACCAAAAGCCAATAAGCGAGGTATTATGGAAGAATTAATATCTTCAATGAATATGTGGTGGCCTATATATGCTTCAAATTTCTGCACGAAGTTGTAAAATACATGATATCTTTTACGTGTTGAAAGAGAAATAATGTGTACTCTCGAGTTGATGTAGCTTTCTATATGATCCAATAGACCTCCTGAGGGTACATTAACGTCATTGGAAGAGTGTTTACGTATTATATGTGCCAGTTTGCGTAATGAATATGATTGATTAGAGACTGAGCATGCATTAAGATATGTTGATACGGCTACTCGAAGATTGTTAAGTCGAACATTTAATTTTTTATATTTCTTTAGATATATATTCCGAGGCCCGTAAAGAACACCACATCCCAGCTTCTATACGGAAAGGCGTTGATAGCCTATCTGTTCTAATGCCATCTTCATTAATAACAAAAATAATTGCAGCTGGATTAGATGAAGTATCAATCTCAAAATTAAATGTAATAGCCATTTCGAAAAGTTTAAATGTAATTAAACAGCTAATGTATAGATAAAGTGTATAGTACTCCCTTTTTGCTGGACAGCAATAGTTCAAACTTAAGTTTATTTACGACACTTTTTTATTATTTTGATAGAATACCTGATTTGGGGTAAAATGGTCCATAGACTGATGTCTTCTTTCCGTATTGTAAAATTCGACATACCTTTTCACACCTTGGAATAACTCCATGCCACCGTTAGGTGGGTTCAAATAAATGTATTCCTGCTTCAATGACCTCCAGAACCTTTCGATAAACACGTTGTCCAGCGCTCTTCCTTTTCCATCCATTGATATACTCACACGATTATCCTTGAGGACTTTGGTAAAGATCGGACTGGTAAATTGTGAACCCTGATCGGTATTGAATACTTCAGGAGTGCCGTGCTCTGCTATTGTTTCCAACAGCACATCCCTGCACCATTCCACCGTCATGGTATTAGAGATACTCCACCCCACAATCTTTCGACTATACACATCTATAATGGCGAACATATACATGAAGCCTCTAAACATAGGAATATAAGTGATGTCGGCCTGCCAAACTTGGCTTGGCCGCTCTATCTTTAAGCCTTTGAGTAAGTACGGGTATTTGTAATGTGTTGCATTTGCTTTACTTAGGTTCTTCTTTGGGTAAATGGTCCGAAGGCTCATTAGCCGATATAAACGCCGTACGCGCTTGGCATTTATACGATACCCTAGATCTTTGTTGAGATACGCAGTCATCCGTTCCACACCGTAAAATGGACAGTCCAGAAACTTGCGGTCAATTAGCTTCATGATGGACTGATTCAACAAGGATTCACCTTTAGGCTTGAAATAATAGAAGCTACGCTGAAGATTCAGCAGCTTACACTGCCCCACAATACTTAGCGGTTTATATCCTGGGGAAACAAGTCCGCGCCTTTCAATCATGCTCATTTCCCCAATACCTTTTTTAAGAAATCAACTTGGATCTGAAGTTCACCAATCTTGGAATAAAGTTCTTTCTCTTTAGACTCTTCTTTCTGTGTAGGTTTCTCTGAACCGAACACCGTGTCAGCTTTCTCCAGAAATTCCCGTTTCCAAGCGGTGATCTGTGTGGGATGAAGGCTGTATTTGGAAGCACGTTCCTGCATGGTACTAACTTCTTTAAGGGCTTCTAAGACTACTTTGGTCTTGAAAACCGGACTGAATTTTCTACGCTCTTTTTTCATTTTCAACTGTTAAATTATCGAATTTAATCAGCTGTCCAATATTTGGGGAGTATTATATTAATCAAGATTTATGATCGCCCATGTACTAAAACTTTTGGAATTACTATAAGACATCAGCATATCCAATTTATGAAAAAAAAATACATAACCCCCGACATTAAAGTTGAATATGTCAGATCAGAATCTTCCTTTGCTATCACATCGAAAAATTACACAATTAAAGTTAAGGGAAGAGATTCAGCTTTGAATTTAGTACTATTCTTAAAAAAAATATGGTTAAGAATATATCAAAAATTCGAAATCCAATTTCGTGGTGATCATTGATTCTGCCAAAGGCATGCATTTATAATAAGATTGTATGATAAGTGTTTACCATTGTGAATGGTAATAGTAGACTTAAAAAATCCTTTAATTCATGTTGACGGTCTATGTGCTGGTGTACAAATTTGAAAAAACGATTTCTGTCTGAAAAACGTTTTTTACTTTTTTCAAGATTTTTTAGGAGTCTGTATACTAAGCTTCATTTAGCCTTCTGCGATTGTTGTAGTTTGTATAGTTTTGGTTTTATTACTCCACAATCAATAAATTATATTTTGCAATTTGCGAATTGCAAAATATAATTTATTGTGTTACTTTTAATATATGAAACGCAAACATAATGGTATGAGGCCACAAGATATCGTTATTCTATCTAAGATACTGACAATAAAAGATCAAAGTTGGCAATTCAAAGATTTGGCACATTCGCTGCAAATCAGTAATTCTGAAATATCGGAGTCATTGGAGAGAAGCGTATATGCTGGTTTAATTGATTTTGGAAAGCGCACTATCAATCGCGGAAATTTGTTTGATTTTTTTATATACGGAATGAAATATGTATTTCCTACACAGCCAGGAGTCCTCACAAGAGGTGTGCCTACTGCTCATTCGCATCCTTTTCTGAAGTCATTTATCAGTAGTAACCAAGCTTACGTCTGGCCACTCTCTTCTGGATCAGTATTAGGTCAGGCAATAGAACCATTCTATGCCAATCAGGTCAAAGCTATAGAGGAAGACAAAGAACTTTATAAGTTGCTGGCATTATTGGACGTAATTAGAGTTGGCAAGATTCGTGAAAAAGCTGTTGCAGAGAAAGAAATAAAAGAACTATTAGGCTATGTCAAATCATA
The DNA here is from genome assembly GCF_057837975.1 of Sphingobacterium sp. KH_072. NCBI lineage: Bacteria > Pseudomonadati > Bacteroidota > Sphingobacteriia > Sphingobacteriales > Sphingobacteriaceae > Sphingobacterium > Sphingobacterium sp. KH_072. Next base: position 1,799,130 of record NZ_CM174457.1, on the reverse strand, counting down.
TTAATATTGTAAGGATCAAGGCTGTGAACAATGCTTTACAAGAGTTACGCGACCAAGTAGTTTTTGTAGGTGGATCAACGGTATCTCTTTATGCCGATCGTCCTGTACTTGAGATAAGGCCGACTGATGATATTGATGTGATTGTCAAGATACTTAACTACAGACAGCGACAGCAGTTGGAAGAACGTTTGAGAGAGATCGGTTTTACAAACGATATAGAATCTGGAGTAAATTGTCGGTTCAAAGTTAAAGGTATTGTCGTTGACATTATGCCTACTGACGATTCGTCTATCGGTTTTAAAAATAAATGGTACCCGAAAGGTTACGAGCATGCCGAAAATTACACACTCGACGACTGACAGGTTATCCGTATTCTTACAGGACCATATTTTCTCGCAACAAAGTTGGAAGCCTTCAAAGGAAGAGGAGGTGGAGATGGCCGAATGAGCCACGATTTCGAAGACATCGTTTTAGAAAACAGGGAGCAGCTATGGGTTGAAATCAAAAAGTGTGATGAGGAATTGAGACAATACCTAGCTATAGAATTTTCAGCACTGATGGAGAATCCATACATTTATGAATGGATAGAAAGCCACGTAGAGCGCGGAAATACTTCTCCGCAGACTGCAAAAGTCATTAGGAATATAAATAATTGGCTAGCGCAAACAAAAGGCGAATAACTAATGAACAGAGTTGAAAATATTATGCTAATTTACCCGTAATTGCAACGTACTATTTTATTCTTGCTCACCGTATCTCAGATTGGGCAGAATTCGTTATGATGATGAACAGGTACGGCTACCCATGCTAAGTAATTGCGAGTTGCTTTTTGAACCAATAAACCCTTTTTTTATTTTTCCTAACCAAACTACATGTAATAATTCTGTTCTTTATTATATCTAAGTACATATAATTTATATCAATAAATTATTTTTATATGTTTTCGCATATAATATTGTATATTTGCTTAAATTAGTTGTGAAAGCATATAATTATGATGATACTTGGAGATTTTGTTAAGCTGAAAAGAAAGGAAGTAAATCTTACACAAGAGGAGTTTGCTGAACGAGCTGGTGTTGCACTTACGGTAATCAGGAAAATTGAACAGGGTAAGGAAAACCTGAATCTCGAAAAAGTAAACCAAGTACTTAAAATGTTTGGACATGTCTTGGCTCCTGTGAATGCCAGAGAGATTTTAAAAGCAAAGGATCAGAGATGAGAAAAGCATCTATCTACTATAAGGATAATTTGGCAGGAACTCTCACGGAGACCGACGATGGTGAATATGTTTTTCAATATGATGAAGCCTACATTAGAGCCTATCCTGCAGCATTCATAACATTCACCATGCCCGTAAGATCCAAGCCCTACAATGATAAACGTTTGTTTCCATTTTTTGAGGCGCTGATACCGGAAGGCTGGTTGTTGGACATTGCTTCCAAGAATTGGAAAATCAATACAAACGACCGTATGGGTTTGCTGTTAGCGTGCTGCCAGAACTGTATCGGTGCTGTAAGTGTTCAACCTATATCTCAGGAAAATGAGTAACGAAAAGTGTTTATACTGTTATAAGGAATTACCTAACGATATGTCCGATGGTTTTCACGAGAAATGTAGTTTAGATTTTTTCGGCACAAAGCAGCCGCCAGCGATCGAACACTCATTATCACAAATGACTGAATTAGCAAAGAACGTCGTAGAACGAAGTATAGCTGTTCCTGGGGTTCAGCCCAAACTTTCTTTATCGGTCGTAAAAAGCACGATCCAAGATGGAGAAAAGGGGCGTCTAACCGTAGTGGGAGCTTTGGGTGGAAATTATATCTTCAAACCACCTTCCGATTATTTTCCTGAAATGCCACAAAATGAACATTTAACCATGCGTATCGCTGAAGCTTTCGGCATTAACGTTGTAAAGTCCAGTTTGATACGGTTAAAATCCGGTGAACCATCTTATATTACAAAAAGAATAGACCGAACGGATGACGGAGAAAAAATACATATGCTCGATATGTTCCAAATAACAGAAGCATTTGACAAATACAAAGGGTCGATGGAGAAAGTCGGTAAGGCACTGGACGCATATTCAGACAATACGTTACTGGATAAGTTTTCCTTCTTAGAATTGGCAGTCTTTTGTTTTCTGACTGGAAACAACGATATGCACTTGAAAAATTTTTCCATGATCAACACGAACGGAAAATGGACATTGGTACCAGCCTACGATCTGCTGAATGTAACTATCGTAAACCCCGAAGACACGGAAGAGCTTGCATTAACTTTAGATGGAAAAAAAAGAAAACTTCACTGGGAGCATTTTCAAAGATTGGGACTGTTGTTAGGATTAAATGCCAAGCAGATTAATGGTATTGCCAATCGTTTTCAGAAAAGGAAACCAATTGCTTTGCAATGGATTGACCGTTCATTTCTTTCTGACGAATACAAAGAGAAGTACAAAAATATTTTGGAAGAACGATATCACAGAATTGAAATGTGAATGTGTTAACAACCAAGACTTCTTGCAAAACCTTCAAATATGCATTGTGTAATAAAATTTAACGTTTTCAAAAATTTTTAAAATATTGCTTCTGCAAGTCAGAAGTGGAGGTTTTTCGTTTCACCAACAGTAGCGAATAGATAGTCTCATCATCTAAATCAATAACTTCAATCTTATAGATCGAACTTCGATATAATAGGAGTGAGGTTACAATAGGTTACAGTGAATGTTCGATTAAGTCATTGCAACATGTAAACACCTAATTACTAGCAGTTAGTTTCGTTTCAATTCTTGGCGCTCAAAAGACTGGACATCTTTTGGCTATTCAGCAAGAGGAATACAGGGTTCTGAACTTTTAAGTAGCTTACTCTCAAGAAAGATCTTAGTAACTTTCCTATTTTTACAGATTCTATATTCAGACAAAGTTGTGTCGATCCTGAAAATCGATTATTACCAATGATACATTTTACTTTAAGTGATTTTGATTTTTGTTTTACTTTTACAATGTATAAAATGAACTCAGCAGTTTTTTCGCCAACTTCAATTTAAACCTGCTTACAGATGGAAAAAAAAGAAAAAATTGAAATTTTTAAACCCAAAGATAGAGAGTTAGAATTTCAGATTGTATTGGACGAAGGAGAAGATACTGTTTGGGTTACGGAGGATCAAATGGTAGCGCTTTTTGAAAAGGGAAGGAGGACTATAGGAGGACACATCAAAAACATTTACGCAGAAGGAGAACTTGATAAAGGATCAACTTGGCGGCAAAACCGCCAAGTTCAAATTGAGGGCGGAAGGAAGGTAGAAAGGAAAGTTTCCTACTATAATTTAGACATAATTATATCTGTGGGTTACCGTGTCAAATCGCCGTCTGGCGTAGAATTCAGAAAATGGGCAACATCAAAATTGAAAGAATATTTGATTAAAGGATATGCCATCGATCGAAAAAGACTTTTGAATCAAAGTTCAAAAATAAAAGAACTGGAAGTACAAGTCTCTGAACTCAATCAGCTAATCGTTAATACGGAATCGCAATTGACAGATGGGTTTCTAAAAATCATTGAACAATACACGAAATCCTTTGAGCTGTTAAATCAATTTGACACTGAGACGTTATCGACAGATGGACTTAAAGAAAGACTCATAAATTATATCGACTATAAAAGTGTACGAATAGCAATTGACGAACTAAAAAGAGATTTGGTTAAGAAAGAAGAAGCCTCATCACTTTTCGGTAATGAAAAAGATGATTCCTTTAGGGGAATTCTAGCTAGCATATCTCAAACAGTATTTGGTGAATTCGCTTATCCCACCATCGAAGAGCAGGCAGCCCAGTTATTATACTCAATCATTAAAGGACACTCCTTTAATGATGGTAACAAGCGAATAGGCTCATTTATATTTGTCTGGTTTTTAGAACAAAATGGATATCACTTAAAAACGACTGGTGAGAAAAAAATAAATGATAACACCTTAGTTGCATTAGCGTTAGCTGTTGCACAAAGCTCACCAGATCAAAGAGAACTTATTATCAAACTTATAATAAATCTGATCAAAAATTAGACAAGATTAATAAAACGCAATCTCAAAAAGAAATCAGGATGTGGTTGCCTGTGAACTTATAAAAGGATCTGTTACACGTGATTTTGTGACCTCTCCCCGCAAAACCGGACTTTCATAAAGTAGAGATTTTCGGTGTCAAAAAGATAAAATACTTAAATTGACACTATTAAAAAATCAAAGTTTACCGAGGCGCAGATCACCTTTGCCCTGCGTCAATCCGAGACGGGTATCACATCCCTTGTCTGCCGGACTTCCGGCTGGAATTAATTCGGTATATCGCAAAGATCAACCAATGGGCTGGGGCAAGCCAGGATTAGGTGCCGGTATTATTGCTACTATTCCCGGTCAGCCAAATAAGGCTATTATATTCAGCTATGAAAAGGCGCAACAATGGATTATGACTTTATTGCTCTTGCACGTCGGGTAGCATTTTTCCTCGACCAATTCAGTTTAGTAAACACAAGTGTTAGAACTGTAGTTTTTTTAAAAAATTGAAATTCACAAAGTCAGCTCTAGTATACATGTACTTTAAAGCATCAATCCTTGAATCTTAGTCTAGCGATGCTTCGATGGCGACTTCGTACGGCAAGTTGAAAATCTATTAATTTTTGCAATATCAAAACTGCTCTATAATATTTTCATACTGCTTAAACTCAAAGGTGATCAAAGATATATTTATGAAAATTTCTTCTGCAATTTCACTAATCTAAATGTTTTGAATACTAATGATAAGGTTATTAAAAACAATACCGTGAAAAACGATAGCGTAAGCGAGTCAATCTATTTTAAAAAAATACTGCTGCTAAAAGTATGGCGTAAAGCGGTTCAAGATTGAAATTAAGCCGAATTCTCTACTTTTGGAAAGTCCTGTTTTTTTGAGAAGGTCAAATAATTGACAGTCTTTTTTGGCTAATGGTAATGCAACAATATGGACTGAAAATCGTTTTAAGTTTAATTAACCTATCTAGACAATATGAAAGATGTATTTAATATTCGTGTGAATGGTACAAAATTTCAGATCAAGACAGATCCTGAGACACCGATGTTATACGTTCTTAGAAATAATCTATCCCTAAATGGGCCTAAATTCGGTTGTGGATTAGCGCAATGTGGGGCTTGTATGATTCTGGTGAATGGCGTTGCGACACCATCTTGTACCTATGCCGTTCAACATGTCGGGCAATCCGAAATAACTACGCTGGAAGGTTTGACTGGGGAAGATGGACAACTTCATCCAGTGCAGCAGTCTTTTTTTGATGAACAAGCAGCGCAATGTGGCTATTGTACTAACGGGCTGATCATGGCCTCAGTAGCTTTACTTCGTCGCAAACCGAACCCCTCTGAACCGGAAATTAGAGCTGAACTTCAACGAAATATCTGTCGTTGCGGTATACATGCCAGAGCAATTCGTGCCGTTAAGAACATCGCAGATCGCTAAGCATTATGGAAAAAGAGCAACAAAGTAGACGCGCATTCATTCATTCGCTAGGTGTATTAGCCATTGGTTTTTCCATGTCGGGTGCTGCATGTTCCACTTCAAAAAGCAAAGAGCGGGTAGATCCCGCTGCACCAGATATACGTACAAAAGAACTAGATCTGGAAGAAATAGATTCATGGCTGCTGATTCGGGAAGATGGTCGCGTGACCATCATGACGGGAAAAATGGAGTTGGGACAGGGGATTACGACGGCGATTGCACAAGTCGCTGCGGAGGAATTGAGTATGAATATGTCGCTTATCGATGTGCATTTGGCGGAGACTGGTTATACGCCCGATGAAGGGTATACCGCCGGAAGCATGTCCATACAGACCAGCGCCATGTCGGTTCGTAAAGCAGCGGCTTCTGCCCGTGAATACCTGCTAGAGCTTGCATCTCAGGAAATGTCAATCGCAAAAAATGCATTGCATCTTGCAGATGGATATATTATCGGAGAAGGAAAATCGATTGCGCTTTATACGGTACTAAAAGGGAAGTATTTTGAAGCGAAGATTTCTTCAGAGGCATCTTTACACGCCATGTCGCGCCGTAAGATCGTCGGTCAGTCCATAGCCCGTATGGATATCAAGGATATGGTAACAGGTAAGCCGCATTTCATACATGATCTGCGTTTTCCCGATATGGTGCACGCACGTATTGTTCGCCCACCGGCACAGGCTGCGCGGTTAACTGCGATCGATACACAAGCCATTTCGAAACTTTCCGGTTTGGCGAAGTTGATACGTATCGGCAGCCTCGTTGGGGTTGTTGCAGAAGACGAATATCAGACGATTAAGCTCTCGCGAGCCGTATCCAGTCACCTCACATGGGATTATCAAAAAGCATTACCGATCAACACTTTGCTCGTGGATCATATCAAAACCTTACCAACTGATACGGAGACGGATAAAAAAAGTGATGGTTGGTCTGATAACGTCATTGCCAACTTACCGGTAAGACATCATGCCGCTTATTTCAAACCCTATATTATGCATGCCGCCAATGGACCTTCCTGTGCAATAGCGCGTTATGCAGATGGAAAGCTGTGGGTCTGGACACATAGCCAGGGTGTATATCCATTACGAGGTGCACTTACAGGTTTACTCGGCTTGCGTGAGGAACAGATACATGTGAAAGGCGTTCCTGGATCTGGCTGCTATGGGCACAATGGCGCAGATGATGTGGCTGCTGAAGCCGCATTACTAGCGATGGAATTTCCTGATCGACACGTGCGCTTACAATGGATGCGTGAAGAAGAAAATGCTTGGGAACCTTACGGTACCGCAATGGTGATGGAGGTCGAGGCAGGCTTAGATCGTGCAGGTCGTATAAAAGGCTGGAAGTATGATTTATGGTCGGACGACCACGGAGTGAGGCCGGGTGGCGATGCAGATAATTTGATGCCTGCCTGGTATATCGAAAAGGGCCACGGACAAGCTAAGTCAGGATTTCGAGGCGGGGCGACACGTAACTCAGAGCCTTATTATACCATTCCTCAGCTGCATTTGCAGTCTCACATTTTTCGAGGACCGCTACGAAGATCATCTTTACGAGGTTTAGGAGCGTATGGAAATGTCTTCGCCATCGAAGCATTTATGGACGAGCTGGCAGAGAAAGCGGGTATAGACCCGATTCAATTTAGAATTAATCATTTGCGTGATGAACGGGCTATCTACTGTTTGGAACTACTAGCTAAACAAATTAAGCGCGCTCGCAAGCAGGAGGCGGATGAGGGAATCGGAATTGCCTTTGCTCGCTATAAAAATGCGGCGGCCTATTGTGCTGTGGCAGTGCAGGTAAGAGTTGATGGGCAAACTGGAAAAGTGGAGGTGCAAAAACTCTGGGCCGCAGTCGATGCAGGAGAAGTCATCAATCCCGATGGCTTGAAAAACCAGATCGAAGGCGGTATGGTGCAATCTGTGAGTTGGGGGTTGATGGAGGAAGTTACGTTTGATGATACCCAAGTGACTAATTTAGATTGGAGTACGTATCCCATTTTACGTTTTCAGGAGGCTCCTGCTATTCATATTGATGTGATTGACCGGCCGCAAGAAGAGCCCTTAGGCGCTGGAGAAGCCGCTCAGGGACCAGCCACAGCCGCTCTGGTGAATGCGGTCTATCAGGCCACGGGGACCCGTGTACGACAACTGCCCGTTGAGAAAGCACTGCAAAGAGCAGGCTTTGGAACTAAATCTCTGTCGTAATTTGTTGTGAAGGCTCTTAACGTAAGTTTTTAACAACCGGTTGGATTCGTGATTGTCGACATATTTTCGTGATAACACGTGTTTGCACCATTTTACTTTTGTAAAATGATAGTTTTACGGCTATTTTAAGGATCATGATACAGCGATATTACAAAACCTATCAAATTCTTCTGCTCAGTTCGCTGGTTGCGCTATTTCTAATTTTTCCGGATATGGTGTGGACGCCGTACGAGATGCGCGAGATGCCCGCAGATCGAAGAATTTTTTACGTCGTTTTTTCGATCTTGCGTTATGCTTATTTTACCCTGTTAATCTATCAGTTAATTAAGATTAACCTCGAAAGATGGTCGACCACCATTTTTCTGAAACGTCTTTTGCACAGCGTATTAGTCGTCATAGTAGCGTATGTCTTATATGGCATCATTTCCTACTTTCTATATGGCCGCATACGGCATTTCGGAAGCTTGGTGTTGTTTCAGTTTTTTATCGTTGCCATACTCAGCGCATTGATCGGGCATATTTACTTACTATATAAGCTACAGCGAAGTAAGGAAATTGAAATCGAACTGCTGAAAGTGGAAAATTTACAAAGCCGTTACGACGCGTTGACCAACCAAATCAATCCGCATTTCTTCTTTAACTCGCTCAATGGCTTAACCTCCTTAATCCGTAAACAGAATCAGGATGCGACGCTCACTTACGTGGAAAAGCTATCGGATGTCTTTCGATACATACTTCGTAGCGATAAAAAAGGCTTGGTAAGTTTGGCAGACGAATTAGACTTCGTCCGCTCCTTTGCTTACATGATGGAAGTGCGTTTTGCGAATAAGATCTACTTTGAGATGGCTGTAAATCCAGACTTGCTATCGTATCAGTTACCAGTGCTGTCTATTCTGCCGCTGTTGGATAATATCGTCGTGCATAATACGATTGATAGTCTGCACAATATGAACATCCGCATAAGCACTGATCAGGCAGATAATTTGCGTATCACGAGCCCCATTTTTCCCAAGATCAGAGAGCCGGATACGACAGGTACCGGATTGAAAAACTTACAAAGTAGGTTTAAGCTATTGTTGAATAGAGCTATAACTATTGAAAGGCTTTCCGATACTTTTACCGTGATTTTACCACTAAATAAGCCTGATATCTGATGAAAGTGTTAATCGTAGAAGACGAAACTGCGGCCTACGACAGTTTAATCGCCATCTTGTTGGAGATAGATTCCTCGATTCATGTGGTAGGCAATACCGAGGGAGTGGCGCAAACTATTCAATGGCTGCAGCAGCAACCGTTGCCAGATCTTATTTTTATGGATATCCATCTGTCCGACGGGCAGGCTTTTATGATATTTGAAGAGATGCCACTCGATGTGCCTATTATTTTCACCACGGCATATGATACTTATGCGATTGATGCTTTTAAGGTAAATAGCATCGATTACCTTTTAAAACCTTTGATGACCGCAGATGTTAGCAGTGCGATACAGAAGTTGAAGAGAAGATCGCAGCCAGAACTGCTTCTACATCAACAATCTACCAAAGAGGCGATGCAACAGCTGTCTTATCCCGAAAAGATACTAGTACCCCAACGTGATAAGCTGATCCCGATTGCACTCCACGATATGGCATTTTTTTACACGACAGAAAAAAATACCAGCCTGCATTTATATGCAGGGACGGTTTTGCGCTACACGAAGACCTTAGAACAGATCGCCTCCTCATTAAATCCACGGCTATTCTATCGCGCCAATAAGCAATTTTTCATCGCTCGAGAAAGCGTGGTAGACGTGGTGGTTTGCGCAGATAGTCGTTTGCAGGTCAATTTGAGTGTGGCAGTCCCTGAAATCATTTTTGTGAGTAAAAATCGGGCAGCAGATTTTAAGGAATGGTTGATACAGAGTTCGTAACGCTTTCGTATTCGTCTTGAATAGCGACTTTTTCGCTTTAATACCTCTTGGCATATGTATGGGGCAATTATTGATAAGTTTGAAGTATGAATTGGCTTACATCCTATACACCATCCAACACACCAAGAGGCAACTTATTACGCCAACTAGAAGCTTTGTTAGATGCTTATTACACACGTGGAGATCAGCTGGAATTCGGTGTGCCCACGGTTAATTATTGTGCTGATCAGCTGCATTTATCGGCAAATTATTTTGGAGACCTAATTAAGTTGGAGACCGGATTATCTGCAAAATCGCATATTCAGAATTGGATTATCGCCAGAGCGATTCAAAAAGTAGTATGCTCCGGATGTACCGTGAGCGAAATTTCATACCTATTAGGATTCAATTATCCGCAACACTTCTGCCGATTCTTTAAAAATAAAGTCGGACACACACCGGTGGCCTACCGCAAGCAATATACCTCGGTAGCGATGACACATTCGGATAGGCAATCACCTTAGGTGTTTTTGTCCGATAGAACAATATTAAATCATATCGGCCGGATACCAAGACATTGCATGGTTTTTGTAGCACCTAATTAAGTTGATTGGCAGAGAGTCCCCCTACTAATTTTTGGCAACATGAAAGAGATACACGATATAGTCATGGCGTATGATAAGGCGAGCAGCCAAGGCAAGCAAGCCGTGCTGGCTACAGTTGTGCGCGTTGAGGGATCTTCTTATCGGCGACCCGGAGCGCGGATGCTAGTGACTGATGATGGACAAATTACGGGCGCGATAAGTGGGGGTTGTTTAGAAGGCGATGCTTTAAATCGCGCGTTATTGGCTGCTTACCAAAAGGTGAGTAAGCTCATCACCTACGATACGACAAAAGATAGTGATTCCGCTTTTGGCGTACAATTAGGATGCAATGGTATTGTGCATATCCTGTTTGAATATATCAATGCTGAACAGGATGATAATCCGATTGCATTATTGCGCGAGTTGGTGCATTGCCGATCGCATGCCGTCATCGCTGTACAATACGCATTGGAGCAGCGTGATAAGCAACAAGGTACTTTTTTGCTCGTAAAAGATGACGCAGACAGGCGGACAATCTTACCGGAAGCTTCAGCTGTGGATTCTGCTTTACAGCTTGATATTGACTTGGTGCTCCGAGAAAAGCGTTCTCATCAGAAGGAAGTAATTCACGAAGGTATTTCTCATGATATTTTATTGGAGCATATTGCTCCTTCTATTGCATTGCTAATTTTTGGTGCCGGTAATGATGCTCAGCCACTGGTGGAGCTTGCTGCGGCATTGCACTGGCCAGTAACCGTTATTGACGGCCGCGCTACGCATGCTACGGCTCGTCGGTTTCCAAAGGCGGAGCGTGTCTTGATTTTTCCGGCTCCCGATGCCGTAGCCCAACTTTCCATTGATGCGTATACGGTTGCGGTGTTGATGACCCATAATTATAACTATGACCGGGATGTATTGCCTCATTTACTACGGTCGGATAGCATTTATATTGGATTGCTAGGTCCTCGCACGCGATTTGATCGCCTGCTGAGTGAGCTCGAGACGAATGGTAGTAATAAATCAGGTTCCGAGGATATCAAACGTTTATTCGGGCCAGTAGGCCTAGATATTGGTGCAGAAACGTCAGAAGAAATTGCGCTATCGATCCTGGCAGAGATCAAGGCGGTTGTGAGCCATCGTGCTGGACGATCGCTACGCGAACGCATAACCAAGATGCATAGTGAAACACCTATTTTAACGACTAATGCATGCTAGTAGATCAATTCGGACGCCAACATACCTATCTTCGGATATCATTAACCGACAATTGCAATTTGCGATGCTTTTACTGTATGCCCGAAGAGGATTACAGCTTTGCACCGCGCGCACAGCTTATGCAACCCGAGGAGATTAATCATCTTGCACAGGAATTTATCCAAATGGGTGTAAATAAAATCCGACTTACCGGCGGTGAGCCCTTCGTGCGCAAAGATGCCGACCGGATCATGGCAGGATTGGCGCAATTGCCGGTGGAGTTGGCCTGTACGACTAATGGCATTCGGATTGACGAATTATTGCCCGAAATACGGGCCTGTAATTTTAGCAGTATGAACGTGAGTCTGGATACGTTGCAGCGCGACAAGTTTTTCAAAATTACCCGTCGCGATTTGTTTGATCGGGTCTATAACAACATCGATTTGTTGATGCAAGAAGGTATTCCCTGCAAAATCAATATGGTGGTGATGAAGGGATTGAATGATGATGAACTGGCCGACTTTGCGGCCATGACGAAAGATCATACGATCGAGGTTCGCTTCATTGAATTTATGCCTTTTGCCGGGAATAAATGGACGAGCAATCAAGTGCTCACGCACGCAGAAATTCTTAATAGGTTGGCCATCGATCCAAAATTACACGTACTTCCGGGTAGCCCGCATGATACAGCCAAGCGATACAAAATGCCTGGTCATCAAGGTGCTATCGCCGTCATCAGTTCTATGAGTGAACCATTCTGTAGTGGTTGTAATCGAATTCGGTTGACAGCTGACGGAAGATTAAAAAATTGTTTATTTTCAGAAAGCGAAGTTGATCTGCTTACGCCGTTACGTGCGGGAGAAGATCCTGTGCCACTGATCAAAGCACATATTTACAAGAAGAAGGCTCGGTTGGGAGGGCAGATGACACAAGATTTTAATGATTTGGAGGCAGATAAGCTGTCTAACAGAAGCATGATACGTATTGGTGGTTAATAGAGAATGCAATGGATAAAGTAGGTGTCTTAATCCTAGCTGCAGGAAGCTCATCTCGTTTGGGTTATGCCAAGCAGCTATTACGACATAAAGGGAAAAGCTTGATCCGTCAAGTCACGGATGAGGCGCTGAAATTAGGTACACCGCATGTCGTTGTCGTACTCGGGGCTCAACAAGATGCGGTTGCCCAAGAGCTGCAGGATTCTGGAGTAAACACCTGTGTAAATCCAGAATGGTCTGTCGGCATGGGCTCATCCCTTCGCGTGGGCGTACAGCATTTACTGGATGTCACTGCAGATTTATCAAGTATAATCATTTCGGTCTGTGATCAACCTTTCCTAACCACCGCCGTATTTACTCAGCTTTACCAAACTTACGAACAGTCAGATAAGGAGATCGTGACTTGCCAATATGGCGACGATCCATCGCATATCGGTGTGCCAACTCTTTTTGGTCGAAAATATTTTGAGAAACTAACGCAACTGGGAGATGAAAAAGGTGCCAAGGGATTACTTCAACAATATCAAGATGATGTGGCCACTGTGCCATTTTCTCAAGGTCATATCGACATAGATACACAACACGATACAGTGCAATTGATGGAATACATGGTATCCGTTCAACAAGCTTCCGAACTAATTTTGGAGCAAGTAAATCCACTCCCCATAATTCGCCAGACATTGGCAGCAGCTCACGGATTCGTTTTGGCCGAAGATGTGTATGCGAAACTGGATATTCCCAATTTTGCGCAGTCTTCCATGGATGGCTATGCGATCACATTTGCGGATCGAGCTGTACCATTAGCGGTAGTGGGAGAGATGCGCGCCGGCAGTGGACTGATGCAATCTCTGGGGCCTCAGGAAGCCATGCGCGTCTTTACGGGTGCGCCTGTTCCTTCGGGAGCGGATACGGTGGTCATGCAGGAACGTGTAGAGAAATCCGAAGAAAAAATTCGAATTGTAGATGACAGTCTAACAATAGGCGCGAATCTACGCACTGCGGGTTCAGAAGTGAAAAAGGGAGAGCTGGCAGTTGCCGCAGGTACCTATCTTTCTGCCGCAGCGATAGGTTATCTGGCTGGTATGGGCTGCGAACACGTAGCGGTGTATTCCGCTCCGCGAGTTGCTTTGCTGATGACGGGCGATGAGTTGCAATCCCTTGGAAAACCGCTGGCATTTGGAGAAGTATACGAATCGAACTCCATACAATTGTCGGCGGCATTAAAGGCGGCTGGAGTGACCAATATGGATACGCAACGGGTGAAAGATGATCCAGCAGTGCTGCGCAAATCCATATTGGATGCATTGCCTAAGGCAGATGTACTTATTCTGGTGGGAGGTGTGAGCGTTGGAGATTATGATTTCGTGGTACAATCGTGCCTATCCTCCGGCGTGAATCCCGTAGTGCATAAAATACGGCAAAAGCCCGGTAAACCGATCTTTTTTGGGTATGCAGGCACTACATTAGTGTTTGGCCTGCCGGGCAACCCGTCTTCCGCTTTGACATGTTTTTACCGCTATGTGTTGCCTGCTATAGATCGCATGATGCAGCGCAAACCATCACTCGTTCAATCCAAAGCGATTGCGGCAAATGACTATCGAAAACCCGTAGGTTTGACCCATTTTATCAAGGCTTATTTTACCGAAGGACGCGTACAAGCACTACATGCGCAAGAATCGTATCGAATGCAATCGTATGCCCGCTCCAATGCCTTGATGGTATTGCCGGAAGACTCAGAAGGTCATGTAGCAGGAGATGAGGTAGAGATTATTTTATTGCCAAATCACGCATGGATATAGAATTGTTTTACGGATTGCTCTTTATCGTCGCCTTTTTGTACGCGGCGGTTGGCCATGGTGGCGCCAGCGGCTACCTAGCACTGATGGCACTCTATGGTGTTGCACCGCAGGAAATGAAGCCAACGGCATTAATTTTGAATCTTTTTGTCGCGATGACTTCCTTTATCCAGTATTATCGGGGAAGGCATTTTAAAATGCCCATCTTCTTGCCCATCGCATTAGCGTCGATTCCTTTCGCATTCTTGGGCGGCATGCTGACGATGGAAGACGCGTATTACAAAAAAATATTGGGCATCCTGCTCATTTTACCGATTGTACGCTTCTTCTTTTTCAAGAATACAGCAGATGAAAACTTGAAACCGCCTGTAGTATTGATTTCCGTATCAATAGGAGCGGTAGTCGGTCTTTTATCGGGTATGATCGGAATTGGAGGCGGCATTATCTTGTCGCCCGTATTGATCTTACTACAGTGGACGAATCAGAAGCAGACGGCAGCAATCAGTGCGGCATTTATTTTCGTCAATTCCCTTGCCGGACTGGGCGGCATGATGACGCAAGGCATTACAGTCACCAATCATATGGCGATGTATATTACCGTCGCCTTTACAGGTGGATTGCTCGGAGCTTACTTTGGATCAAAGCGATTCAATCAGGAAATATTGAAATACGTACTGGCAACAGTGCTTTTGGTGGCAGCATATAAACTGCTGTTTACTAGTGTTTAAAATGGTTTTACTTCAACAGGTAAAGGAATCGGAGGAATTATGAAAATACAAGTTTTATCCTTTGGAGGATTGGTCGAAATTGTCGGAAAAGAAAATATCATCGAAGCAATGGATACGCAAAATCTAGTGCAACAACTGGAGCAGACTTATCCTGCGCTGGCTGGTCGGAAATACATTTTGGCGATCAACGAAAACATGAAAACCGAGAATACACCCTTGCAGGAAACTGATGTGGTAGCGTTGTTACCTCCTTATTCTGGAGGGTAATATGGAACATACTAGTTCTCGTTACCTACGTCAGTATGCGCTCAAAGATTTCGGGATGCAAGGGCAGAGAAAGTTAGCCAATGCACGTGTATTGGTCGTTGGAGCAGGCGGTCTTGGCTGTCCGGTATTACAATACTTATGTGCCGCCGGAGTAGGCCATATCGGCATTGTAGATGCAGATAAGGTAGCATTGAGCAATCTGCATCGCCAACCACTGTATCGTACCGCTGACGTCGGCCGCCTAAAAGCAGAAGTGGCCGCCGACATACTTCGTGGCCAAAATGATACCATCCGTATAGCAGAATATGCGATTCATCTCGACAATCAGAACGCATGGGATTTACTCTCTTCGTATGATATTATTCTGGATTGCACGGATAATTTTGAAACGCGGTACATGCTTTGCGACGTCTGCGTTTTACTCCATAAACCGTTGGTATATGGAGCAATCTATACTTATGAGGGACAAGTGGCGGTGTTTAATGTAGCCGACTCTGCTGGCATAAGCAGCAATTATCGCGACCTTTTTCCGATGCCTCCAGCACCAGAAGAAGCGCCGAACTGTGCCACAACAGGTGTGTTAGGCGTGGTGCCAGGAGTAATCGGTGTTTTGCAAGCAAATGAAGTAATCAAACTATTGGCCGACATCGGCGAACCGCTGATCAACAAACTATTTACTATAGGGTTATTGGATTATCAATCCATCACCGTACGGATACAAGCAAAGCATCATCCGGATGCGCCCCAATCTCGAATAGCCTTCGAGGCGGTGCACTACGGACATTACTGCGGCACGGTGAACGAAGGCATAGCGCTGATCGCTGCGCATGAATTGGATGAGATCGCCCGTCGCCCAGATACGCTGCTCATCGACGTGCGTGCGTTGAGTGAAGCACCCCGCTTATCGCTGCCGCATCGCGCTATTCCGATGGAATTGCTGATGGCGAATGCAGACGAACTACGGGCTGCACACCTTGTGCTGGTTTGCCAAAGTGGTATACGAAGTGCGCGCGCCGCCGAATGGTTGATGAACCATTTTGGTGCTCAACGAACAATAAGCCATCTAAAAGGAGGAATGGTTGCATATCAATCAACAAAAAATGACGAGTAAACCAAAGAATATTTTTATACAAGGACCGATATCGCCCTCTTTTGTGGCAGATAGCTTGGAGAAACATGCTTCGAAGCAGGAGATTGGCGCTCATGAAATCTTTTTAGGCCAAGTACGTGTCGATGAGGTAGAAGGTCGCAAAGTCAGTGCTATTCGATATACCAGCTATGAAAGCATGGCATTAGCACAAATGGAGCAGATTCGGGAACGTATTTTCAATGCCTACAATCTGGTTTGCATGCACGTCTATCACAGCTTAGGAGAAGTGCGCGCAGGCCAGTTATGTTTATTCGTATTTGCTTCCTCCAAGCATAGAAATGAGGCTCAGCTAGCCTGTCGAGATATCGTCGAGCAGATCAAAAAGGAACTGCCGATTTGGGGTGAAGAGATATTTGAAGATAACAGTAGTCAATGGAAAACAAATACTTAATTAAGAGAACCTGCACACATGGTTGATATAACATACAAAACATTTAGCCTGCGCAAAGCCATTGCCATGGCTAGGGTAGAAACATCTAGCGCCGAAACCGTGCAAGCAGTCTTAGACGGCAGAGTGCCCAAAGGTAATGTGTTTGAATTTGCACGCGCAGCGACATTGCTGGCGATCAAAAAAACCAGCGATATCATTCCTGATTGTCATCCGCTACCGGTAGAATACGCGGCTGTAAGCTATAGTACCGATGGTCTTGCCATTGAAATCACGGTAGAAGTACATACGATCTACAAAACGGGTGTGGAAGTCGAGGCAATGCACGGCGCATCTGTCGCCGCGCTGGTGATTTACGACATGTTGAAGCCAATTGACAAAAAGGTGGAGATTGGTACCATCAAGCTGTGCAGCAAGACGGGAGGAAAGAGTGGGAACCAGCCACTAGTTTCTCCAGATGAAATAAAAACCGCTGTGGTGGTTTGCAGCGATTCAGTGTCGCGTGGTGATAAGCAAGATACTGCTGGCCATCTTTTGGTCAGTCTGCTCCAAGAACAAGGATTAAGCGAGATCGGTTACCGTATTGTACCGGATGACGTGCAGGCCATACAAACTACATTACAAGAATCGCAAGAGGCCGGTGTGCGCTTGCTGATCTTCACCGGTGGTACTGGCCTGTCGGATCGGGATGTCACGCCTGAGGCAGTCAGTCCATTCATCACCAAGGAGATCCCAGGAATTGCGGAGACGGCACGGCAGTATGGGCAGCAAATGATTAAAACGGCTATGTTGTCGCGCGTGGTAGCGGGCTTTGCAAAAGATACGTTGGTAATTACCTTTCCTGGTTCTCCGAATGCCGTTCGTGAATTTATGCAGGTATTATTTCCCCATCTATTTCACGTATTCCATGTAAAGGACGCTGGAGGTCATTAGTGCTACGTGTCCTTCCCAATATGCAAACTAAGAAAACAATAGTTGGTACGCACGTGTTTCAGATATATACCTGCCTGATGTGTACAATCTGTAAAAAGGGTTAACAGATCACGCAAACAAATGACATATTTGTTGTCAGAAGAAGAGAAGATAAAGTTACCATGTTTGGCATCGTTTGGATCATAGCCAACATTACGCATACCTATAAGAGATAATAGAAGATTGTAATTATGGAGAAGAAGAATTCATACTCCAGACGCTTTTTTATTAAAGCATCTGCTGCTATGGGCGCCTTGGCGGTGGTTCCCAAGTATGTATCCTCATTTTATCGGGATGTAAGGGCATTGATTGTACCTACAAAACAGCACGTAAACTTGACCGTGATGGTAAACAAAAAACCATACACGATGCAAGCAGATACGAGATCTACCTTATTAGATTTATTAAGAGAGAATCTACAGCTTACCGGTACGAAAAAAGGATGCGATCATGGCCAATGCGGGGCCTGTACCGTGCATGTCGATGGCGAACGTACACTCAGTTGCCTTACGCTGTCGGCGATGACTGTGGGCAAAGAAGTCACTACCATTGAAGGGCTTGCGGAAGGAGACGATCTGCACCCGATGCAAGAGGCATTTATTGAATGCGATGGTTTTCAGTGTGGCTATTGTACTCCGGGGCAGATCATGTCTGCTGTGGCTTGTGTAAAAGAAGGGCATACGGGATCGGTCGAAGAAATAAAAGCCTATATGAGTGGTAATTTGTGCCGGTGTGGGGCCTACAACGGTATTGTGGAATCTATTCAAAAAGTAGCAAAGGCATGAGACCATTCGAGTACATAAAACCTAAAGACAGCAAGGAAGCGCTTCGCTCAAAAACGCCAACAGGCGCATATATTGCCGGAGGAACCAATTTGGTTGATTTGCTGAAAAAGAATATTGCCGTACCACACGAAGTTGTGGATATTACGAAAGTAGTATCCGATAGAATTGAGCTTAAACGAGGTGATGTCGAAATCGGTGCCATGGTGCGCAACACCACCGCCGCAATCGACCCAACCATCGTAGCACAATTTCCGTTGGTTTCCAAAGCCATCTTGGCGGGAGCTTCTCCGCAGATTCGTAATATGGCATCCATCGGTGGCAATTTGCTCCAGCGAACGCGCTGCCCTTACTTCTACGATACCTCCTTGCCTTGCAACAAACGCGAGCCGGGAAGCGGATGTGGTGCGTATGATGGTGAAAACCGCATGTCGGCCGTGATCGGCTACAGTACACATTGCGTGGCTGTGCATCCTTCCGATCTATGTGTAGCCTTGGCAGCATTAGATGCGACGGTCGTTGTGCAGCAGTCCAACGGAAAAAAGCAATCTATTCTCTTTACTGATTTTCACCGTTTACCAGAATCAACACCACAGCAAGATAATACGTTGCCTGAAGGCGCATTGATCAATCATATCCATATTGCAAAAAACGCGTTTACCAAGCATACAGCTTACGTAAAGATGCGCGATCGGGATTCTTATGCTTTTGCATTAGTTTCCGTAGCGGCGGCACTTCAGCTAGATGGTAACCGCATTGTGGCGGCCAGGCTATCATCTGGGGGTGTGGCGCACAAGCCTTGGCGTTGGCTGGCAGCCGAACAATTTCTGGCTGGTAAGGAAGCAACGAATGCCGTGTTTGCAGAAGCAGCAGCACTAGTGGCGCAAGACATCAAGCCATTGTCCAACAATTCGTTTAAGGTAGATATGCTGAAAGGCACCATAGAAACGGCATTGCAGGAAGCGCTAGACGCGTAACGGATTTTTTATTTTTCAATAATGAGTATCATGAAAACGGCGGAATCATATTATCTTAAACAACAAGATACCGAAGGTAGGGTAGAAGCACGGGCAAAAGTAACGGGAAAAGGCAAGTACGCCGCCGAGTATACCGTCGATAACCTCTGTCATGCTGTGTTGGTGGGTAGCACCATCCCTTCCGGACGGATTAAATCTATTGATCTGGAACAAGCCCGTCAAGTGGCGGGTGTTATCGATTGCCTATCTCACTTAGATAGACCACTTATTCCGGGATTTTCCAGCGCCGAAAAAATAAAAGAATCCGGTTTTGGGTTACCCATATTTCACACCGACAAAATTTACTTCAAAGGACAGCCCATCGCGTTGGTCATTGCCGAAACGCTGGAAGATGCATTGTACGCAGCGGCATTGGTGAAAGCTGAATACGAAAAGGCCGATTTTGATATTGACTTCGATAAAAAAAGACGAGATATTTCGCTGCAAGAGAGTGGAGACGAACGGGGCAGCGTTGCCGCATGGAAGCAGGCGAAGTACGTGGTAGATCAGTCTTACTCCATCAAGGCAGAAGTACACCATCCGATGGAGATGCATGCGACCATTGCGGCATGGACCTCGGAAGGTCATTTGCAACTGCACGATAAAAACCAAGGGGTGAACAATGTGCAACAAGTTTTATCGCGTTTGTACCAAATACCGAAAGAGCAAATACATGTTATCAGCGAATACGTGGGCGGCGGTTTTGGCTCGGGTTTACGCGTATGGCCGCATGTATTAGCCGCTGTCATGGCTGCCAAACAAGTTAATCGACCCGTTAAAATAGTATTGACGCGTCCGCAAATGTTTGTATCTACTGGATACCGTCCGGCTTCTTGGCAACAGATACGCATCGGTGCTGATGAGCAGGGGCGTTTGTTGGGCATACATCATCAAGCGATGAATGGAACATCCAAATATGAAAACTTCAATGAGGGTATTACGCGCATTACAAGGTTGGTATACGACTTTCCAAATCTAAAGGCCGAATCGGCCACTGTTCCGTTAAATATGAATACGCCTACGTGGATGCGCGGGCCAGGCGATTGTACAGGTGATTTTGCGATAGAATGTGCTATCGACGAGCTGTGCTACACCATGCAGAAAGATCCTGTGCAGATTCGTTTGGATAATATTGCGTCGGTAAATCATCCGGATAATAAGTTGCCTTGGTCTACCCATTTTCTAAAAGAATGTGTAACACAAGGCGCTGAGATGATCGGTTGGGAAAAACGTCCTGCCGAGCCACGCACCATGATCGAGGGCGATTGGCATATTGGCTATGGCATGGCGGTCGGTATGTGGAATGCCGGAAGAAATAAGGCCAGCGCAGCGATTCGTATGACGGCCGACGGACATATGGTGATACAAACAGCGATGACAGATATCGGAACTGGAACGGGAACTGGTATGCTCAATATTGCGCACGATATGACCGGTATTCCAAAAAATCAGATCCACATCGAGTTAGGGAATTCCAACTTACCGGCGGCACCAAGTCAAGGCGGTAGTACCGGTATGTCGTCCGTTAGTGGCGCAGTGGTAGCCGTGAGTAATGCGCTCAAACTTCAACTAGCACAATATGCCGCGAAGAACAACCCTGCGTTTAACGGTGTTTCTGCGGAAGAGGTAATGCTCTCTGCGGATAGCCTGTCCTTGCGAGACCAAGCGCAGGTAAGCGTAGCATACACAGATCTTTGGGCAGATAACCAATTGAATGAGGTACGACTGGAAGCAACGTCCGAGCCGGGCGAGGAGCGGAAGAAATATGCCTTCTGTTCATCCGCTGCACATTTTTGTGTGGTGAGTGTGCACCAAAAAACCGGTAAGGTCAAGATTGATCGTATGGTATGCGTTGCCGACGGAGGAACAGTGATAAATCAACGGGCTGCTACCAATCAGATGTCGGGTGCGGCAGTGGGCGGCATAGGCATGGCGTTGATGGAGGAACAGTTTGTAGAACACAAACTGGGTGGATTGATTGCAGACGATCTAGCGGGTTACCATTTTCCGGTCAATGCAGATGCGCCGATCGTGGAGGTGGCTTTTATTGGAAAGCCAGACCCGAATATCAATCCAAGCGGAGCCAAGGGATTAGGCGAAGTCGGTATTATCGGAACAGCAGCAGCGATTTCAAATGCCATCTACAATGCGACTGGGAAGCGCTTGCGCGATTTGCCGATTACGCCCGACAAAGTATTGTTGGCTACCACATCCTAATCTGGCTTACAGCCTTGGTAATGGTTTGAACGGCTATCTCAATCTCTTGCGAGGTGGTGAATCTACCCAAACTGAAACGAATCGTACTCAACGCTTCTTCTGGGGATAATCCCATTCCCAGAAGAACGTGGGACGGTGTAATGGTGACAGCAGAACACGCAGAGCCATTGGAGACGGCGATGGGGCCTAAAGCCCGGATCAGTTGCAGCGCATTTACTCCTACAAACGAGATGTTGGTCGTCGTGTACAGGCGATGTGTGGTATTGCCGTTCACCACGGTATTATCGATCTGTAATAAGCCTCGCTCTAAAAGATCGCGCAATTCGGTAATACGCTCCGTATCCGCAGCCATTTCCTGACGACAAATATTTGCTGCTTTCGCCAAGCCGATCAGGCCTGATACGTTTAGCGTGCCGCTGCGCATGCCCGATTGCTGATTTCCGCCATGAATCTGAGGGAAGATTTTAGGTGTTCCAGATCGAATATAAAGCGCACCAACACCCTTCGGACCATAACATTTATGCGCGGATAGCGCTAAGAAGTCTACACCCATTTGATCCACGTGCGTCGGTACTTTTCCAAATCCCTGCGTCGCATCGCACAGTACGTACGCCTCTTGTGTATGAGCGAGCGCGGCTATCGCCGAGATATCTTGAATCACTCCCGTTTCATTGTTCACGAGCATCGCACAAACTAACGCGGTCTCTGTCGAAATAGCGCGTTCCAGCTCCGCCAAATCACATCGACCGTCTGCCTGAACGGGCATATACCGTATCTCGTATTGTCGCGATTCTGCCAAATAGCGACAAACGTTTAAGACCGCTTCATGTTCTGTAGCGAGCACAATAATCTGTTTTCTTTCCGGCGCTACGATCCCTTTCATGGCCAAATTGATGGCCTCTGTGGCGCCAGACGTCAATACCAGTTCGTTTCGGTGGCAACCAAGTGACTTCGCTAGTGAGTTCCAGGCATTTTCGACTTCTTCCTGTACCAGCAAGCCCGCTAAATGAGGACTACTTGGGTTGGCGTAATTCATCGAAAAATAAGGCATCATGGCTTCCAGCACTCGTGGATCTACCGGAGTGGTTGCATTATGATCCAGATAGATAAGTTTCTCGGGCATATCTTACAAATTTAGATAATTATGTGCTGTAGCAGGTAGAATAGTAAAAATGGTAGTTTTTTCAGTAAAACATATCATTCCAAATGCTCATTATATAAGATATTTGACTACTGATGTTTTTCAATAAACCCTTTTGAGAAATATCGTAGAGAAGAAGAGAGAAAAACAAAAAAATGATACGATGGATGCAATTATAGTGAACAGCAAATCCTATCAGGTAGATTCCGATTTGAATATGCCCTTACTTTGGTTTCTGAGAGAGAGTATAGGTCTATCGGGACCCAAATACGGTTGCGGTGTCGCACAATGTGGTGCTTGCGTGGTACACCTCGATGGAGAAGCTGTACGATCTTGCGTCACCAAGATGAGACGTGCGATCGGAAAAGAAGTAGTCACCATTGAAGGACTTTCCGAACATGGAAATCATCCCGTACAAGAAGCTTGGCGCGAGATCGATGTGCCCCAATGTGGTTATTGCCACTCGGGGCAGATCATGTCTGCTGTCGTGCTGCTACGCGAATGTCCAGACCCGACAGATCAGGATATTGATGACGCTATGGCGGGCAACATTTGTCGCTGCGGAACCTACATGCGAATCCGCAAAGCCATCCATCAAGCGGCTGCTTTACAAAAGCAACAAGTTACTCAGCATGCACCTATCGACAGCTTAAAAACGGGAGATTATGAATAAGAAGATCAACTTGAATCGTATTTGTAGCAGCCGTACGGTGGTCATCGCGGCAGTTTTTGCTAGCGTGATCACCTTATTAGCCTCTGCTTCCTCCGTTTCGGTAGCTGATCGAGACGTCGATTCACCACAAGCTGCGGTTGCTAACGATAGCGTGAAGTCGGTCGTTGCCTTCAAAAAAGTATACAGCGTACTGATGAGTCCCAGATGTGTGAATTGCCATCCCGCGGGAGACGTTCCCTTACAGGGCGATGATAGTCATATGCATGCCATGGCACCAAAGCGAGGTGCAGATGGGAAGGGTATTTTGGCAATGAAATGTACCAACTGCCATCAGCCAGAGAATACAGAAGGCTTAAATATGCCTCCCGGCAATGCAGAATGGCACTTGCCGCCAGCAGCTATGAAAATGGTATTTGAAGGCAAAACAGCCCATCAGCTGGCGAAACAGCTCTTGGATCCGCAACAGAACGGTAACAAGGACAAGGCGGCGCTGATTGCGCATGCAGACGATAGTCTGGTGTTGTGGGGATGGAATCCGGGAGAAGGTCGGACATTGCCGCCACTCAGTCATGCTGAATTTAAAGAAGCTTGGATCACTTGGCTCAATACGGGCGCTTACGCGCCGTCGGAAAATGAATAGGGGTACACACCAAATAACATCCAGAAGATGAAAGATAACATTGCGAGACGCTCATTCTTAAAGGCAGCCCTGCTCGCTGGAGGGGGATTGATGTTGCGCTTCAATTGGCCTACGGCAGTGGCAGCAACAGCCACTTTAAAGGATCTAGCGGTCGAACTAAATAGCTATATTAAAATTAGTCCAGGAGGAGGAGTCACCCTATATAATCCAAATCCAGAGTTTGGTCAAAATGTAAAAACTTCCTTGCCTATGATTCTGGCTGAAGAGCTGGACGTAGCGTGGGAAGATGTCGAAGTGGTGCAGGCCGATTTTTACCCAGAAAGATACGAGCGACAATTCACGGGTGGGAGTAATTCCATACGCGTCTCATGGGAACCACTCCGTAAAGCAGGAGCCACCGCGCGGTATATGTTGATGACTGCTGCTGCGGGAATGCTACAAGTGCCAATCTCAGAAATCTCAACAGCGGACGGTGTATTGCATCACCACAAATCTGGTCGAAAAATAGCGTATGGTGAGGCTGCTACGCAGGCCGCAGCCGTTCCGGTGCCAGAAAGTGTGACGCTAAAAGATCCCAAAGATTTTAAGATCATAGGCACCTCTAATGGTAACGTGGAAATAGATCGTATTCTGACGGGCAAACCGCTCTTTACCAGTGACTACAAAGTGGATGGAATGTTGATCGCGATGATCATACATCCGCCAGCCTTTGGATTGGAGTACAAATCACATGATGAGCGTACGATCAAGGACATGCCGGGCATCCGTCAAGTGTTTGTAATCGAAACTTTGCCAGCGGATATCGAGCAGAATACGTTTGATGTCACCAGTTTTGCCAAAATGGTGGTACTGATTGGAGACAGCACTTGGCAAGTGATGCAAGCCAAAAAGAAACTCCATGTGGAGTGGCAGGAGGCATCAGATGGGTATTTTAACGTAGGCGCTTTCGGTGGTAATGCACGAAAAGTGAAGCGACCGGCAGGCTTGGAGTCGACCAGCTGGCATTTGGAACAAATGGCAAAGAGTGCTACGTCTCCAGCTGAAGTTCGCAGACGAGATGGCGATCCTGAAGCGGCATTTAGCAGCGCTGCTAAAATCATAGAAAGAACCTATACTGCTCCTTATCTGGTGCATAATACGATGGAGCCCGTTTGTTGTTTTGCAAACGTCACGGCAGATGGTGCAGATATCTATGGCCCAATCCAAGCACCAGAATTTATCGTGAATACCATCGCCACCCGCATTGGTATGCCAAAGGAAAAGGTAAAAATACGTTTGGCGAGAATGGGAGGGGGCTTTGGACTGCGCGCGTACGGACATCATTTAGTCGAGGCGGCTGTGATTTCACAGCACGTGAAAGCACCAATCCGATTGGTGTATACGCGAGAAGACGAAGCGACCTACGGGATCTATCGCCCTACCTATAGCGCTACCTACAGAGCCGCTTTAGACGAAAACAATCAACTTATCGGGCTACATATAAAGGCAGGTGGTATTCCAGAATCGCCATTGCATGAAAATCGTTTCCCCGCTGGCGCGGTGGATCACTACCTGGCAGAATCTTGGGCGATCGAGTCCAACATTACCATCGGTGCGTTTCGGGCGCCTCGCTCCAACTTCATAGCGAGTGCCGAACAATCTTTCTTGGATGAATTGGCGTTTGAAATGAATCAAGATCCCTTAGCATTTCGGTTAGCGTTGCTGGAACGCGCACGCACCCGACCGGTAGGAGAGCGGAATGAATACGATGCCGAGCGGTATATGGAAGTCTTGAAGCTGGTGCGCGATAAATCGAATTGGGGGCAGCCCGTTCCAGAAGGTGTAGGGCGTGGCGTAGCTGCTTATTTTTGCCATAATACCTACGCCGCTACCGTCGTAGATCTACATATTCAGCAAGGCGAACCCCGTGTTTTAAAGGTTGTCGCGGCAGCAGATTGCGGCATTGTGGTGAATAAAGATGCGTCTATTAATATGGCCGAGGGTGCGATCATCGATGGTGTGAATAATGCGCTCTTTGGAGAGCAGCTTTTCAACAACGGGCAACCGCTCAAAAACAACTTCAGTGCTTACCGAATGATCCGTATGAATGAAGTCCCGAAAGAAATCGAGGTACATTTTGTGGATAATGGAAAAAATCCTACGGGGATGGGCGAACCATTATTTCCACCGATGTTTGGGGCGATTGCCAACGGTCTATATAATGCCATCGGAAAAAGATTCTATATACAACCATTTATCAACAGCTTTATCGAAAAAGGGTATGCTTAAATTACGTGCGTCACTTTTTCGAATTAGTATTCTTTTTGGTTTGCTGCTAATGAGGATAATTGGAGTTGCGTCGAAATATCAAAATAGTTTTGAATGTCTTCCTTTTAGGTATAATCAAACTCTTGATCATGCCTTTACCTAATCATGTTTATTTGGTGTTATGATTTAAAAATTTTGTTTCATTTTCTAAAAATGTTCGAAACCTGCTTTGCACACCTTTGTAAGTAGCCATCAGTTCAAATCCATCTTTTGTCAACTCAGATCTTCCGCCACTTTTTCCGCCAACCTTAGGGTACTTATCACCCCCTTACTGATCCGCCGAAAAATTGGGCCTCCATCCATACTTTTAAAAAGTTTATCCATAATCAACTTCACAGTTTGATGCCCACCTTTTTTGTAATTGACCTTCCTGAGTTCCTGCTCTAAATCTTTTATCCATTTTTTGATGCTCTTCTTTGTCTTTGGTTTTTGAATGATACGTAGATAATGGATTCCTATTCGTAATTATTCTTGTAATTTGCGATACAGCTACTTATAATATATTAGATACACTTTACTACTTCTTCTGTGGAAAGTACTAATAAAAAAACAAGCTCTATCATTTCGTCCTTAAGCTGTTCAGAACAATTGAATCTTGTAAGTGATTATTCAGTCATTGACTATAGATGTTTTAGCACATAATTGCGTGGGACTTAAAGACGGATAAGAGACTTTTCGATTAGGCAGTAGTTTTTATCAATTTTAATGCTATAGTTTGTACCAGTCTGGTCTGCAGTATTTATCTTGCCAGAAAAGTGCTGCCTGCCCTAAGGGGTGCCCCGCTGCATCTTTGATGTTCCAGATAATCCCATCATAAATGTGGAAAGACTGACCCAATTTATCGACACGAACTCCTTCGTATCCAAATACAATGTCTCTTTTCTCTACACCTGCTAGCTGGTGTGCACGTTCGGATTGATGTATCGCTGAGGCACTCTTCTTCGACGGCATCCCCAAAAACTCGTTCTGGTCGTAGTTGAAAGCTTGTAGCGCCAGTTCATTGGCATATATAAATACCGGTTCTTCAGTATGGCTGTGTGCAAGTAGCGCATAATCTGAATGCATGTGAATCCATGCAAAGCGATTAGGTAAGTCCTTTGGTGAGGGCAGAGGAAGGCCGGTCAGGTTGTACAAACTCTGATCAATCGCATTAAGTAGTGTCAAATTCATATTTGTTAAGGTTTTTAGAGGTTTGCTAATCGTTGATTCTTACCGAGCATCTGCTGTGGATCGACTGGAATTTCTACTAACAAAGATCGCTGGCGATCTGCTCGGATGGCCTGCGTTAGGGTGTCAAGGTTATCTAGATCAGGTTGCACACCGATGTAATCCCAACCAAATCCTGCGGCGATTTGTGCGTAATCTAAATCCTTTAGCTTAGCATGATACTTTGCTGTTGTCGTGCCGGGCAAAATTTTAACCAATCCTTGGTCTACGATTCCAAGCACTTGATTGTTCAATACAAAAAGTACTATTCCGAAGTCAGCAACTTCTGCCATAGATCCGCAAAACAGTCGAAAGCACCCATCGCCGGTGAAACAAAAGACATGTTTGTCTGGAGCTCCCATTTTTGCGCCTACTGCGGCTCCAAAGGCGCCACCCATAGCCGAGCCTCGATAAAAACAGAAAAAATCGATATGATCATTTGGTCTTTGTACCACATATTGCCGATCCTTATACGCTAAGCACACATCATCGAAAGCAATGGAGTTGACTGGCCAGCAAGCATCTAATTTTCGGTAGAGTACCGACATATCTACATATCCTGGGCGAGCAGATTCATAAGGATCATTATTAAGCGAAGCTGGAGCTGGTTCTGCCGGGTTGTTTTCGAAGGGGGACTGATCGGAGTCGCATAGCAGGTGATCGACAATGGCGGGGATGTTGCCTCGAATCTCGTCATAACTACCATCGGTGAGATGTCGATTGGAATTTTCTAACAAGCCGTATTTATGCGTGTCACTACCAAGATAAAAGGTATGCGATGCACCGATTCTACTCATATTGGTGGTGTACTCGTCTGAGCAGGCGCCTAGTAATAAGAGTACATCATCTTCACCCAAACTGTTGAAAAGCGCTACCGCTTTGTCATTGCCACCAAATAGTACATAGCCATAGCCATAAGCATTTTGCCGGCTTACGGCATTCGCCCCATTGATGCTCCAAATGGTTTGAGCCTTTAGCGTATGACTAAGCGCCGTTGTTAGTTCGCGCACGTGATCATACTGAAGCATCTCTTCACCAACCAGGATCACGAGTCGTTTTTGACGAATTGCTTTGCGAAACGTTGATAGGAAGTATGAGAGCTGCGTAGTTTCAGGGTCTGCAATAAGTTTGTTGACTTGTAGGCTCATGGAGAAGTCGAATTCCAGATGCTCCGTATATTTCGTTAAAACAAATGCAATTGGTTGGCGCTCGGTCAGGGCACGCTGTATTCTCGGGAGGTCTTTTTCTGGGGCGAAGTCTCTATCCAAGAGAAAGGTCGTTTCTGGGAGTTCTGCCAGCAGTTGGTCTAGGATATTGCTGCCGTACGGTGAGCTATCTTGCAGCGGACTCAATCCCCAGGTTTCTTTTTCGGAAGTCGGCACAATGTATACTGCTGGTATATTGTGTAGTTTGGCGTCGCTAAGACCACAGGTTAGTAATTTCGTAGCAGCGCCCGTAGTAGCTACGGCGGCACATCTTTTTCCACTGGATAGGTAGTATCCTAATGGAACGAATCCTGCTGCATACTCGCTAATGGTAAAGAAACCACTGGCCTCGCTAGGCTGAAAGATCGGATCAAGATATTTCAGCAAATGAATAACCCCGCCGCCAGTCATGCCGACGTAATGATTAATTCCTACTTGGGATAATAAATTTACTAATTGATGTTCTTGTTGGATACTGGTCGTGTTCATAGATGTATAAGTATAAGTGGAGTGATTTCATGCTTTGATACTCTTCGACGTAGATGTTGCCCTTGGGAGAGGGCAAATGATTATATTATATATAATAATACTAATTATCTTTTAATAAAGAAAATATTGAAAATTTAATAATAATGAATTAATATAAAAAAGGAGTGTGATCTATAAATCAGACTTTAGCATCACCTGTTTTTCATCCTTACCTTAGAATATGTGGCTTCAAAAAACTCTAGTGAATTATTATCAAATAGCATTAACAAGCGGAGATGGATTGGAGAAATGATTCACAGGAGAATTTGACATTTGAAACCTAGTATTGAGTACTGAACACTTATGAAAACTATTACGAAAGAAGCTCAACAGATCTAGAGCAGGAAAGACGAGGAAGTTCAGCGAGTCTTTTCAAACTCCAATGACGAGATGCACCTGCAACAAATACTTGAAACCGCATTTAAACCATGTTCTTTATTTTGTAATTTCATTACTATTTTTGCAAACTTGCATTTGCAGCTAAAAACAAGGTGAGCTTTTCGGTGAGAACTATTATACATATCCAAGATCGGGTAATTTTGCCATAACTGCAAGACGTAAAAAAGACCGTCCGTTGAAATGCCCACACCTCAAAAAAAATGGGATACTTTCTGCGCGTATAACAAAATACATGCGCTGGAATAATCGTCCTGCCGACTTGTAAACTAGCAACTTGAAAATAACTCCCATAGCATCGAATTACGCAAGTTCCTAAAATCTTACTTCAACAAAAATCCCTGCCAAAATTAATTAGCAGGGATTGTACTTAAATCCTAAGTTTGCACAACCTATTTCGGATGCTTCACTTTGGTTAATTTAATGTGATGATAATTGTTTGGCCTTTTCTTCATCGTAAGATTCTTCCAATTCAGCGAGTTTTTTCTTACCGTAGGCGATTTTTGTGATGACATAAAACAATACCGGAACGATAAAAATGGCTAGTAGTGTAGCAGCCAACATACCGCCAAAAACAGTCCAGCCTATTGTCTGCCTTGAGTACGCGCCTGCACCAGAAGAAAGCATCAAGGGTATAATGCCTAAGATAAATGCAAACGAAGTCATAATAATAGGTCTAAGCCTTAATTTTACGGCATCTAGAATAGCATCCATTAGTGGCATACCTATATCTACCCTTTCTTTGGCAAACTCGACAATTAAAATGGCATTTTTTGCGGCCAATCCGATAATAGTAACTAAACCAATTTGGGCATAAATATTATTATCCAGACTTGGAATAAACGTTAATGTTAATATTGCCCCAAAAATACCCAAAGGAACCGATAGTAAAATCGAAAAGGGAACTGACCAACTCTCGTACAGTGATGCCAGCAGTAAGAAGACGAAGATTATACAAAGGGCAAAGATCATAATTGTGGAATTTCCAGACTGGCTTTCTTGCAGCGAAAGACCGGAAAAATCATAACTATATCCAGCAGGTAGCGTTTGTGCAGCTACTTCTTGCAAAGCATTTAAAGCATCACCCGAGCTGTATCCTGGAGCGGCTGAACCACTAACCTCAATACTTCTAAAAATATTAAAGTGATTGATGATGGAAGGATTTTGAACCAATTCCCAACTCACCATGCTTGATAAAGGAACTGGTGCTCCCATGGTATTGTTGACATACAGTTTATTTATATCTTCAATATTCATCCTAAAGTTGTTATCAGCTTGTGTCACAACACGGAAGTTTCTACCGTAGCGCGTAAAATCATTGATGTATGAAGACCCTAGGTAAGCAGAAATAGTACTATAAATCGATGATATCGAAACGGACATTTTTTTTGCCTGCTCTCTGTTGACAGAAATTTTGAAGTTTGGAGAATTGGAATTAAATAGTGTATATGCCATTCCAATCTCAGGTCGCTGATTTGCAGCGGCAAGAAATTGACCAACAACGCCTTCAAATTGTTTAATATCCACAGTTTGCTGATCTTGGATCATCAATGAGAATCCCCCTGATGTACCTAGACCTGGTATAGCAGGCGGTGTAACGGCCAAAATTTTGGCTTTACCATATGTCGCGTACTGCCCCATTATAGCCCCTGTGATATCAGCCACCGTTTTTTTGCGATCAGCCCAGGGTTTGAGCGATATAAAAAGCGTAGCAGCATTAGATTTGTATGATCTATTTAAAATGTTGATACCAGATATTAGGGTAATATGCTCTATTTCGGGGTAATCTTTTCTAAACTCCTTGTCTAATTCATCTAGCACTTCATTCGTGCGGCTAGCAGCAGAGCCTTCGGGAAGTGTTACACCAGCGAAAAATGAACCGTTGTCTTCTGAGGGGATAAAACCTGTTGGTTTCGTTGTAAACATATAGCCCGTTCCAACGAAAATGCAGAGCAGAATAATGATGGCAAAAGGAGCCCTACGAATTGCATATTTTACACCCTTTGAATAGCGAAGAGTTACTCGCTCAAACCACAGGTTAAATTTATAAAATAATTTATTCAACCCTCTAGCCTCCTCATTAACTGCGGTAGGTTTAAGAAGTAAAGAACATAGTGCGGGTGTAAGAGATAATGCGATGAAAGCTGAAAGCATTACCGATACGGCAATCGTTATGGCAAACTGTTGATATAATTGTCCGACCATACCAGGAATGAATCCAACCGGAACGAATACTGCTGCAAGAATTAATGCAATAGCGATTACTGGGGCAGTAATATCTTTCATGGCTCGCACGGTAGCTTCTCTGGCATCCAACTTTTCGTGATCTATGTAGTGTTGAACAGCTTCAACAACCACAATGGCGTCATCTACCACAATACCGATCGCCAGAACAAATGCTAGGAGTGTCAGGTTATTGATGGAAAATCCAAACATCGTGAAGAAGATGAATGTCCCTACAATAGAGACCGGGATAGCCAAAACTGGTATCAGTGTTGCTCTCCAGGATTGAAGAAAGAAAAACACGACAAATGTTACTAATATTAGTGCTTCAACTAGTGTATGGATAACCGAATCAATAGATGCGTGTACAACTGATACTGTTTCGTAGCCTACAACATAGTCAACACCCGGAGGGAATGACTTTTTCATTTCCTCCAAGGAAGCATAAATTCCCTCGGCAGTCTCCACAGCATTACCTCCGGGAGTTTGTGCAACCATCATACCTGTAGATCTCATACCATCAGTTTTCGTAGTTGTGGCATAGCTAAATTGTCCCAATTCGACTCTGGCTACATCCTTAAGGAGGACTATTGATCCATCAGTATTTGATTTTATGACGATTTCTTCAAAATCTTGAACAGATGATAGATCAGAATCAGTAATTACAGGATACTCGAACACCTGTGAATTCTGCAAAGGGGGAGCACCTACAGAGCCCCCAGGCATACGTAAATTTTGCTCTGCTATCGCCGTGGAAATTTCTGTCGGACTCAGTTTTAAGCTTGTCAGCTTATTGGCATCTAACCAGACACGCATGGCAAAGGGTTGTCCAAAAGCATTAACATCACCAACGCCTGGAACACGCAAAATAGCGTCTTTGATATAAAGGTTTGCATAGTTTGCTAGGAACTTATCATCTCTAGAGCCATCAGGCGACACTAAGGAAACCAACATTAAAATGTCGGTATTAGCCTTTCTTGTTATAACACCCAAACGTCTGACAGCCTCAGGCAATGCAGGTTCTGCAATACCAACACGGTTTTGAACATCTAAAGTCGCAACATCTATATCTGTCCCAACTTCAAAAGTTACCGTGATGGTTGACTGCCCATTTGAGGTACTATTAGATGACATGTAAATCATGCCGGGTGTACCGTTTATTTGACTTTCAATGGGTGTTGTTACCGTTTGCTCAACGGTCTGTGCGTCAGCCCCCGTATAGTTTGCCGTCACCGTCACCGTTGGTGGGGCTATGGAGGGGTATTGACTTATGGGAAGCGTCAGTATTGATATAGTACCAATAATCATAATCAATATTGATATGACAATAGCAGTGACGGGTCTTCTTATAAATACTTCTGATATCATTCTTATGTGATTAGTATGCTAATTTGAATCTTGATTTTGAGGTTTGCTTTCAGTAACTTTTGCGCCTTGACGAACATTAAAAACGCCATCAACCACTATTCGTTCACCAGCATCTACCCCTGATTCTACCACTACATTAGTTCCGGTTTTTAGACCCAACTCGACTGGACGTGTCTGGGCCATACTACTATCATTTACAACATACACGTTATAAACACCAAGTTGATCTTGTACAGCTTTAAATGGAATAATAACTTGCTCAACCTGAGATGTGCTTTTCACATTGATAGTTAAATTCATGCCTGCGCGTAAAGCATTTTGGGCATTATTAAATGAAGCGCGAACTTTAATAGTTCCCGTTGTAGGATCTACAGCGCGATCAATGATCGCTATTTTTCCAGATTGAGTATAGCTTTCACCGCCTGGCAGTGTAACGGTAATCTCAGTTGAAGACTTTCCAGTTTTATATGCATCAAATTCGGAGATTTCACGCTCGCTGATTTGAAACTCTACAGCGATTGGATTAATGGAGCTTATAGTGTTCAATAATGTGGTACCTGCGCTAACTAAGGCGCCAGCGCGCACTTGAGAGATACCGACGGCTCCGCTAAATGGTGCCCTAATGACCGAACGTTGTAAATTGGTTTCTGCGGTTGTTAAAGCAGCCTGTGCAGATTGAATCTGCGCCTTTTGATTATTAACATCTGTCAGAGCGTAGTCTAATGTTTGCTTAGCAATTGCATCACTTTCGGAGAGCTTTTGATAACGCGTTAAATCCTTGTTAAAGCGATCTAATGTACTCTTAGCAATCTCTAAGTTTGCTTTAGCTTCGTTTACTGCAGCTTGGTATCTAATGTGATCTATTTCATAGAGCGCTTGGCCTTTAGATACCGATGCTCCATCGGTGACATAAATTTGGGTAATGTATCCGCTTACCTCTGCAAACAACTGAGTTTCCTGCATTGGCACAACACTAGCAGGGTATGTTTTTATTCCTGAGACAATTTCTTTTTGAGCAATTGTTGTGGATACGGGAATGGCTTGTTGCTGCTGACTATTTGCTTTTTGTTGTTTATCTGATTTATCCTCTGAGCCACATGACTGCAAAAACAATCCAGATGCTACAATAAGTGCGGAAAGTATATGATTCTTATTCATGGTTACTATATAACGTGTTTGATTTGGTCTTTTAGTTTCTTGCTATATCTACTGTGCCTAATGCTCTTTGTATATCCAGCTTGCTAGCAAGTACTGCATAAAGGGCATTTAAATAATTTATTTGACTGGTCTTCAAGTCTGTTTCTGCTGTCATTAAGTCCAAATATGTCTTTATTCCCGCATCGTATTGCAATTTGATGGTATTATAGACATCTTCTGAGAGATCCATGTTATCTTTAGAATTTCGCCACTCATTCATATTGGATCTGTAGCTAGCCTGTAGATTTCGGAGAAACTGACCATGTAATTCCGTGGCAAATTGACCACCTAATTCGCTGGCGAACGAACGTTGCAAATGCTATAGAGGCGTTAACAAAAGTAGTGATTTAAAAGTTGTGTTTTATTGGAAGCTATTTTCTTGCACAGGCATCCTTTTCTTTCGCATTGATTCTCCCTTGAGTTCAATACGGTGTGCATCATGAACAATCCTATCCAATATTGCGTCAGCAATGGTTTTTTCACCGATCACTTCATGCCATTTGCTTACCGGCAGCTGTGAGGTAATGATAAGTGAGGTCTTTGAATGGCGATCCTCGATGATCTCCATCAAAGCCGCCCTGCTCTGGGCATCGAAGGGCTGTATGCCGAAATCATCTAGGATCAATAGCTGCTGTTTTTCAATTTTTGCAACCTCTTTGATATAGGAGCCATCGGCCTTGGCCATTTTCAGTTTGGCAAAAAGCTTTGGCGTACTGGCATATAATACCCTGTAGCCCAGCATACATGCCTGATGTCCGATTGCCGAGGCAAGGTAGCTTTTTCCGATCCCCGTACTTCCGGTAATGAGCAGGTTTTCAAACCTGTCGATAAAAGTACAGTCTGCCAACCTCATCACCTGGTTTCTATCAATGCTCCGATCCACATGGTAGTGGAGCTCCTCTATGGAAGCTTTATAACGGAATCTGGCATACAGTATCTGGCGTTCGATCCGCCGGTTCTGGCGGTAATCCCATTCGGAATCGATAAGGTGCGCCAATAGCTCATCGGAGGTGTACTGGTCGGTCTGTCCGGTTTCGATGCTGCTCTTAAAGGCATGGAACATGCCGTAGAACTTCAGTTTCTGTAATTTGTCAAGTGTGCTCGTGTTCATTTTTTATCTATTTTAAGGGTTATTGGTAATAGTCTTCGCCACGGATATTGTCATGGCTGGGCATAGGGAGTTCATCGGCAAAGAGGCTTTCGGGGTACTGGTCCATATTCTTCTCCAATATCATCTGTATGGTCTTATAGGAGTAGATACCAAAGCCCAGCGCCCTTCTACAGGCATTGATCAAACGTTCGTTGCCGGCTTTTTTGGCAAAGCCAAGGATACCCACGCATGATCTGTAGGCCTGCTCTGGATGTTGCTTGCGCTCCAGTACCTTTAAGATATAGAGCCTCACGTCGTCATGGATGCTGGTGGCCCATTCCAGAAAACGCTCTGGTGTCCAATCAGTAACGAACCTATGGGTGGTGGCCATATGCTCCCTGTCGGTGGTATAGTTGTAGGGGCTTTTCATCCGCTTGTGCATGGCGATGCGTTCATAATGATAGAATACCTCCACATTTGAGCTGCTGTACATTATCTTGACCTTTTTACCGATAAAGCGGAATGGTACGCTGTAATAATGTTTGTCCACTCCTAGGTTCACGTGCCCGTTCTTCATAACGGTGGCATAGTGTTGCTTTTTGAAGGCATAGCGCAGTACCGGAAGAGGATTCAGTGCCTCTTTTTCGATCTCTTCGAACTGCAGCCTCCTGCTGTAGTTGCGACCTTTCAAAAGTTGTGTGTTATGGGATTCCAGCGCCTCCAGTATGGCCGAATTGAGCTCGGACAGCGAATGGAATACCTTTTTGTTCAACGGGGCATAGATGCGGCTATAGGCTATCTTTACCGCTCCCTCCACCAGTGCCTTATCCCTTGGGCGGTATGCCCTGGCCGGCAGGATCGTTGTTCCATAGTGGTCTGCGAAATCGGCAAAGGTATCGTTTAGGGTAGGCTCGTAGCGGTTGCTCTTGGTAACCGCTGCCCTGAGGTTATCAGGTACGATGGCTGCCGGAACACCGCCAAGATAATGGAGCGTGTTCTCGCAGGCCGAGATAAAGTCCTCTTTCTGTTGGCTCATGACCGCTTCAACATAGGTGAGCTGGCTGGCGGCCAAGATGGCAACGAAGACCTCCACCTGGGTTACCTCGCCCGTATTCTTGTCTACGATGGCGAGTTTCTGTCCCGCAAAATCGATAAAAAGTTTATCGCCCGCTTTATGGTCCAAGTGCATCACGGGGTTCACCCTGTTCTTCCACTGGTTGTAGTAGAAACAGAACTGGGTATATTGGAAGCCATCCGGAAACTCCTTCATATAGGCCTCCCATAGCATCATACGACTGACCCCGGTCCGCTTTAGTTCACGGTCAATGCGGGGAAAACAACGTTGAAGCGATATTAACCGGTTATTGGGAGCTTGTTCACGGCTCTTGCCAAAGAAATCATCCAGTTCCTTATCGTTAAGTGAATCAATCTGCTCAAAACTACAGCCGCTGGAACTGAAGGCCCTTAAATAAACTTTGACCGTATTACGGGAAACACCAGTATGGGTAGCGATGGAAAGCTTGCTACGCCCTTGGGAATACATTCTGAGTATCTGTCTGATCTTGCTCATGCTTATAGTGGAATTGGCCATTTCGATGGATTATATATCCATCAAAAGTAGGCTGGCCGCTATAGCATTCACGCATTATTCGAACTGGTCAATTTCCCCCGAAATCGGGTGGTCAATTTCAAGCGGAATAGGTGGTCAGTTTAAACCGAAATCGGGTGGTCAGTTTCAGCGAAATCTCCAATGCGTCGCACTTCATTGAACAATTTAAGGCTAAATATGATTTCACGCCTAAAGAAAAGAATATGTAACATTATACTAAATGCATTTATCCCGACAAAAATTTGCCTTTTTCTACACTTTTGATTCCGAGTGGTTGGTTAAAATTGCGAGCGAAATGGGAGCAAAGGTAGTAGACAATAAACTATGATACTACCTATTTGTTGGACAATATTTTTACTAAACTAAGATATAATTACGATACATTTTTGATTTGCTGATTGAACATTTCATCGGGAGTTATCCGCCCAATTGATTTGTGTCTTCTTTCGGTGTTGTAGAAAATGATATAATCCTTGAGCTGTCTATAGAGATCCACTCCGCCATTTGGCGGATTTAGATATATTTTCTCCCTTTTGAGCGAACCCCCAAAACCTTTCGATGTATATATTGTCCAAAGCTCTGCCTTTGCCATCCATAGATATTTTTACCTCATTTTCTTTAAGGAGTTTCACAAAAACTTCCGAGGTAAACTGCGAGCCCTGATCCGTGTTAAATATTTCGGGCTTACTGTAGTTCTGCATGGTATTTGCCAGCACATCCCGGCACCATTCTGCGTTCATGGTATTGGACACATCCCAACCCATTATCTTTCTACTGTAAACGTCGATGATGGCGAACATATACATGAAACCCCTGAACATAGGAATGTAGGTGATATCTGCCTGCCATACCTGATTAACTCGTCCTATTTTTAAATTCCTGAGCAGATAAGGAAATTTATAATCCGCCTTACAGGCTTTACTAAGGTTCTGTTTAGGATGTATAGTCTTTAGGTTCATGAGCTTATACATGGAACTGCAACTAAAAATGAGAGACTTTTTTTACGCTGCTAGTTTTTCTTTGTTCAGCAGCATTTCTTCCATTTGCTTAGGTGTTTTATACCCTAATGCCGAATGTGTTCTTCTGGTATTGTAAAAGCCTTCAATATATCCGAATACCTCTAATTTAGCGGACTGCTGATCAATAAATCTTCTGTGGTAGACCATTTCAGCTTTTAGTGATTTGAAGAAGCTCTCAGCCACCGCATTATCCCAACAGTTTGCCTTCCTACTCATACTCTGGGTTATATTATTATCCCTGAGTATCGATTTAAATTCGTCACAGGCATACTGAACCCCTCTGTCGGAGTGAAAGATCAGTCCATTCTTGGGAGCTCTGTTCCCAACAGCCATGTTCATGGCGGCTACCGAGGTGTTTTCAGCTGTCATATCGGTGCTCAAAGACCACCCGATCACTTTTCTGTCCGCCAGATCAATAACGGTTGTCAAATAAAGCCAGCCCTTGCTGGTATGGATATAGGTGATATCGCCGACCCACTTTTGCGACAGGGTATCCGCTGAAAAATCTCTTTGGAGGAGATTTTCAGCTATCCGATAGCCATGGCTGGAATCTGTTGTCACCTTATACTTCTTTTTCACTTTACTGCGTATACCATGTTTCTTCATCAACCTTGCTACATAGGATCTGGAAACCGGGTCTCCAGCTTTATGCAGTTCAGCTGTTATTCTTGGGCTGCCATATATACAATCACTCTCCTTGTGTATTTTTTGTATTTTCTCAACAAGTATTTTAACCCGCTGTTCACCAGGGGACTCTGGAGAAACCAACCAGCGGTAAAAACAACTAGCGCTAACACTAAATACATCGCACATCTTCTCTACGGAATATACCTCTCGATTCGCTGCTATGAACCGGTATATGGACCGTCTCCCTTGGAGAAGATGGCGATGGCCTTTTTTAAGATGTCGCGCTCTAGCTCCGCATCTTTTAGTTTTTTGCGCAAAACCCTCAACTCCTGCTCCTGGGGGCTTATCTTGGGGTTGTCCGGAAGAACTTTGTTGCCATTGAAACGTGGGTTCCTGCGCCATTTACTGAGCAAACTGGGATCGATATCCAGCTCCTTGGCCACTTCCGAAACTGAGCCTTTCACAATACTCAGCTCAACAGCCATTATCTTAAACGAATCATCAAATTTTCTATGCATATCATCAAATTTAAAATTACTGATTAAATCTGTCTCGCACTAAAGGTAGCAACTCCATACAGCCTTCGAACACGCTTGTGCCCGACAAAGTACCCAAGATCCTGCCGCAGGTAGTCCGTCATTCGATCAACGCCATAGAAGGGGCAATCCAAGAACTTACGGTCTATGCGATTCATAAGTTGTAGATTGAATGGAGACTCTCCTTTACCCTTAAAATAATAACTACTACGGGGCAGCTCAATCACTTTGCATTGCTGATAAACGCTCATCTTCTTATAAGAGGGGCAAACAAGTCCGCGCTTCTCGTTCAAACTCATTTGCCCAATACTTTTTTTAAGAAATCGACTTGTATCTGGAGTTCACCGATCTTCGAATAAAGCTCCTTCTCTTTGGAATCATCCTTTAATAAAGATTTCTCAGCCGTAAAAACCGATTCTGCATTGTACAGAAACTCCCGTTTCCACGTATTGATCTGCGTAGGGTGCAGCTCGTACTTCGACGCCAGTTCTTGGATTGTCTGCTGTTCTTTGATTGCTTCTATGGCAACTTTCGCCTTAAAACTTGCACTAAATTTTCTGCGTTCTCTTTTCATTCTCAACTGCTAATTTAAACATTTATACAGTTGTCCAGTATTTGGGTAGTATTATAGAGAAACGAATATTTTTCGCTTTACCAACAGGTGCGACTAAAGAGTCTCATAGTCTAAATCTATAACTTCAATCTTATAAATCGAACTTCGATAGGATAGGATAGGAGCGAGGTTACAAATAGGTTACAGTAAATGTTCGATTAAGTCTCATTGTAGTTTGTAAATGCTTCATTATTAGTAATTAGGACTGTTTCAATTCTTGGCGCTCAAAAGACTAACCATCGTTTGATCGCTACAGTATAAAAAACTAAGGAACACAACTATCTCAACATCTCGATTAGGGAGTGTCAATAAGAGTTCCGACGTATCAATATTTGGTGATCTATTGTGAATTTAAGTAGATTGTAAATAATAGGGGTGAGGGTACAAACAGGTTACAGTAAATATTTAGCAATGCTGAACATCGATTGCAAATAATTCATTATCAAATAGTTTGCTTACTGTTAGTCATTGCACTTAAAAGACAAAAGATCTTCTATTCGGACATTCAATTACCCCTTTTGCTATGCGCCCTTGTAAAATGCATGATGAAATAAATACTGATTTGCTTGGCGCGGCCATTTTCTTCGTATTTGTTGTCTCTATTACTGGTTTTTACATTAGATAGATAAAATCGGTAGGTTCCGCCGATATTTAAACAGGTAAGGCTACCATGCCTGCGTTGTTAACTAGCATGCTGATTGTTAAACCCTTCAAGTGTATTTCGTTACACAGTCCTTGAACAGCCTCTGGTTCAGAGAGATAAGCAACAATAAAGATCACACTGATCTGGTGATCAACTGTAAGTGCTTTGCACAAAGTACTCAATTTATTTTCATTCCACGCTACGAGTATTAGTTTGTGCTTCCTTTGCGCAAGTTGATGTGCCAAGGCTTCGTCGATACCGCCCGAAGCCCCTGTGATTATTGTATATTCCATTACAAATCGTATTTAACTTCTATACAAAGGTTATAAAGC
The DNA here is from genome assembly GCF_057837975.1 of Sphingobacterium sp. KH_072. Lineage (NCBI taxonomy): Bacteria > Pseudomonadati > Bacteroidota > Sphingobacteriia > Sphingobacteriales > Sphingobacteriaceae > Sphingobacterium > Sphingobacterium sp. KH_072. The sequence goes on along the minus strand of NZ_CM174457.1, from coordinate 1,758,062 downwards.
TTAGTGTAGCATTTGTGTGCGAAAGTCGGTAAATTGTGTTTGAATATCGGTTGATATATGGGTCGTTGAAACAACTCTCCAGCAGCTATATTATACTCTGTCCGCTTGAGTGTAAAAAGGAAAATAATTCGTCTTGTGAGATACGTTCTTTTTAAATTTTTAATAGGTATAATCCAGGTTATACTTGTAGATCTTTTGAGGAGGTTACGGTTAAATCTGTTACTTTACGCATTTTTTATATAGCACATGTTTACAATTGCTATCAGTTTACATGAAACAAATTGAACTAAATCTTTCTATAAAGTCAAGCACATTAATCAGCTTTTTCCTACCTTAGGTTAACTAATAAATATAAACCTATGAATCGTAAACTTGTATCGAATTGCCGCCTTTTTGGGGCGTCAAAAGTGGCATTCATGTGTCTATTTGCAATCACAGTTTCTCACCCATTAGAGGCTTCTGCAAGATCTACACTAACACATGTTGTCCAATCAACTCAACAAAAAACCATTACTGGTCAAATCACAAATTCTGACGGAACCGAAAACCTCTCTGGCGCGACTGTAAAACTAAAAGGTTCCAGCACAACAGTTACGACAAACGTCGATGGCTTTTTTGAAATCAATGTACCCAATCCAGAAGCTGTATTGCTCATCACTTACATGGGTTATCAATCCAGAGAAGTAATCGTCGGAAATCAATCGGCGATCACCATTAAAATGGTAGAGGATTCCAACAGTTTGGATGAGGTAGTCGTGGTGGGCTATGGATCATTAGATCGCAGGGATCTAACCAGTCCGGTATCTGTTATAAAACAGAAGGACCTTATTGCAGGCGCGGTGTCCCCACTCATCGCTATTCAAGGAAAAGTTCCCGGACTTACAGTAGCTTCTACCAATGGAACGGATCCTAATGCCGGGCTATCTTTACAGCTTCGCGGCGTGAATTCTATCAACGCTTCACAAGGACCATTAGTTGTGATTGATGGCGTACCTGGAGGAGATATCAATTCCGTAGTTCGGGAAGACATTGAATCTATCAACGTGCTACGCGATGCATCTGCTGCAGCGATCTATGGAACCCGAGCTTCCGGTGGTGTTATTTTGATCACTACCAAAAGACCTCAGATCGGAAAAACGAATGTCACATTTACTTCCGAATACTTTACAGAACGTGTTCGAAGACGCCCTGAAGTGCTGACCGGAGATGAATTCGTGCAATATGGTCTTGGCGAGGATTTGGGTCATCGCACCGACTGGTACAACGAAGTAATGAATCAAAATCCCTTCTCGAATCGTCAGGTGGTCAACATATCAGGCGGTTCAGAAAATGCTAATATCTATACCACCTTCTTTAAAAGAAAAGCAGAAGCCATCGCGATGGGATCTGAGCGCGGTGAATTGGGCGGAAGGATCAATTCAAACTTCAAATTTTTTGACGGTAGAGCCGAGCTGAGTACTCAGGTGAGCTACAATCAGGTAGACGCAGACTTCACAAACAATGACATATTTAATATGGCTTTGGTACTTAATCCCACTGAGACACCTTACAATGCTTCCGATGTGACTGGATACAATGTGCTTGTTGGTGGATACGACTATTGGAATCCTCTAGCAGAGGTTGCACTGCGAAGCGATCAGCGACAATATAGATATTTGCTTGCCAATAGTGCGCTGAAAATCAATATTACAGACCATCTCTCTACCACGGCTACTGTAGGTATCAAAAGTAACAGTGAGCACGGTCGCTTTTATCGTTCTGCACAACATCGAGAATCTCGATTGAATGGCATTGATGGCTATGCTAGCCAAGATTATCGCCGTTGGGAAGACCGCATTTTCGAATGGTCAGTGGCATACGATAATCGCTGGGAAAGACATCATCTTAATGCCGTAGCAGGATATAGTTATCAGGATTTTAATGGGCAGGGATTTAATGCTAATAACTCCAATTTCCCGGTAGATGGTATCCGAGAACATGATCTTGGAACTGGCACATTTCTACCGGATGGCCGTGCTGGCATGGGTTCATTCAAAAACCCCTGGGTAAAACTAGCAGCATTTTTTGGTCGAGTAAATTATTCCTTTGACAACCGATATATCGCCACGGCAACGGTACGTCACGAAGGCTCGTCCAAATTTGATCCTGCAAATCAGTGGGGAACATTTGCCGGTATATCCGGCGCATGGCGTATCTCTGAAGAGGCATTTATGAAAGATGTCGGATTTATCCAAGACCTAAAACTACGCGCAGGATACGGAGAAACTGGAAATGAGGGTTTCAGTGCCAATACCGCCAGACGTATGTATGGCGCGGATACTTGGTGGTTGTTTGCGGGCAACTGGAACAGAACGTATGGTGTGATGCATAATCAAAATAGAGATATCCGCTGGGAGGTGAAGAAGGAGTATAATATAGGTCTAGATTTCACGATCCTAAATAACAAATTGACTGGCCGGGTAGACTATTATAAACGTTTCATCGACGATATGATCTATGACATTAGCGTATCGCAACCGCCAGCTATTCACGATCGTACACAGATGAATATCGGCGATATGCAAAACCAAGGGATAGAGTTTGAGTTGAATTATAATGTCGTCAATAATGCCGATTGGAACTACACCACCACCTTTGTAGCTGCTCATAATCGCAGTCGTTTAAATTCACTTTGGGGAAGTCAGACGTTTGCCGATCGCAAAGGATTTCCTGCTCCCGGATCTCCAGGTAATGCAGTAAGACTGTTTCCGGGAGAAGATATCGGTCGATTCTTCATCTGGCAGCATGCTGGTTTCACCGATGATGGACAGTGGATGTTATACGATCAAAACGGAGAAGCTTTTGATGTAACCGAGCGCAACAAGACGCTGGCCGACAAACGATTTACCGGCAATGGTATACCGCGGGTACAACTTTCATGGAATCATACCATTGCTTATAAAAACTGGGATGCCGGTGTATACATGCGCAGTTGGTTGGGGTACGATGTGTTCAACATGATTAACATGTATTACAGCTTACCTAATGTGCGCGGACAAAATGTATTACGCACTGCTTTTGAAGAACATCAGGGTATTGTTGGCGAAAAAGAATTGAGCGACTACTGGTTAGAAAAGGGTGATTTCTTAAAAATAGACGTCATCAGCCTAGGATACACCTTTAAAAAAGATTGGATTAAGCCGCTAAGCAATTTGCGCCTCTATGCATCGGGTCGAGATCTATTTGTATTTACTAAATACAGTGGATTAGATCCTGAGGTAAATATCAACGGATTGGAACCTGGATTTGAAGAGCGCAATGCCTATCCAAAAACTAGAACCTTTATGTTCGGCTTACAAGCTAATTTTTAACCAAAAGCAACTTACAGATGAAAACGAAAAATATAGTATTGGGAATCTTGAGTTTGAGTAGCCTGATGATAGGATGTACCAAGCTAAATCAAGAATTCTACAGCCAAGTTACGCCAGAAACTTTCTTCCAAAGCGAAAAAGATATTCTCGCCGCTCTCAACCGCCCATTTACGCATGCCCGCTGGTACCTAGGCGAAGATCGCTGGCGACTACAAGAATATACGGCAGATAATTTTGCAATTACAACCAAAGGTAGACATTGGTATAATGGCGGTGAAAATGAGCGTTATCATTATCATCGATGGACGCAGGATGAAGGCTGGATATGGGGCAGTTGGCGTGGTACATTAATGGGCGTAGCACTCGCTCTTGACGCCAAAACAGATCTAGAAAAATTAGACTACACGCGTTTTGCTTTGACCGAAGAGGACAAACAAGCACATTTAAATCAGCTCAATACATTAGCCGCGTTTTTTTACTTGCGAGGACTAGATTATTTTGGCGGTATGCCGATATTCACCACCCTAGAAGGAGAAAGTTTACCTCGGAATACAGATGTCGAATTATTCGCACATATAGAATCAATATTACAAGGAGCTATTCCGTTGCTTCCCAAAAAGGAAGCTGGCGCAGCAGAGCAGGGTGAACTGAAAGCAGCAGCAGCCGCTACGATGTTGGCCAGGCTTTATTTTAATGCAGAAGCCTATATCGATAAGGCAATGTACCAGGAATGTATGCAGCTTTGCCAAGCCATCGTAGATCAACAGCATGGTACGTATGCATTAGATCAGAACTGGTATGGTCCACATGGATTTAGCAACAATCAATCACCTGAGATCATTTGGTCTATCCCTTCGGAGTTCAATAAGTTGCAGTACGACTGGTTTTATGCCGACTTTTATCACTATAACTCCCGGCAGTTTTTTGATCAGGATATGGGAGCGAATAATGGTGCGCATCTAACCCCTTCTCGTCGGCCAGATAGTACGTTGTACACCAACGCATTTAAATTAGGATCACCCTTCGAAAAATTTGCCAGTACAGACCTTCGGAAGAGACCGTATCGGTATTTGGGAAATGGCACGTATGAGGGCATGTTTATCAATGGGCCCCATCGTACTCGCACTGGTGGCGCTATTAACGGTGGCGAAGAATACCGCGATCAACCATTGATCTTTCGAGATCAGGTAGGTCGTTTCTCTGAGGTAGGTCTCGGTAAACGATACGCGTCTATTTCCGATCTGCCATCTACAATGGCTAACGGGGAAGAAAATACCGGCGTGCGCTTGGTAAAAGTTCCGATCCCGACATTGGCAGAAAATACGCTGCGCTGGGGAGCGGATAATCCAGCTATTCGATTGTCGGAGGTGTATTACATGCTAGCAGAATGTAAATGGCGAACCGGTGATATAGCGGGTGCCGCAGCATTGATTAATACGGTACGCCAGAGGAATTTCGGCGGCGGTCCAGATCCTGATCCGGTAACGGTAGCCAATCTTGACAAATATCGATTCCTAGACGAATGGAGCATTGAATTCTTGGGTGAAGGCCGAAGAAGAACAGATCTGATTCGATGGGATGCTTTTGTCACGGAAGCATGGTGGGATCACCAACCATCCAATTCCAAGCATTTGCACCGCTTTCCGGTGCCGACCGAAGCCATATCTGGCAACAATAGTTTGGAGCAAAACCCAGGTTATTAATTATTAAATTGAAATCAACAGTATGCACAAAAGCCTCGATGATCCGAGGCTTTTGTTTTTAATAGGCCAGAAATTTGTTCGTTTTTTGAGACAAATCAGTGTCTTTAAGCTTCCTAATTTAAAAACCAAATAATTGGCACTGACTTTGCACACATTTAGTAGGTTAATAATTGGTTTGGTAAAAACGCCTGAGGTTCTCAACTTCAGGCGTTTTTTAATTTACAAGATCACAACTCGAAATGTTTAAATGTACGTTTTGTGAGACAGCGTTTTAAAAATCTATACTTTAATGATATGTATTAAGTTCAAAAATCATAAAGTAACCTCACCATTTTATAATTTAAATTTGATCCCGAATTCTCTACTTTTAAAAGGTCCTGTTTTTTGGGGGGAGGTCACTCAGGAAGACAGATGATAGAGGAATATATTATTGCAACATCAGCTTATTCAATTGAAGCTGTGATTAAAAAATATAGAAACTTGGAATTATAATTTTTGTTCATTATATTTGAACGTTCACGTATCGTGAACTTAAATATTATTGAACATGGAAGAGCAAATTATCTGTGCATTAACAAAACTCGAAGAGAATACCGGCTTTAAATGGGATTACAAACAAATAGGTATGGATCTGGATGGAACAGTGGACCTCTATATCAATGATGATAGGCTAAATTTTACCATAGAGCTTAAAAAAGAGCTCAGAGAATACCAGTTGCCAAAACTGATCTATCATAATCACAAGCATAATCCGCTTTTGTTAATTGCTGTGAGGATATTCCCTATGATAAAAGAAAAGCTGCGTAAAGAGAATATCAATTACCTTGATGGTGCGGGCAATGCATATATCAGGACAAAACATCATACTATATTGCTGGATGGTTTCAAACACATAGAGCAGGAAAAGCCTGTCACAAACCGTGCATTTACAAAGACAGGGCTAAAAATGGTCTTTTATCTGATGCTGCATGAAGAGGCAATCAACATGCCACAACGGATGCTTGCCAATGCCACAGGCGTAGCCTTGGGCAATATAAAAAATGTTATCAGCGGGCTAGATGAAGCTGGCTATGTCCTACAGGTTGGAAAGAAAAGACGAATACTACAGAACAAAAGAGCCTTATTGGATAGATGGATTGCCGGTTACGGAGAAACACTGAAGCCTAGCCTGCATTTAGGCAATTTCAAATTGCAGACAGGACACCCCTTAGAGGTACTTGATAACGATCTGATAGAAGCCGGAAAAACAGTGTGGGGCGGCGAACCTGCTGGAGAATGGTTGACCGCATACCTCAAGCCTCAGATTTTGACTATTTATACGGTGGAAAAAAGAAATCAGGCAATGGTAAAGTGGAAGCTGATCCCTAGTTCTAACGGAGAGATTAGGGTGTATGATAAATTCTGGAAAGATGAGGAAGCTGATGTAAACCCTTATGCTCCAGAGTTATTGGTATATGCCGACCTTTTGCTAACCGGAGATCCGAGGTGTATAGAAACGGCAGGAATGATTTACGAAAAACATTTGAAAAATGAATTTGGAGAATATTAAGAAGGGAGAGCTCAAAGAGATATTTGATGCACTGGAGGATACATTTAAAGAAAATGCTATCGATTTTTATATGATTGGTGCGATAGCGCGAAATATCTGGTATGCCAAAGGAGATGAAAAATTCCGTACTACAAAGGATGTAGACTTCGCTGTAATGATAGGCAGCAAAGAAGATTACAAAAAGGTCAGGGATGATCTTATCAAAAAAGGATACACCGAAAGTGCTACCAATGCTTTTGTCATCATTTCGCCTACAGGATTACAAATCGACCTTTTGCCATTTGGCGGTATCGAAATCGATGAGGAAATAAAGTTCGAGGGACAGGGGTTGACGAGTATTAAGGTTAATGGTTTCCAAGAGGTATATAGCATGGGCACCGAGGACGTTATCCTAGATACCGGTCATCAGTTCAAGATAGCAACACTACCAGCTATTGTATTACTCAAGTTTATAGCCTATGACGATAGACCGGAATTGCGCTTCAAGGACGCAAGGGATATCATCAATATAGTAGACCATTATTTTAATCTCCAGAGCGACCTGATCTATAACCATCATGCTGATCTCTTTGGTGTAGAGGACCAAGATATTACCTTGGAAGAGATTTCCGCAGCGGTAATAGCTCGCGAGATAAAAAAGATGATCAACGACAATGAAAAACTTCACTTGCGTCTAAAGGGAATCATTTCGGGTCAGTTAGAGCAAATGGAAAAAAGCGCCCTGATAAGGAACATGGTTAATGAAAGTGGGAAGGATGTAGAAAATGTGGCAGCTATATTGGATGCAATGTTAAAGAACCTTATAGATTGAAAACTGGATACAAAAAGCTATCTAAATGAGATATAAGTTATAAGGCAATATATGGAAGAGACGGAAGTATAGAAGAGGCGGCTGGTTTAATCCAAGGCATACGATCAGTTACTCTATTGTACCATATATCTAGATCAACCGGGCAAAGAATCGGTCTATAGGCAGATTAGAATACTTAATTCATAACTACCAAAATGTGATCCAAAATTAACTGGTCTTTTTGATCATGCTTTCTAGGTTATACGTCAAAAGGGAAACTGGCAGGTGATATTTTGGGAATACTCAAATACGCTATTTTACGACCTTATTTTTAAGAACCATAATAATGCACCATTAAGAGATTTAGTGGGAGATGAGAACGATAGGTTCTTGAAAGCCTACCTTTTGATCAATTCGGAGATCAACAATGGATTTAAGGTATCTAAGCCTTCTATTACTCCTGTAAACATGACGTTAATTTGTACAAAGCCATTCATTTTTAATAGAAGAAGGAATGATGTGGCGTCATAAAAAGTGCTGTGAATGATGGTTCAGTCACCTAAAATTCTTGAGGTATGCTATCTTGACTTAGCTCTACAAACATTTTTGGCTTCTCAGTCGTTTTCCTAAAAAAAACATGCTACCATTATGCGCGCAATCTGGACAGGGGCAATCGGTTTTGGACTGGTGAACATCCCCATCAAAATATTTAGTGCTATTCAAGAAAGTCAGCTTGACTTAGATATGCTGGATCGGAAGGATCTATCCAATATTCGGTACAAGCGAGTGAACGACAAAACAGGCAAAGAGGTGGCTTGGAAAAATATTGTAAAAGGATATCTTCTAAAAGATAAGTATGTGGTGATCGAAGAAGCTGATTTTGAAGAAGCATTACCGGAGAAAAATAAAATGATTAATCTGCAGACTTTCGTCAAGGAGCGCGACATTGATATAATATACTTTGATACACCCTATTATTTGGAGCCCCAGAAAGGAGGGGAGAAAGCCTATTCGCTGCTCTATAAATCGTTGGAAAAAACCGGCCACGTCGGCTTGAGCACCTTTGTGATGCGCACCACAGAAAACTTGGCTATTGTAAGGCCGTATGATGGGATGTTGATGTTGAATAAATTGCGCTTCGAAGAAGAAATCCGCGCCACATCAGACCTCAAAATTCCGAGTACCCGTATTGCAAAAGCAGAGATGGATATGGCAACCAAGCTGATCAAGCAGAACAGTTCGGACTTTGATATATCAGGTTTTCGCAACGAGTATAGCAAGGAACTGCTCAAAATTATCAAGAAAAAAGCGCAAGGAAAGCGTGCTAGCATTCGCAAAATTAACGTCGATAAAGAGAATACAAAAGCTTCGGAGTTGTTGGCAAAATTGAAAGCTAGTCTGGCTTAGAAAGAAGCAATGGCTTTCTTCAAGTTGGCCTTGTGCTTAAAAATATCTTTCCAAGGATCTTGTTGCGTTTCGATTCTGGTCAATACAGCATTCATAGAAAACTGCGCAATGCTCAAATCGTCATTTACCTCATCCCATTCCAGTGGCGTCGAAACGGTAGCTCCAGGCTTAGGACGTACTGAATAGGGTGCTACGATGGTTTGTGCGCGTTTATTCTGCATAAAGTCGAGGTATATCTTTTTCTTTCTTTTGGATGGTGACCGCTCTACGCTGGTACTATCTGGATGTTGTTCGTGCACCAATTCTGCTAGCATTTCCATAAAATCACGTACAACCTCAAAAATATATTGTTCGGCCACATATATGAAAATGTGCAATCCTGTCGATCCCGATGTTTTGATGAAGTTGCGTACGCCAGCCTGCTCCAATATATCGTGCGCAGTATTTGCTACGGCAACGACTTGCGCCATTGGGATCCAGATCCAATACCGCAAAAACAGGTTTTGTTTTCTTCCGATAAGTGGCTAACCAAGGATTGATCTCAATAGATCCCATATTGGCAATCCAGAGTAAGGTCGGCAGATCATTGCATATCAGGTAATTTACCGTATTGCCGGTAGATTCAGATTCTAGAGCTACTGTTTTTAACCAATTTGGCCGTGTATTCTTGTCCACATCTTTTTGAAAAAAACCTGTTTCTTTGATGCCATTGGGAAAGCGATTCATCGAAATGGGCTTATCTTTCAGGTAGGGCAACATCAGCTCACCGATTTGTTCATAATAGTTCAACAAATCACCCTTTGTGATACCGTCATCAGGCCAATATATTTTCTTTTGGTTTGATAAGGTTAGTTTCTTTCTGCCAAAAGCCAGCTCGCGCTCATTGACTATTTCTACTAATGGTACCACTTTGGTGATGTCTTGAATCTTCTTATCGTGACGTAAAGCTTTAAATACTGGGTGTCGAAGATGATTATCCGTTGTCCAATCACTAAATGTTATTTCTGCTATTAGTTTAGGTTTTACCCAAGTCACTTTATTTTCGTTGGCCACAGCGATCGATGTCGCAAAGGGTTTTTTCGTAGTTTTGATCTTGCTGAGTTGCGCGCTCAACTCTTGCAACTGTACATCCGTGAAGCCAGTTCCTACATTTCCAATGTATTGATATTGCTTTTCCTGTATGACCGCCAAGATCAATGCACCAAATCCAATGCGATTGCCAGCAGCTGCGGTGAATCCTACAATGATGGCTTCCTGCGATTGCAACAGCTTCAATTTGCGCCAAGAATCTGTCCGTTTGCCGGATAGATAAGCGCTATCGCTCATTTTGGCTACAATACCTTCCCAATTTTTCTCCTTGGCAACTTTCAAGGCCTCCTGTTCGTTTTCAGTTTGCATACTTTCTACCAAACGCACATGGGGAATTTTAGCCTTTTTCACCCATCGTTCCAACAAATCAAGGCGTTCTACCAATGGATATTCTCGTAGATCATTGCCATCTAACATTAGTAGATCAAAAACATAATACACCAATTGGTATTTTGCTGGAAGTGGATCGCCATGTTGCAGCAACTGAAAACGTGATTTGCCTCTGGTATCTTCTGCCACGATTTCACCATCCAGTATGAGCGTCCGTTCATCAGTTTTTAGCGCTTTCGCTAATGAGGTAAACTGTTTGTTGAAGCTTTTCCCATTGCGGGAGCGTAGCTGAACATCTTTTTTTGATAAGTGCGCGATTGCACGAAATCCATCTAATTTTTCCTCAAAAATCCAATCGTCATCTTCGGTGGTGGCAGTTGCCAAAACGGCGAGCATTGGTTCGAATGCCGATGAATTGGTTGTGTCGTTGTTAGAATCTTCCGCTTTTTTGGTAGAATTAGCAGCTTGCTTTCGGAAACGTTTTCCAGCGGCCTTATCCGCTGCGCTGACTTCGTCTTCTGAATCATATGCTTGCTCCACGGCATATTTGTCATTATGTTTTAGCAGTAGCCACGCGTTATCATCCTGCGCTTGTTTCATACGTACCAAGGCAAATTCGCCTTTTAATTTTTTGCCATGCAGTACAATTTTTAGGCTGCCGCTCTCTAGCTCAGCCAACAGGTCTTTCTCACCGTGCGATTTTTCTAAAGGAGTATAGTAACCTTCGTCGAAAATAGTGACCTTTCCAAAACCATAGCTTCCTTTAGGGATTTCACCTTCAAACGTGCGATAACTCAGCGGATGATCTTCCACCATCACGGCCAAACGTTTGTCTGTTGGGTTGAGCGAAGGTCCTTTGGGAATAGCCCAACTTTTTAAAACGCCATCCATTTCGAGGCGAAAGTCGTAGTGCAATCGAGAAGCATGGTGGCGCTGAACGACGAAGCGCAATCTCATTGTAGGGCGTTTCCTTTTCTCATCACCTTTGGGCTCTTTCGTTTTATCAAAATCGCGTTTCTGCTGGTATTTCGTGAGGATCGCCATATTAGAAAAACGTTTGTAAGAGAGATTGGTTTTCCAGAAGTTTATTCAGTGGTAAGAGATCGGGATGGAAAGCAATTTATTATATGTGAGCTCATCTATTTCTTAAACTCGACTAAATGCAAGAGCTTAGTTATAAAGCGGTAAAGAAGCACTAATGAACTTCTTTACCGCGAAATTGTATTGCATTTTATCGACTTTTTTTGAGTGAAAATAAGCAAATGACTAGTCCTACAGCAGCAATAGTAGCCACTTTCTTAATCATTCTTTTCTGATTGTACTTCCATTCCACTTTCCAACCTCTTTCTGCCGCGATATTAGGAATATAACCGTTGCGAATATCAGCTAATAGACCTTCCCAGACTTGCACTCTATCCGCTATTATCAATGGAATCCAGTGTCTCATTTTATCTTCACTATATTTAAAAGCATAGCGGCGAATCGCGCCACTACAACCAGATGGTGGTACGGTTGTACCAAATACACGTGAAATAGCTGGCCTTTCTGTAGATGACAACAATTCAATAGTTGTTTTTTGTTGTTCTGCCCGCTCGTACTCACTGCGATTGTGGTCATCACCAGTATAGTTTTTCATCGGATAAGTAGGTTCATTTTCAGGATCTGCATCCATGCCCCAACCGGGTATATGTTGATATTTTTCATTTACAATGTCCATAGTGTTATGCTTTTGTAGAGGGAATTAATACCGTTTTGATACAATTATCGAGTTTAGAAGAGAATAGCCGGTAAGCGTCCGAAACTTCTTCCAATGGTACACGATGCGTGATTAATTCTTTAGGATTTAACCTTCCGGATTGTACATGATCGATTAATTTTGGTAGTAGGCGCTTAACGGATGCTTGATTGGCACGTATTGTAATGCCTTTGTTCAATACATTACCGATAGGAATCATGTTAAATGGTGGCCCATACACGCCTACAATAGATACAATTCCACCTTTTTTGACGGAATTAATTGCCCATTGTAGTGCGGTAGCGGATCCTGCTTGCATCATCAGATTTCGCCCTGTAAACGTTTGCAAGGGGTTTCCATCGGCTTCACAGCCCACAGCATCAATACACACATCGGCACCATACCAATCTGTAATTTTCTTGATGAATAGTACGGGATCTTCGTAGTCTTTGAAGTTATAGGCTTCGCATTTGGCATAATTTTGAGCAAACTCCAATCTGTAATCGATCTGGTCAATAATGATTACACGAGATGGTCCGAAAAACCATGCGCATCGGGCGGCCATAATTCCGATGGGTCCAGCTCCAAAAACGACTACTGTGTCACCTTTTTTAATGCCAGCCATTTCAGCGGCTTGATATCCCGTCGGCACGACATCTGTCAATAGCACGGCATCGTCGGGATCCATATCAGCTGGAATAACGGTTGGTCCGACATCAGCGTAAGGTACGCGTACATACTCTGCTTGGCCGCCATCAAAACCGCCGGCAGTGTGTGAATAGCCAAAAATTGATCCTACAGCGGTAGACATCGTATTTGCCTCATGACAGTTGCCGTAAAGACCTTGCTTGCAAAAATTGCAACGACCACAGGCGATATTAAATGGCACAAGTACTTGATCGCCAACTTTCAAATTTTGGACTAAAGGCCCGACTTCTTCTACAATACCGGTAAATTCATGTCCGAATGTGGAACCGACTCGCGTATCAGGAACCATTCCGTGATAAAGATGCAGATCAGAGCCGCATATACATGTGCGAGTGACACGAATAATGGCATCTTCCGGATGTTGTATTTCCGGCATCGGTCGCTGTTCGGTTCGAACCCGATAAGGACCTCGATAATTCATTGCTAGCATAGTTGTTTATGTTAAAATTTTAATAACCAAGTTGTTATATATAGCAAGCTAGATAGCGATTTGTGAACTGATTCACTTGGTTTTTACTCGTATCCACAATAGACTTATTGGTCTTAAAACTTTATGCCTCCATGGCAGAAAGCATAAAGTTTACGCTTCATTGCTCAAATTGTGCTCAATACTGCTTTGTACTAATCGTGACCTTCAGTCTTAACGATTTTATTGTAGATGCCCATAAGTAAAAAAGGCGCTGCCCACTGTCCAACAAATAAGGCGTTCTTATCTTTACATAAACACTTTAATGTTAGCGAAACACCCATCGCGGCTACTGCGGCAATTAAAAATGTCGCTGATGGCACTTTAGATGTTGCAATTTCGATTTGTTTTGTTACTTCTCCTTCGTTTCCTGTTTCAAAAGCCATAATGTTTTTTTATTAAAGTACATATTCAATTGTTTGCGACTAAACAACAAGCTTCTGAACAGATCGTTCTTGAATATGGTGAAACGGGTATATCTTTCATCATCAAGAAATTAATACTTGTTTTATAGAAATAATTAAGGTAAAGTGCGATTAGCGCTTACATGACAGAACCCTTTTCAGAAATTATTGGATCAATTCGAAAACTCTACTTTTATCGGCATAACAGCTACACCTTTCGCATCCGATGTGAATCTACCGATGAACGGTTTCTATGAAGAATGGTGGTTGGCGATCCCATTGCTCTGTTAATTATCGAAGGTTTTTTGGCAAAACCCAAGTATTATGGTTATGATCTCGAACTAAATAGCCTTCAAGCCGGCAGCAATGGGGATTTTACCATTAGCGCACATCAGATATGCTTTTCGGTTCGGATCATATGCTCGATTTGTTATTGCAAGCCTATCAGGCACATACCATCAAAAAGAAGACCTTAATATTTAATAACGGCATCTTTACTTCCCGTAAAGTGCTGGAAGTATTTGAGGCTGCGGGCTACCCTATACGCCATTTGGACAACAAACACCTAGTGCAGAGAGAGAAGAAATTCTAAAATGGTATCACAAAACAAAGGAAGTCATCCTGACTTCTGTATTGATCTTGACAACGGATTTCGATGAACCACAAACCCAAGCGGTCATCCTCTACCGAACCACGACATCCATTACCTTGTACCATCAGATGGTAGGCCGTGGAGCTCGGCGCTTGGCACAGAAAGCAACCTCTACCTTAGTCAATTTAGGGAATAATGCAGATTGATTTGGAAATTGGGAAGCAGAGATCAATTGGCAATATGTGTTTGAAAATCCTGACATTTACCACGAAAGTGTGAAGCATATGGTGAGTAATACTCGTCAGATCGATCCGGAGATGCGTACACGGTGTCCCAATAGTCCGGAAACCTCTTTTGATATGCTTTCCGCGTATCAGGCATTGATAGAAGCGGGCGAAAAGCCTAAAAATGCAATACGCAACTCGACACGACAGCATGCTAGTATGTGTATATACATAGCTCAATGTAGATATGGTTTTCAATTAAACTGCTGATAATTAGTATACCAATATTTATATGATTAAAATTAGTTAGCAATTGGATCTTATTAATTATGAGCTACGTCAAGTGTGAATGAAAAAGTAGAACCTTGACCAATCTTACTGTCAATAAGAATTTGGCTACCATGTAGGTGAAGGATTTCAGCTACTAGATATAATCCGATACCAAAGCCAGAAACATTTTTGCTGCGTTGATCTTTAACACGGTAAAAGCGTTGGAAAAGATTTTCTTGATCCTTTTTACTAATACCTATTCCTTGGTCAGATATACGGATGGAAGCTTGCTGCGAATGAATTGTATAGGCAATTAATATATCTCCACCAGCTGGCGAGTATTTTACAGCATTACTAATTAAGTTTGTCAGCACTTGGCAAATCTTGTCGCGGTCGGCATAAACCTGCAAGTCTTGTTCACCTTTAATAATGAAGCGGTGAGGAGATTCAAATAACTCAGCATCACTTACCACCTCCTTAATCAAATCTGCCAAATCGAAATGCGTTAGATTTAGTTCAGCCTTTCCCTGCTCAATTCTGCTTAGGTTCAAATAATCTCCGAGTAAAATATTCATCCTTTTGGCGTGCAGTTCTACACGTCGGCTCAATTGACTCAGATCTTCATACTGTGCCTTAGCTATCTTCTTACCAAGAAGTTGGGTATACAATAAAATGGATGTAAGTGGCGTTTTAAGTTCGTGACTGACTACGGAGATAAAATCATTTTTCCTTTTGTCTTCCTCTTTTCGTTCCGTGATGTCGCGTGCAATCTTCGAGATACCTATTATCTGACCATCCGAATCCAGTAACGGAGATATGGTCAATGATACGTCAATAAATGCTCCGGACTTATTGACTCTCATCGTTTCAAAGTGTTTCACAGATGCTCCTTGCCTTAATTTCAATAGAATATCCTCCTCTTCACTTTTGCGGTCTGCGGGGATAATTTGCAGGATCGATTTACCTATGATTTCCTTTGCACTATAGCCAAACAGTCTTTCTGCGGAGTCATTCCAAGTAGTCACAATGCCCTCTAAAGTTTTTGATACAATAGCATCATCTGACGATTCAACAATGGCAGCAAGTCTAGCATGTTGCTCCTGCGACTCCTTGCTTTTGGTCACATCAAGCATTGTGCCCAAGAATCTATTTAGAGTATTATCAGCATCAATAAACACGGTACCTTGAGCCCTTAGCCAGCGGCATTCGTGATTGTCAATTCTATATATCCGAAACGTCATATCGAAATGACCGTCCTCAGATGAATTTACTAAGTCCTGTATACGCTGGTCAATGTCCGGACGATCTTCTGGATGTATACAATCTAAAAATTGCTTGAAAGATAAGCGATCGCGGGGTGAGAGACCTAGAATGTTTCTACATTCCCGAGACCAGTAAATTATTTTTTGCTTTCTGTTCCAGTCCCATGTTCCTAAGTCTGTGGAATTAATTGCTAAGCGCAAACGAGCTTCACTCTCCTGCAACTTTAAATTGTATAATTGGTCATGGTTTCTTTGTAATACTTTATCGGTAATGTTTCTGGTAAAACACCGCGTATGAATAAATTGGCCATTTTCACGGTATACGTTGGAATTAATAAGAACGTGACGAATGGTGCCATCCTTATGAATTAATTTTGCAGGGTAATCTAAAATTTGTTGATTGTCACTTAGTTTTTGGACGATGTCTTCAAAGACGTGAATCTCAGCATGTAAATCTGATATTTTTTTGCCTATGTATTCGTCTTTAGAGTAACCAAGTAAATCTAGCTCAGCCTTATTTGCCCAAGTTATTAGCCCTTGACTATCTACCCATCGAAGTGGTAATGAACCATTTTCTACGAAGTCTGTTAAATATCCGCAACGCTTTTTCAATTCTTCATTCTCTCGCTGTAAGACTGAAAGCTGCGTTCTATAGATTTCAATATCTTCCATTTTTAATCGTACGTTATTGCGATGAAAGTAAGTTAACTAAAAAAAGTATATATTAAACTGCTTACTGATATTTAATTTAAATTGGTATAACAAAAAAATGCTATTTATACATTTGATGCCTTTTTTTTAAATTAATTCCATGAAGAAAAAGGTAGTGATTATAGAAGAAGATTCGGGGATTAGAGAACTTTGGGGTCTATAACCTTATAATACTCCCCAAATATTGGACAGCTGATTAAATTCGATAATTTAACAGTTGAAAATGAAAAAAGAGCGTAGAAAATTCAGTCCGGTTTTCAAGACCAAAGTAGTCTTAGAAGCCCTTAAAGAAGTTAGTACCATGCAGGAACGTGCTTCCAAATACAGCCTTCATCCCACACAGATCACCGCTTGGAAACGGGAATTTCTGGAGAAAGCTGACACGGTGTTCGGTTCAGAGAAACCTACACAGAAAGAAGAGTCTAAAGAGAAAGAACTTTATTCCAAGATTGGTGAACTTCAGATCCAAGTTGATTTCTTAAAAAAGGTATTGGGGAAATGAGCATGATTGAAAGGCGCGGACTTGTTTCCCCAGGATATAAACCGCTAAGTATTGTGGGGCAGTGTAAGCTGCTGAATCTTCAGCGTAGCTTCTATTATTTCAAGCCTAAAGGTGAATCCTTGTTGAATCAGTCCATCATGAAGCTAATTGACCGCAAGTTTCTGGACTGTCCATTTTACGGTGTGGAACGGATGACTGCGTATCTCAACAAAGATCTAGGGTATCGTATAAATGCCAAGCGCGTACGGCGTTTATATCGGCTAATGAGCCTTCGGACCATTTACCCAAAGAAGAACCTAAGTAAAGCAAATGCAACACATTACAAATACCCGTACTTACTCAAAGGCTTAAAGATAGAGCGGCCAAGCCAAGTTTGGCAGGCCGACATCACTTATATTCCTATGTTTAGAGGCTTCATGTATATGTTCGCCATTATAGATGTGTATAGTCGAAAGATTGTGGGGTGGAGTATCTCTAATACCATGACGGTGGAATGGTGCAGGGATGTGCTGTTGGAAACAATAGCAGAGCACGGCACTCCTGAAGTATTCAATACCGATCAGGGTTCACAATTTACCAGTCCGATCTTTACCAAAGTCCTCAAGGATAATCGTGTGAGTATATCAATGGATGGAAAAGGAAGAGCGCTGGACAACGTGTTTATCGAAAGGTTCTGGAGGTCATTGAAGCAGGAATACATTTATTTGAACCCACCTAACGGTGGCATGGAGTTATTCCAAGGTGTGAAACGGTATGTCGAATTTTACAATACGGAAAGAAGACATCAGTCTATGGACCATTTTACCCCAAATCAGGTATTCTATCAAAATAATAAAAAAGTGTCGTAAATAAACTTAAGTTTGAACTATTGCTGTCCAGCAAAAAGGGAGTACTATATACTTTGTTTTTCATCAAGCCGATTTACTTGCGGCAAATGTCAAGGATCAATACTTTACGTTAAAAATAAATTAATACATGTTAGCGAAAGACCCTCTTACATAAGCCATCTAATCCACGTAGCTGAATGGAGTTAGAATAATCTTTCACTGCCTGTTAATCGATAAATTTTTCTGCAAAACCGATAAGAATTGTTTACGGTATCCAGATATTGTGAATCTGTATACGTTTGTGGATCGTACTATAAGGACGCGCTGCAATTGGTGGAATTGTAGTTATAGATTATTCAACGTGCCGAGCTTGATATTCTGGAAGCAACTTCGTTTGAGAAGGGATTTAGGTAATTTACGATTGCTGTTTTGTTACAGTGGAAAACTAGAACAGTAGTAGGTTCAGCGTTCACTAATACAACTATAGACTTGACGATTGATGCATCTAATATCAACGTTTCTATAACTTTTCAAACGACTGATTCCAATGGTGGTACTTGTAACTGGAAATGTTATTAAAATTTAAATATATCATATTGTTAGCATTTACGCTAACTACACTTTCTTATTCGTGCCAAAATTCTTATAAAGATTATAAGTTTGTGCATACGATTCCTGATTCATTAAGATCCGAAGACGACAAAATACTACTCAGAAAAATCAAAGATATTGTAATATATAATTACAAAGTAGATGATAATAAGGTCAGTCTCGACTTAAGTAAACAAGAATTCAAAGAAAGGGGTATTCCAGTTGAATACTATTATAAAATTAAGGATGATTTAAAAGAGCTAAATAAATATGTAAATTCCACAGACTCCCTAAATATGGAACTTCTTATTGATTCTTTAAAATCAGACATGAGACGAATCGTAATCGAATAACTTACTTTTCAACCTCATAATTTTCAACGTTTCCCAAGATAGCATCGATACTATTTCTGTATCGATGCTATTACTTTAAATAATCTACATAGCCTCCCTAAACTCCAATAGCCTTTGCGAAACATCGCATCTGCGGACTCACCTTTGTACCTAAAAACAATATCAAACTGCACGATTTAAAAAGCTTTAGAATCTAAAATGCTGGCTCCAAATGATTTTATGGTGGTTAGTATCTCCACTTCCAAAATCGTCACGGATTTATCCGTGCGTAATTTTATGAATGATATTGGGTAATTGAAACATATTAGATCTTGATTTTGGTTACATCATGTTGGCACACCACAGCTATACATGTCATCCATCATAAATGCGTAAACTCTTAGTTTAACACCTCCCTCAAATATTTCTTACTCACCTCCAAGTCACTGTCCAGATCGAATACCCCGTAAACATAGGGCAATAGACGATCGTATTCCATTCTTCTGGAGTGGCTATCAATTACCAACACTGTACGGACATCCGGTATGGATCGAAGTAGATCCACGTCGGCATCGCCCAGCAAGTTAAGATTGATCATCAAAACAGATATGTTCTCATAGCGGAGAGTGTCCAGAACATCTAATATATTGTCTGCTTCAAATGGCTCAATATCAATTCTACATTCTCTGGCAACCAGTATAGTACTGTACCTGTATAGGTTTATTTCATCAGCAAATAGTACTTTCAAAATCTTACAATTGTAGGTTACGACTAAGATAATAAAAATAGGTTTACGATTGCAGCAGAGTATAAATACGATAAATGATGGTTGGCCTAGATATTATTGAAGATGTTAGGTTATACTTGCTAACGATATTAGTAATTATATCTAAGGTAGAAGTTATACCAGAGTGGTTAAAGAAAAGGCATGAGCCTGCGGATATGCCACCTCATGCAGTAGCACTTTATAAGGATGTGAAGTTTAGTGGTTCGTGGATATATCACACAAAAACAAGAAAGTTTTACACGCCTGATGAGTTTTTAGAAAATTGGTCAAAAATTTATCCTGTGAGAGGGTTTCGCCACTCATGTGAAGAACCTGATCTAAAGATTATGAATCGATCAAAAATTAATTTGCTGAAAACAAGATTATAACATTTAAAAAGGCTAAAGCAGAAAGTAACACACTATCTCTTCTGAAATTCTTATTCTTAAATAGTACATAAATAGCATATATGAAACTAATTGCTATAATAGCAGTAATTGGAAATATCAACGTTTCCTGTACAAATGTTATTATCCCGACTATAAGATTTGCATTTAACACCCCAGTGCCTACAAAAACAGTCAAAATAAAAAAAACTAAAATAACCAGATTAAAAGTGGTTAATACCTGTAAATAATTTTTCATACCTAGTAATGTTATTTGTGAATGTACCATAATTTACCTAATTACAATATCATAGAACAAACTCATATTAAGTGAATAATGAACCAGGCATACAAAGGTTGTAAGCCTGGCTATAATTTCTAAAATCTAGCCTTCTTCCATAGGCTCACATGCCCAACCACAATGCCATTTGTCGCATCTAGCACATTCAATATCATGAGCCCAACAAATTAAGCTCCATGCCACACAGCAACCGGAATAATTTCCACAACAACCTAGGTCACTACCACATCCTTGGGAACATCCAGAGCAGCCAGCTACAAATAGTGTCGGTTCTAAATTTCCAGTATTTTTAGCGAAAATAAAATCTCCAAGTTGTTTGTAATTCAGTGTCATCGAGTTTGTCACGATAGTTTGTACGTCCTGCTTTTCACGTTTGATCTGATTCTTAAATTCATCTATTGGAAAATGTATTGAATAGAATTTCTGGAATGGTATCCTATCACTATTCTCCGTCGCTAAAAGACTGCTAATCCTGCTAGATTTTTCATCATTGCCGTTTAACGACCTATAAATATCTAAAGCGGCTACAATGCTTTCTCGTGAATAAGATACGTCTTCTTGACACCTGAAAAATGATTTTCCTGTTAAATACATAGGGTGAACAGTGCAACCTTGACCTGTATTTACTCTTTGGATGTTGGTTATAACTGACGAATGGTAAGCTAATAGAGCAATTTTTGATTTAATTGAATTATTGTACGGAACATTCTGAAATACGTTCTCAAAAGTTCTGGATAATTCGGCAAATTCTAAACTATTTAAGTCCATTTTCGAAGAGGCTTCCATGCTTAGTTTATCAACTTGTTCGTCTTGAAACAACTCCCATTTTTCCTCATTGGTGTTAATTATGTAATCGATAACTAATAATTTGTTATCCAAAGTTCGCTTAACAGATAATTTGCTTTCGTAAATATTCTCTTGATTTGAAACTTCGAAAACATAAGAAAAGTTATTTGAAGAAAAATCTATGCTAACGGAATCATTTGATTGTACGATACTGTTCAATTCAAATGTAATTTCCTCATTAAAGGAATCTGGGGTCTCACTACTACAACTTGAAAGTAGTAGTGCAATAGTAAAAAAATAAAACAATCTTTTCATAATTAGATAAGTTATTACCTGTGTAAACAATTGATTGAAAATCAATATGTCAATCTTAGTGGTTATGTTATCATAATATAATTAAAAATTTCCATAAAATTACTTTGTGCAAGAAAAAATAAATTCATCAATACATGACATTATTGAGAATGATCAAATGATAGAGAATATTAGAGATGACGGTTTAAACCCTTGGTGTCATCTATCATTCATTACTAATTATGGGTAAATGACCAAAAATAGAAATACTAAGCATTAAGCTTACCCACCATCACCCCCAAATGAAACATCGTCTTTGCTCCAAACTTTTTACGTATCGCAATAAGATGCTTTTCAATGGAGCTTAGACTATTTGGCTTGATCCCTTCATTGTAGAGTTCCTGGGAAACTTCTCGTTGAGATTTTCCTTCACTCAATTTCGTGATTAGTAGTTTTTCGAATTCTGTTAGTGTGGGCATGGTGTGAAGGTCGGGAGAAAAGGTGGTGGGCGATAAGGGGGAAAAGTTAAAATTCTTTAATTATAATTCGTACATCACTATGTTTACATTATGATATATCAAGATTTAGAAACAGGATTTGGTGTAGAGCGTTTGTCAGATGAAAACTTAAGACTACATTATGAAGAAGGTATTGGCAGGCAGGCTATTAAAGCAAGCATACTATCAGGTGGAGAATTACATATATCTTCAAATGATCGCTTAGTTACAAATCCTAAAGTATATGATGCTGTAGAAAGGGCTTACAGGGAGTGGGGGTTAATTAAGTAATATTATAAATTGCAATTTATCATCGTATTTACTGATAATTCGCTTTATCATTGATTTTACTGATACAAACCAATTCCTCTGGCCAGTTGATTTTGCTTTGGCGCGTCACCACCATATTGTGCGCGTTGTAGTGGCCGCTGTGAAAAGTCATTACCTTTTCTGATAGCTGCTCCAAATCCCTAACTGTGCATCCGCACAAGCTTGCTACCTCAATGTGAGACATTCCCATACCGTGTAGTAGTTGGCGCTTTGAAGCTGTTCGTAGATCTTCCGCACCTAGCTGATATTACGATCGACTAGTTTCTTGATATCCTCATTGTATTCAGAAGCTTTGTTGTGTAATCCGCGAGACTGGATGATCTGCAATTCTTTCAATGATAACTCCACGGTCTCAACTGGAATGCCTTTGACCAATGCGCTGAAGATTAAAGAATCTTGCTTTTTGAAGTAATCACCAGTGAATACACAATGCTTATAAACTTTGCTTTCCCTCACAAACTCCTGTACAGACTCTAAAACTTTCACAGTAACATCACCGCTGACAAAACATAGGCCGAAGAATGCTTGCTTGTCTTTTAGGTACTGCGCTTCGTTTTCCCTTGCTCTTGCGATTTTCCTTGCCTCTGATTGGCGTCGATCCATTTCCCTAACTTTTTTCACATATCGATCGTGTTCTTTCGTTAGGTTTTTAGGGCAGACGTATTTACGACTTCGGAGATCTTTTCTGCACCGCGCGAGTAGCCCAGGTAATCGTAATACATTTGAGCATCCTTGACTTTGTACTTATTTCGGATACAGATCTTGATTGAATCCCAATATCTGTAGGCGCTACCGCTACCGCGTTGTATCTCCTGAAAGAACATAGAAGATTGGCCAACTTTAAGTAAAGTTTCTGCGCGATTGTTATTTTCAATTCGCGTAAAGAATATATATGGAGTGACCCAGTGCAGATCACCTTTAAATCCTAACTTCTTAAATATTGGCAGCACCTTATATCCGGTGCACACTTTGTCTACGCTATACTGATAGGAATATAGTAGTCCGTTAGAGGAGTTGTACTTGCTGGTTACCCAACTATGAAGCAGGTAAGATTCAGGAAGAAGCTTTGAGTTGTGAGGTGTTAGAAAAAGACCTCTACGGAAAAATAGGCAGCCTATGTTGTGGGGAAGCCCAACAACCAACCTCTCCAATATTTTCCTATATTTGCTTAAATTATGAAACTACTTCGATACCTACCAATACTAGTTGCCATGTTGCTAACGTTAATTGGATGCTCCAAGGATGATCCTTACGCCAAGCAGATATTAGGGACATGGGAAATCACGCATTACGATGGCCGAGTTGTAGCAGATCATCCAGCGGAATTTCCTCAGCCTAGAACCATTACTTTTCAGGCAGGTGGTGCATTTCGCGAAACTGGAACTTCCCGTGATGGTTATGGTTCTTATACTATCAATGGTACGGATATCACCGTCTACATGCAAGGACGTGCTGTTTTTACGTTTAAAATAATATCAATTCAAGGTAATACTGCATTTCTAGATGTATATACTGGGAGTAGTGTGATTGGAATCAGAATAAAAAAATAAACTAATGGTGAAGTTACAAGGGGTAATAATGATTGCTGCTCTGATAGTTTTATCTGAAGATTGGTCCACCTGTTTAGCTTTTCTTTAGTCACGACACGGAGAGATGTTATATGAGAGTAAAATCAAAGATATCGTATCAAGAAAATGCTTAAAGTAAAAAAATAAGCAACTCTAATCAGAGTTGCTTACACATTACAAACTATATGTATTGATTTATTAAACAGAAAAACGGATCCAAATTGCCTACTGATATCTGAGTGCATTTTTAATAGTGTCAGCCGATATTTTTTATTATTTGACAGTAATACTAACCGTTATTTGTAACTTTATTTTCATCGAAAGACTTACAAATAACTTACAGATGGCAACTATTAATGCAGTGATTCTAAAGCAGCAGCAGAAGAAGACTGATGGCACTTGGAATGTGAAGATACGTATAAATCATAAATCTTCATCAGTCTATATTGAAACAGAGTCTTATGTCACCAAGGCAAACCTTACCACAAAATTCCAGCTGAAGCAAAGTTTCATTGACAGGTATTTTTCAACTGAGCTTTCGACGTATCGAGAATACATTACACTACTTGGTACCAGAGTTAAGCAGATGAGCGCAGGCGAAGTCAAAGAGTATCTCCTAAGCAAGGAAAGCCGGAATACCGAAATAGATGTATTTGCCGAGATTGATAAGGAGATAATTGTACTCAAAGGGAGGGATACAAAGTCAAAGGCGAGTATCATCACTGCCATGATGAATTATTTAAAAGAGTTTTCTGGTGTAGATCGTTTATCTGCCCAGAAGGTTACACCAAACTTTGTAGACCGATTTTCGGAATTTCTCTCTGTTCAGCCATCAAATCGTGGCGGTTTTATGGCTGCTACGAGCGTGAATACCTATATGTCCCATTTTAAGGCATTCTTTACGAGATTGCGTAAAGCATCAAATGATCCAGTTACAGGATATTTTCCATTGCCATACAACCCTTTTGAAGGAAATAAGGCGAAAGTGGTTGTGGATTCACCCAGAAGAAACTTGTCACTAGAGAGTTTCGTAAAAATTGTCAACTATAAAACGGAGAGTGTTATAGAGCAGCGAGCAAAAGATCTCTTTATGCTTTCATTTTACCTATGTGGTATTAACACCAAGGATATGCTGGTTTACCTAAATGATCCGAAGGCCTCTGAACTCGACTACCGGCGAAGTAAGGTGATGAATAAAAGAAAGGATGGTGGGCGAATTAAGATTATTATACCACCTGAAGCTAAGGGGCTTGTGAAGAAGTACGCAGGAGAATTGCAAAAGAGGTATGTCGATAGTAAGCATTTAAACACTGTACTCCATTCTGGCTGGAAATCAATCTCGGAAAAGATCGGTTTTAAATGCACCATGTATTATGCTAGGCACACCTTTGCTAATGTCGCGCGGCAAATATGTAAGTTCAGTAAAGAAGAAGTTTCTATAGCATTAAATCACAAAACTGGTGCCGACATCACGGATGTATATATAGATCCTGACTGGTCAGTAGTTCACAAAGTGCAGCTAGGTGTGATAGCTGCTGTGGGAGATTACATTAAGACTTCTCATTCTGAGCCTTCATAAGTTGGGTTACCATTTGCTCCATCTTAGCAAGTTTGTTCTCTACCTCCGCAAGGCGGTACGATAAGGACTGCTCTTTGCTGTGGAACCGAGATGCATAGGTTAAATCCGCCACATCCATACCCAGTTCTGCAAGTTTCTTGATCACACCTGCATTCGGGCCCTGTTTCCCGTTTTCAATTCTGGATAGTGTAACGGTAGATATATCTAGTTTACTTTTCAGCTGTTCGGCGGTCCATCCTTGGTCATGGCGGAAGCTTGCGATTAGTTTTCCTACTTCAGTAAAGTCTGTGCTCATTGTGTGTATATGCGTATTGTTTATTCTAGTACTCTTTTTACCACATTATAAATCTGGATCAGATCATCCATTTTCACCTCGTAATCTGGATACCTATTCTTGTCAGGATTAAGAGATCGTAGCGTAATTATGCCATTGTCCAAATCTTGATGCGCTACCTGCTTTACTACGATACCTTCTTGGCGATGCACAAATACGAAGTTAGGCCATGAATGAGTGTGTAATTTACTTTGCCAGTATTGTCTGGAAACTTCACGACACAACATTACGGTACCATCTGGAATAGCCTCCCGAATATCTCCATTGTCCATACTATCTCCTGATGCTTCAATAAACTTGTATGTCCCAGTTACATATTTATTCACAGTAGTAGTATATAGAGGTAGTGTATCGATGTATTCTTGATCTTGATATCCCAATAGGTATCCAGCCTGAGCATGTATTGGAATTAATTCAGCTGTTAATAGGTAGTAGCCAGGACTAATTTCTTTCAGACCCTGATCACTCGGAACTTGTCTGATTTCTCCGATTGCTTTGGCGTTGCTGGTGGTAGGGCTATCCTCTGGAAATGCTTTATTAAACTCTAAATCGGTTGCACCGATAGCTTTAAGAATTACCTTTCCTCTTTCGATAGATTCTGGTGTTGCAAATTCAGCCATTTTCAAAGTTGATATCAATGTCCCGCGACTAAATCCAACATATTGCTCATGATTTTTATCGGTAAGATCTTCTTGCCTAACTCGATATTTTTTCATGAGGGCTTTAATATAATTCCCTTTGTGAAACATGCGTATATGTGTGTGTTCTAAACTATGTAATCTGATTCACAGGTGTTTACATTTTATTGTTTAAAATTATTCAAAAATGTTTAATAAAAAAACAAAATGTTCAAAAATGTTTAATACATTTGTACTGTCAAGTCAAACAAATATAACATTTTACATTGTCCTTGCGCAAGGCATGTACCAATTTTCAAATTTTAAACAAAAATGAACAAAAAAGATGATTGAGGTAACTGATAAGGTATTGCCACCATCCAAAACAAGTTTAGGTGGTATTATGGAGGGGATGGCAAAAGGAGAGTCATTCCCTGTCGAAAATGGTAAGGAAAACAAAGTTCGCCAAATAGCATGGGACTTATTTCACCGAACTAATTTAATCACTGGTAAGCCTATGAGCGAAAAGAAGTTCACTGTAAGACGTGATCCAAATGATGTTGCAAACTTTAGATGTTGGAGGGAAGAATAATGAATACGATACCAATGGATTTAGGTTTGGCAGCTATGCTAAAAGAAGCGGCAAAAGTAGGAGCAAAAGCAGCATTAGTAGAGGCAGGCTTGGAAAGGGAGAACGTCTCGTATAGCTACGCTTGCAAAAGATACGGCAAAGCGCGTGTTGATAGATGGTTGCAATCGGGACAGCTGAATTACCGTCAAGATGTATTCGGGTCGACAAAGCGTGAGCTTAGCAAAGTGGATTTGCAAGCATTGAACTCTGGAGAGGAAATGGTTGGACATATTAAAATAACGTGAACAAATGAAAGAACTACTAGAACAACTACTATCAGAGATTCGTGATTTACGTCAAGTAGTCGCGGAGATCAGAGAAGATGCCGAAGCGGCTGATTTAATTTAAAGCGTATCGTAACAGGAGGCAACCTACAGCGATAACTATTTCAAACGAGGGGTAACCTTCATAAAACTCTAACAAAGAATGAAAGGACGAATTTCGTCACGGGGTGCACAGCAAGGCAGTACACTACCCGAAATCGGCAGAATTAAAGTAGGGGAGAAATCCGCAAAGGGTTTTCCTACATCATTAGACTATTTCCGGGCTACCGGAGATTTCGCAAATAGATTCCACAATCTATTTGGCGACAAACCTACAGAATTACACGTGGCTTTTGTATCGAACGACCTTTCAGAGGTCTGCAATGAACAGTTCGAAGCTTGGGAGAAGGGCAAGCGTTGGGGATATGGTAACGGGGAAACATTTACGGTATGGGATGCCACTGGTGGAGCTGATCGCAAAGGCGGATATATCGCTGACGTGCCAAAGGATGATCCGCGAGTTAAGGCCATCAAAGGATGGGCCCGCACATTAACACTTCGTTTTGTACTGCTTGAAATGAAAGGGATACTTGGGTATTGGACGTTTTCAACGAAGGCGAAAGAAACTACCATTCCCAGCATTGTTAAGGCATTTGATATGGTCATGGAGCGCAGCGGTTCGATAATTGGGTTTCCGTTTTCACTAATGGTGAAGAAAGTGCAATCCTATTCCCCTGGTGCAGCAAAGAATTATCCAATTGTACAACTGGTACCAAACTTCACAGAAGAGACTATTGAAGCGGTACGTGCTTATGTTGAGTCCGGAGCAGACTTGAACCGGCTAACTACAAATATGATCACCTCTGGAAGCCTATTGCAGTTGGGGTCGGGGAGTGTGAGCGGTGCGAATGCAGTTGAGGATGTAGAAGCGGCGGAGGTGAAGTAATGGATCTGCAAGTAAATCTATCAAAAAACCTGAAACTACATTATCTAGAAGAAAATGTAGTGAGTGAAGATAATAAGTTAGTTTCTATCCAATTCAATTTTACATTTTTTGGAGAGTATTGTCATGCTGTTATTTCGAGAAAATGTCTTGAATCTAGCAATGGAAGTGTAGTATTTGCTGAATCTCCTAGCGAATTACATGATTCATTTATTGAATCCATTGAGGATACTCATTGGGATAAACTAAAAGATTATTGGAGAGAATTTGAAACCCAATACAATTGCGAAAATCAAAAACAACAGGAGGACTAACCCATGTCAATTACATTCGAGCATATCAACACGGACTGGTTTAACGATCAAGCCCTCCGTTTACCCAATTATAAAGTAGGTCGTGTAAACTTTGGCCAAGGTCGTAGCTACATCCGATTGAACCAAGACGGTGCGCCAGTAGAATCGCCTTTGCGTCTCTACACAAGCCTAACCACGGCGATCAATGCATGTGCCCCAATGGAACAGCCATTGCTAGAATGGTACGTGAAGCACGGTTTAAAAGAAGCTGGCCGTTTGCTAGAACTGAGCCAGCACTATGGCACTTTGATGCATTTAGAAATCGGCAAGTTCCTAATCAATGGCGAATATGACTTTGATCGCGTTGAGTTTGTCGTAGAAGATTACCTATCCGCAGAGAGTTACTATCAACCCGATACGAAAGAATGGCCTGAAAAGCTACGAAACGATCTGGCTGCGTTCATCCAATTTTACATTGAATATAACATTGTGCCACTCGGCATCGAATATGTATTACTTAGCGATCGAGGTTACGGTACTTTAATCGACCTTGTCTGCGACATGACTATTCAAGTTGATGGCCTAGATTATGATAATCCATATAAGTCAGGACCTCGTAAAGGTGAGCCTCGCGAATGCAAAGTCGATAAAACCATACGGGCAATTATCAACTTCAAATCTGGCCGCCATGGCTTTTACCGTACTAATGGATTGCAACTTGAAGCGGAGCGCCAATTATGGGAAGAGAATTTTCCTGATCTTCCACTAGATGCCGCATGTAACTGGTCGCCTAAAGAATGGAGAGGTGAAACACCAACCTACAATTTCAAAGATTGGACTGGTGATATCACCACTGCAGAAGTAGATGCGGTTATGACTCTTGCTGATATCAGGTATGCAAGCAAAGCTGAAAGCAAAACTTACACGACCATTGGTGGAGTATTCAGTATTGCTGATCGTGAACAAGGTTTGTCTGGTGTTATTCGTAAAGAAGGAATTGGCGAATACGTCGGGCGTAAGTTTGGGCATGCTGCGCCGGATTTGCAGCCGATAACACGGCCTACCGCTAAGTCCAGCTCTCCTGCACTTACAGAACCAACCTCCAACCCTTTACCATTCTAAATCATGAGCACCACACAACCCAATACGGCAATCATGCCGTTCACTCAAACAGACCTGCAAAGTGCAGGATCTGTCTACGAGACAGCAGTAGGTTTTCAAGACAAATACCGCGCTAAGCAGGTCGCACTGCTCGCCAAAGCAGCTGCCAACGGAGATAAGCTTCCGAAAGAATTGGATGATGAGCTGATGAATTGGCAAGTCTCCGCTAAAAAAGCGGTAAAACATATTGAAGAGCAGCGCAAACCATTCACAGAAAAAGCACATGCTTTCATCAAAGCATTTACCGGTATTGAAAATACGTTGGGTAAAGAGCTGTACGATCCAATACAGCAGCTGCGCGATCGTAGTGCCAAAATACATGCAGAAGAAGCTGCCGCGGCACGAGCCAAAGAACAGGCAGAGCTGGCCGCAAAGCAAAAGCGAATAGATGATATCGCGCAATTGGAGACTCAACTCCGCAATGGCTATGCAGCACACTTAACGAACGTCAAGCAGACGATGCTTACTGTCTACAGTGGAGCCAAAATCGAGCAAATTGATGAAGCAATGGACGCGCTACAGCAGTTCGTTGGAGCTGCGCTATCCGAAGAGTCGTGGCAAGCAATCACTTTGATAGGCGATGCTGACCTGATCAATGAAGTTCGCACTCAGAAACGATTCGACGCCTGTGATGATCATTTTACGGCTGAGGTCAGCAAATATGCGGAGTACCTGCTTTCACTTATTCCACAGCGTCGCGAGGAATTAGAAGCAGGAGTGGCCGAGAGTAAAGCAGCTGCGGAACTCGCTCGCAAACAGGAACAGGAAGCCGCTGCCGCACAACTTGCGGCCCAACAAAAAGCAGATGCCGATGCGGCCAAAGCTAAGCAGGCAGCAACTGTTACTGTTATGGTAGCTCAAGCAAATCGCGATGTTGAAGCGCCCAGGGCAATTGAGTCTTACACCATAGCTGTAGGCAGTGTAGACGGTTGGCGTGCAGTCGTGGAATATTATCTGACCAATAGCGGTGCCAGCGCGGATGGACTAGGAAAGATCAAGTTGGAACAGATGGCAAGCTACGCCGAACGCCAAGCGAAAGCTACTGGAGAAATGATCACGCATTCTGATGTGACGTACGAACCGAAATACAAAGCCGTTGCTCGAGCCACAAAAAGAAAGGTCGCGTAATGGTATTCGCGATAAAAGTGATTGTTGTGATGGCGGTTTTTCTAGCGATCGGATACCGAGAACGTAAAACGGATAAGAATAAGTAAACATCAGGTGCGAACTGAATGTTCTACCAATAACAGAATTGTATAATTAAAAACCAAATAGAGATGTCGAATAGAACATTAACAGGGTCAATTGCCCTAACAAAATTGCCTCAGGCTGTTATCGTTGACAAAAAGAATAAGGCCGGAGAGATGGTGAAATGTGTTTTGCTTCCAATCGAAGGAAACAGCATGACCGAAAAGGATGGGGCCGTGTACATGGATGTGCGTGTCGTTCTTCGTGAAGAACAAGATCAGTATGGCCAGAATGGATTTATCGCCAAGTCACTTCCCACTGAGGTTTACAAGGCCAATAAGGACAACGAGAAATGGATCAATGATCACCAGCCGATTTTGGGTAACGTGAAAGATTGGTCGCAAGGCAGTAACTCCGCTCCGGCAGAGACGATTGATGACGACGACGACTTGCCGTTTTAATCGCAAAGCATAAGCAGTGAGAGTGGAAGGCAAACCCTTTCACTGCTTCTTTTAATTAATCTCTAACAACCATCCCTGTCGCGTTCATCTGCGGTGGGATAAAAGAATTATACAATGCAAAATCATCAGATTTTTTGCACGCCATCCACGTGGAAGGGGGTAGCGGCATGAAAGTGACTACACCAATTAAGTTACGTCCATATCAGCAGTCTTTTGTAAACAACCTTGCTATTGCTTTGCGTGATCATCGCAGAGTAATTGCGTGCGCGCCTACAGGATCCGGAAAAACCAAGATGTTTATTGAGGTTGCTCGCAAGGCGACTGCCAATGGCCGCGCCGTGGTGATCATCAGTGAGACGTCCAAGATATATGATCAAATCATCAATGAGGCTGGAGGTCACGAGATTGCCAAGGGTGTTAAGCATGTCTCAATTCAGGGAGGTGAGCTTTATATTGCTATGGCGCAAACGCTGACCAGACGGCCGCTCATCCTGCATCAACTTGCTGCGCTTGAATTTCCTCCACTGATCATTGTTGATGAAGCGCACATCGGCACGCCTTCTAACATCATTCGTCAATTGATAGAGGTAAGCAATCCCTACATCCTCGGATTTACTGCTACTCCAGATGGTCGTGTAGCTAAGCACTTGGCTGAGTTATACAACACCTGTGTTACATGCTGCCAAGTCGACGAATTGATCCAGCAGGGCTTTCTGTGCTCGTACCAGCATCTCGCTCGGACTAAAGCAGATACTGATATTCTGGAATTGCGCAATGGTGAGTATACCGAGCAATCACAGGCCGCTGCTTTCTCGACCGCTGCTGTCTACGACGGTATTTTCGATGATCTACGCACCACCCCATTCACCAAGTGCATGATTTTCGTTGCATCAATCAAGCATGCGCGGGAAATGAACCAGCGTCTGCTAGCGGAAGGTTTTGCTTCTGTTGAATATCATAGTCAGCTGGAGAATGGAGCGTATCAGCTTGCAAAATTCACGCAACTAGGCGAGGCCAATATATGTGTTTCAGTGGCTAGCCTTACTAAGGGATTCGACTGCCCATCTGTGGATTTGGTAATCCTTAACCGAGCCACTACCTCGTTGCCACTATATCTTCAAATGATTGGACGTGGGTCACGACCGGTATGGTCTGAAAACGGCACTCAGGTGAAGAGCCACTTTCGTGTTCTTGATTATGGCGGGAACTGGGAACGCCATGGTTTATACTTCGAGGATCGTGATTGGGAAAACATGTGGGAAGTAAAAAAGCGTAGCAAAAAAGGTGAAGGTGTTGCGCCGGTGGCCCTATGTCCGCAGTGTGAATCGATCATACCAACTACGCAGCGCATTTGCCAGTTCTGCGGACACGAACGTCCACTTACCGCAAAAGAATTGGAGCAAGGTGAGCTCGTAGAGGTTACGCGCCATTATACTGATCTGGTTGGTCGTAGAGTAAGTGAGCTTTCGGCTAATGAACTCGCCGTGTATGCAAAAATGAAAAAGAAGCAGCCTTTCGCCGCGCGCGTAGCTCGAGCAAAAGATCAAGAGCGTCAAGGTTTCCTTGAAGCGTTCACCGCTGCTATGGGATACAAGGCCAGCTGGGTTGATCATCAGCGCAAAATGATCGGAGCAAGTAAGGTAGAGTTTGTAGATATAACATTGGTATAGGGATGGCTGTTGAGTTGGCGAATATTTGGGCTGAAATACTGCCATTAATTAAAGATGGCGTTTCTCTGATCGCAGTAAGAGAGAAAGAAGAAAAGGGGAGGCCGGCAAAAACTCCGTACGGATTCTGGAGTGAATACCAGTCGCGTAGAGCAGACGAGTCCGAGTTATGGCAGATTATGGAGAGCCATGATACTAATGCCGTAGCTGCGGTATGTGGGGCGATTTCGGGGAATCTGGAATGTATTGATATCGATAGTAAGTACTATCCAGGTATCGATGCGCAGCTGCTTGCGGACATCAATAAATTCTATCCTCATCTATTCACACGCCTACGCATTCACCGCACGCCAAGTGGAGGGTACCATATCCTGTACCGTATCAAAGATGGTCTTGCCGAGGGCAATCAAAAACTTGCTGGACGGCCTGCAACGGATGCGGAACAGCAGGCGCAACGTGATCGCGGAGCCAAAAGGCCAAGTAAAACTGTAAACTTTCTTGAGACTCGGGGAGAAGGTGGGTATTTCCTATATCCGCCATCGATGGGGTATAGCGTTCATCAATCCAATCCTATTCCTGTTATAAGCTGGGAAGAGCGGTGCAGTTTAATCAACCTATGCAGAACATACGATGAAGTGGTGCGCATCGCACCAATGCCAAAGCCAACCCAATCGCAAGAATCGTATTACACAACAAATCCATTCGAAGATTATAACTATCGGTGTGATCCGTTGGAATTAATGCAATCACAAGGATGGTCCTTTCTTCGCGAAAATCAGAGGTTCATATGGTTTACGCGTCCGGATAAAACAGAGGGTGTTTCAGCCAGCTGGAATAAAGACAAACGTGTCTTCTATATTTTCACCACTTCTACGGACCTAGAAGGAACGCGCGGTTATAATCCTGCGACCTTATTGGCAGAGTTCACCTTCGATGGCGATAAGAAGAAGGCATTCCGCTATTTAATAGATAATGGATTCGGTAAGGTCAAGCGTGCGGTTGAACAGTCAATTATTAAAAAAGCTGCTATCAATGGCACGGCGGCAGTTCCTGCTAACTTCTCACCAGAAGCTCATTTGGAGTTTGCCCAACTTCAACAACAATATCAACAGCAGCACCCACATGGCATATTTTGGGAGTATGATGATAAAGGTAAATTCGTAATTAGCCGACAAGATTTTCTCCACGTAGCTCGAGAGCTGGGCTTTAGAATGTACAAGTCTGAAGCTGTTCAAATTAACGGAAACTTTGTAGAGCGCGTATCACTTGTACAGTTTTTCGATTTAATGAAAGACTATATTCAGGAGGAAGAAGTTGACGTATACACCGATATCTGCAACGCCTATGAAAAGTTTATTCAAGCTTCAGGTAGGTTCATACTTGATTCGCGATTAGAAAAATTCGATGACACTGATTGTGTCCAGGATTCTAGCGACATGTGCTACAAATTCTATAATAACGTTGCGGTGCGGATCACCGCAAGTTCAATTACATCAATCGAGTATGATAAAATCGAGGGATATATTTGGGCAGATAAGATGCTCTCACGGAACTACCAAAAGGACGCTACTGCGAGCGATCTATATGAGCGATATCTAAAAAATGCTACTGGCGTTGGAGACAATGGCCGCGTCAAGGACTACGTTCGTAATATCATTGGCTTTCTATGCCATGACTATAACTCCCCAATTAGCCTGTATGCAATCATCCTTACGGAAATGGTTAATGATCCGCGCAAAGGAGGAGGGAGTGGTAAAAACATATTTGTCAACCTATTAAAGAATTTTATTGGTGTAAGTACAGCGTCTGGAGCTATGATAAAGTGGGATGATAAGTTTTATGCCGTTTGGAATGACGCCTCTAGAATTTACTTTATACCCGATATTCCGCGCAAAATCAATTGGGAATTTATCAAAAGTACAATCGAGGATCCCTATATAAATAAGAAGTACAAAGGCGAGTATTCGGTAAATATTCAGGATTCCCCAAAGGTAGTTTTCAATACAAACTACTCGTATGAAGATAGCGATGGTGGACTTGGTAGACGTTTCCGGCCCGTAGAGTTCACCGATTACTATACTGTAAATGGTGGGGTAGATGTGGTGCACGGTAAACTATTTCCTGACGGTTTCGACAATGCGGAATGGAAAGGTTTTGATGATTTCGTGCTTGGATGCATTAGGTACCATCTTAGTCAGGGATGTAAAATAGAAAAGATTGATCTGTCTAATAATGGATGGGAAAAGAAATTCACGATTCAGTATGGCGAAAAAACTTTAGAGTTTATCAGTGATAATATCACCTCGTGGCTTGCTTCCGATTATGTTGAGGTGTCCAGCTTCCAGAAGTCATACGATGATTATGTGGCTACTGAATTGAAAGAAAAATATAAGTTAAGCCAACGAACTCTGAATAGTGCTGTTCGGGATTTTTGCGATCGGCATGAAATAAATTTTGACCAGTCGGTCGTGAAAAAAATAAATCATACCACTAAAAGGGTGCACGTCTTCCAGGGAGAACTTAAATGCGTGATTGAAACATCTGGGGAGAAGTACCCATTTTAAATAAAATATAAAAAAGTACAAAAATGTTTAAAATTGTTTAAAATTTTAATATATTTGTATCATAACAAAGAGATAGAAGGGGGAGGCAACCCCCAACTATCAAAAATGTATCAATCTCTAACAAAGAATAAATACAATGCAAAGTAAACAAAATCTAACAAAGCAAACAACTCCGGAGGCAAACGGGGTTGTTTTACAAAATGCAGATCTGCTTCCAGAGCTCAATGCTGAAGAAATCCAAATGGTGGTTGCTGACTACCAGAGGGACACCCACACCAAGATTTGTCCGCAATGTGAAGTTGAAGTATCAGCTGACAATCTAGTATATAAGACAGATCATCCTGCTTCATCTGATGAGCCAGAATATGGACATACTGAATGTCCACACTGTGAAACCGACGTCAGCTCATCTGATTTAGAAAAGCCGACTTTTGATTACTGGTTAAAGCTTACCGCATAACCATGCCATCTCCAAAGGTTATTGTTGGTCATCTTCATAGTGAGGGTGGCCGGCAGGATGGCGCGCGTCGTGTTGCAAGGGATTTTGATCGCGGTATTAATAGGTATCAGGAATTAAACAAAAGACGGGCAAAGATCCAGCAGCGCACAATTGGTGAGGAGCTAGATGCCGAGGCAGACGTTCTCGAGTTTATAAAGGGAATCTTGGTGTTTGTGTTGATTGTTGCGGCTGCTGTTACCATTTTCTACTACTTTAGCAAATA
Organism: Sphingobacterium sp. KH_072; assembly: GCF_057837975.1. Lineage (NCBI taxonomy): Bacteria > Pseudomonadati > Bacteroidota > Sphingobacteriia > Sphingobacteriales > Sphingobacteriaceae > Sphingobacterium > Sphingobacterium sp. KH_072. The sequence goes on along the minus strand of NZ_CM174457.1, from coordinate 1,721,869 downwards.
CACTTCATAGCTATGGACACATATACACAGTGCCCAGAAGCGTTCTGCAAATGCGGGCTAACCATTTTATATGTTTCTGGCAAGCCACACCGAGGGTGTAAACTAAACTGTGTCAAGTATAGATTTTTTATATTAGACACATAACAATGGAAAAAGAGGGATTTGACTTTGAGCGCTTCAAAGAAGAAGCAATGAAAAGCCTGTATGAAGGCAAGAAAATGGGTGGTACTGATGGTGTTTTTGCTCCAATGCTGAAACACCTTCTTGAAAGTATGCTTGAAGGTGAGCTGAATCACCATCTACAAGAAAATAAAGCATCTGGCGAGCTCAATCGTAAAAACGGGAAGACCAAAAAGACGGTACGAAGCCTTCAGTCTGGTCATTTTGAACTGGAGAGTGGCCGTGATCGAAACGGCACTTTTGAGCCTAAGATAATTCCCAAGCGCCAGTTAATCATTACTGATGAACTGGAAGGAAACGTGATTGCCATGTATGCTAGAGGCATGAGCACACGAGATATTTCGGGCTATGTGAAAGAAATGTATGCGATGGACATATCTGCTACGGAAATATCCAACATCACCGACAAGGTCATTCCTGCGATGAACGAATGGCGCAATCGCCCACTTGAATCAGTATATCCCTTTGTTTTTCTGGACTGCATGCATTATAAAGTTAAAGACAACGGCAGTGTTCAAACCCGTGCAGTATACAATATACTTGGGGTAAATCGGGACGGACGAAAAGACCTAATCGGTATTTATCTTTCAGAAAATGAGGGTGCGAAGTTCTGGCTTTCGGTACTGACCGATCTGAAGCAGCGGGGCGTAGAGGATATCCTAGTTGCCTGCATCGACGGCTTAAAGGGTTTTCCCGATGCTATCGAAGCGGTATATCCCAAAACCCAGATCCAACTTTGCATAGTTCATCAGATACGTTCAAGTCTTCGATATGTCCCGGAAAAGGATAAAAAGGCTGTTGTTGCAGATTTAAAACCTATCTATCAGGCCATCAATCAGGATCAAGGCTACGAAAAGCTCTTAGAATTTGATGAAAAATGGGGCAAGAAGTATCCACTTTCGGTAAAGGGGTGGTTGGATAATTGGGGGAATCTTTCTACTTATTTTGAGTATTCACCCGAGATTCGAAGAGCTATTTATACGACAAATGCTATCGAGGCAATGCACCGGCAGGTTAGAAAAATCACGAAAACGAAGGGAGCATTCACCTCGGATCAGGCACTGTTAAAACTAGTTTATCTCACCATTAAGGATATATCCAAGAAATGGACTATGCCTATTCGAAACTGGGGTTTGACAATGCAACAATTACATATTAAATTTGGAGATAGAATTAAGGCCTTCGGCAACTCTTTTTAGGGTTCGCACTCGAGGCTTTCAGCCTCTGAGCACGAACCCTAAAAAGAGTGACGTGACACAGTTCGCTTTACACTCCCGCCACACCTTTTCAATGGCCGTAAATTAGTACGCTTGCCAAGAGCTCCGTGATCAGCGGAGTTTTTGCGTATAGTGGTTTTTGTTGAGTTTGCGGTGAGGGTGTAATAATTAGTAGACAGATTATTGACTCGTTAATTGTTTTTTTATTTGACGGTATTTCGTTATTTTGCAATGTGGAGGAACAAGGATATATAGAGTTGAGGATAGATAACCTTCAAAAAGGACTATCTCCTAAAGATATCGATATTAGCGACGTTAAGTCAATATTGTTTGATATTGAAACTTTCTTGTATCCTACAAAAGAGGATAAGAAAACTAGACCGCACATCTCTTATGACCTCGAAGAAGGTTCCGCTAAGCATAAGTTCTTCTTGCCAATATCGGCTATTATACTCTTTAATGGACTAACATCGGAGATACAAAAGCGGGGCAGCATTGACTTCCTTGATTACAAAAGACAAGAAGTGATCGACCGTTTTCAACGATATGCAATTCAAAAGGGATTGACTATTGAATTTAATTCATCTCTTAGTTCAGATACGACGCTTGTTGTGGGAACAAATACTGACTTTGTATTAGTTTCTCCCAAATTCTATGAAAGTGAATTTTATCTCTATGGAGAGATATATCAAGAAGGAGGGAAGACTCCAAATATTCATATCTCCACGTCTGAGTATGGCAATTTAGCGGTATCAGCTACAAAGGCACAGATAATGCAAGGGGACAAAAAGGCATATAAGCCTTATGGAATCAAGGCAAGCGGAAAAAAAAGCTTGGAGGATGGAAAAGTTTATGATCTGAAACTGCTAGAATTTATTGATTATAAACCAGTGTATAATAAATCCTTGTTAGATAGAGCTATTGAAAGTGCCTCAAATAATCTGAGTAAAATCAAGGATTTGGATAAATGGATAGAGAATTTACGAGCAGATGGTATTTAGACTATGATAAGTACGATAAAGTCAGTTTTGCTTGATAATTCATTTGTTACTAGGCTTCTCAAAAAAGACGATGACTATCATGATCGCGTAGTTCAATACTTCAAATATTTCGCGGATCATGGAATAACAATGTATTTATCTACTATTGTTGTAAGTGAGTATTCAGTAGCCGATGATCCAGCAAATTTATTATCACTAAGTACTTTTCGATTGCTGGAATTTGACTATCATGACGCTAAATTGGCTGGTGAACTACGAAGTTGTCTAAAAGGCGACACTACTGCCAACACGCCTGGCGAAAGAAACATTGTTATAAATGATCTTAAGATTTTTGCGCAGGTTGAAAATAGGGGGATAGATGCCTTCATTACGAAAGACGCTAAGGCACATAAGAAAATGTATACTCCATTAAAAAATGCGGGGAAGATCAGTTTTCAATATCTGGATCTTACGACTCCTTTAAATGAACTTTTAGGTGAACTTTTCTAGTAGGTATATCAAGTCGAAGAACTCGAACTATTTGCTAATATCCAATTTGATGTCAGTCGTGAGATGATTGCAACCTTCCCTAAAGACTTTAAGGTGTAATTTTTTATAGTGTCGCACAGACATGATGTGCCACTGCCACCCACCCTTCCCCAAATATTCATCTATCTATATAAAAAATTATGGTTCTATGCAAGATTTTCTTGAGGTCACTTTGTTATGGTAAACCGTAAAGTACAGTGCGACCTATTTTCCTATATTTGCTGAAATTATGAAGTTATGAAATTAGCAAATTACCTGATGTTGGCGAGTATAGCTTTGTCTATATCCTCGTGTAATTCTGTGTCACAGGACGAATACGAAAAGGTTGAATCCGAAAATGTAAAATTAGCGCTGGAGAACAACAACCTAAAGAAAGAGTTGGATGAATTACTCAATGGTTCAGAGCGTCTTTTGAAAGAAGGGAAGAGTGCATTTGAAAAATCAGAGTTTAATATCGCGAAAGACAAATTAAGCAAACTTGTATCTAAACATCCTATGTCTTCTGAACACCGTGAAGCGACTATTTTGCTTGCTAAAGTAGATGAAGCGATCTCGGCTCAATTGAAAAAAGAGCAGGCCGAGAAATTAGCTAAAGAAAATGCAGAAAAGCAAAGGCTAGCAAATGCTGTCAAAAAGCTTCGAACTTCCAAAGATGATATGAAAGATATCACTTGGTATTATGATAGGTCTACGCCAAAGAGTGCCAATTATAACAGCTTTCATATATATATGGGATCTAAAAATGGTGGAATACCTTGGCTCAGATTATGTATTCAATACACGTCTGATGATTGGCTATTTATCGAGAAATATTTAATAAAGACTGATAACGCTACCCATACAATTTACCCTGGTCGGGAAGTTGAAAGAGACAATGGCTATGGCGATATTTGGGAATGGTATGATTCAGAAATGACTGCTGAATATTATAAGATTATAAAGGACATTATTGCAAGTAAATCAACTCGTTTACGTAGCGAAGGAAAGCAGTACTATAAAGATCGCACGATTACAGCAAAAGAGAAAGAGGGACTCAAAAATGTCCTATATGCATACGAGGCTTTGGGTGGTAAACTTCAGTTTTAAATAATGAAAAGAATAAAAGGAATAGTATTGGTGGTTGTGGGGGTGCTGTGTTTTGGTGAGATGTAGCATTACGGGAAAGCGTAAGCCATACTGATATATAATTTCTTATATTCGCCAAAAATCAAACAAACATTATGAAATACAACCTACAATTTAAAGTACTTACACTTATCGCATTATTATTTGTTGGCTGCTCGAAAAGCGAGGAGACCAGTAGCGTAATTAATCAATCCGAAGTTAAACTAAAATTCGACCAAGAATTTGTTTTCACCGTTTCAAACGCAGCTTCAGTTCAGTGGACTTCAAGCGATCCATTCGTTGGAACGATTGACAATTCTGGAAAGTTCACTGCTGAGCACATTGGCGAGACAACTATAACAGCAAACTTTGGTGGACGTTCAACGATGGCAAAAGTAATAGTTGAACCTTACGTAGCGGGCATTACAGAACCATTATATGGTCAAGCTATTTCTAAAGGTGATGTCAAAGCATTTGAAACACGGAGTCTTACTTGGGAAACCTCCACTAGCTTAGCCTATGCTGGGGGATCTCCAAAAGAAAGTGACCTAATGTATCTATGGCAAGACAGGGGTGTTTGGAATGGGAGTTATATAACTTTTAACACTACATTTAGTGAAGCTGATGCAGATACTTTCTATTCTGAGCGGTATATTAAAGTGTCAATGACTTCCTCGGAATCTAATTATAAAACTCAAGATAATAAAACTATTATCAGGTTGAGGATAAACAAATCAAACGGTCATGACGCGTATTATCACGTCAATTAATGTTAAAGATATCGAAGAAGCATAGAATTTTTATGAAGTAGTGACCGAATAAAATCTTAATCCCATAGCAAAATATTGATTTATGTTACAGAATTTAATTAAAAACAATGCTCTTGTAATAATCATTTGGTTAACTGCTTTTACAGCTAGTGGACAGGAGCTTGACAGTTTGGCAATTATTGAACGATCAAAGGATCTATTCAAAAAAGTTCATGTAGATTTAACATTCAAAGATCCTTATAGCTATGAATTGCTGAAAATTGAAGCAAGTCCTGTTAGCTTAAAGGAGAAACTTGAATTCGACATATCAGTCCTAAAGCGCGTTCGAAACTCATATGAAGTTGATAGCACTTACACTTATTCTGATATTTCAGAAGCGAAAAGTAAACTCGAAAAACAACAAAAAATACTAAAAAAGGGAGAGAAACTGAAAGCTAAAAACCCTGAGAAGTATTTTGAGAAGTATAGCTCAAATATTAGACTATACGAGGATGCGCTTAAAGATGTGGAGAGCTTAAGATCTATGATTACGGATTCAGATAAGCAAATTAGTATTAAAGGAGATATTCTTCGTAATGGTGGTTTAGAGCTTAATAATACCGAGCAATGGCGCATAAGTCTTGACTGTTACGGCGCAAATAGCTACGGAAATAAGGTTTTAGGACAGTATATTTTCAAAGTCAGCACTAGCGGTGCGCTTATCGGAGAGTTTATTAAAACTAATTAAAATATGATAATTTTGGAACGTTTTATTGAATAGTAATATGAGAACAGTAGTCTTTTTGATTGCAATACTTGTCTGTAATGGATTAAGGGCACAAGAAATCACAGATCGTTATAAGATATACGGCGGTCCGTACGTGTCAATAGATGGTGTCCGTCCAATCGGTTACTCAGTTTCTGATGGGGATATCACTGTGGTAATAGAAGAAATAACAACACATTCTATTGAGCTTAAAATTCACAATAAAGGCTCAAAAGTAGCGGAGGTGAATTTTGAAGAAAGCTACTTTGTTTCTGGCGGCGAATCGGGTAAAGCAATACCTGGAGAAACAATGGGGTTTGAGGTAAACCAAATTATACAACCTCGGAAAGTGGCCCCAGATAGCTGGGTGAAAATCGGATTGTACAGTAAGACTTCACATGACCGAAACCAATCTACGCCTATATTCAGCGATTCAAGAGCGAAAATGAAGTTTAATAATGGATCTGAACGTGATCACGTTTATCTCAACATCGTGGTCGACATTATAGAAGGCAAATTCGATCATAAGTTCGATTTTACTGTAGTTTCTAAAGGTGAGTTTAAAAATCTAAGTAAAAAAGGTGATAAAATATTTTGATATAAAAAAATCAAACCTATACTTAGCATATTGCTAATGGAATTACTTAGATACATGGAAATGAGTAGTAAGCACAAGCGATTACAGTAACGATAGCAATTTATTACAAGCCCCTTTTTAGGGGTTTTTTTATGCTTCAAACTATCATAACTACCGCACGTTTTTTTTGGCAAAAGTTACAGGTTTAGCTTCAAGGTTACAGGAAGGTTACAATTAAGGTTGTAACCCCAAACAGACCTTAACACTTATTAAAAACACTTTTTTTTAAGGTTACAGGAGTTACAGCATTTTTAATAGGAATACTCTAAAAAAATAAATGCAACAATGTAATGTTTATAAAACATCAATATTCCTATAGGGTAAACGTTATCACATTAATGTTTTTATAGAGGTTTGTATAAATAGGGGTTTTTCTGTAACCTTTTTTCAATCGTCATATATTCAGGGTTTTAGATCGTTATTTTTCTGTAACCCACATCGCTGTTCCTGTAACACCACAACATTTCATCATTTATTTTGACATGTCACGACATGTTCTTATATTTACACCGTGTATATGTGTTCATGCAGGGTGGCTTTAGGGTCATTCTGCATCTTTTAAGCCACAGCACGTGTAGTTATGACAGAGATCCAATTGCAAACAGCCGCGAATACCTGGTTGTGGAATACCTACCCACAAACAAGACGTAAATTCTTCCATGTTCCTAACGGTGGAAGCAGAAATGCAGTAGAGGGGATGCAACTTAAAGCCTCAGGTGTTGTAGCAGGTATTCCTGATTGTATCCTAATCCACAAAGGTCTAGCCTACGGTTTTGAATTTAAAACTACCACCGGTACCGTATCACCAGCGCAAGCAAAAGTCCATTTAGTTTGGCAGCAGGATGGCACACCGGTATACATCATACGCAGCTTGGAGGAATTCCAGCAAGCCATTACGGCAATACTAGGTCAACCCCAATCACAACAATTAGCAAAGGAGGTAGCGGCATGATCCCAACAACCATCAACCTACAGCAATACCTTCAGCAGTATCATCCAGATATCGCCGAAGAAGTATACTCACGTTTCAAATCGATTCCATGTACGCCTGAGGTAATCCATCAGGTCCACAATCACACCTTGACTATTGCCTCCGAAACATGGCAAGTGCAAATCGTATCAATAGCAGCAGCTTTACTTCTTGTATCTCCTGAGACGATCTATACTGATTGTGGTATTCGACGTAACAGTGGAGTAGCAACTATGCTTGGTAAGCAGATCGGGGTATCACATCAGGTGATCAGCAAGAAGGTGGAAAGAGCTCGTCATTACTACACTCATGTGAACTGGGTACGTGATGCGGTAGATCAAATTGTAAAGGAGGTGAAAGGGAATGGGTAAGTTGACAGCAAAGCAGGAACAATTCTGTCAGGAGTATTTGATTGATTTGAATGCAACGCAGGCAGCGATACGTGCTGGGTATAGTGAAAGAACTTCCCGACAGATAGCTGAACAGAACATGTCAAAACTTGACATTCAAGTTCGTCTAAAGGAATTGCAACAGGTTCGCAGCGAACGCGTGCAGATTGATCAAGATTACGTTCTTACTACTATCGTTGATACGATCGAGCGTTGCAAGCAAGCTGAGCCTGTGATGATCAAGGAAGATGGTGTTTGGGTTGAGTCCGGAGAATATAAATTTGATGCTCAAGCGGTACTGAAAGGCGCGGAGCTCTTGGGTAAGCACCTAGCGATGTGGACTGAAAAGATGAAGCTGGACGCCAACATCAACGGATCGATCAGCCCGGAGAACTGGCTTAAATTACAAGGTGAGTAGCTATGGTTGTTGCAAAGCCTCAATTCCAACCAATGTATACGGACAAGGATCATTTCATTGTCTTGGTTACTGGTGGTCGAGGTTCTGGAAAATCTTTCGAAGTATCCACTTTCATCACCAGGCTAACATTTCAGAAGGGACATAAGATTTTATACAGTCGATACACAATGAAGTCGGCGGACATCTCGGTAATCCCTGAGATACGTGGAAAGATTGAACTGGATGGCGTTTCAAAGCATTTCTCTGTCAAGTCCGAGGATATCATCAACGAATACTCGAAGAGCGAGATCATGTTTCGTGGTATCAAGACCTCTTCTGGAAACCAAACGGCTAATCTGAAATCTATTGAGGGTCTTACTACATTCGTTGGTGATGAGATGGAAGAATGGCAAAGTGAGGATGATTATGATAAGCTGATTCTTTCCATTCGTAAGAAGGGGATACAGAACCGCGTGATCTTGATCATGAACCCATCCAATGATGAGCATTTCGTTTACAAAAAGTACATCCAAGACACTCATCGTATCGAAGTAATCGACGGGGTAGAGGTTCAGATCTCAACTCACCCTAACGTCCTGCACATCCACACAAGCTATCTAGACAACATCGATAATGTCAGTGATACATTTCTGGCTGAGATCGCTGAGATCAAGCAAAAGAGTGAGAAGCAGGCACACTTAGCAGCTATTTCGGAATATCCGGACACTAGTAGCGGAGCATACCACAAAGCTTATCACAAAGCATTTCAGAAGACCAAGTATGCATATGTAGTTATTGGGCGTTGGGCTGATATTGCTGAGGGCGTGATCTTCACAGATTGGGAAGAAGGTGAGTTTGATCAAAGTTTACCTTATCTGTATGGTCAGGATTACGGATTTTCGATTGATCCTACGACGCTAATTAAGGTGGCTATTGACGAGCGTCGCAAGCGCGTGTACGTGCAGGAGAAGTTCTATAGTAAAGCGCAGCTTAAGCTTCAAAACGTCTACAACATGAATACGACCTACATTGATGCTCCGAATGATCTTATTGTAGGTGATAGCGCCGAAGATCGACTGATAGCGGATCTGGCAGCAATGGGATTAAACATTGAGGAATGTGACAAAGGACCTGGAAGTGTGAAAGCTGGTATCGCGGATCTTCAGGATTATACGATCATAGTTAGTCCTGACTCCCCAAACATCAAGCGAGAGCTGAAAACATACGTCTGGAGCGATAAAAAGGCAAATATACCCGTAGACTCCAATAACCATACAATCGATCCTATACGGTACGCAAAGCGCCGCCACAAGAAAGGATTGACCAACATCGACGATTCAATCATAGGAATGTTTGGGTAGCACCAAGCAACCACCACACGCAATATTATGAAGCAGACAAAACAAGCACAAGCACCAGTTCAGCCCCAAATCATCGAAGAGATGGGCAAGAAGGCAGCGCCTACCTATGAGGTGAACCTAGAAATCAATCCAGATGATCACGCTATTCACGATGAGCAGATTCGTAAGAAGAAGGCTATAGTCAAGAAGGTGATGGGCACGGATGGTAAGCCGGTGATGATGGCTGATGGTGTGACGCCGTCAACGCAAACTGCTTACGTTGATCCTGCGCGTTTATCCTTATCGCTCCAGGACATCATTGTAACGCGCCGTGTGGCCTTTATGAACCTGGGCAAGGTAAAGCTGTTCTCTGAGCCGCAAGGGCAGCAAGAGGAGCGCGCGTTCTCGTTACTACAACGCCTTCGTGAAAATAATAAAGTTGCCTTCAAGGAATCGGAACTAGCTAATCTAATGAACCGTGAGCTGCAATCTGCTAAGCTTTGGTACTCTGTTGATACGATGGATGCAAGCCATTGGGGCGGCTACAGTGCAGTCAAGAAGAATTTTAAGGTGCAGATCCTTGCGCCAAGCAAAGGTGATACGCTTCTTCCAGTCTTCGATAATCATGGTGACCTAGTCTACTTTGGTCGTGGCTATGAGATTGAAAAGCAAGCAGGGGAGGAAACAGGCGGCACCGGCGGTGGAGGTGATGATAAGGTTAAATGCCTTGATGTTTACAGCCAGGATAAACTGCACCGCTTTCAGCAAGGTGGTGGATCCGGAGCAGGTGAGGGATGGGCATTGATTGATACGGTTGATCTTCCATATGGAAAGATACCAGTGATCTACTACAGCAAGGACCGTCCAATATGGGCGAACGTGCAACCGCTGATTGAACGTCTCGAAACGGTGATATCCAACTTTGCAGATACCAATGATTACCACGCATCACCAACGCTTATATTCAAAGGAGCAACTGGAGCGCAGGCTCAGGAGAAAGGGGAGAGTGGTAAGGCTGTTTTGCTTACTGGTGAGCATGCTGATGCTAAATACGTAACTTGGGATCAGTCAGTCGATGCGGTTAAGCTCGAGATTGATACGCTGGTCAACTTCATCTACTCACTAACCCAAACTCCAAACATCAGCTTTGAGGAAATGAAGGCTTTAGGGAACCTATCTGGAGTGGCTTTTGATCGCGTGTTTATTGATGCGCATTTGGCTAGTCGGAGGGAAATTGAAGGCGGCTACGGTGAGCTGATCCAACGAGGAATCAATCTGGAGATGGCATTGCTGGCAAGCATGGATACGTCTGTATCTGGCGCTATGCAGACGCTTAGCGTCACATTCGAAGCGCCGCACTTTCAGTTAGAGGATCTAGATGCCGACGTAGGCTTAGCTATTAAAGCGAAAGATGGTGGATTGATCAGCGTTGAGACTGCAATGGGTATCAGTGGACTTGTGACCAATGTTCAGGATGAAATGGATCGAATGAAGGGTGAGGTGACGGCTGCAAGTAAGGATGATAAAAATATTTAAAATAATTATGACATGTCGTGACATGTTATTATATTTGAATATGCAAGGGAAAGCATGCAGCATGCCTGTGAAAGCATGATAGTTCTTTTTACAACCGTTACCCGATAGGGGTGAGCTAATCAAAAAGCAATAAGGGATCGCAAATGCTCGATCATGGATGTGTTACCACGCATCCTATTAACCTGCGACGGTTGTTAATTAATCATGGGGCGTTTCTGCATAGGGCAGGTGGTGGCGGTTCGAAACCGTTGCGCTCCACTTCATAATTTAGGTTAATTGGTTAGTATGGCCGTGGGACTCCCCCCGTTTCTCACGGCTTATTTAAAAACAGGGGACACAATAAAGAGCCATGATCCACGCCATCTATATATACTTTATCATTAATGCATTCTTAGCTGGTGGAGTTTCGGATAATTGGAAGCAATTAATACTTTACTTCTTTTTTGGGTTACCATATGCAATTTGCCTGATTCTATTCGAAAGAGTAATCAAACCTGTATTGGAATCACTAGAATTGATCACACTATATCGCTTGTATTTCACCAAGCACTTTGAAGGTGAAAACCATACTACATGGAAAGAAATCCTATTGGACATTTATCCAAAATCGTCACGCTACCGCAAATGGGTGATTAGGAGGATTGCTAAGAAGTATGGGTGGGATAATTTTTAGTTTCTAAGTATATTCAAGGTAGTTCGCGGTAAATATTATATATTTATTGATATTTGTGTCAGATGCGCAGCTTTGGTGCGGAGTCTCTCAATTTAAAGTTAAATGGCTAGAGCAGATTTAATATTAAAATTAGTTAAAGCAGGTGCCGGTGGAGATAACGCCCTATTTAAAAAGGTAGTAGAATCTTTGATTGCGGAGGAGCGTGGAAAGCAACATAATGTTGTTGCAGCCCAGCTAGAAGATGCTTTACATAGCAAAAATTATCCGCTGCAACGGCAAGTAAACGGTGACCGTAAAGAGTATGAAAAAATTGAAAGCTTTTTATTAAGAACAATCCCTAAAAAAAACTTCTATGACATTATTTTAAACGACGAAAATAGAACTGTAATTTCTGAAATGATTGAAGAGCATCACAGAAGCGAGCTTTTAAGGTCATATAATTTAGAACCAAGAAATCGAGTTCTTTTGGTGGGGCCTCCAGGAAATGGAAAGACTTCTTTGGCCGAAGGCATTGCTGAGCAATTGATGGTGCCGATGTATACTATAAGATATGATGGTATTGTAGGGAGCTATTTGGGCGAAACAGCGAATCGGTTAAAAGTCATGTTTGATTATATAAAAACGCAAGAATGCGTACTTTTTTTTGATGAATTTGACGCGATCGGTAAAGAACGAGGCGACATACATGAAACTGGTGAAATTAAACGAGTTGTTAGTTCCTTGTTACTTCAAATAGATAGTTTGCCTAGCTATGTGGTAGTTATAGCTGCAACAAATCATTCAGAATTATTGGATAGGGCAGTTTGGAGACGATTTCAGATCAAACTACAAATGGATAAGCCCGATAAAAAGATGATTGAGCACTGGATTTTTAATTTTTTACAAAGGTCCAACCTTGATGTGAACCTTATTACATCATCATTAGCATCAAGATTGGTAGGGTTGAGTTTTTCTGAGATTGAAGAATTTATTTTAGATATACAAAGAAAATATATACTTTCACTTCCAGAAGGAAATATTGATCGTATTATCAAAAAATCCATCAACCAAATTAACCATAAGTTTCACATAAGTGATGGCTAAAAAACCGATACTGATCTTTTCAGAACCTGCAATCGCATCTAAAGATGCTCTTCCTTCTGGGCGAACAACTACCCATTATCCCAATAAAAATAGGCAAATTGAAAGGCTTAATAGGGAGATTAATAACCTTGAAACAGTATTAGAAAATCAAACTGCTTTTTTGGCACAAAGTCCTGAGAATCTTGTTTCCGAGATGATTCTAGTGCTAGAGATTGCAGGAACGCTGAATGATTTTTTCGGAGCTGTCAGCAAAACTGAGGGTATGGAATTTTTGTCTGAATTACAGCAGACCTTTAGCGCTGATGACGATTTTTTTACTCTGGACAAATCGGGGGAACGCACTGATAAACCGGTATTATCTCGTTTGTTTCTAACTATGACAAACGAAAGGGCAATTTCAGAGCTACAGCAATACTGGCGTAAATATAAGAATGAAAACAATCAGGAAGAATTTATTCGGGGCACAAGTAAATTTAAAAATCTATTTGACCAACTAAATGATTTGCGACCATATAGTATTGAAGATAGATTAAAAGATACTGGTTTCATCGATTATTTGAATGAGTTTAGATCAAATCAAATAGAGCGTATAAATTTTGAAATTGAACTTGTTTATCACAGAGATGATGCCAGGAATCAGAGAAATTTTGAATTGGTTAGCAGGCTACTTCAGGAAAATGGAGGAGAAACAAAAGCTAGATCTAGATGTGTAATTCCAGAAATATCATACCATGCATTTATCGCCGAAGCGCCATTAAATTGTTTTGATATATTATCTGAGGATACGAATGTTAAATTTTTAAAAGCTCAGCAGATCCTATATTTTCGACCAGTCGGACAAGCTATTTTTTTTCCTAAGCAAGATGCTGATTTACAGGACGTAGAAGATGTAGTTTTTGACGATAGAAATTTTAGACCTGAAGAGCCAATATTAGCACTGTTAGATGGATTACCTTTAGAAAATCATAATAAGATACGAGATCATATTATAGTAGACGATCCCGAAAATTATGCTCAGACGTATATATCTTCTGAACGAAATCATGGTACAGCTATGGCTTCATTAATAATAAATGGAGATTTAAATAGCAATGAAGATCCACTAAATCGACCTATTTATGTACGCCCAATTTTAAGATCTTACGGCGGCATCGAGTGCTTGCCGGAGGACAAACTACCTATTGATATTGTTCATCAAGCTATAAGACGAATTATTGAAGGCGATGGCGAAATTGGTCCAGTTGCTCCCAATGTCCACATTATAAATTTTTCAGTTTGTGATCCTTATCGTCCGTTTAATACAAATATAAGTTCTTGGGCAAAATTGATAGATTGGCTGTCAAACAAATATAATATTTTGTTCATTATCAGCGCTGGAAATTATACTGATGATTTGTATCTAAATATACCTTCTTTAGATTTTGATCAATTGTCCTCTGATGATATTGAAGAGAAAACACTGATGAGTATTGTGGAGAGTAATTTTAATAGAAAAATACTTACTCCCGCTGAATCTATTAATTCAATAACAGTTGGATCAACTTATACTGATGATTTCGAAGGCGATGAATTTGAGCCAAGAAAAAGCGTAATTATCAATAGAAATACCCTGAGCCCATTAAGTAGGATTGGATTTGGCTTCAATGGTTCTATAAAGCCTGATATGTTAATGCCAGGTGGACGACTAGCGTACCGAAAACCTTATCTGCAGAGAGATAGAAACCTGACTAAATTAACCTTTGATTCTAACACATTAGCCAGCCATCCCCCAGGGCATCTATGTGCAATTCCGGGGAATGAAGGAAATTTGAATAAGGCCGGCTACTTGCACGGTACAAGTAATTCTGCAGCGTTAACGAGTAGATTAGCATGCCAGTTATATGAGATGTTAGAGAACTACAACGTTGATCGTCTTAACCCAGTCTTACCCTCAGAGTACTTCACTGTCTTAATAAAATCACTGCTAGTTCATGGTGCAAACTGGCAAGATGCGCAAGTTAAGTTGTCGTCAATACTTCGTGATACTGGTCAAATAGCGCCGAATTCGCTAAAAAAACATATTCATCCATACCTTGGATATGGATCGGTGGACTTTGAAAGAATATTGTACTGTACTGATCATCGAGTAACACTTTTAGGATTTGGTAAACTCACTTGTAGAGAGGATGCTAATGCACATTTATATTCGTTCCCATTACCTCCATCTTTAGCAGGAATTAATATTGAAAAAAAACTGACTATAACTTTAGCGTGGTTAAGTCCTCTTAATTTTAACAGCAGCAATTATAGACAATCTCATTTATTTTTCAATAACTTATCCGAAAATGAGTTAATAGACTTGGAAAGGGAAAATAGTGATTATCGCATGTCCAAGAAAGGCACAGTCCAACATGATATTTTGATTGGCAATCGCGCGGATGCATTTATAGATGGTGATACACTAAGTATTAAAATTAGTTGTAGAAAAGATGCTTCAGGCCTTTCTATTAATACCGAAACTAGATACGGCCTTTGCGTGACTCTGGAAATAAGAGAAAATGTTCATACTGAGATTTACGAAGAGGTTAGAGAGAGAATTAGAGATAGAGTAAGACCGCGCGCCTAACAAGGGACTATTTCAATTAATAATTTTTTTAATTTCTATTCTTTGTATCTAATCCTTTTACGCACGCCCGTACTTCACACAATCCACCACCACCAAATACCCGAAACCAACAGCATAGGAAACTATCCATCGCAGCACATGTTGTCCTATTAAACAGATAGTTCAACTAAAACATGTATAGATATGGTAAGGATTAAGAATAAAATAGGATCAGCAATGTTAGCTGCAATAGAATCATTCGTTAGTGGCATCTCAACTACCATGCAGTTATTAGGTCAGGATAAAAATACACTAGTTGTCGTGAGACTGACAGATCCTTTGAGATATAAAAAGTAGAATAGTAGTACAATTGAATAGTAGTACGTGATTATTGAGCCTTCCTTCGGGGAGGCTTTTTTATTACTCAAGGTGATCCGATATGTCAATCAAATTATCAACGACTGGCTTAAGATTGACCTTTATAACGTGAAGATCATTGATAACCCCGTCCTGTTGAATAACTTCAAGTTGTATATCTGCATTTTTGCTTGTCATAGAAATCGCATGTTCTGATGTTCTTGGTAGTGATTCGTAACCACCAGTCGTAGTGTTTTTAATCATTAGTTTCCGGTCTTGAGAATCATATACGAAAAGGTAAAAAGGTAATACAGTAGGTGAGGTCCGTAAACCACTCTTGTCATTCCAAGATTCTAACTTCCTTAGAATAGCAGTTTGCAATTTGTTCTGTTTGACCATCTCCTTCTTCATGCTTGCGGTGTTAGCACAAAGGACAAAAAAGCAAATTAAAATGGCTACTGATAAGACGAAGGCAAGTAATTCTATCATAATTTTTGGTTTTTTAATAAAGATACAACTCTTTAATCATCCAAAATACGGAAAGCCATAATGCATCTTACCAGTTGCAACCGACCCCCGTTGCAACCCCTAACACTTTAACCCACCATCACCCCTCCATACTTTTGTAATCAGGCGTACACGTATGAGCAGCGCAGCTCTATACGGTTATAACTAAATCACAAAGAAATGGACTTCAAAAAACTAATTAGAGCATTACTTCAAAGCAAATTTGGAGGCGCACAACTCTCAGAGGCTCGTGTGAATGAGCTGATCGAAAAGGTAAAGGACAAGGTAACCACGGAAGAGGAACTGGAAGCAAAGTTGGTTGCATTCAATGAGGCTTATGCATTCACTGAGATTGCAAAAGACGACGACCGGTACCGCACAAAGATTGCGGAATTGGATAAGTTGAAAAAGCCGGCCGACGATCCAGCACCAGTAGATCCTGCTAAGCCAACAACGACCGATGATATGCCCGCATGGGCGAAAGCTTTGATCGAAGGGAATAAGACCGTTACAGAAAAGCTTGCTGCTCTTGAGGGAAACAAGGTCGTTAATGACCGTCGCTCCGCAATCTTAGCTAAGATCAAGGATGCGGACGAATCGTATTCTGGCAAAGTACTTCGCGATTTTGGCAGAATGTCTTTCGCAGACGATGCAGCCTTCAATGAGTACCTGGGCGAGGTAGAAACAGACTTCACCACGCATACCCAAACCGTAGCTGAGAGTAAATTAGGGAATGATGCTCCATTTCGAGGCGTCGGTAAAGACGGCAAAATAACCGAGGCAACTAAGGAAGAGTTGGATTCGGTAATGGGAGAAATTGGATTATAAATAATCAAATGGGAACAGTAATAAATTTAGACAACGACGGTACCATCGTCGACGCTTCCAAGGACACGGTGATTGTCACCAAGAATTTGGAGTCTGTCCGTGGTGGCCGCGCGCTTGATGTCACAGGCTTCGCGCCGAAGGTTATCAATGCAGGTCATGTGATCATCACAGACACCGCGACAAAAAAGATTTTCAAGCCAATGCCAGTAAATCCGGCTGGTGATGCATATTTAGCTTTGCCTGCGGATCATGAGTATGCTCACGTGCAGATCAATACGGTCTTAAAAGCGAAACCTGCCGCTGGTCTGTTAGTGCGAGGTACAGTAAACCACAAAGCGTGTGTCATTGAGCCTACAGCAGAGGCGATGGAGGCTTTAGGGCCATTAATCATTTTCAGAGAGGACTAAGAACTTATGGAAAAATCATTATTTATTCAGTGGGTACAAAAGTTCTTTCCGGGAATTATTGTGCGTACGGTCGAAACATTAAACGATACCAAGCGGCCATTGGCTTACTTGCATACGACAATGTTGCGTCCGGTTTTCTCTGTAACAGGGAAATGGGAGAGCCTATCAGCATCCTTTAGCTTAGTTGCTGCAGATGTGGTGGCCATGGATTCGGAATTACCATTAAAGTCACGTGATCAGATCTCGCAGGCGAGCGGTGACATCCCTAAAATGGGTATCGAGCTTGCATTAAATGAGACTGAACTTACTCAGCTTGATACGTTGATTGCCAATGGCGCAACCAATGGGCAGGTGATTGCGAAGCTATTTGCTGATACGCCGCGTGCTATCGGTGCAATTTACGAGCGTAACGAAGCCATCTTCTTGCAAGGGTTTTCTACCGGTATTACCATCGTAGATGATCCGGAGAATGTCGGTGTTGGTGTTCGCTGTGATTACAAGTACAAGGTTGATCATAAGTTCGGAGCGGAAGCTTTGTATACCGATAAGGTAAATGCGAAGCCATTTGATGACTTCCAACGTATTGTTGACAAAGCCACGGAAGACGGTAATACCATTGTTGCAGTTTACACGGATACGCCAACGATCAACGCTATTGCAGCGACCAACCAAGCTAAGGAGTATTACTCATTTAACCAAAATAGTACTGGCAACAAAGAGATTCCAAACCTTGATTTCGATCAATTGAACTCTCTAGTGAGCAAACGTTTCGGTTTTACCTTCATTAAGGTGGATCGTACTGTTAAAGTGGAGCGTAACGCTAAGCGCACAACGATCAAGCCTTTCGCGGCAGGTGCTATGGTGTTTGTTTCTACTACTACCGTAGGTGAGTTGGTTTACGCACGATTGGCAGAGGAAAACCATAAGCAAGCTGGTGTGGAGTACAGCAAAGCCAATGAGTATATCTTGGTGAGCAAGTTCCGTCAAACAACACCATCCTTGAAAGAGGTGACGCGCGCTCAGGCTCGCGTGGTACCGGTGGTTACGGCCATCGACGAAATCTATTTGTTGGACACTAAAACTATTCAAGCATAATGGCAGAGGATAATACAAAAGCAGGAGCGGAGGCAACTGCTCCTGCGTCTACTGCGCAAGGCGCAAATGAGGCAGCGGCAACAGTAGATGCAAGCAAGTCTAAAGGTAAGGCAAAACCAGCGAAACACACCGTCATCACTCCATTTGCTGATAAAGACAATTTCGGCAAGATGTGGAAGGAAGGTGATGATGTTTCTCATTTCGACGAGGGGCGTTTGGCTAGCTGTGTGAAACGTGGTTTAGTAAAGAAGGGATAGCATATGGCAAGCGTTAAGGAAGTCTTGAAGGCATCGATGGGATATAAGTTCCCGGATGCTACGGTCACATTAATTTTGGAAGAGCACGGTTTGGCGCCAGACGCACCACGTGAATCAAGTAACAACGATCAGACTAAATCTATGGATCTGTCTCGCGCTGCACTTCTTGACTTTCTTATCACGCTACCAAAAGCTGTTCGCGAACTCGATTACCAGATTACTCAGCAGGATGCACAAGCATTAGCAGATATGCGCAGGCGTATCCTAGCCAAATGGGGTATCATTGAGCCCTTAGGTGACTCAGGTTTCGTTGATTTATCAAATACACATTAGAAGATGTATCCAGACCAATATCCAGATAAGCTTGTTAGGCAGGGAGAAACGATCGATCAAGCATTGCCTTGTAGATTCTATCCCAACTCGCGAAGTCGCGGTATGAAGAAGGTAAAAGACGGTAACGAAGTTGATGTGCAATATACGATCGCCATGCCAGAGGAGACGCCAAATCTAGCTATCGGGGAGCTGGTCACCGGATATGATGAAAGAGGACAGGTTATAGTTTGGAACGACACGGTAGCAATATTTCACCATGGACAGTTTCATTGTGTAGCGTATGTATAATCACGAAGGATATGCGGAATGTTTAGACTTGAATTAGATATGACACCTGCGGAACTTGATGCATTGTATCTCGAGCAGATAGAAGAAATGGACCGTCAAACGCTAGATGCATTCAAAAGGGTGCTTGCAAGAGCATTGGAGATTCAGCGCGCTAAGATGCGCCCAGACGATGGTTACGATGATCAGACGGGTCAACTGCGGTCTTCTACTGGAGGCATTATCTATCGTAATGGTGTGATTCTGCATGAGGACTTTCAGTTAGCACCTTATGGCACGGATAAAGCACCGGGAATGGATGCTGGCCGTGAATTGGCATTGCGTGAAGTAAAGCTTGCGCGGAGTAGTGGTGATTCTTCGGGTTGGGGGATTACAATAGTGGCAGGTATGGATTACGCCAGCTGGTTAGAGAATGCTCATGGTAAGTCAGTCGTGAGGGATGCGCTTCGAGAAGTCGAAAAGAGTTTGGATCAAGCGTTCAATGAAATAGAAGTATGAGCAAGCGAGAATTGAAAAGTTCAGTCGATGGGATGGAAGATGTGAAGCTTGTGCTTTTTAGCGTTGGCATTGCAGATATGCTTTCTGGTGAAATTAGACTTCTACAGCGCAAGTTGAACAGCACTAAGGAAGATTGTGTAATCAATACGCTCATCTGGGATGCCGATCAAATTCAAGGCGGCATATTGAATGTCAACTTCCATGTTCCTAATCTTACTGGCCAGCGCGGAGATAATCCGACAGCGATTGATAACACACAACCAAATATACCGCGATTGCATGAACTGGGAAAGGTTGCGGCAGCTGCTCTTGATGGCTTTGAAGGTTTTGACTTTTCATTGAAGCTGCGTGATCCTGGGCAAGTGGATAATCACGGCAATCAGTGGATTTATAATATTCAGGTGGAGTATACCTTTCTACGGAAAGATATCATATAGGCGTGGCGGCATATCGCTAGGGTGGCGACCATTCGCTAGTTAATTAACAGAATTACACGAGGAGGCAACCTCGTTGGTCTCTAACAAAGAATAATATGTTTCCAGTAAAAGGAGTAGAATCTATTGAGTTTGCACCGGTTGGTGCAGATGGCACTTTACCAGCCGCCGGTTGGGTAAAGTTTACCGACATCGAGGATGGATCGGTATCATTCAACGTTCCAGAAGCGACGCTTACCAAAGTTCGTGTTGAGGATAAGGATGGTGTTTGGGCAATTGTCGGCGAAGAAGGAGATGGCGCAAGCGTTACCGGCAAGTCGTTGAACCTTGATCCAAAGATTGCTGATTTGCTTTTCAAAGGTATTGCAAATTCCACGGCTACCAACAAATTCGAAGCGCCAATCAATAGCGCCAATGTAGTCAGTCTTGCTGTGCGTGTTACCTCACGTCCTAGATTAGGTCATAAGATGGTGTTCGTCATTTTGAACGGAGCTGTTGTGGCTCGTATTGAAAACCCATTGACCAAGACTGGTGCTGAGTTCCTGTCATTAGGATTCACAGCAGAAGCAACGGCGGTGAGCGATGCAGATGGCGATCCAGTATCACCTTGGTACTACGAGAAAGTTGCGGTAGCTTAATGAGCTAAGTATTAAAGTTTACATGCCCCTACTTGCCAACGTAATCAAGTAGGGGTTTTTTACATCTGAAAAATGACACAAAGAGAAATTGCAAATACATTTACTGACCAACCTACCAAGATAGGCGTGGTTCGCGTGCCGAAGTGGGGTGTTATTGGCCGCGTGTTGGGATTGTATCGTACGAAAGAATTGTCCATACCTGGACTTCCGCTTGGTAAAGTTCAGCTAATTGCCGCAGAGTTTGACGATATGTTAGGTGGTGAGGAGGTTGAAGGGATGATTCAATCTGACCAGATCAATGTGCTGTTAAAGAGTAATCTACCTAAGCTAACTAAAGTGATTGGTATGGCTGTGAGTCGGGGAGCAAAAATGCCAAGCCGAGACTTACTAGCTGCATTGAGTGAACAATTTACGATGCCTGAATTAGCAGAGGCGATATCGGAAGTCTACCGGAGGTTGGACTTATCGACTTTTTTCGGCATTTTGGCTTTGACCAAAAGTCTGAATCTAAGCGATACCCAGGATCCGCAAGCCCATGGGCAACCATCATCAACACCGCCATCGCTACCAAAGGATGGTCCGAGCATCAGCTAGTCTGGGAGACTTCCTACCAGAACTTACTATTGTACACATTATGCATGCCGTCCGCCACAGGAGATTCCGATGATACGCCAAGCAAACGACGTAGCAGTGATGGTAAAGTGATTGACATGTTTGCCATGTTTGAAAGTAGGGATCAGTAAGGTAGTGGTTGCAACAGGCATCCGTTGCAACCCCCTTTGCTTGCCCTGCCTATCCTGAATAGGGAACTTTGAAATACCCACAAAACTCGGGTATACATGGCTGATTTAAGGTATAGGGTTGTTGTTGATGATGCTGAAGCTCGCAGAAGATTACGTGAGCTTTTGTCGAATACGGGTGTTTCGTCTCAAGCAGGATCTGGCGGCGGAGCAGATGATGCAAAGAAAGCTGCTGCTGGTATAGAGGACGTACGCCGGGCACAAATTAGCCTTAAAGATGCTCAGGAAGCTGCGGTTAATTCGCTAAAAAATCTCCGTCAAGAAAGAGCAAAGGAGTTGAGCGAACTTACAACGCTCAAGCAAATTGAATCTGAGGCCGCTACCGTTTTAGCTGAAAAGAAAGCGAAGACCGAAGCACTAACCCAAGCTCAGCAAAAAGCCAACATCGAACTTCAAAAAAGCCGTAAGGATGCGGTAGAATATAACCTTGCCCTTAAACAACAAGCTGAGGAACGCCGTAAAGCTACCGAGGAAGAGCGAAAGGCTGAAAAGGTTCTTCGTGATGCCCAGAAGGTCCTTAAAGATGCGGAACGCCAACAGGCACAGCTGGAGAAAGCGGCTGCCCGTCGGCGCAAGCAGCTACAACAAGAAAGCAGCGAATACTATCAACTAAATCAAGCCCTTGGCAAAGTTCGCAAGGAAACTAAAGATTTACTTGCTGAGATGTTTCGTCTTGAGCGCCAAGGCAAAAAGAACTCTGCTGCTTATGAGTTTTTACGCCAAAAGGCTGAAGCTCTAACTAAACAAACGCAATACCTCGATAGTGGCATCAAAAAGATCGATGCAACTTTAGGACTTCACCAGAGGCATGTGGGAGACTACGGTCGCGCAATGGAAGAGATGAGCCCTATCATTATGGACATCAACCGTAAGCTTGGGCTGTTCGGCACTTCCATAGATCAATTGGCAGGTAAGCCTGCGGCTATTAAAGAGCTAGGTGCTGCATTTGTCACCATGGGCCGTGGCATCGTTTCCTTCCTACTTTCCCCGATCGGCCTTCTCATCATAGCAGTTACTGCATTATTTAAGTTATTTACTGGCAACAAACAGACGGTAATTGATTTTAACAATGGCTTGCTGAATGTGAGCAAAACTACTGGTTTAGCTGGCGCTGAATTGCAAAGCTTATCTGATGCGATCATTAAGCTTTCCCGTTCACTTAAGACTGTAAGCACTGATAAACTATTAGAATACGCTACTGTTGCTGGTCAGTTAGGTGTTAAGGGATCTGCTAACATTCTTGCATTTACCGAGGCGCTTGCCAAATTGGAAACAGCATCTGATATCAGCGGTGAAGAAGGTGGCGCACAGATCGCTCGTTTGCTAACGCTTGTGGATGGTGGTGTTCAGAATGTAAAAGCCTTTGGTGATGAGATTGTCAATCTAGGTAATAACTTCCCAGCAACTGAGGCAGAGATATTGGCCAATGCTACTCGTATTGCGCAGGCAACAGGTGTGTACAAGATTGGCCGCCAAGAAGTGCTTGCCTACGCAACAGCTACCAAATCAGTCGGTGTAGAGGCCGAGCTTGTTGGATCTACTATGGGTCGTACGCTTGGTATTCTAGAAAAGGTAATTCGTACTGGTAAAGGAGTTGAGACAGTTTTAAAGTTAGTAGGTGGAACTCAGGCTGAACTAGGAGCGAGATTCCGAGCAGATGCAGCAGGCGTACTGACTGATTTTATTGGTGGGCTGAATAAAGTTAAAGGTGGTGCATCTGGAGTTAATCAGGCTCTTTCTGCGATTGGTATTAGTGCCATCAGAGATAGGACAGTGCTTGGCGCACTCGCAACTAATGGTTACGATGTATTAACAAATTCCTTAGAGAAAGTTCGTGATGCCACTGGAGCTATGGATGATGAGTTTGGTACGGCATCTCAGAAGTTGGTGAATCAATCCGCGCGCGTTGGGATCGCTTGGGACAATCTTGTGCTAAGCATCGAGAATGGGCAGGGAGTTATTGGTAAATCATCAATTGCTATTGTAGGATTCTTTGCGGACATCATTGAAGCTATCACACCTGCTGGTTCGGCAACTCAAGCTCTTACCGAGGAATACATCAAGCAGCGTAATGAAGTGGCTGCGACAGAAGGTAAAATAAAGCCGCTTTTAGAACGCTACGATGAATTAAAGCATAGCGGTCACTTAAACACCAAGCAACAGAAAGAATTGAAGGATATCATTCAGCAAATTGCTGCTGTAATGCCGTCGGCAGTATCGGGATGGAACAGTTTGGGAGAAGCCTTGGATATTAATCGATCGAAGGTTTTAGGGCTTACAGAAGCGCACCGTGAGTTACTAAGAGAAATGAACCTGTCAACCACTCGTGAACTGAATCAGCAGTTCGAGCAGCAGGCTAAAATGGCCGATAGAGCATATAAAATTCTAAACAATAACAAATTCGATGAACTTGGATTAGAAAGGCATCGAGAAAGATTTGCCACTGTTAAGAACGAACTACTGAATACAGCTGAAGAACTTCGAAGCATTGGTAACACACTTACTAGCGAGCAGCGTGATGTCCTAGATAGATATGGATTCTTTAATGCTGGTATAGTGGATGCTGAACTACCAGCACGTTTTAAAAAGGTAGATAATACAGTAGTTGGTGATGTTGATGAAGCAGCTCGTAAAAAAGCCGAGGATGCCGCTAAACGAGCTGAAGAGCAGCGCAGACAAGCATTCGAACGCCAGCGTGCGTTGCAGTTGTCTATTGATGCGATTAATGAGCAGGCTTCACGAAATAATCTAACCCGTGATCAGCAGGAGATTGCATCGATTAAAGACAAGTATGCAAAGATTGAGGAAGAGGTTCGAAAATTCTACGATAATCCAAAGAATAAGGATTTCAAAGTTGATATGAGCGGATTGCAGCGCTCAAAGGATTTTGAGGTTTCTGAGGCAGAGACTAGGCAAAACTCTACCACATTAGCCAAGTCACTTGACGCGCAAAAAGCGTTGGTTGATGAATACAATGCATACGCCGAATCAACTTCAATTGAAGCTGCTGAAAAGCGATTTGCCAAGGAACTAGAACTCATCAAAAGCTACCGCCAACGGATCGAACAGGAGCGCGCAAAAATTGGTGCGGCACAAATGACCGCTTCAGCCTTTGGGATGTTCGGTGCTCCGGCAGCATTGACGTTGGCGCAGCAAGAAGCTGATAAGGCTTTAAAGGAGCGAGGCGAGGCGTTTGATAAGGAGGAGGTTCGGCGTCAAGATCAGAAGTTTATCAAACTAATAAATGCTTATCAAACTTTCGAACAGAAGCGAAAAACGGTTTTACGTGAATCAAATGAAGAGATAACAAAGCTTGAGTCTGCTGGAGAAAATGAACGTGCTGAGGTAGCGAGGAAGGAACGTGATAAAGCGTTGGCTGAAATTGGAAAATCCAATTTGATGTCTTTGGAAGAGTTTAAAAAATTGACAGAAGATTTCGAAGACTTATCTGTAAAAGCTGGTAGAAATGCAGCCAAGCAAGCAAAAAAGATGTTCGAAAATTACATACACGGCTCAAAGTTAACTCAAGGAGAGATCAACAACTTACGAAGTTTTTTCACAAAGTTCTTTGTTGAAATAGATGAGGCATTAGACAACAGGATAGTTGCAAACTTTGACGCTTTAGCAGCTTCGATTGGCAGAATATCATCATCGCTTGGCTCTATTGATGATGCTCTAGGTAAGAATTTGCAAAATGTAACGAATCTAGTATCAGGACTTTCAGACGTTAGGGCTGGTCTTGTCGGGATGAAACAGGCCAGTAAAAATGGTGATATAATGTCCGGACTAGCTTCATTTGGTGGAGCGTTTGGAGGGCTGGTCGCGGCCGTCGGCGGAATTTTCAGCAATGTACTTTCCAAGCAAGAAGATAAGTGGCAAGAAAAGCAAGCCATGGAGCAAAAGCAGATGGAAGCTCGGAATCGTGCTCTCGAACATCAGCTAAATCTTCTTAATGACATATACGGTACAGATCGATTGGATAAATACCGCTCAATTTTGAAAGAACTAGATGACCAAGAAAGGGGTATAAGAGATTCTTTGGAAGGACGCGTTCAATATACTGGGGACAGGAAGACTGACGGTTACATCGATCAATATAACGCAGGTAAAATCACAGAGAAAAGCTTAGAAGAAGCCGAAAAACATGCGCGTTGGATGTTTGAAAATTCTAAAAATTCTGGGACTGGACCAAACTATACTTGGTTAAATCAAGCAGAGGAGTACAAAAAAGCTTTAAAAGCTATACGTGAGTCGGCAAAGCTAACAGGCGACGAATCTATTGAGTGGCTTCTTGAGAATGCTAATCTAGACGATGATACTATCAAAAAGCTGATAGAATTAAAAGATAAAACGGAAGAATACAAAAATATTTTAAAGCAATTAAAGGCTGAGTTAACAGGTACATCTATTAGTGCGTTGGCAGACGAAATAGCATCCATGTTCGAAAACGGAACTATAGCCGCAGAAGACTTTGGGAACAATTTCGAGAAGATAATGCAAAAAGCTTTGGTGAATTCTTTCAAGCAAAAACTGATGCAAGAGCAGTTGGAACCATGGTTTGATAGTTTTTACAATATGTTAGAAGGTAGTGATGGATTGCCGACAAAAGAGCAAATTGATAAAAAAAGGCAAGAGTATTTGAAAATCGGAGAAGATAGCCAAAAGAGGTGGGAAGCAATTGAAAAAGCAACGGGAATTGATATGACTGGCCAATCCTCGTCATCTCTCAAATCAGAATCAGTAGCTAGGCAGCTAACTGAAGCAACTGGAGGCGAGATTGTCGGCATGTACCGCGCTGGCTATGATATTGCCAAGCAGCAGCTTAATATTTTGCATAGCCAGCAAGCAACACAAGTCAATCTACTGGCGGTTGCGCAAAATAAATTGATCGCTCTAAATGCTATTCAGGTGAATACCTACAATACCGCCTCAGAAGCACTGAATATCGCTAATAACACTGCTAATATGCTGAATGAGTTAAAAGCCGTCAACCGAAACTTAGGAGGTAAGTATGTCAACTAACCTCAACACCACTCCAGCAACATCGCTTGGCCTGTACTTCCGCAGAGGATCGTTGTACAGCGAATTGCTAAAGCTTCCGAAACCCAAAGAGCGCTTTTACAACGAATGGCCTGATCAGCACGGTAGAGAGTACGACACGACATCTCCGACAGTGTACGAGCCATTAGAGTATAGCATCGCTTGCTATTTGACAGCTGATAGCATCGGTGATCTCCAGCAGAAGCGTTCGGACATTTTGGAGCTAATATCCAAACCAGAAGGTTTCACTCTTTTCAGCCAAACGCTCGGAAGAGGCTTTGCATTGAGATACATCGAGAGCGGTTCATTCAATACGCTAAATCCGATCTGGAGCAAAGGCAAATTGTACTGCGAGTTTACCCTAACGCTAGAAAACAACTTCGCACCTACCGAGCAGCTTTTTCGGTTAGAGGATATCAACAACATCGTATTGACAGAGCAAGGCGAAGAAATATATGTAATGGACTACACAACGCAATTCTAATGAATATTCAAGTATACAGACGTAACGTATCAACAATAGAACTGCCTTTAAATGCTGCTACCTTCACTCGCAAGCTGATGGCTGAGCATGAATTGGTATTCTCATTTGCTACGCCGGTAAATCTTGATTTGCGTGTTGGAGATACGCTCACTTATAAGGGCGAGTTAATGACGCTCAATAATGATCCAGAGCGAACGCTAACACATCTGAAAGAATACAACCTCACATTTCAAGGCCAGCGCCATACACTCGAAAGATTCATTTTAAAGGATGAAGGGAAAGCTACGTTTGATTACTTCGGGGAATTGGATGTGTTTATGTCTATGTTTTTGGAGTACGTCAATAGCGTGGATGCAGGTTGGTCGATAGGTGAGCTGGATGCAACAGAGCCAATATCATTACGTTTTGATAAAGTAGATTGTTACTCCGCGCTTAACGATATTGCTCAAGCATTTGCTTATGAATGGCAGATCAAAGGAAAGGTAATCAGTATCAAAAAGACGATCGGGACAGCTACGACATTATCTTTTAGCTACGGCATGGGTAATGGCCTATACAGCCTTACTAGAAATCTGCTAGAGAATAGCCGTATAATCACAAGAGCATACGCGTACGGTGGCACGCAGAATTTGCCTAAAGATTATCCGTACCAGCAGCTTACCGTTCCTGGTTATTTGGAGGATTCGGCACTCATTCAAAAGTACGGCTTGCGAGAAGGCTATGTTGAAGATTTGGAAATCTATCCAAATCGAACGTCGTCCGCAACCGAGGTTGGTCAAATCAATGAAGGTACGTTTCAGATCATCGATACAGCACTGGATTTTGATTTGAATGGCCTTCGTATAGCCGGAGAGGATGCGTACATCGTTTTTAAATCTGGCATTCTTTCGGGCATGCAGTTTAAAATTCTATCATACAATCCCACTAGGAAATCTATCCGTTACGAAGCCAATAAAGAAAGCAACGGTACTTTGATGCCTAGAGCAGGTTTAGTTGCAGAGGTAGGCGATCAATATACGCTGATTGGCATTCGTATGCCAGAAACATATGTTACGGCAGCACTTGCTAAGCTAGACGAAAAGCGTCAGGAATACTTTGCAGACAATAGCGTGCCGCGCTTGGCTTACGATCTAGATATCGATGTTTTGCATTTGAAACGCCTAGCAGTTGAACCTGGGGAAGGTGATATCATCAACATAAAAGATGCAAGTGAAGGGATCGATGAAGATATCCGCGTGACATCCATTTCATATCCAGCCCATTTTCCGGACGTACTAGAGCAGGGTATGCAGTTTACGTGCGAAGTAGGCAATGATATTACCTACACCCGGGTGCAGAAGATCGAGAAGGATATCAGAGACACGCGGAACGTCGTGACGCAAGTCAGTCGTGAGAGCTGGGAGAATGATCGTCGCAACATATTGGCGTTAAACGAATTTAAGAGCATGGTTTTCGATCCTGATGGCAACTTGGAGAATCCATTGATTCAAGCGATCGCCGGACTCTTTGGTACCGATAGCCAGTATTATGATTTAGTGGATGTGGTGATGGATGTCAATGCCGGCGGTGATCCGAATGCTTTCACAATGACCGGTGGCCGTTTGGTGCATAAGCGATACATTATCGAGGGACTAGGTTACATCTGGCAATTGGCGCCATTCAGCGCGACAGGACTAGATCCATTGAAAGCATATTACCTCGCTGCCAAATGTAGTCGCACATCCCTCACAGGTGAATGGGTGCTGAGTGAGGAACAGATCGCGACGGATGGTGGACTTGGCGACACGCATTGGTACTTCAACCTAGGCGTACTTTCAAGCGTATTAGATGGATCGCGCAGCTTTCGCCCAACCAAGATGTTCACGATGATCAGCGGCGGCAACATTGAGACAGATACCATAACCGCCTACTTCATCAATGTAGTGCGCCTATTCGCTCAGGTGATTACTGTCGGATCTGAAGGCTTTGTCAATGCTGGTATTTCCGGATTATCAGATAAAGAGAATCAGTCAGTGAGATTTTGGGCTGGTGCAGATGCACAAGGGAAAGACACGGCGCCTTACCGTGTGCTCAACAATGGCAGCCTATATTCCACACGTGGCTTTATAGGTGGGTTCGATATTAATCAAGATTCACTTCGTATCGGTAGAGATGATACTTGGGAGGTAAATGAGCAATCCGTATTCATGACACCAAAGTACTTTCTACTTCGAGACAACGGTACTATCAGAGGGCAACGTCGTGAGTTCGCATGGAATCTATACAAGGAAGTTATGGGAGCAAGGAGTTCGGCAGCGGCTTCCATTTTCAATACTATCGCCACTGCGGATGCTCAGTTTCCGTACACAAACATCGCATTGCAGCTCGAGGCTCGAAATGGTAATCATAATTATGCATTAGTAATTGCCAATGGCACTTCAAAGTTCCGCGCGGTATGTCATGATTTTCAAAATATAACAGCGGCAAATCAGACGATTGATGATGGGGTGTCTACGGTTTTTGTAGCAGAAAGCACTATTCCTGTTAGGTTAAACCTACCCACATTTCCCAAGCTAGGATATCAAGTAACAATTAAAAATCTAAGTCCTAACGATTTCGAATTACACTCAACGAATGGATCAATAATTCAACTGGATGGATCACTAACACCATCTAATTTTTTTAGGCGACGAGCAATCAAAACATTCTTTAATAACGGACAATATTGGATCGAAATGTATAGTCAATCAACACAATAAAAATGGCAAAACAAGGCAAAGCATGGCCAGCAGGCTACAAAAAAATACAATCTACCAAGGTTGATAATTTCATGGTTTCAGACAAAGACACTAAGGAGATTGGCTACATCGATCGGAATGAATTGGTCAACAGTATTGAAATAACAGGCGAGCTTATAGACCCTATCGCTCCAGGTACGGCGCAAGCTCCCGCAGTTATTCCAGCAGGACCAGCAGGACAGAAGCGGAAGTTTACACCGGCGCCGGGGTTTTATCAAGGATTTCCAGAGGTGACCAGTGATAAGAGGTGGGAGTTCTATTGGAACGGTACGCCTCCTTGGCAGATGATAGATCTAGGTGCTCTACCCGATAAAACTAAAATCGTTTCTTCTACTGCAAAAATAGATTGGTCGGTCAGTGAACCAGTTGTCTCCGAAAAGGGTAATCTCTTAGTTGCTACAAAGAACACCAATCAGCCACCGGTTGAAGAATCGATGGAATGGCGCGAAGTGGGTGCGGATCGCAGTATGTATGCAAAAAATGAAGATGATTCAATCTACACTCTAACGGACAATGATGGAAATATTTTGCTCAAAATTGATAAAGATGGCATTGTCTCGCTCATGGATTACCCCGATTTGTTACACTATTTTCAGACTCTCTCTCTGGGTGTGGATTCAATTGATGACAAATTAGGAGACTCATTAACCGACGAGGACTATCATTTATTATTGACTGATAATAATGGAAATACCCTAATAAGAATTGATAGCGACGGAAATCCGACTGTTGGTAACATCGACCTTAAGTCCCTTAAAGACATTGTCAATGCATTGGCTTTTAAGACCGACAACGCCCAAGGTGTTGAGGTGGACAATCCCTATACATCGGGGGTTTTATTATCCAATTCCAATTCGACCAAAGAAGCGAGAAATTTATTCTATAATCTAATAGCTATCGGACAAAGTGATAACGTTATAATTGGTCAACAATCCGCTAATACGTTAGGTTTTGGTCGTTCAATAACCGATCCAAGCCAGTCCGATGTAAAGGCTATTGCCGGGCAAATGCCTGCATTGATTGGCTATGATATAGGATGGATTGAACGTCAGAGTGGCAATGTTTGGCTTGATGGGTCAGTAGCCAAGGTTCTCGATGCGATTAAGTACAACTATGATAACGGTCTTATTACTACAATTTCGTGGCACACAAGAAATCCAATTGATATATCGTTAGACCAAAAAAATAGAGATGCCTCGGGTGCAATAGTAGAAGTCGGTAACACCGTTGCTAGAATCCTTACTGACCCCGTTGTGGCTAAGACTTATTTTTCCTGGCTGGATATGATCTGCGAGTTTTTCGATTCATGCGTAGGTTCAGATGAAAAGAAGATTCCGATTCTATTTAGACCATTTCACGAATGCACCGGCGATTGGTTTTGGTGGGGAGTAGGAATGTGTAGTGATGAGGAATACAAGGCGCTTTTCCGTGTTACTTGGGAATATGTAACTAAGACACGCGGCGTTAATAACCTAATTTGGGTGTACAATACCGATAAAGTTTATTCAACTGCTGAATTTGAAGCTCGCTATCCTGGTAATCAATATGTAGATCTTTTGTCATTCGACTTTTACGACTCCGAAAATTATACATCCACTCAATTGGAGAGCTTGCTGACCACTTGTATCTCAGCAATCGCCAACAGTGCCGATAAATTTAACAAGGGATTCTTTTTGGCTGAATGTGGTCTGCGGAAATATACGAGCAACAGTTACTTTACCGATAAGGCTATTAAATTCTTTGATCGCCGTCTGATTAGCGCATCCTTCTGGTGTAACACGGCAGACGTGTATTATTTGCCATACGTAGGAGGAATTGGCGAAAATAACTTTGGAACCATGTTAGCGCAGAATCCTAATATGATCCTAGAAAACTCAGTCAAACAATTAAACTTATACAATTAATCGAAATGGGAATTTTAGTTAAAGCAAATAGAAACTTATTATCAAACAAAGGACTGTTCCAAGACGGGAAATTAGTCTTTGAGTTGTTAAAAAACAACGATACTGGGCGCTTGTATAGCTTGTCGTATCTAGCACTTACTAATGCTGTAATGTCTTTCAAAATTGAAGGTGGTAATTTCTTTAATTCTGCTGGTACATCAAATTTGGGTACCGAGGTGTTCATAACTTCAACAGCTAACACCACAGCCAATAAAGTTTTTTTTAAAATTGACATCGACGGCCAGATCGCAATGGGCGGACAGTTGAGTAGGCTTCTGTCAATGGGTCTTACAGATAACACGTCTTTCTTCAATATTGAAGGCGCTATTACTGATATTACGAAGACCTCTCACATGTTGTTCAACGTAATCCAAATGCCATACTTAGACGCTTTGGTGGCTTCTGTAAATAATCGCGTTGTGTTCAATAACATTACGATCCCTTACGGCAATTCGCTAACCTTCAAAAATAGCAATCTAAAAGTGTTTCGTTGGGATATGTCAAGCGCCCCTTTTTTGGCAAATTACGCCTTTCTTCCGAAGTTGTATGGCCGATTTTCTACCGGTGAAGGCTTGTTAAATCTTATTATCGTAAACGTCCCTTATCTGGATATGTCGTTAGACGGTGGCAATATTAGGGGCTCTTTACAGTACGACATTCGTAATAATACAAATCTAACAGTCAATTGTAATTATGTAGACTTGTCTCAAGCAGCTACAACAAACATCCTTATGGAAGGTAATAAGAAAACTACTATCTCTGGTTCCTTAAACTCCCTGCCAGAGTCATTATCATTCCTCCAGATAGATGCTGACTATACAGGAACTTATAGTAGTAGGAATTGGGGGATGACTATGAACACCTTTTCTTTTAGAGGGTCAGGACTAACGACTGCCATGATTGATCAATTATTGATTGATTTGGCACGCGTAGCAACGTGGACTGGTTCTCGTGTTGTCAGGCTAAAAGGTGCGCGCTCAGCGACTAGCGATACGGCTTTGTCTTCATTACAATCAAAAAATGTAACGGTAAGTTTCTTGTAACACCAACTTAACCCTAATCAAAAAATACGAGGTCGAGTAGTAATGAGAAAGATAAATAGAATAGTCCTGCATACTACTGCAGGTATAAAAGAGGAGGAACTATGAAAACATCAGCAAAGGGCTTAGCCCTAATCAAGAAATACGAGGGATTCTACAGTAAACCTTATCTGGATCCTGTGGGCATCCCAACTATTGGCTATGGAGTAATCCGATATCCAAACGGTAAGCGCGTAACAATGAAGGATCCTGCAATGACCGAGAAGCAAGCAAGTGACATGCTTGCGAAATTACTTGAGCAGACCTACGAGAAGGATGTAAACCGCTTGGTGAAATCTAAATTGAACCAAAACCAGTTCGATGCGCTTGTAAGCTTCACTTATAACCTTGGCGGTACCAATCTTGGTAATTCTACTTTGCTCCGGAAACTCAATGTTAATCCCAATGATCCGACGATCAGATCGGAATTTCCCAAATGGAATAAAGCCGGTGGGCGCGTATTGGCAGGATTGACGCGCAGGCGTAATGAAGAGGCACAATTGTACTTCACTCCAACGGCTGGTAATAGTATTGTGCCAGTGAAGCTAACTACTGCAGATGTGAACTTGCGCCAAGGTGCAGGAACAAATCACACCGCTATCCGTGTGCTACCGCGCGGCACAGAGGTAAATGTATTATCAACTTCCGGCGATTGGAGTGAGGTGTTTATCTGCGAAACAAAGCAAAAGGGTTGGGTTCATTCTCAATATGTAAACTAAATGAAAACAGAAGAGCAAGGCAAACAGCCAACTTTCATGCAGATTGTAAAGCATCCGGTAACCTATGCGCTTATAGTGGTAGTTTCTGTGTTCTGGTATGTGCTTTACTACGTAACTGACCGTAGTGATACGCACACCAAGCAGATGACCGAGATGCAAGACAAACTGTACAAGCAGATGATCGAGGAAGTCCGCAAGCAAGTAACACCTGCAGTAGATAAAGTGAAGGAAGCGGCTATTAAAGTCGATAGCGCAGCAGTAAAGGTAGACAGCGTTGCTCAACAACAGAAAGGGAAAAGCAAATGAAATGGTTAATTCTAATTGCGCTCATCGTCACAGTTGGCGATGAGCCGCAGAGCAGACCAGTACCTACGCAAAGCATTGCCCAGCCTTTGGATGAGCTCGTGCCGTTACTGGATTCGCTGTCTATCAAATTAACAGATGTATCAACTAAGATTGAAAAGTTATGATTAAAGTAATATTAATCGCGTTGGCATGCCTAATGTTATCGAGTTGTGGCATCTTCCGGAAATCCAAGCGATCGGAAAAGACTTTGGATAAAGTGGAGTCTACTAAGGATGTTAAGGTGAGCACAGATGTTAGTGTGAAAGAGACTGGCAAGGTGGAAGAGAATACGCGAGTAGTGAGTTCAAGTGATAGCCAGACGACGGTATATCCGAAGTCGGGTGCCCAGACTACTATTGCTCCAGATGGCACCATCACCACCGAAGCGGATAGCGTAGTTCAGAATACCAAACGGCAAACGGACGAAGCTAGAAATATCGTTGGGGAGGTGACCCGCTCTTTAGATCACAAGAAAGATAGCGTCGAGCAGGAAGGGAAGAAGGAGGAACAGCGAAAGGAAGAGAAGGAAAGTGAAAGCAAACCCAGCTTCTGGGGGATATGGGGAATGTGGATTGGGATTGCGTGTGCAGTGGTTATTGTGATTGGTTTTTTGATGTGGCGATTTCAGGTTTGAAATATTAATTCACTTAATAATTATTAGATGATGTGTATTATATTTGTTAGCCATAAAACATTAAATTATGATACCACTAATTCATTCTATAGATAAGTCGCTGGAAACCGAAAATTGGTTAGGTGCATTATTCGTAGCTTTAACATTGCCTGATATAGCTGGTAAAATAGATAATCCAGATAAGGGTTCTAATTTTCGATATGCTAAATGGTTCGAAACGTATTGTGGTGATAAATATAAAGTAGAAATTGGAGGTGTGACACATGTATTTTTAAGTGGAAATGATTGTTATGCATTGAGATGCTCATATTTACATGAAGGACATTCTAAAATTGACCATCAAAGGGCTAGAGATGTGCTAGATGATTTTCAATTTAACACGCCTGATCCAGCTAAAGGATTTATACATAATAACAAATTTGGAAATAGTCTGCAGCTACAAATCGATACTTTTTGCTTAGACATCCGTGATGGAATAGTACATTGGTTAGAAAGCTTAGATGAAGAGAGTAGAAAGCTTTTAAATGAATCTCTTCATCTACAACCAATCTTCACCTAAAATATGCAATTATTTGGGATTCGTTTTCTATAAATTTGAATTAAAAATTTTTAGCCTTGGCCGCCTCTCTAAACTCCAATAGCCACTTCCATACAGCAGATCTTAATAATTCTCGTTCATAACGTTTGACAATATCAAACTGAACAATCACAAATGTATTGACGTCAACAATAACAGCTCTGGTATTAACTCTGATATTAGGAGAATATTCTTTGTTCATTAATTCATCTTTGAGTTGGTCTGGTGTAATTTCCAAACGGCAATGTTAACATAATACTTTTAGATTTTATGATGCTAATCATATATATTTGCTAATATTATTAGTAAATATATGTCAAGTAAAGAACAGTTCATACCATTGTGGCATCGTAAAGAGCCAGAAGTGATAGAAGTGCCTAGTCACATTCTTGCTACCTATAAGAATGCACACGTAAATGGCTGTTGGATATATGATTCGAAAGACCGTAAATTCTATACGCCATTAGAATTCATTGATCAATGGAAAAAGATCTATTCGGGTTTAGATCACGAT
The DNA here is from genome assembly GCF_057837975.1 of Sphingobacterium sp. KH_072. Lineage (NCBI taxonomy): Bacteria > Pseudomonadati > Bacteroidota > Sphingobacteriia > Sphingobacteriales > Sphingobacteriaceae > Sphingobacterium > Sphingobacterium sp. KH_072. The sequence goes on along the minus strand of NZ_CM174457.1, from coordinate 1,686,164 downwards.
AAGCCGAATCCAAAATTAAAGATAATGAATCCAATGGCCGCAGTTCGCCAGCGCGCCCAATGGGTGAAGCGAGCAAGCGAAGAGTTACAAGCCGTACTTGAGAAGCTAGAAAAGTATAATGCTTCGTTTGAGCGGAAAACTAAGTGATGAACTAAATCCCATCTATAATGTCTGACAAGTATTTTCGATTAACTTCCAAGTCATTTTCTAAGTTAATTATACCATCAATTACCTGTGGTACGAATCTATTATATGTAATTTGATATGAAGAATTCGGTATCATCAGGTACAACTTACCATCGTATTTAGTTCTGAGATTTAGTAGATCGCCATCTTGTAGAAGTTCAATATTTACAAAGAGGATCGAGATATTTTGGGATTTGAGAATCTGACGTATGTGCAGCAAATTTATTGCTTTAAAAACTTCAATATCACTCCGACACTCCCTAACAATATTACTAATGCCGCGGATTGTCAACTTTTTTGTTTCGGCAAATAATACTTTCAAAATCAGTGGATTATATCGTTGGTCAAAGGTGAACATTAATATCTATACTTTGGGCAGTAGATATACCTTAATCAATAGCATAAATACGTCAGTTATTTACATCTCTGCTAAACTCGCCTAGACACTCTGCCTTGAACTTAAATAATTCATCATTTATCTCAATAGTAATATCATGATATTGACGATTTTGAGGGGCTTTTTTTATATGTCACCCTGAATTCCTTTTTTCGGAAGTGGCTGTATGATAGTACATAAGTAGTATATTTATATATAAAAAAAGCTACATATGCGCTTCGTAAAATTAAGATCCTATATCCTACGCAGATTGCGTAGTCAGGGTTATAATATTCTCCGGTCTACTTCACTAATAAGTAGTAAGAACCCGTCTTGGTATCCAGATATCGTGGATCTGGAAAAATTCCTACATTTGGATAGTGAGGGTGTGCAAAACCTTAGCGTGTCTTCGAATAAAACACACTTGCTTGTTATTGCTGATGCTTTGGATAATATTCGGGACGAGGATCTGATTGGTGAGGTGTGGGTGTAGAGTGAAACCGTGAAATTACTGATTATAAAATCACGTACCACTTAATTCCAATAAGTCCCGTTCAATCCTAAAATAGCTCCAACCCAAATAGAAATAGCCAACAATAGCGCTCCCAGTCCTATAAGCAACCACTTTGGAAGCATATGCTGCAAGTATCTAGTTGAAAGATAATACAACGCCCCACCAACCGCGCCCGATAAGGGAATGATAACTAGTGGTTTTATGAACCAAAAAAATCCCCAGTCATCATTATGTGGTGTATTGCCGTATATAAAGGGGCTAACTAAGATAATACCAAGGGCCGCCCCAAACATCATCTTAGTTTTGAGATCTGCGGAACTGATCGGAAATATCCTTCTACGTGTCATATTAGCTCATAATTTACACTTTGAATATACGATAAAATTTATCTTATATTAAATGGATGCCGAATATGAATGCGATGTTAACACAGTTTGGGCATCATCATGAATGGATTAAGTAATTGGTTTGACGTATTTGCCCCACTTTAGCGTACTACCTTTTATCGGATCATATTGGCATAGTGTTAGCCGGCTTTATTACTATGAAACGACCTAAAATATTTAGATCATGGAGCAAGCGGCAATACTCGGCGTTTATATGGTTTTTCCTTTTGCCAATGGGGATTTATATTCTCGGAAGGCTTATTATTTTGATTGTATTATTGTTGGATAACCAATAAAGTAATTAGATAGTTAACACCAATCGAACGGTATTAAGTTTTCATTTTACCCACCATGACCCCCAAATGAAACATCGTCTTAGCTCCAAACTTTGCACGTATTGCGACAAGATTTTTTTCAATTGAACTTAGGCTGTGCGGTTTGATGCCTTCAGTATAGAACTCTTCGGCAATCTCTCTTTGAGATTTATAATACTCCCCAAATATTGGACAGCTGATTAAATTCGATAATTTAACAGTTGAAAATGAAAAAAGAGCGTAGAAAATTCAGTCCGGTTTTCAAGACCAAAGTAGTCTTAGAAGCCCTTAAAGAAGTTAGTACCATGCAGGAACTTGCTTCCAAATACAGCCTTCATCCCACACAGATCACCGCTTGGAAACGGGAATTTCTGGAGAAAGCTGACACGGTGTTCGGTTCAGAGAAACCTACACAGAAAGAAGAGTCTAAAGAGAAAGAACTTTATTCCAAGATTGGTGAACTTCAGATCCAAGTTGATTTCTTAAAAAAGGTATTGGGGAAATGAGCATGATTGAAAGGCGCGGACTTGTTTCCCCAGGATATAAACCGCTAAGTATTGTGGGGCAGTGTAAGCTGCTGAATCTTCAGCGTAGCTTCTATTATTTCAAGCCTAAAGGTGAATCCTTGTTGAATCAGTCCATCATGAAGCTAATTGACCGCAAGTTTCTGGACTGTCCATTTTACGGTGTGGAACGGATGACTGCGTATCTCAACAAAGATCTAGGGTATCGTATAAATGCCAAGCGCGTACGGCGTTTATATCGGCTAATGAGCCTTCGGACCATTTACCCAAAGAAGAACCTAAGTAAAGCAAATGCAACACATTACAAATACCCGTACTTACTCAAAGGCTTAAAGATAGAGCGGCCAAGCCAAGTTTGGCAGGCCGACATCACTTATATTCCTATGTTTAGAGGCTTCATGTATATGTTCGCCATTATAGATGTGTATAGTCGAAAGATTGTGGGGTGGAGTATCTCTAATACCATGACGGTGGAATGGTGCAGGGATGTGCTGTTGGAAACAATAGCAGAGCACGGCACTCCTGAAGTATTCAATACCGATCAGGGTTCACAATTTACCAGTCCGATCTTTACCAAAGTCCTCAAGGATAATCGTGTGAGTATATCAATGGATGGAAAAGGAAGAGCGCTGGACAACGTGTTTATCGAAAGGTTCTGGAGGTCATTGAAGCAGGAATACATTTATTTGAACCCACCTAACGGTGGCATGGAGTTATTCCAAGGTGTGAAACGGTATGTCGAATTTTACAATACGGAAAGAAGACATCAGTCTATGGACCATTTTACCCCAAATCAGGTATTCTATCAAAATAATAAAAAAGTGTCGTAAATAAACTTAAGTTTGAACTATTGCTGTCCAGCAAAAAGGGAGTACTATAATTTCCCTTCGCTTAATTTCATGATCAGCAGTTTTTCGAATTTAGTTAGTGTGGGCATGGTGTGAAGGTAGGGAGAAATAAAACACAGAATATTCTAAATTTGCAAAAGAGCACCTACTTGTTATAGCAGATGTTTTGGATAATATAAGTGAAGAGGATTTGATTGGGGAGGTTTGGGTATGAGAAAACACACCAAATCAAAATTTCTAACAAAAACAGATTTAAAACACTAGTAATAGTCTACAATTTTGCTTTCTTCACTAATTGTAAAAACTTCAGGAATTGTCAACTTCAAAATTTCCTTCCCTTGACTGTCCATAGTTTTTGATATTAAAGAGTCGTCTATAACTGCCATAGAATCGATTTCAGATGTAATTAATGGAAATATTACACTTAAATCTTTTTGGTCATCTACTTTTACAACACCACTTAATTGAATTATACCAAACGTGGACCATTTATTTCTAATTTCAAATTCTTGATCATCCAAAGATTCTAAATCAGCTTGCCTAATTTCTGATCGTTCAAGGTGTAACTTACAGTGGCCAACTATTTTTTTGTCAATAACAAAGTCTTTTGCATTTAGTATATCCAATACGTGTAAGACTAGTTTATCTTTGTTAAGAGTCTCGGCGTCTATTGTTACTCCAATTTTATGCTTTAGTGAATCAATAGATTTAACAAAATCTCTTACAATTTCCTCAGCATCAATTTCAGAACCTGGGGCTAGTAGACCAATACACTCACTCACTAAAGTCAGATTCTTTGATGTACAAAAATCTTTATTTAGTTTTCCTTGAAAATTATCAGGCAATAATTTCTTAAAGATATTATACGCCTGGTCTCTACTAATTCCCAATTTTGAATTTACATTTTCATAGATTGGTTTCCTTTTTAACGCAAGAGTTAAAAGTTTTTTGAAGTAATAAGGAAAAATTGTGTCTTCTGATAAAGCAGGAGAATCTTCCATTTGATAATTCGTGAAGAATAACATTCGATAAAACATGTATGAAATTGCATCATGTAGAGTACCTTTTGTTTTCCCCTCAGAGTGGTTTATAAAGTCACCAAGCTCCCTTGTAAATGTTTCATGACCAACATAAAATCTTAAGTTAGTCAGTAAAAGTTCCAGATCTTCGGTTCCATAGTTCCCACTGTTAATTTTATTTACGGCTGATTCGATCTTTAATACAGTTCTTTTATTCATTAGTAATTATAAGGCCATTGGTTTGTAGCTGCCTGCAAAATACATATTTTAAACCGTTAATTACATTGAGCACGACTTGCTAACAGATTATTACAATAATACCAAACAACCGAAAAATTAATTTAATCCGTGTACGCGACCCATGATCGCAGCTCGCGTAGTCAATAAATTCCATTTTAATCTGCAACAGTGGATCTTTGATCCACTCCATCGATGCTGGGTAAGTACGCTTTCCAACTTGCCGACGTTTATCATTGTATTTACTGATATTACATGTTATCACTCATATTACTGATACTAGCCAATTCCTCTGGTCAGTTCATTTTGCTTTGGCGCATCACCACGATATTGTGTGCATTGTAATGGCCGCTGTGAAAAGTCATCACCTTTGCCGATAGCTGCGCCAAATCTCTGACCGTGCATCCGCACAAGCTTGCTACCTCAACATGAGACATGCCCATGCCGTGTAGTAGTTCAAGTGCGGATGCTGCTTCTTTAACTGTCAAAATTTTCCCTTCCTTCTAATTTTCCTACCTTTGAAATTATGATGCACATATATCTTCTTATTGCTTGTATATTCATTTCATCCGCATACAAACAACATAAAAGAGGCAACTAATTTTATGCGATTAGCATATCAAACAAAGTCGGTACAGATAACTTGTATTCTAAGGCTTTCAGGTAAAATAATCCGTCATCGTAGTAGTTCGGGTTTAATTCCGCTGAAACCTCCCTGCTGGTAATTTAGTTAGCACTCTGAAGCTGTTCGTAAATCTTGCGCACCTGACCGATGTTGCGAGCAACTAGTTTCTGTATATCCTCATTGTATTCCGAAGCTTTGTTGTGTAATCCTCGAGATTGGACGATCTGCATTTCCTTCAGTGATAACTCGACAGTCTCAACCGGCACGCCTTTCACGAGCGCGCTAAAGATTAAAGAATCTTGCTTCTTGAAATATTCACCAGTAAAAACGCAGTGATGATGTACGCTACTTTCTTTGACAAATTCCTGAACTGATTCCAACACCTTCACGGTAACATCACCGCTAACGAAACATAGGCCGAAGAAAGCCTGCTTATCTTTTAGGTACTGCGCTTCGTTTTCCTTTGCCCTTGCGATCTTTCTAGCTTCTGATTGGCGCCTATCTATCTCACGCACTTTCCTGACGTAGCGATCATGTTCTTTGGTGAGATTTTTAGGGCAAACGTATTTTGGACTATGGAGATCCTTTCCGCAGCGTGCCAGTAGTCCCAGGTAATCGTAATACATTTGCGCATCCTTGACTTTATACTTATTGCGTATGCAGATTTTGATTGAATCCCAGAATCTATAGGCATAGCCATTACCTCTTTGTATCTCTTGAAAGAACATAGAAGACTGGCCGACTTTGAGCAAAGTCTCGGCACGGTTGTTATTTTCAATACGAGTAAAGAATGTATACGGAGAAACCCAGTGCAAATCGCCTTTAAATCCGAGCTTCTTAAACACAGGCAAAACCTTGTAGCCAGTACATACTTTGTCAACACTGTATTGATAGCTGTAGGCATCTGCATTTCGTCTTACTTCTAAATTACCAGTGAACGAATCATTGAAGCTATTACGCATTTTAGCTACGATATGATGTTTGCCTTCAACATCGAAAAAGTGCTGATAAATTTCATCGATGAAATGGCGAACGGGTTGACCTGCGCGGTGGTGACCGTAGATCTCGACAGTTCTTGATACTTGGATGCCCTCAATCACATCAAGTATCGCCATAAACCTGCGCTGACTGAACTTTCGTTTTCTGGTGACCTCGATGGTAAGCTTTGTATTACAATGCGGACATGCGCAGCGTTTGCGCGTGGTAGTGTCCTCAAAAAATTCTCCGCAATCCATACAGGTGATGCCCTTTTTCGATCGATGGCCAATATGGTCTAATATTTTGCTATAAGCGAATTCTTCTTGCTGTTTACTGATAGGGGGAAGGTTCTTGCTCAATCCCCAAATGCGATGTTGTATTTTCGTTTTTGGTTGCATAGCTAAAATATGGTTAATTGATTTTTAGATATAGTTGGATCATCCTTTTTAATCGGCTTTTTGGCTTTCGCTTGTTGCACCGGCTTTTCCGAAGGTGCTGGCTTTTCAATACTGCGATTGACAATCACTTTACCGCTGATAGGCTTGCCGACTTCGATCTTTTCCTCATCGTAGTAGTGCATGGCCATGCCGAAGATCTCGTCATCTGCAAAGCCCATTTTGCCTGAAGACTTCACGGTATTTAAGATGTAGGTGATGCAGTGCTCGATCTTTTTTTCGGGATTAGCGAAGGACTTGGCGAAATTGCTGTCGGTATTGGCTAGACCAGTTAGGTGACTTTGAATGATGTTCTTGAATGCGTCTGTTACTTGCATGATGCACCTCCCTTAACTAATTCCAAAACATCCTCTGATGCTTCCACTTCTTCAAGCCATGAGACGTAGCCAATGTCAAGAAGATATTCTTGCTGATTTGCTATATCTTCAATTCTGTAGATGTGCTTTACAGAGCAATTGTCTATAAGCACTACTTTTTGCAAACGACGTGGCGTGCTCTTGGTAACGACCGGCATACGCTCAGCGATTGGTACTTCTATGTATATTTTAGGCATTGGTAGAGTCTCCTTTCAGTCTTTGGATTTCTTTATTGGCAATACGTAGCGCTTCCTTCATTTGTCGAAACTTCCCGATGTATGATGCTTTTGAACGCCGTAAGCTTTCGATTTCCAATTGACGATTGTTAGCTAATGTCCTGTAATATTCTAGATCTCGTTCCAACTTTAAACGATCGACGCACATCTTTTCGGTAGCATCCGCTATACGAAGTATGGCACCTAGCTGAATTTGATCAATGTTCAATTGCCCGCCGCGTCCATCTTGATCATCTTGACCCCATCTAGTGCGTGATTCGTCTCTATAATCTTTAAATGCCATTGGTTGCCTCGCTTTCTTTTTTAAGATATGATTGTAGTTTCGGCAGAAAGTTGCTTAGCCAAACATTTACTTCTGGCGTTTCGGTCTCAATGAAATCCCATGGTTCGCATTGTAATTGGGAAATCATATCTTTCCATTCGGTTTGATGCATTGACTTATCCATATAGATTACAGGATCCAAATTCATCATAACATCAATAAAATGATTCTTATCTCTGCATTCATTCTGAATTGAATTAAGTTCAGTTCTCAGCTCTTTGTCGGCTTCAACATTCATCCAGAATTTCCAATCGGTGTAATCGCGGATATGTCGTCGAACATTACGCATAGTCTTTTTCATATCAATAGGTCCATCGCTATCACGTGCGCCAAGTTTTCCTATAAGATATCCGATACTTATCTTTTGAATGAATTTTGATAGGTCATATCCTTCGCCCATTGAACCCCAATAATACGACACGTTATGATCGTAGTCATCATCGGAAATAATGATTTTACCTTTTCCATCGGCATAGTCCTGTAAGACTACATCGCAGGTGCCAATTCGTATGATTCGATTACTCTGCATCTTTTCCTCCTTTCCCCTTCACCAGCTTAGCCAGATAAGGTGATGTGAATAATTCTATTTCCTCTCGTTCAGGTGCTATATCATAGATACCTGGTGCCAATTCGATAGCCGGCGCTTCGATCTGATCGAGCGCTGAAATGGTTTCTTGATTTCTCATGATAGCATTTCGATGAAAAGGGTTAGCATTCTTACGCTATTTATCCGATCGAGGTGATCTTCTTTATTGCTGTGTATAAGCAGTACTTTGGCAAATCCAACAACGCATAACGTGCCTAGCTGAGTTTCTAAGGAATGGTATTGCTCGTTTGTATTCGACCATGCATATCCACGGTCAGTGAAGCCAAGTTCACGAAGTGCGTATGGATGAAAGATATTATTCGCTGCTCTACCAGTAGCTTCTACCGGTCGCGGCTTGATTTGATTTGTGTAATTTGCTGTGTTCATTTCTTAAAGTTTTGAAATGGTCACTCGCAAAATCGGGGAGGTCTAATCGGCGAATAGCGGAATAATCGTTTGAGAACTCATATTCGCACCATCCTGATCTTATAAGCCGTTTGACACCATCTGAAAATCCTTTCGGATCCTTAATAGCCAACTTGCTTATGGCAATCGTTTCGCCAACTTTAATCGTCATCAATTTTTTGAGAACCAGTTTGTCATAGTCAAGCCTCATAACATTTTAATTGTGACGTACTGATGCAAATGTATAAACATGTCGTGACATGTCAAAATAAATTAAGATAATTTTTGTGACGGTAGGGAGGTAGCAACGAAAAAAGCATCACTAAAATTAGTGATGCTTTTAACCAAAGACTTATAAATGACTTACATAAGATAAGTCTTTTTGCCGCAAGTTCCTACTAGATAAGGGCTTACAAACATATTTGATTTATTAAACAGAAAAACTCTCTCCGCAGGCACAGGTGCGTGAAGCATTGGGATTGTGGAATTCAAAGCCTTTGCCACCCAGACCATCGGTGTAATCCAACTCTGTACCGGCCAAATATAAATATGATTTGATGTCCAAACAGATTTTTACGCCGTTATCTTCAAAAAACTGGTCGCCTTTTTTCTCCTCGTTATCGAAATCCAATTTGTAGGAAAGTCCAGAGCAGCCACCACTTTCTACTGCAACGCGAACAAAGTATGAGCCATTGTACTGCTCATCTTGTAAAATTTCGTCAATCCGTGCTTTTGCTTTCTCTGTGACCGTCACCATGGTATACCTTTATTAGTGTTTATACAAATAACCGTAATTTTTAGAAAAAATACAATGCAGTGTCGTTTGATTTGTGTCATTTCATCTTCAAAAGTTTTCTATCACATATCATCAAAACTTATTTTGCTGAACAAGAATACCTTATTGTAATAATTACAACACATTAAACGGAATTAACGATTTTTAATAAATTTTAACCTGCCGATTTCGTAAATTGTCTTCAAGTAGTCAGTAAAAGGATTTATTACTTTAAATAGAGAAAGATATGACAACAACTTTAATTGAGAAAGAAGAGATTGAGAAATACAAATTTGTTCCTGCTGAAGTGGATCGTACTGTAGAATTTGCATCTAAATTATCCGATGCGCTACGTTTGGGGAACGAGTTTAAATCAAAAACAGCCATGACATTTATGACAGAAGATGGTCCAAAACGGGTTGAAACCACCGTATGGTCATTGACGGAAAAATACATTGTATTAAAAGCGAGCGTATTAATTCCTATGCGTTCATTAATTGATATCAGTTACTAACAAATACAAATCCACTAAATCAACACTGATTTTAACATAAAATGCACAAAATACTTGTAGCCCTTGCTACGTTTGGGCTTACGTCTTGCGCATTTGCGCAAACAGATACCACCATGATGCGCGAAATATATCGACAATCGCTCACCAATGGAGAAGCATACGATGATTTACGTTATTTGACAAAAGAAATCGGCCACCGAATTGCTGGTTCGGATCGCGCGGAGAAAGCCGTGAAATGGTCCGAATCTTTGATGAAGACATTACCATTTGACCGCGTCTATTTGCAAAATGTCATCGTACCATACTGGGATCGCGGCACGCCGGAGAAAGCCATCGTGCAAGACAGCAAAGATACCTTGCAAGTATTAGCTTTGGGTGGTTCTGTCGGCACACCGCAAGGTGGATTGGAAGCCGAAGTCCTCGAAATAGAATACTTGTCGGAATTGCAAGATCATGGCGAATCTGTGCAAGGCAAGATAGTTTTTGTCAATAAACCCTGGGACGAATCGTTGGTAGAAACCGGCATGGCGTACGGATTGAATACCGCACAACGTAGTCGCGGTCCAGCCGCCGTTGCAAAATTTGGGGGCGTGGCATATCTATTTCGTTCATTGTCCTCGTCTACGCGTGATGATTTTCCGCATACTGGCGGCACGAGATATGTGGAAGGAATTGATAGCATTCCGGCGATGGCCATTTCCGTCGTGAGTGCCGAGCGTTTACATACCGCGTTGCAGCAAAATCCGAAAGCAAAAGTGTATTTGGAGCAACATTCGGGATGGAAAGATCCTGTGCAAACACATAATGTGATCGCCGAATGGCGAGGTACGGAAAAACCAGATGAAATAATCACTATCGGCGGCCACATCGATTCTTGGGATGTGGGTGAAGGGGCGCACGATAACGGCACCGGCACGATGGGAACATTAGATGCGATTCGTACACTCATGAACTTGGGGTACAAACCCAAACATACGATCCGACTCGTATTCTATATGAATGAGGAAAATGGCGTACACGGTGCAAGTAGATATGGCGAATTAGCGGCTCAAAACAAGGAAAAAATAATAGCGGCAATTGAGAGCGATGCCGGAGGATTTGCACCACGTGGTTTTGATATCAAAGCTTCTCGTGAATCTGTAGACTGGATTCAAGCAACTTGGAAACCCTTGTTCGAGCAGCAATATTGGGTTTCGCGTTTCTTGCAAGGTAGTCCGGGGGTAGATTCTGGTATTTGGGCCGAGCAATTTCCAAATACCGTGATGTTCAACTTCCGTCCAGATCCGCACCGTTATTTTGATTTACACCACACGGCTAAAGATGTCTTTGAAGCGGTGGATCGACGCGAACTCCAATCTGGTGTGGCGGCGATTGCTTCCTTGTTATACCTTGTGGATACACAAATAGATCAATTACCTAAATAGCTTACTGCGATGGTGGAACTCATGAAGGCAATTAAGTTGGACTATACCAACGACTCACCGCAAATGAGTTGGGAAAATGTGCCTTATCCACATCCAACCGCAGAAGGACAAGTGCTTATTCGTGTAAAAGCGGCCGGCATCAATCGTCCAGATATTCTGCAACGTGATCGCCTATACGAACCGCCCGCGGATGCTTCCCCAATTTTAGGATTGGAAGTGGCTGGCGTGATAGAACAGGTTTTTGGCGAAAGCCAATGGCAGCCGGGCGATGAAGTCTGCGCGCTGACGCATGGCGGTGGCTACGCCGAATATGTTTGGGTAGATGAGCGGCATTGTTTGCCAAAGCCCGAAGGTTGGTCTTTTGTAGAAGCGGCTTCCTTGCCAGAAACGTATTTTACTGTGTGGTTCAATGTCTTTATGCAGGGCGAATTGGGTCGCAGCGGCACAGAGACGTTATTGGTACATGCAGGCGCAAGCGGTATTGGCGTAGCGGCCATACAAATGGCCAAAGCGCTTGGTCATCGCGTGATCATCACCGCGCGCAAAGAAGCGCAATTGAACTTGTGCAAAGAAATTGGCGCCGATGCGGCCGTGCTACTGGATGATGAATGGATTGCGAAGGTGAAAGCCTTACGCGGATCCGTACAAGTAGTATTGGATATGTTGGGAGAGAAAACATTTCCCGGAAATATCCAAGTACTAGGCAAGAAGGGAAGATTGGTCTGGATTGCCTTCCTCACGGGTGCTAAGGTCACCGTAACTATTCCTCAAATGATGGAAAAGCAAATCCGTGTGACTGGCAGTTTTCTCCGTCCGCAATCCTTCGATGTAAAGGCCAAAATCGCCGGCGGTTTGCGGAAGCATATTTGGCCACAAATATCCTCTGGGAAAATTAAGCCCATCATCGAAAAAACGTTTCCTATTCAAGACGTACACCAAGCACACGCTTGGTTAGAAAAAGGTGGTCATATCGGTAAGATTGTACTCACATTTTAACTACTAAAATCTTACGTCATTTCTATCTAATGATCTGCGCAAATTTCCCTTCAACCGATAGTAGTTATTTCAAAAATTGTATATTGGCCGCATTCTACCGAATACATGAAAGAAATTTCGAACGATCATCTGAAAAGATTATGGGATCAGGTCTGTCTCCAAGACGATTTGAAATCGTTTGAGCTGTTGTTTTATCAGCTAAATCGCAATTTGCTGATTTTTTGCGATACGATCATTCACAACGAAGCTGCCGCCGAAGAATTAGTTTCCGATCTATTTGTGCATGTTTGGAATAATCGCGCCACGCTAGCGCATGTACTCGCGCCGCGATCTTACCTATATGCCGCCGTCAAAAACAAATCATTAAATTATCTCAAGCAATTTTCACATTTACAATTGCAGGTGGACCTTTCCGACAATGTCAAAGTCATGGATAGCACAGATCCCAATACGTTGCTGGAGCGTAAAGAGTTTTTTGCCAAGATTGATAGTATCATTGCCCGATTACCGACACAGACCTTATTAGTATTTCGATTGGTGAAAGAGGATGGTATGAAATACCATGAAGTGGCCAAGCTCCTCAACATCTCTCCACGCACCGTGCAGACGCACATGCGTTTGGCATTTCAGAAAATATCTGGTCTGTTAAAATCTTTTGTAGATCGCGATAAAGCCCGTTTATCCAATAAGTTTTATTCGTTGGCTGGCCTAATTTCACTTTTTTTCCAGAATTTTTAAATTTCTTCTACGCCTTTTTGTTGGAAATGTTGTCATACGCTTGGAAAGGCTTCCTATGGCCACCTATGATATTCCATGCAACAAGAAAGATTTGAGTATTTAGCCAGCAAACAGTTGGGAGATCAGCTCAGCGAAGAGGAGTCGCAAGAGTTTGATGCGTTGGTACAACAGCATCCGGATCTGCTCAAGCAATATCGGCTGTTACAGCAGTATTGGTTGGACAAACACAGCCAGAATCAACGCGATCGGGAACTCTTTCAAAATGTGTTGCAACGCATCGAGCAGAGCGACTTACCACGCAAACACGGTTTCCAGAAGTTATGGATGCCGGTGGCACTTGTCGCTAGTTTGTTATTGGCCGTAGGCCTGTTTATATTTTATTATGGCGGACCAGAAGAGCATAAATTTGCGGCCGATCGCAAACAGCAGAAAGTCATCTTAGATGATGGTACTGAAGTCATCTTAAATTACAAAAGCACCTTATATTATCCGGATAAATTTGCAGACGAAATCCGAGAGGTAACCGTGGTAGGAGAGGCATTCTTTCGCGTGGCGAAAGAACACGATCGTCCATTCATTGTCCATACCAAAAATGCGATACTGAAAGTACTAGGAACCAGCTTCAATGTCCGTGCATATCCAGATGAAACTACGACGGAAGCCAGTTTGATCGAAGGTGCGTTAGAAGTGACTGCTCAGGACAAACAGGCAACGCCCATTCTCCTAAAACCAGCGGAAAAAGTTGTTATTTCCAATCATCAACCCCAGAAAATAGCTTCACGCGGAAGAATCGCACCTAAAAAATTAAAAATTACCTTTTTCAAACCGACTGACGTGCAAGCGGTAGAGACCACTTGGCTAGAGAATAAGTTGGTGTTTAAAGACCAAACCTTCGCCGAATTGGCCAAAGCGCTGGAACGCAAGTACGATACGCCCATCGAATTTACAGATGCTAGCTTAGCCAAGCTGCGCTTTACGGCGCGATTTGAGCAGGAGAATTTAGAAGAAATTCTCTCTGCCTTGCAGCTGGCAGCCACATTTCAATACCAGATCTATGATAATCGGATCAGCATATCCAAATACTAACCAAGCCTAATCATAATGAGAATTTCTAAACACCCCACATAAAATGATGAAAGCTGCTAGGCAGCTTCCATCGCGTATAATAAAACAAACAAGAATCGGGTCAGCATTTGCCGATGCTGGCCTTTATCCAATTCGTATTAAATTTATGATTTTTTTTCAACACCCAAGTGGTGCTATCAGAAGGCATGGGCTTCGCCAAAAGTTCATGACTAAGCAATTGATTGTGCTTTTTATGGTGCTTCTGCACTTGCAAAGTTATGCCAAGGTGCAGGCGCAAGACAAGATCACCCTGCAACGTCGGGCGATATCTATTACAGAGTTTTTGCAAATTGTAGAAACGAAGACAGACTATCGCTTTGTCTTTAATCAGGAGGTCTTAGCCAGCAAAGGAACGGTTAATGTCAATGCTAAAGACGAATCTGTCACCTCGGTGCTCCAAAAAGTATTGGGCGCCAAAGGAATTTCCTTCACAGAAAAGGAGAGCAACTTAATCGTGATTAACAATCCGGCGGCTCAGCAACGCGTTTCTGGCGAGGTGAAAGATGCCGAAGGCAATGCCTTAGTCGGCGTTAGCGTGCGTATCAAAGGTACCGATCGTGGTGCATCGACCGATCAGAATGGTGGTTACACGTTGGAAGTAACCAACGGGGAAACCTTGACGTTCTCTTACATCGGATTTCAAGGTGCAGAAGTGCGCTACACCGGACAGCAAACGATCCAAACTACGCTCGAGGTTGCTGCCGAAGGATTGGACGAGATTGTCGTAGTCGGTTATGGTACACAACGCAAAGTGAACTTGACAGGTTCGGTTTCTACGGTGAAAGCAGAAGATATCGACCGTCAGGTCGTGGGTCAATCTACGCAGGCCTTACAAGGACTATCTGCAGGTTTAACAGTCACGAACGGCAGTGGACAACCAGGTCGCGATCAAGGAACGTTGAATATCCGGGGTGTAGGTACGCTGAATACAAGTAGTCCTTTAATTCTAGTAGATGGTATTCGCTATGATAATTCCATCAGTTTGAACGATATTGATGCGAGTGACATCGAGAGTATTTCGGTATTGAAAGATGCAGCAGCTGCATCCATTTACGGTGTTCGCGCAGCGAATGGCGTTATCTTGGTAACGACCAAACGCGGCGCACAAGGCGGTACGCAAGTAACGTATGGCAACTATTTTGGTTGGCAAGAGGCGATTCGCACACCAGACTACGTTGGTGCGCAAGATTTTATGCGGTTAGTAAACCAGTTGAATACCAATGTAGGTAATAATGCGGTGTACAACCAAGATCGTATCAATGCTTATAATGATCCGAATCGCGATCCAAATCAATTTCCAGACAACTACTGGTACGGCGATATTCTGACAGGTTCGGGCTTTCAACAAAAGCACAGTATGTCATTAGCTGGTGGCAATGAAAAGAATAAATACCGTTTTTCGGCCAACTACTTTGATCAGGCAGGTTTGGTACGCAATATGGACTTCAATCGGCTAACGGTACGGTTGAATACCGATTTCAAAATCTCCGATAAGTTGAATTTCAACGCGGATATCTCCGGTCGTTTATCTGGTACAGATGAACCACAGGCATCAGACGGTTCGGCTTGGTTCCAGTTTGGTCAAGCATCCAAGATCAATCCTTTAGAATCTGCTAAAGATGAGAATGGTAACTGGCGTGCGCTCCGTGGAGAGCACAATGTATTGCGTTTGCAGGAAGAGGGCGGCATATTTTCGAACAACGACCGTTTGTTTACCACCAATTTTCGGTTAAACTATTTACCGGTGGAAGGATTGACGTTGAGTGCGGTGGCTTCCAACAATTTCCAGAACCAATACCTCACCAATCACACGAAACGTTTCAATTATTCCAACGCTTCATCGCCGATTGGCCGTGATCAAATCACGAAGAATGCAATCGGTTACATAAACCAAAATTACCAAGGTTTGGCGGAGTACACGAAAGTGATTAATGATCATGATTTTAAAGTATTAGGTGGTGCATCTTATCTAGGGCAACGCACCGACGATTTGTTGGGTACGCGCTTTGACATGCCCAATAATAATTTGACGGAGATCGACGCCGGTTCAGAAGCGACGCAGCTAACGAGAGGTACTGCCCGTGAGTACAACTTGGTGTCTTTCTTCGGAAGATTGAATTATGCGTACAAAGGTAAGTACTTAGTAGAAGCCAATATCCGTCGTGATGGTTCATCTCGTTTCTCACAAGGACAACGTTGGGGCTGGTTCCCATCTGCATCCGTAGGCTGGCGCGTTTCTGAAGAAGCCTTTATGCAAGATGTGACCTTCATTCAGGATCTGAAAATCCGTGGATCGTATGGTCGTTTGGGTAATGATGCGATCGGCGATTATCCATATCAGTCGAATTACATCTTACGCAGTTACCCTTTTGGCGGTATCCTCAACCCAAGTACGGGCTTGCAGATTTATCCAAACTCAGGACTTACTTGGGAAACGACAGACATTGCTAACATCGGTTTGGATTTTACGCTATTTAATCGCTTGAATGTAACCTTAGATGTCTTCGATAAGCAAACGAACGATATCTTATTGCAACTACCTATTCCGGAAGCAGTAGGATTGGAAGCGAGTTTCCAAAATGCGGCTTCGGTACGCAACAGAGGTTGGGAACTGACTATGAATTACAATCATCCAGTGAACGAAGATTTTCGCTTCAATGTAGCGTTAAACCTTTCTGACGTGAAAAATGAAATTCTTGATTTGAAAGGAACGGATTTCAACTCCACAGATAATAATGGTCTCAACCTAGGTAACTATGTTGGGCGTCCGATTCTAAGTTATTACGGTTACTTGGTAGACGGAATTTATCAAAATGATGCGCAAGTTGCGAATTCTACTACCTTATCTGGACAAGTTGGTCCGGGTGATTTAATCTATCGTGACATTAATGGCGATGGCGTTTTTGACAATACCAATGACTTTACTTACTTGGGAAGTAATATTCCACGTCTTAACTATGGTCTTACTTTAGGTGCTAATTATAAAGGATTCGATTTCAGTGCATTCTTCCAGGGTGTGGCCAAAGTAGATATCAATACCTTAAACTTAGAAAGAGCGCCAATCAATCAAGATGGTAATTTCCGTTCGAATTGGTTAGATGCTTGGACGCCAGAAAACATGGGTTCTGATTATCCCCGTCTAACGCCATATGCGACCAACTATCAGCCATCTCAGTTTTGGGTGCAAAGCGGTGCATACCTACGTCTAAAGAACGTTACGTTAGGTTATAAACTACCTAAGAGCGTGATCGGTGATTCATTCATCCGTAATCTCCGTGTCTTTGCTGGCGCGCAAAACTTATTCACTCTTACGTCACTTCCAAATGATTTAGATCCAGAGTCGCCAAACGACAACCGATACTATCCGCAGGTGCGTACTATTTCGTTTGGACTTAATGCTAATTTTTAATTGTAGAATCGAATCAACATGATTAGAAAAAATATAACCTATACCTTGGCTGGTTTGCTCCTCATGATGTCTTGCGAAAAGACCTTAGATAAGCAGCCATTGGATTCTTTGGGAAATACCACTTATTGGGCGACCACAGCAGATGCCGAACGTACGGTAAATGATATATACCGTTTTCTGGGTTCAGATGAACGCTTTTTCATGTCTTGCGCCACAGACGACAGTTATTCTTGGAGCAATTGGCCAGTCGATATTCAGTTTGCTGCCAATGGTAGTGCTACGCCAAATACCGACGTCTTTCTGAAAAATTGGCGTTACATGTATCAGATGATTGCTAAGGCAAATGATGTATTGGACAATATTGACAGGGTGCCGAATATGGATGCCGCAGTAAAAGCAGAGCTAACAGGCGAAGCTCGTTTCTTACGCGCTTTTGCCTATCAGCAACTCGCTGGATTGTATGGCGACGTGGTTTTGTATACGACCACACCAACTCCAGAAGATTTTCAAGTGGCCAAAACACCGAAGAACGAGATTGTCGCTTTCGTAGTGAACGAGCTGACGGAGATTGCGGAAAGCTTACCAACGACGCGCGAAACTGCTAAACAGGGTAGAGCGACGCGCGGTGCAGCATTGGCGCTGAAAGCGCGTACTTTATTGTACAATGAGCAATGGGCAGAAGCGGCCGAAGCAGCGGAACAAGTAATGGATTTAGGTGTGTACACGATCGACAACAATTACCTAAGCCTGTTCAATGGGACCAATGAAAATAGTACCGAGATTATTCTTTCTGCACGCTATTTAGAAAATTTGTATACCAATCCCAATGCCACCTGGATCGGTGGGCCGAGTTTAGCAGGCTGGGGACAAATTGTTCCGCTACGCTCTTTGGTAGATTCGTATGAGTGTGTCGACGGACTAACCATCGACGAATCGCCTTTGTACGATCCAGCAACACCATTTGCGAATAGAGATCCACGTTTGGCCTTGACCATTGTTACGCCGGGTACAGTTGTTAATGGTGTTACGATTGATGTGACGAATCCAAATTCACCAGATGCCTTGGGTAAATCCAACGCTTCTTTTTCGGGATATTATTACAAAAAAGCGGTGCCTGCCAATATTTCGGGCGAGTGGGATCGTAGTGCCGGAGCAGATGTGATGATTCTTCGCTACGCGGAAGTGTTGTTGACCTATGCGGAAGCAAAGATCGAGGCCGGACAGATTGATCCTTCGGTTTATACTGCAATCAATCAGGTGCGTCAACGTAATGGCGTCAATATGGTAGCGGCTACGGCGGTTACGCATCCAGATCAACAATCATTACGTGCCCTAGTACGTCGGGAACGCCATGTAGAATTTCCAGTGGAAGATAACCGCTTGTTCGATATTCGTCGTTGGGAGATCGCCGAAACAGTGATGCAAGGCGTAGCGCAAGGGATATTCAATAATTTCGATGCGACACGTGGTGACTTTAACAATTACATCACCGTAGAGCGTCGTACATTCAATGCTGGTCGCGATTACCTATGGCCGATCCCAGCAAATGAGCTAAACTTAAATAAGCTGCTTACGCAAAACAACGGTTGGTAAATCAACCTAGCGATTTAAAGCAATGAAGAGAGCCTCCAAATTTTTGGAGGCTCTCTTTGTTTATATAGTTTAGTAAATTTTGGCGAAGCCTAGGCATGAGGCTGTGGCAATCTAATTTATTAACTCTCTCAACTACATAATTTTTAAAACCCTACAGCTGCGTGATGAAATGAAGGAAAGACGAAACTTTCTCCTTGTACATATCCCTATTCAGCACATAATAATGTGCACCTCGTTTGGAGCCATCTTTATCTTTATCCGACTGTTTCACGAGCAATCCAGTTGATCTCAGTTTTCGCATAAAATTGGGTCTGTCCAACTCCACATTATACACCTGCTCAAAAAGCGAAGCAATCTGTGGGATCGTAAATCGCTCTGGTAGCAGCTCAAACAAGATAGGATGTAAAGCCGCTTTGTAGCGCAAATGCTCTTTAGCGGTTTTTACCATCTCATCGTGATCAAATATTAAAGCGGGCACGCGATCCAAAGATACCCACTCCGCTTTATAGTCTTTGCTTAACTGATTTTCGTACTGTCCAATGTCGATCAGTGCATAATAAGCCACGCTCACGGTGCGAGCAAGGGGATCGCGTCCCGGTTCGCCAAACACCTGAAACTGCTCCATATAAATGTCTTTCAACCCTGTTAAGTGCGTCAAAATACGGGAAGCGGCATCATTGGTGTTCTCGTTTTCTTGAACAAAACCGCCCATCAGACTCCATTTTCCTTTTTCAGGCATCATCCCACGTTCTATGATCAATAGCTTTAGGGATCGGCCATCAAAACCGAAAATAATACAATCTACTGCTAGCAGCAAGCGAGAATGTTCATTATACGCACTCATACAATTTCATAATTTAACAGCAAATGTGCTTAGAAAATCAGACGTCCACAAATAAATGACTGATTTTGTACTATTTTAGCTTGTATGCCAGCTCGCCCCAAAGCAACTCTTTTTCAAAAGATTTCAAGTTGGTATCCTCATCGATGATCACACATTCGATATTGGCAATCTTGGCAAAATCATAAAAATAGTCTGATGTTAAATTTTGGCTGTATACTGTGTGGTGCGCACCGCCAGCATAAATCCAAGCCGAACAACCCGTTTTCATATCTGGTTTTGGTTCCCACAATACGCGTGCAACCGGCAATTTCGGTAGATCCTGATCAAATTCTTTCGCTTCGACCGTGTTCACGACCAAACGGAAGCGATCACCCATATCGACCAAGCTAGCGTTTAATGCGTCGCCACCTTTGGCATTGAAAACCAAACGCGCAGGATCTTCTTTGCCACCAATACCCAGTGGATGTACTTCTAAACTTGGTTTATCGGCTGCTAAAACTGGATCTACTTCTAACATATGCGCCCCTAAAACCATCGAGTTATTAGGATCTAAGTGGTACGTATAATCTTCCATAAAAGCACTTCCGCCTTCCATACCAAAAGACATTACCTTGGCAGCACGAACCAGTGCAGCGGTTTTCCAATCGCCTTCACCAGCATAGCCAAATCCAGCTTCCATCAGACGTTGTGTCGCAATACCTGGCAGCTGTTTCATACCGTGCAAATCTTCAAACGTGTTGGAGAAACCTTTGAAATCGCCTTCCTCCAAAAATTGTTGTAATCCGATTTCGATCTGTGCTGCGTCGCGTACGTTTGCGTAATTCGCCCCACCGACTTTCACATCGGCTGCCATGTGGTAACTGCTTTCGTATTCTGTGATCAGGTGATCGATTTGCGCATCGCTTACGGCATTGATTTTGGCGACTAAATCTCCAACCGCATACGTGTTTACCGAGAAGCCAAACTGTGCTTCTGCGGATACCTTATCGCCGTCGGTTACCGCTACAAAACGCATATTGTCGCCGAATCGCGCAAATTTTGCTCCCTGCCAGTCATTCCAAGCCGATGCTGCGCGCGACCATACGTTAATTTGTTGAATCACCTCTTCATCCTTCCAATAGCCTGTCACTACCTTGCGTGAGATGCCTAATTTAGATACGATATGACCAAACTCCCGATCTCCGTGTGCACTTTGATTTAGATTCATAAAATCCATATCGATCGTAGACCAAGGAATATCGCGGTTGTATTGTGTATGCAAATGCAATAAAGGTTTGTTCAAAATCTTCAGTCCGCGAATCCACATTTTTGCTGGTGAAAAGGTGTGCATCCAAGCAATAATACCCACACAATTGTCAGCATAGTTTGCTGCCGCAATAGTTTCATAGATTTCTTCTGATGATTTGACGATGGGTTTGAATACCACGCGTACCGGGATCTGCTCCGTCTCATCCAAGTGTTTTGCGATTTCCTCCGCATGAGCCGCCGCCAGCTTCAAAGTTTCTTCTCCGTATAGACTTTGGCTGCCGGTTACAAACCATACTTCCAATTCATTTA
Source organism: Sphingobacterium sp. KH_072 (assembly GCF_057837975.1). Lineage (NCBI taxonomy): Bacteria > Pseudomonadati > Bacteroidota > Sphingobacteriia > Sphingobacteriales > Sphingobacteriaceae > Sphingobacterium > Sphingobacterium sp. KH_072. The sequence continues at coordinate 1,664,822 of NZ_CM174457.1, read as the reverse complement.
AGTTGATCATATATCGTATTTATATTTATAAGGTTAATTTTAAATCTAATATCCCACTACCCACTACTCACATCTAATATCTCAATACTAATTACTGTCCATAATAAGAGCCAGCACCATGCTTACGCTCATAATGTTTCTTGATCAATGCATCTTTCATGCGCGCAGCATTGGGTTGTATTTGCTCGGTGAATAAGGCCATCTTTGCTACGTATTCTAACACCGCGCTGTTGTAGACCGCTTTAGCGCCCGTTTTTCCCCAAGTAAAAGGAGCGTGGTTGGCCACCAGAATCATTTCTACCTCTTCGTAATCCAATCCCAACTGCTCAAAGTGATTCAAGATCTGAAAGCCTGTTTCGTATTCGTAATTACCAGCAATCATGGCGTCTTCCATCGGCGGTGCACAGGGAATATCCGTAGTAAGGTGATCGGCATGCGTGGTTCCATACAGTGGAATATCACGTTGACTTTGTGCCCAAGCCGTTGCATACTGCGAATGCGTGTGTACGATACCACCAATTTTTGGCCAATGCTTGTACAACACCGCATGTGTTTTCGTGTCTGATGAAGGTCTTAAATCTCCCGATATGGTATTTCCGTCAAAATCAACAATGACCATGTCATCAGGTCGCAATTGCGGATAATCTACACCACTGGGTTTGATTGCAAAAACCCTTTGATCGTGATCTGCCACGCTGGCATTTCCAAATGTGAATAGCACCAAGCCCAATTCTGGCAAGCGCATATTGGCGGCGTAGGCTTCCTCTTTGATACGGTTGTATTTTGTACTCATATCGTTTAGTTTTTAATGAGTCGTTGCTCTGTGAAATTGCCTAAAGCAATATATTGTGCATAGCGATTGGCATATACATCGGCACGTGAAGGGTCTGGTGAATATTCCATATCAAATCCTTGTCCCATTTGCTGCATCGCATCTTCCACGCGTGGGAAAACACCAGCAACCGTCGCTGCAAACATCGCCGCACCAATAGCACAGGTTTGTTCCGATTGGTGCACACGAATCGGCATGCCGATTACATCGGCCATCATTTGCATGATAAAAGGAGATTTACGCGGAATACCGCCAAGTGCGATAATACCTTTAACCGGGATGCCTTGTTCTACGAATCGATCTACGATCCGTTTCGCACCGAAAGCCGTTGCTTCTACCAATGACCGAAAAATATGTGGCGCATCAGATGCGAGATCCAAGTGTGCAAATGCGCCTTGTAAGGCTTGGTTGGCATCTGGCGTTCGGCGGCCATTAAACCAATCTAACGCCAATTCATCTTCCACGGTTGGAATGATTTCAGCTGCTTTCTGACTCAACACCGTTAATATTTGGTTTTCCAATTGTTCGATCTGCTCCGCAGTTAATAAACCACTATCTGCACCGATGTGCTTTAAAGGCCAAGCCAGTAATTTCTTAAACCAAGCATAAGCATCACCAAAGGCAGATTGACCGGCTTCCAAGCCGGTCATACCCGGAATCACCGAGCCATCAACCTGTCCACAAATCCCTTGTACTAATTTGTCGGTCATCTCCTGTTTTGGAGCAACCAAAATATCGCAAGTCGATGTACCAATGATTTTGCTCAAATAATAAGGTTCGATTTGTCCGCCTACGGCGCCCATATGGCAATCAAACGCGCCGATACCGACAAATACATCGGAAGATAAGCCCAACTTCGTTGCCCAATCAGCACTTAGTTTTCCTGCTGCTTGATTGGCGGTGTAGGTTTCTGCCGGTAATTTTTGCGTGAAGCCATCTAATAATGGATCTAGTGAAGAGAAAAATTCATTTGGCGGAAATCCACCAAACTCTGCCGCCCACAATGATTTGTGTCCGGCCGAGCATACACCACGTTTGATATCAGTTACGTTATTGCCACCGCATAATAAGAACGGAATCCAGTCACAATGCTCTACCCATGATTGCGTAGCGTTGCGCACTTGGCTATCCTCGCGGAAAATGTGCAACAATTTGGACCAAAACCATTCGGAGGAGTAAATCCCACCCACATATTGTAAGTAATCGATATCAAATTGTTTCGCATGTTCGTTGATGGCAGCTGCTTCCTGAATAGAAGTATGATCTTTCCATAATACAAACATGGCGTTTGGATTTTCTGCAAATTCAGGTAACAAAGCCAAAGGCGTTCCCGCGTCATTTACGGCGATGGGAGTAGAGCCCGTGGTATCCACTGAAATTCCTACTACCTGACTAGCTATTTCTGGGCCACTTTGTTGTACACATGCGCGAATCACCGATTCCAGTCCTTCTATATAATCTAAAGGGTGTTGTCTGAACTGACTTTTCTTGGCATCGCAGTACAATCCTTGTTTCCAGCGTGGATATTCAAAGACAGCGGTGGCCATCTCCTTACCATCTGACGTATTGGCTAGTACGGCGCGAACAGAGTCGGTACCAAAGTCGACTCCAATAACATATTTTGTAAGCATCATAATTCGATTTGCTCAAATATTATAAAATATTGTCAAACTGACAATTAAAAATAGATTATTTTTTTGAAATGATCATTTATGCGTTCTTCCGTTCGCCGACTTAACCCTTTACACAGGTAATGTAGCGTATATATGCACTCATAATTCAATGTTAAATTATCATTAAGTGGAGAATTTATTTCTCGTAGCGTATTGTCGGATTGCTTTTTATATCAAGCGACAGGTGCTTAGAGCAAGAATGTATCTACGCGTTAAAATCCGAATAGTATAGGGTAATATCAGCGTGAAGCATCCTAATTATACATCCTAACTTGCCCAACAGCAATAACTATTAAAATACTCGAATTATGAATAGATTCCATTATGTACTTTTTCTACTGTTGCTTAATATAGGATTGGTGTACGGCCAAGAGCAAAAAGCGCTCACGGGGCAGGTCGTTGACGAAGCTGGAAATCCAGTGCAAGGCGCCACCATCTCATTAAGCAATTCACCTGAAAAAATTTCCAGCAATCGAGACGGCCAGTTTTCGCTGCGCTATACGGCTGGAGCTCGAATGACCGTAAACTCCGTCGGACACGTTGAGTTTACACAAACATTGACCGAACAAACCACCTTGACGGTACGCTTACAAACTTCTTCGGAAGAATTAGAGCAAGTTGTTGTCGTAGGTTACGGCACGCAGCGCAAGGGCGAAACGACTGGGTCGGTCGCCAGCGTGAAGTCTGAAAGCTTTAATCAAGGAGCAGTGATCGATGCCGGACAATTGATTCAGGGAAAAGTGGCTGGTTTGCGGATCACCACACCGAGTGGTAATCCAAATGGCAACACACAAATCAATTTACGTGGTCTGAATTCGATTCAAGGCGCGGTTAATCCATTAGTCATTATCGATGGTGTACCGGGAGAATTTAATTCGGTCGCACCAGAAGATATCGAATCGGTCGACGTGATGAAAGATGGTTCAGCCGCAGCAATCTATGGTACACGCGCTACCGGCGGTGTTATCTTTATTACTACGAAGCAAAATCGCTCAACTGATGGTCGGACCAGCATAGATTATAATAATTATGCAAGTTTGCAGACGCTTTTCCGCGTTCCGGATTTGCTAAATGCCGAGGATTACCGCCGTCTAATCGCAGAAGGTAAACCTTATCAAGATTTAGGTCACAGCACCAACTGGATTGATGAGGTGACTCAAAATCCATTCAGCCATAACCACAATTTGACTTTGTTTGGTGGTAATTCCAGAACCAATTTTACGGGCTCAGTAAACTACAGAGATTGGGATGGTGTCTTGCTGAAAAGTGGACAAGAAAGATTGAATGTGCGTGCTGATCTGAATCATGATATGTTCGACGGGAAATTGCGCAGCCGTATGCAAGTGATCAGTAATACCATCACCTCAAAGCAGGGCGGAAGCTCGGATTATATGTGGCGCCAAGCGATGATTCGTAACCCGACGGATCGCATCTTCAACGATCAGGGAAAATGGCAAGAAAGCAATGCGTATATGTATGATAATCCATTGGGAATGATTCACGAATCGGTCAATGATCGGATGTACCGCGAAACTCGCTTGAACGGATCATTAGATTATCGTCCGACAACGGATTTAAGCTTTAAAGCCTTGTTTTCCCGTGTGCAAGACAATGATTTGACCGGGACTTCTACGTCGTTTGATCATATCAATACCACCAAAAATAACTTGAATGGTACGGCTTCGCGCTGGACGCAAGCAGGTGTAGAAAATTTGATGGAACTTACTGCAAACTACAATAAGCAATTTGGTGACCATCGCATTATCGGGCTGGCCGGTTACAGCTGGCAACGCAATCAATTCGAGAATTTCAACGCGTACAACTTCAATTTTCCGACCGACCAATACAGCTACAACCAATTGCAAGCCGGATTGGCCTTGCAAAACGGATTGGCTACGATGTCAAGTTACAAGCAGGAGTCTACTTTGATCGGTTATTTCGCTCGTGCAAACTACAGCTACAAAGAGAAGTATTTGTTGATGGCCAGTATCCGTCGCGAAGGATCTAGTACGTTTGGAGAAAACAACAAATGGGGAAATTTCCCAGCTGTCTCAGTCGGATGGGATATGGCCAAAGAGGATTTTATGGCCGATCAGAAAGTGATCAACCAATGGAAATGGCGCGCAGGTTACGGTGTCACCGGAACGATTGCCGCTTCGCCTTACAACTCGCAGATCAGTTATAATTATACATTGACCGAAGGTGCCTACATCAATGGCAATTGGGTGCCAGGATTTGTACCAGCGCGTAACTTCAACCCGGATTTGCGTTGGGAAAGAAAGAACGAGTTGAACGTAGGAGCTGACTTTAGTCTATTCAACAACCGCGTTTCTGGTTCATTAGATTACTATTCCCGTCAGGTGAAAGATCTATTGTACATGTTCCAAGTGCCGGTACCTCCGTACCTTACTTCGTCGATGTTCTTAAACGCGGGCGAGATGAGCAACAGCGGGTTTGAAGCCTTGGTGAATGTGGATGCCGTAAACAAAGAACGCTTTAAATGGCGTACTACGGTGGTATTTTCGAGCAATAAAAACAAATTGCGCAACCTATCAAACGATCGTTTTGGTGTAACGCAGGAGTTTTTTGATACCGGATATACGGGCGAGCCTATTCAGACATTCACACATCGTGTGCAAGTAGGTAGAAGCATCGGAGACTTTTATGTGTATAAAACAGTAGGAGTAGACGAAGAAGGTAAGTGGTTGGTCGAGAACAATGAAGGCGAGATTATTCCTATTCAGGATGCTACGATCGAAGACCGTCAGTATTACGGCAATGGTATTCCAGACTTCAACTTAGGTTGGAACAACTCCTTTCAATATGGCAACTTGGATATGACCTTAAACTGGCGTGGATCATTTGGTCACCAGATTCTAAACATGTCCAGATTGTATTATGAGAATCCGGTAAATCCAGCTTACAATGCCTTACGCTCTGCGTATGATCCAGTATACGGACGTACGTTGAACAATGATTTGGTATATGTATCGCACTACATCGAAAATGGTGATTTCCTAAAATTGGATAACGTAACTATTGGATACACATTCAATAAACAACTGATCAAAGGTATCAAGTCACTTCGTATCTATGTCTCGGGATTGAATCTAATCACGATTACAGGCTACAAAGGTTTGGATCCAGAGGCGACTAGCTACGAAGGAGAATTCCAATTTGCGCCGGGTATCGAACACCGTGATCGTTATCCTACTACGCGTACGTACACAGCAGGATTGAATGTACGATTTTAAGCAATCGTATCTAAAGCAGACTAAAATATAAATCAAGCGGAAACGCTTAAGAAAAATATAACCATTATGCAAAAGTTTAAAAGTTCATCAATTGCACTTTGGGGAGTGATACTAAGCACTATGGCCGTATCGCCCTCATGTACCGACCTGCATGAACAGGTATATTCTGAAGTATTGGGGAATACGGTAAATCCAACAGAACGTGATCTTCCATTCATATTAGCCCCAACTTATGCTTCCTTTCGTTCTTTGATGTTTGGCTGGCAAGGCTATTTCGACTTGCAAGAAGAAAGTGCCGATCATATCATCACGCCAGTGCGACCAAATGGATGGGACGATGCCGGAACCTATCGCCGCATGCACCAACACACTTGGAATACGGAACAATGGCAGCCTTATAATGCTTGGAATCAAGCGTATGCCACGGTCACCAAAGTGAATATGGTGATCATGCAGATCGAAGACGGATCGCTGGCTTTACCAGAGGCGATCGTACCGAGTGCACTCGCCGAGTTGAAGGCCACACGCGCCATGGCTTACTATTTACTATTGGATAATCATGGCAATGTGCCCATCGTGACCGATTATCGTGATGCCAGCTTGCCGCAACCAAAAACACGACAAGAGGTCTATGATTTTGTCGTGAAGGAATTGACTGATGCCATTCCAAATCTATCTACTGATGTACGCAGCATGTACGGTAGAATAAATGTATGGGTAGCTAAATCTTTGTTAGCTAAAATTTATTTGAACGCGCAAGTATACACGGGCACTCCTCAATGGAATAAAGTGATTACGGAGACCGCGGAGATTATCGCAAGTAACGAATACAGATTGGATGATGTGTATAGCGCTGTATTTTCTGCCACCAATCAAAATTCGCCGGAGATTATTTTCGCTGTGCCTTATGATGAGGTATTCGGACATGGCAATCAGATTCATATGAAAACGTTGGATCCGTTGAGCCGTTTGGTGTATGGCATGGCGGCCGGACCTTGGGGTGGCAACTGTGCTGTGCCGCAGTTTATTAATAGCTACGATACCGATGATACGCGTTTGTACGATACGTGGATTCAAGGAGAGCAATTAGATGCCAATACTGGATTACCGGTAATTACTTACGTGAATCGCGTGCCTGGAATTGGTGGCGACGGCGTGATTGCGCCAGCAAATGCGGGATACCGTATCGGGAAATACAAAGTAAAACAAGGTGCAACTAATAACTTGGACAATGATTATCCCATGTTTCGCTATGCTGATATTTTGATGATGCAAGCGGAAGCTTTGCTACGCTTAGGTAGAGGAGATGAAGCGGCCGTGTTGGTTAGCCAAGTTCGTGCTCGTGCCTTTGCCGATCATCCGGAGAAAGCTACGGTTACCGGAGCGCAACTCCTTCAAGGAAGTAATTATAACTACGGAGTGCAAGCAGTAGATGGTACGGTGAACGCGACGAATGGCGGAGCGGATATTCAATACGGACGCTTTTTGGATGAGCTTGGTTGGGAATTCTCGGCAGAGGCTAGAAGAAGACAGGATATTATCCGATTTGGTGTGTTCCAAACCAAATCGTGGTTTAGTCATCGCCCACATGCCAACGCGCAAAGCAGAACGTTGTTTCCAATTCCGAATGCGGAGATCACCAAAAATCCAAACTTAAAGCAAAACCCCGGATATTAATATAACAGTGTGTGTTACGTTTATCTTGAAGAGATCGTCTTAAAATGACGGTCTCTTTTTTTGTTATTTCTTTCTTTTAAAAATTACAAGATTACCAAATCCGCCACTTCTCACCGAAAACGAGGTCATCAATCAGCAAGCTATTGGATTATTACAGTAAGCGGCTTAACGATAAAAAGCCCAAGTCTAAAAACGGTTGAATTTTGTCCAATCTTGATACCCTACAAAACAATAAAATCTATTACGAAAGATATTTAGAAATATAATTTAACACAAGAGGCTGTCTCAACTAATGTGAGACAGCCTCTTGATCATATATACTATGCTAAAAAGCACCGCAGTGCGGATCGATTTATTAATCAACCAATTTGCCAAGCGCTTCTTTGATGCGGCGCAATGCCTCGCGCAGGTTATCATCAGATGCCGCGTAAGACAAACGAATGTAGTTATCATTACCAAAGGAATCCCCACCGACGGTAGCTACATGACCTACATTTAATAAATACAAAGCAAGATCCGCAGAATTCTTAATCAAATTGCCGTTCGCATCTTTCTTTCCGAAGAATGAACTGATCTCTGGGAAGAAGTAGAATGCACCTTCTGGTAGGTTGGTTTTCACACCTGGAATATCTTGTAATAAATCGAATACCAACTGACGACGGCGAGCGAATGCTTCTTTCATATCGTTCACGCTATCCAAGCCTTTTTCGTAAGCCACAATACCAGCGCGCTGTGCGATTGAGCACGTTCCTGAGGTGGTTTGTCCTTGCAATTTATCGTTTGCTGCCGCAATTTCCTTGCTAGCGGCAATATATCCCAAACGCCATCCAGTCATTGCGAAAGCTTTCGAGAAGCCATTCACCAAGATCACGCGATCTTTGATGGCATCAAACTGTGCAATAGAAGCATGCGCAGTACCAAAATTGATATGCTCATAAATTTCATCCGAGATAATGAAGATATTCGGATATTTTTCAAAAACTTTTGCCAATGCAGCCAATTCATCCTGACTGTATACCGAACCAGTCGGGTTACAAGGGGAGGAGAACATAAATAATTTGCTATTTGGTGTAATAGCAGCTTCCAATTGTGCTGGCGTAATCTTGAAATCAGATTCGATCTCGGTATTAATAAAGACAGATTTACCTTCGGCCAAGGTCACCATTTCTGAATAAGACACCCAATAAGGCGTAGGGATAATAACCTCATCGCCCGGATTAATCAAGGTTAGGATCACATTAGACAATGATTGCTTCGCACCAGTAGAAACGACAATCTGCGAGATATCATAATCCAAATTATTTTCCTTCTTCAGCTTATCAACAATAGCTTGGCGAAGATCCGGATAGCCCGGTACGGGCGAATAACGGGTAAAGTTTTCATCCAATGCCTTCTTTGCGGCTTCCTTCACGTGCTCCGGCGTATTGAAGTCCGGTTCACCCACGCTAAGACTGATCACATTGATACCCTGTGAGGCTAATTCACGACCTAGTTTGGTCATTTTTAAGGTTGCTGACTCAGATAAATTGTTTATCCTGTCTGATAGAAATGAAGTTGTACTCATGGTAATACAAATATATTACATAGTTTGCACTATAGTGCCGACTTCCTTACAAATTTGTCATAATTACTATCTTTGTTGTCCAACGCAATAACAACATGAAATTAAAATTCGACCCCTTTATACTATTCCTATTTCTAGCGATCCTGATTGCTTATATATTTCCAAATCTGGTGCTTATACAAGAAGGACAATTGGTAAAAACGGCAACTTCGGTAGGCGTAGCCTTAATATTCTTCTTTTACGGATTGAAATTGAGCTTTCAGAAAATCAAAGATGGCTTGCAAAATTGGCGTCTACATGTGGCTGTGCAGAGCTACACGTTTCTGCTATTTCCATTGCTCGTACTGGCTTTTCGTCCGTTGGTGCAGACCGCCTTGCAAGAGCAATTTTGGCTATCCTTTTTTTTCTTGGCGGCACTACCATCTACCGTTTCATCTTCGGTCGTAATGGTATCTATTGCCAAAGGCAATATTCCAGCAGCGATCTTTAATGCAAGTATTTCGGGGCTTATCGGCGTGATCGTGACGCCACTGTGGATGCAATTGTTTTTGGATTTTGGCGAGGTAGAAGTATTAGGCGATGTGTATCTCGGTCTGTTCAAAGAGATTATTCTTCCTGTTGTATTAGGCTTGTTGCTACAACGTTATTTCGGCGCCTGGGCTGCCCGATACAATAAAACACTTTCCAGTTTCGACAAAGCAGTCATCTTGCTTATTGTCTATAGCAGCTTTGCAGAATCTTTTGTGAGTGGTATTTTTGATACGATCGATAGTACCTATTTACTAGCCGTGTTTGGCGTTACGGTATGTTTATTCTTTGCGATATGGTTTATTGTGGATCTGATTAATAAGAAAGCATTGAAATTTAATCGAGAAGATCGCATCACCGCGCTTTTCTGCGGCTCGAAGAAATCCTTAACGCATGGCAGTGTCTTCGGAAAATTTCTGTTTATCAACAGTACTTCTGCAGGATTGTACTTCTTGCCGCTTATGATTTTCCATGCTTTTCAGATTCTGGTGGTCACGATCATTGCACAGCGCTATCATAAACAGGTAGAAGAAACCGATTCTCCGTTGATGTAGCATGGAATCGGTTTCTGAATTTTGATAACGACTAATTAGATACTAGACGCAATGGAGTGGCAGCATTTCCCTGCGTACCTAATAAGATCAATGTTCTATGAAATCCTGCTCTTAAATCAATATTTTGCGAAGTAGCCAATACATTACCCGATTGGTCACGCACGGAATAGGTATAGCTTCCAGCAGTAACTGGTACAAATATTTGACTTTCCGTGACAGAAAGCACCGTTTCTTGGTTACGTGGAGCAATCTCTTCGATAATTTGATCGCCTTGATACACTTGTACAACACCCACATTATTGGCTAAATGAAGCAGGCGTACAGCTGCGCCAGCGCCTAGATTTTGCAACACTGAATCTTTCGTAAGAATCACTTTGGGGTTAGCTGCCGTACCATAGGAAAATGTCGAGTAATACGTATATGGCTCGATCTGAAAAGTTGTGTCTACCAAGTTCTGAGCCGCTGCACCACGAAATGAAAATTGTCGGTTGCCAATAGCAATATCGTAGCTCCTGGCAGTAGAATAATCGCCTGTATGAAAATTGTTACGATCTAATGCAAAGGTCAGGCGTGGCTCTTCGGCGAAGGCGTTAACAAGGGTCAATACCGCAAAAGGTTGCCGTACGTCGTTGTCTTTCATACAACTATTAAATAGCACAATAAAGGATAATATGAGTACAGAATTTATCGTTTTTTTCATGTTAGGGTATACTTAGATGCTCTTTTTTGTTTTTTTCTACGTCTAAGTGAACGCTTTACCCGTGATATTTGCTACAAAGCGGCACTTAAATTTTTATTGGCAACTTAATTGCATCATCGTGCTTGGTTCAGCACATCATGCGGAAGTCATTTAAAGTATTTTCAGTATACGGGTAAACTAATTCATGTTAAATTCCGTTATCTTAGTGTATAGACCATTTAATAAAGCCATCGAAATATGACATCAATAAAAAATGAATTGACAGGCGCATGGAAGTTGTTATCTTATATCGAGATATCAACAAGTGGTGCTGATTCATTTTTCCCGCTTGGGAATACCCCAAACGGCATATTAATTTATTCCGCAGATGGGTATATGTCTGTACAAATTGCCGGAACGGATGATAAAGACGAATCTTTATTGGAAGATAGTGTCAAATACTCCGATATCAACTATCGTAATTTTCTAGTTTTCAGCGGATCTTATCATATCGACAATAGGCAAGCCACCGTGATACATGATGTCATTACGTCTGTCACACCAGCGCTGATTGGAAAAACAGTAGAACGTGACGTCACTTTTGAAGCCGATATCTTGTACCTGAAATCTACCAGACCCATTTTGTCAAACGGAAAAATGGTAAACAGCTATATGACTTGGCAACGGATGGACAAACCAGATCTAAGCCAGCGCAAGGATCGCCTAGCTAATAGGAGTAACCGTAAAATTAGCATTCTTTAGACTCAACTTTATTCCCTTCGTTTTACGCATTTTGTTTGCAGAATTATGTACAATAATTCTGTACCTTTGTCACTTCTAAAAGGAACTATGAGTGACGCAATAAAACACGAGTGCGGAATTGCCATGATCCGCTTATTAAAACCCCTCTCTTACTACCAAGAAAAGTATGGAACGCCCTATTATGGCATAAACAAACTCTATCTTTTGATGGAGAAACAACATAATAGAGGTCAGGATGGAGCAGGAATAGCGACGATTAAGTTTGATGTAAAACCGGGTAACCGTTACATCTCACGTTATAGAGCAATGGGATCTACCGCAGTAGCAGATATTTTCGAATATGTGCAGAAGAAATTTGCCGCAGTAAACAAAGCTTATCCCGAGCAATCGAAAGATCCACAATGGCTGAAAGACAATGTGAGCTTTACTGGAGAAGTCCTGTTGGGACATCTGCGCTACGGTACACACGGTAAAAACAGCATCGAGAGCTGCCATCCTTTTCTTCGGCAGAACAACTGGATGACCCGAAATCTAGTCTTAGCAGGTAACTTCAACATGACCAACGTAGATGAGCTACTCCAGCAACTTTACGATCTAGGTCAGCACCCCAAAGAGCAGGCTGATACGGTTACTGTTCTAGAAAAAATCGGTCATTTCTTAGATGAAGAAAACCAAGAATTATTCGATCAGGCCAAGCGAGACGGTTTTTCGAATATCGAAATAAGTGGGCAAATTGGTAAAAATCTGGATGTTTCTAAGATCTTGACCCGTTCGGCAAAGACGTGGGATGGTGGATACACTATTGCCGGTATATTTGGCCATGGTGATGCCTTTGTGATGCGCGATCCAGCAGGTATTCGTCCAGCATTCTATTATCAGGACGAAGAAGTATTGGTGGTAGCGTCGGAACGTCCTGTGATTCAGACGGCATTCAACATTCCATTGGGAAGTGTGCAGGAGATTAAACCTGGCTATGCACTGATTGCTAAAAAAGATGGTACGATTTCTCAGGAGATGTTTCGTGAACCAGAAGTTCAAAAGTCTTGTTCATTCGAGCGGATATATTTCTCTCGTGGTTCTGATGCCGATATCTATAAAGAGCGTAAAGCTTTAGGTAAACTGCTTTGTCCGCAAGTATTGAATGCGGTACAGCACGATATAAAGAATACGGTGTTCAGTTTCATCCCTAATACGGCAGAAGTGTCTTATTATGGTATGATGGAAGGAGTGCAGGAATATGTACGCAGACACCAGAAGGAGGTATTGCTACAACGTGCCGATAAAATCTCTGACGAAGAATTAGACGATATGCTAAGCATTCAGCCTCGCTTTGAGAAGTTGAATGTGAAAGATGCAAAACTTCGGACCTTCATTACGCAAGATGCCGACCGTCAAGACATGGTACAGCACGTTTACGATACCACGTATGGTATTGTACGCGATCACGAAGACACCATTGTTGCGATTGATGACTCCATCGTGCGCGGCACAACATTGAAACAGAGTATCTTAACCATCTTGGATCGTTTGAATCCGAAAAAGATCGTGATTGTGTCTTCAGCGCCACAGATTCGTTATCCGGATTGTTATGGTATTGATATGTCAAGAATGGGGGAGTTTGTTGCCTTCGAAGCAGCAATTTCCTTATTGAAGCAACGTGGCCTAGCACACATTATTGAAGATGTGTACCAAAAATGTCTGGCTTCATTAAGCAAACCAAAAGACGAAGTAGATAACTACGTGAAAGCCATTTACGAACCTTTCGAAGCGCAGGAAGTATCAGACGAGATCGCTCGTATCATTAAGCCACATCACTTAAATGCAGAAGTGGAAGTGATTTTCCAAACATTAGAAAACTTGCATATTGCCTGTCCGGATCACTTGGGAGATTGGTATTTCTCTGGAGATTATCCAACACCTGGCGGAAATAAAGTCGTGAATCGCGCCTTTATGAACTGGATGGAAGGTAAAAATGTACGTGCTTACTTTAGTAGCAACTAAGATAAAAATAGCAACGCTTTCAACTTTAGGGTTGAAAGCGTTTTTTGATTTGTCGGCGACGCGATCGTCTTAGTCGCGATCGTTTTATCGGATAATGTCGTTTAGAAGTGATGTTGTTAAAGATCAGCGCTACTACCAGAAGAATGATAGAGCCGGATAACACAGGACTGAGTACATACAAATAACCCATACTGGATATCTTTGTACCACTCGCTACCGCAATCAACGCTGTAGCTCCGCCCGGCGGATGCAATGTACGTGTAAATTGCATCGCCACAATGGCAAATGAAACAGCCAACGGCGCGGTGATCCAGATAATGTCTGGGAATAGTTTACCCACGGTAACACCCACTAAGGCAGAGACAACATGTCCGCCGACCAGATTGCGAGGCTGTGCGAGTGGACTTTGAATAGCACCGTAGATCAACACACTAGAGGCGCCAAAAGAGCCGATAAGAAAAATACTTTCGAGGTGAGGCAATTGAAACGATTGCAAGAATGCAATGATTCCAATACCAATAAATGCACCGAGAAATGACCAAAATTGTTCCTTAAAATCAACGAGGGTTTCTTTGTAGAAAACGTAGCGATAAACCCTAAAATGCCTATTAATACCTTTCTTCATGCTGCTTGTGATTCGCTGTTCGAAATTACGCATTGGAGAAGCAAATACGTCCTTTTATGATAAAAAAAGCGTTAAAAATATTCCTGATTACCCTTGTTTCGGTATTCGTAATCTTAGTTGCATTGGTAGAGCGGATCGATCGTACACCGGTCAACCAAACGACACATTATCAGGCATGGAAAGCGTTTATTAGCCAAAAAGAATTTGTGGTACAAGACGGTGCTATGCAAGTAGGATGGGCAAAAGTAAATATCACACCATCTGCATCAACACCAATGGCGGGTTATGGCAACCGCTGGGGCAAGCATTATGAAGCCGTGCATGATTCACTCTATGTTCGGGTGATCGCTGTACAAAATCCAAGTACCACGCTTTATTTCCTCTCGGCCGATATGCTGATTATTCCGCCTAACATTACGGATCGTTTGGAAGCACTGCTTCAAAAAGATGGCATTTCATTATCCAATGTGCATCTAAGCGCAACACATACACACCACGGGCAAGGCGGTTGGGGATTGAAGCTCGCTGGCCGTTTGTTTGCTGGAGCATACAATGAAGACACAGAAAGCAGATTAGCCAATCAATTCCGAGAAGCCATTGTCAACGCTACGACAGATGCAATCCCAGCAGAGATCTCTTATGATGAAATCGAGGATACAGATAATATTCGTAATCGACTGCCTGTAGCAGGTGGATCGATCGACCCGTGGATGCGTAACTTAACCTTTCAGCGAGCAGATAGCACACAAGCGCAATTGATAACTTATGGCGCGCACCCGACGGTGTTAAATAGAAAATTTTTACAACTATCGCGCGATTATCCAGGCATGTTGCTTGATTCTATTGAAAATGAGAAAGGGCATTTCGGCATATTTATGGCCGGTGCGGTGGGCAGCATGGGCGCCTTGAGTGATGGCGATTCTGATATTGCTTGGGCCAAAGGCATGGCACATGGTCTGTATTCACGGATTCGTGCTCGGGAAGAAGATCAACAAAGCATTTTAGCTGATCAGATCGTGAGTGATTATATAGAAATACCTATGCCACAGCAAACTGCACGAATCAGTTTACGTTATGCTTTACGTCCTTGGGTGTTTCGCACTTTCTTTGGATCGTATCCAACCTATATCAAAATCACAAAAATAGGCGACGTTTTAATGTTGGGCATGCCGGCCGATTTTTCTGGTGAGATCATGACAGAATTAGATCAGTATGCGCAGCAGCACGGTCTGCATCTCATGATTACTAGTTTCAATGGCGGGTATGTGGGTTACATCACGCCAGACAAATGGTACGACACGGACCTGTACGAAACGACCACTATGTCGTGGAATGGCTTTCATTCGGGTGGTTATTTTACGCAAGTAGCCAAAGATATCATCGATAAACTTGCGCAATAACACGCTTTTCAGCTTTGATGATCTTCTTTCTTATCCGAGTGTCCTAATGATTTATCGGGGTTAATCTCATCGCGGATCAATTGCTTGAGCGCTTTAATTTCGGGAAAACCACCTTCGCGTTTACGATCATAAATCAAACGCTCATCAATCCGTATCTGATATCTACCACTTATGGCACTTGGAATAAGCGTGACACCATGCAAATCGTCAGTGAAAGTCGTCAGTAATTCTTGTGCCATATACGCGGCGCGAAGCATCCATCCACATTTAGGACAATATTCTATTTGTATCGTCGGTTTCATACCGACAAGATAGATTTTTTTGCCAGATATTACCTACATTTAGTCCCATAATACATGCTACCTATGGCTTCAGGTTTTTTTGCAATATTAGACGATATCGGTGCTCTTATGGACGATGTCGCCGTGACTAGTAAGATCGCAACACGTAAAACAGCGGGAATTTTGGGCGACGATCTTGCGGTAAACGCTGAAAAAGCGACCGGCTTTCTGGCTAATCGGGAAATCCCGGTATTATGGGCGATTACCAAGGGTTCTTTTATCAATAAATTGATCATCGTACCAGTGGCTTTATTGCTCAATGCGTTCTTTCCGATTGCTATTCAAGTCATTTTGGTTTTGGGTGGATTTTACTTGGCGTATGAAGGCGTAGAAAAGATCGTAGAATACGTATTGCATCGGCAGAAAACCGGACACGAAGTTGTAGCTGAAGCAAATGTAGACGCGGCCGCCATGGAAAAGGCGAAAGTTCGTTCGGCTATTACTACTGATTTTATTCTTTCTGTAGAAATTGTAATTATTGCCTTGGGTACGGTATTAGATCGTAGCACCACCATTCAGATTGTTACCGTCTCTGTAGTAGCACTCTTGGCAACTGTAGGAGTATATGGTATCGTAGCACTCATCGTACGGATGGACGATGTTGGCTATCACCTGATCAAAAAATCGGACAACAAAGGATTTCGTGCGAAAATCGGAAATTTACTGGTGAAGGCGTTGCCGATTGTCATCAAAACATTGGGCGTTATTGGTACCGTAGCTTTAATCTTAGTTTCTGGTGGCATCTTCGTACACAATGTAGACTTCTTTCACGGTATCTTGCCCAACTTGCCAAGCATGTTAACCGAAGTTTTGATCGGTTTGTTAGCTGGTTTAATAGCATTGTTTGCTGTATTCCTCGGTAAAAAAGTAGTAGGCGCTTTTCGAAAGGATTAATGCTTCACAATTTCCTTCACGATTCCACCCTGAGTCTCGCCAACGGAAATCGACCTACTTTGGCCAAAGAAAGCGCAAGGAAGGGGATATTCAACAAAACCAAAAGTATCCCTAAAATCCAAATAGATACCTCATACTAGAGCAAGGAAATACCTGTAATGCCACCTTCTAAAAAATGGTTCGGCACTAAAAAACTTTTTAACGCGAAGCTGGCCGATAATACACCAAGTATTAGAAAAGTAACATCAAAAATGGTCAATAATGATCCCTGTATTGGGGGAGAAGCAAACATCTATAAACCAAAGCAATTGTTGCTGTAGTTTTGAGATTTATTGGGGTGATAGGCCTGAAGGTCAAATATATTATTATCTTTCACTATCTCGAAACTATTCCCTAAGTTTGAGAAGCAGCACAGGCTGCGTTTCCATCAACTATGATTCGACCCACTTTGTTATGCTTACTTTTCTTTCCGCTGCTATTATGGGCTAATTCGCTGGAGGAAATTCGAAGTAAATTCTCTAAAGTAATAGCTAATAGCGAATTGTGCAAAGGTCTTATCGATGATTTATCGGATAAGAAGGAGCTATCTCCCACGGAGAAAGCCTATTTGGGAGCAACACAGACGATCTGGGCAAATCACACCAAAAGCCCCATCAGCAAATGGAAAACGTTTCAGCGAGGTAAAGATAACCTCGAGGCTGCCGTGAAGAGCTCACCACGTAATGTAGAAATTCGTATGCTGCGCTACTCTGTACAAAGCAACTGCCCAAAATTTCTAAACTATTATGAGCAGATGGAGGAGGATAAGGCTTACATTTTGGAAAACAAAGTGCAGATCAGATCTCCAGCCTTATTGAAGATGTACAATGATCTGTTCAAATCCACCTAGTTCAATTCGGACCGACCTATTGATAGTAAATCTTACAAACTTTTAATCCTACTCAACGTTTTAGGGAAATGCAGCAATCCGCTAAGAATTATCACATCGCCGTTCTGGGAGCTGGCATCTCCGGAGTTACCTTGCTATTAGAAGGGCTAAAACAGCAGCTGTGGCAAGATAAATCTATTCTCCTAATTGGCGATTCCTTATCGAGCACACCGAATAAACGGATCTCGTTCTGGTCAACAACCGCCGATCTTGTGCCCGAATTCCAACACTTAAAATGGAGTAACTTGGCTGTTATTTCGCATACGGGAAGTAAGATACCTTTGGCGTTGGATGAATATGCATACTACAGTTTTGATGCGGCAGCCTACCGGCAGGATGCACTGTCAGAAATCAGTAAATACGATAACGTCACGATTATAGAAGGCCAGGTGCTTCATGTCGAACAAAACGATACGTGCTGTGAAATTCATAGCGATAATGGCCATTATGTGGCTGAATATATTTTTCAGACGATCTATGAGAAACCTACGTTAGAACCACATAGCCATTATTTTTTACAACACTTCACCGGTTGGAAAATCAGCACCGATCAGGTCTTTTGGCAGGCCGATGAAGCCATCATTATGGATTACCGTACCACACAAGAGCATGGTACCTCATTTGTCTATGCATTACCAGCTTCGCAGCATGAAATTTTCGTGGAGTACACTATCTTCTCACAAACATTAATCCCGCGGGCAGAATATGCTGAAAAGCTAGATGTCTATTTGCGAGATGTTTGCAAAGTTACGAAGTACGAAATTTTGGAAGAGGAGCATGGCGTAATTCCGATGACGGATCACCACTTTGCACGACGAGATCGTCGGGTATACTTTTTAGGATCAGCAGGAGGGGATACGCGCGGATCTACGGGTTATACTTTTACGAATGTAAAGCGGACAATAGCCAACATTTTACAATCGATTAAAAATCGGGAATGGCCAAATATCGATTTGCCAACGCAGCATAAAGAACAGTTTTATGATGCGATTTTGCTGCATGTATTAGCCCAAGGAAATTACCCTGGGCATGCATTGTTTTCCGATTTGTTTCGCAAGGCACGTGCTTCGCACGTGTTTCGATTTTTAGATGGTCAGTCCAATTTCCAGAATGACCTTCGAATCATGATGAGCTTACGCAAATGGCCTTTTGTTTTAGGCATGTTGCGCACGCTGCGTCTGATGATAATCAAAAGATAATTAGCTCGCTTCCGCAAAATCCATGTCCTCCGCAGCTTCTTCTTGCAGAATAGCCATTAACAACAAGTAATATCCTTTATCCAACCCTAATTTTGCTGCTTTTGTTTCGATAGTATCCATAGCCTTTATTTTTTGGTGTGTGAATGATATTGTTTTACGATAAGACTATTCCAAACGCGATGCCAAACAAGAGAATTTCAGCCAAGAGAAACGCAATCAGGTATTATGGCTCGCGGCTTTAGCGTATAATGCCCCGCCGATGAGCATTTTACCTACATAGAGGTGCTAATAGCGCTTATGATAGGTGTAACAGGTGTTTTTCGCAATCGCGAACAATGCGAAAACTACCTGCACCGTACTTAGAGTATGTAGTATGAATGAATTTGCGAACTACCCGAAAGAGAGATAAATCGGGTAGTCTATGAGGTGTAGATGAAGTTATTTTCTGTTACTACTATTAGCTGATGGGCAAACTGAAATGAAATGTAGATCCTTCTCCCCAAATACTTTCTGTCCAGATGCGACCATAATGTCGCTGTACGATTTCGGCAGATAAATAAAGACCGATCCCAAATCCAGCAATATTCTCCATGCTTTTACTTTTTACGCGGTAATAGCGGTCAAATAGGTGATCGATATCTTCTGCTTTGATACCCATTCCAAAATCTTGGACACTCACGATAATCATACTATCTGCTACGCGAGTCCGCACAATAACTTTTTTCCCACTTGGCGAATATTTCACCGCATTGCTGACCAAATTGTACAAGACTGAGCTAATCTTTTCCCGATCTGCATTTAGCATCACCGTATTCTCTTCTTCGTAAGTGATTTCATGGCTTTCTGCCACATCTTTAGCCGTATCAATCGTTTCTTCAATCAAGGTGCGTAAGCAAAATTGTTGCGGCTGCAGATGGATTTTTCCAGAATCCAAGCGAGAAACATTTAGAAAACCATTGATCAGGGTATTCATCTTCCTCAGTTGTGCGAAGAGTTTGTCTAATTTATCAGAGGTAAAATCGTCGGCATTTGTTTGCGCTTTGCGTTGCAGGATCTGCACATAACCACTCATCGCCGTTAATGGTGTTTTAAGCTCATGGCTCACCATTGCAATAAAATCATCTTTTCGCTGACTATCAACTTTAGATTCGGTGATATCCAGCAAAGTTCCGATTAGTCCGAGGACCTCACCATGTTCGTCCAATTCGACTTTTCCAGTAGAATGCAACCATTTGCGAGCAGACCCATCTGCAGGTTGCATCTGGTATTCTATACTAAAGCGCCCTTTGCTATCTACCGCATTTTGAATCGCTTCTAAGAACTGCATACGATATTCGGCTACAATAATTGGTATCGTCTGGTCGAATAGTAAAGGTGTGCCTACCGGAATACCATGTAACCGATACGCGATATCCGAAAAGAAAAGATTATTCGTACCCCAATCGGTTCGCCAAGTTCCTAGATTGGCGGCCTCCATCGACAAAAGCAACGTGTCAGACGTTTTCTCTAGCGCTTTTCGCGCATTGATTAAGGTCGTTACATCAGCGGCTACAGCCATAACGCCAGTTATGCGATTATCCGATTGCAGCGCCTCAATGGTCAGATTCAGATACGTGGTTTCTACTACATCATTGCGCTTGATATTCAGTGGAAATTCAGAAGAAATAAACCGTTCGCCCGTTCGGAATACCTGATCTTTGATCTCCTGCATGCCTTGAGCCACCAACTCTGGAATAGCTTCAAACAACGGCTTGCCGATAGTATCTTGCGCACTACGACCCCAGTACTGCAACATGCGATCGTTCGCAATATCGATGATATGGTAAGGGCCCTGATAGATAGCGATGGCCACTGGCGCATTGGTAATAAGCGCCCGCAATTGCTGTTCGGCCTGATTGCGTACGACCATAATCTTGATTTGTGCACGCACTTTGGTTAGCAGTTCTGCTGCCGCAAATGGTTTGACCAAATAATCATCAGCACCAGCTTCCAGACCGTCTATGCGTGCTTCAGCTCCGGCGCGTGCCGAAAGAAAAATAACGGGTAAACGTGCGGTGTGTTTATGACTGCGTATGAGATGAAGTAATTCTTTACCATCCATTACCGGCATCATGATATCACTCAATACCAAGTCGGGCATATTGGCTTGTATACTATTCCAAGCGGTAACACCATTAGTAGCGATATCAACGTGGAAATAAGGTTTGAGCAAGCGTTTGAGGTAGTCACGCATATCGGCATTATCATCCACAACCAGAATGCGGATATTAGTTGTATACGATTGTTCCTCCAAATTTTCTGGAATACCAACCGGCGGCGACTGGAAATCAGTATCATCTTCTTGTTCCAACAAACTGACTGCTTCTTGGATAAATGCACCTTTCAATGCAGACGTATCGGCATCGATGCCCGATTCAGAAACCAAGCCAGCAGGAAGATGCTTTTTACCTAAAGGGATGCGCACCGTAAAGGTCGAACCAACACCTTCGCTGCTTTCGACGCTAATCTCACCACCATGCAACAAAACTAGTTCATGCACTAAAGAAAGCCCGATACCAGATCCTTCATGTGTACGGCCAGCAGTATTCTCCACGCGATGAAAGCGCTCAAACATGTGCGGCAATTCCTTGGCAGGAATTCCCGTACCTGTATCCTTTACTTGCAGAAAAGCTTCATCATCAGCCGCGTAAACGGAGATTTGAATGCTTCCTTCCCAAGTAAATTTGAAGGCATTCGATAGTAAATTCAACACGATTTTCTCCCACATTTGCCGATCTACATAGATCTCGTTGGCAATTGGTGTCGCGTTAACGACTAAGTTCATGCCTGCTTTCTCAATAATCGATCGAAAGCTACTGGCCAAATCTACAGTGAGCTCGCCCAGGTCGACTTTTTGATACACGGCCTGTGTACGGCCTGCTTCTACACGGCTATAATCCAATAAATTATTGACGAGTTTGAGCAAACGTAGTGCATTGCGATGTGCAGATTCTAAAGGCGCTTGCAGGTTCGTAGGCAAAGTATGGTCTTGTAGAACATCTTCTAACGGACCCAACATCAGGGTTAGTGGAGTTCGGAATTCGTGACTTACATTGCTAAAAAACAAGGTTTTAGATCGGTCGATCTCCGCTAACGCTTCGGCACGTTTTAATTCTTGTTCGTAAGCATATACATTGGAAAATGATGTACTGTATGTGTTTTGTAATTGCTCGTAAAAATTACGATAATCACTATCTAGCGCTCTGCGAGCACTTACGCCGGCTATCAGAAAGCAAAATGCTTCTTCTTGTCCGCTAATGCGGATAGGAAGAATAACTGCTGATGAGGGACATTCAGGATAAGGTTGGCATTCGAAATCATCAAAAATAGCCGTCAAATTTTGAACTTCTTCGATCACCCCACTATATCTGCTTTGTTGTAAAGGCCAACTGTTGGTGTCTATGTCGAGATGTAAGCTTTCGGGAGTTAGTTTACCATCGGTTGGTAATCCTGATGAACTGATTAGTTTCACGGTATCTTGTTGACTATCTAATTGATACAACATCAAAAAGGGTAGATCCAGTTCACAGTCTGGTTGCAGCTTGCGTGTCACATCCGCAATATCTTGAATGCTTTTTGCTTCGCCCAATGCAGCACCCAAATCGCGCAATACCTTGGTACGTCGGCCACTTAATATTTTCACGGTTGTTTCAGTGATCGGATGGAAGATCCCGCCAATACCGCCAGATTCGTCTCGAATTGGCGCAAACGAAAACGTCATAAAAGCTTCCTCCAGATAGCCATGGCGATCCAAAAACATGCGCTGATCATTGATATACGTTCCTTCGCCTTGCTCGCCGCGCGTAAAGGCATCACCGACAACCTCTAAAGCGGTTTCCCAACAAATTCTAAAATTTTGCCCCATCGATTCAGGATGCTTTGCACCACAAATCGGCCGGTAGCTGTCATTATAGATTTGAATAGTCTCTGGTCCCCAAGCGATTAGAATTGGAAAGGTAGAAGATAGACACAAACTGACCGAAGTTCGCAAGCTTTGCGGCCAACTTTCTACTGGCCCCAGTGCTGTCTTCGACCAATCCATACTTCGGATAAGTGCACCCATCTCGCCACCTCCAGAGAGGAATTGAGGAATATCTTGCGATTCCATTGTGTTCATGTAGTAAATGTGTGGAATATCCTACCAAAAGGATACTAACCAAGCGGTTCTAAAAATACGTATTTACTTTCTGATTTACCGCAAGTACTGCGCAGTATTATGTGCTGATCAAATCACGAATAGCAGCCGAAGCAATCGCACCGCCAAAGGCAGCTGGCAGGTACGACATTGTGCCGTAGGCCGACTTTTTGTAGTTGGTACCATCCGTATACAATAGAGAAGCTTTATTGGGCAATTCGATCGAAAAAGCAACTTTTACACCCTGACCAATATCATGCTTACGCAATTTCTTGCGGATATGTCTGGCCAACTTGCAATTGTACGAATCACTGATATCGCCGATACGGATTTGGGTAGGATCTACTTTTCCGCCAGCGCCCATGGAGCTGATAAACGGAATATTAGCGGCATAAGCTGATCGGATCAGAAATAATTTTGGCGTGATACTATCAATGGCCTCAATAATGTAATCTGGTTTTAGGTCGAGAAAAAAAGGTATTCTTTCGGGCACAACAAATTCTTCAAAAACTTGCAGTTCCAGTTCAGGATTTATAGCCAGCAAGCGCTCTCGCATGATCTCGGCCTTAGAAACACCATGGTTAGTGGCTAATGCCGGAAGTTGTCTGTTTCTATTGGATGGATCGACGGTATCACCGTCTATAATCGTCATTTTGCCCACACCACTACGACATATAAACTCTGCCGCAAAAGATCCTACACCACCCAATCCAAGTACCATCACATGTGCATTGGTCAAGGTCTTAATGGCGTCGCCGCCAATCAAAGCTTCCGTACGAGAAAGCCACGATACATCTTTCATTCTTATTGTAAATAACTAATTAAATACCTTTTCAAAATTTGCCCAAAGCTGCGCTTGCAATTGATCTAAGCGCAGCTTTCGAACGCGGCAAAAATACATATAAATTTGGGAGATTGGGCTGGTCGAATTGTCTGTCTCCAAGAACATACGATCAAGTGGGATGGTGCTTATCAATTCGTCCTGACGACCATTTAACACACTCGCTCCAAGCGAAAGATAAAAGCCTTGCTGTAGAAGCTGCTCCGCTAGATCCTTGTTCTTGTTAAACCCATGTATGATGATCGGGCGCACGATTTGTGCATTATTTACTAACTGGATCACTTCCTGATAGGCACGTACGCAATGCACGATCACTGGTTTTGAAAATTCGGAGGCCAATCGAAGTTGTGCTGTGAAAATAGATTCCTGCGTTTCCCAATCAATTTCTGTTATCTTATCCAGTCCGCACTCGCCAATAGCCAGAATGGCTGGATTAGTTTGCAACATTTCGCGAAGCGTCACTAACTGAGCTGTCCCACCATCCCGTATATACCAAGGATGTATACCTACCGAGCAGGCTTCATCAATAATATCATCCTGATCTACAATTACATTGCGTACGCGATAAGCAGACGATGACTGTTCATCCGCTTGATGCGTATGGATATCAATAAATGACGATCTATCTTGCACGACGGAAGTCTAAGATTTTACTTGGAACCGTATCTTTTGACAATACGGAGTGCACTAAATTTTGCGCCATCAAAATGGGGTTCGTCGAGCGTCAGCTCGGTAGGATAGGGCGATTGCTTATCAAAAAAATAAATCTTGGTCACACTACCATAATCGTTGGTCGGAAAGAGGTCCGCACATTGCTCATATTGCGCCTTTGCCTGATCTCCAACGGTAACCGCATATATTCGGATAATGCCGCCTTTATTCTGTTCGTTGCGCACAAAGGCTACTTCTTCAAAATCTCCCGGAACGTCTTTTATGTTAGGTTGGCTGTAACTATCGTAGATAAAATAGCCTAATAACAAGACTATAGCGCCTACGAACCAAATTATTTTACGTGACTTCATGTTGTTTGTTTATTGTCGAGTATCTTCTTCATCTCCCGTTTAGTCTTTCGCACCTTGGCTTCTAGCTGACTGCGAAACAAAGCATTGGTAATGCCTTTATTATCCTCAAAGTTAGCCGGGAATTCGGGTAGCGCCAAACTTTCAAGCACCGTGCCGCCATCGAAGGGCATTCGTGCTGTCGCAATGTCCAGTACGCTCTGTCCACCGCGCGCACCATAACTGGTGGAAAGTAAGAATAGATGGGCACCTTGGTAGGGCTTTCGGCCTTTTATTCGGCTTATCCAGTCAATTAGATTTTTGTATCCAGCGGAGTAATTGCCGTTATGCTCCGCAAAAGAAATGATAATCAAATCTGCTGCATCTAAATGTGCCGCAAAATCATGAGCTAGCTGCGGAACACCATTTTTCCTTTCTCGATCTGCCGAATAGATCGGCATTTCAAAATCATGAATATGTACGATTTCGACCTCGTCTTCCTTATAATATTTGGATACGCTGGTGGCGAATTTCTGATTGATGGACTTGGAACTATTCGATGCGCCAAATGCTAAAACTTTCATGGTTAAAAGTACGATTATCTTTGTGAAGACACAACCGCAATAAGCTTATCTTATTAGTTCGCAGCTTCTACAACAACCTTTCCTTCGCGACCTGGAGATCCAGAATAAACCTGACCTTGTGGGATACCACCCATTCGGCCACCACCACTCATGCCGATACGGCTCATCACCAAAGCTACATCCGTTTGCGGATTGACACGGCGGCCACCGGCACTTGCATCTATTTTTAAATGTTGTTTAGCTTTGTGATTTTCTTGTTGTGGTATTAATCCGTTCGGATCGTAATGAACAGTGACATTGCCACCGTCACCATTGGGGTGCGTGCGCGTACCATTCATGGCATCAATTCCTCGTGCTATTACGTACAATGATTGGAATTTGGCAAAATGGATATCAATATCGAAGTTGGACGCATTATTCTTGCTGCCAATTCCTGAAAAGACCACATCTTTTCCAATTTCGGCATAGCCGATTTTCAATTGCACATCCTTCAATCCAAAGAATTGCAGCGATGCACGATCTTTCATAATCAACGTATCGATGTGTACTGTAATAGTGGAATCACGGCCTTTATTGCGAAATGTTTTATTCTTCTTTTTGGATAAAACGAGTTTCCCGATATGCTCCTCAATGCGATTTTCCTCGTCTTTATATTGTGCCGAACCTACTGTGCTGTA
Source organism: Sphingobacterium sp. KH_072 (assembly GCF_057837975.1). Classification (NCBI taxonomy): domain Bacteria; kingdom Pseudomonadati; phylum Bacteroidota; class Sphingobacteriia; order Sphingobacteriales; family Sphingobacteriaceae; genus Sphingobacterium; species Sphingobacterium sp. KH_072. The sequence continues at coordinate 1,638,637 of NZ_CM174457.1, read as the reverse complement.
AGTGAAACAAGCAGTCAATAACAGGCACCACATCAGCGGTAAACTTAGTAAGCGTTTCATAAGCGTATATATTTATAATTTTAGACCCCACGCTATAGGAATAGGTTTAATGTAAGTTATGACGTCATTACAAAGGGAGACGACACGGCGATCGGCTCTTTATTAAATAACCTGTATAGCTATTTTAGGATAAGGCCGTGTTGGAACCATACTTATAAAGGTGAACTAAACGCCTATATAACGTTAAGGTGATGGCTATCAATAGACACTGCCACACCTTTGAGTTTAGGCTTCGGAAATACGTAACTTCGATGGCGGACTATTGCGCTGCGCTCAAATAACCAACGATCTTGCTTGCCGTTCTGGCAGAAGCACCTGGCTCACCTAACTTTTCACGCAATACATCGTAATTCTCCAGTACGCTGGCACGATGTATGGGATTGGTGATGAATTCGCCGATTTCATCGGCGATATTGCTCGCTGTGCAATCGCCTTGGATAAGCTCCCGGACAGAAAGATAATCGTTAATCAAATTCACCAAAGAGATAAACCGGACCTTAATCAGTTTTCGTGCGATAGCAATACTAATGGGGTTGGCTTTATACACCACCACTTGTGGCACACGCAGAATAGCAGTTTCCAACGTGGCTGTGCCACTAGTCACGACTGCAGCTACCGCATGCTTTAATAAATCATACGTTTGATCGAAGACGATCTTTATGGGCAAATCGCCAATGATATTCCGGTAGTAGGCTTCATTAAAATTCGGAGCTCCAGCGATCACGACCTGATGTGAAGGAAATTTATGATACAGCTCTGCCATTTCAGGCAAGATACGTTCAATCTCCATCTTGCGGCTACCTGGCAGTAATGCAATGATATCTTCGATCGGCGAAAGCCCATTGTCGGCCACAAAACTCGTATTGACTTCGTGTGCTGAAATTGCATCCAGCAATGGATTTCCCACATAATCTGCGACGTAATGATATTCTTTGTAGAAATCGACTTCGAAAGGCAGAATACAGAACATGTGATCCACCACTTTTTTAATCTTATACACCCGTTTCTGATTCCAAGCCCAGATCTTTGGCGAGATGTAATAGCTCGTCGTGATACCATTCTTCTTGGCAAAGTCAGCAATCTTCAGATTAAAGCCTGGAAAATCAATCAGAATCACCGTATCTGGCCGCACACGCAAAAGATCTTCTTTCACAGCTCGCATATTACGTGCAATGGATGATAAGTTAAAAATCACCTCTACGAAGCCCATAAAGGCCATTTGAGAAGTATGAATCAATGCTTTTTGCCCGCTTTCGGCTTCCATCAGCGATCCACCAACGATGGCAAATTCGGCTTCAGGATCTTCCTTTTTTAATGCTTTAATCAGGTTTGCTCCATGCAGATCGCCAGAAGCTTCACCTGCTATGATATAATATTTCATACTAATTTTTACGCTTTTAATAATAGCCTACTTCCACAGAAGTACACTGATTTGTCCGTTACTGCCAGCCAGATACACTCTTTTTCCAGAACGGGATTTTCCGAGCACGTTATAACTATCTGTTGAGATCGTATTCCAATGCTGCCCACCGTCTGTAGAGATATCCGTACCCGAAGTACCTGTTGCGACCAATTTTTGTTTGCTGATATGCATTACCGCCGATCTAAATCCACCGACAGGTTTTGCTGGGCTTATCCAATTATCGCCACCGTCATGTGTGAGGTATACATTATGCTCGTTACATTGATCGTGGAGGTAATCTCCACCCACAATGACACCATTCTTGTCATTCCAAAAGCTCAGCGAAAAAATCCCTTGACTGGTTGCGCCGCTGATGATGGGAGTTAACATTTTGTACATCAGCATCTTTTTTTCGTTTCTGCGAAATACTGCGGCAAATGAGCCACCACTGCCAATCCAAAGATTGTCTCCCTGCAGCTGTAAACCCGTACCGCTCGCGGCAAAACCCACTTCACCCGGTTCTGCAAAAAGCAATAAACTGCCGGAGACATCCGTCCAAGTTTCGCCACGATCGTTTGATTGCAACAATTGAAAAAAACCGTCAATAGGATCGCCTATGGCATAACCACGATCACCGTGAAAATCCATCCCATTCAAGAAAATCTCTGGATCATCATTATGATAAACTTGTGTCCATGATGTTCCTCCATCTACTGTTCGCAGAATAACAGCCGGAGCGCCCGCGCTGACGATAACTGCTTCGTAATTGTTAAATACCGCAATATCTCTAAAATCGGTTTCCTCGTAACCTGCAGGATCAACCCATTCCCACGTTTCTCCCTTATCTAAGGATTTACCGACTGTACCATTAGTCCCGCTGACCCAAATCACGCGTTCTCCATAGGTATCTAGTCCACGAAAACCAGAACTTGACTTTTTGGTCAATGGTTGAATGCTCTGTCCGAAGCTCACTATACTTGCAAAGCAAAATAGTCCTGTAAGAATTGATGAGAATAGTTTCATAAGAAGGTGCGTGTATATTTTTAATTAGGTCAGCTCACTCATCAGCTTATCAAAGGCTGATTGCAATTGTTCCAATTGCTCTTCCAATTGGGTCACACGATCAGTCAAGGTCTCTATTTGCTCATTGGATCCAGATCGGCTAACAGGTTGCTCGGTTTCGTATTCTTCCTCATTAAACTCTGCCAACAGGTGAATATACCTAATTTCTTTTTGTCCAGATCGTTTAGGCGCTATTTTTACAAAAGCAGGTGTGCTGTCTTCTAGTTTACTTAATAATTGCGCGACCTCATCAATAGACTCAAAGTCGTACAAACGACCGGCATTGCTATTAATTTCTCCTGGCGTTAATGGCCCACGAAGTAATAACAAACAAATAATAGCCAACTCCTGTGGCAAAAGCGGATATTGTATCGCCAAATTGTGCTTGTACTTCACCGCTCGACTGCCTCCGCCAACTACCGTAGATACCAAGCCAAGCTTTCTCAAATTATCCAACGTCGTTACCACCGTGTTTTCCTCATATTGCACGACGGGTCTACGCGATGTTTTCTGATTACATGCCGTTACTAATCCATTCAGCGTGAGCGGATAATACTCTGGCGTCGTCTTTGCCTTTTCCAGTAACACGCCTAATACGCGCGCTTCTTCCCCATTTAATATCGGTAGCGGTTTATGTTCTTCCATCTATTAGGTCTTTTATACGATGTGGTAAGTTACATATATTTTCCTTTCGATTGTAGTGTTAAGGAAAACGATATCCGCGCAAAAAATCTCCCACCGTCATGCGTTTCTTACCTTCAATCTGTACTACTTTTAAATCCAAATAGCGGTCGGTACAGGCAAAACGCAAATACGTTTTCTCATCCGTCTCACATTCTCCAGCTGCGATGCTCGGTTTTTCATCCACCAATACGGTTTCATAAATTTTGAGCACCTTATCGTGCAATGTGGTAAATGCTGTTGGGTAAGGGCTCAATCCGCGAATTTGATTGTAAACATCTCTGGCCGGTCTGTTCCAATCGATCAAACAATCCTCCTTGAATATTTTTGGAGCATGCTTCCAATCGGCTCCCACCATCGCATCTTGCGGTGTGGGCGTGAGCGTACCAGCACGCAGTGCATTGACCGTTTCTAACAATAGCGTGGCACCAGCTTGCATCAACGCATCATGTAGATCGCCTGCATTATCTGTTTCGGCAATAGCGACTTCCTTTTGCAATAAAACATTGCCGGTATCGATTTCGTGTTGTAGCAGAAAGGTCGTAACGCCAGAAACTTTTTCACCATTCATCACGGCATGATTGATAGGCGCTGCACCGCGATAATTGGGCAGGAGTGAGGCATGTACATTGACTGTTCCATATACTGGCATATCCCATACTACCTCGGGTAACATTCGGAAAGCGACCACGATTTGCAAATCTGCGTTATATGATTTTAATTCTTCTAGAAAAGCAGGATCGCGCAGTTTCTCGGGTTGCAAAACTGGGATTTGATGCGCTATGGCATATTGTTTCACGGCCGATTCATGCATTTTCTGACCGCGGCCAGCTGGCTTATCGGGTGTAGTTACTACGGCTACTACCTGTTCGCCAGCTTGTATTAGTGTATCAAGAGAGGCTACCGCAAAATCCGGTGTTCCCATAAATATAATTCGCATCGTCCTTGTAAATCTTTTGTAGTTTGTTTGCCATCATTCAAGGATGACATTTTTTATTAACTTTGCGAAGTTACAAAATAAAATTTCAGCTTGAATTTCTCCTATTTTTTAGCCAAAAGGATCACCGTTTTCGGCCATAGAACGTTCTCGAAGATGATTATTCGAGTTACGATCGGTGCGTTGAGCTTGGCCATTCTGGCCATCATAATGGCGGTCGCTATCTTGAAGGGATTCAAGCAAGAGATTACCGACAAACAGCGCGGCTTCTTTGGCGACATTATGATCGTCAAAAACGATGTTTCGACCTCCTACGAGAACACGCCGATCTCGCTGTCCAGCGCCAAACTGGATTCTATACGACAGCTTCCCAATGTAGAAAATGTATATCCTTTTGGAAGCAAAGCGGGCATTATCCATGTGAACCAGGAGGTGGAAGGTGTCTTGATTAAAGGTATTGATGCCAGCTATCGGCAAGATTTTCTATCTCGGATGATCGTAGAAGGAGATACCATCAATTTTGCCGCGGAGGATGCAGATAACCAGATTTTAGTATCCCAACAGACCGCCAATCGCTTGCATTTGGAGGTTGGAGATAGTTTTATTATGTATTTTGTGCAACATCCCGTTCGTAAACGTAAGCTGGAAGTCAAAGGGATATATACCACGCATTCGGAAGAATTGGATAAGATGTATATCATCGGCTCGCTTGATTTGATCAGACGGATTAACGATATGTCTCCAGAAGATGTAGGCGGTTATGAAGTCCGAATCAAAGATTTCACCCAATTGGCACTTACTTCTAGTGTAGTAGAAGATGAACTGCCGATACAAATGGCCACTACGAATGTGGTCGAACAGATGCCTGATGTTTTCAACTGGCTCGAGCTGTTGGACATGAATGATAGCGTAATCTTTGTGCTGATGGTCATCGTAGCATTGATCAATCTAGTATCGGCTTTATTGATCAACATCTTGGAGCGATCAAGCATGATCGGTATTCTGAAGGCACTTGGAATGCGCAATACACAACTGCGCAAAGTATTTTTGTACAATTCTCTATACCTCATCGGTTATGGTTTAGTAATTGGAAATGTGCTGGCTATTTTACTATACTTCTTTCAGCGTAGTACACAATTCTTCAAACTAGATCCAAGCATCTATTATGTATCTTTTGTGCCTGTACAGATTACTTGGTACGAAGTGCTTTCGCTCAATGTCGGTCTGGTAGCGATTGTATTGGTCGTACTGATTATTCCATCCATGTTAATCAGTCGCATTTCGCCCATAAAAACCATTCAGTTCAAATAAGATTTGGAGATTGTGCTTTTTGGTATTGTTTTGGTTGCGTGATGACTATAACGATGTTAAAAATTGTACATTATGGCTGAAAAAATTTCTTTGCACGCGGAAGGATCACTGCAAGTTCCACACCATCCAATCATTCCTTTTATTATTGGCGACGGTATCGGACCGGATATTTGGCATGCTGCCGTACGGGTTTTTGATCAAGCCGTATCGCATGCATATGGTGATGAAAGAGCAGTAGAGTGGAAAGAAGTACTAGCGGGTGAAAAAGCCTTTAATGAAACGGGAAGCTGGCTTCCTGAAGAAACTATTCAGGCATTTCGGGATTATCTGGTAGGGATCAAAGGTCCTTTGACTACGCCAGTTGGTGGTGGTATTCGCTCGCTCAATGTGGCCTTGCGCAAAACATTGGATTTGTACGTTTGTCTTCGTCCGACGAAGTGGTATCCGGGTACACCAACACCCGTATTGCACCCCGAATATATCGATATGGTTATCTTTCGGGAGAATACCGAAGATATTTATGTCGGCGTTGAATATGCTTCAGATTCCGAAGAAAGCAAACGGCTACAAGATTTTTTAAATAATGACCTAAAGCTGGATTATGATTTCCGAGCAAATACGGGTTTGGGCATCAAAGTAGTGTCCGAAGAAGGTACCAAACGCTTAGTACGTGCTGCTATACAATATGCGTTAGACCAGAATCGGCCTTCTGTGACGATTGTGCACAAGGGCAATATCATGAAGTACACCGAAGGCGCATTTAAGAATTGGGCATACCAGTTGGCCGAAGAAGAGTTCGGTGATCAAGTATACACGTGGGATCAATGGGATAGGACGAAAGCAGAAAAAGGGCAGGAGGAAGCGAATAAAGAACAACGCACAGCACAGGAGGCTGGTAAATTAATCGTCAAGGATGTGATCGCCGACAATTTCTTGCAGCAAATCTTGCTTGCTCCACGTGAGTATTCGGTGGTAGCGACGCTGAATCTCAATGGTGATTATGTCTCGGATGCACTGGCAGCTATTGTCGGCGGAATCGGTATCGCACCGGGTGCGAACATCAATTACCAGACTGGACATGCGATCTTCGAAGCCACTCATGGCACAGCACCACGTTTTGCCGATACCGATACGATGAATCCTTCATCAGTGATCTTAAGCGGTGTCATGTTGTTCGAATACCTAGGATGGCACGAAGTGGCCACCACAATTACCAAGGCATTAGCCAAAACCATTAAGGATAAAACGGTAACAATAGATTTTTATAACCAAATGGAGAATGCGACATTGCTAAAGACGAGTGCTTTCGCAGATCAGATCATTGCTAACTTTAAAGCGATTTCTTAAGACTTTCTCTTCCCTTTTTTGCAATTTTGAGCGCCAAAGATTACGGCTTCCTACAATATGTATAATTTTAAGAATGATTACGCAGAGGGTGCGCATCCATCCATTTTAGAACGTTTGATAGAAACCAATCTCGTGCAACAACCGGGATATGGAGAAGATGAATATGGATTGAAGGCCAAAGAATTGCTTAAAGAAAAACTGGGAAACCAATGGGCTAGCATTCACTTTGTCTCCGGAGGTACACAAGCCAACCTATTGGTAATCTCTTCATTATTACGTCCGCATGAGGCGGTTATTAGCGCCACCTCTGGCCATATCTTTGCCAACGAAGCAGGCGCTATTGAAGCGGTTGGCCACAAAGTGATTGCTGTGCCGACAAGGGACGGTAAACTCACAAGCTCCGATATTGAAAAAACGTTGCAAGCTTACCAGCTGAAGCCGCACGTCGTGAAGCCACGCTTGGTGTACATATCTAATACGACGGAGGTAGGCTCCGTGTATTCGAAAACCGAATTACAGAATCTTTACACGCAGTGTAAAGCCAATGATTTGTTGCTTTTCTTGGATGGCGCACGCTTGGGTCATGCCCTGATGGCTGCCGGAAGTGATTTACTGCTGGAAGATGTGGGCAGATTTACGGATGTGTTTTATTTGGGTGCGACTAAAAATGGTGGATTGCTTGGTGAAGCAATTATTTTCAATCATAGTGCCGTTGGTAAGGAGTTCGAATTTGTGATGAAACAAAAGGGTGCGCTGCTCGCTAAAGGTCGTTTGTTGGGTGTACAATTTCTTTGCCTTTTTGAAGGAGATTTGTACATGAAGCTGGCGCAACATGCCAATTTGATAGCGGCCAAGATCGCGCAGGCCATTCAAGACGAGGGATACCAATTTCTATCACTTCCACAATCCAATCAGCTATTCCCGATCTTGCCTACACCGCTTATTGAAAAATTGCTAGAAAAATATCAATTTTATATTTGGCAACAAATAGATGAAAATCAGGCCGTAGTGCGCTTAATCACCTCTTGGGCTACGCCCGAAGTGGTCGTAGAAGACCTAATTCAAGACATCCGATTGTATAAACAGAAAAATGTAGATTCAAACCCTGCTTAATCCTTTTTTATTCTACCGTATTCTTGCTATTTTTGCTTTTTAAGTACATCTAGGGAACAAACGGGATATGCCAGTAAAGATACCAAACAATCTACCAGCCATTGAGCTTCTCAAAGAAGAGAACATCTTTGTGATGAGTGATTTACGTGCCAGCGAGCAAGATATTAGACCGCTGCGTGTTTTGATTCTGAACCTAATGCCCCTGAAGATCAATACGGAAACAGATTTCGTACGATTGCTATCCAACAATCCGTTGCAGGTAGAGGTAGAATTTGTACGACTCGATACGCACACCCCAAAAAACACCTCCGAAGAGCACTTGGAGTTATTTTATAAAGGCTTCGGTGAAGTAACTGAGAATTTTTACGATGGCCTGATCATTACTGGTGCGCCGGTAGAAATGTTGCCTTTTGAGGAAGTGAGTTATTGGAACGAGATGAAGGTGATCTTCGACTGGGCCAAAACGCATGTAACTTCGACCTTGTATATCTGTTGGGCAGCACAGGCTGCTTTGCACCACTTTTATGGCGTAGAAAAAGTACCCTTAGATCACAAGCTTTTTGGCGTATTTAAACACAGTACCACAGAAAATCGCAGTCCCTTGTTTCGCGGATTCGACGATGAATTTTATATTCCACATAGTCGCCATACGACTATCACCAAAGAAGAATTACTGCATCAAGAAGAGATCTCGATATTGGCCGAGTCAGACGAAGCCGGTGTAGCGGTGGTATGCTCTCGTGGCGGTCGAGAATTTTATCTCACCGGCCATTCAGAATATTCACCTTGGGCACTGCACGAAGAATATTTGCGTGATGTAGAGCGTGGCAGTGATATCCAGTTACCAGAAAATTATTATCGGAACAATGATGCGAACAATCCGCCACTTGTACGCTGGAGCGGGCACGCCAATCTATTGTTCAACAACTGGTTGAATTATTTCGTGTATCAAGAAACGCCTTACGATCTCAACGATGTGCCGCATTTGGGCACATTGAATGAGCCTAACGCAACAACCGCTGACAGATAGCTTCTGCTTGCTGAATGGTAAGTCGGCGTGCGCCGACTTTTAGCTTTGCTTTCTTGTAAAACGTGCCGTCCAAAAATATTTCCTGTATCAGAGGGTGAACGTAGTATTTCTTGGCTACAGCGCGCGTATTACCCAATTCTTGTGCGATCTGGTCGATAATGGCATTCAGCAATTTTTGGCTATTTTTCAACTCATATTCAGACTGTATCGCTGCCATTAATCGCACGGCCAATATGGTAGCACCCCAAATCCGAAAACTTTTTACAGAAAGCTGGTGTTCCGTATTCTGACCCTTCAAATAGGCGTTTACATCGCGTCCGCGCAATTTTCTTATTCCCTTGGGTGCCATAGGATCCACATACTGAAACAAGTTTTTGCCGGGAATCTCTGATAAAGAAGCTACGAAGTTATATAGCTTCTTATCTTTCACGACGTGCAGTTGTGATACGCCTTTTTTGCCCACATAGCTAATGGTGACGCCCTCTTTGGATAGCGTCACATGGGATTTTTTCAAAGTAGTAAGGCCATAGGACTTGTTGGCTTTGGTATATCGGGCATTACCGACACGCATGAATGTAAGTTTGATGACTGCCAATGCCAACGCAGCCACTTTATCTTTGCTCCATTCTGGTAATTTCAAGTCTTTATTTATGCGTCGCTGCAGCGTTGGCAAATACGGACCTAATTCCAATACTTTTTGAAATTTGCTATCATTCTGATCCTGTGTCCACTCTTTATGATAAATGTATTGTTTACGATCACGGATATCATAGCCAAAACATTGAATATGGCCTTTCGGGTCTGGGCAAATCCAAACGCGTTTCCATGCAGGAGGGATCACTAAAGCTTGAATCCGCTTCAATGTGCGTTCGTTGGTAATGTACGCACCACGGAGATTCTGGTAACGATAAGATTTACCCACTTTTACTCGTTTGTATCCTTTACAGGTACAGTCTATGTACTTATATGCGCTCTTTGCCGCTTGATCGATGTTTTTCATAGATATATTGTTGTGCTAACCGGATCTATCACCTCCGCGTGATATCCAACAGACAAGTTGGGGCATTTGTTTCTTAACGGCAGAAGATAGTATTGAATATTTTTCTTAGCAAAATTGCCGCATAAAACTTTATTATCAGTGGAAATAAAAGTTTATTATTGTACTACATTAGTCAAACAAAAAGGCTTTTAAGAAGTTTATATACCAATAATGAAAGTAAAAAAGTTTAGTAGTATACCATAATCGTATCAGATCTGCGCATTTATAAATAAATCATAAATGAACTATAACTTAATAAACGATGTAATCCAATTAGTATCGGAGTTCGAAAGCACACGTTTATCGGATAGGAGATATACGAGTGATTTGCACGGATTTAAACATTGGGTAGCAGATAATCGAACCGTACAGCAGCAGCAAATGCCAGCATGGGCTAGCATGGAAAACGGACGATCAGCAGAGAGCGTGATTAGCACCTTGCTGGTACACTTGAGTAGATATGCCAAAAATTACTCGCGCTCCGTGATGTTTAATACCGAGTTTTCGACGCAAGAAGACTATATTTATCTTATCAATCTAAAGGCTTTTGGCGAGATGACCAAAATGGCTTTAATAAAGAAAAACATTCAGGATAAACCTGTCGGTATGCAAATCATCAACCGTTTAATTAAAAATGGTTGGGTGGCACAACAGGATTCTGCAACAGATCGGCGTAGCAAATTGATCTCCATTACAGATACCGGTTTGCACGTATTGAATGCGCAAATGCAAAAAATCAGGCAGGCTACGCAAATTGTGTCTGGAGATCTATTGCCCGAAGAGAAGTTAGAATTGATTCGCTTACTGCAAAAACTAGAAGCGTTTCATCATCCTATATATATGCGCAATGCCCCAGCAGAAAAACTGTTGGATCAAGCGTATCAACAATTAAAATCTACTACAATAACAAAATGAAAAAGAGGATTGCCATTATAGGATCCGGTATCTCAGGATTATCTGCCGCGGCTTACGCTGCTGCGGAAGGTCATACGGTACATGTATTTGAGAAAAATGCTGGTCCGGGAGGTCGTGCGCGTCAATTCCATACCGAGAATGGATATACCTTCGATATGGGACCTAGTTGGTACTGGATGCCCGATATCATTGACAATTTCTTTCAAGACTTTGGCAAGCGCGCCACCGATTATTTTGAGTTGATCTCTCTGGATCCGCAGTTTGAAATGGTTTTCTCGCAAGAGAATGTCGCTATTCCTCGAGATTATGCGCAGATGAAAGCCTTGTTTGATCAAATAGAACCGGGTGCTGGATTACGGCTTGACGAATTTATGGAAGCCGCCAAATACAAATATGAGGTCGGCATGCGGGATTTCGTCAACAAACCTTGCTATAGCTGGTTAGAGTTTATGTCGCCCAAGATTGCAGGCAGTGCTTTGAGACTCGATCTGCTGTCCGGTTTTAGAAAATACGTGAAGAAATACTTTAAGAATCCGAAATTGATTTCCCTAATGGAATTTCCGGTGATCTTTCTTGGTGCATCGCCACGTAAGATTCCTGCGATGTACAGCTTGATGAATTATGGTGGTTACGCCTTAGGCACCTGGTATCCAAAAGGCGGTTTTTACGAGTTAGTAAAAGCCATGAAAGCGGTAGCAGAGGAGCAAGGCGCTGTATTTCATTTTAACCAACCCGTCCAAGCGATACAATGTGCGGATGGCTCGGTGCAGACATTAAGAATAAATGGAAAAGAGCAGGCCTTTGATGCTGTCATTGCATCTTCGGATTATCATCATACCGAAACATTACTAGAGCCATCGCTCCGCAATTACGATGAGAAATACTGGGCTGGTCGTACCTTTGCGCCGTCTTGTTTAATCTATTATTTAGGGTTCAATGAGCGTATTCCAGACCTCAAACATCACACCTTATTTTTTGAAAATGATCTAGATGCACACATCGATTCCATCTACGTGGATAAAGTATGGCCAGAAAAGCCCTTATTCTACGCTTGCTGTCCGTCGCAGACAGATGATGGCGTTGCACCTGAAGGACATGAAAATGTGTTTTTATTAATGCCTTTGGCCATGGGTGTAGCAGATGATGAATCGACGCGAGAGCGCTACCTCTTGGAGATGATGGCACGACTGGAAAAACACACAGGAGCAAGTAACTTGTTGGATAAGATCGATTACAAAAAAAGCTATTGTGTATCTGATTTTAAAGAAGATTATAATGCCTATGGTGGCAATGCCTACGGCTTAGCCAATACCTTATCGCAAACTGCGGTATGGAAGCCTTCCATCAAAAACAAAAAACTGAAAAACTTATTTTATACAGGACAGCTGACTGTGCCAGGCCCTGGTGTACCACCATCTATCATATCTGGAAAAATCGTCGCTTCTGAAGTCAATAAACTTAACACACAATCCTATGAAAAAGCTGTTTGATGAATTAAGCTTCCAGGTAAGCAAAGCGACCACGGAAAAATATAGCACCAGCTTTTCCCTTGGAATTCTGGCTTTAGACAATTGCATTCGTCCGGCTGTATATGCAATCTATGGGTATGTGCGCTTGGCTGATGAGATTGTAGATAGTTTTCATGCCTACGACAAGCATTTGTTACTTCAGCGCTTTAAAGAACAGACTCATCAGGCGCTGGACGAAAAAATTTCTTTAAATCCAATCTTGCAGTCTTTTCAGGAGACAGTGCACCGTTACGATATCGATCGGGCTTTGATCCAACAGTTTCTGCATAGCATGGAAATGGATTTAAATCCGACGGAATACAATACCGAAAAGTATAAAGAGTATATATTAGGATCGGCCGAAGTGGTCGGATTGATGTGTTTGCAGGTATTTGTGGATGGCGATAAGTCCTCTTACGAAGCCCTAAAGCCTTATGCGATGAAATTAGGTTCCGCTTTCCAGAAAGTAAATTTCTTGCGCGATTTGAAAGACGATTATCAAGTACTCGGACGTACATACTTTCCTGATGTGAATATGGCGGTGTTCGATAATGCGATCAAGTCCGCTATTGAGGATGATATACATACCGAGTTTCGAGAGGCATTAGTTGGTATCAAAAAGCTGCCCGTTTCTGCTCGTTTTGGCGTGTACTTGGCTTACAAATATTATCTTTCTTTATTCAAAAAGATCAAACGTTTGCCAGCACAACGCATCATGAATGAGCGAATCCGTATTCCGAATGGACAAAAGGTATCTCTCATGATGCAAAGTTATGTCGCCTACAAAATGGCTATTTTGTAAAATTCGGAAACGCAAAAACCACCAATCATGATCTATAGTATATACCGAGAACAGCACGTAAAAGGAGATATCGAATCGATTTGGCAATTCTTCTCTTCGCCACATAATCTCGAGAAAATAACACCAAAAGATATGGCTTTTGTAGTCAAAAGTGAGATAGAAGATCGCGCTATATACAAAGATCAGATCATCGAATATACGGTTAGTCCGATTTTAGGGATTCCGCTACCATGGCGCACGCGCATTACGGAAGTAGTACCCTTGCAGCGTTTTATTGACTTTCAAGAACGCGGACCGTACAAGTTATGGGAACATACGCACACTTTTACACCGGTAGAGGATGGTGTATTCATCACTGATCATGTGCGTTACGAATTACCATTTGGACCTTTAGGCACATTGGCGCATCAATTGTTTGTTAAAAAGAAATTGAAAAACATATTCGACTATCGGCATCAAGTCCTAGACGAAAAATTTAATCATAATACTGTGCAACTATGAATTTTTTAATCCTGTTGGCCACCTTTCTACTGATGGAAGGAATTACTTGGACGGTACATAAATATGTTATGCATGGTTTTCTGTGGAGATTGCACCGCGACCACCACGACCACAGCACCGAAGGGCATTTAGAGAAAAACGATTATTTCTTCATCATCTTCGCCATACCAGCCATCGCACTTATTTACATAGGGAGTACGCAAGGCTTCAATCATTTGTTCTACATCGGATTGGGCATTACCTTATATGGTTTTGCATACTTCTTTGTTCATGATATTTTTATTCACCAGCGTGTATCATTTCTTCGGAATACGACGAATCCTTATTTGATGGCTATTCGCCGTGCGCACAAACAACATCACAAACACACGGGCAAGGAAGAAGGCGAATGTTTTGGCTTTCTGTGGGTGCCGGTGAAATATTTTCAGATGTATTTTAAAAAAAATCAACAGCATGAACGGTAAATTAAAGACTTATCTCGTATTCATTCTCGCTGTATTCACAGTGGGTTGCAGTTCCACTTATATTCCAAAAACGGCAAGTCCTGTTGGATCGTTTGATGTAGATCGCTACCTCGGTACCTGGTACGAAATAGCTAGACTAGATCATAAATTTGAAAAAGGATTGTCGCACGTGACTGCGACCTATAATGCTAACGAGGATGGTAGCATTAGCGTACTCAATAAGGGATATAATAAAGAAGAGAAAAAATGGAAATCCGCAGAAGGTAAGGCGAAATTTCGTGGTGAATCGACGATAGCCGCTCTAAAAGTTTCCTTCTTTGGTCCATTTTATTCAGGATATAATGTGTTGGCGCTAGACAAAGATTATAAATATGCTTTAGTAGCTGGTAAGGATTTTGATTTCCTGTGGATACTTTCTCGCGAATCTACGATCCCAGAAGAAGTGAAAGTAGATTATCTTCGTTTAGCGCTGGAAGTTGGTTATGATATTGAAAATCTGCTCTGGGTAGATCAAGATCCAGCAACGAAAGGAGCGGATGAAGGATAAGGTTAACATCTTTTGGTTTAGGAGAGATCTGCGATTAGAAGATAATGTAGGTTTATCCAAAGCATTAGCACAGGATCTTCCGGTTGTTCCAATCTTCGTATTCGACCAAGAGATTCTATCTAAATTACCTAATCCTGCAGATATACGTGTAGATTATATTCACCAAGCACTGCAATCATTGCAAGAGAAATTGGCAAAGGTAGGTAGCTCACTGCATGTATATCATGGCAAGGTGCAAGATATCTTTGGGGAGCTACTCCAAAAATTTGATGTGCAAGAGGTATTTTGCAATCAGGATTACGAACCGCAAGCCATCGCTCGAGATACGAATGTAAAGAAATTGCTCGCTAAAGCGGATGTGTCCTTCTCAGCGTTCAAAGATCAGGTCATTTTCGAGAAAAATGAAATTCTGAAAAACGATGGCACTCCATACACCGTATATACACCGTACGCGAAGAAATGGCGCGCTGCACTGGAACGTAAGCATTACACCGCTGCGCCGAGCACGCTACATGGGTTTTTGCAAACGAAGAAACAGTCCATTCCTTCCCTGAATACACTTGGTTTTGAAAAGACGGCGTTGGAATTCGAAACTCCATCGCTGACTCCAGGTATGATCGGCGATTACGATCGGCATCGGGATTTTCCGGCCGAAGATCGTACCACCAGATTGGGCGTAGCCCTTCGATTTGGCACTATATCGGTGCGCGAATGTGTGAAGACCGCATTAAAGAACAATGATATCTGGCTCTCTGAGCTAATTTGGCGTGAGTTTTTTATGCAAATCCTGTATCATTTTCCGCACGTTGTCGATACCAGTTTCAAACCGGCTTATGATCATATTCGCTGGCGCAATAATGAAATGGAGTTTGAGAAATGGTGCAAGGGAGAAACGGGTTATCCGATCGTCGATGCTGGCATGCGCCAGCTGAATGAAACTGGTTTCATGCACAATCGGGTACGTATGGTCACGGCCAGCTTTTTGTGCAAGCACTTGCTGATCGATTGGCGCTGGGGCGAAGCCTATTTTGCTGAGAAATTGCTGGATTACGAACTTTCTTCGAACAATGGAAATTGGCAGTGGGCAGCAGGATGCGGATGCGATGCAGCGCCTTACTTTCGGATCTTCAATCCGGATGCCCAAACCAAGCGGTTTGATAAAGATCTGAAATACATCAAACGTTGGAATCCCCATTATGCAGATCGGCTCGAAACAGCGATGGTAGACCACAAGGAAGCGCGCGAGCGTGCACTAAAAACGTATAAAGAAGCGCTGAACAAAGCAAGATCCTAATAGCGAGGTATGGAAAGAAATAAGGTAGTATTAGTAGATCAAAACGATCAGGAGTTAGGCGAGATGGACAAATTGCTGGCGCATCAGCGCGGCGAGCTACATCGTGCATTTTCCATATTTATCTTTAACAGCCATGGAGAAATGTTGATACATCAACGTGCTGCCGACAAATACCATGGTGGCGGGTTGTGGAGCAATGCCTGCTGCTCACACCCGCAGTTGTACGAAGATTTGGAACAAGCTGCCTTGCAGCGACTTCAATTTGAGATGGGATTAGTCTGTCCGATCAATAAACTTTTTTCCTTCATCTATCACGCCAGAGTCGAAAATGACTTGATTGAACACGAGTTTGACCATGTCTTTGTTGGCCATACCAATGCCACACCGATGCCTAATCCGGCAGAAGTGCAAGATTTTCGATGGATCACACTTGACAACTTGCTACAAGAGGTTCAAGCTTCGCCAAATGCTTTCACTTACTGGTTTAAGTCGGCCTTGGATCAGGTACTCGAAGCACTAGAACACACTAAGTCATTAGCTGCGAACCGCTAAGCATTATTTAGTAGCACTAAGCAAACCGTATATTGGATTTCCGTGTTATAGAGTAGGAGAGGCAATATTTCGCATTGAAATGAAGTTGCCTACTCTATGAGCAAAACAGATTTTTATGAAAATTACGACTATACTACTAGTAGCTTCCAGCTTTCTTTTGACTACAGCTTGCGGCAGCAAACGCATGAATAATGATACCGCACAAGAACAACCAGGTTTGGATGCATCGCGTAATTTGGTCATTTATTATGATAAGGATACCGGCAACGACCAGTTGTTGGAAGCTGTGCAAAGCTTTGGTGCGGAAGTGGTGTATCTGTATGATGCACTAAGTGGCGTGGCGATCAGTATTCCGGACGACAAACCAATGGAAGATGCGATCGGTTATTTCGAGAAAATTGCGGGAGTTACTTCCGTAGATCGCGACGGAATGATGTCCATACAAAATCAGATGGTGAAATAAACCTTATTCACGATCAAATTTCCCAAATTAATTTCCCCAAATGTTTGAATACAATTACATTTGTGAAAATTAAAATTTCGGGTGCCACACATCTATCTTACCTTTCGGACTTTATCTAGCATAAAAGCTTTTAAGCATTCGATGCATAAGCTTATTGTCAGAAGTCGACGTCGCTCCGAATCCAAGTTAAACCTGTCGACCTAATGAATAATTTACTTTACAGAGATAGTACAATAGAAGATCTACCTGCTATTGTTGCCATATACAATTCAACCATTGCATCGCGACTTGTCACAGCCGATGTAGATCCTGTTTCGGTAGAAAGCAAATTGAAATGGTTTCACGATCATACAGCAGATAAGCGTCCGCTGTGGATGATTGAGCGAGAAGACGATGGAGCGTTAGTTGGATGGGCTAGCTTCCAGTCTTTTTATGGAAGACCCGCTTACGATGGCACCGTAGAGATTAGCATTTATCTGCATGAAGCGCATCGAGGACAGGGATTTGGCAACGCAATATTACAACACTGTCTCGACCGAGCACCTAACTTTGGTATCGATGTTTTGTTAGCCTACATTTTCGCGCATAATACACCGAGCATCACCTTATTCAAAAAATTTCAATTTTCCGAATGGGCAAATCTTCCCGATATCGCTGTGCTCGATGGACAGCGACGCAGTCTCAAGATTTTGGGCTTACACCTGTAGTTTTGATTATGTTTAGGAGTCGCTGATTTAAGTCTAACCTTAAAAAACACGATTCGTGATTTTTAAGGTATTTCTTTTGTAATAACGCTTTAAAAAAAGCTGACCGGTAGTCTCTCCAGTGTATTCAATCATACCACCACCAAACACTAATTATCATTTGAGTCGCTACGCGAAATGATATTTAATGAAGGCGGTTCGTAAAGCTGAGCTGGAAGGAGTAAGACCTTGGCGATATGCTGCACCACCGAGACATTAAATTCCTCAAAAGTTATTTTATTAATTTAGACTTACCTAAAAAAAATACAAAACCAGCGAATTTTAAACAATTCGCTGGTTTTGTTATTCTACAGATAAGAAAATGTTACAACATAGTTATCACTAAACTAGTTTGTTCGCAAAATCCAAGTAAGCAGTGAGTACTTTTTGCAAAAACTGACCACTTTCTTCGTTCTGCAGCGTACCATCTTCTCCAAAGATCTCCTGTACATTGGCAATATACACTTCTGGTTGTGCCAGAGTCGGCATATTCAAGTATGCTAATGATTGTCTGAGATGGTGATGTGCACCAAAACCACTTTGATCACTAATTGAAGACGAGATTACTAAGGCTGGCTTGCCATCCCAGGCACTATGACCGTAAGGGCGTGAAGCGACGTCAATAGCATTTTTCAAAACGCCGGGTACCGATCGATTGTATTCTGGCGTGATAAAGATGATCCCATCAAATGATTTGATTTTCTCCCTAAAAGGTGCGTACTCTGTTGGCTCGCTGTTTTCGTCGTAATCTTGATTGTACAGAGACAAGTTTCCAATCTCCACCATTTCTAGTGAAACACCTTCCGGTGCTTGTTCTTGTAAGTAATGACCGATAGCTTTATTGTAAGAACCTTTGCGCAATGATCCTACCACTATTCCAATATTTTGAATTGCCATAATGTTATTCAAGTTGATGTACTATAATCAACACGTGGCGTCCTATTTTAGTTTTTGCTTGGGCATAGTTATTGTCTTCTATGTACTGATTAGTGAACAAGAAAGGACGAAAATGATTAAACCAAGGTATTTTATAAAGGCTTTAGCACTATATAAAGTGTTTAGAACCTATCAATTGAACAGAAAGGATTTGGATAAAGCAGACAGCTTGTCAGCTAATCTAAAAGCTCATGGGGAAGATTTTAAGTTGATGGTTAGCATGGCTAAAGATACATTAAGCGGCAAGCACAAGATGAACAAATGGAACATGTCTATCATTGTAGGTACAGTGTTCTATGTGATCTCTCCGCTGGATGCTGTTCCCGATATTATTCCTGTGCTGGGTTGGCTGGATGACGTAGCTATTTTGAGTTATGCGCTTAGCAAATTGCAAAAAGAAATTGAACGCTATAAAGAACAGCAAGCATTGCAGCCTGCAAAAATATAGCAACTTACTCAGCAAAAAAAAGCCTCTTCTAGATCGCACAGCGATCTAGAAGAGGCTTTTGTCTGTATATCAACCTCAAATAAAGAATAGATTCTTAAGCCGATGGCTGCGATTCGATCCATTTACGTGCATTCACAAATGCTTGTAACCAAGGTGAAACCTCATCTTGGCGACCAGCAGGGTAATTTGCCCAATTCCACTGGAAGATAGAACGCTCAATGTGTGGCATGGTGACCAAATGGCGACCAGTTTCATCACACAACATTGCTGTATTGTAATCCGATCCGTTCGGGTTATGCGGATAAGCCTCATAACCATATTTACCGACAATCTGATATTGGTCTTCTGCCTCCGGTAAATGAAATTTACCTTCACCATGCGAAATCCAAACACCAAGTGTACTACCAGCTAGCGTAGAAAGCATCACCGAGTTGTTTTCTTCGATATGTACGGATACAAAGTTTGACTCGTGTTTACCCGACGTATTATGATGCATTTTACCATGTTCAGCATGTGAAGGATTGATTAACTCCAACTCCATAAACAACTGACAACCATTACATATACCAACTGATAAAGTGTCTGGTCGAGCAAAGAAATTATCTAACGCTTTCTTCGCTTTTTCATTATACAAGAATGCGCCAGCCCAACCTTTAGCAGATCCCAATACATCTGAATTGGAGAACCCACCAACAGCACCGATGAACTGAATATCTTCTAATGTTTCGCGACCGCTAATTAAGTCGGTCATGTGTACATCCTTCACATCAAAACCTGCTAAGAACATTGCATGTGCCATCTCACGTTCGGAGTTAGATCCTTTCTCGCGAATAATAGCTGCTTTTGGTCTTGGTGCAGTAGAATCGATCTTTGGCAACTTGCCATCAAAATTTGTAGGTAATACGAAGTTTAGTGGCTGTTGTTTGTAGTTCGCGTAACGCAACTCAGCAGTGCCATTTTTTGATTGTCTTTGATCCAGAAGGAAAGAAGTTTTGAACCACGTATCTCTTAAGGTCGCGACGCTGAATTCAAATTTATCGCTATGGTTAGCAAATGTAATCTGATCGCCAACTTGCGGCGTTCCGATTTTCACCAACCCAATACCTGCGGTGGCAAATGCCGATTCGAAAGCCACATCATCCGTAGCTTGTAGCACCACAGCGATATTCTCATGGAATAATGTTTTTACGCTATCCTGTTCTCCAAGCGCTGATAAATCATATTGTGCACCTAAATTGATAGAAGAGAACGACAATTCTAATAAGGTCGTTACTAAACCGCCAGAACCAATATCATGGCCTGCGGCGATTAATCCCGAACCGATTGCGTCTTGAATAGTATTGAATGCTTTTTGGAAGAAAGCAGCATCTTTAATATCCGGCACTTCTTGTCCGACTTTATTCAAAATCTGAGCAAAAGAGGAGCCGCCTAATTTCAACTGATCTTGCGATAATGCAACGTAGTAAACGGATCCAGCGTCGGCTTTCAATACCGGCTCTATTACTTTAGTAATATCGGTACAGTTACCTGCTGCCGAAATAATTACCGTTCCCGGTGCAATCACGGATTCACCATTTGGATATTTCTGTTTCATGGAAAGTGAATCCTTTCCAGTCGGAATATTGATGCCCAAAGCAATCGCAAATTCAGAACAAGCTTCTACAGCTTGATACAAACGCGCATCTTCTCCTTCATTGTTACAAGCCCACATCCAGTTAGCAGAAAGGGAAAGACCTTTCATACTCTCTTTGATTGGCGCGAACACAATATTGGACAACGCTTCCGCAATTGCCGTGCGACTCGCTGCAGCTGGATTTACGATGGCGGCTACTGGAGAATGACCGACCGTAGTGGCTATTCCTTCTTTTCCTTTGAAATCCAAGGCCATTACACCAACATTGTTTAAAGGCAATTGCAACTCACCAACACATTGTTGTTTGGCAACGCGTCCACCAACACAACGATCGACTTTATTTGTCAACCAATCTTTGGCCGCTACAGCTTCCAGTTGCAATACCTGATCGAGGTAAGCTGGAATCTGATCAGCACTGTAGTTTAAATCTGCATAATCACGTACAATCGTCTGATCACGCATGATTGTTTTTGGTGAAGAACCAAAGAAATCTTCCAAGGCGTAGTCCATTGGTTTAGCACCCGTGGTTTGCGAAGCAAACGTAAAACGGTGATCTCCGGTCACGTCACCAACGGTATACATCGGTGCACGTTCGCGATCTGCAATGGTTTTTAAACCTGTAATATCTTGTTCACCAATCACCAAGCCCATACGTTCTTGGGATTCATTACCAATAATTTCCTTGGCCGAAAGGGTCGGATCGCCTACTGGCAATTTGTCTAAATCAATCAAGCCACCGGTATCTTCCACTAATTCTGACAAACAGTTTAAGTGGCCGCCAGCACCATGATCGTGTATAGATACGATGGGGTTATGATCCGATTCTACCATGGCACGCACGGCATTCGCAGCGCGTTTTTGCATTTCTGGATTGGAGCGTTGAATAGCATTCAATTCAATTCCTGAACCGAAAGCACCCGTATCTGCTGAGGATACCGCAGCTCCTCCCATTCCAATGCGGTAGTTTTCGCCACCGAGAATGACAATTTTATCGCCGGTTTTTGGCGTATGTTTTTTTGCTTGATCTAATTTTCCATAACCTACACCACCCGCTTGCATAATCACTTTGTCGTAACCTAAGGTACGGCCAGCTTCTTCGTGCTCGAATGTAAGCACTGAACCAGTGATTAATGGTTGGCCGAATTTATTTCCGAAATCAGAAGCGCCATTAGATGCTTTGATCAAGATATCCACCGGACTTTGATACAGCCAAGGGCGTTCTGCAACAGCTTGTTCCCACGGACGATCTTCCAACAAACGAGAATAAGCCGTCATATAAATCGCCGTTCCGGCCAACGGAATCGATCCTTGGCCACCGGCCAAACGATCACGAATTTCGCCACCAGAGCCCGTAGCAGCTCCAGCAAAAGGTTCGACAGTGGTTGGGAAATTGTGTGTTTCTGCTTTCACAGAAAGCACCGAATCAAAGACTTTCTCTTCGTAATAATCTGGTTTATCTGCCGATTTTGGTGCAAACTGCACCAATTGCGGGCCACCGACAAAAGCGACGTTATCTTTATATGCGGAAACAATCGTGTTAGGGTTTGTTTCCGAAGTTTTCTTGATTAACTTAAATAGGGAAGTGGGTTTCTCCTCATCATCTATGATGAAAGTACCGTTAAAAATCTTGTGACGACAATGCTCTGAATTGGCTTGGGAGAAAGCAAAAACTTCGGCATCGGTCAATTTACGATTCAACTTTTCCGACAGGCTATTCAAATATGCTACTTCTTCGCCGTTCAAAGCCAAACCTTCTGACTTATTGTACGCAGCGATATCATCAATATCCAAAATTGGTTCTGGAGCGATGTCAATCGTATACAGATCCTGCTTCAAAGCTGGATACCGTTGCGAAATCATGGGATCAAAGTCCGCAAAATCTGCTGCAACTGGCGTAAACTCTTCAATGCGGATAATGCCTTCGATGCCCATATTCTGGGTGATCTCCACGGCATTGGTACTCCACGGCGTTAGCATAGCGGCCCGTGGACCGACATAGGTTTGTGCTATCTCTGTTTCTTCTAGAATAGAAGCGTTGCCAAAAAGCCAGTTGAGTTTACTAATAGTTTCAGCGGAAAATGCCGTTTGGGCTTGCACCGCATATACGATACCCTGTTGGTTACGAAAGAAATGGATCATTAGAAATACTGCGTAAGAAATTCTTCAAAATCAAACACAAAATTAGCTAATTTTAGTGTAAAACGTACACAGAAATACCGTTGTTAGTAATTTCTGTGTTTATTAACAGTTCATCAATCTATTTCTTGGTCGGCCCACACCAGTTGATCGGTGGCGTATCCAGCACGTACCGCATATTGCACATATTTTTGTCTAATATGTTCAGGCACTTTTTTGTCGCGAGATAGTATCCACATGTAATCTGTATTTTCGCCAAATACCAAGGCATACTTATAATCTTGATCAATATGCATAACATTGTAGCCCGAATAAAATGGTCCGAAAAAAGACACCTTTAAGGCACCGATATGATCTTTACCTAAAAATTTTGCTTTCCCTTTGTTCTCTTTCCATTTCTTTTTGACCGTATCAAAGCCTCGATTCACAACAGTGATCGCACCATCTGGGCATAAATCGTACGTCGCAGTGACCTCTTTTAGGTTTTTCTCCCAGAAAAAATCCAACCGTGCCACCTCGTGCCAAGTGCCCATATATTTCGTTTTATCAAAATCGGCGACGACCGGTACGTTTGAACGTACCGGTTTCAAAATCTGATATGCTGCCGTTCCTATGGCTATAGCAGAAAGTGCTAATAGCGATTGTTTCTTATCCATCCTGTAACATTTTGTATTAAAAACAGTCTAAGATTCCAAAAGTTTCTGCGGAATTGATAATTTTACATACTACAAAAAGCAAAAAGTATTGTACGGGAAGGACGAGGTAAAGAAAACTAAAGAAGCATTTTGGACGGCATATGGGCAATATATGCGCGTTGTGCCTTTCGAGGATAGAGAAAAGCAAAGCTGGATTAATTATAAAACGGGCGTAAAACACCTTTTTTTTCGGATGGAAGCCGATAGTCATTCTGCTCGAATAGCGATAGAGATGGATCATCCCGATGCGGGCATTCGCGCTTTGATATATGCACAATTGGAGCAATACCGCAACCTATTACACGCAGAGCTGGGTGAGGAATGGCAGTGGCTGGCGGATACGCAAAATCAATATGGAAAGGAACTTTCGGTTGTGCAAACGACCATCACGGCCAATATTATGGAAAAGCAAGACTGGCCCACATTGATTTCCTTTTTCAAACCTCGTATTATTGCATTAGATACCTTTTGGTCATCCGCTAAATATGCCTTTGAAATATTCACATAAACAACACACTACATATAACAACATCAACATATGAATCACTTTTTTAAGTCCGTCGTTATTCTGCTATTGGTAAGCACCAGCAACACGGTTTTTGGCTGGGGAATGACTGGTCACCGCGTTATTTCAGAAATTGCGGAAGCACATCTAAGCAAGAAGGCAAAAAAGAACATTTACCAATTGATCGGTAATCAAAAGCTAGCATATTGGTCTAACTGGGCTGACTTTATCAAATCTGACCCTGATCCTGAATTGCAAAAAACTGGTTCATGGCATTTTGTAAACACGACTGGTAACCTTTCTTACGCAGATTTTGTAACAGAGCTGAACCAATCGCCGGAAGACAATCTATACAAAGCTTATAGTGCACTGCGTGCTGATGCAAAAAGCCGTAAGGGAGATTTCGAGAGCAGACAGCAACAACTCTACTTTATCATTCACTTACTAGCTGATGCGCACCAACCGATGCATGTGAGTCGCAAGGAAGATCTTGGCGGCAATAAGATTGATATTACATTTTTCGGTAGAAATGGTAATATTCATCGCGTATGGGACAGTGATTTGGTAGATAATGAAAAATATAGCTACACCGAATACGCTCGGGTGTTGGACTTTGATAAAAACAATTACGCGAAATACACCCAATCCAGTATGGAAGAATGGTTGTACGAATCCCACCAATTAGCCAACCAGATTTATGACGACGTGGCGAAGGATACGAACCTAAGTTACCAATACATATACCGCTATAAGTACACGATGGAGGCTTGCTTGCTAAAAGCAGGATTGCGCTTAGCGAAAGAATTGAATGACATTTACGGTTAGGAATAAATCGTAGATTAGTATAAAACACAAACAACTAAACGATAAGAATACATGAAGAAAACGTTAATCTTCGCTGGGATGATTCTGGCTGCCGGTATGGCCAGCGCGCAGGACAGCCCAGCCATTAATCAAGCTCACATGGACAAGACCGTACGTCCGCAGGACGATTTCTACCAGTTTGTAAACGGTAACTGGATGAAAACAGTAGAAATTCCTTCCGACAGAGCACGTTGGGGAAGTTTTGATGAGCTTCGGGAAAACACCGATGCCAACACCTTGAAACTACTACAGGATGCTTTAGGAAAAGATTTTGCCAAAGGCACAGACGGCCAAAAGATTGCAGATCTATACCGTTCGTATGTCGATATGGATGCGCGTAACAAACACGGTATTGAGCCTGTAAAACAACAACTAGCAGACATTCAAGCGGTTAAAAACCTAAAAAGTTTGTATGATTACTTTGTGAAATATGGCGCTGTTGGCGGCAACCCATTCTTTGGCGGATACGTAGGCACGCACATGAAAAACTCAGCTATCAACACCGTTTACCTTGGTGGTGGTGGCTTAGGTTTAGGTCGTACCTATTACCAGAAAGAAGATGCAAAAAATACCGAAACATTAGCCGATTACCAGCAGTTCATCAATAGCCTGTTTCCAGCTTTTGGACAAAGAACACGGGATCTAAAAGGACCAGGTATTGTGGCATTCGAGAAATCTATTGCTGCAAAATTGAAAACAGTCGAAGAACAACGTGATGCAAATAAGCGTTACAATCCGATTGCCGTACAGGATCTAGGTGGTTTGGTGAAAAATATGGATGTAGCTGCTTATCTGAAAACGATGGGTTTCAAAGCGGATACCGTGATCATTGGGGAGTTGAAATATTACCAAGAATTGGATGAAATCCTAAACGAAAAAAACCTTCCTATCATCAAAGAATACCTAAGCTTCCATGTGATGGATGGCGCTACAGGTTACTTGACCAAAGAGTTAGAAGATTTGTCTTTTGATTTTTATGGCAAGAAATTGCGTGGACAGAAGGAGCAACGTGCTTTAGACAAAAGAGGTTTAGAATTTGTAAATGGTAACGTGGGCGAATTGTTGGGCAAGCTGTATGTAGCCGCTTATTTCCCAGAAGAAGCCAAGCAAACGTGTGAAGAATTAGTAGGATATCTACGCAAATCATTTGATGCGCATATCCGCGGTTTAGCATGGATGTCTCCAGCTACACAGGAGAAAGCATTGGAGAAATTGAACAAATTCACCGTGAAAATTGGATATCCAGACAAATGGAAAGACTATTCTAAGTTGAGTGTGGGCACATCGCTATTTGCCAATATCAACGATATCAAAAAATGGCGTTTTGAGGAAAACCTAGCGAAGCAAGGTAAACCAGTCGATAAAGAAGAGTGGGGCATGTCACCACAAACGGTGAATGCCTACTACAGTCCGTTGAACAACGAGATTGTATTCCCTGCGGCAATTCTTCAACCACCGTTTTACGATTACAAAGCAGATGCTGCCGTTAACTTTGGCGGTATTGGAGCCGTGATTGGTCACGAGTTATCGCATGGTTTTGACGATTCTGGTTCTCAGTATGACGGTGATGGCAACTTAAATAACTGGTGGACAGATCAAGATCGTGAGAAGTTTGAAAAAGCAGCTGACGCCTTGGTGGCACAATTTGAAACGTACGAGCCTGTACCGGGTGTATTTGTAAATGGCCGCTTTACACTAGGTGAGAATATCGGTGACTTAGGCGGTTCTTCTGTTGCTTTTGATGCTTTACAGATGTACTTGAAAGATAAAGGAAACCCAGGACTGATCGATGGTTATACGCAAAACCAACGTTTCTTCTTATCGTGGGCTACGATTTGGCGCACGAAAACTACAGACGAATTTGTAGTGAACCAAGTGAAGACAGATCCGCATTCGCCGGCACAATACCGTGCATTTGCTCCAATCATCAATTTAGATGCCTTCCACGAAGCATTTGACACCAAACCGGGTGATAAGATGTATGTGCCTAAAGAGGATCGCATCGTGATCTGGTAGTACACGCTATTACCAAGTCATCATGAAATAGGTTGACTAATAAGTATTCATTTTATGGTCCTTGTTGATTAAAATCAGCAAGGACTTTTTTGTACTTACTGATTTGCGATAACGTTTGCGTAAATATTCTCTTATCATTTGTCTATCCGTTTAAGGCAATCGCTTATCTTGCAGCTTATAACGTGAACAAGATGACTAATAGACAACTATTGTATCTGTTGAAATAGATGTAAAGCGATGTTGTCATTATAAATATTAATAACCAATACATCTAAAATTACGATACCCTACCTACTACCTATGGGATGGTAACAAGAGCAAGATGGTGCGTGGTCGTATAGTCATTCGACACGCACCATACATGCGACGAGAAGTAACAAAGAATTTAGGATAAAGAAAAGAAGCGCGATGAAGAGATTTTTAGATGACAACTTCCTACTACGTACCCAAACCGCACAAGATCTTTACCATCAAGTAGCCAAGCATTTTCCCATTATTGATTATCACAATCATCTGGTGCCACAGCAAGTGGCAGAGAATAGCAAATTCGACAATATTAGTCAAGTGTGGTTGAATGGCGATCACTACAAGTGGCGCGCTATGCGCACGAATGGCGTTGCAGAGAAATACATTACAGGAGACGCTACGGACAAAGAAAAGTTCTTAAAATGGGCAGAAACTGTACCATATACCTTGCGAAACCCCCTGTACCACTGGACACATCTGGAGTTGCAACGTTATTTCGGTATTAGCGATTTGTTATCTCCTAAAACGGCCGAAAAAATTTACGAAGAAACGGCCGCACAATTACAAACACCAGCTTTCTCGGTACATGGATTGCTGGAGCGCATGCATGTGGAAGTAATCTGTACCACGGACGACCCGACCGATACGTTGGAATATCACCAAAAATTTGCACAGCAAAACGCGAATTTTAAGATGCTTCCAGCCTTCCGGCCAGATAAGGCCATGCAGGTAGACGATATTGCTACTTTCAACAGCTATGTAGATTTGCTAGAATCGGTGACAAATACATCCATTAGCACGTTTTCGAAGTATCTGGATGCGCTGAAACAACGACATGATTACTTTGCAGCGAATGGTTGTAAAGTTTCTGATCATGGTTTAGAGCACATTTACGCCGAGGATTATACAGATCAAGAGATCATTACCATATTTGATAAAATTCGTCAGCATCAATCTATTTCATTATTGGAGAATCACCAATTCAAATCGGCCATGCTCGTGTATTTCGCGCAGTGGGATCACGAAAAGGGATGGGTGCAACAATATCACTTGGGTGCATTGCGCAATAATAATACGCGCATGCTTCGCTTAAGTGGGCCCGATACCGGCTGGGATTCTATGGGTGATTTTAGTCAAGCACGCGCTTTATCAAAGTTTCTAAATCGTTTGGATAAAGAAGATCAACTGACTAAAACGATCATTTACAATTTGAATCCG
This sequence comes from Sphingobacterium sp. KH_072, assembly GCF_057837975.1. Lineage (NCBI taxonomy): Bacteria > Pseudomonadati > Bacteroidota > Sphingobacteriia > Sphingobacteriales > Sphingobacteriaceae > Sphingobacterium > Sphingobacterium sp. KH_072. The sequence continues at coordinate 1,610,169 of NZ_CM174457.1, read as the reverse complement.
GCCGACAATGAGTTGATCGCTACGATGGTGGGGAACTTTAACGATGGATCAATTGCTGGGAAAGTGCAGTTTGGTTCCGCATGGTGGTTTTTAGATCAGAAAGACGGCATGACCAAACAAATAAACACCTTATCGAATATGGGGTTGTTGAGTCGCCTGGTGGGTATGCTAACCGATTCGCGAAGTTTCTTATCATTTCCGCGGCACGAATATTTTCGACGATTGCTGTGCGATATTTTGGCGGAAGATGTAGAGCAGGGCGAACTGCCACACGATATGGAATGGATTGGAAAGATCGTTTCGGACATTTGTTACCATAATGCTAAAGATTATTTTAGATTTTAAATGCGTTTGCAGTCGTTTAAAGTGGTATTTTAATATTATTTTGATACAATTGTTAATAAAATGTTATTAATAACATTATTTGATTGTGAAAATCATATATTTGATAAGCCAAGAATGATGAATCGGCATCCCATTTTATTATTGATAAAAGTTATACATCCCTGAGGGAGATGTACACATATCTTAGTTTTTGTTGTAAGCGTTTTCGCTTAGTTTGTGTTGGGTAGCAGCCTTCGGGCTGCTATTTTTTTGTTATACATATAAAAAACTAAGGGTCATCACTTTAGAAAGGATCTGCCACCTCAAAAGCAAGTTTTTCGTACGAATGCGGATGTAAGAATGCGATATATCCGGCATGCAAATGCAGTCGATCGGCTTTGTTGCCATAAAGATCATCGCCTACGATTGGTGTATGTAGACCTAGGCTGTGAGCCGCGTGTACGCGCAGTTGATGCGTACGACCTGTAAGCGGAAAGAAATGTATCCGTGTTTTTCCCTGATCAACTTGCACCACTTGATATTTTGTTTGTGCGGGTTTTCCATGCGTATAGCAGACCATCTGACGCGGACGGTCATCCAGATCTACCCGAAGTGGCAGCGTGATTATGCCTTCATTTTCTGGAATGCAACCATCCAATAGTGCTGTGTACCGTTTGGTAACTTGATGTTTGATAAATTGACCTTGGATAATCTGATGAGCTTCCTTGTGCTTGGCTAAGATGATAATGCCAGAAGTAGACATATCTAATCGATGAATAATAACCGGGCCGGTGATCTCTGGCCGCAAGTCCAAAATCCGGCTGTACACGGAATCCTTGATTTGTATGCCAGGAACAGAAAGTAATTCTGCTGGCTTATTCACGACGATAAGATGCTCATCTTCGAATAGGATGTCTAGTCCAGACGGCGTATTTGGCGTTTGCAACAGCGGATTAGGCTCTACACGCAATCCTTGCATCATGAAATTCAGAATCGGTTCACATTTACCACGACAAGAAGGGTAATAGTGCTCATGTCGTCGCACTTCTTGCGATGGCGATGTGCCCCACCAAAACTCCGCCATACAAATCGGCGTATAATGATGCTGATATGCATACTGAAACAATTTGGGTGCAGCACATTCTCCGGCGCCAGCCGGAGGAATGCCATTGGCTTCTGAGCGAAAGATATCTAAGACATTTCGTGTATCGCCTTCGGCATTTAGAAACTGATATTGGTCAAAAATCTTTTGTTGAAGCGCTGAAGAACGCTGCTTGCGTTCATCTTTGAGCTTAAGCATCGCTTGTTGCCAATGTTGCCCTTTTTCTTGCGCTTCGACCAAGCGTTGTTGACAGGCGCGCTTCACCAGATCGTATTCGTGCTGGTCGCGGTAACTTTGCTTCACCAAATCCGCCAGTATTTCCGCTGTTTCTAGATGGTTTGCATCCAACGCCACTCGAATGCGCTTTCTTTCGCTTTTCAACTGTTTTTGCTTGGCGCGAGCCGCTTGTAAGAGCTGTTCAATCTCCACTTCTAAAGCGGTTAAATCTTCCTTTAACTGTTTCCAAGCATTCGATTGCTCCAAAGCATCAATTTCGCCGTTAATTTCATTGATACGCTGTTCTTCCAGCAAAAAGAATCCTTCTGGTTCCAGCATATCGTATATCGGAGGTACAAAGTAAGCATGTTGATTACTGTTGGCTAATTTGCCCGATACAGCCGCCAGAAAACCAAGTTCACCATCTCCATCTTTTACCACCATCACACCGAACATCTTGCCTATGGCTAATCCAGCAGCGTTCTCCGACAACCCAAAGTTGTGTGCAAAATCTTGTTGCTCCTTCAAATATCCTTTCACCTGTTCCGCAGCGCGTATGCTCAATGGATGGGGATCATAGCTAAATGGGAAAGTGAACAAAACCGGCATCGTGTCGGATGTGGCGGCCAAAGGGTGGAAATACGGTTGCGTTTTTGACATATGATTTCTACAAAATTAGTCAATTGAACCCGATGTAAAAAGGCTGTTTGAAACCGTCTTAATTCGCCAGAACATTTGGTTTACCCGCCTATTTTTATATTTTTGCTGAAATAAGGTTAAACCACCACATTACATGCAAAAATCAAAAATTGCTTTTGTAACACTTATAACCATTGCATTAGCTTCTATCATTACCCTACTTTCGGAATTCGAAATTATCTCTATTTCCACAAACGGGATGATGGCTGTGCGCTGGGTTACCGCTGTTGTACTCATTGGCAACGCCTTTGCTAGGCGCAACTTAACTACTTGGATCTTAACTAGTATGGCACTTGGTGTGTTTATCGGTGTAGACTTTCCCAATGTAGCGCGCGCACTGCAGCCCCTTAGTCAGGGATTCATCAAATTAGTAAAAACGATCGTTGGACCGATCTTGTTTGCCACGCTCGTATACGGTATTGCGGGTCATTCCGACTTGAAACAAGTGGGTCGTATGGCTTGGAAATCCCTATTGTATTTCTTCTGTGCTACGACTTGTGCTATTTTTATCGGATTAGCCGCTATTAATATTACGCAAGCAGGAGTAGGCATCGATGTGGAGAATATGCCACATGAAGAATTGCCGCAATCTACTTCTACGGTGTCTGCCTCCGATTTGGCGGCCTTAGAGCATATCGACGAGTCGGCACATGGTATTTACAAATTCGCCGCCTTTTTCCGAGATACTTTCCCCGAAAATATTGTCAAATCGGTGTATGAGAATAAGGTATTACAGATTGTGGTATTTGCCGTGATATTTGGTATTGGGCTCGCCATGGTGCCAGAAGAAAAACGGAAACCCATGGTCGCTTTTACGGAAAGTCTTTCCGAAGCCATGTTCAAGTTCACCAACCTCATTATGTACTTCGCACCGATCGGTGTGGGCGCCGCAATGGCGTATACTGTTGGTCATTTGGGTGTTGATATTCTCAAGAATCTATTCATGCTGTTGGCCACACTGTATATAGCCTTGATATTCTTTATTTTACTGGTTTTATTTCCGGTAATGATATACCTTAAAATACCTATCAAGCAGTTTTTGTTAGCGATCAAAGAACCAGTATCCATCGCTTTCGCGACGACAAGCTCTGATGCGGCGTTGCCGAAGGCAATGAGCGCCATGGAGCGATTTGGCGTGCCGCGCAAGATTGTATCTTTCGTAATCCCGACTGGATATAGTTTCAATCTCGATGGCACTTCGTTGTATCTTTCCTTGGCCTCCATCTTTGTGGCACAAGCTGCAGGTATGGATTTGAGCTTCGGACAGCAGTTGATGATTGCATTCACCTTGATGATTACCTCGAAGGGCGTAGCTGCTGTACCGCGTGCGTCGTTGATAATTTTGATTGCTACTGCTGATCAATTTGGCTTGCCGACATTCGTGATTGCTGCTATTCTGGGAATTGACGAGCTGATGGACATGGCGCGCACCTCGGTCAATGTGGTTGGAAATTGTTTGGCTACGGTAGTAGTCGCTAAGTGGGAAGGTGAGTTTGATGCCGAAGCACCATTTCGAAAAGATGAGATTGCAGAATAATAAGGCTTATTGGAAGATTTAGCCGTATAATTTAACTAAACAAGATCGGGTCTTACATTTCATGTAAGACCCGATCTTGTTTAGGATATAAAGCCTTTGACATACTGCTTGGTGAGCTCCTTTTGTGGATTTAATAAAATATCTTCGGTCTTTCCAAATTCCACTACTTCGCCTTGGTATACGAATAGAATATAATCCGACACACGCCGTGCTTGTCGTAGAATATGGGTAACCAGCACAATCGTATAATCTTTCTTTAACTCGATCAATAGATTTTCGATGGTCTGTGTAGAGATTGGATCTAGAGCAGAGGTAGATTCATCGCCAAGGATAATCTCCGGTTGTACGGCTAAACCTCTCGCCAGACATAAGCGTTGTTGCTGGCCGATCGATAAGCGCGTAGCTGATGTGCCCAAACGATCTTTTACTTCGTCCCACAAGCCTACATTACGCAGTTGCGTTTCCACAATTTGTTTCAGCTTATTCTTATCGCGTTCGCCGTGAATGCGCGGCCCATACACAATATTATCATAAATGGACATCGGCAATGGAAACGGCTTTTGCGACAGCAAACCCATCTTCTTACGAATATGGGTGACCTCGGCATTCTTGCCATATATATCATCTCCATCAACAAGAACAGATCCGCTTACTGCTACATCTTTACTATCATCTAGCAGGCGGTTCAAGGTTTTCAATAAAGTGGTTTTACCACAACCAGATGGGCCGATTATCGAGGTAATGGAGTTATTGGGGATATCCAAACTCACATTTTTCAAGATCTGCTTTCCCTCTATATGCACGTTCAGATCTTTGATCTGAATCAGGGGTTTCGTCGCTGTTTCTATCACAGTTTGTGTTTCTTTTGCTTTGCTGCTAGTAAGTGAGTGCATAGAACGATGAATAAAATTATAAAAGTCAATACTAATGCAGATGCATACGCTCTGCCTTGTACTTCCGGAATCGGACTGCTTAATTGAAAGAAGATGGCCAAAGGTAATGTAGCGGCCGGTTCGTCAATATATTTCGGCATATTGTCGCTAAATCCCGTGGTGAGCAATACGCCAGCCACGTCACCAATCGCGCGACCAAAAGCGAGTAATATTGCCGTAAAAATGCCTGGTTTGATATATTTGAGTACCACACGTGCGGCTTCCCAGCGCGTAGCGCCCAAAGAGAATGTAACTTGCGTCAGGTCGATCGGCACGGTTTTGAGCAATTCGTCGATCGTGCGTACCACGATCGGAATCGTTAGCAGCGTAATGGTTATGATACCACCTAAAAGTGACGCACGGATTCCCAACCAAATCATGATACTGAACGCAATAGCGCCATAAACGATAGACGGAATCCCAAACAACACATCAAATAACAATTTGGCGCTGCGCGCAATAAAAGAATCCTTGGGCACATAGAGATTGAGATACAACGAAATTGGAATACCAATAAGCGTTGCAATTCCTGTAGATGCTAATGCAAGGTATAAGGAACCAAGAATTGCATTCAAAATGCCGCCACCTTTGCCAATATAGAAACCACCTTGTGGAGATTGTGAAATCATTTCCCAAGACAAATAAGGCAAACCCTTGTACAAGATCGTACCGATGATAAAGAATAACGAACCTGTGATGGTGATCCCAGATAACTGCATCAAGATCTTAGCGATTTTCTCTTTACGTAGCCGGCTTTTGATCAATCGATCGGAGAGTTGCTTAGCCATGATCCTCCAATCTGCTTAATACGATCCGAGAGATCAAGTTAAATCCAAAAATAATAACGAACAACAGGAGTGCGGCAAACATCAGCGCCGAATCATACATCGGAATCGACATCATTTCGCCAAAATTGTTGGCAATGAGTGCGGGAATAGGATAGCCTGCATCAAACCATGACGTCGGAATCTGTGGTACATTGCCACACACCATCAGCACGGCAATGGTTTCGCCAATAGCACGCGATATACCCAATACGATGGCTGCAATGATACCGGGTTTTGCTTTACGCAGATTCACCGACACAATCGTTTCCCACTGTGTGGCGCCTAGCGATAGAGATGCATCTTTCAGCTCTTGTGGTACAGTCTGCATGACTTCGACCATAATACTAATGAGAATCGGGAAAATCATCACTGCCAGTACAATGCCGCCAGCAAACACAGAAAAACCCGTGGTTTCAACACCAAATAGTGGCGCGATATAATTACTGAGAATAGGCACGACAAACAAAATTCCCCACACACCATATAACACCGGTGGAATGGCGGCTAGTACATTCATCAAGGGCAACACCGATTTGCGAAGGCGTTCTGAAGCGAACTCTACCAAATAGATCGATGCCATTACGCATAAAGGAACCGAGATGATAAGCGCAATTAGCGTAACCCACACTGTACCAAGAATAAACGGCAGAAAACCAAAGTTGCCCTTTAATGGTGACCATACGCTACTACTTAAGATCTCCCACAAATTTTCATTCTCTAGCAATGGCCACGCCTTGATCGTCAATCCCGCAGCAATGAGCACAACCACCAATACTTTGGTCACCAGCAAAAATGCCGAGCCATACTGCACCAATTTATCTATCCAAAGTCTATACGTCATCTTCTCAAAAGTTTTTGATTCTCCCTTGCAATAGCATCGTCATTTAATGGCACGTAGCCATTCTCTAATAAATATCCTTGTTGTTCCTTTTCCAATACAAATTGAATAAAAGTCTTTAACAGCACATTGTCGCGTTGTTCGTCGCGAATCACAAACATCAAGTCGCGGGCTGGTGGAGATGGATACCGATTGGCCGCTACAGCTGCCGTGAGCTCAGGCAGCGTATTGTAAAAATCTTCGTCCGGATCAATCTGTCCATTCTTATTGATATCAATAGGAATGACAGCTAGTCCAGCGCTTGTACGCTTCGTTTTTAAGTCAAACAGGTAATTGATATTGTTAAAACCGATGGAATGTGGTCGATCTCTGATCGCTTGCGCAATGCCTGGATCGCCGAAAATTCCAATTCCTTTGAGATCTTCTTGATTGACCCCTAGAAATTTCGCCCAAGTTTCTGCAGCACCTGCCGCATCAGATCGCGTGTATACTTCAATCGGTTCTGCGATAAAACGGGCATCAATATCATTCCAGTTTCGATACTTCTGGGTCACAAAAATATCCACCAGTTCTTGTTGGGTAAATCCACGTTGGGCGATCAGCTCAAAGTTGGGGTGCGCACGATTAATTGTACCGATCACAGCATCTTTTGCCACAAAAATAGGGTAGGCGCCGTTATCGATTTCTTGCTGGTGCAAATCGCGAGAAACTAACCCGATGTCTACCATGTTAGTTAATACATCGGTAATGCCTTTACCTGCGCCGCCGGCCGAAATATTAAATCGTACTTCTGGATGTATGGCTTTAAAATCCTCACTCCACAAAACCGCGATGGGATATAATGCAAAAGCACCTGAGATCGAAATATTACCAATTAACTCTCCTTTATCATTTACGCCACTTTGCGTTTTTGGTGCGCATGAACTTATAAATACCATAAAAACCAAACTAAGTAACTGAGCTACATAGTGTTTGGTGTACACTCTTCTCTTTTTACTCATAACGATAAAAACAAATATATAGTAAATTGGTAGATATTATGGGTTTTGTCTATATTTTTTTTAGATTTGTGGTATGGCAGTTGTAGTACTTATATAACTGTAGAGATAACGTACTGAAATTAAGAAGAGATTATGCAAAGTTTTCGAACAGAACTGGAGAATCCGGTCGTTGAGCAAGAGATCATTGCGTTAGCGCAAAAGATCCGTGATTTTCATCAAGGAACGATTCCTGAAGAGAAGTTTCGCTCTTTGCGACTGGCGCGTGGTGTGTATGGACAGCGGCAGGCAGGCGTGCAGATGGTTCGCATTAAGCTACCTTTTGGCCGGTTAACTTTTCAACAGATATTAAAAATAGCAGACGTGTCCGACGAGTATGCCAGTAAGAATCTGCATCTCACTACACGTCAAGATATACAGATTCATTATGTGAGCTTAGATAAAACGCCAGAACTATGGACGAAGCTAGCCGAAGATGATATTACACTTCGTGAGGCTTGCGGAAATACGGTGCGTAATGTCACAGCATCAGCAACCGCCGGCATTGATCCAAAAGAGCCGTTTGATGTATCGCCTTATGCGCACGCCACCTTTTTGTATTTCTTACGGAATCCAATATGTGCTGAGATGGGTCGAAAAATTAAGATATCTTTCTCGTCTAGCGAGGATGATACGGCCTTCTCTTACATTCACGACTTTGGTTTTATACCAAAAGTTAAGGTGATTGATGGTGAAGAAGTACGTGGTTTTAAAGTCATGATGGGTGGCGGATTAGGTGCACAACCTATTCTTGCGAATGCCATTTTCGACTTTTTGCCATCCGATGAGATCATTCCTTACATGGAAGCGACCTTACGTGTATTTGACCGCCATGGTGAGCGCAACAACCGTAATAAAGCTCGGTTCAAATACTTGATCCAGAAATTGGGATTGGACGAAGTCTTGAGCTTGATAGAAGCCGAGAAGACGGCTATCAAATCTAAAAGATTTGAAATTGATCTTAACGCTATTGCGCAGCCCGAGCCGCCAACAGCCTCGGTCGAGCCGGGTACGCCAGTAGATGCATTGGCTTACGAAATTTGGAAACAGACGAATGTCTTTGCGCAAAAGCAAGAAGGTTATTTCGGCGTATATGTAAAAGTGCTTACCGGCGATATTCCGACCGACAAGGCACGCATATTGGTGGCCGGCATCAGAGATCATATCGCAGATGATATTCGCATCACGCAGGATCAGAACTTATTGTTTAAATACGTTCGCGCGGAATCGCTTCCACATATTTATAATGTCCTGCATGGCTTAGGTTATGCGCGTGCCGGTTACGATAGCACATCAGATGTGACGACCTGTCCGGGTACCGATACCTGTAACTTAGGTATTTCCAATTCGACAGAAATGGCACGTGTCATCGAGCAGTATATTCATGAGTTTCATGCGGATTTTGTTCACGAAAAGAAGCTAAAAATTAAGATTTCTGGCTGTATGAATTCTTGTGGTCAACATGGACTAGCACATATTGGTTTTCATGGCAGTTCTGTGAAGGCCGATGGAAAGGTCGTTCCTGCTGCGCAAGTGATGTTGGGTGGCGGTACGCTGGGTGATGGATTGGGCAGAGTAGCTGAGCGCGTCATTAAAGTACCTACTAAACGTGTCTTACAAGTGGTTGATGTATTATTGATCGACTTTAAAAATAACCGGGAAGCAGAGGAGAAGTTTCATGCATATTACGAGCGGCAGACTAAAGATTACTTTTATCGCTTGCTCAAGCCATTAGCAGATTTGGCGACCTTAACGGCTGATGAATTTGTTGATTGGGGGCATGAAGGAACCTTTTCGACCGCCATCGGTGTGGGTGAATGTGCTGGTGTAGTCATTGACTTAGTGGCAACATTATTATTCGAATCAGAAGAGAAAATAGATTGGGCAAGACAAGCTTTGGAGAAAGGACAGTATGCCGACGCGATCTACCACAGCTACAGTTCATTTGTTGGCACAGCCAAAGCATTACTATTGGACAAAGGCGTAAATGCCAGCACGCAATCACAAGTGATTGCCGAGTTTGAAACCAGATTTGTGGAGGAAGAGTTATTTTCTTTCCCAAACTCTTTCACAGAAAGAGTATTGCAAATCAACAAGTTTGAACCTTCCAAAGAATTTGCGGAAGCCTATTTAACACAAGCCACAGCCTTTTATTTGGAAGGTGTGGAACGAAGAGAAGAACTTCGCGTAGTAAACACCTAATTGAAAACCGGGACGAGAAAGAGAATCGGATGAAAGAAATAAAACCATTTATCACCTTAGTGGGGGCTGGCCCTGGAGATGCTGAGTTGATCACTTTAAAAGGCATTAAGGCCATTCGCGAGGCGGATGTGATTTTGTATGATGCCTTAGTCAATGACGAGCTATTGGATTATGCGAAACCCCACTGCGTGAAAGTATATGTTGGTAAACGCGCAGAAAGACTGTCTACTTCGCAGGATGAGATCAATAAACTATTGGTCGACTATGCTATGAACTACGGTCATGTGGTACGGCTCAAAGGCGGCGATCCATTTGTATTTGGCAGAGGCGGGGAAGAGTTAGATTATGTGCATGCGCATGATATTGAAACGGCTGTAGTACCGGGAATATCGTCCTCGATTTCATTAACAGGATTGCAACAGATTCCATTGACGTATCGCAAAATTGCGGAAAGCTTTTGGGTTATTACGGGCTCTACTTCCGACACGCAATTGTCCGCTGATCTGCGGTTGGCGGTACAAAGCACCGCTACGGTAGTCGTGTTGATGGGTTTTGCAAAATTGCCTCAAATAGTGGCACAATACCAGCAAGAAGGCAAAAATGAATTGCCTATTGCGGTCATACAAAATGGATCTACGCAAGAAGAACGCATCGTGCTAGGAACTGTGGATACGATTGTAGCGCAGGTATCTGCAGCAAGAATCGGTGCACCGGCCATTATTGTACTGGGCGAAGTTGTGGCGAAACATCGTGAATTTGCCGATATGATGAAGCGAGTCCAAACAACGGTTTTATCATCATGAATACCTTATTCCCAATCTATGTAAAGATGCATCAGATCCAAACTTTGGTGGTGGGTGCAGGGCCAGTGGGTTTAGAAAAGCTGCAGGCTATTTTCAATAATTCGCCGGAGGCTAAGGTACGCGTAGTAGCCGAAGTGATTAGTCCGGAATTTAAGGAATTTGTACGTGATCGAAATACTGTAACGATAGCCGAAAGGTTATTTGAGGAAAGCGATTTAGAAGATATTGACGTGGCTTTATTAGCCACGGATAATGCTGCATTGAATAACTGGGTACGAGAATTGGCTTCTAGCAGACACATTTTGTTGAATGTGGCGGATAAACCAAGTTTATGTGATTTCTATTTGGGGTCCGTTGTACAAAAGGGAGACTTGAAGATTGGTATATCTACCAATGGAAAATCACCAACGATCGCTAAGCGCGTGAAAGAACTATTACAAGACCTCATCCCAGAAGAAATTGATGAGACACTTGCACTAATGCAGGAATTGCGTGATGGATTAAAAGGTGATTTACAGCAAAAGATAACCGTGCTGAATGCACATACAAAGGAGTTATTGGAAAAATGATAGCGGAGATAAGAAGAGATATTGTGGGCTTGGATGCAAGAGAGATTTTGGCGTATTTGCAACAGCATTATACTGCAGAAACTATCTTTTCGACTTCATTTGGGATAGAAGACCAAGTGCTGACGCATTTATTGTACGAAGTGCAAAGCCAGATCAATATGTTCACCTTGGATACCGGCAGGCTGTTCCCTGAAACATATTACGTCTGGAATCGGACGCTGGAAACCTATGGTTTTCCGATCCGTCCATACTATCCACAAACCGATCCTGTGGAGCAGATGGTGGCGTTGAAAGGCCCTTCCAGTTTCTACGAAAGCGTCGAAAACCGCAAGGAATGCTGCTACATACGAAAAATAGAACCTTTGCAACGGGCGATTCAAGGTTATAAAATTTGGATCACGGGGATTCGAGCCGATCAATCGGCCAATCGTCACGATATGGAACAAGTGGAGTGGGATGAAACCAATCAGATGATCAAAATTCATCCACTATTTCATTGGACGTTGGAAGAAGTAGAATCGTTTTTGAAAAATAATTTTGTGCCCTACAATCCTTTGCACGACAAAGGGTTTCCTAGCATTGGCTGCCAGCCTTGTACAAGGGCGGTGGCGCCAGGACAGGATTTCAGAGCTGGTCGTTGGTGGTGGGAAGATCAAAGTAAAAAAGAATGTGGTTTACATTCTACGAGTAAATAAGGAAAACAAATGGATTATTTAGATCATTTAGAGGCGGAGGCCATTTATATATTGCGTGAGGTAGCTGGTCAGTTTGAAAATCCTGCCTTGTTATTCTCGGGTGGAAAAGATTCGATTACCCTAGTTCACTTAGCAAAGAAAGCTTTTAGACCAGGAAAATTCCCTTTCCCATTAGTACATATTGATACCGGACATAATTTTCCAGAAACCATCAGCTTTCGAGATCAACTTGTCGCAGAGCTTGGCGAGCAGCTGATCGTAGGCTATGTGCAAGATAGCATCGACCAGGGAAAAGCGGTGGAACAAACCGGGAAGAATGCGAGCAGAAATGCTCTGCAGACGGTCACATTGCTGGACACGATCGAGCAGCATGGATTTGATGCCTGTATCGGTGGTGCTCGCCGTGATGAAGAGAAAGCACGTGCTAAAGAGCGTATATTTTCGGTGCGCGATGAATTTGGACAGTGGGATCCAAAGCGTCAGCGTCCCGAATTGTGGAATATATTGAACGGAAAGATCAATAAAGGAGAAAATGTACGGGTATTCCCAATTTCTAACTGGACTGAGTTAGATGTATGGAACTACATCAAACGGGAAAACATTGATTTGCCATCGATCTATTTTAGCCATCAGCGTGATGTGGTTTTGCGCAATGGACAATGGATGGCGGCAGCTCCGTTTTTGCAAATTGACGAAACGGATATCGTAGATCATAAATCTGTGCGTTTCAGAACAGTAGGGGATATGACCTGTACCGCTTCAGTAGATTCAGAAGCGGTCGCATTGGATGATATTATAGAGGAAATTCGCTCTTCGACAATCAGTGAACGTGGTGCTCGTATAGACGATAAAGTGTCGGAAGCGGCGATGGAAGAGCGTAAAAAACAAGGTTATTTTTAATCCGCGATAGCGGCAAAATGAGCATTCTGCAAAATGGATATATTAAAATTTATAACAGCGGGTTCGGTAGATGATGGAAAAAGCACGTTAATTGGTCGCTTGTTATACGATACCAATTCTGTACTCGACGATCAGCTAGAAGCGATTAAAAAAGCGAACCGCAAAAATAATGATGGCACCGTAGATTTGGCTATTCTAACGGATGGCTTAAAAGCGGAACGGGAGCAAGGCATTACCATCGATGTGGCCTATAAATATTTCCAAACCGAGCGACGCAAATTCATCATTGCAGATGCACCTGGACATATTCAATACACCAGAAATATGGTGACAGGCGCGTCGAATTCTGATCTGATTGTAATCTTGGTAGACGCCCGCAAAGGTGTAATAGAACAAACGAAAAGACATTCTTTCTTAGCGAAATTGTTGTCGATGAAGAAATTGCTGGTCTGCGTTAATAAGATGGACATGGTCGACTACGACCAACAAGTTTACAATAACATTAAAGCGGACTACGAGCAGTTGGCTGCTAGATTGGGTTTGGAAAATGTGGATTATATTCCAGTTTCTGCATTGAAGGGCGACAATATTGTCCATCGATCGGCACGCATGGATTGGTTTGGTGGCGAAGCTTTACTTAATTATTTAGAAAAAGTTGAATTCCCAGAGGCAAAACGTTCAAAAGGTTGGCGTTTTCCAGTACAATGGGTCGTACGGCCGCAAACGGAAGATTTACACGATTATCGTGGTTATGCAGGTCGAGTTTTAGGATCTGGTTTGCGCGTTGGTGAAGAAGTAGTGATTTTACCAAGTGGCGTACAAAGTACGGTAGAACGTATTGAGATCAATCAACAAGCATTCACGGAAGCCGAAGACGGACAATCCGTTATCGTACATTTAAGTACTGATGTGGACATTTCGCGCGGTGATACGATTGTCAGTGCTGCGCATCCAACGCATAGCGAACGCAGTTTTGAAGCCAATATTAGTTGGTTTGACAATAAACCATTGGATACTGCACAATTGTACTTATTACAGCATCATAGTAAAACCGTCAAAATTAAAGTTCCAGAGGTGTTGTACAAATATGATGTGAATACACAGGAACAACATTATGGTTCGGATATTAGGTTGAATGATATTGGCAAGGTTTTCATTAAAGCAGCTGATGAAATTCCATTTGATGTACAGGCGGATTTTCCAGAAAATGGTCGTGCAATTATTATTGATCCACGCACCAATATTACCGTTGGAGCTATCACGATCGAACAGATAGCATAATTCTATAAATATTCATTTTTAGTAGAACAGCACAAGGTAGGCATGCTGTTTAAAACATCTACTTAACATAATATATATTATAATTAAATTGAGTGAATTTTTTATGTACATCTGACTAAGTGAATCTATCAATCCGAACTTTCTGAGTTTAGGTCTCCAATAATCAGCGCTTTTACCATTAATCCAATATCAACTTATCTACCGCTCTAACTTTTTAAAGATCTTTGCCATGGTCTGTTTATCTATCGTGCTCATTTCCAACAAATTTAATGAAACAACCATTTTCTCAGTTGCTGTTTTATAATGCTTGAAGTGAGCGGTTCTTAAATGCGCTTGGTATGCTTCTTCGTTCACATAGATTTCCAATATTTTTATTTGAGTTGGATTTTCCTTTTCGAACATCGGAAAAATTGAAATGACACCAGGTTCCAATCTTACGGAGGCTTCTGCTTCTTCTATCAGAATCGTTTTGTATGCTTCAAGATGACGAGGTTCTATTTCAATTTCTGCAATTCGTATCATCATGTCCTCTTTTGCGGATTCGGGTTGTTTTCGATCACATGACGCAACGATCATAATAATTAATACCAATAGGTACAAAGCACGATTATTTTTCATTTATTAAGCTATGTTTACTACTAATCTAAACAAAACCAATGGCAATTTTGGTACGCAAGATATGAGAATATATATCTTAATCGACGAAATTATTTCCCGAGCAGCTTCAAATACGTTAGAATAATACCACTGTGCTCAGCTTCATGATATATCGCAGCCTGTAATGCTTGAATGTGATCTTTTATTTGAATTCCGAGCGGTAATTCAAATGGATTATACTTAACAAAGATTCCTGATTCTAAATCAGATTCGAGACGATAAACCGTATCAATTAACAAATGCCTAACCTCATTCACATCTGGAATATCTTGCCAATAATGTGGAGATGTTCCAATTTTGAAGTTTTCCATAAACTTGTCGGAGATGTGCATTGGTAATCCACTACGCATATATATATGGCGCTGCTGAGACGTGATGCAATGCCCTACTTGCCAAATGATGTTATTGTTAAAGCCTTTAGGAATTTCAAATAATATTTCCCGATCGGTTGTTTCTAGTAATTGCGCTAATCTCTTTCTGCTGGCTCTTAAAATTTTACAATCGACATGTGCATTATTCATGTAATCCGGTTTAAATATTAGACAACTATAACCTTATCTTTAGGTTATGCAAAATACCCTTTAAGATCGAAAATACAAATTGTAACTTTTTAATTAAAAATACTTTCAGAATCTTTTACGTAAAGTAGATCACTATCGCTTATTTCCGATAACTCTCTCATTCATATCTACAATTTTTCTATTTTAATAAACCTATGATAATTGGATTAAGTACGTGATTTACACCAACAAAATACTCATAATTGAAAATGAGTTATAGATGGCATCTACTTTGACTATGCTACCCCAGTTAGTGTGGCTCACATCACCCCTACTACAATTTATCTAACTCATTTAGACATAGTCGCGCTGCGCTGTTAATCTGAGAAATATCACTAAGACAAACAGCATCAAATGAAAATTGGAATAATTGCACACCTGAAACACCCAATTCGCAAACCATTTATGGGCGGATTAGAGGCATTTACTTACGAGATCACTAGCTTGCTAATGAATAGAGGTCACGATGTGACACTATTTGCTAGTGAACACTCAGATCGTTCGCTACCCTTGCAATCTATTATGAGTGATATGGATTATGATAGAGAGACATTTAGTCGGTTCAGGACGCATGATCTTTCGGAAGATTTTATCTCCACGCATCACGCCTATCTCGAACTTATGCAGGATATTGACAACCAAGGATTTGATCTCATATTCAACAATAGCTTAAATTACGTGCCGATCACCATGTCTACTATAATCAGTACGCCAATGGTGACAGTGTTGCATACTCCACCAATTTTCGAGATGAAACGTGCTATCGGAAGTATAAAGCATCAAAATAAGATGCATTATGTATCCGTATCAGAGTCAAATGCGCAATCTTGGAAGCCTTACATGCCTTCCGGATGTCACGTAATCAATAATGGTATTGATGTCAAAAAATGGACTTTTTCTGCTCAGAATGATCGTGAATATGTCATTTGGTTTGGCCGCATACATCCTGATAAAGGCACACATTATGCGATAGAGGCGGCGCGATTAGCTGGTAAACGTATTAAGATTGCTGGTTCGATAGCAGATCGCCATTACTTTGATACTAATGTAGCGCCCTTGCTTAGTGAAGATGCGGAATGGATAGACCTGTGTACACATGATCAACTTAACCAGCTTATAGGTCAAGCCGAGGTTAGTATTATTACACCTTGTTGGGATGAACCGTTTGGTTTGGTGGTAGCCGAAAGTTTAGCATGTGGCACACCAATTGCCGGATTTGCACGTGGCGCACTACCATATATTCTCAATCATGAAATTGGCGTGTTGACAGCTTCTTGCAATACGCATGAGTTGGCAGAGTGTATCATAAAGGCGAGTACACTTTCAAGGAAAGCCTGTAGAATGCACGCTGAGACGGAATTGGGTATGGAAAAAATGGTGTCTGCCTATGAAGCCTTATTTCATGAAATAATGGACACCAAATACCTGCCTCATGCCATTTAAATATTGCTATTACGTGCACCATCATGGCTCTGGACACGTTATGCGAGCGATTGCCATTGCAAAGGGGCTTTCCGATCAAAACATTACTTTTTTAGGTAGTAACTTACTCCAATATGTTCTGCAAATACCGGAAAATGTGACCTGTATCCATCTCCCCATGGATACAGCAACTGCAGAAGATATCCACTATATTTTAGACCCACTATCTTTTTTACATTATTCGCCATTGCGTGTTTCGGGTTTACTGAATAGAAATGCTTTGATGATCGAATACTTTAGGCGAAACCCAGAAACCATATTATTGGTCGATGTTTCTGTAGAAGTGGCCTTATTAGCGCGCCTTTGCGGTATTCCTACGGTACTTATTAGACAGAATGGCATACGGAATGATACTGCACATCGTCTTGCCTATGAAAGTGCGCAACTTATTATTGCACCATTGCCTTCATCCTTGGATTCGGAAATCGACAATCCAGCTTACCACAAAACTTTATATTCCGGCGGATTTTCTCGCTATACGCATCTAAAAGATCAAGATCAGGCGGGGAAAGAGGTTGCTGTATTTGTTGGCCAAGGTGGTACTCATATCGATTTATTTTTTATTCGCCATTTACGCTCACATCTTTATACGGAGATGCATTTGCACGTTATTGGATCAATATCTTCCGATGTGTCTATTGACGGTGTTACTTTTCATGGAGTTTTGGATCATCCTGCTGCCGTTTTGACTTTTTGCGACGTTGTAATTTGCAACGCTGGGCACAATACGATCATGGAATTGATTGATCTAAACAAATACATTATCTGTATACCAGCTAGTCGTCCCTTTGATGAGCAGTTGCAAAAAGCTTATTATCTCACGCAAGCTGGCTGTGCTATCACGGTATTGGAAGAAGATCTGTATTATACAGATTGGAATAATTGTGTCGAGGAAGCTCGAAACTTAGATAATGTAGCACGTAAACACGTTACCGATGTAAAAGCCATAGACAATATAATTCATCATTTAGAAGAGCTACATAAGAGGTTGATAGGAAATGATTTAACACCACATCTGTATGACTAGTAGAAGTGAAGACATAGCAATACTTACCCTCGTTCATCAACGGACAGAGGCTCTAATCAATATGTTGAATGGCATCGCCATGGGATCCATCTGGCCGAAGGAGGTATTGATCATATTTATGAACGAAGAACCCATGGCATTAGATATCAAATATCCATTTCCCATACGAAGTATTGTATTAGAAACAGATACAGGTCTTAATTTAGGAGCTGCTCGCAATCTTGCGATGAAAGAGTCTTCTACAAATTATAATGTTTTTCTCGATGTAGATTGCATTCCAGATAAAGATTTTCTGGAAACGTACTATACTAATTTTGAGCAAGATTCTGACGTGTTGTACACAGGCCGTGTACGTTACCTGCCAGCTGCCTTTGATCAACAGGAAAATTGGACAAATCGCCTAACAGAAATTAGCACACCAGATCCTGTACGTCAGGTGCTAAAAACGTATACCTACGAATTATTTTGGTCTCTGAACTTTGGATGTTCGAAAAAAATATTTAGTAAAATTGGAGGTTTTGATATGCAATATCTTGGCTATGGTGGCGAGGATACCGACTTTGCTTTTCAGGCAAAGCATCATGAGGTGGAACTCCGTACTATTGACGCATTATCGTTTCATCAATACCACGCTTCCTACCAACCACCTTTGAATCATTTACAAAGCATCTGCCGTAATGCCAATCGTTTCTATTCCAAATGGCAACGATGGCCAATGCAAGGATGGATAGATGCTTTTGTGGCGGCTGGATATGTCAAAAGAGTGGAAGATCATCTTGAAATTAGATCGCTACCATCGGATCAGGATATTATAGATGCGCTGAAGCGCTAAACATCGCATTCGAAGTATAAAAAAGTCCATTCTTTCGAAGAATGGACTTTTTTATACTTGCCAAATCGTTTTATAAAGCATAGAATGATTCTGGTTCTATCGGATCTGGCTTATCCCCTTTGCCCAAAAGATCAAGCGTGTTGATATGAATATTCCGTGCGATTGTGGTCATCGGCGTATCGTGAGCACGATTGCTAAAAGGATCTTGCATATGCGTAGCGGTGCGTTCTAATAAAAAGAAACAGCTCGAACTAACAACTAACAAGGGTAACTCAAATAAGCTAGCGATCTCACCCAAAGAAATGGACAATGTGACTACAAACACATAGATCATAAAATGCAGAAAGAGACGGTACGTAACTGGAAAGACTGTGTTTTTAATTCGTTCAGCCATACCCATTTGATCTGAAAATTTGACAAACGAAGTGTTGATCTGTATATGACTAAATTCGTTAAGATCACCAGTTTTTCGCAGTTCGGCTACCTGCAAAGCGCCCTGTTGCAGCAAGGCCAATGGCACGTTCGTATGTCCATCGAGCGCTTTCATGTCGCTATCATTAATGAGATCGTTGATATTCTTCTTAGGATCTTGCCCGCGTAGATCTTGTCCCAAACTATAACACCAAGCAACATGACGCAAGGCGATTTGCTCAATCACATGCTTTTTCTCTTCCGAAACAAATGATTGTAACTGCAATACGATACTCCGGCTATCATTCACGATAGCTCCCCAAATCTTGCGCGCCTCCCACCATCGATCATACGACTGATTCAGGTTGAAGGATAGTAATACGGATATAGCTGTACCTATAAATGCAGGTATAGAAATATGCATTGGAGGTATATAGTCTATGAATGTGATTGTCAGATATTTGACCAAAGAACCGATAATGATGACGTACAAGAGTTCCAGGCGGATTTTATTAAAAATATACCGCATTGGAATCTTTCTGCTAATTAACATAAATAAGAATTTGTATATTAAAAATGTTTTCTTTTGATAGATGGTAGTAAGGTAGGCAGACTAAACGATTTGAACAAATTTATTCGCTTTCAAACCGTTATACGGCAAATTTTCCAGTACAAACGTATAACCGGCTTGTGGCTGCTCAGCAAGTTCTTGGTCAGAAAGACCCTTCGCCGCGGTGGTAATATACAGATCATTGTATTGTTTTCCACCAAAAACGCAGCTAGTGACCTGCTTTACTGGCAAATCAATCTTTGCTAAAATCTCTCCATTCTCTGGATTACGCCTTGTAACACAACCGCCACCAAAATGCGCCACCCAAATCATTCCTTCGTTATCTAAAGTCATGCCATCAGGAACTCCTTCATGCTCTTCAAACGTTACCACCGTTTGTATGTTGGTGATACCAACTTGTACAATATCATAATTAAACCGCCTGATACTGGCATCATTGCTTTCTACATGATAAAATCTATTTTTCGACTCATCCCAGTCCAACCCATTGGATATGGTGGTGTCATCCAACACTTTTTTGAACGTCAAATCAGGATAAACCACATACATGGCACCTTTTTGCTCCTGCTCCTCTGTATGCATACTCGCAATCCACAGCCGACCACTAGGATCAACTTTACCATCATTATATCGATTTTCGGGCGCATGGGGCTCTGGTTGCACTAAGAATTTTGGTTCGCCTTGCGGCAGCGTAATACTATAAATCCCACTAGACATAGCGGCGAGAAAGCGACCATCTTGACAAGGTACAATGGCTCCAACAGAATCCGTAACAGATGTGATTTTCAACGATTTATCAGACGGATAATAAGAATATATATCTGCGGAAAGTATATCGACAAAATGCAGGCATTCTTGGCGATCGTCCCATACCGGTGATTCGCCTAATTGGCATGGCACCGCGACCGCTGTTTTTAAAGATTTTTCTATCATGTTATTACTAAGTTTTCCACCTCCTTTAAGACGGTTTTTTAAGGCTTTCTGTTTGCCTTCCTATTTGTTTATTTAATTCTAGCGCAGCGCTAATAAGACCTAAATGGGTGAATGCTTGTGGGAAATTACCGAGATGTTCGCCTTTCTTGCTGATTTGCTCTGCAAATAAACCCAGATGATTACCATAACTCAGCATTTTTTCAAAATTTTCCACCGCTTCATCTACTCTACCCATTTTGGCCAGAACTTCGATATACCAAAAAGAACACATTGTGAAAGTACCTTCCTCTCCTTCTAAACCGTCGATTCCTTCGTCATTTAAATAACGATACACCAGCACGTCGATGCGCAATTCTTCATCTAATGCCTTCATCGTATCTTCCCATCGCGGTTCATCTGGCGTAATAAAATGCACCAATGGCATCAGCAATACACTGGCATCCATTCGTTCAGACGTCTTTTTGCCATCCTTGTATTGCACCCATGCCTTGATATCATCATTCCAGAAGTTTTCGTAGATATCTTTGTAGATATCATTGCGCAAACTATGCCAGCGTTCAGCATCGTAAGGAAATGAACGATCTTGCCCGATTTTAATCGCTCTATCAATCGCTACCCAACACATCAGGCGACTATGCAAAAATTCATGTTTTTCGTTCCTGATTTCCCAGATTCCGTGATCTGGTTCATTCCATCTTTTCTCTACCTGCGCAACTTCTTTCACAATGATTTCCCACAATTCGTAGGTGATCGGTTTGTACATTTTATTGTATATATAGATCGTGTCTAGCAACTCGCCATAGATATCCAGTTGCAGTTGGTTATTGGCTTCGTTACCAATCCGCACCGGTTTGCTCTGTCTATATCCTTCCAGGTGAGTCAGGTCTTGCTCTTCCATCTCCGATGTACCGTCTACTCGATACAATAAATGGAGATCCCGATCTTTATCTTGGGTAATAATCCAATCTAAGAATGCTTTGGCTTCATCTTTAAACCCTAGCTTCAAAAAAGCATACATCGAAAATGCGGCATCGCGAATCCATGTGAAACGGTAATCCCAATTGCGATCGCCACCAATTTCTTCTGGTAGACCAAAAGTAATCGCAGCTACGGTAGATCCGTATTGCATGGACGTCATCAACTTCAAGGTGATGGCAGAACGGTGAATAATTTCTTGCCAACGACCTTGATAATTGGACTGCTTTAGCCAGTCACGCCAGTATTTTATGGTAGCAAAATAATTTTCTATTCCATATTCTTTAATGCTTTTGAAATTAGATTGATCACCGTCTTTTGCTGTTTCCAACACAAAAACATTCTTCTTTCCCTCTTCTAACGTGAAGGAAGCATAGGCATCATTCTCGCGCAACGTCATATCGCAGGTCGCAGATAATCTTACGGTAGACTGTCCATTGTCTTTCGTACTGAAATGTATACCATCGTCCTTACGTTCTGCCGTGTGCTTGACTTTGGCATAGCCAAAGCGAGGTTTGCACTGCATCTTGAATTTGATATTTCCCCGAATCGCTTTGACCTTCCGCACAATCGCGTTGAATGTAAAACAGGAATCCTCAATGACGGGCATATAATCAGTGATCTCTACAATCCCATCCTCCGAAAAGAAGCGCGTAATCAATACCGCTGTGCCCGGAATATAGATTTGTTTGACGTTTACATCCTTCATCTCCGGCGTAATACCGAAATAGCCACCTTTGTCTTTATCTAAAAGTGATCCAAAGATGGTTGGAGAATCGAATTTGGGAAAACACATAAAGTCGATGGTGCCATCCAATGCTACCAAGGCAGCAGTATGCATATTACCAATAACGCCATGATCTTCAATAGCGGGATAACCAGAATTTTTTCGCATAACTAATTTTCAACAAGGGATTTTTTTTAACCTGTCAGTTGAAAAACAAAAAGTGAGAATACTTGTTTTTTTTCTAAACAAGTATTTTACAAATGGGAAAACTCGATAATAAGGTAGCCATTATCACCGGATCTGATTCGGGCATAGGGCGTGCCATTGCAGAAGCTTTAGGAGAAGAAGGTGCAAAAGTCATCATCACGTACCGTTCTGATGAGGACAGTGCAAAAGAAACATCCAAGTACCTCGAATCCCAGAATATCGTACATACCGTACATAATCTTGATGTGAGTAAAGAAGAAAGTGTCGACAAAGTCTTTGAAGCAGTCGTCGAGAAATACGGTAAAATCGATATTCTAGTTAACAATGCTGGAGTAAACGGTAGTAATATCAATGTAGTCGATATGGATAATGAGGTATTTGATACGTGTATCAAAACCAATCTTTATGGTCCATTTTACTGCACACGCAAATATTTACGCTTACGTAAATCTTCTCAGAAGGGCGGCAAGATCATTAACGTCAGTTCTATTCACGAAGAGGTTGTGACGGCAGGCAATAGTGACTATAATGCTTCTAAAGGTGGTTTAAAAAACTTTAGTCGTAGTTTGGCGCTAGAATTAGCTGAACAACAGATACAGGTAAACAATATCGCTCCTGGTATGATCTTGACCAGTATGAATCAAGAAGCTATGGACGACGAAAAAGTAAAAGAGGAAAAAGAACAACATATTCCGATGAAGCGTGCCGGCGAAACAAAAGATATCAAAGCAGCAGCTGTTTTCTTGGCATCAGCAGATAGCGACTATGTAACAGGTACAACCCTCACGATTGATGGTGGTTTGAGTATTAACTTAGGGCAAGGAGCATAACAGCTTTGCCGATCACACGATAAGAAGAGGGCGATTATCTATTATCGCTCTCTTCTTTTTTACCCTCTTCAATCAGCTCTTCTACATCCTCTTTCTCTTCTTCATCTAGCTCTTTCACTTCTTTTTGCTGCACCTCACTTTGCAGATTGATGTGAAAAGTGCATCCAATCGGAAAATGATCTGATCCTACCGATGGATAGATAAATAATTTGTCAATAAATACTGCCTTACAATGAAATAACAAGTCTAAAGGAACACGGAATAACCAATACTTGGCATGAAAAGTAGCCAATATACCACGGCCAATGCGGGCATCTATCAATTCACTAGTTTTCTTAAATAAGATAGAAGCTCGCGCCCAAGCCACATTATTAAAATCTCCTACAACCACTACGGGCAGTTCATAGTCGCATACTTTTTTAGCTATGCTCAATAAATCACCATCGCGCTCTTTCGAATTGTCTTCTTCGGTGGGGCTTGGAGGCGGCGGATGCACCGCAAAAAATACGAACCGATGTCCATCTGCTGTTTCGAGCTCTGCCTCTATGCTCGGCAAATCGTCGGCTACGAAATAATGCGTTTCTACACGATGCATTTTGAGCCGTGTGTACAAGTGCATCCCATAGGTGTTTTCCAACGTTACTTTTTGGTAATTAGGATACGCTTGTTCCAGTGGTCGCATCGCTTCTTCCCAAGCGCTATTACTTTCCATCGTCAAGAACACATCGGGGTCTTCCTTTTCGATCAGATCAATAAAACGTTGGAATTCGGTATTGTACTGGTATATATTGCAGGCGATGACACGTACCTTTTCTGATTTTTTGCCATCGAAATCCTTGCTACGCTGGCTTCGCCAAAACTTGGTATATCGGATAAAAATGTATAAGTGAAAACCGATCAATGCAGCTTGAGCTCCCTGTACCGCCCACATCCAACCGTTGGTATGTACGTAGAAAAATGTAACGGGAAACACGATCAGCTGCAAAAACAGTAACTGTAATCGCATAAACTCGGGTACGCGAAATACCCAATGTTGGTTTTGAATAAAGGGCAATGTGCTTAGGACGATCAATAAAATCGATAAAGCTAGTAATGTGGTAAACATCGTATAATTAAATTAACAACTCACAGCAAATAAACCATCTTCATAGATGGCATAACAAAAAGCCCCTTCGGGCACACAACTCGTGTCTAATCCGCTAAAAAGACTAAAGGCAGGTAATATCAATTGCCTATCGGACAATACAAAACATGGAAATCGCATGGTGCTCTTGCGACCAACGGGTACATGAACACCAGGGTGCAAATGCCCGCTGATGGTATGAACGGCAATCGGAAACTGGCGGTCGCCATGCGTAAAATGAATATTTCTGATGGCAAAACCATCTGCTAAAATACGTATTCCAAGATCTTCAAATCCTCGATCCGACAAGCGATCATGATTACCTTTTATCAATAGAAATTCGCAATTTGGACTTTCTACAATAATAGCCCTCAATAGGGCGACTTCCGAATTCATACCTGCATGAAGCAGATCTCCGGTAATCAATACTTTTACGGGCTGATAATGAATAATTAGATTTCGCAGGCGTTCCATATCGCGCGTAGCCACCTGTTGCGGCAGCGCTATACCAGATTTACGAAAATGTGCGGCCTTGCCCACGTGCAGATCCGACAAGATAATTGTTTTTTCGGCGGGCCAATACACCACGCGCTGATTCGTCAGTACCAATGTTTCACCCGCAAAATTAATCTCTTGTTCTTGTATGTTTTTCATCGTCTTTTTCCGAGACTCTTTCCACTTTCCTGCATTCGGCGTATGCGTGTTGCCAAATCTTCGCTAGAAAGTGATTGCCGCATACTGTCTACCTTGATAGGAAAGCTGAGCGGCGTAAACCCGGTGGCAAATCTAAAGATAATCTTGCTGTTATTTATACGTTTGAACGCGCTTTGTAGTCGAGGTTCTTCCAATTGCTGGTTGAATACCTCCGTGTAGGCCTGTCGAAGCAATAGATTTTGTGGATCATGATCTTCCAACACCTGAAAAATAATACCCGATGAGGATTGTAGTGACTTATTATTTTTTTGTGCGCCTGGAAATGTCTGTACAACCATTCCAGATATTACGGCGATATCCCGAAACTTGCGCTTGGCCATCTCGGTCGAGTTTATGCTAGACAAAACATCTTCCATTAAGTTCTCTGTGCTTAATATCGATCGAAGTTGATCCTCACTCAATGTAATCTCGGTGTCGGAGAATAACTCAAAACCATAATCATTCATCGCCATCGAAAAGCTGATGGGAAAATATCGACTAATGCGATAGGCCATCAGTGCCGCCATCACTTCGTGAATCAACCGACCTTCGAAGGGATACATAAACAAATGATAACCTTCCTTAGTTACAATCAATTCGACGAGGAATTCGTCTTCTGCCGGAATATGTGAGAAGCTTTGCTGCCGGGCAAAAAGCGGATGTAAGAAACGTAGCTCTTGCTCTTTGGCCGAGGGATGTACCGAACGCGCTAATTTCTGCCGCAAAAAATGACTAAGATTAGAACTTAAAGGTAGCCGGCCGCCCAGCCAGCTCGGCGTGATGGCTTTTCCAGAGGATAAACGTACGTAGGTGGTCATTTCCTTGATCCTCACTAATTCCAATACGCGACCGGCTAAGATAAATTTATCTCCTGCTTTTAGTTTAGAAATGAAATATTCTTCGATCATACCCACGTAGCCACCAGAAGTAAATCGCACGCGCATCATGGCTTCGCTGACAATCACACCCAAATTCATGCGGTGCAACATCGCAATGCGCCGTTTGGTGACGACCATCAATCCGGCCTCATTTTCCACGACTTTGTGAAACTCTTCGTAATTAGCGCCGATCTGTCCACCGCGCGTGATAAAAAATAAACACCAAGACCATTCATCTTCCGTGAGGTACGAGAAAGCATGCGTGTCTTTCATCGTGGCCATCATTTCTGCTGGGCGAAATCCGCCGCCCAAAGCAATCGTCACCAGAAATTGTACAAGCACATCAAAGGTTTGCACCATCGGATCGCGAGATTCGATAGTATTATTCTTGACCGCTTCCTTCAAGGCTGCTACTTCAATCAATTCCAAAGAATGGGTAGGCACCACATATATTTTCGATACCTCAAAAGGCGAATGCCCACTTCGACCGGCTCGCTGCATAAAACGGGCAACGCCCTTGCTCGAACCAATTTGTATCACCGTGTCGACCGGCTTAAAATCCACGCCCAAATCCAATGAAGAGGTCGAAACGACTGCTTTCAGTTTTCCTGCGCTCAATGCATCTTCGATCCATTCGCGAATCGCGCCATCGATCGATCCATGGTGCAACGCGATCTGGCCTGCGAAATCGGGATATGCTTCTAAAAGCAATTGATACCACATCTCACTTTGGCCGCGCGTATTGGTGAATACGATCGTAGATTTACTGGCCAGAATGATCGGCACCACTTGCTCCACCAACTTGCCACCCATGTGGCCAGCCCAAGGCAATACTTCTACTTCCTCGGGATATACCGGCTGAATATCGATTATTTTCTTTTCGGTTGCTATGATCTTCACTCCTTTCAACGGCGCAGGAATCAGTACTTCCAACGCTTGATCTAAGTTGCCTATCGTGGCAGTAATTCCCCAGATTCGGAGCTTTCCATAATTGTGGCGCAAATAGGCAAGTGCCAATTCGATCATCACACCGCGCTTCGTGCCCAGCAATTCGTGCCACTCATCCACGGCGATACAGCGCAAGGATTTAAAAAACCTGTCTCTGGCTTTTTGTGCCAAGAGCAGGTGCAGACTTTCTGGCGTGACGAGCAATACATCGGGCATCTGCTTACTTTGTTGCTGCTTGCGCTTCACATCGGTATCGCCATTGCGCACATCCACCACCCAATCTAGACCAATCTCGTTAATAGCTTCTTGCATGGCGCGCGCCAAATCCTTCGCCAAACTTCGAATCGGCGTCACCCAGATCAATTTTAATCCAGGGCGGTATTGATTTGGGTGATTCATAAAATCTTGCAATACCGCCAGAAAAACCGAAAACGTTTTTCCAAAACCTGTTGGCGCAACGACCATACCGCTCTTACCACTAGCATAGGCCGCCCATGTTTTTTCCTGAAAACTGAATGGTTGATTTCCCTTATCGGCCATCCAATTCGCGATCATCGTGTAGCCATCTGTCTGACTACTTTTCTTGACGGACATCCTCATGCTATCAGGTACTGGAAGGGATTAGCTTTTTTATTTCTTCGATATGATCAATGTCGGCCACAGTTTTATCTTTGCGCCAGCGCAAAATACGCGGAAAACGTAGCGCCACACCCGATTTGTGCCGATTACTCAAAGCAATTCCTTCGAATGCGATCTCGAAGACCAACTCGGGTTTCACGGTACGTACTGGACCAAATTTCTCGGTAGCATTACGATTCACAAATCGGCTGACTTCTTGTATTTCTTTATCCGTCAAACCCGAATACGCCTTAGCAATCGTCACCAATTCGTCGTCGCGACGTACGGCAAAGGTGTAATCGGTGTAATAAGCACTTCGTCGTCCGCTTCCCTTTTGTGCATAAATTAGCACAGCATCAATGGTCAAGGGATCGACTTTCCATTTCCACCAATCGCCTTTTTTGCGACCGCTATGATAGGGCGAAGCCAAATGTTTGAGCATCAAACCTTCACTATTGCGCGAACGCGCATCTTCGCGAATGGCTGGTAATGCATCCCAATCAGGGCTAGCAATCACTTCCGACAATCGTAAGGGAGTCGCGGGATTGCACGCAACCAATTTTTCTAATTGTGCGCGTCTTTCAGACAATGGCCGATCGCGCCAGTCTACACCATCATACTCCAAAAGATCGTACAGGTAGACCGAAACGGGAATATCGGCGAGCATCTTCTTCGAAATCACCTTTCGGTTCAATCGTTTTTGCAGTTCACTGAAAGGTAACACTTGATCGTCTCGAACGGCAAGCACTTCCCCATCAATCACAAAATTACCTTCCCAACTAGCCAGTGCAGCGACAATTTCAGGAAATTGCTCGGTCACGAGCTCCTCGCCACGCGACCATATAAAGACTTCGCCTTCCCGTTTGATAAACTGCCCACGGATGCCATCCCATTTATATTCGGCCTGCCAATCGAAGCGATCGCCCAAATCGGGCAATGCTTTTTCTAAAGCGTAGGCGAGGCAGAAAGGATATGGTTTAGACAATTCCGTATCGCTATAATGACCTTTCACCAAAAGATCGAAGACCACTTCTTCCCTATTCCAATACCCCATAACACTGTGTGCTACAACACTTTCCTCCATCTCATAAAATCGTGCTAAAGCATTGATGAGTGTTTTGGAAGATACACCGATCCGAAAACTACCGCCTAGTAACTTATTGAAAATGAAACGCTCTTGTGGAGGTAAGGTATTCCAGGCTTGTAATACAAAAGCTTTTTTATCGGCTTCGGATTGTTCTTTCAATAAAAGAATGTCCAACATCCATTCTGACAGGGTGCGCTCAACGCTATGAGATGGCGCCGGCAGTACCAAAGCAATGGTTTCGCCAAGATCACCCACTGCGGAATACGATTCTAAGAAAAGCCATTCGGGAATCTGCGTGACTTCCATTGCCCATAGCTTCATTAAGGTGGTGGTTAATGGTCGTTTTGGTCGCTTACCAGTAAACAAGGCCAAAAACCACAACTTATCTTTCTCCTCGCCATCGCGCAAAAATTGTTGGATAGCATCCAACTTAGCGGTCGTTTTATTAGTGCTATCTAGGGCAAAAATCAGGTCTGCAAATGCTTTCATGATTGAACCTCCTTATTTTCGGGACTTTCATCCTCTTCTTCTTGTCCATATTCGGTAGGCACCACATCTGCCGATATACCAATCTCATTAAGGTATTTCGCAAACACCGCCGTTTGTCCGTGCGTCACGTGTACTTGTTCTGCTCCGGTGGCTTTTACCGCTTCGATCAATCCTTCCCAATCCGCGTGATCGCTAATCGGAAAGCCCGCATCGGCACTGCGCCATCTTCTGGCGCCACGCACTTGCATCCATCCAGAGCAAATGGCGTGCGCCATGTGCGGTATTTTTTTGATTACTTTAGATTCTAATAAGGAGGGCGGTACGATCACGATACCCTGATCCAAATGTTTTACATCTTCTCGCAAATCAACAATTTCATATTTTGGGAGTTGCACACCAATCTGCTCGAAAGCCAGGTTCAATTTACCAATTGAATAATGCACGTATAGCGGACCGGCTTCTTTCAGTGCCTGCATGATGCGCTGCGCTTTCCCCAACGAATAACCGACAAATACAGAAGTTTTTTGCTGCTCTTGATTGTGTTTGACCCATTGTTGTAGTTGCTCATTCTGTGTGGCCACCGGTTGCCAGCGGTAAATTGGCAAACCGAACGTACTTTCGGTGACGAATTCATGGCATTTGACGGTTTCGAATGGAGTTGACAAACCATCCTCTTGGATTTTATAGTCGCCCGAAACGACGAAGACTTTACCTTTATATTCTAAGCGGATCTGTGCAGACCCAATGATATGCCCAGCCGGATGTAATG
The DNA here is from genome assembly GCF_057837975.1 of Sphingobacterium sp. KH_072. Classification (NCBI taxonomy): domain Bacteria; kingdom Pseudomonadati; phylum Bacteroidota; class Sphingobacteriia; order Sphingobacteriales; family Sphingobacteriaceae; genus Sphingobacterium; species Sphingobacterium sp. KH_072. The sequence goes on along the minus strand of NZ_CM174457.1, from coordinate 1,580,390 downwards.
AAATCTTCACGCCATTGCGCGAAATCGTTTCATTGTATCCAATCCCCTGTACCGAAATATCGGCACTAATTCTAATCTGTAAAATGGGAACCGTATAGTGATGACAGAGATAATTTTTCATGCCCCACTTGGCGTGGTCTGCATGTCCATGCGTGATAATAGCATAATCTACCGGCTTCCACGGATCAATATAAAATTTGCCTGGCTCGCAATAGATTCCTTTATCGGTAAATGTCAACATAGTACAAGAAGCAACATGCTATTGGTGCGTTTTGTTTGCGTCTCTGGTACAGCTGCAGCTTAGATAAATTTCATCTCGGTAGCCCGATGAATGAGGGAAGCGACATTATTGACTTTAAATTTTTGCAGTAGATTGCGTCGGTGACTTTCTACGGTGAGCGGACTGATAAACATATTTTCAGCAATATTGCCCGTGGTCAATCCTTGCGCCAGCAACAAAAGAATCTCCTGTTCACGTCTTGTGACAATAGGCACGGTATGATCAGCCTGCTTCAGCATTTCTTGCATTTCTTTTGCAACGATTTTCTCGCCTCGGCAAACGGCTTGTATGGCGTCTATCAATTCTTCGGCCGATACATTTTTTAGCAGATAACCGGCCGCACCGTGTTGCAGCATACGGGTCGCTACGCTAGCTTCATTGAGATTGCTTATCGCAATAACCTGTATGTTGGGATGTCGTTTTTGTATGATTTGTATCGCTTCGAATCCGTCCATGTTGGGCATATTGATATCTAATAAGACCACATCTACCGATGCTTTTTCTAGGAACAAGATGGCTTCGCGAGCATCCTCAAACGATTGACTTAACTGTATTTCGTCTGCACCGGCCAAGATATACTCAAAGCCGCGTAGTACTAAAGGATGATCGTCTACTACAATTACGTGAATGTGTTCAGACATGTGTATGGAATGTTATGTGAATAGAAACACCTTGGCCTGGTGCGGTATCGATCTCCATTTGGCCATTGAGCATGTCGACCCGATTTTGAATATTCTGTAATCCAATACCACGTGACCTTGCTTCGACTTCTCCTTTGTCAAAACCTCGCCCATTATCCTCAATGGATAAGTAGAACTGCGCATCATCTTTGCTGCATTGGAGCAATACTTGCGAAGCCTGACTATGGCGTACGGTATTGGTCAATAATTCTTGCGCGATACGATATACGCCCGTCAGAAATCGTTGCTCGTAATGGCCAGATAAATTGGAAGCACTAAAATCTACCTTTAGCGCAGCATGTTGCATGCTGCGGCACAGATCACTAAGTGCAGCTTCCAATCCCATCGTGCGCAACGATTCGGGCATCATATTCCGCGCTACGCGCCGCACCTCATCGACAGAATAATCGACTTGATGTATTAATTCTTGCAATGGATCGTCTTGTTTTTTGTAGACGTTTTTGTCATTCGCTGCCGATTGTGATACAATAGCGGATAGCTTAAGCTTGATTCCAGCCAAGATACCGCCCAAGCCGTCGTGCAAATCTCTGGCAATACGACTGCGTTCTTGTTCTTCACCGTGTACCATCGCATTGAAAATCTGTAGCTTTTCGTGCTGGGCATTCAATCGTTTACGATTTCGCATGCTGCTGTAACCAATGAAAACAAACATGAGCAACAAGATTAAGCAGAATAATAAACTGATGATCCAACCTCGTGTGCGTATTAGGGTGATTTGCTGTGCTTGATTTTTTTCCTGTGTGCGTAATAGCTCTCTTTCTTTCTCCGCTGTTTGGTATTTTTTTTCCAACTCCAAGATCCGAGTCTCGTCTGCATCTACTGCTAAAGTATCGACTACGGTTGCGTATTTCTTATACCAAGCTGCAGATGCTTCGTAGTTTTGTAGATCGCTTTCTATGATGGCCAGATTATAATAAAGACGCTGCTTATTGCGCCAGATGGCGGTGTTCTCTACATAAGGTAGTACTTGCATCAGTGCTTGCTTGGCTTCTGGCAAGCGACCAGCATCACGGTAGGCTTCGTATTGATCGAATAATACCGTCGCGGCGAGCGATTCGCTTTTCAGTGCGCGCGCTGAAGCCAAACCTTTATCAAATTGGGCAAAAGCTTTGTCAAATTGTCCTTTTTTCTTCCAATAACTACCATAAACGGTATAATACATTGGTCCGTAAGTCGAATGCGGAATTAACTGGAGTGTTTTTGCAGCTTGCTGTAGCAATACTTCTGCCTGATCGAGATGCTGTTGAAATATAGCGTTGCGTGCCGCATTCACATAAGCCGTCAACCGATGTTCGTCGAGTGCTGCATCGTAACGCAGCAGATCAATCGCTCGCTTATAATAGCGATCTGCTTGCTTGTAGTCCTGCATATTCATCAATGCCATGGCCACATTTTGGTAATTACTACCTAATAATGTGGTGTCACGAATGGCTGTTGCCATAGGAATAACGCGATGAATTAGTGCTTCCACATATTCACGCGCGCGTCCTTCCCGTTGCAATAGCGCACCGTAGCTAGACCATAAGCGGATGCGGTAACGAGTGGCGCGTTCGTTATTGACCTTACTTAGATTTTTTTCTGCGGCCATATACAGTTGTTTGGCCTTGTCTGAGTCGGCATCAAAGTATGTGGAAGCTTTATAAAAGTCGATGACGCCCTGTTGAAATGCTTGCTCCTTGTTTTTGGGAAGCAGCTTTTGTGCCTGATCGATATACAAAAATGCTTGTGCTGTATCGTAATCACCCCAAAAAAAGCTGAGATCTAATAGCGCAAAGGCTTTTTCTTCATTATCTGGCAGCACCTTGATCGTTTGGTATATGCTATCGCCATACTGCTTGATATCCTGCATGGATTGTGCCATCGCAGCATACGCAAACAGCGACAATAACAAGGTTGTAAACCAACGAAAAAAGTGCATAGGATCAGATGAATTCACCAAAAAGGAAAGTTACGGAATTAGCACTAAAATTCATGTGATTAACGCCAAATGACTTGTCCGCCTGCCAATTCTACTTTTGCATCACGCCAAATCACAGGAATTACACCTGGAGAATTAGCAGCTACAGGATCTACATTGTACACTTTACCATCGTTTGGAATGATTTTCAAATCCCACACAAACCCAAATGGACCCGTCTGTCTATAATTTGAACCGACCAAAATGTGATTGCCATCAGGCGAAAATACGCCTTCTGCTTCTTTGAAGTTACTTTCTGTAACTTTTACCGGCTCCGAACCATTCATGTCCATCGTATGCAAATGATTGCCAATACGCACTAGAAGCTGCGTTCCAGCAGCATTTACTTCCAAATCTCCCCAATCATCAAAAGTCATATTTTTAACCAACTGACCCGACGTATAAGGTGGATCTAAACGAATAATGAAGTTTTTGTGCGTGAGTAATAGGCTATTGCCAGGCAGCCAAAGCCGGGTCTCATTGATATCAAATGCCTCGCCATTGATATCGGTTAGACGGGTTACAAATTCCCCATTTCTGCGTACGATGGTAATGCCATCTTCGTCGTCATTAGACGTAATCATGATGTGGCTTTTGTCGTGTGACAAATATCCTTTACAATAAGCATTTAATCCAGGACTATTGTACACGAAGTTTTCTAGCACCGCATTGTCAGACATCTTACTGATGGTAAATCGAATTGGGTAAACGCCCAACGTACTTTCGTCTACGACTGTCAACCTTTCTTGTCCATCTCGAGAAACATCAAAATTGTTGAGTTTTGTATTATTCGGAATAAATGCGCCGCCAGTACCAGAGGGCATGGCGAACCGCAAAATTCCGTCGCTCGCCCAATCATAGTAAATAGTACCTGAAAGACCTTCTAATCCACCGCCATTATCGTCGCCACCAATGTCGTTGTCTTTAGAACAACCACTAAAAATGATTAGTGCAAAAAGGATTATGCCGTACGATTGTACGGATGCAAAATATGATTTCATAAGCTCTAGTATTAAGTGTGCTATCTAAACTTAAATTTCGGACTATATGTTTTGCGCAGCAATCCCCAGAAACCAGTATTTTTGTAGGAAAGCGATTTGCAATGTCAGAAACTGAACGTCCGAAAAAAGTATATACGCCCATGCAAGCCCGTGCTAAAGCAGAGCACTACTGTGCTTTTCAGGAACGGGCACAACAAGAAGTGCGTGACAAGTTGTATAGTTGGGGTTTGCATATGCAGGATGTCGAAGCCACCATCAGTCAGCTCATCGAAGATAACTTCTTGAATGAAGAACGATTTGCCCGCGCTTATTCGCGCGGTAAATTCAAGATGAAAAGCTGGGGCAGAATCAAGATTAAACAGGGCTTAAAACTCAAACAAATATCTGCGCCTTTGATCCGGATAGCGATGACGGAGATCGATGCCAGTGAGTACTTTTCCACGTTAGAATCCCTGATCAATAAAAAGGATCGCCTCATTCGGGAGGAGAATCATTTTAAAAGAAAGCACAAACTTTTTCAATATGCGCTTGGGCGTGGCTATGAATCTAATGTTATAGCTGAAGTGATAGAATCGCGTAGCGAAGGTCATTTGTAGGTTATAAATTAGCGTTTTTTTCTCTTATATTTACAATTATACATACAGATTGTATATTTATCTTTTTGAGTTATTATTATTGTATACAAGTTTATAGTGAATACAGTTGGTGATAACCAATTTAAAAGATATGAAGGTAGAAATTTCGAGTGATGTCATATGTCTCCATTTTGTTATATAGGCAAGCGTAGTTTCGATTCGGCATTGGCGTAATTTGAACATAAAGATCAATTAGAGATAGTTTGGAAAAGTTTTCAGTTAGATCCTGATCTACCAGAAATTCCTGTTGATAATGTAGCTGATTACATGTTAAAAAACAAAGGTATCAGCAAAGAACAAATGGAGGGTATGTCTGGTCATATTACAGATTCGGCTCACCGTGTTGGTTTGGACGATTTTCATCTGGACAAGCTGATTATGGTAAATACCTTCAAGTCGCATCGGCTTATTCAAATGGCCAAAGAAAAGGGCTTTGGCGACCAAGCAGAAGAAGCATTATTCAGCGCTTACTTCATAAGAAGGCAGAAATGTAGTTGATGTAGAAACGCTGAAAGCGATTAGACAATCGGTCGGACTAAGGTTTGAAGATGTAGATGCTGCTCTAACTGATGATAAATATAGCTATCAGGCCAAACAAGAGATGCAAGAAGCACAAAGTATAGGTGTTACAGGTGTACCATTTTTTGTATTTGATTGGAAATATGCGGTTTCGGGCGCATAGCCAACAGAGCCGTTTACCCAAATTCTCGATAAATCGTTCACGAAATGGCGGGCAACCATCCCTACCAATAAATTCGTGGTAACTCAAGGTGATAATTGTGCGACGGATGGTTATGGAGCTTGTTAAACACAATGCCAACGCTAAGCCACATCTTACGATAGGCTTAGTATATTTTTAGACGGCTTCTCGTAGTGCAAATTCTGCTAAAAGCGCTGTGCTGTACTGTTCCCACAATAAAATTTTACTTTCCTTTTGCCGGATTTTAGATGTCGCTAATTCGTGGTTAATTACAGCATTTAAATGCACGAAAATTGAGGTCGGGGATCCATCTCCTTGATAACCTTCTTCTGATAGCATTCCCTGTAAGTAAATACGATAATATTTCACAGCAAATTCTATCGGATTTAATAAAGAGATATTCTTTCCTATCAACTCTCCATAATAGCTACATAAAGCGTGTAAGTATTCTGCAACAATATCTGCATGAGTAGCCGTATTGTATTCGGTATTATATTCAAGCTTTACTAAGTCGAGTACATCTCCAATTCTCTTATTTAGTTTCATAATAACTTAGTTATTGGTATAACCATTACAAATATATCATAATAATAAACATATTTTCATACGTATGCGATTTAATTTTTAAGATAGCATATTTGCAATATTTTTTATTAGAGATACGAATTACAAGTATGAGCAGATTTTTATTAGATCAATATTTGATTAAATAATAAGTAAACACTTCATTTATAGCATTTAAAATTTATGCAGTATACCGCTCTCCGCAGTAATTGTGGTTAGCATACATCGGTTTATATATTCAGCTTGTACTGGATTTACATGGCATTATAGGCTTTAGAAATTACTCTTATATAACAAAAGAAACATAAGGCTCTATACAGACCATCATGTCTAGCGCGATGTACTAGAAATATTTCAGCATAAAATGTGGAGGATCGTAATTTTTAAAAACAGGTCTTTATCGGTATAAACGATACTCCTTACGACGTCGTAAGGAGTATCGTTTAGGAGCAATTATACAAAGATTTCGATCTCCAAAAATTTTATTAAAAGTACTTAACTAGATGATCAATGCAGGTTAGCAAAAAAAGTTTACGATCTAAAAAAACACTTATTTCACTAACCATGTTAGAGAACTAATCATTTTTAGCACCGCTAAATAAAACACTTTGTATTTCACGATCCAATTTATTGGCCGCTTGAATAATCATATCTATCTCTTCATTGAGCGGTGTGTTACCGAGTTCTTTCCAAATTTGCGTAATACTCAAAATGGAAGATAGTGGCCCCCTAAAGCGATGCGATTGTAAATCGTTAATCCATTGCAATTGTTGATCGTTTTGCTCTGAAATATTTTCGACGCTATTTTCAGGAAAAATAGGGAGCGCATGATAAGATACACCTACCAATTCTCCATCCAGACCATAAGACGGGCTAAAGTGACTGTAAGAGTTTACACCACCCCAGCATATACCAGATTTTGTCTGAACAGATATACTTTGCCCTTCTAAAGCGCGATTGAAGTTGTTCACAAAATCAGCCATCGTCACATCGCCGATGTATTCCCTAATGTCATCTCCGACTCGAATTTCACGCTTCAAGTTGTCGTAAATTAATTCAGACAGGAATGGATGACATTTTAGAACGACGAAATTTTTGTCCAACAAAAGTGTCACCATTTTCGTGTTATTAAATAGTGATTCGCGGCGTATGAGATGCTCATCCCATTGATTGAGTTTATCATTGATGGTTGAATTAGCATCATCATGATCTACTAAGACAACTAATTGAGTGGCTAAAGTGTTTAGTAATAGACGTTGTGTATTTGTTATTCTTGTAGGTATGTCGTTATAAACACAAAGATAACCGAACACCTCTCGCCTGCCGTTTAGTAGCGGAATTCCAGCATAAAATTTTATTTGAGGACACGCCTTTCCTAGAGATAAATCACACAGCTGTTTTATCGAGGCCAAATTTTCGATGATCACTAAGTCGCTTCCTTGCTGTAATCTGTATGGTAGTGAATCGTGTATAGGAATCGTACTTAGTTCAAAACCGTGGTTATAGAAATTGTATTGATGTTGATCGTCCAGCAAGGCAATGGTAGCAAATCTGGCTGAACATACGTTAATGGCTGCGGTAACAACATCACGCACCTCTTGTTCGTTGGTAGTTTGAATTGCTGGTATTTGGATAGATGGAATCGCAAGTGCAGGTTGTGGGTTTGGCATGTTATAGTACTCCCTTTTTGCTGGACAGCAATAGTTCAAACTTAAGTTTATTTACGACACTTTTTTATTATTTTGATAGAATACCTGATTTGGGGTAAAATGGTCCATAGACTGATGTCTTCTTTCCGTATTGTAAAATTCGACATACCGTTTCACACCTTGGAATAACTCCATGCCACCGTTAGGTGGGTTCAAATAAATGTATTCCTGCTTCAATGACCTCCAGAACCTTTCGATAAACACGTTGTCCAGCGCTCTTCCTTTTCCATCCATTGATATACTCACACGATTATCCTTGAGGACTTTGGTAAAGATCGGACTGGTAAATTGTGAACCCTGATCGGTATTGAATACTTCAGGAGTGCCGTGCTCTGCTATTGTTTCCAACAGCACATCCCTGCACCATTCCACCGTCATGGTATTAGAGATACTCCACCCCACAATCTTTCGACTATACACATCTATAATGGCGAACATATACATGAAGCCTCTAAACATAGGAATATAAGTGATGTCGGCCTGCCAAACTTGGCTTGGCCGCTCTATCTTTAAGCCTTTGAGTAAGTACGGGTATTTGTAATGTGTTGCATTTGCTTTACTTAGGTTCTTCTTTGGGTAAATGGTCCGAAGGCTCATTAGCCGATATAAACGCCGTACGCGCTTGGCATTTATACGATACCCTAGATCTTTGTTGAGATACGCAGTCATCCGTTCCACACCGTAAAATGGACAGTCCAGAAACTTGCGGTCAATTAGCTTCATGATGGACTGATTCAACAAGGATTCACCTTTAGGCTTGAAATAATAGAAGCTACGCTGAAGATTCAGCAGCTTACACTGCCCCACAATACTTAGCGGTTTATATCCTGGGGAAACAAGTCCGCGCCTTTCAATCATGCTCATTTCCCCAATACCTTTTTTAAGAAATCAACTTGGATCTGAAGTTCACCAATCTTGGAATAAAGTTCTTTCTCTTTAGACTCTTCTTTCTGTGTAGGTTTCTCTGAACCGAACACCGTGTCAGCTTTCTCCAGAAATTCCCGTTTCCAAGCGGTGATCTGTGTGGGATGAAGGCTGTATTTGGAAGCACGTTCCTGCATGGTACTAACTTCTTTAAGGGCTTCTAAGACTACTTTGGTCTTGAAAACCGGACTGAATTTTCTACGCTCTTTTTTCATTTTCAACTGTTAAATTATCGAATTTAATCAGCTGTCCAATATTTGGGGAGTATTATATGTCGTATGTAGTTAGTTTTCGTAATGCAAGTTGCAATTTTTTGACACGTTGCTCTCAAATTTCATCCGCTTCATTCTGATTTTGGCATATTAAAGCAAAATTCTCCTTTAACAAAGGTTTTGTCACATAACTTGTCACTTCTTTTTTAGACAAGCTCCTAAAACTATCCTCAGGCGATACCGAAGAGCTCACGATATATAATTTGGTCTTTTCAAGCAATTGTCGCCCACTCAGCTGATCTACCAATTCCCAACCATTCATTAGAGGCATATTAATATCGACTAATAATATATCAGGAAGTGATTGACCCTGTGCGGATCGAGTGATGTAATAATCGTAAGCTTGTTGTCCGTCAAAAAAAGCAATAAATTCCAAATCTTTACACAACAACGAAAAATTCACCTTACATACATAGTGAAATATTGGATCATCGTCTACAACACATATTACCTTTTTTGATATTTTAACCATAATATGAACTGCGTACTAGAGAATAGAGTCCTTAAAAATTGCAAATAGATTAGTTACTATTTTGTATTCTTTAAAGATTAGAAAATTAAAAAACCTATTTATAATATATTTTTGTTTTTTTTCCACATATTGATCTACCACTAAGCTGCTAGCTAAAGCTATCTCTATCATTTAGATAAAGTAAAAAAAACTGTTGTACCATGATTTAGCTTTGATTCTATCCACACCTCTCCGCCATGAAGTGCGACGATCTTTCGACAAGTTGTTAGGCCAATACCACTGCCCGGATACGTTTCCTCGGAATGAAGCCGTTGGAATAAGGTAAAAATTCTTTCCAAATCTTTATTAGCGATACCAATACCGTTATCGCTAACACTAAGTAACCAGCAATTTTCTTTTTCAACCGATTTTATATGGACCTCGGGTATACCATCTTGCTGATGAAACTTTAATGCATTACTTAATAAGTTTTGAAACAGTTGGTATAAAAAAGTGGTATGACCAGGCACCGTTGGTAGTGAATCATAATTAATAACCGCTTTTGTATCTAAAATCTCTACGCGCAAATCCATTTTGACGAACTCAACGATCTCCTCTAATTTACATGCTTGCTTGGTAGACTTGCAGTCTAGTTTAAGATGATCTAACAAAGATTTTAGCATTTGAATAATACGACCTGCAGAGTTCTCTATCGATTGAAAATAGTATAGATCCTCATTCTGAAGTTTTTTACGAAGAGTTTCTCGCAACAGGCTTGCTACGCTAATTATGGAGTTCGCAGGACTTAATAAATCATGAGATGCAGCGAAAGTAAATTGTTCTACATCTCTCGTTTTACTAAGAAGCTGACGATGAAGTTCCTTCAGCGCGAGCTCGGCATTTCGCTCCTCAGTCAGATCATGGGTTACTTTAGAAAAACCTATTACAACACCATCCATATCGTGAATTGCAGTAATCGTGACGTTACCCCAAAATCTTCGCCCATCTTTACGTAAACGCCAACCTGTAGTATTCGCACTACCTAAGTTTCTAGCACTTTCCAGTAGTGAAAAAGGCAAACCGGCATCACGATCTTCAATCGTGTAAAACACCGAGAAATTTTTTCCCACAATTTCTTCTGCAAAATATCCTTTAATACGCTCCGCTCCACGATTCCAATTCTTTACATTGCCCTCAGAATCCAGCCTAAAGATGGCATAATCCTTGATTTCGCTAACCATGTCCACGACTTGTTTATCATCCATATTGATGTATGGCATAATCCACATTGCAAAACCACAAACATGATCATCGACATCGCGCAATGACGCAATTTCTACCGAAAAAGAAGAACCCTTTTTCTTGTTTTTCAAGTAAAATTGGCGATTGCTACGATCATTTGTAATTAGTTCTTTGACTATTTCTACTTGCTTTTCTTCAGGTAGTTCGCCAGCCCCTATCAATTGCAAAAAATTGACTCCCAATGGATTACTCACGCCTTCTGGGAGAAATTCTTCTGCATGCCCGTTGTAAGAAGTCACAAATCCTGAAGAATCAAGAAAAAACAAAGTATAATCTGAATGTCTTACAGATCCGTGGTACTTGTCGCGGTTTACGATAAAATTATCTCCAAAATGCATACGATATGCTTATTTCTCTTGTTTTGTAGTAAAATCGATGATAATTGTCGGAAAGTTTGTCATTACTTTAATGCTCAGCCGTGCTATGTACAAACATGGAGAATATAGGTGCATATCGTTTTGATCAGCGACTTTTATTGCTTTTTTTACGTGCAATTACCTATTATTTGTTATACCAAAAGCTAATTCAGATTTTTCTATAAAATGTGTACATTTACCCCACAATCCACATATATATGGCGCTTAATTACGTTTGGGTATCATTTTTTCTGATCACCTTTGTCGTGGCACTCATAAAACTCATCGGAGGAGATACCGAAGTTTTCCAACAAATCGTTAATTCACTTTTTGAAAGTGCGGCGAATGGCGCTACCATCAGCATAGGCCTCGTCGGGATGATGACCTTCGCGTTAGGCATCATGAAGATTGGTGAACGTGGCGGCATGATAGATATTTTTGCTCGGATTGTCGGTCCTTTCTTCCATAAGCTATTTCCAGAAATACCTAAGAATCATCCCGCACTAGGATCGATCTTGATGAACTTTTCGGCGAATGCCTTGGGGTTAGATAATGCTGCTACGCCCTTAGGGCTAAAAGCAATGAAAGAATTGCAAGAGCTGAATCCACAAAAGGAAACAGCTTCCAATGCGCAGATTATGTTTATTGTGCTCAATGCCTCCAGCTTGACACTCTTGCCAATATCCATTATGGCTTATCGGCAAGAGGCAGGCGCTGCGCAGCCCTCAGATATCTTTCTTCCAATTTTAATCGCAACCTTCTTTTCTACTTTAGCCGCGCTGATATTGGTCGCTATTTATCAACGTATAAACTTACTAAACAAAACTATACTGGCCTATTTGGGTGGTTTATCTATTTTGGTTTTCGGCACCTTATACTACTTCAATACGCTGAGCCAAGAACAAATCGGTGTATTATCACGTGTAGTAGGAAATGTGACGTTGTTTACCATTTTCGTTTCCTTCATTGCACTGGCATTATTTAGAAAGATCAATGTGTACGATGCATTTATTGAAGGTGCAAAGGAAGGATTTGATGTCGCTGTTAAGATTATCCCCTATTTAGTAGCGATCCTAGTCGGTATTGCCGTATTTCGAGCCTCTGGCACAATGGATTATCTGGTTGATGGTATTGCATTTTTGTTGGCTAGCACAGGGATGGATACGAGTTTTGTGGATGCACTTCCTGTGGCTTTTATGAAACCGCTCAGTGGATCTGGAGCACGTGGGCTAATGGTCGAATTAATGGCAACCAAGGGTGCAGATGATTTTGCTGCACGTGTAGCTTGTGTTATTCAAGGGTCTACAGAGACTACATTTTACGTATTAGCAGTTTACTTTGGTTCAGTAGCGATTAAAAATACACGGCATGCACTGCCGTGTGCTTTACTGGCTGAGCTTGTCGGCATTATCGCCGCAATCGTAGTTTCCTACTTGTTTTTTGGATAAACCTTGCGGAAATAGTATCTTGTAATAATGTACATACGTTCGTGCTTCGCACGAAGACAGAGATAAGTTATATCCCTACTCCATAAAAAATGAAGACAATCGCTCTTGTAGCACATGACGGTAAGAAAGCAGAAATGGTTGCTTTTGTAAAAGATCATAAAGATTCCCTTTCGAAAGCGCATATCGTAGCCACTGGTACGACAGGCACTTATGTAAAACAAACTGGCCTTGAAGTAGAATTAAAGTTGAGCGGTCCAAAAGGTGGCGATGCGCAGATTGCCGCGCTGGCGGCAGAAGGCAAAGTCGATGGTATTATTTTCTTCCGTGACCCTTTAGGAAAGCATCCTCATGAGCCTGATATTCAGATGCTTATGCGTATATGCGATTTATACAATGTACCATTAGCGACCAATCCCGCGACAGGTAGCTTGATCTTGGATGGTTTATTAGCTTCTATTTGATTTAAATGTTAGGAAAAATATAGATCTATAGGTTTATATTTGTGCCAGCAAAACTAGTACATCATGTCTTCAATACAAGAGCAAACGTTGACCAATCCATTTCGTACATTTACGAAAGAAGAATGGAAAAATCTTAACGGCAAACGTTCGCACAATATGGCTGCTGCCGATTTGGATCAACTACGTGCGCTCGGTGAGCCATTAAATATTGCCGAAATTGAGGATATTTATTTCCCTTTGTCTAGCCTTATTGAGTTGCATATACGGCAGTACCGCTCTCTTCATGCACTAAGCAATGATTACTTTCATCGCGAAGAGAAACGCTTACCTTTTATCATCGGAATAGCTGGTTCGGTAGCCGTGGGTAAAAGCACAACTGCCAGAGTATTGCAGAAGGTACTATCCTTATTGCCAGAGAATCCTAAAGTAGACTTGGTCACGACGGACGGTTTTTTGTACCCCAATGCCGAACTGATTGCTAAAGGAATATTGAATCGAAAAGGCTTTCCTGAAAGCTATGATACGCGCCTGTTGCTCAACTTCCTGTCGGAAATGAAGTCTGAGAACCGAACCTACCAACTGCCTTTGTACTCGCACATGGTGTATGATATCGTGCCAGATGAATTTCAGACTATTTCGCAGCCAGACATTTTGATTGTAGAAGGCATCAATGTACTGCAGGTAAACTCACAGAAGCAATCTGGAAACGGGGTTTTCGTTTCCGACTTCTTTGACTTATCCATTTATGTGGATGCCGCCGAAGAGGATATCGTTAGTTGGTATATTGATCGGTTTGAGTCGCTTCGCGCAACCGCTTTTCAAGACAACAGTTCCTACTTTCACAAATACGCGGACATGTCGCCCGAGGAAAGTCAGAAAATGGCTAGTGGAATCTGGAATGAAATAAACAGACCAAATCTACATGAGAATATACTTCCGACACGTTACCGCGCGGATCTCATTCTTACGAAAGATGCGCAGCATTTTGTGAAAGAAGTAAAAGTTAGACGGATTTAGAAGTGGTAGCACTCTGCTCGAACTTCAAAACTTCTTTTAGTATTTCGTTTTCGAGTCGCCGATGTAGTTTATTGCTATTGCTTACCGCATGAAGATCTATACGATACTTCACATAATCTTTACCGATCTCCACCACTTTTAGTTCCATTTCTTCCCCGTCTTGCAGATTGGGGTGCGCCTGTAAACTTTCGCGTAATGACGCTTCCAACAGCTCCACCTCGAGGGCGACATCTAATGGCAACTCAAATTTCACCGCAAATAAACTAGATGGATGCGCTGAATGATTGGTTAACGTAGACGTAAATACCATATTGTTGGGTACCATGACCATATCATCTTCTTCATCTTGAAAAACAATATTAGCTAAAGTGATATCAATAATTCGCCCCTGCTGATTTCCTACACGTATGCGGTCGCCAATGGATAACTGATCAGAAAACATGATGATCAAGCCGCTAATCATATTAGTAATATAATCACGAAATGTAACGGCTATCGCCATCGCAACAATCGTTAAGCTGGTTACGAATTCTAATGGATTGATACCAAAAAAGATCATCATGGCAATGATCGCACAAATCGCATTGGCGACAGCTGTTAGTCTATTCACTCCCAAAACGAAATTACCTCGTACAGCACGATTGGCATTTCGCGCATGGTAAATGGCTATAAAACTATACCGTATAATTGAAAAAATAATACTCGGTATTAAAAAAGTATATGCCGCCAACAGCATCTGCATCGGAAAACTACGAGTCCGCTTAGATTCAGGGTTCAGTGCATAGATTTCCTCAAACTGCACTTGACTCCAAATCAAGATTCCCGCTATCACGATCTTCAAAATGAAAATCAATATCTGCCTAGAGCGACGTTTATTATTCGGATAATCCATATTCATAGTAGGCTAAAGTAGCTAATTTTCCATTTATTTTTATAGCCGCTGTCTTTTTTCCTGCAAAACAAATGCCCATCCGGTTACGGATGGGCATTTGCACTAAAAGTAGCTTTCGTGATGCTACAATACGTGATAATGATGTAATCTATCTAGCTAAAGGCTTTTCGCGATTCATCTCCATCATATCGACTTCATCCATCTTTGAGTCACCGATCAAATGTTGGGAGAAATAGTCGGCCATTTTCCAGAAGAAATATTCCGTCATATCGCCAAAAGCATGCCTCTGGCCAGGCAATAGCAAGAAATCAAAGCGTTTATTGGCTTTGATCAGCGCTTCTGCCATGCGAATTGAATTGGCAGGGTGTACGTTATTATCAATATCGCCTGTGGCGATCAATAATTTACCTTTCAAGTTTTTGGCCAAGACCGAATTGCGGTCAATGTCGTAAGTAAAGGTGGTATCACCTTTTGCAGAGATCTTCTCTCCTACACCGTGGTGGCGCTCGCTCCACCAACGGTTGTAGATGTTGTTTTCGTGGTTGCCAGCTCCAGAAACCGCGACTTTAAAGAAATCAGGATATACCAACATTGCCGCTGTAGACATAAATCCACCGCCCGAGTGACCGGTAATGCCCACTCGGCTCACATCAATAAATGGATGACGATCTGCTAACTGCTCTGCAGCTACTTTTTTGTCTTCCAAACCGTAATCCCGCAAATTGCCATAACCATAGGTATGATACCATTGCGAACGCGCAGGATGTCCACCACGATTACCCACGGTAATCACGATAAAGCCCATTTGCGCCAAGCGATCAATACGATCCATGCTACGACCAAAGGATTTGTTTACCGCTTCGGTTTGTGGACCTGGATACACATATTCTACTAAAGGATAAGTCTTGGTCGAATCAAAATCAAAAGGTTTGTACATCACGCCATACAAATCCGTAATGCCGTCACCAGCTTTTACTTTGAATGGCTCTGGAAATTTGTATCCGGCAGCAAACAAAGCAGACAAATCCGACTTTTCCAGTTTCATGACCAAACGACCATTGGCAGCGTATAGGTTGGATTCTGGTGTGGTATTTACACGCGAAGAATTATTGACAAAGTAATTGCCACTTTCACTCGCTGTGATCTGGTGATCGAAATCGCCTGAGTTTAATAACTTAGGAGTGCCACCATTAAGGCTAACACTGTAGTAATGTAGAAAATAAGGATCTTCCCCATTTTCTTTGCCATTGGCAGTGAATAGAATGCTATTGCCTGCCGACTGATACGCTTGTACCTCGTCTACATTATACGTTCCAGAAGTCAATTGGCGTTGTAGATTTCCTTGGTTATCGTACAGGTACAAATGTCCCCAACCATCGCGTTGCGACCAGTGTACAAACTGCTTTCCATCATTCACCAAATAAGGTTTATGAATATCTTGGTACACATTCGAGCGTTCTTCTACCAAAGTACGTACATTGCCAATGATATCTACGGCCAATACATCTATGCGTTTTAGATCGCGGCTAGCGCGTGAAATATAGAACTCCTCGTTGTTGCCATGCCAATAACCCACATAACGTTTGCCGGTATAACTACTTTTGTCACGGTCTTTGCGCCAAACACCGATGGTCTGATTTTTATAAGCTGCTACGCCTACACGTTTTGGGGATAAGGTTTGTGCATCAAAAATATACAATTCCGTTTCGGTAGAATCCACCTCACCAGGCATCTGGTATTTGTAGGTTTCCAATGTAGGGCGTTTTGCAGCTACATTGTTGATAACCCACAATGGACTTAGATGACGACCATCTTTACGCGTCAACACAAAATGGCGACCATTGGGCGACCAGCTCAAATAAACCGCTTTACGTTTTTCCTCTTCTTCCTTATCGCCACCTGTGGTAATGCTGTACTCGTCGCCACCCCAAGCATAATTCAGCACGCCATCGGTGGTGAATTGATGCTCTACGATGGTACTATCTTTCTCATCTTTTACCGCTTTATCATAATCGGCCTTGCTCATCCAATACAGGTTGAACTTTTTCGCAAAGTACACGCGTGTGGTATCTGGATTGAAGTTAGCCCATGAAAGCGTGCTTTTTTCTTTCGTTAGGTCGCTGATTTCACGCAATGCCCCCGACGCTAGATCATATTCTAAGTGAAATACTTTCTTTTTTATTGTGTCTGATTTGTTTTTCAGCTTCGCGATTTCCTCTTTGCTCTTGATCGTATCTTTTGTGCTTTGCACTTCGAATTGGATGCGTTTTTCATCGTCAGTGAACCGTAGATCTTTCAAATCCAAGTGCTGCCCATCGAATGGATTTCGCACGATACGTGTGATCTTGGCCGCTAGCTCATCATGGTCAAAAAGTAATGATTTACGCTTAGCCGCAGGATCTACCAAATACCAGTTCTTACCAGCTGGTGAGCTGTACTCATACCAGAATCTGTCGGAATGATTAATCCAATTGGGTGATACAGTTGTAGAGTGTATCAATTTCTTTAATTTCTCGGGCGAGAATTTAGCAGCTAACGCATAGTTTGCTTTGTCCTTCGTTTTTTCCTTCTCTTGTGCGAAGGTTGTGGTAACCAAGCAAACTAAACAGGCTATAAAAAGTTGTTTCATTTGGTGAACTTGCTGTTAATTAGTAATAGATGTGGTCGAAATTACTCCATTTCAGTGCATATTCACACTAAAAAATGTAATATTTTAGTGTGAATATGCATAACAGCACCATTTTCTGGTGATATATAGCAAAATTAGGATTGGTGATTAGTACGTACTGCTATAGAAGCTTCATGCGAAGCTCCACTGGTTTTAAAAAGGCAGCTTCTTCCAACTGCTCGGCATCGATCATAATCACTTGATGCCTACTCGTGGATTTTGCTAAAAAAGACTCAATCAATTGCATCATGTATTCGTTGCCACGATGCCGTTGCAACTCACTTTTGTAATCCTCCCAGCTGGTAGATTGGCTTTCCGAAGGAATGTAGCCCATGCCGTAAAACATACCTTTCTCAATCCAAATACAACTTTTCTCCTGCTCATCGCGTCCGCGATCCACAATCAAATAGCTAGATGCGTCCGCCTGTGATAAGGCAATGGCGGCGGCCACTTTCAAATTATATGATTCCTGATCTGGCAGATCTTGGATTCTTCGTACAAGATCATTTACCGTTTGTGGCAGCCGAACTTCTAATGGGAAATGACAAAAGCGAATATCCAGACCGATATCGCTAATCATTTTGCGTAATACGGCCGCTCCTTCACGCAGACTGTAGAAAGATTGAATGCAGGTCTGATGTTTGAGTAATTTGGTCAAGCTGAGATGTTGGTACCCGTCCATTCCAATATAGCTTACCAATCCAAATTTAGGTTCTACTCGCTTCAGTGCGCGATTATATTTTGGCCAAAGCCGATTGATTTCCAGGCATTCTAATAATAAGGCCATGAGCTCCGTGCCGCAGCGCTCATAAGAAATATCATAAATCTCTTGTAAGAAACCCTGCCGTTTTGCTTGGATATTGTGTCCGCTAAAGTGCCCAGCAACTCGTTTTTTAATATTAATAGCTTTGCCAATATAGATGACTTTGCCCGATCGATCGTGAAAATAATATACGCCGGCCGTGAGTGGCAAATTGTCAAAGGTATTTTGTGATAAATTCGCTGGTAAACGTTGCTCCGCACCGTTCTTCCGAAGCATCTGCAAAAATACCGCCTCACTATCCGCAGCTAAAAGCAGATCAAAAAGTGCTACGGTCGCGGCCACATCACCACCTGCACGGTGCCGATCTTGCACGCGAATGTTCAATACATCGCACAAGCGACCTAAACTATATGAAGGTAAACCAGGTTTGATCTTGCGTGCCAAACGAACGGTACATAACTTGGGAGCCTGCCATTGCCATCCGGCTTCGCCGAGTTGATGTTTGATAAATGAATAATCAAAATTGACATTGTGTGCCACGAAGATGCGATCTTTCAGCAACGCATAAATAGTTTCCGCTATTTCGGAGAAAAGTGGCGCGTCAGACACCATTTCGTCTGTAATACCTGTCAGACTAAATATGGCCGGCGGAATAGCTTGTTGTGGATTGACTAAGCTCTCCCACCGTTCGATTACTTCTACGCCATTATGAATGGCAATAGCAACCTCCGTGATCTTACTTCGTTCTGCACTTCCACCCGTCGTCTCAATATCGACAATAGCATACTCCCGCAATTCTTTAGACATGTTTTCCTCGTTGATGCTCAAATATACTAATTTATTTAGTATTTAAAATCACAGATAATGCACTGAGTAATGCGGAAATATATTTTCTGTACCAAACAGCATTGTTGGTTATAATTATTGTAAAAAAAACTGCGAGTAATTTGTATTCCGAAAGCGGTATCCCATAAAGCATAACAGTCTATTAATAGATCACTTCATATTGATTACGAGAAATTAATTAACTTACCATAACTGTATTTAAACCGAGAAATGATGATTAATAATGCCCTTACTCCGGAGCACCACGCTTTTCGCGATAGCTTACGTGCCTTTATCAGAAAAGAAATTACTCCCCATATTGAAGAATGGGAAAAAAAAGGACAAATCGACCGCACCATCTGGAAAAAGATGGGCGAAATGGGTTTTCTGGGACTAAATTTTCCGGAAGAACTGGGAGGATTACAGCTTGACTTTTATTATTCCATGATTTTGTGCGAAGAGCTTTCCAAGTGCTTTTCGGGCGGTTTTACCATATCGGCTTTGGTAATTCAGTACATGTCTGCTCCTTATTTGTGGAAATACGGTTCTGCAGATTTACAAAAACGTTATCTGAAAGGCATTATTAGCGGCGATTTGGTCAGTGCTATTGCGATCACAGAACCTGGTGCTGGGTCGGATGTCAAGAATATACAGACTACAGCAGTGCGCGATGGCGACGATTATATCATCAATGGGTCAAAGACTTTTATCACTAATGGGTATTATGGTGATTTTTTCATTACGGCAGTAAAAACTAATCCAAAAGCAGTTACGAAAGGAATAAGCTTGATCGTGATTGACCGACATGCAGCCGGCGTGTCTGCAAAGAAGATTGAAAAAATGGGTTGGCATGCTTCCGATACGGCCGAATTGCATTTCGATCAGGTTCGCGTGCCCGCAAAAAACTTGGTGGGCAAAGAAAACCATGGCTTCACGTATCTCATGGGCGGTCTGCAATTAGAGCGACTTACAGCGGCTATCCATAGTTTGTCCACCGCAGAATCGGCTTTGAAATATGCGTTGGACTATATACAAAACAGAAGCGCATTCAATCGTAAACTGAAAGATTTTCAAGTATTACGGCACAATATCGCGCAAATGGAAGCCGATATTTTGGTGCAAAAAGCTTTCTTAAAATATTGCTGTGAACTGCAACAGGAGCAGGTTTATGCTGTGAAAGAATGTTCGGTGGCTAAATTACAGGCCAGCGAGTTGGCAAACCGTGTCGTCAGCCAATGCTTGCAATTGTTTGGCGGATATGGTTTTACGGAAGATTATAAAATTGCTCGTCTGTATCGTGATGTCCGTGTAGGAACTATTATTGGTGGTACGTCGGAAATTATGTTGGAGATCATTGCGAAGATGACGATTGACCAAGTAGAATACAATACTTCTGTAAAAAACAACACTCCTCAAACTGCGTAATATGACCATTCCGACTTATCACGATGCGTTTAAAATTGTACAACACGAGGAAGGTATTGTAGAGATTTCTTTAAAACTGCAACCCAGTGAAACGCTTTCATTAGCTCATCTCGTCGCTTTTACAAGCTTGGCCGATGTTTGGCTAAGTCGAGAAGATGTGCGGGCTTTGTGTTACCATCTTACAGCGCATGAATCCAATAAAGATCCTGATTATATGGCTTTGATAGAATCGGCGCAGCAAGCATTCGAGAACAGGAATGACCTTGTAAAATTTGGCCAGCATATTCAAAAAATTCGCACGTACAATAAGCCGTTAATTGGATTAATACAACGCGATTGTCTGCGCAACCATTTTGCGTGGATGCTTTGGGCAGATTATCGTATTGCTATTGGTTCTGCCGGAAAGCTAGGATTCCCAGAAACTGCTTTTGGGGTGCTTCCTGGCTTAGGTATCGTAAGCCGAATGCTGCAGTTGTGGGACGAGGATTTCACATTGCGCATGGCAACGCAACCTACACTTTATACTGTATCAGAAGCATTCGGATTGGGAATTGTTGATGAGCAAGTAGAGAATATAGCTATTGCCTTGGCTAGTATACAAGCTTATTTACCGCAGTCAGAAACAAAGCAGCGACAAGCGAAATCCGCTATTAGGGAACAGCGATCGCAACTTCCACCTCCACGTATCAACCCACTCTTTCCGGGAGCGAGCGCAGCGCAGACACTTATCGCGGCATACAAAACAGGTATTACCGTAGATACACTGCTTCAGCAAGAACAGGATTTATATAATCACGTAATTAGCTCGGATAAGGTGACAGCAATGATCCGAACGAACTATTATGGCATTCGCGTAGCGAAAGAAAAAACCAGATTGATTGCGCAGAAAACCGCACAAGAAATTCAGCATATTGTGGTTATCGGAGCGGGCATGATGGGCTCTGGCATTGCGTACGAAGCGGCACGTGCCGGCTTGCAGGTGACGTTGCTAGATACTGATTTAGGAAAAGCAGATCAAGGAAAAAATTATGCACAAAAGGTAACTAACATGCTCTTGGCGCAAGGAAAAATGCAGCCGAACAAGCAGTCAGATTTGATACAGCGCATCCATACTTCTGAAAATTTTGATGATTTAAGCTCAGCTGATATCCTGATTGAGGCTGTGTTTGAAGATATGAATCTGAAAGCAAAGCTCATTGCAGACATTTCGCCAAATCTAGCAGCACAAACCGTGTTTGCCTCAAATACCACCTCCTTACCGATTGGTCAACTGGCGAAAGCTAGCCAAGATCCAGCGGCCTTTATTGGTTTGCACTTCTTCTCGCCCGTAGATCGAATGCCACTGGTGGAAGTAATCTCAGGCAAAGAAACGGATGAAACGACAAAAAATGCCGCACTGAAAACCATTCATTTACTGAACAAAATACCGATCGTGGTACACGATGGGCCAGGCTTCTATACCTCTCGTATTTTCTTCAATTACCTTTTAGAAGGAATTACTATGGTTCTAGAAGGAATAGCACCATTTACGGTGGAAAATGCGGCGCGGAAAGCGGGATTTCCAGTTGGCCCTTTGTTGGTGTTGGATGAAATTTCATTGCCACTCATGCTGCATGTGTACGATCAACTGCCTACTTTGCATGAAGCACAACAAGCGGCTTACGCTTATCTTAAAGAAATGATTGCTACAGGTAAAATCGGGCGAAAAGGAAATGCAGGTTTTTATCCTTACGGCGAAAGCGGAAAACGCGGTAATCTAGTCGATGAAACTTCGACAAGCCATACAACTGATCTTGATCTACGAATTCTGAGTAAAAGACTGTTGCATGTGGTTGCACTAGATGCATTTCGCTGTTTGTGGGACGGGATTATTGCAAAACCAATAGATGGAGATCTTGGGTCAGTGCTAGGGATTGGTTATGCGCCGCATACAGGTGGTGTATTCGCACACATAGACCAAGTCGGGTTAACGAAGTTCGTGGCGGAATGCGATGAATTTGCAGCGCACGGTGCACAATGGCAAATCCCGAGTGCTTTGCGAGATCTAGCTGCGCAAGATTATAAATTTTACGATGGATTCCAGAGCAACTGGAATCCATCGTAAAATGGAAATTTCCAGATCACTTTATCTTACCGGATAAGGCACGGCTAGCAAATCCGTCAATTCGTTGACGGCTAAATTGTGGAACGTTTCATAATCTAGCGTGCGCTCCAGTAGTTGCGTTTGCTGTTTTCCAGCATATATCCTGTTGAGGTTGATCTTATATTTGGCAAGAAGTTTTGGAATCCCTTCATCGCGACGACGGCGATGGCCAATTGGATATTCGACCACGACTTCTGGCAGCGTGCTGCCATCTTGGAACGTAACTGTTAAGGCATTGGCAATCGCTCTCTTCTCTGGATCGTGATAATCTGCGGTGAATTGTGGATCTTCTACACAGGTCATTTTATCGCGCAAGCGATCAATGCGCGCATCCGACGCAATGGCGTCTTCATAATCCGATGCCGTCAAACGTCCAAAAATCAAAGGAACAGCAATCATGTATTGCATGGCATGATCGCGATCAGCTGGATTATGCAGCGGACCTTTCTTATCAATGATGCGAATAGCTGCCTCATGGGTACGTACCGTAATACTTTTGATGTCATCAATGGTTTTGCCCGCTTCTTTCAACTGTTGATGAAGCGTAATCGCGGCTTCTACCGCCGTTTGGGCATGAAACTCTGCTGGGAAAGAGATTTTAAACAATACATTCTCCATCACATAAGATTCGTACGCGCATTGGAACTGAAACGGCTTTCCTTTAAAAGAAACATCATAAAATCCCCAGGTTGACGCGGTTAACACCGAAGGATAACCCATTTCTCCAGTTTGCGCGATCAAAGCCAATCGCACTGCACGTGAAGTGGCATCGCCAGCAGCCCAAGATTTCCGACTTCCGGTATTGGGTGCATGTCGATAAGTCCGCAAAGACTGCCCGTCTACAAAGGCTAAAGACAAAGCGTTTATAATTTCCTCCTGCGTCAACCCCAACAATCGTCCAGCTACCGCGGTAGAAGCTACTTTTACTAAAAGTACATGATCCAGTCCAACTTTGTTGAACGAGTTTTCCAATGCCAACACTCCTTGTATTTCGTGCGCCATCACCATAGCTTCTAAGACCGCATTCATTTTTAGCGGTGGTTTGCCAGTGGCAACAGCGGTGCGACTAATCCAATCGGCAACGGCCAATATGGCGCCAAGATTATCCGATGGATGTCCCCATTCTGCGGCCAGCCACGTATCGTTAAAATCCAACCAACGGACTAAAGCGCCAATATTAAATGCAGCTTGCACTGGATCAAGTTGAAATGACGTGCCAGGCACTTTTGCGCCGTGGGGCACGATCGTACCCGGAATAATCGGACCGAGCAATTTCGTACAGGCTGGATAACTTAAGGCTTCCAGTCCGCACCCAATCGTATCTAAAAAACAATAATGAGCGGTCTGTAATGCGAGATCACTTTTGATTTCATACGTTAAAACATAGTTAGCAATATCTACCAGTACCTGATCTGGCTGAGGTCTGTCATTGGAAATAGGAGACATAGAGAATAGTTAAATTTTTGTGTTGTTGTTTTTGTTGTTTAAAGCTGAGATTATCCGCGTTTGTCTAAAGACACGTAAGCACGATTTTCTGGCCCGGTATAGTTTGCACTAGGTCTTATGATTTTACCATCTAGACGTTGCTCGATGATGTGCGCTCCCCAGCCTGTTAATCGTGCCAACACAAATAGCGGCGTGAACATATCCGTCGGAACGCCCATTCGGTGATAAGATACGGCGGAAAACCAATCCAAGTTGGGAAACATCTTCTTTTCCGTCCACATCACTGCTTCCAACCGGTCAGCGATTTCATACAATGTCATTTCCTGTACTTCCTCACTCAACGATTTTGCTACTTGCTTAATGACTTCATTACGCGGATCGGAGGTCACATACACCGGATGTCCAAATCCGATAATCACTTCCTTATTGGCTAGCCGTTGGCGAATATCTGCTTCGGCTTCATCCACTGATGTGTAGCTGCTTTGAATCTCAAAAGCGACTTCATTAGCTCCGCCATGTTTTGGTCCACGCAGTGCTCCAATTGCTCCCGCAATGGCGGAATATACATCAGAACCTGTTCCTGCGATCACACGCGCGGTGAATGTAGATGCATTAAACTCATGCTCCGCATACAGATTCAATGATATTTGCATTGCTCGAATCCAGCTATCGCTGGGAGTTTCTCCATGTAGTACATGTAGAAAATGTGCACCTACCGTTTTATCATCCGTCACGACGTTTACCTCTGTGCCATGATACGCAAAATGATACCAATACAATAAGGCGGAACCTAAGCATGCGATCAAACGATCAATGATGTGCTGCGTTTGCTCCAAGGTCGGTTTGGCAGGCTCTGGCTCCAAACTTCCTAAAACAGAAACCGCCGTCCGCATGACGTCCATCGGATGGCTTGTTTTTGGCAAGCGTTGCAATACTTCCTTCAATTCCTGCGGCAAATCCCGTTTGGATTGCAACTCGCTTTGATAAGCGGCCAGTTCCTTTGCGGTCGGTAATTCGCCATAAATTAACAGGTAAGCGACTTCCTCAAAACTGGCTTGATCGGCGAGCTCTAATATATCGTAGCCCCGATAATGCAAGTCATTGCCATTCTTACCTACGGTAGACAGACTCGTATTGCCTGCCGCTACACCCGATAGTGCAACACTTTTCTTGGGTTTAAATGCTTGTCCATTACTTTCCTTCATCCTGCTTTTGATTTAAGTAGTCTTCGTATGCGTAATAATTAATGCTTTGATAGAGCTCTTCTCGTGTTTGCATGCTCGGAACAACGTTGGCCTGGGAACCGTCACGACGAATGGTTTCGAATACATTTAGCGCCGCTTTGTTGGCTGCACGAAAGGCAGAAAGCGGATACAAAACCATATCGACGCCTACTTCGGCTAATTGTTGCGTGGTGAACAAAGGTGTTTGTCCAAACTCGGTGATATTCGCTAATATAGGTATGGATAACGCATCGGCAAATCGCTGATAATCGTGCAAATGGGTCACCGCTTCTGCGAAGATGAAATCAGCACCAGCTTCTTGATAAGCAACTGCTCGCTCAATGGCAGCGTCTACACCTTCCACAGCAAGCGCGTCGGTACGCGCACCGATCACAAATTGCGGATCAGCTTCTTTAGCATCCACAGCAGCTTGTATTCGTTCGACCATTTCCTGCGTAGATACCACTTCTTTTCTTGGGCGATGTCCGCAGCGTTTGGCGGCCACCTGATCTTCCATATGAACGCCTGCCGCTCCAGCTTTCAGCACGCTACGAATCGTGCGCGCAATATTGAAAGCGCTAGCGCCAAATCCAGTATCAATATCTACGAGCAAGGGAAGATCGCATACGGAAGTAATCCGTTCTATATCGGTGAGTACATCTTGCAACGTCGTAATGCCGAGATCAGGAATTCCTAACGAACCAGCTGCCACCCCACCACCAGAAAGATAGATAGCACGAAAACTAGCTTGCTTGGCCAAAAGTGCATGATTCGCATTAATTGTTCCTACAATTTGTAATGGATGTTCTTGCGTGAGCATCTGTCGCAACTGAGCTCCGGCGGAATTTGCCATCATAATAAAGTTGTTAATGTGTACGCGTTTATAATCTGGCTGCACTTGACTTGTGAGAAAAGGGTGAAGCCACTTAAAGATAAACATAATCTTGCAACTACCAAAACGAGCAACCTAACGAACTCTGAAAAACTAAAGGACTGCGGTTGTTTGCGTGATTTATACGTATTACTCGGGTCAAACCACGTGTTTTACACCGGGCAAATAAGCGCTAATCCCTCTCCTGTTGTTGCTGATAAAACTATATAAACATCTGATTATCATAAATTTAAACAAAATATAACATAAAATAACAGCAGATAATGCGTAATTTGCACCTATGGTTAATGAGTTTCGCTGCGAACCCTGTAAGGTAGGGATAGCATGGTATTTGTAACCAAAAGGGAAATACGATTGATGTATAATCATTTCACATTTTAATAAAGGTTCACATGAAGATGCAATTGTCCACCCCAGTAATTAAAATGAATACTTTACAACTTACGATCAAAAAAGCTTTTGACCATAGCGTTAGTTTTTTATCACGCCATTTAGCAAAAGCATTGCCTTTTCAAACAGATGGTATACCCATCATTTCTTTAGGACAAACCATCTCCGATGACGAGGGAAAGTCTTCCAATATTTCAGCGCCTAAACCGAATAATAAATCCAACAACGACGATAATTTGCTTTCTTTTGAAGCTGGCTTAAATGCAATTGATGCAGATTTATATACACCTTTCATGATGCATATAGAGGGCTATAAAAATTGTGAGATTGCGGATTATTTAGACTTAACAGAAAATCAGGTAACCCATACAGTGAATAAGGTGCGTACATTTCTACAAACCCATGATTGCTCCTTAAGCAACTAAACCATCAGAATTTGAGAAGTCTGTAAAATAAGGGAATATACTAATCGATCAATTGATGATTGATCGCAAATCGAATGAGTTCGACGTAATTTTTGGAAGTTGTTTTATCCAATAGCTTTTGGCGATGACCTTCTACCGTTCGCTTGCTAATAAAGAGCTTTTCGGAAATATCTTTGGTCGTGAACCCATTCACTAATAACTGAAGCACATCGTATTCTCGCGAAGATAAATCCAAATCACGCAATATCGCCTCGGGTTGCGGCTTTGCTTGCCTACTGCCAGAGGATTGCAACATACGAATGCTAATTTCGGACGACAAATACTGACCACCTTTACCTACATGCGATAGCGCAAACAACAACTCATCGTAATCTGCATTCTTTAGCATATAAGCTTGCGCTCCAAGAGACATCACTTCTTTTACTTCGCTATCACTATCGATCATGCTGAGAAAGACAACTTTGATATGAGGAAAGCTATTGCTCATAGCACGCATCAATTCCGGACCGCCAATACCGTTCATATTCATATCCGTAAGTAGAATATCTACCTCGGAATTGTTACTAAGCAGCGCAAGTACTTCTTCACCACTCTCTGCCTCCGCGACGATGTTAATATCCGGTTGAGTCTCCAAAAGCAACCGAATCCCATTTCTGACGACTTTGTGGTCATCAGCTAATATAATACGCATCATGTTCTACAATAATACTAAAAATTGATCTAAAAAGCTATAGCATCATTAGCAAGACATGCGCTACACATCGGTATATCTCACATGCAAATTCGACAGATTATTTGCGTTTATCCAATACTTGTTTGACCATCTCTTCGAGATCAAAAATGTTGAATGGCTTAGATAAATACGCCTCTGCCCCTGCTTTCTCGGCCAGAATATGCACTTCATTATTGGCAGAGCAATAAATAACCGGAATATCTTTATACTCTGGATGTTGCTTCAGTAACTGGGTTGCTTTCATGCCGCCAATATCCGGAATCCAGTTATCCATCAAGATCGCGTCTGGTTTAGTTTCTTCGACTCGTTCTATAATATCGTGCGATGTTTCGGACACGGCAACGTTGTATCCAGCATCCGTCAGTATAATATTACAGACATCTAAAATATGTTTATCGTCGTCAAAAATTAATATAGTCTTGTTGTGCATAAAGGTATTTTACTAATTATTTGTCTTATTTGCAAGCGTATTGATGAATTTTGCCATATCCGCTGGCTTGATAATATAATCTGCATCCACTTGCGCCATGGCTTCACGTGGCATTAAATCTACTTCGGCGGTTTCTGGATCTTGTATCAGCACCAAGCCGCCAACGGATTGTACGTATTTTAATCCTTGAACACCATCATGATTCGCGCCAGAAAGCAACATGGCAACCGTCTTTTTTCCAAATATCTCTGCCCCAGACTGAAAAGTGACATCAATAGACGGACGCGAATAATGCAATTTTTCGGAGTAATCGAGCGCTAATTCTATCGACGATTCCAATAGCACATGATAGTCAGCCGGCGCTAAATAAATGGTATTGGATTCTAAAGACATTTTATCATCAATTTCAAAAACTCTCAATTTCGTATGCTTTTTAAAAACCGATTCTAATTGCGAATCTGGAGCGGCTTTGCGATGTACTACGACGATAATGGGGAACCCGAGATCTTCATCCAAATCTGGCAACAGTTCGAAAAGCACTTTGAGACTGCCGGCAGAGCCGCCAATCAATAAAACACCCGTATTCCTGTTATCTATTCTATCCTTCATTTACTAATGCATTTTCCGCCATATTTTGTCGGTTCCAATCTTTTTATACGTGTTTTCCAAGTTTGAAAAACGAATACTTTCTTTGGATCCTAGGGCTAAATAACCCAATTTCTCCAAACTATTGTCGAACAAGTTGAAAACTTTTTGTTGCAGTTCTTTTTCAAAATAAATCAAAACATTGCGGCACATAATGAGTTGAAACTCATTGAAAGATGCATCCGACACCAGATTATGTGTGGAGAATACGACCCTTTCCTTGAGTTTATCATGAAACTTAGCAACATCATAATTCGCCATATAGTAGGACGAAAGCTCTTTTTTACCTCCTGATATAATATAATTTTCTGAATATTGTTTCATTTGGCGGATGGAAAAAACGCCATTTCTGGCTTTCTCCAACACGGTAGGGTTAAGATCCGTTGCATAGATCAAAGAGCGATCGTACAAGTTAGCTTCTTTCAGCATAATGGCCACCGAATACACCTCTTCTCCAGTAGCACAACCTGCAATCCAAATCCGAATGAACGGATAGGTTGCTAATTGTGGTAGCACCTCTTCGCGCAGCGTTTTGTAAAAATGTGGATCGCGATACATCTCCGTCACATTCACCGTGATTTCCTCTACGAATCGTTGCAGGTAATCGGGATAATGCATCAGTTGATAGCGCAATTCTGCAAAACTATACAACTTATCCATCATACAAATACGGCTCACGCGCCTTTTTAACGAAGCTTTGCTATATAGCGTAAAATCGTAGCCGTATTTCTCGGCGATCTCTTCGAAGAGTAAATCGAGTTCGTGATCCCGTAATATGGCTTGCTCCATGGATTATATGATCTTGGATAAGATCAGCAATAATTTATCCAAATCGACTGGCTTAGAGATATAATCATTCGCACCCGCTGCCAAACATTTTTCACGATCGCCGACCATGGCTTGCGCCGTGACCGCAATAATTGGTAACGATTCAAAACCGCGCGTACTGCGGATCATGCGAATCGCCTGATAACCATCTAGATCCGGCATCATCATATCCATCAATACGACAGCAATATCTTCGTTGCTATGCAGCATAGCAATTCCTTCGGCAGCACTTGCACTCGAAACCGAAGTATAGCCCTTTACGCGCAATGTCAATTCTAGTGCATAGATATTACGCGGATCATCGTCGATGATTAAAATCTTGTTCTTATTGTTCATAACTTTTATTGAGCCCTAATTAACCCTCGTACAACCATACCCGTAATAACGACAACAGTTGATCGGCATCGACCGGTTTTGAAATGTAATCCGATGCGCCTGCTTGTATACATTTCTCGCGATCACCTATCATTGCTTTTGCGGTCACCGCAATAATAGGCAAGCGCGAAAATTGCGGTATTTCGCGCACCCGGCGAATACTTTCATAACCATCCATTTCGGGCATCATCATATCCATCAGTATCACTGATATGTCAGGATTTTCTTGCATCTGTTGCAGCGCTTCTTTGCCATCCATGGCCGAATATACCTTCATCTGGTATTGTTCCAAGGATTTGGTAAGTGAGAAAATATTACGCACATCATCATCAGCTATCAATACTTTTTTATCTCGTAGCACATCATTCAAAGCACCCAAGCCCGTTATCTTTGAGCCTGGATCTTGCTGATCGGAGCCAGATACCAAATGCAGAAACAAGCCGACCTCATCCAAAATGCGTTGGTAAGAGTGCGCTGTCTTCAATACGATAGAATCTGCATACTGCTTAATCTTATTCTCTTCCGCGTGCGATAGGTTTTTGCCCGTGAAGATGATGATTGGCAGATTTTCCAGACCCTCTTTGGTTTTGATGGCTTCCAAGGTTTGATATCCAGATTGATCTGGCACACCCATATCCAATATCACACAGTTCACATCCGATGAAGAGAGCGCATCCACACTTTCTTCGACCGAATTTTTGATTTCAGAAGCGATGTTGAAATTGCTTAGATAGTAAGCTAATGCTTGCGCATGTTTGGGATTCTCTTCTACGATCAGCACCTTTTTTGGATAGCGTTCCAAGGCATCTTCAATCTTCTTGAACATACCACCAATCTGCTCCGACAACAATGGTTTACGGATAAAGTCGATCGCACCTTTTAATAAGCTTTCCTTCTTTACTTCCAGTGAAGACATGATGTGCACCGGAATATGCTTAGTAGCGGCATGCCCTTTCAGTTCGCTCATCACTTGCCAACCATCTTTGATCGGCAACTGGATGTCTAATAATACAGCCTTCGGCTGGTAAGTTTTTGCATAGTCAAGAGCTACATCACCGCGAACTGCGACTACGCCCTTGTATTTTTGCTGACGAGTATACTTCAATAATGCTTTGGCAAAATGAACGTCATCTTCCACAATCAGAATCACTTTATCGCCTATTGTAATATGATCGCGATCATCTTCTACATCGGCAGGAATATCTGGCAATGCAAAGGTGTTGGCCGCATCACTCATCAACGATTCGATTTCCTTCACATCGTCCGAGATGCTGCTTAGCAAGTCCTCGGTTACCGGTTTTACTTCTTCTTCATTTCTATCAATCGGAATAATCAAAGTAAAAGTGCTTCCTTGATTTTCAACACTTTCCAAACGAATCTCACCTCCTAATAAGCGGGCAATCTCCCGACTGATGGATAAGCCCAATCCTGTGCCGCCAAACTTGCGTTGCGTCGAGCCATCCGCCTGTTGAAAAGCTTCGAAGATCAGTTGCTGCTTATCAGCAGCAATACCAATTCCGGTATCTTTTATTTCGAACAATACATGATGATGGGCCGCAGGATCTCGGTTGATCGTGAGCGTTATACTGCCTTCAGCCGTGAATTTAATGGCATTAGAAAGCAGATTGCGTAGAATCTGATCCAATCGCTGACGATCTATGTCAATGCTTTTTGGCAACTCCGAATCTAATTCAATATTAAGCTGCAGGGATTTTTCGGTCACAATTGGTAAGAAAAGACTTCTTAAATCATCAACTATGTCACCAATGCGCACCGATTCATATTCGAGTTCCATCTTCCCAGCTTCGATCTTCGACAGGTCGAGAATCTCATCGATCAACGTCAGCAGGCTCGTTCCCGAACTATGAATTACACGAGCGGATTCTGCATGATCATCGTCCAGTTTACCATCCATATTTTCCCCCATCAAGCGAGACAAGAGCAGAATAGAATTGAGTGGCGTACGCAATTCGTGCGACATATTTGCCAAGAACTCTGTTTTGTACTTGGTACTTAGCGCCAATTCTTCGGCCTTTTGCTGTATTTCGACGTTTCGCTCCGCGATCAAAAGATTCTTCTCTTCCAATAGTTTGGATCTTTCCTCCATCTCCTGGTTAGATTGCAAGAGCTCTTCTTGTTGTACCCGTAGCTCTTCTTCCGAAGCTTGTAGCTTTTGAGTTTGCGCTTCCAACTCTACATTCAGATTTTGCATTTCGTTGTGCTGCACTTGCAGCTCTTCGGCTTGCGCTTGGCTTTCTTCTAATAGCGTTTGTACTTGTTTACGGCTTTTTGCCGAGATCAAAGCATTTGCTAATGTAAAACAGGCTTCTGCAAAAAAGTCTAATTTGGTTTTACTCAACGTATCCAACGCGCCAAATTCGATCACACCCAGGCATTTGGAATCTGACAGAATAGGCACCCATAGCACGGCGTGCAATTTCATAATGCCATGAGCAAAATTAACCACATAGTCATGCTGGTCGAGATCTTCTAGTAATTTAGGTTGGCGATCCACAAATACCTGCCCAACCATACCTTCGCCCGGTTTCAGTGTCTTTGGCAGACCATTGTCCAAGCCATAGGTACTTCTCAAAACCAAATCACCATCTTCAAACAGATAACAAGCGCCGTTGACCAATTCGCTGTAGCTTATTAAGTAATTCAAGGCATCATTGGCCAACTCTACGTCTTCCTTATTTCCCGTGAGCACTTCGTGAAACTGTGCCATTCCTGTTTGTTCCCACTCATTGTTGTTGAGTGTATCAAATGAGGTACGAAGCGCAGCGCTCATTTCATTGAGCGAATGCGAAAGACTACCTAATAAGTCATCGTGCTGCTCGTCTATCTTCACACTATAATTACCATGTGCAATCTGGTCGGCCATACGTTGCACACTGGCGAGTCGGCTTTGCAGTTCGCGATCTACATCAGCTAGCTCTTGTTGAAGTCGCTCTCGATCTTGCAGTTCTTTTTGGATGCGGGTATAGAAATAGAAAGTTATCAAAAGTGAGATCAATCCAGCAGCGATAATCAGCATGGTTGTATTGTCCGAAGCGGCGTAGACGCTAGCTGTACGCACCTCCAATAATTGATTTTCTGTATCTACAATACGATCAATCACCGCACGACAGCTATCCATAAATCGCCGACCTTCTTCCAATTGCTCTAAAGTAATCGTTTCGTTTGCTCGTTTGGTACGCACCAAACGCTTTAGAATGCTCAAGCGCGTATCGATCAACTTGTATAAGGTATCTGATCGTTGCACCTGCGCATCATTATCCGCAATCAGGCCTTGCAAGTTTTTGATTGACATCGGCAGCGTAACCATACTTTGATTGTACGGTTCTAGAAAACGCTCATCGTTGGTGAGGATATAACCACGCTGTCCAGTTTCCGCATCTTGAAGATTGGTCCAAACTGTATTAGAAGCATTAATCACCTGATATGTGTGCTCTACGCTCGCTTTATTATCAATTAGATTGGAAATACTGATATAGGAAGCGATGGAACTGGTGACCAGAATGATAAAGGAGACTCCAAAACCTACCTGTAAATTTCGGATAATCTTTTTAGGCATAATATTAATTTGATGGTAAGGTAAAATAAAATGTAGAGCCCTCTCCGACCGTACTATGAAGTCCGTACGTGCCCTGATGCTGACTGATGATTTCTGCACAAATATAGAGCCCAATTCCTAAACCTTGGAAGCGCTCTGAAGACTCTTCTACGCGATAAAATTTGTCGAAGATATTTTTGTGTTTGTGCTCGGGAATACCGATTCCAAAATCGGTGACACTGACTTTGATTTCATCTTTTGACTGCTCCGTTTTGATAATTACACGAGCCGAATTGGGTGAGTACTTGATCGCATTGGTAAGGTAATTGGTCAATACTTGTTCTACCCTGATTTCGTCACCGATCAATTCCTGATCAATAGGATCGCCAACACGTTCCACAGTCAACTCTCCTGTCCCAAAAGTTTGATACATAGTATCGACAACGTTATTGATGATGGGCTCCAAGAGAAAAGGGATTTTATTAATTTTGAGACGACCATTTTCCATCTTCGATATATCCAGCAGATCTACAATCAAGCCATTCAACTTGTTGAGCTGGGTATGTACGCGCTGAATGTAGTTATGAGCATTTTTCTGATCTTGAGGTGCTAATATACGCTCTATTAACTGTACATAAGCTTTGATGCTTGTTAACGGTGTTTTAAGCTCATGACTCGCAATACTCAAAAATTCGTCTTTCTTTTTTTCAATATGTTTTCGATCGTCGATATCGGTAAACGTACCCACCCATTTCACGACGGAGTCGTTCTCTTTGATCGGAATGATGCGTAGTAGATGAAAACGGTAGGTGTTAGATCCGAGTTCACGGATGCGTGTTTCCAATTCAAATGGAGTCGCGGTAAGCAGATGAGGTTGCCACGAATCTAGCAAGTAAGGATCTTCAGGATGTGTTTCTGGGAATAATTTGGACGTAACCGAATAATTGAACCATTTGTTGTTCACAAATTCCACCTCACCGGTGGCATCGGCCATAAAAGCAATTTGCGGCAAGGATTCGAGAATAGATCGTAGATGATCCACACGTTCCTTCAGCATGTATTGCGTACGCTTTCTTTCTTCGATTTCTAATCGAAGTGCTTTCTCCGTACGATTCAGAGCCAACGTCTGCTCGTATAAGCGATAGAAGGTTTTGACCTTGAGGATGAGAATATCTGGATCGACGGGTTTAGTGACGTAATCGATACCGCCAGAAGCGTAACCTTGCGCAATATATTTTTTATCGGTATTTACTGCGGAAAGGAAGATAATTGGAATTTCCTTGGTTTTATTAAACCCGGCTAGCGATTGCGCTACTTCAAAGCCATCCATTCCTGGCATTTGCACATCCAGAATAATTAAAGCATAATCCATCTTCAATACCTTCTTCAAGGCTTCTTCGCCCGAAGTGGCAGAATCTACTTCAAAACCCTTGCTTGTAAGTAATCGCTCTAGCGAATATATATTCTCAATAGTATCGTCAACAATCAGAATCATGTAGGTCTTCTAAGACAAATTTTTACAATAACAGACTATTTACTGCTATTCTAAAATCTTCTAAAAATAGCATTTTTTTGCGACTAGGTATTTGCGATCACCTGATAGCAAATATCGCTCCACTTGAGTGTGTAGCGGGCTTTTCACTTGGTTTTATTTTTTAAGTATATTGTTGTAACTGGGGTGTAACAACATTAACCATGTTGTTTAAAAAAGATCAAGCAGAAGAACAAAAATGGTCTTCTGCTTGATTTGCAACTTTTATGATACACTTAAGAATGCGTTATGGGATTTTCATCACCATCAGCAGCAGCATTCTTCGGATATCCCTCGCCATCTAAATCGTCCGAAAAATCTTCTGGCTGCGCACTTAGTTCCTCATCGACTTCGTCGACTTGAATACTATCTGCACTGACGATCTGATCTAACTCTTCCAACCGCCCGTCTAATTCACTTTGTTTATCCTGATATTCGCTTTGTGCGTAAGGATTTGCCTCGTCATACAGCGCGCCGTCTTCTTGCCCTTCCGGCGCCGCAGTATCGTACGGCAATGGGTGATCGTAATCGGTATCGCCCGACTCGGTGTCCAACTCAAAACTATCTTGTTCTTCGTTATACTTCAATGTTTCTCCGGTAGTTTCCGCTTCATCGCGGATTTCATCTTTATCAAATGGCAACTGCTCTCGCGTATCTTCTTTTTTATTTTGTTCTGACATGGTATGTCCTCCTATATAGATAGTATAATAAATCGTTTTTCTCTATTTATAACAAAGGAGCGCCGATACCGTTTGCCAGAATTGAAAATTTCCCTTCTCTAAAAATTCAATTGCGCCTGTAGGCGAAGGAGATTGCCGGTCTGCAAATTATTTGGAAGTTGCTGATCTTCATAACGACGCGACGACATCGTGTACATGGCTACTAACTCGAAATATTTGGAAGGCTGCCATTCCACACCCAACTCCAATTCTTTCACATCATAGCTACGCGCATCTTGCTCATGCTTTTTCCCACCTTTATATTGTTGCAAACGCGTGAAGGGGATCAATATTTGGTCTTTGAGACGAGTCATGTACGACAATGTCACATAACCACCAGATAAGGATTTGGTATCAATGGCTTGTTGCAATCCATCATATTCTGGACCGCGACCAACATTATACTCTGCTTGAATACCGAAAGGTTGCGGATACAATACAAAAGACGCCGCCACACGCTGATCCAAATAATCGCGATCAGGATCTACGGTTACGCCTTCGCTAATGCGATCTTCTGATATAATGAAGCGACCGGAATAGCCTTGCAATCCTGCTTCTACAATCTGATCACCGACTTCGAAGGGATAACTAAATCTGGAAACTATATGCATACCTTTATTGCCTTCCGGATTATTGGCCGTTTGCCCGTTGTAAACGCCAAAAGCAAAAACGCCATAATCTCCGGAACCTTTCAATCCCCTAGCTACCAAATCGGCAAATAGTTTTCGCTTCTCTTGGGGAGCCCAATAGAAGAATACACCCAAATCCCGTTCGTTGCGCAATGCGCTATTCGTACCATCTGCCCGATCTAGCGGCAATCTATTCTGACTGGATTGCATGTTTTCAAAACCAAACGGCACCTTACTCTGTCCGACACGCAGTCGAAATTCATTCTTGCGATCCAAGCCCAAATCGAAATACGCATCTCTAAGCTGTCCGAAATGCAATCCGCTTTGCGATGAGCTGGCAAAATCAGGTTGCAAATAAAAATAAATTCTCTCATTGAGTTGACCCGAAAAGATTAATCGCACTCGTCGAAGCATAAAGCCACCGCCTTCTCCCCAACTCGCATCACATTGTTCACAACCTAAGTTGGAATTGGTTTCCAGTAAACGGTTATAACGGGCTTGTACATAGCCACGCATATTGATTGCTTGATACCAAGGTTTTTCTTGTGCCATCGCACTTGAAACAGTCATAAGCACTATAAAAGAGATAATTCGAAGTAAATACATTTAAACGTCAGATCAATTTAATGTTAAAAGATGCGTCGAAATTAATTACTTAATACTACCGTAACATCAGCCATTATGTTAATTAATGATATAATAATATTGAGTTTATTATTGCATAATAATCACTTAACATTTTGTTAATACATCGATTCATATTGGCTGTTCAATAGCTAGTGAAACCAAAATTTGAAAATAGTCTAGCAGCTTTGGCAACGTTTTTGGAATTACTTTATTAAACACATCAACTATGAGATATTCCGTATACCTATTTTTTGTCGCTGCCCTTCTATTCGGAGCTTGTAGCTCACAACGTGCTGGCAGGATCGACAACGTAGATCAAATCAGTATGATTACGATTTCAAGAACACCTTGCTTTGGTACCTGTCCAACCTACACGATGCAAATTGATAAAAATTGCGTGGTCACTTTGGACGCTGTAGATCATCTGCCTAAAAAGATAAAAGGCTGGCACAAGGCCAATCTTCCTGAAAAAGAATGGATGGTTTTAGTAAATAACCTGGAGAAAATGAATGTTAAAGACCTACAAGATAATTATGGCAATCGTCAAATAAGCGACCTGCCCTCTGTGAATACAACGGTCACTTTTGCAGATGGGAATACAAAAAAGATAAATGATTATGGTGCTCGCGGTACACAAGAATTAGGCGAATTATACACATACATCGATGCGCTCATTGGCTCATTGGATTGGGAATCGACCGATCAAAACTAACGAAAGCAGCATTTGAATAGCTTAA
The DNA here is from genome assembly GCF_057837975.1 of Sphingobacterium sp. KH_072. NCBI lineage: Bacteria > Pseudomonadati > Bacteroidota > Sphingobacteriia > Sphingobacteriales > Sphingobacteriaceae > Sphingobacterium > Sphingobacterium sp. KH_072. The sequence continues at coordinate 1,542,710 of NZ_CM174457.1, read as the reverse complement.
AGGCATCACTCTCATGAGATGATGCCTTTTTCTTTGCTTATCACTCACAAAAACAAGGTATTGCCAATTGTAAATTTATTGCACTTGGTTAAAAAATCACCTATTTGTACTATGATAATATGTATTTTTAAGAATTATTAGCCCAATTCCATTGATAATCAAACATATACAAAGGCAACCAGATATCTTATGAAACTATTAAAAAGCATTTTACTAACGCTAGCATCCGCTTCTTTGATCGTGCAAGCTATACCTTGCACCAGAGTAGTGTACAAAGGCCCTAATGGGACAATTATCACCGCCAGAAGTATGGATTGGCGTGATGAGATCAGTTTTGAAGAAAACTGATCTTATCATTTTTAGGATTACTACAAGTACAGGGAGCTAAAAGACCCGTTATATTTAGCGATGTTGCCAACAATAACCACCTCCCGAAACTTTTCTCTTGCAGTAGCCACCGGTTTTATTTTTAGCACCACATACAGAGGATGTTGGAGCAGTACTTCCACCCGTATTTTCATTATTATTTCCGGCATTGCCATTGTTCTGCTGCGTACCATATTTAGCCGTACCGGTCGCTTTTTTCGTATTATACGTAATTGACGCACTGCTATAGCCCCTGTCACCAAATACAACCTCGTCATTCTTTAGTACGTACGCTTGTATTGCTTGCTGACTACTAGAAGTTGTATTAACAGAAAGTTTCAATTCAAAATTGATATTTGCGCCAAATGCATAGCTCCATTTACCTTGCTGATGGAAAAGTTTTTTAGTGGTATTGGATTGATCTGTATACACGATTTCACAATTACTACAGTCTACTTCGTAGCTAAAAGAATCTGTTTGCTTTAAAGATTCGTCTTTCTTACTGCAAGACAAGAAAAAACTACAGATAGCTAAAAATAGACAACGTTGCACAAGGTTTGTATTAAATGTATACAGGTAGATCATGAGTTAAATGAATTGAAATTTGGTTTGATAAAATTTTAATCTGCAGCAAACATACAGCTAATCGTATCCATTATATTACGGTTAACCTTACTTGTAAAATTTATAATGTTGTGAGTTGTCGCACGGCTGATTGGTAGTTTTTAATGCATTGCCAAAAGCTTCCGAGGCCCCCATGTTGCTAAATTGATATTCTTCGTGAACTCCGGTAGCAGTTCACAATGTCATCTCGCCATTTTCAGCCACTTATCCGCTGCCTATTGTGAATTCCGAGTGCCGGCACACCCACGTTCAAGTAAGTTCCACTATTCCCGATGGTCATATTTGCACCTTTTACACCAATTGAAGTAGAAATACCGCTTCTACTAAAATTGAGGTGAACACCAAGAATAATCTTAACACATCGTCTAAAATGCCATGCCATACACTTATTGCTTAACGTTAATAATTGACACAAAGAAAAGGCTTCAAATCAGCAACCTTTACGATTTTCCATATTACTACCAATCAAGTATACAGATCGGCAAATTGTCCGCTATAAAGTAGATCCTGTTGGTGGTACAATGTATTAAAGTACAGTAGATGTTAGATAATATCTTATCTTTCAGCAAATGTCTAAGTGTATGCCTTATTTACTTTGTGCTATTACGATGGTTGTTTTCGTGCCCATAATTCTTCTGTCTTACAGATTTCATAAACCCGTTATCGTACACTATATTCTAGGTTTTATCAACATCGGAATCGCGGCACATATGCTTTCTACGGTAGAAGAAGCCAGCAAATCTTCCGATCCACAGGCTGGAATGGGCTTGGGTCTTTATTTCGTGGTGGCATTAGCAGCCTTTGCCATTTTTACAGTGGTCGGCATCGTGATCTTTATCTATCAGATAAAATTTAAATAGCTGGAATTGCACTGATCCTCTAATTGACCAACTATTGATGAATTAACACGGACCTATTCCGTATTATTCACTGACCTGTAGAAGATATACCCGTTTTGTAAAGATCGCGAACGATCTGTGGCCTAAGCTGTTGTATTGGTGTAGATAAACAGATCATCCACTTTATAAATAACATTATGGCTATTGAAACAGGAAACGAAGGACAAGTAACGAAGAAAATTGAGCAGGTAACTTCTAAAGTGCCATCCGCAACATTCTTGATCGCTGCAGTAGCGGCTATGGGCATATCATTAACATTGAAATGCTTATGCAAAGACAAAAATGCTTTATTTGTAGGACAATGGGCAGCACCATTTCTACTACTTGGCGTGTACAACAAAATTGTAAAGACCGAAGGACACGATTAATTAATTTTTGCGGATATAGGTTCGCAAAAAAAATCATGTATTGCACAGATATGCCTCCAAACTTGGAGGCATATTTAGTGTAAAGAACTTCCAACGCATTCCATTTACCAATTTTTACAGACATTTCCAATAAACCAGACGCTAACACCCTATCGAAAAAATCATACGTATTCATTTACAAAAAATAATGAACAAACTATAATAGCGATCTCTAGGTTATACTACAAATTCATCACCTTAGCACATGTTCAAATTTCTTACGTTCCTAAATCACGACACCTTTTTCAGCGATGTTTTTCTTTATGACCTCGATTTCAGCTATGCTATAGAGATCATCTTCCGAACTACCGTAATGTTTTCCATTATCTTAGTATTCTTGCGGTTGACGGGAAAGAAAGGTATTCGCCAGCTAAGCATATTCGAAGTTGCCATTATTATTGCGCTCGGTTCCGCAGCAGGAGATCCGATGATTGATCAAGAGATGGCCATTATCCCCTCTTTGATTGCTTTCATCTCCACATTGATACTATACCGTAGCATTACCTACTTTGCGGCCAAATACAGCAAAGTCGAATCCATCATAGAAGGTAAGCCGATCTACGTGATTGAAGATGGCAAATTCAGCCTAAATGTGAGAGAAGCACAAACGCTGGGTAAAGATGAATTTTTTGCAGAAATGAGAGAATCTAACATATCGCATGTTGGCCAAGTGAAGACTGCCATTCTAGAAACTAATGGCAAATTAAGTATCTTCTATTTCGAAAATGACCAAGTCAAATATGGCCTTCCAATACTACCTAATGAGTACAATAAAAAATCGGTAAAGATTACTATTCAAGATCATTATGCATGCACTACTTGTGGAGAAACGGCTTATCTACAGCATAGTGTAACCTGCAAACGCTGCCAAGGTGAAGAGTGGGTAGCAGCATCCAAGGATTGCCGGGTAACATAGAAAGCTTTAGCGCAAAGCCCTAGGTATTTTATACCTATTGTGTTACAAAGTAATGCAGTAAAAACATAGGATAGGGATTTTATCACTTAATACAATCCGTTATTATACCCGAATTTCAGTATTAGTAAACATCCAATAACGCTGTCTGTCTTATTAATCGTACAGATTATTGGTATGATTACTATTTAACGAAAGGAAAGATATGATACCAGAGCACAAAAAAGGTAAACGGGTGGATTGTTCTTCGTCCGCTACATTTTCCACTATTGAAGAAGCAAAACAGTTTTTTATAGTGGCCAAGGAGCGTCTTTTAGCAATAAACAAATGGAATGAAGTGGCCATTTTGCCCTCTTCCGTATTTCAACTAGCAGACAGCAATGGCACTCACCTAGAACGAGGTGCGCAGGAAGGTGATTTAGTGAAAATTGATATTTTGGGGCCAGGCTTACCTAGTAGCGATGGCTACGATTGGGTTCGCATCGAGCAAATTTCGAATTCGGCGACATCAGAAAGTCAAGAACTTGCCATCACTTTGAGACCAACGACTGATCCGACTCAGCCTGACAACGATATTGCGCATTTCTTCAAAAATATCGCTACCTCCACCATTGTCTTGGAACAGAAGGATAAAGAGGTATCTGCTCAGTATGCCGGTAGAAATGAATTGATTAATGATGAAAATGAAAGCATAGCGGATACCATTAGAAATGCACTAATCGGACTCAGTGCGAAATTAGGAGGCTCTTACCCACAGTGGAAAGCTTTGGTAGCCGGAATAGTCCAGAAGGATTAAGATAGCAATGCCATTTGGAGATTTCTTGAACATATCTCTAAATGGCATTGCTATCCGATATCTTCCCTAATCAAAAAATCCTATCGACACTTTTAAGTGGATAGGACTATAAATGAAGACTATACCTTAATTACTATTTGACGAAATAACGATGCTCAATCACCGTAGTATCTGGTTTTTCATCGTCTTTATTTAGCGCGCTCGTAAGACGGCACTTCCCTGTTACACCGCGATAAACCAATGAACCGCCCAATGCAATACCCGAGAAAGAAGTAAAAGGACTGCGGAATAAGTTTTTGACACCCACACCTAAAATAAATCCGCCAGCGATAACAGATAATATGCGCTCTGTACCTCCAACGTTGCTATCGACACATTCTGCATCCAATCTATCTTTCAACGTTTCCAATGTTTTATTTAAAATACTCATAGCTTTTGAATTTAACTCATTAAATAAACATTCCTGAAGGTAAAAAGTTTGAAAATTTTAACCTGAAAATACGGCTCCGAAAGATTGTAATTTGCGAAGGTCTGGCACCGAATCAAATAGACCATAAACTGCCGAGCCAGATCCCGACATAGAGGCATACAAAGCGCCCGAGTCATAAAAAGCAGATTTCAACTCTTGTATCTGCGGATGATGGCGAAAAAGTCCTTCTTCAAAATCGTTTTTAATATGAAATTTCCACTCTTGCACCGGCAGTTGGATCGCTTCTCGCAGATCTACCTGTGCCGTGCGAATGGATACATTTTGGTACGCTTCGGCGGTTGAGATATAAATCGCCGGCTTTACAACTACGATATGAAACGCAGAAAGATCTAGTGTTATTTCTTCGAAAGTTGTTCCGATTCCGGTCGCATAAACAGGCTCGTTGCGAATAAAAAACGGACAGTCAGCACCCAATTGACTCGCATAAGATTCTAATTGCTGCTGCGTCAAATCCAATTTGTATTGCTCATTTAGCATCATTAAAATCCGACTTGCATCGGCGGAGCCACCGCCCAATCCTGCACCAACGGGAATGCCTTTCAATAAATGAATCTGCACGGGTGGCAAGTCATGATCTGCCGCAAGCAAACGATATGCTTTGGTACACAGGTTATCTTCGCCGACCGGAAAATCATAATTATAAACCTGCATAGACAGCACTTCGGAGGGCAATATCTCGATGCCATCGTATATCTTGACCGGACAGAAAATCGATTCCAGATCGTGGTAACCATCTGGTCTTTTGCCGGTAATATGCAGACCCATATTTATTTTAGCATTGGCAAATTGTAGCATAATTACTTTTTGGATAAATGAATAATTAGCGATCTACTTCCCCTAGAACGATATCAATCGAACCCAATATAGCGATCAAATCGGCAATCAAGACATTCTTGCCCAAGGCAGGCAACACCGAGAGGTTGTTGAAACTTGGCCCGCGCGCTTTTACCCGACGAGGAATATCGCTACGCTCTTGGGTAACGAAGTAAAAACCAAGTTCACCTTTCGGATTTTCGGCACGCACATAGTAATCTTGTGCTTTGAGATTGACTTTCTTGGGTACAAGGGCTCTCGGATCAAACTCAGGAGTTCGCTTGAAATCAGTGATCAATCGGGCAAGACACTGCTCTATGATACGAATTGATTCTCGCACCTCATCTACACGCACTTTGTATCGATCCCAGCAATCACCTTTTTGCCCCATTTTTCCTTCTCCTACCGGAATGTCAAATTCCAATTCGGGGTACACAGAATAACCGTCGACTCTTCGCAAATCCCATTTGATACCCGAGCCGCGCAACATGGGACCACTACAACCATAATTAATAGCTACATCTGCTGGCAATACACCAATATTAGCGGTTCGTGCGATGAAAATTTGATTATTCGTCAGGATTTCGTCCAACTCATCCAATTTGGGTTTGAAATAGTCGACGAATTCGCGGCAACGCTCTTCGAAACCGACAGGCAAATCGTAAAACAGACCGCCAACCCAGATATAATTGTAAAGCATGCGAGAACCAGATGCCCATTCTAACATGGCCATAATATGTTCGCGATCTCGAAAACACCACATAAATGGCGTAAATGCGCCGATATCTATTCCATATGTACCAATGGCAATCAGATGGGAAGCAATGCGATTCAGTTCACATACCAATACGCGGATGTATTCTACGCGCTTCGGTATGGAATGTTCCATGCCGAGCATGCGCTCCACACCCATCACAAATGCATGGCTATTGTTCATGGACGACAAGTAATCCAATCGATCCGTAAACGGAATGCTCTTACCGAAATTCATGGATTCGGCGTGCTTATCAAAGCAGCGGTGTAGGTAGCCGAGATGCGGTATCACTTCTTTGACAATCTCCCCATCAGTAATCAATTCTAAGCGCAAAACACCGTGCGTAGACGGATGTTGCGGCCCCATATTAATGACCATTTCTTGAGATTGAATAGAATCTATCTTCTCTTGATAACGTGCTAAAGCTTCGTTGTATCGACTCATAGTTAATCTTTTACCGGTATACCGTGATAGATTTCTGGATCTTGATAATCTTTGCGAAGGGGGAAGCCTTCCCAATCATCTGGCATCAGAATACGACGCAGATCGGGGTGATCTGTAAAAAAAATCCCCATCAGATCGTATGCTTCACGCTCATGCCACTCTGCTGTGCGCCATACCGAGGATATCGAAGGCAACTCCGGAAGCAAATCGGTAGAACGATCATGATCGCAACGTACTTTCAAGGTGATTCGGCTTTGGTGAGGAATAGATGCCAACTGATATACGACCTCAAAATACGATTCGGGAAAATAATCTACCGCGGCAATATCGGATAGAAAATCGATATAATATGTAGGTTCATTTCGTAAAAATAAGCATACTGCCAGCAAATAATCCGGATGGATATATAATGCAGGCTGCAAACCTTCTAATTGCACAGCTTGCACGGCGTCTGCATGGATTTGCTCCAATAATACGGTACGTAAATGCTCAATCTGTATACTCATGGATATTATGGGGCTAATCGTTGCATTTTCCAAACTTGATTTTCAGTCACATAAGCTATTCGATCATGTAATCGGCTCGCTCTTCCCTGCCAAAATTCAATTTCGACTGGTTGTACCAGATAACCGCCCCAATGCGCAGGCCTTGGTATGGTTAGTTCATCGGAGTATTGCGTATCAATTTTGGCTATGCGTTCCTCTAAAAAAAATCGATCGGGAATAATCTGGCTTTGTGGCGATGCTGCAGCACCAATCTGGCTTCCGCGCGGTCTGGATTTAAAATATTGATCAGATTCTGCGGCTGGGAGTTGTTCGATCTTCCCAACAATACGTACTTGCCGTTGCAATTCTGGCCAAAAGAAAAGTAATGATACAGCAGGATGTTGTGCAATTTGCTGCCCTTTGGCACTGTCGTAATTGGTGAAAAAACTGAACCCTTGTGGTTTGATATCTTTCAATAGCACCACCCTAGATTGCGGCATTTGCCGTTCATCAATAGTAGATAACACCATCGCTGTCGGCTCAATCACTTCCGCACGCAAGGCATCGTCTAGCCACGCAGCAAACTGCTGAATAGGATCAGCGAGTGCATTTTCGTAATCGAATGATCCCTTAACATAATCCTCTCGAAGATCCGCTAATTCTTGTCGTATAATCGCCATCAAAACATATGTTGATATGCACAAACTTAATCAAAAGCACCTTGTTTTACCCACAAGGATGTTAAATTTATTGTCAAAAACTAGGGATTGCTAGACACAATCGATAAATTTGGTGTAGGAAAGGAGGATCATGTATGTTTAGCGAATTCGAACCAAAGCAAGGAAGCTTAATCGTGTCAGAGCCTTTTATGCTCGACCAGAACTTTGAACGTTCTGTCATTTTGTTGTGTGAGCACGATACCGACGATGGTACTGTTGGATTAATTTTAAATCACCGCTCATTCATGGTATTATCCGATATCGTGGATGGCGTAGAGAATCTTAACTTTCCTGTCTACTTGGGAGGGCCAGTAGAACAAAATACACTCTACTTTGTTCATCAGGCGTATGATCGTTTGGAGAGTGGTACACGTGTAGTCGACAACCTATATTGGGGAGGCGATTTTGAGCGGCTCGTAGCGCTGATTAATCGAGGTGAGATATCGACCGAAGAAGTCAAATTGTTTCTTGGCTACTCGGGCTGGAGCCCAGATCAGCTAGAACTCGAAATACAGCAAAACTGTTGGGCTGTACATAATTCGTATAGTACCGATCTAGCCTTCATTATAGATGGCGAAGATCTGTGGAAACATACATTAATCAGTTTAGGGCCGAAATACGCGCATGTTGCTAATTTCCCTAAAAGACCAGAATACAATTAATTGCATATATCAGTATATCTTACTTATGAAAAACATCAAATTTATGATTCCTACAGCGTTAGCTGTGGCCTTAATGACTTCTGCATCATGCAGCGGTACAAATTCAACTTCAGAAAATGCCGATAACGGCAGCGATACTACTTCGTATGCACCCGTCGAAAAAAATAAAGCAAACACCGAATACAAACCTGCCTTTGAAGGACAAACCCGAATCGCAGGTGTGAAAACTAGCACCGCATTTGAAGGTAAAATGATTACGGATGCGCTTACCTCACCTTGGGGTATTGTTGAATTGCCTGATGGCCGCTTACTAGTCGCCGAAAAAGCGGGTAATATGCGCATCGTAGATGCATCAACGGCTAAAGTTAGTGAGCCAATCACTGATTTACCGAAAGTGGATGATAATGGACAGGGTGGTTTATTAGGTTTAACGCTTGATCCAGATTTTGAATCCAATAGAATGGTATATTGGGTATTTGCGGAGCCTGCTGCGAATGGAAATCATACTGCTGTAGCAAAAGGTAAATTGGCTGCCGATGATAGCAAAATCGAAAATGCACAGGTGATTTACCGCGCTTTGCCTACTTACGATGGCAAATTACATTACGGCGGTCGTGTCGCATTTGATAAAGACGGAAACTTATTTGTAAGTACAGGTGAACGTTCTGACTTAGAAACTCGTCCACAATCGCAAGATCTGAAATCTGCACTAGGAAAGATTCTGCGCATTACCACAGAAGGTAAAGCTGTGGCAGGCAATCCTTTTGAAGGAAAAGCGGATGCTTTACCTGAAATCTATTCTTACGGACATCGTAATACACAGGGCTTGGCATTCCATCCTGAAACTGGCGAATTGTGGAATAGCGAATTTGGCCCACGGGGTGGTGATGAGATTAATTTGATCAAACCAGGAAATAACTACGGCTGGCCAGTGATTACTTATGGCTTGGAGTATAGCGGTGATCAAATTGGTACACCGGTTATTCAACAGAATGAAGGCATGGAACAACCGGTTTATTACTGGGATCCAGTATTGTCTCCTAGCGGAATGACTTTCTACAAAGGAAGCAATGTGCCTGAATGGAAAAACAACTTATTCATCAGCGGGCTAAGTTCAACACATATCGCTCGTATCGTGATCAAAGACAATAAAGTTGTTGGCGAAGAACGTTTGCTGGCTAGCGAAGGCCAACGCTTCCGCGATATCACGCAAGGCAAAGGTGGTGCATTGTACACGGTAACGGATAGCGGCCGCTTATACAAAATAGACAAGAAGTAAAAGCTAAGTTATCGCTGGTAAGAAAGGCGATGATTTCTCAGATCCCCATTAAGATCATCTCATTTTGGATGACTTTAATGGGGATTTTTAATGTTGTATACTCAGACTTAACCAAAGTATGAGCAAATAGAACGTATTTCTACGCGATTTTTGAGTTGATAATTGGATCTGCGAGGCTTGCAGCTATCAAACAATCAGGTTGATCAAGAAAATTCTCCGTATTTAATTCCAACATCACGAATATTATATAATTTAGCCTCAGTTTATACATCAACAATATGCAAAAAACAGTATTAATTGCCGGCGCCGTTTTTGGCTTCTTGGCTATAGTTTTCGGTGCTTTTGGCGCGCATGCATTAAAGAAAATCCTATCGGAAGAAAAAATAGCTTCGTTTGAAGTCGGTGTTCGCTATCAGATGTATAGCGCAATTACATTACTTGCTATCGGTTTTGGTCTTGATTTTGATTTGCGCGTAGCGCGGTGGGCATTTTTTGGTATTTTTTACGGAACCTTAGTCTTTTCTGGCAGCATCTACTTACTATCTTTCAAAGAATACTGGAAAGCCGATGGGCTTAAATTTTTAGGGCCTATTACACCGCTTGGTGGCTTACTGCTACTTGTTGGGTGGGCTTGTATTTTTTTAAGTATTATATAAGCCAGAGTTCAGCTGTTTATAAAGTCTGGTACAGCTCCAAGTATCGTGCTATTGCTTGCCGTTTCTCATCTGTAAGATGGAAATCCAATTTATTTTTTAGATAATCTTCGAAATCAAAGTTTGGAAGATTGGGCAAATCGGCAATCACGTCATCCATCTGTGTTAGACCATGAGCTAATGCTTCATTAAATACGGTTTCAAACGCCAAAGGAAGTTCTTTATTCGCAGCCCAAACCGCAAAGGCGAATGGCAAACCCGTAAATTCTTTCCAGCAGGCACCTAAGTCATAAGCATAAGCGTGTACTTGTTTCTGTCCAAAGGTGCGATCACCGATCAATACTTCTGCGTCTGCCTGCCCAGCTAATACCACATCCACCTCCTTACGCCAGAAATATTTTAATAAGATACGAGCCAGACCATTGGAAGTTTTCGATTGCGGGTCAAGTCGTAAAACCTTAACCTCGTTTATAGGAACTTTCGAAAAAACAAAAACGGAATCTACTGCCCCATCGCTACCGATACAATAATCTCCAACGATATGATAGTTGGGAATATCGAGCAACGCTTGAATGGGAATAATGCCCAGGTCGGCCTCACCGCGGATCACTTTTTCGGCACAGGCGCTGGGGTAATCCATCAGCAATTCTGCATCGCTACTAATCGCTGATGAAGTTTGTAATCCTTTTAGAAATGGTAATGTATTGGTGTAGGTTGCGACTGCAATCCGTATATTATCAGGCATCTAATTCTAAATCGTCTAAATGTTTGGTATTGTAGTGATCTACAATGCTATACTTGCCATCTTCGTATTCTACGATGTATAGCGCCGTGTTGGTGTGCGGAAAATCGTCCATCTGGCAAACTTCCATTTCCGTAAGATGGCAAAGCAAAATGCGTAACGCACGTCCGTGCAGACAAACAAGCACCAACTCTTCATCTTCTTGTGCAAGTATGTGCTGCATGGCTTCCTGCTGTCTTTGTACCAACGCATTGGGCGATTCGCCATTCTCGACTGCTACATCCAGTAAATTGTTGCGCCACTGCTCAACGAGCGTTTTAAAACCGGCCATAATCGTCTCATCCTGCTCTCTTCCCTCGTAGATTCCCCAACTGATCTCGTCTAAACCAATCAACTGTTCTGTCGGAATTCCTGCCGTTACAAAAGAGGCGATAGTCTCGTGTGTTCGCACCAACGTAGAGGTGTATACCTTATCGAAAGGCACATGCTTATAAGCTTGAAAGAAAGCTTCTGCTTGCTTTCTTCCCATTTCATTCAGCGGCGAGTTCACACCACGTCCTTGTACAATTCCGCGCAAGTTAAGGTCGGTCTGTCCGTGTCGTATGAAATAAAACGTTTTCTTCAATATTTCTTAATTTACTACCGGTAATGCGTAATAGTTTTTCTTAGGCTCATTATCGAATGTCACGTCTTTAAAATCCGTAACCACATTGTACACGGTATCTCGTTCGACAGGATGACGACCAACATGACGAATAAGTTCTACCAATTCTTGCGTAGACATAGCTGGAGTTTGTTCTTCTGCACCAGCCATACTGTAGATTTTGGTGGTATCATCCAACGTGCCATCAATATCATCCACGCCAAAGCTAAGGGACATCTGTGCGGTATCGCGGGATATCATAGCCCAATAGGCTTTTATGTGCGAAAAATTATCCAAGTAGATTCTGGCAATGGCATAATTACGCAAATCTTCGATCACGGATACTTCGGGAACATGTTCCATCTGGTTGTCCTTATTCCGAAATTTTAGTGGGATAAATGTTTGAAATCCTTGCGTACGATCTTGCAATTGACGTAAGCGTTCCATGTGATCTACACGATGCCAATATTGCTCGATATGTCCGTACAGCATCGTCGCATTGGTGTGCATGCCGAGCTTATGCGCTTGCTCATGAATATCCAACCATTGCTCTGCCGTACATTTATCATGCGCGATCTGTTCGCGGATTTCTGGATGAAAAATCTCTGCACCACCACCAGGCATGGAATCCAAACCGGCTTCTTTCAGGTATTTCATACCTTCGTAATGTGATAGCTTTGCTTTTTTGAAAATATAATAATATTCTACAGGTGTTAATGCTTTGATATGCAAATCAGGACGATGCGCCTTACAGCGCTGGAAAAACTCTGCATAAAATGCTAAGTTTTGCTTAGGAACTACACCACCAGTGATATGTACTTCGGTAACTGGTTCGCCATCGTACTTCTTGACCACATCAAGCATGCCATCCACATCCATCTCCCAACCCTCTTCGCGTTGTTTAATCATCCGAGAATACGAACAAAACTTACAGTCGTACACGCAAACATTGGTCGGTTCTATGTGAAAGTTTCGATTGAAATAGGTGATATCGCCGTGTCGCGCTTCGCGAATGTGATTGGCTAAAACGCCAAGATACGACAACTCGGCATGCTCGTACAGATACACACCTTCGTCGAAGCTAATCCGCTCACTGTCGCGCACTTTAAGAGCTACCGCTTTGAGCTGCGGATCCAAACTTGGGTTATTAATTAAAAAATCTAGTTTCTGCTCTGCGTCCATGCCACTTTCCTAAATATCTAACAGATACAAATGTATCAAAAAATCCCCTAAAAATAGTTGTGCCAACAGCATATTAGGCCGACAACAAGGGCGTCATAACACTGCTAAGACAGTTTTTTATAACTAATGTTTTACCGAAGGGTAGAACTCTTTCATACGGTGCGTATAAATTGCCGTGTTGAGCCTCATCATCTTCTGAAAATATACCGGTTGCGCAGCATCTTTCGAATATAAGGTTAGTTGCCGCTTATTCCCTACTATTCTATCCCACACGGTAGTTGGTCCTCGTTGCAGTGATATGGTAAAGTAATACAAATAAGGTGCAATCCATCGTTTGTAATCTTCCTTGCTTATAATACCATCCGGGTTAAGCAAATCAAAAACATCTCCATTAGCAATACACGTTTGCAATTCTACCGCATTCATCGGCACGCCGTTTCGTACGGTAATCACGTCGTATTGCGGATCTATAAAAATCCACTTTCGGATGTCGGCTACATATACTTCATTAGCAACATGACCACCGCCCCACTTTACTTCGGAAATATCACGCGTCATCAAACTCAATTGGCGTGTCGCGAATCCCAGTGATGCTAAACACTGCTGAGCTACTGTTGCATATTCTACACAACGAAATCGGCGTCCTTTTTTCGCTTCTTGCAAGATATAGGCAGCATCATGGTATTCCGGTACATTAGCGCCATCGTGCTCCCACCGACTCTGTACCCAACTTTGAATAGCCGTAATCTTTTCAAAATCACTTGTACAATCCTGTACGATACTATCCAAATTATAGGTTTCTCGCAAATAGATATAATCTTTGCCCTGTGACAAGTCGGGATAATGAAGCTGTATCGTAGCTGGTTTTTCGTCATCAAATGTTAATCGAAAGATGGTCGAATCTATCTGATCTTTGCCGATCGGGATCAAACCGCCTAATCGTGGCGACATCCAAAATATGAAAAGGATAAATAAACACAGAATGCCCAGCGAAACTTTCCAGACGATACCCCAGATTCTCTTCATCTCAATCGCTTAACTAGAAAACTGTTGCATCTCTATTAAGCGGTTGTATAATCCATTTTTAGCGATCAATTCTAGATGTGTGCCTACCTCACGGATAGATCCACCTTCTAATACAATAATTTTATCCGCATTATGTATCGTACTCAATCTATGTGCAATGACTACTGTGGTGCGGTTTTTCATTAATGCATATAACGCATCTTGCACCAATTTTTCAGACTCTGTATCCAAGGCAGATGTCGCCTCATCCAAGAGCATAATCGGCGGATTTTTTAGCACTGCTCGAGCAATACAAATGCGCTGTCGTTGTCCGCCAGATAATTTAGAACCACGATCACCAATATTAGTATGGTACCCGTCTTCCGTCTTTAAGATAAACTCATGCGCATTGGCTATGCGAGCTGCCGCTTCGACTTGCTCTGCTGTTGCATCTGTATTGGCAAACGCAATGTTGTTAAAGATGGTATCGTTGAATAGCACCGATTCTTGATTAACGACGCCAATCATCGCGCGTAAATCTTCCTGCTTCAAGTCTCGCAAATCCATGCCATCAAAGCGAATGGCACCACTAGTAACATCCATAAACCTTGGTATGAGATCTACCAAGGTTGATTTACCACCACCAGAAGGCCCAACCAAAGCAACTGTGCCACCTTTAGGAATATCTAGATTTATATCGCGTAACACTTCGTGATCACCATACGCAAAATGAACATTTTCAAAGGAAATCCCTTTTTCAAATTCTGTCACTGATTTTGCGCCAGGTGCGTCTTTTACTTCATTCTTCTCGTCGATCAACTCCAAAACACGCTCGCCTGCAGCAATACCATTATGCACGCTACTAAATGCATCTGTAAGTGCTTTTGCTGGGCGCATTACTTGAGAAAATATAGCAATATAGGCGATGAATTCAGAAGCGCCCAACTCACCACTACCACTCAAAACCAAATGGCCTCCATATACTAGAATGACGGCTACCATCACGACGCCTAAAAGCTCGGATACAGGAGAACCCATTTGCTGCCGGCGCACCATCCTACGCATGATATTAGCATAGCGGTGATTTTCCTTATTAAAACGATCTTTAACAAAGAAATTCGCATTGAAGGACTTTATAATTTTTACACCGGAAAGTGCTTCATCCAAATAGGTGATCATATTGGCATACGATTGCTGTGCTTCTGTCGCTTGTGATTTTAGTGTTTTTACAATTCGGGAAATAAAAAATGCAGAAACTGGAATAACCAGTAAAGAGAACAGAGTCAGTTTCACGGAGAACACAAATAGCATAATCATGTAAGCAATCAGCTGCAGCGGTTCTTTGAAAGCTACCTGCAAAGTACCTGTTACCGAAAATTGTACCACTTGCACATCAGATGCAATCTTCGAAATCACATCTCCTTTACGTTGATTAGTAAAATAACCTAAATGCAAACCCATCACGTTATCAAATACAGCCCGCCGCAGATTCAATAAGGTATGAATACGGAGATTCTCCATGATCCGCTGTGAGAAATATCGAAATATATTACTGATTAGCACCGATATAACGATCACGATACACACGTACTTCAATGCTTCGTACGGGCCAAGATCATAATACAACCGGTCAGCATAATAGGTGAACCAACTGCCAATATCCGTTAATTCTGATGGCTTAGTTACCACCTCAGAAGCCGTCATCCCTTCGTCGCCCGTTCCTTTAAATAACACTTGCAACAGCGGCGCTAGTAACGCTAAGTTCAACGTACCAAATACGACCGTAATAAGTGTACAGATGATGTACGGTATAGCATATTTTGCAATGGGATTAGCAAAAGATAATAGTCTAAAATATGTCTTCATTCAGTATTTTAATTGTACAAATGTAGCAAAATTTGACCTACTGCATTCGTTTTATGCGAATAGCAACAACTTTGTGTCATTATTTTGATATTTAACCAAACGAGAAGAATAGTCAAATAACAACTAAATCTTCTGTGCAAGCAATTGTAAAGCTGTCATTAGATTAACGTAAAAAATTAATACATTCGTGCTTCAAGCATAAATATAGAAAGACATTATTATATCAATCAAATGCAGATAGCCGTAGCAAAACGCCTTGAACAGACGCAAGAATACTACTTTTCGAAAAAACTTCGCGAAATAGATGCGCTAAACAAGGCGGGCAAAAACATCATCAACCTGGCAATAGGAAGTCCAGATCTACCACCACACCCAACTGTTGTAGAAGAATTAGTTAAACATGCATCTTCAGACAGCGTACATGGCTATCAAAGTTATAAAGGCAGTCCTATTTTGCGAGAGGCTATTGCAAACTGGTATCAAAAATATTATCAGGTAAATTTAGATGCTGCCACCGAAGTACTGCCATTGATGGGATCGAAAGAAGGCATCATGCATATTTGCATGACGTATTTACAAGCTGGAGATAAGGTCTTGATTCCAAATCCTGGTTACCCCACTTACGCTTCGGCTGTGCGACTTAGCGAAGCTACTGCTGTGCCGTATACTTTATCGGAAACCAACAATTGGTTGCCCGATTTGCAAGCCTTGGAAGCAAATGGTTTGCAAGGAGTGAAAATGATGTGGATCAATTATCCGCATATGCCTACTGGTGCTAAAGCCACTACGACATTTTTCAAAGACATTATTGCTTTTGGCAAAAAGCACAACATTTTGATCTGCCACGATAATCCGTATAGCTTTATACTCAATGAAGAACCCATGAGCATCATGAGCGTGGACGGTGCAATGGATGTGGCAATTGAGCTTAATTCCTTAAGCAAATCAGTAAACATGGCCGGATGGCGTGTCGGTATGATGGTAGCAAAAGCTGATAGAATTGACGAAATTTTACGTTTCAAATCTAATATGGATTCGGGAATGTTTTTCCCGGTACAAGCTGCTGCTGCCAAAGCATTATCATTGGATCAATCGTGGTATGATGAACTGAATACTGTATATCGAAAACGCCGCGAAAAGGTATTTAAAATTATGGATTTACTGGGATGTAGCTACCAGAACGATCAAGTTGGCTTGTTTGTTTGGGCTAAAGTATCGGATCATAATATTGATTCTTACAAATTAACAGACAGCATTTTATATAATGCTAATGTATTCATTACTCCTGGTGGCATATTCGGCGAAGCCGGATCAAAATACGTCCGGATCAGTCTATGTGCAACAGAAGAAACCTTCGACCGAGCGATCGAAAGAATAAAGGTCTTTATCTACAAATAGCTAATAAAATAGTAGCATGCAAAATAATATGAACATCGCGATCATTGGAGTCGGTTTGATTGGTGGGTCAATGGCGATGAGACTTCGAGAAACTCATTTTGCCACACGCATCTTTGGTGTTGATAAAAGCGAGAGCAACCAGAAAAAGGCTCTGCAGCTCGGGTTAGTTGACGAGATGGTTGACTTGGAAACTGCCATAGCAAAATGCAAAGTACTCGTCTTGACGGTACCAGTTGATGCTATTATGCAACTTGCACCTTATATTCTGGACAGAATCGAGCAGCACGTGGTGATCGACATGGGATCTACTAAGATCAATATCCTACAACACATAGAACAACATCCTAATCGTGGCCGTTATATCGCGGCTCACCCGATGGCTGGAACAGAATATTCTGGCCCTGAAGCAGCCATTCGCGATTTGTTTAGAGATAAAGTAATGGTTTATGTAGAAGCATTTAAAACTGATGAGGATGCGTTTGATATCGCTGAAAGTATTAGTGAACAATTGGAAATGCGATCCGTATTTATGAATGCAGAAGAGCATGATATGCACACGGCTTATGTATCGCATATCTCACACATCACCTCTTTTGCTTTGGCATTAACCGTGTTACAAAAAGAAAAATCACAAGGCAGAATCTTTGAATTAGCCGGATCAGGCTTTGAATCAACCGTACGTTTGGCTAAGTCATCTCCGGATATGTGGACGCCCATTTTAAAGCAAAACCGAGAAAACGTCTTAGAGGTTTTAGAAGAGCACATCAAGCAGTTGCAAAAGATTTATAATAATCTGGAGGAGGAAGATTATGAGTCCTTATATAAGCTTATTAAACGATCAAATAAGATCAAACGTATTATACGGTAAGCTGTCGTAATTCTCATGTCCTTGCGAATCCGAGGCACGAGGCTGAAGCGATCTAAAAAAAACAAAAAAGCCTTTGAACAAATTGTTCAAAGGCTTTTTTATGAAATAAGGTATCCTTAGTTCTGCTCAGCAGCAGGAACTACAGAAACGTATGATTTATCATTCGCTTTTTTGCGGAAAACAACTGTTCCAGGAATTAAAGCGTACAATGTATGATCTTTACCGATACCTACGTTAGCATCAGGGTTGTGTTTTGTACCACGCTGACGAACGATGATATTACCAGCGATTGCTTGTTGACCACCAAATATTTTAATACCTAGTCTCTTGCTGTGTGACTCACGGCCGTTCTTGGAACTACCCGCACCTTTTTTGTGTGCCATTTTATTATCTTAATTTATGACTTTAAGTCAGATTAAAAATTCAATTATTATCAAAGTCTTTCCGACTTCTCTCCTTACAAACTAATACCAGTGATCTGGATTTTAGTGAAACTTTGACGGTGACCGTTTTTCTTTTTGTAGCCTTTACGACGTTTTTTCTTGAAAACGATTACTTTATCACCTTTCAAATGAGACAAAATCGTAGCTGAAACTTTAGCACCTGAAATACTAGGTGTACCTACAGTGAATTTACCACCGTCTTCTGCTAACAATATGTTGTCAAATTCAATACTAGCGCCTTCATCTCCCTGCAAACGGTGCACGAAAAGATATTGGTCTTTTGCAACCTTGAATTGCTGTCCTGCTATATTTACTATTGCGTACATTGTTATTTAATTAATTTGTTAATTGTATTTATTGATCGGCAAAGATAAAAATTACGATCTACAAATACAAGCAAATTATTAGAGGAAAATTCAGTGATTTTAGCGTCCTAATAAAGCTAGCTCACGATCTGTATACATTTTAGCACCGTCTAAGTAATCAAAGATTAATTGCTTGGCTTGCTTATCCGACATTTTATGCAAATTATTCATCACAAATGTCTTGTCGTTTTCGACTTCACTATGGTAACCTAAATATTTTGGCGAGTAATATTGAATACAAAGGCGAATAAATCGTAGCTCCACTTCTTGGGGATTTGCTTCTATCAGATCTTCCAACATGCTCTTTGCATTTTTGAAATAGCTCATTTTCTTGATAGGATTTGCGGTATGCTTGGCCATAAACATGTGAAATGCAGCCTCGTAACCTTTCTCAACCGGTGTCTTTGCCGTCTCTTGTAAGTGTTCGTGGTATTTTTCACAGAGCTCTTTATTCTTCACGCCTTGGTTGAAATTTTTTCTGGCACCGTTTAAATCAGCCTTTTGTGCATGGCACAAACACACTTGTGATAGTAGGAAGCAAATAAGATATATACGCATAATTAGTTTATTTTGACACTTATCTGATGGAAGTTACAAAAAACAGACCAACTATTTCAAAAACAAATGTTTAACCTACTAAAATTGATACGTTGACACATACCCATTACAACCAATTTTCGCGCGTATACTTCAGCAAAACACCCAACAGCAGCGCTATTGTAAAACTTAAGAAGGTACCGAGTAAGATATATTCTGTGAATTTTGTGTTCTTGGCATTAGTTAAATCGCCAAAACGAAAGATAGATTTGGCTGCAAGCAGAAATCCTATTCCCGGCAAAAAATTTAGTTGAATAAAAATGACAACCATTAATCGTTCTAAAACACCAATCACCAAACCAGCATCTAGCAATGTATCCATTTTCTTTCCAGTAAACGCTTGCTCTGTATCCCATCTGCTAAAAAATACCCGCATGATTATCGGTGTTACAAATATCAAGACAAGTAAAGTCAGTATGTATAGCAAATTGGTTGGCGACCATAATACCAGCTGTTGAAAATAATCAGGATAGTAAAAAATTATGACTAAGGCAATCATGAGCAAATGCAACATTTGATCAACAGCAAACGCTCTAAATGGCTTGGCAGGCCACCTATCCTCATACCAAATCTTCAAGCTATCGATCGCTAGATGCGTCGCCACAATAAATATGATTCCTTGCCAATGATTCAGTAATGTCTGCGAAAAGATGATTATGAGCGCGAGCGCATGTATAGCAACATGTAACAACAAATACTTGATGTGCACCTTTCTTTTCTCGACCAAAGATTTTGGCTGCAATACAAAATCCCCCAATACATGCGCTAGCAAAAATTGAAGTAGTAGGACTATCATGGTTTCATCAGTTGTTCTGTACAATAATTTACGCTTTCCTGAATTTTTGCAAAGCCTGCTTTCGTGAGCTCCGTACTTAGCTGACTTTGATATTTACGGTTTAATAGTTGGGCAAGTTGTACTTGGTTCTTTTCTGGATTTTCTATGGCTGCCACAAATGATTCCGCCATATTAACGGTCCATCGACCCATAATTTCCGTACATAAGCCCATCAGAATATTGATGATTCTATCCTTTTCGGGCCAAGGACTACTCATCTTAAAAAGATCTCGACGCAGATCGTCGAATGCTTCTCCAGATCGGATATAGGCTTCGCCTGTTGATTCTCTGACTGTGTTGGCGGCTTGATTAACTTCACCAATGCCCAATCCGATACGCACGCGTATACCATCTATAGTTTGTAACCTAGCCATCAATACGACAGCACATACGATTGCTTTCTCCATCGGCATTATTGCCTGAAAGCTATCACCACGATAAATGTCGTAATTTTCTGAGTATATAGATAGTACTAATCGTAGTTGTTCACTCCACAGCTGCCCATCGACCATTCGCGAATTGACAATATCCCCTGTTAGTATGGCATGTTTCATAGCAGTATGTATTGAAATCAAATATAATGAAAATCACTGATCAAAATATCATCAATATTAGTGATATTTTGATTTATCATCAATATTAGTGATATTTTGATTTATTATCAATATTAGTGATAAATTAGGTAATGATAAATAAGAGTGAACATTTGTTCACAAGAGACAAAACCTAACCAAAAAACCATTACCTCATTCAATTGTTAACTATAATGTAAAAAACGCAACACACAAACACATGAGTCTATACAATAATAAATACCAAGCCAAGAACGACTTTTTGATTACCGAAGCACCAACCAATATAAAACCAAAAATCAAAAAGAAAGAAGCGAAGTCTCGTTTGAAGAAAATCCGAAAAGAATTAGCTCATCTACAAGATGTGATGTACGCACACGACCGATACAGTGTATTGATCTGTATACAGGGAATGGACACTTCTGGAAAAGATTCGTTGATTCGAAGAGTTTTCGAAAAATTTAATGCGCGTGGTGTGATCGTACACAGCTTCAAAGTGCCTACATCTCAAGAGTATCAACACGATTATCTGTGGCGCCATTATATCGCCCTACCAGGACGAGGCAAATTCAGTGTATTTAATCGCACACATTACGAGAATGTATTGGTATCGCGCGTACATCAGCACAATTTAGCAGATGAGCACCTGCCTGATGTGGTAGACACAGACCATTTGCCAACTGACTTCTGGTCCAAACGTTTCGAACAGATCAACAACTTCGAAAAGCATTTGGTAGAAAATGGCACCATCATCTTTAAGTATTTCTTACACATCAGTAAGGATGAACAAAAGAACCGCATCTTAAGAAGATTGAATAATGAGGATAAAAACTGGAAGTTTTCACCAAGCGACCTTTCCGAACGAAAGAAATGGGATGAATACATGCAGTATTATGAAGACGCTATCAGAAATACAAGTACAGATAGTGCGCCTTGGTATATCGTTCCATCCGACAACAAATGGGTAGCTCGTTACGTAGTAGCCCAAATTCTGTTAGAAATACTATCGGAACGTAAAGACATCAAATATCCTGAATTACCGGAAAAGATCATGAACAATATCAAATCGTACAAAAAAGAACTAGAAAACGAATAAGCACAAAAGTATATCTTTATAGTGCTGATCTGGAATATTTTACTAAATTTACAGTAATAATAAACCTATCATTATGCAGACAAAAACAGAGTTCCTCATCTGGGACAAGATTGTATGCAGCGCTAAGAAGAGATTTGACAACACCGTATATGTCAATAAATTAAGCGGAATAGATCCAGAGGTCTATGATAAACTGGTGCTACATATTATATTAGGATTCGCTTGCGGAGAGGATCACAGCAGCATATCAACCAACTTGCACAACGAGCTGGAGCATATTGGTGTGCAAGTGCGAGAAGATTCGTTGGACAAGGCGCTTGCCGATAAACACGAAGTATTTAACAGCGAGATTTATGCCGCTTACATCGCATTCAGCATGCTCGAAAACGGAGCAAGCGAGCACGAAGTCTTGGGTTGTGTTACAGATCTTTTGGAAAATCCCGAAACGACCTAAACACAAAGTTTACATTTTATAACGCATAACCGAACATCCAATCGTAGATCGCATCTTGATGGAAAAGATTTTCTACGCTGCCATGTGTACCTCCGGGCACTACAGTTAGCCTAGCATCTGCTTCCGGATTGCACTTCTTAATGGCTTTATATATTTTTTGCGACTCGGAGAGCGGCACAACACGATCACTATTTCCGTGCTGAATCCATAATGGTACTTGTGTGAGTCCACAAGCAAGCGTCAATGTGCCACCACCACAAATGGCCACTGCTGCCGCAATTCTATCTGGATATTTACCGGCCACATCCATGGTACCGTATGCGCCCATGCTCATTCCACAAATATAAATACGATTGGGATCGCCACTATAGCTTTCCAGCACTTCGTCTACGATATTCATCACTTTATCAGCATCCCAACCATTCGAGGTCTGTGGAGCGACCACAATCGCGTCGATTGAACGCCCCTTTTCGATTGCTCGTAACACGCCATAACGCTTCACACGATTTATATCAGAACCAGACAAACTTCTTCCGTGTAAGAAAACTAGAATGGGCAATTTATTGGCTTTAAGATCGGTTTGAGATGGCGTGTTGACCCAATACGAATAACTACCTTTTTTATGAACAGCCTTGAGCTGAGCATGTGCTATGGAGATGGTGACAAAGAAGAACACCAGCAAATAGATAAAACGCATAAATACTGACTGTTGACGATTAATAACGATTTCGAAGATAGCAAAAATAGTCCGACAAAAATAAAATCAGTAATTTTAACGTCTTACACGGAAAGAAGCTTTAACTATGCGCATATTACACACAGCAGATTGGCATTTGGGCAAACGATTAGATTTCTTTTCCCGAATACAAGAACAGCAAGACGTTCTCAATGAAATCTGTGAAATAGCAGATCAAGAAGATGTAGATGTGGTATTGGTAGCTGGCGATCTATTTGACACATTCAGCCCTCCTGTAGATGCGATCGAATTACTATACGGCACACTAAAACGTTTGACGAATAACGGAAAACGTCCAGTAATTGCCATTGCTGGCAACCACGATTCTGCTGATAGAATTGATGCGCCTGATCCATTAGCACGTGCTTGCGGAATTCTATTTGTAGGTTATCCTAATGCGCAACTCAATACATCGGCCACGCCCCAAGGTTTTCGCATAACACATACCGATAAAGGTTTTATAGAATTGCTGCTTCCTCGTTTTAATTATCCATTGCGCATCATTGCTACGCCATATACCAATGAGCTTCGCTTGAAGCAATATCTCGGTGAAGGCGATGATCGTGATATCAAACTGCATGAAATATTAGCAACGCACTGGCAAAATCTTGCCGATACATATTGCGACACGCACGGCGTCAATCTACTGGTCACGCACTTATATATGATGAAGCGCGGTGGCGAAATGCTGGAAGAACCAGAAGGCGAAAAACCATTAAAAATTGGAAATGCAGACTTGATCTACACTGATGCAATTCCATCGCAGATCCAATATACGGCTTTAGGCCATCTACATCGTCATCATCAGCTCGGCACTGCATCGTCGCCAATTATATATTCTGGTAGTCCTCTCGCCTATTCATTCTCCGAAGCAGGGCAAGAAAAGAAAGTCATCATCGTCGATCTCGCCCCCGATGAAGCTACGCAATATACGCCACATCGCTTACATGGCGGACGCACGCTCGTACGCAAACGTTTTGAAGATATTGATATCGCAGTAGATTGGTTGCAAAGCAATCCAAATACCTTGGTAGAATTGACGATGGTGAGCGATACATTTATGACCTCAGCCGCGTTAAAAAGTTTGCAAGAAGCACACGATGGCATCATTCATATCATACCCATCGTGCAAAATCGCACCAACCCGCTTGCGACAGAAAAGCCCATAGCCGACTTGGAGAAGGATGTAAAATCACTTTTTATTGATTATTTTCAAAGTCGCTACGGTCAACAGCCCAATGAGGAATTACTGTCTCTATTTGAAGAAATCAATGGTGAACTAGACACGTCAGAATCTTAACAACCCAAAATTGCTTACATGTTACCTATATATTTAAGTGTTGAAGGATTTTATTCCTATCAAGAAAAGCAGGAAATCGATTTTACGGCTCTTACCGAAGGAGGTTTGTTTGGTATTTTTGGCAGTGTTGGATCTGGAAAATCCTCTATTCTCGAAGCGATTAGTCTCGCCCTATATGGCGATACCGAACGCTTAAACAAGACCGACAAGCGTGGCTACAACATGCTAAATCTCAAATCTACACAGGCAAAAATTGTATTTGATTTCCTTAATTTTGAGGGCAAAAAATTTCGATTTACCGCACAATGGCGACGTAGACCAAACAAATTTGAAGACACCAGCAGCATCGAACGTAGTGCTTATGTATTCGAAAAAGATCGTTGGATTCCGTTAGAATCTGCCGATGGTTCATTAGTCACCAATCTTTCCTACGCTAACTTCCGACGTACCATCATCATTCCGCAAGGTCAATTCAAAGAATTTTTGGAGCTGAAAGGCAAAGAACGTTCGGAGATGCTGAAAGAAATATTTCAACTTAATCGCTACGATCTAGGCCCAAAGGTTTCTACACTGCAAAGTGCGAATAGCCAGAAGCTCGAAAATTTGAGAGGTGCGCTATCCGGTTTTGAAGGCATATCCGCAGCAGTTCTGCAAGAGAAAGAACAGCAATTAAATACAAAAAAAGAGCAGCTCACAAAGTCTAAAACGGAGTTGGATCTGTTGCAAACGCAAGTTCAAATTTTAAAAGAAGCCGCAGAGCGCCACCAAGAATTGGCCAACAAAAAACAGGATCTGAGCACCTTACTGCAGCAAAAGGAAAAAATCGATCAATTGCGCCATGAATTGAAGATATTCGAACAAACGGCCAATCTGTTTCGTGAGCCCATCGCTGCGCGCCACCGTCTTGAAAGAGAAAAGGAAGCAGTAGGCGTACGTGTGGAGCAGCTTCATGAACAGCGTAAGTTGCTCTCGGAAGAGATCGACATACTGCAAGAAAATCTGCGTGTCGTGGAACTGAATTACAAACAGATCAATCGAATGCGTCAGGAACAAATCGACCTGCAAAACCTGATTCACATTCGTAAAAACGAAACGATACTACAGCAAGAGCAGGCCAATCTAAAGAAGGGAGAACCTTTTGTAGAAAAGTCAAAGCAAGAATTGGCAGACAACAATCAGTCACTAGTCGATGCAGAGCAAAAGTTAGAAGATCTAAAATCGAATAGATTTGAAGCTTCCGAACTCCTAGAAATCGAAGCTTGGTACTTAGGTAAAGACAATTTAGATAGTCAAATTCACTCGATTAATCTGCAAAAACAACAATTGCAAGACGAATTGGCAGCAATACAAACGCAATTTGAGAAAAAAGGGTTTACAAAAGCAGATTGGGAGCAAGAAATCAAAGCACAGGAAAATCTGTTACAAGAAGCTATATTGCAATTAAGAGAGCAAGAAACACATTTACAGGTTCAAGTGCGTTTGGGCGACTTTGCACACAGTTTGCAAAATGGTGAACCATGCCCTTTATGTGGTGCACTGGAGCATCCTGAGCCTATGTCTGGCGAGCAAGCCGGCAAGGAACTAGAAAATGTCTTAGCAGAAAAAACCAAACAGACAGCGCAGCAAGTAGCCATTCAACAACTTGCTAATGAGCTTACGCGATTAGCCAATACAACACTCAACAAAACAGAAAGTTTGGCAAAGGTGGAGCATGACCTTAGCGCCTTGCAGTCGCAAATGGCAAATCATAAAGAGACCTTCCGTTGGGATCTGTATTTACCAGAAGACAAATCCTTGTTTAGTGATCAAAAATTGAAAAACAAAAAAACCGAGGAAGCGATTCATAATCTAGAATCAGAAATAAAACAATTTCGCACCGTATCTACGCAGAAGGCGGATGAAGTAGAGAGATTTAAAAAAAGGCTACAAACCATTATCGAGCAGATTGCGGTAGCAAAACGACTTATCACACAATACACGGAACAGCTTCACACGCTAGACGATGCCTTGTATAAAAGCTACAGTGAATCGGATTTGATCAATCTCAAGCAGCAAACAGAGTTAAACATTGCGCGCACAATCGAAGATTATGAGTTGCTGACAGATCGTATCAATCAAAAAAAGAATGCCTTTGCAGATATTGCAGGCCAATACCAACTATCAAAAGAACAGTTTGGCACCTTGCGAGAAACACTGGCCGCCAGTCGGGCAGAGATCGCGCAATTACTTGCCAGCAACCAGTACGATGATCTAGCGCAGGTACAGCAAATTTTGGACAAGGATTTACCAATCTCTCAATTACGTGGCGAAATTCAGGAATTCGACATTCAGCAGCAGGTGTTACAGCGCCAAGTAGAAAACCTGACCATCCGTACGCAGCACGACGATTATACATTGGAAAAGTTTACAGCAACGCGCGATCGTTATGTTGCGCAGCATTCGGCTTACGAAGAAGAATTGTCGGCCTTTGGTGGCTTGGAACGCGAGTTAGGACATTTGACAGTAGAGTTTGCCAAGAAAGAAAAGCTCAATGAGCAGTTTGAAACATTAAGCAAACGAGCAGATCATCTCAAGATCATGGATAATTTATTTCGAGGTAATGGTTTTGTGAATTACATCTCCACCATCCACATGCAGCGTTTGTGTGAAATCGCCAATCATCGTTTTCACCGCTTGACGAAGAACCAACTCAGCCTAAGTGTGAGCGATACGAATGATTTTGAAGTGGTGGACAATCTGAATAATGGGCATCGGAGATCTGTCAAAACCCTGTCGGGTGGTCAAAGTTTCCAAGCATCACTTTGTCTAGCACTTGCATTAGCCGAAAATATCCAGTCGCTAAACAAATCCGACAAAAACTTCTTTTTCATCGATGAAGGATTCGGAACGCAGGATCACGAGAGTATCAATACCGTATTCGACACGTTACAATATTTACATCAGGAAAACCGGGTAGTCGGCATTATATCGCATGTCGAAGAGCTGAAAGAGCGTATGCCCCGATCGGTCACTGTGACCAAAGATTTTGAGCGCGGCAGTATTGTGAATCACAGCTTTTAGGCAAAAAAATATTGATTGCGCTTGCAACCAATATTTAATATTTCTTCGGATAGTCCGTCATGAATTCAAAGTTGTAATCCGGGTGTTGCTTCAAGCTATCAATAAGTACACCTAACTGCTTTTGTGCTTTCGGATGTTGAAACATATCGTCGTGCATCAATAAAACTACATTGTTCGGATACAAGCCCATATTCTTATCCAAGAATTTTTTCATGGCTTTATAAGTCATATCCACAGTTTGTTGCGATTCGCCGGTTTTCCCGTTCAAACGCCATTCTACATCCCATCCGAAAACCTGAAATCCATCTTCGTGTAACATCTCCGCAGTGGTACCACCATTTCGGCCATCCAACCGTTTTACATCACCAAACATCCAGATATTTCTACCGGGTAAACGCGCAACCTTATGCTTCAACCCCAAATCTTCTTGCGCACGCACGAAATCAGTAAAGGCTACTGTCGGATCAGCATAAAAAGTTTGATAGCGATGATTGGCATGTGTATAGCTATGGTTATAAGCTTCTACGAGCGGATTGTCTAAATATTTTTGCAAAGACCTGGTCAGCATCTTACTCATCTTGGCATGTTTACCAATAAGAAACACGCTGCTTTTCACGCCTTTGGCAGTCACAATCGAATCAATTGCTTGACTACCCAGTAACGGCCCATCGTCGAAAGTGAGATAGATATGCTTAGGTTTTTTCTTAAGCTCGCGATAAATAGAGTCTTTCAACATGTTACGCGCTACCTTTGGATCAATTTTATTGATCGAATCAAGCGGTGCAAAATACAACAAACCTTTCTTCAGTGAATCCAACTTATCCATCAGCAGACTGGCCGGCGTAAATGCAGCCTGATCTGGACTTACCGTATCGTAAGCCACCGATGTCAAGACTTTACTGGATGTAGAATTGCATGCGTTTGTTAGAAACGAACCGCCCCAAATGGCAACACCAAAAATCAAATACCTACTGCGCATAATCATAACACCAAGAAAAAACAGATCACCACCATTAGATGATCAAACATGTGATAATTTTAATCGCAAAAATACAAAAAAAGGATGACCGAAATATAATAATAAACAGCTATTTATCGGTTATAGACTAACAGCACCCAACAATCTCTTTCAAATTATTATCTTTGCACAAATTTTTAGGACTTTTATGGCATTACAATGTGGAATCGTCGGTTTACCAAACGTAGGTAAATCTACCTTATTTAACTGCTTATCAAATGCGAAGGCACAAGCTGCCAATTTCCCATTTTGTACGATAGAACCCAATGTGGGTGTAATTACCGTTCCGGATGATCGCTTGAAAACATTGACAGAATTAGTAAATCCGCAACGTGTCGTTCCCAATACGATTGAGATCGTAGACATTGCGGGTCTGGTAAAAGGTGCATCAAAGGGTGAAGGACTAGGCAATCAGTTTTTAGGAAATATTCGCACGACTAATGCCATCATCCATGTTCTTCGTTGTTTTGATGACGGCAATGTGATCCACGTGGATGGATCAGTCGACCCGATTCGTGACAAAGAAATTATCGACACCGAATTGCAGCTAAAAGATTTGGATACAGTGGTAAAACGTATCCAAAAAGTGGAAAAAATGGCGAAAACGGGTGGAGATAAAGACGCGAAGAAAACCTATGAAATTCTTTCCATCATCAAGACACACCTAGAATCTGGTAAATCGGCTCGTACTGCGCCTATACAAGAAGAGGATTTAGAATTCATCGATGAACTGTCGTTACTGACTAGCAAACCCGTATTGTATGTTTGTAATGTGGACGAAGCTTCTGTTAATACCGGCAATGCTTATGTAGAGCGTGTCAAAGAAGCCGTGAAAGATGAGAACGCTAGCGTTTTAGTAATCTCTGCGCAGATTGAGTCCGAAATTGCACAATTGGAAGATTACGAAGAGCGCCAAATGTTCTTAGACGATCTTGGGTTGACGGAGTCAGGTGTCAATAAATTGATCCGTGCAGCATACGATTTATTGGATTTGGCTACTTACTTTACAGCTGGTGTACAGGAAGTACGCGCTTGGACGATCGAAAAAGGGTATACAGCGCCGCAAGCTGCTGGTGTCATTCATACCGATTTCGAGAAAGGATTTATTCGTGCTGAGGTAATCAAATTCGCTGACTTCGTGAGCTTAGGTTCAGAAGCCGCCGTCAAAGAAGCAGGAAAACTTTCTGTAGAAGGCAAGACCTACGTGGTACAGGATGGTGATATCATGCACTTTCGTTTCAACGTATAACCCTCATTTATTACTAATCTAAAATCACTATCTTAGCTATTTGCCAAGCATAGTAAATAAATAATATGGAGACAACATTTGATTTTGAAAAGCCAATAGCAGATTTACAGACTCAAATTGAGAAAGTAAATCAGGTTGCCGAAAAGACGAAAGTGGACATGAGTGCTACTATTCGCGAGCTCGAAGAAAAGTTGGCACAAACTAAAATTGAGGTCTATCAGAACATGACCGGATGGCAAAAGGTCCAAATGTCTCGCCACCCAGGTCGTCCGCAGACATTTGATTATATAGAAATGATCAGTACCGATTTTGTGGAGCTCCACGGAGACCGTACGGTGCGTGATGATAAAGCTATTGTTGGTGGATTTGCCAAGATCAACGGTGAATCTGTCATGATTATTGGTCATCAAAAAGGTAAAAACACCAAAGAACGCCAATTTCGCAACTTTGGAATGGCTAACCCAGAAGGTTATCGCAAAGCTTTACGCTTGATGAAAATGGCGGAAAAATTTGGTAAACCAATTATTACACTAATCGATACGATGGGTGCTTATCCCGGTTTGGAAGCTGAAGAGCGCGGGCAAGGCGAAGCGATTGCACGTAACTTACTCGAAATGTCGGTACTGAAAGTTCCGGTAATCTGTATCGTGATTGGTGAAGGTGCTTCTGGTGGCGCATTAGGTATTGGTATTGGTGATCGTGTATACATGATGCAAAATACGTGGTATTCGGTTATATCACCAGAATCTTGTTCCTCTATTTTGTGGAGAAGCTGGGATCATAAAGAACAAGCGGCAGAAGTATTAAAATTAAGAGCAGAAGATATGTTGCAAAATGGCCTAATCGATGGTATTATCGAAGAGCCCGTTGGTGGAGCACATCAAGATCCCCTAGCAGCGGCAGAAGAGTTAAAATCAAAAATATCGAGTGATCTTGTTACGCTAAAAGCGAAAGATGTAGATACGTTGGTCAACGAACGGATCGACAAATTCAGTAATATGGGTGTTGTAGTTGAGTAAAACCTTTTTAACTTCCACTTGTTCTATAGTTAAGAAACAACAGAATATATTATGGACAAGTTGAAAAAGTTTGAGTTGATGGAAAAGATTTCCAGAGAGCTTGAGGATGTTAGACACAGTCAGCAAGCAGTTTTGGAAAAAATAGGTAAGATTGAAGTCGATAACATTGAACTCGGCGACAAAACAATCGAAGAAAAAATACCTGAAATCTATGAGCGTACTGCGCATAATGCAGAAGCCATTCAGGCCATCTTAGATTCATTCCAACAGAAAACGGAAGAGTTTGGTGATAAAAACAACATTGCGAAACTAAAAGAACAGCAGGAAATCAATAATTTGAAATAATATTAAATTAATCCTGTATAGAGAAAGTCCGATAGATCTATTCCGTCGGACTTTCTTTTTGCTCTGCAAAATGAGATCTGATGAGGGCCGTATAAAATTAAAGGCTATTTGCTTAGAGCAAATAGCCTTTAATTTTACCTAATGGTTTATTGAAACTTAATCTTCCTTCTCTTCAGGATCTACATTTCCATCAGCATTGCCAGCTAATGGTCCTTGTGGCGCATCCAATTCATCTTCATCTTGTGTCTCCTCGATATCAGGATCATCTTCTCTTTGAGTTCCTTCTACATCGTCTTTTTCAGGGGGAAAGTTCGTGTAATTTGCTTTTTCGTTTTCTGCTTTTCCACGTTCTTCCGCCTTCTTTTGCTTGTTATCGTTATCGTTCATAAGTATTTAGATTTAATGTATCTCTATGAATTACAACAGGGTTTTTTGTAAAAAGTTTTAGACAAAAGAGGCGTTTTGGAGTGGAATTTGCCCCGTATTGAAGAAGATATACAAAACGGAATATGATACGAACAGATACAGAGACCATTGACAAGGAGATTCCTAATGTAATACGCCATGAAGTGCTTACAGCACTTTCTCATTATCCAGAATTAAACAATACCCGAATTCGCTTTAAGTTTACAAGAGCCTTAAATGGATCCATCATGGCAGCCAGGCCGCAGGTGAGCACCTTGTTTGGCACGCGCAAAAACCGAACTTATGATGTATTAATGAGTCCGGTTTTTAAATTAAAGCACAGCATAGAACCGCTTCACCAAGTCGACCCAAACGTACTGATTGGATGGATCGGTCATGAGTTGGGTCATATCATGGACTACGAACAGAGAAGTACGATGGGAATCGCGCGATTCGGACTACTGTACTGGCTTTCCAAAACATACATTAGAAAGGCAGAGCGTGTAGCAGACACTTTCGCAGTACATCGAGGCATGGCTTCCTATATTTTGGCAACGAAGGAGTTTATTTTGGGTCATAGTGGATTATCTTCAGCGTATAAAGACAAGATTGCCCGCCTCTATTTATCTCCTGATGATATCGTTGCTTTGGTAGATGACTTGGAAGGAAGCAACCTTCGTGAGAAAGAGCTTATTTTGGAAGAGGAAACGAATATTGCAGAAACTATTGAGCAAGAAGAACAAAAGAGCCGGTAATACCGGCTCTTTATCGTACAATTACAGCTTTGCTAGATGCGCTTCGAAATCTTTAAACTCCTCTTCTTTCATCACCCGTGGAATCTTGGTTTGTCCGCCAAGCTTTTTAAAATTAGCACTCCAATCATGAAAATGTGCAACAGGCACGACCTGCACCTGAACATCGGAGAGTGACTGGTTACGCGCTACTTTATAGTTCTTATTACTATTGCTGAGTTCAGTATCCAAAAATGTGCTCAGATCTGTAGATTCAAAATCCCGATCAGCACCCAAATACCATTTCGAGACATATTTCCCTTCATCAGAAACTGTTGCTACCGTGAACTCCTGAATCTGAATATCAAACTTGTCCTGAACCTTTTGAATTGCTTGATTCATCTGATTAACCGACAATTGTTCGCCAACTACATTTAGAAAATGCTTGGTACGACCGCTAATCGTGATTTCACCAAGCTCCTTATTTGCCACCATCACCGTATCGCCAATCATATAACGCCACGTTCCCGCGACGGTAGAGATCAGGAGTACATACTCCTCCCCTTCCTGTACGTCTTTCAACGCTAAGACTTCCGCATCTTGCCGCACACGACCTTCTTCGTCCATATTTTCTGGTTTGAAAGGTACAAATTCGAAAAAGATGCCATTATCCACAATTAAAGACATGGCATTGGTATCTGGTCTTTTCTGCGTAGCCAAATAGCCTTCTGAAGCCAAATACGTGTCAATGTACGTCACGGGTTTGGAAAACAACTTTTCAAAGCTTTTGCGGTAAGGACCGAAAGCCACGCCACCCGTGGTATATACTTGCAGATTTGGCCAGATATCGTGAATGGTTTCCAACTTATTATAGCGAATGATTTCTTTGAGCATCAGTTCAGCCCAAGAAGGAATCCCGCTAATGGTACCGACATCCCACTTTGGAGCAGCTTTGGCAATACGTTTTACGCGTTGTTCCCAGGTATCGCTAGCGGCTATTTTTTTACCCGGCTTGTAGAATTTGCGAAACCACATCGGCAGGTTCGCTGCTGTGATACCACTAATCTCTCCCGCCAAAAATCCATGATGATCTTTCAGATTGGTGCTACTGCCCAGCATCATGATGTCTTTTTCAAACACTTCTGCCGGCATATCAAAATTTTTCATGCTGAGCACTTGTTGGATACCTGATCTACGAATGGCGTCTACCATATCGTCCGTGACCGGTATAGCCTTACTGTTACTCGTGGTACCACTACTTAGCGCGAAAAAACGCTGCCCTCCAGGCCAAGTGACATTCTCGTGCCCTTCTTCCAAAAAATGCCACCATTCTGCATACAACTTATCGTAATCAAAAATGGGTACTTGTTCTTGAAACATCCGGACTGGATCTTTAGACTGTAGTATTTCTTCAAATCCAAACTGTCTGCCAAACGCCGTTTGCTTTGCTCTAGATAATAAGTCTTTTAGCACCTCTAGTTGCGCCGCTTCTGGGCTGGTGTGTGACGTAATTAAACCGTTTACTTTTATTGCTCTCTTTATAATCTCTCCAATAATTGCCATGAGTATAGCGCTATTTATGTTCTGTAGATAAATGTATTTTCTCGAGAATTCCCGAGATTGTTCTTCCTATATATAACGTCAAATCATGATTATTGTTGACCTTTGTATCACAACAATTAGCTATTTTCTATATCTTAGAAGAGAAAATTATAGCTTTAGAGCGTTTACCATAAATAGTCTAATATGTTCGTAAAATTTCTGGCTTTGGAGTGGAAAAGTCTCTTCCGCTCTGCACATGTCGGACATAGCATCTCGATTAAAATCCTACTTGCTATTTTCGGTATACTGTTGGCCTCAGGCCTTTGGGCTATAGGGCACAACATATACGATATGCTGGACGAAAGCTCGGAAAGCCTATTCCCGATGCAGCAGGTAAACCGCTATTTGCTGTTTTATTTTGTTTCAGAATTGGGTGTACGTTTCTTTATGCAGCAACTACCCATGTTGAACGTGAAGCCCTTCCTTATTCAGCGGATTTCGCGGAGCACGCTCACGCATTATCTACTTACCAAAAGTCTATTTAGCTTCTATAATCTCTTAGCGCCATTATTATTTATTCCATTTGCCGTTGCCTGTTGGTCCGTCGGAGATTATGCTGGGATACAAATGCTGGGTTGGCTTATCGCAGTGCAAGGGACTTCCCTATCATTACATTTCTTCAATTTCTCCTTCCAGCATGCCTTATCGGCCAACTGGCGACTAGTGAGCATACTGATAACATTGGTTGCTTTGTTCCTATTACTGGATTATCTGAACGTAGTTGCTGTTGTAGACCAAGTTACTTCTTACTTCGAGTACGTATTGCTGCATCCGCTCTTGTGCTTGTTGCCAATGTTGTTAATTGCGGCAGCATATCTATGGATTTATCGCTCCTTGCGGCAGCGACTTTATCTGGAAGGTAATACGAATCAAAGCAAACGATCAATAGCTGCACCAGATTTACAGTGGATAGATCAGTTCGGGCGTTATGCACCGCTAATCCGTTTGGATGTTAAATTATTATGGCGGAATAAACGGACTAAAACTATGCTAACGACTGGCCTAATAGGTCTATTATATGGATTGATATTTTATCCCAATCAAAATGCAAATAGTCAAGATATGTTTGTATTTGTAGGGATCTTCATGACCGGGCTTTTCATGTTTAACTTTGGTCAATTTGTTCCAGCTTGGGATAGTTCTTATTATTCGCTGATCAATACGCAGCGTATTGACTTTAAAGATTATATCGGTGCCAAATCAATGTTGTTTTACGGCAGTATAATCCTGACCACGATGTTCACAATTCCTTATGTCTATTTTGGCACAGAGATTTTGATGATAAACATCGTGACCGCTATATATAATGTCGGCATCAATGTGCCGATCATTCTGTATTTTGGCACGTATAACAAGAAACGGGTAGATTTAGACAAGTCTCAATTTTTCAATTATCAGGGTATGGGCGCTACGCAATGGATTATCATGCTACCAGCAATGGTTATTCCAGTAATTCTTTGGTCGATTATCCATGCTTTTGCTAGTTTTGAAGTTACATGTGTACTTTTTGCGGCAGTAGGAATAATTGGATTATGTTTAAGAAATGTTTTTTTAAGAAGGATCGCCAGACGATATCAAGTGCGTAAATACGCTATTTTAGAAGGTTTTAAACAGATAAGTGAGTAATATGACACAGCGCATGATTGACATTATTGACATAAGCAAAACATACAACGGTCAGACGGTTTTACAAATCCCGACTTTACAAATCCACCAAGGAGATTGTATAGGTTTGGTGGGCAATAATGGCGCTGGAAAAACTACGTTGTTCAGCATTCTGCTGGATCTTATTCCGGCTTCCTCAGGTAGCGTACTTCATCAGGGATTAGCCGTGTCGGATTCTGACGAATGGAAAAATTGGACCAGCGCAGATCTGGATGAGAGTTTCTTGATTGGCTATCTTACGCCTGAAGAATTTTTATATTTTATTGCCGAATTACGACAGGTAGAGCGTGTTCAGGTGAACCAGCTATTGGAGCAATATCAAGATTTTTTCAACGGCGAGGTTCTGAATCGGGGCACCTATATTCGCGATTTATCCAAAGGAAATCAAAAGAAAATTGGCATTATCTCGACACTTATTGGCGATCCTCAGGTCATTATCTGGGACGAACCTTTTGCTAATCTGGATCCGAGTACACAAATACGACTAAAACATATCATTAAAGATCTAACTGCTACAGGTGACAAGACTATGCTAATATCCAGTCATGACTTGTCTCACACGGTTGACGTATCCAGCAGAATTATTGCACTGGAACGCGGTAGAATTGTGAAAGATATGGCCAAATCGGAAGAGACATTGCCAGAGCTAGAACAGTTTTTCACGATTTAAGGTATTTTTACAGCGTGAGATTATCAGACGGCACGTACCAATTGCAAGCAATTTCGTTCGATGAACTGAGCGAATTAATGCTGCTACAGCATTATCCCACACCCGATACGGCATTCGCAAAAACAGCGATGTATCAATTGCGCGTTTCAGACATCCGGCTCAACTATGTAGAGTTTATCGCTGCGCAAGATCTGGGGCAAGATCTCAGAATTCGCGTAGGACAAAGTGCTACGGGTATTCGTGTGCGCAGCTCTGCACAGGATTGCGATCAGAGTAGTCTGTCCAAATACGAGTATTTAGCGATTTTCGCTGTTTCTCATATTACGGCATATCGTGTGTTCTTTGCAACAATGTCGAGGCGCGAAATAATGGTGCCATACGCTAAGCCTTATGGCCTCGAGTCAGAATCTGATCTAGATTTGTATTTTGATTTGGTTTATGATAAGGGATCTATCCGCGTACTACCAGCCAATGAAGCCATCCTTGATTTGCAGGATGAAAATGCGGGTGGAATTCCCCTGCCAGCAATTATTGATCGGGAAATAGGTGCCGATACCGCAAAACAAAATATCCTTGTGCTGGGATTACATAAGTTTTATTCACAATTGCGCTTTGACTTGTTAAGCGTAAGTAAGACGCAATCAGGCAAACCCAAGGCGCCTTTTCAATTTCTTGATGCACAAAGTATGTTATGGAAAGAGCAGAGTGCTTCGGCAGTCAAATTTTACTCCGCTTTAGGCACTTTTGTCAACGCATACGAAGAAAGAGATGAAGAGCAAGATCTGGCAGCGTTAATCGCCATACAACGTAATCCCCTATCGCTTCCCGTTTATATTCATGATCGCGCAATTTCTGACAACATAACGGCCAAAAGCATCCAACCGATTAGTTTGGAAATGTTGCAAGCAACGATTGTGCTTAGGGTATTCAAACGGCAACCATTTTACGAACTCAAGGCTACATTACGTTGGCATGAACAGGAGTTGCCAATTAAAACACTTCGGATTAAGCATCGCTATTTCCTACATAAAGATCAAGTCTTTTCGCTGATTGACAATGTGCATATGCTACGCCTGATCGAATATTTTCGCAAGCGCCCAGAGATATTATTGATTCACGAGTCAAAGTACGATGATTTTGAAAAAATCATTTTAGAGCCCTTAGAAGATGCAATTGAGGTCCAATACGCCACCATCCGTGCGGCCACAAAAGAAGAAAAGCAGATCATACAAGAAGATACCCAGAAGATTATCTACCTGGCACAGCGCGGCAGTTTTGTATATCTAACGCCCGTGGTACGCTATGGAGCGATGGAGATTCCTTTGGTGACAAAAAAACAAATCAAAGGATTGGATGCCAATGGCAATGTGTATCTCGTGCAGCGAAATGAAGACTTGGAGAGCAGTTTTAAAGCACTTTTAGCTGCGCAGCATCCGCATTTTGCGGAACAATGGCACGAACGTGATTTCTTCTACCTGCACCACGAAGCATTTGTAGCAAATGATTGGTTTTTGCCCATTTTTGAGCGTCTGCGCCAAGAAGGTATTCGCATTCTAGGTGCTCAAAACCTAAAACTGGACAAGGTCAATATCCATACGGCAAAAGTCGACATCAAAATACTCAGCGGCACCGATTGGTTCAACGCCAAAATTACAGCAACTTATGGCAATCAACAGGCATCGGTAAAGCAATTATACCGAGCCATTCGCAATAAGAATCGCTATGTAACTTTAGACGATGGCACGCGTGGTATTCTACCAAAAGAATGGATCGATAAATTAATTAACTTTTTTGCGCTGGGGACTGTGCAGGAGGAGCACTTGGATATCCCTAAAACCCGCTTTGCTCAATTGCATGATTTAGATGACGAAGTCGAATTGTCACCCGAAACCAGACGAGAAATCAATCTTTACATTCAGCGACTTCACAATCAGAAAGCGTTTCCGGAAATAGAAGTGCATGAGGCACTACAAGCCAAGCTCCGTACCTACCAGATCCAAGGTTTGGCTTGGTTGTCTGCTTTGGATAATTTCAATTTTGGCGGTTGCTTGGCAGATGATATGGGTTTGGGCAAAACGCTGCAAATAATAGCATTGCTACTATCGCAACGCAGTCAAACAGATCAGAAGCGCACGGCACTAGTAATCGTCCCGACGTCGCTCCTCTTCAATTGGGAAAACGAAATTCAAACGTATGCACCTTCCCTTTCCACGCATATGCTGTATGGCAAAGGAAGAGATCTTCCGCTGGCCGAGTGGCCAGACTTTGATGTGTTGATTACTACTTATGGTGTCATGGTTTCGGATATTACCCGCATCAAAAAATTCTCATTCGACAGCATCATCTTAGACGAATCGCAAGCGATTAAAAACCCTTCATCGATACGCTACAAATCTGCCATCCAATTAAAAAGCCGCAATCGTTTTGTATTGACAGGTACTCCAATAGAAAACAGCACATATGATTTGTACGGTCAGCTTTCCTGTGCGTGTCCTGGTTTGCTCGGCAATATGACTTATTTCAGAGATACCTATTCTACGCCAATTGATCGTTTTGACGATCATCAACGCGCAGCAGAATTACAGAAATATACTGCTCCGTTTATCTTACGGCGTACTAAAAAGCAAGTGGCTACTGAGTTACCGGAGAAAACGGAGATGATTGTCTATTGTGAATTAGGTGAAAAACAACGCACCATTTATGATACCTACGAAGCGGAGCTACGGAATTATGTAGCACAGTACGATGAGGATGAATTAGAAAGAAATAGTATGAATGTGCTGGCCGGACTGACGCGTTTGCGACAGATAGCCAATGCGCCTGCCTTACTAAAAGAGGGTTACGAAGAAGCTATTTCTGCTAAGATTGATGCGATGTTGGAACAATTAGATAGTATTATTTCGCAACATAAAGTCGTCATTTTCTCTCAGTTCGTGGGGATGCTGAACTTGATCCGCACTCACTTAGATGATCGTGCCCTTGCGTATTCGTATCTCACCGGAAAAACGGTTGATCGGGCGAATGAAGTGGAGCAGTTTCAAAATAGCGATGATCGGCGCGTATTTTTAGTCAGCCTCAAAGCAGGCGGTGTGGGCTTAAACTTAACGGCGGCAGATTATGTCTTTTTGATGGATCCGTGGTGGAATCCAGCGGTTGAAAACCAAGCAATCGATCGCAGCTATCGGATCGGACAAGAGAAACATGTCATGGCAATACGCTTTATCGCACTAGATACGGTAGAGCAAAAGATGATGAAGCTGCAGCAAAAAAAGCGCGACCTCGCCGGCGTATTGATTTCATCCAATGCTTCGAAATCTCTAAAAATGGGTAAAGATGACTTGTTAAGCCTGATTAGATAAGCATTAGTTTTTTTGCAGATATTCCTGAAACTAATCTTAGGATACGCAAATCGTAAAAACTAAAAACTACCGAGCGATAGGTCTGTTATACGGTTGTAATTTATCATAAAAAAGATATGACAATCGACCTGACTGAACTTGCGTTCAAAATGCCCGCATGGACTTGGAATGTACTCGTCATTATTTTCTCGGTGGTTTTGGGTTTTATGATCCGTGCTGTACTTCTACCTATCGTACGCCAACAGGCAAACAATGGTAGCTCTTATTCTGCCATAAAATCCATTATTAGGCATCTTAATAAAATTTTATCCGTTTTTATTCCACTTTTGGTATTCAATGGATTATTGCCATTCACTCGTTTTACCGTGCAAACGTATGCCTCCGTAGAAAAGATCACAGAAATTATAATCACGCTTGCATTCGCAATTGTGGTTATTCGCTTTATTCGGATTTTTGAAGATTACCTCTATCATCGATTCGATATCAATAAGGAAAACAATCTGCGCGAACGCAAGATCCGTACGCAAATTGAGTTTATCCGCAAACTGCTGATTACACTTATTGTGATTGTCACGATCGCTATCGTGCTGTTGAGTTTTGAGAATATGCGTAAGATTGGAGCCGGATTACTTACTGGTGTGGGTGTGGGTGGTATTATTATTGGTTTTGCGGCGCAAAAATCCTTAGGAAATCTGTTGGCTGGTTTGCAAATCGCATTTACGCAACCCATTCGTATGGACGACGTATTGATTGTAGAAGGCGAATGGGGCAAGGTGGAAGAGATCAACCTCACCTATGTTGTGGTCAACATTTGGGATAAACGACGGCTCGTATTACCCATAAATTACTTCATCGAGAAACCATTTCAAAACTGGACTAGAACCACCGCAGAAATATTGGGAACGGTATTTCTACACGTCGATTTTACGATTCCGGTCGACAAATTACGTGGAAAATTGACCGAACTATTGGAAAGCAACGTACTCTGGGATGGCAAAGTAAATGTATTACAGGTTACCGATTTTAAGGAAAAGACGATGGAATTACGCTGTCTAATGAGCTGCCGAAATTCTGGCCACGCATTTGACCTACGCTGTTATGTGCGTGAGCATATGATTGCCTACATCAACGAGAATTTCCCCGGCGCACTCAGCCAAACACGCATTTCGATGTCTCCGCCCATCACACCAGAAGGTACGAATAGCGCACCGGAGATTGTTTAAAAAAAGTCATATCGTCATAGTGATAAGGTACGACGACCGCCGAAGGCAGCTCCAAAGGAAACCGATTTATTAAAAATTACGTCATTGCGCGGAGGTACGACAAAGCAATCTAATTTGTAGAGAAGACGATCTTCTTTTAAAGATTGCCGCAGCCTCGTGCCTCGGCTTCGCAAAGACGCTAAATTCAAAACAGAAAAATCACAAAAAAAACGGTCTGCAGACTAATCTGCAAACCGTTTTCAACTTATAAATAGCGGTATTATCTTACTGATACAATTTACCAAAGGCTTGCTCCTTCTGAATATCACCTAGCAACTCTTTTGTCGTTTTGAAGATTTTCTCGTACAGCTTAGCACCATGGCTGATACGTTTTACGCCGAGCTCTGTTAAGATTTTATAATCAGGAATGTTTGGCGTGGCAAACACGTTCAATGGCAATTTGATTTCTTGAATGAACTGCTTGATATCTTCTTCCTTCTCTATTACTGGCAAAAAAATACCATCCGCACCTGCATCCGCATAAATTTGTGCTCTTTTGATCGATTCGGCCAACGCGTCAGGATGTTTGGTCGTATACGTATCTGCACGTGCATTGATAAAAATATTTGTCACCGCTTTGATTGCTTTGATCTTATGCGCCAATACCTGTGGATCTTCCATGCCGCGTTTACCATCTTTCACGACGCCATCTTCTAGATTGATCCCGACAACACCCACTTCAACCAATTGCTTGACATGCGCGGCCACCTCTTCCGGATCAGAAGAATAACCGGCTTCAAAATCCACCGATACTGGAATATTTACAGCTTTTACGATACGCTCGACCACAAAAAGGATCTCGTCTACACTGATGTTTTGTCCATCTTCGTAGCCCAATATATTAGCGATAGCGTGGCTAGAACTTCCCAATCCTTGAAAACCTAATTCTTCGGCCACTTTGGCCGTATGTGCATCCCAAACATTTCCTAGTACAAATGGCTTGTCCTGCTCGTGCAGTGCTTTGAATTTTTCTACTGACATATTTGCTTGATTATAATTGTTATGAACTTCGTTCGATTTCTATTCCTTTACGCTTATAAATGTGCCGAGGTCAAGGTACAGCACACTCCTTAAAAACAGGGTATCTGTAAAAATGTTTTAGTATCAAAATTACTATAAATGCAAAAAAGGTGCTCCGAAGAACACCTTTTACAAAATATGTTGCTAGATGATTAAATCATCTCCACACTGCGCTTCACAAAGGAAGTCAACTCTGCTCCAGTCAACAAACCTCTAGAAAGCAATGCCAAGTCAAATGCTTGCTTCGCTAAGCGCGCACCTTCTTCATCCGAACTTTCCAAAATACGCTTCACCAAAGGGTGATTACCATTCACAGTCACTTTGTACTGATCTGGCAATTCGCCGTAAAAGCCCATACCGCCGCCACCAGTTTTGGCCATATCTTTCATACGACGCATAAATTCATCGATGGTTACAGAAACAGGTAGATCTCCAGCACTCAATGCCGCCACTTCAACTTTCATATCCGTACGCGTGATGGCTTTTTCAAATAACTCTGTCGCATGCTTGCTTTCGTCTTCCGTTAAAACTGCTTCGATCTGCTCGTCTTTCTCAATCAATTTCTCGGCAACATCTGCGTCGACACGTTTCAGCTGCACCTTCTCGCCGCCTTTTTGCTCCAAATAAGAAGTGATATGCGTATCTAAAGGACCATCTAAAACCAATACATCGTATCCTTTCGCTTTTGCACCGCTGATAAAACCGTCTTGCTGCGCGGTATCGTGCGTGTACAAATAGATGATGTTACCATCTTTATCTACCTGAATATCTTTGACTTTCTCATAGTATTCTTTGATGGTATAGTGCTCGCCATCGGTATTTTTCAACAAGCAAAATTCATTCGCTTTCTCAGCGAATTTGTCATCGCTCAACATACCGTATTTGATGAAAAGACCGATGTCATTCCATTTTTCTTCGAATCCTTTGCGGTCAGATTTGTAGATCTCCTGCAATTTATCAGCAACCTTCTTCGTAATGTAGGTATTGATCTTCTTTACATTGCCGTCAGCCTGCAAGAAAGAGCGCGATACATTCAACGGAATATCTGGTGAATCGATCACACCGTGTAGCAACATCAAGAATTCTGGAACGATATCTTTCACTTCGTCGGTGATGAATACCTGACGAGAATACAATTTGATATTATTGCGCTGTACTTCTAGGTCATTTTTGATTTTCGGGAAATACAAAATACCCGTCAAGTTGAAAGGGTAATCTACGTTCAAATGAATCCAGAATAATGGCTCATCCATCGCGTACGGGTACAATTCACGGTAGAATGACAAATAATCTTCATCGGTCAATTCCGAAGGAGATTTGGTCCATGCCGGGTTGGTATTGTTGATGACATTATCTACCTCAACGGTTTTGTATTTAGGTTTGCCTTCTTCGTCTTCACCATCTGGCTCGCTGGTAGATTTCGTACCGAAACGAACTGGAACGGGCAAAAACTTAGCGTATTTGTTCAGAATCTCTTCTAAACGGCTCTTGTTCAAAAACTCTTCCGAATCTGCATTTACGTGCAAGATAACATCGGTACCACGCTCCGTACGCGAACCTTCGGAGATCTCATAAGATGTGCTACCATCACAGGTCCAGTGCGCTGGCTCTGATCCTTCTTGATACGATAAAGATTGGATCTCTACGCGGTCGGCAACCATAAAAGCGGAGTAAAAGCCTAAACCAAAGCGACCAATGATCTCATTCGCATCATTCGCTTCCTTGAATTTCTCCATGAACTCGGTCGCTCCTGAGAATGCAATTTGGTTGATGTATTTTTTGATCTCATCTGCCGTCATGCCTAATCCATTGTCGGAGATCGTAATGGTTTTTGCTGTTTCGTCAAATTTGACATCTACCGTCAAATCGCCCACTTCACCGCCAAACTGACCTAGTGAAGATAAGCGCTTAATCTTTTGAGAAGCATCTACGGCATTGGACACCAACTCTCTTAAAAAAATCTCGTTATCAGAATATAAAAATTTCTTGATCACTGGGAAGATGTTTTCCGTGTGGATCGAAATCGTACCTTTTTCTGCCATATCTATAGTTTCTATTGTGTGTTTATCAATTTATGCGCTTCTTATGCGCAATTTTAATTATCGGTTATCACATAACTCCGACACCTGCTCAATATTGAGCTGCCGCAATGATTCACATATACGTTAGCAAGGAATATTCCATTCTAAAAATGTGGCCAATATGACAGCGTTCCGCTGAAAAAATAACAGTCAATGTGTATGTTTGCAGACACAGCCCTTAC
Source organism: Sphingobacterium sp. KH_072 (assembly GCF_057837975.1). Lineage (NCBI taxonomy): Bacteria > Pseudomonadati > Bacteroidota > Sphingobacteriia > Sphingobacteriales > Sphingobacteriaceae > Sphingobacterium > Sphingobacterium sp. KH_072. Next base: position 1,498,636 of record NZ_CM174457.1, on the reverse strand, counting down.
AAAACGTCATGTCATTGTTCAAAAAACCTCATTTTATGCGTTCCGGTGTAGAACGTTTTAGAGATCTTTTAGAAAAGGAAATCGGTCAACGATGCGAAGTCTATCGCCACCCGTCGAGCAATAAAAAGCTGCCCACTGTATTTGTGCTGATCTTCAAAAATTTCCCAAATGCAGAATACATGACAGCATACAGCTACGGACTTTCAGCGGCGAAAGAAGAAACTGAAAGCGCCGTTGGTCGCGAATTGGTGATTCAGATCAAAAGTAATTTAGACAATTGGGGACATGTGCTTGGTTTCCTGGTCAGCCATTTACGGGGTGACTGCCCATTCGATGTTGGGCAGATTATTCGTTTTGGACAGCCCATTGCAGCAGATTCCACGATGGAGCATTTCTTAGTGCACGACGTATCCAAAGACTTAGGTACATCAACGAACTTCACCTTGAGCAAAAATTATGCTATCTCACTAGTGCAATTGAGTCCTATTTACGGCAATGAATTAAGCTTGATTGATAAAATGGGTTGGTTTTCATTCTATTCCCGTCTACAATCGGTTAAAAGCGATGTAAAGCGAAAACCCATTGGCGCCTATAAATAACCCAATAGTTAATATATCAAGATGAAATGATGCATTTTACTAATCCCAGATTGCTTAATATTATTTGTTTCGGCGGTTGTATGTGTATCCAATCATGGCGCTATTTCGAAGATGTTTCATTCTGAAAAAAAGAACAATTCATTTTTGCCTTTACAATTAGCAATCTGGCACCATGCCCATCGTCATACCATTTGGTCCCCAAATCGGTACGACGCGCACACCACAGCCCGAATCATTATCATTCTCGGTCGGGATTTCACGACTCGTATTCAACTGCAGGTTTAAGGTCGATCCGGCGGGAAATGCACCATCCGTCTGTTTGAAATAAACACTCATTGCCAAATCCGCTTTGCCCCGTTGAAAGATCCCATCAAATAACATGCTTTGTGCCGCATTATCAATTTTTCCGTCTATCTTTTCTTGACTAATGACGAAATAGCTTTCGCTCTCAGCAGCTTCTAGCCGTAAGTCAGATCCATGTATCTTACCTCGGAATTTTAGATTTATCTCTCCTTGATCATCAAAGTCGGCCATAAACACGACCGAAACAGAATCATTTGCAGCCTCGATCACCGCTATACGACCTTCCCCGTTCCATATATAGTCTGTCTCACCGGGCTGCGAACGCACACCTCGTGCCGTACCTTTATACGGCTTACCACCAAAAAGTTCATCAAAATTACCATCCGCAATAGGCGTGGAATCATCTTTCGAACAGCCAACAAATAATAAACTAACTATGAAAATTGTGAATAGCTTTTTCATCTTGCTTTATTTAGTGATAATTAAGAACTAAGTTACAAGTGAGGGTCCCGGATATCAATCCCCGGAAACCAGTATTTTGCCGGCAAACACGGTCGTATAGGGTGGCATGATTAGCCTTAACCGCGTATCAATAATTTCTATTTTTAATCGTACCTTTGTACCCGAATTAGCATACAATAATTTATGGAGTGCAATCTCCTACAACACGTAAAATACATCATTCATGATTAATATATCAAACCTCTCCCTTCGTTTCGGAAAACGCATACTTTTTGAGGATGTGAATCTAAAATTCACCTCAGGAAACTGTTATGGTATTATCGGTGCAAATGGAGCAGGAAAATCTACTTTCTTAAAAATCATCTCTGGTGAGGTAGATCCATCAACTGGTTCCGTAGCTTTCACTCCAGGCGAGCGCATGTCTGTACTTAGTCAGGATCACTATGCCTTCGACGAATTTAGCGTGTTAGAAACGGTGATGATGGGTAATCAGGATCTGTACAAGATTATGAAAGAGAAAGACGCCATCTATATGAAGGAAGATTTCTCGGATGCAGATGGTGAGCGCGCTGGCGAACTAGAAAGTCTGTTTGCAGAAATTGATGGGTGGAATGCCGAAAGTAATGCCGCTACCCTTTTGAGTAATTTAGGTATTAGAGAAGAGCAACATACAAAACTCGTTCAAGAGTTGGATGGTAATGAGAAAGTTCGTGTGCTCTTGGCACAAGCGCTTTTTGGCAAGCCAGATATCTTAATTCTCGATGAGCCTACCAATGATTTGGACATCAAAACCATTGCTTGGTTAGAAGATTTCTTAGCATCATATGAAGCGATTGTATTAGTGGTATCCCATGACCGTCACTTTCTAGATTCGGTGTGTACGCACATCGTAGATATCGACTTCAGCAAAATGACGATATATACCGGTAATTATACGTTCTGGTACGAATCTTCTCAGTTAGCGCTGAAACAACGTTCGGATCAGAACAAGAAGACGGAAGATAAGGTCAAGGAACTACAGGAATTTATCCGTCGTTTCTCGGCCAATGCGTCTAAATCCAAACAAGCCACCTCTCGTAAGAAGGCTTTGGATAAGATCAATATCGATGAGATCAAACCTTCCAATCGTAAATATCCTGCTATCATGTTCAACACCATGGATCGCGATCCAGGAGATCAGATTTTGCAGGTAGAAGGCTTGAGCAAAACGGTGGATGGACAGGTCTTTTTCAAAGACATTTCCTTTATGGTCAATAAAGGCGATAAGATCGCGATCTTAGCAGATAACAATTTAGTCACTTCCGCATTTTACGATATCCTAGCAGGTCGTGATCAAGATTATAAAGGAGATTTCAAGTGGGGTATAACGATCACTCCAGCAGATATGCCGATTGATAATACCGATTTCTTCGAAGGCAGCAAGGAAAATCTAGTTGACTGGTTGAGAACGTATTCTACACGCCCAGATTCGGACGAACAGTTTATCCGTGGTTTCTTGGGTAAAATGTTATTCTCTGGTGAAGAGGTATTGAAGAAATGTTCGGTACTATCTGGAGGAGAAAAAATGCGTTGTATGTTCTCCCGCATGATGTTGCAAGGAGCGAACTTCTTGATGTTTGACGAGCCTACCAATCACTTGGATTTGGAGTCGATCACGGCTTTGAACAACGGAATGACAGATTTTAAAGGTTCGGTGCTATTCACTTCGCGAGATCATGAATTGACCGAAACGGTAGCGAATCGTGTTATTGAACTGACGCCGAAAGGAATCATCGACAAGTTAATGTCTTACGACGAATACATTCAGTCGGAAGTGGTGCAAGCGCAACGCGAAGAAATGTATAATTAATACGTGATCTAATCACTCTTTTTAAAACACCCTCGATAAATTTCTATTCATCGAGGGTGTTTTTTTGTGATAGGGTCGTTATCTTAGTGCCTTGATGAACTCCAACGATAGCAAGCTAAAATCTTTAAAACGGTATATTTCGGATACGGATGTTTCGATATCCGTCAGAAACCGAAAGGTGAACCTCTTGAATTACCAAAAATTCAAGTATGTTTTCTTTGGTGGTTTTAATGTCTTACTGAATTGGACACTGTTTTATCTGATCTTCCACTATGTCACCTTCAAAAACAATGTGGAAGTTCTTGGATTGGTTACCATCAGCCCATATATATTTGCACTATTAACCTCTTTTGTGGTGACGTTTTTTACGGGATTTCTGTTTAATTTCTTTTTCGTATTCAAACAAAATGAACACGCACCGAAATTCGGAAATCGGCTGCTTCGTTATTTTGCCACCAATATGGGATCGTTGTTCTTGAATTATTTCCTACTCAAACTATTTGTGGAACTATTACACTGGTATCCTACGCCATCACAGGTTTTGTGTACTTCGATTATCACTATTTATAGTTACCTCGCCCAGCGGAAGTTTACGTTTAGTAAGAAGTTTTAGCGCATTATTTACGAAATACCACTATTCCCAAGATATATGCGTTGTGAATAGTGGTAGTGATCATAGCACCAAAATTTAGAAAATATATCGAATACCTAATTGCATCTGCCAAGTAGTTCCCAAAGTACTTGCATTCTGAAATGGTGTAGTTGGTAGCTCCCCATTAATCACATTCATATTAAATTCGGGAATACCAGACTGTGCCGTCCTTTGGGTATTTAAAACTGGTTGTCCTTGATTGTTTACGCCAGGAATTACATTATTTCCATACAAAAATTATACATTATTAAGCCGACTTTGTACACCCGAACTTTTGCGAATTAGGTTGCCATAGCTAAATGGCTCATTTCCAAAAGTGGTGATAATATCACCTCCATCTAAGATATCGACTAAAGGAAATTCATCACCAGGAGTACTTCTCGGCTCATATTGATCTGAGTAGGATAATCGAATAGTGTTATTCGTGTTGCCCCAACGGCCGAAGTATTCTAGTGCACTAGAGTAAAAGTTGCGATCCTGAAAATAGTTAGAATTTTGGAAATGCAAGGTATTTCTCCCAGTTCTATTGTAACCAGCACGCTATAACCCCGAACCTGTAAAGGAACCGCTCAAGTTAGCCGGGGTGCTGGAAAGCACCTGATTATACCTGAGATTTATTTTATGATTATCTGCAATATTCCAATCAATTTTCGCAAAATCATGTCATGATTACTATTGTTTGAATAGCCTTGATAAGGCCCGGTTTCATAGCCATATGTGTTTCGGAGGAAGTTGCTCACACCATTTAAAAACTCTTCTGTAGGTCGAGTTACGTTGTTGGATGCATCCGGCCCAAAGGGATTTGAAGGACTTGATGCAATGCGATTCGGCCCAGGTTGTACACGTCTGAGTTGTTCTATATTAGCAAAAAAGAAGACTTTATTTTTGAGGATTGGTCCACCGAGCGTCACACCATATTGCTTTTCGCTCAAGTCTAATATGGGAATAACTTCATCACCCGCGCGGTTTCCGATTTGATTTTGATTTCTGGTGGTGTAAAACGCGGAACCGAAAAATTCGTTACTCCCTGAACGGGTCACCGCGTTTATCCCCGCCCCCGTGAAACCGGACTGGCGAACATCTATAGGGTTAATATCTACTACAATCTGCTCAATGGCATCTATGGAAATTGGAGATCCATTTGCAGGCAGATTTTGACCTATACCAAATTGGTTGTTGAAATTTGCACCATCTACCGAAAAATTATTAGCAAGGTAATTTCCTCCTGCTATTGCTGTTCCATTAGCTTGTGGCGTCAGCCGTGTAAAATCATTTATTACTTCTGGAAATGGATGGTAGCTGGTTAATCTGATCGCGACCGATCGCAGTGGCTGCACCGTTTTGTTGACCTTGAGTTAATCGTCTTGATACGGCCACCTCTTCCACGGTCGCTATATCATCACCGAACATCGCATTCAACACAAAAGACTGCCCCAACTGCAGGTAAACGTTATCATAAACTATAGCATCTTGGCCTACATAGGTAATTTCAATCCGGTAAGGACCTCCAACACGCATGTTGGCTAAAGTAAATCGTCCAGCATCGTTAGCTGAACTGGAATAGGCTGTACCAGACAGTGTGTGAACCGCACGGATAGTAGCGCCCGGTGTGGCTTGCCCCGATGATTGTGTTACTATCCCCGTAACACTACTTGTCGTAACCTGTGCTTGGATAGTTCCATAACTGGCTAGAACTAACAAAAAGAAAAGTAAAGATCTCTTCATAAATTAAAGTTTGTATTAATTAATTTTTGGTCGCGTAATAGTTGTAGTGAATAAGTTATTTTATACACGATGCCGAAACAAGAAAACGTTCAACGATCCCATTTCTAATTCGGATACCAGAACGAAATAAACTTAATTTTATTAAAAATAAAATTTCTAAAAAAAAAGTAATAATTACATCAAGATTAAACATAAAGAAATTGTTAACTTTTTAAGGCTTTAATATATCTACATAAATATATTTATTTCACATAAAGAATAATAAGCAAAGTGGATCATTATTCAGTTATTGGCAAGAATATTTTTAAATTTATAACTACTGCAAATTTGCATGGATAACAGCTTCCATCTGATTAAAACAAAAAAATCCCCGAGCGATTGCTCGGGGATTTTAAAATTAAATCTCTATGTGAAAAACGTTAGACTAGAACGTGTAACGCAATCCTAACATAATTTGATAAGTAGTTCCAAAGTTACTTGCATTTTGGAATGGTGTTGTAACCAGTTCATTATTTACATTACGTAATCTAAATGCCGCTGGTACGCCTTGTGGAGACACTCCTCCATTAACTCCTAACAATTGCTCTGCAGTATTTAAGTTCTCTTGAATACCCCAAGCTTTGTTAAGCAAATTACCGAAATTGATAAAGTCAGCACTAAATTGTAGGCTATGTCTGCGAGGGCCGATATTTGTAAATATGTCTTGCAAAACACGCACGTCAAAACGATTCAACCAAGGTCTCAAAAATCCGTTTCTTGGCAAATACTGACCTCTATACTTATCTAAACCATTTTCAGCAGCATATAGATCGAACGCTGCCGCTTGATCTGCCGAGGTAAAGGTTCTGCTTTGTTGGACATCATCCTTATCTCTGTAGGTGATCGTGTAATCTTGGAAGTTAAGAGAAGATGTTAATTTAGGCATGTAGATCAGATCTGCAGTTTGGCCGTCTCTATTAATGTCGGTCGAGTAAATGTACGAGAAGCGACCTTGATGAGAACCATTATAATAAACACCCACCGTAGTAGCTAATGCATTTGCATACTCAAAACGATAGCTCAAATTAGCAACAACTCTATGAGGAATAGCAAAAGATGATATGTGCAACATTTGATCGTTAGGACCATTAATATTTGCAGACGCACCCCAAGCTGAACTAGCGCTTGATCCGCTGTTTCCAGTCACATCTTTTGCATCAGAATAGGTATAGAAAACACTACCACTAAAACCTCTATAGTTTGGCACGCTTAAACCAACTGTAGCACTCAAAGCATATCCTTTAACATTAGTATTTGTTAAGACAGTTCCGTTGTTAGCGCCAATAGCAGGGTTAAATGCAGTTGCTCCGTTTGGATGATATGCACGATTATCACCATAATCTCCCGGTTCGCCAGACGATCCATAGTTAAGGAAAGTATTAGGCGCTCTTAAGTTAGAACCAAACTGGAATACCGCGTTAATGTCACGAGTATATAAGAAATCTCCCGTTACAACAAAAGGTGAGTTTGGAATTTTGTAATCAGCGCCCAAACTTGTACGCCAAACCATTGGCATCTTGAACTTGCGATCCACTAAAGAAAATGTACCTGGAGCACCATCACGAGGTGATCTGATAAATACATTTTCCGCACCTTGTGGCACATTGTTTAAATGATAATATGGATCTGTATTGAAATTTACATTTCCAATCCATGGTGCCACTTCGCCGTAATTTCCTGGTTCAATCGTGTTTTGTAAAACTCCAGCACCTGTAGGCATGTTGGTCAACCACACAAAAGGCACACGTCCAGAGAAGAATCCGGTACCTCCGCGAAGTACTAAGCTGCGATCTCCAAATACGTCATAGTTCACACCTAAACGTGGAGAAACTAGCAATTGCGATTTAGGCCACAAACCTGAGTTGTAGTTAGTCGGCATACCATTTACATCTTGCAAACGCAACGCGTCGATTGAAGGATTTGCCGTTAGCTTATTCATGTAAATTGGTAACTCTGCACGAACACCATAAGTAATAGTCAACTTATCGGTAGCAGTCCAACGATCTTGCGCATACAATGATGCCTGACCAAAGTTTACTCTCGAATAAGTATCTTGACCATCATAAGGGTAGGTCAATCCGAACATGATTGGCGCCACCTCATTAGGACCACCTGTGCTCAAGAAATCTTCCACAGATGCATATCTGTAATACGAACTTCCCATTCGGGTAAAGCTGTTACCAAAGTTCTGAATCTCAAATGCTGCACCAAACGTGAAATTATGTTTATCAGCTAATAAGGTTAAGTTGTTAATGAAGGAATAATTATTATTAATTACATCATTATTGTACGAGAATAGCTCGGTACCGAAACTCATATAGTTTTGGTGCGGACTAGAGTTGTCAGCTGGATTATGCGTACCGTCACCTATATCTACAAAAGGAAATAATTGATTACTAGGTGTTGTACGAGTATCTTGAATACGTGTATACGTCGCTAGAAATTGATTACTTAATCTTGAGCTAAAGTTACTGTTTAACTCAGCTGTGATAGAACGAACCACATTCTGAAATGCATAATTTCCATTCTCAAATGTAATCGAGTTTTGACCAACCCGATTATAGGCACCAGTTGCACGTGGGCGAGGTCCTGATGAACCATTTGCTACTTGCATCGAGTTTCCAATAACCTGATTGTAACGCACTGCTAATTTGTGCACATCATCAATATTCCAGTCTAAACGCGCTAAGAATTTCGTACTGCTTTGCTTAGCCTCGTTGGCATAACCCTCATATCGTCCTGGATCATATCCCCATTGGTTAATCAAGTGATTCCGTACTAGCTCCAAATCAGATCTACGAGTTCGGGCGATATTTTGTTCAGGTACCGCTACACCGTCTTCAGACGGTCTCCAAAGATTAGAACCAGAGGCATTTGCTCCAGTCGATTCCTCACGCTCCGCATTAACAAATAAGAATAATTTATCTTTTACAATTGGACCGCCTAATCTAAAACCATAGTTGCGATTTGCAGCGTCAACACGGTCTAAAGTAACATCTCCGATGCGGCGACCTTGTAGATTTTGGTTCTGTAAAAAGTAATAGGCAGATCCCTCTACGCGGTTTGAACCACTACGAGTGATCGCATTGATACCCGCACCAGTAAAACCCGATTGCGTCACATCAAAAGGAGCAATATTTACGGTAATTTGTTCGATTGCATCTAAAGAAATAGGTTGCGATCCACCACCTGGTAAAGGATTGTTTGTATCGGTACCAAAACCGTTGTTAAAGTTTGCACCGTCAATTTGCACGTTATTATAACGTGCATCACGACCGGCAAATGACGTTCCATTAGCTTGTGGAGTTAAACGCGTAAAGTCTATAATACTACGATTAACTTGCGGAAGCTCTTTTAATTGCTTTTGACCAATGGCAGTTGAGGCACCGGTACGAGCCGTATTGATACGACTTGGTCCTGTTACAGCAATCTCATCAAGATTTGTCATCCCATCTCCAAATACTGGAGTTGCTACCTTTAGTGCGAGACAGATTTAATCAGTAATTTTAAATTTGATGATATGCATAGAAAATTTGATGATTCGTTTAAGATAATGGCTGTTGAGCTGAGTATTGTGAAAGGCTCAGTTTCGGAAGTGGCCAAGGAGCTGGATATCGATCCCAGTTTGCTCAGTAAATGGCGCAGGAACCCACGTTTCAATGGCAACAAAGTTCTTCCGGACAACCCCAAGATAAGCCCCCAGGAGCAGGAGTTGAGGGTTTTGCGCAAAAAACTAAAAGATGCGGAGCTAGAGCGCGACATCTTAAAAAAGGCCATCGCCATCTTCTCCAAGGGAGACGGTCCATATACCGGTTCATAGCAGCGAATCGAGAGGTATATTCCGTAGAGAAGATGTGCGATGTATTTAGTGTTAGCGCTAGTTGTTTTTACCGCTGGTTGGTTTCTCCAGAGTCCCCTGGTGAACAGCGGGTTAAAATACTTGTTGAGAAAATACAAAAAATACACAAGGAGAGTGATTGTATATATGGCAGCCCAAGAATAACAGCTGAACTGCATAAAGCTGGAGACCCGGTTTCCAGATCCTATGTAGCAAGGTTGATGAAGAAACATGGTATACGCAGTAAAGTGAAAAAGAAGTATAAGGTGACAACAGATTCCAGCCATGGCTATCGGATAGCTGAAAATCTCCTCCAAAGAGATTTTTCAGCGGATACCCTGTCGCAAAAGTGGGTCGGCGATATCACCTATATCCATACCAGCAAGGGCTGGCTTTATTTGACAACCGTTATTGATCTGGCGGACAGAAAAGTGATCGGGTGGTCTTTGAGCACCGATATGACAGCTGAAAACACCTCGGTAGCCGCCATGAACATGGCTGTTGGGAACAGAGCTCCCAAGAATGGACTGATCTTTCACTCCGACAGAGGGGTTCAGTATGCCTGTGACGAATTTAAATCGATACTCAGGGATAATAATATAACCCAGAGTATGAGTAGGAAGGCAAACTGTTGGGATAATGCGGTGGCTGAGAGCTTCTTCAAATCACTAAAAGCTGAAATGGTCTACCACAGAAGATTTATTGATCAGCAGTCCGCTAAATTAGAGGTATTCGGATATATTGAAGGCTTTTACAATACCAGAAGAACACATTCGGCATTAGGGTATAAAACACCTAAGCAAATGGAAGAAATGCTGCTGAACAAAGAAAAACTAGCAGCGTAAAAAAAGTCTCTCATTTTTAGTTGCAGTTCCATACCGCGTTTAACACGAAAGGTTGACCTAATTGTAGATAAACATTTTCATAAACAACTGGGTCTTGTCCAACGTAAGTAACCTCGATACGGTAAGGACCACCAACACGCATATTGGCTAAATTGAAACGACCAGCGTCGTTGGCAGCGCTGGAGTAAGTGGTACCAGACGGCGTATGCACCGCACGAATGGTCGCACCTGGTGTTGCTTGCCCCGATGATTGTGTTACAATCCCCGTAACACTACTCGTCGTGACCTGCGCTTGGATAGTTCCATAGCTAGCTAGGACTAACGCAAAGAAAAGTAAAGATCTCTTCATAAGTTGTTGTTTGATAAAATAATTATGCACCGCAAAATTAAGAAGAGAGAGCAGTATATCAACGGCTTAACATAAACTTAATGTTAGATTTATACTGTCCTTACATGTTAATAAGTGCTTATGATAAACGAGATGTCAGAAAAATGGAAATTATGGTAACAGCTTGGGGCAAAGTGTTAAAGATATGTTAAAATATAGGCAACCAAATTACCATTATGGAAAAAGTAACTTTTTAAAAATGTGGAAAAAAAAATGACGGTGTGATATCAGCGCCTATAATTTATAGTGAGTCTAAAGAACTCTATTGCATGTGCTTATGCGCTCTACTTGATGTAGGCATAGGTAATACCATCTCCGCCCCGATCCGCGTGTTCATCCTCAAAATGAGAGATATGACTGTATTTCCGTAAATATTCTCGCACAAACTTTCTTAAAATACCATCACCCTTACCATGAACGATCTTCAGAGAAGGATAACCAATCATGACGGCACGATCCAACACCAACTCCAATTGATTCATCGCATCGTCGGTACGCATACCACGGATATCGAGCTCCGGACTGAAATCAGCGGCATCACCGGTAGACACAGAACCGATCCGCTTCAATGCTTTTTTCTTTTCTTTGCCTTGTAGTTTCTCTACTTTAGCAGGCTTCACCACCGTGCGCAACTCGCCTAAGGCTAGAATCAAATTTTTATTTTTGGCGATCTCGATCACTTGTGCTTCATTACCAGAATCAAGAAGCCGCACCCAATCTCCTACTTGAAGATCTTGATCAACCACCATTTCCGATTTCGATACTGACTTTTTCACAACTGGTTTGACCGGGCTGTGCTTATCAATCGCTTGATGCAAGGTAGATCGGATTTCACGTGTTTTCTCCTTATCCGCTTGTACCGATTTGATTTCCGCAATCGTATTTTCTACCAGCTTATTGGCATCTTTCAGGATCTGGCGCGCTTCCTCTTTCGCTTGCTTGAGCAGCTCTCTCCTATTGGTATCTACATAATCACGCAGCTCTTCATATTCTTGCTGCTTGGCCAGCAATTCTTTCTCTCGCCTCAGAATAGCTGCTTTGGTATCAATGATTTCTTTTTTATCCCGTTCCAGATTTACTAACAGCGATTCTACATTTTGCTGATGTTCACCAATTTTAGTTTTTGCTAAGCGCACCACTTCCTTGGGTAGTCCGATATTCTGTGCGATTTCCAGTGCATAGGAACTACCGGGCTTGCCAATCTGTAAAATATACCGTGGCTTCATCGCGGAATTATCAAACAGCATCGAGGCATTTTCTAATCCAGCGGTATCACTCGCAAAAACTTTGAGGTTGGAATAGTGAGTTGTGATCACCCCACGCACATTTTTGGTATTCAAAACTTCCAAAACAGCTTCGGCAATTGGCCCACCAAATTGTGGATCTGTACCTGTACCAAACTCATCAATCAGCACCAAGGTTCTGGCGTTAGCAAACTCTGTAAAATGTTTCATCTTCGACAAGTGAGCACTATAGGTACTCAAATCGCTTTCGATCGATTGATCATCACCAATATCCGCAAATATTTGCTTAAAAATCCCCATTTTAGAATTGCCGTCAGCAGGGATTAGTAAGCCCGACTGAAACATCAATTGTAATAGACCAACCGTTTTCATACAGACAGATTTACCACCAGCATTAGGACCTGAAACCAAAATCACCCGATCTTGCTCGTCCATCTTAATATTCAAAGGCACAATCGTATGTGTGCCTTCAGCCTTGGCACTTAGGAATAATAAAGGATGGCGTGCATTCACCAAATGAATTTCCGCGGTCTTTATAATCTCCGGCAATGCCGCTTCGATATCAATCGCAAACAAAGCTTTGGCACGTACAAAATCCAGCTTCGTGAGTAAACCATGGTAGGATTGCAATAGCGGAATATGGGGGCGCAATGAATTCGTCAGTTCCGTGAGTATCCTAACGATTTCGCGGCGACGCGCGAACTCCAAATCCCTTACCTTATTATTTAAGTGAAATACTTCTTCGGGCTCTATATAAGCAGTTTGTCCAGTAGCTGATTCATCATGAATCAACCCTTTTAACTTCCGTTTATTCTCTGCTAAAATAGGAATACACAGCCTGCCATCGCGGATAGTCAAATTACCATCTGCCGTCCAGCCATTATTTTGTGCGGCCTTGAATACCGACTCCAAACGCTTGCGCGCTTCTTGCTCACTTTTCTGAATTTGCTGACTAACATCCAACAAGAATCTGGATGCATTCTCCTTCATCTTGCCGCGATCATCGATCACTTGCTCGATCGACCGAACGATGCTATTTTCAATCGTCAGATGCTCAAATAACATATCGAGATGCGCATACTGCCCTTCGCGTTCTTTGAAATAGCGAATCAAAGCAAAAACAGTACGCAGCGATAATAGCACGCGATGAAACTCCTCCTCCAATAAAAATGTCCCTTCTACACGGGCTTTCTCCACCAAAGGACGAATCGGATACAAATGGTCGATCGGCAATGGATCATCCGTCTGCAGCAAGGTTTTGAACTCCGCAGTCTGATGCAAGAATTTTTGGATCTGTTCTGGATTGACCTGAGGTTGTATTTTACTCACCAATTCGCGCGCTGGTTCGCTCAGGCATTTCTGCCGAACCAAATCTTTAATTTCTAAAAAACCCAGCTTATCGGCTGCGTTAAGGGGATATATCATAGATAATTGTAGTCAATAAATTAGGGTGCTATTGTAACATCCAAAGGCCCTGTTTCCACACCAACAGAATCTACCTGAATTGGCTTTGGCACCGATACTGGTGTAAGATCCGTACGTCTCCATAGGTATCCGATACCACTTGGACGATATACGCTCTCTTTGTAACCTTCGTAATCAAAGCGGAAATTTGAATCTGGATAGAACTTCCAAAGATTCTGTTTTATGTCCAACAATCGCTGATAATGGGCTATACGATTCAGACTATCTCGCTCTACGGCATAGCGCAACGAATCGGTACGGTTAAACTGTCGCTCGGCATCTGTAAGCTCCTTCTGAATGTTTCCATAGATTTTTTCGGTAAGCACCGGATCCGCGTAAAAATAATCCAGATTACGCTCAAACGCGACTGAATCCAGACCATATCGTGATAGCAATTGTGTATATAGCGTATCGATCACCTTCTGCGAACTATCAATCGGCAATGTTTGCAGATATCCATCCAGCATATGTACATCCGTAAGCAATTTGGTCACTTGATCTTCCTTCAATATTCCTTCTGGCCTTTTCTCTAAACAAGAGGCCAATAGTAAAATCAGTGGAATCAACACATAGAATGAAGCACGCATTTTGTAAATTTGTACAAATTTAGCAATTAGGGTCGATAATGCCTATCCCATTGCTTGTTAATAAATGCAAAGAAGATGAGTATACGAAATAACATAGAAGCTTTACAAAATGAACTAAAGGCACGCGAAGTGACTTTAATAGCCGTATCCAAAACGAAGTCAAACGAAGATATTCTAGAAGCTTATGAAGCCGGTCAGCGCCTATTTGGCGAGAATATGGTGCAGGAGTTAGTGTCTAAGCAAGAAGCGCTACCGAAGGATATTGAGTGGCACTTGATCGGACATTTGCAGTCCAACAAAGTGAAGTACATAGCGCCATTTATCGCTATGATACAATCGGTTGACTCGTTTAATCTCTTGAAAGAGATTAACAAACATGGTGTTAAAAATAACCGTGTCATTGATTGCTTACTGCAGGTTCATATTGCCGATGAAGAAGCGAAGTTTGGTTTAGACCACGCGGAACTGATCGAAGTGTTACGCGATGATGCTTTGAGCGAGTTGCAAAACATTCGCATCCGCGGATTGATGGGCATCGCTACTAATACAGATAACGAAAAACATATTAAAGAAGAGTTTTACGAACTAAAAATGTTATTTGATGGCGTCAAAGTAAGCTTCTTCCGCAAAGAAGATTCTTTTGACACGCTTTCTATGGGTATGTCTTCCGATTATACCATTGCGGTAGCGGAAGGAAGCACGATGATTCGTGTGGGCAGTACACTATTTGGTAAACGCGTTATCAAACATTTTAAAGCATCAGAGGGTTAGAAACGGTATACGCTATCTGCGTTTCAATAAATCGACATGTTATGGTTCAAAACTTCGTTATACTCCTTGCTGCTTCATTAATTTCAGTATCTGCTTGCCAATCTCCTAATGGACAACGGCAAACGGAACGATCGGACACGACACGATCTGTAGATACTTCCGCGTATCGCACGACGGAGTATTTTCAAACGAGTCCGTACTATCAATCTCGTGGCGATCAGTACGATACAGCTTATTTTCGGGCAAGTTATCCGACTTCGGAAGATACACTGTTCAATGCCTTGATCATGCAATCGATGGCGGTGAAAGACAGAGCCGACCTCGAACAGATGGGAGAATCTTTCTTAGCAGATTATGATAGCTATGTGGAAGAAGCGCAACAGCCCGAACTTACCCATGCGTGGTTTCAAGATATTCGTGGCCGCGTGATGCTATACACGCCGACCTTGTTGGTGATTAGCAAAACACTGATCGAATACACAGGCGGAGCGCATGGCAACTTTGCGGAGCTGTATGACAATTATGATCTGCAAACAGGAAAACCATTAACGCTCAGCGATATTGTGCCAGCAGAACGTCAACAAGAGTTTATCGCGTTGGCAGAAGCGCGTTTTCGCCAAGTCGAAGGCCTAGCGCCGGATACACCGCTAACGGATCGGTATTTTTTTGATGAGGGCGTATTTGCACTCCCTGATAACTTTGCTTTTGACAAGGAAAACTTGGCCTTTCAATACAATCCCTATGAAATAAAAGCGTATGCAGAAGGCGTCACGCAATTCCATATACCGTACGATCAGTTGAAAGACTTGTTGACGGATAAAGCACAAAAATTCATTCAGGATATAAAAGTAACACACCCTTAATTCTTTCAAGATTCATGCAGGTATTCAAATTTGGTGGCGCTTCGGTGAAAAGTGCAGAAAACATTCGCAATGTAGCGACCATCATAGATACATATAAGATAAACGGATTATTAGTTGTCGTTTCTGCCATTGGCAAAACCACCAATAAACTTTCTGAAGTAGTAGATCGCTATTTTTATCGGGAAGGCGATCCGTTTGAAGCGTTGGAGCAAGTGCGCACCGAGCACCTTACCATTTTGCATGAACTGTTTAGTGATAAAAATCATCCAATTTTTGATGATGTGATCAATACCTTAGTCGAAGCCGAATGGATTTTGGAGGAAGATCCCCAAGATGCATATGACTATTTGTATGATCAGATCGTCTCTTTAGGCGAAATCTTATCGACGAAGATTATTGCTGCATATTGTCAGCATGTCGGATTTGCGGTTCGCTGGTTGGATGCGCGTGATTATATCTTTACCGATAACAGGTATATGGAAGGCACGGTAGATTGGGCTAAGACGGAAGATAAAATTAGCCGAGAGATCCCAGCCATGCTGGAAAAGGAGATCATTATTACGCAAGGATTCATCGGGTCTACTTCCGAAAATTTCACCACGACATTAGGTCGCGAAGGTTCGGACTATAGCGCTGCTATATTTGCATCTTGTCTCCGAGCACAAGATCTTACGATCTGGAAAGATGTACCGGGCGTGCTGAATGCCGACCCAAAATGGTTTAATGAGACGGAATTGATACCCGAATTATCGTACACGGATGCGATTGAGTTGACGTATTATGGTGCGACAGTGATTCACCCCAAAACTATCAAGCCACTGCAAAACACACAAATACCGCTTAATGTGCGCTCGTTCCTAGATCCTACCCAGCCGGGAACACAGATTCGCGCTACGCACCAGACGCTGCCTGTTCCTTCCTTTATCTTTAAGGTCAATCAAGTGTTGGTCAACATACAACCATTGGATTTCTCCTTCATTGTGGAGGATAATCTGGGGCATATATTCAATACCTTTCACCAGAACCGCATTAAGGTCAATATGATGCACAATAGTGCGATTAGCTTTTGCGTGAGTATTGATGATACTGGTGAGAATGTTTGGCAATTGATGGAAGACTTGCAAAAGCGCTACAAAGTGAGCGTTTCTGCGGGATTGGAACTCATCACCATTCGATATTATAATCAACAAACGATTGATCGCGTACTAGTAGGCAAAGAAATCGTTCGGGAATTAAAAGACAGTTATACCTGCCAGATGCTGGTCAAGAAAAGAGATGAATAAACGACTGCTACAGGCTGATGTACAAAATTATATCCTGACGCATCGTCAGGAATTACCAGCGACCATTGCGTTGCGGAAAAGTCCATTTCCGGATGTTGCTTCGAGTGAGCTAGCCGCGCAAATCGACGGTTGGCAACGATGTGTATCGAAGTTGCCGACTTGGGCTTTCAGCTTGCAAATCTTTTATCCTCCAAAACTCAATCTGGAACAGTGTTCATCGGAACATACGGCCTTGATCAAACAGCAAATTATCCGTAAAGGCGCTAAGGTCATAGATCTTACCGGCGGTTTTGGTGTTGATAGCTGTTATATGGCGCAGCATGCCCAATCTGTGGTTCATTGTGAGTTGAACGAAGCCTTGTCTGAGATCGTCGCACACAATGCGCAGGTGCTTGGCGTACATAACGTAAGCTGTGTAACTGGTGATGGCATTGCATATTTGCGACAGCAAGCAGATGATAGCTTCGATTATATTTACATCGATCCTTCGCGGCGCGTAAGCCAGAGCAAAGTTTTCCTGTTGGAAGACTGCGAGCCGAATATCGTGGCCTTACAGGAGTTGTTTTTCGCCAAATCCGAACGCATTATCACCAAGGTTTCCCCGCTATTAGACATTACGCAGGCATTGCGCTCGCTAAAACATGTGACGAATGTATATGTGATCAGTTTAGATAATGACTGCAAGGAGCTGTTGTTTATTCAGAAAAGAGGTTTCGAAGGCGAGCCATTGATATCTGCGATCCGCTTGTTCAAAGATCAGGTGCAAGAGTTATCTTTTACCATGGCGGAGGAAAAAGCACTTCGCAGCGAATACCGCACGCCGCAAAGGTATCTGTATGAACCGGACGTCAGTATCGTAAAAGCGGGTGCCTTTAAGACTGTGGCGAAAGAATATCAACTCGGAAAACTACACCTTCACTCCCATCTTTATACCTCTGATAAACTCATTGTTGATTTCCCAGGGAAGGCTTTTGAGATTTTAGAGGTATTCCCGTTTGGCGATTTGAAACGCAAAAAGACATTTGGCAAAGCCAATGTTACCACGCGTAATTTTCCGCTGAAGGTGGAAGAAATTCGAAAGAAATTTAAGATTCGGGATGGAGGTCAAATACACCTCTTCTTTACCACCGATCTGGAAGACGCACTCACCGTGCTGGTCTGCGAAAGACGGTAAAAAAGAGGTGCTGATAAGCTTTATTTTTTAATTCGCGTAACTCGCTTTTACAAAGTCGGCTTGCTGCAAGTAATCAATACTTTCTTTCAGACCTTGCTCTAGGTCGCCTCTTACCTCTTCCAGCTCCACAAATATGTGTTTCAAACCGGCAGCATCTGCATTGCGAAAAATGGCATCGAAGCCGACCATACCGCTTTGGCCAATCTCTTTATGATCTTTGATGTGTAGCGTAGTAAAACGATTAGGATATTGCTTGAAATACTCCACGGGGCTAGCATTACCAATCACCGCCCAATATACATCCATCTCGAAAAACACTAATTCTGGATCCGTATTCTCGATCATATAATCGTACATTACCACCTGATTTTCTACTTTCTGAAACTCGTGTGCATGATTGTGATATCCATATTTGATTCCCTGCTCTTTGCATAGTTTTCCTACTTCATTAAGGTAACGGCAGTTCACAGCTAGCTCTTTTACGGTTTTAGGCAAATCCATCCAAGGCGTCACAATGTAGCTCATTCCGGCCGCTTTATGCGCTTGGATCGTGGTTGCCCACCAAGCTAACGCTTTGGTAAAATCTTCATTAGCCACTTCTTCCGCAGATAGCGGTCTGGCTACGTGCGAAGACAATACCTTCATCCCTACAGATTCTACTTTTTGCTTAAACTCTTCTGGCGTTGTATTGTAAAATTTACCGTCGCGAAATCCGGCCGTTTCTACAGAAGTATAGCCCATATTCGCTAACTTCTGCAATACATTTACGTAATCAGCATTGTACGATTTGGGATCCACGTGGCTTCCCATCATACTGCGTACAGAATACAATTGCAATCCGATTTCTTTCTTTGGCTGTTGTTGTTGTTGTTGTTGTGCGAATGTGTTGTTTGGAGAGATGCTCAGCATGAAAAGCACGGTTCCCAACACGGAGGATTTAATCATTTGTTGATACATGTTAATGTGTTTGTGTAGATGTTCGGTTCATAAGATATCAACACTTGCATCTTTATGCAAATTTTAATAACATCGTAAATATATTAAACTACCGACAAAAACATGAACAAATTTAGAATTATTGTCACACTGACCATTGTAATTATCCTCACTTCTTTCTCGATGGAAGTTGTTGCTCAAAAATTGGAAAAGATGACCTGGTTTAATGAACCTAGTGATTGGGAAATACAAAATGAAACCTTGCAAATGTTCGTGACACCAAAGAGTGATTATTGGCGAATTTCTCATTATGGCTTCACGGTCGATGATGCCCCATTCTATTACACCGAACGCGGTGGCGAGTTTGAGGTGAAAGTCAAAATATCAGCCGATTATAAAACTAGATTCGATCAAGCTGGACTAATGCTGCGCATCGATCACGAAAATTACATCAAAGCAGGGATCGAGTTTGTGGATGGAAAATACAATTTGAGCGCGGTGGTAACGCATAAGACAAGCGATTGGAGCATTGTACCGATCGAAGATGCCATTCCCTTTGTATGGATAAAAGCCGTTCGTAGATTGGATGCGATAGAAGTTTTCTATTCTTTTGATGATAAAACCTACACGATGATGCGCAATGCGTGGCTACAAGATAATCATCCGGTGAAAGTTGGCGTGATGGCGGCTTGTCCAGACGGCGATGGGTTTAATGTAAAATTCGAGCAATTTAAAATTACACCGTTGGCAGATCAGCGCCGCACGGAGTGGCTCCAAAAGAATGCTGGAAATTAAATCACATTGATCGAGGCGGTATTTACACTGTGTTGACGATAGACAAAGGCAATTGTGACGATACCGCGACGATAGATGGCGCTCGCGGCTCGTATCTTTGAATTATGAAAAACGTAAAATTTTCGACGCTTGAACTGGCAACTGTAGTAAAAGACGATAATCTCGCAGGTGCTATGGCTCGTACGGTGGAAAGTGCACATGCTGCGGAGCAATACGGATTCGAACGGATCTGGTTGGCTGAGCATCATAATATGGAATACATCGCAAGTTCGGCCACTTCGTTGCTGATTCAGCATATCGCTAGCCACACGAAGCAGATCCGTGTAGGATCTGGCGGCATCATGCTACCGAATCATGCACCTTTGGTCATTGCAGAGCAGTTTGGCACATTGGAAACACTTTTCCCAGGTCGTGTAGAAATCGGTTTGGGCCGTGCGCCCGGCACAGATCAGCAAACGGCCATGGCATTGCGTCGTAACAATCTGAACACTTCTTTTTATTTTAAAGATGATGTACAGGCTTTGCAACAATATTTGAGTACAAATAACCACACATCAAAGGTAAGAGCATTTCCGGGTGAAGGTTTGGAAATTCCATTATGGATTTTAGGGTCGAGTACCGACAGTGCTTATTTGGCGGCGGAGTTGGGACTACCTTACGCCTTCGCAGCACATTTCGCTCCTGCAATGCTTTCACAAGCTATTGAAATATATAGAGCAAATTTCAAACCTAGCGAGCAACTGCAAGAACCATATGTATTGATTTGCGCGAACATCGTACCGGGCAGTACTAATGCAGAAGCGCAGTTGTTATCCACCAGTTTGTTCAATATGTTCGCTGGAATAATTACCAATCGCAGATCACCGCTTTCTCCGCCTACGGCGGAACCAATTTATGCGGGTATCCCAGAAATTGAGCAGGCGGTACAGTCCATGATTAGCTGCACTTTTATAGGAGATACTCCAACTTTGGTGAGTGAACTTTCGGAGTTTATCGAGCAGCACCAACCCGATGAAATTATGAGCACCAATTACATTTTCGACAATCAGAAACGCTTAGATGCTTTTCGATTGACGGCAGACATATTCCAAAAAATCAACAGTAATTAGCATGCGCGTACTAGCAGAATTACCTCATCCCGCTTTCAAGATCAGCCTTTTCGGGATGAATCAAAAATTCATTATAAAATTCGAACAAGGGACTTTGGAGCAGTCTTATAAAATTGCAGAAGCCGACATTATCGGAGGAGTAAACGGAGTCTTCGAATTAATTGATGAAGGCTTTTTAAAGACGGTAGAAGAGACCTTTCAGCAGATGCGAAGCAGTTTTGTGGAAGCCTATAAAAGATATGAATAATTCGTTCATATAATTATTCATAAAAACCTGTTAAATAAGATGTTATTTAACAGGTTTTTTGTTTTCAGAATAATATTTGGCGTTTCACACCGATCGCTAGTATTCAATTACACTTAATATTAATAATAACTATATATAAATTACGTAACAACATCATAAACAAAACACTAAATAGTTAAACAAAATATTATTTGGCTAGCAAATTTTGAAGAATTGACACACTTTCAACCGCAGTTTTCTCGATTATGATAGTTTGCGCAGGTACGCCATATTGTGACGCATTTGGATCCACAAAAATAAGGGTACAGTCACTTTTCAAATGGTATAAAAGATTGGCTGCTGGGTATACTTGTAGTGATGTACCAATCACAATAAAGACATCTGCTACCTCTGCAAGAGCAGTAGCTTCATCCATCGCCGGAACGGCTTCGCCGAACCAAACGACATGCGGTCTTAATGGCGAACCGCGCTCACAGCGATCATCCATGGAGAGTGTATCTCCTATTATCGGATATACAGCAGATGGATCAATAGAAGACTGCGATTTGATGATTTGTCCGTGCAAGTGCAACACACGATCGCTGCCAGCGCGCTCGTGTAGATCATCTATATTTTGAGTGATGATTTGCACATCCTCTACCTTTGCTAAATCGGCCAGATATTGATGTGCTGCATTCGGTTGTGCAGCCAAGCAAGCTTTCCGTCTTATATTATAAAAATGCTGCACAAGCTCGGGGTCGCGATGCCATGCTTCTGGTGTAGCCACATCTTCGATGCGATAACCTTCCCACAATCCATCCGCACCGCGAAAGGTTTGCAAACCACTTTCGGCGGATATGCCTGCGCCTGTAAATACCACAATATTTCTCATAAATGCATTCAATGATATAAGAGTAAAAATACGGGAAACATAAAAACATACTCGATAATCTTGCGCATTTACGACACGAATTTCTCCCTATCATCCCTATTTTGATTACAAATTCTCAATCTGGCTATCGGCTTTTCACCCGATCTATGATCGGTCAATTACGCAACAACGTCGAAGAATTCTTGCAGAGTAAGTTTAGAGACCTTTTCAGATCTTCCAGACGTTGGCCTGCTTAATATTAGAATAACAAATTGATATTGATAATTAAGAGTTGACTTAAGGAATAGTATCGATTACGTAATAAAAACGTAATCGATCTAGCAAAAAGGTAAATATCCATAATACGATTCTTCTAAGAATGATGTATACAGCTAATCTTGAAGATTTCATTATGGAAAACCGTAAACAAATAGTCTCACGAGGTGTTAGTTTTAACAAAATTTATTTCGATACATCTGTCAACACCTATATGTTTAAAAAAACACCTGCTCTTAAGTCATTACTAACACTTCCTCTTCTGCTAGTTTTAGTGATATTACTAGTACAACTAAATGCTTGTCATTAGATGACTGGAGATAAATTCTAATAATATATTATTCTGAAGAGATTTTTCGGCTAGGTTAGTTACTCGCTTTCGTTCATCGTGCTTTAGAAAGAGAAGGCTTGCACAGAAAATTGTAAGAATGCATTCTGATCTACCGTATTCCACATCGCCCAGATACCTATCGGAATTCGCCATGATGCTATTGGTATAGGCTTTATGACGATAAGACTTACTTCGCTAAGGCCGCGACGGGAAGCGAAAAAGTTGTTACGTTCGCCCAGAGATCTTAATGCATCTGCATAGCCTATGCGGCCGCTTACTATCAAATCATTCGTGCGAAGAAAAGGATATTCTAAGCTAGCAAAGTAAGAATACTTATTGCCCGTGTTATCCGAGTTCCGATCTCTACCAAAAACCACCGCATTCCAGCTAAGCTCCAACGGAAAATTATTACTAATTGTATAGAAACTTCTAAAATCCCAGAAACGACCAGTTTCTGCTGCCTTGTAATTAAAATACTCTGTATTATTGTACGTAGCTTCTGGTGAAAAATTATAAATATCCCACAATTCAAACCTAAATCTATTTTTTATATTTCGGTATCCGAGGTAATGATTAAATTCTTTATAACTACCCGTCGCATCTCCTCCTCCCCAAAAACCACCATAAAAATTATCTCCTGTAAGTTCTATATTACCCGTGTACACCAATCCGGTCGCTACTTCTAATCCTCGCCATAGATGACTATTACGTAACTGCAACGAAGAATGGAGATTTTGTCCTTGAGCAGACAGGGCAATAAGTATCACTAGGCATGCAAATACCTTTCTCATTTTTAAATAATTAGTGTTAATGATTTTTCTATTGGACGATATCCTGCTCTCGTGGTCGTGAACCGACCAAAGCATAAGCTAACATCAGCAATTCACACACAAGAGAGAGTGTCCAAGTCCAACGCCATGAACCAAACCAGTCCGCCAATCCACCTTGCATTAAAGTAAAGACAGCACCTCCAAATACGGCAGAAATGAAGATTCCTGAAGCTTTGGAAGTATATTGCTTCAAACCTTTAATAGATAACGAATAAATACAACTCCACATCGAAGAATGCAATAAACCTATGGCCACTAGGTACCATATATTATTAGTCACCATTGCGATGATCACGAGTATACTAGCCAAAGCTGTTGTGGTAATCAATTGATTGCGCGCGGATACATTTTTTAGAAAACTGGAAACAAGTCGACCGACCAAAAAACCTCCCCAATAAAGCGTAGAAAGTAAAGCATGAATGCCAAGATCTAGACCGCCAATGACTAATTCTGTACGACCGAAAAACGTGACTGGATGGCCCGATTCTAACAATTCAAATGCAAATAGATTTAGGTTAGCACCGATGGCCACTTCAGTACCGACATAAAAGAAGATAGCTGCGACACCAAGTGCAAAATGTCGAAATGACCACATACTACGCGTTAGCAAAGCGCTGTTTGTGCTTCTAGTTTCTGCAATATCTGGAATAGAAATCCGAAGTGTAAACAAGGTGACCACTAGTACGCAGACAATCAAACCACCTAACGGCAATAGTAATTGTTGGATCTGTATATTTTCTATAGAGATACCACTAAACATAATCACAGTCACGAAAAATGGCGCTGATGTAGTTCCTATCGAATTTATTCCAGTCGTAATACTAAGTCGTTGCACATCATTTGTGCCTGCCAGATCGTACGAAGCTACGTAAGGATTCACCACCACTTGAATGACGGCTGCAGAAGTACCCATCAAAAACGATCCAATTATAAAAATGATAAAACCATACGGCACCGCGACATCCGAGATGCGGATAACCTGATCCGGATAGGTCAAACCAACCCACGTCGATAGCATATACAAGCAAAGACCAAAGATGATAAACAATAGTCCGCGAATGATCGTGTTTTTATAACCAAAGCGATTTACCCATCTGCTACCCAAGGTGCTATTTATTAAATAGCCTAAAAAGAAAAAGAATGATATAGACGTTGTTAACGTATTAGAGTAACTACCCGCTTCTTTTAAAAATGTCACCTTGAGTGGTGCTTGCAATTGCTCATTCACTGTGGTAAGAAAGCCTACAATAAAGTAGATAAACGTTACGATGGCGTAAGGCCACATATTATGTTGTTTTCTCATCACACAAAAGATTATAGAATCGTTTTTAAAACCGCCATGGCTCCCTGCTCCTTAATAGCAGCGCAATAAGAAAAGTACAGCGTTTTGAAGTCTTTGGATGATGACAGCAAGCTATCTGTGAATGGTTTAAATTCAAGAAATTTCGATGGATCATCCGATTCGATATAAGGTAGATCAATCTCGGAGAGCCAAGGCTCAGCTATCTCATAATTTGCACCATGATCATCGATTTTATATTTCAGATAATGTCGATAGGTAGCAATGCCATAAGCTACTCGGCGGAGATCTTTTCCTTCTTCCACCATCTTATTAAGATTTGGCATAAGATAAACCGGGAACTTAGATATACCGTCAAAACATAAGCGGCTAACTTGATCACTCACTGAGCGATTAGCAAATCGTTCTAAAAGCGTCTTTTTATACTGATCCAAATCTGTATTTTCGGGAGTAGGCACATAAGGAGTGATATCAATATTCATGAAATCCGAAAGATATTGGTGTAGGTGCTCGTTTTGCATAGCTACATCTACTTTGCGATAACCAGACAGAAAAGCTGGATAAGAGAGTAGTGAATGTGAAGCGTTGAGTAAACTGAGCTTCATATTTTCAAACTGTGCTAGATCATCTGTAAACTCTACACCTACTCTTTCCCATGCCGGCCGGCCGGCCACGAAATTATCTTCGATCACCCATTGCACAAAATCTTCACAATAAACCGGAGCCAAGTCATTGAGCTGATTTTTGCTATTTAACCAATCTATATCTTGCGGAAGTGTAACTGGCGTGATCCGATCGACCATACTATTTGGGAAGGTAACTTTCTGCTCAACCCATTCTGCTAATTCTTGATCCTGAGCTTCGATAAAGGACGTAAATGCGCGCTTGGCTGTGTCACCATTGTGCTGCAGATTATCACACGAAAGCATTGTCAATCCCTCGATACCTGCTCGCATTCTTTTTCGTAAACCCGCCGCGACAAATCCAAATACAGTTTTAGGAGTTTCAAGATTTACTAAATCCTCTTGAATAGAAGCATTATCCATTTGAAAAGCACCATTAGTGCTATTGATATTGTAACCACCCTCGGTGATGGTTAGCGTAATAATTTTAGTATCGAGCGATGCTATTTTGTCTATCACAACTCTTGGATTTTCCACACCCCAAATCAAGTCGACCAATGAGTTGATTTCCTGCAATTCATCCTTACCGTCACGCCCACATATCGTGAGCGAATACCATCCGTCTTGTGCCTGTAGCGCGCGCACCAAATTCTCGTCATTAGGAAGCAATGCGATACCGCAAATACCCCAATCTCTCTGATCAGGATGAGCTAATAACAAGTTGGTATAATATTGCTGATGCGCTCTGTGAAAATTACCAACGCCAATGTGCACAATACTAGATTTTATGGCTATTCGGTCAACGCCAGTCTTAGCAACACCCGAAGGTTGCTGAATTATATTATGTCTAGTCATGGTTTATAATAGTTATCGGAAGTAAACATATTATTTTAAATGAAATCTTTTGTGATTAATCTCAAAGCAATCGATCCCAAAATCTGCAAACGATTGCAATTTGCCTATATGAACAATATAAGTTACATTTGGATTAACGAATTAAACCAAAAATGAAACAACCGACGCTGAAAGATCTTGCTAAGCAACTATTGCTATCCACCTCGACCGTCTCACGTGCCCTCTCCAACGACAAAAACGTTCGCAGAGAAACCCGCGAACAAGTGCAAGAAGCAGCAGAGAGAATGGGCTACAAACCTAATCGTGTAGCGCGAAATTTAAAATCTGGACGGTCTCATATGATAGGCGTAATTGTCCCCGAAATGGTTACCCCTTTCGCCTCCAGTGTACTAGAAGGTATTCAACATACTGTAGCAGATTTGGGATACCACATCATCATTGCGCAATCGGGAGAAGACCCTAAAATAGAACGAAAAAATTTAGTGATGATGCAGCAGGCATTCTACTAGATGCTAAACAGCCATTCGATGCTATTTTTGCCTTCACCGATACTTTAGCGATTGGCGCAATGAATTATTTGCGAGAGCGGGGCTGTAGTATTCCGCAAGATATTGCCATAGCGAGCTTTTCCGGGACAGCACTCTCTACAATCGTTAATCCGCAACTCACCACCGTTGAGCAGCCGCTACATAATATGGGAGCAAAAGCTGCGGAGCTATTACTGGGACTAATTGAGGGTTTAGAGCCTACTGAATATCAGGTAATACTAGATGCAACCTTACAATATCGTGGATCTACTGTCTCTCAACTTATCGACGATGTTGTATAGGCATTTTTAAATTGATTTCTAAAAAAAGTCGCCGTTTTTACAGCGAACTGCGTAAACGGCGACTCAAACAACCCTATTATGTAACTATTTGATATATAGACTACCAGCCTGGCGCAAAGTTTAATCCGAAGTGACCAAACTGCGAGCGACTACGCAATAATGGTATGGCATAATAAGGTTCTAATATCATCGCGCCAAACAAATTGACACGCATCGAGATACCAACACTGTACAATGGGGCACGCACTTGCGGATCATACTCATACAAAGATTCCCCATTCGGATTGTTGACCAAAATACGATCGGACTCGTTCTTGCTCCACCGCACCGTATTGCCGCGACTCCATGCTAAGCCAGCATCAAAAAACAGATTCAGGTCGGACCATAGGATCCCGGATTTGAACATCGCTAAACCTTCTGGACCAGTAAATGGTAATCGTACCTCAAAATTGGCTACAGCCATACGCGACCCCACCAAATCATTAAACGTGACGCGACCAGAAAGATCTTGAATACGCTCGTAACCACGCATTAGAAAAGGATAGCCAATATACAATCCTTGAAAGCGATCTTCGCCCTCGCCTACACGCATATAAGAATAAACACGTGCTGCTAATGTAATAGGCTTGAGACGTTCATAACGACGATAATCGAAATTATACACTTGGAAATTGTATTCTCCAAAACTTTGGCCAACGGTCATCCGATAACGGTAACCTTGTAGCGGCGCTGCAATGCCAAAAACCGTATTGTCGCCAATAAAACCAGCCGTGACCTGCGGCATCGCAAACGATTCTAAATTCCCTAATCCCAATCGCATGGCGTCGTCGGCACTCATGGCACGGCGATCGCTAATGCCGGTGCTACGACCAAAGCGCCAATGCTCAGCTCTAAATCCATACCGCGCGTAGGCCGCTCCCACTTCGAAGCGATGATTGCGGTTGAATGGGTAGGCCACGAAACCTTCTAATTGCGTTTGGAACTGACGCATCAAGTAAGTATTCTCTACCAACTCATTGCCCTGCCCCAAATCTTGTTCATTGAACTCCGTAAATCCGTAGCGGAAAGGAATATGCGACGCAGAAAAACCCCAATTCCAGCGACTTTGCTGATTAATATAAGCGACTTGACCACCAAAATCATAAATCTCGCCATTGACCGTAAGCGCGCCCATTATCTGATTATAGCCCAATATATCAGAGAATGTTCCGAATACGCCGCCAGCCATACCGGCACCATAGCGGTTACCGACAGCCATCCCCATACCAGTGTTGGTCAGGTAATCCAACTTAAATTGTGGTCGATAAGGTGTTGGGTTGATCTGTGAAGATGAAATACGTTGATACGCATTAAAATTTCTCAGATTATAGTTTACGACATCCACCCCACGATCTTCATCTGGAAATAGCATTGCCGCCTTAAAATCGACCACTTGATGATCTACCGGCACGGGCTCAAAAGCGGAGGCATTGGCACGATACACACTGTATTCATTGTTTTTGAAGAAAGAATATACAATCTCGTCTTGTGCCGAAATACTCATCGCGGGCGAATATTCCGTAATACCACTGATGCCCGTAAAGTAATCGGTGAGCCGCTCCACTTGCTTAGATACCAATTGAATCCGGTACATATTGCGAAAGCCATCGTTGTTCGATAGGAAATAGACCGCTGATCCATCTGCCGAAAAATGTGGATTGAGGTTATTCGCACCTGAAAAGATATCTAGATTTTTCAAGGTGCTTTCCTGCAAGTCGTAGATCGCCAAACTCATTGGAATATCAACCGAACGGTTATCGGATTGCAACGCGACGCGATCGGTGCTGAATACGATGTACCGGCCATCACGCGAAAAGCTGGGCTGCACATCGGAGTAATAATCATCCATTAATTGCACGAGTTTCTTACTGGATAAATTGTAAGTATAGATATCGCTTTGTCCATTTTTGAGCCCAGAGAAAGCGACTGTCTCACCATCGGGAGACCAACTTACATTGGCAAATTGTGCAATGCCTTCCATCTCTATCAAACCCATTTGCTTTCGTTTCTCGACATCGATGATCATCAACTTATTCTTACCTTGGTTGAATACGCCGAAAGCGAATCGTTTGCTATCTGGCGAGAAAGCACCTGCAGATTCGATAAAACTGAAGGCATCTATATCCTTATTTGTCTGCCTACTACCTAGTTTCTTAAGTACCTGACCGGTTCTGGCATCGGCTAGAAAGAGGTCGATTCCGAAAAGATCTAGCTCGGACAAAAAGGCCACATATTTCCCATCTGGTGAAATGGTTGGTGACACATTCATGCGGCCGGCATTAGATCGTGTCAACAGTGGTGTACCAATTGGACGTGTGGTCGTATCTTTTCCAAGTTTACGATAGGTATCTTCCATCGAATTCTTCCAAAGCGTAGAAATGGTCTGCGCATCGTATCCAAATACGCGCTTCATCCCTGTTTCGTAACCATATTTAGCCGACTCAATAAACATAGGCATAATCACCGTATCGCCATACGTAGCACCTATGAACGCTAAAAATGATTGTCCATAACGGTATGGAAAATAACGGTGAGACTGCTGAGTCATCTGTTGTAAAGACGGGAAATCCTTTCTAGCATACGCATCACGCATCCACATCGAGGTAAACGCATCTTTCTTGCCGATAGAGAAGTACTCTGCCATACCTTCTACCATCCACAAAGGTAAGTTCCCGATATTTTCTAACCGCGTACTATCATTGCCTTCGATCAGCATACGGTACTGGAAGGCGTGCACTAATTCGTGGCCCAGTACGTGGCGTGTCTGGTGATTGGATTGCGCGATGGGCATCACGACACGTTGCTTGAATGCTTCGGTAAAGCCTCCGGTACCTTCACCAATTTCACCCATTGTGGCGGTAGTCTGTTGAAATTCGGGATGGTTATTATAGAATATAATTGGATTTTTGCGCAGGAATGTATCTTGAAAAACTTGCTGATGCATCTCGTACCATACTTCTGATTCTTTTGCCAACCAATGCATCATCGAATCATTATTTAAGTAATAGTAAACGTTGAAGTGAGGCGTGTCATACACCTTGAAATTCAACTTCTTATAACGCATTTTATTCTGTCCGAAATACTGACTCATTCCGACAGAAGGCGCAAGCAAACAAAACACAAATCCCAAAAGCACAGGGATAAGGGAACGATGGCGAATCATATCATTTATATATTTCATAATATAAGGATCGACCTGTGACAACAGATCAACTAAAATGCACTATGTATGACATAGCGAGCTCACGAGAAAACGCTATTAGAATTCTGGTCCGATAATATCCGGAAAAGTAATTTCCTCAAAATCTGGCATCTCCATATCAAATTCCTCCAGCTCTGTACTAACCGAATCAGTCTGTACTCGAATTCTAGGACTTGGGCAAAGATAGTTTTTTTTGATATCCACACTCGCTTCAGGAAACTTACCAAAGGTAACACCCAATTCTGGATGTTTGTATAATTCTTCCATAAAAGAAGCATAAATCGGCAATGCCGTTTTAGATCCTTCTCCATTCGCTGAGCTAGTGAAATGTATACTTTGCTCATCGCAACCTACCCATACGCCTGCTACTAAATCTTTTGTGACGCCCATGTACCAGCCATCCACATAATCAGAAGAAGTACCTGTTTTGCCACCGATCTCGTTATTGTCGCGAAACAGATCCCACTCCCACAATGCTTGCGAAGTACCGCCCGGTTCTTCGAGCGTTCCGCGCAACATATAGCTCATTAACCAAGCATTTTCTGGAGAGATAGCTTGTTTTTGTTCCGACTTAAATTCTGCCACCACGCGCCCATTAGCATCGACAATCTTAGAAACCAACACGGGTTCCGTACGTTTTCCTTTATTCATAAACGCGGCATAAGCACGTACCATCTCAAAAACAGATACATCATTAGAGCCCAACCCTACCGAAGGCACAGAGGCCAGCGGACTCGTAATACCGAGATTGTGCGCCATCTTTACCACATTGTCCCAACCTACATCATTGGTAATCTGTGCCGTTACGCTATTGAGCGAACGAGCCATGGCCCAACGAAGCGACATCTGTTGATGAGAAAAATTCCAATCCGCATTCTTCGGTTCCCAGATTTCGTTTTCATTCTTATTATTTACAAACTCAATTCGCACCGGCTTATCTTCATACTTATCACAAGGTGCCATTCCAGATTCTAATGCGGTCATATACGCAAAAGGTTTGAAGGTAGAACCTGCCTGACGGCGAGCTTGATTCACGTGGTCGAACTTGTAAAAACGATGATTGATTCCACCAATCCATACTTTGACTTCACCCGAATACGGATCCATAGCCATCATGCCCATATTCAGCATTGTGAGATAATGTTGTAAGGAATCCATGGTGGATAATTCTTTCTTTTCCATTCCATCCCAGGTAAAGACATTCATCTCTTTGGTTTGGCGCATAATGTTGAACACCTGCTCTTCATCATTACCGTGTTGTTCCATCAAGGCTTTAAAGATTGGCAGATTCCGCGCCTGATCTTCCAAGAAGTTAGGCACAACTACCCCGCTTTTATCACGCCAAGGTGTTTTATTACGCCACACATTGTCAAACCTATTTTGTAGTTCACGCATCCTGTCCGTCATATTATCCTCTGCGATGCGTTGCATGCGAGAATCGATGGTCGTATAGATTTTAAGACCACTCGTGTAGATATCGATGTTGTTTTCTTTAGACCATGTGTCCAACCATTTCTCCACTGCGGTACGCAGATACGAATCGTTGGAGCTAGATACATCATTGTAATTTAAGTTTAAGCCCAGAGAATCTTGCACCAGTTGCTTATGTTCTGCCTCGCTTAAATATCCCTCTTTGAGCATCTGGCCAAGCACGACATTTCTGCGTTTAAAAGCATTTTTAGGATTGCGGATCGGATTATATAAAGTAGTCGCTTTCAGCATCCCAATCAGTACTGCTGCTTCTCTGTCTACAATTTGGGAAGGTAGTTTATTGAAATAGCGGAGCGAAGCAGATTTAATGCCGTAGGCATTATTACTAAATGAAACCGTATTCAGATACATCGTAATGATTTCCCGTTTAGAATAGCGGCTTTCTAGCTTGAAGGCGGTCATCCACTCCTTGTACTTCGTAATCAGGATACCGACACCAGGAATCCGACCTAATAGTCCTTGCGACTCTTGGTAACGTGTTTTATAGAGATTTTTGGATAATTGTTGGGTAATGGTACTTCCACCGCGATCACTACCGCGTAAGGTAGATACAACACTACCGACAAGACCGCGAAAATCTACGCCACTGTGCTGATAGAATCGGACATCTTCTGTTGCGATCAAGGCATCTAAAATGGCTGGCGAAATACTATCAAATGCAACCGGGTCACGATCTTCTCGAAAGTAGCGACCAATTAAGACCGAATCGGCGGTATATAACTCAGAACTAACGTTTAACGTAGGCAAGACAATATCTGTCTTGGTCGGTGAATAACCAAATAATCCAAGAAAATTGAGCTGTATAGCACAGGTGAATAGAATAACGGCATATACTAGAATTAATATCCATCGTAAAACCTGATTTTTCACTCTTTTAAACATGTGGTAAAAATGGGTAATTTGTTTGATAAACTGCGATTCAATATTAAAAAAAGATCTGCTCTACCCTAGTAATTTAAGGCTTTTTAACAATTAGAATGGGCAAAGTCAACAAAAAGATAGCGCCGCAGCAATAATTGTACCTAAATAAGTATTTTACGCAATCACCCTAACTATTGTGGTATAAATTAGCTATTTTTACAACATCAAACGAATCCATCTAATGTTAAAGCAGACCTTACAACAAAAACTTTTACAAAAACTATCGCCCCAGCAGATTCAGTTTATCAAGCTGCTGCAGGTGCCGACGGTTTCATTAGATGCACGCATAAAGGAAGAACTCGAGGAGAATCCAGCATTGGAAGATGGCAGTCTAACCAATATGAATGAACCTGCCGAAGAATACCCAGACCGCGACCCAGATGATAATTTTGAAATGGAGGAGCGTTCTACGGAAGAAGAATTTAGCGTAGAAGAATACATACAAGAAGACGATTTTAACGATTATAGCTCCTCTTATTCTGGTGATGATGAGGATGACCGCAAAGAAATTCCGGTTGCTATACAGGATTCATTTTATGAAAATCTACGCAACCAATTGGATCTTTTGGCGCTGAGCGACAAATTATATCAGATTGGATTACAGATAATTGGAAGCCTTGATGATGACGGGTACTTAAGGAGACCAATACATTCTTTAATTGATGATTTGGCCTTCTCGCAGAATGTGATTGCCGAAGAAGCAGATGTTTTAGAGATCTTGCAAGTCGTGCAAGAGTTTGATCCTGCCGGAGTCGGTGCCAGAAATCTGCAAGAATGTTTGCT
This sequence comes from Sphingobacterium sp. KH_072, assembly GCF_057837975.1. Classification (NCBI taxonomy): domain Bacteria; kingdom Pseudomonadati; phylum Bacteroidota; class Sphingobacteriia; order Sphingobacteriales; family Sphingobacteriaceae; genus Sphingobacterium; species Sphingobacterium sp. KH_072. The sequence continues at coordinate 1,465,133 of NZ_CM174457.1, read as the reverse complement.
GATCCAACTTCGAAGAAAAGACACGACCAATCCTATCATTCAGAAGGCGGTGATTGTGATCGAAAAATACCTTGAAGAGTTTATTAAAAAGCATTACGACAAAATTGAGAAACAGCTCGGTGTAGACTCAGCAGAGCTTCGGGAGATCTTCGCGGAGATCTTGAAGTTGAATCCGAAACCGGGCGATTCGGGCGCTGTAGCGGGCAAGCAACTGCACGTGATTCCTGATTTTCACATTTCTAACAACGATGGTGTGTTGCACCTAACCTTGAACGGTAGAAATGCACCAGAATTGCGCGTATCTCGATCGTACCAAGAGATGTTTGCACATTATGAAAAGGCAGAAAAGAATGACAAAAAAATGAAAGATGCGGTGCAGTTTGTGAAACAAAAGCTTGATTCTGCCAAATGGTTTATTGATGCAATCAAACAGCGACAGCAAACGCTTTTAAAAACCATGAATGCCATTATGGAATATCAATATGATTACTTCCAGAAGGGCGATGACCGCATGCTGAAGCCAATGATCTTAAAAGATATTGCCGAACGTATAGAAATGGACATTTCTACCGTTTCGCGCGTGGCGAATTCCAAGTATGTGCAAACCGAATTTGGCACTTTTTTACTTAAATCCTTTTTCTCAGAAGCCATACAGACGGATTCTGGTGAAGAGGTTTCTAACAAAGAAGTGAAGAAAATCTTAGAAGAATGTATCGCAAACGAAGATAAGCGTAAGCCATTGGCAGACGAGAAGCTGACGGACATTCTGAAAGAGAAAGGTTATTCTATTGCCCGACGTACGGTGGCTAAATACCGCGAAGCCATGAATATCCCCGTGGCACGGCTACGCAAAGAACTGTAATACCAAGATGTATTGGATGTTAGCCAAGCGCGACATCCAATACCATCATCACAACAAATCCCAGTACAAATCCTAAGATCGGTACATCGGAATGTCCTTCTGCCTGTGTTTCGGGCACGACTTCTTCGATAACGACAAAAATCATTGCGCCAGCAGCAAATGCCAACGCATACGGAAGCAATGGCACAAAAAAGCCAACAGCGACAACACCGAGCACAGCAAAGATCGGCTCTACAATTGCCGATAGCTGACCATAAGTAAAACTTTTCCACCGACTCAATCCCATTCGTCGCAGCGGCATCGCGACAGCCACTCCTTCTGGAAAATTTTGCAAACCAATACCAATCGTCAGCAATACTGCTCCCGTAATAGTGGCATCACCCAATCCGTAGGCTACGCCTCCAAAAAGCACGCCTACAGCCAAGCCCTCTGGAATATTGTGCAATGCAATTGCAATAACTAATAAAGTAGTACGGTGCAAGGAAGATTTTGGCCCTTCTGATTTAGAGAAATTAATGTGTAAATGCGGCATCAACTTATCTAACCCAAAAATAAATAAGGCACCGGCCACAAAACCGATCGCCGCGGGCATGACTTTCTTAAAACCTTCGCCAGCACTCATCTCAATTGCGGGTTGTAACAGACTCCAGAAACTAGCGGCAATCATGACACCACCCGTGAATCCCAACATCATGTTTAAAAACTTGCGATTGATCTCCTTAAAAAAGAAAACCAAAGCAGCACCTAGAGCGGTAACGCCCCAGGTAAACAAACCAGCAAATAAAGCCGCTACTAAAGGATCTAGTGAGGCGAAATATGAAACTATATCATCCATTATATTATTCGGGAGCCAATTCTAAAATCTGTAAGCTTACAAAGAAAACAAAAAAAGTGAGTCATGCTCACTTAAATCACAGAAATTATCACGTTTAAGCACGTACATCGGCATAAGAATCATTTTTATCAAACTCAGCAAGCGCAAATGGACACTGGGGAATGATTTTCCAATTCTCTGCCCGCGCTATGGCTACCACCTCAGCGATGAGTACTTTTCCGACACCTTTACCCCGCGCAAAGGATTCTACCTCTGTATGATCTATAACAATTTCATTATCAGTACGCGAAACGTACGTGACCTCACCATATTGTACATCATCCTCCAGAGCCAGAATAATTCCGTCTTTACCTTTCGGTATATATTTAAATTCCATGTTTATTTTTCTAAATAGTCTGCTAATGAACGCTTCAAAATATTATTCCACCCCGAATCAAAACTATCTACCGTGAACGCGTCTCCACCCTCTTTGTGATTAAGAAGATGCTCGTGCACCAACCGCACAGAGGTCACTGCACCACGAGGGATGAGTTCCCAAGTGACGACGGACTCGCCAATTTGCAAATCTGGATAGCTCCAAGTGTATTGCAAACGCTTTTTATCTTTCGCATCTAAAATTTTACAACGATGCAGAAACATGCGTTTATGCCCTAATTTGTGGAACTCAAATTCTGTCCCTTGCTCCGCCGAGAAGTTGGGCACATCAAAACACCATTCCCGAATCTGATCCGGTTCAGTTAATGCCAGCCATACACGTTCTACGGGCGCATTGTAGGTTACTTCGAGGTGAATAGTATCTAGATGCATCTGTTCAAAATTTCTTATTAAAATACAAATTTTATTCGGGATTTATAATCAAATTATGTTTTTGTACCTGGTTATTTACTGCATAAACAAATAACCCATCAACAAGTTTTATGCGCGCTTATATCCATATAAACGATTATTTAATATCTTTATGACATGACAGCATCCAATAATTCTCCTTTACATGTTTACGGCATCAAAAATTGTAGCACCGTAAAAAAAGCACTGGATTGGCTCACGCAACATAACAAACCTTTTGTTTTTCACGATTTCAAGAAAGAGCAAGCCACTGTTAGTCAGTTGGCAGCGTGGGAAAAACATGTTTCTTACGAAACATTATTAAATAAAAAAGGTACGACTTGGCGGAAGCTCGAGACCGAAGTGCAGCAGCAAATCGTGGATGCACCTTCGGCGAATGAAATTCTTGCTGTTCACAATAGCATGATTAAACGTCCGGTCATCGAACATGCATCGGGCTTGATCGTCGGATTCGACGAAAAAACTTACGAAACAACCTTATAGAAAAGCGCATACGAATGAATAAACTATTATCCTGTGTAGCCATGGCTGGGATGGCCATCAGCACTTTTACGCTTCAAGCACAGCAGACTACGGAGTCGCTGTACAATTATACAGAAGCTTTCCATCCTATCTTTTATAATAATAATGGATCTGTGTATCGCTCCGCAAGCGGCCGTCCTGGTCACAGCTATTGGCAGAATGCCGCGAGTTATGATTTGAAGGTTCGTTTAGACGATCAGGCTAACAGAATTTCGGGTCAAGTGACGATCACTTACACCAATAATAGTCCGGATGCCTTGGATTTTATATGGCTGCAATTGGATCAAAACCTTTTTGAGCCAAATTCTGTCGGACAAGCAGTGGTACCTCTTTCTAATAGTCGCTATGGCAGTGCTGGTAACGACTTCAAAGGCGGATATGAGATTGCTTCTGTCGGTATAAATGGGCAAAACGACACTAAATATACAATTAACGACACGCGCATGCGTGTTGACTTGGCAAAGCCATTAGCAGCAAACGGTGGAAAGACCACGCTGACGATTGAATACGCGTACAATATACCGATGTATGGTGCAGATCGTACTGGAATATTGGAGACAAAGCAGGGTAATATTTATGCTATCGCGCAATGGTATCCACGCGTGTACGTATATGATGATGTGCAAGGTTGGAATACAATTCCTTATACGGGGCCGGGTGAGTTTTATTGCGAATACGGAGATTTCAACCTAGAGATCACCGCGCCGGCAGAACATATTGTGGTAATGGGTGGCGAATTGTTGAACCCACAAGACGTATATACGAGTGAGCAATTCACTCGCTACAAAGACGCTCAAAAGAGCGACAAAACGGTGATGATTCGCAGCGCTGCCGAAGTGTCCAATAAACAATCGCGGCCAAGTGGTAAGAAAGAACTAACCTGGAAATACCGCTTAGAAAACGCACGCGACGTAGCTTGGGCTTCCTCTAAGTCATTCATCATCGATGCTGCGAAGATCAATTTGCCTAGCGGCAAAACAGCATTGGCTATGTCAGCATATCCTGCAGAAAGTAATGGTGCCAATGCTTGGGAGCGTTCTACGGAATACACCAAAGCGTCGATCGAGTATTATTCTAAAAAATGGTTTGAATATCCCTACCCCGTCGCTGTCAATGTAGCATCTAATGTCGGTGGTATGGAATATCCTGCTATTTCTTTCTGTTCTAGCCAAGCAAAAGCAGGCAGCTTGTGGGGCGTTACGGATCATGAGTTCGGACACAACTGGTTTCCGATGATCGTGGGTAGCAACGAACGCCTACACGCTTGGATGGACGAAGGATTTAACACCTTCATTAACGATCTTTCTACAGCCGCGTTCAACAATGGCGAATATGAGCGCCGGATGGGTGATCGCAATAGCATGACAGCGGCTTTTGCTGTACCAGGATTGGAGCCAATCATGAGTTCACCTCAAAATATGCGCGAGCGTAACTTAGGAATTCTAGCATATTACAAACCCGGTTTTGGTTTGCGGTTATTGCGTGATGAGATCATTGGCGCAAAACGTTTTGATGCCGCATTCCGAGCATATATACATGCTTGGGCTTTCAAGCATCCAACACCAGAAGATTTCTTTCGCACGATCGAAAATGAAACGGGTGAAAATCTAGCCTGGTTTTGGCGTGGTTGGTTTCAGCACAACTGGTTGTTGGATCAAGCGATTGATGAAGTGCGGTACGTAGAATTATCGCCAGAAAAAGGCGCCATTATCAAGATCAGCAACTTACAAAAATTAGCTCTACCCGTTGTCGTTGAAGCGACAACCGAGAGTGGAAAAAAAATACGTAAAAAATTGCCTGTAGATATCTGGGAACGAAACAAAAGCTGGTCATTTGCGTTAGAAACTACAGAAAGATTGACGTCAGTAACTATCGATCCGGATCATGTGTATCCCGATATTAATCAAGAAAACAATACTTGGAGAGCCAACTAAAAATGAAAAGAACGTATTTATCAATTACCATCATGGCAATTGTATTCCTGACCTCTGGGCTTCATGCTATTGGTCAGGAATTAAAGGGTGTAGTGTATGACCTCGAAAGTAGCAATAAGCTACGCGGCATATTAGTCAAAAACCTGAGCACTAATAAGCAAACAGAGACGGATAGTGACGGTAATTTCAAAATTGAAGCGAAGACCAATGATTATCTACGTCTATCAGGTGGAGGTTACGAAGCGGATACGATCTTTATCTACGAAGAAGCACTTCGTCGCGTTTATCTAGTAAGAGATCAGGAAACTTTGGTGATCAATGAAGTATACGTTACCCGATTGTCAGATAGTCGGTTAGCATCAGAAATTGCACGCGCCAAAAATGATGGGAAAGCTGCGGAAGCAAGCCAGCAGCGTGGCGGACTTCGGGTCTCACCTTCTCGACTGTTTGGAAGACGCGGTAAGCAAGCACGTAGCAATTTGGATATTCTGATTGCAGAACGAGACAACCGCACGGTCGATCGCGTGTTCACCAATCAATTGATTCGCTCCATGACTCCGCTTACTGATGATGAAATTCCATTATTTCGGGATGGTTACAGACCAAGTTTATCATTTATTCAAAGCGCCAGTCCGGAAGACTTAAGAATCTATATCAGTGAATCTTATACCGAATACAGAAAAGAGAATCCCAAATAAATATAGGGGCGCAGAGAGAAAATTGAAAAAGATATTTGCAATTGTCTTGGAAAAACGTACCTTTGCATCACTTCAAACAACGAAGGTTACTTCGTGACATAAGAAGTTCGATTCCGTAGCTCAGCTGGTAGAGCATTACACTTTTAATGTAGTGGTCCTGGGTTCGAATCCCAGCGGGATCACAGAGAGTAATACCAAAAAACATTAAAACCCTGCAAATCAACAGATTGCAGGGTTTTTTATTTGGGAAATAGCACCAAAATATGCACGAATTCGCATATTCGCGGTGAGTTATTCGGTGAGTCATTGGAATTTTTCTAATGACTCACCGAATAAGGACTTAACTTATTGATATTAAACGTGTTTAACCCAAGAACATCTTGTTAAAATAGTACTGCAAAGCTAATTTTGTTTCACCTTAACTCTTTAGTTATGAAGACTAATTTTAGTGTACTCTTCTTTTTGAAGAAGTCAAAAAATCAAAAATCACAGAATCCGTCCTTCGTTTATTGGCGCGTTACCTTGAATGGAAAGCGGTGGGAATGCCCAACCGGAAAAAAAGCATTCCCAGAACAGTGGAATGTCGACGCTGGTAGATTCTTGGGAAAATCGCAACAAACCAGAACAATGAATGCTTTCTTGGACAACCTAAATGCGAGGTTACATGCTATCTATCATGATCTTCGGATGGATGAGGCCAGTTTTGATATTTCTGCATTTAAAAAACGCTACCTAGGTATTACAGATACCGGTTACACTTTATGTTATGCCATCGAGCTGCACAATGAAAAAATGCAAACGCTGGTGCAGCATGGCGAGTATGCCGTAGGTACACTCAAACGATATCAGGTACTCCTAAGACACATTAAAACTTTCATTGAGGTTATTTACCATAAATCCGATGTTGATCTGAAAGATCTAGATCAGACATTCATTGATGAATTTGAATTCTATCTTCGATCTGTTAAGCTTAATGACATCAACACTTCCAATAAGCATCTGAAGAATCTTAAAAAGATCATTCTAATCTGCATTCGCTATAAATGGATTGATGCCGATCCTTTTGATGGTCGTAAGCTTCAATCTAAGCCCGTGAATAGAACTTTTTTGACCTCAGATGAATTGCGCCGTATTGTCGAGAAGGAGCTGACAACGCAAAGATTAGAACAGGTTCGTGACTTCTTCCTGTTTAGCTGCTATACAGGCCTCTCATACGCCGATGTACATAAACTTCAACTAACCGATATTGGCGTTGGTATTGACGGTGGAAAATGGATTTTCACCTATCGCCAGAAAACAGACACACGGGTTTCTATTCCACTACTGCCCGTAGCAGCTACCATACTGGCAAAGTATGCGGAGAATCCTTGGTGCGTTCATAATAACCGCGCCTTGCCTATATCCAGCAACCAAAAGATGAATGAATACTTAGTTGAGATTGCTGCCATATGCGGTATCAATAAGACGCTGGGCAATCGTGTAGCCAAACGAACCTTTGCGACCACCGTAACACTCATGAATGGCGTCCCTATCGAAAGCGTGTCGAAAATGCTTGGTCATACCAATATTCGCACCACGCAGCTCTATGCAAAAGTTCTCGATAAGAAAGTGAGTGATGATATGGCACCACTGATGAAGAAGTTTGCATTGCAAACTGACGAATAATATTGATACACGTTCTTTATTTTTATATGGTGCTCAAACTGAGCACCATTTTTCATATCTATCTCTACCTCTTTATACAATATTTATAAATTTCACTATATTTAATAAATTATAAAAACCGCTACTACCCTACATCTCCAGTCTAGTCATGAAATTCCTTCTTTTGTTATTTGCGAAGCTATTGATCGTAATTAGCACAAATACAAAAGTACACCTCATCTAATTTGAATATGAGGAGTGCCCCTAATTCATCATCTCAACTTCTACCATACCCTCGAGCACCTCTGTTCAACTGATGGAAGATTGTGATTGTCCATGGATAAGGGTGAATTACAATGGCGTGATTGGTTATGTAAACTCGGCATACCTATCCAGTGAAAAACAAACAACCAATGTTGCTACTTCCAGAATAAGACACTACGCCAATACTGCTGGAGAGCGCGTTCAATCTGCAACTCATTACAAGACTGCACCATCAAATGCTACAACTCGCTGCCTGGACGACAGCTATAGTTTTAGTAGAAGCAAGAGCGGAAACTGTTCGGGGCACGGTGGTGTAGCCCAATGGTTATAGCGTGATCAGTGCGATTGACCATCTCCAAACTATTAAATAAAGGATTTAAATCAGCTTGCCGGCCTACTCCTGAGTTTTCATGCCGCCTAGAATCTCCAGTGTTTTTTGATCCAACTTACCTTGGAAGTATTTATTTAAGACCTGTTGAAAAATGTTCTTAGCTTCCGATATTTCAGAAAACAGTGTCATACAGGAATGCGGCTTCAGATCATCCGGATTTCCAAATATATCGTGAGCTGTTAGACCGTTCAAATTGAATAGCGCAGTTGAGACTTCTCTCAAATTCTGACCAAGCACAGGATGTCTTAAAAATGCGGATGCCTCCTGCAAACTTTGAATGGCATAAAACTTTGAGGTATCACTATTACCTAAACCGGCGATCTGCGGAAAAACATACCACATCCAGTGCGATTGTTTCTGACCGCCTTTAATTTCGATCAATGCGTTCAAATAAACTTGATTCTGTGCTTTTAAAAATCGGTCAAGATTAATAGTCATTCGGTAAGATTGTATGGCAGCAATTTACGAAATAGGTATCAATATTGATTCCTCTAGATTTCCTAGGTGTACTAATGTATCATTGCCATACCAGAATTTAACTCAACATATAACCCATTCCCATAAGAAAAATCCATCGCAAATAGTTGGCAAAATTTTGCCAACTATTTGCGATCGCTCGTCCCTAACTTTGAAATATGAAGCGATTGAAATCTTGCTCATAACATTGCAACACCGAAAAATAATATTGATCATGAACACATTTAAAATATATAACAGAAGAAAGTTCGCAGTATTCCCGATGTGGGTCTACTGGTCAGACTTGGCTAGTAGGCCTTTATAAGATCAACGATATTTTACGCTTAATCGTAAGTAAGCTATTAATAAACATTCAAAATTTTAAAAACATGAAAAACACATTTGCAGTGAAGACATCACTCTTCACATTAATATTAGCATTAATAGCAATCGGTACGTTTGCTTTTAATGCCGTGATGATTAAAACCAAGACTGCTAGCAGCAAGGTGGTTAATTCCTATCATTTTATCGGAGATAGTAACACCGAAGGTCAGTTCTCTGAAATTGATAACTGGCAACCCGGCCCCGCCTCTGATGCTTGTGGTGACACCGGAGAAAAGCCCTGCGAAATAAGCGTGGAAGCGAACGATCTGGATGAGCTGGAAACTTATCTTAGTGGAATGAGCAATCAGGCAGTATTACAATTAAACCCTAACTCTAGGCGTCCTTAAGTTCTGCAAATTAAATGATAGAGGTCAACACAAAATGTGTTGACCTCTTGCTTTTTGTTCTTATCTTAAAAAAACGTAGGCATCTGATCTAATAATCATTAGGTTTTCCTGAGTTAGTCTCTTTCTGTATTTTGATTTCCTGTATTTTGGTTTCACCAATTGCTCTTATCACATCTAGAAGATCTCCTTTGTTTTTGATCGCATCACTAACAGCTGCAAATATGATGCTACCCCTAACAAGAAAGTTTTCATCAGATACATCAATCTCCCGCAGAAGTAGCCGTTCCAGCAACATGATGTGCTCAGATTTCCAGCCTTTCATCTCTGCTTTATTACCTAGATAGTATTTAATGACATTCTCCTTTTTAATGAATAACATATCTCAAGATTTGCCTTAGCGCGGATTCTGCTTAATATTCGACAGCGCAATTACTTCCTCTGGGATAGCAATAGCGTAACTCGGATCATTTGGCCGTAGCTGGTATCGCTGATTTTCGAGAACTCTTTCCAGCGTGATACCTACCCCATCCCGATTATATCTCTTTATGTCCGCCCATCTCAGTGCGCGCATCACCAGCTCTTTACGTCGCTCATCTCTAATGATCGCTATAGCGGTATCTTTATCCATGAATGTGTAATCTGTGAAATTCGAGATTTGGTAGCGAGTTACCAAAAGTTGATTCAGCGCATCAGCTGCACCACCAAGGTCTCCCAGCTGCGCCTTGCACTCCGCTATCATCAGTAGTATCTCTGCCGAACTTATTCCGTTGGTTACATTCATCGCCGCAGTATGACTACCCCGAAAAAAATAGGTGCCATCTGGGTTTGCCCGATAATAGATTCGCTTGCGCAGGTCATGCGCTGTATACATATTATATAACTCGGGGACTATCTTGGCAATGCTTGTACTCAGCGGCCCGCCATAGAGCGTATTGCTCCACAGTAGCAACTCTTCGCTACTATTGCTCTTGACTGGAATCGGATATAGTGGCGTCTCGCTGATCGTGTTGAAATCAATAAGGCTTAAACTTGAATGATCTATTTCGTGCAGGCTTTGAAGTGATTGGTCGTAGTCTCCCATGTATAAATACGTTCTGGCGAGCATCGCGAGCGCGACTGGTCTGGTCGGTGCTGTCTTTCCCGGTTGACGCTCGGGCAAAAGCGTAATAGCAAGCTGAAAATCGCTGATAATCTGCTGGTAGGTTTGTTCTAGCGTAGCACGCACCGAAGGTATATTGGGATCTGGATCGAGTTTTAGTACGATGCCCAAATCCTGCTGGGAAGTCTGGTTATTATAAGCGACACACCAAGTTTGCGCAGCATCCAAGAAGCGGCTTGCGCGCATAAATAGTGCATGGCCGCGGATCTGATCGGCTTGCACCCCATTTAGATTTTGCTCATCCATACCCTGAAGCACCAGATTGCAAATGTTAACTGCATAATAGCAATTGTACCACTCGTCACCACCCGAACTTTGCGGACGCGCCACAAAGTCTGGTTGCCATGTGTATAGTCTGCGATCACTTTCATATCCTAATCCCCGCACATCGGCATCACTTAGATAGAAGTCTGCTGCACTCACCTCTGCTGCGGCAACGTAGTCGTTATTTATATTGCCAAAATTATCTAACATCGCTTGAAAGTCCCCTACTGTGGCCGGGACAGATAAGCGCTGATCCGCCTTTTCTTCCAGAAAGCTATTGCAGCTTGATAATTGGATCATGACTATGGCCATCAGGACTCCTGCATACACCATCTGTTTTGATGGTATGGACACAAATCTGATTCGCCAGTTTCTATATTTTCTGCTTTGTAATTCCATCGCTATATTGATTTTAAAAGTTTGCGCGCATTCCCATGGTGTAGCCTGCCGGACGGACTAGCCTTGTACCGGCCGTATTATTAAAGTCTGGATCAATTCCATGCTTATTCGCTCGCCAGAGTATTCCCAAATTATTGGCATTCAAATAAAGCTCTACCTGATGCTGTCTGCCAGCAACTCGCAAGGGCAAACGGTAGTTCAGATTGATATATTGCAAGCGGATATGATCCCCTTTTTCCACCAGCGCGCTAGATCCAGCATAAAAGTTATCCCGCTGGGAGTTCGTGCTGTACATATTTGCTGGAATGTCGGTATGCAGCTCATCACCGGGCTGCTGCCACCGGTTCTCATAATCGCTATGGCTGCGCCAGCTATTCATTAAATTAGTGTAGTGAATCGATCCCCTGCGAAACCAGTAGCCCAACTTATAGGATATCCCCACCTGCAAACTGATCCCTTTATAGCCAAAGGAGTTAATAAAGGAACCAAAACTGGTCGGTATCGAAGAGCCAAAGAACTCCAGCTCTTCCAGCGTAGTTCCTGCTCCGATAATCGTACGATAGTCAGTGCTAATCTGCCCATCCAAGTATCCTTGCGCAGCACCTGTTTGTCCATCAAGGCCTGCCCAGGGGTAGGCAAATACCGCATATACTGGTTTGCCCGCCACGCCCGATATAGGGACATTGCTCGGATTTACATACTGATTAGCTAGAGTACGATTGATCAGGTACTGCTCGATCTGATCTTTAAAGAAACTGTAGTTTACTATGCTCGACCATTCTAGTGCGTTTGTTTTTATATTGATCGTTTTTAGTTCCACATCTACCCCATTTCCCGACATGCTGGCTACATTACGTAGCGTGTATGGCGGAATGCCAGTCGTGTAGTCTAGGGGCGCAGCGCCAAATAGGTCGCTACCTTTTTTACGAAAGTATTCTATGCTAGCCATGATCCGGTTATCCAGCATACGCAGATCAGCGGCTAGGTTAATCATGTTGGATGTCTCCCAGCGCAATGAGGGGTTGTAATAGTTATTAACTACAGCAACGGGTCTGCCCGTGTAATTAGAATTGCCAGGCAAATAGCGAATGGTATTCACCGCCGCCATAGCTGGGTCAATATTACCGCTAAAGCCATAAGTGGCTCGAACATTCAGGTAGCCTATTACATTCGAGTTGAAAAAAGATTCCTCAGAGATTTTCCATGCACCGCCTACCGACCAAAACGGGTTCCATTGATCATTGGTGTTTAGTCCGAATAGGTTACTGGCATCCCTGCGCACGCTGCCTGAGAGCGTATACTTGCCGCGATAGGTATAGGCCGCATTACCATACTGCGATAAAAAGCGTGTCTGGGTAGCTGAGACAAACTGATTGTTGGGGATAAAGCTACTACCTGAGATAAAACTAGGGTAACTGCGGGTGAAGTCCACCAGACCGCTGGTCATATTATCAGGATTATACCCATACAGACGGTGCTGGTCAGCCTCCCGAACAACCGAGCGCATCTCGAGACCAATAATGCCGCTGATATGATGCAGATCGCTGATACTACGATCATAGGCCAACTGACCGCGTACATTGTTGCTGCGGAGCATACTGCCAGAAAGGTCATTTATGCCACCTCTTGGCACGGCATAACTGGCCAGCCCTTGATTATTGATTTGTGTGTAGCGGTTAACAAAGTCACGCGCCATGTAGCTCTGTGGATCTGCAAGCGTTTGGCCGCTATCATATTGCCGCTCGAACTGATAATTAACCGAGGCGTTAAGCCCAGGTAGTATCTTATAATCAAGCGCGGCGGTAGCCAGCATATTTGAAGAGCGGCTAGAACTGGTATTATGCTGCCAGTCGGTTAGCGGATAGTAATTCCAATCCTGCAGTAACCCCTGCCCGACCGAATTGATATAGCTATTGTTCCAAGTATTAAATACGGCCTTTGGCCGGCCATGCTGGTCAGCAAGTTCCATGTATGGAACAAACACGCCGCCGTTCATCGAAATACCGCTATAACCCAGCCTGCCTGAGCGTGTTCCCGACTCGGTATAATAGATGCCCGTACGTATGGAAAGTGACTCTAGCGGCTTGTAGGTGTTTTCAAAGCGCAGATTCAGCCTTCTATATCCTTCCCCTAAGTTATCTCGATTACGATCATATCCAGCTGCCGATGACCAAGACAACTTTTCAGATCCTCCTTGCAATCCCAAATAGTACTGCTGATTTATCCCAGCTTGATACATGTGCTGATTCAGTTGATCCCGTGCATCAATGCCTCGTAGCCGCTGTAATTCCGTATCTACCTGCCCGGCATCTAAAGATCCCTCTGCCAGTTTGCTCAGCATATCCACTACTGGAGAGATCACCGGCCGAGAAGCGGAAGAGATGCGGCTATTGTAAAATCCTTGATTAAATAGTTCTACTTCCATGTCGATATAATCCGCACTAGACATTTGGCGGATGTAACCTAGATCTGGTTTGGCAGTAATGGTCATGTGGCTGTTGAATTCGATAGATATCGGCTTATCAAATGATCCTTTTTTTGTGGTGATCACAATCACGCCATTAGCCGCTCTAGCACCCCAGATGCTGGATGCTGCGGCATCTTTTAAGATGGTGATACTCTCGACGATATTAGGATTAATGTTGTTGATATCACCTTCATATGGAAAGTTGTCCAGCACGATTAACGGATCACGAGGTCCTTGAATAGTGGATAGCCCACGAACCATTAGCCTAGGTGTAGTTAAACTATTATCTGTAGTGATGCTACTGGCAATCGCAGGTAGTCGAGAGATGATATCCGGACCTACCTGCTGATTGAAAAGATCCCTATCTACTGATGAGAAGGAACCAGTTGCCCGTTCGCGCGGTAACTGCTGATACCCGGTGGATACCACTGTAACTGAGTCTACCGAGCGCACATCAGCCTCCAGCCGCACGGTCAACGTATCCATATCCGTATCCATGATTGCTGTCGTAAATGAGCGGTAGCCCTGATGTTCAACCACAAATCGTCTTTCTGCAGATGGGTGTATTCCCAATACAAAGCGGCCGCGAAGATCGCTAAGTGTAGAATTATCTAGACCCGACTGACGGATCGTTGCCCCACGAATGGGCAGGCCATCATGTTTTGATACAACCCTGCCGCGCAACTGCTGGGCGTGCGCAGTATGGTAGGATAACGCTAGGGTTAGTGCAAGTAAGTATATTGAAGGCTCATTACCCGATATAAACGCCGTACGCGCTTGGCATTTATACGATACCCTAGATCTTTGTTGAGATACGCAGTCATCCGTTCCACACCGTAAAATGGACAGTCCCGAAACTTGCGGTCAATTAGCTTCATGATGGACTGATTCAACAAGGATTCACCTTTAGGCTTGAAATAATAGAAGCTACGTTGAAGATTCAGCAGCTTACATTGCCCCACAATACTTAGCGGTTCATATCCTGGGGAAACAAGTCCGCGCCTTTCAATCATGCTCATTTCCCCAATACCTTTTTTAAGAAATCAACTTGGATCTGAAGTTCACCAATCTTGGAATAAAGTTCTTTCTCTTTAGACTCTTCTTTCTGTGTAGGTTTCTCTGAACCGAACACCGTGTCAGCTTTCTCCAGAAATTCCCGTTTCCAAGCGGTGATCTGTGTGGGATGAAGGCTGTATTTGGAAGCAAGTTCCTGCATGGTACTAACTTCTTTAAGGGCTTCTAAGACTACTTTGGTCTTGAAAACCGGACTGAATTTTCTACGCTCTTTTTTCATTTTCAACTGTTAAATTATCGAATTTAATCAGCAGTCCAATATTTGGGGAGTATTACACTCTTGCGCACTGCCCCATAAAGGGAATAACAGACAACACAGTATCCTAAATGGTTTTGCTACACAGACTAGTTTGCTCATATTGACTTTTCTGATCTTAGGTCGAAATTTAAGTCATCTCAGGCTATTATAACTGTGTCGTTTATGATTCGCACCAAGGCATTTACAATTAGTACCAATCAAGCCTCGCTAATGATTTAATTACAATACAGTAGATCGCCCGTGTGGAAATTGCTAATGACCTGATCGCTGTATTTGGCGTGTATAACATAAAAGAGACCTCTGTAATGTGGCCTTTTTTCACCCTCTTCCAATGTTTTATTCTCTTGGTCGATTGCAATTTTTAGCGTGTTCATCTCATCATCATACAAAGGCACATACTTGAGCGTGCGATCCTTCAATTTCCACGTGTATATCTCGTACGAGTCCATGAACTCTCCTTCTGTTTGTTCGGCAGTGCCATGTTTTTTATTCAGTAGCTGAATAAATTGATCGCTCTCCTGCTTGGTCAAGTCCGATGCAATGGCATTAAACACCATGATTTCTTCTTCCAGACTAACCACCATATTAAACGTATTGAATACGAAGTCATCATAGCGAGCTAGCTCATCACTACTTCTGGAGGAGAATTGGCGATACTCATACCACAATGGCTTTGCTTCATCCGTGTAGTCGTTTTCTCTACTTACGAACTTCTGCATTGAGGTATTTTTTACGTTGTAGACTTCCTCATAACTACTATCCTTTGTATCCGCAGGCAACAGTGTGCTTACAGGAGTAGAGAAATCAAAATTTTCTAATTGCAATACCGTTGTCGATAATGATTTCGTTTGCCCTTGGCAACTGTTCATCATAACAAGGACGAAAAGTGAAAGTGCCATTGTTTTCATATTATAATTCATAGATTTTGCACTAGTATTTTTTACTGACGCAATTAAGTGTAATGTAATTACAAATAGAGATCAATAGCTGTACACGTTTACAATTCGTTGGGGTAGATTTATGAATTGCTCGGCAAACAACAAATACGAATTGTAAACGGCTACCTGTAGATAATAAACCGATCGCTGGTTTCGTTGCTGTTAATGCTACTTTGCAGAAAGCGAGTACACGATAAAAAAATCATGACGCCAAAGAAAAAAAGTCTTTATGAAAAATATAATCATCCTCTCCCTACTGCTTACTTCGGTTATTTCGTTGCAATCCTCTTGTCAGGAAAAGGAAACATATTGGCGAATAAAGAACATATACAGAGAAGATCATGAGCCTTTTGTCGGGCTAACCGCCATGTCGATGGAAGAAATATTCGACTACAATTTTCACTTTGTTAGAAAGAATGAAAGTCTACATTTTGAATGGCCAGAAAAGCTAGAAATAAACTTGAAAGATTTCAGGAGTCTCCATCAGCTCCATATTACCGGCAAGGATTATTATGAAATGTACGATCATGAATTCGACGATAGTCGCTTTCTCCTAAAATTCAAGGATAACGCGACATCATCAAAGTCAAAAAATACCATTATGGAGTTTGAAAAGATCGAAAAACACCAATACGATGAAGATATTGCTGAAGCTATCGCCTATCAAAATGAGGTACTGCATAAGATCAACGAATTGAAGGCGACATTAAAAAAGCAGCCTCCTATTACATTGAACAAACTTGAAAAGCTTACTACCAAAGTGGACACCATATTTGATGATACATATGATAGCGACATCATTTTGAGAATCCCAGAACAGATAGCGCTGCATGAATCCGGTGATCTTAAAAATCAAAAATTTGGCGATATAAAAATTGGTACGTTTAAAGATCATTCAAAGATTTACGATATAGAACACACAGAAGATTATGGGTTGAAACAACTGACTATTTGGGTATCGACCGATCCGGCAAGTTTTAGCATGGAGAAATTTGTGGCAGAAAACGACAACATAGTTTTGGTAAAAGAAGAGAAAGACAACATTGTGGGCTACACCATCAGTTATGACTTTGAAAATGAGCAGGCTATTATCGGTTCATTCTTCTCGCTAAAATATTACCAAGTTGGCAAAACACACATATTTATATATGGTGACGTTACGGCCTCGCAAATGAAGAACGCACCGAATGACGTAGAGATGAATAAAATACTGAAATTCAACTATATGATATCTGAACATATCACGGTAAAACCAAATCCTTAAAGAAGTACATGCTGATTTAATATGGAACGCAACTCTTTAGGAGTTGCGTTTTTTGTGTCGTAAAGATTAGCCTTGAATGATGATTTCTTTTTTTGCATGCCGCTAACCGAAATTAAAGTGAAATCATTTTAAGCAATTACCCAAATACTATTACTTTTATAAGATCATGACGACGAATTCGAAAACAGCTTCTTCGACTCGTAGATATGCTGTGCAAGTACGATCTCCAATGAGACATTTTTCGGTCTTTTTCACATTTATCGTGAGCCTTATGGCTTTTCGCCTTTATGCATTTGATCGTTATCCAATGATAGAATGGTATTACTTTAGTTTAAGTAAAGATCAAGCTCTTTTATTAATAGGTGTGTACATGCTTACAGGATATTTACTTGGATGGCGATTTGGCGTTGGTAGAATCAAATTATCAATCAATCAAAACGGTATTAAATGGCATTGGCAGCGACGTTATCCCTGGAGTAAAGCAGATGATTTCAATATTGTTTGGAGTGATATCCAACATTACAGTTTTCCTTGGACTCGTTACTACTATTGCATGCAACTTACACTAAGTAATGGTAGTAAGACAAAACTTTTCGCGAGTATGAGAACTAAAAGCAATGACTTTCTCGCGTTTAAAGAGGATTTTCTAAGCGAGATAAAACGATGGAACGAACAAGCAGTCACAGAAAATCGTACCACCATTACCAAACCACCTTCTTTTTACGAGTCCAAGACTGCTTTTGTATTGATCTATGTAATTGTCGCTTTCTTAATTAGTTTCACCGTGGCATTTGTATTCCTTTTGAAAGAATCGATGCCTCCGATAATCGTCTGGATCGTGATGATAGGAGCTTCTTATATGTATATTGGTCACGTGATCAGTACGAGAAGTAAAATAAAAAAAAGAAATGCCTTCAGCGAAGTGAACAAATAAAACCTGTATTAAAGCCCTCCTCCTACGTTCACCAAAGCGCGCTCAATCTTACCGGAAATCAAATGTTTCTTGATGTTGCCAAGGACCACCTTGATAAACCCAAAGATCCAAACCAGTAGCTTGGATGGGAGTGTAAAGCGAACTGTGTCACGTCACTCTTTTTAGGGTTCGTGCTCAGAGGCTGAAAGCCTCGAGTGCGAACCCTAAAAAGAGTTGCCGAAGGCCTTAATTCTATCTCCAAATTTAATATGTAATTGTTGCATTGTCAAACCCCAGTTTCGAATAGGCATAGTCCATTTCTTGGATATATCCTTAATGGTGAGATAAACTAGTTTTAACAGTGCCTGATCCGAGGTGAATGCTCCCTTCGTTTTCGTGATTTTTCTAACCTGCCGGTGCATTGCCTCGATAGCATTTGTCGTATAAATAGCTCTTCGAATCTCGGGTGAATACTCAAAATAAGTAGAAAGATTCCCCCAATTATCCAACCACCCCTTTACCGAAAGTGGATACTTCTTGCCCCATTTTTCATCAAATTCTAAGAGCTTTTCGTAGCCTTGATCCTGATTGATGGCCTGATAGATAGGTTTTAAATCTGCAACAACAGCCTTTTTATCCTTTTCCGGGACATATCGAAGACTTGAACGTATCTGATGAACTATGCAAAGTTGGATCTGGGTTTTGGGATATACCGCTTCGATAGCATCGGGAAAACCCTTTAAGCCGTCGATGCAGGCAACTAGGATATCCTCTACGCCCCGCTGCTTCAGATCGGTCAGTACCGAAAGCCAGAACTTCGCACCCTCATTTTCTGAAAGATAAATACCGATTAGGTCTTTTCGTCCGTCCCGATTTACCCCAAGTATATTGTATACTGCACGGGTTTGAACACTGCCGTTGTCTTTAACTTTATAATGCATGCAGTCCAGAAAAACAAAGGGATATACTGATTCAAGTGGGCGATTGCGCCATTCGTTCATCGCAGGAATGACCTTGTCGGTGATGTTGGATATTTCCGTAGCAGATATGTCCATCGCATACATTTCTTTCACATAGCCCGAAATATCTCGTGTGCTCATGCCTCTAGCATACATGGCAATCACGTTTCCTTCCAGTTCATCAGTAATGATTAACTGGCGCTTGGGAATTATCTTAGGCTCAAAAGTGCCGTTTCGATCACGGCCACTCTCCAGTTCAAAATGACCAGACTGAAGGCTTCGTACCGTCTTTTTGGTCTTCCCGTTTTTACGATTGAGCTCGCCAGATGCTTTATTTTCTTGTAGATGGTGATTCAGCTCACCTTCAAGCATACTTTCAAGAAGGTGTTTCAGCATTGGAGCAAAAACACCATCAGTACCACCCATTTTCTTGCCTTCATACAGGCTTTTCATTGCTTCTTCTTTGAAGCGCTCAAAGTCAAATCCCTCTTTTTCCATTGTTATGTGTCTAATATAAAAAATCTATACTTGACACAGTTTAGTTTACACCCTCGCTTGGATGGTGAAAGGTTGGAAGATTTCCTCCAATTGTGATAACAACTCCTTTGACATTTCTGGAGTTACTTTATTCTGCACCGTGATGTGCGGTCTGAAGCCTTGTTTGTCTTGGGGAATCAGAACTGCTGCAAAAGCTTCGCTTAAATACCTATGTAATTCTCGCAATTCTGCGGACGCTATCTTAAACGCGACGCCAGCACCCAACTGCATCAACCCAACAACCTCCATATTAAACTGATTCTTCGATACATTTCGTAAAATCTCGAAAGTGCGTGCAATATCAGGTAATTGATGAAACAGCGTTAAATGCGCTTTGAGGTAATTCCGTTCGCTAGGAAAATGCCTCTCCCGTAATTGATTGAAATACAATTGACTATCCTCATCCATCCGGACGGTCAATATATAAATTACTTTACTCGTGCTAGCTTGCATCGTTGTGAACAATATTTGACTTCATCCCACACCTTCTCCCATTTTTTGCGCCATGTAAATGGTCGGCCGCAAGTCGCGCAGATTTTCTGCGGTAAGTCCGATTTTTTTAACCCCTCTCATCCTTCCACCGTTTTTTCATTGCTGCATATTTTTCGTTCGCTTCAGCTTGTTTCCATCGGTCATAAAATACGTCGGCTGCGGCTGCTTTTTCAAGATCACCTGTGCCACGCTCCAACATCGCATAGTCGTTATGCTCATCATATTTCTTTCCGCCTTTGTAATTCACGTAGCGTCTGGCTCGTGTATAGCCCATCTGCAGATATTTCCGAGCCATATCAGCACCTACTAAATCCTCTGCTTTCACATACGCTTCAAATAGATCAAATATCTTTTCACTGCTTTCTACGGCGATCTTTTCTGTCTTAAAACGCCAGTATTGCCCGATTTCTGATTTATAAGGTTCGCAGATAAGTACGCCTTGCTCACCCTTGCCAACGCGATACCGTTCTGGATTTTCGCGATAATCGACATCCGATTTCCACGGATAGCTTTCTTTATCAAAGTTTAGATAACTCGGTTTGCGGTTTTTCATAAATGGGACAATCGAAGAGTTTGTCTAGTTACGTAGTTTTAATGCGTATTGGCCCTTTAATATGATTTACATCTGCAACTTCACCATGTTGCACAACCAACACCTCGCCTTTGCGGTGCAATGCAATCGCTACATCAACCACATCTTGCATTCGATTTCGCCAATTGTCTGGATAAAGCTTGCGTGCCACTTCCGATGGACAAATACTTTTATCTGCACCGCGCGCAGCAGTGGTAGACAGGATGGCTTTTTCAATTTCTGGATCAAGTGGCATAGAAACTCAACAAAGAAGACACCTTATTGGTTTCGTATTTTCTTTCATGTCTAACTATCAGCTTTAACTGGATTATCAATCAGGATGAAGAATTAGCATTCAGGTTCATCATGGTTTAGTAGTTTTTACAAGTCGGTTGGATGTATGTTAATCAAAAAGTTAAACTACACAGACAGACTTGTCTGTATAGTTTAACTTTTATACATTTGCTTAGACAATAGTAGTATACATGAGTAACCCACGGGAAAGAATTATAAATACCGCTTCCATCCTGTTTCACCAGCAAGGGTACAATAGCACTGGAATAAATCAGATTATTGGCGAAGCCAACGTAGCAAAAGCTAGCTTTTATCAGCATTTCAAATCTAAGGATGAATTATGTGTAGCATTCCTTAATACCAGACATGATTATTGGTTTTCACAGTTATTGACATACGTTTCCAAACATACTAATAGGAAAAAAAGAGTGTTAAGTGCTTTTGAATTCATCATCGCTATGAACATGAAGGAAAATTTTAGAGGATGCAGTTTTCTAAATATCCTATCGGAAATATCCAAAGAGCAAAGTGCCATACTTTCGGTGATACAGGCGCATAAAACCGATTTGAGAATATTCTTTGAAAAAGAACTTGGAGACGATATGTTAGCCTCTCATATTTACCTCTTATTTGAAGGCGCCATCATAGAAAGCCAACTCTTTCAATCAAATGAGCTAGTCGAGAAATCAAAAAAAATCATAAACAGTTCAATTTAATTCTTAAAACAATGGAACAGAAGCACCCTTTGCCTCCATTCACCTTGGAGACCGCAAAACAGAAAACCCAAATAGCAGAAGACGCTTGGAACACCAAAGATCCTCAAAAGATTTCCTTGGCGTATACCGTAGATAGTGAGTGGCGAAATCGCGATGTTTTTGTCAATGGTCGCGAAGAAATTGTCGAATTTTTGACCGGTAAATGGGAAAAAGAATTGGATTACAAACTTAGAAAAGAATACTGGGCACATACCGATAACAGGATTGCCGTTAGGTTCGAATACGAATACCGAAACAAAGCCGGCAAATGGTTTAGAGCCTACGGCAATGAAAACTGGGAGTTTGACGAACATGGCCTAATGAAAAAACGCTATGCAAGTATAAATGATCTCGAAATAAAGGAAGCGGATAGATATTTATAAACATAAAATGGATTGCGCACAGAAAACGCTACATTGCCATCTAACCTTGTAAACATGAAGCAAAAAAAATTCTCCCTCCTTACTTTCTGTGCGGTTTGTATCGTAATTTTATCCTCTGCCGGAACGAATGTGATGGCGCAGAAAAAACTGAACGTTGTGGTGGCTGGCCTGAGTCATGATCATGTATACCTGATCATGAATAGTTACGAAAAAGGTGCGGTAAATATCGTCGGTATCTCCGAAACTAATATAGATTTGATCCAGCGGTTTAAGCAACGGTATAATCTAGCTGATTCGCTGTTTCACAGCGATTTATCCGCGCTTCTTAAGATTCGAAAACCCGACGTAGTGTTAGCATATAATCCCATCAATGAACATCTGGCTGTCGTAGAAGCATCGGCGCCTTTAGGCATATCCGTAATGGTCGAAAAACCGCTTGCAACTACCGTTGAACAAGCGGAACGCATGGCACAATTGGCGAGAAAGCACCAAATTCATTTGCTTACTAACTACGAAACCACCTGGTATGCAAGTAATCAGGAAGCTTATGTGAAGATCAAAAACAACAAAGAGATCGGAAAGATCAGAAAAATGGTGGTGCACGATGGGCATCAGGGTCCAAAAGAAATCAATGTAAGTAAGGAGTTTTTAAGCTGGTTAACCGATCCAGTACAAAATGGCGGCGGTGCGATCGTAGATTTTGGTTGTTATGGTGCAAACCTCATGACATGGTTAATGGATGGCAGGGCGCCCACCGCGGTCACCGCCATCACGCGACAACTCAAGAAAGACGTATATCCACTTGTGGATGATGATGCGACTATTCTCTTAGAATATCCGGACGCAACGGGAATTGTCGAAGCATCTTGGAATTGGCCATTTTCTATTAAGGATATGGAAGTATTTGGTGAAACGGGATATATCCAAGCGGTGAATCCAACATTGCTTAGAATCAAGGAAAATGAACGTGCTCCTTACCAAGAAACGACTGCCGCCTCGCTCCCCATTAATCTAAGCAATCATCTAGACTATTTAGCGGCGGTGTTAAATCGCGAGATGGATCCCAGACAGGATTTATCCAGCTTAGAAAACAACCTAATTGTGGTGAAAATTCTAGAAGCAGCGAAGACATCTGCGAAGACAGGTCGTAGAGTGCTATTACAATAAGTAGCTAGTTATCATTTCGCAACTCGCAATCAGCATGGTACGACGCTTCCCAAAATCAGCAATTTCCCATTAGGATAAGTTTATTTACCATTCCCTGATTTGGTTACAACAATCCCTGTTATGCTTACATAAGCGTTGCGTGATTTGGCGAATTTTGAGTTATGGTAAAGAAACAATTTGCATTAGGCAGTCAGGGATTGACGGTGCCGATGATTGGATTAGGCTGTATGGGAATGACTGGTTTCGAAGATGGACATATGTACGGCCCAGCAGATGAGAAAGAAGCTATCGCTACTATCCATCGTTCTTTGGAGTTGGGAGGGAATTTTTTAGATACGGCAGATCTGTACGGCCCATTTAAAAATGAACAACTCATTGCGAAAGCTATTAGCGGAAAGCGAGATCAATTTATTTTAGCATCGAAGTTTGGTTGGGAAATCGATGACAACAATAAAGTAACTTGGGCTATTAATGGAAAAAAAGGATATGTCAAAAAAGCAATCGAGCGCTCGCTGAAAAACCTTAACACGGATTACATTGATCTATATTATCTACACCGATTGGACAAAAATACACCAATCGAAGAAACGGTGGAGGCGATGAGCGAACTGGTGAAAGAAGGAAAGGTTGGATACCTTGGTTTATCAGAAGTTTCTTCAGAAACTATTCAACGCGCGCACGCCGTGCACCCGATTACTGCGGTACAGAGTGAATATTCCTTGTTCGAAAGAACGGTAGAGGCTCGCGGCGTATTAAACAGGCTAAAAGAGTTGGGTATTGGCTTTGTTGCGTACTCTCCACTGGGTCGTGGATTTTTATCTGGCGAGATCAAAACAATTGATGATCTACCAGAAGATGACTTCCGTCGTGCAATCCCTCGCTTTCAAGGGGGAATGTTTGAAAAGAACATCGAGTTAGTCAAAGCCATCAAAGCCATGGCAGATGAGAAAAATATCACACCATCACAGCTAGCTTTGGCGTGGGTAATCAATAAAGAAATACTACCAATACCAGGTACAAAGCGAAGAAAATACCTAGAACAAAATATAGAGGCGACTCATATTGAATTGACAACAGCTGATATAGCGAAACTAGAAAACATGTTGCCACTCGGAACGGATACTGGCGCCGCTTATGATGATTTCAGTATGGGATTAATTGATTAAATTTGATTATGCACTCGATTAACTCCTTATCCGAATTTCACCGCTTGCTGTCCTTACCGGAACCACGACATCCTTTGGTTACGGTAATCGATCTCAGTGAAAGCATTTTTTTGGAAGATGATACGTGGAATGGTTTCGTGAATCGCTTCTATTGCGTTGCGCTTAAACGCGAAGTCAAAGGTAAGATCAGGTATGGGCAGCAGCATTATGATTACGACAAAGGAGTGTTGAGTTTTACCGGCCCCAATCAAGTGCAGCAACTGGATCTGCAAAACATAGAATGCGGATCCGGTTATCTCCTTGTCTTTCACCCAGATTTCCTCTTGCAACATACACTAGCAAATAGCATCCATCAGTATGGCTTTTTCGATTATTCCGTGAACGAAGCGCTACACTTGTCTGCCGAAGAAGAGCAAGATTTAATCAACATCCTGCTCAAAATTGACAAGGAATGCCAGTATATTGATAAACACACGCAAGAGATCATTCTTACGCAGATCGAGAGCTTATTGAAATACTCTAATCGGTTTTATGAACGTCAGTTTCTGACGCGCAAAAATAATAACTCAGGGCTGCTGATTAAATTCAAACAGCTGCTTGACGATTATTTCAGCAGCGATGTACAGTCTTTGCTTTCAGTACACTATTTGGCTGAGCAGATGAACCTCTCCCCTAATTATTTAAGTGAGCTGCTACGGATGCATACGGGGCAGAATACGCAACAGCATATTCACGAAAAGTTGATATCAAAAGCGAAAGAAAAGTTATCTACAACGAGCCTTTCGGTCGGCGAAATTGCTTATGCGTTGGGTTTTGAACATGCGCAATCTTTTAGCACACTCTTCAAAAAGAAAACAAGCTTATCCCCACTGGAATTTAGACAGACTTTCAACTAATTAGTATTATTATGCTATTTGTAGCAAATTAGGATCGGATATTGTGATAACAAAGCATGTACAAAATGCTTTATGTACTATCACCATACTTTACTTAAATGAATACACCCGTTCCTGATTACCTTGCTGATCTATTGCGAAATTGTAAAGCTGCCCACGGTGGCGAACTGGCAGATTATATTCCAGAACTCGCTTCGGCCGATCCAAATAAGTTGGCGGTAGCATTGACCACCTTAGATGGTTTGGTTTATAGCGCAGGCGACGCCGACTACGAATTTAGTATCCAATCGATTTCTAAAGCTTTCACGTATGCGTATGTCATCGAAGAGGTCGGTCTTGATAAGGTAATGCAGAAAGTGGGTGTCGAACCTTCTGGTGAAGCTTTTAATGAAATTTCGCTGGATCAGACCGACGATCAGATAAAGCCCAAAAATCCGATGATTAATTCGGGTGCTATTACGATACATTCCTTGATTCCTAAAGCAGAAAACTCGTGCAGAGCAGAGACTGCACGACAGTTTTTCAGCAAGTTGGCCGGTCGTGAATTATCTTTTGATCTAGCTATTTTCCATTCGGAAAAAGAAACAGCATTCCGCAACCTATCGATTGGTTATTCGCTAAGAAACTTTAATATTTTAGAAAGTGATCCCATTGAAATTGTAGAAAGCTATGTTAAACAATGTTCGATCAATGTGACGGTAAAGGATTTGGTCAATATGATGAGCGTGCTGGTGAATGATGGTATTCTTCCCCGAACAGGTGAGCGCATCTTGAGCCATAATACGGTTCGCCAAGTATTGACAGTGATGACTACTTGCGGTATGTACAATGCTGCTGGTGATTGGTTGGCCACTGTCGGGATTCCTGCCAAAAGTGGTGTTTCGGGTGGTATTATTGGCGTTCTCCCCGGTCAGGTCGGACTTGCTGTATTTTCCCCTAAACTAGATCGCTATGGAAATAGTGTGCGTGGCATAGATATTATGCAACAAATGTCGCGTGATATGGGCTTACATTTGCTCGAAGGTGTTCCGTCATCGCGCGTGATTGTAAATGATCACGATGTCGAGCAAATAAAAGCGGGTGTAAAAATGTACAAACTACATGGTGTTTTGCAATTTACGGATGCTGAGCGTTTGTTACGTAAGTTACAGGAAGAAGATCAAGACAGTGGTACTATCATTTTAGATTTGAGCCATATCTCGTTGGTTAATGACGTAGGTAGGCGTATGTTGCTTGACGGTATCGACCGATTGAAGGCAGATGGACATGATGTGGCATTAGTGGATCCCGAAAAAATTGTACCTAATGCAAAAACACAGTTAGACTTTGAACCTAGAATTTATGAAAATTTAGAGGATATTTCTAAGTAAGAAGGTCACCTCGCCTTATTTGTGTTACCATTTAGAAGTCAATTACCCACGAAAAAACTTCCTCAGAATGTAGTTAGCTTAAACGCATAAAAAAATGGTAGCAAGCCATTACTTGCTACCATTTAAACTTGCACTTCTTCTATTGATCTAATATCTCATCAAATAGGTAAGATCTTAGATAGAAACTGTAAAATAATCTTTTAAATTATGCTTCGTCGAAAGTCACTTTTACCAAGTGCTTGTCAATTTCCCACTGGCCTGTTCCTTGTTCACCAATGACATCAAACAACTCGATGATACGACGTGCTACATACTCTTCTTCTACTTGCTCTTCGAGAAACCATTGAACGAAGTTAAAAGTAACATAGTCCTTAGATTTCATACATAAGTCAGCAATATTATTGAACTGCTCAGTTACAAACATTTCTTGCTCTAAAGTTTGCTCAAATACACCGCGGAAAGACTCGAAGTCTGTAGGTACATTCGTGATCTCTGGAGAAACTGCACGCCCACCACGATCACCCACGTACTTGAATAACTTCAGCATGTGCGTACGTTCCTCATCCGATTGACGTGCGAAGAAAGCTGCCGCGTTGTCAAATCCTTGATCGTCACACCAGCTAGACATAGCTAGGTACAAAGCAGATGCATGTGCTTCAACTTTGATTTGTGCATTCAATATGTTTTCTATCTCTTCTACTAAAGAAGATTTCAATTTTAATAAATCTTTCATGTTCTGTCTTTTTTAGAAAAACTAAATACATCGTAATAACAGGATGCACTTTGCTTTTGTTTGATACAAAGATACTGCAGCAGGAAACAATTAGGATGAAAAAAATACAATACGAATTCAGTCTAAATTACACCTTAGATCGGTAAGTTCTTTAGAATCAGTATAATTATAAATGCGATTTAGGCAATCACACAACCACGACGCAAACAGCGTTTTACTTCGCTATTCAACTGGATCATAAACTTGGTACCCGACAATATCTCTCTTAAATTGAGGATATCAGATACATTAAGCAGATAGCATCGCTCCGTACGAAAAGGCATGACAATTTCGAAGTCGTATGATCTAGAAGACTCGGATAGCATGGCTTCGATGTCAATCGAATCGATACGTTTTTTCAACAAGAAAAGATCGGAAATCTTAAAAGCGGTTGTTGATCCCTGAAATTCCAACCAATAGCAGTTTTGACGGCTGCACTGGTACACCACACCGTGTTCTGTATCGAACACCTTTTCCACATTTGCTAACGGACAGATCATACTTATCTAATTGGAACAAATCTAAATACTATTTGGAATAAATCCAAATCATATCCGATAAATATCCAAAAAAATGATTTAATCCTAAACTGACAAATAATCGCTGTAACAGTAACCTTCTATTTGCTCGGTCACTTTCACCAGACACCAATTTTGATTGGTAAATCCCAATACCTGTACGCTATCACCTTGCTTGAGTTCGGCTACCACCAGTTGGTTGACACCCGGACCGCGACGCACAGCCACAAAGGGTTCGTCTATACAGTTTACCCGAGCTACGTTCAGTATGTCATCTACCTGCACGGTAAGTTCTAAGGCCAGATCTTCGGAAATATAATTGGGATCGATCCGATTATACAAATCCCAAGCCTTATGCTTGGCATCTACAGAAGAAGCGACACCTGAGATGTGCAATACATTATTTTCCTCTTGAATCTCTAATTGCTCTACTTTTAAAGAATGTAAGAGATCAATAAGCGTGGCATACTTAGAAGTTAATAGCATAGGTAGAATAATGTAATGTATGGTATTAATCGTTGTGCAATAACTCGTCTACTTTACGACTCGCTCTTTGTACAGAAGTATCCACCGCTGCTCCTGTTTTACGAGCTGCCTTCTTGGTGGCATTTACAGCATTATCTGCCGCCTTTTTAGTATTTTCCCAGATACCGGTTGCTTTGTCCAAGGCTTTTTGCGCTTCGCTTTCCGCCTTCGCATCACCGCGTTGTTTTGCGTCGGCCAAATCTTTTTTGGCTTGTTCTACGGCTGCTTCCGCTTTATTTACTTCTTCTTTAGCAAGTTCGCTAGTACGTTCGGCACTTTGCTCCACTTTTTCAATAGCATGATCCAAACGTTGCCCAGGAGTGGTAGATAGTGTATCTGACTCCGTAGTGATTGAACTATCTTGTTGTTGATTTTGATTGCAACCGACTAACATAGTTGCAGAAAGTGCGGCGATTAAAATAATAGGTTTGCCCATGAGCGTAATGATTAAGTTTACGCTCATACTAGGGCAATTTTTATACCAAAGATTAGTCTTTATAAATCGTGCCTTTGGCAGCTTCGAGTGTGTTTTTTAGCAAGCCAACAATCGTCATCAAGCCAACACCTCCCGGAACTGGTGTAATCCAAGATGCTTTTGGTGCTACGTTTTCATAATCCACATCACCAAATAATCTGAAGCCCGATTTGGTTTCTGTAGATGTCTCGCGGTTGATACCCACATCGATCACGACAGCCCCATCTTTAACCATATCTGCTGTTACGAAATTTTTCTTGCCGATAGCCGCAACGACGATATCGCCTTGCAATACTTCATCGCGTAGGTTTTGCGTGCGGCTGTGGGTGATCGTTACAGTACAGTTTCCTGGTTGCGTATTGCGTGCTAGCAAGATACTCATCGGCGAACCTACAATATTACTTCTACCTACGATAACCGCTTTCTTGCCTGCTGTATCAATATTATAATGTGCTAACATTAGCATGATGCCAT
The DNA here is from genome assembly GCF_057837975.1 of Sphingobacterium sp. KH_072. NCBI lineage: Bacteria > Pseudomonadati > Bacteroidota > Sphingobacteriia > Sphingobacteriales > Sphingobacteriaceae > Sphingobacterium > Sphingobacterium sp. KH_072. Next base: position 1,435,859 of record NZ_CM174457.1, on the reverse strand, counting down.
ACGGCGTTGCCGGAATGAAACAAGGCAAGTTGCGCTGCATCCGACCCAAGTTTACTGGATGAAAACCATCTACATCCTTGCGGTAATCGATCGCTTCTGTAATTTTTTCTGGATCAATATGCGGTGGCAATGGCAATTGTACAATCAAACCATCAATAGTGGCATCTGCATTGATTTCTTCAATCTTAGCAATCAATTCCGCTTCGCTGATCTCCACACCATATCGAATATTGGTCGATTCAAAGCCCACCAACTCACAGTTACGCATTTTACTGGCCACGTAAGTCTCGCTTCCACCATCATTACCCACTAAAATAGCGACTAAATGAGGTTTACGACCCGTTTCCTTCAAAAATTCGGCAGCTTCCTGCTTGATATCCTCTTTAATTTTGGCCGATACGACTTTACCGTCTAGTAATTGCATGCTGTATAATTTATGATCTTAAAAATAGATTAGTCCAATTTGAGAACCGCCATAAACGCCGATTGTGGAATCTCCACATTACCTACCGAACGCATGCGTTTCTTTCCTTTTTTCTGTTTCTCCAATAGTTTACGCTTACGGGAAATATCACCACCATAACATTTTGCGGTTACATCTTTACGTAATGCGGAAATGGTTTCACGTGCAATGATTTTTGCACCGATGGAAGCTTGAATACGAATTTCAAACTGCTGACGCGGCAAAAGTTCTTTTAGTTTTTCACAGATTTTCTTACCAAAATCGTACGCATTACTCCGGTGAATAAGCGAGGATAGCGCATCCACAGGTTCATCATTCAGACGAATATCCAAACGAACCAAATCGGATGTGCGGTAGCCAATCTGATGATAATCAAACGAAGCGTAGCCCTTGGATATTGTTTTTAGCTTATCATAAAAATCGAATACAATCTCTCCCATCGGCATTTCAAAGACCAGCTCCACACGATCAGAAGTCAGATAAGATTGATTGACTATCGTACCGCGTTTCTGAATACATAAAGACATTACTGGCCCAACAAAGTCAGATTTTGTGATAATGTTGGCTTTAATGTAAGGTTCTTCGATCATATCGAGCTTACTTGGATCGGGAAGATCGGATGGATTGTGCACCACAATTTCTTCCTTGTCTTTGGTAAGATAAGCTTTGTACGACACGTTGGGTACGGTGGTAATCACCGTCATATTGAACTCGCGCTCCAGACGCTCTTGGATAATCTCCATGTGAAGCATTCCCAAAAATCCACATCGGAAACCAAAACCCAATGCAGCAGATGATTCTGGTTCGAAAACCAAGGAGGCATCATTCAACTGCAGGCGATGCATGGATTCTCGCAACTCTTCGTAATCTTCGGTATCTACCGGATAAATTCCGGCAAAAACCATCGGTTTTACCTCTTCGAATCCCTGAATTGCAGAAGAACAAGGACGTTCTTTGTGGGTGATGGTATCGCCAACTTTCACTTCTCTGGCTTCTTTAATTCCCGAAATAATATAGCCTACGTCACCGGTTTTAACCACATCTTTAGCCACTTGATTTAGCTTCAATGTTCCGATTTCGTCTGCAAAATATTCTCTCCCTGTAGCCACAAACTTTACTTTGTCGCCCTTACGTATTTCTCCATTAACGACTTTGAAGTACGCCATGATACCACGAAACGAATTGAATACCGAATCGAAGATTAAGGCCTGCAATTCGCCCTTCGGATCGCCTACTGGCGCTGGAATACGATCTATAATGGCGTCCAGAATATCTGGAATACCCATTCCTGTCTTACCAGAAGCTGGAATGATATCTTCGCGCTTGCCACCAATCAAATCGACGATCTGATCTTTCACTTCTTCAGGCATCGCTCCGGGCAAATCCATCTTGTTTAAGATCGGAATAATCTCTAGATCGTGCTCGAGTGCCAAGTATAAATTGGAAATAGTCTGTGCCTGAATACCTTGCGAAGCGTCAACAATTAAAAGCGCACCTTCACAAGCAGCGATAGAACGAGATACTTCGTATGAAAAATCGACGTGCCCGGGTGTATCTATTAGGTTAAGCGTATATTTTTGTCCATCACGCGTGAAATCCATCTGGATTGCATGACTTTTTATGGTGATTCCGCGCTCTCGCTCGAGATCCATGTTGTCCAATAATTGCGCCTGCGCTTCGCGCTGCGTAATGGTGTTGGTGAATTCCAACAATCTATCGGCCAAGGTGCTCTTTCCGTGATCAATGTGCGCGATGATGCAAAAATTGCGTATATTCTCCATACTAGGGTCTACCGTCTCTCTTTTTATAATCGGCAAATATAGGTATTTCGATGCGCTTTTTCGCATGCTACACCCAGCAATTGAGCTATCTAAAAAATAAGTAATTTCGTGCATAATCACTTATATAGATAATATGAAGACGACACTGGCAAAGCCAAGAACATATGTACCGCAGGACCTGCCTATCGTGTGGGAGAATTTACATCTCTTATATGCCGAATTACAGCAGCGTGAAATCGTTGATTTATCGGCCTTAGAGCAGTGGATGCTAGATCGCAACGAGCTCGACGCCGTATTGCAAGAAGATCAGGCTTGGCGCTATATCCAGATGACTTGCCATACGGATAGCGAAGAATATGCGGAGAACTTTCGCTATTTCACCACGGAGATCGAGCCGAAAATCGCTCCGATCCACAATGAATTGGATCAGAAACTGATGGCACATCCATTGACCATGCAATTGGATCAAGATCGTTATTTCATCTATCTGCGTAAAGTCAAAAAATCTTTAGAGATTTTTCGTGTAGAGAATATCCCGTTGTTTACGGAAATGCAACTGCAGCAACAAGCTTACCAAGCGATCGTTGGTGCTATGACAGTCATGCTAAATGGCGAAGAATACACCATGCAGCAAGCATCTGTACGATTGCTTGATATCGATCGTACCATCCGCCAAGAAGCTTGGGAAGCTATTACATCAGTACGCTTAGCACAAACGCAGGCTCTCGAAGATATATTTCAAGATTTGCTGCGCCTACGCCATCAGGTGGCATTGAATGCGGGATTTGAAAATTACCGTGATTATATGTTTGTTGCAATGGGTCGATTTGATTACAGCGTAGCGGATTGCGAAGCATTCCATACCGCTGTGGCAGATCATGTTGTGCCTGTATTGCAAAAACTAGCCGACGAGCGCCAACAAAAACTGCAATTAACCACATTGAAACCTTGGGATATGCAGGTCGATCCGGAAAATTTGCCGCCATTAAAGCCATTCCAATCTGGCGAAGAACTAATTGACAAGACCGAACAAGCTTTTGCGAATCTGCATCCGTATATGGGTCAATGCATCAGCACGATGAAAGCGAATGGATTATTCGATGTAGAAAGTAGAAAAGGCAAAGCACCCGGTGGTTATAATTATCCGCTATACGAATCTGGTGCGCCTTTTATATTTATGAATGCCACGGGCACGATGCGCGATCTAACGACGATGGTACACGAAGGCGGACATGCCATCCACACATTTATTAGTTCGGAACTCGCATTAAACGATTTCAAGGATGTACCTTCGGAAGTAGCAGAGTTAGCTTCGATGTCGATGGAACTCTTGTCGATGGAACAATGGCATTATTTTCTTCCGGACGCTGCAGATCTCTCGCGTGCCAAGAAAGAACAGTTGGACGATGTGCTCTCGACCTTGCCTTGGGTGGCTACGGTCGATAAATTCCAACATTGGCTGTACACGAACCCCACTCATAGTCTTGCGGAACGCGCCGACGCGTGGAAAAGCATTTATCGCGAGTTTGGCCATGGTTTTGCAAACTGGATAAGCTACGAAAAAGCGGAGCAATACCTATGGCACAAGCAGCTTCATATCTTTGAGGTTCCATTTTACTACATCGAATACGGTTTTGCCCAATTGGGTGCCATTTCTGTATGGAAAAATTACCTCACAGGTCGTGATAGCACGCTGGCACAATATCTAGCAGCATTGAAACTTGGATATACACAACCTATTGGTAAAATCTATGAAACTGCTGGTGTTCGATTTGATTTTTCGCCGGATTATGTAGAGAATCTCGTGAGATTCATCGAAATAGAACGGAAAAAAATTTAATTGGCATTACTATTGCTTTTTAATGCTAATTTGAGTAGATTCAAATTGGTTATTAAATCGTATTATTATGAAAAAATGGTTGTGTGGGTTGGTCTTGAGTGGGTTTCTTTCCAATTTGGTTGCGCAAACTACATCTGTGAATCAAACTGAATCATCACCAACCGGTTATGTTTTAATTGGCATTCTGTTGCTGGCTATTGTGATATTTATGTTGTACCGGCGACAAAAGAGAAAATTCAACGATTAATGTACATAAAAAAGGGCTTTCATATGAAAGCCCTTTTTCGTAAAACACTATTTACCAACCGCTTATTTAGCATCTGGCAAAAGAATGAATCGAAACAATTTCGCCTCATCCAAATATTTGTTAGCTACTGCTTTCACCGACTCCACAGTCACGTTTTGTATATCCTCTTGGAGGTTGACAATAGATTTGAAATCCTCCTCGTTACTGATCACATCATTCAATGAATTAAGCCAAAAACGATTGTCTTTCAAATTAACTTCGTGTTGACGTTTTTGCTCAATAAAGAATTTATCCAAATCTACTTGCGTCGGTCCATTTTCTTTCACCTTACGAATTTCGTCCAATGCAGACTGAATTAGTGATTCGTACCGATCCACACCAGTACCAAATCCGATATGGAAGCCATATCGTCCACTTGGTTGTTTACGATAGCTAGCACTTGCACCCGTACCATATACACCACTTTCGTCTTCACGCAAACGCTCAATCAGTTTAATCGACAAGACCGACTCGAGTGCGTCCATATTCAAGTTTTCTTTCTCATTGTAGGCATAATCACCATAAAAAGACAAACGTACTTGAGCTTTTTCTTCCTTGCCTTTATGTACGATTTTCTCGAATCCAGTTGTTGGTTCTAAGATATTCAAATCTTTTGCAGTGTTATCTCGTTTTTGCGATGGCAATGAAGCGATGTATTGCTCAATTAAAGGTGTGATTTCCTCATCGGTAAATGAGCCAACAATCATAAAGGTAAAATCAGATGCGTCCGCAAATCTTTCTTGAAAAATGGAAAGTGATCGCTGTTGATCGATAGACTCTATATCTGCTACGTTTGCCGGATTACGTCGTACATTATCGCCGTACAAACTTTTTTGTATGGTTTCGCTGAATACGAATGAAGGATTGTTTTCGCGATTTTCCATCGATGATACCGCACGGCTAATCGTACTTTTGAAGACATCATCTTCTATGCGAGGTTCTGTGAAATAGCCGTAAATCATTTCGAAAGCTGTTTTCAGCCCTTCCTTATCTGCCGAACCAGTTAGTCCCTGCGTCCGTTCTCCGATAAATGGGCCGATATTGGCTTTTTTGTCGGAAAGATATTTTTGCAATTCCACCGTAGTCATCTGTCCTAACCCGCTGCCATTTACTAGTGAAGCGGCATTGGAAGCATTAAAATAATCGGCATCCGCATACAGTGAAGTACCACCAGGACCAAAAGCATGGATTAAAATTTCATCGTTTTTAAACTTGGTCGGTTTTAGCACTACTGTTGCGCCATTACTCAATTTCCAAGTTTTCGCTTCAATCACATTCAGATCTTTATGATCTACTATCGCACCTTTTGCAGGTTCTGAGGCTAGTAATGGTAAATCAGAAACTTTATCATCGTACGCCGTTAACGTTTCCTGATTCACTTCTTGAAACCAAGCGCTTACAGCTGCTTCATCTGGTAAATTGGCTTTTTCCTTATCGGGAGCCAAAAATAATACATCACGATTCTGATCTACATAATATTGCTTGCCAATAGCTTCGACCTCACTTAATGTTAAGGTCGGCAATAATTCTTTGGTGATTTGATAGCTATCATCATCACTCAAGGCAGGATTGTCTTTTAGAAAATGACTTAAGTAAGCATTAACATAGCTGTCGGAACGACGTTTGTCGCGCTCGGTGTAGGCACGTTCATTATTTTTTTGCATAGAAACGACCGTACGAGCAAACTCTGATTCCGTAAAACCGAATTGATCCACTCGATCCAGCTCGCGCACGACAGATTTAAACCCATCTCCAATAGCACCTGGCTTAGCCACAAAATAGGCAGAAAGATTATCTAATCCACCCAAAAATTCACTAATACCGATACCACCTTGCAAAAATGGTGCGTCAGCAGATTGCATCAATTCGCTCAGTCGGCTATTGATCATTTCGTTGTAGGTAGATTTGAGTAAGGAACGTCGGTAATCACCTACCGTTTTAACTTGTTCTTCTGGATGTTTTATGAAAATCTGACCCACGGTATATTGCATTTCGGGATCGGTGACTACCATAAACTGATTTTTATTCAGCAAATCAACCGTATACTTCTTGCGATCCTGTGGAGATTTTGATTGTTTCATGTCGCCAAAAAGGCGCTTGATTTCCTGCTCGATCATTTGAGGATCGATATCTCCAACCACGATGATGGATTGCAAATCTGGGCGATACCACTTCTGATGGAATTCCCGAATGGTTTCTGGTTTAAAATTCGTGATAATAGCTTCTTTACCGATCGGCAAACGCTCCGCATATCGAGATCCATTGAGCATCAAGGGGAAATATTGATCGCGCATCCGTTGCTGCGAACCGCGAGAACCGCGCAATTCCTCTAACACCACGCCGCGTTCTTTATTGATCTCATCTTCATCTAGTAATGCATCTTGCGCCCAATCGCGCATTACTTGCAAACCATTTTTCAACAGTTCGGGATCATCAGAAGGAATAGGCAACTGATATACGGTTTCATCGAAGCTAGTATATGCATTGAGATCACTACCAAAACGTACCCCGGCACGCTGTAAATAATCCACTAATTCATTTTTTGGAAAATGCTTCAATCCATTGAAGTTCATATGTTCTAAAAAATGTGCTAATCCTAGCTCTTTCTCATTTTCTAAAATAGAACCCACTTTTACGGCAAGATACATCGTAACTCGGTTTTCGGGTTCTACATTTTTACGAATATAGTATTGAAATCCATTTTCTAATTTTCCGGTAATGACCCCATCATCAAATGGCAAAGGTTGTGTCCATGAAGTGGTGTCTTGTTTTAAAATTTGCAAAGCCTGTGGATGCAATCCTGTCGGAACTTTGTCTAGCGCCTTTGCCTGTGCGCCCAACGCAGGTAGTAGGAAAGCCAGCGCTAATGGTTTAAGTATTCTCATGTTAGTTTGGTTTCGAAATTGAATGGAAGCAATTTATCAAAATTGCAGGAAATTTGCAATACGCAAAAAAGGCACTCTTTAGGAATGCCTTTTATATGGTATGATATATTAGCTTGCGCCTAATCTCCTGTTAATGAGGCGTTATGACATCAGCTTGGCCGCTTGCTTTTCGGCAACAATTTTTCGCAGCGATCTGGCGGAGAAACGGTGCGCCCGATTAACATAGCAAATTTCGATACCAGCTTCTTGGCAATACTCCTTACCTGTGAATGGCCCATTTTCATATTCACTCCCCACAAAGCGAATATCTGTTGGGATTGTTTGCAATAAATCCATCAGATCATCATCATTCTCGAATGGGATAATCTCATCTACGCTGGGATTACCTTCCAACTGTATAAAACGCTCTACAAGCGATTGTACGGGTTTACTCTTTCGAGCTGCATCGATCTGTCCGTTGGTGCACAAACCAACGATCAAATAATCGCACTGTTTACGTGCTTGTGCCAAAAACATGATTTGCCCTGCGTGCAACATATCAAATGCACCAAATGTAATTCCTACCTTCATCACCTATCCTCCTCTATCCTTTATGCAAAACTTTTTTAATATTATTCTGATGAACCAAGGGCTCTTTGAATGGTAAGATTGTTCCTTCCATTTCGCCTTGCTTTTCAAATACAATTTGTCTTAAAGCGGAGCTCGAGAAACGGTTTTCGCGGCGATTGAAATACAAGTCAATCCCTTTTTCTTCACAGTAAGATCTACCAGTAAAGTTCTTATTTATGTATTCATCACCTAAGATGCGTACATGAAACTTGAATGAACGTAAGATATCATCCAAATCTTGCTCAGTAGCATATGGTATAATCTTATCTACGTGTTTACAACCTTTCAATTGAATATAGCGCTCTACTACCGTTTGTGTGGGCTTATTTTTTTCCACTCTATCTAAGGTCGGGTCTGTCTGCAGACCACAAATTAAATAATCACATTGATCTTTCGCATCTTCCAACATCTTTACGTGGCCAGCGTGTAATACGTCAAAAGAAGAGAATGTAATTCCGATTCGCATAATATTTCCTAGTTATAGTATCTAACAATTTTCTTTATATCTTGATCAGGCTTTGCGCCTGGCTTTTTTTATTTCTTGGGACCCTTCTACTACAAATTCACCAAAATAGTAAATCTGACTGACCGATATTTTATTAACAAACCTTACGCCAAAAAGTTCGCACGGCAAGTGTCGGAAAATATACTTAATACACTGCATTGACAATGACAATCTGATAAAGAACGGCTTGAATATATGATGCACGTAGATTTGCATCTTATCTATCCATTTTGAGGCTTAAATTAAGCAATCAGCACTAAATTATTAAACAGGTATTACACACCTCACATAGCGTATAATACGCAATTAGCAGCCTATTTCGGCTATGTACAAATTACATACTTTATGGACCGATTCTATACTGCGCCATCTTCATAAAGATTAATTCAAAAAACCAATTGACAATAATTTAACCGTAAACAGGAAAATTATATATTGATCATGGGATTGTTATATAATAATGGTTAACGAACAAATTACTGGAATAGCTGTTATAACGCAAGATAAATCTCGCAGGAGATTCAGATCTATTATAAGAACAAGAGATCGAAGAATATACAACCAAACTAATAGAAAGACATCATAGATATGGAGACAAAAGTACTGACAGGTTCACCCTACCCACTTGGCGCCACCTACACTGGTGAAGGCGTGAACTTTTCAATATACGCTGAAAATGCGGAAGGCGTAGAATTATGCTTATTCAACAAGAAAGACGACCCAACTGAAAGTGTAAAAATTCGCTTTAAGGAGCGTACACACCAAGTGTGGCATGCCTTTATTCCGGGTATTCAACCCGGACAGTTGTATGGATATCGCGTGCACGGACCATTTGATCCAGCTTCTGGCCATCGATTCAATGCCAATAAATTGTTAATAGATCCTTATGCAAAAGCGATCGCTGGCACGCTAGAATGGGATGATTCTTTATTCGGTTACGAAGTAGGCCATGAACAAGAAGATCTTAGTTTTAGCAAACTAGACAGTGCGCCATATATTCCGAAATGCGTGGTGGTCGATGAGTCTTTTGATTGGGAAGGTGTTAAATCACCAAAAATACCGATCCATAAAAGCATTATTTACGAAACACATGTCAAAGGTTTCACCCAAATGCACCCTGATATCCCGGAAGAAATCCGTGGTACATACTTGGCGATGGCACATCCTGTGACCATCAAATACTTAAAAAATCTCGGTGTCACCGCCATCGAATTAATGCCAATTCATCATTTCATTACCGATCGGCACTTGAAAGATCAAAGATTAACCAATTATTGGGGCTATAATACGGTAGGATTTTTCGCACCTGATGTGCGCTATGCAGCCAACGGAGTACAAGGCGAGCAAGTGCGCGAATTCAAAGAAATGGTCAAGGCATTGCATCACGCGGGTATGGAAGTGATCCTTGACGTCGTGTATAATCACACCGGCGAAGGTAACCAAATGGGGCCAACGCTTTCTTTCCGAGGTATTGATAACGCGGCGTATTATCGCCTAACAGAAGATTCACGTTATTACATGGATTATACGGGAACGGGCAATACCTTAAATGCGATGATGCCGAGCGTATTGCGCCTGATCATGGATAGTCTACGCTATTGGATTCAGGAAATGCATGTGGATGGATTCCGCTTCGATTTGGCTTCTACATTGGCGCGTGAACTGCACGAAGTAAATAAGTTGAGCTCCTTCTTTGATGTGATCCACCAAGATCCGGTCATTTCTCAAGTCAAATTAATTGCGGAACCTTGGGATATTGGTGAAGGCGGTTATCAAGTAGGCAAATTCCCATCCGGATGGGCAGAATGGAACGGCAAGTACCGTGATTGTATGCGCGATTATTGGATCGGAGCAGATTCTATGTTGGGCGAATTTGCCGAACGTTTTATGGGTTCTTCCGATCTGTACCAAGATGATTACCGCAGGCCAACCGCCAGCATTAACTTCATTACTGCGCACGATGGTTTTACCTTAAATGATTTGGTGTCGTATAATGAAAAGCACAACGATGCAAATGGCGAGAACAATCAAGATGGCGAAAGCCACAATAGATCGTGGAACTGTGGTGCCGAGGGCCCCACAGATGATAACGAGATAAATGCATTACGCAGCAAGCAAATGCGCAATATGCTCACCACCATGTTGCTATCACAAGGTGTACCGATGTTGGTAGCAGGTGATGAATTTGCGCGCACACAAGACGGCAACAACAATGCGTATTGCCAGGACAATGAAATCTCCTGGTTGGACTGGGCGAATCGCGATGAAAGCTTACAAAACTTCACCGCACAATTAATTGCATTCCGTAAGTCGCACCCCTCATTTTGTCGGCGTAAGTGGTTTCAAGGAATGCCAATTAAAGGCATAGGTTTGGAAGATATTGCTTGGTTCTTGCCAGAAGGCAACGAAATGAGCGACGAGCATTGGCAACACGATTTTGCCCGTTCTTTGGCGGTCTTCTTAAATGGTAATGGCATTCGCTCCCTCAACGATGATGGCGAAAAAATCAAAGATGACAACTTCTATATCCTGTTCAACGCGCACCACGAAACCATCAATTATAAGTTGCCTTCGGAGAAGTACGGACAAGAATGGACAAAGGTGATTAACACTGAATTTGACACGATCGATGAGCATGACACCTTCAATCCGGGCGACGAAATCGCTGTACAAGGCCGCTCGATCATTGTGCTGAAAGCAAATAGCAGCCATTAAAACACGACACTTGTGAATACACCAAATAGAACTCATGTAGGTGTTCGCACCACTGCCAACGGCACTCATATTTCTGTATGGGCGCCATTGGCAAAAACGGTGGAATGTCAAATAGAAAACCAGGCCACACGCATCCCACTAGATCGCAGTGCATATGGCTACTGGGAAACCAACACAGCTGCTTTGCAAGCTGGTGCGCGCTATCGCTTTGTCGTAGATGGCGAAGTACATCCCGATCCAGCTTCCTACTATCAACCAGAAGGTGTACATGGTCCATCCGAAGTAGTTGACCTTTCTTTTGCGTGGACAGACCGTGCATACCAAGTGCCTGCGCTGAAAGATTTGATTATCTATGAGTTGCATATTGGCACATTTACCGATACGCACGATTTCCAAGGAACGATAGATAAATTACCTTACTTGAAAAAGCTTGGAATCAATGCGATCGAGGTCATGCCAATTGCGCAATTTCCAGGTGAGCGCAATTGGGGATATGATGGCGTGTTTCCATTTGCAGTACAAGCTTCTTATGGTGGGGCAAAAGCATTTCAGCAGCTCGTAGATGCAGCGCATGCACACGATATTGCGGTGGTATTAGATGTGGTGTACAATCACTTTGGGCCAGAAGGAAATTACGCGCCAAACTACGGACCATATTTTACAGACAAATACGGTACGCCTTGGGGCAGCGCAATCAACTTCGATGATGCTCATAGTAATGGCGTACGCGATTTTGTACTTGCAAATGTGCGCATGTGGTTTGCCGATTTTCACGTAGATGCGTTGCGCATTGATGCGGCACACGCTTTAAAAGATCTGAGCGCCTCTCATATCTTACAAGATATACGAAAGGATACAAACGCTTGGATCGAGGAACAGCATCGAAATCATTATCTCATCGTGGAATGTGACCTGAATGACAAACGTTATTTGGATTCCTTAGAGAAGAATGGCTATGCCATGGATGGGCAATGGGTCGATGAATTTCACCATGCGCTTCGTGTAGCTGCTGGCGGCAAACCCGACGGCTATTACAGTGATTTTCATGGTGTAGCAGATTTGGCGAAATCTATGCAGTATGCGTATGTGTATACTGGTCAATATTCTGAACATCGTCAAAAGTTTTTCGGAACAGATACAACAGGTATAGCAGGCGAGCGTTTTGTGGTGTTTTCACAAAACCATGATCAGACTGGAAATCGCATGCTGGGCGAACGCTCGAGCATGCTTTTCTCGGCCGACATGCAGCGCCTAATGGCACTTACTGTGATGGCCTCACCATATGTACCAATGCTATTTATGGGCGAAGAATGGTCGGCCTCTACTCCATTCCAATACTTTGTACATCATAGTGATGAAGAATTGATCGAAGCCGTACAAAAAGGCCGCAAAGAAGAGTTTAAATCATTCCAATCGGAAGCGGAAGCGCCCGATCCACAGGCGGAAACTACCTTTACAGCTTGTGTGTTGAATTGGGAGGAAATAAACACCCGAGTGCACCAACAGATGTTAGCCTACTACGAAGCGCTAATCAGCTTCCGCAAAGCGAATAGTATTCTTCGTCAAGTCGATCGCTCATTAATCACGGTACAATATGATGAAGCCAAGTCCGTGATCGTACTGAGCTATGCTTTTCAAGACCAGTCGATGGTTGGCATATTGAATTTTTCGACAACAACGCAATCGGTCAGCTTAGATAGTGCTTACTCTTGGGAACGGATTTGGGATACTTCTGATCCAGTTTGGGGCGGTTCTGGACCGACAGCAGATCTTTTTAACGGTCAAATTACGATTCCGGCTGCTACGGGCGTTTTCTTTCAACAGTTATAACACACATAAGGTCATCCACATGCCGCATCCGCAAAACACGTATCGTATTCAATTCCATCAGGATTTCAATCTATCCAATTTGGAGCAAGTTACGTCATACCTCCAGCAACTAGGCGTTCATACCATTTATGCATCACCGCTATTGGCTGCAACGCCGGGTAGCACACATGGTTATGACGGTATTAGTAGCCATCGTATCAATCCAGAAATAGGTTCAAAAAACCAGTTGATACAACTCAAGAAGAAACTGAGTCAGCATAACATGGCTTGGTTGCAAGATATCGTGCCCAATCATATGGCTTTCCATCCGGATAACGTCTGGTTGATGGATCTTTTGGAAAACGGTGATGATTCTACTTACCGATCTTACTTCGATACCAGTTTCAGCAGCGAACTTATGAATGGAAAGATGATGGTGCCCGTGTTGGGAAAATCATTGCGTCAAGCATGCGTAGACGAAGAATTAGGCATTCGATTCGATAAAGGTAAGTTCGCAATTCAGTATTACGATCAGTCATTCCCGCTTGCGCCAACCAGTTATACCTACCTGTTGCAAAGATTGTTACAGGATACTGACCAAAAAGACAAATTGGATGTGATCCTGCAAAAATTGCAAGAACCGTCTGCAGAGGAAATATCAATTCGGAATACCGTATACCAATCCATCGCTAAATTATTTGCTGGCGCAAAAAAACGCAGTCAGCTGCAGCGACATTTAGATCATTTCCGATTGGATGCGGATGCCATGAATGCATTATTAGAGCAACAGCATTACCGTCTTTGCCACTGGCAAGAGACGGACAAGCAAATCAATTACCGACGATTCTTTACGGTAAACGGCTTGATTTGCATGAATGTGGATCGCCCAGAAGTATTTGCAGATACACATTCACTCATAAAAGAGCTGGTCGATAAAGGCATTTTTGATGGCCTACGCATCGATCATATCGATGGACTGTATAATCCATCGAAATACCTTCGCGATCTGCGCCAGCTTTGCGGCCCAGAAACTTACATCGTGGCCGAAAAAATTCTGGAAACTGGAGAAGAACTACCCGAAGAATGGCCAATCCAAGGCGCGACGGGATACGAGTTTTTGGCATTATGTAATAACGTACTGACGAATAAAAAAAGCGAAAAGGTTCTGACGGATTACTACCAAGAACTTACTGGAATAGCAGCTGACCCGCATACCTTGCAACTACAAAAGAAGGCAGCCATTTTGAAAAACCACATGGGCGGTGAGGTCGATAATTTATATCATTACCTCTCGCACTTGGATCTGCTTCGGGACGACAAATCTTGCACGGCGAGTGATATGAAGGATGCTATTGCCGCATTTCTAATATATTTTCCGGTGTATCGTTTGTACGATGAGCAATTTCCATTAGACGATGCCTCTGTAAATGTGATTGGTAGCGTTTTCGAGCAAATTCTACAAGATAATGCAGCGAAGAAAAAATCGGTCAAAGCCCTAGCGGCTATATTTGAGGTGGCACAATCTACTCATGACGACGAATTACTAAAAAAAACTGGGTTATTTTTTGCGCGATGCATGCAGTTTGCCGGTCCTGTAATGGCAAAAGGTGTAGAAGATACGTTGATGTACACCTACCACCGCCATATTGGTCGGCATGAAGTAGGCGATCATCCGGAAAATTTCGGTTTATCGAAAAAGAAATTTCACCAGGCCATGGTCGATCGGCAGGAGAAATGGCCTGCCGCCTTGAACGGAAGTGCTACGCACGATACCAAGCGTGGTGAAGATCAACGCGCGCGATTGCAAGTGCTTACTGCGATCCCCAAGGACTGGATCGAAGCGGTGAAATCTTGGGAAAACGAGGTATCAGCCAGCTACACGCAAGATTTACCACATGCGAACGATCGCTATTTCTTGTATCAGACGTTGTTTGGCTCGTATCCGATGCCAGAAACACCTTATGACAAGTACGATTCGCGCTTGCAGGCCTATTTGGAAAAGTACCTACGAGAAGGAAAAGAGCGCTCGGATTGGGCTGCGCCCAATGAAGCATACGAAGATAGTGTCAAGGCATTTGCCAGCTATTTACTCGACAAAAAGCAACCTTTTTTCCCGAAATTTCAGGCTTTCTTGCTGAAACACCTTGATTTTGGCATCAGCAATTCACTGAACCAACTGGTACTGAAATTAACCTGTCCGGGTATTCCCGATGTATATCAAGGTTCGGAATTGTGGGAATTAGGATTTGTGGATCCCGACAATCGCCGGCCAGTTGATTACACGCTGCGCCAAAAGTATTTGGAGCAAATCAAGACTTCTACGTTGCAAAATCAAGCTGCATCACTGTGGCACGACAGGCATTCGGGCAAAATCAAGCTAGCGCTGCTACATAACTTATTGCATCTAAGAGCTGATCATGCTGATGTATTTCGCGACGGGATTTACCAACCGATAGAAGTAGCTGGCAAGTACAAACGTCATGTACTCGCGTACGCCAGAAGATATCAGCAGGATTGGGTTATAATAGTAATGCCTTTGCATCTGTCTTCTATTGCTATATCTGCACACGATGATCTTCGAAAGTTTGATTGGGAAGATACCCATATCGTATTGCCCGAAGATCAGGAGATCCATTGGCAGCACGGTTGGTCTGATGTAAGTACAGACGCAAAACAGATTGACATCAATACGCTTTTTGAAGATTTACCGATCGCGGTTTTAAGTGGTAAATCAACTGCGAACAAACGTAGCGCTGGCGTAGTACTACACATCACCTCGCTCCCATCAGAAAATGGAATTGGTGATCTGGGAAAAGAAGCCTATCATTTTGCCGATCAGTTAGCGGCGGCCGGACAGCGATGGTGGCAAGTATTGCCGCTTGGCCCCACGGCAAAAGATCAATTCCATTCTCCCTACAGTACTTGGAGTGCGATGGCTGGAAATCCATTATTAATTGATCTAGATCAGCTCGGGATTATTCAACAGAACGGTCAATCATTATCCCAAAAAAGAAAGAAAAATAAGCGCTACGTAGTCGATTTTGAACAGGCGATAGCGCTTAAGATGCCTTTGTTGCAAGCAGCATACGAGCAATCCGATGTGAAAAGCAACTTGGGATTTCAGCAATTCTGTAAGGCTGAAAGCAAATGGTTGTATGATTACGCGCTCTACGTCGTATTGCGTGAAAAGCATGGAAATGTAGCATGGTATTGCTGGGACGAGGCTTATCGCTTGCGAGATCCTGAAGCATTGCAAAGCTTCTCCGATCAACATCAATCTGCCATATTATTTCAGAAATGGTTGCAATATACCTTTGACAAACAGTGGTCTAAATTGCGCCGTTATTGTCATGCAAGGAATATATCGATCTTGGGTGACATCCCTATCTACGTCAGTCATGATTCGGCCGATGTGTGGGCAAATCCTGCGCTGTTCGCTTTGCAGGAAGATGGCAGCCTAAAAGCAGTAGCTGGAGTACCTCCCGATTATTTCAATGCCGATGGCCAACTTTGGGGAATGCCGGTATTCAATTGGGAATCGCACAAAAAAACTGGTTATAAATGGTGGAATGCACGCATAACGCGCAACATAGCTTTGTACGATATGGTGCGGCTAGACCATTTCAGAGCATTCTCCGCTTACTGGGAAGTGCCTGCAACAGCAGAATCCGCGAAATCAGGCGCTTGGAAAAAAGCACCAGGAAAAGCACTTTTTGCTAAAATACGACAAACATTAGGAGATCTTCCTTTCATAGCCGAAGATCTCGGAGATATCGACGATGAGGTGTATGCCCTTCGCGACAGCCAAAATATGCCGGGTATGAAAGTCTTGCAATTTGCGTTTGGCGCTGATATTGCTACTTCGCCACATATCCCTCATGAGTTCGAAGAGAATTACGTAGTCTACACCGGTACCCACGATAATAATACGACCCGTGGATGGTATGAAACGGAAACGGATGAAACCTCGCGGCAAAATATTAAACGCTATGCTGGTCAACAAGTAAATCTGAATACGATCAACGAAGCTTTGCTTCGATTGGCTTACGGTTCTAGCGCGGCAATGGCGATCGTACCTATGCAAGATATCTTGGATTTAGATGGCAGTAATCGGATGAATACCCCTGCTACGACGGAAGGAAACTGGACTTGGCAAATGCAAACAGGAGATTTTGATGCGGCCACAATACAGGAATTGAAAGAAACAGTCAAAGTCTTTAATCGCGGATAATGCCTGGTGCATTATCCGCAATAATGCAATATCGGATCTACGTTGGTAATCTTCGCATAATCGACTGATGGAATATGCCGTTCATGACTTTCATAAGTCCACTTGCGATCATCACCGCGCTTGAACGTGATGATGTAATTAATCCCTAAAGGCGGTAAGGGCGGCTGTCGCCGGTGCACATATATACCCACACGCACACAAGAACTATTCTCCAGTTCTACACTCTCCTTGTCGTGCACAAATGTTAATGCCTTAGCGATCGCTTTATCTAATACGGTTTGATTGTTATTCATGCCATCCTTTCTTTTATTACTGCATATAGTATACCAAAAAAGTAGTCGGCTGCAGACTTACTACATGCCGACTACCCCCAGTTGTGTAAACAACATTAATAATCACACATTATTAAATATCGCTATGGATGGCCATAACCTCCTGCTACACCTACAATCTGTCCGTGTGAGTAGCTTGATGTCGTATCTGCCAACAAAACGTAAACTCCAGCTAACTCAACCGGTTGTCCAGCGCGTTCTAATGGTGCCGTTGCTCCAAATTCTGGAATCGCATCGTATGGCTGACCACCACAAATCTGTAAAGGTGTCCAAATTGGACCTGGCGAAACACCATTTACCCGAATACCTTTTGGCCCTAATTGTTTCGACAATGCTTTTACATAAGCGACATTTGCCGCTTTGGTTTGTGCGTAATCAAAAAGATTAGCGGAGGGATCGTAGGCTTGTACCGACGAAGTTGCAATAATGGCCGAACCCGGCTTTAAATGCTTCAATGCTGCTTTGGTGATCCAATACGGGGCATAGATATTCGTCTTCATCGTCAGATCAAAATCTCTGGAATCGATGTCTTCAATCGAATCATGACTTTTCTGCTTCCCAGCATTATTCACCAAAATATCCAATCCACCTAGGTTAGCGACAGCATCTTCCACCAGTTGAACACAAAATGATTCATCTGTAATGTCGCCCGGTATGGCAAAACCTTTCTGGCCTGCTTCTTCGATATACCGTATCACTTCTTGTGCGTCTTCTTCCTCATGTGGCAAATAATTGATAGCCACATCAGCACCTTCACGAGCATAAGCGATAGCCGCTGCACGACCAATACCTGAATCTCCGCCTGTTATTAAGGCTTTGCGACCTTTTAGTTTGCCAGATCCCACGTATGACGTTTCGCCATGATCGGGTACAGGATCCATTTTACCAGCTAACCCCGGAAATGGTTGTTGCTGCTTTGGATAAGGTGGCTGTTGAAATCGTGTAAGCGGATTGATTAATCCTTCTGTCTCTTTATTTTCCATGTTTAATCATTTTAGTGGTTGTGCACTATAGCAACTTGTAGTCTTATTGTGCAGATCATTCACTGGAATAGACATATTGATCACGCTAATGTTTTCGCAGATCACAGAACACGAAATCGCATCCGATGTATTGCGGCATGTACGCCCGATGTAGACGTAGTACTACCCGTATGTGTTTTAGGTGATCGATTTCCCAAACTATTGCATGTAGCAACTGTTGATTCATTGATTGATATAAGACGTGCTGCTTATCGTAAAATCTGTCAGAGATTTTTTTTAATTATAGCACGCGCTTAGTAGAAAAAAGAGATAAGGAAATACACGTTCAAAACCCCAGAAGAGATATGGCAATCGATAAAAACGGAAGAAACCCGAAGAAAGAGCAGATGGATGCTCATTTGGTGAATAACAATATGACCAACATGACAACCAATCAAGGGCTGAATATACACGACAACAACAATTCGCTGAAAGCGGGGAAACGTGGGCCAACTTTACTAGAAGACTTTATATTGCGAGAGAAAATCTTTCACTTCGATCATGAACGCATACCAGAACGTATTGTGCATGCACGCGGTAGTGGCGCGCATGGCGTGTTTCAAGTTTACGATTCTCTGGAGAAATATACCAAAGCTGATTTTCTACAAAACCCAGCGAAAGAAACACCCGTTTTTGTTCGTTTTTCGACCGTGGCTGGATCTAAGGGATCGACGGATATGGCGCGAGATGCGCGTGGTTTTGCCGTCAAATTCTATACAGATGAGGGTATCTATGATTTAGTGGGGAATAATATACCTGTCTTCTTTATACAAGATGCGATGAACTTCCCAGATCTGGTGCACGCGGTAAAACCAGAAGCAGATAATGAGATTCCGCAGGCTGCATCCGCACACGATACTTTTTGGGATTTCGTATCGCTTATGCCAGAATCGGCCCACATGATCATGTGGGCTATGTCGGATCGCGGGATTCCGAAAACCTTCCGTACAATGGAAGGTTTCGGGGTACATACATTTCGTCTGATTAACAAGAAAAATGAATCGCATTTTGTCAAGTTTCACTGGAAGCCTTTATTAGGAATGCAAAGTGTAGCCTGGAATGAAGCGCAGAAAATCTCAGGATTTGATCCAGATTTTCATCGTCGTGATTTGTGGGAAAACATTGAAGCCGGGAATTTTCCCGAATGGGAACTAGGTTTACAGATCTTCACACAAGAACAAGCAGATGGCTTTTCATTTGATGTACTCGATCCGACCAAGATTATTCCAGAAGAATTAGTTCCTGTACAACGCGTAGGCAAACTAACCTTGAACCGCAATCCGGATAATTTCTTTGCAGAAACAGAACAAGTCGCTTTTCATCCGGGGCATATCGTTCCTGGTATTGAATTCTCGAGTGATCCACTTTTGCAGGGTCGTTTGTTCTCTTACACCGATACACAACTCAGCCGTTTAGGCAGCACCAATTTTCACGAATTGCCGATCAATAGATCCGTTGCTCCAGTACACAACAATCAGCGCGATGGACACATGCGGCATGATATTGCGAAAGGTAAAGCCAATTACTTTCCAAATAGCATGGGCGGCGGATGTCCATTTCATGCCATGATACAAGGACAAGGATTTGATTCTTTTCCAGAGGAAACAACGGAGACGAAAGTTCGCGGCAGATCGGATAGTTTTGCGGATCACTTCACCCAAGCTACACTATTTTACAATAGCCAGTCAGAACCAGAAAAATCTCACATCGTTAATGCATTCAGCTTTGAATTGGGCAAGATAAATTTGGTTGAAGTGAGAAAGCGCTATTTAGGAATTCTTTCGCAAGTAGATACAGATCTGGCAAAACAAGTTGCCAATAACTTGGGATTGGAAGTGCCCACTGGCTTGGCAGAAGAAACGCTGTTTTATGCGAAACAAAATCATGCAGATTACCCCATCACCCCAAACAAGCCCGAAGTAGAAAAATCAGAATCACTGAGCATGGAGTTCAATAAAGTGGAAAGTATCAAGACTAAAAAGGTCGCTATACTTGTAGCAGATGGTGCTTGCGAAGAATCATTGGAAAAATTGACCATCCCTTTGGAAGAAGGTGGCGCTACACCGGTATTGATCGGGCCAAAAGTTGGTTCCATAAAAACCAAACAGGGCAATACATTGCCAATAGAGCATAGTTTCTTGACCGAAGCTTCTGTGTTATACGATGCGCTATTCGTACCGAGTGGCGACGAATCAATTAAAGCTTTATTGGAAGAACCAGATGTGTTTCAGTTTGTTAATGAAGTATATAGACATTGTAAGCCCATGGCCTTCGGTGCTGGCGCAGAAGAAATTTTGAGCCATACATACATCAAAAAGAATGATGACGATTGGGGAATTGTGATTGAAACAGCAGACCAGAATTTGGACGCATTTGTAAAAGCGGTGGCACAACACCGGATTTGGGCACGTGAATCATTTCGAAAAGTGCCTGCATAACAGTTTAAAAGCAGCATTATGAAAGAGGCAAATAGGCAAAAACTAGGAATAGGTAGACATATCGGAAGAATAGCTTTAGGTGTATTCTTTGTGTATGCCGGTATAGCGCATCTCACTTTTGGCCGTCGCGCATTTCGAGCGCAGGTTCCTAAATGGATTCCTGCAACAAAAGATCAGACGGTAGTCTGGTCTGGTTATGTCGAGATTCTACTCGGGCTACTTATACTTTGGCGAGGATACCGTGACCCGCGAATCGGCTGGTTGATCGGAGCTTTTTTAGCAGCTGTGTTCCAAGGAAATTGGACGCAATATAAGAATCAAAGAAATGCATTTGGTTTGAATACCGACAAGGCCCGATTCATTCGCCTATTTTTTCAACCACCGCTTATCTGGTTAGCCTTATGGAGCATGGGCTCGATCCATACATCCCAAAATACAAGAATTACAGATTTAACAATAAAATAGACTCGTGATATGGCAAAAATAACAAACAATCAAAACGGACAATCGGTAGATATTCATTATCAAGATTTAGGATCTGGGAAACCAGTCGTTTTAATCCACGGCTGGCCTTTAAGCCACACATCATGGAATAACCAAATTTCAGCATTAGTGGATGCAGGTCATCGTGTTATTGCATATGATCGTCGGGGTTTCGGTGATTCTACCAAAGGCAATAGCTATGACTATGATAGTTTGAGTTCGGATCTCCATGCTCTGCTGGAGGAATTGGATTTGAACGATGTGAGCTTAGTAGGCTTCTCTATGGGCGGTGGCGAAGTCATTCGCTACGTGACCAACTACGGCACAAGCAGAGTTTCTAAACTAGCTTTGGTAGCTTCTATTATTCCAGTAGTAAAGCAAAAGGATGATAATCCAGATGGTGTACCACAGGAAGATTTAGACGATATCTTAGCCAATTTGAAAGAAGATCGTATAGCGTTTTTGAAAGAGTTTCATCAGCAGTTTTACAACGTAGACAAAGACCCTGATGCAGTACCCGAATCTCAGCTGGATGCTGATCTGGCGGTATCTTCTGCAGCGGATGCGAATGCAACCATCGAGGCTGCTAAGGCTTGGATGGATACCGATTTCAGACCTGAGACACAAAAGATTTCGCTACCGACTTTGATAATCCATGGCAAGGCAGACAGTACCGTGCCGATCGCTACTTCGGCTGAACAAGCCGCTAAGCTAATCTCAGGAAGTGAATTGAAAGTCTATGAGAATGCACCGCACGGACTGAATATCACCCATGCCGAGAAATTAAACAAAGATTTGATTCAATTCTTAGGATCGTAGTCCGTATCTATAAATAGTACACTTAAACAAATAGAGCCGAGATACTATATCTCGGCTCTATTTGTATTTTACAAGGAAGAAAGACGTGTTCGTATAAATACCAATCTAACTGAAGCTTTAATCCAAAGTTAGAACCACCACAGAAAATGGCGGCAATTCTACTGATAATTGATTTCCTTTTTGAGCAAATCCTTGGAATGCTTCCGGTTGGATTGCCGCTGGTTTTTCAAACGTATTATGATCGTTGAGCGAAGCAGATTTCAAGATTCTTCCCGAAAGATTTTTCGCGGATTTACCAAGATTTAGATCCACCTGTTGTGATTTTTTCGCATCAATATTGACGATACTAACATGGGTTTTCCCATCTTTGCCCACCGAGGCAGAAACATGTACAGCAGGCAATGTTTCTCCCTCGAAAGTATATAGTGCACTCTCCACCGTCAGCGGGATAAGCTGTGCATCCTGATGCACCTTGTACATTTCCATTACATGATAAGTGGGTGTCAAGATCATCTGCTCATCTTTAGTAAGGATTACCGCTTGCAGCACATTGATCGTCTGTGCTAGATTGGCCATGCGCACGCGCTCTGCATGATTGTTAAATACATTGAGCGTTAGTCCAGCAATCATGGCATCACGCATCGTATTCTGCTGATACAAGAAACCCGGATTGGTATCTTCTTCTACTTCGTACCAGCCTCCCCATTCATCCACCACTAAGGCAATGCGTTTTTTTGGATCGTATTTGTCCATGATGGCAGAGTGTTTGCGCACCAATTCATCCATCTTCCAAGCAGATTGCATGGTTTTAAAATATTGCGTATCCGAATATCCTGTTGCAGGCCCTTTGCTATTCCACTCGACATTGGCGTAGTGATGCAAAGCTAATCCCTCGACCAAATTGTGTTTGATATTTTTCATGAGCGTTTCTGTCCACTCATAATCGTCTACATTAGCTCCTGAGGCAACCCGAAATAACCCACCTGTATTTGTCCAGTCAGACATGAAAGTGGCATATTTGCGGTACACATCCGAGTAATAAGCCGCTGTCATGTTGCCACCGCAACCCCAAGCTTCATTTCCTACACCCCAAAATTTAACTTTCCAAGGTTCTTCACGACCATTTTTACGTCTCAGATCAGCCATCGGACTTTCACCTCCATGATTGGCATACTGCACCCAGTCGGCCAGTTCTTGCACTTCACCGCTACCTACATTTCCAGCCAAATAAGGCTCTGTCTCCAACAGTTCGCACATGTTTAGAAAATCGTGCGTACCAAAGCTATTATCTTCGGTAACGCCACCCCACCAGCTATTTACTATCGTTGGACGATCTGGCTTTGGGCCAATACCATCTTTCCAATGATAGGTATCTGCAAAACATCCTCCTGGCCAACGAAGATTTGGAATTTGGAGTTCTTTTAACGCGGCCACCACATCATTGCGCACGCCCGCTGTATTCGGAATGCGTTCATTATCTTCACCGACATAAAAACCGCCATACACACATCTACCCAAATGCTCGGCAAAGTGCCCATAAATGTGCTTGTTAATTGTCGTGCTGGAAGGTGCTTGCAATGTAACGGTCGTTTTCGTTTGCTGTGCAAATCCCCAATTGCCTGTGAACGCCAGCAACAAAAGAAAAAGGAATGGTCTAGAATTCGTCTTGATCATCTTTTAATAGTTTTTCGGTTTATGTGTACGATGACCTTTCTGAGTTATCGTATAGGTTGTTAGTTATATCACTCGTTTAGAGACAAGTACTATTCGCACTTGCTAGTAGATACACAAATATGCAAAAACTTCCAGTAGCGTACGATGGGTGATCTCAACCAAATAGAGGGGGTAGATTCGGCAAAAGAATTCAACGAGCACAATTAATATTTTTTGTAAGTTCTTTAAATAAATATTAAAAAAACAGATTATATAATTCCTTTTTTGATAAAAATCACCTCTAAAAAACAATTTTTTAACATTAATTGTATCGAATTAACAAACACCGGTCTAATATTTGCAAAAATGTATGTATAGGAAAAAGACTAATTATACTCACAATGGTAGTTTGTGCAATGATGTTTAGTGTTACATCGTGCTATACAATCGGCCCTAGACATGGAAGTTCGAAAGTGACTAAAAGCAAATCCAAAAAGGGTCATGCACAGGCTTCGCCAAAGAAAATAAAAGGAAAAAAAGCCTATACAGCAAGTAGCAGTGAAAATTTATTTCCGCCAAAACGCTAGAAGATTAGGTGCTATCAATCATGAAGCGCGTCCGCATCTTTTTGTCGACGCACTATCGATCTCTAAGCCCTAGCATTTTGAGGTATTCTTCTTTGATGAAGATGTCTCAGACTATTCTTCAATCCTATTTTGACATCATGCTTTTCAGATATCTCAATCTGGCAATCGTGAGCGCCGATATCACCACAAATAAAGTAAATAGGTGCAAAATTGTATCAGGCAGATCTCGAAAACTTGCCCCTCCTTGAACCATTTGAGTATAAAGCTTTATAAAAAAGGTGTCGTAGGCAAAAGATTAGAAAGCCACAGTATCGGGACATGTAACGAATGAAAAGGCAATTAATATCCTGTGATCATAAATATAGGGTAATAGCTAAAACCCGAATAACCAACAGGCTATTTTTGAAAAAGCTCCCAACTAGAGTAGCAATACTTGCAATCGTGATCAAAAATAAAGAAGACCAAATGCAGGTCTGCCAGTGAGAAGCGAAATATGGCATATCAGAAAGTTGATAAATGATTTACTTTTTGAGTGAAACCTTTGAATGCATCCGGTCAGTTTGCCACTGAAAAGCTCTATACTTTTTGGAAACAGTCCTCAAGCAGTAAATAGCCTCTCTTAGCATACATCTTATAATTAGGCAGTTTTAAACATCAGCGAGATCCAATCACTGACATATATAAATGCATTGCCGTAATATGATTTACAGACCTTCATTCCACTTCTCCGCAATGGAGTTCCATAGCCCGCTTAAGCCGCGCTAATCACTGCGTTTTCTACCGTAGTCAAAAATTCGTCAACATCGAATGGTTTGGCGATGAATGTATTTGCTCCTGCCTCATTAGCCACCTGCAAACCATCACGACTTGCAGAAATACAAATAATAAAAATATGCTTAAGTGCTTCGCTAGCACGAATTTTCTTGATTAATTGATCACCTGTTACAACGGGCATCCATAAATCTACAATTAAAATATCTGGTTTAAACTCGACCATTTTATCGTAAGCGTATACGCTATCAGTCTCAGTAATGGTGTCTACATCTTCCAATTCCAACACCATCTCCAACATATCTGTTATTCCCTTATCATCATCACAAATGAATACTTTTTTCTGTGCCATAATTATCTGCTATCTATACATTGCAGCCGCCTAATACTACACTTCTATCTTCTCAAAAATGCGGTTAACTTGTCTGTTACATTTATAGACCAATTCCCATACCAGAAAGTTTATTTTACAAAAAAATATAACTATAAAATGGGAAAATTAAATATTAGCTGCTTATTTGGCAGATCCAACACCATCTTGCTCCCTTCAATTCGCTGTATCGATTGTTCTAAAACTGTATAGCCAACAAATTGTTGACCTACCTCAGAATCGGTATATCTAAGGATATATTGCACCCCATCCGTAATCTGATTGCACGAAATTAACACCGGCATATATTGCTCACAACCAGACAATTGGCTCGCACTTTGGATCGCTAAATTGAAAATAGCATACACCGACTTTAAATCAGCAGGAATGGCCAACATACTGCTAAAATCTAGCTTGCTAGTATCCTGCCCTAGATACAATTGATTTTGTACAAAAATCTTGTGAACTATGTTCGATACATTGGTAGCGGCAGGTGTAGGCGCTTGTTTTTTGCTAATCTCTACCACATCCGTGATAAGCGTTTCGACACTTTGCAAAGCATCAATCACCATCGTCACCCATTTATTCTGTTCTTCGGGAGTCATTTGAGTACGGGATCGCATATATTGCATTCCCAATTTAGCGACCGACAGCGGATTGCGTAAATCGTGAGATAGATCGCGACTCCACTTAAGCAACTTCTCATCAGCCAGTATTTCATTTCCTTGCATCATTCCCGATTGCAAATTCAGCAGCGGATTTTCCACTTCGCGCATGGTGTGAATCATGGACTCCGTTTCGCCTGCCGAATTCACTATTGGTTGTAGATCAAAGTCAACATAAAACAGTTTTGCAGCACCATGTGCCTTTATTTCGATGGGATATGCTGTAAGACGAAATGGCCTCTCTTGATTCCAAACATCGGAAAGCAAGCTTGCAAGATATTGCTGGTCGTCTACGGTCAATAGATCTGGAAATTGTGCTGTTTCTTTTTCGGTGGTATGCCCCCATATCGCTAGCATTCCTTCGTTGATAAATCCGATATGTAATGCCGCCGAAGTATATATGGCCGTTGCGACGCTAGATTGACGCAGGGTCTCTAGCATAAGTGTTTGTTGATTACTCATTTTTATATCCTACAACGGTTATACGGATGCAATATTCACTTCCAGTGTATTTAATTCTTCTTTCATTCCTTCTAAAAACTGACTTCTAAATCGTTCAATTTGTCTCACATTCTTGACGCCTACTTGGATAGAAACTTTATAAGTGTCCGGTTGGATATCCTTCGTATAAACCTTTATCGGAATGGATTTATCTACAAACCGATCATTTTTCAAGCGGTTACGCAGTCGCTCTTTTACGTCCTCAATATTGTTACTTCCAGTAATAGATAAATCAAAATTTACCCTAATATCAGTCGAAGAAAAAGTCCAGTTGACCAAACGACCAGAGAATAAATCGGCATTGGGGATAATCACTTTCGCACCTTGGTCGGTCAATAGTACACTAGATCGGATTCCGATCTCCAGCACCTGCCCTTTTTTATCTGCCAACTCAATATAATCTCCAATTTTAAAGGGTTTTTCGAAGACCAATATTACGCCAGATACAAGGTTGTTGATGATATTTTGCAAACCGAAACCGATACCGACCGTAAGTGCACCTACAATCACCGTCAACTTATCCAGCCCTAAACCGAGAATACTGATCGCAAAGAAAAAACTCACGACAACCAAAATTAGTCGAAATAATGGAAACAAGGTCATTCGTTTCATCTGCAGCTCATCGGATGATGGATCATTTAACAGGTGTTTTAAATTCTTTTGAAACCAATTAGAACCCCATAAAACCAAGGCGGCCAATAATAGGTTGGCATAGTTAAACGTGATGCTACCTAACGACTGTTCCTTATAGAGTACACCTTGTAAAAAGTTTGCTGTGCGTGTGGTGATGTTCAAATTGTTGACTAAAACAATCGCTACAATGATCAGGGAAACCAACGAAATCAATCTATTCAGACTACTGAGCATGCGCTGTAGATCGAATCGGCGAATAAGATTTTCTTTAGAAACTTTGTTATAATGCTGATCCAAGTCTTTCAATAGCATCGTACTAAATGCACGCAAAGCAAGCGCCTGAATAAGGCCGACGCTGGCTGCAATACTGCTAATACGTGCCATATATACATAGCCGAATGCATTACTTATGATAGAGACAGTAAATCCTAGCAAGATTGCCCATTTGGCAATAGGTCGAATGTGATTTGCTGGCTCACCATCTTTAGCGGACTGCCCTATTCGCCAGGTCACTATCAGTCCAAAAACATTTAATACACCTGCTACCAAGCGAATCCACAAGGCTTCAGAAATAATAAGGTTGGCTACAATAAGCAATAGAAATACAGCAAATACCACGTGAACCGCATTCTTTTGTGCCGTTGAAAACTGACTATAATGTAAGCCATACAGAAGCAGAAAGATGATGAGATAACTCATCTGCAGTATGAAAATCGGGATTACATAGGCCGTTAATGGCAATAAGATCAGGAAGAAAATAAGTGCCTTGACCAATGGAATCCAGATCGGAAAATGCTTAAAAAGGCGCCACCGTTGATTCGTGTTTTCTTCATCTCTACCCAATCGGAATGTCCAATACAGGTATCCGAACGTGAGTAAAATCAATAAAATCCGACTGCTCCAAGCGGCGTAGTCAAAAAACTGCTCCAAAGGTTTATCACTATCCAAATTATTGCGAATGGAAGTCATCATGCGGCGTCGGGTTGGTATTTCCATCGTTGCACTATAACTAGAATCTTGCGCTAGCGTATCCGTAAGTACAGGGTCAGACAAGTGTTCGCGAATCTGTACCACATTGTCCAAAAGGCCATCCAGCCGCTGATCCAGACGTAGTAGCGAATCTTCGATACCGAGCTGCAATTCGCGCAATCCCCCAGCCACTTGCAAGCTGTCATTATTATCCGACGTGCTTTGCTTTTGTCGTTGTATCTGCAAATCCTGTCGGTATCTGCTTATCTCCCGTTTTAAGACGGTGATATCACGTACCTTATCGTTGAGAAATATGGTGGATGGCTGTATTGTCGAATCCAAAATGCCTATATTATTTCGCAACGTATCTTGATCCGCTTTAGCACTATCGATTTCCTTTGCTAAAGCAACGACTCGTCCTTGTAGTGCGCTTAATTTTAGATCAACCACGATTGATTGTTGTCCAACTGCTTGTTGTGCGGTATCTACTGTATCTGCATGCACAATATTCGTCGAGTCGGGCGCGATATTCCCATCAGATATGCCGCTATCCTGTTGCGCATAAAGCGGCAGCGCCGACCACATCAATATTCCTAAAAACCATGTATACATGGCATGGTTCGTCTTTTTCGTCATAGCTTTTTGTACAACAAATCTTGCAGAGACATGTTTGATCCTTGTTGCCCAGCTCATCTATATCACAGCAAATAAGCGGATTTATCTTACAACCATTTCTGTTTTGTGCTGTTATAATTTAAACACGGTTTTTTTAACATCTACCTAATAAAGAGTTATGAGAAAGCTAAAAACGGTTCCTATGCGCACCAAAACATATAATAGCATAAATCCTGATTATGCGATTCCAGATTACGAAGATGTGCCCGATCCAGAAGAGCGCGACCTCCCTACGCCACTGGAAGAAAATAGCCCAGGCATTAATTTACCACCGATCCCAGATCGCGGATTTCCGGGTGAAGATGAGCGCGTATTAGAAGATTTATTAGTGTAAGAAGAGGAAGGATACCATGATAGAAACAGAAAAACAGAAAATAGAATCGCAGGCATTTTACAAAGAAGCTTTGCAGCTTATGTACGATAATGACTGTCAGTTTATGTTGGGCGGCGCATTCGCTATGTTTCAATATACAGGCATATTTAGAGACACAAAGGATCTGGATATCTTTTGCAAAAGCAATGAATATCCAAAAATCCTGAAAGCTTTTGCTGAAAAAGGGTATCGCACGGAACTGACCGATGTACGTTGGTTGGCCAAGGTATTTCACGGTGACTATTTCATTGACATTATATTTGACACCGTCAATAACATTTGTACAGTGGATGATCGTTGGTACGAGCGTGCCACCGAAGGCGAATTCGCCGAGCTGCCGGTCAAATTTATTCCTGTCGAGGAATTGATTTGGTGCAAATTATATGTACAAAATCGAGAACGTAATGATAGCGCCGATGTGAATCATATTCTGCTACGCTATGGCCAACATGTCGATTGGAAGCATTTATTGTCACGATTGGATCCGCACTGGCATATCCTCTTAGCGCAACTCCTTATTTTTCAATTTGTATACCCAGCAGATTATCGTTCTATCATACCGAAGTGGCTATTTGATGAATTGATCGCGCGTGCAACGGAGCAATACGATCTTCCTGCGCCGGTCGAAAAGGTATGCCGTGGTCCGCTGATCGATCAGACACAGTACCAAGTAGATATCAAAGAATGGAATTATAAATCGTATACGATTACGACAATTTAAACAACTATGAACGCAAAACGTGCTCCTAAAAGAGTAGCCGCTATGGCGGATATACATATCAAGATGAACGATCGCGGAAAGATGAAGGCGATTTTTGAAGAAGTGTCGCACCAAGCAGATGTATTGGTCATTTGCGGTGATTTGACCGATACAGGGGATGAAGATGAAGCTTCAATTTTGGCGGAGGATCTCCGGGCACTGCAGATTCCTGTCGTTGGTGTGCTAGGCAATCATGATTATGAAAAAGGACGGCAAAAAATCATCAAACAAATCTTGACCGAACATAAAATGACCATACTTGACGGAGAATCTACAGTGTTGGCCGATGTGGGTTTTGCAGGCGTCAAAGGATTTGGTGGTGGTTTTGATCAATATATGCTATCCATTTTTGGGGAGGATATGATGAAATCCTTTGTACACGAAGTGGTCAATGAATCCTTACAGCTCGAACGTGCCCTTACCCGCTTGGATCAAGAGCATCCCGACATACCAAAGATCGCATTATTACATTATGCGCCGATCAAAGAAACCGTCGTTGGCGAACCCGAAGTATTATTCCCGTTTTTAGGGTCTTCTCGCTTGGCCGAACCAATTAATCGCGGCAATGTTGTTGCTGCATTTCACGGACATGCTCATGCCGGCACCTTGGAAGGCAAAACGAAAGAAGGGATTCCCGTCTTCAACGTTGCGTTGCCTGTCTTGCGAAAGTCAAAATTAGACACGTGCTATTACCTATTAAAAGTATAGCTACGTAAATCATTCGCTCTAAATACGTAATCATTCAAAATCAGTTGGCATAGACTTAAATAGTACATGTTTGGCCTCAAAGTTGCAATCGTTGCTCAAAAATAAGAACGATACAAACAAATGAACGATATAATTTTTAATGAGCACTATAATCGATTTGAAAAAAAATTGAAAAGATCATTGTCGGAAAAAGTGCGGGAGAAGCTCATCAATAATGACATCATTATTAAGCGCTCTAGGTGGGCAACAAATGCTTACCTAGGCGCATTAACTGCTGGTAATCCAGAAGATTATTGCGAACAAATCGCGACAACAATACTACTCGATGGCTTGGAACAATAGCTATCTGGTTGTAAACTGTTTGTGATAATCTTTAAAAAAACACCTCTATGAAAAACGAACGTGATCAATCACAAATAATCGCTCCTGATTGGAGCACTAAAGATATCAGCCCTTTATTTCATGCGGCACTTGATGCAAGTGTTGCAGGTATTATTATTACAGATAACAGCTTACCTGACAACCCTATTGTGTACTGCAACAAATCTTTTCAACGAATCAGTGGATACAGTCGAAAAGAAATTATAGGCCACAATTGTCGGTTTCTGCAGCACGACGACAGACAGCAGGATGAACGTAAACAATTGCGCAGAGCTGTGAACGAAGGAAAACATGTTAATGTCGAGATTAGAAATTATAACAAAGACCGCGAACTATTTTGGAATGAACTTTATGTTTCTCCTATAAAGGATAGTGTGGGAAATGTCACCCACTTTATTGGTGTGCAAAATGATATCACTGCACGAAAAAAGGCTGAACAAGAATTGCAGTTGGAGCGTGAGCTCATGGAGCAAAAGGTCAAAGAGCGTACGGCCAGTCTACAGTTGAGTCAAGAATATTTACAGAGTATCGTAGAGACCGTTCGCGAAAGTCTTATCGTACTGGATCCTGACTTAAAAGTGTTGACGGCGAACGAGGAGTTTATGCGCACCTTTAAAGTCAACAAATCGGAAACAATTAATAAAAAATTGTACGATTTGGGTAATGGTCAGTGGAACATCAAGGCGTTAAGAGAATTGATGGAAAACATTCTACCTACGAGTAATCCAGTGCTCGACTTCGAAGTAGAGCATAACTTTCCACATATTGGTCATAAGATCATGCTACTGAATGCACATCGTATAGAATTAGAAGGTGCTTACAAGGATCGTATCTTATTGGCAATTGAAGATATCACGGATCGGCGCGCGATCGAACTCCGCAAAGACGATTTCTTGGCGGTGGCAAGTCATGAGCTGAAAACACCCCTAACAACGGTGAAGGGCTATATACAATATGCCACACGACTATTACCTAAAGATTCAGATACTAAAATCTTAGATATCATGGACAAAGCTAATGTCCAACTGGATAGATTGAATAGGTTGATAGCGGAGCTACTGGACGTATCTAAAATACAATCTGGAAATTTAGAAGTGCATAGGGAAGTTTTTGATTTTAATAACATGGTAGAGGAAGCTGTTGAATCTATGAATAGAACAACAGATAGCCACGAAATTACGCTTTCAGGCAATATCGATGGATCCTATATGGGTGATGAAGCGCAACTTAGTCAGGTGGTGAAAAATCTTCTTGCCAATGCGGTAAAATATTCGCCCAAAGCTCGAAAAATAGAAGTTTCACTGTCGGTAATTAGCAAATACATTAAGTTTTCTGTCAGAGATTTTGGTATGGGAATTAGTCTAAACGACCAGAAGAAAATATTTGAACGCTTCTATCGCGCTCGTCACATACAGCAGCATTTCCCCGGTATGGGTATAGGTTTATACATCTGCGAACAAATTGTTGAACAACATGGTGGCACCTTGTGGGTAGATAGTGAGGTCGATAAAGGTTCTACATTTAGTTTTACATTACCTTTGTAGTATACCAAAAATAGTAGCAAACAAGTAAGCATTAGCACGTACTAAATATTATTTAGTTGCTCTATGTTATACCAAGCAATGATCAGGCGATTCATCATGCCATAACGCTGCATACCTTCAGGCTGATTATTATGTTGCAAATATTGGTTGTAAATTATTCCCGAAACATAATTTACTGGACCGCTGTAATTAGACCAAAAATCTTGTTCCGATTGCAAATCTTGTATAATCTTAGCGTCCAAACTATTAAAATAAGTTTTAAATAGTTGTGGCTGCGAATAACGCATGGCACCCAATAAGGACTGAATGGCTGAATAATGGGCGCTATAGGCATACCACGGATTAGGATGCGCTGATAGCACCTGATAAGCAATAAAATTACATTCATCTTCAAAACCGATCCCCATTTGATGCGACAGTTCGTGCGCTACGGTGAATGGAAAACTTGGCCAAGGAATTAACTCATTCACTTGCACCTCGTGTGTGAATGGATTAAAATAACCACTTACCGTGAAATAAGAAGCTAATGTGCTAGAGAAAGGTTGTTTTGCACTGATATACTTTTTACTTAGCATTGTATCGAAGGTTGTGTCTGTCGCCATCAAATGCTCCAACTGCTGCATGTTTCGCGAATTGGCAATTGCTCCTACATCTATTTGTTGTCGCAAATCATTGGCCCGACGAATCAAGCTATCCAACACTGTTTCATAATCTTGTATACTGATGTTTTCCAGATCCAATCCGTACTTAACGGCCAAAGGTTGTCGGTAATAATATAGTACTCCCTTTTTGCTGGACAGCAGTAGTTCAAACTTAAGTTTATTTACGACACTTTTTTATTATTTTGATAGAATACCTGATTTGGGGTAAAATGGTCCATAGACTGATGTCTTCTTTCCGTATTGTAAAATTCGACATACCGTTTCACACCTTGGAATAACTCCATGCCACCGTTAGGTGGGTTCAAATAAATGTATTCCTGCTTCAATGACCTCCAGAACCTTTCGATAAACACGTTGTCCAGCGCTCTTCCTTTTCCATCCATTGATATACTCACACGATTATCCTTGAGGACTTTGGTAAAGATCGGACTGGTAAATTGTGAACCCTGATCGGTATTGAATACTTCAGGAGTGCCGTGCTCTGCTATTGTTTCCAACAGCACATCCCTGCACCATTCCACCGTCATGGTATTAGAGATACTCCACCCCACAATCTTTCGACTATACACATCTATAATGGCGAACATATACATGAAGCCTCTAAACATAGGAATATAAGTGATGTCGGCCTGCCAAACTTGGCTTGGCCGCTCTATCTTTAAGCCTTTGAGTAAGTACGGGTATTTGTAATGTGTTGCATTTGCTTTACTTAGGTTCTTCTTTGGGTAAATGGTCCGAAGGCTCATTAGCCGATATAAACGCCGTACGCGCTTGGCATTTATACGATACCCTAGATCTTTGTTGAGATACGCAGTCATCCGTTCCACACCGTAAAATGGACAGTCCAGAAACTTGCGGTCAATTAGCTTCATGATGGACTGATTCAACAAGGATTCACCTTTAGGCTTGAAATAATAGAAGCTACGCTGAAGATTCAGCAGCTTACACTGCCCCACAATACTTAGCGGTTTATATCCTGGGGAAACAAGTCCGCGCCTTTCAATCATGCTCATTTCCCCAATACCTTTTTTAAGAAATCAACTTGGATCTGAAGTTCACCAATCTTGGAATAAAGTTCTTTCTCTTTAGACTCTTCTTTCTGTGTAGGTTTCTCTGAACCGAACACCGTGTCAGCTTTCTCCAGAAATTCCCGTTTCCAAGCGGTGATCTGTGTGGGATGAAGGCTGTATTTGGAAGCACGTTCCTGCATGGTACTAACTTCTTTAAGGGCTTCTAAGACTACTTTGGTCTTGAAAACCGGACTGAATTTTCTACGCTCTTTTTTCATTTTCAACTGTTAAATTATCGAATTTAATCAGCTGTCCAATATTTGGGGAGTATTATATAATTCAACCCCCAACTGATATAAAACAAGTGATGCAGCAGTAAGATCGTCATGATGAGTTGCAGTCCAGTGCGTCCTGCAAGATTCCATTGACGTAGAACAAGAAAACGAATTCCTTTGAGGAATAATACCAACAAGCCTAAAGAAACGACCGTATAAAATAGATCGCCAAGGCTGAAAGGTAGCCAACTAAATAAGATCGTAGGCAAATAACTATAAAGCGGATAAAAGGTTCTGGAATAGAACCGCTCAACCCGAGCAGGATCTTGCACAAAAACAAATCCAATCATGGCCAGTAAGAAGCAAACTCCTATTAGCCAAAAATAAGCTCTGTTTTTTGATCTTGAAGACCGCATAAACTATTGTTCGTTATCGAAATACAATTTGTAGAAGTTCATTCCACGCTCCTCGTCATATCCCCGTTCAATGTAATTTCTTTTTCCGTGGATATAAATATGAAAATTTTTATCCAATTTAACAACAGACTTATAGTCAGAAGACATTTTTTTAACAGCACCGGCGGCAATATCGAAATTCGTTTGGAAAGGCATATCCAATTCTTCGCCAACTTGCTCACGGTATTCTTTAAACAGAGAAATCGCTTCTGCATTGCCCAACACCTCGCCCGAGAACTCTTCCTCTTCAAATGTATCATGCGCTTTAAAGTAGTTCATCGATCGATTGAGCAGGTCTACCTTTTCCGCTTTATCCATTTCAAAGACTTCATCAATCTTCTCGTTGACAAAGTTTTTGTACACTTTCAGGAAATTACCGGTCTGCTGATAATTATCATCACGCACACGCAATTGCAAGAAATCATCT
Source organism: Sphingobacterium sp. KH_072 (assembly GCF_057837975.1). NCBI lineage: Bacteria > Pseudomonadati > Bacteroidota > Sphingobacteriia > Sphingobacteriales > Sphingobacteriaceae > Sphingobacterium > Sphingobacterium sp. KH_072. Next base: position 1,400,222 of record NZ_CM174457.1, on the reverse strand, counting down.
TTCCAATAGACCGCGTCTGAGCCATTGGTCTGATCGGTTACCAATACCTTATATCCTTCTTCGGCATCCGCTTTCACGATCACCACACCTTTATCTAGCTTATTGATATTGATGGCCTCCTGCTCATAATCCAGTCCGAATCCGCCCTGCTCAGGATACACTTTGAGGTAAGCTTCTTTATTCTCCGATTTAAAAATCCCGACAGCCGATCCCTCCTCGCCTTCCATCTGCACATTTTTGAGCGCTACGACATACAATTCACCCGGTTTGATATTCGGATGCGAGGATACTTCGTACAAATGCTTCGTTACTTGCTCAGAAAATTCGTGGAAAGGCATTTTCCCTTCAAAAAAAGCATGTGCAAAATGATACACTTCATTGAGTTGCAAATCTTCATTGGGATGAAAAAAGCGGTATACTTCCTTCGCTTTTGCAAAAGGTTTCATAAAATATTGCATCAACAAATCTGGCAGTACCTCATCTTGACTGAGATCAATCGGTTGTTCTGATAAGGCGTAATATTCGTCGCGGGCCTTATTGCCCACCCGGTGTATAGATAATGATTCGAACGTTGCGTCCTGATGAAAAAACATATTTGTTGAAATTTTGTAATGATAAATTTATAATCCGTACAGATCAATCGCGGTACGATAAGTACTCACATGCGCATCTACAATATGGCGAAGCGCTTCCGAATAACCACCGCCCATGCTTACTTGCACTGGAGCTTGATACCTACGGCATAATTGAAATACGACCTCATCGCGCTGCCGACAACCTTCCGATGTCAATCCTAATTTGCCCAGCTTATCGGTTGCCAGTACATCCACGCCAGCTTGATAGAAGACAAAATCAGGTTTTACGTGTTCAAAAACAGGCTTCAATGTTTGCGCTAGTAGCGCTAAATAATCTGCATCGCCGATGCCGTCTTTCAAGCCGATGTCTTTGTGCGATTGCTCTTTTACGAAAGGATAATTCTTTTCGCCATGCATCGAAAAGGTAAAAATATCGGGATGATCCTGAAAGATATGTGCCGTGCCATTCCCTTGATGCACATCCAGATCGACAATCAAAATTCGTTTTGCGAGCTGCTCATGCAGCAAATACGCAGCAGCTACCGCTTGATCGTTGAGCAAACAAAATCCTTCTCCAAAATCGCGACCAGCATGATGCGTACCACCAGCGGCATTAAAGGCAACGCCGTATTGCTGCGCATAATGACAGGCTTTGATCGTCCCATCGACCAACAATCGCTCACGCACAATCAGGGATTCGGATAAAGCAAAACCAATGCGGCGAACCATTTTGGGATCCAAGGTGAGATCGAGTAGCTGATCTACATATTTGGGATCGTGTGCGAGGCAGAGCGTTGCACGATCTGCCAGTATCGGTTTAAAGAAATTTTCTTTAGCAGCCAAGCCTTCATGCATCAATTGCGCTGGTATCAATTCGTACTTCGCCATCGGAAACCGATGATTATCGGGCACGGGATGGACATAAGCCGGATGATAGGCGATTTTGAGCACAGCGAATGAATTACTTCTTGAGTAATGCTTTGCAAATTTTGCTCACCAAGCCCGGTCCTTCGTAAATAAAGCCCGTATACAATTGGATCAAGACTGCGCCTGCTTCCAATTTTTCTAAAGCATCAGCAGCAGAATGAATGCCACCAACGCCGATCACTGGAAATGCCCCCCCAGATTTCTGAACTAGGTAACGGATCACTTCTGTCGACCGCTTGGTCAATGGTTTTCCGCTAACACCGCCTGTTTCTTGCACTAAGCGCGGATCACTTTTTAGTCCATCACGAGAAATGGTCGTATTGGTCGCAATGACACCAGCAATTTTCGTTTCTTGTACGATCTCTACGATATCATCCAACTGGCTATCGGTCAGGTCGGGTGCTATTTTCAATAAGATCGGCTTCGCCGAGTCCTTTTGCAAGTTTGCCGCTTGCAACGTGTTTAAGATATGCATGAGCGGTTCTTTCTCTTGCAACTCGCGCAAGCCGGGGGTGTTGGGCGAACTCACATTCACCACAAAATAATCGACATAACTATACAAGGCGTGAAAACAATACAGATAATCATCTACCGCTTGATCGTTTGGTGTCACTTTATTCTTCCCGATATTGCCACCTATTATTAAGTTACCTTTATTTTTAAGATGCTTCAATCGGCCAGCCGCCACATCCGCACCTTGATTGTTGAACCCCATCCGATTGATGAGTGCGCCATCAGGAATCAAGCGAAACATACGCGGCTTATCATTGCCCGGTTGTGGCTTTGGCGTTACCGTTCCGATTTCGATAAACCCAAATCCGAAAGAGGCCATCTCCTCTATATATGAGCCATTCTTATCAAATCCTGCAGCAAGGCCAACCGGATTTTTGAACTTCAAACCAAACACTTCCCGTTCCAAACGAGGATCTTCTAATGTGTAAGAAGCTTTTAACACCGCTTTCGAACCCCAGATTTTGGACACTTTGGTAAGCCCACCGGTCACCAAATGATGCGCCGATTCTGGATCCATTTTAAAAAAGAAAGGTTTGACAAGTTTATACATAGTACGGCAAATTTAGCCAAAGAAGCAGAAATATTCACTACTTTTGCGGAAATGATCTCGATTAATAATTTAACTTTTGAAATAGGCTCACGGGCTTTGTACGATGACGCTAACTGGCACATCAAGCCGGGCGACAAAGTAGGGCTAATTGGTGCCAATGGAACTGGAAAATCTACTCTACTAAAGATTATCGTAGGTGAGTACGCTCCTACATCGGGCACTATCTCGATGGCCAAAGATCTGAAGATCGGTTACCTCAACCAGGATTTGCTGTCTTACCATTCCGAAAAGAATATTGTGCAGGTGGCGATGGAGGCTTTCGAACGCCAAAATCAGCTACACACAGAAATAGAAAATTTGTTAAAGAAATTGGAAACCGATTATTCGGATGACATCCTTAACAAATTGAGCGACAAGCAAATGGAGTTTGAAGCGTTAGACGGCTACAACATTGAATTTCGTGCAAACGAGATTTTGGCGGGTTTGGGCTTCTCCGAAGAAGAACAAAAACGCCCTTTGGCGACCTTCTCTGGAGGTTGGCGTATGCGCGTAATGTTAGCGCGTATTCTACTCCAAACTCCTGATATCTTGCTGCTGGATGAGCCGACCAACCACATGGACTTACCTTCTATTAAGTGGTTGGAGAATTATTTGGGTTCATTTGAGGGAGCGATCATCATCGTTTCTCACGATAGGTATTTTCTAGATAAAATCATTAATAAGACTGTAGAATCCCGCAAAGGTAAACTAACCCTGTATGCTGGTAATTATTCTTTCTATTTGGAAGAGAAGTCGCTACGCGAAGAATTGCAGGGCAATCAGTTTAAAAATCAGCAAGCAAAGATAAAGCAAGAGGAAAAGTTGATCGAACGTTTCCGTTCGAAAGCATCTAAAGCAAAAATGGTACAATCACGTATCAAAGCATTGGATCGGATGGAGAAAATATCGGACGTAGATGATGATAATCCGGAAGTGAACTTCAGCTTCAAGTTTTCCAAACCTTCTGGTCGCCACGTTGTCACGTTAGAAAACATTTCTAAAAGCTATCCTAATATTGAAATCCTTCGCAATGCGGATGGATTAATCGAAAAAGGCGATAAAATTGCCCTGATCGGTGCCAATGGTAAAGGAAAATCCACCTTGTTACGTATTGTTGCTGATGATGATACTGAATTTACAGGCACGACAGTAAAAGGGCATAATGTATCGCAAACTTTCTTTGCACAGCATCAGTTGGAAGCCCTGCACTTGGAAAATTCCATTTTACAAGAGCTTCAAAACTTCGCTCCTAAACATTCGGAAACAGAAATCCGATCGATTTTGGGTTGTTTCTTATTTACAGGAGATGATGTTTTTAAGAAAATCAAAGTCTTATCTGGAGGAGAGAAATCTCGTGTAGCTTTGGCTAAGGCACTGACTGCGGACGCCAACTTTTTGGTACTGGATGAGCCGACCAACCACTTGGATATGGCATCGGTAAATATCCTGATTCAGGCCTTACAACAATATGAAGGTACGTTGATTGTGGTTTCGCATGATCGGTATTTCTTGGATCACGTAGCCAACAAAATCTGGTATATTGAGGATAAAGACATCAAAGAATATCCGGGCACCTATGAGGAATATGAAGCGTGGAGTAGCAAGCGCGTGACAAAACCTGCAGCAGCGGAGAAAAAAGAAGAAAAACCGAAAGCAGAAAAAAAGGCAAAGCCTGTGCTTACGGACGACTCAAAAGCGCAGCTTCAAAAGAAAAATAAGGAACTCACACAACTGGAATCGCAGATAGCTACAGCAGAAAAAGAAGTCAGCCAACTGGAAGCTACATTAGCTACGGAGGAAGTTTTTTCGGATGCCGAAAAGCTTAAAGCAGCTACCAGAGAATATAATTCATCGAAAGCGGCATGGGAACAACTGCAGAAAAAATGGGAACAGTTGGCAGATGAGATCATGGAACTAGAAGGTTAATCAACCCTTTAACAGTGATAATCAAGCGGTCACATTTCCTCCGAAATAGATAACACTAAAGATCGCCGTAGGGCGATCTTTAGTGTTTAATAACCACGTTAAGAACAAAAAACTTTCTACCAGATCAAAAAATAAAACGTTTTTCGTAATACGTTGTTGTAATCGTATTATGGAAAAATCGGAAAAAATATCCATCATGCGTAAAACCGCGCTGATATCCTTTATCGTTTTATTATTTGTTTTATTTGCCTCGCTATTCGTCAAAACCTTTAGCATCATACTATTGCTGTTTGGTGGCCTCCTCCTTTCCATCTTTTTTCAGGCGATCTCTAATCGTATTCATGGTTGGACTGGTTGGCACAGAGGCGTCACGCTCACCCTGTCCTTTTTTTTAGTTTTTGGATTTATATCAGGAGTTACTTACCTGATCGGAAATACAATGGCTCAGCAGTACGAACAGTTTAAAGAAGGTATTCCAAAGACTTTAAAAAATGTAGAATCTTATCTGGATGATCAGAGTTGGGGCGACAAGGTAGAAGATGCCACTCCTTCGCTAGACGAAAATGGAGACCAATTGATGCAACATGCCGGTTCACTATTTAAATCTACTTTTGGTTTTTTTGGAGATCTGTATGCCGTGATTTTTCTTGGTTTGTTTATCATGATATCACCTAAAGAGTATAAAAATGGTATAGTAGCCTTGGCCCCGAGTCAATACAAACCAAAGACGGATCACATCCTGAGTAAAATGGGAAATGACCTCAAAGTATGGTTGAAAGCGCAGATGTTGGAAATGGCGTTTGTATTTACGCTAACAGCTATTGGATCATTGATTCTCGGCGCAGAATTGTGGTTGATTTTGGCTATCATCGCCGGTACGCTGACTTTTATTCCCAACATCGGACCAACTTTGGCACTGATACCTGCCGCATTAATTGGGCTAATGGACGGCCCTGAAATGGCACTGTGGCTTATCGGTTTGTTCTTATTGGTACAACTATTAGAATCTGGTGTCTTCGGACCTTTTGTGAGAAAGAAAATGCTTTCCTTGCCGCCCGCACTGGTTTTATTCTTTCAGTTGTTTATGGCTGGTATATCCGGAGCTTGGGGGATTTTGTTTGCGACGCCAATCTTAGTGGTAGTGATGATCTTAATTCAGGAAACCTATTTACGCTGGAAAGAATAGTTTATGAGATAAATGTGACGGGTATGCTCCACTTGACGGTAGACTTTTTCTATTGTAAAAGCAATTGGATACCTTACCATTTCTATATTACACTGTTGATTGCAGATCAATAATGAAATGCCATTTCTTCGTGATTCAGATGCATTACGAACTCTACACACCCTAGAAATCAAAATGTTTAATCACAACATACTCAAGAGTATGTTGATTGCTATCATGCTTTTAGCATCTTAGAAGATCGTAAGATTTTTATGTTTTACGAAGCTAACAGCATATTCAAGTATAGATCTAAATTAGAATAGAATTTTTACGGGTTTTCCTTCTTTCCTATACTGAAGAATAATTTTATATTTGCGCTACAATTACAGCTAACATTCGTTAGTATCAAAGGTGTATCAACTGATACCAAATGACAAAAATGAACCCTCTTAGAAGCTCATCTTTTTAGAGGGTTTTTTATATTTAATAGTGTCAGAGAAATAAAATGTACTTCCTCATATTCTTAAATAGATTGTACAATTTGTATCCGCCCTACGAACTACAAGTTAGCTGATTTTTGAAGTTCTGAGGATAAAGAAGCTTTAAGTTTTTATGGTTTATGGACATGATATTTTCCAGCGTATGTTTTAACCACTGAAATGGATTGACCTGATGTTTTTTGCAGATAGCAAAGAACGAGTAGATCATTGCCGCACGCTGTGCTGCTTCATGGCTTCCTGCGAAGAGGTAATTTTTTCGTCCCAGTGCAACCGGGCGAATAGCGTTCTCGACAAGATTATTATCTATATGCAGATTTCCATCATACAAGTATGCTGATAGCGCATCCCATCTGGCGTATGCATAGGCCATTGCTTTACCAATCTGACTTTTAGGAAGTGTATTTTTTATCTCTTCAAAGATCCATTTTCCCAGTTCGTTGATAACAGGCAGTGATTCGGCCAGACGGATTTCTTTGATCTGTTTGGCATCAAGCTCACCTTCTTTGACCCGACTTTCAACAGCGTAAAGTTTTTGGATCATCAATAATGCCTTTTCAGCTCTTTGCTTGTCATTATCCAGTGCTTTCTCAAACTCACGGCGCGCATGTGCCCAGCAAGCAAGGTGTGTCACCTGTTTCTTTTTACCGTATTTTTCATACACTGCATAGCCGTCCGTCTGGAGATAACCTTTGAAGTTTCCAAGCATCGGTACAGCAGCAATACCACCGCGGGTAGGGCTATAATCAAATAATACGGTTCCCTCCAATGGAGCATGGTATGCCCAATAATAACCTTGGTGGGTAGCGCCTTTTTTATCGCTGTCCAGTACTTTTATTGGGGTCTCATCTACCTGCAGATACCCTTGAGCTTTGGTATCGAAGACGAGTTGTTCATACAGTGGTTCCAGTTTTTCTAGCGCTTGTCTGGTCCATCCTTCGATGGTTGAGCAGGCTATCTGTATGTTTTCCCTGGCAAAGATCTGCTTCTGTCGATATAGAGGAAGGTGATCCATATATTTAGCGGTCAGGATCATCGACAGCAGGCCTGGCCCCGGTATTCCTTTATCGATTACCCGTTCAGGAAGTTCGGCGATGGATACAGCAGATCCATCTCTGGCGGCATACTTATAACGGATGTAACGTTTGATGTAGAACTTAGCAGGCTCGCATTCCAATTCTTCAGTAATTTCTTTTCCGATACAGACCATTTGGGACAGATCACCTTCGGGATGGATTTCAATCTCTTCCACAGCAAGGTGTGCAGGCAATTTAGCACGTCCTTTATGGTTAGGACGTTTACGGACATACTCGATTTTTTCTTTGATTTCTTCCTGTTGCTGCTCTACTTCAGCAGGCTCCGCATTGAAAGGGAGCATAGTCTGGTCAGGATTGCCTTCAAAGCGCTCACGCTTCTGTCCGAACTGCATACGCTTTAGCATTTCAACCTGATATTTTAAGTGATCGCGTTCCTGAATGAGGTGCTCTATCTTTACATCACGACTGGAAATGACCTTGAGAAGGTCTTCTTTTGAGAGGTTTTCCAGCGCTGTTTCCATATGGTGAATATACGAAAAAAGCGACTTTTATCCTATATGAAAGCCACTTTTAAGGTAAATAAAAACGTCTTTTTTGAATACTCTTTACGACCTGTATGCCTTCAACCATCAGTACCAGATCACTCCAGGACAACTCGTTGTTTTTTGTGGACGGAGCAAGAAAAGTTCCACTTTCCAAACGTTTGTAATACAATACAAAGCCACCCTTTTCCCAATGCAATAACTTCATGTGCGTACGGCTACGGTTTAGGAAGACGAATACTTCACCACTGGTGGCTTGCCGTTGAATCACCGAACTGATCAATCCACAAAGTCCGTCAAAACTCTTGCGCATATCGCAATGGCCATCGTAGAGATAGAACCGATGCGAGGAACCCAATGAAAACATATCAATAAAGGCGGATCAACTGGGAAAGTAAACCAAGATCGGTATCTACCTTGATCCGCACCCCATTGGGATAGACAACCTCAATAGTACTGTTTTTGACGGCCTTATCGATCGATATAAAACGCCCGCTGGACGTATCGTCTTCTTTAATGCGCGAAAACCAGTAATAAAACGTAGCCTCATTGATCCCTTTTTCCTCGCAGTATCGTTTCTTGCTCCTGCCGCTCTGCTGCCAGTCTGCTATCATAGCAAACATCTGAACTCTTTTCTCTTCTTTGCTCATAAACCAAAGGTCTGATTTATCAAGAACTTAGGAAATATGTACTTCGACGGGCGGATACGTACAATTTCGTCTAAACCAAATCTGGATTTCGGCAAATTATTCGGGTGTGCCCAATCACTTTTATCCGCATTCTATAATACTCCCCAAATATTGGACAGCTGATTAAATTCGATAATTTAACAGTTGAAAATGAAAAAAGAGCGTAGAAAATTCAGTCCGGTTTTCAAGACTAAAGTAGTCTTAGAAGCCCTTAAAGAAGTTAGTACCATGCAATCCCACATTTACACGCACTTAAGAAGTAGCCTAAAGAAAGATAAACCTGATTTTCTATCTAGGATTTCACTGCCAAATCCACATTTGATTTTATCATCATCTCATAGAAAACCCTACCCAAGCTTCTGTTCGAACCGGCATAACGCAAAAAAATCCCTCGTCTTGCGACAAAGGATTTTTTCTGCGGAGAGGGAGGGATTCGAACCCTCGATACGGTCATCCCGTATACAGACTTGATTAATAGGTAGTTACAACATTACAATACCGTTATACTTTGGCAGACTTTAAATAACTCTGCCAATTGCAACCAAAGCATATGGAGTATAACAGCGATAATGTACGGATACTACAAGGCAGTAGATGTAAGACAAACAAACAACAAGCACTTAAAACTTGGTGTGTAGAATTTACTTTTAATGGTAAGCGTAAGAGGGTTACCAATAACCTTAATCGCATTAAGGATTATGTAACTAAGCTTAGTTCATTTATTGAGTTACGTGATGATCTTATTAATCAGCTTAATGATGGTACTTATGATCTTAAAGAAGTGGTTGAACAACCCTCAACAATTCCTACTATCAAAGATGCAAGCAACGCATTCATGCGTTGGCATCTTGCTAAAGGATCAAGACCAAAAACAATACAGTCCTATCAAAGCAAGCTAAAATACTTGATAGATGCAATGGGTGATACATTGGTTAATTACGCGTATCACAAGGAACTAAGTGATATGTTGCTCGATCTATCCAATAGTCTTAAATGGTCACCAAAGACCTATAATAATGCAAAGCTTATTTATTATGGTATGTTTCAATACTGCATTGAAAGTAGATGGATTGAGAATAATCCAATGTCTAGAATTAAATCACGCTATGTACCTAAATCCAATCGTAACAAAGCATTCAGTAAACAGGATTTCCAAACGGTATTGGAATATATAGAAAAGGATAAGATGCTATTAATGTTCGTTAAGAGCATATACTACACGTGTATCAGACCACGTGAATTAGTAAGCTTGCAAGTACATCACATAGACTTCAAGAAGCGTACAATCTTCATTCCTAGTACTATAAGCAAGAACAAAAAAGACGGCTATGTACATATTGATGATACCTATTATGATCTATTACATCATTACTATGCAGATGCACCAAAGGATGCTTTATTATTCTGTAACGATGAATGTCTTTGGGGATATGAAAGCTACCATCCAAATAGACCTTATAAGAGATTGGTTACTGCATTAGCTAAGTTGAATATGAGCAACAAAGGATATTCATTATATAGCGTAAAGCATTATTCCAATGTACAAAAGTTCTTAGGTAATGGTGATGGTACTGGATGTTGGACTGTTGCCGAAATAATGAAAGCAAATCGTCACGCTAGTATTGAAGAGACTGAGAATTATTTACGGGACTTACTGGATTATGTTGACATAACAAAAAAAGCAGTACCAGCAATCTAATCTTTACAAGTAGCAGAGTATTTATATCTAAAACAGTTAACATTATGAAATATATTAAAACAACAATCGTAGCGGTTATAATCGCTTTATTATCTTTTACATCTTGTAGCAAAGACAGTGAATATGATCCTTATGTAGATCAGTATCCTAGGATGATATTAGGTACGTGGAAAGAATCACATTTGGAATGTCTATTACCTTATAAAGGTAGTTATGCTTGGGGATTAACTCCATTAAATCAACACGAACCAAACGGTGAAGGGAGTGGTGAAGCTGAAGTACTAACATTCTCAATGAATAGTCATACCATCCACGGTAACAGATTAAAGCACAAAGGACAGAATTATAGACTCAAATTATCGTTGCCAGATACATTACGATTACTTCATCCAACCCAAGACAAACCAACGTGGCCAGAAAAGCATAGGGTATTTATTAGGAGAAAGTAAACCCTACATCATTATCTATATTACAGGCTACCGCATGGGTAGCCTTTTTTGTTTATCTTTAGTCAACCAACTACTGAAATATGGATAATGATACACCTACCAAAGCTTGGATAAGGAAGACAAAACGTTTTGTAATCGTACGTAGAGTGGAGATTTCGCTGAAACTGACCACCCGATTTCGGTTTAAACTGACCACCTATTCCGCTTGAAATTGACCACCCGATTTCGGGGGAAATTGACCAGTTCGAATAATGCGTGAATGCTATAGCGGCCAGCCTACTTTTGATGGATATATAATCCATCGAAATGGCCAATTCCACTATAAGCATGAGCAAGATCAGACAGATACTCAGAATGTATTCCCAAGGGCGTAGCAAGCTTTCCATCGCTACCCATACTGGTGTTTCCCGTAATACGGTCAAAGTTTATTTAAGGGCCTTCAGTTCCAGCGGCTGTAGTTTTGAGCAGATTGATTCACTTAACGATAAGGAACTGGATGATTTCTTTGGCAAGAGCCGTGAACAAGCTCCCAATAACCGGTTAATATCGCTTCAACGTTGTTTTCCCCGCATTGACCGTGAACTAAAGCGGACCGGGGTCAGTCGTATGATGCTATGGGAGGCCTATATGAAGGAGTTTCCGGATGGCTTCCAATATACCCAGTTCTGTTTCTACTACAACCAGTGGAAGAACAGGGTGAACCCCGTGATGCACTTGGACCATAAAGCGGGCGATAAACTTTTTATCGATTTTGCGGGACAGAAACTCGCCATCGTAGACAAGAATACGGGCGAGGTAACCCAGGTGGAGGTCTTCGTTGCCATCTTGGCCGCCAGCCAGCTCACCTATGTTGAAGCGGTCATGAGCCAACAGAAAGAGGACTTTATCTCGGCCTGCGAGAACACGCTCCATTATCTTGGCGGTGTTCCGGCAGCCATCGTACCTGATAACCTCAGGGCAGCGGTTACCAAGAGCAACCGCTACGAGCCTACCCTAAACGATACCTTTGCCGATTTCGCAGACCACTATGGAACAACGATCCTGCCGGCCAGGGCATACCGCCCAAGGGATAAGGCACTGGTGGAGGGAGCGGTAAAGATAGCCTATAGCCGCATCTATGCCCCGTTGAACAAAAAGGTATTCCATTCGCTGTCCGAGCTCAATTCGGCCATACTGGAGGCGCTGGAATCCCATAACACACAACTTTTGAAAGGTCGCAACTACAGCAGGAGGCTGCAGTTCGAAGAGATCGAAAAAGAGGCACTGAATCCTCTTCCGGTACTGCGCTATGCCTTCAAAAAGCAACACTATGCCACCGTTATGAAGAACGGGCACGTGAACCTAGGAGTGGACAAACATTATTACAGCGTACCATTCCGCTTTATCGGTAAAAAGGTCAAGATAATGTACAGCAGCTCAAATGTGGAGGTATTCTATCATTATGAACGCATCGCCATGCACAAGCGGATGAAAAGCCCCTACAACTATACCACCGACAGGGAGCATATGGCCACCACCCATAGGTTCGTTACTGATTGGACACCAGAGCGTTTTCTGGAATGGGCCACCAGCATCCATGACGACGTGAGGCTCTATATCTTAAAGGTACTGGAGCGCAAGCAACATCCAGAGCAGGCCTACAGATCATGCGTGGGTATCCTTGGCTTTGCCAAAAAAGCCGGCAACGAACGTTTGATCAATGCCTGTAGAAGGGCGCTGGGCTTTGGTATCTACTCCTATAAGACCATACAGATGATATTGGAGAAGAATATGGACCAGTACCCCGAAAGCCTCTTTGCCGATGAACTCCCTATGCCCAGCCATGACAATATCCGTGGCGAAGACTATTACCAATAACCCTTAAAATAGATAAAAAATGAACACGAGCACACTTGACAAATTACAGAAACTGAAGTTCTACGGCATGTTCCATGCCTTTAAGAGCAGCATCGAAACCGGACAGACCGACCAGTACACCTCCGATGAGCTATTGGCGCACCTTATCGATTCCGAATGGGATTACCGCCAGAACCGGCGGATCGAACGCCAGATACTGTATGCCAGATTCCGTTATAAAGCTTCCATAGAGGAGCTCCACTACCATGTGGATCGGAGCATTGATAGAAACCAGGTGATGAGGTTGGCAGACTGTACTTTTATCGACAGGTTTGAAAACCTGCTCATTACCGGAAGTACGGGGATCGGAAAAAGCTACCTTGCCTCGGCAATCGGACATCAGGCATGTATGCTGGGCTACAGGGTATTATATGCCAGTACGCCAAAGCTTTTTGCCAAACTGAAAATGGCCAAGGCCGATGGCTCCTATATCAAAGAGGTTGCAAAAATTGAAAAACAGCAGCTATTGATCCTAGATGATTTCGGCATACAGCCCTTCGATGCCCAGAGCAGGGCGGCTTTGATGGAGATCATCGAGGATCGCCATTCAAAGACCTCACTTATCATTACCTCACAGCTGCCGGTAAGCAAATGGCATGAAGTGATCGGTGAAAAAACCATTGCTGACGCAATATTGGATAGGATTGTTCATGATGCACACCGTATTGAACTCAAGGGAGAATCAATGCGAAAGAAAAGGATGCCTGTGCAAGAAAATAGCTTCCAATAAAACACAACTTTTAAATCACTACTTTTGTTAACGCCTCTATAGCATTTGCAACGTTCGTTCGCCAGCGAATTAGGTGGTCAATTTGCCACGGAATTACATGGTCAGTTTCTCCGAAATCTACAGGTAAGCTTTTTTGGGTTGATTTTTTAGATATCTAAAAAAATGAGGAAGAGAAGATTTTTTTTTGAACAATTAAGGGAGGATTTTGCTGAGTTTTTGCAAAATCCTCCCTTAAATATAATGGTATTATCTTAGGCTACTTGGCAGCTAAAATGTCCAATTTTTCAATAGACGGAGGTGTTGCCAATAGGTCTGGTGCATTTTCCATTAATGCTTTTGCGATCTTACCGCCAAGGTGTGCCTCTCTGCCTTCTTCGTTTGAAAAAGTATCGTAAATACCGAAGGTAGAAGCATCAATACGAAATGCATACCATGTAACGGTACCGGCTTCTTCAAGAGCAAGCGGTAATGCTCCTGTAATAAAATCTTCAACGTTTTTTTCTTGGCCGGCCTTTGCTTCCAACCGAACTAACAATCCTAATTTTTTCATTGTTTTTATTTTTTAGTTAAACAATTCTTCAATCAGACAAAATTAGAAAAAACCAGCGCTGCTTCGTTTATTAGTTTGGTTCAATAAGTTATGAAAAGAGGTCAATTTGAGTGGATGTGGTTGGGGCTATACCCAAATTCATTCTTAAAGGCTGCACTAAAATTTGACAAGCTGCCATAGCCAAAGTCCATAAAAATTTCGGAAGGTGTGACTTGGTTATTATGTAACAATTCTTTGGCCTTATTAAGCCGTTTTTGCTGAAACCATTTCCCTGGAGATTTCTGGTATATACTTATAAATTTTCTCTTAAAAGTAGAGGCACTCATATTGCACAGAAAGGCTATTTCGTCAATATTCAAGTTCGTATAAAGGTTCTTTTCAATTACCATTTTAAATGATAATTCTCTTTCATTGATTAGTAAATAATGTAAGTATTCTAAAAATACCGTCCCATATTTATCCGCCAGATAAAGCATTATTTCTTCAAATTTCAGTTCCAAAATCTTTTGAGAGATAAATTGTTGCAAACCAAAAATCTGTTGGAGCGAATGAATATAATGGAAGATAAAATTATCTTTCTCTAAGAGGAAATAAGGTATATCCGTTATCTTTTTATCTGAGGCATTCTGACTGAAAGAATGGGAATGTTTCAATAGAAAATCGGTGATGTTTTTGTGAGAAAAGAAGAAGAGTAAACAACGGTATGAACTTACACCTATCAGTTCGGTAACCAAAACATTATTAGATGTGATAAGTAGCGATTGTGTTTCATTGATTGAAATGATATCATTAGAAAAGTGAATGTTTTTTTGACCATCCAATAAGAAACTGAATACATTTTTATTCAGGCCAATCTTGTTTCTAGAACCGTTCTTATACACTTCGTAATTGAAAATTTGCAAATCCGAACTATGAGTTTCGTTATGTTCCCATAGATCTTCGGGAAGGTTTGTAATGTCCATCGTCAAAATTAAATTGATTTTTTACGGAGTGTTCTTTGGTTGTGTCATTAAAAAATTCGTTCCAAAAGCGATTTTAGCCATTTGAGTTTTTTCTTGCTGTAAGGAGGGTACTTGATAACGCCTTACCACCTTACGAATAGATAAGCTCAAAAAGCTTTTGCTTTCTTTCATCCATCTTTTTCGGGAATATTTCCAAAAGTTTTTCCGAAACCTTTTCTGCAAAGCTATCTAAGCTTGTAAGGTCTTCTTTAGAAATATCCCAAAAACCTGCGGGAAGCCGAATCTCATCTTTTCCAAAATCTGTCCTGTTGTATCCGAGCCGGTATTCGGCACCGAGCAAGGTAAGACATACCATAAAAAGCTTTGTTTGCTTTTTGAAAATATACCGCCTTGCTTTTTTATCCAGATTAAATAATTCGGCTACCAATGGTTCCTGATCTGTACAGCTAAACATAATGTCCACTCTTCCATCGGGAAAAATAATGACTTCTTTATCTTCATCGGCATGATTGGCACATAGCAGGAAACTCTCCACAAAACCGGAGAGCCGTTTGTCAGGAACAATTTTTATGTACTCAAAATCTTGCATCGTTTTTATGTGCATCTGACGGGGAAAGAAATATTGGATAATCTTAATCAATCTGTCAGATGAATTATATATGCAAAACTAACAAAAAAAACAGTATAAAATACACCACCACACCCGGCAAATGCTGAGTGTGGTGGTGTAAGATTTTACCATTATTGAGGTCATATGGGCTGTTACAACTTATAGATTTCTTTTAATGCTTCTTTCAATGCCAAAGGTTTTCTTCCCAAAAGGTTTTCCAGATCGTTTGTTACCTCTTCAAACTGGTGGTTTTTCTGATCTTCGGCAAAACCGGCGGTTAGTAAAATGGCAAATTTGGGAACGCCAAACTGCTTTAGTTTTTCGGTAAACTCTGTTGGGGTCGGCATTGGTGAAAGAAACCGATTTGCCTGAACGATTTAGTAACCTAACCTTATCATTTTAAGCCCAAAAGATTAATTAAGCCCAACTCGGCTTATTAGAAGTAGTTTACGAGAGTGGAAAACTCTATCGGTAACGATTTAGTAATGGTGCTCATTGCGCTTAATTACACTCGATACTTCTTTATTGGCTTTGCACCGTATGTTTTTTCGTTTCTATTTTGTAAACAGCATTGTAATAAATAAGCATTAACACCATGGCGGGTTTTTGATGTTAAAAAAAGTAGATTTCCTTATCAACACTATTAAATCCATTTTGAACTATATATTTTTTACGTTACCCAAACATTTAAGAATAATATTTATAACTGTTTCGATACTGTGTAAAGAGCAATCAGAATCGACTTCTAATTCAATGATTGAAGCTTCCAATTTGTTTAATATTTCGTTATAGTATTTTTCCATGAGCTATGGTTGAAACCTAAATCCTATACAATTGCGGGAAAGGATGTCCAATCAGTAATGTTTGGACAGTAATATTTTTCCTCCTGCTATAATCCTTCGAATTAATTTGGGATAATGAACAAGAGTTTATTCAATTTCGCTTTACAAAGATTATTTCAATTACATTATCATTACTTAATTCCCTTTGATAATACAATTTTAGAAAGATGAATATTTAAGTAGTTCTTCTTCAAGATCTAAACGCATCAAATGCTTTTTAACCACATCTTCGTCTAAATCCTTAAATTCCGAATTTTTCCGTAATAACCACTGTCTTTGAAATTCTAAAAGTTCTCTGTATAAATTTTTAGAAGATTCATTTCTACACACATTTTCAACATCATCATACTTTTTCTCCCATTTGGAGACCATAGTCATTACATACGGATAGTCATTCATCTTATCACCGTACTTATCTTTGAGATAACCTAGTGTTTCTGATGTCATTTCTCTGAATATAGATGAACTTACGTGTTCTTCAGATGTATCGTCATCATCGCTCGGTAATTGCAGTTTTTTAATCAGATACGGCAAGGTTAAACCTTGAACAACAAGCGTCAATAAAATAACAATAAATGTAATAAACAGAATTAGACTTCTTTGTGGAAAAAGCTCTCCATTATCTAAATAAACTGGGATTGAAAGAGCTGCTGCTAATGAAATTACACCACGCATTCCAGACCATCCAAAGAAAATTGGGAATCCCCAACCGTGATTTTTAGACGCTGCAACTGTTACAAAATTCCTTGCAATGAAAGTCACAATCACGGCAGCGTAAGACGAAATAAATCTAACCAATATAACTACTCCTGTAATTAAAACACCATATCCAATTGCTTTAGAAATACTAATATCTCCAAGTTCTGCCATAATTTGAGGAAGGTCAAGACCAATCATCATAAACACCGCACCATTTAGAATAAAGCCTAAACAGTTCCAACTGATAAATAACCTTTTTTTATCAGAATATTAATTAGCTCTGTTACATCGCTTCCGACCATATCCCTAACCAAATTTCTATCTCCTAGTCGCAACATAGTAGCACTAAAGCTAGAATTTGTGGAACTAGATGTAGAAGAGCTAGACGTAGTTGAGCGTGTACTGCTCGACGAGCTCGTTCCAGTAGTCCTTACAGGAGTTGAGGAGGAGGAAGATGTTCTACTACCTGAAGAAGAATTTGTTGAGCGCGAACTGCTACCACCACCTGCAGTGCTTGAATAATGTGATCGATGAGAGGAATGCGAACGATGACTTCGATGAGACACTACTGTCCATTCAGATCCTGAGTTTACTTTTAGTAGCAACTTAGGACTCAAATCTTTTTCTTTAGTAACGACCAAAGCATTGTTATCATTATGATCCAATTCGAAATGTGTAGCACTTGATGCTACAGACTGATGATTTGCCGCAATCCCGGCCATTGAGCTCAAGAACAGCTTCTTCAATATATTTGAAAAATCACTTTTCATTACGGTAGGTTAATTTAGTTTTTTGCCTAAAAGCTTTTAAAGATACGACAATAAACACAATTTAGTCTCTGCATCGAGAAATTAAATGTATAGCGGATGTAAGTAAAATTTTTAATTCAGCATGTATTAGCTAAGATAGCTATTGTAATTTCGGTATTGGTATTGGTTTTGGAATCTAAGTATTATTTAAACATGAGATCATAGTACATAATAGTGGTTATCAATAAGCTCTCTAGATTTTATAATCACCGTTATTAACACATTTTTAAGAAGGCTTATAAATAGACTAAAATCAAGATCTTCATAAGTTGTACATCATATCAATAAATATTTACTTGAAATACTTATATTTATATACTAGCATTTGCAGCTAAAAATAAGGTGAGCTTTTCGGTGAGTCCTTTTTCTAAAACGGGCTTCTTAACACCCTAAGAGCCGATTTTACACTCTTAATATGATCCCAGCGGGAGCAGTCAAACAAAAGGTAACTGAATTGCTAAAAAAAACCTACAGTCAGCCACATCTAAACCACGCTTGAACTATCCATTTTTGATTTAATTATTCGAACTATTTCCCATTTTTATTTTTTATTCAACACTAATGTGTTTAAGAGTATGTTTCCTTCTGAGATTAAATTTCAACTTGGTCTGTCAAGAACTTTTCTTATATGATATTATAGGGTTACCACATGTATCTATAAAACAAATATTTGGAGGCGATCATAGCTCTCTCAATTTTGCATATATATATAAGGAAAAAACAACTCGAATGCGATCAATTCTACTTTGAAAATTAGTAGAATAGGGTGTAAAATAAACCAAACCACCCTAAATCATAAAAAAATCTTACTAGGTTTTCATTGAATGCTATTATATCGTTTCAAATATTGTATTAAACAATAGTATCAAATCATTTTTTACCTCGTCAAAAACGGGTAATTTTTTAGCAGAGATTTGATGTCCTAAACTATTTTTCCATGCTCGTTTTACCGAGTTTTCACTTTTAGCATTTAGAAGTTGATCTACACCTGTAAACTCAAGTCCTTTAAATGCCATTTTTTCGAAGAAAGCTTGTTTAATCTCCACCCAATCAAGATCAATCACGAACTTTGATAAGTACCATATATCATAATAGTCGCGTGGTGCTGTATACGAGCGTTGTATCAGAGCTCTTAATTTTTCAGACAACACTTCTCTTATATCGTAGCAGGCAATTTGATCTACTGCAGAACTTAATTGATCAGAATAATCATGATGAACTGCTTTCAAAGTCGGTGCAAATAGCATCTTCTCGTATAAAATAATTTCAATCTTAATTGAAGTTGTCCAACGGACAGGATCTGGCGGAATTTGGTCCTTGGAATGATCGGCTCCCCAAAACTTAACAATCGCAGCATATCCAGTAGGCATATCATTATGCCGAAGATTAGTCACCTTTTCGAGATGCAATTGAATACCAGTACGTTCTTGCACTAATGACATGATTTGCCACAATAAATCTACATCTAATTGAAAATCGGGATTTATAGATGTAAAATCTAAATCTTCTGAAAAACGATAATCCGGGATATAACACTTCCGTAAACATGTTCCCCCTTTGAAGATTAGTGATTTTCGGCAAGAGTCTATCGAAAATATAGCGTCGATAAAATGACCTAGTACCCAATCCTTATCAATGGTACTTCTGGACACTTCGTGTTCCAAAGCCTTTTTCTCTACTTCCTTTTTCAGTATCATTTAGTATTGCTTATTGGATATGTCTAACAATTCCTCTCGGCTGATATTTAACCTTAATCGCCATTCAGCTACAAATTCTCCTTCTTCCAAGCCACCGGGATCAAATAAGTTATATCTGTTATTTACCTGCTTCTTGGCAAAATCTTTAAAAGGCTCCATACCCCTGATCTGAAGAAGTTCGACTAAGTAGCCAATTCTTTTAGTAATCGCTATGTTATTCACAGCCTGGCAATATTCCACTAATTTATTGGCTTGCATTTTCGCTTGGCCAACAGCTCTGATCAGTTCGGCATAGCCTCCAGAATGCTGAGGTAAGTCAAAGCAATCGACTATTGTTTTTTCTACATCAGTAATCGGGTACTGAAGATTACCGTAACCATTGTGTGTGATACCCAATTTCTTATGGGGCGCGATCTTGACGAATTTGTAAGAAGTACCACGAATTGATTTATGGTACTTTTTATGTGTCGTTTGAATAAAGACGGTATTAGAAAACTGTTCTGTCAATCCGTGTAAATTTAATGCAGACCAATATGCGACAGCACTATTTTCAGCAACGAAAGTACCTATGACATATTCGTCCCTAAAACCTTGTTTGCAAAATTTACCTTTCTCAATTCGCACAAGTAGTTCCTTATCGACTAGATTCTCTAGAATTTCACTTAAGTTGTTAAACTTTTGTTCTAGTAATTGTTCAATTTCGGAGAATTTAAACAGCTGAATTTCATAGTCGTCCAACAACTTCAAGAACTCCAATTGAGATTTTGTGAGATGTTCTGATATATAAACGCTGTCTGCCATATTACCTTTCACGGAATGATAAGACTTAAAAATTGGGTCTTATCGTTCCTCGATTGGTAAATATAAGTATGAATTATCCAAAAAACAACACTTAATATAAGTTAGCAATAGTACTCTGAAAAATAAAATGAAGTATAATACATCATCGAATCTTTAAAATGCATATGCTATTTTATTATCTTAATACCAAATAAAATACGGAGTGGAATTCACTAATAATGACATATCCCTTCTTCTCAACCTATTTAAGGGTCGTGAAGATGTATTTGCCTTACGCTGGGAGAAGGCAAATAAAAGCGGATATATGCCAGCCTACAGTTATGATCCATACCATTATCGACTGCATAAAGCTAATGGTGGTACTTTTCAAAGCTATGTCCACAAAACCTACATGTCGTTATCTGAGATAGAACTCATTAAACATCTTAAAGGAATACAGCAGATCGGAATTTATCCACTGTTGCAAGACAATACTTCTTGGTTTTTAGTGGCTGACTTCGATAAATCCGATTGGCAAAAACAGGCTTTAGATTTTCTTAAAGCATGCACAGATAAAAATATTCCTGCTTATCTCGAACGTTCGCGTTCCGGCAATGGCGCTCATGTATGGATTTTCTTCGAAAGCCCTTATCCAGCAGCCAAAAGTCGTAAGTTATTTACGCATATCTTGGAAGGATGCGGATCATTCTCGCCGTTTGATAAAAGCTCCAGCTTTGACCGTTTGTTTCCAAATCAAGATTACCTGTCTGGTAAAGGTTTAGGAAACCTAATTGCGCTGCCCCTATTTTTGCCTAATCTTCAGAAAGGCAACAGTTCGTTTGTTGACCCTAAAACAATGGATCCATTTCCTGATCAAGTTGCGTACCTAAACGAAGTACAAAGAGTAAGTTTAAATTTACTAGAAGAATTATATAACGATACTGGAGCTAATAGTACAGATAACTATATTTCAGGTATTGACGAAAAACTTAAGATCACTCTAAACAATACGATCCGTTTAAATAGCCACGCTATACCTTTTGTACTCATCAATTTTTTGAAAGAGCATCTTAATTTTGCTAACTCAGCCTTTATTATCAAGAAAAAGTCCGGAAGAAGCACCTTTGAAACGCCTAGATTTTTCAAATTAATTGAAGAAACAGAAAATGAGATCCTTATCCCAAGAGGATTTATTGGCAAACTACTACGATTTTGCAGAGAAGCAAAGATAAAACATGACTTTTTAGACACTAGACGAGAACTCCCGACGATCCAGTTCGCTTTTAACGCTACGTTCCGAAAACACCAAACCACGGCGATAGCCGCAGTAGGGAAAAAAGATTTCGGGGTAATCGTGGCACCACCAGGAACAGGAAAAACTGTTATAGGTTTGAAGATTATTGCAGAAAAAAAGCAACCAGCAATCATCCTTGTACATCGTAAGCAATTGTTAGATCAATGGGTGGAACGTATAGAATCATTCTTAGGGGTGCCCAAGAGTGAAATTGGGATGATAGGTCAAGGAAAGGCAAAGTTGGGCGCTGGTGGAATAGCCGTTGCAACTATACAAAGTCTTCCAAAATATATGGAAACAGTTCAGAATAAATTTGGCACAATCTTGATTGACGAATGTCATCATATTCCGGCTGAATCCTACCGTGCTACCGTTGGAAAACTGGCTAGTGTTTATTGCTACGGACTTACAGCAACTCCTTTTCGGAAATATAATGACGACAAGTTGATCTTTACTTATATAGGTGATATCATTGCAGAAATCCGGCCGGAAGAAGTTGAGGATTACAAGAAGGCTAGCATCGTTGTTCGGAATACAAAGCTCCATGTTCCATTTAATTCCAAAACAGATAGCTTTGAAACACTTTCTCAGATTCTGATACACGATACGGCGAGGAATGCACTTATAGTAGACGATGTGGCTAGTGAGCTAAATCAAGGCAAAAAAGCAGTTATCATCACAGAGCGGAAAGAACATATAGACACTCTACATCTATTACTCAAATCCAATTATGAAACCATAACACTTAGTGGTGACGATTCAGACAGTGGTAAAAAGACAAAATGGAAGTTGTTATCAGAAGGGAATTTTCAAGTACTGATTACGACAGGTCAATATTTCGGTGAGGGTTCGGACATTCAGCATATCAGCACACTATTCTTGGCTTATCCCTTTTCTTTCCATGGTAAATTGATTCAATACATCGGTCGAGTGCAGCGATCCGAGCTCAACCCAACAATATACGACTATCGCGATAGCCAAATCGATTACCTCGACAAAATGTTTCTCAAACGAAACATCTATTACCGTAAAATCTCCAAACAGGCAACGCTTTTTGACGAACCAATGCTGGATTACCAACCTCAAACAGACCGCCTATTTACTTTAGAAAAAAGTGCGAAAATAGCTATCGAGACTCTATCCTTCCACTATGGCTATGTATCCTTTATTTACAAAGTAGAGGAAATGCATACAATTTTGGAATTTCATATCGAAAACATAGAAATACGTCCCGAATTTGAGGTGTTAAAACCTTACTTTATCAAGATCCTGAAATCTAAAAACATCACAGTTCGGTTAAACGCGGAATTTGAATACGGAAAGCTAGTTGCGCAAATTGCTACATCTGAAGATATCCAACGGATAAATAAAGAAATTGTAGAAGGAGTAAAGTTTCAGTTTTTAAATAAAGGATTATTAGGTAGACTACCTTTTCAAAAGCAAAATATTTTGACTTCAGACCAATTACAGAATGGCGAGACTGTATATGCAAACGCAGAGGAATTACTATCTGAAATACTTAAACTAAGAAATTACAAACACTCTAGACAAGTTCAATTTTTAGCCAATCACCATCAGAGCAGTATAATGAAGATTAGGTTTGTTCTCAGTCCATTCGCTTTTGTATTTCTTATATCTGGCGATCAGCAGTATCACATAATTCTTGAAACTCTAGATACGGAGGAAGCAACTTATATCTGGCACACAGAAAAAGATAGAGCCATCTTGAAAGACAGCGTTGCAGTGATAGATAGAGATTTACAAGTCATTCGTGAAAAAGGTAGACAAAGGTTCTTGGAAAAGAATCTCCCTGCAAACTTTAACCGTATTTTACATGATTACAGCGATCCAGATAGAGGATTTATTCTCTGGAAAACATACTTGGAAGAAATCCTTCACTAAGAGGCACTACATATAAGGACGACATACTTCAAAACAATGTAATACTGGAATACACAAATATGTCTTAGATGTAACATGAACTATCTTATCTGTTAGCTTTACAGGACTTAAAGATTGAAAGATTCTACCTGAGGTATGTCGGAAAATACAAAAATGATAAGAACCGCATTTCTCCAGATATAACAAGATTTAAAACTACAATTGTACAAACTTATTTATTTCCATTTTGATTTTTTCATACCTATATTTATAAGATAGCATTTGCAGCTAAAAAAAGGTGCGTTTTTCGGTGAGTCATTATTCCAAAAAGGGCTTAAAACACTTTAAAAGGCGATTTTATACTCAAAATATGATCCCAGCGGGATCACAGAGAAAGCAACTCCAAAAGAGTTGCTTTCTTTGTTTCCGCCCGATTCGAACAGAAGCGTCGGGATGGGTTCGAACATATTCTTTGCGGCCTCGAGCTTGGGGCTAAGCGACGAAAAATATCCCAGCGGGATCACGAAAACCCGTAGAAATAGTTACTGTTAAGAATTGGATATTTAAAACTCTTAATTGTTGCAATTCACATCCAATATTACCTCGCCTTCAGGGCCTTCTACGTATATGACACCGGTGAAACATCCAGAATTTACACGACCCGGCGATGGAGTCCAGTTCAAAAATGACGGCGTATTTGGCCCTCCAATGGTAACTTTGATACCAGTCACCATAGCACCTTCATAAAAAACCTGTACATGAAAACCATCTTTGATAAATCTAATATCTTTCGTGGCAATATGCTGACTGCTTGAAAAACTGAATACTGTGAATGATGATACTACGACTAGAAGTGCAATTACAATTTTTTTCATAGTTAGTTTTTTTAAAAAGGTTAGAAAACAGGAGTCTATTTTTGATGGAAACCCCTTGGTTATAATTCATAAAGTACACTAGACCATAAGTAAGTCAATTAAATGTATACCAACTCTTTAAACACACAATTAATATAATAACATCCTGTGTACAAGCATATTTTTTTCTTTCATCAGTGAATTAAAAAAGATAATAATTGCACCTAAAAATCAGATAGATATCATTACCGAGCTATTTTGCCAAGCATCCTTCAAAGCTATCTGCAAGCTTTCACTAATCTGATCTTTTGTTGAATATCCCATTCTTGGATATCTCGGGAGATAAGATTCCGGAAAACAAATAATTTCCGCAAGCCCTTCAGCGGCTTCTTTTACCATTTCTTCGCACACAGTTAAACCTTCATTGATATTTTTAGAAAATGAAGGACAGGACGAAGCTATTTTTATAAAAAAATAAGGATAACGTATTTTTTTAAAACCTAAATACTAGGATATTCAGTTTATTTATCAAAAAAATACAATAATTATAATATTATACTTGACCAAATAGATTATTAAATATGTTTATGAAATATAAAAAATGATTTTTTTGTGTAATAACAAATTGTTTTATAGTAAATTTTGTATTTTTTAATCATAAAAACACTAAAAATGGTCAATACTATTTAAAATAATAACATAATGTCACGTGTTTTATATTTTTTATTTAACATTCTTTAACAAACAATGTTTTTTTTCATATAATTGCATACTATCAAACTAAACACACACCTATGAACAAAAAATTACTCACCTTTTTTGTGCTGTGTACGCTGTTATTTAGTGTATCGTACGCACAGGAATCAACCAAAAGAATTACTGGAAAGGTAATGTCGCAAGAAGATGGACGACCATTAGCTGGTGTTACAATCCTAGTAAAGAATGCACAGAATGGATTTCAAACAGATTCAGAAGGAAATTATTCTATCTCTCTACCATCCGGATCCTCTATCCTAGTTTTTCGATCCATCGGTTTTGCTGAACAAGAGGTCGCGGTAGGATCACGTAGTGTCGTAAATGTCTCATTAATGACAGACGCATCTGTCGTCTCGGAAGTCATCGTAACGGGCTATGGCCAGGAACTCAAGAAAGAAAGCTTGACTGGTGCCGTGGCTGTTTTGGGTGGAGCGGAGATTGAGGGGCTACCTACACAATCATTTGACCGGGCGATGCAAGGTCGTCTTGCGGGTGTTCAGGTAACATCAAGTGGCGGCCAACCTGGAGGAGGGCTCAACGTATCTATTCGAGGTGCGGTATCTGTAAATGGGAATGCGCAACCGCTTTACATCATAGATGGCATACAAATGAATGCAGGAGGCGTCTCCACCCAAACTACTCAAAATTTGTTTTCATTTGTCAATCAAGAAGACATCGAGTCTATTCAAGTCTTAAAAGATGCCGCGACCGCATCCATTTATGGTGCGCAAGCTGCCAACGGTGTTGTTCTTGTTACTACTAAAAAAGGTCGCGCCGGACGAACAGTGATTAAATTGGACGCACAGCAAGGGTGGCAGGAGAACCCCAACCCTTACGACTTAGCAACAGGTCCAGAGTATTACGAATTGTACAGACAGGCTTATTTCAATCAATACCTGGAAGTCACAGGTAACGGACAAGCTGGAGTTACTGCTTGGAACACGAGATTGTGGGGAAGTAATCCAAACAATTGGTTAGAACCTTCTCAAATACCCAGTATCGATTGGTACGATGCAGTATTTAGACGCGGTAAGTTGGGTCAATACAACCTTAATGTATCAGGAGGTACCGACAAAACACGTTTTTATATAGGTGGCGGTTTAAACAAGACCGAAGGAACCGTAATTGGTTCGGAATTTAATCGGGGAAATGTTCGGGTCAATTTAGATCATCAAGCCTCTGAAAGATTTTCTATCGATACAAGAATAAATCTATTCAATGCTGTTTCTTCAGGACCTTCAACTGGAAATGGTTTTTTTACCAATACCCCTTTTACTGGAGCCTTACTACTTCCTACCATCAATCCGATATACAACGAGGATGGTACCTGGAATAATAACCTTATCAATGGATATGGCTACAACATTGTTCAGGTCTTGAATGAAGAAGAACGTGAAACCAACACCTACGGGACACTTTCTTCTTTAGCATTAACGTACAAAATATTACCTGGTCTCAGTATCCGCGGTTTCGGTGGTTTTGATTTTTCTGACGCCAGAAATTATAATTATAGACCGGGCAACATACCAGCGTATGCGGGTACTGCCGGAACCGGTGCCGATAACTTTATTCGAACAGTAAACTTCAACACCTCGCTTACGGCTAATTATAGTACAATAATTGCACAAGACCACTCCATTTCTGGATTTGCTGGTGTCGAGTATAGAGATTACTCGCAAAGGCAAGTTGGCGCAGCGGCGCAGACATTTCCAAATCCACTACTTCGTCTAATCAGCCAAGCAGCTACCAATACTGGCTACACCTCAACATTTACGGGATATAAGATGGCTAGTTTTATTGCCAGCGGCTCATACGATTATCAAGGTAAGTACTTGTTTACAGGTAACTTACGTTACGATGGATCATCTCGCTTTGGGACAGACAATAAGTTCGGATTGTTTTACGGATTATCAGGAGCTTGGCGTATATCGCAAGAAGAATTTTTCAATGTGTCGGCCATCAACGAACTCAAGCTACGTGCAAGTTATGGAGTTACAGGAGATCAGGGAGCTATCGGTAATTTTTCTTCTTTAACATTATTTAATTCCCCTGGTGCTGGAGCTGCATATAATGGGCAGTCGACACTGAGACCCGCACAAATGGGGGTGCCCAATCTAACTTGGGAAGAGCTCTCTTCTGTAAATTTAGGGTTGGATTTTGGTTTGTTTAATAACCGACTTTTCGGATCTGTTGATATTTACAGAAATCACCGCAATAACATGTTACTTGCACAAGAACTCCCTACTGATGCAGGTTATAGTTCAATCACTGTTAATGCCGGTAGAGCTCGATTAGAAGGTATTGATTTAGAGTTGGGCGGTATACCTGTTAATACAGGCGGATTTAAATGGACCTCTTCTTTCAATATCGGATTTATTGACAATGAATTGCTGGCATTAAATGAACAAGCAGGCATAGAGCCTTACTTTGGTACGCCAAACATTAACACCGGTCGATACACTGTCGGTCAACGCCTAAACCAGGTGTTCACAATACCTTGGGCAGGTGTTAATCCCGCAGATGGGCGAGCCATGTATTACGATCAACAAGGCAATATAACGTATAACCCAGTCGGCGTGGATGACCGACGTCCTTACGGATCCTATGATCCTAATTTCTTTGGAGGCTGGAATAATACATTAAGCTACAAAGGAATTTCTTTAGACTTTTTGTTTCAATATCAATATGGCAATCTTGCATGGACAGATACCAATTATCCTTTAGAACTGTCTGGAGCTTATGGTTATAACTCTTTAGCCAATCAACTATATGACTCTTGGAGCCAACCTGGAGACATTGTTGGAATTCCGAGACCTTTCTATAATGGAGCTGAGCCTGGAAGTGTACCAATTACCACCTTTTCTTCTAGATGGTTACAAGATGCATCTTATATTCGTCTGAAGCAATTAACGTTAAGTTATAATTTACCAAAATCTATACTTGGAAACATTCAGGATGTTAGGGTTTTTGCGCAAGGAATGAACTTATGGACCATTACACGTTTTACTGGGGAAGATCCAGAAAATACAGCAATCAGCGCCACAAATCAGAGCCAAATGAATGTGTATCCACATCCGGTCACAGTTACATTCGGCGCATCAATCACTTTTTAATTAGCAGATTCATATGAAAAAGAAAATATTAGTATACACAACGGCTTGTATAGGCTTACTATTCTCTTCCTGCGAGAGCTGGATCGAGATCGAGCCACAAAATCAACTATCTAAAAGTGCAGTTTTTACCGATATTAGCGCCGCTCGCGCAGTACTAAATTCTGCTTATAACCGCTTTTTGCTTGCGGGTGATGGTCAATTATATGGGCGAGATTTAAAACTTATGGGTGATGCCCTCGCCGATAATATAGTAACTGATGCGGATTTAGCGGGGCAACGTTATAACTCAGTTAACCGAAATGACAATTCGGCACATTACAACATTTGGACCGTTAGCTATTCTGTCATTAATGATGTAAACGAAGTGTTGGCAAATACGCCTGCTATGTCTGTTACTCCCAGTGAGGAAGGAACGAAAAATAGTATTTTAGCGCAGGCATTTACAATACGTGCTCTTTCTTACTTTAATTTGGCTAGAGTATATGGGTACGAGCCAAACAAAATTCCAGCCACTGGATCTGGATCTGGCTTTGACCGTGCCGCTGTTATCAGATTGACCCCTACCGGAAGTTTGGAAGATGCGAGATCGATTAATCGGTCTTCCATTCTAGAGACATATCAACAGATAGAAAGTGATCTAGATGAAGCTATTTCGCTGTTTCAAAATTCTACCAATCCTACCAATTCAGTACGTTATTTTACTTTGGGCACAGCTTACGCAATCAAAGGAACACTGTACCTGTACTGGGAAAGATATGAAGATGCAATTGCAAACTTTGATTTGGCATTTGCCAACAGTTCAGCAGAGTTAACCTCTGATATTGCAACTGCCTTTAGATCTGCGACTCATCCAGAAGCATTTACGCAGCTCTGGATTGATTTTGCGACCCAGTCGCTCGGATCCAATAATTCACTCTATTCTTACACGCATGCTCCCTTATGGAATGGGATATCGACATTTGGGGGACAGACCGTCAGTCCTGAATTATATGCCTCATTCGATGATCCCAATGATGATCGCTTAGATCTCATATATGTAGACAGCAGACATCCGCAGTACCGTTGGTCGGATAAATACAACGGATCTAATGGCCTATATGCAGACAACTTGATCATTGTTCGATATGCAGATGTATTGTTAATGAAGGCAGAAGCATTGGCGGCAACTGGACGGTACGGGGAGGCAGCTACTGAGATTGTTCGTTTGCGTACAGCCCGAAATGCCTCGACTACAAGTGTGCCGACCGATGCATCTATTTTTGATTATATCAAAGTTGAACGTAATAGGGAACTTCATTTCGAAGGCGTAAGGTATTTTGATCTCAAGCGTTGGGGCAATGGTGTTAGTAAATCTGCTTCGGTTATTGGTGGAATAGGTTTCCTATCTCATGATAATCACAGATTACTTGCGCCACTTCCAGTTGCTCAGGCTGTTTTCAACCCCAATCTTCCCCAAAACCCAGGGTATTAATTTTACATTATTCTAGATAAATATGAAAAAGACAAGTTTATATATATTCGGTTTCCTTCTCCTTACTATTAGCTTGGTAGGATGTCAGGAAGAAAGAGAAATCATTTACACAGGCCCTTCTGTTGTGGAATTTAAGAACCATATATTAGGACGAAATGCAGCGTATAGACCTGCGGGGGTTTTTGCTAACGCAACTGGAACTCCGATGACGTTAGTAAGTCGCCATGTATCGGTAAACACCCGTGGTCGTGATTCTATCTTAGTACAACTGGTCGGCCCACAATCGTCATCAGATATGGTGATCAATTTTGGTGTAGGAACTTTGGATGTGCCACCGGCTCAGCAAAACACCTTGGTTCCAGCGGTCGAGGGTACGCATTTCGAGTTTGTAAATCCGAATAAGACCGTTACGATACCTGCTAATTCCTCTTCTGGATGGATATTAATTGATCCAATACCCGGCAGTACTACCGCAGGCAATCAGTACTATCTGGCACTGGATCTTTTAGGCAACGATCAGGTTTCGCCGAGCCAGAATTACAGTCGATTCACTACTTATTATCGTAATTGATCGAAAATAAAATATTCGCTCTGACAACGAGTCGCCGAAATAGCGGCTCGTTGTTGTTTTAGCAGGATTTTCATTGTGCCGGCTATCTAAATGCATGGAGTAATTATGCTAACGAAAGAGCCTTTAGGGGTTTCTGAGATAGAAATGTTACGCTTGTTTTCCCAGCAGGTTCAAGAGAGCATTAAAGGAGAGCTACACGATCGCAATGATTCGAATGTTTATGTTTATATAAACAATTCTAAGCGATTAGGAATACGGCGAGAATGATGGCTTACAATCCTTCGTTTTTTGAGACAGGTTGGTTGTGCAGGATACCTTGGTCAGGCATAATAAATGGTGTTAGCTTTGTAAATACTGAGGTAGGGTAATAATTAGTTAGATAAAAAGTAGACTTCGTAGTAAATTTTTGCATTACCTGTATTTAAATAGTGGCCAGCTTTGGCGTTATTACCGTAAGGAATTGCATCTTTTAAGATTGGTCCAGCTTGCATAAAGTATCTTGGATGCTTTAGATCCTGAGCATATAGACTGATAGAGAAGAAGCTCAGAAGTATGAGAATGATTGGTTTAATTTTTTAGATGTTTTACATTCATTATGCGTATCTGGTATATGCTTTTAAGAGTATTTTAGTGTTAAGTTCGCCCACACAAAACCCCTAACATTGATTAAATTCAATTGCATTAACTATATCCATTTGACTTAGTTGTTAATTGTTACCTTTAAATCTTTGAAAAAACCTTCTGTTCCAACCTCTACCCATAATCCAATTGAACCGGAATCAGGCTCAATTCCTTCGGGCGAATCAATATATAAAGAAGGTTGCTCAGCCCCATCAATAAAAAGCTTTTGGATATTATTTTGAAGAACAATTTTTAGGGTTATCCATTTATCCAGCTCCATATCAGCATAGGATTCATACTTTTTTGGTGCCGTTTCCCTTAGCTTATCAAATTTATAGCCTGGATAAGCATAATATTGAATAGAATTGTTTCGCCGAATTTGATCATCAGCCCTACCGTTAGTTGGACGAATGTATATACTTTCGTATTTAGTGTTGTCTTCATTTATTCGATAGGCTAGACCAATAAAGCCTCTTGCGAATTCTGGAGCCGAAGGTAGGAGTCTGCTTAGCACTTTTACTTCAATCGTGCCATTTTTGAAATTGAAGTCGGAGACTTTCGCAAAAGTAGGTTCATCTACTTTTTTCACATTTCTATTTTTCACCACTTTAAGCGCAGATTCACCTTGAATTTCTTGTATTTCGATCTTTACTAAATTTGGGGTTACGCTATAATTCTCAAATTCCTTTGTTTGGCTATTAGCAGCGGCAATATTAAATAGTATTGCCGCCGCTATAATAACAATTCTCATATCATTTCAATTTAAAATAGTTTCTCTTGAGGTGGAACTATCCCCGCTAAACGAAGATAAATAGTAGTTTGTCCGCGGTGATGAGTTTGATGCTCAAAAAGCTTTAAAAGTGCTTTTCCTTTCGTCATTTCGAAACTATCAAACAACCGGATAGAATGATCGAATTCAGAATCATCCGTAGACTCAATACTTCTAATAACGAAATCGTAACTCTCAGTAACTAATTTCGTAACTGCAGATTTTGATTTATCATTTCCTTTTTCCAAAGGGACTTCAGATAGAGGATTATCTGTACTAAGCGCCGCAGAAGTGAATCCATAATTTGCATCCGCAACATGCAGCATTTGCTCAGCAAAGGAGCGGATATCATCAGTTGGCCTCAAGCTGTATTTAGAATCTGGCATCGCTTCCAAATACTCGATTGTATACTCTTTTGCTCTTTTCCAGTCACTAATTAAATCGCCTTTAGTTGATTGTGCTCGTGCAATAGATGTACTCACAAATAATCCTATTGCTATAATTATTAAATTTTTCATATAAAAGAATTTAAAGTATTATAATTTCGATTTCGCTTCTTCCATATTTACAGGTTTACCGAGCGCTCCAAACTCATGGAGATCGCCAAATACCTCTATTCTGATGGAAGATTCTATACCGCCTACTTTT
The DNA here is from genome assembly GCF_057837975.1 of Sphingobacterium sp. KH_072. NCBI lineage: Bacteria > Pseudomonadati > Bacteroidota > Sphingobacteriia > Sphingobacteriales > Sphingobacteriaceae > Sphingobacterium > Sphingobacterium sp. KH_072. Next base: position 1,368,061 of record NZ_CM174457.1, on the reverse strand, counting down.
AAGGCTTCAAAGCCTAAATCGTGAATTACAGATTCTACGTCGTGATCCAATGAGCTATCATCGCTCGCATAAAACAAAACAGCTTTTTGCGGAGTTTGATAAGCAACGCTATTTAAAGAGTCGACCCCTAAAGTGCCAAGGGCTTTAACAAGGTATATCCCTTCGGGTGTGGATTGATGATTTAAGACCCCGGCAGAAAGATTTTGTTCAATGATTTTTTTAAAGCCACCATTTTCATCTGGAGCAACAGGGTTAGTGGGATCTATAACTATTTTTCCTTGCAAGTCTTTGCGGTATTCAGCTATAAAAGGGGATATTGCCTCATATGGTATTGAAAGTACTATTATTCCGGCTTCTTTGATAGCTGAGTTTATATCACTAGATTTTGCGTGATTTCCCCATTTAGCAACGTAATTAGCTGCCTTGTCCGTATTACGGTCTGCGGCAATAAATTCCCGTTGGGATTTTGATAAATTGTTTCCGATGGCTTGACCAATGTTTCCTAGACCGATTATTGCAACTTTTTGATTTGTTTTCATCTTTGTAAATTTTAGTTGAACTTTTCTTTACAAATGTCGTACAAAGTTGTACAGCCGACCAATGAACTAAATCAATAAATAAGATTGATCTTGTTTAAGATTTAACACGTTTATTGCGTAAACGACTTAGAAATTCTGGATACCTAGATAAGCAGAAATCTGTACCTGAGACAAACGATTTGCTAGGTCAGGATAATTTTCGAGAAAAGATTCATATCGTTCATCGGCTGTTGAACTAATCATCTGAAGTAACCTATTTTGCAAGGATACATAGCTATTTTCCATCAGCACTCTAAATATTCTATCAAATACAGGAGCCATGGTATATAAATTTATCAGATCTTCATAGCTTATTTGAAATACTATGGTGTCTTCGAGTGCATCTATATTTAGCGTCGAAGCTTTTCTGCCGTGAAAGCTGCCAATATCAACACTCCACCAATTTTTTACTGGAAACTGAATTATATGAATAATTCCTTTTTCATCAATCTTGTACATTCTTAAGCATCCTTGAAGAATGAAATTCATATGATTGCATTGATCTCCTTCCTGAAGAACAAATTGCTTTTTCCTGTATAATCTAGGTTTAAATAAAGTTTCGACTAACTGTATTTCTTTCTCACTGAGCTTGAGGAATTGTTCAAAATAATCGACTAGTGGTTTGACTGAATAGTTTTGTATGCTCACCATTTTATATGTAATAATGGGTAATCTATAAATTTTGAGAAAGAGCTGTTCGTTGTATATTTCGGAGAAACTGACCATGTGATTCCGTGGCAAACTGACCACCTAATTCGCTGGCGAACGAACGTTGCAAATGCTATAGAAGCGTTAACAAAAGTAGTGATTTAAAAGTTGTGTTTTATTGGAAGCTATTTTCTTGCACAGGCACCCTTTTCTTTCGCATTGATTCTCCCTTGAGTTCAATACGGTGTGCAGCATGAACAATCCTATCCAATATTGCGTCGTCAATGGTTTTTTCACCAATCACTTCATGCCATTTGCTTACCGGCAGCTGTGAGGTAATGATAAGTGAGGTCTTTGAATTTCGATCCTCGATGATCTCCATCAAAGCCACCCTGCTCTGGGCATCGAAGGGCTGTATGCCGAAATCATCTAGGATCAATAGCTGCTGTTTTTCAATTTTTCCAACCTCTTTGATATAGGAACCATCGGCCTTGGCCATTTTCAGTTTGGCAAAAAGCTTTGGCGTACTGGCATATAATACCCTGTAGCCCAGCATACATGCCTGGTATCCGATTGCCGAGGCAAGGTAGCTTTTTCCGATCCCCGTACTTCCGGTAATGAGCAGGTTTTCAAACCTTTCGATAAAAGTACAGTCTGCCAACCTCACCACCTGGTTTCTACCAATGCTCCGATCCACATGGTAGTGGAGCTCCTCTATGGAAGCTTTATAACGGAATCTGGATCTCAATCCAAACATGTTAGAAGTCAAAATAGACGAAGAATTGCAAACGCTATTCTTGCACAGCAACCTGATGCGGAAGAAAGACATTAGTTCGCCAAAAGCAATATGATTTATCCCTAAATTTATCGGTACAAAAATGGACTTCGCCGATAGAACTTGCCCCCCTTATTTTAATGAAGAATTTCACAGAAATAGCTGCCTACAAGGTACTTTATAAAGATGCACATTTCTTTATTATCGAAGAGGGTTTTCCGGTAGCACCCGGTCATTTACTCATCATTTCTAACCAACTTCGGAAAGACTTTTTCGAACTTAATGAGGAAGAAAAAGCACAGCTACCAAAAACCATTGAAGAAGCAAAAAAGCAGATAGAATTGCAGTATCAGCCTGATGACTATAACATTGGAATGAACTGTGGCGAGAGTGCCGGACAAACTGTTTTCCATTTCCATTGTCACCTCATCCCGAGATACCACGGCGATATGGAAAATCCGCGCGGTGGTGTGCGGCACGTTATTCCTACCAAAGGAAACTATTAAAGCCCCGCTATAGAGCGAGGCTTTAAAGTACATCGTGATATACGAATGACTTATTTCATATCGGAGTGCATCTTCTTCACCATCTCCAGGTGTTGTTTTACAACAGGCTCTGTTTTCGCAGCAAAATCACGCAGTTGCTGATCTTGATTGTTTTTAGCCCCATCTTCCATCACTTTGTGGGCATCTTCATGTCCTTTGACCATTGCGTCTATGTAAGCCTTATCGAAGTCCGCACCTTCCTTCTTCATCAAATCTTGTTTCTTCTGCTCGTGCGCAGCATCTAGTGAGCTCGGTACGGTTATATTTTTTTGGTCGGCAATGGATTTCAATTCTTCATTTACCTTTGTATGATCGTTGACCATCATCGTCGCAAACTCCTTGACTTTCGCATTGCTGCTCTTGTCTACCGCCAGTTTACTCATCTCTACCTCGGCCATGCCTCCTATTGCTGCTTTACGTACAAAAGCTGTGTCAGCCTGTGCTGAACTCCTTGCGTCGTCGTTCACCGTAGGTGGCGTCGTAGCCGCACCCATTGTGGTATCAGAAGTTCCATCAGTCTTGTTTGCATTGTTGTTACAAGCGGTCGCCGCTAATATAGCCGAAACCGCTAGTGGATAAATTAAGTTCTTCATAGTTTATATGTTTATATGTTTATAAATGTTTTTCTTCTGTTGTACAACGGTTTATATGTCTTTTGGTTTTAAAAGGTTTAGAACGTCAAAATCTAAAGTGATGGAATTACTGATTATAAGGCTAAACCTGATCGCCGATTCCTTGCCGCAACATTCAACATACATTTTCTAAATAATAACCATTTATAGGCGTTTAATTGTCGCTTGTAAGTATAGTTGCCATATGGTACAATACAGTACTATTACATAAAATGACTATGTGAGTTACATTAGCAATACACTAATAATACGGGAAAGGTGAAGGAGTGCCGAATCAATCGGCGATCTATAACCAATTTCTTTTGCCTCTCACAGCAGTTGAAAAGATCTATAACACCAAATCAAAAACAGGATTACAGCGTTAAAAATCTGTTAATCAGCACTAAACAACCAAAAAAAACAATAGCATAAATGGAATTAAATTACTTAACCTGCAGCTATATATATGTTTGTATCCATTGCATCTTGATAATTTTCAAGAACCGATAGTGCATAGCTAGCAAAAAGCGACAGGTTATGGCAAAACAAATAGACATATCGAAATTGATCCGAATGGTCAACCATCTTTGCTTAGCGGAAAGTGGCATCAAACGCTTCGGGTTCGGTAAGAAAAAGGGCGTGCCTCTAGAAAAGCCAAGCAAATCCGCCAGCAGCTCCATTATGTAACTAGAGAAATGGCCGGTAGATCGCTACGCACTAGGCTGCTATCCTTAGTACACCGCATACAGAAAAGCGACAGCAAAAGCTCGCGCGGTGATCGGATGTTACGAGACGAAAATGTCCCCTACTGTGTGGCTTTGAATTCAATATCAATAGCAGTCTTTCTCATCTCTTGGCAGAACGACTGATCACGCGGTTCGATCGCCATTCTGGAATGGCGACACTTATGATTCCGCCTTTCGAACCTAAACTCAGCATGAAGATGCATAAGGGTGCTACGCATATAAAATTTCGCTTCGCGGTTGCTGCACTGCCAAACACCGAAGAGCGATTGCCTCGCCCGATCATGACGGAGACGGATTACATTCCGCTCTTTGGCTATTACGAAGGAGCTGAACTGCTGGCACAGCTTCCTGCTCCCGCATCGGATGTGGTGTATTGTATTGTGGATATCGATACATCAGATCGTCCACGGCACGTATTATCCACTAGTGAATGGACTCCATAATGCACTTACCATTACGCTAGTAGATGTGCTGCCGGAAGGGGACTAAAGATTTGATCAATAAGCTCCTTTCAAAGCTTGCTTTACGACATCTTTATTCGGTTTAGAGACCGGAATTTTCTCGCCCGATAGCATAAGTAAAATACCACCATCTTCTTTAAGCCAACTTTTTACAAATTGGGGGTTGATAAGGTGACTTTGATGCGTTCTGAGAAAACCATTCGGACAGAGCATATCCGCATATTCTTTAAGCGATTTGGACACCACTATCTGCTCACCATTGGATAGGAAGAACTGCGTATAGGTATTGTCGGCTTCGCAACGAACAATGTCGGACAAGCTGACGTACCGTATTTCCTGCTGCATTTGCAATGCTATTTTGCTTAGGCTGGTATCTGGTTTTTGCAGTTGTTGGAGCAAAAAATCAAGTTGCGAGGTCTGTTTTTGCGTTGCGAGCTTCGCTCCTGCTTTATCGACCGCCTGCACCAATTCTTCGATATCGATCGGCTTCAACAAATAATCTAATGCTGCACATTTTACTGCTTGTATGGCATATTGGTCGTAAGCAGTCACAAAAATGACTTCAAAGTTGCGAGAAGGGAGATGCTGCAACACATCAAAACCAGTTTTATCGCCTAGCTGAATATCTAGAAATAAGAGGTCGGGCGCATATTTCTGCAACGCATCAATGGCATTGGATACCGTTTGCGCGGTCGCGACGATGCTCACCTGCGGACAATGATTTTCGAGCAAAGTCCGCAGATTTTCTAGATTAGAAATTTCGTCATCAATTATTAGTGCTCTCATTATGCTATAGCCAATCGGTTAAAGTCATGCTAACTACTGTGCCATCTGCAGTTGAGCTAATGTCTAAGATAACTTGATTTTCTTTATAAATACTATTTAATAGCGCGATCCTGCGCTCGCTCAATAGCAGCCCCAAACCATCGATTTTTTGATGGGTATCGAAGCCATCACCGTTATCAGTGACGGTAAATAGTAAATCGTTGGCTCGCCGTACAAATTCAATAGTGATCATGCCATCAGCTCCTTTTTGCGCCATACCATGCTTCACGGCATTCTCTACGAAAGGCTGTAGCAGCATACTGGGTATTTCAATATTGGTAATATCGACGTCATCAGCACAGTTAATGTCATATTGGAAACCAAACCGCAACTGTTCCATCTGCAAGTAATCGTCTAGCAATGCTTTTTCTTGTGCCAAGGTAATCCGTTCACGATCATTGAGCACATTACGGGTTAGTCGGGCAAATTTCGACAGGTATTTGTTCGCAAGGTCGATCTCGTTTTTGTTCATTAAATTTTGAATACCTGCTAGTGCATTGAATAGGAAATGCGGATTCAACTGAGAACGAATGGAGCTGAGCTGTAGCTTTACGGTATTCTTTTGCTGTTCCTTTTCTTCCAGCACCTTTCTATTTCTTCTTTTCGTGACTGTAAGCACAATTAAAAAGAGGAAACCAAGAAACAGTACCACAAAGAATGTATACATCAGCAGCTCTTTCTGGCTATAATTCTCCTGATCTAAGGTAATAGCGAGCGTATGTCTGGTGGTATATTTTTCGATATCTGCTGGTGTCATATTACAACCAAGGCAATTATCCCATCTTATCAATGGTTGAATAATGATTTCGTAATCGCCCGATTTTTTGAAAATGCTTTTATCGACCCTGACATAAGGCAGGAGAACGTCATATCCATCAATAATGTCAACCGTGCCACCATATTGCCAAGCTGTGGATTCGAAAATGATTCTATCTCGTTGCTTATCTTTTATGGAGATACCATACACATAGTCAATATCCGACCAGTCCTTTGTAATCGTTAATTCATCGTCCTTTTCACCAAAAGTGAGATCTGTTCTATCTTTTGGCTCTATGATGTGATCGTAGTCAACACCTCGGTCAGTCTTAAAACGTTTTGCAAGAACTTTGATCTTAGCTCTCGGAATTGGCTTTCCATAAAACACCGCTTTTTGAATAGCGAGCGGTCTTTCTATATCATAATGAATTATGGTAAATGCTTTATCTTTTATTTGGAATGTACCAAGATTTGCAGAAGCCAGCAATTCGTCTTTGAAGTCATTATCTTTCCGGATGACATCTTTCAATTGCTCTTGCTTGATCGACTGATTTACTACAAGTGGCTTATCATCTACTAAAATGGTGTATCGGTAGTTTTCTACACGATCTTGTTGTCTAAAATAATTTTGGACGGAAACATTTTCGATGTCCGGCAAAAAGTTAAAAGAAGTATTAGGCTGATTTGGAAATAGGGTAGCGTAATACACGTTCTTGGCAGCGCTATCAATATTCATATTTAATCTTCCACCGGCTAAGTAAAAGTGACTAAAATCAATGCCTTTTTGTGCATATACCGTGCTGAGCGCAACAATAAAACTGAGGAAGGTGTAGATGAGCTTTATCATAATGTTTAAGTTTGATTTTTCTCAAACTTGTCACAATTATAACAAATCTAAAACCCGAAAACAGCATAGGCCGGTATTGAAATAGTAAAGGTGCTATTCGATGGAGTATTTGAATAGTGCTACGCAAGGAATATCAGGATCTTAAGCGATATATTCCTAGGCTGTACGCTATGGTTATAAAGTAATAAAAACGGGCAACAAGTTGCATACTGCAATTTGTTGCCCATATGGTGATTGATGGATCTGCGTGTTACGTCAAACTTATTGCTTCAATGCAGTATTGGGTTTCCTACCCATTATTAATTTCAGAACACCACCATCGACCACGTCTTGGAATGGCAGAAACACAGATTGTTGCTCATTGCCATTTTTATGAATAGACTGTACATACATATTTTCGGGCGAGTTATTGGTTACTTCAATCACAAATTTATTTCCTTTATGGTATTTTTTATTCAGCTTTACTTCAATGCGATCAAAAATGGGGCTACCAATTTGAAATTGAGGGTTGATCTCTGTTAAACCTTTTACATCAAACAGACCGATACCTGCCATCACATACCAAGCGCCCAGCTGACCTTGGTCTTCATCTTGCCCGTACCCATATCCGTGAAGGCCATCTGTGCCGTAGAATTCGTTGCTTATGGTACGCACCCACTTCTGTGTCAGATACGGCTTGCCAGAAAAATTAAACAACCACGAGATATGCAAATTAGGTTGGTTACCATGATTGTATAATGCATGTACACCCGCAAAAGCATCCACGGTCTTTCCACCTCCAAAAGTGTTTTGTTGTGACTGAATAAAGATACTATCCAAGCGCTTATTGAACAAATCCTGACCTACTTTATCAATCAACTTATTCGGCTCATGCGGCACATAAAATGTATACTGCATGGCATTGCCCTCTTGAAATCCAGCCCAAGCCGCCATCGGATCAAAACCTTGTAAAAAACTACCATCCAACATACGCGGACGTATCAACTCCGTCTCTGCATCGAAGAGGTTTTCCCAGTTGGAGGCCATTTTTGATAATCGTTGGTAATCGGCTTCTTTATTTAAATGCTTGGCAAATTGTGCCACGGCGTAACTACTAAACGAATACTCCATGGTATGTGAAGCTCCAAATACAGAACCTTCCTCTTGCTTGGTAATGAAATAATCGTCGCTCGGTACGTAAGGGCAATAGCCACGATTAACGAATGCAGCCACATCTAACTTACCAGATCCAGCAGGACGATTATGTCCATCCATTTCGTTTTTTAGCGCTGCTTCGTAGCCTAACTGATAATCAAAATCGCGTATTCCTGTGTTGTACGCTGCCGCAATAGCCAGACCGGTAAAATTGGTACCGACCCCAGATACATATTTTGTATTGGCGATACCATCTCCAAGCCAACCTGTTTCTTGATAAAATAAGAGTTGACTCTTTACCCAATCTGAATAATACTCGGGATACACTAATGACCATAATTGTGTCAGATTCCAAAAGCCTCCCCAGATGGCATCACTATTGTAATAATCAAAGGTGGGCTGTTGCTTACCATCTACTGGTAGATGACCAATAGTGCCGTCACTTTTTGGGTAAGCTCCATTGACATCGTTGGCCAAGCCTCTTCCGAGCAACGCGTGATAAAGGCCTGTATAAAACTTTGTTTTATCTTCTACACGACCACCTTCTACGGTTACGCGGGATAGCATATCGTTCCAGCGAAGCGAAGCATTTTCTTTGGCTGTATCGAAGTTCTGCTCTAATGCTTCTGTCTGGTAGTTTAGTTTTGCATTTTCAATGGAAGTATAGGATTGTCCCATCTTTACGGTGATCTGTTCGTCGGCGGCGGTAGTATATTCCAGTGCCAGACAAGCGCCTGCTCCTTTTATTTCTTTGTCGTTAGCGATAGCACCTCCACGATGGAAAGTTTTTGTACCGGAAAATGGTTTGCTCAGCTTGGCATAGAAATACATATTGACCGTTGCGTCTGCTTGGAATTTCTTGACATACTCGGGCTTGGTAACGACGTATCCTTCAATCGTAGTATCATCGATTACTTTGATATAAGCATCTTCTACGGCACCACTTTCTCCTAATCTGCTCCCAATATCAAATAAGATATGTGACTCTTCGGATGCTGGAAAGGTATAGCGCTGATAGCCTACTCGATCACTAGCGGTGAGCTCCACTTTTGTTTGGTATCTATCCAACACTACGCTGTAAAATCCTGATGTAGCATATTCATTTTCTTTCTGGAAATTGGAGCGGTATCCTGCTTTTGGATCTTCCAGCGTGCCGGGTGTTGTTTTTACTTCACCAACGATAGGCATGAGCATAATGCCGCCGATCTGAAACTCGTGAAAACAAGCAAAGCCTTCAATCGACTCATGCCCGTCTTCATAACCTACCGCTTCCCAACCACTCTCGTTGCCATAAGATCCGTTGGTAGATGGGCCTAGCTTTGCCATGCCAAATGGTACGGCAGCAGGTGTATAAAAGAACCATCGGCTGTGAATCGATCCGATATTTGGATTTACGAAATCGGACAGTTTTTCTTTGTCTTCTCGCATCGTTGCGCAGGAAGAAAAAAGCACACAACATGCTATTAGTACTAAAAATGGATTCGTGTTTTTCATCAATCTATTTTTCATAAGTATTATAATGATCAAATTGATCTATCTGTATGATGGTCATTCACGGGATAGATCTTTAATTGTATTCTTTTAATCTTTCAAAAGCGCTATCCGGGCATACAACTCCGCCATGCAAGCGGTGTCGAGCAACCATTTCGGTGTTTTATGCTCCTTTTTTTGACCAGTCCAATCTTGATAAGGCAGGCCTTCTTCATCCCGCGCATTGTGCCAAGCCCAATCTGCTCGCTCAATAACGGCATCGATGTATTTGGCGTCCTGATCGATCTCAAATAATTCTTGGTATCCTCTGAATAGCACTAAGGTAAACCAGGGAATATCCTTGACGTGTGGTATTACTTCTGGCGTGTAATCAAAATAATACTGCAAAGAGCCTTCGGCTAAATCGCGCGCATCGGCTAGATAATTGATATTGCCTGTGATCTTATACAGCCGTACAGCCGATTGAATCATCGTACCAGTATTGTAAGTATACGCATGCTGCTGTACGTTTGATGAGCCGTCTGGAGAAGTGAGCAATGCGTTCCAAATGATATTCAAGTCTTTATCTCGCAGTGTAGCGAGCATCCAATTATATGATTTTATAGCGTAATTAAGATATTGAGCGTCTTCTGTTGCCGCATATATTTTTAGTGCTAGTACAGTTGCTTTGCCATTGCTACACGCCGGCTTTTGATCGTGCACACCTTCCAACCAAGACACCCCGCCGCCAAAACTATCTGTCCAGCCACTTTCAATGAATGTCATGACGTCTTGGGCTTTTGCTAAGTAACTAGGATTGCCTGTGATGGCGTAGGAATCCATATAATCTATGCCTACCAGACCATTATCATCATAATACCGATCTACCGTTTCAAACTTGGATGGATAGGCCTGATAGCCATGGGGCGACCTGCTGGTATCTAAGTAGTGCTCTACGGCCAGTACCATTGAATCTACATACGGTCTATACACATCTGGTTGTAGTTCGCTGAGTATATTTACTGCCGAAAACACACCACTCATCGGCCAGAGATAAGATACGTCCTTAGCTTTTTGCCCACTTTGCTGAAAGTAGGTAAGATCGGGCTTGAACGTATTGGGATAGTACTCCGAAAACAGCCCATACTCATGTACCCTATACTTATCCCACACTAGTTTCATAATTTCTTCAGCCCGTTGAAGATACGTGCTTTTTTGCTGTGCTACTACTTGTAGAATTGTCATACTGAGTAGCACAAGCATTGGTAGTTTTACTTTCATAGCTACTATTCTTTTGTCTCTCCTCGATATAGCGCCAAGGCACCATAAGATTCTACTACTGCGCCTTGCATCAGCAAGGAGTAGTATCTGCCTTGGCTACCACCTGTCCAATCTTCGTAATAGAAACCGGCATTCGTTCGTGCTTTGGTATAGCCATTATTGATAAAGTTATAATAGGTATCGATGTATGTTTTTGCGCGATCATCATGTGGTGCCAAGTCGATGTAAGCACGCAGCAATTTGGTATTGAACCAAGGGTCTGTTTCGGTGTAAGATAATATACCGTTTCGGGTTTTAACGAAATAATCATAAGCTCCCTGAGCGGTTATTTTCGCTTCTTCAAGATACTGATTGTTGCCTGTGATCTCCGCTAGGCGGACGCCATTTTGCACCATGACGCCCGCATTATAGGTCCACAATCGTGTATTTACAGATCCATTGGCATTTTTATCATTCCAATAGCATTTGGTAGCCGGATCGTACAGGTTGGTACGCAACCAACCATACAGGTCGGTCGCTAGTTGTAGCACACGGACTTTTTCGGATTCGGCACAGACCTCGTAGTACATCAGTAAGAACAGCGTAGCATAGCCGTTAGAACAAGTAGGTTTGTTGGCTTCGCTGGATGTTGGATCATAGCGATGATCTTCATTCCACCACAGCGCTCCTCCTAATTTATCGTCTATTCCGCTTTCTAAGAATGGTACAATGCGTGCCGCCCGATCGATGTATGTGACATCTTTGGTAATATGATACGCTTCTATCAAATTGACTCCGATAATGGAATTATCGTCGTAAAAGCGTGTTCCGCCTCCGGTAGCACCGTCGGTCGAAGATCCATATCCGCCAATATTATTTCCGTGTGCGGTCTGTCGGTAGTACTGCTCGAAGCCTGCTACAATCTCGTTGTACCGTACCTCGTAGCCCAACTGATGTAATTGTGATGCACCGCTAACTACAGCGTCGTATGGCCACAGATAGGAATAGGTATTGTCTCCGGTTTGCACCGGATAGTTTTCTTTATACAGATCACCTGCTTTATAATATTGATTGATGAGATCAAAGATTTCTTTTGCGCGTGCTGGCGCTTTCACCACTTCTACTGGCGATGTAATTGGCTCATCGGGCTTGATGACGGGTTCAGATCCATCATCACATCCCGTGATGATGAACGCACATAAAAGTAAAAAAACTGTCTTCTTCATACTTTAGAGATTGGTAATATTAGAAAATTCATGTACCATCAGGTTATCCTTGTTGGTATTGATCGTAATAGTTGCTCGTTTGGAGTCCAGACTTCCCTTCATTTTCCAAAGATGATCCCATTGGCTCCAGGTGAATTCGGCCAATTCGTAGAATGATAATGGCTCACCTCCTACTGGTCGTTCGCTACTCACGCCATCCATGCGCCCCCAACATTTTTCTACGTTATCCACTTCAGCGATAAAATAATATCTTTCTTCTATCCAGCCTAGCCATCCTGGTGGATTGGTTTCCGGTTTGCTAGGGTCTAAGAATCGTATCACACTATTATTAGCGACAAACTTGCCCTCACCAGCATACGCTAACTGACCGATGACATCGTAACTTGCACCCCAAATACAGCGCACTTTGGAGATCACTTCTGTTTTGATAGATAGTGTATTGAAATCTACGGTGATACGGTATGGATTTGCATTAGGTGCTAGATTTATCGTGCCAGCTCCTTCTTTAAGTTTGGCATCGTCCAAGTAATAACTAAAATCTTCATCGCCTACTTTTCCTTTAAACTCCAACTCGCCATTACCTCCTACTTTAGAATAGATGACATAGACACCATCAGCCGCTTTCCGGAACAGGGAGCCTTCCGCACCGATACTTTCATTTCCAGATCCGTACAGATATAGATTGTTCGGCATATTGTCAATACCCTCTCCTCTAGTAACTTCAATATCTTTGCTAAGATCTGTCGTTAACATCTCTCCTCCCTTTGAGGTAGCTACTGTCCACGATAATTCGCCTTTCTCTCCAGGTTTAATGCCTGCTTTCCTTGCGATGGCATTCAACGTAGCATGCGTAAGGGTCAACTTTTGCTCTGCACCAAGATCACTTTTAATCCGTTCGATAGGGTCTGTTGTGCTTTCTCCTTTTTTATGGAAGATCACTTCATATAAAGCGTACGAACCATCAAGTGCACCACCGCCACTCCAAGATAATACGATACTGTTGTTAGAGGCCACATCGAGGATGACGCGCTCTGGAGAGGATAATGTAGTAGGCTCTTTAAAATCGCTAGAGAGTTCATATTTTTTGGCGCAGCCACTCATAATTAGTACGAGTGCTACGATAATTGAGATAGATATCCTTTTCATAATTGGCAGTATTAGAGTTACCATTGCGGATTTTGTGTTAGGTTGGTATTTAGGTCTCTTTCACTTTGTGGAATTGGCCATAAGTAATGTCTTGACGGATCAAATCTTCGCTGCTCGACACGCACATAACCATTGTCTGTACCGACGGCATCGCCAGTAAAAAGGCCATGACCCCAGCCATTGAGCACATTTTCTCCTATTCGCCAGCGGAATATATCCTTGTGCCGCAGCCCTTCTAGCGCCAATTCGCTACGACGCTCGCGGCGTACGATATCTTTCAGACTCCCGCTTGATGGAAAATCCAAAGCACTAGCCGCGGTAAATCCCGCACGCTCGCGAATGGGACGTATGGTACGATTCCACTCTGTCTGATTGAGCTGCCCTAGCTCGGCAAGCACTTCCGCATGCATCAACAGAATATCTGCGTAGCGCATTAAGATGATATTGAGACCCGACATCAAATTGGATCGGTAGGTATTATCCCAATATTTTTTGATATAATATCCGGTGGCCGAAGCATCAGAAGCGAAATCGAAACCGTTAGGCGCTACTCCTTTTCTACTATCTACGGTATGCAATGATCCATCTGCCAAGGTGTAAGCATTACCTGTGTACATGATGGTAGCTGCCAAGCGTGGATCTCTATTGATAAATGGATCTGCGGGATCATAGCTGGCAAGAGGTGCTTCTGTAATGGCATAACCATCCAATGTGATGTAATTATCCACTAATTCTTGTAGCGGAGATAACTGTGAATAGCCGCCCAACGATGGTGGCAAAAAATGATATTGTACCTGATGCTCTCTATCGACTGGTTTGTACTGTACATCCAACATCACTTCTGCATTATTCTCCTGTTGTATCTGAAATAAGCTTTCATAATTGTTATGCAAAGCAAAACTGCCTTCATTTATGATTCTGTTGGTAATAGGAATGATTTCGTTAAATCTGGATACGCCTTCAAATAGCAATATGCGCGCCTTAAGACCCATTGCCGCCCATCTGGTGATACGACCTGTGTTTTCCGAATCATAGCTAGTAGGCAAGTAGTTGTTATCGATCACCTCCGATAGTTGGTTAAGCAGCGCCGATACGACTTCTGACTTCGCTGTGCGAGATACTGTTCTAGATTCTGCGATGGAAATCACATTGGTGAAGAAAGGAATATCACCAAACTTGGAATACAACTCGAAGTAATGATAAGCACGAATAAATAAGGCTTCCGCACGATATCTATTGCGCAGTTCGTCGGTCAAGTTTGGTATGCGATCTAGATTATCCAGTAGCTGATTACACTGATGAATACCAGAGTAGCGATATCCCCAGACTGAACGAACGTAGTTATCGGCAGTAGAATAAGCCCCGTTTCCAATCGCTTGATTGTGAGAACTTGGCACCTTGGTGTAGGCATTGTCCGTCATGGCATCTGCATACAACACCTCGTCGGCATTGTTCATCCCTTGATAGCATTTATTGATGGTATAGGCAGCCGATTCTGGATTATCCCAATAGGCTACGTCCGTTTCTCGGTCGTGTGGCGTCAAATCTAGATCGTGACAAGAAGCAAATAGTATAGAGAAAGTAAGTGCGGCAATGCAATATCTTAATGAGTATGTTTTCATGATAATAGTATTTAAAAAATAAGATTTAAACCAACGGCGAAGGTTCGGTTTACCGGATATATTCGTCCACTACCATCCGACGCTTCTGGATCCCATCCGCCTTTCATATTCGATATGGTCAACGCATTTTGTATACTAGTGTATATTCGAAGACGGCTCAGTGAAATTCGATTGGTCCACGCCTGTGGAAAAGTATAACCGAGCTGCACATTTTTTAAACGCAGGTAAGCCGCATTATCGATCCAGAAGCTGGATTTTGTGGCATTATTGGCCGATTCAGCGCCGATAGTGAGGCGCGGATAAACTGCATCTGGATTGGTGGTCGTCCAGTGATCGATATGAAAATCAAAAACGGGCCCTTCGTTGTTATTATGAAAGGCTTCTACCGATTCACCTCTCATCCATACATTTCTCTGCCCAACGCCCTGCCAAAACATAGAGAAGTCAAGTCCCTTCCAGCTGGCCGCATAGTTGAACCCATACAAAAAGCGTGGAAACCTGTTGCCCAGTACATATCTATCATCATCTTCTCGGATGACGCCATCACCATTTTTATCAATGTAACGGATGTCACCAGGTTTAGGAGTGATTCCATTGAGATGTGGACCCTGTGCGACTTCAGCATCAGATTGGAAATACCCATCGGCACGGTAAGCATAATAAGAGTCTATCGGATAGCCTTCACGCACAATGGTATTTACATCAGATCCATTGATCCACTCGGTTCCTTTTAAGTCGATTACTTTATTTTTACTATCTGATATATTTCCAGACATACTGTGGTTGACAGCTCCTGTATTGAATTGGTAACGTGCTGCGAACTCCCAACCTTTGTTTTGCACTCTTCCCGCGTTTTGAATCGGTGTACCGCCACCGAATAGGCCAGGTACTGGAATTCCAATCAAGATATCGTATGTGTCATTGACATAATATTCTCCTGATAAGGTCAACGCATTATTAAAGAAACCAAGGTCTGCACCTATGTTAAACATTCTGGTTGTCTCCCATATTAAGTCTGGATTCACAGCATCAAAAGAAGCAACAGGATAGATGGTATTTCCAAAATTGTAGCCTTGGGAAACATTGACGGTAGCCTGATATTGGTAATCTGCTATACGATTATTCCCGACAAGTCCCCATGATGATCTTAATTTCGCCGAATTCATGACATCTTTTAAGCCTTCTGGATAAAAGCTTTCTTCGGAGACACGCCAGCCAGCAGACATAGAGGGAAACCAGGCTGATCGATTGCCTTTCCGGAATTTGGAGGAAACGTCATCTCTAAGATTGAACTCAAACAGATATCGATCATCGTAGTTGTAATTGGCACGCAGAAATGCTGAGTAGATCGACCATTCGTGTTGCCATTCTTGATTGCCCGTATTGGCTGTCTGTGCCCCTCCCATAATATCGTATTTGGAGTCTTCTGCGATGCGAAATGTTTCAAAACGATTATCTGTGCTACCTTCATAGGAATAGCCTACCATAGAATTAACGTTGTGAGCACCCCAACTTTTGTCGTAAGATAGAATTAGATTCGTGGTGATATTCTGTATGCGTTGGCTACTATTGGTCATTCTATTTTCAAGATCGCCCGATCCTGGAATGGCTCTACGATTTTCTTTGAGCCGATTTTCGTATAGCTGCGTACCAACCATACCTTGCACTTTTAACCCGTTGGCTATTTTAAACTCCGCATTCAATATACCAGATAGGTCTCCGTTTGAACTTGTGCGCAAACCTCCTTGTTCTAAACGCGCTAAAGCATTGGAGTTGCTCCCTCCGGGATAATTGTATTCTCCATTTTCATTCTTTATAGGATAGATAGATGGCATGCGTGTAGCCTGCTCAATGATCCACTCTGTCCAATAAGCATGATCTTTCAATGTATTTCGCGCGTATGCTCCGAGTACCCCAACCTTGAAGCGCTCCGAAACTTGTGTTTCTATATTTGTACGAAAATTGATCCGATCCAGACCGTAGTTAGGCCCCTGCAACATACTCTCTTGATCGGTGTATGCAGCAGATATCAGGTAAGTTGTCTTATCGCCACCTCCAGATAACGACAAATTGTGCATTTGCTGGGGCGCACGCTCTCGATAAATCTCTTTCATCCAGTTGGTATTGGTCTGCGTGTTACGAAAATCTCTGATCTGATCGGCAGTGAATTGGGTTGGGCGACCTGAGTTGAAGAGCGCTTCATTACGAAGCTCAGCATAGATCCAAGGTTCTACAATTTTCGGCAGAAATGTGGGCGTTTGCGCTCCCAAGAGATAATCGTAGGATATTCTGGAGGTATTCTTACCTCCTCTTTTGGTGGTAATCAGGATGACACCATTGGAAGCTCTCGATCCATAGATAGCTGCGGATGCCGCGTCTTTTAATACCGAAATATTCTCAATATCATTCATATTGACATTCTGAATATCCCCGATGATACCATCAATAATAACCATTGGGTCATTGTTGTTCAGCGTATTGATACCGCGAATATTGATCGCAGGACGGCTTCCGGGTTGAGAATTACTCTGCTGAATAGTCAATCCTGGAGTGGTTCCTTGTAAGGCTTCTACCACATTTGTTACCGGCCTACCTTCCAGTTCTTTCATATCTACAGAAGAGATTGCGCCGGTTACATTTGATTTCTTCTGCGTGCCATATCCGACCACGACAATCTCGTCGATATCTGCACTTGCCGCCGACAGCACAATTTCTACGTTTGTTCTTCCATTTATCGGCACTTCTTGCGTCGCATAACCTATGTAGGATATAGTCAAGATGGCATCTGAGGATGATACCATTAGGGCAAAGCGACCTTCTGCATCTGAGCGTGTGGCATTGCTGACTCCTTGTTCACCCACCGACGCGCCCGACACGGGTGCATTATTTTCATTTACAATAATGCCTTGAATAGCAATACTACTATTCTGAGCAACAACTGTGAAGGTGTGTATTCCTAATAGCACACATAGCAGGAATCGAATAAAGGCGTTTTTAATTAGGCCAGAATCATAGGGGGAATGCTCCTGGCGCTTCATAATGGGTTGTAGTTTTTTCATAGCATCATAATTTAATCTTGATTGAAATACCATATAGTCCAATTGTATGGAGGATAGAGGTATACGTAATTCATAAAAAGAAGTGCTTGTTCTTAGCTTTTTTTTATGAACTTTTATTGTTCTATCGGCTTATAAAATATTTTTTTGGTTAGTACTGCTTATGGAGATTTCAGTATTGCATAGGTAATAGGATGTTTTGCCGGAGGACTTTCAAAAGACCTGCTTTAGGCGGTTGTGTTTCTCATAGTATCATCTTTTAATATTGAGGGATAAATTGTCTCATTTTCTAGCGAATGTAGCGCGTATGCGTATGCACCCAATGCAATAGCTTTGCTCGTGCCAACCCTAGTATTCATAATAAATGTCTTTTTGATGGGGTTATAATCTACGGTACGATCCGTATTTGGAATGGCTATGGTCACCGGTTTCTCGGCAATAGATCTTTTAAAAAGCAGATCGTTATCTGCATCTACTAGCTGCATTTGCAGACGAGAGAAATGGGCTCCTGAAAAGGTGGTTAGATTGGACTGCATTTCTTGCATCAATGCTGGCATAATGTATTTTGAGGCGCCCATAATGCCACCTCCTAATACGACAATCCCGTCTGCAAATGTGAGTAGATGCGCAATGACATCACCTGCCACCTCCCCAAATTGTGCAAAACTGCCTTGAGCTGCTTGCTGATTACCCTTTGTATTGCCTTCTGCAATATGAAATATATCGCTTGGCGTAAGTTTATCGTCTTGCTCTCCTGCTAGTTCATTATATCTACGTACAATTGCACGTATACTCACACTCTCTTCGGCTATCAAATCAGGAAATAATTTATTACGATATAGCCAAACATCACCTCCGCAATCGTTATCGCCAGTAAGCAAATAATTATTGATGACTACGCCAGAACCAAATCCAGTTCCAAATGTAATACCGATGAGGTTGCGGTATTCCTTATTGTAGCCCATTGATTTCAACTGATGATTCAAGGCTGGTAATGCTCCTGCGAAGGCTTCACCATAGGCAAATAGGTTTCCATCATTATTGATATAAACTGGAATCTGAAAGTGCTCTTGTAAGAAAGGACCTAACGCAATACCGCCTCTAAATGAAGGGAAATTAGGTAAATCATGAATGATACCATTTTTATAATCTGCCGGACCTGGGAATGCGAAGCTAATAGCTGATGGCGCCTTAGGTAATTGATTCCATATATGCGTAAATCCATCAACCATTATTTGCAGACATTTTTTAAGATCGTCAGCATATGTTGGCAGACAATATGGGGCGACTATTTCCCGATTACCCTGAATGGCTGAAAAGACCATATTTGTGCCTCCAGCGTCCAACGTCAATACTATGCGGTTGTCGTAATCGTACATAAATCCGTTATTCAAAACCATAAGAAATAGTGCCGATGATCAACATACTAGCGAGTATAACCGACAAACCAGCTGTAAAACTGGTCGCATCTGCGATCAACCCTTGTAATGGCAATAGCAATGCGCCACCCGATACGCCCATGATCATCAGTGCTGATATCGCATTGGAGTGCTTCATATCACGTTGTAAAGCCAGAGAAAATATAATCGAGAACACATTGGCGCAAGCAAGACCTACAACACCGATAAATAGCAGCAGGGCCCCTAATGATGTACTCCACATCATGCCTGCAAAAGCAAGGATGGCTAGCACCATCGTAACACGGAGAAATTTTACAGCAGACAACTTCACCAGAAGTAGCGCGCCTAGAAATGTTCCAACAGTGCGCGTCGCAAAATATAGACTTGTACCTAGTGCAGCTTCTTCTAACGGCATGGATACACGCTCAATTAACAACGGAGGAATACTGGTATTCAACCCGACATCGATGCCAACTATCAAGATGATCACGATAATACATTTTACAAGATATTGGTCTTTCAGTAGCGCGAAGATCTTTTGAAAAGAAGAGGTCTTAGTCTCGGATTCTTTGATCTCCTTAGACTGCATCGAGTACAAAACAAGTACAGAAATGATCGTAGCTATACCATAAAAAAGAAAAATAAACCGCCAATTATCCAGATAACTCGCCGCATAACCCACTAGTATTGGTCCTAAAAACGAAGAGACCGCCTTTACAAATTGCCCCATCGTCAATATACTAGTCAGCTTCTCCTTCTGCACCACAGATGTCACCAGCGGATTTAACGAAACCTGCAATATGGTATTACCGACGCCTAACAAAGCAAATGCAAATAGAACCGCGATGTAATTGTATGCGATAAAAGGAATAGCCATGGCTATCGTGGTGATGACTAATGAAATGGCTACGGTTTTTTTACGGCCGATTTTGCTCATAAGCAAACCTGTCGGAACAGCGCAGACAGCAAACCATACAAATACCATCATCGGGATAATGCTGGCCATGGTATCAGATAGCACGAAATCTTGCTTGACATAATTGGTGGCTACACCAACGATATCAACAAATCCCATGATGAAAAAATTCACAAAGATAGGGATGAATACGAGGTATGATTTATTCTTTTGGTGATCTTGCATGGCGCTACAACTTTAAATCAATCGATTAAATCCTGACAGAAGCTTTGATCGTGACACATTGCTTGCCTTCGGATCTACCATGAGGTCGGATAGTGTAAACTCCTAATGAAGCTGGGATAATAAACGTTTCGGCATAATGAATAATTGTTGATTCAAATGCATTGGTAGGACTTTCAATAATAATTTCATCACCGCCTACCAAATTCAATACATTCACACTATCCTGAGTGTAATGTGTGACTGCTGTAGAAAATGTGTGCCGACGCGTTTCAATAAATTGACTACGGTGTAAACCCGTACGCTCCTCAATCCAACCATCTGCTGCGGCGACAACTTCAACATTATTTACTAATTGCGATTTTGTATATTCTGTATCGCATTCCCAATTTATCACCTTTTCACCCCGTTTCACATTGATAGGCCGTGGTTTATTATCTAAACCGAGTCTATTCCAGTCCCACAATTTGAACGTAAACAAATTGGGTGTGGAGCTGATTTCGAGCACAACAACATTTGTTCCCGAACAATGAATGGTTCCTGCCGGAATTAAGAAATGATCATGCTTCTTCGTCGGTATTTTATTAACGTATTTATCGGCATCGAAAATAAAATCGCTCTGCTGTGCTAGATTTAGTTCATCCATCATATGGTCACGATCTATACCTGTTTGCAACCCGAGATAGACGTGTGCATCTTCTTTAGCTTCCATGATGTAATAGCTCTCGTCCTGCGTGTATGGTAATCCAAAATGATCACGCGCATATTGCGTGGTAGGATGTACTTGCAGGCTCAGATTGCCACCATCTACAGTGTCCAAAAAATCAAAACGGATAGGAAAATCCTTTCCAAAACGAGCTTCTACAGGCGCACCAAGCACTTGCTGACTTCGGGTATTGATGAGGTTAACGGCAGGCATTTCAAACACCACATTATCCAAATCCAAAAGCAGACTATTTTCCTCTGGCACGCAGTCGAATCCCCAGCCATAATTAATTTTAGATTGTTCTAGATCCAACTCACTCTTCATCCATTGTCCACCCCATGGCGCTGGATCAAAAAATGGTACAACACGAAATGGTGAACTCGCCGCTTTGTCCATTCCTGCCCAAAAGGTCGGCTTATCGATCATTTTAGGTTGATCTGCAATAACCGTATCTAACCAATAATCAACGTCTTCGTATATGCTGCGTTTATGCTTATCCAGTACCCGCCAATCGTTAAACAAGCCACGCTTGTATTGCAATGAAAAAGGTTGTTTGCTATTGTCAACTCCTAATCCGGCAACCAACTGTTGTCGCATACGCAACTGTAGTTCCCACCGCGGCATGTCGGCATAAATTAAAACGTCAGGCTGTGCAAGTAACTGTGCCCCTCGCCCAAAAATTATGGCAGATCCATCTAATTGTCGAATTTTAGCACGTGCTGCTGCCAATTTCTCTGCTTCGAAATATTCTATTAAATCAATATTTGAATTATAGCCGAACAATACATCATCGGTCATAAATCGATCAGTCAATGCTATTGCAGCACTTTCAGAAATAAATAAATCCTTTGTTGAAATGACCAAACTCTTATTTAGACGTGAAAATTGGGTATATAGTTCCTTTTCTGACACCCCACTGTAGCAGTCTATAGCGATAATAGACGTTGACTTAGCGTTCTTTTGCAGGTGATCAATAATGGCATCCCATCCTTGAACTACAAAACCGCTTAATTGAATAGCAGGCTTCTTCTTGTACGTACTTGACATGTTTATATTGGTATAATTGTTCAACCATATGTTTAGTATGTATATACATATGATGTTTCAAATATAGAATCATTTGATGAAAAACCAAAAAATTCATATTATTTTTTTATTTTTATGAACAGATCATGGAATTACAAATAGACCATAAAAGCTCAATACCCTTTCATAAACAGGCAGAAGAGCTGCTTCGAAAGCTTATCAATGAGCCGGAATATCAGGATGGACAGCATTTACCAAAAGAGGTCGATTTGTCTGAACAATTAAAGATATCTCGTAATACGCTTCGGCAAGCAATTAATACATTGGTCACAGAAGGTCTGCTTGTGCGTAAGAAAGGTGTGGGAACACGGGTACAGAAAAAGAAGATTTTTAGCGGCGTCGGTAATTGGCTAAGTTTCTCAGAGGAAATGCGAATCTTAGGAATAGAAATTCAAAATTTTGAATTGCAGATTTATAAGCATGAAGTGTCCGCAGAAATCGCATCTTTTTTCGGAATTGACGTATCTACAAAGGTGATGCGACTGGAGCGATTGAGAGGAAAGAAAGATGCTCCCTTCGTATATTTTATATCAGATTTTAACCCGATAATCCCCATCTCAGCTTCAGAGAATTTTAATCGGCCGCTTTACGAAATCCTTGAGGCAGACTATGGCATAGTAGCTTACAACTCAAAGGAAGAGATCAGCGCTGCGGCAGCGGATCCGTTTATCGCATCGAAACTAGAGATCAAAATTGGGCAACCCATCCTTATCCGCAAAAGGTATGTATACGATATACATAATAACCCGATCGAATACAATGTGGGCTGCTATCGAGCCGATTCTTTTACTTATACGATTGAAAGTAAGAGAAATCTTTGAAAGAGCGCTATTGTACTCCTATATATCAACCATAAATAGCCGCCTATTTGTTGATGAGTCTAGATATTATTAAGAAATTAGTTAAAATTCCACCGTTTTTGGTATTTATGAATTTTATGGTTAGCATTAGACTGCGATATCTTCTAAATAATTTGAGCGTGCAAAGAAAAGTTCTAACGCCTTATTCGCAACTCTGGCAATAGCAGGCTCAGGCCATTCATAACTGGTGAGCTCTTCGTTACAGTATGCAAATAATTCTGAGATATCTATCAGAGTATCCGCGTCGTCTTTCAATGCAAAACTAGAGAAAACGCGGCGAAGCATGACAATGTGTTCATCTCCAAGCATACGCGCAACCTCATGGTTCGTGAGATAATCTTCAATTATTTTTTCAGTCATATTGTTTGTCTGTAACTTTATAATTCGACGATCAAGACTTATAGCATGTCGACAAGTGAACAGTCATGTTGGCACCAAGAGCTTTATCCATTGTGACAAATACGTCTAAAACGTAAAGAATTGGTAAACATAGCGCTTTATTAGCATCCAAAAGATGCCTAAAATAGATTGTCCCGTTTTTGTCCCAGATGAATAATAGGCCGAGTTGTAAAGTCAAGAACAATGTCTACTGTAAACCACAGCGATACCCGTGGCTTTGGAAAAGTTTTTTCCAAATGCGCGTTCACCAAATAATGCCCACGAACAAAAGTATCAAGCAAGCTACTACTTTAATACAACCCTAGAATTACCTTTTTTATAGTGTGTTTACACTTCCTTCAACAATCGCATCCCAAAGCCCGGCAAAGCCGGCGGAATCAGCTTTCCATCTTTCAATTGATAGCCCGAAAGATCTACGTCTTCAGAACTGCTGGATACGCCTTCGATGGTGACAACATTGCCCAAACCACCGGCCAGATGAGCGGTGTAATGGGACTTCAACAACGATCCCCAAGCGTGTGGTGATGCCAATGTGTTGGTTTTCTTCAATTCTGGAATGAGTTTTCGCCAATTGGTGAATCCCAATTCTTCGATATCGGTTAAGTGTACGTCGAGCAATTTCTTCTCGATCAAGGTGCTTAAGAATTGTTGGTCGGCATCGGCCTCGCCATCAGCGAGCAAAGGATGGAGTCTTTGGCTTTTGAGATAAGCTCTCAACTTCTCATACTCCGGCACGGTTTCATGGAAAGGTTCTTCGATCCAAAATAAGTTGATGCCGGCGATTCCTTCCAAGTATTGAATAAATTCGTCGACCGAAAATCCATTGTTGCCATCCACCAAGATTCCACAATCTGGAAATGCGCTAGCCACTTGTTTGGTCACTTCGATATCGCGCGCCAAACCTTGTTCGAATGGCATCCAACGGTGGCCTCGGCCGATTTTCAATTTAAACTGTCGGTAACCAAGGTCGTAATCATATTTACATTCTTCCAAAATTTTATCAATACCACCGGGTTGGTGTGCGGGTTCTAAGTCGTCGAAATAGATCATTCCGCTATAACAATCCGTAATGATGGGCTCAGATTGTCCCAATAGTGCATAAACCGGTTTGTTGAGAATCACGCCAGCTAGATCGTGCAAAGCAAAATCGAAAGCAATATGATTAGCGTTGGTAATCCCTATTCCAGTACTAAACAGATCGGACACTTTTTTTCCGACTAACTGCGTACTGAGATTTTCCGCATCACGCCGACTTCCGCGCAGCGAACCCCAACCCATCGCGCCTTGATTCGTATCGATCAGGCAAATCTCTACTCGAGGGCCATAACCGTGTAAATCCAATCGAGCATTTTTACCGACCAACCTTGGGTATTGCAATCTTACGTTAGAAAATCGTATGCGCTGAATGGTGTGATGTGATAAATCATCATCAGGCTGATTTTTCTGACCTTCAAATAGTGATTGACCGTAGGAGTTTTGTCCCAGTAATGTAGTCGATAAAGCCCCAATACCCAGAGCCTGCAAGAAATTGCTGCGTTTCATAGTGTAGAATTTATAGTTAGCGGCACATTGGTGCCCATATTTTATCATCGTCCACTCTGGTCGTGCTAATTTTTTGATTAGCTATAACGATTTACCTATTTGCGCTCATAATATTAAGTATAAGCTACACGCAAGGAAAAATGACCTATTGAAATTGGACTATTAGTTTATAATGCATTGTAAATATAGCATTTATACCCAAACCGCAACTATGAAAAAATGGTAAATTTTCTATTACACGTGTAAAATCACCGGATGATTGATCTCTGAATGATGTGCAAAATCACTGGCAGAAGTTAGTGCGCTGTTAAGTTAGACTCTACCCTTTTCTTCAAACTTTCATTCATCAATTCAAAGCCCTTCCTCGTGTTATTTTCAAGCTGTTTTTCTAGTAAACCGACCAGTATTCCGGTAAAGTATTCGCTATGCTGAAAAGTAGTCGTGCCATCTCCATTATCCACGAGCTCAAATTTATGTTCCCCGTCGAAAATGCCTTTAAACCACAACTTTCCTATCCAGCGAAATGCTTTGTTTCGTTCGAATGCGAGAACCGTCGGCTTGAAAGTCATTCCCTTCCCATCTGGAGGCGCGATACTGACCGTGATTGTCGCCCCAACATTTGGCTGCCCCACGATGCTTTTAATAAAAGGATTCCAGTTTTGATAATGATCAAAATCCGTCAATACCGTCCACACCTGCTCGGTTGTGGCATTTATGATGATCTGTGTGTTGATTAGTTTGGTGCTCCCCATATTATTATACTTCTAAAAATTTCCATTGATTTTTTAAATATGCCCTGACTTTGTGCGTATCACCCACAAGCCAAATGACATCATCCGCGTAGATCACTTCGGACGAACTCGGGTTAAGCAGGCGATTTCCATCTCGTCCGATGCCCACAATATGACTACGCAGATCTTTTCTAATGTTAGATTCTCTGATCGACTTATTCGTGTATTGATTGCCTACCTTCACCATCACTTTGGTGAGCTGAATATCGTTGATATCCATATCCCTGTCCTCCGTGTCCAGCAAATCCTTCTGACCGAAGATCGCTTTTAATTGACTATCCACCAAAACGATACAAAGATTAATGCGTTATCATTTCTCAGGAAATATAAGGGAACTGCAAAACCTGATCGAGCGCGCCGTAATTCTAGAGAGCGGAACAACCTTAGAACCAGGCAACTGGACACCCGAAAAAGACGGCACTGCGCTCCCCAGTGAATTTAAATCCTTCGAGTCAAAACAGCGAGAATATATTGTGGATGTGCTTGATCAAACTAATTGGCGCGTGAGTGGCCCTAATGGAGCAGCAACAATCTTAGAGATGAAAGATAAAACACTATTCGCAAAAATGAAACGCTTGGGAATTGAAAAAAAAGTGGGTTTAAAGACATAAAATAATTTTAGAGCACAACTAGTTCAATGACTATCATAATCAATATCCAGATTGTACTTAAACAGCAAGCCACTTAAGTTCATCGCGGAAAACTTTGCTTTCTTCATCTTATTACGATCTGGATCTATGGCGAAGTTGACGGCCGTGCTGAAATCTACTTTTTCTAGATTGGAGTTGGAAAATCTGGTCGCAGAAAGATCACAGTTTAGAAATGATGAACTAGTGAGGTCGGTTTCGGTAAATTCTACCTCGGTGAGCTTACAATTTGTGAAAACGGTCTTCCTTAATTTCGTCCCGAAGAAATTGCTGTAATCTAGATAACAGTCGGTAAAGGAAAATGAGAAGGCAAACATATTACATCGGGTAAAATCCAAACCGAGCATTTTGCAACCCACAAATTCTGCATTTCTGAAGCTAACCGAATCAATCACAGCCATCGTAAGATCACATTGTTGGAAAGCACAATCTTCAAAAGCATTCCCCATCAAGTCACTTTTGTTAAAATTGCAACTTACAAACGTGCAGTTCACAAACTCTCTGTTCCGTAATTTCTTCTCCGAATAATCAACTCCCGTAAATATTTTGTCCTGATGTATTACCGTTTCTTCCATACTGTAGCCTTCGTAGCTAAGATCCGAAAATGATTTGAAGATTCTTCAACGAATAATTAGAAAATCTACCTGTACCAGTACACAAGAATATCGTCAGAAAGGCGCTAGCCATTCCAAGTTGCGCTAAATATTAATAGCTTTGTATAAATTAACGTCATGTTTACAGGAATCATAGAAGGCTTAGGTACTATTTTGAAAATCGAGAAGGATGATCAAAATGTACATTTTACCGTACAATCAGACATCAGCAAGGATTTAAAGATCGATCAGAGCATCTCGCACAATGGGGTTTGCTTGACTGTGGTAGCACAAGATCAGCAGACGCACCGTGTCACCGCAATCCACGAAACCTTATTAAAATCTAGCTTAGGGAGATTAAAGCAACATGATGTGGTCAACCTAGAACGTTGTACGGTAGCTGGTGGCCGATTGGACGGTCATATCGTGCAAGGGCACGTCGATCAGACTGCTACTTGCGTAAACATAGAAGATCAAGGAGGAAGCACGCTCCTCACGTTTGAATACGATGCATCGTTGAATAATATTACCGTTGAAAAAGGTTCGATCACGGTGGATGGCATCAGCCTGACGGTGGTGAATTCACAGACAAACCGTTTTTCGGTAGCCATCATTCCTTATACCAAAGAACATACAAACTTTGCACACATTGCCATAGGCACCGTGGTCAATATCGAATTTGACATCATCGGTAAGTATGTGAGCAAATTGCTTTCGCTACGCGATTAAATCGAACGATTAGTGCCGAAATCCGAGCACATCCATACGTCGTTTGGATCTAAATCGTTCGGGTACGGCACACCATATCTCTTGTTTCAGAGCTTCTATTGCTTTTTGCTTACTGAAGTTTTTAGTCATCACAATGCTGATTTCGCGCACAGGTTCTGGTGATTTGAAGTACCGAACATGCTGTAGTTCATCCTCCCCGTAATCCAGAATCGTCAATTCGGGCAAGATGGTAATGCCGCCATTGATATCGACCATGCGTTTCAGCGTTTCTACACTGCCCGTATTATAATCGAAGGTAGCATTCGCCGATTGGCTCTGTCTGTATTTACAAATATTCAAAACCTGCCCGCGCATACAATGTCCTTCATTGAGTAACCACAGATTATCATCGGCGATTTCACTGGTTTGGAGCAGCTTCTTGGCATATAATTTACTTTCGGTAGATACGTAAGCCACAAAGGTTTCATAATAGAGCGGTAATTCCGCAATGGCGGCATCTTGCAACGGTGTAGATAAGATACCACAATCCAAGGTGCCATTTTTGAGCTCTTGAACGATCTTTTCGGTCGTATATTCCCAGATCTGTATTTTCAATTGGGGATATTGCTTGGCGAAAGAAGCAATTACCGGTGGCAATAAATACGGCGCCACCGTCGGAATCACGCCAATTCGAAATTCTCCCGCTAACTGACCTGACGCTTCCTGTAAAATATCACCGATCTTCTTGCTTTCTGTCAATACAATACGCGCTTGACGAATGATGCGAGCGCCTATTTCCGTCGGCACGACTGGCTGTCGACTACGATCAAAGATTTTTGCTCCAAGGTTTTCCTCCAGCTTTTGGATCTGCATACTGAGTGTCGGTTGGGTCACAAAACACTTTTCAGCTGCCGCCACAAAACTCCGATAGGTATCTACTGCTATAACATATTCTAATTGAACTAGCGTCATACTATAAATTTAAACTATACTAAGATACTTAAATTATATAAAATGATAGTATCATATGATACTATCATTTGAAATTACTAACTATACAGAAAGATCGAGGCTCCACAAAGACCGACAGCTACTACAGAAAGATTTTGTAATTTTGAGCTCCAACAACACAGGGTTAAAAGTTTATGATTTCACACAAAGTATTATTGACGGCAATGCTGCTCGGTGCTAGTGCCTTTCAATTTGCCGCAACCGTTCCCGACGAAGGCATGTTTCCGCTGAGCGACCTCAACCGCGCAGGACTAAAAAAAGCGGGATTAAAAATTTCAGAAAAAGATATTTACAATCCAGGAAGCATCGGTTTGGTCGATGCCTTAGTGCGCGTTGGCGGATGTTCTGGTTCCTTCGTTTCTGGCAAAGGCCTCATCATCACCAATCACCACTGTGCTTTCAGCGCCGTTCAACTGGCCAGCACACCGCAACACAATTATTTGGAGAATGGTTTTGTTGCGCAGCAACAAGAGCAAGAAATTGAAGCGAAAGGATTGACGATTCGCATCACCGATTCGTACGAAGATGTATCCAAGCAAGTATTGGAGTCGGTAAAGAATATTAGCGATCCATTGCAACGCATCGAAGCAATCAATCAAAAACGGAGCGAATTAGCTCAACAAGCAGAGCAGGCCGATCCAACCATCAAAGCTGAAGTTTCCGAGATGTTTATCGGAAAAAGCTATGTCTTGTTTAAATATAAAACCATCGAAGATGTGCGCTTGGTATATGTACCGAGACAAAATATCGGTGAGTTTGGTCTAGAAACAGACAATTGGGTATGGCCACGCCACACCGGTGATTATTCTTTTCTTCGCGCTTATGTAGCCAAAGATGGCTCGGCGGCTACTTACTCAAAAGACAACGTACCGTACGAACCAAAGAAACATTTGAAGGTCAATCCAAATGGCGTAGAAGAGAATGATTTTGTCTTCATCTTGGGTTATCCAGGTCGCACATTCCGCCACAGACCAGCGGAATACATCGATTACCAGCAGAAATTCTTGTTGCCGTACACCTCCGAACTGTATGATTTTGAAAATCAACGTATGGAAGATGCCGGAAAAAAGGATAAAGCCGTAGAATTGGCTTTGGCTACGCGCATCAAACGTAATGCGAATGTGCTGAAGAACTATCGTGGTAAACTCAAAGGTCTGCGCAATACCAATCTAATTCAAAGTAAAATAGATGATGATGCGGCTTTAGCCAAATTTATTGACAGCAAACCCGAGCTAAAAGCTGCCTACGGCACGCTGATGAGTGATATCGAACAACACTATGATATGGTAT
The DNA here is from genome assembly GCF_057837975.1 of Sphingobacterium sp. KH_072. NCBI lineage: Bacteria > Pseudomonadati > Bacteroidota > Sphingobacteriia > Sphingobacteriales > Sphingobacteriaceae > Sphingobacterium > Sphingobacterium sp. KH_072. Next base: position 1,338,184 of record NZ_CM174457.1, on the reverse strand, counting down.
TTGCAGATGCACCCAAAGAACTTTGGATGAATAACGTATATCACGGCGTCAAGACTTTCGATATTGCCAACTACTTCCAATCTTTTCAAGATGCGCTCGCGCAGCAAGCTTCGCCAAAAGCGCAAAAAGCTTTGTATGACCAAAACATAGTCACATTCAGCAAACGCATCGACGAGCTTTTTGAAGCCTATCATTTGGGTGTGGATCAACAAATTGCCAGTCACCTATTCGCACAAGGCGCAAAGATGCACGGCATTAATTCCTTAAACTTCTTGCAAAATAATACCCAAGCGCAGAGCGATACGACTGGTGCATGGATTGCACAATTAATCGTCAATACGAAGCTGAATAGCGAAGCCTCTTTCCGTCAACTCATTTCTTCGCCGGCCAGCATTCTGGCCTATAAGGATGATTTATTGGCTTTACATCGCGGTTTAGCAGCAGAATATGCGCAATTCACGGCAGAGCAAAAACGTCGCGAAGGCGCATTAAACAAATTGATGGGCGATTATGTAGCCGTCCGCGAGCAGTTTATGGACAAAAACTTTGTGCCAGATGCCAACTCCACTTTACGTCTAACTTTTGGCAACATTAAAGGTTACAGCCCAGCAGATGCGACCTACATGCATCCGTTCACGAGCGTAAAAGGATTGGTAGAAAAAGGAAATTCAGGTCTTCCAGAGTTTGGCTATCCTCATAAGATCAAAGAAGCTTGGTTAGCGAAGGATTTCGGCACTTATATGAAAAAAGATATGAACGATGTACCAGTAAACATATTGTACAATATGGATACTACGGGTGGGAATTCAGGATCGCCGATTATGAACGCCAACGGCGAATTGATAGGCGTGAATTTCGATCGCGCTTACGATGCTACGATCAACGATTTTGCGTGGAATGAAAGCTACAGCAGATCCATTGGCGTAGATATACGCTTCGTACTATGGGTGGCGGACAAAATTGATAATGCACAGTTTATCTTGAAAGAAATGGGTGTACAGTAAGGATCATCTCTTTTACAGAAAAAGGTCGAAAGCGGATGCTTTCGACCTTTTTAGTATATGCTATTTCTCACTTTAGGAGCCTTCTTGCTCTTCGTGGCGAGCACGAATTTCCAATTCTAAAATGATATCTCTCTTCTTACCTTCGATCACTGAGATATCACCAGCTACAAAGACTCCTTTCGAACCTGTTTTGACGTTTCGAATACCATAAACATGCGATTCGTCGCCCGGATCTGTCGCTCCTTCATATCGATAGATTTGATCAATTTTGTAATCTTTTGCGCTAGCAAGCAATTCATCAAATTCAATATTATAATCTACTTCGTATCCATCTTGCTTCAACTTCTCAATTGCTACGGAAGCTGATTCGTAATTATGTCTCGTTTTCATAAGCCTTTATCTCCTGTTCTAATGGAGTAACAACTCAAATAAAAATGTGTTTTTAAGGCCAGCATTTTTTAACTTGCCGTGTACAACGACAAACTATTTATCATGGCATACCCTATTCCACCGGCATTACCTACTCCTACTGCAGCTTTCGATCGATTACTCACTGTGTTGAATACGCTGCGCGAAGCTTGCCCGTGGGATAGAAAACAAACCATGGAAAGCCTTCGCCTCCTTACTATCGAAGAAATGTATGAATTGGGCGATGCCATTTTAGAAGCCGATTTGCCAGAAGTGAAAAAAGAACTGGGTGATGTGATGATGCATTTGGTATTTTATGCGCGCATCGCCGAAGAACAAAAAGCGTTTGACATCGTTGATGTGCTCAATGGTGTGTGCGATAAACTGATCTCTAGACACCCGCATATCTATAGTGATGTGCAGGTAGAAAATGAGGAAGATGTGAAGCAAAATTGGGAAAAACTGAAACTTAAGGAGGGTAATCAATCGGTACTTTCTGGCGTACCAAAAGGACTTCCGGCTTTGGTAAAAGCCTACCGCATACAAGATAAAGTGCGCGGCGTCGGTTTTGATTGGAAAGATCCGGCCGAAGTATGGAACAAAGTAGAGGAAGAAATTGCGGAATTTAAAGCAGAATTCGACCTCAGTACGCACACCACCATCGATACCGATCGTGCCGAAGCAGAATTTGGCGACGTACTCTTTTCATTGATAAACTATGCGCGCCATTTGGGCATCAATCCAGAGAATGCACTGGAGCGCACCAATAAAAAATTCATTAAACGTTTCACACACGTAGAAAAGCGGACACAGGAATCCGGCCGCCAACTGCAGGATATGAGCTTAGAAGAAATGGATGTGTACTGGAACGAAGCCAAAAAAATGTAAACTAAGAACTGGAACTGATGCGTATAATTTGGAAATTGCTTGCCGCCTTATTCGGAGTTGTTGCGATCATCATCGCAGGGATGTATATCTTCGGATACGGATATATTATCAAAGGCGCTTATGTGACGTATTTGCACGGGCACAAAACGGCTTACCTAGCCGATTACATCCATTTTGACAATCACCTGATCGAACACGGAACTGGCCAACCTTGGCCGACCGCTCGTCCAGAAAACCAGCGTGAATTACCCGATTCATTGCGTCGTTTCCACGAAAAAATCCAATCGGTTGCTTACGTCATTATTCAACGCGACAGCGTGATGCTCGAAGCTTATTTTGACGGTTATGCATCCGACTCGAAATCCAACTCCTTTTCCATGGCCAAAAGTATAGTGGCTGCGATCCTCGGAAAGGTAATTTCCGAAGGTAAAATCCAAAGTCTGGATCAAAAAGTGACGGACTTTGTTCCCGAGATCAAAGGAGAATACGCTTCAGATCTTACCTTTAAAGATTTGGTCAGCATGAGCTCAGGCATGCGCTGGGAAGAAGATTATTACAGCCCATTCTCGGTAACCACCAAATTGTATTTTGACGCTAACATCCAGAAAGTAATTACCAATTTGCCGATCTATAAAAAGCCAGGAACAGAATTTATCTACCAAAGTGGCGACACGCAGCTATTGGGCATTGCGATCCAGCGCGCAACCGGCCAAAGCTTAAGCGAATTACTATCCACCTTTTTTTGGAAGCCGATGCAAGCAGAGCACGATGCCTTGTGGCAAGTAGACAGCGAAGCCAATGGCATTGAAAAAGCATACTGTTGTATTGCCAGCAATGCGTTGGATTTCGCTCGATTTGGTAAGTTATATCGTGATCATGGAAAATGGAATGGACAACAATTATTAGATAGCGCGTATGTCCAGGCATCATTAAAACCACGTTTTGAAGATTCACCCGAATATGGTTATGGCTGGTGGATGGGCACCTTCGATCAAAAGCCCTACTTCTATATGAATGGTCATCTTGGCCAGTACGTCATCACTATTCCAGCAGATGATTTGATTATCGTGCGACTTGGCCATCAAGTAGACAAGCTCAGTGCTTCTAATCCAGCTTCCAATTTCTATCAATTGATCGCGCAAGCATATCAGCTAATTGATAAATAAAAAAACTTGTCCCGAGAACCGAGACAAGTTAAATAATAGAGGATAGCGTAGTAAATAGAAACAATTAAATAATTTTACAGCCTCTCGCCGTGTTGAGAGAAGTCGAGACCGATCTCTTCTTCTTCATCAGTTACACGCAGTGGTGTGATGAGATCCGTTACCTTCAACAAGATAAAAGCCATAATCAAGGTAAAAACTGTCGCGCCGATTAGACCGATCACATGCGCTGTAAATAGGCCCGTTTCCCCAAAGAAAAGTCCATTTGTTTCGACCGCTTCGTTAATCGCGCTGTGCGCAAATACGCCGGTAAGCAACATACCGACCATACCACCAACACCATGACTTGGAAACACATCTAAGGTATCATCTAGTTTAGACTTTGTTCTCCACTCGATACACAAACGACTAATGATGGCAGCAACTGCACCTATAATCAACGAATGCGGCACTGTAACGAAACCTGCAGCTGGCGTAATCGCTACCAATCCGACCACCACACCGATACAGACTCCCGTGGCCGAAGGTTTTATTCCTTTGGCGGCATCGAAAAAGAGATATGTCAGCGCGGCAGCGCCAGACGCAGTCGATGTCGTGGCTAATGCCGTTGCAGCCAAAGCCGAAGCGCCAAAAGCAGAACCGCCATTAAAACCAATCCAACCAAACCAAAGCATTCCTGTTCCCATTAACACGTAGGTAATACGAGCTGGCACATGTGGATGTGTTTGGAAATCTTTACCATGCTTTAAGTAAATGGCTGATGCCAAAGCAGTCAAACCTGCCGACATATGCACCACCGTACCACCCGCGAAATCCAAGACGCCCAAATTGAATAAGACCCCATCTGGATGCCAAGTAGCGTGCGCTAATGGCGCATAAATAAAGACGAAGAAAAGACAGACAAAAAGCACATAAGACGTGAACTTGATACGTTCTGCAAAAGCACCCGTGATTAAAGCTGGCGTAATAATCGCGAACTTCAACTGATACATCGCAAATAAAACAAAGGGAATCGTCGGAGCACCTCCCCAAGGTTCTCCGTCGACCACGCCTTCAAACATAAAATAGGTCATCGGATTACCGATGAAACCTCCTACTGACTCACCAAAGACGAGTGAGAAGCCAAAGACAACCCACAAAACAGCAACTATAGCCATACAGATAAAGCTTTGTAACATGGTGGAGATCACATTTTTCTTTTTGACCATACCACCGTAGAAATAAGCTAATCCGGGTGTCATAATCAACACCAAGGCCGCCGAAGCCAACATCCAGGCTACATCTGCCCCATTATATTCATATGTTTTAGAAATATCTGGAATCCCAGGGTTGAAAAAAGCTAAGATAACGACGATACCCATCAATATTATAGGTATAAAAGATTTTTTTCCAGATAAACTCATACTTTTTTATTGAAATATTAAATAACAACCCAAAAAAACAATAAAAAAACAATATTTCAAACATTTTATTGAAAACATCTGATTAAAAAATGATTTTTTATAAAACATTTCAGTTTTATACGAAAAACAAGCATTTATTAAACAAAAAAAGAGCCCTCCCAAGGGGAGAGCTCAAACAATAATCATAAATCACAAGACTACATTACCTCAATGCTTCTTTTAGCTACGATAGCATCCTCTTTCTTTCCAATTTTCACAAACAAAACACCATCTACATAATTTGCATCGATGTTATTATAGTTTACGACATCAGGGAGCGTGAAAGAACGACTGAATGAGTTATAGTTGAACTCGCGTTTGCTATAGCTCTTATCTCCATTTTCTTCTACTGTTTTCTTTTCAGCAGCAATGGTGATCAGATTTTTATCCACATTAATGGTGAAGTCTTCTTTTTTCAAACCCGGGGCTGCTAACTCTAATTGAAATGCGGCATCCGTCTCTACGATATTGACCGCAGGCACACGGGTTACCAAACGATCACTAATAAACGAATCTGTAAATAAGCTATCAAATACGTTGTTGACAAATGGGTTTACCGCGTCGGTATTTACATTGCGTGTTGGAAATTTTACTAAAGCCATGATATATCCTCCAATTTTAAATTTTTTTATATATGGAACGATTTACAATTGTTATACCATTGCAAAAAAAACCAAAAATTCAGACTTTTTGACACTTACACTCAAAACAAAGCGACATAATGTCTTATTTAGCAAAATAATCGGCAGATATTGGGAATATAGACGCGACTAACGCTGATAGGTTAAGCCCACAACCGATTGCGAACTACCCGCTCCAAAGGGCGGATTTTGCTTTCGGATACGAACGGATATCTGTTGTAGTGTAGCATATCGTTCGAGTAAACGATTTAGAATATCTTCGGCTGCGGATTCGAGCAACTCCCGCTTAGGCGCCATCACTTCTACCATAACTTGGTAGAGCTCTTCATAATTAATGGTATTTTCTAAACGCTCTGCATTTGGGTTAGCAAAAGGAAAAGAAACAGAAACATCCACATAAAATTCATTACCCAACAATTGTTCTTCGGGATAAAATCCTATTGGAGAAAAAAAACGCGCATCTTTTATTGCTACTTCTTGCGTAATGGTTGCCATGAATGAGTAGATATGTTTGTTTAAAGATACTAATAAACATATAATTCCCTAATTCATGACAACCTTAGCTCGTCTTACTTCAAGAGATTGACCTCGTAAAGATCTTTACGGCGATCTTTCAAAATCTTTACTGTACCGTACTCATGCAAGTCGCGCAAAGCATATAAATCCACATCTGCAATTAGCACCATCTCTGTGTTTGGCGTTGCCTCGGCTTTAATCGCATTATTTGGAAAGGCAAAATCAGACGGTGTAAATACCGCCGACTGTGAATACTGAATATCCATGTTACTCACGCGCGGCAAGTTACCTACTGAACCCGCAATAGCCACATAACATTCATTTTCGATTGCGCGTGCTTGCGCACATGCGCGTACGCGCATATAGCCATTTTGTGTATCCGTCATAAATGGTACAAAAAGAATCTGCAAACCTTGATCCGCGAGAATTCGGCCTAGTTCTGGGAATTCTACATCATAGCAAATCAACAAACCTACTTTACCACAATCCGTATCAAATACTTTTACCTCATTACCGCCAACCATACCATAATACTTGGATTCGTTTGGCGTGATATGTATTTTTTTATGGGTATCCAACTGTCCATTGCGATGACATAAGAAGGTTGCATTATACAATTTTCCTCGTTCGACGACAGGCATAGAACCAGCAATGATATTTACATTATAGGATACCGCGAATTCCTGAATTTTAGCTACCGTCTCTTTTGTCAACTCAGCCAATTTTTCCATCGCCATACGCTCCGGCATGTCGTTGTACGAACTCATCAATGGGGTATTGAAAAATTCTGGAAACAGTGCAAAATCAGCACCGTAATCACTCACGGCATCCACAAAGAATTCGACCTGATCGTAAAATTCATTGATATCTTTAAACAAACGCATTTGCCACTGCACCAATCCCAAACGAATGGTCTGCTTGGAAGCGGAGTTGGATTTAGCATCGGGTTCATAGTAGATGTTATTCCACTCTAATAGCGTTGCAAACTGCATGGATTCGGCATCTTCCGGCAAGTAATGTTTCAAAATCTTCTTGACATGGAAGTCATTAGAAAGTTGAAACGTCAAGGTTGGGTCGTAGATTTCCTTACGCTTCACGCGCTCAATGTACATACGCGGACTCATTGTATCAGCGTAGGTATGATAATTCGGAATACGACCTCCCGCCACAATACTTTTTAGGTTCATCTGCTCGCACAATTCTTTGCGCGCATCATACAATCTACGCCCTAGCCGTAGCGAACGAAATTCGGAATGCACAAAAACTTCGATACCATATAAGGTATCACCATCGTTATCGTGCTTAGAAAATTTACCATCGTCTATGATTTCATAATATTTTTCATACACGTTGGTCTTTTTGGTATTGATAATGATGGACAATGCGCAGGCGACTACTTTTTTATCGACTTCTACACAAATCTGTCCTTCGGGAAACATGTCTACCAAATCGTCAATATGAGCACGCGTCCACACATCCCCAGCGTGACCATCATAAGCTTCGATCATAGACTCACGAAGGTCTTTATAATCCTTCTTCGTCAGGGTTCTTAAATTAATATCCATTATATAAATCTGTATTGCACTGTAGTAACAGGCTATTTAAAAGATTGTTTGCACACCAAACCCTGCTGATCACAGGCAAAAAAAGAGGCTTATAAATAAGCCTCTTGTATGTTGATAACAGAATTAAGCCTGACCAGTTGGTCCACCAAAATTGAGTGGAACAGGCACTTCCCTCGGGTCAATCTTTCCATTTTGCGCCTCAAATCGATTCACATTGTCTTGCAAAGCAGAAAGCAGTCGCTTGGCATGCTCGGGCGTAAGTATAATCCGTGATTTTACCTTCGCTTTGGGCACACCTGGCATAATTCGCACAAAATCCACCACAAACTCCGTATTCGAATGTGTGATAATAGCAAGATTAGAATAAATACCTTCCGCTACTTCTTCGGTCAGTTCGATATTGATCTCCTGCCCTTCTGGGTTCGGATTATTTTGATTATTACTCATATTGGCTGTCTACAATTATTTAGTGAAAGTACGAAAATCTTGATCAGGCTTAATAGCAAGCACCATTTCGTAAATCAAGCGGATCACATTGTCCACATCTTCCTTATGAATCATCTCAACCGTGGTGTGCATGTAGCGCAACGGTAGTGAGATCAATGCCGAAGGCACGCCTCCATTAGAATAAGCAAAAGCATCGGTATCTGTGCCTGTAAAGCGAGATGAGGCTTGTCGTTGGAATGGAATATTATGCTCTTTTGCTACTTCAATCAGCATTTTATTCAGATTGATCTGTACGGCAGGCGCATACGATACCACCGGCCCCTTACCACACGCCAAATCACCTTGCGTGATTTTGTTAATCATTGGCGTCGTCGTATCATGCGTGACGTCGGTCACGATAGCCACGTTTGGCTTGATGTAATCGGCAATCATCTCCGCTCCTTTCAATCCGATTTCTTCTTGTACAGAATTCACGATGTACAAACCAAAAGGCAATTTCTTCTTATTCTCTTTCAACAAACGCGCGACTTCGGCAATCATTAGGCCACCGGCACGATTATCCAAGGCACGCCCCACGTAATAACGATCATTGAGCACCATAAATTCATCTTCGTAGGTCACCACGCTTCCCACATGAATACCCAAGGCTTCGACTTCGCCTTTCGAAGTACATCCACAGTCTAAAAATATATTTTTCAAAGTAGGCGCATCTTCTTTCTCGCCCGAACGGGTGTGGATTGCAGGCCAACCAAATACCGCTTTCACAATACCATTGTCGGTATGGATGTTCACTCTTTTAGAAGGTGCGATCTGATGATCGGATCCGCCATTGCGAATTACGTAAATCAATCCATCCGAAGTGATGTAATTTACAAACCAAGAAATCTCATCGGCATGCGCCTCGATCACCACCTTATATGGCGCATCTGGATTAATAATCCCGACGGCGGTACCGTAATTATCAATATACGTATCATCTACATAGGGTTTGAGATAATCTAACCAAAGGCGTTGCCCTTGCCATTCAAAACCAGTAGGAGAAGGATTATTTATATAGCTTTCGAAAAAGGCCAATGATTGCTTATTGACTACTTCGACGTGTTTATTCTCTTTAGAATTCTTTTTACTCATAATACTTAATTTGTGCTACGCAAAATAAGTATTTCAAACAGATATGACAAAAACTAACCGAGTAAACCTTATCTTTACGCCATAATTTGACCGCATGACAACTACTCTGGCACATATCGTTTGGAATATCGAACCCGAAATATTTACGATAGGATCCTTCGGTTTAAGGTATTACTCTCTATGCTGGCTATTAGCGTTTGCTTCGTCGTATTTTTTCATGCTGAAAGTCTTTAATCGAGAAGGCAAATCACAGGAATTATTGGATAAGCTTACGATCTATATCTTTCTAGGTACGCTACTTGGAGCAAGACTCGGCCATTGTCTTTTTTACGACTTTGCCTATTATAAAGATCACCTGCTGGAAATATTCATTCCATTTCAACAAGTGAATGGCCAATGGCAGATGACTGGTTTTACAGGATTGGCCAGCCACGGTGGTGCGATCGGAATATTGACCGCTTTGTGGTTATTTGCTCGCAATACCAAGATGAACTTTATCTGGATTACAGATCGTTTAGTCTTAGTCGTGCCGATTGCTTGTTTTTTCATCCGCTTAGGCAACTTCTTCAATTCGGAAATACTTGGTCACCCGACGGACTTACCTTGGGCGATCATCTTCCAACAAATAGACAACATACCGAGACATCCTGCACAGCTTTATGAAGCCATTGCTTATTTGATCTCCTTCGCGATCATGTGGTATCTGTATCAGAAGAATCAGAATCCAAAACCCGGAAAATTGTTTGGAACGCTGCTTATCCTATTGTTTGGAGCACGACTAGCTCTAGAGCATTTCAAGATCGATCAAGTGGCATTCGAGCAAGGCATGGCACTCAATATGGGACAGATTCTGAGCATTCCTTTTATACTCGTCGGGTTATATTTATTACTGCGAAAAACCACATCGGTAACTCGCTAAGAATAGAAGCCCTTCGACTACCAAGAAGGGCTTTTTTAATTTTCTCTTTTTCAACACGCTACTACTATATGAATTTTAATTCTCTTTCCAAATCAAGGCGTTTTATCATATTACTGATTCTTGGTTTGCTGTCTGCCATTGGCCCGTTTTCGATTGACATGTACCTCCCGGCTTTTGATACGATAGCAGCGGATTTCGATTCACCAATCGAAAAGATACAGTTATCGCTGACCGCTTTCTTTGTGGGTATCGCTATCGGTCAGATCATATACGGGCCACTTTTAGATAAATTTGGCCGCAAAAAACCGCTATTTGTTGGTCTCATCATTTATATCGTAGCGTCCATCATGTGTGCCTTCACCGAAAATGCTGACCACTTAATTGTGTTTCGCTTCTTGCAAGCTTTAGGTAGCTGCTCTGGTATGGTCGCATCTAGAGCTATGGTTCGTGACTATTTTGATCCTCGCGAAGGCGCTAAAGTTTTCAGTATGCTCATGTTGGTGATCGGTATTTCACCGATTATTGCGCCTAGTGTTGGTGCCTTTGTATTAGCCCATTTTGATTGGCATATCATTTTCCTTATCCTAACAGGTTTGGCTGTCTTAATTTTACTCGCCGTTATTTTTGTCTTACCAGAATCTTATAAAGGTAATCGGCACATGTCGTTGTACCCGAAAGATATCATAAAAGGTTACTGGTCGGTATTCAAGACGCCCGTATTCTTGCTTTATGCGATGGTTGGTGGTTTTGCAGCGAGTGGTTTGTACGCATACTTATCAGGATCACCATACGTACTGCAATCGCTGCATGGCCTTAGTGAATCGCAATATGGTATTGCGTTTGCGATGGTCGCATCATGCTTGATCATCGCCACGCAATTGAATCGGGTCTTGTTAAATAAGTTAACAAGTGAAGAAATTTCTAAGAAAGCGAGTTATTTCCAAGCATCTGCGGGGATTTTATTGGTCATATTTGCCCTCACGGGAATGCTTAACCTCATCACCTTGTTGGCATTAATCTGTTTATTTCTTTGCGCACAAGGATTTATTTTCCCTAATACCTCTGCCCTGGCTTTAGCGCCGTTTGATCGCTTAGCTGGTAGTGCTTCTGCTTTATTAGGATGTATACAGATGGCTTTGGGTGCCGGTTCTTCTGCGTTGGTTAGTCATTTTCATAATGGCACACAATTGCCGATGGTAGCGGTAATGTGCGGTGGCGCGTTAATCAGCTTTCTGATCTATTTATTGTTGCCCAAATTCAATAAGCGCAGAGCGCAAGTTTAATATTGTCTTTTTAAGACAACATTAAACTTAAAATTCCTAAACGATAGCTATTCAGTCCGAAACCAAGAATAACGCCTTTGCATTGCGCAGATAGATACGAATGATGTCTAAACTCTTCCCGTTGATGTACATTAGAAATGTGCACTTCGATCACGGGAGTAGTTACTGCCGCAATGGCATCCGCAATGGCAATAGAGGTGTGTGTGTACGCACCGGCATTCAGCACGATACCATCCCACTCAAATCCTACTCTTTGAATCTCATCAATAATAGCACCTTCGCTATTCGCTTGAAAATACATCAAATCTACATCAGGAAATTCGTCCTTCAATTCTTCAAAAAAGGAAACAAAATCCTGATCGCCATAAATGCTTTTCTCCCGTACTCCTAATAAGTTTAAGTTAGGGCCGTTTAATAGTAATATTTTTTTCATAGAGGATGATTGTCAAATGTTTGATGATATACAGCGTAGGTAAGAAAGCTTAAATATCGCCATAGAATGGTCGAAAAGTAGAACGTAAACCGACAGATATCACGCCTGTACGTATCGAAGGCCGATCAGCAATATTTTGCTGACGATGCGTATAGCCTACCTCAAAACGTAGATTGTACGTTGGGTTGAGTACATAAGAAGCACGCACATCTGCAAAGTATAAATCATTGCGAATACCTTGCCCGATGCTATTTCCGTACCAATTCGGATAATTCTCGTACGATTCGAAGATATCTCCGCCATAACTCGTACCATCGCCTGGATCTGTGCCAAATAAGCTATACATACCATGCAATGAAAAATGGAATCGTCTCCAAGCATAATTAGCAATACCCACTACTTCACGAAAATTAGCACCACGTGGATGAGCCAAAGGCTCCGCATTATTACTGTAATTAGAAATCGACACAAAGTGTTGATAAGTATATGGCCGTGCCAAATTGTATTCCGCAAGCAAGCTCAAGTTGCGCACGCCAAACATATGATATCCACGAGCACCCAGCTGTGCAGCCCATTTGTTGTGGATGTAGCCGTTTCCAGCAAAAAATTCGCTTCCCGTAAATTCGCCTAACAGAAACTGGCTGTACAGTGTGATGTTTTGCCATGTTTTATATTTAGCATTCAAACCCAGAAACATCTTGTCGGGCGACGAAGAGTTGTTGGATTCGATCGGACGCAGAAAATTGATCGGAATCGCATAATTCCAATCAAAACCTCGACTACCTGCTTGATTTCTATTGGCCCAGATCACGGCTTGAAAGAAACCGACTGACAAACGGTTTGAAATATTATAATCCAAGTATTGAAAAGCACCCCACTTTTTGCCATCACCAAATTGTGATCCACTGTTTAGCGAATCTATCCGTGCTGTCCTCGGGTCATTCATATACGCCCATACCGAGGTATAGCGCACGTTACCAACCGAACCTGTAAGTCGAAGTTGCGCATAATTAGAAGAAAAGTCGGATAAAAGCACGGAGCGGTAACCGTCACCGATATGATTGCGATCGTAACCTACCGAAGCTTGAAAATAATCACCAAATGCGTAGGTCGCATTGGCCGTCGCAAAAAGCCACGATTTACGATCTCCATTACTGCTTCGCACTACACCTTGCCCTGGCACCACCTCATTGGTATTGATATAATCGGTTAGATAATTCGGAAACACCGCGCGATTATCAATCAGATTACCATAAAACACAAACTTATCTTTGTAACTGAAGCCGGCTTGTATTCCTTTAGAACCTAGCCACACATTTTTCCTGTCGGACGCGCTCAGATCTGAACCAATCATCAGATCAGGAATCACATCGGCATAGAAGCGATAATCTTCGCCATTCGCCTCCACTAAATGTTCATTAAATAGCTTTCTTGCAAACCAATTATCAGAATTGGTACGATTCAAAGTAGTAATAGAATCGTGCGCAGCAAATAACCTTTTCTTCAATAATAAAGGTTTTACAGTAGTAAACTCACGACTATCGGCTCCGTATAGCACCTCTCCATATTGCTGGTATAGAGAATAGGAATAAGGTAAGTAATCTATCTGCGCGCGAGCCGGAACAGCAAACCCTAAACAACCTAAGGCGAGGATCAAACCGTGAGAAATCTTCATAACCACGAAATTAGACAAAATTTTTAATGCAGGACGCAATTTTTGTACCTAAATAGCTACGTTCAAAGAATACATCATTTAAATCTAACTATAATAGATGGTTAGGTTAGGCTAAAACGTTTTTATTAATATTTTTTTGCATAAAATATGTATCTTGTAGCACACAATAATAAACTAAAAAACCTATAATATACATTAGCATGAAGCGTAGAACCTTTATTCAGAACTCCGCTCTTTTTGGCGCAGGCATGTTGGCAAGCAAGTTTTCACTAGCCGCCGATGGGTACTCCAACTTTCCGGTAGTCAGAGTCGCTGAGAAAGACAGACATTTTAAAAGTAAAGTTGTCGAGAATATTATTAAAGAATTTCAAAGCAAAGTGGCCGACAAGGAATTGGGCTGGTTGTTTCACAACTGTTTTCCAAACACCTTAGATACGACCATATATGACGACTCTACTGCCACTCAAAAATTGACCTACGTAATTACGGGCGACATCGATGCGATGTGGTTGCGTGATAGTAGTGCGCAAGTGTGGCCGTATTTGCCCTTCATGAAAAAGGATAAAAATCTGCAAAACTTGATCGTTGGATTGATCAACAAACAAGCAAAGTGTATCAACATAGATCCATATGCCAATGCATTCTATAACGATCCAACCAAAGAGGGCGAATGGTTTTCGGATCATACCGAGATGAAAGCTGGAATCCATGAGCGCAAGTGGGAAATCGATTCTTTGTGTTATCCAGTTCGTTTGGCTCATGCCTATTGGCAAGAAACCAAAGATACTTCTCCTTTCGATGCGGAATGGGTACAAGCACAGGAAAACACTTACAAAACCTTCGTGGAGCAACAGCGTAAGGAAAGTTTAGGTCCGTACAACTTTATGCGTACCACACCTCGTGGTACAGATACCTTGCAAGTAGATGGCTGGGGATATCCAGTAAAGCCAGTTGGCTTAATCTGCTCTAGCTTCCGCCCATCGGATGACTGTACCATGTTACCGTTCTTGATTCCTTCAAACCTATTTGCGATTGTCAGTTTAAGACAATCAGCGGAGATCTTGAGAAAGGTAAAAAACAACACCGACTTAGCACAGAAAATGGAAGCCTTGGCAAACGAAGTGGAGCAAGCGGTGAATAAATACGGTATCATCGACCACCCAACACACGGACGTGTTTACGCATTCGAAGTAGATGGTTATGGTAGTTATATGATGATGGATGATGCGAATGTACCAAGCTTATTATCGCTACCTTACTTAGGTGCTGTGGATAAGAATGATGAGGTATACCAACGCACGCGCAAATTCATCCTTTCGGAAGAAAATCCTTTCTTCTTTAAAGGAACGGCGGCTGAAGGAGTTGGTGGTCCGCATATCGGACGTGATATGATCTGGCCAATGGCGATCATCATGCGCGCGATGACTTCTTCGGACGATGCAGAAATTAGAACATGTATCCAAACGCTGAAGAAAACGCATGGCGATACTGGTTTTATGCACGAATCATTTCACAAGGATGATCCTAAAAACTACACGCGTCACTGGTTTGCCTGGACAAATACCTTATTCGGTGAATTGCTTTGGAAAACCTATCAAGAGAAACCAAGCTTATTGGTATAATTGACGACGAGATTGACTGATCCAGGAATAGATGCGCTATCTGTAATTCTGTCCTGCTAATCATTTCACACAGAAGAGCCACCCAAGAAAGGTGGCTCTTCTGTGTGAATTATTTATTGCATATAGCTATTCCTACCCTCTTCTTCAACTCGAAATAATCGCCGAATTAGCTGCGCTATTAAATTAGTGCAAAGTGGGATTGAAATTACCTATACAACTTGGTGGAAAAGAAAAAGTCCTGACATGGATAAACCATGTCAGGACTTGTAACTGTATATTCTAGTAATCTTCTACGCTTCTTCAAGCGCGGAGCACCGATTACAATTTACGTTTAACTTCTACTTGCTCATAAGCTTCCACGATATCACCCTCTTGGATCTCGTTAAAACGATCGATGTTAAGACCACATTCGTAACCGAATGTTACCTCTTTCACATCGTCTTTGAAACGCTTCAAGGAAGCTAATTTGCCGGTATGAATTACCACACCATCGCGAATCACGCGGATATCATTGTTTCTATTAATCTTACCTTCCAAGACCATACATCCAGCAATAGTTCCCACTTTAGAGATTTTAAAGGTCTCACGGATCTCCACGTTAGCCACGATCTTCTCTTCGAATTTCGGTGCCAACATACCTTCCATCGCCGACTTGATCTCATCGATCGCATCGTAGATGATGGAGTACAATCTGATGTCGATCTGCTCTTGCTCGGCCAATTTACGTGATCCCTGTGTAGGACGTACTTGGAAACCAATGATAATCGCATCGGAAGCGGATGCTAACAATACATCTGACTCAGAGATTGCTCCCACCGATTTGTGAATGATATTCACTTGAATCTCGTCGGTAGACAATTTCAATAATGAATCGGATAGTGCCTCGATAGATCCATCCACATCACCTTTCACGATCAAGTTAAGCTCCTTGAAGTTACCGATTGCCAGACGACGACCGATCTCATCCAAAGTAATGTGCTTAGTAGCACGCATTCCTTGCTCACGCTGCAATTGTAGACGTTTGTTGGCTACCTGTCTTGCTTCTGGTTCGCTTTCCATCGCGTAGAATTTATCTCCCGCTGTCGGTGCGCCGCCCATACCCAAGATCTGTACTGGAGTAGCTGGACCTGCTTCTTTAACCCGCTCGCCACGCTCGTTGGTTAACGCTTTCACTTTACCAGAGTGTGAACCTGCTAAGATCGCATCTCCAACACGCAATGTACCACCTTGAATCAATACCGTAGTCACAATACCACGACCTTTATCTAGTGCTGCTTCAATTACAGAACCTACTGCACGTTTCTTAGGATCCGCTTTCAGATCTAATAATTCTGCTTCTAATAATACTTTCTCTAGTAATAACTCGACGTTATCACCCGTTTTTGCTGAGATCTCCTGAGCTTGGTATTTACCACCCCATTCTTCTACCAAGATATTCATCGCAGAAAGTTGCTCGCGAATTCTATCTGGGTTTGATCCCGCTTTATCTACTTTCGTAAAGGCAAATACAATCGGCACACCAGCTGCTTGCGCATGGTTAATGGCCTCTTTCGTTTGCGGCATCACGGCATCATCCGCCGCGATCACGATAATAACAATATCGGTTACCTTGGCACCACGTGCACGCATCGCCGTAAAGGCTTCGTGACCCGGTGTATCTAAGAACGTGATCTGACGCCCATCTTCTAGTTTTACAGCATATGCACCGATGTGCTGCGTAATACCTCCGGCTTCACCACCTGTCACGTTAGCCTTACGTATAAAATCTAATAAGGATGTTTTACCGTGGTCAACGTGTCCCATCACCGTTACGATTGGTGCTCTAGGAACTAAGTTTTCTTCTATATCTGCTACTTCAAGATCAGCAACCTCTTCGTCTTCTGGTTTGATGAACTCAATTTCATAACCGAATTCGTCTGCTACAATCGTTAGCGTCTCTGCATCCAAACGTTGGTTGATGGACACGAACATGCCTAAGCTCATACAAGTCGAAATAACCTGCGTCACCGACACGTCCATCAAATTCGCCAATTCATTCGCTGTGACAAACTCTGTGACACGAAGAATTCTTGATTGTGCTTCTTGCTCCATTGCCGCCTCTTCCGCAGATAGGGCAACATCATCGCGTTTCTGGCGACGTAGTTTGGCACGTTGAGCAAACTTACCTGATTTACCAGCTCCGCTCAAGCGAGCTAATGTCGCTTTGATTTGATCTTGGATATCTTTTTCAGTAGGTTCCTCTTTCGGAGTTGCCGGTCCTGTAGCTCTTCCACGATTATCTTGGCGACCTCTGTTTCCTGGGTGATTACGATCTCCCGGTCTTCCTGGTCCACCTGTTCTGTTACGATCATTCGGCCCGCCGCCTGGACGGTTCTGCTGAGATCCCGTAGCTCCTGGCGTAGTTTGGCCAGGTTTATTAGGTGGTGTAATCGTACGTTTGCGCTTACGTCTGTTGTCGTTGTTAGCGGCATCAGATGAAGAGGCAACTGGTTTATTCGATTTAAATACAGGAAGCTCAATTTTACCGATCACCTTCGGCCCTGATAAGGTGGTAGATCTGGCACGAATGACTTCATTGTTAGCTTCTGGAGCTTTAACGGGAGGTTTAGTCTCGTCTTTTTTCTCTATTGGCTGCGCTTTGGCAACTTCCGCTGGTTTTTCTTCCGGCTTTTTATTTTCGGCCGATACCACTGGTTTCTCTACTGGTTTCTGTTCCACTTTAGGTTCAGGTGCTGTTTCTTGTTTCGGAGCTTCTGCTTGAGGTTTTGCTACTACAGGCTCTTCTTTCTTCACCTCTGCTACCACTGGTGGTGTTACCACCGGTTCTGCTTTCGGCTCTTCTTTTACAGGTTGTTCGGCTTTTGGCGCTGGCTTACCCCGCTTAAGGCTATCCAAATCAATTTTACCGACCACTTTCAGCGGACTTCTTTCTTCCTTGATTTCTTCCTGCTTTTGTGCAACAACGGGCTCTACAGGCTCCTGCTTCGCAGCTGGTTCCTGATCGGCTTCCGCTTTACTTTCGCGGTCATCAGTGGCGTCGACAGTAGTTTCAGGCTGATTGACAACAGGAGCTTCATCACGGCGAATCTTTCCGATTACGATTTGTTTTGCTTCGTCTTTTACTATTTTATCTCCCTGAAACTCTTTCAAAAGAACAGCATACATATCTGGTCCCAGCTTCGTGTTTGGCTTCGACTCCACGTCAAACCCTTTCTTCACCAAGAAGTCTACGGCTGTCCCGATTCCTATGTTTAGTTCTTTTGCTGCTTTCAGCAAATTAATGCTTTTACCTTCTGTCATCTAACTTATACTCGCTATAAAATATGATACTACAAAAATATGTTTTTTTTACACCTATTTAACATTTTAATGAAAAATAGTCTTGCCGTTTTTGTTCTGTAGATTATTCAAATTCTGCTTGCAGAATTCGCACAATCTCTTGGATAGTATCTTCCTCCAAGTCGGTACGGCGTACCAATTCTTCTTGAGACAGTGACAATACTGATTTGGCGGTATCCAGACCAACGCGTTTCAATTCGTCGATGATCCAGCTATCGATCTCGTCAGAGAATTCTTCGATATCCACATCCTCATCAATTTCATCATTCTCTCTGTATACATCAATCTCGTAACCAGTCAACTTGCCGGCCAACTTAATATTGTGACCACCACGACCAATCGCTAATGATACTTGATCTGGCTTCAGGTATACGGCTGCTGTAGAATCCCCATCGCTCAATTTAATAGAACTGATGCGTGCTGGACTCAAGGCACGGGTGATGTATAATGAACTATTGGTGGTGAAGTTAATCACGTCAATATTCTCATTGCGCAACTCGCGAACGATACCATGAATACGCGAACCTTTCATACCCACACAAGCTCCTACTGGATCAATACGATCATCATAAGATTCTACGGCTACTTTGGCACGCTCTCCTGGTTCACGAACGATCTTCTTGATGGTAATCAATCCATCAAAAATTTCTGGAACTTCCAGTTCGAATAGACGCTGTAGGAATTCTGGCGCAGTACGAGAGATAATAATTTTTGGATTATTATTCATCATATCCACCTTGTGTACTACGGCACGAACGTTATCTCCTTTTTTGAAATAATCTGCAGGGATTTGCTCAGTTTTTGGCATGATCAACTCATTGCCATCCTCATCCAATACCAAGATTTCTTTTTTCCAGATTTGGTATACTTCACCAATCACTAGTTCGCCTTCGCGATCTTTGTATTTCTTGAATACCTCATCTTTCTCTAGCTCCAATACTTTCGAAACCAACGTCTGGCGAGCAGCTAAAATTGCTCTACGACCAAAGCTCTCTAATGTGATTTGCTCAATATAATCGTCTCCAACCTCCAAATCAGGATCGTATGTATGCGCTTCTTTCAATTCGATCTCTAGATCATCATCTTCAGAAAAACCATCATCCATTACCGTACGGGTACGCCAGATCTCTAAATCTCCATTATCAGGATTGACAATAACATCGACATTTTCGTCGGTGCCAAAGCGTTTACGAATCATACTACGGAATACCTCTTCCAATACGGTGATCACCGTCGGACGATCTATATTCTTGAAATCTTTAAACTCCTGAAACGAGTCAATTAAATTAATATCGCTGCTCATTTTTATTTAAATGAAATTAACACCTTAGTCTCCTTTATATCTGCAAAAGGAATCTCACGCTCTTCTTCGCGTGCTTTCTTCCCCTTTTCTTTTACTTTTTCTGTCAGCTGCACTACCGTATCGGAGGCTGCTAATAGCGTACCTTCTCGCGTGCTTGCATCTTGCAAAGTAATTTTCACTTGACGACCCACATTTTTCTGGTATTGACGCAACAACTCTAAAGGATAATCAACTCCCGGAGATGATACTTCCAAACGATACGCTTGGTCTAGCACATTTTCTTCCTCCAAATGATACCCTACGTGGCGGCTAATCTGTGCACAATCTTCAATCGGTAATCCTTGATCTCCATCTACTAAGATAGACAAAACACCATTGCTTTGCATCTTAATACGAACGATAAATAAGTCATCCCGATCGGCGATTTTTTCCTCCACCAGCTCCCGTACCCGTTGCTCTACCTGCATAAATGATTCACGATTTGAATTAAAAAAAGGGGGCAAATGATGCCCCCTTCCTCTCAGATGTACAAAGATACTAATATTATTTGAAATACAAACTACCGTTATAAAGATTAGT
Organism: Sphingobacterium sp. KH_072; assembly: GCF_057837975.1. Lineage (NCBI taxonomy): Bacteria > Pseudomonadati > Bacteroidota > Sphingobacteriia > Sphingobacteriales > Sphingobacteriaceae > Sphingobacterium > Sphingobacterium sp. KH_072. The sequence goes on along the minus strand of NZ_CM174457.1, from coordinate 1,317,826 downwards.
GAAGGTGCTTTCCGAAGAAACCCATCATCGCTTTATAGAATTGAATTTGATTTTCTTCTTTTCCAAAACCATGTCCCTCATCGTACTTCACCATATAAGGTACATCCACACCTTTCTCGCGCAAAGCTTTCACGATCTGGTCTGCCTCAGCAATCTTAACACGTGGGTCATTTGCACCTTGCACGACAAATAGTGGCGCTTGGATCTTCTCGATATGAAAGATGGGAGAAACTTCTGTCGCAATCGCTGCTTCTTTCTCATCATCCAAGTCATACCAGATTTCGTATAACATGTCTTTATAAGGCTTCCAGTATTCCGGAATCGAACTCATCAACGTGAAGATATTGGAAACACCCACATAATCTACACCAGCTTTATACAGTTCTGGCGTCTTGGTCAAACCACGCAACACAGCATAACCACCGTGGCTACCACCATAGATCGCAATATTGTCTTTATCGACCCAACCTTGCTCAATCGCATATTGAATCCCATCTTCTACATCGTCCATGGCTTTACGCCCAACTTGCTTGAACCCAGCACGCAAAAATTCTTTGCCATAACCGCCAGAAACGCGGAAATTCACCTGTAATGTTGCGTATCCACGACTCGCAAAAAGTTGCGTTTCTGGGTTGAAGCCCCAACTATCACGCACACCTTGCGGCCCACCATGCGGATTGACAATCAAAGGCACTTTTTGTCCATCAACTGCTGCTTTTGGAAGCGTAATATAGCCGTGAATCGTTAGTCCATCACGCGAAGTGAACTGAATAGGACGAACCTCTGCCATGTCCGCTTCCTTCAATTGAGGCATTAAGTCGACCAATAAGGTTGCTTTGCCAGAAGCCGTATCATAGTGATAATACTTGCCGTACAACTTATCGCTCTGTACAATAATCAACAGTTGATCCTCATCGTCAGTTTTGCCTACTACTCTAAATTCGTAGCCTGGAAACTGCTTTTCCAGATTCGCATAAATCTTCTTAAAGGTCTCACTGATTGGCTTGATCTCTACCTTCTCCCCTTCGAAACCTACATAATCCACTTCCCAGTTACGTTTTCTGGATAGAGAAATTAAATCGGCATCAAATTGATCGTGCGCAAATATTTCGCGAATCTCTTCATTCTTGTTCAAATCGTACAACACGATACGAGCACGATCGGAAGTGAGATTGGTAATCGCATAGGCTTCATCCTTATTTTCTGAGGCGTAATTGAAGGATACAATACTGAACGAATCATCCCATCTGCCCGTATGTTTCTTTACGAAACCATCTGTACCAGCAGCCTTATAATAATACTCGGTCTGCGTCCCGTTTAGCATCTTGGCGTAGCCGCGTAACACACCTTCTTTATCAAAATCATACCCGACAATCGCATTGGCAGGATCTTCATTGGTAAATAGCTTTTCTAGATCACCTGTATTGATATTTACCTTATAAGGCTCAAAAACTTGTTTATTATCCTTATTCATCTGCACGATGATAAAGTCTTTTTGCTCCTTCAGCATATTGAGAATACTGGCTTGCACACCTTCAAATGGGGTAAGATCTATGCCGTTGCTACCATCGATATTGATTGCAAATAGGTGATAATTTTCATTACCCCCTTCGTCCATCACATAAATCAATCGGTTATCATTAACCCAGCCCGTACCCCGAATAAGCTCGTCTTTCTCTTCGATCGCACGCATGACATTACCCGTAGATACTTCTTTGATCATCACATGACGCTTATTTTTGTCGTCCTTCTCGCGGTACAATATATATTTACCGTTTGGAGATAACTGAAAACCTGAAGTGACGGGCTTAGCAAAATAGTCTTTTACTTGATATGCGAAATCACCAGCGTCTAAAGCGATTAAGGCATCGATCTCTTCGGGACTAGAAACTAGCGACGGATCTCCGGGTTTTGTAATCGTGGTTTTTTCCAGAACTAAAGGCATTTCCATGCCTCCTTGCGAGAATGTTCCTGTGATTTTTCCACTTTCCAACGTGCCGGCATATTTCATTCCGGCTTGTTCTAGAGCCACCGATAAGGTATTATTCTCAAACGTGGATGGGGATAATGGCAATCCGCTCGCTCCCTGCATCGGAATGTCTAACGTGGCAGCGATGCCGTCAGGTGTTTCTGTAATATGGAAGACAAGCTCCAAGCTTGTGCCTTGGATATCCAACTTCCCTTTCCAATCACCTGCGATTTGCGCAAAAGTACTACTCATACCCAAAAGTACAAATATGAGTGTAAATAGATTTCTTTTCATTGTTAAAAATGGCTTTTTATACTAATTAGTAGCGCTAACCTACCGTTTGTTACACTTAATTACAAAAAAACTTTTTTATCCCTGCGCGGTTTTAATTAAGACAGAAAAGTTTAATTATGATTAATCGACCAACAACCTCAGCAGCCTATTTATTGTTTTTGGTATTAGCAACCGTACTCTATAGTTGCCACAGTATAGAACAAAAGCGCGAACAACAAAAAGATCCCGATAGCCTAGACTTGATGACGGATGAGCACGCAGGTACTGTATTAACAGATGTGCCATTTGCGATCGCACAAAATTATTTCGTAAAGAATGATGCCCAGATACCCGAAGATCCTAAAATCACCAGCCAAGCAGATTTTGACCTAGTTTTTGGCAATGCTACATTGATGGGCGAGGATGGGCAGTCGACTCCAATAGATTTTGAGCAGCAATTTGTCATTGCTATTGTGCTGGATCAATCTGATTTTGCAACGAAAATCGAGTCCATGGATCTACGAAAATTGGATGCAGAGAAAATCCAGTTTCGCTATACGGTTACTGTTGGGGAACGCCAACAGTATATTTCTCAACCTGCTTTGATCTTGGTGGTGGATAAAAAACACGATGCTGACGTAGTGCTTAAGCGGACAGATTAAACTTAGAAAGGATCTATTATTGTATCGTTAACTGTTCTAGTCAAGGTAATTTATTGCTTACAACTGTAGCGAGTAGTATTAATTGCCCTAACAAATCTTTAACTTTACCGCATGAAAGCATTGGCTGTACTCCTGTTAGCTCTACTATTCTCCGTAGAAAATTTTGCACAGGAAATTCCTGCCACATACGCCGTTTCTGAAAATTTTAATTTCTGGAATCTTGAAGAAGGTGCAACAGCTTATGTGATTGCAGATGAGGCCTACATCAGAGATTACCCAAGTACAAATGCTAAACTACTGGATTCTATTGTAGTAGGAACCGCTGTCAAAATTATCAGCATTGGTTACAACAACAGTATAATAAGAGGTTTTTATGCGCCTTGGCATATGATTTCGTACCAAAAAAAATAACGAAACCAAAACGGGTTTTATATGGTTAGGCCTATTGGTGTATAAAAACATTGAAGAAGGCGTAGCGGAGGATCCTGATCCGGAAGATTCTAAAATGACCATCACAAAAAGACAGGAAACGTATATCTGGGATGGAAAAATACTCTCACAAGTTGTGGAAATGAAATAAACATAAACTGCATTACGCAATAATAACATTAAAACTGCCCTGATAGCTTAACGCAATCGGGGCAGTTTCATTCAGAAAACACTTCGCAAGTACCGATATTACTAATCCGCTACGTTCGGCGGGATTAGTTTGTAAATCACGGGAGTCACGACACGTGATAGCAAAGTCGAACTAATCAAACCGCCGATCATGACAATCGCCAACGGCGAAATAAGCGGATTAGACGACCAGGCAATCGGCATCAAACCTCCAATAGCGGTTAACGAAGTAAGGATAATAGGCAAGAAGCGAATCTCGCCTGCTTTTTCAATGGCTTCGTTCAAAGGCATTCCTTCTCGACGCAATTGATTGGTAAAATCCACTAACAAAATGGTATTCTTCACCTCTATTCCAGCGAGTGCTACTATACCTATCGTTGCTACAAAAGACAGCGTATTCCCCGTCATTAGCAACGCTAAAACAGCGCCCACAATGCCCAATGGTATCACAGACAATACAATCAGCGTACTTTTGAATGTCTTGAATTCCAAAACCAACACCGCGATGAACATAAAGACAGTGATAATAATTATGGTCGAAAACCCGCCAAAGGCCGCTTCCCGACTTTCTACTTCACCGCCCATCGAATAGCTATAGCCATCTGGAAAATCAAAGCTGTCCATCTGTTGAATCACCGAGGTAATTACCTCGTCGTTGCCGTAGCCTTTTTGCACGAAGGAGTTGACCGAAACTGTACGTTCTTTGTTACGGTGAAAAATGCTTGATGGCGACGATTCTAGTTCGAAGCTAGCCAGTTGGTACAACGGAATCGATTGTCCTTCTATATTTTGTACAAATATGCCTTCCAAGGTATTCAAATCAGCATATTCGCCTCGGGGAACAGTAACCAGTACTTCGTAATCGTTGTCATCAGAGTTGGGATCCGAAAACGTTCCTGCGGAATATCCAGCAAGCGCTACACGCACCGTTTGATCAATCGTGCTACTCGGCACACCAAAAGCCATCGCTTTTTCGCGATTCACGCGCACACGAATATCGGATTTATTACTTTTGATAGGGTTGTTTACATATTCCGTACCGGCTGTCTTTTTAAGCAGTGTCTCTACCGATGCAGCCAATCGTTGGAGCGTATCAAGGTTCTCCCCTTCTATACGAACCTCCACAGGTGAAAGTACAGGCACACCTTGCTCAAAGTCACGTACTTCTACCTTTGCACCTAGATAGGGCGACCAACGTTTGCGTAATTGCTCGATCAATGCGATCTTTTGTTTTGATTTTACATCATCGTGTAGCTGTACAAATATTTCGGCATACGCCGGATTTTCATTGGCTTGCTGCATATTATAATACACGCGCGGATTACCTTTACCGACGTTACTGGTATAGTATTTCACATCCGCAATCTCGCTGAGTTCTTGCTCTATTTGTCGGGTAATGCTGTCTGTCGTCATGGTGTTTGCCTGCTGCGAAGCAGTTACATGCACCATAAATTGCGGTTTCTCGGACGGTGGAAACAGACTGAAACCAACTACTGGAATGAGCGCTAATGAAGCCACAAAAATAACTGCAGCAATCACCGTCGTGATTATCGGATGTTTCAATGCTTTGTCCAATAATTTACCATAGGTCTGGTGGATTCCTTTTTGCATGGTGCGGAGAATGATATTTCCACCCTCGTGCTCATGCGGCTTCAGCAGCTTACTCGCCAAGAATGGTACCACCAACAGCGCCACCAACATCGAGCCAACCACCGAAGCAATTACTGCCGTCGGCATACTGCGAATAAATTCGCCCGCCATTTCGGGCATAAACATCAAGGGCATAAAAGCAATCACCAACGTGACCGTACAACCCACCACAGCCAAGGCGATTTGTTGTGTACCTTTAATAGCGGCATCCAATCGAGAATAGCCATCGCGCATCCAGCGCTCAATATTTTCGACCACAACAATACTATCATCCACCACCAAACCGAGCGCCACTACAAAACCGACAATACTCAATTGATTAAGCGAATAACCCGCAATGTTCATCGTAATTAAGCCCAAGCCAAGCGATAGCGGAATAGCGATCATCACGACCACCGAAGCGCGTGTACCCAGTGGCAACAATGTAATCAGCACCAACGTAATCGCAATTAAGAAATCAATTCCTAATCCACTAAGGCGCTGGTTGACGTTATTTCCTTGATCGAATGATAAAATTAGATCGACATTATCCGGGAGCTTTTCTTTAAAGTTGGTTAATACTTTCGCGTACGCTTCCTGTGTTTGCGCAATATTCTCGCCCTCTTTTTGCGCAGCATTGATCAGTACACATTGGTATCCATTCAAGCGCGTGATGTGTGTATTAGGACCAAAACTCGGATATACATCGGCAATATCTTCCAAAAACACGTTGCGCCCTTCGGCACTTGATACGACTGTACGGCGAATTTGGGTTACATCTTGATAACTTCCGCTTGTCGTTACGCTGAAATGTCGGGTTCCTGCATCCAAACTTCCGCCGGGGATATTTTGGGTTTCGCTGCGTACAATTTGTAAGACGCGATCCATGGGGATTTTCTGCTCGCGCATTTTGTCCATATGCAGATCGACACGTATTTGCTGCGGCGGCATGCCAGATATGTTCACATCTTTCAATGATTTCACTTTTTCCAATTCCGCTTTCAGATCTTCAGAAAGTCGCTTCATGGTCGTTCGTGATGCGTTTTCAGACACCAAAGCCGCTTGTATCACGCTCACGTTGTTGGGATCTACTTTCAGCACTTGCATGCTGTAGATGTTTTCGGGCAATTCACTGCGTGCGGCATTCAACTCCCGTACCATTTCTTGATACTTGCTTTCGTAGTCCGTTTTGAATTCATATTCCACGAAGATAAAAGCCAGACCATTATTGATGGTCGTCTTGATCGTCTTGATGTTGTCTAATCCGTAAAAGCGCGATTCCAATGGTTTTACCACGAGATTCTCCATATCTTTTGGACTGGTACCGGGATAAACCACCACGACTGGAAAGTTTGAAGCCTTCATTTCAGGATCTTCTGCGCGCGGCATAGTGAGCAGGGTGCTAATGGCAACAACCATGATCATTACCACCATAATCAGGGTAAACTGATAGTTTTTGATTGGGTATTTTATAAGGCTCATAGCGATAGTTTCTAAAATATTATGGTTTTACGCGTATGAGTGATCCTTCGGTGAGGTAAGGACTTCCGGCCACGATCACATCTTGCACCTGTTCCAATCCTGAAACGATGGTGACGGATTGCTGACCGATCTCGCCTAATTGCACCGCTTGCTTGGTCGCCGTCTTGCCATCACGTGTTACAAATACATAAGCTTTCTTGCCATCAGCATCTACCAAGGCTTCGTAAGGAATTTCCCAACTATTCTGGCGAGCCGCTGTGCTATTTGGCTGCGCGACGGAGATGCGGGATTTACCAAAAACACCAGTCGCTAGTTTGCCATTAAGGGATGATTTTACATCCAGATAGATCGCAAAAGTGCCAGATTTCGGATCCATCGCTTCCAGTTTTTTCGATACGACCGCTTGCAATTTCTGACCGGGAAGGGCATCTGTTTCAATTTCAGCAGCATCTCCATTATGAATTCTAGCCCATTGGCTATCGCTAACGCCCACTTTCAGCATCCAAGAATGTGTGCCAGCGCCGTTGACTTGCAGTACAGGAGTTCCCGGACCGACGACCTGTCCCTGATTGGCCAAGCGAGCTAGCACAAATCCCGAAACGGGCGCGATAATGTGTAATTGTTGTTGATTGTACTGAACAGTTTCTATGTCGCGTTTGGCAAATTCCCACGCAGAACGCGCATTTTGCAATTGCTCTAAGGTGGCTACGCTATCGCGATACAATTTTTGAGCCCGCTGATAATCGCGCTCCGCTTTCTCTAATCCAACATTGGCTTGCCCGACTTTTGCGTCAACTTCTGTAGCCTGCACAGAAGCCAATCGCTGTCCTTTGCGGATCGGATCACCTTCTTTTACATAAATCTGCTGAATAATGCCGCCATTTTTAAAACCCAAAACGGTTTCATCATCTGTGGTAAATACACCTGTCGCTTCGATGGTTTCTCCACCATCAAGCTGTTGCAGCGATAATAATGTGACCGGAATGGTATCTTCTACCGAAATGGCTTCTTCGCGTTGCGCGTGACCGCAAGACGACAGGATGACGATCGTGATAAGAGATAAATTAATATAAGATATTTTCATGATAGGATTTAATCTAATGTATAACTTGCTGTTTCTCGTTCTAATTTGGCCACCGCGATCATCCACTTGTACAAAGCAAGATTTTCGGCCAATTGGGCATTAGTATATTGTGAACGCGCATCAATCGTTTCGATATAAGTATTTACGCCTTCATTGAATCCGCGTTGAATAAGTCGCTGATAAGTGCCAGCAGCTTCCAGCTGCTTCTTCGCATTTTGATAATTCCGAATCGTGCTGGTCACTTCATTATTCGCAACCCGTGCCGACGTTTCCAACTGCTGTTGCACACGCAGGCGCTGCTGCTGCGCTTCGGCGACAGCGACTTGACTTTCCCGAATTTTTAGCCTGTTGCGACCACCTTCAAAGAGGGGCACAGAAAGCTGTGCGCCGATCATCACATATTGCGACTCTCGATTGAAACGCATATGTTCTGCCTGCGATCCCACATCCACAAATGCGTTTAACTTCGGCACGAAGACTTGCTTGTTCATCTTCACCATTGTCTCCTGTACAATGATCTGATTGTTCAACACCTCCAATTCTTCCCTTCCTTCTACCTGCAAACCGCCACCCTGCTGCACCAAATTCTGCGCATCCGCTGGCTGTTGCATGATAGGCTCCTCTGCATCTCTATTTAATAACATATTAAAATAATAGCGTGCATTAGAAACCTGTTGCTCGGCTTCTACCAACTTGGACTCCGCTTGTGCTATTTCAGCATCCGCACGTACTACATAAGCAGGCAGTCCACTACCCGCTTCAAGCAGTTTTTGATTCACGCGCTTACCTTCATGCGCGAGATCCAAGGCATTTTGATAAACCTTTACCCCATCTTCTGCGCTCCAGTAATTGTAATACGCGATTTTTATGTCGCGAACCAGCTCTCTTTGATAGATTTCTACCTCGTGTTCGCGCATCTGCACCGCTTGTTCGTTCATGTGTTTGTTGTGCTTGATATCGGTATTGATGATGGGCATACCGGCACGAATACGCGCATCGTAATAGTTACGTGGCAAAAAGTTGATGCGCTCATTATTGATCATCGGAAATGCTTGTGATTGTGTAAGTTGATTGAGTGTTTGATACACTGGATTCAGCAAATCTCCAACTGGCAATTCGATCATACGCCCACCATTGGCCGTAGAATACATCGCATCAAAACTAACGGTAGGCATATACATACTACGCGCCATATCTAGATTGACGATCGCTTTATCAAGCGATAGGTTTTTCTCCGCGATCGTCAAGTTATTCTTCAAACCGATCGTGATATAGCCATCCAAAACGCTTTGTGCATTAACCGAATGAAAAAATAAGGTAGTGGCTAACACACACGTGATCAGAAATCTTGTTTTCATAGTTAACAGTGTTTATAAAATTATTTTATCCTTTCCAGCATACTGACGTATAACTGAAAAGTACGTTCTAAAAATTCGGCTTCTAGTGCTTCTGAAAACAATAAATTATTCAATTGTTTCAGGTGACCAGACAAAAACAAAGAAGCCATTCCATGCACTGTACTCCACGATTGTAAAGAAAGTGTTTGCGGATCCATTCCTTTAAAAAAACCTTCCTGCTGACACTCCTTAATCGTCTCTATCAACATTTCAAAGACACGATCACCTTCTTCCCAATAGTCTTCCCCACGATGATCATCTAAGAATTGCATCGGTTCTTTCATCATAAAAAGCAATTCGTAATACCCTGGCTCGGTTACCGCAAATGACAAATAAGCTTTTCCAATAGCTTTTAAACGTTCAAAAGCGTGATCCACATGCATCAATACCTCCATCCTAGTACGCAACAGGGAACAACCTTCCAAATGCAAAGCATACACGATATCTCGTTTATCTTTGTAATACAAATAAATGGTAGTTGGACTGATATCTACTTCCTTTGCGATTTTGCGAATGGAGGTCGCTTCAATTCCTTCTTCCACAAATAACTTCTTCGCTGCAACTAATATCTTGCTACGCGAATCCTCTTTATGTTTCATTTTTTTTTCTTGCACACTCATGACGCCGCAAATATACTTAACACTGTTAATAATTTTATTTTTTTTAACAACCTGACGATATCGTGACGATCCACGAAACTGAAATTTAGGCAGTCCCACCTAAATAAACAAGACATTTTGTCGCCTGAAAATAGATGTAACCGACATAATTTCAGTAAGTTAACTCAGCAATAGACTAGGCATATGATTTGATAAAGCATTCATAACAAAACGACACAACATGAATTTTAACAACTATACTATTAAAGCTCAGGAAGCCATTCAGAAAGCCTCTGAGATTGCTGGTGGAAATCAGCAGCAGGCCATTGAGCCAGCACATATACTGAAAGGATTGATAACGGCAGACGAGAATGTAGTCAATCATTTACTCAAAAAACTACAAGTAAATATCAATCATACAACAGCTGAACTCGATCAGTATATTGCCGCATTACCGAAGGTATCTGGTAGCAATATTTACCTTAGCAACGGTAGCAATACGGTGTTGCAAAAAGCCCAAACGTATTTAAAAGAGTTTGGTGACGAATTTATTTCGGTAGAGCATCTATTACTGGCCTTACTAAGCAGCAGCGATAAGGCAGCTACCTTATTGAAAGATCAAGGCGCAACCGAAAAGGATTTGAAATTAGCGATCAAAGAACTTCGGGGCAACAACCGCGTAACGGATCAAAATGCAGAAGCCACATACAATGCCTTGGGTAAGTATGCGCGCAACTTGAATGAATATGCGGAATCGGGTAAACTAGACCCTGTCATTGGTCGAGATGAGGAAATTCGCCGCGTAATGCAAATCCTTTCTCGCCGCACAAAAAACAACCCCATTTTAGTGGGCGAACCGGGCGTTGGTAAGACGGCGATCGCCGAAGGAATTGCGCATCGTATCCTCAAAGGTGATGTACCTGAAAACCTCAAGTCAAAAACAGTCTTTTCGCTAGATATGGGCGCATTGATTGCGGGAGCAAAATACAAGGGCGAATTTGAAGAACGATTGAAAGCAGTCGTCAAAGAGGTATCGGACAGCGATGGTGAAATTATCTTGTTTATAGATGAGATCCACACCTTGGTGGGTGCAGGTGGTGGCGAAGGCGCTATGGATGCCGCCAACATTCTAAAACCTGCGCTAGCGCGCGGTGAATTGCGGGCGATCGGAGCAACGACTTTAAACGAATTTCAAAAGTTCTTCGAGAAAGATAAAGCCTTAGAAAGACGCTTCCAAAAGGTGATGGTCGATGAGCCGGATACGCAGGATGCGATATCCATTCTTCGTGGATTGAAAGAACGCTACGAAACACACCACAAAGTGCGCATTTTGGACGAATCCATTATTGCGGCCGTAGAGCTTTCTCAACGCTATATAACCGATCGTTTCTTACCAGATAAAGCGATTGACTTGATCGATGAGGCAGCTTCTAAATTGCGACTGGAAATGGATTCGGTACCAGAGGTTGTGGATGAATTGAACCGTCGCATCATGCAGTTGGAGATTGAGCGCGAAGCGATCAAACGCGAAAAGGATACGCGTAAGGTGGATGAACTTTCGGAAAGTATCGCCAACTTATCCAACGAACGTGACTCCTTAAAAGCGGCTTGGCAATCCGAAAAAGACTTGGTAGATCGGGTGAATCAGGAGATTCAACACATTGAAGATTACAAACTAGAAGCGGAACAAGCAGAGCGCGCTGGCGACTATGGTAAGGTAGCCGAACTGCGCTATGGCAAAATCAAGGAAGCACAGGACAATACCGAAAAACTAAAGCTGGAATTGACCGAAAAGCAGCAAAACAGCCGCATGCTGAAAGAGGAAGTAACTTCGGAAGATATTGCTGATGTGGTATCAAGGTGGACAGGTATTCCGGTGAATAAAATGGTGCAATCCGAGCGCGAGAAATTGCTCAACTTAGAGGAAGAATTACATAAACGCGTCGCTGGACAAGAAGAGGCCATCGAAGCCATTTCTGATGCGATTCGTCGTTCGAGAGCAGGCTTGAGCGATGCCAAACGTCCGATTGGTTCTTTCATCTTCTTAGGAACTACGGGCGTCGGTAAAACGGAATTGGCCAAATCTTTGGCTGAATTTCTTTTCGACGATGAGCAAGCGTTGGTACGCATCGACATGTCCGAATATCAAGAACGGCATGCGGTATCACGATTAATTGGAGCGCCTCCAGGATATGTAGGTTACGAAGAAGGTGGTCAGTTGACTGAAGCCGTACGTCGTCGCCCGTACTCTGTCGTGTTGTTGGATGAAATTGAGAAAGCGCATCCAGATGTGTTCAACATCTTGTTGCAAGTGCTGGATGATGGGCATCTGACCGATAACAAAGGTCGCGTGGTGAATTTCAAAAACACGATTATCATCATGACTTCTAACACAGGATCACACTTGATTCAGCAGAACTTCTCGACCTTGAACGAGGAAAATAGGGAAAGTGTTGTGGCAAAAACGAAAGACGAGGTATTCGAGCTATTGCAGCAAAGCATTCGCCCAGAGTTTTTGAACCGGATCGATGAGATCATCATGTTTACGCCGCTAGGTCGTGACGAGATTGGAGATATTGTGCGGATGCAGTTCTCTCGGGTACAAAAACAATTGGCCGAGCAAAACATTTTTGTCGAAGCCACGGAGGAAGCTTTGGATTGGTTGGCACAATTGGGTTACGATCCAGTATATGGTGCTCGCCCGCTGAAGCGGGTTATTCAAAAGCGTATTCTCAATGAGCTTTCTAAAGCCATCTTGGCGGATAAGGTCAGAAAAGACTCGATCATCAAGATCGATAGCTTCGACGGACAGTTTGTATTTGTCGAGAAAGAGCCGAAAACGACGGTATAGTTTACATAATAAAACAGGAAAGGATCGAACTTCGTTCGATCCTTTCCTGTTTTATCGTATTTTATATTCTCATCAAAAAGATGAAATTACTGACGATTAATAAGTTGGATAGCCGCTTCTAACTGCGCATCCCGACCTGTCGCCAAGGTGACAAGATCGACAGGCACTGATACATCTGGAGTCAGTCCGACCCCCTCATAAACTCTATCATCTAACGCCTTGATTTGCAACGAGGAAGTATAGACCAAACTCATAAAACTTGTTGAAAATTGACCTGCGTTGTAAAAAAAATTAGCTGTTAAAGGCCCCATCGCTCCCCAAGTACGCTCTCCTACAAAATGACCATTCGGCAGGGCGCTCACAGCCATAGCTGTAATCTCTGACATACTCATAGAATAATTATCAGCAATCACCACAATAGGCGCCGTAATTTCTTTCGCTTCACTGTCAGGATTTACACTTGCTGGAATCCACGGCGTAAAATCCAACCGATTGTTCGTCAGTTTAGATTTTGTATATCCAAAATGAAGCGGGCTGGTAATCATACGACCAAGTAAGAAATCAAGGTCAGCCAGCGACCCACCGCCATTATTACGTACATCTATAATAACACCACGAGGCTGTTCTCCATCCAAAACATTGGCAAAGAAATGATTCAAAGTGGCTGCGTAGGTCGACGAAGTATTGTAGAGATTTGATAGATTGAATAAATTAAAATACAAATAGGCTATGCCTTCTGAAATTGTTCCGCTCACCGCAAAATATTGTGCATTTGGCTCATTAACAATCACCCTAGACAAGCCTGGGTTTAGGTAGCGTACTGGTATTGTATTATAGAAATGATTCGGATTAATTCGACCTCGAAAATCCTCTATGCGCTGTCTGCGTTGAAAGGACGGATTGATACTTGCAGAATCTCTCAAAATTGGCGATCGAAATTGAAGATCGTAATGGCTATCCACTAATCCGTTTGTCATCGTCTTAAAGTAGGTATAGCTTCTTCTGACATCAGCGGTATCATTGATATTCATAGTAGCGAAAATCGGCTGATAACGACGGTACACCTGATCCCAGTCTGTCGTATCGATATCCCAAAAGATATAATTGTTGTTCATACCATTCCAATACACTTCAAATACTTCTTCAAAGTTACCCCCAACATAATCTCCCGGACGCTCGAGCTCCGGCATATCTTTGCGGCAGGCATTCAGCATCAGGAATAAAGCTGGAATAATTAGAACAACAGATCGTGTGTTTAATATATATTTTTTCATTTTTTTCTAAGTATGAGACAAGAATTGATAAATGGAAATTAGCGACCGCCAAAGCCATATAATACGCCCAATTGCACACCAAACGTATTGTTGTAGCGTGGAATTTGATTGATCATATAGTTTTTCTGCAAGTCTGTTAGGCTATATTGGTAACGTGCTTCGGCAAATACTTTATACTGCGGAGATACGCGATATTCCAAACCTACACCAGCTAAAAGACCAAACTCTAATCGCCTATCCCGACGACTATCAAACGATACGCGCTCATTATAACTCGATAAGTTGAATATTTCGCTAAACCTATACAATTGGTCATCATCACCCAAATCTGTATCTGGCGAAAAAGGATCACCACTGGCTCCACGAATCCTGCTGCTGACCCAATAGCCTGCATATCCACCTAGATTCAAGAAACCTCGTAAATCTTCTCCACCAAAAGAGAAGTGCGCCATCAGCGGAGCTTGTATAAAACTATTGGTAATCTCATTTTCCACCCCTTCAAAAAAACCGGTACGTCGCAGCGCATAATTTTTCTTTATATAGGCGAGATCCAACTGAACACCAAACCAGTCATTAACGTGGTACTGCATCGGAATCGCGACTTGGAAACCGTTTAGCGGATAATTACGGGTGAAGGAACGACTTCCATTGTCCGTAGTCAGCGTATTGCGTGTGTAACCAGCAGATAAGCCGATTTCGTAACGTTGTTGCTGTCCATATAATTGGGTAACACCCACCATGAAAAAATAAGCCAACAAAATGAGTCTTCTTTTAGGCATAGTAGTGAATAGATATATTTCTAAATTTAGTGAAAGGAATAAGCTAGTTTTACTATCGATCACGCAAAAACAAATTTGGTTATCGAAAGGAAAATTAATAGTTGACACAATAATAGTAATATTTATCAATTATTTAGTAACTTGTTGTTAAAAACAATAGCAGATAAAGATTTCCATGTAACTAGCAAGAATAGAAATTGACGCACTAAAACACCTTAAAAGTGAACGCTCTGATACAAATAATTAATTACTTTTTTTACTCGATTTTTTCACGCAGCTTGGAACAGTTTTACCACCTTTCTTTTTAGTGCCTTCCTGTTTATAATCTGACCAGCATGGGTCTTTTTGATCTTTCTTTTTCATGGCTTTGTTTTACATCTAGAAACAGCTATTTGCAACAATTTGTTTAGCAAACAATCCTGCTACTCAGCGGTTCATAAGAGTATGATCGCGTCGAAACAAATCATTTTCATGTAAATCATCATCTTTCTACCGTATGAAAATATTACTGACCGGTGCCACTGGATATATTGGCAAGCGTATTTTACCCGCATTATTGCAGGCCGGGCACGAAGTGATATGCCTGGTAAGAGATGCTTGCCGAATGCCACTGCAATCATACCAAGATGAAAAGCTATCTATTATAGAAGCAGACTTAACCGATCCCGCTACGCTGGATCAAATCCCAACAGATATTGACGTTGCCTATTATCTCGTGCACTCCATGGGCAGCGATGGCGACAATTTTAGCGATACGGAACGTAAATCCGCAGAAAATTTTGCCGACGCAATCCAAAAGACGGACGCACAACAAATTATTTACCTCGGCGGCATCGTGAATAGCCACGAACTCAGTGCACATCTAGCCAGTCGAAAATTGGTAGAAGATGTATTACGCGCTGGAACTGTACCCGTAACTGCACTACGAGCGGGAATTATTATAGGTTCTGGAAGTGCGTCTTTCGAAATAATACGCGATTTAGTAGAAAAACTTCCTGTGATGGTGGCGCCAAAGTGGCTGAATAGCAAATGTCAACCGATTGCCATACGGAATGTGATCGAATTACTCATTGGCGTATTGCTGAAAGAAGAATTGTACGACAAACATATCGATATTTATGGGCCCGATCTGCTCACTTATCAGCAAATGCTAGAACACTTTGCGGAGGTACGAAGTCTGAAACGTCGTATATTCATCGTACCTGTTCTGACGCCAAAGCTGTCATCCTATTGGTTGTATTTGATCACGTCCACATCTTATAGTCTCGCGCGTCACTTGGTAGACAGCATGCGTATCGATGTAATTCCTACAGAAAATGAGTGGGCAGAGCGCTTGGGTATTCAACTTATCCCGTATCGCGATGCCATAAGCTTTGCTTTTGGAAAAATCGAACAAAATCTGGTCTCTTCGACTTGGAAAGACGCCGGAAGTAGACGTGCTTCGCAAAGATTGTCCAGCTATATGGAAGTTCCTACCTTTGGCGTATTAACAGATCGACAGACCATCGCTGTAAAAGATACGACTAAAACGTTGAATAGAATATTTGCTATTGGCGGACGTACAGGTTGGTATTATGCCGATTGGCTGTGGCAGTTTAGGGGATTTTTAGATCGATTGTTTGGTGGAGTTGGTTTACGTCGTGGACGACGAAATGCACTGGAAACCTCACCGGGTGAAGTGTTGGATTTTTGGCGTGTGCTATTTTCTAGCAAAAGTGAAAAACGATTGTTATTGTATGCGGAAATGCGCATCCCAGGAGAAGCGTGGTTAGAATTTCGCATTAATGAAAAAGATGAATTGGAACAGATCGCCACCTTCCGTCCACTTGGAGTTGCTGGAAGACTCTATTGGTATGGCATGCTTCCATTCCATTATTTTTTGTTTAGAGGAATGATCAAGAATATTGCACAATAATAGCGAGTCCTGTTGTAAAAATAACATTTTAGATTCGCATCTGTTTAAGAGACAAACAATACATTATGTGGTTTTTATGGGCAATGCTGGCCTCGATATCAGCAGCTTTGGTGATCGTATTGACAAAGGCAGGCTTGAAGAATGTAGATTCTAGTGTAGCATTTGCCATACAATCCGTTCTTATTTTTACCATCACTTGGTCTGTCGTATGCTATCAAGGCAACGTTGCTACGCTAAAAGAAATTGATAAGCAAGCGTGGATCTTTTTACTCTGCGCAGGTGTTTTCACCACGTTGTCTACCCTATTCTCTTACAAAGCTTTGTCTATGGGACCAGCATCCTATGTCGTAACGATAGAGCGCACCTCTTTGGTGATAGCGATTGTCTTGTCCGTTATTTTCCTCAAAGAAAAAATAACTTGGCAACTCGTTGTCGGCGCTGGTATTATGGTGGCGGGCGCCGTGCTTATCGCTTTATCCGATCCCGCTGAATAAACAAATAACCAAACCATAATATATCTAGGAATATACCTACCATCTTTCCAGTTTTATAGAATTCCCAGAATAACCTGTGATTTTTGCTGAAAGCTAAACTCTTCACCAACTGCTTTACCCAACAGCAATTGTCCAATAGGTGATTGCAGCGATACCACAAAAACCGTTTGCGCTGCACACGTTACCTTTCCGATACCAATCGAAAGAAAATAAAAGCCCATTTCTGTTTTCACCAAGCTGCCTAGTCGCACGCGATTTTCTGTTGCCGGAGGCAATGACGGAATGGACTGTAGGATTTGTAGATCTTTTTGCGCTTCGTTAAGCTGTCTTTGTAATCGATCGAGATCCTGTTGGATCATTTCACGTGACGTCTCATACTTATCTCCAGCACTACTTTTTGTATCACTCACCAAGGCATCTTGAGAAAGATCCAAAGAAGTTTGTATCTGCTTGATTTTTTCGTTGATCAAAATAGTACATTGCTCTAGAAGAGCGTGCTGAAAAGTTGGAGTCATGAATGCTGTGTGGTAAAGCCCCAAAGATAACGTATCTTCGACAACTCTTTATTATCTATCAGCTCGCGTTCGATAATTAATCGAGCAGTAAAATCTCACTAAAAAAGCTGCGCATAATATATTCCATTGTTTAAAATATATTTTCTACCTTTGCACTTCCGTGTATACGGAGACGATTTAATTAACATAACATATCAAACAAATGCAACAGTACGAATCTGTCATCATTCTTACCCCGTTGCTTTCAGAAGATGTAGCGAAAGAAGTCATCGCTAAATTCAAAAACATTCTTTCTGAGGGCGGAGCCGAAATTGTCGCTGAAGACAATTGGGGTTTGAGAAAATTAGCGTATCCAATCCAGAAAAAAACAACTGGATTTTATCACTTAACTGAATTCAAGGCTCCGAGTGAATTAATTCAAAAACTAGAACTTGAGTACAAACGTGATGAGCGCGTGATGCGTTTCCTTACTATCTCATTGGATAAGCATGCACTTGCTTACAACGAGAAGAAACGTAGCGGAGCATTCAACAAGAAAACGGAAACCAAAACTGAGGAGGTAGCAAACTAATGGCAAACGAAAACATCCAATACGTAACTGCCCCTAAAGTAGAGGACAACCGTAAAAAATACTGTCGTTTCAAAAAGAACGGTATCAAGTATATCGACTATAAAGATGGCAACTTCCTATTGAAGTTTGTAAACGATCAAGGTAAAATCTTACCTCGCCGTCTTACTGGAACATCATTGAAATTTCAACGTAAAGTAGCTCAAGCCGTTAAACGTGCGCGTATTATCGGACTATTGCCTTACGTAACTGATTCACTTAAATAGAGAAGGATACGACCATGGAAGTTATATTAAGACAAGATGTTAAACACCTTGGAGAGAAAGACGATGTCGTAGTAGTAAAGCCAGGATATGGCCGCAACTATTTAATCCCTCAAGGTTTTGCTGCTTTGGCAACAACATCAGCAAAAAAAGTATTGGCTGAGAACATTAAACAAGCTCAGTTCAAACAAGAGAAAATTCAGAAAGATGCTGCTGAATTGGCAACTAAATTGGAAGCTATTAAATTGACTATCGGCGCTAAAGCTGGCGAAAGCGGCAAAATCTTCGGTAAAGTAAATAGCCTTCAAATTGCAGAAGCTTTGAAAGCACAAGGTTATGAGGTGGATCGCCGTCGCATTACTTTCGAAGAAGAGCCTAAAAACTTAGGTGAATACGTAGCTAACCTTAACTTACACAAGGAAGTAAAGGTACAAGTTCCTTTCGAAGTAGTAGCTGAGTAAGCATTCATACCGAAAATAATAAAAATGGGATATCACATGATATCCCATTTTTATTTACTTTTATCTCAAACAATGCCTATCATCGTATGAATATTAAAAGTATTATCTCCGCCATCATACTTGCCGCCGTTATTATTGTGCTTTTCAACAACCACGAGGAAGCACCATTTTGGTTATTTGGCACAATATACGCCTCCAAGCTGTTGATATTAGGTATATTCTTCCTTTTAGGAATGATTGCCGGAGGTTTTTTATTTCGTCGTCGCAAAAAAGCACCAAAGGAATACACGGCCAGCAATCAATATGAGCCAACTTCTTCCTTGGAAAATCCACCTTCTGATCTATCTGAAGAAGATCGCAACTATTTACGCAGAGATTAGCCGATAGGCTAATCAGAGAATCACCGTAGCTATACCTTAGAAGAAAGCATTTCTAATTGTTGCACCAATTTCTGAGTGCGCTCTTTCGATGTATAAATCATGGCTTCATTCATACCTTGAATAGCTAAGTTCACATGTCGTACACTAGAATTTTCTACGGTCTTAGCCGAGCTATGTATGCTGTACGCATTTGTGTAGGTCAGTATCTCCGCGATATTATTTTCATCGACGCCTGCGCCTGGCATAATCTCGATTCGTCCTGCGGCTTGTTCGATTAGCTCGCGCAACATCTCCTTCCCTGCCAATGCCGTTTCTTGCTGACCGGAAGTCAAAATCCGCTCACATCCCAATTGAATAATCTCTTCTAAAGCCTGCGCTGGATAAGCACATAAATCAAATGCGCGGTGAAAAACCACTTGCATAGGTCTAGCTGCCGCAATGAGCTGAGTCATGCGCAGCGTATCCACCTGTCCGTCGGCATCTAAAACCCCAATCACAACGCCATCGCAACTCGCTGTCTTACAAAACTCTATATCTTGAAGCATTTCTTCAATTTCCAAGTCCGTGTACACAAAATTGCCCGATCTCGGACGAATCAACACAAAAATTCCGATCGTCAATCGTGTTCTCGCCAAACTAATCTGCGCATGCGATGGCGTGATGCCACCGCTTTCTAAGCTCTGACAAAGTTCTATTCGGCTCGCTCCGCCTTGTTCTGCTGCTAGCGCAGATGTCGGCGAGCTACTGCAAATCTCTAATACGTAATTCCCTATTTTGTGTTCTGTCCCCATATTCATAGACAAATATAAGGAAAGGGCGATAAACGGTCTCTAGTACTATTTGGCAAAAATACCATCGTATTAAATCTACAAAATAAAATTTCACAGACCTTTAACAACACAAACTAGATCGAAAAAAGGTTTTATTCTTATATTTGTTTCACTATGCGGTTAACGACGTTTATACTACTCACTTATTTGATGGCGCTTTTTGCGATGCCATGTAGTGATGCAGTAGCAGCAATGCGCGCCAATGACTTGACCGAATTTTCTCACAGCCATACTGAAAATGCAACAGACTCTTGTTCACCATTCTGTACGTGCATCTGTTGTGCTATCGCGGTCGAGACCCCCCAACTATACAAACTAGAAATATCCACTCCGTTTTTCACTTATTGGTCAACCAAATCAATAACTAAACAATTTATAATGGCGGATATTTTTTTACCATCTATCTGGCAACCGCCTCAATATTAATTAAGAAATATTTTCTTTTCCAGTGAATCTGCTTGGAAGAGTCTATTATTATACCTAGTAAGCGATTAGAATCGCAGGCTTAACTGTGTCTGTTTTTCTAATCAAGAACGTTCTTACTTCACATCTCCTACTTTGGATGAGCTGTATCAAAACTGATGCTGTTCCTAATTGAGAAATGCAGAAGAATCCAACTAATCTATTTCATTCAGAAAAATAGAAAAATCGTGTTAGATAGTATTATAAGATTTAGTATTAAGAATAAGATCATCATCGGAATGATGACCTTAATTCTAATCATTTGGGGTTTGTGGAGTGCCACCAAACTGCCGATCGATGCCGTACCAGACATCACCAACAATCAGGTACAAATTTTTACTTCCTGCCCCACATTGGCTGGGCAAGAAGTCGAACAATTAGTGACTTTTCCAATTGAGCAAAGCATAACAAATATTCCTGATATCGAAGAAATACGCAGTATTTCTCGTTTCGGACTCTCGGTTATTACCGTCGTATTCAAAGAAAGTGTAGACATCTACTTTGCCCGCCAATTGATCAACGAACGCTTGAGCGAAGCACTGGAGAATATCCCAAGTGGCGTTGGCACGCCCGAAATGGCTCCTGTAAGTACAGGACTTGGTGAGGTATACCAATACATCATTCACCCGAAAAAAGGAAGCGAAGATAAATACGATGCAAAAGACCTGCGCACCATGCAAGACTGGATTGTGGCACGTCAATTATATGGCACACCCGGTATTGCCGAAGTAAATAGTTTTGGTGGTGAGCTCAAACAATACGAAGTAGCGGTCAATTCAGAACGACTTCGTGCCATGGGTGTTACCATTCCGGAGGTATTTACCGCATTGGAAAATAACAACCAAAATACGGGCGGTGCATATATCGATAAGAAACCGAATGCTTACTTCATCCGTGGTATCGGCTTAGTCACGAGTTTAGCAGATGTAGAAAACATTCCTATCAAGACAAATGGTGGAGTTCCGATTTTGATTAGAGACGTAGCCGAAGTAGGTTTTGGAAGCGCCGTTCGTTACGGTGCACTGACCTTTAATGGTGAAGTAGATGCTGTAGGTGGCGTAGTAATGATGCTCAAAGGCGAAAACAGCAATGATGTCGTCAATCGTGTCAAAGAGAAATTGCCAACTATACAAAACTCCTTGCCAGAAGACGTGGTGATTGAGGCTTACCTCGATCGCACCGACTTAGTTGGCAGAGCGATGAAGACCGTAGAAACCAATCTGATCGAAGGTGCACTGATCGTCATTTTTGTGCTGGTTATCTTTTTAGGCAATCTACGTGCAGGTTTGATTGTAGCATCCGCGATTCCGCTGGCATTATTATTCGCTTTGGGCATGATGAATGTGTTCAACGTGAGCGCCAATCTGATGAGCTTAGGTGCGATCGATTTCGGATTAATCGTAGATGGTGCAGTGATCGTAGTAGAAGCTACGTTACACCACTTGGGATTGCGAAAAAGTAATCAAAGGCTCACTCAAGCGCAAATGGATGAAGAAGTATTTAACTCGGCTGCCAAAATACGAACACAAGCGGCTTTTGGAGAGATCATTATCTTGATTGTATACATTCCTATCCTCACGCTGGTCGGTGTAGAGGGCAAAATGTTTACACCCATGGCACAAACAGTTGCATTCGCCATCTTCGGCGCACTGATCTTGTCGCTTACGTACATCCCGATGATGTGTGCTTTATTTCTACCGAAACAATGGAGCGGAAAAAAAAGTTGGAGCGACCGCTTTATGGAAAAACTACACATCGTATATGCACCTCTATTGCAGAAAGCTATTCGTGTCAAGTACATTATCATCACGGCTACGGTTGCACTATTTGCGGTAAGCATATTTCTATTCAGCCGCATGGGTGCCGAATTCATTCCGCAATTGCAAGAAGGCGATTTTGCTTTTCACTGTATTCTGCCGCAAGGGAGTTCGCTCAGCCAAAGTATTGAAACTTCGATGCAAGCCTCTCGCATTATTCGCGAATTTGACGAAGTCGATATGGTGGTCGGCAAAACTGGTTCGGCCGAAGTACCGACCGATCCGATGCCACCAGAAGCAACCGATTTGATGGTGGTATTGAAACCACAAAAAGATTGGACATCGGGTAGATCATATAATGAATTAGGTGATGCCATCATGGAAAAACTAGAAGTAATACCGGGCGTATTCTTTGAGAAAAATCAGCCCATACAAATGCGTTTCAACGAACTGATGACTGGTATTCGCCAGGACGTGGCCGTTAAAATATTCGGAGAAGATATGGATAGTCTGGCAACCTATGCGCAACGCGTAAGCCAAATCATACAGTCGGTCAATGGAAGTACGACACCGCAGGTGGAGCAGGTTAGCGGACTACCGCAGATAAACATCGAATACAATCGGGCGCGAATGGCCAATTATGGACTTACTGTACGCGATGTCAATGATATCGTCAGCACGGCTTTCGCCGGAAAAAGTGCCGGCGTGGTTTACGAGAATGAAAGAAGATTTGATTTGGTCGTAAGATTAGACAAAGCAAATCGTACCGGCATCGATGACGTAAGCAACTTGATGATCCCAACTGCGCAAGGTGCTCAAATTCCGTTGTCGCAAGTCGCCCAAGTAGATTACAAACTAGGTCCAGCGCAGATTAGCCGCGAAGAAGGCAAGCGGCGGATCGTGATTGGATTTAACGTAGCTGGGCGTGATGTACAGAGTGTCGTGCGAGAGATCCAAGAAAAACTATCAAACGAAGTGCAATTGCCAACAGGCTATTACTTCACCTATGGTGGCCAATTTGAAAACTTGCAAAAGGCGACCGATCGACTGATTATTGCCGTGCCGATATCCCTACTCTTGATTTTTATGTTACTGTATTTCACCTTCCATTCGTTCAAGCAAGCAGCGCTCATCTTTACCGCTATTCCGATGAGTGCGATCGGTGGCGTTTTTGCCTTATTGCTACGCGACATGAGTTTTAGTATCAGTGCCAGTATAGGATTTATTGCACTTTTTGGCGTAGCCGTGCTCAACGGAATTGTATTGATTGGCAAATTCAATGAACTGGAAAAGGGAGGCATGAAAGATGTTTTCGAGCGGGTGAGAGAAGGTACAAAAATACGTTTGCGGCCAGTTTTGATGACAGCAGCTGTGGCTTCACTTGGTTTTCTACCAATGGCGATCAGTACTAGCGCGGGAGCTGAAGTGCAAAAACCTTTGGCCACGGTGGTAATCGGTGGTTTGGTAACTGCGACTTTTTTGACCTTGTTTGTCCTTCCTTTATTGTATATCATTCTATATACCAAGTTTGATTGGAGAAAACCAAGAAAGGCTGTTGTAGCGACCGTTGTTGGTATTTTAGCATTGGTTTCTTTAGCTATTAATCCGTTGCAGGCGCAAGAACGGCTTACTATAGATCAGGCAATTGACTTAGCGATTTCAGCCAATCTCAGCATCCAATCGCGCACACTTGATATTAGCGCAGCGGAGAGTTTGCGCAAGACGGCTGGAGAACTTCCGAAAACGAATTTAAATTTCCAATACGGGCAAAATGAAGGATTTGAGTTGAATGATGGTATTATGATTAGCCAGACCATTCCTTTTCCATCTTTGTTTGGTGCCAAGCGCAATGCCGCAGATGCACGCGTTGGTGCTTCGAAGTTGGATCGAGCGATCTCGATCAATGAACTGAAGAAGCAAGTGCGTACGTTTTACTATCAAATTGCCTTTTACGATCAAAATGCCGCTACCTTAAAGTCGTTGGATAGCATTTATCAAGATTTTATCAAGATCGCAGAGCTCCGGTATCGCACAGGAGATACGCCTAAAGTGGATATTAGTACGGCCAAAACAAAACGCGGGGAAATCACGGTGATGCTTGTACAAAATAACGTTGCACGTAAAAATGCACTGCAAAGTCTGCGCTTATTGCTGGGCACCCCAGCTGGCTTGGAGTTCTCGACGGAAAGTGAATATACTCCGTTAACATTGCAGAACAGTACTGATAGTAATTTTGTAGCTACCAATCCCGCGATTCAGGCCATTTATCAGCAAGCCAAGATTGCGGAACAAGATCAGAAAGTAGAAAGGGCTACGGGTTTGCCTGATTTTACTGTTGGCTATAATAATATTTCCTTGATTGGAAATTTGACAAGAAATGGTGTAGAGCAGTATTACGGTCGAGGTCAGCGGTTTAGCTTTGTCGATGTAGGCATTACCATTCCTATTACTTACGGCGCTACTAAGGCACGCATTAAATCCTTAGACTTTCAGAAACAAGCTAATATTGCGGCAGCAGAATGGCAGGAAGATCAGCTAAAAACAGAGCATACCAATACGTTACGGGCGTACGAACAAAGCCTCTTTCAGTACCGCTACTTTAGAGACCAAGCTTTGCCCAACGCCGAAGAAATCATTTTGGCTGCACAATTAAGCTATCGCACCGGTGATATTACGTATATGGAATACCTATTCTCTTTGCAGACTGCCACCGACGTAAAAATCAATTACTTAAAAAGTATACAGCAAGTCAACGATGCTGTGATCCAAATTTACTATCTCATCAATAAATAGTACCACAATGAAACGATATTTCAACATCATACTGCTTGTACTCAGTCTTATCTTTACAACGATAAGCTTGAATGCGTGCAAATTTGGCGATAAAAACAATGAACAGACGGCTGAAAGCGACGATCATGATGACGATGATGATCACGACGAAGAATCTAGTATTGCAGAAATCACACCAGCGCAAATGGATGCTGTCGGTATAAAATTAGGTTCGCTAGAAACTAAAAACCTAACGGCTAACATCACCGTAAATGGATTTCTACGGGTGCCCAATCAAAATAAAGCAGACATCACAGCATTGTACGGCGGTGTGATCAAAAACTTGCGTGTAGAACTTGGCCAGCGCGTCAGCAAAGGCCAAGTGGTCGCTACGATCGAAAATCCGCAATTCGTACAACTACAGGAAGAATACATTACGATCGCCAGCCGTATCACGCAGGCAGAGCAAGAGCTCACGCGCCAACAAGAACTCAATGAAGGAAATGCGGGAGCATTACGTAATCTGCAAAATGCAAAGGCAGACCTCACCACGCTACGTACACGACGCGCTTCGCTGCGTCAGCAGATATTGTTAATGGGGATCAATCCGGATCAAGTGAACGATTCCAATCTACGCAATGTGCTCAACGTCACGAGCCCAGTATCGGGTATAGTTAGTCAAGTATATTCTAAAGTCGGTAGTTATGTCGATGTCTCCTCGCCTATTGCGGAGATTATCGATAATAGTCAATTACACCTCGATCTTCAAATTTTTGAAAAGGATTTACCCAAAATCAAAGTTGGCCAAGTGGTCGACTTTACGTTAACGAACAATCCTTCGAAGGTCTATCAAGCCAAAGTATTCAATGTGGGTTCTACTTTCCAAAGTGATAGCAAAACGATCGCAGTACATAGCACGATACAAGGTGATAAGACCGGACTTATCGATGGTATGAACATCACGGCAGCGTTGAGCATTGGCGATGTGGCATCGGTAGCAGTGCCGGATGCAGCTATCGTCGAAGCCGACGGAAAATTCTACGTTTTCATTCAAGTAGATGCTAAGGCTGAAGAGCCGCACGTGCATGTAGAAGGTGAAGAACACGATCACGTCAAGGAGAATGATCATGCAAACAAAGCAGATGCGGATCATGAGGGCGCATTGAGCTTCGAACGGATTGAGGTCGCCAAAGGTGTTTCGTACATGGGCTACACCGGTATTACACCTGTAAAAGAAATTTCTAAAAACACCAAAATCGTCATTAGTGGTGGATTTTTCATTAACGCTAAACTAAATGACGCAGGCGAAGAAGGGCATGCGCATTAAGATAAGTCCAATGATTCTCTAAAACCCAACAGGTGATTACCTTCTTATAGTAGGTAGTCACCTGTAAATCACTTTGACTATAAAAAAACAGGATATAAATCATGTTGCTTTCGGCTCATAGATGACCGGCAAATTATAAGGAAACTATTATGAAACATCAACATACGTACAACGATAAAGGCGAAAGAATGTGCTGCAACCAAACAGAGAAAGTGTACACCAATGCTGGCGCGCAAGCACTATTACACAGGGAATCGGATGCTTCAGAACCGGTTGCACAAGAGAAAAACATACATGGTGACGATGATGGGCATGATCATAGCCATGACGATGATGCTAGCTCTTGGACGCTGTTTCTAGCACCCACTTCAGCACTTATCCTGCTGTTGTTGGCAATCAGCTTTGATAACAATTGGCTCAAATCAGCTTGGTTTGTAGAGACGAACCGACTGCTTTGGTACGTCGTCACGTATTTGATTGTGGGACTTCCTGTATTGAAGGATGCTGTTCGCAGCATGTTGAAAGGAGAAGTATTCTCTGAATTTCTCCTCATGAGCATCGCTACATTGGGCGCTTTCTACATTGGCGAATACCCGGAAGGTGTTGCTGTGATGTTGTTTTATGCAGTCGGCGAAGTTTTTCAGACCTTAGCCGTTTCTCGTGCCAAAAACAACATCAAGTCCTTGCTGGATCAGCGACCAGACGAGGTGACGATCTTGGAAAATGACAATCCAAAAACAGTCAAAGCCGAATTAGCTAAAATCGGTGACATCATCCAACTAAAACCGGGCGAAAAATTGGGGCTCGACGGAGAATTATTGTCCGCACGAGCTACATTTAACACCGCAGCGCTCACTGGCGAAAGTAAACCTGACACAAAGAAAAAAGGCGAACCTGTGCTAGCAGGAATGATCAATCTAAATACGGCCAGCCAAGTTCGGGTAACCGTAGCGTACACCGACAGCAAGCTGAGCAAAATCTTAGCATTGGTGCAAGATGCTACGGCACAAAAAGCGCCAACAGAACTATTTATTCGCAAATTTGCAAAGGTATATACGCCTATTGTCGTTTTCTGCGCCTTGGGTATTACACTGCTCCCTTATTTTGTGGTAGACAATTATCAGTTCAATGACTGGTTGTATCGCGCATTAGTTTTCTTGGTAATCTCTTGTCCTTGCGCTTTGGTGATTTCTATTCCGCTAGGCTATTTCGGTGGCATCGGAGCAGCCAGCCGAAATGGTATTTTGTTCAAAGGAAGTAATTTTTTGGATGCATTAGCCAATGTTCAGCACATCGTGATGGACAAAACCGGAACGATGACCGAAGGCGTTTTTCAAGTACAAGAGGTAAAATTTGATGCAGAGTTCGATGAAAAACAGATGTTAAGTCTGATCAACGCGATCGAAAGCATGAGCACGCATCCAGTTGCGACCGCTATACACGAATATGTAGGTGAAGTAGATCGTTCTATTGCCTTAGATGAAGCAGAAGAAATTCCCGGACATGGCTTACGTGCACTAGCGGACGGAAAAGAATTATTGGTTGGGAATTTTAAACTCATGGACAGGTTCAAGATTGCCCATCAAGTTGATGTTGCGTCCATCATTTACACCGTAATAGCGGTCGCTTATGGCGGCAAATTCGTTGGATACATCACGATTGCGGATGCTATCAAGGATACCGCTGCAGAAGCCATCAAACAATTCCACCAATTGAACGTGCGAAGCACCATGTTGAGCGGCGATAAGACGAGTGTGGTGGAGTATGTGGCGAAACAACTCAACATCGAGCGAGCATATGGTGATCTATTGCCAGAAGATAAAGTCGATAAAGTAAACGCAATCAAAAGCAAAAAAGAATCCGTGGCCTTTGTCGGCGATGGCGTAAATGATGCTCCTGTGGTAGCGCTGAGTGATGTAGGTATTGCTATGGGCGGATTGGGAAGCGATGCCACCATCGAAACCGCCGATGTCGTGATTCAAGATGATAATCCGCTTAAAATTGCGATGGCAATTCGCATCGGAAAGAAGACCAAGCAAATCGTATGGCAGAATATCACCTTGGCATTCGTGGTTAAAGGGATTGTATTGGTATTAGGCGCTGGCGGTTTGGCCACGATGTGGGAAGCGGTTTTTGCCGATGTGGGTGTTTCATTGATCGCTATTCTCAATGCGATTCGCATACTGCGCAGCAATTTCAAGTCAAAATAAAAAAACTGCTCAAGCTTTTAAAATACGAGATCCCGAAGATTGTTCAAGAGAGACAATCTTCGGGATCTCGTATTGTTAAGTTACCGGATACAAAAAGCGGCCTAGCTCAATCCAAGCAATTCATTAAAAGCTGTAACGCAATCCGAACTGCATTTGCCAGCGCGATGCAAAGAAATCGCGCGAATAGTCAGTTACGTTACCTTGGTCAAATGTGTAAATAGGATAAGTCGTAGCCGTTCCAGCGGTGCCCGATGATAGACCGACACTCGATGTAGAATTGAACGTATTGGGAGAGAAATACTGAATGCCCCAATTTCTACTTAAGAGATTGGTCAGATTGATGATGTCATACGTGAATGTCAGTGTTTGTGTACGACGGCCTTCTCTAGTGAAATTGAAATCTTGCGAGAATCTAAAGTCGGCCTGATAGTTCCATGGAGTACGTGCTCCGTTACGCTCTGTAAAGTTTCCGCGTCGGCCTCGCAGATAGCTATCCCCATCGATATATGCATCGAAAGCGGCTGCCTGTGCTCTCCCAGCATCGGTTTGTGCAAAAAACATCGCAGTCTCCTCCAGTGATGGAATGTAGGCCAGACTGATGTTTTGTGCTGTACCATTGATCGTGCTGTTTACAAATCCCAGCGTGTATGGTAGTCCGGATTGTGCATTAAAAAATAGCGAAAAATTAGATACATATTTTCCCTTACTCATCCACTCTGTTCTATAGTTCATCGTACTTACGATACGATGACGGATATCAAAATTGGAATAAGCGAGTTGCGGATCATTAGGATTGAGCGCTTGATTGAGCTGCCAATTAGATTCCATCGAATTACGAATACCATTGGTAATATCTTTAGACTGGCCGTACGTGTAGGCTGCCATCAAATCAAATCCCATCGAAAAACTCTTTGCCACCTGACCGGTAATGCTATAGCGATGTCCTTTATTGGTATTTGATAATAAATAAGCATTGGTATACAACGGATTTATTGCTTGCGAACCATCTACTGGTCTATAAATCGGTTGTTGGCGATCAGTATCATAGGGTAAGTAGATTGGATTATCCTTCAAATTGACATAAGTGAATTGCAAATCGTTGATCACCTTGGTATAGATACCTTCTAACGTGAATTTCCATCGATCTTCGGTCAAGTAATCAAATGCTAAATGGCTTCGCCAAGCTTGCGGCATTTTAAAATTATTATCAATCAAATCTACTTGCGTAGCTCCCAAAGCGTTATTAGGATTTACGCCCTGATTTCGAACAAATCCAGCAGTACCTTCACCCGTCATCGAATCGAAAATTGGATCCGAGCCAGGCGCAGGCATAACCGGATTATCACCGTTATAGGTATATCGCCTGTCAAATGCACCGTAGCTATCTCCATTGTTGTAATACGCATAACCTAGCCAAGCGAAGGGAATTCTTCCGGTAAATATGCCTGTACCTCCGCGCATGATTAATTGATTCGTACCAAACACATCATAATTAAAACCTACTCGCGGAGATACTTGGATCTGACCCAGAAATTCATTACGAATGGCTGAAGGCTGTGTGTAGGTGAAGGTAGTACCATACTGCGGATCGATTGGAGATTCTGTCGTTTTGGCGCTCAGACTAGGTTTGGTAGGCATTTGAGCAAGATCAAACCTTATTCCGGGTGATAAACGCAAATTCTGTCCGATCTGTATATCATCTTGTGCGTATAAACTATACAGATTTACCCGAAATTGAGCGGGTGGATTGTCAATGATATTTTCTCGCGTATTATCTTCATAATTGAAATTAGTACGTACACGGTTCGGTTGATTGTTTAGAAAAGCATTAACACTACCATAATTAATTCGACCATTCCAACCATTGACAAATCCATAATCGATATTATAAAACTCGTTGTGCGTGCCAAACGTAAATTGATGATTATCCTTGATCCAAGTGAAGTTATTGGTGAGTTCAAACGTTCGTTGTCGCAGGTCAAAAATACTCGCCTCTCTATCTGTTCCTAAAAAGATCGTTCCTCCGCCAGAGGAGATTTCTATCTGTGGGAATGCCGGATCGGAAGATGGTCTTCTGTAATCGTGAATATTAGAATACCCTAACAAAAAACTATTGGACATCGCGCTATTGAAATGACTTTTCAACTCGGCTACCGTAGAATTTTGATTGTTCACTTGTCGAAAATCTATGCTCCCGAAACGGAAATTTTGCTGGTCACGCTCTAAGTTGGTTGCTTGGGAAAGGATCGTATTATTGCGTATCGATAGGTTGTGTTTATTATTGATGATCCAATCCAAGCGATTGAAGAATTTGTTCGAGCGGGAGTAGGTATTGTAATCCCCATAATCACCAGCATCGAGATTATAACGACTAGATAAATAATCAGTAATTTGCTGTGCCTGTTCTAGGTTAATGACGGGCATATCTTCCGAGCCCGCTGCCAAAATAACCGGATCCTGTCTTCGCGTAATTTCCTGATTAGTGAAGAAAAACAGCTTATTGCGAATGATTGGAAAGCCCAAACGAAAACCAGTCTGGTATTCATAAAATGATGATGGTAATCTGGAATTATCTCCAGCACGATTCCGACCGGTAATCGTCGCATTTCGTCCAAAAGCATACACCGATCCTGTTACCTCATTAGATCCGCTACGTGTAACCGCATTGATACTTCCGCCTAGAAAGTTTCCGATCTTTACGTCAAATGGCGCCAAATATACTTGGATATCTTGAATCGCATCCAGCGAAACGGGGTTGGTACGTGTACTGCTACCCGGTTGTCCGGAAGTATTTCCTTGTCCACCCAAGGACGGACTAAAACCGATCGCATCGTTATTAATAGCTCCATCTAAGGTCACATTATTGTACCGGAAATTGGTTCCCATAAAAGAGTTATTGGAACTTTGCGGCGTGGTACGTGTGAAATCCTGCAAACTACGGCTAATGGATGGCATTCTCTTAATCTGCGCCTCATTGATTCGCGTACCGCCTCTCACATTATGATTCACTCTACCATTAATTACCACATCTTCTATCCGTGCCGACTCTTCTTGCAGTACAAAATTGTAATTAGATAATCCTAAACTCAAACTGGCATTGGTAATCACATCTGTTGCTAAGCCAATGAATGTAGCTTGTAGCGTATAGGGGCCACCTGGATTGAGATTAGCAATTGTATAGCGCCCTTCCGCATTCGTGGTAGACGTATAACTGGCACCATTTCCATTATTAGTAACAAGAATAGACACACCCGGCAAAGGTTTACCATTTTCATCCGTTGCCCGTCCTGAAATCGTGGAACTGGTAATCTGCGCTTGCGCGATAGAAATAACAGTAAAAAAGAGTAAAGCGACAATTAATTTAAGTTTCATAATCATTATTTGTTTTCGCAGTCAAATATCGATTAGCAACATTACTTTAATGTTAAATAATTCTTAATATTTAACTAAAAACACTTAAAAGAAAATTTAAAGCTAAATATTACAAATTCGTAAACTATCGATAAAATATAGCAGTTTACCAGTATTGATCGATATTTTTAATATATTTGAGTGGCTTTAGGGGTATTCTTTCATAAGAATTGAGACAGTCCCTTCGAACCTGATTCGGATCATACCGACGTAGGGAAAAGCGCGTAGCAGATCTGCCAAGATCTGTTTCCATTTTTTCCATGGTATTCCGTTTTATTAATTTTCTGACTTCGGATAAACAACATGGAAAAATACCAAGTTCCCACCGTATTAAGTATTGCTGGATTTGATGGAAGTGGCGGTGCAGGCATACAAGCCGATACCAAAACCATATCTGCGCTTGGCGCATATGCGATGAATGTGCTAACGGCTTTGCCCGTGCAAAACACACAAGGCGTTCGCCAAATCTACGATATCCCGACTCAGGCCGTCAAAGATCAGCTTAAAGCTATCTTTGAAGACATTTATCCCGACGCCATCAAAATCGGCATGGTACATTCGGTCGAGCTAGTGCGCTGTATTCATACCGAATTACAGGATTATAGGGGATCGATCGTATTCGATCCGGTCATGGTTTCTACCAGTGGTCATCAACTCATCCAAGAAGATACGATTGCTGCTTGCGTAGAACTGCTATTTCCGAGAGCGACGATCATAACTCCCAATTTGGATGAATTGGGTGTCTTGGTGGATAAAGAAATCCAAACGGTGTCGGAGATGGCAATCGCGGCGCAACAACTCATCCAAAGTGGCGCGCAAGCTGTATTGGCCAAAGGCGGCCATCTTGCCGGCTCACAGCTGACTAGTTTGCTATTACAACAGCAAAAGCCCGTGCAATCCTATCATTCGGAACGGATTGAAACGAAGAACACGCACGGATCAGGCTGTACACTTTCTAGTGCTATTGCTACTTTTTTAGCAATGGGAGACGTGTTGGAAACAGCTGTGCCCAAAGCATTGAACTACGTGTACACCGCACTACTATCCAGCGCAGATTTGCGAATTGGAAAAGGATCTGGTCCACTTAATCATTTTCATAACCCTCAAAAACTACATACTTATGCGCTGGAGCAATCAAGCATGGACTAATATTTCCGCACTTTACGATCATATCATCGCCATGCCGTTCATTCAGGAATTGAAAGACGGTACATTGCCATTGGAAAAATTTCAATTTTACATGCAGCAAGATGCCCGCTATCTCGAACAATTTGGTCGCGTGCTAGCCTATATTGGTAGTAAGAGCGGAGAAAATGAACAAGCGATGCAATTTTTTGACTTCGGGAAAAACGCACTGATCGTAGAAAAGGCGCTGCATGAGACCTATTTTAAACAATTCAGCGTGAAAGATGCTCATGAAGATAGCGCTATACAGCCGATATGCCATCACTATATCCATTACTTGAAAAGCACCGCGGCATTCGAGCCGATTGAAGTGGCTATCGCAGCCGTCCTACCTTGCTTCTGGATTTATAAGGCGGTGGGTGATTATATTTTAGCAAACGCCAAATCGAATAATCCGTATCAAGCGTGGATTGATACATACAGCGGCGACGATTTCGCCGAAGGCGTGAAAAAAGCGATTGCCTTCGCAGATAAAATGGCTGATAACACGACAGAAAGAATCCAAATACACATGTGGCTGGCTTTTGAAAAAGCTTCACAGCTGGAATATCAATTTTGGGACGCAGCATACCATACCATCCGATGGAAAGAATGAAGTTTTAAAGAAATTAATTTTCTTAAAACAATACATTAAGCAGTATTTAATATGTAAATTCGCTTAATTATGAATAGGTTGCTGATCGCTTTTGTTGGGATAATGCTAGCTGTATTATGCAGTTCTTGGGGATTTTTTGCTCATCGTCTTATCAATCAGACAGCTGTATATACGCTTCCGACGGAGCTTGCTGCATTTTTTAAAGAACACATTAAAACAATCACCGAACGATCGATTGACCCGGATAAGCGTCGCTATGTCGATTCTGCAGAATCCGTTAGGCATTTTATCGACTTGGATCGCTATGATGAAGTGCCTGACTCTATTCCGATCCATTGGTCGAAAGCCAAAGAAAAATATCAGGAAAGGGTGATGAATGCGCGTGGTATCGTGCCCTGGCAAATTGATCGTTCATATCGCAACTTGGTAAGTGCATTCTCCGAAAAAGACCTATCTCGTATTATAAGAAATGTAGCAGATTTAGGCCACTATATCGCGGATGCGCACGTACCGCTGCACACCACCGCCAATTATAATGGCCAGTACACAGATCAGATAGGCATTCACGCGTTTTGGGAAACCCGATTGCCCGAAATGTTTTCTACAGATTATGATCTGCTGGTTGGCAAAGCCAAGTACATCGCCGACCCTTTAGAAACAGCTTGGGACATCGTAAAACAGAGTTACGAACTGGTTGATTCGGTTCTGCTGGTGGAGAAAGAACTTTCTATAAAAATCCCCGCCAATCTACAGCGCGCGTATCTTACGCGAAATAATGTACTTGGACTACATTATTCCGATCATTATGCTACGGCATATCATGCAGCGTTGAATGGCATGGTCGAGCGAAGGCTGCGATCTTCTATTCATCTAGTAGGTTCCTATTGGTACTCGGCTTGGGTAGATGCAGGACAACCAACGCTTCAAAATTTAAAAAGTATCTCCCCTACCACTGTGCGAGATACCGCACAGCTCTTGCCGACCGATACGTCGCTCGGTCGACAAGAGTGGCATTAACTTAACGCTTGGTATATCGCAAGCCCAGCGTTTGCCAACGCCCCGGCATTGGTACAGCTCCTGCTTCCACATACGTGACGTCCCACAAATTTTGCAGATCAGCAAATACGGTAAACGAACCGATCTGATACGCAGCACGTAGATCCGAAATCACGTAAGCCGTAGCAGATGCACGTTCGATAAATCGATTTGTTGTCGAGAATGTCCAAGCATCTACGCCTAAAGAGATGGTGCTATTGAGTTGATGTTTCAGGTTTTCGATCCGATAGCGTGATATCACACCGTCTGTGGTAGATGCCACACGCGGATTGAGATAGGTATAGCCAAGTCGCACTTTGATCTCCGCGCGATCGCTCAAAGGTTGCCCATATTCCGACGAGAAATGCAATCCGCGCATGCGATTGTTATCTACATTCATTGCTTGGTAAGGCTCGTCTATGCTGCTTCTCTGCCAATCAATAAACTGCGCGACATTACGATAAAAATAGCCTGCCTGTGCCGTGAAGTTTCCGATCTGATAACGAAGACTTCCTTCGGCTTGCCACGCATTTTCCGATTGCAAATCTGCATTTCCGATATTACCGGGACGCTGATCGAGATATAGATCCGTAAAAGAAGGAATACGTTGGCTAGAACCAACATTGGCAGCGATACGCCACTGCGGCAGAAAATGATACGCCACATCAATGCCTGGAAAAGCCTGCCAACCATATTGTGAATTATAATTTACATACGTTCCAATGTTGAGCAATATATCCTGAATGTATTCTGTTCTGAACTCTGCATAGTAACCATGATTTTGTCTGCGATGATTACCAATATTGGTGCTTTCGATGCGCTCCCAACGCGATTCTGCTCCGACACCCACATCACCCAAATTGGTATGATAGCGCGCATTTAACTCTGCCGACCAGACATCGGTTTCGTGCTCACTGCGAGCACGCGAAAGGTCATTTCGGAAATAACGGTAATCATCTGTGTTATTGCGGTAGCTCAGCCGCGGACTGATGCGCAATCGATCATTAAGATCGTGTCGCGAGCTAATTGCGGCAATAGCGGTGCGTACCACCTCCTCCGATTCCACATCGCCAGGTGCCGCATAAAATCCATTAGCCCCAAATTTATTGTCGATGTATCCACCCATTACTTGGATTTCATCTTGCGCGCTTAATTGCATTTTATTTTCATAGAAAGCTCGGAAAGATTCAGAAGCTGTATTGTAACGTTGACCATTACTCTTTTCTGTCGTGAGATAGAGCTGATGCTGATGTTTTTCTCGAACGAACTGTCCGCCCAACTGATGTCCCATGCCATAATAAATACCTGACCTTCCCGCTTCTTCTTCCACCGATTTGAAAGAAGAGCCGGCATACGATTGCGCAAAAATCTCGGAGGATGCAGCTTGGCGCGTCACGATGTTGATAGATCCCGTCAATCCATTGATCCCATAAATACGAGAGGTTGGCCCACGAACTACTTCGATCCGCTCTATCGCTTCTAAAGGTATCGGAAGATTCAAACTATGATGACCTGTCTGTGGATCACTCATCTTAATTCCATTGACCAAAACCAGCGTTTGATCGAAACTCCCACCATCAATTCCAATATCTGCTTGCGCACCAAATGGACCGCGCTGTCGCAGATCAACGCCGTTGATGTGAGTCAATACTTCGTTGATCGTACGTACTGGCATCCGCCGAATTTCCTCGTAGGTAATAATTTCAATATGACGGCTATTCTTATTAAAGGGCACTTGTAATCTATTTTCCTGAATAATAACTTCGGAAATTTGAGCGGTATCTCGGCGACTTATTTGACCAAAAGCGGTGGAGCACGTTAGCAAACCCGCAATAGCTATGATACTTTTCATTTTTTTAGACGGTGTAGTTCGCACTCGCTTCACAGTTTGACTCATGTATTTATTTTAAGTGCTGCAAATGTAGTATATTGCCGGACTACAAAACTGTACCATTTTTTATATGATGACTAGTCCGGTCACAAATCCTATACTTACATCCTTGTCGATCGACCGATCCGCAACGAAAGATATCTACTTGCAGATTGTAGAGCAGATCGCCAACGCGATTCAGCGCGGGATGTTGCGTGAAGGCAGCAAACTACCTGGATCGCGCAGTATGAGCATATTATTGAAAGTGCATCGGCAAACGGTAGTGGCCGCTTTTCAAGAATTGGAATCACAAGGTTGGGTAGAAACACATCCAAATAGAGGTGTTTTTGTACTCAGTAATAAGCTCACAGTTGGCTCTCCACTTCATACGGAAGATGTAGCTTCGCACAAACAGCAGTATCCCACTCGGGTCGGATTTGCATTCAAAAAATCCAACATTTTGGACAATCCTTGGACACAAACCGTCAGTGAATTCACCTTAGATGATGGTGCCCCAGACATTCGGCTCACCCAGATCAATCAATTATCTACTTTTTATTCAGCGAACCTGAAGCGGAAGAGCAATATCAAGAAGCTCGATCGCTACACAAGCGAAGGTAGCGAGTATTTCAAGGAGCAATTGAGCACCTACCTGCATCAATCGCGCGGATTACGCATCAGTGAACAGAATATTCTGGTGACCAGAAGTACCGAGATGAGTTTATATATCATTTCCAAAGTCATACTTTCTCCAGGAGATATCGTGGTAGTCGGTGCGCTGAGTTACTTTGCTACCAATATGATTTTTCAGGAGTCTGGTGCACGGATGAAAACGGTACCAGTCGATGCGCAGGGTTTGGATACCGAGGGGATTCGCGCCTTATGTCAAAAAGAGAAAGTAAGAATGGTGTATGTGACCTCCCACCATCACTACCCTACTACAGTGACGTTGAGCGCACAACGTCGAGTGGAATTGTTAGCATTAGCGCAGGAATTTGGATTTGCAATTGTGGAAGATGATTATGACTACGAATTTCGCTATGATCAGCAACCCATTTTACCGATGGCCAGTGCCGATACAGATGGCATGGTGATTTACCTCGGCTCGTTTGGAAAAACGCTTGCACCCGGTTTCCGCACAGGATTTACCGTAGCGCCATGTGATATTATTGCGGAAATGCGCAAATATCTAGGCATTATTGATAGACAGGGTGACATCACCATGGAATTGGCTCTTGGGGAAATGATTGCCGAGGGCGAGATCAATCGCTATGCGAAGAAATCATTAAAGATTTATGAACAAAGGCGTGCGCATTTGGTGAATCTATTACAAAGTCGACTTTCTGATTACCTGCAATTCGAATCGCCGCGTGGCGGTCTT
Organism: Sphingobacterium sp. KH_072; assembly: GCF_057837975.1. Classification (NCBI taxonomy): domain Bacteria; kingdom Pseudomonadati; phylum Bacteroidota; class Sphingobacteriia; order Sphingobacteriales; family Sphingobacteriaceae; genus Sphingobacterium; species Sphingobacterium sp. KH_072. The sequence continues at coordinate 1,279,778 of NZ_CM174457.1, read as the reverse complement.
GCCGTCTGGACAATCTGGAATCGTCGTATAAATCTATCTCAATTAGCCACGCAATGCGAAAAACAAGGCCTGCATATTCCTAGAAATCTACTGTACCAACACAAGGACATCGCTGGAATGCGCATCGGATTTGGACGAATGGATGAAGGCGAAATGACGACTTGTATTGGTAAAATACAATCCGCGTTGCTGCAAATGAATACGATCTAAAATCCGTATTGCAGGAGCAGACAAATACCTTTACATTTGCTTCCGAATTTAGAAGGGTGAGCTTATCGCCGCATCATCTAAAATCATACAATATAGAGTCCTACCACATGTTGAAGAAAAGTTTAATATCTCTTGCATTCGGATCATTTGCGATCGGAATGACCGAATTTACCATCATGGGCATATTGCAGGATATTGCCTTAGATCAGAATATTAGCATTCCTACCACCGCGCATCTTATCGCTATCTATGCTTTAGGAGTTGTAGTAGGAGCGCCCACGTTGGTCTTATTCACTAGCAAATACCAACCAAAGAATGTACTTTTATTTTTGATGCTGCTTTTTGTGGTGTTCAATGCGCTGTTTGCCATCATGCCAGATTACAATTCTTTGATGATTACACGATTTTTATCCGGCTTACCGCACGGTGCATTCTTCGGTGTAGGCTCGGTCGTAGCCACACAGTTGGCCACCAAAGGCAAAGAAGCGCAAGCCATCTCCATCATGTTTACAGGAATGACGCTGGCCAATCTGTTTGGCGTACCGCTCGGCACGTACATTGGTCATCATTATTCTTGGCGTTGGACGTACGGCATTATCAGTCTTTGTGGATTGGCAACGATGGTCACCGTTTTCCTTTGGCTTCCTAAAGTAGTTAATTATCAAGCTGAAAACATGTACAAACAGTTGAAATACTTTGCAACCAAAGAAGCGTGGATCTTAATCGCCATGATTTCTATCGGTACCGGTGGCTTGTTTGCTTGGATGTCGTACATTTCACCATTGATGACCGAAGTTGCAAATCTACCAGAAGAGCATGTGAGTTACATTATGGCATTGGTCGGATTAGGCATGGTTGTCGGCAATTTTCTGGGCGGACGCCTTTCGGATAGTATTGGATCGGTACGAGCTTCTATCGTTTGTTTTTCATCTATGGCCGCATGCTTAGTGTTGGTCTACTTCACTATTCATATAGAGTACTTGGCTTATTTCTTGGCTTTCCTGACGGGAATGATTTCCTTTACGATCGGTTCACCATTGCAGATCACGCTTATTAATTCGGCACGCGGTGCCGAAACATTGGCAGCCGCTGGTGGGCAGGCCGCATTTAATATGGGAAATACCTTAGGTGCGTATCTAGGCGGGATTCCGGTGTTGTATGGCATGGCTTACAATTCGCCTTTACTGGTGGGTATCGGGATGGCGACTATCGGAGCGCTCATTGCTTTTTATTATAAACTATTAAGTAGCAAAACCGTAGTCCCTGTAAGCTCTTAAAACATTTTCGGCGATGGTGGTGTTATCATTGTTAAAAACCACCGCGCATGAAAAAGCAATTTTTCGGTTTCCTAAACAGAGTGAACAAGGCTGTACTACCAAGCTACAGCCAATTAGATCCTTCCGGATTGACCAAATTTCAGCAGGCCATTTTAGCATTTCGCTATTATGTGCTAATCCAATCCAAAGACTAGGTTTATCTTTTCGGCAAACGGGTTTCTTCGTATAGAAACCTTATTTTTATGGGATGATATACTTGGACAACAATGCCACAACTCGTGTAGATGAGGATGTGCTAGCCGCTATGATGCCCTATTTTAGAGAATCGTATGGCAACGCATCGAGCACGCAACATCGATTGGGCAGGCAATCCAACGAAGCGATTCAGCTCGCGCGACAGCAAATTTCAAAAGCACTTTCCATCCAAGACCCCAATGAATTGATTTTCACCAGCGGCGCGACAGAAGCGATCAACATCGCTATAAAGGGTGTGGCAGCGCGATATCATTCCGTCGGAAATCATATCATCACTTGCAAGACGGAACACAAAGCAGTGTTGGAAACCTGTGCGCAGATGGAAAAGAATGGTTGCCAAGTAACCTACTTACCAGTTTTAGCGAATGGACAGATTGAAATAGCACAATTGGAGCAGTTAATCACGTCAGAAACGATCTTGGTGAGCATCATGGCGGCCAATAATGAAACCGGCGTGTTACAACCCATAGCGGAGATCGCCGAAATATGCCAGCAACATGGCATTTTATTTTTCTGCGATGCCACGCAATATATAGGTAAGCAACATACGTTGAATTTAGCGCAAATCCCTATCGACATCTTATGCCTAAGTGCGCATAAATTTCACGGTCCGAAGGGCATTGGCGCTTTGTATGTGCGTCGCCGCAAAAGCAAACCGATCCAGATAGAACCTTTAATCGTTGGTGGTAATCAGGAAGGCGCACTGCGAGGTGGCACCTATAATGTGCCTGCTATAGTTGGATTCGGAGCAGCTATTGAAGGTATTCAATTAGATGAGTGGAAAACAGTAGCTACCTTGCGCGATTACTTAGAAACATCCCTATTGGAATCCATAACGCACATTTCTGTCAATGGTGCGGATTCTCCACGCTTGGGCAATACCAGCAACCTCACGATTAAACATGTGCTCGCTACTGAATTAATTAGTCGTTTGCCAGATATCGCATTTTCTACCGGCTCTGCATGTGTAGTGGGCAGTGCAGCACCTTCGCATGTATTAATCGCGATGGGTTTGCCGGAAGATATCGTGCGTTGCACCATCCGACTATCGCTCAGCAAATATACCACACGAGAAGAAGTAGATCATGTAGTGCAGCAAATGACAAAAGCTGTCAACAAATTACGAGAGCAATCGCCCGTATGGATGTTATTTGAAAAAGGTTTGATCGATTAGATACTGATTTAGGCCATACCTGCCGCAATCAGCGGAACCGATTGAATATCTCGCACATTGATCTGATCTTGTAAATGTATTTTCAGCTTAGAACCATCACCATGGATAGTCCAGATTTCGACAGGCTTTACCAGCGTAATATAGTGCAAAAGATCAGCCCAATCCACATGATCCGAAATGTATAAAGACAGATCATTATGCTGCTGCAATTTAGCCCAACCCGACGCAAAAACCCGTGTCACATTCGTCGCTCGGAAGTAACTATTGAAGGTTAATGGCGGCACCAAATACACTTTATTGGCCAATCCTTCTTTCATATCCTTCCGTCCGTACACTTTATAATTCAAAGCTGCCGCACCATACTCATCGTACAGTCGATGTGCCATAGTCATCCGATGATGCAACAATACGACCTTATCCGGACAATACGTATTCAGCAAATGGGTGATGCGCTGCGATTTCCCGAGCGTATAACAGCCCAATAATATGTTACCGTTGATCGCGTTAAGTTGCTGTATTTCCTGCACGGGATCTGGATGTATAATGTCTGGATCGGCAAATGTCGTCTCGGTAATCAATACATCAGCTTGCACCATTTGGATCGGTTCGCAGGTCGGATCTTCCTGCAATTTATAATCTCCCGTGTACAAGTAGCGCACATCTTGATATTCCATCAGAATCTGAGCCGACCCCAAAATATGTCCAGCTGGTATTAATGTGATCCGCACATGATTGAGCTCCCAAGATTGATTGAAAGGAATAGTTGTATATGCTTCTCTCGTATATTTTGGAAAGCGCTGTTGCATAAATGCGACTGTAAATGGCGTTGCATAAGTATCCAAATGACCGGGGCTAGCGTGATCTCCATGCGCGTGCGAGACGATGGCCGTCTTGACAGGATACAATGGATCGATATAAAAATCACCGTAACGGCAATAATAGGCATCTCCCTTTTTTACCAGAAAATCAGGTAGAATGGTTTTACTTTTCATAGTTTATTAAGCGCTCGTGTATTGTCATCACTTGCGAGATCAGCGATGCTACGCCATCATTGATGATGATCGCATCGGCCAACGGCGTTTTCTGACTATCTGGCCACTGTTTTTCCATGCGTGCTCGTACTTGTTGCTCTGTCACCTTATCCCTTTCCATCACACGCTCGATACGAATCGCCTCATCTGCGGTAACCATAATGGTGAAGTCAAGCTTTTTGTACGAACCACTTTCAAACAGTAGCGCAGCTTCCTTCAAGGAATAAGCACCTTCCTGCGAATCTGCCCAAAGCGCTCCAGCGCGAATCACTGCGGGGTGTACAATACTATTCAGTTCGTCAAGCTTAGCCTTATCGTTAAAGACCATTTCAGCTAAGTACGCACGATCTAGTTCACCAGAATCCTGATACACCTGTTCTCCGAAAGCTTTTTTCAGCGATGCAATAACAGAATCATCCTCTACCATAATGTTTTTCGCTTCTTGATCGGCGTCATATACCGGAATACCTAGCACCTTGAACAGTCGACAAACGATACTCTTCCCAGCGCCAATACCGCCCGTTATTCCTACTTTGAGTCCCATAATTATAAACGTACAAAAAAGTCAATATTCTGCGGTTCAATACGTAAAACCTGACAATATGGAGGTATTTTAGTGAGTTGAATGGGCAAGCTCGTCGCGCGTCCGCGTGTCCAATCTTGCACATCGGCTACCGCTTCAAAATCGCGCGCAGTCCACTTGCTATAATCTAAAAGAGAAACCAATAAAGTTACCTTCACTTTTCCCGGTATGGTACGCACCGAAGTATATGATTCTGCGTTTTGCACCCTAATGGGGAGCTCAATGATCTTCTCTGTCATCTCGCCAACAGGAATCAAAACCTCTGCAAAAGTGGGATAGATCGCGATGTTCATTTTATTTTTACGATTGAGATAACTCACCGTTCGCACATCGTGATCCACTAATTCTCCTTTGATACTATCTGTTTCTATGTAAGCAATATCATCTACATCCTCCGCTGGCCCCGTAATGGTCACAAAGGCAGGGTTTGTCCGCACTTCGCCAACGATGCCATATTGCTTGCGATAGGTGATGCCATATACTGGTTTCACCGGCACGCGCTTCTGCGTTTGCTTCGAGAAATCGAAGTACAAAGTATCTGGCATCACAGAAACGGCTTGTTTATTGACTGGAAATTGCTTGTTTATAAAGCCAATCTGATTGCTGAATGCAATAAAATTTCTAGTTTTCAGACCACCTAAATCAACTTCTAAACGCGTCGTGTCGGGCTGAAATCTCTTGACCAAAATATCCCATCCGCTCATGCGCAAACGAACTTGCACCATCTCCGATTGCAAAGGGTGAAATGCTCTTTCTTCAGGAAGGTTCACATAGCTAACCCGCGACATTTGTAGAAAATCATACGTACTGGAGATCGCGAACAAGGACCAAGCAACAAAGGATACCGCCAAGCAACGCAGAAATACATTTATTTTGCGCTTTTGAATTTTGGAAAACCGACGTGCTGGCATACCTACAAATGTAACATTAACCAATTAAATAACCATGACTTTTGAATAGCACGAAAGCCATTCTCCTTATCGAAGAATGGCTTTGTAGTATGGTCTGAAAAGAACAGAAATGTGCTTACGCGTCTTTCTTCTCTATTTTATCTACGTTTAATGCTTTTGATGCATCTAATGATACCGCAGATTTATCAAAACGAATTTTTACACCAGAACCTACATCCACTAAAAAAGAGGTCTCTCCTACTTCTACGATACGACCGTGAATACCCGCAGTAGTCACGATTTTCGCATTTACACCTAATTCTTGAATATATTTTTTGTGGTCTTTTTGTTTCTTCATCTGTGGTCTAATCATGAAAAAATAGAAAACCACGAAGATCAAAATCATAGGCAGGAACATGCTTAGTCCACTACCTTGAGCTTGTAATAAAATTGTTGATAGCATTATATTAAGTATTAGATTTATGTCGATTATAAGATATGATTAGCTTACCTCGCCTTTAAGCTGAATCGTTTGAATATTGTTTTTGGCATTAGATACTACCGTAATGATCTTTTGTTGTTTCCCAGATTGTCCATGACTATCAAAGCGCACTTTGACTTCACCTTCTTGGTTTGGCGCAACTGGGGTAGACGTGTATTCGGGCGTAGTACAACCACATGACGTGGATACACGTGATATGATCACGGGCTCAGTACCTGTATTTTTAAATTTGAAGGTATGATCTACCACTTCTCCATCCGCTATTTGGCCAAAATCGAACGCCTCTTCTACGAATGAAACTTCCCCATTACCGGTATTGGCTTTCGCCACTTCCGTGGTGTTAGCTGTTGTATCCGTAGATTCACCATCCGACGTTTTATTTGCATTGTTACAAGCAAATAATAGCAGTAAACTCATTACTGCAGATATGTTTTTTATATGCTTCATAGCCTTATTGTATTATTTCGTTTAACCTTGTAAGCCTCGACCTTCTTTGCGGATACGACCCTGCTGTTTAAGGTCAGACAAAATCTTATCCAAGATACCATTTATAAAGGTACTACTTTTCGCCGTACTGTAATCTTTTGAGATTTCGATGTATTCGTTCATCGTAACCTTCACCGGAATAGTTGGGAAATGCAACAATTCGGCAATCGCCATTTGCATCAATAAGCTATCCATTAGCGCGATACGGTCTGATTCCCAATTTTTAGTTTTATCACCCACCAATACTGCATATTCTTTTTGGTTGCGAATAGATTTCGACAAAAGCTCCTGCACATAATCTTGATCCTCTGCCCAGTTTGGGGTAAGATCAGCCAATTTATTTTGAGCTGGATTATCGCTTGAAAAGTTCTTGAACGTTTTAGCAACCATGGCTTGCAACACCTCTTTGTCTACCGACCAATCGATGAAACGCGCTTCTAAAGATTGTTCTATATTTGGTATTTTAAGAATAATCTTTTTGAATACATACTTGATGATATCCTTTTCCTTTGCAATGGAGCGATCTTCCTCCTTCAAATACGCGGTATAGATATCGGAAGCTGTTAGCTGAGCATATACAGAACGAACGATCTCGGGATCGAAGCTCCAATCTACATTGTATTTCTTGACCTTCTCCACGTACTCTCTATTCTGACGCAAGCTATCGATAAAAGCATTGTTATTTAACTTGGTAGAGGATAGAAACTTGTCCTGATCGGAGGGCAACCACTTTTTTCCACGTCCTTCAGAGTCAATTACAGCATATTCAGCTACTTCATCTAGCAAATTTAGGGTCCATATATACATATGGTCCACCTCTTCTATGCTTCTGAATAAAGCTTTTTCAAAATCTTTGATACTTTTATCCTCGTTGAGGGAATACGCATAAAGCGCCTGCATAACTTTTACGCGGAGATGTCTTCTGTTTAGCATTTTTTAAAGAACGGGTGTGTATATAAGAACGAACAATTTAATATATATTAATAGGTAATAAGCACATTAGGCGCCTATTTCAATTTGCGAAGGTCAAAGATACGCTTTTCTGCCAATTGTTTGGCTGCTTCATACGTAGATACGTTATCTTCATTCGCCTTTTGAATTACGTGGCGAGTAGCGGTGTATATATGGCGAATAAGATACTCTGTGCGTTCAGCACCGTATCCCTCCAATTCCGAATAGCAACTAATCAACGCTCCCGAGTTAATCAGGAAATCTGGAGCATATAATATATTGTGATCTTTCAACAATTGTATCGTGCGTTCTTCTTCTTTCAACTGATTGTTGGCAGAGCCTGCAATGATTTTGCAACGCATGCGTGGTACAGAATCCGGGTTGACCGTTCCGCCCAATGCACAAGGTGCATACACATCAATATCGTGCTCAAAACTGGTCGAGTATGTTAATGGCTCCGCTTTGTACTTCGCAGCAATCTTCATGGTACGTTCTTCGGTCATGTCAGTCACATATACCCGAGCATTTTCTCCGCGCAATAGCGCTACTAAATGCTCGCCTACACTGCCCACACCTTCTACCGCGATCTTACGTCCAGCTAAGTTGTCATCTCCGTATAACTCTTTGATGGCAGCTTTGATTCCGTAAAACACACCTTTAGCAGCAAATACGGTTGTATCTCCAGCACCATTCAGCGAAGCTGGCAAACCAGCGACATAATCCGTTTCGGCGTGGATATGCTCTAAGTCGATTTGAGACGTGCCCACATCGGTACTGGCGATAAAATTACCATTTAGTCCTTCTACAAAACGTCCGAATCGACGCATCAATAGCTCCGTTTTCTCGGTACGATGATTTCCCAAAATAATCGCGCTACCTCCACCCAGATTCAAGCCAGCAAGAGAGGCTTTATACGTAATGGCTTTGGACAAACGCAATGCATCTTCGATGGCATCGTCAAAAGATTCGTACGGCAGCATCCGCACCCCACCAATAGCCGGGCCCAATGTCGTATCGTGGATCGCTACGATAGCCTGCAATCCAACTTCTGGATCTTGACAAAAAAATAAATTTTGGTGATCCGATGATTTCATCAAATCAAACAAAGAATGGCCTTGTTGCTGACTCATGGTACTTGTATAAAGAATTATGCTCCGCAAAATTAGAAATAATATTCCACGTGCAGAATTTTATTGCATCAAATACTGGCCTTTCGAAAACACATGATTTACCACGAAATTTAAGAAATCAGATCGCAGATATTTGCGTACTTTTGTACTACATGAAAGAGCTTTCCTACCTCAATAAATATTTCTATAAATACCGCTGGCATGTCATCCCTGGTATTCTATTTGTTATTATTTCCAACTACTTCGGTATACTGCCAGCGCAGGTTATTCGCGAAGCATTTGACTTAGTGCAAGAAAACATTGATATGTATCGTTTGTACGACGGATTTGAACGTCAAAACGTGATTTATAGTGTATTTGGCAGTAGTTTATTATTTTTCGGTGTGGTGGTGCTTGTGTTGGCATTAATCAGAGGAATATTTTTATTCTTGATGCGCCAGACCTTGATTCTAACTTCCAGAAGGATTGAATATGACATCAAAAATGAGATTTATGAGCACTACCAGGCCTTAGATTTCAGCTTTTATCGCCGGAATAATACGGGTGATTTGATGAACCGGGTAACGGAAGATGTGAATCAGGTTCGCAACTATCTCGGCCCAGCCATTATGTATGCGATCAATACAGTGGTATTATCTATTATGATTATATACGCCATGTACAGCGTCAATGCTACTTTGGCCACCTATTCTTTGTTACCTATACCGATTTTAGCTGCCGTTATCTTAGTCGTAAATAAGGTGATCAATCAGCGTAGTACGCGCATTCAAGCGAAGCTTTCCAAACTTTCGTCTTTCGTACAAGAAACTTTTTCTGGCATTCGGGTGGTGAAAACTTACACGAAGGAAAATCAAAAACTAGAAATGTTCGTAGCGGAGAGCAACGATTACAAAGATCGCATGCTTGATTTGGTACGTGTACAAGCGTACTTTTTTCCGCTTATTATTTTGTTGATCGGCCTCAGTACGATCATTACCGTGTATGTCGGTGGTCTGGAACTAAGCAAGGGCAATATTACAGCAGGTAATATTGCGGAGTTTATTATCTATGTCAACCAGTTGACATTTCCTGCGATGTCATTGGCTTGGGTGACTTCCTTGATCCAACGCGCTGCAGCTTCTCAAAAACGTATTAACGAATTTTTGCATACAGAATCGGACATTCCAAACGGTGCGATAGACGAAGAGTTGAAAGGACGTATTAGGATTGAAAACTTATCCTACACGTATGAAACAACGGGTATTCAGGCATTGAAAAATATTGATCTGGATATTGCACCGGGCACTACGGTGGCTTTGATTGGTCGTACGGGATCGGGCAAAACAACATTGGCAAATATGTTGCTTCGCATGTTTGATACGGACGAAGGCCGTATTTTATATGATGAGCATGATATTCGTGATCTGCAAACGACGAGCTTACGCAGTCAGATTGGATTTGTACCGCAGCAGGTATTTCTGTTTTCGGACACGATTGCTCGAAATATTGCCTTTGGTCTGGATGTCCGAGATGACGAACAAATACAGCAAGCAGCACGCGATGCGGCCGTTTACGATAATATCATCCGCTTTGATGAAGGTTTTGAAACGTACATTGGAGAGCGTGGTGTCACCTTATCGGGCGGTCAGAAGCAACGACTTTCCATCGCTCGTGCTTTGGTAAAAGATCCGCAAATCCTCATCTTTGATGACTGTCTATCGGCGGTGGATACAAAAACAGAAGAGGAGATCTTGCACAACTTATCACGGATCATGGAGGGCAAAACTACGATCTTCATTGCGCACCGTATCTCGACGATCAAAAATGCGGATCTCATCGTAGTGATGGATAAGGGTGAAATCATTGAGCGTGGTACGCACGAATCACTTTTGCAGCAACGAGGCGAGTACGCTAACCTGTACGAAATGCAATTGTTGGAAACCGCAGAATAGGCGATGATTTTTGTACAGAATATGTTTTGATATTATACCTGAAATAGTATATTTGCATGCAAATCAATGCAACGGGGGATTAGCTCATTTGGCTAGAGCGCTTCGCTGGCAGTGAAGAGGTGATCGGTTCGAATCCGATATTCTCCACCATTAAAAAAGCGACTATAAATAGTCGCTTTTTTAATGACCCTATATTGACTTATTTCATTATTCGTTTCATCACTCCTCCCACTTGATATAGGTTTCCTCAGATTGAACCTGTGACAACACCAAAGTATTATGATAAAATTCGACCTTATACGTCTGTCCATCATATGTCAATTGATCTTCCACTAATACAAAGTTGCCATTGACAAACTCAATCAACACATTATTTTGGGTATTATAATGCGTAACAAATTCTAAACCATCGTCTGTGGACACCCAGCTGCGCGAATTGACATAGCGCCATTTACCCATAAGTTTGGCTTCAACCGATTTGGATTTACGACGTAAAATAAGACGAGATAGAAGGTTTAGAATTTTCATTGTCTTTAATAGCTCTGCAAAGCTATATCAATTTTACTTTAAATCGATACCTAAAAAGTAGTAAAATCCCATAAATTCCCGTAATACGCATTAGTTACCAATTCAAATCGCGTTGTCGTACCTTCGCGCGATAACGACTTGAAAGACGTCCTTTGCGAAGCCGAGGAACGAGGCTGTGGCTATCTAAACCGATATCAAAAAATCGGTCGATTGATTGCCCCATCGTGCGTTCTTATGACAGTAAAGGTAGAATTAAGTGGATCTCTATATTAAAATTCATTTTCGCTAACTTAGACTTGGAAAACTCTTTGCACCGAACTGATGTATTTTTGTACTGATTATATATCCAGAAGGTTGCTGAAGTGATCCTTGATTTGCAATCTTACCAGTAACGCATTGACTATCCGAATAAACCGATGATGAATGAAGATCAGAAAAAACACCTAGCAGTAAATACAGACTGGAATAATTTCATACAGCTTTGCATATATGCTCAGCCGCTTATGAGCATTTTTCTGACCATATCTCACATGGTTCAACACAATCTAATAAATAACCAACTGATTACTGTGTTCACCTCTACTATTTATGAACTCAGCTTCCTGCTAATTTTGCTCTTTCTGATAGTCAACGTAGTCATCGTCTTCTTTCAGTTCATCCGGCCAACTATATCCACCAATAGTAATCTCTGGCTAATGGGATATACTTTACTAAATATCGGAATTATTTTTTTGCCGGAAGCGCTCCATATCCTCCCCTCACTAAGGAATTCAATCCCCACATAATTTTCGGTGGTGCCATCTGCAATATGCAGCTAACAACGACCTCACACGATCACCATACTTGTTAGCAGCACCGCGATAGGAATAAATTTGCGTTCCATTTTTTTAAAAATTTCCGAATCTGAATGTTTATTTCCGAATATATACTTGCATATATCCAGGCCAGCTAGTACATTTGTAATGTTGTTTATATTTAATCTAAATAAATATTAGTAATAACTTCTAAGTACATTATCTCTTCTCAATACAAATGTCGTAGTCTCCCAAGCTACGGCATTTTTTGTTTTATGTGCGTTTGATATAAGATCTCATTGTTGTACTTCCGCACGATAACGGCAAAAAAACGTATTTGCAAAGCCGAGGCACGAAGGCTGCGGCAAGCTAAAATAGCAAGTCACTGAACTCTACTAACCTTATCAACTCAAAAAAAACAAATATAAAGGGCGAAACTCTACAGTTTCGCCCTTTATATGTACGGATTGTAATCTGCGTAACGCAGATCCCTCCAATTTTACAATTGTTTGTCTAATTTCTCCGTCAACACCGATTTAGGTACTGCACCGACTTGCTTGTCTACGATCTCTCCATTTTTGAAAAACAACAAAGCAGGGATGTTACGGATACCATAGCGTACAGAGATATCTGGGTTATTATCTACGTTTACTTTACCGATCACCGCTCTACCATCATAGTCTTTAGCGATCTCGTCTACTACTGGACCTACCATACGGCAAGGACCACACCATTCTGCCCAGAAATCAATTAAAACTGGTTTATCCGATTTCAAAACAACTTCGTCGAAGTTGCTATCTGTAATTTCTAATGCCATAATTTTATTCCTATTAATTTATCTCTAATAACAAATATAGCTATTCATTTGTTAGTGCCGTGTCCAAAAAGTGTAATTAATATTTCTCTGTTAGATCAATTTAGCTGGTACTCCACGTGTTCCATTTCCTTAATCCTTTCCAGAAACTCATTAGTGAGGTTAATTTTCATTTTCTTGGCCGGCATCTCAACAGCTAGCTGATCCTGCATATCCATTATTTTGAATTTCAACTGACAGTTGGCTTGCTGATCTTCGACCACCGTAAGTGCAATCAGCTCTTCCAAACTTTGCACAAATTCGTCATTCAATGACGACAACAAAACCCTGATAGTAAATGATTTAGCCAATTTATCGCGCAAATCGGACAGCAATTGGATACTACGTAGTTCAAAACCCCAGTTGCCAACTTGCTTGAAGCGCTCTTGCACAATACCACGGACCTGAATGAAATAGCCTTCCTGCAGATAACCTTTAAACTTCACATAATCCTCGCCAAAGGCCATGATCTCATACGAGTCGGAGTAATCCTCAATGACAAAGGAGCCGAACGGTTTCCCATTCTTTTGCGACACGCGGTGCGAGGCCGCTGCTACAATGCCACCAATCACGATTTCTCGGTTCTTGATTTTAGCAAATTGTTGAGTCACCTCCTCATCTACTTCCAGCGCCTTTGCCTGATTGATCAATTGCAGATCTGATACCTTGTTGGCACAAAAATGCGTCATCTCAAACCGGTAACTATCCAAAGGATGATTGGTGAGATAAATACCGATAACATCCTTTTCATACTTCAGCTTCTCGACTAATCCCCATTGGGCACAAGGTGCAAATACGGGCTCAGGCAGCTCCGCTGAACCGCCACCGCCAAATAAACTAGCTTGCGCAGAACTTTCATTTTCTTTAAATCGTTGGCCGAAGCGTATCGCTTTCTCTAAACCGTTTGCTTGCTCACCATCTTTATTAAAATATTGTGCGCGATGCGTATCCGTGAAGCTATCAAATCCTCCGGCATAGGTCAGGCTTTCAAAGGCTTTTTTATTCGCTGCGCGCAAATCAATGCGTTTGGCCATATCAAAGATGGATTTGTACAAACCTTTATCGCGATTTTGTACAATTGTATCTACCGCACCGGCTCCTACGCCCTTCACCGCGCCCATTCCGAAACGAATCGCGCCTTCGTCGTTTACCGTAAATTTATAATGCGACTCGTTGACATCCGGACCTAATACCACCAAGCCCATACGACGACATTCTTCCATAAAGAACGTCACCTGCTTGATATCGTTCATATTATTGGAGAGTACGGCCGCCATATATTCTGCTGGATAATGTGCTTTCAAATAAGCAGTCTGATACGCGATCCAAGCGTAACAGGTGGAGTGCGATTTGTTGAAGGCGTAACTCGCAAAAGCTTCCCAGTCGGTCCAGATCTTTTCCAACACTTTAGGGCTATGCCCTTTTTGCGCAGCCTGATCGACAAACTTGGGCTTCATCTTATCCAAGACGGCTTTTTGCTTCTTACCCATTGCTTTCCGCAATACGTCGGCATCACCTTTAGAGAATCCGGCCAGCTTTTGCGACAGCAACATCACCTGCTCCTGATATACCGTGATTCCATATGTTTCCTGTAGGTATTCTTCACAGGCATCCAAATCGTAGGTAATTGGCTCGATGCCGTGTTTACGCTTTACGAACGATGGAATATATTCCATCGGACCGGGACGGTACAAGGCATTCATCGCAATCAAATCGGCAAAAACCGTTGGTTTCAGCTCCTTCATGTATTTCTGCATGCCCGGCGATTCGTATTGGAATACGCCAACCGTTTCCCCGCGTTGAAATAATTCGTAGGTGAGGCGATCATCGATCGGAAATAGATCGGGATCGAGCGCTACATTGTGGCGCAGGCGCACATTGACCACGGTATCTTTGATCAGCGTCAGCGTTTTCAGACCCAAAAAGTCCATCTTCAATAATCCGGCACTTTCTACCACCGAGTTATCAAATTGCGTAACGTACAGATCCGAATCTTTGGCTACCGATACGGGTACAAAGTTGGTAATATCGTCTGGCGTGATGATGACTCCACAGGCGTGAATTCCAGTATTGCGCATAGAACCTTCTAGTACGCGCGCTTGCTTTATAGTTTCGGCCTCTAGGCCAGCACCATCGGCGATATCTTTCAATCGTTTTACCGCTTCTAGCTCATCACCTCGCAACGCTTCTTTCAATGCTTTATCTTCCAAATGAAAGATTTTGCTCAGCTTTAAGTTGGGGATTAGCTTCGCTATTTCGTTGGCATCCGATAATGGCAAATCCAATACGCGCGCCGTATCTTTAATCGAAGATTTGGCAGCCATCGTACCATAGGTAATTATTTGCGCTACTTGCGATGCCCCATATTTGTCGATCACATATTGCATGACACGGCCGCGACCTTCGTCATCAAAATCAATATCAATATCGGGCATGGAAACACGATCCGGATTGAGGAAACGCTCGAAAAGTAAATCGTACGCAATCGGATCGATATTGGTAATTCCAAGACAGTATGCCACTGCCGAACCGGCTGCCGAACCCCTGCCCGGCCCTACCGATACGCCCATTCTTCGCGCTTCGGCAATAAAATCTTGCACAATCAAGAAATATCCGGGATAACCGGTATTTTCAATGGTGGCCAATTCAAAATCCAAGCGTTCGCGAATGTCTTGTGTCAAGTCAGCATACCGCTTTTCAGCACCGACGTACGTAAGATGACGCAAAAAGGCATTCTCGCCCCGTTTGCCGCCATCTGTCAGATCTTCATCGGATTTGAATTGCTCTGGAATGATAAACTTAGGAAGTAAAACATCACGATATAAGGAATAGGCCTCAATCTTGTCGATAACTTCCTGAATATTGATAATCGCTTGCGGCAGATCGGCAAAGGCCTTTTTCATCTCCGCATCGGACTTGAAGTAGTATTCCTGATTTGGGAATCCAAATCGGTATCCGCGTCCGCGACCCTTTGGAGTGGATAGCTTTTCGCCATCTTTCACACACAACAAAATATCGTGGGCATGCGCATCTGCTTTGTTGACGTAGTATGTGTTGTTGGTGGCGAGCAACTTGACATCGTGCTTTTCTGCAAACTGTATCAAGGTTTCGTTTACCCGAGATTCGTCTTCCTGCCCGTGGCGCATAATCTCCAAATAGAGATCCGCTCCAAAGTGCTCTTTCCACCAAAGCAGCGCTTCTTCTGCTTGGCTTTCACCCATGTTCAATACCTTCGAAGGAATCTCTCCATATAGGTTACCAGAAAGTACAATCAGGTGTTCTTTGTATTTTTCGACCGTGGCTTTATCGATTCGAGGCACATAATAAAATCCTTCTGTATACGCTACAGAGGACATTTTGGCCAGGTTGTGATAACCTTGTTTGTTCTTCGCTAAGAATACGACTTGGTAGCCATTGTCTTTTCTGGTTTTGTCTTTACGGTCTTCGCAGACAAAAAATTCACAACCGACGATTGGTTTAAGTGTTTGTCCATCATAGTGCTCCCCACTTTCCTCGGCCTCCTTCCTTTTACCTTCCACCGCTTTGTTGTGATCGAAGATCTTGCTGACGAACTTAAATGCTCCCATCATATTGCCGTGATCGGTAAGCGCGACGGCCTGATGACCGTGCTTGATGGCAACATCCACTAAGCCATCTACCGAAATAGTCGATTGCAAGACGGAGAATTGCGAATGGTTGTGCAGATGTGCGAAAGATGCACCGTCTAATTCCGCCAACAGGTTTTTGTCGACCACAATCCGGTCGGCGTCGCCCGACTGCTCAGCGCGCAGCGCTTGCGAAGCAGCTTTGAGGTTAACGTGGCGCAGTCCGACTGTCGGAATAGTTTGCGGATTGCGGGTTTTGAAGTCTACAAAATAGCCGGTATCGGTCTGCAGATCTTCCGTTGTGAATACTTCCTGACGTACCAACTCAAAGAAGCAGCGCGTAGTAGCTTCCACATCGGCAGTCGCATTGTGCGCTTCCGCGAATGGCACACCGAAAAGGTATTGGTGCAACTCGGTCAGATTTGGCAATTTAAAACGGCCGCCTCGTCCGCCCGGTATCTTTAATAAATTAGCGGTAATCTCAGTACAAGTATCGAGCAACGGCATCGTGGCCATAGGAGAATCAACGCCGAAGCGATAAAACTCACAACCCATAATATTGATATCAAAGCCGACATTCTGCCCCACCACAAATTTGGCTTTGCCCAGCGCTTCATTGAATTTCTGCAACGCTTCGACGATTGAAATACCTTCTTCTGTGGCTAACTCGGTCGATATACCGTGTATTTTTTCAGCATCGTAAGGAATGTTAAAGCCGTCTGGACGAATCAAAAAATCCTGATGTTCGACCAGATTACCCATTTCATCATGCAATTGCCAAGCAATCTGAATACACCTCGGCCAATTATCCGTGTCGGTAATCGGTGCATCCCAGCGTTTGGGCAATCCTGTGGTTTCGGTATCGAAGATAATATACATGAACTATAAACCTGATTTATTTATAACGACAAAAGCAGCACATGGTATATGCTGCTCTTCATTTTTTTTATGTGTTGGCAAACAGTCTTTTAGTCGAGGATCACGACCTCTACTCTTCTGTTTTTCTGACGACCTTCCGGAGTTTTATTATCTCCAACTGGAGCTGTCTGTCCATGTCCTTTGATACTGATACGAGATCCGTATACACCTGCCGATTCAAGATACGCTTTCACGGAAGTGGCACGTTTTTCAGATAACCATTGATTATAATTAGCTTCTCCGGTAGAGTCCGTATGGCCATCTACTCGGATCTTCTTTTTGTTATCTGCGTTCAACAAATCAGACAATTTATCTAACTCCGTTTTTGCAGCATTTGTTAGGTAAGAGGAATTACTTGGAAACAATAAATCGGAAGAAAGGGTAAATTTGATACCTTCATTAGTCCGTGCAGCATCTTTGAATTCGCCCTTCACGTTATTTAGGCCGTCATCCGTACCATCTTTAGAAACTACCGCTCCAGGGTTTACCATAATATTCTTGGATTTACAAGAATAGAAAGATAGGGTTGCAGCGATACAAATAGCGAGAAGGTTGATCCTTTTTATCATGTCTGGTAATATTTAATCGTTTTTGTAAATATAGTAAATCTAATTCAAAGTGCTTTGGACAAATATTTTTTCTTGTACCGCTTTTATTTCCGGCACTTCGCTATACAGCTTCCAGATCAGTCCGCTGCGGGCATTTTCGATCATAATCGCTACGGATGCTTGGTTGATCGATAAGTATTCGTCCGAAACATCATGATTTTTCAAATCTATCCAGGCACGAAAGCCATATTCCGTCAGCAAAATATCACCATATTCTTTGTATAAAGTCAACAATGATTGCAATCCTTTATCATAATCTACCGCAACGGATGATACGCTGATCGCAGGATTGATATGGGAAATAGCCCGTTGATCCGTTTCTGACTGATATCCCCATACGGCCGCATTGCGTGTGCCGCGACCAGATTCGTTATCTCTTCTTTTCACATATTCAGTGTAGCGCTTTAACACATCGCCAAAGGCGAAATCCGACGTATTGGCCAATGCTGGATTGATGGTTAGAAAAGGCGTATACATCGACAACAAATTGCGATTAGTCAATTCGCCAAATGGAATGCGTACACCGTACAATAACGTATCGCGCAACATATTTTGCCTTTGCAGGGCTTTGTCCAGATCATTCATATCCGATTCCAAAGTGGCATTCAGCTGACGCTGATTTTGCACTAGAAGCTCTGGGTCAATATCATCTGCACTATCGGTTAGCACAGAGTTCTGTGTATTGTATTCATAGTTCAGGTTATTGAGGAAGCCGCTAGATGATATACCATTTTTAGTGGATGCAGCTGCCAAAATATAAGTATTCATACTTTCGTTGAATCCGCCCAGCGGCTTAATCTCAGTTAGTTCTTCAAGCACGCCCACATCAGCCACTAATACATCTTCGGTATTGGCCATTACCAAAGCTGGCCAATTAATATTTTCCCAAAGCTTGTTGATCTTACCTCGAATGTATACTTCATCTTCACTCTCACCATTCAAAAATTGGCGAACCACCAATAAGGACTGCAACATCGTCGTCGTCGCTGTCACGCTATAGTTGGGCCGTGCATCCATATATATAGGCTCTTTTTTTCTGCCATCGTAAAATGAAGCAAAGACACCATGTTTCTCTGGCACGGATTCTAAGAAATCTACGACACGTTTTACCCGGTGGGTAAAGGTGTTCTTAGAAACGAATCCTCTTTCCACGCCCACTAATAAGGCCAATAAGGCAAGGCCAGTTTCATTGGTAGAAACGACCGTCTTTCCTTGCTGACGGAATGGGGTGTGCATGCCGCTGTTGATATCAAAATTATCAACAAAATAATTGACATGTGAGCGCTGAATAAGATCAAACACTTGCTGATCAGCCAACCTCACCGGTTTTACTTCTTGAATTGCTGAATATGGGGATTCTTTGTAATCATAATCTACCCAAGCAATTTTGTAATAATACGTTTTATCTAATGCTGGTACATAATCCAAACCACCTTGCATGCTGATTGGACGAATAGAAACGGGTTCGAAGGTTTTCTTATCTTCCGAACGATAAATCTTCACATAGCGAATACTCGGGGTCAATGGCAGCTGCCATTGCAAATGAATATTTTTGTCGTACGGTGTCACTTTAGAAAGTACTGCTGGCGAAGTAAGGCGCGCTTTAGAATAATTGGCAGGAATAAACTCCACCTGATCAATATAGATATGGTGCGAACCCGTACCTTGCTGATGCAACACGACTGCTTTGATCGCACTTTCGACATCTAAGCCCCGGATCTTGGCGATGGGAATCCGTACATCCAACCAGGTATTCACATTATAATCTTCGATAAAATTGGCCAAATTTACTTTATCACTGTCCTTATTTTTCTGCCTAATAGACAGTGTAGGCAATTGTTTACTTGTCGTTTTGTCTGAATGCACGTATAATTTGAGCACTAAGATATCCTTATTCGATATGCGGTAATGGTATTTCTGACGGCTGTATTTGATTGCTGCCTCCCAATTTCCATCTTCCGTGTTATCATAACGTAAAGAAAGCGAATTGCCGGGTGTGAAAAAGATACTATCGGATACTGGCAGGTGCTTATCAACATTCTCGACCCAACTTCCTCCATCACAACGAATTTCGCTTTTGGCGTACACGCCTTTTATCAGACTATTATCAAAAATCACTTCTGGATAGGTGTCTGCGTGGGCGTTGATCCCGACTAAAAGTCCTATCCCTATAAGTAGATGTGCAATTTTCATATTTTCCTATTAATCCTTCAATCTGTGACATGCTGAGCAAAAATCAAACCAGTAAATATATCCTCATCCAAGGATGATCCTGTAGAGAATCTGGAAAGTGGTGATAAAAATAATTAACGCATTACTAGGCTTTTAGTACGTGTAAATGGGTTTGGACGCACAAATAATTTCTGCATATCGTTTTTCTAGCTATATTTGCAACACCAAAAGCGAAAGTAGCTCAGTTGGTAGAGCACGACCTTGCCAAGGTCGGGGTCGCGAGTTCGAATCTCGTCTTTCGCTCCATACCTGCCTAGGTGGTGAAACTGGTAGACACGCAGGACTTAAAATCCTGTTCCCGTTAAGGGAGTGCGGGTTCGATTCCCGCCCTAGGTACAAAAGCCTTCCTATCAACAAGATAGGAAGGCTTTTGTCGTTTATAAGAATTACTGTTTATCGCAACGACAGTATGGATTCAAACCATAGAAGTATCAACTACTTTTACTAACCCTGTAAGCCCTAAGGCTTACTGTTTTATGTCTTTTGAAAAATTTATTGATATGGCTCTCATCCGCAAAGCCAAATTCATCGGCTATTTCATGAACCCTTTTATCGCTGAAACGCAGCCGATGCTCAATAAGTCGAATCCTATAAGAAGAAATGTACTGTTGGATAGACTCATGGCATTGCTTGCGAAAATAACTACCAAGATAAGTTGGAGATAATCCAAATTTTTCGGCAATTACTGCGACCCTCAAAAGTTCGGGCTGACGTATATGTTCTTGTACATAGTCCAGTATTTGCAATAGACGATTATCTGGATTGTCTGTCAAGTTTTGCGGCTTGATGATAGCTATGTTTCGTGCAGCAATAACAATAATAGCATTCACCAAATGACGAACAAGATCTTCACCATATACCGATTCATTTTCCGCAGCTCTTTGCAGGTTCGTTATTAGTGAAGCGACCATCTGCCTGTCTTCATGGTTTACCAGCACAGAACCCGACAAGTGGGAAGCGTAGTATAACAGGCATTCAATATGATCTATACTGTGCCACTGGTATTCCCTGATATAACTTTCTCCAAAACGCACGACTAAAAACTCACAAGTACCTTCCAAATCAAATTCGTGACAATCCTTGGGAGTGATCAGAAACAAATCTCCTTCAAAAAAATCAAACCTATTTCCATTGACGGCATGACGACCCGTACCTGATATCACATAAACGAATTCAAAAAAGTTGAACTGCCTGTCACGTAACGGACAAGTATCAACTTTTTCATAGAACACTTCAAGTGGTTTATAGATATTTTCTCTAGCCATACCGCAAAAATACCCGAATATACTTGAAATGTACCTATTATTTCCACAAAATACGGTCTATACTTGTTGTGTTAATTTAATTTAGAAATGAAAGCAATCATTTTAAAGAAGTTCGGAGGTGTAGAAAACCTAATCTATGAAGACATGGAAACACCTCAAATAAAGGAAAATGAAGTATTGGTAAAGGTCAATGCGATTGGCATTAATCCGGTTGATGTTAAAGTCCGTAGCCGACAAGCTCCACTAGCTGATGATCTTGAAAATTGTGATCCCTTGATTTTGGGCTGGGATATTTCGGGTAAAGTAGTGGCAATCGGAAGTAAAACAACTAGATTTAATGTGGGTGACGAAGTTTTTGGTATGGTTCATTTCGTCGGACACGGAAAAGCTTATGCTGAATATGTCGCTGCTCCGGCTGACCATCTGGCCCTTAAACCTGAAAATATAAGTCATGTGGAAGCTGCTGCTAGTACATTGGCCGCATTAACAGCGTGGCAGGCCTTCGATAGTTATGGCAAATTAAGACCTCTGGACAAAGTTCTTATTCATGCGGCTTCTGGTGGTGTTGGCCACTTTGCAATACAGATTGCTAAACATATCGGTGCATATGTAATCGGCACCTCCTCTGCCGCCAACCAGAATTTTGTTTTAGGTTTGGGAGCAGATGAATTTATTGATTACAGATGTGTTCGCTTCGAAGAAGTTATACAAGAAATTGATTTCGTACTGGAATCTATTGGAGGTGATAATTTCCAGAAATCGGTGCATGTACTGAAACCATTTGGAACGATAGTGACACTACCCTCCGGACACACGAAAGAAGATGAGTCAAGGGCGCAGGAAAAAAACCTACATGCTTGTTATTTTATGTCTGTGTATTCTAGCGGAAAAGATATGCAGCATATTGCCTCTCTTTTAGAGAAAGGTATATTAAAGCCACATATCTCCGCAGTATATGGATTTGATGAGATGGCACAGGCCCATCTGCACATGGAAACCGGAAGAACCGTGGGCAAAATCGTAATCACAGTGTAAACTATAGTCAACTATCATCACAACCTCAAAAAACAAAAGAAAGCAGAAATCATTTTGTGATGAGCGGGGAAACACTCGCATTCATTCCTTTAACAACTAATGGGAAATTTATGCATCTACTATTCCTTTTGTCGTCTTCTAGATAAAACAATCATCCAATTTGTGATTATCTTTCCAATTGAATTCTTAAGTTTATACATTACTCCATTATTTAGCACGTTAATTTTTTCAAAACATATGTTTACAGTAGAGCAACTTCAAACAGCACACCACAAAGTAAAATCAGGTTCAGATTTCCCAGCGTATGTTCAAGAAATTAAGGCATTGGGCGTAACCCACTATGAAGCTTATGTAAGCGACGGACATCTTGTCTTTCATGGAGAAAACGACCATACAACACAAGTACCGGCAGAATATGAACCTCTAACGATTACGGATGTGGTACATAGCGATGAATTCAAAACGCAATTGCTTGCTCATCAACAAGGAAACACAGACTATTTAACCTTTATAAAAATGTGTGCTGAAACCGGAATAGAAAAATGGATCGTTTACACGGAGAAGATGACGTGTACGTATTTCGACACGGCGAAAAATGAAATACTGATCGAGCAAATTCCGCAATAGGATTGTACTGTGACTGGCCATACTTTGCAAGTTTGCTTAGATCAAATCAGCGCCGTCGATCAAAGTAGGCCATTCAAGAAAATATCCGCTATAGGTACATCTGTAAAAAATACTGTACGTAATGTACTGATTGAAATGTTTGAAATCTAAGTTTTATATGAGGACAAAGATTATTGATAAAGTTGCGCTGATATGCATCAAGGATAAGCGGATACTCACAACCCGTTCCAAAAACAAAGCTAAATACTATTTCCCTGGCGGGAAAAGAGAAGGAAGTGAATCGGACCTCGCCTGCTTAACACGAGAAATCCGGGAAGAACTAGATGTAACATTGATCGAAAGCTCCGTAAAGTTTTTTGATCAATTTGAGGCTCAAGCAGATGGTTGCGAGGAAAGCATATTGGTCAGTATGCGTTGTTATTTTGCTGACTTTGAAGGTACACTCACACCTTCTAATGAGATAGAAAGTTTCGAATGGATTAGCTATCAAGATAAAATGAAAACGTCAGCTGTCGATCACCTCATCATGGATCAATTAAAGGAAATGGATTTAATTGATTGAAGCTCGATATAATGAAGCGAATGATTTTCGTCTTTAATAATCCGTGTTGTTATTCAATGCTAGCAAATAGTGATCTATATACAACTGCTTTTCTCGTGATTTATATTGCTGAATAAAGCGTGGATGATCTACCGTGATTAGGCGGTCAAAAAGCTGCGCTTCTTTATTGAGCTTTTGGATAAACTGTGCATTCTTCTTACCAAGCACAATAACTTCTGACGTATCCAACCCCAAACTGATATGCTGTTGAAGCGAGGTAATCATAAAGTCCTTCACCATCTCAAAAAGACCTTCCTCATCGTAATAATTGGCATTGAGCCACTTACCTTCTTTGAGACGAATTAGTGCTAATGGAAAAGGAGAATTGATATAAAAATTCTGATAGAAAGCTTTGGCCCCGCCGTAAGCTGCAATCACATCATAAATAAAAACGGAGGAAATCTCATGCGTATGCGCCGATTGCATAGGGATACCACATACGCTTTCCAGCCGCTTGGTATCTGTAAATGGTACGCCAGTAACTCCTGCACCATGGCGACTGGGATTGATGCCAATGATAAATTTACGTTGCGCTTTATCATCGTAATACTTTTCGTAAAACTGTCGCATAACGGACATCGTTTCCGGATTATCCATATACGGATTGAGCACACGAAACCCTTCTGGCAGCAAACCATCATAGTGTAGTTTTTGGTTAAAATGGATTACTTTTTCTGCGAAGCTTTGAGCTAAAACCATGCGATGCTATTCTTTTATTCTCTGTTTTGTAGTTTCGATTCTATATACCATATCTCCAAATCGGAAAGAATGTTTGCCCAAATAGCAGCGGATTTGTCTCCTTATTAATTTCAGCGAAAACGTTATAGTTCTGATATTGAGACGATTTAACAATTTATTGAGACGAATTGTGAATTTTATGATCTCTACAATGGTCAAATTTGATCTGTTGAATAATGTCTAACCAACTTATAAACTCAAAAAACATCTAAGCGCAAAATCCTAATAGGATTATTCAACAACATGGCGTGGTCCAATTTTATGCATTTGTAATATCCAGAAAACAGCAATAGGAGACAAAAAATAGGCATTTACCCTAAACTACTAATCCTAAAATCCACCAAGCTGTCATCAAGCTTAAAAAAAACAATTTTTTTTGAGCCTGGAAATCTTTTGCCCTAAAATAAGGTGCACCACACCGCTGCTAACCATAGCCATCCAACCTGTATTGCACAGCGCGGAGTGGCCGACAAGTTATTAATTCTAACTAAATAAAAATTATGATGGAAAACAGATTAAACAGGACCTACAATTTATGGTTGCTCAAAATCGCTGTAATCTTGCTCGGATATCCGCCCGGAAATGCAGACGCATTTGCGCGAGAATATTCGGATAGAACGATCGACGATCCTATTACCCTATTTGATTCGCATGTTTACATCAAAGAACGTCCTGCACTATCCATCACCGACGACGCAGAACCTATCTCTACCCTGCAACAAGATCAGGAAGTACGCGGTAGTGTACGCGATAGCTCTGGAACTTTACTTCCCGGTGTATCTGTCACCGTCAAAAATAGACCGAGTATCGGCACGACCACCGATCTCAATGGCCGCTACATCTTAAAAGTTCCTACAAACTCCACGTTAGTTTTCAATACCATTGGTTACGAATCCAGAGAAATCAATGCGGCAGGTCGCGAGGTAATCGATGTGGTCTTAGTAGAAAGCGGCTTTGTGGTCGAGGAAACGGTCGTCACTGCATTTGGCCAACGGCAAAGAAAAACGGATTTAATTAGTTCGGTTAGCTCCATCAATCCCGAAGAATTGCGCATGCCAAGTAGCAACCTAACGGGTGCGATGCAGGGTCGTGTGGCGGGTATGATCTCGTTCCAGCGAAGTGGCGAACCGGGATTGGACAATGCCGATTTTTTTATTCGTGGGGTCGGCACCTTTGGCGTTAATAGCCGACCGCTGATTCTGATTGATAATATGGAAGTCACGACAGATGATCTTGCGCGGATTCCGGTAGATGATATTGCGAGTTTTTCCATATTGCGCGATGCAACTGCATCAGCAGTATACGGATCTCGGGGTGCCAACGGCGTAATATTAGTCACCACGAAGCTCGGTACAGAAGGTCGTCCAAAGATCACATTTCGCGCAGAACAACGGGTTTCTACGCCGACTCAGATGACCAAAATCGCTGATCCGGTCACCTTCATGCGGATGAATAATGAAGCGATCCTAACCCGCGATCCGCTAGCGATAACGCCTTATTCCGACGAAAAAATAGCCCGCACCGCCGCGGGCGATGATCCGATCAATTTCCCAGCAGTAAACTGGCTCGACGAAGTGACTAAGCCAAGCACGCATACGCAGAATTACAATATCAATATTCGCGGTGGCGGACAGCTTGCCCGTTATATGGTGAGTGGTAACTTGACGCAAGATAATGGACTCGTACGCGTCAACCCCATCAATAATTTCAATAACAATGTAGATTTCAAAGTATACAATTTACGCAGTAATATCGAAGTCAATGTCACCAACTCCACCCAATTGATGGTGCGGACAATAGCTAACTACCGAAATTATAGCGGACCACCTGAAGGCGGAAGTTCTTCGTTTCGGAATGCCCTGAGAGCAAATCCAGCTTTATTCTTGCCGGTTTACGAAGCAGGACCACAACAAGCGTACATCAGCCATCCCCTATTTGGTAATTATGACGATGGTAGCGGTAGTTCGTACCTCAATCCGTACGCCGAAATTGTACGTGGTTATTCGGAATGGTCGCAAAGTAATATGCAGGTACAAATCGAATTGCGACAGGATTTCTCCAAATGGATTGAAGGTTTCAGCTATAGAGGACTCGCCAACGCATCTCGGAGTGCTTACATGGAATACCGCCGACAATACAATCCTTTTTATTACTCACCTCAGGGCATAGACCCCAATACGGGAGCTTATAACTTTTTCAATCTCAATCCACTCGGCGGTACAGAATACTTGGATTACAGCGATAATGGGCGTGGACAAGAATCGCTTTTCTACATGGAAAATGCACTAAACTACAACCGTACCTTCAATGATGAACACGTTGTAACCGGTATGGTCATCAATACGATACGCAATCGCATTACCCTCCCGCGCGACCAAGTTGGTAACGTCATCAATACGCTTCCATTTAGAAATGTAAGCTTTGCAGGATCATTCACTTATGCCTACGACAACCGATACCATGCCCAATTTTCTTTCGGCTATAATGGTTCTGAGGTGTTTGCGCCCAATCATCGTTGGGGATTCTTTCCTTCTGCAGGTATCGCCTGGACAATGCACAACGAAAAGTTCATGGAGCCACTACAAGATGTTATCAATACTGCTCGTATTCGTTTTACGCATGGTTTGGTGGGGAATGATAATATTCACAATAGCCGCTTCTTCTACCTTTCGCAGGTAAATCTGAATGACGGTTTACGACGATTCAACTTCGGAGTGAATACTGGCGATGAAAATTACCATCGCAATGGTGTTTCTATCAATCGCTACGCCAATCCTTATGTCAGTTGGGAAGTATCCCAGCAAACTAACCTTGGTGTGGATCTCGGATTCCTAAATGGAAAATTAACCTTCACCGGAGATGCGTTCCGTCAAATCCGATCTGACATTGTGCAAGAGCGCGCAGCACTTCCTTCTTCGATGGGATTGGCCGCACCCGTGCTTGCCAATTTAGGAAAATACAAAAGTCAAGGATTTGATGCAGAATTAGTTTACAATCATAATGTGAATCAAAATCTGTGGTTTCAAGGTCGAGGAACATTCACTTTTGCCAAAGGGGAATACTTGTATTATGAAGAACCCACTTTCGACCATGCGTATTTAAGTCGCATCGGCACCGATGTCAATCAGCGCCGCGGCTACATTGCCGAGCGCCTTTTCATCGACGATGAAGAAGTTTATAATAGTCCGGAACAATCTTTTGGTGGCGTAGTGATGGGCGGAGATATCAAATACCTTGATATCAATGGCGATGGTATTGTCAACGCTAACGATGAATTACCTATCGGTTTCCCAACCGTGCCTCAGATCAACTATGGTTTTGGATTGACCTCGGGTTACAAAAACTTTGAGTTTTCCTTCTTCTTCAGCGGTATGGGTCGGACTTCGCTCTTCATCAATCCACGCTTGCGGGCTCCGAATGATAACAATGTCAATGGTGCAGCGCCATTCGGCAGCCAGACCTCACCCAATGCGGTATTGCAAGCTTGGGCAGATAGCCACTGGTCGGAAGATGACCGAAATGTCTATGCACTATGGCCAAGGTTGAGTCAAAATCCATTGGAAAACAATGTTATAAGCAGCACACACTGGATGCGAAATGGCGCTTTCTTACGCTTGAAACAGGTCGAGTTGGCGTATACGCTAAACAAAGATTTTTCGCGCCGCTTCAAAATAGATCAATTTAGAATCTATGCCAGTGGGAGCAATCTATTTAGCATATCTGCTTTTGACCTATGGGATCCTGAGATGGGCGATTCTGGTTTGCGGTATCCGCTTCAACGCGTATTCAACTTAGGTTTATTACTCACCTTATAACCTAGAAACATGCTGATTACATCAAAAAATAAGCACATGAAACGATTTTTTAATATCACGGTGGCTACGCTCACCATCCTGTTGAGCAGTTGCAATAAATACATGGATATCGTGCCCGACAATATTGCGGAGCTAGAGCAAGCGTTCTCGATGCGCGCGATGGCCGAGCGATACCTCTTTACCTGTTATAGCTATATTCCCAGAGGGAATGACTTACAGCGTAATCCTGCCCTCCTGTCGGGTGATGAATTCTGGTTGAATTCCATGAGTAATTATTCTCAAAACGATTACCCAAACTGGTACATTGCAATGGGCGCACAAAACACCAACAGTCCGCTACTGAACTACTGGGACGGGAATAATCAAGGTGGCAGTGCCGACGATCATATCCGCCTATGGCGCGGCATTCGCGATTGCAACATCTTTTTGGAGAACATCTACAATGTGCGTGATATGGATGAAACGGAGATCAAGCGCTGGGCTGCGGAAGTGACTTTCTTAAAAGCTTATTTCCACTTTTACCTCTTACGGATGTATGGGCCAATCCCGATTGTAGAGGAGAATACAGCCGTATTTGAGAACCCGGACAATGTAAATTTCGAAAGGCAATCGATTGACGACGTTTTTGCTTACATCGTAGGCAAAATAGACGGCGCTATGCCCGACCTGATGGTCGACGTGATGCAGCCAGTGCAAGAAAATGGACGGGTTACACAGATTGTCGCAAAAGCCATGAAAGCCGAAATCTTGGTAACGGCTGCCAGCCCATTGTTCAATGGAAATGCCGATTATGCCACCTATACGGATGCAGACAACCAACCTTTATTCAATGCGGTAGGGAGCATGGAGAAATGGCAAGCTGCAGCTACCGCTTGTCGCGATGCGATTGAGGCGGCGCAAGCCGCTGGAAAATCTTTGTACAGATGGGTACCTCCTACTACGATGGTGACGCGACCACAACAGAGCACGATCAATCAAATGAGTATTCGCCAAGCGATCACCGAACGGTCCAACAATCCCGAATCGCTGTGGGTGAACAACCGCAGCACGGCCAATCAATCGCATCAAGGACATGCATACATGCCACGAAGTATTGATCCTGCCAGAATTACCAACCAACAAACGGGCGGTTTTATGGCGCCGACCATTAATATCGCTCTGGCATTTTACACTAAAAACGGCGTGCCTATGGAGGAAGACTTCACGTACAACTATGCTGGTCGTTTTGACTTGCGAACAGTGCCGCTGGGAAGTTCACCTTATGAATACGATCTAATTCCGGGGCACACCACCGTAGGAATGCATTTTGATCGTGAAGATCGCTTCTATGGTTCGCTGTCCTTTGATGGTGGTCGTTATTTTATGAACAATCATACCAGCGATATATTGGCTTATCCAATCAATGCCCGACCGGGTGGCAATGCTGCAGCAACCAACTCACCTACGCGTTATTCGGGCACGGGATACACACCCAAAAAACTGGTCAGTTATTTTAATGTGATTGGAGAAGCTCAAGCCTTTAGCACCT
The DNA here is from genome assembly GCF_057837975.1 of Sphingobacterium sp. KH_072. NCBI lineage: Bacteria > Pseudomonadati > Bacteroidota > Sphingobacteriia > Sphingobacteriales > Sphingobacteriaceae > Sphingobacterium > Sphingobacterium sp. KH_072. The sequence goes on along the minus strand of NZ_CM174457.1, from coordinate 1,250,211 downwards.
ACACTTATCCTTACGTGATGATGCGATTGGGCAATTTGTACTTGCTGTATGCGGAAGCACTAAACGAAGTGAATGGACCATCGGCAGAGATTTTTCAATACTTGGACGACTTGCGCGAACGCAGCGGTTTACGAGGCGTCATTGAGTCTTGGTCTGACTATTCAACGAACCCTAATAAACCAAATACCCAGGAAGGACTACGCGAAATTATTCGTCGAGAGCGTACAATAGAATTAGCTTTTGAATCACAACGATTTTGGGATCTCCGAAGATGGAAAACGGCGCAGGAAGAACTGAATACCCCCATATATGGATGGGATATCCGTCAAAACACCGCACAAACATACTATAGAAGAGTCGTAATGTTTACCAGAACATTTACGCAACGCGATTACTTCTGGCCAATCAGCATCAATGAATTGCGTCGCAATGATAAACTATTACAATCTCCGCTATGGTAAGCAACCTTAAAAACGATTCACTTTTAATCAAAAGATATGAGACATTACTTCAATAAAACATACGCTTCACCGCTGCTCTTGCTCGTGCTGCTCTTCGTGGCGGGTTGTGCAGAAGACATTGTGCCTGGCCCATCTCGCCAGGGAGAGAAACCTAACGCCATCACTTCCTATACGGTAACCAGTATACCAGGAGGTGCGGTTATTAATTACGAACTACCCAACCATCCTGATCTGCGCTATGTAAAAGCGGTATACAGCATGGCCGATGGTCGCATTCGCGAAAACAAAGCATCCATCTATAACAACAGTATTTTGGTAGATGGCTTCGCCAAAGCAGGCGATTATCAGGTGAAATTGGTGGCGGTCGGTGTTGGAGATGTAGAATCTGACGCAACACCCATCGCAGTCACGGCTTTAACGCCGACGTACCTACTCACTTTAGAGAAGTTGCGCGAGGAAGGAAATATCACCGCCACCTTTGGTGGCATACGCCTGCTATTCGAAAATGTGACCGAAACACCTCTGGCCATTCATATCATTTCTAGGAATGATGCAGGCCAATGGCAAACGGCCAGAGATTTCTACACGCGGCTTGGCGAGGGTGTGTTTAATGTGCGCGGATTTGCAGCGCAGGAAAGAGAATTTGGCGTCTTCGTGACCGACCGATGGAATAACACCTCAGATACCATACGGGCAAATTTTTTACCATTACACGAAGTGATGATGAATAAATCCCTTTTCCGGGAATACAATCTGCCTACCGACACTTGGCAGGCGCACACCGGATTTCGTACCCCATCGGTGTTGTGGGATGGCAATGATCGCGTATCGAGCACGATCTTTCATACCGCACCAGGAACTGGCATTCCACAGCATTTTAGCTTCGACATGGGTGTTGCGGCAAATCTAAGCCGCTTTCTCATGTATTCCAGATTGAGTTACGAATACCAATTCAATCATCCGAAGGTGTTTGAATTGTATGGATCGAATAATCCAGATCCTGATGGAAGCTGGGAATCATGGACTCTGGTTGGCACCTACAACTCGGTCAAGCCCTCTGGTCTTCCATTAGGCGAAAGCACCAACGATGATATCAACTACGCTCGAGCAGGGGAAGAATTTGACATTGATTTTCAGGAAGAACCCTATCGTTACTGGCGCTGGCGCACATTGGATACTTGGGGCGGAAATTCGGATGTTTCTCTAGGAGAACTCACCTTTTTTGGCACCGTCAATTAGGGACAATTATTTCAGATAATTCACATAATTATTAGCATTGAAAGTACATGAAACTATATTTTAATCAATTACTAGCGGGCTTTATAACCTTCTTAGGATTACTTTTGCTCACGCAATGTACGCCGGTAGATCACTTTTACAGCGACTATCTAGCCGATGGCGAACGCATCTACCCAGGCCGTATAGATTCGATACAATTCAAACCGGGCGACCGCCGTGCTGGCATTCGAGCACGGATCAGCACCGATGCGCGCGTCGTAAAAATGCGTGTATCTTGGGGACAAGGAAATAGCTTCGAAATTCCGGTGTTGCCCAGTGAAATTGCTCAATACAAAGATGTGGTCATTCCAGAAGTACCAGAAGGCACATACACATTCGATATTCGCACGTTTGATTCGAATGGCAACCAATCTATGCGCTCCGAAATATTCGGCCGTGTATATGGACAAAGCTACATCAACAACCTCAATAACCGGATTGTGAATAATCTGGAGCGCACTCCAAATGATGAGATGATACTCCATTGGTTTGTAGAAACTCCAGATACCACGTTACTTGGTACCATCTTACGGTATCCCAATTTAGCAGGCGATAGTGTAGAATTATTTGTGGCGTCAAACAGCAATCAAACGGTATTGCCAGGCATTGATATCCGAGGCACATTCAACTATCGTAACTTGTACAAACCTAATTCATTGGCCATCGACACATTCTATGCTCATCCAATCACATTGAGAACGCGAGAATTGCTACCGCCAGATCGAGAATTGTATCCTTACACCAACTGGTCCATCGCTGGATTCAGTTCGGAAGAACCCAACAACAGCCGCTTAGCAGCCCGATTAATTGACGGTCGGGACGATACCTTTTGGATTGCTCGGTTTTCGAATAACGCGACCAGCTATCCGAATCATTGGGTAACGGTGGACATGGGAGAACCGCTATTGGTCAACGGATTTATGTTCGCGCAGAAAAATGGAGATCGTAAAATAAGAGATATGGAAGTACAGGTGAGCAACGACAATCAAAATTGGAGCGTGGCCACACTGATCCGGTTGGTAGCAGTCGATCGCACCAAACAGTATTTTGACTTGCCAGAACCACTTACTTTCCGATATTTTAAAATCATTCCGAAAGATGGACATGATACGCAACAACAACCCGGTTTAGCATTGGCAGGAACGTTCAAGAACGTTTTCACGAATTAATTCATAATATCTAATAACAACAAAAGCGGCTCAGAATAGAGCCGCTTTTGTTGTTAAATAGAGATTTGTGTTATACAATTATTGCGCTGCAATCTTTCCCTCAAGCATTTTGATAAAGTATCCGCCCACGACAGAGCGCGCTTTGAACCCCCTGCGTACCGGTTTGTCCGTGAATACCCAATCTGACATCGGTGTACGTGTAGTACACGAATTCATGAAATGGTGCACCGGTTTTACAAACTGCTCGAAAGTAGCTTTGTCGTCTGCCATTGTCGCCGTCCAGCAGATCCAATCCGTTTTGGTGTAGGTTTCCCGATTATCCAACGGAAGACCATATTCGTTTTGCTTTGTTAGGTAATAGGCGATTTCTGTATCGATGATATCCTTGTCGAACAAGCCCATATCAAACAATTTATCCCACACCATATTGTATTTTTGGCTCCAAGTACCTGCTTTATCAAACGTCAAACGATAATGATCACCATCCTTGGCCATTTCTTTCCATTTAGCCGCCATATCTTTAGCAATCTTCTCGTATTTTGCGGCCACATCTTGCTTGCCCAACATGGCAGCCATTTTTGCATACGAGCCAATACCCACGATGGCTTTAATGGATAGATTCGCATTGTGCGCGAAGTGCCCCGCAAAATCATCTGTACACAACTGATTGTCTGGATCCAAACCATTCTCCACCAAATAATCTGTCCACGTGGTCAGCACCTCCCAATGCTTTTCAGCATATTTTGCATGTTGCTCCATGCGCGCGATCGCATACGTCAGGATCAACATATTGCCTGATTCCTCCACAGGCATATCACCTCCATACGTTTGCCCGTTGGCCAATGGATACGTACCGATATCATGCGCTGCAAATGGTTTTACCCATTTCCCACTTTCACTATACGCAAAGATGAAATTCAACAACGCTTTCGCTAGGTCAGGATTGTAATACAAATACAGTGGAGCAGAGGGATACGTAACATCTACCGTACCGATTGATCCATTGCTATCATTTTCTTTAGACAATAGCATCAGGTCACCATTAGGTGCTTCCACCAATTTGTGCGCAGCAATCGATTGACGGTATGCGAGGGCACAAAGCTCCGCATACTCTTTGCCTCCGGCCGCTGTGTATTGGCGCATGAAGTCGGCATCAAAAGCGTCTGCTCGCTTACGTAAGGTTTTGTACTGTTGATCTGCTTTTGCAAATACGGCTTCTATGGTGTTCTTTCCGTCTACGTTCCAATAACCTCTTAAGTTTTCTCCAAAATACTGGATAGAATAGACATCGTCATAACCCACCATGATATGATCGTGATGCTCACCATGTACACGGAATGATTTCGCGTACGCAATATTTTGGTGCCCATCAGATCCGGCTCCGCTCACCGTAGCAATGTCGTCGCCAGCAGCAAATGCATTTCGCAGGGCCTGGCTGCCACCGGTACCTACGCTACCATTTTGATCACTCCCTGCCAGATAGAAATATCCCCAATCAATATTGATATGATCTCCACTGCGTTGCAATACAGGTTGCGCAGCGCTTCCAGTTTTGGCAAATAATAAATTTCCTTTCTTGCTAGTCGACGAGGTCGACGCTTGCGAAGGCAGATTTAAAGCCCAGTTCGGTGCTGCTTCCAGATAAATCGACATATCACGCGGTTTGTCGCTCTTGATATCGTAAGATATATAGTTTACCGGACGAGAAACTAGATTCAAATCATCTAGAAACAAAGGCGCGGTGAACGTGACTTTTAAATCGACATCACCACAGCGAAAAGTATAATGTGTCTGCATAGCTTGCACATCAACCGAGATCTGCTGTGCCGTTTTTTCAAACGATCGTGGCATGTCCTTTTCGACGACGACGCCAACGTCAAAGAAACCATTTCCACCCGTGTTATGACAGTATCCCGCGATGAGGTGATTGCCTTTGGTTAGTTTAGCAGTTTGTTCAGGAGTCAGTTTAACACGCTTATTCTTTCCGGTTGCGGGTCCACTATTGACTACTTCTACCCCATCCAAATAAAGCACCACGTCATCATCGTGCGAATACTCAAGGTAAACCGTTTTACCTTTGAGATCCTGATCTAACTGAAATGGTCGGCGTACCCAGATTTTATCTTCATTCCATGCGGTTTTCGAGAGCGATTCACTGTCTGGCGTTCCGAATGCTCCTTCCCCTGTCTGCCAACCTTTATCATTGTATTTCGGAGAAAACCAATTGCCTGAAGGCATTTTCGTCGTGTATTTTCCTTCCCATGCCGTATCCTCGCCCATAGATAGCAAAGCGTACACTTCCACTTCTTCCGTTCCCATAAAGCGGTAGGTTTCATCACCTATTTTCAGCACGCCTAATAATGGGAATGGACGTTCTGTCCAATGTTTCACCGTAGATCCATACAATTCGTCAGTATACGACCAAGCACTGGTATTTGGGTCAATCGTGATCAGTGGATACGCTGGCGCTCGCAGACCGCTCTTAGTGGATTGCGCCGAAGCAGACAGTGCCAGAGCGACTAGTACGACGCCGGTTAAAAATCGTTTTATCATATTATTTATACATTTTGAGAAAGTAGTTTACTAATCCTTAGTAGACCAATCCTTTGATTACAATGGGTTATTTTTTGAAATAAGGTGCTGTTTGCCGCGCAAAGCTTGCTGTATCGCCTGTTACTGTTGGCCAATCATCTTGCCAACGAATCGGATCAAGCATTAGCACGCGCCTAGATGTGCCACTCTCTACACGGTCGTTCTGTGTATCGATACCATGGTATAGCATCCAATCTTGTTGTTTATCATCGGTGATGATGCGTGAATTGTGACCTGTACCCACAAATCTAGAATTCCCTTTCAGCACTAATGTTCCGTTGCCACGTTCAGCGATATCCTTTCCATTTTTATCGAGATATGGGCCTTGCAAGGTGCGGGAACGACCAACTAGCACACGGTACGTACTTTTCTTGCCTTCGCAACAGCTGCCCTTTGATCCAATGAAATAATAAAAACTGTTTCTCTTATGGATAATGACGGCCTCAAAATCTCCCGCTGCCACTTTAAATTTTTGAGCATTCGGGGCGAGAGCTAAGCCATCCTTTGTCAATTCCACCCCAAAATTACCTTGAGTCGGCGCATCGCTAAAGCTGCCCCAAAATAAGTACTTTTTCCCTTGATCTTCGTAATAAAAAGGATCGATGGAATTGGGCACATCAATACTTTTGCTATCGAATACTTTTCCTTGATCGGTAAACGGTCCTTCTGGAGACGGGGCAAGCGCCAATCCAATACCGGGATTGGGATCGCCCCAAGTCGAATAGGCGTAATACAAATGATACTGATTATTCACTTGCACGACATCTGGCGCCCAAATACCACCTTTCGACTTCCAAGTCGGCTTTTCACGCAAAGCATTTCCTACCAAATTCCAATGCACCAAATCCGTGGATTTCAAAATCGGCACGAGCCGACTTCCTTGTCCATCGCCCCAATTGTCTTGTGTGCCATACGCATAAAAAGCTCCCGTAGCAGGATCGCGATATACGGAAGGATCTGCCAAAATTGGCTCAAAAATAGGATTTGCATAGGTTAGTAAGGAATCGGTTGATCGATTCGTGCTGGAATCTACTCGCGCAGCATAACCAAAGCAAGACAGCAACAAAGCGCCTGCTGCTATGCGGAAAGAAAATTTAGAAAAATTCACAAACATCTGTACAAGAATTAGTTCAATTTATAATGGTCGCGATGCGTACACAGGTTTATGTCGACATGCGGGTTAGTTATAGATAGCTATCCATAACAAATTTGAACATTATAGGCCATAGCAATCTATCAATTTAGTTCATAAACTATCCAAATTGTATCATAAAAGGTTTTAGCAAAATGATTATTCTAGATTTCCCGTATCAAAGTACGATCGATAGCTTCGGCTAATTTTTCGTCCACATGGTATGTTTCGGCATATTTTGGCCATTTACGTACGGTTTCTAGAACCTTTGTCATGATACGCTCTGGATGACGGATAGAATTCTGCTTTGCCATTGCTAAAAGATCCTCTTTTACAAAATCTTTCCTTTTGCCATTTATGCTCAGGTTGTGTTGACTTACCCAATCACTGTCAGGACGGTAGGCATGGCATATATCGTAGGCTGGCGCCAATCTCCATTTTCCATCTTGTTCCATGATGAACGCAAAATTCTTCGTGTGGTCGTCACAATTTCGAGCAAATACATTGAACAGCATTCTTCGATACATCTGCTCGGCTTCTGCGTAGCTTAGTTTCAGCAAGCGCATCGTTTGGAACAGTTGTTCGTAGCTATAGCTACTGATCTGGTTAAAATCGTAATGCTGTATGGCGCAAAAAGTCTGTGCATGCAGTTTTTGGTTACCTTTTTTACGATCGAAACGTTTGGTCATAAAATGTGCTCTCCCGTCTTCTTCTATCAGGCGGCTCTCCATCATCTCGATACCGGCATCGGTAGCCATTTTATAATAGGCCATTTCTACCCTTCCGTAGCCAAAGGTTACACCAAACTGTGTGTCCTGGACTCCGTCAAATTTGATCAACCAATGTTCAAAGCTTTCATCCTGCAAAATTTGTCCGGAACGGATCATACCTGTAGATTCATTGTAGGCAATAATTGCTTTCGGTCTGGCACCACCTGCCGAAGTTCCCATCTTCAGTACATCGAGCAATACATCTTGCATATCATGATCCGTATGAGCTTCAAAATTTTCTCTGCTTTCCAATAATTTAATCGTCGTATCGATCAAACTAGACAACTCTATGGTATGTGAGCTACTTTTTGGTGACAGCGTAGTCGGCTCAAACTCTAGTGCGCCCATACCCCGACTGCCAATAAAACAAAGCAGTTCGACTGGGTTCAATGAGTTTTCTGGTCTTCCGTTGCGCGCAAGCCAAATATTAATCAGTTCATTTCCATATCTGTCGGGTAAGCTATCTGCCAATAAGCCCGAAAGGCCTTTAAAGGTGGAGGTATTGCGTAACTCTGGAAAAGAATAGATGCGTGAAGATAAAGTCATCTTGATGGGGGCCACATCTAGTTTTCCTGCGATGAACTTTTTATCGTACTCAAAGAAGCCCAGCTCCAGCTTTTCATCCCAAGCAATTGCACCAATACGCTCGCCCCATAGTTTTACAAATGCGGTTCTTACCATTCCCATTGATCTTTATCATGATGTTTAGTGGTACGATATGCTCTTTTGCGCTTCTTTTCGTCTTCCTTGGCCAGCAGCATTGGACTGATCTGATGCACCACTTTAAATGGCTCAAAAACATACAAGGCATCAAGTACGCGTAGGATTTTAAGCAGATTTTTCAGCGCAATATTTTCGCCTCTCTCTGCCAAGCTGAGTGTTGATCGGCTTATTGCAGCTCGCTCTGCTACCGCATCCTGCGACAGATTTTGTGCTACTCGACGTATTTTAATAAACTCGCCAATCTCTTTTAGAATCGCCGCATCGCTAAGGGTGTTAGTGTATGATAAATCATTCATAACAATGAATTTATTTAACTATTGCATAATATATCACTCAAATATACGCAAATACTGATAAATAATAAAAAATTATTTATGCATTATAAATCATTCAATTATTATAAAAAAACATACTATTGAATGATATTTCACTCACGCATAACATCCTTTATACTAGTTTATGGTAAACATTTAAATATGTGATCTATAACGTCATGCTAGAAGGCATCCATTGTGGTGATGGACTGAAAGCATGTGATGCTGTTAAGGTGAGTAATGTAATTTGTCAACGAAAGCAATGGTTGTAAAAGCGGATTGTCTATAATCGGAGGAATTATAGATTAGCGGCGATAATACTTCTTGCGGATCACACCGTAAGCGTACCAAAGTGTGTGTCCCATCCAAATTGTGTTGAGTATATGCAAGATTATTAACTCCATAATATCAAGACTTAGATATTATTAACATACAGACGTTTAAAATTGTTTATGACATTTTAGTAGCCGACAAGGCGTAGAGCATCGGGATTTTATTTCCGAATTGCTTTATGCGAAATTTCCCCGGCTCAAATTCTTCGGTATCGCTAAAACAGTCGTATGGCGAGTAATCATACTCTTCGAAGTGGTCTATCTGTAATCCATTGGCCAACAAACTTCCCAACACCTCACCTAGACTATGATTCCACATGACATAATCCTGATTAATCGCCGCTTCTTTATCTGCATACGTACCATTTTCATTCTCCACGATAGCACCCGCATTGAAATAGTTGTACTGCACGGTGCTAAAATCATCAGCAAACATCCACACGACTGGATGAAACTCGACAAATACCAATTTACCACTCTGCTTAAGATAGCGCTGGATTATTTTGGCCCAACGATCCAAATCGGGCAACCAACCGATCACGCCGTAGCTGGTAAATACATAATCAAACTGTTCATCCAGATGAGCAGGCAAATCATACACATCGCCGCAAATGAATTTTGCAGAAGAATTGGTCTGCCGAGCAATATCTATCGCGCTATCAATTGCTTTATCGGAAAGATCAACACCAGTCACCGCTGCGCCCAAGCGACTCAAGGAGATAGAATCCTGTCCAAAATGACATTGCAAATGCAGGATGGATTTGCCACGAATATCGCCCAACAGATTCAGTTCAATGTCTTTCAGCGAAGTATTTCCTTGCAAAAAGCCCGGCACATCGTAAAAAGTGGATTTTAAATGCGCATCTGTTCTGTTGTTCCACGATGCCCGATTTATCGCTAAATAGTCTTCCATTGCTTGCATAACATGAATTGGTTATCTTAAAACTAAGAAAATTATTTAGGCCTACCTCTTTTTTTAGTTTCTAAATCGTGACGCAATCATCTCTGATGTGATGAGATTACGCGGATTTCTGTATTATTTCTTCATTAGTAAGCAAGTGCTATACCAGATCGTAAATTCCATTATCTTTGCGAACATTTCAATAACAAACAAAGTGATTAGCGTAAACAATATCTCCGTTTCCTTCGGCGGCACCACCCTTTTTAGCGACGTTTCTTTCTCTATCAATGAGAATGATAAAATTGCCTTAATGGGCAAGAATGGCGCAGGTAAATCCACCTTATTAAAGATTATTGCCGGAGCAGGAAAGCCTTCTTCAGGCAATATTTCGGCTCCGAAGGATGCCATCATTGCGTACCTACCGCAGCATCTTCTCACGCAAGACAATGTAACGGTGTTTGAGGAAACTTCCAAAGCTTTTGACGAAGTCTATCAAATGCAAGCGCAGTTAGAAGAACTGAATGAGCAATTGACCGTGCGGACGGATTACGAAAGTGATTCGTACATGGAACTGATCGAGCAGGTTTCTGAATTGAGCGAGCGCTTCTATTCGCTGGAAGAAACCAATTACGATGCAGAAGTCGAGAAGGTATTGAAAGGATTGGGTTTTGATCGCGCCGATTTTGCACGACAAACATCCGAGTTTTCTGGCGGCTGGCGCATGCGTATCGAATTGGCCAAAATCCTATTAAAAAAACCTGACTTGATTTTGCTTGATGAGCCCACCAATCATATGGATATCGATAGCATTCAATGGTTGGAAGATTTCTTGATTAATTCAGCCAAAGCAGTCGTCGTGATTTCTCATGACCGGGCTTTTGTGGATAATATTACCAGTCGCACCATCGAGGTCACCATGGGTCGCATTTATGATTATAAAGCGACGTATAGCCATTATTTGGAACTCCGTAAAGACCGACGCCAACATCAGCTGAAAGCTTATGAAGAACAGCAACGTTTCATAGCCGACAATCAGGAGTTTATCGATCGGTTTAGAGGTACATATTCCAAGACGCTGCAAGTGCAATCGCGTGTCAAGATGTTGGAAAAACTGGAAGTAATTGAAGTAGATGAGGTAGATACCTCGGCGCTGCGTTTGAAGTTCCCTCCTGCTCCACGCTCCGGTAAATATCCGGTAATGGTCGAAGAATTGACCAAACGATACGGCGAGCATACGGTGTTTGAGAAAGCTTCGATGGTAATCGAGCAAGGTGAAAAAGTGGCTTTCGTAGGTAAAAATGGGGAAGGCAAGTCGACGATGATCAAAGCGATCATGGGCGAGATCGATTTTGAAGGTTCGCTAAAAGTAGGACATAATGCCAAAATTGGATACTTTGCGCAGAACCAGGCAGCTTTACTGGATCAGGAGATGACGGTTTTCGAAACGATCGACCAGATTGCGGTGGGTGATGTACGGGTAAAAATCAAAGATCTCTTAGGCGCGTTTATGTTTAGCGGAGATGATACCACGAAGAAGGTGAAAGTACTTTCCGGTGGTGAAAAAACCCGATTGGCAATGATAAAATTGTTATTAGAGCCCGTAAACGTATTAATCCTCGATGAGCCGACCAACCATTTGGACATGAAAACAAAAGACATCATCAAAGATGCCTTGCAAGATTTTGATGGCACCTTGATTTTAGTGTCACACGACCGGGATTTCTTAGACGGATTAGCAAAAAAGGTGTTTGAATTCGGCAACAAACGTGTACGCGAGCATTTTGAAGATATCAAAGGATTTTTGGAATACAAAAGAATGGACAACCTGAAGGATATTGAGAAATAGTTAATAATATTACACCAAAATCCACGGGGAATTTCGTATATTTATGTGAGTTAATCACTGTTTTAGTCACACATGCAGACTTTCATTCGTCAATTTTTCCAATCCGCATCAGCTGCTGGTGTCATTCTATTTTCATGCGTTGTCGTTGCCCTGATAATTGCGAATTCGCCTTTGGCGGAATCCTTCAATCAGCTATTGCATACAACCATCGGTTTCGAAACCGAACAAATACACTTGCTTTATAGTACGGAGTTGTGGATTAATGATGGTTTGATGGCTGTTTTCTTTTTGCTCGTGGGGCTAGAGATCAAGCGTGAATTAGTGAGCGGTGGTTTGTCTTCGCCCAAGCAAGCGGCTTTGCCGATCTTATGCGCATTCGGTGGTGCTATAGTTCCGGCGCTAATTTACTTTTTTATCAATAGCGGTCAAGACACTGTTAGTGGTTGGGGAATTCCGATGGCGACCGACATTGCTTTTGCATTAGCACTATTGGCTATGTTAGGTGATCGCGTTCCCGTATCTTTGAAAGTTTTCTTAGCGGCGCTGGCTATAGTCGACGATTTGATTGCGATTCTGGTGATCGCTATCTTTTATTCGACAAATTTAGAATTTGTATACCTCGCTTACGCGCTGGGCATCTTTGGGTTGATGCTGGTATTCAATAAACTCGGCATTCGTTCACTCTTCTTTTACCTCATTCCGGGTTTATTTGTCTGGTATTTTATTCATCATTCGGGTATTCACGCTACGATTGCAGGCGTGCTTACGGCATTCACCATTCCGATCCGTTCCGTAAATAGCAAAGAATCTCCGCTGGAACGCTTGGAGCATACCTTATTAACACCGGTGAATTTCTTGATTGTCCCTCTTTTCGCCCTGGCTAATACCGCCATTACTTTTACGCCCGTCATGCTCGATGGACTGACTTCGCCCTTGGGCTTGGGTATAATTCTCGGCCTGTTGATTGGTAAACCAGTTGGTATATTCCTGATGTCCAAAACAGTCACCAAGATAAAACTGGGCGTACTTCCAGCTGGCGCATCTTGGCAGCATATTATCGGTGTAGGATTACTCGCTGGTGTTGGCTTTACCATGGCCATATTTATTGCCCTGCTCTCTTTTGGAGATCCAGCCATGATTGCGGAAGCGAAATTCGCGATCTTAATTGCTTCTTTGATTTCGGGTACAGCGGGTTATATTTTATTGCGAAACACACCAAAATTACCAGAGATCACCCAAGATGGAGCTCCGGTCATTCAGCGGTAAAGCGAGAAAGCGGAAAACCTTTTTATTTTCCCGTCATGCGTACCTCATTGATATACATACGTACACCGATCTGCGCTTGCCAACGGCTTCCTTGTGGCACAAATGTCGGGTCTAAATCCGAACGCAAAGTAGGATCTGTTGCTTTACGATAGTCTACCCCCGCAAAAAATCCTAAATCATTATTACCAAAAAACCGACCGATATACTCTCCTTTAAATTGCGCTCCCCAGTAACGTGCTTGGTAATAGTAATAATCTGTAAACACGACATTTTTGACGAAGTCGGATTTTGCAATCGGATTGTAGTTTAATGTCGTCGATGTAGGTAAACTCAAATAAGGTTGAGCTGACAATCGGAAGCGATTGCCCGAGGGAAGCCTGCTATACAGACTTGCCCATAATCCCACTTCCATATTTCCCGCATCTAGCAAGACTGATTGTACCAAGTCCTGACGGCGAATCGTATGATGACTTAAATCCAAACCTATTTCTTTGACGGTAGCTTTATCCCTCCCCCAAAGCAGGCGATAACTTCCTAATAAATCCGACGTATTCACTTTATAATTAACAATATCCAAGCTTCCCGTCGTTCTGGTATTCCCATCTGATCCTACTTGATATCCTCCATTTAAGGTGAGCATGTGTTGTTTGCTTTTTTGCGATGGACTATACAACGCAATTTGTCCATGAACGCTGTGCAAATCGAATATACCCAGCGGCCCACTATAATTGACGGAAGATTTATCATTGACTTGATTGGTGTTGTGATACCATTGGTATTCTCCTGCGGCTTGTACACGCCATCCATTTTATTTCACCATCATTATTCATTAAAAGACTTATTCAACAAAGTCAACTACTCCTAAGATAAAAGAACTAGGCATATTAAAATTTATGGCGGCTATTCAGATAGTTTAAATAAACGAGAAAACTAATAACCTTCTATTTAAATTTAATCTAAATAAACTATATATTTGTATCATAAAAAAATCTCTACAAAATGAAAAAAAATATCATTAAGTACATTTCAATTATGGCGTGTGCGATAATTTTCAACACATCATGTAATAAAGAAGAATTACTGACCGAATCAAAGACAGGTAACGAAGAAATCGTTCTACGAGAAAGAAGTGGAAAATACCAAGTTATTTTGAGTAAAAATCTAAATGAAAATCAATCATTAGTTGTCGACAAAAAGTCTGCAAACATTCTAAGCGACCTACCTACAAACAGTTTACTAATGGCAAGGTATCTTGGTAGAGGATATATATTTAAAGAGATTCCTATTGCCAATCCTATGAATATTAAGTTCCCCATCGTTGACGTAGCGAAGTTGTACTCTGAAGATCAAGAAGTTATCTACAACCCGAGTACCAGATATGTAAACCACGATTTTTTCTCATTCTCCAATCACAGCCAGTATCTGGAAAAATCAGAGGCTAATGAAACTATAAAGGCAGGATTTAAATTGAATTTTAAGATCTTCTCAATAGGATCACAAAATACTTTCAATAAGGTATTTACGAATAGTTTAACTAACGAAAGCAACAGTGTTTATGGCCAACTAAGTATAAATGTTAATGCTGGAAACTACGAGTTGAATGCGGAAAATTCGCACCTTAGAAAGAAAATCGGAGAAAGATTTCTTTACCAACCATTTGTAGATGAAATATATAATGTGCCAATTAAAAATCTAATTAACAATCAGGGAGGACTTGTCGTAACGAATTTCACACATGGGGGCAACGCAATAGCACTATCTTATGGCACTTCTAATAGCACTGAATCAAAAGAAACTAGAGAACGAAAAATGGATATAAATCTTGATGCGAGCTTTGGAAAAGAGGATGATACATCTACAGTCAATTTCGGTTCTAATAACAGAAAATATCAAGAAATGGAATCGAAATACAAATTTGTAACTAATAAAACCTCTATTATTACAAATGGTGGAAGTTATAGCTCAGGAACTTTTACAACTGCAACAGAACTAGCAAACACATCTATTGATCTAAGCAACTGGATTTCAGGGTTCGAAGACATCAATAAGCACATTATAACAAAAATCAACAATGGGGGACTAACACCTGTATCGGACTTCATTTTGGAAGAAAATTTCCAAAATAGAATAAATAAAATTTTGACTAATGAATACGATTATCTCATCAACCCGACGACGCTAATAGAGCCCTACATTAAGATAAACATAGATAACAAAGGTACATACTCGAGTCTTTCATGCTTTCTGGTTACAAGACATTCAGATGTTATCAAGATCTCTGATCTCGGCATAGACATACCTAATTCCGAAAACCCTATGCAACATGCAATATCAATGGTAAATGACAAAAAGAATTTTTACGATCTGAAATATGTGTTAACTATGAATAGTTCTATAAGTGATGTTGATCTTGTTCAAGATGGTGTATCTATGTATCCGCCCTACGAACTACAAGTTAGCTGATTTTTGAAGTTCTGAGGATAAAGAAGCTTTAAGTTTTTATGGTTTATGGACATGATATTTTCCAGCGTATGTTTTAACCACTGAAATGGATTGACCTGATGTTTTTTGCAGATAGCAAAGAACGAGTAGATCATTGCCGCACGCTGTGCTGCTTCATGGCTTCCTGCGAAGAGGTAATTTTTTCGTCCCAGTGCAACCGGGCGAATAGCGTTCTCGACAAGATTATTATCTATATGCAGATTTCCATCATACAAGTATGCTGATAGCGCATCCCATCTGGCGTATGCATAGGCCATTGCTTTACCAATCTGACTTTTAGGAAGTGTATTTTTTATCTCTTCAAAGATCCATTTTCCCAGTTCGTTGATAACAGGCAGTGATTCGGCCAGACGGATTTCTTTGATCTGTTTGGCATCAAGCTCACCTTCTTTGACCCGACTTTCAACAGCGTAAAGTTTTTGGATCATCAATAATGCCTTTTCAGCTCTTTGCTTGTCATTATCCAGTGCTTTCTCAAACTCACGGCGCGCATGTGCCCAGCAAGCAAGGTGTGTCACCTGTTTCTTTTTACCGTATTTTTCATACACTGCATAGCCGTCCGTCTGGAGATAACCTTTGAAGTTTCCAAGCATCGGTACAGCAGCAATACCACCGCGGGTAGGGCTATAATCAAATAATACGGTTCCCTCCAATGGAGCATGGTATGCCCAATAATAACCTTGGTGGGTAGCGCCTTTTTTATCGCTGTCCAGTACTTTTATTGGGGTCTCATCTACCTGCAGATACCCTTGAGCTTTGGTATCGAAGACGAGTTGTTCATACAGTGGTTCCAGTTTTTCTAGCGCTTGTCTGGTCCATCCTTCGATGGTTGAGCAGGCTATCTGTATGTTTTCCCTGGCAAAGATCTGCTTCTGTCGATATAGAGGAAGGTGATCCATATATTTAGCGGTCAGGATCATCGACAGCAGGCCTGGCCCCGGTATTCCTTTATCGATTACCCGTTCAGGAAGTTCGGCGATGGATACAGCAGATCCATCTCTGGCGGCATACTTATAACGGATGTAACGTTTGATGTAGAACTTAGCAGGCTCGCATTCCAATTCTTCAGTAATTTCTTTTCCGATACAGACCATTTGGGACAGATCACCTTCGGGATGGATTTCAATCTCTTCCACAGCAAGGTGTGCAGGCAATTTAGCACGTCCTTTATGGTTAGGACGTTTACGGACATACTCGATTTTTTCTTTGATTTCTTCCTGTTGCTGCTCTACTTCAGCAGGCTCCGCATTGAAAGGGAGCATAGTCTGGTCAGGATTGCCTTCAAAGCGCTCACGCTTCTGTCCGAACTGCATACGCTTTAGCATTTCAACCTGATATTTTAAGTGATCGCGTTCCTGAATGAGGTGCTCTATCTTTACATCACGACTGGAAATGACCTTGAGAAGGTCTTCTTTTGAGAGGTTTTCCAGCGCTGTTTCCATATGGTGAATATACGAAAAAAGCGACTTTTATCCTATATGAAAGCCACTTTTAAGGTAAATAAAAACGTCTTTTTTGAATACTCTTTACGACCTGTATGCCTTCAACCATCAGTACCAGATCACTCCAGGACAACTCGTTGTTTTTTGTGGACGGAGCAAGAAAAGTTCCACTTTCCAAACGTTTGTAATACAATACAAAGCCACCCTTTTCCCAATGCAATAACTTCATGTGCGTACGGCTACGGTTTAGGAAGACGAATACTTCACCACTGGTGGCTTGCCGTTGAATCACCGAACTGATCAATCCACAAAGTCCGTCAAAACTCTTGCGCATATCGCAATGGCCATCGTAGAGATAGAACCGATGCGAGGAACCCAATGAAAACATATCAATAAAGGCGGATCAACTGGGAAAGTAAACCAAGATCGGTATCTACCTTGATCCGCACCCCATTGGGATAGACAACCTCAATAGTACTGTTTTTGACGGCCTTATCGATCGATATAAAACGCCCGCTGGACGTATCGTCTTCTTTAATGCGCGAAAACCAGTAATAAAACGTAGCCTCATTGATCCCTTTTTCCTCGCAGTATCGTTTCTTGCTCCTGCCGCTCTGCTGCCAGTCTGCTATCATAGCAAACATCTGAACTCTTTTCTCTTCTTTGCTCATAAACCAAAGGTCTGATTTATCAAGAACTTAGGAAATATGTACTTCGACGGGCGGATACGTATCTATAAGCGAATTGAATATGACAAAATACGTAAACCCTTACAACAACATGACTTACTTACTACATCGAGTTGGCAGTAATAGAGTAGCTTATGTAATTTATGATGATTTTATATTGGACACCTATGGCATGCGTAGCTGGTATAATAATCTTCCAACATCTCAAATAAGTTCTAATGAATTTTATCTATATCGTATCGTAGGTTTGTAATACTTTTACTTTTGAAAATTCAACTATTTGATAATCATTTTTTGATTTAATCAAATAAAAGCATAATACTCAAAAGCTGATAACCTGAGTAGAGGCTGTCTTAAAAGGCAGCTTCATTTTTGGTGCCCTCCCGGTTAATCAGGCTGCCATAAGTGGAATTTCAGGCTTATACAGATCATTGCACGACCAGAGGAGTACAAAAACCAAGTTTAAGAATTATTTACTAGCGCACTGGAGATAAGAAAGCGTAAGTCATGATCTTGTAATGTTGAGACGGTCTTTTGTAATAATAAAAAATAACCAAAGATTTCTATGATTTATACTTTGAGGTACAGTAAAAGTGTTTATAGACTGGGACTTATTGCCATTGCTAAAAATTAGGGAAAACAGTCAACAAACTAACCAGTGACAACCGCCTATCACCCGAGATTCATATACAAACGAAGAATATTTAAGAAGGCTATCTCGTGAAATTTGAGACAGCCTTTATTCGTACTTAGCATATGCAGGTCAATATGATAGTACTTCTTAAATTATCATCATACTAAACGTGAAATTGGCATCAGATTTACGACTAATGCACTATCATTTCCTTTAAGTTTTAACAACTTTTAAGCATTGAAAATTACAGACCTGAATTGTAAACGTTTATGCACATTAGTTTCACACAGCTCGATTTCAACAAACATTGAAAGAGCTTAATAAACCTACTCTTAGTAATGAACCAATGCTCCAGCTGGATCATTCTCAACGAAGCGTTCAACTTCTTCATAAATTGGCGATGCGGTACTTATCTCGAACACAAATTCTCCTAAGAACCAACCGTTTGGACTCATTTCAAAATAACGAGACTCTTCATAAACAATCGCAGTAAAATCATTTAATTTTATAGCTAAATCTTTTACTAAATATGGAAAATCCTTTTCACTATAACAATTTATGTTGGGATATTCTTCTGGAATCGCCCAGCAAATATCTTGATATGTATGAAACCTATACCTTTGGACGCTTCCCGATTGAATGTTCCAGTTCGTCTTTCTTATTATATTCACTTTTTTCTGTCTACCATTTATATTCATATTTTTAACTAAATGCACGTAATCACTGTCAGATTTAACGACATTACTTTCTCTAAATTTAGAATCTGATTTTATTTTATCTAGAATAAAACCAGCTTCCGAAATGCTTAAAGAACGATCAAATGTAGTAGCTTTCTCAGAAGACAAATTTTGTAAATCATTCGATATTAACTCCTCAAAATTTGATCTTTGACAAGACGAAATATAGTACTCCCTTTTTGCTGGACAGCAATAGTTCAAACTTAAGTTTATTTACGACACTTTTTTATTATTTTGATAGAATACCTGATTTGGGGTAAAATGGTCCATAGACTGATGTCTTCTTTCCGTATTGTAAAATTCGACATACCTTTTCACACCTTGGAATAACTCCATGCCACCGTTAGGTGGGTTCAAATAAATGTATTCCTGCTTCAATGACCTCCAGAACCTTTCGATAAACACGTTGTCCAGCGCTCTTCCTTTTCCATCCATAGATATACTCACACGATTATCCTTGAGGACTTTGGTAAAGATCGGACTGGTAAATTGTGAACCCTGATCGGTATTGAATACTTCAGGAGTGCCGTGCTCTGCTATTGTTTCCAACAGCACATCCCTGCACCATTCCACCGTCATGGTATTAGAGATACTCCATCCCACAATCTTTCGACTATACACATCTATAATGGCGAACATATACATGAAGCCTCTAAACATAGGAATATAAGTGATGTCGGCCTGCCAAACTTGGCTTGGCCGCTCTATCTTTAAGCCTTTGAGTAAGTACGGGTATTTGTAATGTGTTGCATTTGCTTTACTTAGGTTCTTCTTTGGGTAAATGGTCCGAAGGCTCATTAGCCGATATAAACGCCGTACGCGCTTGGCATTTATACGATACCCTAGATCTTTGTTGAGATACGCAGTCATCCGTTCCACACCGTAAAATGGACAGTCCAGAAACTTGCGGTCAATTAGCTTCATGATGGACTGATTCAACAAGGATTCACCTTTAGGCTTGAAATAATAGAAGCTACGCTGAAGATTCAGCAGCTTACACTGCCCCACAATACTTAGCGGTTTATATCCTGGGGAAACAAGTCCGCGCCTTTCTATCATGCTCATTTCCCCAATACCTTTTTTAAGAAATCAACTTGGATCTGAAGTTCACCAATCTTGGAATAAAGTTCTTTCTCTTTAGACTCTTCTTTCTGTGTAGGTTTCTCTGAACCGAACACCGTGTCAGCTTTCTCCAGAAATTCCCGTTTCCAAGCGGTGATCTGTGTGGGATGAAGGCTGTATTTGGAAGCAAGTTCCTGCATGGTACTAACTTCTTTAAGGGCTTCTAAGACTACTTTGGTCTTGAAAACCGGACTGAATTTTCTACGCTCTTTTTTCATTTTCAACTGTTAAATTATCGAATTTAATCAGCTGTCCAATATTTGGGGAGTATTATAAAATCACTAGTAAGAGTAACACACTGTACAGACGAAGTTTTAAAAGGTTTTTTTTCATGTTTGAATATTTATTTTTATTTATACTAAATCCAAATATATATTAAAATATCGAGCATAATATGCTAAAATTCTTTTTTTATTGATAACGGTAAAAAAAAGAAGCCTCCACAACATACTACCATATGCGTCGCCCAGAAAAATTACCGCGGTAGCGAATTGCCTAGTCAATTCACATAATACTGTGACAATGTATTTCTGCAGGAAAATGTATTTTTGTGTCTAACACTTTATTAACTACTAAGTCTATGCACAAATACTTTTCTATGCGAAAGCTCTTGGTTGCAGCCTGCCTGTGGGTTCCTGTCGTGCTTTCTGCTCAAGAAGCCTTGTGGCTTCGTTATCCAACCATTTCGCCAGACGGTACATCTATTGTATTTGGTTATCAAGGTAACTTGTACAAGGTAGCTGCTAGCGGTGGCAATGCGACGCCACTAACTGTGGGAGAATCGCATAGCATGATGCCTATCTGGAGCCGCGATGGGCAATGGATTGCGTTTGCCAACAATCGCCATGGTAACTTTGATGTCTTTGTGATGCCGGCAAATGGAAGGCAAGCGACGCGTCTTACTTACAATAGCGCCGACGATTATCCGTATGATTTCACGGCAGATAATGGATCGGTTTATTTCGGTAGTGCGCGTCAAGCTCCGGCTGCCAGCGTACGCTTCCCAAGCATCCGTTTGTTTCAAAATGTATATCAAGTGCCTGTAAATGGTGGCCGTGCCAAGCTGATATCTGCCGCAGGTATGGATCACGCCAAGCTAAGCCCGAATGGCAAGCAATTGGTATTTCAGGACCGCAAAGGCTATGAGGATGCGTGGCGCAAGCACCACACCTCTTCGGTAACGCGTGATATCTGGATCTACGATATCGAAAAAAATAACTATTTGGCGCTGACCAATGAAGAGATTGAGCATCGCGAGCCCGTATTCGCTCAAGATGGCCAGTCGGTATTTTACCTTTCCGAGAAAGACGGTACGCTGAATGTTTATAAGAAGGGCGTACAGGGTACTGGCAATACACAGCTGACCCGTTTCACCAAAAATCCAGTACGCCACCTTAGCGCTTCGAGCAACAATACCTTAGCGTTTACACAAGACGGTTCTATTTACACGCTCACAGAAGGTGGCACGCCAACTAAATTGAGTATCCGTATCAATACCGATTCTGGACTACCCGATGTAAAAAACTTGCCATTGAGCGGCGAAACAAGAGAATTCAAGCTCAGTCCAGATGGTAAGCAGATTGCCTACATCACCCGGGGCGAATTATTTGTCACTAGCGTAGAAGGTGATTTCACGAAACGGATCACCGAAACTGCCGGTCAGGAACGCATGCTCGACTGGGCACCAGACAGCAAAACGCTGATCTACGCGGCCGAACGGGATAGCACCGGCTGGGGCATCTATAAAACCGAGATTGGCAAAGCAGGAGAATCGTATTTCTTTAACGCCAGCTTGCTCAAAGAATCTCCTGTTCTGGTCAACAGCCACAATAACTTTGCGCCAAAATATTCGCCGGACGGCAAATCCATCGCCTTCATCGAAGACCGTAATATCCTGAAAGTAATGCCCGTAAGTGGTGGCAAAGCCATTACCATCCTTCCCGAAGGTCGCAATCACTCCTATGCAGATGGCGATTGGGGATTTGAGTGGAGCCCAGATAGCCGTTGGTTATTTGTGGATGATCAGCGTGGTTTCTTTTTGAGCGGCAACACCGCATTGGTGAAAGCCGATGGCAGTGGTGAACTTCGTCATCCTATACAAAGTGGTTTTGGTGATGGCGGAGCCAAATGGTCGCAAGACGGCAAAATCATGACTTGGGAAAGCAGCCGTTACGGCCGCAAATCGCTAGCCTATCAAGGAAGTAGAGAAGTGGACGTATTTGCCGCATTTTTCGATCAGGAAGCCTACGATCGCTTTCAGTTGAATAAGGATGAATTCAAATTGCTAGAAGAAAGAGAAAAACAAGATTCTACTAAGAAGAAAACTCCGGCTCCAGAATTCGTTCCAAATATCGAAAACCTGCGCGACAGAACAATACGCCTCACGATCAACAGTTCGTCCATCAGTGATTATGTGTTGAACAAAGATCTTAGCAAGCTATTCTACTTAGCAGCATTTGAAAAAGGTTATGATCTTTGGGTAACCGAACCGCGTACGCGCGAGACTAAAATCTTGGCTAAGCTGGGCGGATCACCAAGTGGATTGGAGATTAGCAAAGACGGCAAAAGCCTATTTATGACCAATCGCGGTAGCTTGGTAAAAGTAGATGCCGAAAGCGGAAAAGTAACTCCGATCAGCAGCAAGAGCGAAATCAGTCTGGATGCTGCGGCCGAGCGGGAATACATGTTTCACCACGCCTGGCTACAAGTAGAGAAGAAATTTTACGATCCAAAGCTGCATGGCATCGATTGGAAAGGCTACAAGCATACCTATGCGCGCTTCTTGCCTCACATCAACAACAACCACGATTTTCAGGAGTTGTTGAGCGAGTTGTTAGGTGAACTGAATGCTTCGCATACAGGTGGGCGCTACTCTCCGCGACCGTCTAATCCGGATATTACGCCGAGCTTAGGTTTATTATACGATGAGTTGTATATCGGCGATGGATTACGCGTTACCGAAGTGCTTCCAGGTGGCCCGTTGGATAAAGCGAATAGCAAAATTGACAAAGGTAGTACGATCACCGAGATCGATGGCAAACCGCTGAAAGCAAACGAAGATTGGGCGAAATTATTCAACCGCAAGGCGGAACAATACGTGCATATCAGCGGCAAAACAGCTAACGGCACTCCTTTTTCTGAAAATATCAAACCTATCTCGCAAGGTGAAGAAAATGGATTGATGTACAAGCGCTGGATCAAGAGTCGCCAAGCGTATGTAGACAAAATCAGTAACGGCCAGATTGGTTACGTGCATATCGAAGGTATGAACGATGGCAGCTTCCGCGAATTGTACGAGCGCGCCATGGGCGAAAACGTGGAGAAAAAGGCATTGGTAGTCGACACGCGCTTCAACGGTGGCGGTTGGTTACATGATGATCTCAACACGTTTTTAAGTGGTAAGCAGTACCTGCAATTTGCTCCGCAAGGCAACATCGTAAAAGGTGGCGAACCGGCTTCTCGCTGGACAAAACCTTCTATCGTGGTGATGAGCGAAGGCAATTATAGTGATGCGCACATTTTCCCGTACATCTACAAACAAAATGGATTGGGCAAACTAGTCGGTATGCCAGTACCGGGAACTGGAACAGCCGTTTGGTGGGAATCGCAAATCGACCCAACCATTGTATTCGGTATCCCAATGATCGGAACAATTGGCAAAGAAGGCCGCACGACAGAGAACATGCAAGTAGAACCGGATATCCGTGTACCGCTTCCTTATGAAGCTTTCTTGAATGGCGAAGATCCGCAGCTGAAAACCGCTGTTGAAGAAATGCTGAAAGAAGTGAAATAATTCACTCCCATTTCTATTAAAACTACCAAAGCCTCGATGAAAGTCGGGGCTTTGTTGTTTACTCTTTTTTAGCTTGGTGATTTCTTAATGTTTACAACACCTCCACCACTACGCCATCTTCCACAGGATGCGAAGTACAGATCAAGCAGCGGCCATTATCTACTTCCCGATCTGTCAATACTTCATTGTAGGTCATGCGAACAGAGCCAGCATGCACTTGCGATATGCAGGTACTGCACATTCCTGATTTGCAGGAATACGGCAACTTGATCTTCTGTTCAAGACCTACATCCAAGATGGTTTTATTGTATGGAATAGCGAGATCATAGCTTTGGCCTTGAAACTTCAATACCACCTGATACGTATTAGTATCTTCTACTTCCTCTTCGCGCTCATCGTCGTCTGCTTCTTCTTCTGGGAAGAAAAACGTTTCTCGATGAATGGTCTCATCCGGAAATCCCATCCCCAATAAGGTAAAACGACAGAGATCCATGTAAAACACCGGACCACATAGGTAAATAGCCGTTTCCTTTGCAGGATTGTGGAATTGTTGAATCAAGCCAATAACATACTCCCGATTCAAACGAGCCGTCAATAAGTTTTTAGAGTTCGAAAAGATCCATTCTACGTGCAGACGATCTGGGTATTTGGCTTGCCATTCGCGGAGTTCATTCCAAAAGAGAGTTCTTTCAGATGAGCCATTACTATATACCAAAACCACTTTCGTATATGGCTCAGCCACTAAAGCTGTTTTTAAAATAGAAAACAACGGTGTAACGCCCACTCCGGCCGCAAATAAAAAAAGCGTTTTGTGCACATCTGCTTGCGGTTTGTAGGCCAACAAGCCTTGTGCGGCCATTACCTCAATCGTATCTCCTACCGAAGTGCGATGGTGCAATAATCGAGAAATTTCGCCATTATCTACTCGCTTCACCGTAATGGCAATCGGTTCATCCACTACCGGTGAACTACTGAAAGAATACGATCTCCGAACTTGTCGGCCATTGAAATCAAATGCCAGCGTTAGAAACTGTCCTGCCAAGTAAGGCGGAAAATCCTTATCGACATCATCAAAAGCTATGGTGATATTATCATTGGGCTGGCGGATGATCTCTGCGATTTGAAATTTATGCATGTATGACGACGATTCGTTATGGAAAACTGGTTCAAATTTAGGTTATAATTATCAAAATACCTGACAGCTGAGTTTCGAGAGAATGCCTGTACTGAAATTACAACAGACGAACTAGCGGATTTCGAGAATAATGTGTAACTATGCAGAAGATGAATCAAGGACCTATCGGAATTTTTGACTCTGGATTTGGCGGATTAACCGTCTTTAAATCCATTTGCGAGCGCTTGCCACAATATAGTTACACCTACTTGGGCGACAATGCGCGCGTACCCTATGGCAACCGATCTTTTGAAACGGTGTACCAATACACGAAAGAATGTGTATTCAAGCTCTTTGAAATGGGTTGTCCAATCGTGATTGTGGCCTGCAACACGGCATCCGCAAAAGCATTGCGGAGCATCCAACAAAATGATCTTCCGCCTGGCAAAAAAGTGCTCGGCGTGATTCGTCCGACCACAGAAATCATTAACCAATATACCAAAACCGGTCATGTCGGTATTTTGGCTACCCAAGGCACGGTGCGCTCGGAATCGTACAAAATAGAGATTCACCGCTTTCATCCAGAGATTGTGGTACATCAACATGCTTGTCCGGTGTGGGTACCGCTCGTCGAAAACAATGATTTAGATAGCGAAGGGACGCATTACTTCGTAAAGGAAGATGTGGAAGCTTTACTCAGTCAGTCGCCCGAAATCGACACCATTTTATTGGCCTGTACGCATTATCCTTTATTGCTCCCGACTATTCAAGCACACACACCAAAACACATCAGATTAGTCCCGCAAGGCGAACTAGTCGCGGATAGTTTGGCCGATTATCTGAGGAGACACCCAGAAGTAGAAGAGCAGTGCCAACGTGGCAGCACATACACCTTTTATACCACAGATGATGCGGCGGACTTTGGAGAAAAGGCCAAATTATTTTTTGGACAGGAAGTGATCGCCTTTCACACGATCGTGGATGCCGTCGATTAAGCGATAGAATCGCGCACCTCGACTCTGGTCCAGTACTTCGAGAATTTTTCGGCAGCCGCTAAGTGATCAGGATGTTTTTCGTAGATATTGACTTCGTCCATAGAAGGGAATACGGCAATCCAGTGATAAGAAAAAGAATTATCAACCACTTCACGAGGCGTGGTTGGTGCTGGCGTAGCTACTCGGCAGGCTGTAAATCCGGGTACTTTCTTCAAGGCTTCAAAAAACTGTGGAAATTCCTCTTTTTCCTGATCCGTAAGATCGGTACGCAACCAGAAATAGACCGAATGTACGATCGTACCTTCACCCCATTCTACCGAACTTTCAGAAGATTGTGCTACTGGAGAACCGCAAGCGGCCAATACTGCACCAGTCAATACCGTTGCGCTTACGCCTTTTAAAAAAGATTTTCTTTCCATAATTGTAGATGCTTTCTCGAATGTACAATTATTTCATCTGTAATGCAATAGCATACAGCTTCATCTGCTTCACCATGGATAGTAAACCATTTGCCCTAGTTGGCGAAAGATGATCTTTCAATCCGATCTGATCGATAAAATATAAATCGGCATCAGCTATCTCTTTCGGGGTATGCCCCGAAAGCACTTTCACCATCAGACTGACCAAACCTTTGGTAATAATCGCATCGCTATCCGCGGCAAAATCTATCTTGCCCTGGTCGTTCATATCGGGGTGCAACCAAACTTTGGATTGGCAACCTTTGATGATGTAATCTTCGGTCTTATATTTTTCGTCGATGAGCGGAAGTTCTTTGCCCAACTGGATGATGTATTCATATTTTTCCATCCAATCTTCGTAGAAAGCGAAGTCTTCTATCAATTCATCTTGTTTTTCGTTGATCGTCATGTTGTATTCTTATCTTAACATATTTGCGGCGCGGGTTACACCTTTTACTAATGCATCCACGTCTTCTTTGCTATTATATAGGGCAAAGCTTGCGCGAACGGTACCCGGAATACCGTAATAATCCATGATAGGCTGCGCACAATGATGTCCGGTGCGCACGGCGATTCCCATCTTGTCTAATAGTACACCCACATCGTACGGATGCGTGCCGTCGATTAAGAAAGATACGACCGAGCTTTTCTCTTTGGCCGTGCCTATAAATCGCATACCTTCGATCTTAGCCAATTCCTGTGTAGCGTAATGTAACAACTCTTCTTCGTGCTTTTGAATGGCCTCTAGACCAACCTCATTGATATAATCAATAGCATAAGCCAAACAGATCCCAGCTTCGATATTTGGTGTACCGGCTTCGAACTTGAAAGGTAATTCGTTGTAGGTCGTCTTTTCGAGTGTCACTTCTTTGATCATATCGCCACCACCTTGATAAGGAGGCATCGCATTCAACAGATCTTCTTTACCGTACAGAACACCCACGCCCGTAGGGCCATACATTTTATGTCCGGAGAATACCAAAAAGTCCACATCCAAATCCTGTACATCAATCGCGATGTGCTGAATTGCCTGAGCGGCATCAACCAACACAACCGCGCCATAACGATGCGCTTCGGCAATCATTTCCTTTACCGGATTGATTGTTCCAAGCGCGTTAGAGACATAATTGAACGTCACCAGTTTGGTACGCTCGGTCAATAATCCGCGGTACGCATCCACATCCAATTCTCCATTCTCCAACATGGGAATCACCTTTAGCACGGCTTTCTTTTCTTCACAAAGCATCTGCCAAGGCACAATGTTGGAATGATGTTCCATCGCGGTAATGATAATCTCATCGCCCTCTTTCACAAAGGCTTTGCCAAAACTGTTAGACACCATATTGATGCTTTCTGTCGTGCCTTTAGTGATTATGATTTCGTAATCATGTGCCGCATGAATGAATTCCTGCACCTTGCGGCGCGTTACTTCAAAAGCATCCGTAGAAATCTGACTTAGATGATGCACACCACGATGCACATTACTATTCATGTTGGTGTAGTAATCGGTGATTGCTTGAATCACTTGCATCGGTTTTTGTGTTGTCGCGCCATTATCCAAATACACCAACGGTTTGTTGTGCACTTGCGTACTTAGGATAGGGAAATCTGCACGAATTTTATCTATATGAAATGGTTTCAATTGTTCCTCTCTTTTTAATCTCAAACAAAGTTACGATATCTCGTCACAAATCACTCGCTCAGTCGTCCCGTTTTACAGAAAGCATGACGATTCTATGAGATAACATACAGGTATTCGATGTCTAACCTCAAAAACGCTATCACAATGTACTCTTATGAAAATTACAAAGGCTTATTTAGTGTAGTAAATACACATTCCACAAAACTAATATAACTATCTAATTTGTAATATTTTAAATCAAACAAAATGCTTTAAAACATTGTATAACCTATAATAATTCATTTTTATTTATCGAAATGAGATAATTAGTCAGATATTTGCAGAAAAATCACAATTAAGATTTACATTTCATCGAAATCATTATGTTGCTAAATCGATCTGAGAGAAAATTCCCAAGAGTCATCGTTATCGGAGGTGGCTTCGGAGGTATAGAAGTAGCGCGTCGCTTAAAAGACAAAGAAGTTGAAGTTTTATTGATCGATCGCAACAATTTTCATACGTTCCAGCCGCTACTTTATCAAGTAGCTACGGGTACATTAGCGTCCGATTCTATTGCGTTCCCACTACGCAAAATGTTTAAATCTCAGTCCAATTTTCGCTTTCGTATGGCAGAAGTACTACGCATCGACAAAGATGCTAAAATAGTACATACCTCTGTCGGTGAGTTCGATTACGATTACTTGGTGATAGCAAGTGGTGCTACATCCAATTTCTTCGGAAATGCCAATGTAGAGAAGTATTCTTTAGGTATGAAAAGTATCCTAGAAGCGCAAAATATCCGGAGTTATGTATTGCAAAACTTGGAAGAAGCGGTATTGCGTAAGAACGCAGAAGATCGCGAGCGTCTACTCAATTTTGTGATCGTAGGTGGTGGTCCTACAGGCGTGGAACTTTCGGGAGCTATTGCAGAAATACAGTTGCACATGCTCAAGAAAGATTACCCAGAGCTATCCAAACATGAGATGAATGTATATCTGGTGGAAGGATTAGGCGAAGTACTGGCTGCACTTTCCGACAAATCTTCTCGCGATGCAAAACGCTACCTTGAAGAACTGGGAGTAAAAGTGATCTTAAATACGGTTGTAAAAGAATACGATGGCTTGACAGTCACCTTATCCAACGGCGATCAAATCCCAACTAAAACGGTGATTTGGGGTGCTGGTGTGAAAGGTCAATTCCCAGAAGGAATCAATCCTGATCTTGTACAACGCGGCAATAGAATCAAAACGAATGGCCAATGCCAGATCATCGATATGCCGGGCGTATACGCAATTGGTGACGTAGCGGCTACTGTAACCGAAAAAACTCCAAATGGACTTCCGGGTGTAGCGCCCGTTGCACAGCAACAAGGTAAATATGTGGCCGATCACATATTGAGTATTTTGAATAGTGAGAATAATACAGAAGATTTCAAGTATTTCGATAAAGGATCTATGGCGACCGTAGGACGCAATCGTGCGGTGGTTGATATGGGCAAAATACATTTGAAAGGATTCATCGCATGGTGTACTTGGATGTTTGTCCATTTATTATCTATCGCTGGATTCCGCAACCAATTGGTGACGTTCATCAACTGGAGTGTTAAATTTTTCACCAAGAATTCTGGTATTCGATTGATTATTCACAAATTCCACCGTCCGGATCCATTGATGAAAACCACAGAAGAAACGGAACAAGTGTAAACGCTACGGCTGTAGCAATACGACATAAATAATAATATAAAAGGGGGCAATTGCCCCCTTTTATCCTTTCTGGCAAGACGTGTCAATACACATCGCCGATTGCCCATATTTACCTATCTTTGTCTTTCAAATACTGAAAAAACACCCTATTTCCATGGATAATAAAAGCGTCGCAAAGGTTTTCAAACTATATTGTCAGTTGATGGAATTGCTGAATGAAAATCCATTCCGCACCAAAGCCATTACCAGTGCCGCTTTTAAGATTGACAAACTTCCTTTTGCAGCCGAAAAGGCCAGTATGGAAGAACTAAGCGAACAACCGGGAATAGGAAACAGCACGGCCGAAAAAATCAAGCTGATCATCCAATCGGGCACGCTGCCTGAATTGGACAAATTAAAGGAGCAAGTGCCCGAAGGAGTGTTAGAAATGCTTAGCATTAAAGGCTTAGGACCAAAGAAGATTCAGATCGTTTGGAAAAATTTAAACATCGAAAGCATTGGCGAACTGTATTACGCCTGCAATGAAAATCGACTGGTGGAAGCCAAAGGTTTTGGCTTAAAGACGCAGGAAGAAATTAAGAAAAACATTGAGTTCTCGATCGCCAACAAAGGTTGGGTATTGTATGCCCGAGCCACACATTTCGCAGAAGCGGTTTTGGACGCTTTAAAACAAAATTTCCCAGACAATCAGATCGTCTTTACGGGCGATTACCGCCGTAAAGCAGAAGTATTGCAACACATCGATTTATTGATCGATCTTCCGCAGCATGTATTGGTATCGACCTTAGAAAGCAAGGAATATGTTTTGCAGATCGATGCCGACCGAGAAGCTGTGCATTTCAAAGATGATAATAATATTGCGTATCGCATTTTCACCACCGCGACGGATTCTTTTGCCAAAAACTGGCTGTTGACCACCGGATCCAGTGAGCATATCGACTTACTAACAGCACGAAACAAAGACATTCCTAACTTGGCTACCGAAGTCGATATTTATGAAGCGCTAGGCCTGAAGTATATTGAACCCGAATTGCGCGAAGGATTCAATGAAATTGATTTGGCAGTGGAGAATACGTTGCCCGTACTCATTCGCAATGAAGATATCTTGGGCACACTACACAATCACTCTACCTATTCGGATGGTGTGCACAGCTTAGAACAAATGGCGACCTATTGTAAAGAGCAAATGGGTTTACAATATTTGGGTATATGCGATCACTCCAAAACTGCTGTCTACGCCAATGGCCTTTCGGTAGAGCGCATCGAACAGCAATGGCTAGAAATTGACCAACTCAATCAAAAATTAGCGCCGTTTAAAATATTCAAAGGCATTGAATCGGATATCCTGGGCGATGGTTCATTGGATTATCCGGAGGATATTTTAGCAAAATTTGATTTTGTCGTCGCTTCGGTGCACAGCAATTTGGGCATGACGGAAGAAAAAGCGACGGAACGCTTAATCAAAGCGATTGAAAACCCGTACACCACCATTTTAGGTCACCCGACGGGTCGATTATTACTTTCCAGAGCTGGATATCCCATCGACTACAAAAAAGTGATCGACGCGTGCGCAAGTAATAATGTTGTGATTGAGATCAATGCCAATCCGCTTCGTCTGGATTTAGACTGGCGCTGGCATCGCTACGCACTGCAAAAAGGTGTGCTATTATCCATAAACCCAGATGCGCATCGTATGGAAGGATTTCACGACATGCAATACGGCGTATTGGTCGGGCGCAAAGGCGGCCTATCGGCCGACAAATGCTTAAATGCGTTTAATCTAGAAGCCATCCAGGAGTTTTTTGATAAACGAAAAATGCAGAAAACGAAAAAAGCTTAGTTAATTATGTGTAAGCTATAGCCATGTTATGGGAACATGGCTATAGCTCCACCTCTACCAGTTTTCCATCCGACAAAATCTGCAATCGTTCTTTAGCGCGTGGAGAAATTTTCAACATGTCGCAAGGTGCTAAATTATTAATATCTACACCATCCACACTAATAATCTGATCACCAGGTTTCATCTTCGTTTTCAAATCTTCTCGGTAGATAAATCCTATCACCATTTTCTTATCCTTAACACTGGGCGTATAGGCTGGCAATTCTTTAGTAAAATCAACGACCTTTTCATTGCTTTCAAAATAAAAGTGTTTGTGTTTATAATCCAAGATCATATCACCATATTCCAGCAATCCCGTCCCTATCTTGCTACTACCGTTTGATGTTGCGATGTTCATGTTTTTTAGATCAACTGAACCAACACCAATATAATTCGCGGTTACGGCGTATTGATTACTGCTCGCCGATCCATAAATTCCCGTCGACCCAATGCCCTCCAAATCAATAACTTGACTAAAAACTCTTTTCTGAGCCTTCTTCTCATACTCTTTCTTACTTAACGTCAGCTGATGATTATATCCAATATCTACTAATACCGGCACATTTGTCTTTTTATCATCACCCAATGAAAGCGAGATATAGGGTAGTAGTTGTGAACCTACCAGCTTCATTTTTATTGGTATCGTGTTGGGATTTACCTTTGCCAAATCGTCCGTAACTATCAGCCTTTGCCCCTTCCAATCAATTTTCACAATCAAATCCCGAAACAGATTGCTCCCAATAAATCCAACGATATCATAGCAGCTGAACGGAAAGTTGTCTGAAAAATCGTGATCCAACGCGGCATAACCATAGAAACTCACACCGCCCAATGTGAGCGAATCAATAATTCCAAGTGCCATTTTACCTTTTTGATTTTGGCTATCGCTAATCTTTTGTGATTTAGGTTTGACATTGCTTGATAAAAATTCGCCTCGAATCATATTTGGAGCACCCGTATCAAAAAGAAAGCGATGGGTAGTGCCCTGTATTTCTGCCTGCACAATAATATGGCCATGAAAAACCTCAAAAGGCAATTCGATATAAATATCCTTATTAACTGTTCCTTTTTTAAATAATTGCGATTGGGCAAAAGAAGATAATCCGGACAATCCCCATATTAAGATGATGAAAAAGAATTTGTACATGGTTAACTGTTTTGGTTATCCTAATTTACCCAATTATTTACTGATAATCGCACAATCCACAAAGATTTGCCGATCCCTAGCGATTTTTTGTAGATTTACCTTACAACATATTTTTCATCAACCATGATTCAAAAGTTTGCCGCTATATTACTTTTCAGCATCGTGAGCGCACCATTTTGCGCATCAGCACAGCTGATGAAAGCCAAGCAATTATTTACTAAAGCCGATTCTTTACGCGGTGAGCTGACCCCGTACAGAACCTGCTACGATATCAAATATTACCACTTGGATGTGACGGTCGACATCGAAAACAAACACATCGCGGGAACTAATCTATTTCGTTTTGAGGCGGTGAATAATTTCGACACGTTGCAGTTCGACTTATTCGAGAATCTTTCGGTCGATAAAGTCGTGTACAAAGGTAAGGAGCTGGATTTTGACCGCGAATACAATGCTGTTTTCGTGGCTTTTCCAAGCACCATTCCGAAAGGAAAACTAGATTCTTTTGTCGTGCATTATTCTGGCAATCCTATTCAAGCGACACGCGCACCTTGGGATGGCGGATTTGACTGGAAGCAAGATAGCAATGGCAAACCTTGGGTAGCGACTGCGTGCCAAGGTTTGGGAGCGAGCGTGTGGTGGCCCAACAAAGATCATCAGTCGGACGAAGTAGACAGCATGCTCATCTCCGTAGCGGTGCCTCAAGGTGTGATGAATGTGTCAAATGGTCGATTGGTAAAAACCGAAAAACTAAAAAACACGTACACCAAATATCACTGGAAAGTGGTCAATCCAATCAACAACTACAATGTAGCGTTGAATATTGGTGATTATGTGCACTTAAATGAAAATTATAACGGCGAGAAAGGGCCGCTAACGGTAGATTATTATGTGTTGCGAGAAAATGCAGACAAAATGAGCCACTTACAAAAGAACGTGCGCGAAACCTTAGAATCTTTTGAGCACTGGTTTGGCCCCTACCCTTTTTATGAAGATGGCTACAAAATTGTGGAAACTGCGCATTTGGGCATGGAGCACCAAAGTGCGATCGCCTATGGCAACCGCTTTGGCAATGGCTATTTGGGTAGAGACAATTCGGGCACGGGTTGGGGATTAAAGTGGGATTTCATCGTGGTGCATGAATCTGGGCACGAATGGTTTGGTAACAATATCACTTCCAAAGATCTGGCAGACATGTGGATCCACGAAAGTTTCACCAATTATTCCGAAGCTTTATTTATCGATTACTTCCATGGCAAAGAAGCGAGTGGAGCATATGTGCATGGCAATCGTCGAGGCATTTCAAACAACGCACCTATTCAAGGCCCATACAACGTAAACAAGGAAGGCTCTGGCGATATGTATCCAAAAGGTGGCGTTATGCTTCACATGATGCGCACGATTATCAATGACGATGCGAAATGGCGAGAAATTTTGCGCGGACTAAATAGCTCGTTTTACCATAAAACAGTAGACTATAACGACATTGTGCAGTACGTCAACAAAACGTCGGGCATCGATTTTTCAAAAACTTTTGAGCAGTATGTCCAACATGCCGGCATACCGACTTTAGAGATCATCCGAATGCCTGAGGATCAGATCGCTTATCGTTGGATTGCCGAAGCACAGGGCTTCAGCATGCCCGTAGATATCCTAGTAGGTGAAGCGGACAGAATCCGCTTAAAACCGACAGATAAGTTTCAATTCATGGCGTTGCCAGGTATCAAGGATAAGCGTATTACAGCAGATATTTTTAACTATTACATCGGCACATCTATACAATAAACCAATCATTTACTCGTTGCCCTATAGCACTGATCAAACACGATCTTATATTCGAGAAAGTTCCTCATTTTTTATGAGTGAGTATAGCCGAAGAAAAGATTTTTTTCAGTAGGTTTGCATTTAAAATAAAACTTAGAAAATTCGCGTTAGATGGGTCTTTTTAATTGGTTTACGCAAGAAATTGCGATTGACTTGGGTACGGCGAATACCCTTATCATACATAACGACAAAGTAGTGGTGGACGAGCCTTCTATTGTCGCATTTGATCGCACCACAAACAAAGTTATTGCGATCGGTCGGCATGCTATGCAGATGGAGGGTAAAACGCACGACAACATAAAAACAGTACGCCCACTTCGGGATGGTGTTATCGCAGATTTTACGGCTGCAGAGCATCTAATCCGAGGTATGGTGAAGTTGGTGAACAACGGCAAGAGCTGGTTTTTCCCATCTCTGCGTATGGTGGTTTGTATTCCTTCTGGCATTACCGAAGTAGAGAAACGTGCGGTGCGTGACTCTGCGGAGATTGCGGGAGCAAAAGAAGTATATCTTATCCACGAGCCTATGGCTGCTGCTGTCGGTATTGGTATCGATGTAGAAGAGCCCGTTGGTAATATGATTATTGATATCGGTGGTGGTACCACAGAGATTGCTGTCATTGCCCTATCAGGAATCGTCTGCGATCAATCTATTCGCGTAGCGGGTGATAATTTCGACTCAGATATCGTACAATACATTCGTCGCCAGCACAACATCATGATTGGTGAGCGTACGGCCGAGAAAATTAAAATTGAAGTTGGTTCGGCATTGCCTGAGCTACAAGATGCTCCAGATGATTTCCCTGTACAAGGCCGTGATTTGATGACCGGAATTCCTAAGCAGATCACGGTTTCTTACACAGAGATCGCACACTGTCTGGACAAATCTATCTCTAAAATCGAAGAAGCAATTCTAAAAGCCTTGGAGATCACGCCGCCAGAATTATCTGCCGATATTTACCAAACAGGTATTTATTTGACAGGTGGTGGTGCCTTGTTGCGCGGTTTGGATAAACGCGTGCAAGCCAAAACAAAACTTCCAGTTCATATCGCGGAAGATCCACTTCGTGCTGTAGTACGTGGTACGGGTATCGCCTTGAAGAACATAGGAAGATTCAAATTTTTAATGCAGTAATTCATCTCCATTTTGGAGTAGGTAATAGACACGTTTGCGGATGATGATAGAAATGATTCCGTAAACGTGTCAAATAATTTTAGGGACAGGCTACACAGGGATATTTCAGGCAGCTAGCCATCCATAGGAGCAAAAGCAGGAAAATAAAACAACAGGATGAAAAACCTTTGGCTTTTCTTTATTCGTTATAATGCCTTTTTCTGGTTTTTGCTCTTTTTTACGGCGGCCGTGATCCTCGCCATCCGCAATAATTCCTTCCAACGCTCTTCTTTCGTCAGTTCCTCCAATGTGGTGGTAGGATCTTTTTATGATCGATTAAATTCTTGGAAAAGTTATCTAGACCTGAGCACCACAAACGAAGATCTGGCACGTGAGAATGCGCTACTAAGACAACGACTACAAAAGTACATCATACGCGATACGCTGGACTCCATTCCGCTGGCAGATTCCATCGACGAAAGTCGGTATGAGTTTATCGTGGCCGAAGTGGTCAATAATAGTATTCACCAAAAAAGTAATTACCTCACGCTGAGTAAAGGCACCAATGCGGGCATCGAAAAAGGCATGGGCGTCATCACATCCAACGGTGTGGTAGGCATTGTACTGCAAGTATCTACCAATTTTGCGACGGTTCGGTCGCTGCTTCACCCCGATTCTCGTGTTTCTGTTACTTTGGATAGCACAGAAGCTTTCGGTTCTTTGGTTTGGGGGAATAATATTGATCCCAAATTAGCCATGCTACGCGATATTCCAAATCATATCAAAGCCGAAAAAGGACAAGTAATTCGAACTTCAGGATTTTCTTTGTTCCCGAAGGGAATCAAAGTAGGCGAAGTGGATGAAACGGGTATAACGTCGGGAGAGAGCTTTTTGGATATTCGAGTAAGATTAAGTACTAATTTTCACAACCTACACCACGTATATGTCGTGAAAGATAACCTGGAAGAAGAAAAACAAATGTTAGAAGCAGAAAGGGAAGATAATGGCTAGAATCATTTTTCAAAATATCCTCCGCTTTATCGCCATGGTTATTATACAGGTCGTATTGTTTAAGAATATCGGCTACTATAATCTAGCGACCTTCTTCCCATACATTTTAATCATCTTTCTATTGCCGCTCGGCACATCAAATTTCCTTGTATATGTGCTGGCATTCGCCACTGGACTGGCCGTGGATGCATTTTACGATTCGCTGGGTATTCATGCCGCGGCCTGCGTGGTCTTAGCATGGTTTCGGATCGTCTTTGTACGTATTACATTAGAAATGGATGTGCGACAATCTTCCGACAGCCCATCTTGGGGCGAGTTGGGATCCAAATGGTATATCTCATACATCTTCTTTGGTACGCTAATACATCATCTTACGCTTTTTATCATTGAGGTATTCTCTTTCAAAAACTTCTTGATGACGTCATTGAGCATTTTACTAAGTAGTTTAAGTACTTTTGCAATCATTCTTTTGATCAGTCTGCTGTTTTACAAACGGAAGTCTCGATTGGGTATATAATTATAAACAGCCATCGCGTATCGTATATGAACAATAGCTTCTTTACACGCAAGTACATTATTCAAGGTATCTTCCTTACGACCGCTATTCTGATCGTGATCCGGCTTTTCTATATCCAGATTATTGATGACAGCTATATCTTATCGGCCAATAACAATGTGCTGCGCAAGGTCATTGTATATCCTGCACGCGGCGCCATTTTGGATCGCTATGGGGAGATTTTGGTACAGAATGAACCGATTTATGACTTGTTGGTCACCCCTCGCGAAGCGAAAGATATCGACACTTTATTGCTCTGCGAACTAATCGGTATAGACAAGAAAGGTTACATCCAGCGGATCGAAAAAGCCAAAGCGCATTCTCCTTATCGGGCCTCGCAGTTCGAGAAGCAACTTTCTTCTACTACTTATGCACGCTTGCAGGAGCATTTGTATAAATTTCGAGGTTTTTATGTGCAAAACCGTACGGTACGCAGTTATCCAGATAGCATTGCCGCGCAGTTTTTAGGTTATATTCAGGAAGTAAATCAACGCGATATCGAACGATCAGAAGGCTTTTATCGGCCGGGTGATTATATCGGTGCAACGGGTGTAGAGCGCGCGTACGAAGATTTGTTGCGCGGTAAGCGAGGCATCAAAAACCAAATGGTAGATGCGCTCAATCGGCCGCAAGGCTCTTTTATGGACGGTAAATACGACACGTTGGCCGTTACGGGTGATGGTATGGTCTCGTCTTTGGATAAAGATCTTCAAATCTTGGCTGAGCGACTAATGAAGAACAAACTGGGCTCTGTCGTGGCGATTGAACCATCTAGTGGGGAGATATTGGCGATGGTGAGCAGCCCAACGTATGATCCAAACCTGATGGTGGGTCGTGATTTGGGAAACAATTACATGGATTTGTTGAACAACGAAGATAAACCGATGTTCATTCGCCCAATTCAAGCCTCTTATCCACCAGGATCGATTTTTAAGGTAGTTGCGGCATTGACGGCACAGCAAGCGGGCATGATCGATGCACAAACGCGATTTACCTGTAGTGGTGGCTATCGCTATGGCGGCGGACGAGGGTTGATGCGCTGCACGGGCGTGCACGGCACGATCGACTTGGCAAGATCTATTCAATTTTCGTGTAATCCGTACTATGCGAATGTATTTGCGCGAATGATTGATTCACGGGGCATGTCGGGTCCGCAAGCTTACGATTTATGGCGCGAAGCGCTAATGAAGTTTGGTTTAGGAAATACCTTGGGCATAGATTTGCCGGGAGAAAAACCGGGTTTGGTGCCTACTTCAAGCTATTATACAAAAATTTACGGCAGTGGCAAATGGCGCTCTTCTTTTAATATCTCCCTGTCTATCGGACAAGGAGAATTGGGAATTACACCTTTGCAAATGGCGAATATCACTGCGATTGTGGCCAACCGAGGATTCTATTATCGTCCGCATCTCATCAAAGGTATTGGCGATCAACAGATCGTGAAGCCAGAGTTTGCCGAGAAAATCTACGCTGGCGTTGATGCCAAATATTATGAACCCGTGATTGAAGGTATGAGTCGCGTGGTGAATCAAGGCGGTTCGGGTCGTGCGGTGGCCATTCCGGGCATAGAGATGTGTGGAAAAACGGGTACCGTGCAAAATCCACATGGTGAAAATCATGCGGTATTCTTTGCTTTCGCTCCGCGAGAAAACCCAAAAATTGCCATCGCGGTATTCGTCGAGAACGCAGGTTATGGTGGTACTTGGGCTGCGCCCATCGCGAGTATGATGGTCGAGCAGTATATCCGTGACAGCATATCATTACCAAAATATTTGCAAGACCGCATCTACAATGGCGATTTGCGACCAAAGCCGAAGAAACCCGTCGCACCAGCAAATGCAGCACTAAAAAAACCGGCTGATAGCCAAAAACAGAAACCAGAGCAGGCTGCTTTATTGGTACACCATAGTCAAAGACCGCGCAGAGGTTAACCACTGGCACATGCTATAATACTATAAATAGACAGATCGTACGCATATGAATAGTTTACAGAAGAAGAGCTTTTTTGGACAGATCGACTGGTGGACGGTCTGCCTGTGGTTCATGCTTTGTATGATCGGTTGGTTCAATATCCACGCAGCCGTGTACGATCCAGATCAAGCCAGTCTATTTAATCTGAATACCAACTACGGTAAGCAATCGATCTTTATAGGCACGGCGCTAATTATCGGATTTAGCATATTAATCATAGATGCTAACTTCTTTATTTCATCCGCGCCGTTCGTTTACTTTATTGTCACGCTGCTACTCATCGCGGTACTCATTGTAGGACGAAATGTAGGTGGAAATCAGGCGTGGATTCCTTTGGGAAGCTTTCGACTGCAGCCTTCTGAATTTGGTAAGCTAGCCACTTGCTTGCTCCTCGCCTTTTATCTTAGTAATCAGATCACCAAAAACCCCAACCTCAAAACGTTATTTTTTGGATCACTGATTGTCCTTTTTCCTGTTATGCTAGTTATGTTGCAACCCGATACGGGTTCGGCATTAGCCTTCTTTGCATTGATATTTGTGTTTTACCGCGAAGGTTATGTAGGCACGCAAGTGTTGGTTATTGGTGGCTTGGCGATTGTTCTGTTCCTACTTGCTCTGTTGTTTAATCAATGGTTATTGATTGGGGTGTTGGCGGCTACCGCTGGCTTGTTTATGTTTTTGCTACGCAGAAAGCGAAAAAACCTGATCAATATTGCAATACTGTTTATCGCTTCTTCCACCTACATTTTATGTGTGGATTTTGCCTACGATAATATCCTGCAAACGCACCAGAGAAACCGTATTGACATTATTTTGGGTAAGATTGATGATCCGCGTGGACAAGGTTATAACCTCAACCAATCTATGATTGCCATCGGTTCTGGCCAATTGTTTGGAAAAGGCTATTTGCAAGGAACTCAGACAAAGTACAATTTCGTACCTGAGCAAAGCACCGACTTTATCTTCTGCACTGTGGGTGAAGAATGGGGTTTTGTGGGTTGTGTAATTCTGATCAGCGTATACATCGCCTTACTGATGCGACTTGTGAATATTGCCGAGAGACAGCGATCGGCCTTTGGTCGTATTTACGGCTACGGTGTGGTTTCCATCATCTTCTTCCACTTTTTTATCAATATAGGAATGACGATTGGTATCGTGCCGGTGATTGGTATTCCGTTGCCTTTTATCAGTTATGGCGGATCTTCTTTATGGTCCTTCACCATCTTGCTCTTTATTCTACTGAAATTCGATTCTTCCCGCAAGGGTTTATCCAATATAGGTTAAAAGAAAGGGGAATAAGAGGAAAAGATTGGTTTTAGATCACGAGTAAGGGATCTCGTGCAATAAACCTTTCTTTTACTTAGATAGCT
Source organism: Sphingobacterium sp. KH_072 (assembly GCF_057837975.1). Taxonomy (NCBI): domain Bacteria; kingdom Pseudomonadati; phylum Bacteroidota; class Sphingobacteriia; order Sphingobacteriales; family Sphingobacteriaceae; genus Sphingobacterium; species Sphingobacterium sp. KH_072. The sequence goes on along the minus strand of NZ_CM174457.1, from coordinate 1,209,746 downwards.
TGTGCAATGGCGTAGCCAGATGCCCATGCCCATTGGAAGTTGTAACCGCCAAGCCAACCAGTAATATCGACTGCTTCACCACCAAAATAAAGCCCTTCCACCACTTTGGATTCAAGCGTTTTGGCATTCAATTCGTCGGTTGCTACACCGCCTGACATCACTTCTGCTTTATCATAACCTTTGTCGCCAGCTGGCTTTACTTGAAAGCGATGGATCGTGTCTTTGATGCGTTGCGCATCAGCCTTGCTTAGTGAAGCTATCTTTAGCGTTAATGGCAGCATATCGGCCATGGCATCCACCAGTTTTTTAGAGAAATGATCTTGCAAGAGCTGCGATACGGTGCGTTTGCCACCTTGCTGGCGTTCTACTTTAATCAACTCATCCAATCGATGTGTTGGGAGCAAATCGATAAAAAACACCTCGCCTGCGCGCCAGTATGATGAGATCTGCAGAATAGCAGGACCGCTCAATCCCCAATGCGTAAATAGAATGTTTTCTTCGAAAGAGATCCGCTCATTCCACACGCGCGCAAACAACGAATTGCCCGATAAAGCCGCGTACCAAGCCGCATCTTTGCCCGTAATCGTTAGCGGCACGAGTGCAGCCGCGGTGCGCACAATGCGATGTCCGAAATCACGTGCTACACGAATAGAAAAGTCTGACGCCCCCAATTTTTGCACCGGCAAACCGCCAGAAGCCATCACGACCTTTTTTGTGGTTAGCTGCTGTACTGCGCCACCTCGCTCTACCGTAATCTCAAAGCCTTTGTCTGTTTGCTTAACGCCTTTTACTAAACTATCCAACCACAACTCCTGCTCTGTTTGGTTCATCAACCGGAGAAACATGTCCACAACATCTTTGGCTTTATTGGAAGTGGGGAATAACTGACCTAATGTCTTTTCCGCACCTTGGATGGATCCATATCCTTCGAAGAAGGAAATGGTATGGTCTACCGTCCACTGGTTAAAAGCACTATGTAAAAAGGAAGGATTTTCGGTCACGAAATTATCGACTGAGGTGTGTAGGTTGGTATAATTACACCGTCCGCCTCCGGAGATCAAGATCTTAGCGCCCGGTTTGCTATTGCGCTCCAGCACGAGCACACGTTTGCCTAACAAACCAGCTTGTGCGGCACACATCAAGCCGCAGGCGCCAGCGCCAATGATGATCGCATCATATTTAATCATATGCAATGAGTTCTCCCGCTAAAGCGATCACGGTTTTATCGTTCCAAGATTGCTCACAAAACTCCAATATACGGATCACATCGCGGGCTTGCTCCGGCCGTACGGTGAGTGTACTTTTGCTTTGCAACACATCGACCACATTGGCATAAAAATCTTGTCCAGATCCGCGCTCACTCACGACTTTCTGTGTGTTTTCTACTTGATCGGCATCTACGACAGCAAGCGTACCATAGGTGGACTCGGGTTCTAATCCCCAATCTGCATTCAAATGCGGCAAACTACCATTGCGAAGCATGTCTTCTTGCGGATCTGTTCCAGGTTTCACAAAACATCCGGCTGTGCCGTATAGTGCGTAGCGTGGTGTTGGCAATTTGGCCAACATCTGTCCTTTCAGCGATACTTTTTGTGTGGGATAAGATAGGATAATTTCAAAATCATCGACAGCTGCTGCACCATTTCGTTGTACACGAAGATCGGCAAACACCGAAGTTGGCGCACCGAATAGTTGTAATGCTTGATCGATCAGATGTGCTCCCAAATCATAATGAATACCAGAACCTGGTAGATTCTGCTCACGCCAAGCGCCTTCGCGCAAAAAATTGCGAAAGCGATCGTAACGCGCTTCATAATTCGTCAACCTGCCGACAGCCTTTTCTTGGATCAGCTTACGAACGGTCTTGAAGTCAGAATGGAATCGTGCATTGTGATGCACCGTGAGCAACAAATTCTTTTCTGCCGCTAAAGCGATCAGCTCATCAGCCTGTTCGCTCGTATTGGTAAATGGTTTTTCGACCACGACGTGCTTACCGGCAAGCAAAGCTGCTTTCGCAAAATCGTAATGCATATCATTCGAAGTCGCTACCACAACAATGTCGATGTTAGGATCGTCAAAAATATCCGTGGCAGATGGCACTGCAATAGCGTCAGGATATCGGGCGGCAAGCAGCTCTTGCTGTTCTTGCTTACGTGCCGTGACTTTATATAGCTGCATTGCAGGATTTCCCGCGATAAAAGGCGCGTGGAATACCTGACCACCAATAGAAAAACCGATTAAACCAACTTTATACATAGGTAACAATTACATACTTTCTGGAACCGTGATTCCCATTAAACCCATACATCTGGCAATCACCGATGCCGTAGCAGCTGATAGCTTCAAGCGGAATACTTTAATGTGCTCCTCTTCTACTTTCAGAATGCTCACCTCGTGATAAAACTTATTATAAAGCTTAGCCAATTCATATACATAATTCGCGATCTGCGCCGGACTGAAATCTTTAGCAGCCGCTTCTACTGTTTGTGGATAATTAGATAGTGTCTGAATTAAATCACGCTCGTAAACCGTAATCGCATCGACGTTCTGATCTGAACTCACCTCGCCTGCTTTGCGCAATATGGATTTGATACGTGCATGCGTATATTGAATAAATGGACCGGTATGACCTTGAAAATCTACAGATTCATTTGGATCGAATAACAAGCGTTTTTTAGGATCCACTTTCAGTAAGAAATACTTTAATGCGCCCATACCGATCGTGCGGTACAATTCCTTCTTTTCTGCTTCCGAAAATCCTTCTGTCTTGCCCAATTCTTCGGTACGCGCTTGCGCTGTTTCAACCATTTCTGCCATCAAATCATCAGCATCAACGACCGTTCCTTCACGAGATTTCATCTTGCCAGAAGGCAGGTCGACCATCCCGTATGATAAGTGGAAAAGCCCATCTGCCCAAGCTTTGCCTAGTTTTTTAAGAATCAGGAATAAAACTTTAAAGTGGTAATCTTGCTCATTGCCGACTACATAGATGGATTCTTCCATCCCAAACTCATCGTATTTCAATTGGGCTGTGCCCAAGTCTTGCGTAATGTACACCGAAGTGCCATCGCCACGCAATACCAACTTTTCATCTAAACCATCGGCGGTTAGGTCGATCCATACCGAGCCATCTTCTTTCTTGAAGAACACATGATTATCTAGCCCTTCCTGAATAATATCTTTTCCTAATAAATAGGTATCCGACTCGTAGTAGAATTTATCGAAAGATACACCCAATGAATCGTAGGTAACACCAAAACCAGCATAAACCCATTCGTTCATGGTTTTCCACAATGTGATCACGGCTTCATCGCCAGCTTCCCATTGTTGCAGCATGTGCTGTGCTTCTTTGATCAACGGCGCATTCTTCTTGGCTTCTTCTTCTGTTTGCCCTTGTGCTTTGAGCGCTTCAATTTCGGCTTTGTAGGCTTTATCAAAAGCGACATAATATTTACCCACCAAATGATCGCCTTTCAATCCAGCGCTTTCCGGAGTTTCGCCAGCGCCAAATTTCTGCCAAGCCAGCATCGACTTACAGATATGGATTCCACGATCGTTAATAAGATTGGCTTTTACCACATCATAACCATACGCTTTCCAGATCTCTGCTACCGAAAAACCTAACAGATTATTGCGGATATGGCCTAAGTGCAAGGGTTTATTGGTATTGGGCGATGAATACTCGACCATAATACGCTTGCCTGTCGGCTGAAATACGCCGAACTCCGGAGACAAAATAGATTCGCTCAATAAATTGATCCAATAATGATCGGATAGGACGATATTGAGAAATCCCTTAATCACATTGAAGGATACTACCTCTGCAATTTCCTGTTGTAGCAGCGCACCAATCTCCTGACCGGTTTGTTCGGGAGATTTTTTAGAAAAGCGTGTTACGGGAAAGACAACGATGGTGAACTGCCCTTCAAACTCTTTTCGAGTTTCTTGCAAACTGATTTGAGTATCAGGAATATCGGCTTGATAAAGCGTTTTCACGGCTTTAACCGTCTCTTCTATGAGTATTTGTTGCATGGATAAATCCGCCATATAAATGTAAGAATGTTATAAAGCTTCTGATAATGAGGGTGAAAAATTACGGTGTTTGTAATAGGTATTCATTACGAAAGCATATCTTTGCCAAAAATAACAAAAAATGCAGAGCTATCAGGAATTTCTTGACTTAAGTGTTGGTTTCCCACAAGACGGATTCGACATCATCGATGACGAATTATACTTCCACGACCTTAACCTGATGGAGTTAATTGAGACGTATGGTACGCCCCTGCGTTTTACCTACCTCCCGATCATCAGCAAAAAGATCCAACAGGCTAAAATTTTATTTCAGACTGCGATCTTAAAGCATAATTACCGCGGCTCGTACAAGTATTGTTACTGTACGAAATCTTCTCATTTCAAGCATGTAGTCGAAGAGGCGTTGAAAAACGACATTCACCTCGAAACTTCTTCTGCATTTGATATGCCGATGATCGATGCATTGGAACGTCAAGGCACGGTCAATAAGGATATCACCGTGATCTGCAATGGTTTCAAAACCTATCAATACAAGCAGTATATCGTCGATATGTTGCACGATGGATACACCAATATCATTCCAGTACTGGACAACAAAGAGGAGTTCAATATGTATGATGATGAGGTCGAATTGGGCACACCTTGTAGTCTGGGAATCCGGATTGCGGCAGAGGAGCAACCCGATTCTCAATTCTATACTTCTCGTTTAGGAATCCGCATGGAGGATGTCATTGATTTCTACAACTCTAAAATTGCCGAGAATCCGCATTTCAAAGTGAAATTGTTGCATTTCTTTATCAACTCTGGTATCTCTGATACGCCGTATTACTGGAATGAGCTGGAGAAATACGTCACTCTTTACTGTAAATTCAAAAAAATCAATCCAGATCTAGACACCTTAGATATTGGTGGTGGTATGCCATTCAAAGATTCTCTGGTACATGATTTCGACTTTGAATACATGGTCAATGAGATCGTGAACCGTATCAAACAAATCTGTGCACACCACGAAGTATTGGAACCGGATATTATTACCGAATTCGGAAAATACACCGTGGCAGAAGCTTCGGGTATCTTATACAAAGTATTGGGACGTAAACAACAGAATGATCGTGAAAAATGGCTGATGTTGGATGGTTCATTCATCACTAACTTGCCAGATGTATGGGCGCTAAACCAAAAATACATCTTGCTCCCGATCAATAACTGGGATTCGGAATACGAACGCGTCAACTTAGGTGGTATCACCTGCGATGGACAGGATTATTATAACCAAGAAGCACATATGAACTCGGTATTTATGCCGAAGACACGTAAAGTGCAGTATTTGGGATTCTTCCATACGGGTGCTTATCAGGAAGTATTGAGCGGATATGGTGGCATTCACCACTGTTTGCTTCCTTCTCCTAAGCATGTACTGATTCGCAGAAATCGCGACGAGACATTCAACTACGAAGTATTTGGCGAGGAGCAAAACTCCAAACAAGTCATGAAATTACTGGGTTATCAATAGCAAGTTATCCATTTTACATATATCCAATCTTTGAAACGTTTTATGTGGATCCTTTTCATTCTACTGGTAGTAATAGCCTTGGCTGTTTACCTGTTTAGCAAACAAGATAAGATTGGTTATTATGCCAAAGGCGAGCGCCTGCAACGTATGGAGGCGGCGCCTAATTTTAAAAATGGTGTATTTGACAACTTAGAAAACACACCAAGCTTAGCCGAAGGGGAAACAATGTTGACCGTGATGCGCAAATGGCTTTTCACAAGTAATCCCAACAAACAACCTTTATCCGAACTACCACACGTACAAACGGATCTCAATGCCTTGCCATTAGATAGCAACGTATTAGTCTGGTTTGGCCACTCCTCGTATTATCTACAGCTGGATGGCAAACGTATTTTGGTAGATCCAGTTTTTAGCGGTAATGCGTCGCCCGTTAATAATATCAAAGCGTTCTTGGGCACGAATACATTCGGCGTAGCCGAAATGCCCGAAATAGATATCCTCCTGATCAGTCATGATCACTGGGATCACCTAGATTATGCGACGATTCGTGCTTTAGAACCAAAAGTAAAACGGGTATTGACTGGACTTGGTGTAGGCGCACATTTTGAAGGTTGGGGATATCCAGCTTCCAAAATCACGGAATTATACTGGGGAGAAACCGCGGATATCGAGGGCTTGCATTTCACCAGTTGTACTGCACGGCATTTTTCAGGACGCTGGTTGACACGCAATACCAGTTTGTGGTCTTCCTTTGCCGTTCGCTCCAGCAACCTCAACCTGTATTTGGGCGGCGATAGCGGTTATGGCAAGCATTTCAAAGAAATCGGTAACGCTTTGGGGCCGTTTGATTGGGCAATCTTGGAAAACGGACAGTACAATACGTCGTGGAGATACATCCATATGCTGCCTGATGAGGTTGTACAAGCGAGCCAAGATTTACGCGCAGAGAAATTCATCCCCGTGCATTCTGCCAAATTCGTCTTATCCATACATGATTGGGATGAGCCTTTGAAAGAAGTAACGCAACATGCCAAGAATAAGTCGGCGCTAGCCGCAACTCCCAAAATTGGAGAAGTCGTGTATTTGAACCAAAATCAGTCTTTCGACGCTTGGTGGGAAAATATTTAGCAATTGCTTAGTACCGCTTTAACATGGGTTTAACATAGCCCCAGTACCTTCGTGTACATCAGAGACCTTACTTATCAGCCAAACCTCTAGGTATTCGTTACATCAATCGACGTCAGATTTTTGTTTTTAGTTGTGCTTTTGGTTAAATTTGGAATTCTCTGATATAAGATCTCAGTCTTTCAATGAAGAGTACATGACGAACCCAACTATTGACAACAAAATCTACCTACAAGATGTGGATCATTTCCAATCTGTGTACCGTGATTTTTTTGCGCCCTTATGTCTCTTCGCTTCCAAATTCATTCCAGGGAATGAAAAAGACCTCGTCAACTCTCTTTTTGTAAAGCTATGGCAGCGTGAAATGGCTTTCGACAGCTACGAACATTGTCGAAATTATCTCTACAAATCTGTCCACCATGCCTGTTTGGATGAATTGAGCCTACAAAAGAATAGTAAACTTCGCGAAGATGGCTATGCCCGATCTATGCCTATCGAAGATGCTGCTGTGGATCATCTCATTATGGAGAACGAGTACTGGGCCATGATCTTTCGCGGATTAGAAAAGCTTCCGGCGGCCTACAGCAATGTACTTACTATGAGTTATGTGGAAGGCTTGAAAAATCAAGAAATCGCACAAGAACTCAACTTATCGATGCAAACGGTCAAAAACCAGAAGTCGAAAGGATTGAAATTACTGCGCTCGCTCCTGCTGAAACACGCTTCGCTACCCGCTCTCCTATACTGGTTACTGAATTTATAAAAAACTTACTTTTTTCAGGTACTTATTGATAGGCTGGCCGTATATAGAATATATGACTACCAAGTATCGAATTATTGAATTGCTTCACAAAGAGCGAACAAATGCACTAAATGCACAAGAACAACAGGAACTGACAGACTGGTTGTCTACCGCACAAAATGCTACCTTATACCAGCAGCTCAAAAATAGCGCGTCGGAAAAAGAAGCACTGGATCGATTACAGGCTTACGATACGGAAACCGAACTTGCACAGATTTTGGGCAAGCTTGCTCCACAAAAACCAAACAAAAAGAAAAACCGCAACTGGTTTAGAGTTGCTGCTGTGAGTGCAGCATGCCTCGCGGCCGCATTTATATTCATCCGTCCTTTATTCAAACCAGCGGAAGAAGTGAGCACCGTAATCGCGGCTGGAACGGATAAAGCAGTATTAACATTGGAAGATGGTACCATCGTGCCTTTATCCAATTTTGAAACTACTATGGATGACCTTTCCGGCACGATGCGCGTATATGCGGATGCCGAAGGGCGACCCGTGTATGAATACACAGGTACGGACAACAACAATACCTCCGGTTGGCACACGATCACCACGCCAAAAGGCGGACAATACACAGTAAAATTACCCGACGGCTCAACCGTGTGGCTAAATGCAGAATCAAAATTGAGTTATCCCCTTAACTTTTTGGCGGATAGAAAAGTAAAATTAGAAGGCGAAGGTTATTTTGATGTGCAGAAAATGCCTGTCAACAAGGCTAATTTAGCTCCTTTCACGGTAGAATTGCCGGGACATCAGGTGCAGGTACTTGGCACACAATTCAACATCAACGCGTATAAAGAAAATGCGCAAACGCAAACGACCTTGATCGAAGGAAAGGTGGAGATTAGCGCCGAAGCGAGTACACGTATATTGCGCCCCGGACAGCAAGCCATTGTATCCTCATCAGGATCTGGCGCTATTCGGATACAAGAGGTGGATACGCGCTCGTTTGCCGACTGGAAGGAAGGTTATTTCTACTTCGATGAAATTTCCATTCAAGATATTATGCAAAAGATTGCCAAATGGTATGATATTGAGGTCGCCTATGCAGCCCCTATTCCTACCGAGAAATTTGGTGGGGAAATCTCCCGTTTCGAAAATTTGCAGGAACTCTTAGATCTTTTGGAGATGACCGAAAAAGTGCATTTTAAAGTGGAAGGAAGGAGGGTAACAGTCATGCCATAATGCTATGCGCAAATAAATATGTTACCCTAGAGAATATAACAGGACATTGTTGCAGCAATGCCCTGTCAAATATAGGGCTAACAGCTATCTAATCGTGAAAATCGTAGTTTTCTAACCCTAATCAAATATATGAAATTATCAAAAGCCAAAGGTATCCTTATGCGCTTAAATTTAATCGTTGCCCTATTGCTCACCTGCGCAATCGGCACCTATGCAACAAACACCTTCGCTCAACGCGTTACCTTAAGCAAAAAGGACGCCAAGCTGAAAGATGTATTCTCGGATATTCGGAAGCAAACATCGTATAGTTTTATCTATACGCATGAATTGCTTGAGAAATCGAACCCGATCAATATTGAGGTACTCAATATGCCTCTCGCCGACGTTTTAGATTTATGTCTACAAAATCAGCCGCTCACCTACAAGTTATCAGGTAAAAGTATTATTCTAAAAGAAAAAAACCTGCCAGTAGCAAATAAAGCAAACGCTCGTGCCAATCAGCAAGAAACATTTCCGCTGCGTGGTACCGTGTACATTCGTACCGATGATGGTACCGCTACCGTAGCTGGCGCCAGTGTGCGTAGCAACTCACAAGCTGTCGGTACAGGAGCAGATGGTGTTTTTGATCTTTTGGTAAAACGCGGTGATAACATCGTCATTTCCATGATGGGCTATATCACCAAAACGGTGATTGTTAGCACAGCTCGCACCATCGATGTCATACTCGAACCGTTGATCAACGAAGTAGAAGATGTGGTCATTACTGGATATATGACACAGGAAAAACGCTCTATTACGGGCGCGATGTCTTCCATTAAATCGGATGTACTTGAAAATGTACCCGTACAAAGTATTGACCGCGCCATGCAAGGCCAGTTATCTGGTGTGAATATTATGGCTGCCAATGGTGTACCCGGCGGCCCGGTTAACATCAACATCCGTGGTATGGGGTCTATTACCGCCGGAAATGAGCCTTTGATCATTGTTGATGGTGTACAGCTAAATATGTCTACCAGCTCTGGACAAACGGCCAGCAATCCATTGGCTTTCTTGAACAATAATGATGTGGAAAGCATCGAAGTATTGAAAGATGGCGCTGCGGCATCCATTTATGGTGCACAAGCTGCCAACGGTGTTGTGTTGATCACGACAAAACGTGGTAAAGCGGGCAAAACAAAAATTGGCCTTAATTACTACAACGGTATCACCACACCGATGCCAGAGGTAGCTATGATGTCTACTGAGCAATATTTTGCATCACGATTCGAAGCAAGAAACAACAGATATCCGACGCGTACCCTAGAACGTAACCGCGGAGATATGCTAACCGCAGTTGGGCTACCAGCAGATCTTACCGATGAAGATATTGCTGCGCTAGGAACATACAATTGGCAGGAAGCAGCTTTCCGTACGGGAAGAACAAACAACGCAGATATCTCGGCTAGCGGTGGAAATGAAAAAACACAGTTTTTCGTATCTGCCTCTTACAATAAGACTGATGGTAACGTGGTCGCGATCGATTTTGAACGTGCTACAGCCAAGATCAACCTAAGACACGAGATTTCTAAGCGGCTTTCTTTTGATTTGAACACCAACTTAAGCAGCATCATACAGAATGGTACTTCTGGCAGTAATGGCTCTACTGGCGCGTATGCAGCACCGCAATATGCCGCGCCAACGATGTTGCCATTCATCCCGATCTACAATCCAGATGGTTCTATGAATGCGCCAATAGAAGGTTTTCCAGGATCGGCCAATAGAAATCCTATTCAGGAAAGTTTATTGGGCACCTTGCAAAGTCGTACCAAATCTTTGGTGACCAATGTGAGTGCGACGTACAAGATTTTAGATAACTTATCATTCAAATCGTTTTACGGATTAGATTTTCGGTTAATTGATGATGAGCGCTATGTAGATCCGCGCACCAGAAGTGGATTTGCAGCACAAGGTTCTTTAACGGTCGGCGCTCGCCAAAACCGAAACTTCATCACTAACCAGACATTGCAATACAATACCAGCTGGAACGATCAGCACAATCTATCTGCCTTATTGGGTTTTGAATACCGTAACGACAATCGCGAGATGAATTCAATCTCGGCGAGTGGCTTTACAACACACCAATTCCGCACCCTACAATCTGCGGCGGTAATCGGTAGCGCTTCTGGTAGTTGGACTGGATTTAAACGTGCTGGTTTATTTACACAAGTAAACTATGATTTCAACAAGAAATATTTATTGAGCGGTGTTTTACGCTATGACGGTTCGTCTCGATTTGGTGCAAACAACTACTTTGGATGGTTTCCAGGCGTTTCTGCGGGATGGAATATATCGGAGGAGTCCTTTATGGAAGATCAACCTTGGATAAACCAATTGAAACTACGCGCAGGCTACGGACAAACGGGTAACGACGCGATCGGCAATTTCGATGCTAGAGGTTTGTATGGCAGCTCGAGCTCTGCAAACTATAATCAAGAGCCTGGTCTTCGCCCTTCTGGATTAGCGAATACAGATCTGAGATGGGAGAAAAACATCACCTCTAATATTGGCTTAGATTACGGCTTGTTCAACAACCGCATTTCAGGTTCCATCGAGGTATTCAGACGCGTTAGTAGCGATCTATTGTTAGATCGGCCATTACCTTATTTAAGTGGTTTTTCTAATGTAACGAGCAATATTGGTCGCGTGAAAAACGAAGGTGTAGAATTTGAATTGCGCACCACAAACATAAAATCTGGACACTTTACCTGGACTTCTAACTTCAACATCACGTTCTTACGTAACCGCGTTTTGGAGCTGGCAGACGGTGCGCAAGTATTGCCGGGCAATCAATCAGTACGTGTCGGACATTCATTAGGCACCAATGTGACCTTGGATTATGCGGGCGTAAACTCCGCAACAGGTCGCCCAATGTGGTACGATGCTAATGGCGAAGTAACGTACACGCCAAGTAGTCCGAATGATCTGAAGATTTTCGGCAACCAGATGAGCGATTTCTTCGGTGGATTCACCAACACATTCAGCTATAAAGGTTTCTCTGCTAGTGCATTTTTCCATTATGATTACGGAAGAGAATTGAGCAATGCCGGTATGCACAGCCGTTGGTTCTTAAATGGTGGCGACAACCGTAACACGTTAGAGCGTATCTTCTTAAATCGTTGGACTACGCCTGGTCAAGTCACCACCGTACCGCGTCCATTTGATGCTAACACCGAGGTTGGCAGTATTTCACACGCTACTACCAGTAGTCGGTTTTTGGAAGACGCTTCATTCATCCGTTTAAAGAATGTCACTGTATCCTATCAGTTGCCTACAGGCATCGCACAACGTCTTGGCATGACCAACCTGAAAGTATATGCGCAGGGAGAAAATCTCGCGACGTTTACCAAATGGACGGGTTACGATCCAGAGTTAATGATTGGTTTTGGTGAGTTTTCGTCAACGCAAGGTACGATCCCTCAAACGAAGGTGTACACGCTGGGTGTACAACTTGGATTTTAATAACACAGGAAACGACAATGAAAAGAATATTATATATCACCGCCATAGCTTGGTCTACCCTACTATTTAGCGGATGTGAAAAAATGTTAGAAGTGAATCCTCGGCAATCCATTGACGCCGATGATGCATTGACTAGCAAAGAATCCCTTAAGGCAGCGACAAATGCCGTCTATGCCCGATTGAGAGAAGTAAGTTTATACGGTCGCGACCTGATTGCTATACCCGATGTATTGGCAGACAATACCATTAACACCCTAGCGGGAAATCGCTTGGTACGGGAATGGAATAATCAAATTGGATCGCACCTAAGCAATTGGCAACATTCTTACTACGGGATCAACCAAATCAACTTAGTGCTAGAAGCATTAGATGAATTTGATACTGATCAGGCTTTCAAGGATGGTATCCGCGGACAGAACTTGTTTTTACGCGCATTGTATTACCACAACCTGATGCGTGCTTATGCGTATGATCCAACGGCTATTGTAGCTGCACAAAATCGCGGTGGCGTACCGATCATGGAGCGCGGTGCCATTAAGATAGAACAGATCGTTTTTGGTTCTAGATCCACGATCGACGAAGTGTATGCGTACATCTACCGCGATCTTCAAGAAGCGTATGAGCTGATTCCAGCATCCAGCAATAGCAGAGGACCATTCTTTGCAACTAAAGGTGCGGTAGCCGCTTTATTCTCCCGGGTAGCTTTGTACAACGGAGATTATGAGCGCGTGCTTACAGAGTCAGAAAAAGCCATGAACAGTGGCGTAGCTACTTTCCCAACTGCGGCTCAATTGGTAGCTTCGTGGCGCAGTGAGCGTCATCCAGAATCATTCTTCGAAATTCCATTCGCTACGCCAGACAACATTGGCAGCAACGAATCATTACGCGCTACGTATATGACCAGAACGACGGTAGGTTCTACCGCAACGGCATCACATGGCAATGTCGTGATGAGCGAAGACTTGCTGGCGCAATATATGGCTGGCGATGCGCGACGCGCTTTTACGCAAAGTGGACTAGGTGCTAACCGCACGTATTTTGAGATCAACAAATTCGCAAGTAAAAATGGCGTGCCTAATCTAGACAATGTACCTGTGATCCGCTACGCAGAGGTCGTGCTTAACCGCGCGGAAGCGCTAGCGGCACTCAACCAAACCGCTTCGGCCAATATAGAGTTGAACAAAATCCGGACTCGTGCCAATCTAACTGCGGTAAACCTACAGGGAGATGCATTGAAAGCAGAAATCTTGCAGCAACGCCGATTGGAATTTGCTTTTGAAGGACATCGCTTTTTCGATTTAAAACGATTAGGATTACCGATTGTAAAGGAGTCAGAGACGATCGCTTTTGAAGACCTGCGCATACTGAGCAGAATCCCGGTTCGCGAAGTCGAAATCAATAGTAATTTGGTGCAGAATTTCGGATATTAAACTAACAAAAACATGAAAAATAGTATCATCATAGCGCTGTGTCTTCTTCTGACATCTTGTTTTAAAGATTATGAAGACAAGCTCATCTTTAAAGACTTCATGGTAGAGTTTCAGGACGCCGTAGTCGTGAGCAATGCCGTAGGAAAGAACTACCCTATTATCACTGCTCGCCCCGGCGAGCACAAGCTACAGGTAAATCTGTTGGGAGGCTTGTCCGAAAGCGCGCAAACCATCCGTGCTACCGTCGTAGCAAGCGAAACGACGGCAGTACAGGGCCAACATTATGAACTGAGCCAAGATGGACAAATTCAATTTCCAGCTGGCACGCCAATTAGTTCATTAACATATGTGGTACCGGCGCTAGCGCCGCAGACGGATGTTGTATTGGTTGTAGAGCTTCAAGCAAACGATCAAGTAAAAACAAGTGGAAACTACAAAACCGTAGGTATTCGAATTCGGAATTAAATAACTCCTTAATCAAGGGTTTGATAAAGTCTCTAGACTTCATCAAACCCTTTTTTGCTTTATAAAATATGATCCAATATTTTCTTTTGATAATGGGCTTAGCCAGCTCCGTAAGCTATGCACAAACTCCGACATCGGTAGTAAGTACGAAGCTAGCACAAGACAGCATCCAAGAGCCGCCTCATATCTTCTTTAACGCCAATGACACGCTTATTCGCTGGATAAAAGATGGCGCTTTGCAACAGATATCCAGCGCGGAATCATCTGATTTCAGACAGGAAGTGGCACAAATAACTAAAATATTCGACTTGCCATTATCTGCAGCTCTCCAAGAACATGCCTCGTACAGCACCTTATCCAATCCTTCGTACGAATATTCCGATGTACATGATTGGTTGGCCATTAGCGACATTCATGGCCAATATCCACTTTTTGTTGATTTGCTACAAAGTCATGGTGTGATCGATTCGGCAGCAAACTGGATCTATAATGATGGGCATTTGGTAATTAATGGCGATATTTTCGATCGCGGCGCTGGCGTTACGGAAGCCCTGTGGCTCACCTACAAATTGCAACAGCAAGCGGTATCTGCCGGTGGCAAAGTACATTACTTAATGGGCAATCACGAGCTGATGGTGTTGGATAATGATCTGCGTTATGTGCATAAAAAATACAACTTGATCGCGGAAATCCTCGACAAACCCTACGGAGAGCAATTCGGAAGACGATCGTTTTTCGGACAGTGGATCAGACAACAGCCTATTACGATCAAGATCAACGATACGTGGTTTGTACATGCAGGCATTTCTCCAGAGATCATTCAAGAAAACTTAACCCCCATCCAGATCAACAGCTTATTCCGGGATAGCATCTTTACGCAGCCACGAGCAGATTATCGCGCGAATTCTACCTTAAACTTATTGGCGACGTCCAATGGACCTGTATGGTATAGAGGCTACTTCAAAGATGAAACAATAAATCAAGCTGATATAACGCAGATACTTCAATTCTGGAATGCTGATCGCATGGTCATTGGTCACACTTCGCAAAAACATATCACTCCCTTATTTGAAAACAAGGTCATTGTGATCGATTCCAGTATCAAAAATGGCAAAACAGGTGAAGTGTTAATTTATAAGAATCGCCAGCTATATAGAGGTTTGCTCAATGGGCAGCGAGTCGCGCTTTAAACATCTAACTCGTGGCATATGCGTAAAATACGGAAGGATCAACTGGAAAAATTATTACAATAGGTCCTTTCGCATTTTATCGATAGCAGTTTTCATATTGGAGTTAAAATGCTCTTTCTCCAAGCGGATTGCAGGTGCCTGCCGCACCTCGCAATCAGCAATACTACAAGATTCGCAAGTAACCCCCACATTGATCGTCTTTAAACTGGGCGATTTTACAAATCGGATCTTCTTTATAGTCTGCGAATTGAGCAAAATACCCAAACAATAGCTTCTATTGCTTCCATCCGAAAATGGATTTTTTTGAGACGTGGAGATCACCAAATAGCTTATTCCCAAATCTTTATAATGAGATATCTGCGCATCAGTTAAGGTCTCGTTCTGCTTTAGATGGGCCAGGTTTTTCACTGCAATCCATCGTCCACAGTAATGCTCGTTGGTGGCATTAGCGTGCGGCGCTTGCTGATGATTTAGATGTAATTCTTTTAAGATCTGAATTTTGTCCGAATTTTTCTTCTTCACCAAGCATAAATAAAATAGATCTTTGATACCTAATTCTGAAGACAATATATTCGTCGATCGATAATAAAAAGTCTCCGGCGAATGCGTAAAATTATCAATGAGATCTTCGAAACCTGCCGGTCGCCAACTATTCTGCGAAAAGAAATTAGCGATGCTGTCGCGAATAGCATTTTTTGAGATAAGCAATGCTCCCGCAAAATACGACGCGTAAAAATTATTTAAAATTTCTTCAAAATTCCCAAAATGTAACCAAGAATAGGTGTTAGGACGATACTTTAAGTCTAGCACGTTAAAACCTATCTCCTTAGCTAGGATAAAAGTCTTCTTATCGGCTTCCAATTTATTATTAAGGAGCAATAATTTTTTTTCTGGCAGAAATAAAGATCGAAGATTATCCAAAACACCATAAGATTCAAAATCACTCGACTCAATAGCGTAGTTAAACTTATCAATAAGAACCTTTTCCAGAATTTCCGTCTGTATATTTTTGCCAATCACAAGCTGATTTTCATCGGCAAAACGCAACACTTCCGCTTCAATTTCAGGAAAATTATTATCGTACATTTCTTGGAAAGAGCGCAAAACTGCAAAATAAAAACGTTCTTTTCCAAGGTTATAATTTTGCGCAATTTCAATCAATGCATTGATAAATGCAGTCACTTTTTTTGGGGCATCACTAATGATGCTGATGAGATCATTTTTGTTAATTCCGAAAAGTTCTAAAGGGATTTCCTTAAAAAAATCAGACTGCAAAATCTCATTAAATGGCGCGAGACTTTTATCCAATTTAGTGGATACTAAGTCATCAAAAGTACAACTAAGTGATTCCGAAAGTAGAATGATCTTTTCATGCTTAGGGTATTTCTTTCCGTTTTCAATCTCATTCAAATACGATTTAGACAATCCTGTTTTTACAGCTAGATCCTGCAAAGACCAATTCCTTTTCTGTCGTTGCTGCTTCAATTTAAGTCCGAAAATAGTCTTGATATACTCACTATCTGATGTCATCTATCAAATGTAAATAATTACAATCGTTTATTCGTAAAGAAATTTTTTTAACAAAAAATAGCGAACGTTCGCTAAATTTTTTAAATATTTGTTTATGTTTGTTTTGTTAAACCATAAAATCAATGAGTTATGCATACTAAAAATAAATTCAAAGTAAAAACTAGCAATGAAAGAGCAGATGTTTTCAATTCCGAATTAATAAATTTCTTAGAAGAACTACATCAATTTTTCAATCAGCAAAGATTACAATTACTAGAAGCACGCAAACTAAAACAGCAAGATTTCGATACTGGTCATCTACCCACATTTCTGAAAGAAACGGAAAAGCTACGTCATGATGACTGGGTTTGCGCATCGCTTCCATCCGATTTACTAGATCGCAGAGTAGAAATTACAGGACCTGTTGATAGAAAGATGATCATTAACGCCCTGAATTCGGGTGCATCTACCTTTATGGCCGATTTCGAAGATAGCAACGCTCCAACTTGGAGTAATTGTATCGAAGGCCAGGTCAACCTTTCTGACGCTATTAACCGTAAGATTGACTTCACCAACGAACAAGGGAAATCGTATCAACTCAACGAGAAAACAGCGGTATTAATTGTACGACCTAGAGGATTACACCTGGCTGAAAAACACATTGAAATAAATGGTGAAGCGGCCTCCGCATCATTGATTGATTTCGGAATCTATTTTTTCAGAAATATTAAACAACTTATAAAAAATGGAAGCGCCACCTACTTTTACCTTCCAAAGCTTGAGCATTTTAAAGAAGCCCGTTGGTGGAATGAGGTTTTCGTATTCGCTCAAAACTATCTAGATATTCCGCAAGGCACGATCAAAGCGACCGTATTAATTGAAACAATTACGGCCTCATTCCAAATTGACGAAATACTGTATGAACTAAAAGAACATAGCGCAGGGCTGAATTGCGGACGCTGGGATTACATTTTCTCGTACATAAAAAAATTTCGCAACCTCCCAGAATTCATCGTTCCCGATCGTGATCAAGTGACTATGACCTCTCCTTTTATGAATGCATACTCCAAACGTGTGATCGAAATATGCCACAAAAGAAACGTACACGCTATCGGCGGAATGGCCGCTCAAATCCCAATCAAAGGTGATGAGGAGGCTAACAAACAAGCTTACGAGAAAGTAAGCAACGATTAAAAACGCGAAGCGCAAAATGGGCACGATGGCACTTGGGTAGCACATCCTGCACTGGTCGCGGTGGCCAAAGACATTTTTGACGAGTACATGCCTGCTGCTAACCAGATCGACAAAAAGTTTGATTACCAGATCAAGGAGAGAGATCTTTTAGAGATTCCTAAAGGAGAAATTACGGAACAAGGCGTACGAAAGAACATCAATGTCGGAATTCTGTATATCGAAAGTTGGTTAGTAGGCGTGAGCGCAGCTGCCATCTATCACCTCATGGAAGACGCTGCTACCGCCGAAATTTCGAGAACACAGATCTGGCAATGGCTCAAAAACAAAGCTACGCTAAATGATAATCGCACACTGACCCAAGAACTAATCCTAGAATTGGAAGCAGAAGAACTGATCAAAATCGAGCAGTACGTCGGCGCCGACCGATTCAAAAACGGGCAATTCACACGTGCAACAGAATTACTGAATGAGCTCATTTTTAATGAAAATTTTGAAGAATTTCTGACTTTAAAAGCTTACCCCTTCATAGTAAGTAACTAGCACTGCGCATCGCTATAATTTCAAATAGAAAAAAACCACTAACAAATAATAAAATTTATAAGAATATCATCATGAAAACTACACAAGAACAAATTCTGGCAATCGAAAAAGATTGGGATAGTAATCCAAGATGGAACGGAATCACAAGAACCTATACAGCAGAAGATGTATTGAAACTGAGAGGCTCGTACTTACAGCAATTTACGATTGCTTCGGAAATGTCAAAAACTTTCTGGACTAAGTTGAACAGTCAAGACTACGTCGCTGGATTAGGCGCTCTAACCGGAAATCAAGCAGTACAAGAAGTAGATGCAGGATTGGAAGCGATCTATCTATCAGGCTGGCAGGTAGCTGCAGATGCAAACCTGTCTGGCGAAATGTACCCCGATCAATCCCTTTATCCGGCCAATTCTGTACCATCGGTTGTCAAAAAAATCAACAATGCATTAGTGAGAGCGGACCAAATCCAATCGGTGAATGGTGGCGGAGATAAAGAATATCTAGTGCCAATCATCGCAGATGCAGAAGCCGGATTTGGAGGTAACTTAAACGCCTACGAACTGATGAAGCAAATGATCGAAGCGGGTGCTGCAGCTGTGCATTTTGAAGATCAATTATCTTCTGCTAAAAAATGTGGTCACTTAGGCGGCAAGGTATTGGTTCCTACCCAAGAGGCTATCAACAAATTGATCGCCGCCCGATTAGCCGCTGATGTGTTAGGAGTACCTACGTTAATTATTGCCAGAACCGATGCTGATGCAGCAGATTTATTAACTTCAGACATTGACGATAGAGATAAAAAATTCGTCACTGGAGAAAGAACTGCCGAGGGATTCTACTATGTAAATAATGGCGTAGCGCAGGGGATTGATAGAGGATTGTCTTACGCACCGTATGCCGACCTGATCTGGATGGAAACCTCCAACCCAGATTTGGAACAAGCCAGACAATTTGCGGAAGGCATTCACGCCAAGTTTCCTGGAAAAATGTTAGCCTACAATTGCTCTCCTTCTTTCAACTGGGCAGCCAGACTTTCCGTTGATGAAATGAAAAATTTCAGACAAGAATTAGCTAAACTTGGTTACAAATTCCAGTTTATTACGCTAGCTGGTTTCCACGCACTAAATACTGCAATGTTCGAATTGGCACTTGCTTACAAAGAGAATGGTATGGCAGGCTATTCTGAACTGCAAGAACGTGAGTTTGCATTACAGAAAAAAGGATTCCGAGCCGTAAAACATCAATCTTTCGTAGGAACAGGATACTTCGATGAAATACAAAACGTAGTCACCAACGGAGCAGCAACTACCGTGGCCATGAAAGATTCGACCGAGACAGCGCAATTCCACTAAACCATTATTTCATACCAAATGGTTTGTACACCTCTCATAAATTTAAGACAAGAAATATAGCAGAATACATGGTGTACAACATTAATAGCATCAAGGCCCGATCCACATTGAAAGTTGATCGGGCCTTGATATATTCTATTGTAGTAAATGTATGGAAATTATCCTTCGTGATGATCGTTTGTCGTATTGTTAGTTTTTTTACCTCTCTTTGGGATCATGGTTCCAAAAATGCGATCCCAAAAATACGAACTTACACCAAATCCCTTATCTGGATCCGAATAGTGATGTAACATGTGATGATCTTTAATCTTTTTCAGAAAACCAGATTTGAAATTAGCGTGATGTATCGCATAATGACATTCATCGTAGATCAAATAGCCAAAAAGAAATCCAGCAAAAAATCCAGCTAAATAAAATGTAGAAAAGAAGATGCTAAATAGTACATAAATAATAGCTGCCATCGGGATACTCGCCGATAAGGGCATCACCAACCGCATCCGATCTCTCGGATAATCGTGGTGTACACCATGGAAAATAAAATGGATACGCTTACCCAACTTACCCGGAGGCTCGTAGTGAAAAACCCACCGGTGTAGTACATATTCTGCGAAGGTCCAAAATGCCAAACCATATCCAAAATACAATGCCGTAGCACCACTTCCTATACCTCCTTGAACATACGCTCGCCACAGGAAGAAAATAATTACCGGAATCCAGAATATTAAAGGCACTGCATAATGTACCTTAGTGAGTGAGTTGAGAAGATCGTTTTTAAACATGCGAACCGACTCACCTGAGTTTGAAACATAATGTTTTTTAGCCATACGAAAGATGAAAATTGACTGCGTTAGAATAATTTCGTGCACTGCAAAAGTACGAAGCAGACGTCAGTAATAGACAAATTGAACTCAACTTTTGACCAAAAACTTACAATAGTCAAAAAACTAAATCATAACACAAAGAGTATCAGCTATGGAGTGTAAATAAAATATCCTGCCTCGGAGGGATGATCCAGAATCAAGGTATTAGCCTTCAACTTTCGCATCGTATAAACAATCATGATATCTCCAATGGCGGATACGGTAAAAAAAGTCCCGAACAACAGAAAAAGCCAATTGCCTGTAACCCAAGCGTACACTACAGGCGCGAATCCTAGAACAACCAAAGGAGTAAGTGCCCCAATAATGTAATGGCGAAGCCGCAATGGCTCCTCACAATGACAGTAAGGCACGTAATGGGGTCGAAGTATGCCGAAGCGAATGGACAACCAACCTTTCTTTGCAAAAAATGACCAAGGCAAACCATGTAATAGTTCATGCAAAACAATGCCTAACAAAATAATCAATATCGCTACAATAGGATATAGCCACGGAGCCATCACATCCAAATAACCATCTATAAAAAAAGCGGTGGAGAGTGATTCTTTCCAAAGTAAAAAATAGGGAAAAAAAAAGCCTAACATTACAGGAACCATCATAGAGCAACCCAGACGACTGGCTGCTTGTACATCAATTATGTGTTCTTCTTTGTGGTGTGGTAGCACGCTGAATGATTTGATATAGAACCGTATCGCAGGGATCGCGGCAAAATTTTCACCAAGATACATAATTATGCTATACCGAGTAGCAGATCAGTGGCCTCCGGCCAATTAAATGTCGTTCATTCTGTCGATAATTTTACCAACGTCCCACATACACCGTGTATAAAATAGATATCTTTGCATCTGGAAAAGCAGAGAAGAAACTATGAGTAAAGTAAAAGTTGGCGTCGTCCAGATGTCGTGCGTACGCGACAAGCAAGAGAACTTAGATAAAGCAATTACTAAAGTACGCGAAGCAGCAGCCAAAGGCGCGCAAATCGTATGTCTTCAGGAACTATTTACGTCCTTGTATTTTTGTGACATCGAAGATTACGATAATTTCGACTTGGCAGAAGCTATTCCTGGTCCATCCACCGACGCTCTAGCAGCCGTAGCAGCCGAATTGGGCGTTGTCATTATCGCTTCGCTTTTTGAGAAGCGCGCACAAGGATTATATCATAATACCACCGCGGTATTAGATGCAGATGGATCGTACTTAGGCAAGTATCGTAAAATGCATATTCCAGACGATCCGGCATTTTACGAAAAATTCTATTTCACACCGGGCGACTTAGGTTATAAAATTTTCCCTACCAAATTCGGCAAGATCGGAATTTTGATCTGTTGGGACCAGTGGTATCCAGAAGCATCACGCATTACCGCACTTATGGGTGCAGAAATGTTATTCTACCCGACAGCTATTGGTTGGGCAACGGATCAAGACGACGAAACCAACAAAGACCAATATGATGCTTGGCAAACCATTCAGCGCTCGCATGCCGTGGCGAATGGCGTACCGGTAATATCTGTGAATCGCGTAGGATACGAGCAAGATGGCGCGATGAAATTTTGGGGCGGTAGCTTTGTAACCAATGCACAAGGTCGTCTACTCTACTTAGCATCACACGATCAAGAAGAGGTAGAAGTAGTAGAAGTGAATCTTCAGGAAACGGATTACTTCCGTAAACACTGGCCATTTTTACGTGATCGCCGCATTGACTCATATAGCCAAATCACAAAACGCTTCATCGACGAGGACTAAGAGTTTTAATAAGATTTTTTACCGGAAAGTGCGGAGTGCTTTCCAGCAATAGATATCAGAATGATAAAACAAGGTGCTGACTTGAACTGGCAACAGGATTTTTTAACGACACCAAAAGATTTAGGATTTACGTTCCCGGCAGAGTGGGAACCGCAAGATGCACTTTGGCTTAGTTGGCCACACAAAGAAGCTTCTTGGCCTGGAAAGATCGATTTGATTTATGCGCCCTATTGTGCATTCATAAAAGCGGTATCTTCTCATCAAAAAGTGCGTATCAATGTCGAAAACGAAGATATGCATCACTTTGCCTTACAACATTTGGAAGCAGCTGGTGTTGCTACCGAAGAAATTGAGTTCTTTTATCATGCCACCAATGATGCTTGGTGTCGCGACCACGGCCCGGCATTTGTCATCAACCGTGAAACGGGTGAGAAAGCAGTGGTGGATTGGGGGTATAATGCTTGGGGTGGCAAATATCCACCTTACGATCTAGACGATGTGATTCCTACGCGGATTGCCAATCGTTTTGGTCATCGTTTATTTACGCCATCTATTGTGATGGAAGGTGGTTCTGTAGAATTTAATGGCGCAGGTACCGTGCTAACGACTACAGCCTGTTTGCTGAATGAAAACCGCAACCCGCACCTGACTAAAGAGCAAATCGAACGTTATTTGTTAGAGTTTTATGGCCAAAAACAGGTTTTATGGTTGGGAGATGGTATTGTCGGTGATGATACGGATGGACATATTGATGATATCACCCGTTTTGTAAACGAGGATACGGTGCTTACAGTCGTAGAGCAAAATCCGAGCGATGAGAACTACGCTATTTTGCAAGAAAATCTGCAAGCGCTGCGCGCGATGCGTCTGCCTGATGGCAGATCATTAAATATTGTGGAGTTGCCGATGCCAAAACCAGTGGTTTACGACGATCAACGACTTCCAGCATCTTACGCCAATTTTTATATTGGTAATAAGGTCGTGGTAGTGCCGACTTTCCAAGATGAGAACGATGCGAAAGCGCTTGAAATTATCGGTCGTTACTTTCCAGATCGAGAGGTAATTGGTGTAGATTCTGTTGATCTAATCTGGGGATTGGGCAGTTTTCACTGCTTGAGCCAACAAGAACCTACTGCAAACGCTGCACGGTAAATTCAGTAAACAGTATAGAACAAAAAAAGGAGATCAAACCGCGGTTTGATCTCCTTTTTCACTACAAAACGTACCGATCTGGCAATTAGCGAGCACTTATTGGAGGTTTTCCTTAAAAAAGGAATCCAGTTTTTCAAAAGGAATTACGCCCACCTTATCGTACAAATCTACGTGTACCGCATCAGGAATAATAACAAGCTCTTTTGGCTCTGCTGCCATCTGGTAAATATCTTCACTGAAATAGCGAGAATGTGCATTTGCACCCGCTATGATGAGGATTGGTCGTGGTGAGATTTCTTTGACATACGATAGCAACGGCATATTCATAAACGAGATTGGGTTGGTCACAAGCCACGCACCATTTGAATTGAGTGATCCCGGATGAAATCCTCGAGGAGTACGGTAGTAGTCAAAATAATCCACTACAAACTGTGGCTCATCGCCCTGCAATTGCTCCGGTAGATTGCGCGGACCATCAGCCGGCTCACCATTTGCAGCATCCTTCCAGCGTTGTGCACCCAAGTCTTCTAGCATTTTCGTACGTTGCTCGAGCGTCATGGAGTCATTATAACCTTTCGACATGACTCTGGTCATATCATACATGCTCGTGGTTGCCACAGCCTTTATACGCTTATCGACGGCCACCGCATTTAGCCCCATTCCACCAAAACCACAAATGCCTATAATTCCGATTTTATCTCGGTCTACAAAAGACTGTGATCCGAGGTAATCCACCGCAGCACTAAAATCTTCTGTGTTGATTTCCGGCGAAGCCAAATTTCTCGGTTCACCACCGCTTTCACCCGTGTAAGACGGATCGAATGCCACGACCGCAAAACCTCTTGCTGCCATCTCATTGGCATATAGACCGGAAGATTGCTGTTTCACTGCTCCAAAAGGCCCACTAATGGCCAACGCCGCCAACTTAGCGCTTCCTGCATTTTTGGGTAGATATAAATCACCACTTAATGTGATGCCATAACGATTTTTGAAACTGATTTTTTGTCGAGTAACCTGATCGCTCAACGTAAAAGTATACTGATCTGCTTGTTCTGTTGTATTCATTTTAGTCGTGTTTTTTGAAGATTGTTTTGTCTGCGCTGTTAAGTGACCAAAAGATAGTAAGGTCGCAGCGGTGATGCTTATTAGTGTTTTCATTTTAAATTATTTACTTGATCAAATTCTTCATCAGTTACGGGTTGCAACCACGTAACCTGAACGTCTTCTTTAAAATTGGTAATCGCAATATGTGTCATGGCCTTGGTGGCCGATGCACTTATCTTGCTTCATTTCTTTTTGATTTTGATTGTTACATGCTATGATGGCGATATACGTTATCACCACGAGTAAAGTTATTGTTAGAAATCTGTTTTTATTTTTCATCGTCTATTGTTTTGAGGATTTTTGCAGGAACGCCACCCACGATAACATTATTGGGAACGTCTTTAGCCACCACGGCTCCTGCCGCCACAACCGAGTTTTCACCAATGGTTACACCTGGTAGCACCGTTGCGCCAGCGCCGATCCATGCATTCCGTTTAATCAAAATCGGAGCACATACGATACCGCGCCTTTCTGTGGCCGAGAGAGGATGGTTTTCGGTCACCAGGTTTACTCTGGGACCAATGAGCACGTGATCCTCCAGCGTAATTCCGCCCATATCCAAAAAGGAACAGGCATGATTGATAAAAACGTGCTTACCAATCGTAATAGATCGACCAAAGTTTGTATGAAATGGTGTAAACACAGTGGTACTGTCGTGTAGCGGATAACCAACAATCTCACTGAGCTTTTGTCTGCTCTCCACAATACTGGTAGATGCATTCAGACCGACAGAAAGCGCGAGTGTACGATGAACAACTTCGTCCACCCGATGAAATGCAGGGTCACTTAATGGGACAAGTTCACCTTCTTGTAACCTTTGGAAGATATCTTTCATACCACAAAGTTCGGCACTTGCCGCTCCTGTAGATAAAGCTTATCAAACCGATAATTAAGAAATTCAAACCAATCTCTACCGAAAGGATGTTGGATTGCTTCCCGTGGCTTTTTTAAAGAAATTATTAAAATAGGTTGGGTACTCAAACCCAAGCGCGTAAGCAATTTCCGAAATGTTCCAATCGGTATGCAATAGGAGCGCTTTAGCTTCGGTAATGATCCGTTCGGAAATGTGCGCCGTCGTAGGCTTTCCCGTCACTTCTTTCACGGCACGATTTAAATAATTGGCATGTACATTCAGCGCGACAGCATAATCCTGTGCCATTCGGAGCTTCAGCGGCCTATCCGTCGTTTCCACAGGAAATTGCCTTTCCAACAACTCAAAAAATACAGCCGTCAAACGGCTTGCTGCATTTTTGTACTGATCAAACTCCGTAGCTGGTTGGATCTTTAATGCTTCATGTATAATTAGGTTGATGTAGTTCCCAATTAGGTCATCTTTGTAAGCATATTCACTCTTTTGCTCCTCGATCATCTTAAGAAAGATAGCGTTCAGGTCGCCCCTCTTATCTTCATCAATCTTGATGACCGGTGTACCGCCAATCTTAAACAAAGGGGAATGCTGCAAGCTCTCGCTACGCCCCAACGCATTAAAAAAGTCTTCGGAAAAAAGCACGGTATAGCCCACATAGGTGGTGGAAAGCGTTTCCCAAGAATAGGGAATATGTGGATTACCGAAAAATAAGATCGTCCCCTCATGCTCAAAACTTCTGTCTGCATAATGAACAGTGCTTTTGCCGGTGGTCAGGCATATTTTATAGAAGTCTTTACGATTATAGATTCGAGTCGCCTGGCTGTCGGCCTCCAATTGCCACACGTTAAAGCCTTTCAACTTGAGTTCACTATTGAACTCTGATATCGGACGTTCGATTTTCGCAACCATAACACAAAGTTAAGAAATTCAAATCCATTATTTAGTTGAGCCGTACTCAGTAACTCAAGCCACATTCTTTAAGTGGGTCGGAATGATACAGCCCAACGCTCTACCCTACTGCTTTTTTGCCACTACCCAGAAGCAGGCAGAACGTCGCAAAAAGCACTAATGCTTCTCGAATATGATTTTACAAAAAAACCACACTTTGATTGTTCAAAGTGTGGTTTTTTAACCAATTTATGTTTGGCTTAGTACCCGAGAGCAGATTCGAACTGCCACGCCGTTGCCAGCACCAGCCCCTCAAGCTGGCGCGTCTACCAATTTCGCCACCCGGGTTCGAAGTGTTACAAAAATAGCGGTTTTTCCGATACTTGCAACAGGAATAACTTACAATTTTTCCTTGTTTCTATCGATCAATGTTTGGATAATGCCATCTGCAAGGCCAACGCGTGGAGCCACAATATTTTTTAAGCGACCGAATTTCATCACCGTCAGAAAGATCTCTGCTGCTGGAATGATCACATCTGCACGATCGTTTTTCAATCCCAATACATTAATACGATCTTTGAGCGAGTACGAACTTAAGTACAAGTACATCGCCTTCAATTTTGCATAAGAAATGGGCTGATCTGGCTTATCGCTGGAAAGACGTGCCAGTTTATTGATATTACCTCCGGTACCGATGCCATAGATCACTTTATGTGACTTAGTCAATTCGCGCAACCACAACTTCATCTCTTCCCAAGTCTCTGATCTATCTTGATTATCGATGATACGGATCGTACCCAGATTAAACGATCTCGAATCGATCAAACGACCATTGGCAAATAAAGAAATCTCCGTACTACCACCGCCGACGTCGACGAAAAGGTAAACCCGGTTCTTATCCAGTTTTGCACCCAGATAGCTGTTATAGATGATCAGTGCTTCCACTTTCCCATCGATAATATCGATATCTACCCCAACTTCCTTACAAGCTTTGACGACATCTGCACCATTCGCGGCGTCGCGCATGGCAGAAGTAGCACAAGCCATATAATCCGTTACTTTATATACATCCATCAGATCTTTGAAAGAACGCATTGTCTTGACCATACTCTCAAACTTCGGCTCAGAAATATAATGCTGAATAAAAGCATCATCCCCGAGTCGTAGTGGTACGCGCAACAAAGTGTTTTTATTAAAGGAGATCTCTTGATCTTTGACAATGATATCGGCAATTAATAACCTCACGGCATTAGATCCAATATCGATGGCAGCGTATCTCATATAACGAATAGAATAATAGTGTACAACCTCTAGCAGAAGTCTGCAATTTGCTTGACGCAATGTTACAGAATCAAGGTTATTTAATTGTTAACAAATCATTAATTAACCTTATTTTCTTTTTGCAGGAGCTAGAATTTCTAATTGCCAACGAATTTGATCTGGAGTCACATAATAAGGAGCCCCATGACGAATACTATTGTACACATGTTTGAAAACCTCTTCATAACGTCCTTTCTCCGATGGCACGATCAATTTTTCCAATTCACCATCACCTTTGTTAATGGTAAGCAAGCCGTCGACATCAGTTGCTTCTAATCCATAAATCGGATCGGCTGGCTTGATGCCTGCGAGCAGCTGCGCCTCTTGCACATCGCTACGTTGCTTCACAAAAGAACCTTGCGTACCATGCAGCACAAAAGCGGCTTGCGGATCGGCCACTAACAAACTGGTAGTGATAAACACATTCAGTCCATCTACGTAGCTCAGGATAATCGTACCGTAATCGTCTACCTCAGAGCCAGCGCGATAAGCACCCGCAATCTTCGTCATCGATTTTGGCTTGCCAAACAGAGAAAGCACTTGATCCAATAAGTGCGAACCCAAATCGTAGAGCACACCAGCACCAGGCCGTTTGCTTTCTTTGAAAACCTTTGGACCAATTGCTGTTTTGTAACGATCGAAACGAAGATGCAATTCTATGGGTTGACCAACAAAATTCTTCTCCAACACATACTTTAGCGATAGAAAGTCAGAATCAAATCGCCTATTGTGGTAGGCGAATACGTGCTTGCGGTATTTTTCACCCAATGCAAATAGCTCATTTGCTTCCTCCAAGGTGGGTGCAAATGGCTTTTCTATCAGCACATGCTTACCATATTCGATGGCGCGCTTTGCAAATTCGAAGTGCGTATCGTTGGGCGTATTGACAATCACGAGTTCGATCAGCGGATCTAGCAAAAGCTCATCGACAGAATCATAGCTAGTGATACCCGGATAATCGATATGCGCGTTCTTCTTCGTTCGCTCGACCACCGCATGGAGATCAAACAAATCATTATCGCATAAAAAAGGCGCATGGAATACCTTACCGGACATTCCATACGCCAAAAGACCTGTTGTTATTTTGCCTTGCTTATTCAAATAAACTATAAATTAGTGGTGGCCGCCAGCTTCTTCTTTTCCACCTGCATCCTTGTACAAGGTGCTCAGAGCTTCTAATTTCGAAGCAGCGTAATCTCTCAAATCTTTGTTTGTATTTCTACTCAGACGGCTGAAGTGCTCTTTAATCAACGCCACTTCATGCTGTACATGGTGTGCATAGTGCTCATCCGATAGATCGGCATGCGTTACTGGAGCGCTAGCTACAGTAGAATCTGTGACCGCAACTACCGCATGATTTTCGTATTCCGCTTGGAATTGTTTCGCTCCACGAATCGGGAAATTCACATTGTAACGTGTTGCTAATGTATCCAAATCTACCATCATATCACCCAACGTAGCTCTCACTTTCGCAGCAAGTGCCCGATTTTCGCCTACAGAACTGTTGTTCTCCACATAGGTTGCGTAATCTGTTTCGTAAGGCACTTTTGCTCCAATGGTTTGAAGTGCCAGATAACCATCACCATCAACCTGTGTAGTATGGGTATACTTCAATTGCCGCTCTTTCATAGAAGGCTGGCAAGAAGTCGTAAATAAGATGCCTGCACACGCCCCAACGGCTAAAATTGTATTTATCTTCATTATGATTCGATTTTGATAACAAAAATAACAAAATATCCCTTATTACCCCACAAAGCGAGCAATTGAAATTCGTTCTAAGCTAAATTTCGACCTGCGTTAACAACACCATATACCGTCCGTGCAATCAATTTTTCATACACAGCTTTCTTTTCATCGCTGATCTTACCTTCATTCAGCACGCGAATCGCATAATGTTGAATCGTTAGCAATGGCAAAATGATTTTCTCTCGCTCCAAGATAGACAAACGTTCTACCGGATAGTTTTCCATCAAATGCTTTGATCCAGTGAGCTTGAGCACGTACTCTTTGGTGCGACTATACTCTTCGTATAAACCTTTCCAAAACTCACCGAAGGTCTTATCGTGCTGCACGTAAGAGGTGATATCAAAATTTGATTTTGTCATAGACATCATACAATTGTCGATGATGGTGCTAAACATGCCCGAGGTAGCGTACAGGTTTTGTACAACGGACCACAGGTTGTTGTCTTCTGCCCATTTCAAAGCGGTACCCACACCGTAAAACCCAGGAATATTCTGTTTCAACTGACTCCAAGAAGTCACAAAACTGATAGCGCGAAGATCTTCTAAACGCAGTTCACGGTCTGAATTACGTTTCACCGGGCGACTACTAATATTGATGGAAGACAACATCTTCAACGGACTAAGTACTTCCAGATATTTCAGGAACAAAGGATCGTGGCGAAGATTTAGAAATTTCTGATGACTTTCATGTGCCAATTGATCGATTACGCGCTTTTGCTGATCGGTCAATGTGTCGCCTTCCCTTTGTTTCAGTTCGGAAATAATTCCGGCATGCATCAATTGTTCGATATTATAGCGCGCGGTATCTAGTGAGCCATATTGACTACTAATCGTTTGCCCTTGAATGGTAAGTTGAATATGCTTGTTCTCAATTTCACGACCCATGCTCGCATAGAATCGTTGTGTTTTACCACCACCACGTGCTGGCGGCCCACCACGTCCGTCGAAGAATACTAAATCGACTTCATGCTCTCTTGCCATCGCGGTCAGTTCGATTTTCGCTTTGTAAATCGACCAATTAGCCATTAGGTATCCGCCATCTTTGGTACTGTCGGAGAATCCCAACATGATGGTTTGTTTGTTTCCGCGCGAGCGCAAATGTTCGGCATACCAAGGATGTGTATACAATGTCTGCATCACTTCAGCGGCATGCTTCAAATCATCGACCGTCTCAAAAAGCGGCACAAAATCCATGTGCAATTCGTCTTTCGTCCAGCCTTGCCACAAGAATAATTGCACTAAGCCTAATATATCAGCCGCTTTCTGGCAGTTACTGATGATAAATCGCTGTGCAGCACGCTCGCTACCCGAACGCTGAATATCTTTTACCAAACGGATCACGTTTACGGTATCCTCGATTAAGGAATCCGGAGATTCTTCCAGATCCAATTTGGCTTCGGTGAAGTTAATGGCTGCTTGTTTCGCTTCTGCCGATTCTTGGTATTCAGTTCCCGAAACACCCGTTTCTTTCGGATACTTTGCGATCAAGTGATTAAATGTTTCGCGCAAAATAGAACTATCCTGACGCATATCTAATGTCGTGAAGTAACAACCAAACGTATTGACTTTGTGGATCAAATCATCTACCAACTCGACGAATAAACTACCGTGCTGCTCTACAATCACCTTACGTGCCGCATGCAAATTAGCCAAAATTTCATCCGTAAGATCTACGGCATCCTCCTTCGGATTGAAGCTATTTTCGTAGAAGATATCCTGTAATTTTTGTAATGGTTCTTGTACACCTTGGAAGGTAATTCTGCGTCTTACCACGCGAAAATCTCGGTAATAACAACGGAACAAGATCGTGCGTAACAAAGAGGCTACTTTACGTGTGCTTTCCCAGGTCACATTAGGATTTCCATCCCGATCGCCACCGGGCCAGAAGCCCAATTCGACCAATTGCTTACCACTCTTTGCCGTGTCGTCCAATTCCGCATCCACGCGAAGATGAATTTCGGAAGCTACCTTGTAAAATACATTTTCCAAATACCAAGCTAAACTAGCCGCTTCATCCACCGGCGTCGGTTTCTCTTTATTTAAAAAAGGCGTTTTACCCAATTGCTGCAACAACAAATGTATATTCTGAATATCATCTGCCTTCAGCGATTCGATCAGATCATTGATAATGCCTAATACCGGCCCCGGATAGAACTGGGTTGGATGCGCCGTCAATACCAAACGGACTGAAAAATCTTTAAGCTTTTTAGCGATTTGCTTTTTCAGTTCTGGATTATTCTGCACGGATTTAAAGAGGGCATCCAAACCTTCGGTATCATCAGTTTTGCCTAATGCTTTGAAAGAAGAATCTTCTACTGCATCAAAAAGCACGACTTGGCGCTCGATGTATTGCACAATTCTGAACAAAAAATCAATGCGATCATCCTCCTGTACATATTGTTCATATTGCCCGAAAAAGCTATCGATGATATCTTCTGGCGGCAATTTGTCTTCCACTCCTTTTTGACAATGTGTGGCAAAAAAAGGCAGGATTGTACCGGTATGCTTAACACGCTGAAATGGCAAAGTCAAAAAGAGACTTTTAAACAAATCAAAGCGCACAAGCACTTCATTTTCGAATATAGCTTGTTTCTGTAATGATTTCATGTATACTGTTATTACTAATTGTCCTATTTACACTATCTTCAAATATAACATTTTGTTATTGACAACCAATTTTAATTGCTAATAACGTATTCGATAAACATATTATTTACGATTAAAATAAAAATAAAGACGTAAACTTATCAGTTCTGCTACAAACGATAAGCACGTTGCTGAATAAAAATCAATAGAAAAAGGGAAGTATTCCCCTGCTGAATCGTGCGTAGACGAACAGCAATTTATTGCTCATAAAGATGTTTTGTACAACTCATTATGGTTATCTTTGTAACCGAATACAGAAATGAAACAATCCAAAGAAATAAAAAGTTTTTTTTACGGACAATATTTCGCTGAAGGGCTGCGTATCACCATAGGAAGCATCATTCCTGTCTTGGTGTGCGCGCTGTTGGATCAACTTTTTGTTGGCACACTTATTTCTTTAGGCGCGCTATTGATTGGCTTATCAGACACACCTGGCCCACCGCATCATCGTCGTACAGGCATGTTGGCCTGTCTTGGCGTATGCCTGTTTACATTTTTGGTAACGATCTCGGTCAATAATTCTTTTATATTGATGGGCGTAGTGCTCGCCATCATTTCCTTTTCGTATTCCATGTTTGGCGTATTCAATGCGCGGGCTGCGACGGTTGGTGCCATGGGTATTTTGATGATGCTCATCCACATTGAAGGTGAATATACCTTGAAGGAAGAACTTCAATTTATCCTCTTTTTTATCATCGGTGCCGTATGGTATATGATTGTGAGCTTTTCCTTCAATCAAATACAGCCCTATCGGCTGGCGCAACAGGAATTGGCAGAATCCATTCGCCACGTAGCTGAATTTCTGCGTTTGCGCGCTAATTTTTACAACGTAAAAACGGATCATAATCAGAATTACCTGAAAATTATAGAGAAACAGATCGAAGTGCATCAGCACCAAGAAAATGTTCGGGAATTGCTTTTTCGGAGCAAACGCTCTGTGAAGGATACAACAAAGTTAGGCCGCTTGCTTATCTTGGTATTTAATGATATCGTTGATCTGTATGAGCAGACCATGACGACGTACTATGATTATGACGCTATCCGCAAAATGTTCAACGATACAGGTGTGCTGCATCACTTCCGTTATGTTGTCGTCAAACTCACGCACGAGTTGGATCATTTCGCGTATCAGCTCAATGCTAATCAGATGCCTCGACCAATGCACGATTTCACAAAAGATATTGAGCACTTACGCTTTAAGGTTGAGCAGATAGATAAAAACTATGATCGGAATACGATTCCATTAAAAAAGGTGATCGTAAATATCCGAAAGATGGTGGCGCTGATAAACAATATGTATAATTATAGCCAAGTCAACGCCTCCTCTATCATAAAAGAAGAAATCGATGAGGCGAGCAAGTTTATCCAGACATCACACATCGACTGGAAAAGCTTTAAAAGCAATTTGTCTAAAGATTCTTCGATCTTTAGACATGCGGTGCGCATGGCCATCGTCATGACGGTGAGCTACTTTGGCATGCATTTCTTTAATTTTAGTGATAAAGGTAGCTTCTGGGTGCTGTTGACGGTGCTGGTAATTCTAAAACCTGGTTTTGGTCTCACCAAAGAACGCAATGTGCAACGCTTGATGGGCACCGTAATAGGCGGAATCGTCGGTGCGCTCATTTTGATTACCATTCACAATCAAGTCGTGCTCTTTATCTTATTAATCCTGTTCTTTCTAATTGCATATAGCTTATTTCGGATCAACTATATTCTGTTTGTGGTTTTCCTAACGCCCTATGTGCTCATTATGATTAGTTTCACTGGCGTGAATACTTTTGAGATGGCCAAAGAGCGCATATTCGATACGTTTATTGGTGGTATGGTGGCTTTCCTTTCCAGTTACATCATATTTCCGAACTGGGAAAGCACGAAGATCAAGGAAACAGTTTACAAATTGCTAGTAGCTAACTTTGTGTATCTAGAGCAGGTCGCCAAAATGTTTCGGGATGAGCCCATCAACATTACGGAGTACAAATTAGCGCGTAAAGAACTTTATATTGCGTCAGCAAACATGGGATCCACCTTTCAACGAATGCTCACCGAACCCAAATGGCGGCAAAAGAATACCAAGGATGTCAACCGGTTTGTGGTTCTAAATCACATCTTTTTTTCTTATTCCGCGTCGCTGTTTACCGAGATTGATAAATCAAGCAATCTGCATATTTCAAACAATCAGTATGATTTGTTGAAAAGGACAGCCTTTAATCTCTATCGTCTTATTCAGCGATTTGATGAATATGAAGCACCAGTAGATTGGACAACGAATTTCCAAGGATCTTTGGATGAAGATGAGAATCATGAAGACTCCAAACTAATCACCGAACAGCTACAGTTCTTATTGAAAATATCGAACGATTTGCCATCGGCAACGGATGATGCCATCAAGAGAGATGCCATGAAGTACGACAAAGAAATGGAGGTAACACATGCATAATGACGTGCACGACGTATTGATTATCGGCGGCGGGCCGATTGGATTGGCCTGCGGCATCGCGGCCAAGGCGAATAATCTTTCGCACATTATCTTAGAAAAAGGTTGCCTCGTTAATTCCTTGTACAATTACCCGGTGAATATGACTTTCTTTTCTTCGGCTGAGAAATTAGAGGTTGGTGGAATACCTTTTGTGACGACAAATCCGAAACCCAAACGAGCAGAGGCATTAGAATATTACCGACGAATCGACAGCAATTTTGATCTGAATACCCGTTTATTTGAAAATGTGCTTGATGTGGACAAAGATCAGGATACCGGATTATTCACCATTACCACTTCGCGATCTACCTATAGCGCTCGCCATATTGTAGTGGCCACAGGCTTCTATGATATCCCAATGCAGATGAGCATTCCGGGAGAGGATTTGCCAAAGGTGCGTCATTATTATGATGATCCGCACTATTATGCCAAGCAGAATGTGGTGGTCATTGGCGCCAGCAATTCCTCGATCGACGCCGCTTTGGAAACCTATCGTAAAGGTGCAAACGTCACCTTAGTAATTCGGCGTAGCGAGATTAGCCCGCGTGTAAAATATTGGGTACGACCAGACATCGACAATCGCTTGGCTGCTGGCGAAATTCAAGTATATTTTGAAAGCTGTTTGTCAGAAATTTCGGAGCATGCTGTAAAAATCCGCACGCCCAAGGAGGAGATCGAAATAGAAAATGACTTTGTATTGGCACTAACTGGATATCGGCCAAATTTCACATTTTTGAAACATATTGGCATACAAGTACCCGATGATGACACACGGATTCCTCAGCATAATGATGCGACAATGGAAACGAATGTAGCTGGATTGTATTTAGCAGGCGTGGTTTGCGGTGGACTGAATACGCATTTGTGGTTTATTGAAAACTCCCGTGTGCATGCCGACCTTATTATTCAAGATATTCTCCGAAAATTAGCTCTTTCTTAAGCCATCAATAAAAATTTTAGCCAAGCGCTTTTGCATGTTAAGCATTTGTAACACCTCTTCTTTTATAGGCGGTGTGAATATGGCTTTGAAATCCTTGAGCAATCCCATACGCATTCCTAAGATAGATACGAGGAATATCCGTGCCGTTTCTACTTCATCTTCCATTTCAATTTCTTCATTGGCCACTCCTACTTGTAGTAATCGTACGAATTGCTGCAGCTCTTTCTCGAATATTTTGGGGATCAAATCTTGAATATCGGCCGGTATATCGAACCGAAACGAGTACGCATCTGCAAAAACATTATAATAGTCATTTAGGAAATGCATGCGCTCTTCCAACAACGCATTAGTCACCGTCGCTACTTTTCCTCCGCGAGCAATAATGGCATCTCCCCGATCCAGCAGTTCATCCAGCAAATGATTCCATACCGCGGCATAAAGATTATTCTTATCTGGAAAATAGTAGTAGAGTAATGCTTTAGAAAACGCTAAATCTTTCGCAATCTCTGCCATAGTGGTTTTTGCCATGCCAAAATGAGAAAATCTGCGCAATGCGGATTCAATAATTTTAACGCGTTTTGCATCAGCGCTCTTCATAGTCTTTCGTAGTTTTTCTAGCTTATAAGTATCACAATGGGTATCTTTACCCAGATATTATTAAAGATAAATCTTTTCTTTGATTTTTCCGTACAATTAGTCAAATATGGGCATACAGATTTTGGAGAACGCGGCGCTGGGTCAGATCAACACCTTCCGGATTTCGGCATTTGCCGATCGTTATGCGAAGATTACCAAAGAGACAGATCTTGTCACATTATACCAGCAGAATGCTTTTGTAGCGCCATTTTTTGTATTGGGTGGTGGTAGCAATGTTTTGTTTACCAAAAATTATGACGGACTGATTGTGCACATGGCGATTATAGGTAAACAGCACTTCATCGAAGGGAACTATGTATACGTCACTGCTGCTGGTGGTGAAGTGTGGAATGATTTGGTTTGGTATTGCATCGACCACCAATTTCCAGGATTGGAAAATATGGCATTGATTCCTGGATCCGTAGGCGCATCGCCCGTTCAGAATATTGGTGCTTATGGCGCAGAATTGATGGACGTATTTTATTCTTGCAGAGCATTTGATACGACGACCGGTGAATATGTCACTTTCGACCGAGAGGCTTGTGGCTTCTCTTATCGCGACAGCATCTTCAAGACAGCGTATAAAAAAAGGTATATCATTACCTCGGTGACTTATAAGTTGTATCTCAATGCGGCACAGAATACATCTTACGGCGCGATACAAAGTGAATTAGAGCAGCGCTCCATCACCAACCCGACGATACGCGATATTGCAGAGGTCGTATCGCACATTCGTGTAGAAAAACTTCCAGATCCAAGCATGATTGGAAATGCCGGCAGTTTTTTCAAAAACCCGATCATTTCAGCATCCGCATTTGATGCACTTATGAAAAAGTTTCCAAATGCTGTTTATTTTAACTTGCCAAATCAGGAATATAAGATCGCAGCCGGCTGGCTTATCGAACAATGCGGCTGGAAAGGTAAACAAATCGACCAAGTGCTGGTATGGCCAAAGCAGGCGCTCGTACTTACGAATGCTGGCGAAGCCACAGGTTCCGAAATTTACGACGTCTCTGAACGTATTGTACAAGATGTAGCAGCAAAGTTTGCTATTTCCCTAGAACGCGAAGTCAATATTCTATAATTAATTATTTTTTTTGATAAAATAATTTTTACAGACTAAATAAGTCCTATATCGCGTGTTAAGCCGCAAAATAAATACTTTGTCACCGGATATTAACACCTGATCGTACCCAATTTCTACTCATAAAACTTTTTACTATTCATTTTTGCACGGTATTTGTTTTTACCCTAGTAGCCGTGCGCTTCACTGCGCTAGCGATACATTTCGAATGCTATGACATTCACACATCGCTAAGGTTAGTCGTTTAGAGTCACACATTAATAAACACATAAATAACCAGTAGTATGAACAAGTTAGAATTTAATACACTCGTAATACAACATTCGGATTCGCTAAAATCTTACGCGAGAAACTTCACGAAAGACGGTGACGATGCTAACGATTTAGTTCAGGACACGTTATTGAAGGCCGTTACTTATTTCAAAAACTTCCGTGAAGGCACCAATTTAAAAGGTTGGTTGTATACCATCATGAAAAATACGTTTATTAACAATTATAGACGTGTCGTTAAAACAAACTCTTTCATCACTAAAGAGGAAGAAATTAGCAATGCTAATTTAGTGGTGTCTGCTACGCACAATAAAGGCGAAAATAAATTTATGATGGAAGACATCAATAGTGCCTTAGGAAAATTGAGTGAAGAATACTATATACCTTTCACAATGTACTACGAAGGTTATAAATACCATGAAATTGCAGTACATTTGGCTATTCCGATCGGGACGGTGAAAACCCGTATTCATGTGGCGCGCAAGACCATGAAGAAAAGCTTAAATGCATACAGTTAAAAATGACAGACAGCCTACCTGTGATACTCCCATTTAGTTGGACAACTATTTTCAAACTTAATATATAATCTTCAATTTTTGACTGCACTTGCTGATATTTTTCCTTTTTCAAATCCCCTCCCCAAAGGGATCGAGGGTGTTTGAAAAAGAGGGAAATATTTCATTTATCACCGGCTCAATTTATTGCACCAGCCTTTTACGAGGCCTTTTTTGCAGCATAGAGACTATCTGGAGTCTCATTGTTAATGGAATCATGACGTCGCACCGTGTTATAGAATTGTATATATTCTTTCACTTTCTGATAAAGATCCATCCCTCCATTGGGTGGATTTAGATAGATTTTCTCTCTTTTGAGTGAGCCCCAGAATCTTTCGATATATACATTGTCCAGTGCACGGCCTTTGCCATCCATCGAGATCTGAACTTCAGCATCCTGTAGTGCTTTAACAAAGATACTGGAAGTAAACTGGGAACCCTGATCCGTGTTAAATATTTCTGGCTTTCCATGCGCTGCAATCGTATCAAGCATGATATCTCTGCACCACTCGGCATTCATCGTATTAGAAACTCCCCAGCCCATGATCTTGCGGCTGTAAACGTCGATGATGGCAAACATGTACATAAAACCCCGGAACATGGGGATATAGGTGATGTCAGCCTGCCAAACCTGATTTATTCGTTCTATCTCGAGATTCCTCAGTAGATATGGAAACTTATAATCGGCTTTGTTCGCCCAGCTCAGGTTCTTCTTGGGATATATCGTCTTTAGGTTCATGAGCTTATACAGCCTGCGCACCCGTTTGGAGCTTACCAAATGTCCCAGGTCCTTACGCAGGTGGACTCGCATACGCTCTACGCCGTAAAAAGGACAATCCAGAAACTTGCGGTCTATAGCCTTCATCAATTGCTGGTTGAAGATAGATTCCCCTTTGGGCTTGAAATAATAACTACTATGTGGCAATCCAATCACCTTGCATTGCTGGTGCACACTCATATTCCTGTAGGAAGGGCAAATAAGCCCACGTTTCTCTGATGTGCTCATTTGCCCAAGACTTTTTTTAGGAAATCAACCTGTATCTGTAGCTCTCCGATCTTGGAGTATAATTCTTTCTCCTTGGAGTCATCTTTCCAGGAGGGCTTCTCGGACGTAAACGCAGCTTCTGCATTATCTAGAAATTCCCGCTTCCAAGTATTGATCTGGCTCGCCTGAACTTCGTATTTGGAGGCCAACTCGTGAATGGTTTCCCGTTCCTTAATCGCTTCGATAGCTACTTTAGCCTTGAAGCTTGCACTAAACTTTCTTCGTGATTGTTTCATTTCAAACTGCTAATTTAAACATTTATGCAGTTGTCCAGTATTTGGGAAGTATCATAACCCTCATTCAGTAAAAGCATGTTGGCTCGCCGCAATGGGCAAGACCGACAGGAGATTTGGGTAGCCTATCAAGGAGTTATTTATGATGTATCGAGCAGCAGGCTCTGGAAAAACGGCAAACATTATGAGCATTGGGCTGGACAAGATCTGACCGATGAACTCAAAGACGCACCGCATTCCAACAAAGTGTTTGAAAGATTTCCCGCGGTAGGGATTCTAACTATATAGAAATAGGGAGTAAGGGACTTACTCCCTATTTTATTTCAAATTTGGCTAGCGCAACAAATTTTTCAATTCTACGCGCAATCTCCTCTTTATTCAATTGTTGTAATTTCTCCGTACCAAACTGCTCGACGCAAAATGAAGCCAGCGCAGATCCATAAATGATCGCATTCTTCATATTGTGGAAATTGACTGATTGCACCTTCGCTAAATAACCTACAAATCCGCCGGCAAAAGAGTCACCTGCTCCTGTCGGATCAAAAACATCTGCTAAAGGCAATGCTGGAGCCGAAAAAACCTGACCCTCGCCGAATAACAAAGCGCCGTGCTCTCCTTTTTTGATAATTAAGTAAGAAGGTCCCATTTGCAAAATCTTTTCTGCTGCCTTTACCAACGAATATTCACCAGATAACTGACGCGCTTCACCATCGTTAATCGCCAAAACATCAACTCGTTTAAGAACAGTTTTTAAGTCTTCTAGTGCCACATCCATCCAATAGTTCATGGTATCCATCACGACCAGTTTTGGGGCTGTTGTGAGGCGATCTAAGACAGCTATTTGTACTTTAGGCATCAAATTGCCCAGCAAGAGATATTCGCAGCCTTGATACGAAGTCGGAATCTTTGGATCAAAATCAGCTAGCACATTAAGTTCTGTTGTTAATGTATCCCGGCTATTCATATCAACATGATACTTCCCAGACCAAAAAAATGTTTTTTGATCGTCGACGATTTCGATACCTTCAATATCTATTCCTTTTGCACGTAAGATATTGAGATTATCTTTTCCAAAATCGCCACCAACTGTACCAATAAGCTTTACCTCATCATACAAATAGGAGGCCGCTAAGCCTGCAAATGTAGCTGCTCCACCCACAACCTTATCCGTCTTACCAAAAGGCGTCTCAATCGCATCAAATGCGACCGAGCCAACGATTACTAAACTCATGTCTATACCGTTTTTAAAAATGCATCAAAAAAAAAATGCCGACAATTAATTGCCGGCATTTAACGAGTGCTCCTGAAGCTGGGCTCGAACCAGCGACCCTCTGATTAACAGTCAGATGCTCTAACCAACTGAGCTATTCAGGAATGTCCTTCTCTAAAGCGTTACCCCTCTAAAGCGGTACAAAAGTAGTAATTGAGAATTACACTTCCAAATGCTATTTTAAAAAAATATTGTAAAAAAAATAAGGCTGTCTTCGTAAAAACAGCCTTATTTTTTTGTGCTCCTGAAGCTGGGCTCGAACCAGCGACCCTCTGATTAACAGTCAGATGCTCTAACCAACTGAGCTATTCAGGAATATGCCCCGTTTGCTTTCGGTGACACAATATTCGGAAGATTTGGGGACTTATCAAAATATTCCTACTCAAAAAATCACAAGTTATTCAGTACCAACCAGAATAATTAAGCACCGACATCTTTCAAGATGAGCGAAATGAAAGTAAAGTAGATAAATAGGCCAGAAACGTCTACCAAGGTAGATACGAATGGCGCGGATGAACTCGCAGGGTCTGCCCCTAGGCGACGTAAAATAAACGGCAACATAGAACCAATCAACGAACCCCACAACACAATACAGACCAAAGAAAGAGAAACAGCGCCAGCCAGCAATTGCCAGTGATCGCCATAGGAAGAAGTAAAAGCCTGCCAAGCACCGATTCGCACAAACCCTAAAACACCAAGAATAATTCCCAAGGCAAGACCGGATAAAATTTCCCGTTTCATAACACGCCACCAATCGCCGATCGTGACCTCTCCTAAAGCCATCGCCTGTATAATCAAGGTCGATGCTTGCGAACCACTATTTCCTCCACTAGACATAATGAGTGGCACCAAGGCCAAAAGAGCGACCGTTAATCGTGCTTCGTAATGTTCGATAACCGAAGCAGTGAACAATTGCCCAACAAACAGGACAACTAGCCAGCCTGCACGTTTACTGACCAACTGAAAGATAGAAACATCCATATAAGGCTCATCCAATGCCTCTGTACCACCAAAACGTTGCATATCTTCGGTATACTCTTCGTTTGCCACCCAAAGGATATCATCAATCGTCACAATACCCAACATGATATCTTGATCATCCACCACCGGAAGTGCCACGCGATTGTTCATACGAAATATCGTGACCGCCTCTTCTTGCGGATCGTCTGCGTATAATTTAATCAGTCGATTATCGATTAGATCTTCCACACTGTTTTCTGGATCAGCAAGCAATACGTCTTTGATTCGAATATCATCCACCAGCTTACCTTCCCCATCGATAACATACAATACATCGATCGTTTCAGAAGCTTTACCATAGCGTCGAATATGATCGAGTACACGCGGTATCGACCAATGAGATTTGACGGTGATATAATCTGGCGTCATCAAACGGCCGACGCTATCTTCAGGATATCCTAAAAGTGATAAGGCTTCTTTACGCTCTTCGGGTGAGAGCAGGATAATAATCCGCTTGACCGCATCTCCTTTCAATTCACTCAAGAAGGATGTCCGGTCATCCGGCGGCATTTCGTTAATCAACTCCCGCACTTTCGGAGCAGAGAGCTTCTTGATTATACGCTCCTGCGTAGGAAAGTCAAGAATCCGAAAAACGTTGATGGCCCTTTTAATACTTAAGGTTTCTAAAAACAAAGGACCATGTTCTGGGAGTTCATCAATAATCTCCTCGACATCGGATATATTTAAGTCGTTTAAATAATCCTCCAACGAGAGCATATCACCTTGTTTGATGAGCAGCTCGATGCGCTCTACCTGCATGTCTAGTTCTTCCATAATGCCCTCCTGTTATTAAACCCTACATTGGTATTGTTCTGATAATTTGCTTGCAAAAGTCGGGTATTTTGCTGGGAATCGCTAATTAAATTTTAGGACCATACAAGCGTATTTGGCTCGACGCAATCCCCAAAAAAAAGAACAGCAGATAAACCCAAAAGTTCTATAAAGCTATCCACATAAAGACATAATGTCAGCATAAATTTCAACTTCCAAATACTTCAAATCTCCGCTCTAGAAAAGGAAAATCGATACATCGCCTGATGCAAATACGTTCGGATGTTGACAGGGCGATTTGGTAGTCCAAATGATTGCCATAAGCAGATTGACATTTCGCAACTCAAAAGTTTGGACAACATGATCCTGAACAAAAAGCACGACCGCGGAAATCGTACCCGCTGCAAAAATCTACTAATATCATTTCACAAATATTAAGCTACGATGAGGAATATATCGCAAAATAGTTTAGCTTTATCTTATGATCATACCAAATCGTAAAATGTGCACAATCAACAACTTTGCCACAATTTTAGCAGTAATTAATCGAAATAAATAAAACTCATAAAATACTATATATAAGATAAATACGTGTATCAAATAACTAATCAATATATATAAAATAACCTATTTATACTAAAAAATTTAGTTTTACCTTTAAATGAGCTTCAAAAATAGATTCAAATTATTATTTATCAGCGTTTTAACAGCAATAATATCAACTTTTAATTCACGTATTGTTTTTGCACAGATTATTGACAATGATCAGGTGGATCCACGTATCAAATGGGAACAGTTTAATCTGCCGCATCATCGGGTTATATTTCCGCAGGGTTACCGTCGGCAAGCTTCACTCCTCGCGCATCACCTGGACAGCATGCGACATTTTGCGAACGCAGATTTAAATAGTAACCCAAGAAAAATACCAGTGATTCTACATGCGAATCATATTCTTCAAAACGGATTTGTACAAATGGGGCCGCGGAAAACGGAGTTCTACCCATTACCTAGTGGCGTGGCAAGCAACGTAGAATGGTTACCAAATCTTGCGCAACACGAGCTGCGACATGTAGCACAAATGGACAAATTGACAGGACGACTGAAAGCGCCATTTTTTGAACAATTGGCTTTTGCCATGTTTGGCATTCACTTACCGGCATGGTATTTTGAAGGTGATGCAGTTGCCACCGAAACACAATTTTCTACGGGCGGACGCGGACGAATGCCCTCTTGGTTTATGCCACTTCGTGCTAACGAGTTGAGCGGTCGATCGTATACTTTTGACAAAAACATCTTAGGTTCATTTAAGGATATCACTCCTTCATTCTACCTCACAGGATACCTGATGAATATCCATTTGACGAACCAATTTGGTTATGATATTCGAACAGATATACTAGAAGAAATGCGCGGAAAACTCTTCCGCCCATTTAACTTTTACAAAGCCTTGCACCGAAATTCAGAGACTTTCAATAGCCGAATGCTGTATCAAAATGCTATGGATTCTATGGGAAATATTTGGAAAAGTGAAGCCATGGGAAAGACCTTAATGAATCCAATAACAACGCCATCGAGTCGCTACCCGCAAAACTATCTGCTTCCACAATACGACGATGGGAAGCTATTCAGCCTTTTCCAAGGACCACAAAAAGTAGCCCAAATCGTTAGCATTTCCGAAGGAAAAGCAAAGCATATCGCCTATACAGGGCAGCAGTTGATGCCCTATTTTCACGTCAACAAACACCTGATCGTGTGGGACGAAGTCCGCAAAAATGCGCGTTATGGAAAGAACACTTTTCAAGTCATTCACGTGATGAATTGGAAAACAGGGCACAAAAGAACCCTCCAGCTTCCCGATTTTGTATATACTCCTGCTCTATCTCCAAATAATGAAATATTGGCTACTGTACGCGTTGATCCCGCAGGCTGTAGTAGTTTATTATTATACGATATTGGTTCAGAAGCGATTATTAGCACATTTTCGCTCCCTGAAGGAATACATATTCAACAACCTCAATTCCATACGGATGGACAAAAAATAGTCTGTATAGCGGTTTCTGGCCAAGGCACAAGCTTATTCGAATTTGAAATTGCTAATAGACAGTACAGCCAAATTTTGCCTTGGGGACAACAGACTTTAGAACGTCCAATATATGCTGGCGACGATATTGTTTACAAAGCGCACTATAATTCCATA
Organism: Sphingobacterium sp. KH_072; assembly: GCF_057837975.1. Taxonomy (NCBI): domain Bacteria; kingdom Pseudomonadati; phylum Bacteroidota; class Sphingobacteriia; order Sphingobacteriales; family Sphingobacteriaceae; genus Sphingobacterium; species Sphingobacterium sp. KH_072. The sequence goes on along the minus strand of NZ_CM174457.1, from coordinate 1,165,070 downwards.
GATAACTTATATCGTTGGGATCGTAAGAATAAATCCATTCATCAGCTTACTAATGCCGTATACGGCGCTTTTAATCCTGCTCTCGCATCTACTAACTCGATGCTATTCAATGAGTATACGCCAGATGGACATCGGATTGTGCAATTGCCGATCATGGATTTAGAAGAGGTTACAGCCTCTTCTATCAAACACGTGCTATACGATCGACGTGACACGGGGCAATATCAATTGGAATTAACATCCACCCAAAAAATAGCGACAGACACATCACTTACTAAGCCATACAATACAATTTCTAGCTTGCTCAACTTCCACAGCTTATCGATAAGCAGCAATAATTTTGAAAGCTTAGATAATTTTCGACCGGGCATATTTTGGTTAGCAAATGATCTTTTGAACACATCACAAATCATGCTGGGTTACGAGTATGATACCGACATTCGTAAAAGCATCTATAGTGCCGACTTTACATACGCTAAATATTATCCAAAATTCTCGTTGCGCTACGAGAACAGAGGGCAAATTGGGCAGGCGCGCGTGAATGATGGCACCTTTACTCAGTTTGATTGGAGAGAACATGTTTATTCTGCGAATATGCAGATTCCTTTCTCTATCTACCGTCAGCAGATTATCTACAACTATGGGGTGAATTTGGGCACCTCGTACTTGATGCGCTACGATGTAAATATGCGCCTCAACAACTTTAATGATGAAATTGCTTTTCCATTGAATTATCAAGCTTATTTTAATCGTAATATGCGTCGAAGTGTGATGGATTTGCAACCGAGATGGGGACAAAACTTTAGCATGACTTATCGTCATTTACCATTCACGAATGAGGCGCTATCGGGAAACATTCTCTCCTTGAGGACAGGCTTCTTCCTACCAGGTGTGATGCTAAATCATGGTTTGCAGGTACGCATAAGCTTTCAACACAAGACGGGCACATACTTATTCAACAACGATATCCCGGTGGTCAGCGGTTTTGGATATTTCCCATCACCTCGTGTAGACAATACCTTGTTGCTTTCATACCGATTGCCAATTGCGTATCCAGATTGGACTGTCGGGCCGTTAGCGTATGTAAAACGCATTCAAGCACGACTATTTTCTGATTATCAAAATATACAGAATTCTGGAATAGCACCTAAAACATTTGGCCTCGGCATCTCTGCTGATGTCAATTTCTTACGCTACGTGCTGCCGGATGTTAATATGGGTATACAAGGCATTTATATCAATGATAATCGGGCATCGCAACGCGTTGTGCCGGTATTTAACCTGAGTTATACGTACTAATTTGGGGCAAATACCACAAAGCCTGTAAAGGAAATAGCTTCATCCGAAAAATCGGATGAAGCTATTTTTGTAGTACAATAATTATTTTTCTTATTCTCCTTCGGAGATCGCTTTTACACCAGGAAGTGTTTTACCTTCCATGTATTCCAACAAAGCACCACCGCCTGTACTAACATAACTTACATGCTCTGTCATACCAAATTTGGAAACCGCCGCCGCAGAATCACCACCACCAATCAGTGAAAATGCACCTCTTTCTGTTGCTTTTACTACGGCATCAGCGACTACGCGCGTACCTTTTTCAAAGGTTTCCATTTCGAATACGCCCATCGGGCCATTCCACAATAGGGTGTTAGAAGCACTAATTACTTCTGCAAAATGTTCACCAGATTCCGAACCGATATCCAAACCTTGTTTATCTGCAGGAATAGCATCATTGGCGCCATTGTAAACTTCTGCATCATTCGCGAAACGATCCGCGATCTGCGCATCCGTTGGCAAGACTAGATTCACGTTTTTCTCTTCGGCTTTCTTAACCAAAGCATTCGCTAAATCTAACTTATCCAATTCTACCAAGGATTGGCCGATTTCGCCACCACGTGCTTTCACAAAAGTGTAAGCCATACCACCACCGATGATAAGATTATCCACCTTATCCAATAGCGCTTCGATCAGCTCTAACTTATCAGATACCTTCGCGCCACCCATAATAGCGGTGAATGGTCTGGTTGGATTGTTCATCACTTTTTCTGCATTCTCCACTTCTTTGGCCATTAAGTAACCAACTACCTTGTTGTTAGGGAAGTTTTCTGCGATCACTGATGTGGAAGCATGTGCACGATGTGCCGTTCCGAATGCATCATTCACATAAACGTCACCTAATGCCGCCAGTTTTTTTGCAAATTCTTGGTCACCTTTTTCTTCTTCTTTGTAGAAACGAAGGTTTTCCAATAACAATACTTCCCCAGCTTTTAGAGCAGCCGCTTTATCAGTAGCCTCACTACCAATACAATCATTAGCAAATTTAACATCAACACCAAGCACGTCAGAAAGATGTTTTACAATATGCTTCAACGAGTATTTTTCTGTAGGACCTTCTTTTGGTCTTCCAAGGTGAGACATCAGAATAACGGATCCGCCATCCTTTAAAATCTTTTGTATGGTCGGGACAGCACCTTGAATACGATTATCGTCAGTAATATTGAAATCATTATCCAATGGCACGTTGAAATCTACACGAATAAGTGCTTTTTTCCCCGAAAAATTTAAATCGTCAATAGTCTTCATAGTTCAAACTTTAAGGCTTAAATATACAAAAAAGCAGGTCTTTTAAAAGCTAAAGCAATGTTAATTTATGAAGTAAGCTATAGCAAAGGCACAAAAAAAACCTACAGAAAATAATTCTGTAGGTTTATGAGAAAGACCGACCTTCGTCGGGCTACCAATATGTGTTACGCTTTGTTTGCAACAAGGTTAACTTTGAAGTTGATCTCTTTTGAAATCAAATCATCTTGTTTACCAGTATAGTTAACTCCCCAATCTGCACGTGTAATGTTAAAATCAGCTTTAACTTTCACAGTAGTTTCAGTAAGCTCTTCTACAGTTGCGTCGAAAGTAACGTTTTTAGAAATACCTTTGATGGTCAAGTTACCAGCGATAACAACATCATTCGCTGATGCACCTGCTGTAACCTGTGTAATTTGGAACGTAGCTTCCGGAAATTCTGTTACATTGAAGAAATCTTCATTTTTCAAGTGACCATCCAAGTTACCTTTGTACTCACCTTCTAAGTCAGTAGAACTGATGGTGTTCATATCTAATACAAAGTTACCACCAGAGATAGCTTCGTTATCTACCAATAAAGAACCAGATTTGATATCTACGGTACCTTCGTGAGCACCAGTAACTTTAGTACCTTTCCAGATTAGAGAAGACTGACTTGAATCTACGGTGTATGCTGTTCATAGAGCTTCGCCTGCTTCCACAGCATCTGCTGTTTCTGCTTTTTTACCTTCTGGATTGCCAGCACATGCCGACAAAATTAACGCAGCTGCTGCCGCTACTACTGTGATTCTATTCATGATTGATCTATTTAATGTTTAAACATCTAGTTTTAACAAAGATAAAAAGTATTCTGCAATAAGCGAAAAAAATCAAAAAATTGCTAATGACCTTGTGGTGAAGCGTCTACACGCCGAATATCAGCTCCTAATGCTTTCAAACGTTTCTCAATATGCTGGTAACCGCGCTCAATTTGTTCGATATTATGAATAACCGAAGTACCTTGTGCAGACAGTGCGGCAATTAAAAGGGAAACACCCGCACGGATATCTGGCGAAGTCATTTCGATTCCGCGCAACGTATTTTGCTTATTCAAACCAATCACAGTAGCGCGATGCGGATCACATAAAATGATCTGTGCTCCCATATCAATCAGTTTATCGACAAAAAACAGACGGCTTTCAAACATCTTTTGATGAATTAGCACATTGCCTTTGGCTTGTATAGCTGTAACCAATACAATACTTAATAAATCGGGCGTAAAACCAGGCCAAGGCGCATCGGAAATGGTCAAGATAGATCCATCTATAAATGTATCGATCTCATAACTTTTCTGCGCGGGTATATAGATATCATCGCCACGCAACTCGAATTGTATGCCTAAGCGAGCAAAAATAGATGGAATAATCCCCAATTCGGCGAAGCAAACATCTTTGATTGTAAGCTCTGATCCTGTCATGGCCGCTAGGCCGATAAATGAACCGATTTCGATCATATCTGGCAACATACGATGCGTCGTACCACCCAATTTCTCGACGCCTTCGATCGTCAATAAGTTAGATCCGATACCTGAAATATTGGCGCCCATACGATTCAACATCTTACAAAGTTGTTGCAAATAGGGTTCGCAGGCGGCGTTATAAATAGTCGTCTTACCTTTGGCCAATACAGCAGCCATTACAATATTAGCTGTACCGGTAACAGACGCTTCATCCATTAGTATGTACGTTCCTTTTAATTGGGTAGCATCTACATTAAAAAAGTGCTTTTCGGCATCGTAGTTAAACTTAGCGCCTAGCTTCTCAAAACCTAAAAAGTGTGTATCCAATCTTCTACGTCCGATTTTATCACCTCCCGGTTTTGGGATAGCGGCTTTACCAAAACGAGCCAAGAGCGGACCTACGATCATAATTGAGCCACGTAAGCTACCTCCTTTTTGCTTAAACTCTTCGGATTGGAAGTAATCGATATTGATATCTTTTGCTTCAAATTCGTACGTATCTTCATTCAAACGATTAACCGACACGCCCAAGGCAGCTAGCAGATCGATGAGTTTATTGACATCCTTAATATCTGGGATATTGCTGATCGTGATCTTTTCGGGAGAAAGCAAAACGGCAGAAATAATCTGCAATGCTTCGTTTTTTGCTCCCTGTGGAATGATCTCTCCACTCAATGGCTTACCGCCACGTATTTCAAATGCGTTCATAGGTATATAGCATTCCATTGAAGAAACAGAAGAGGTAAATGTCTATCTACCTCTTCTCCTCCTTACAACTTATTGATACTTCTTTCTATTGTTGTTATAATTGCTGTTGTTATTGCTCTTGTTATTATTGTTGTTGCTGTAGCCACCAACTTTTTTCTTCATCATCGGCTTCTTGCCCCCACCAGTATTTTTCTGGTAGCTATTTTGTTGATTGGTAGTCGCAGATTTTGTACGACTTCCTGGAGGCGCAGCTTTGAAATCTAATTTGGTCAACACCGTATCAGCAGGTAATACCAACACCCCTTTGGACAGTTCTTTTAAATCTTGAATGATGTGTTCGTCCGACACAGAATCTTTATTCCATGAAAGGTAAGCCATCTTCATAAAGTTAGCGATGGATAGCGCCATGCGTTCCGTATATTCTGGCTCGGGCTGCGCAATCGCTTTACTAATCATATCCTCTACAGTACGACCGTAGTGCTTATAACGAATACGCTTTTGCGGATAAGGTAATGTTTCTGGTTTTTGTCTGATTTGCCCTTTTTCCGGAATAGGATAAGGAGAATCTACATCGATTTTAAAATCAGAAATAATATAAAGATGATCCCACAGCTTGTGCTTGAAATCGGACACGTCACGCAAATGCGGATTCAAAACCCCCATCATATCGATCACGACCTGCGCCAGACGATTACGCTCTTCACGATCGGTAATGGTACAGATATAATCGACCATATTTTGCACATTACGGCCATATTCGGCCAAAATCAGGTGCGACCGAGTACTATTATAGTCAAAATTCATAGTGTTATTTTATATGCAAACGCCTGATTATAAAGTTAATGACGTTCTGTAATCATTTTAATTGTGCTTTTTTATACAATTCTAAGCTTAGCAAATTTAAGCAACAATTGCTTTTGTCCCAACTCTTTAAAAAAAATAGTTGCTTTTATGTCAGGTCGATTACCTTCTAAGTTAACGACTTTACCAAATCCGAAGCGTTCGTGCTCCACTTCCATGCCCACTTGCAGGCCGCTGGTATCCGATGGTGCAAAGCCCGCCGTCGGCACGTGAGCCTTTGGCAAAATTGAAGTCGTCTTGATCACTTTTGGTTTCGGCTTGCTGAATGATTCTTCCCGCTGCCAAGCGGTACGCTCCGATGAAAAACCACCTTCTTGCTGTGCAGGAACGCGCGGTTTAAAATCTAACTCCAAACATGCTGGAGCTAATTCATCCAAAAATCGACTCGGCTCACAGTTATTCAATGAACCCCAGCGATAGCGGGAAGTAGCATACGATATGTGCAATTTCTTCTCTGCACGGGTAACCGCGACATAAAATAAACGGCGTTCTTCTTCTAATTCCGATCTCGAATTTAGAGACAGTTGAGATGGAAAAAGGTTTTCTTCCATACCGACAATGAATACCGTATTAAACTCCAAACCTTTGGATGCGTGAATAGTCATCAACGATACCGTATCGGCATTGGGATCTTTGTCTTTGTCATCGTTAGTGAGCAACGCCACATCTTGTAAGAAAATATCTAGTCCTTTTTCTTCCAGATCTTCTCTTTCCGAAAATTCTTTGATACCGTTGAGCAGTTCCTGAATGTTTTCGTAACGGCTCAGGCCTTCCACCGATTTATCCTCGTACAGACTTTTTAGCAATCCAGAGTGCTGCGCAATGTGCATCGCCGTATCAAATGCGGAATGATTTTTTGCGACAGCCTGAAAACTTTGGATCATGGTGGCAAAATTGATCACCGCCGTGGCGCTGCGTCCATCCAGAATACTACCGGCATTGGCCAACACTTCCCACAATCGATAATTATTCTGATCAGCAGCGACCATCAACTTTTCAAGAGTCGTATCACCAATCGCTCTACGTGGATAGTTGATCACGCGTTTCAACGCTTCCTCATCATTTGGATTAAACGTGAGCCTGAAATAGGATATTAAATCTTTGATCTCCTTGCGCTGGTAAAATGACGTACCGCCGTACAATTTATAAGGCACATTGAGCTTGCGCAGGGCTTCCTCCAGCGATCTGGATTGGGCATTGGTACGATATAGAATGGCAAAATCTTTATAGACCAAACTTTTCAAAGATTTCTCCTGTAGAATGGCTTCCGCGACAATCTTTCCTTCTTCGTTGTCGGAAAATGCGCGGCTTACTTTAATCTTTTCACCATCCTCGTTGTCCGAAAACACATTTTTCTCCAACTGATTTTTATTGTTGGCAATGATGCTATTGGCGGCATTCACGATCATTTTGGTCGAACGATAGTTCTGCTCCAACTTGAAAACCTTCACATCTGGATAATCTTTCTGAAAATTTAGAATATTTTGAATATTTGCTCCGCGGAAGGCGTAAATACTTTGCGCATCATCTCCTACCACACAGATATTTTCATGCACCGCAGCCAAACGCTTTACAATGAGGTATTGTGAAAAGTTGGTATCCTGATACTCATCTACCATCAGGTATTTGAATTGATGCTGGTATTTGTGTAAAGTATCTGGATGTTTGTTGAGCAAGACATTGGTTTTGAACAGCAAATCATCAAAATCCATTGCTCCCGCACGGTAACAACGCTGCGCATAGGTCATATAAATCTCGCCCAATTGCGGACGGCCATTAGCACGATCTTCGGCCATGATGGCTTCGTTCTTATTGTATTCCTGCGGAGAGATCAAGTTGTTTTTGGCCGAAGAGATCCGGCCGTATACGTGATTGGCATTGTACAGTTTATCATCCAGATTCATCTCTCGAAGGATAGCACGGAGCAAACTTTTGGTATCGTCGGTATCGTAAATCGTGAAATTACGCGGATAACCAATCGATTCGGCTTCCGAGCGTAGAATACGTGCAAACACGGAGTGAAACGTACCCATCCATATATTTTTTGCTTCCGATCCCACGACTTTCATGATCCGCTCACGCATCTCTTTGGCGGCCTTGTTGGTAAAGGTCAACACCAAAATATTGAAGGGATCTACTCCCTGACGAATCAAATGAGCTACGCGGTAGGTGATAACACGGGTTTTGCCAGATCCGGCTCCCGCTACAATCATGACTGGTCCTTGAATTTGTTCTACAGCACCACGTTGAGAGGGGTTGAGCCCCGCTAAATAATCCAAAATAACTTCCTTTTAATTGATGAAAAGTAATGAAACCAAGGTGTAAAACTAAGAAAAATCCGGCAAGAAGCCTAGTTCGATATTGGCCTGCCAGACTGCTCGATTAGAAAAATCTAAAACGGCGCGTCGTCTGGCATATCATTCATACGAGACGGCATCGTGATACCACCACCGAAACTATCGGATGGCGCCATCGCTGATGGCGACGGCGGGCCGCCAAAAGCGCCAAAACCATCATCCTTGCCACTGTCCATTCCATAAAAATCGTCTTCGAGATCGACGAATTTGACATATTTACCAATAAATTTCAGAGGTACAATTCCGGTTTCTCCATTACGGTGCTTGGCGATGATTACTTCACCAACACCGGCTGTTGGGCGACCTTCTTCATCCTCCGTCATACCATAATATTCTGGACGATACAAGAATAACACCATATCGGCATCCTGCTCAATAGATCCAGATTCACGTAAATCGGAAAGCATTGGTCTTTTACTATTTCCAGGTCTAGATTCTACCGCACGACTTAACTGCGATAGCGCCAATACAGGCACATTCAACTCCTTGGCTACGGATTTCAAGGCACGCGAAATGCTACCAATTTCCTGCTCACGGTTTCCGCCACCTTTGCCTTCGCTTTTTCCCTGCATTAGCTGCAAGTAATCGACAATAACCATTTGTATATCATGCTGTGCCTTCAAACGACGGCATTTGGCCCGAAATTCAAACACATTTAAGGCCGGCGTATCATCGATAATAAGTGGCGCTTCGGTTAATCGACCGATACGAGAATGCAATTGCTGCCATTCGTGATCTGCCAGATTTCCTTTTTTCAGTTTCTCTTGCTCAATTTCTGTTTCTCCAGCGATCAAACGATTAACCAGCTGCACAGACGACATCTCTAGGGAGAACACCGCCACTGGCCGCTGATGATCCACCGCCGCATTACGTGCGACTGAAAGTACAAAAGCCGTCTTTCCCATCGCTGGACGTGCAGCGATAATCACTAAATCGGAAGGTTGCCAACCCGATGTCATGCGATCTAAGGCCGTCAATCCGCTAGGAATACCCGTTAGTCCGTCGGTGCGGTCACGCAAGAGTTCCAACGCGTTGATCGCTTCACGCATGATGTCGTCCATCTTGCGCGAATCACGACGCAGGTTATTTTGTGCAATGTCAAAAAGGCTTTTTTCCGCATGGTCCAACAAGTCAAAGATATCGCTGGTCTCGTCGTACGAAGCATTGATAATCTCGGTGGATACTTGAATCAGTTCCCGTTGTATGTATTTCTGCGAAATAATACGTGCGTGAAACTCGATGTTTGCCGCAGAAACGACACGATCTGTCAATTGTGTAATATAATATGCTCCGCCCACCATCTCTAAAGCACCCATTTGGCGCAATTCGGTGGTCACGGTTAACAAATCTATTGGAGATGATTTCTGAAATAGATTGTAAATTGCCTGAAAGATCTTCTGGTGAGATTCTTTGTAGAATGACTCCGGTTTTAGAATATCAATTACCTCACTCAAGGCATTTTTTTCCAACATGAGCGCGCCCAATACTGCTTCTTCCAGATCTGGGGCTTGCGGCGGTAACTTGCCCAGACCGCCGATCAAGTTATTTACACCTGCGCGCTTTCTGTTCAAATTGGCCTTGCCGGATTTTCCGGAGTCATTAGTATTATTTTCGCTCTGTTGTGACATATAAATAAAGTGGTTTTCTAAGGGGGTTTTTCACACATTCCCTGATTCCGTATTGCGGAAAACATTAATGGGATAGCAAAAGTAACAAAAATAGCTACGACGCATCATTTAAGTTTTAAACACTCCTTTTCACTAAACGCTTTAATCCTCTGTTTAGCGTGTGCTACACCAAGCACGTATTCCACAACAAAAAAAAAATTCGTGTTAACAAGCAGCATAAACAATTGAAAAACTGAACAATACAACAATGTTGAATTCACATCCCTGATGTGGATAAGGTATTTACACTCTATTGTAATATCCCCAATTTTCTCCGCCAATGTACTCATTAAGCAGAAACATATTTTTACATAAATAGCAGACCTTCTCCCCACGCATTATCGTATATTTGTGCCTATGACAGCTCCTAATTCAACAGTTAAACCCTATTCGGCAGACGGCAATAAAAAGGAACAAGTAGCTGATATGTTCAACAACATTTCTTCTACTTATGATATGCTTAATCGTTTCATGACGATGGGCATCGATATCATTTGGCGTCGCAAAGCAATCCGTTCACTACGTGTAATCGAGCCACAACATATTCTGGATGTAGCCACCGGAACCGGTGATTTTGCGATTGAATCGATCAAACTGTTGAATCCAAAAAAAATAGTTGGTATTGATATTTCTGAAGGGATGTTGGCAGTAGCCAAAGAAAAAATTAAGAAGAAGGAATTAACAAGCCAGTTCGATGTGATGCTGGGTGATTCTGAAAATCTTCCTTTCGTCGAAGGGCATTTCGATGCTGTTACCGTTGCCTTTGGAGTCCGCAACTTTGAGAACCTTCAACAAGGGTTAAATGAAATATATCGTGTGATCCGCCCTGGTGGGAAAGCCATTGTATTGGAACTTTCTAATCCGACTGCCTTCCCGATCAAGCAGTTGTTTCATTTTTACTTCCACAAGTTTACGCCAGCAATGGGTCGCCTCATTTCTAAAGATAAACGCGCTTACAGCTATTTACCGGAGTCGGTTGCACAATTCCCGAGCGGAGCTGTATTTGCAGAGATGATGCAAACAGCCGGATTTAAAGAAACCAAAGTACGACCACAAACTTTTGGATTTTGCACGATATACGAAGCCACCAAATAATATGAATAGAACTGTACTCATCACCGGAGCAAGTTCAGGTATTGGCCAAGCCTGCGCCTTATTGCTTGCCAAAGAAGGATATCGATTAGCACTTTGTGCTCGTCGTACGGAAAGATTAGAAGCGCTTAAAAATACAATTTTGAAAGATCTTCCGGAAACGGACATCTTCACCTTCACATTAGATGTACGCGACGCCGATGCCGTGCAACAAGCGATGACGGCGCTCCCAGCAGCATGGCAAGAGATCGACGTGTTGATAAACAATGCCGGATTGAGCCAAGGTTTGGATCCTATTCAAAGCGGTAAACTGAGCGATTGGGATACGATGATCGACACCAATATCAAAGGTTTGCTTTACGTCAGCCGTGCGGTGATTCCATTGATGGAAGCCAGTAAAAATGCGCATATCATCAACATCGGCTCGATCGCAGGCAAAGAGGTGTATCCAAACGGAAACGTATATTGTGCGACCAAACATGCGGTAGACGCACTGAACAAAGCGATGCGAATCGATCTGCTGGAAAAAGGAATTCGCGTATCGGCAATCCATCCCGGAATGGTAGAAACCGAATTTTCGGAAGTACGTTTTCATGGCGATACCGAACGCGCACAAGCGGTATATAAAGGTGTGGAAGCGCTCAGCGGACAAGATATTGCCGAAGTGATCGCTTTCGTATTATCCCGTCGTGCCCACATCAATATCAACGATTTACTCATCATGCCTACGGCACAAGCCACAGGTACTATTGTTAATAGAAAATAAATAAAATATGTCTTTAGAACTAACGATTAATCAAGATATCAAGGCGGCTATGATCGCCAAAGACAATGTAAAGTTAAGAGGTTTGCGCGCGATTAAGTCGGCAATCTTATTGGCTAAAACAGAGAAGACACACGTGGAAGATATCTCGGAAGATACGGAGATCAAGGTATTGCAGAAATTGGTAAAGCAACGTAAGGAGTCGGCTGAGATCTACAAAACGCAGAATCGTGAAGATTTGTACCAAGTGGAGATCGAGGAAAAAGAAGTAATCGAAGCCTATTTGCCAAAACAATTGGACCGCAGCGAGATTGAAGCAATCATCAAGGAGATTGTTGCAGAGACAGGTGCTTCTTCTATAAAAGATATGGGTAAGGTAATGGGCTTAGCGAACCAGCGTTTGGCAGGCAAAGCAGACGGCGGCACGATATCGCAAGTCGTAAAAGCTTTATTAGGATAATATATCTAGCTCAAGCCTAGATTAAACTTCTTTCTAAGGGTCTCCAAAGCTGGGTTTTTGGAGACCATCGCTTGATATTTTTCCTGAGAAGTATAGGGTTTTCGCACTTTCGTTTTATCGGTCACTACTTCGCGGATGTCCAAGGCAAAATTGCGCAGCTGTACTCGCAGGTGATTCAAAATATCGACCTTCCCGAGTTTCAGCTCTTCCATTTGCACCATATTTTCGACCTCCACCTCGATGATATTTCCTTTCAGCTCTGGCGTACTAGACGACATGATGGTATACAAGGTGATTTTGTTCTCCTGCTTCACAAAATCCGCGTATGCAGTCCACTTCTTTAAAAAATCTTCCGGTTCTACTTCGGTGAATTCCGAACCTTGCAGCAGTTTATTCTCTTCTTCCGCCTCATCCTTTTGATCGAGAATGGTATTAAGATCGGGCAACAGCTTTTTTGCCGGTAATGCGCCCCATCCTTTCGATGGCGCAACTATCGGTTTCCCTTCCGCTTCTTTGGCGACGGATGGATTATTTCCCGAAGGGATTGCTATGGAATTTTTAGTAATCGACTCGGCCGGCGAACTTGCCGATGACTGTGGAACTGGATTAGCCGTTGTCGAGTTAGTGTTTGCGGTAAGCGGTTCTACTCGCGCTTTTGCAGCCGTTTCGGCTTCGCGACTAGTCGTCGCAGAAGAAGTGCTGGCTATATCGGCCGGTTTATCCGTTAGTTTTTTTTTTACATCAACTTCCGTTGATGTTTCTGTAAGGCTCATTCGAATCGCGGTAGCGATGTGGCACATTTTGAGTAAAGCGAGCTCTACCTGAAGCCGATGGTTTTTGCTAGTTCGGTAATTAATCTCGCACTGGTTGGCGATGTTAAGCGCCGACAATAGCAAACCGCTGTTGAGCTGTTGCGATTGTTCCAAGTATTTTTTCCGAATAGTATCCCCTACTTCAAGTAACTTTAAGGTAATCGGTTCTTTGGCCACCAGCAGATTGCGCAAGTGTGCCGAGAGACCGGCGATAAAATGTCCGCCATCAAAGCCATTGCTCAATACCTTATCAAATATCAACAAGGCCTGCGCGGCATCTTGCTGCGCGATGTGCTGTAGTAGATCAAAGTAGTAATCGTAATCTAGAATATTGAGATTGTCGATTACCGCGCGGTAGGTGACTTCCTTATTCGAGAAACTCACAATCTGATCAAACATAGAGAGTGCATCCCGTAATCCGCCATCCGCTTTCTGCGCAATGACATGCAGGCCATCATCCTCGTAAGTAATGCCTTCATTTTTCGCTATTCTGGCCAAGTGATTGGCCATATCTTCGACTTGAATGCGGTTGAAATCAAAAATCTGACAACGGGACAAGATCGTTGGAAGGATCTTATGCTTCTCGGTAGTTGCCAAGATGAAGATGGCGTAACTAGGAGGTTCTTCTAATGTTTTCAGAAAAGCATTGAAGGCTTGCTGAGATAGCATGTGCACCTCATCGATGATGTAGATCTTGTATTTACCGGTTTGCGGTGGGATGCGCACTTGCTCAATGAGCGAGCGAATATCTTCTACCGAGTTGTTAGAAGCTGCATCCAGCTCGTGAATGCTAAACGAGTTGCCGTTCTGGAAAGAACGACAGCTATTGCATTCGCCACAGGCTTCGGTATTTTCAGAAATCTGCTCACAGTTTATTGTTTTCGCCAAAATACGCGCACAGGTGGTCTTTCCCACACCGCGGGGACCACAAAATAAGAATGCTTGCGCCAACTGATTGTTGTGTATTGCGTTCTTCAGCGTATTGGTGATGTGCGACTGCCCTACGACCGAATCAAAGGTGACTGGGCGGTATTTTCGGGCAGAAACAATAAAATTGTCCATTGCAACGAAGTTACGGAAATATTCGACCCTACGCAATATGAGCACCGCAAAAAAAGGATACAAAAAAAGCCATCTTATGGATGGCTTTTTGATAACTCAGTGGCATGTTTCGCAACAGACCTGTAACTAACTAAACACAAGTATATAAAACAAATAATCTACTTGCACAAAGATAATCCCGTCGTTTGAAGTCTGTGTTATCCATGCGTTATGTTAATACTTTTTTGTAGCGGATCAGCGAGCCTGTGCCTCGGCGATCATCTTCATGACCTCATCAATGGTGGTCTTTGCGGCTTCTTTCATCTTTGGATTACCCGGATAATCGGTATCCAAAGTCACTTCTTTGGATTTTTCCTTGTAGGTAAACTTAAGTACAAATCGGGCAGCCGAAGGCTGACGGTCGGCCACTGGTGTCGTCATGTCATTATCTACATTCCAAAAGCCCAATTCTTGTGCCTTGCGATGTAGGTACAACAGATCATTATCACGCAGCTTTACGGTATCTAATGCGACTGTTCCATTTTTTCGCTCAAACTGATACAGATGTGTCGTGGAGCTGTAATGATTTTGCATAGAATCGGGTTTACCGTAGGTCAGCTCAATGGCTTCGAAGTCGGTAAAGCGAAACGGTGCATTTTTTACCATCGCAGAATAATAGTAAAAACAGTAAATAAAGAATGGAACGATGATACAAATTCCGAGAAAAATCCGTTTTCCTCTGTCAGACATAGTTTTTAAATGTAAAGTGCGCACAAAAGTACGCATTTATGCAGACTTTATGATCGGAAGTGTAGAAAGAAACGATTTGCTGACTAAGTCTTTGGGCTACCCGCACGCTTGAAATAGTGATAATACCACGTATCTTTCAGGTCTGAGATGATGACCCCTTTCTTGGTAGATACATGGACAAACTTACCATTGTGCAGATAGATCCCCACATGGTCGATATTTCGCCCACCAAAGGAAAAGAACACGAGGTCACCTTCTTTTAACTGGTTTTCATATTTTCGTTTGACGTTATCGGCCATATCTCGAGAAGTACGTGGCAGATTTTGACTAAACACTTCGCGATACAACAATCCCACAAAGGCAGAGCAATCCATGCCATTGCGATCCAATCCGCCCGTACGATGTGGCGTACCCATCCAATCGTCGATAAAAAGATATAAGTCACTACTTTTGGAGATGTCTCGACTATTTACGCCCAGCAGTTGCGCATAATTATCCAATTTATTGCCCGAATAAGACATTGAACGTGCTTTGCTAGCATCAGATACAGGCGCTTTTGTTGTATTCCGGTGTTTACCACTTTCTAGTTTTCCATAGCGGTAGTTGGTATTGCTTTTCTTGCGCACCCCGCATGATCCAAACAGCAGCGCGCCGCAAAGTATGAATATGAGTTGATATGCTTTATACGCCGTAACCTGTGTGATAGGAGTTGCCATGTTACAAAAGTATTTTCGCGACACGAAAAAGCAAAGCACTTTTTTCCACAATTGTTATTTACTTTTGCGAGATAATGGAGAAACTTAAAGGATCATTAGCCGTATTTTTCGGAGCAGCAAGCTTTGGCGTGCTATCTACTTTTGTAAAAAAAGCGTACAAAGCAGGTTTTAGCTTGGGCGAAGTAACTGGCTCTCAAGCACTCTTTGGCGTAGTTTTTTTATGGTTGGTGTATGCTATTTCACAAATAGGTAAAGCTCCAAAGCACCATCCCGTCCGGAAGGATCCGAAGTGGTTATTGGTAGTAGCTGGCTTGAGCACAGGCTTGGTTAGCGTACTCTATTATCAATGTGTACAACTCGTACCTGCTTCGATTGCAATCATCTTGTTGATGCAATATATTTGGATAGGCGCCATCTTAGAATGGCTGCTATTCAAAAAACCGCCCAGTCAAATACAATTAATCGGTTGTGTGCTCATTATCTTAGGCACGCTATTTTCTACCGGTTTGCTCGAAGAAGAAGTGCCGAATTTATCTGTTGAAGGGCTACTATATGGTTTTGGTGCTGCTACGGCTTATTCGCTATTCATCATGCTGAATGGGAGAATCGGGAATGATTATCCCACGGTGTTGAAAAGTGCTCTGATGATCACGGGCGCGCTGGTACTTATTCTAGTCTTGTTGCAGCCAATGGGATTGCTATCGTTAGAAACTATGTATCGCCTGCTTCCTTACGGACTTCTATTAGCTTTATTTGGCACGGTGATACCACCCTTGTTATTTGCTTACGGAATGCCTAAAACGGGTTACTCCTTGGGTAGTATTTTAAGTGCGGTAGAATTGCCCGTAGCGGTCTGTATGTCGCACGTGGTATTAGGGGAATACGTATCCGGCTGGCAGTGGTTTGGTTTGTTATTTATTTTGACAGTGATCATTGTCATCCAGTTGCAAAAACCAAAAAAAGCTCCGACGGGTTAGTGTCGGAGCTGTATTATTTATTCCTATAAGAAATATTCTACGAAGCTATTTCGTGGTATTTCATTAAAACGCGTACCGTATTCCGAATTGCACTTGGAATGGATTGCCCGAAGGTGCTACACGACCAAGACTATTGACATTGTAATTAAACTGTCCGTCGGTGAAAGCATTGGTACCTGGCAGACCATACAAGGCTTGTGACCCCAGATTGTGCATTACGCCCCACTCTTTATTGAGCATATTCATAAAGTTGAAGATCTCGCCTGATATTTCTATGCTATGTGTTTTGAACAATCTTACGTTTTTCGCTAGACGAACGTCCACTGTTCCATAGAATCCGTTGATCCCGCCATTACGCTCCGCAAAGGTTCCTCTATATTCCTCAAGATAGTTTTTCATGCTTTGACTAGCTTCCGGATTATCGAGAATTGCTTGCAATCCTGTACGGATATTTTCGGGTGTGTTTGGATTGGTGTAGTCAAAGATATAGGCCAATTTATTCGCTGCACCACCAAAATCACCATTAGTATTCGCTCCTGCTAACAAACTGTATCTTGTTCCGCCAATTCCGGTGTATCTAACACCAACCTGCACGCCGTAAAATGTTGGTAGATTTCCGTAAGCCACCAATTTGTGGCGAAATTGGTTGGATGAATACGTCACCATACTCAGATCGCGTGGATCATTGACTACTGCTTGAGACAATGTGGCCGAGTTGGCTACGTTGCCGTTAAACGAGGTATTATCTTTGGTATCATTCCAAGTGTAACTTACGGTAATAGTACCATCTTTAAAATAGTTGTATGTACCGTCTAGCACGACTGCATAGTTATTTACTTTACCGATACTTGTTAATTCTAGTACACGACCCAATTGGTCGGAAATCCTACCTTGTTGCCAATCCGGCTGTCCGTTACTTGGAAAAGTATTCTGAGGCACAAATACGGCGCGATCACCTTCATTCGCTAAGCGGAAGAAAGGTTCTGCCACCATATTACGATCGATGTAAGTATAATTGTTGCGCCCCAAGGTCATGTATCCCGTCGCACTTACTTTGAATCTATCCGTGATAAAACGTGTATAGGATAAGTTGGCTTTGTACACCGTTGGTACGGCGGCATTTTCGCCGGTGTAATTGATCGTAGGTACTCCGCGATCCAACAGGGTCGGAATAGTGCTCATATCGGCACGATAGGAATTGAAATCTACTGCTGGTACTGCATCACCACGTACATCGACCGTCGCAAAGTTACTTCCATCGAAGGTAAGGTTATTAATAATCATATAATTATTAATATCTGAAGCAAAAATACCGGCACCTGCACGAATGATATCTGTACCATTTTGGTTGATATCCCAATTAAATTGCAAGCGAGGTTGCACGATAAACGTACCAAATTTATTGTCGGTACGAATACCTAATTGCTGATCTACCAAGGCATTATATTGTGCTTTTGGATAGCCTGCGTAATCAAAACGAAGACCCGCCGTCATTTCCATACCTGGGGCAATATCTTTACGCATTTGTCCGTAAAGCCCCAAATTGGCGATAGTTCCGCGTACCGCCACATCATCTTTTAAGGGTACTTCGCGATAGTATCTTGAAGCAATACCTTGTTCAAACTCATCTAATCCCAAGAAGTGAAAACGACCATTAACCTCAGAACCATATACTGATTTGGAAGTGGTTGTCATCAAATCTACTCCAAAAACATATTTTGCCCAGTCGGTATCATAGTACACATTATTCATCAGCTGTACGACATGATTTCGAAAATTTTCTTGCCCAAAACGATGACCACCCAATTGAAGATCAGTACGTAGCGTACTTCCATCTTCGAGCACGGAAGGCACTCTTTCTACAATAGCTCTTGGGATATATCCCGGAGCGATCTGATCGCCTTGCGTACTATTTTGGTATAGATATAGGTATTGTACTTTCAATTCATTGGTCAATCGAGGCGAAATAGAAGTTCTCAATGTTGCCAAGAAATTATTATCCACGTTTTTATCCGTTCCATACGATTCTAACAGATTTATACGGGTATTGTCCGCCAAACCTAAAGGATTGTAATCGTAGGTAAAGTTATTCCGTACGGTTAATAAGTTTTTATCATTGATCTGCCAATCCAACCTTAAGAAACCGGCATCAGACGTACGTTTCTTATCAATCGCTCCGGTCTGTGGCTGATCAGATACGCCATAGCGATTTCTGGCAATATCAAGGTATCGGTTGAGTGTAGTTTCGTTGATACCGAAAACTTGCTGATTCAAATCGCCCCGTAGATCGGCGATTAACAAAGCTCGGTTGTCTTGCTGGCGATCCCACACTGCGAAGAAATGGAGTTTATCTTTGATGATTGGACCTCCTAATGAAAATCCGTACTGATACGTACCGTAGCTACCTAAGCGTGGATTGCCGGCAATATCATATTTACTACTAGACCAGTCGGCACGACCAAACATAAAAGCCGATCCCGTTAAGGTATTCGTTCCTGCCTTGGTCACCGCACTAACTGTACCGCCACCGCTACGGCCAAACGTAACATCGTATTGGTTGGTCACGACTTTAAATTCACGCACCGCTTCCATCGATAAGGAATAAGGCGCACCACTTCTAGCGGTTGTCGATCCGGCAGATGTCGGATTTTTCGCACTCATACCATCAATCGTGAAGTTTGTTGAAGAAGCTAATTGTCCGGAGATAGAACCGCCTGGTGTTGCGAGTGGAGAAAGCTCCGTCAAGGAGGTAAAGTTACGTCCGTTCACAGGTAGGGAGCGAATCACTTTAGAAGAGAATGCGGTCGCTGCTCCTAAATAGTCTTTGGTATTTACTAAACCCGAAGCATTTACTTCGACAACATCTAAGTTAGATGTACGAGAAACGACTTCAATTTCGATACGCGCCACATCACCTTGATTGAGCTGAATACCGGTTACTGCTCCTTCACCGCTGCTCAAGTGCGTAGCAGTAACCACATAAGGTCCGCCTAATGGCAATTGTTTAATATCAAAATTTCCACGATCGTTACTTATTGAACGAGTGGTAAAACCTGTAGACTCATTTCGGACTTGAATAGTCGCTCCCTGAACTGGCGCACCAGAAGCATCTAAAACACGACCGGCGATAGCTGCCTGCGTACCCTGCCCAAATACGGAATTCCCCGCAACACACAGTAACGCAACCAAATAGAAAATGCAAAATGCGTAATTAGTAGCTGTTTTCTTCATAAAACAATAAGTAAGTATAGTGCTGATTAATTGTCAGCAAAAATACTGCTGTATCGTTATGTCAAAAACAAGCCGATATTAAGATAATATTATGAATATGTAGCAGTTATCGATCAGGATATAATATTAATGCATAGCCATGGTAAAACAAGAAATACCGTCAAAATACACTGTAGAAACAACTAATGCACCAGCAATTCTGGAAGTTCTTCCATATCCATCTCCCCGGAATCGGTTACGCTGGCAAAACGTACGGGAACAATTTCATTCACTAACAAAGGATCGTAAGGCGTACGGACTTTCACATAATTTTTAGAGAAACCATGCATATAGCCCTCTTTTTCATCGCCTTCAAAGAGCACATCACCAACGGCATTCACCTGCGATTCGTAGAATGCTCGGCGTTTTTTCTCGGATAGTATGTGCAACATTTTACTTCTGTCGCTACGCTGAGCGCCCGGAACTGCGCCGTCCATTTGCGCGGCAATGGTATTCTCGCGCTCGGAATACGTAAATACGTGTAGATACGATATATCTAATTCATTAAGGAAGTTATATGTATCTAGGAAATCTTCACGAGTTTCCCCAGGAAATCCGACAATCACATCCACACCGATGCAGCAATTGGGCATCAGAGATTTGATCTTTGCCACACGCTCTGCATAGAGTTCACGCTTGTAACGACGACGCATGGCAGCCAAAGTTTTATTATTACCCGATTGCAAAGGCATATGAAAGTGTGGCACAAAACGCTGTGATTGAGATACAAATTCGATGATTTCATTAGAAAGCAAGTTCGGCTCGATCGAGGATATCCGAATGCGGTCAATCCCTTGTACTTCATCCAAAGCCTTCACCAAATCCAGAAACTTATCTTGACGTTTGCCATCACGAATACCGTAATCACCAATATTTACGCCAGTCAATACGATTTCCTTCACTCCAGAAGCGGCGATATCTGCTGCTTGCTGCACCAAATCAGGAATACTTCCCGAACGACTTGCACCACGTGCTAAAGGAATAGTACAAAAAGTACAAGAATAATCACAACCGTCTTGCACTTTCAAAAAAGTACGGGTACGATCGCCAATAGAAAAGGCGGAAACAAATTGTTGCGTCTCCGTAATTGGCGCATTGTGTACGATGGCTTTCTCCTGCTTGGTCAAATCATTAATATGCTCAATGATATTAAACTTTTCGGCGGCGCCCAATACCATATCTACTCCCGGTATTTCTGAGATTTCCTTGGGTTTAAGCTGTGCATAGCATCCTACAATGGTAATGTAAGCGTTTGGAGAATGCTTTAGCGCTTCTTTTACAACTTTACGGCATTTTTTGTCCGCATTATCGGTTACCGAGCAGGTGTTGATGACATAGACATCAGCTTCGCTATTGAACGGGGTTGTATCATAGCCGGCGTCCTTGAATAAGCGGCCAATAGAAGAAGTTTCCGAAAAATTCAGTTTACATCCCAGCGTATAAAACGCCACCTTCTTATTCATTGTCATCTCATCCATGTGCTTACTCTTCTACGCAGCAATACCTACCGAGTTCGATAGGCACTTACTTTTCATTTTGCAAAAATACACAAAATGCCCGAAATGTGCTGTTTGGAAAAAATATGATCTCTGCATGATATGAAAAACCGTTATCTTCGCAGATAGTGGTGTCCACTACCACAAATATGCAGCATGCGCGATGTTTTGATGTCATTACCAAGAACAGGAAGGCGTTAGTAAGGAACATCGATATTTAAAATATGACAGAAATAAGAATATGAAGCAATATCTGGATCTATTGGATCATGTATACCGCACCGGCACCGAAAAGACAGATCGTACTGGAACAGGCACGCGCAGCGTATTTGGCTATCAAATGCGTTTCGACCTAAAAGCTGGCTTTCCATTGGTTACCACCAAAAAGCTACACATGCGATCCATTATCCATGAGTTGATCTGGTTCTTGAAAGGAGATACCAACATAAGTTATCTCAAAGAAAATGGCGTCAGCATTTGGGATGAATGGGCAGATGAAAACGGTAATTTAGGTCCTGTTTATGGCTCTCAGTGGCGCTCTTGGCCTACGCCAGACGGCAATCATATTGACCAGATCGCGCAAGTGATTGATCAGTTAAAGAAAACTCCCGATTCTAGACGAATCATTGTATCTGCGTGGAATGTGGCCGAAATTGGCAATATGGCACTTCCGCCCTGCCATGCTTTCTTTCAGTTTTATGTGGCGCCAGCGCAGCCCGAAAAAGGAATTCTAAAACCGCAATTATCTTGTCAGTTGTATCAGCGCAGTGCTGATATTTTCTTGGGTGTCCCGTTTAATATTGCTTCTTACGCCTTACTCACCATGATGGTGGCACAAGTATGTGATATGGAAGCTGCAGAATTTGTCCACACGTTGGGCGATGCGCACATTTACAGCAATCACTTTGAACAAACGGAATTGCAACTTTCGCGAGATCCGAAACCGATGCCAACGATGAAGATAAATCCAGCGGTGAAAGACATTTTCGACTTCAAATTCGAAGATTTTGAATTGGAGGATTATACTTTTCATCCACACATTAAGGCGCCTGTTGCTGTTTAATTAGTACATAAAGCATTCACCATAGCGTGATTTCGATTACGCTATTATTATAAAGCATGAATAATATTACAATCACAATCATAGCGGCAGCGTCAGAAAACAATGTCATTGGTAAAAACAATGGTATGGTATGGCACTTGCCGGATGATTTTCGCTATTTTAAAAACACAACCAAAGAACATTCGGTCGTGATGGGTCGCAAGACCTTTGATTCGATGGGAAAAGCACTCCCAGATCGTCGTAATATCGTGATTACCCGCGATCAAAAATGGTCGGCTGAAGATGTAGATGTTGCCAATTCCTTAAACGAAGTATTCACCTATTGCCGTGATGAGCGCGAGATTTTTATCATCGGCGGAGCTGAAATATACAAACAAGCACTCCCTTATGCACACAAAATCTTGCTGACGCGCGTACACACGAGGATAGATGGCGATGCGTATTTTCCAGAATTCGACGAGTCGAAATGGAAATTAACAGATTCTAAGCGACATGAGAGCGACGAAAAACATGCTTTCGCATTTACTTTTGAGGTGTACGAACGCATTGAAGCATAAGCTATTTATTTCCCCTTATCCAAATCCATGAGCGAACAGACTACACAAACGATCTCCTATACCCTATCATTCACAGAACCACAAGCACATTATGTGGAAGTCAGCCTTTCTTTAAAAGGTTTCGACGCTGATTTTATAGATCTAAAGATGCCGGTCTGGACACCTGGGTCGTATTTAGTCAGAGAGTTTGCACGTCATGTCGAGTCTTTTTCTGCGCAGCAGGATAATGGAGAAATGCTTCAACAGGAGAAGATTAGCAAAAATACGTGGCGCGTCTATCATCAGCAAAAAGATACGATTGTAAGCTACCGCGTATATAGCTTCGAAACGTCGGTACGTACGAATTTCATTGACGATACGCATGCATTCATCAGCCCTGCGGGCACATTTTTGTATGTAGATGGTCATTTAGATTTGTCATGCACGGTGCAGGTCGAGCTACCAAGAAACTGGTCAACGATTACGACTGGTTTGCCCGAAACAGAAAAACATGTGTACAAAGCGGAGAACTTCGACATTTTGTTTGATTCACCGATCGAGATAGGAAATCAAGATGTTTGGTGGTTCGAAGCGGCAGGAATACCACACGAATTTGCCATGGTCGGCGGTGGCAACTATAATAAAGAACAGCTTGCTGCTGATATTCAAAAAATCGTAGCCGAAGAAACACGGATCTGGGGATCCAACCCCAACGATCGCTATGTGTTTATCACGCACAATTATCAGCAAGGTGGTGGCGGTTTAGAGCATCTTAACTCTACCGTGCTCGGCGCTAGCCGAAATGCGTACACACAAGCTACCTCTTACAATAACTTTTTGAGCTTGGTAGCACATGAATATTTCCACTTGTGGCACGTAAAACGGCTTAGACCAGCACCACTTGGACCATTCGACTACGAAAATGAAAGCTATACGGCGCTGCTCTGGATCATGGAAGGCTTTACCTCGTATTTTGATAATCTCATTACGTACCGTTGTGCATTTCGCGATGAGGCGGATTATTTGCAGATGCTGGCGCAAGAATTTAATCTGGTGTACAATCGCCCTGGCTATGAGATACAATCGGTCGGTCAGTCGAGTTTTGATACGTGGATCAAACAGTATCGCCCGGATGAAAACTCGGCAAATACCAGCATATCGTACTACAATAAAGGTGCGATGTTAGCTGTTGCCATGGATTTAAAAATAATTGCAGAAACAGGTGGCGAAAAACGATTGGATGATGTACTGAAAGCGGCTTACAATCAATTCTACTTGAAAGAGCAGCGCGGATTTGAAGAAAAAGAATTCCAAGCATTAGCCGAGGCAGTATCTGGCGTGGACTTGTCCGAAATCTTTACGGCCGTATATACCACAGAAGAACTGGATTATAACCGCTATTTCAATCGCGTGGGTTATGAACTGATCGATCAATTAGCAGACAGCAAAACGCTTAGTTTGGGTATCCGCACGGTGAATAACGACACGCGTATTTATATTAAAGGAGTGGATCGGAACTCAAGTGCGTGGAAAGCCGGATTGAACGTAAATGATGAGATATTGGGTATTAATGGTGTTCGCATGGATCCAGCTGGAAGAGAATTGGAACTAACTATCCAACAAGGCACAGTCGGACAGTCTATCGACGTCTTGATCGCACGTGACGGTATCATTCGCACGATAAAAACACCATTAGGCTACAGCGATAAAAAATCCTTAGTCGTACAGCGTCGCGAGAATGCTTCTGATCAAGAAAAAGAACTTGGGGAAATTTGGTTAAAACGCTCCTAACGAAAAAAAGGTAGAGATTTTCATCTCTACCTTTTTTATGCGCTATCGCGCTTCGTATTGTGCTTTTTCTTAACTAAGGGCTGCTGCACCGGATACAATCTCGGTCAGCTCCGTTGTAATCGCAGCCTGACGGGCTTGATTGTACGACAATTTCAATTGCTTGATCAAATCACCTGCATTATCAGTCGCTTTATCCATCGCTGTCATACGAGCACCATGCTCCGAAGCATGCGAATCCAATACCGCTTTGTACAATTGTATTTTGATCGTTTTAGGAATCAATTCTTCAATGATCTTTTCTTTTGAAGGCTCAATGATGTAATCGATTTCTTCTACTTTGGTATCTTCTGCTTTCTCTGCTACTAATGGTAGTAATTGCTCCGAAGTAAGAATCTGTACTGCCGCGTTGCGAAACTGATTGTACACTACTTCTACGCGATCCACATGGCCCGCTTTGAACTCCGTCATGACCATGTCGGTCACTTCGGATACATTCTCAAAGCTCAAGCTATTGAAAAGCTCATTGTGATTACCTAATAAGGTGAAGTTACGTTTGCTAAAGAATTCGTGACCTTTTTTACCAATAGCGATGATACTCACATCACCACGAGCAAATTGATCCGCATATTTCGCTGCGATCAAGTTGTTAGCCGTTTTGATAGCATTGGCATTAAAAGCACCTGCAAGACCTCTATTAGACGTGACCACGATGATCATTACCTTGGTAGGAATACGATCTTCCGTATACGGAGAATCATTTCCTTCCACAGATGCCGATACCTGCGTCAAGATCTCTTTCAGCTTATCAGCATAAGGGCGTAACTGTACAATAGCATTGGTTGCTCTTTTCAACTTCGCTGCCGAAACCATTTTCATGGCTTTGGTAATCTGCTGTGTAGAGCTCACCGAGGTAATCCGGTTTCTAACTTCTTTTAAATTCGCCATTTTTCAGATGTAAGATGTGAGATTTGCGTATTGAATATTTAGAATAATGCGCTATACTAAATACTCAATACTTTTATCTCCTATCTAAAAATTAATATTTTGAAGCTAATTCTTTAGCTACTTTTTCTAATACACTTGTTTGCTCGTCAGAGAATTTACCGGCTTTCAAAGCGGCCAACACTTCTGGATGACGTTGCTCCAATTGCGTTACATATTCTTCCTCGAATTGACGAACTTGTTTGACAGGAACACTGCGCAACAAACCTTTGGTACCAATGTAAATAATCGCTACTTGTTTCTCCACAGATACTGGAGAGAACTGACCTTGTTTCAAGATCTCAACGTTGCGAGAACCTTTATCCAATACGGCTTTAGTCGCTGCATCTAAGTCAGAACCGAATTTAGAGAACGCCTCTAATTCACGGTATTGTGCTTGATCCAATTTCAACGTACCAGCTACTTTTTTCATGGATTTGATCTGCGCATTACCACCTACACGAGATACCGAGATTCCTACGTTGATCGCTGGACGAATACCTGCGTTAAACAAGTTGGACTCCAAGAAAATCTGACCATCTGTAATCGAAATTACGTTGGTAGGGATGTATGCAGATACGTCACCTGCTTGTGTTTCAATAATTGGCAATGCTGTCAATGAACCACCACCTTTTACCAAATGCTTGATAGATTCTGGTAAATCGTTCATAGAAGCGGCGATCTCATCATTGCTGTTGATTTTCGCAGCACGCTCCAATAGACGGGAGTGAAGGTAAAATACATCACCTGGGTATGCCTCACGTCCAGGAGGACGTTTCAACAATAGAGAAACCTCACGGTATGCTACAGCTTGTTTTGACAAATCATCATAAACGATCAATGCAGGACGACCTGTATCACGGAAAAACTCTCCGATTGCTGCTCCAGCCATTGGTGCATAAAACTGCATCGGTGCAGGATCTGCCGCAGATGCCGCGATTACTACTGTATACGCCATAGCGCCATTTTCTTCCAGTGTACGAACGATGTTCGCTACCGTAGAGTTCTTTTGGCCAACAGCTACATATATACAAAATACTGGCTCGCCAGCTTCGTAAAATTCTTTTTGGTTGATAATCGTATCGATACACACCGCAGTTTTACCTGTCTGGCGGTCACCGATAACCAACTCACGCTGGCCACGACCAACTGGAATCATTGCATCAATCGCTTTGATACCTGTTTGTAATGGCTCAGTTACTGGCTGACGGTAGATAACACCTGGCGCTTTACGCTCGATTGGCATTTCATACGTTTCACCAGCAATAGCTCCTTTACCATCGATCGGCTGACCTAATGTATTGACAACACGACCTAATAATCCTTCACCTACCTTGATAGATGCGATACGGTTTGTACGTTTGATCGTATCACCTTCTTTGATCTCATCCGATGAACCCAAGATTACAACACCAACATTGTCTTCTTCCAAGTTCAAAACGATACCTTGCAATCCATTTTCAAATTCAACCAATTCACCGGACTGTACTTTCGTCAATCCATAGATGCGAGCGATACCGTCACCGACTTGCAATACGGTACCTACTTCCTCAAGTTCCGCGTCTGATTTAAAGCCTGACAATTGCTCCCTAAGAATTGCCGAAACCTCATCTGGTCTTACCTCTATCATTTTATTATTATAAGGGGGTTTTGAATTTAATTTATACTTATCGCTGGTTATCTAAACTAGATAACATTTGCAGCAAAGTGTTTCTCCAATTTATTTAATCTGCCGGCGATGCTTACATCCACCTGGCGGTCACCTATCTTGATCACAAATCCACCGATCAATGCTGCGTCAACTTTATTGTTAAGCACCACCTCTTTCGCTTGGATTTCTTGGGCAACCTGTGTTTTCAATTGCGCTAGATTTTCTTCCGACAAAGGTACTGCAGAGGTTACTGTGACCTGTACAATTCCTTTTTCAACGCGGTATTCACGAATAAATTCGATCGCTACGTCGACTAAAATATTAGCACGACCTTTCGTCACTAATATGTGGAAAAAGCTCATCACCGAAGGTTGCACTTTTCCATCAAACAAAGCAGACAAGATACTACGTTTCTTATCTTGTTTGATAATTGGATTCTTTAGTACAGCAGCTAACTCAGCGCTTTGTTTTACCACTGCAATAAATTGCTCCATATCGTCCTTCACGGCATCCAAATTACCTTGCTCTTTCGAGAGGTCTATTAGTGACTTGGCGTAACGTGAAGAAACTGTGAATACTGACATAGAAATACTTTAATAATGGGTGAACTAGCTTAACTTAACGTCTTTCAGTAAATCTGCTACTAGCGATTCTTGCTTCGATTGATCCGCAAACTCTTTCGTCAATACCTTACGGGCAATGGCCAAAGATAGAGAAGAAACTTCAGATTTAACTTCTGCCAAGGCACGTAGTTTTTGTTCGTCGATCTCACGCTTTGCATCTTCGATCAGACGAGCACCTTCTGTTTGCGCGTGTAACTTCGCTTCGGCTACGATCTTATCTTTCAATTCTTTTGCTTCTTTCAAGATCAGGTCGCGCTCTTCACGTGCTTCTTTCAGCAATTGCTCGTTTTCATTAGTTAGGCGAGCCATTTCCAATTTGGCCTTTTCGGCAGAAGCCAATGCATCGGCAATACCATTCTCACGCTCCTCTAAGGCATTGACGATAGGTTTCCAAGCAAACTTTCCTAAAATAAAGATAACGATAAGTAGGATGATGAGCTGCCAGAAGAACAAGCCGTACGAAAACTGATTAATAAGTGCTTCCATTATATTGTGTAGTCTTAAACTGTTATATTTTTCTTTTTTGTTGCATTTAAGTAAACATAGTCTGCAACCAACCGTTGCAAACTATGTTTGTACTTTTAGTTGATCTGAGCTTATTTACCCAAAATCAAAGCACCGAATGCCAAGCCTTCAACTAAGGCACCGATGATAATCATAGCAGTCTGGATTTTAGATGCTGCTTCTGGTTGACGAGCGATCGCTTCCATAGCTGAACCACCGATTTTACCCAAACCTAAGCCTGCACCAATTACGATAAGACCTGCTCCAATTAAGTTGTACATAATAATTAATTTATAAAATTTAACAAAAAAATGCGATTAATGATGAGCGTGTTCTTCCACGGCCATACCTATAAATAATGATGATAACATCGTGAAGATAAAGGCCTGCAAGAACGCAACCAATAACTCCAAGAAAAACAAAAGCAATGTTAACAACATCGAAACACCAATACTACCAGGGATCGTCAATTGCTGTTGAAACAAATATACGATAGCGATCAATCCCATTACAACAGAGTGACCTGCCGTAATATTGGCAAACAAACGCAGCATCAAGGAGAAAGGTTTGGTAAACATACCTAAAACTTCGATAGGCGCTAATACAAATTTGAATGGAACTGGTACACCTGGCATCCAGAAAATATGTTTCCAGTAATCTTTATTCGCTTTGAACGTCGTAATGAAGAACGTAAACAAAGCCAAACACAACGTGATGGTGATGTTACCTGTTACGTTAAAACCTAACGGCGTCAATCCCAATAAATTCAATAAAAAGATCAAGAAAAATACCGATAACAAATACGGCATAAACTCTTTGTAACGGTGACCAATATTAGGAATAGCCATCTCATCACGTACATAAAGTACTAATGGCTCTAATACACGACCTGCACCTTTCGGCAAGTTGTTAGCACCTTTTTTATACGTTTTAGCTAAGCTAATGAATCCAATAAACAACAATACAGCAGCAAGCATCAAACCTACTACGTTTTTAGTAATCGAAAAATCTAATGGTTTGGCATTCGTAGGGTGATGATCTGTATCCATATCCAATGTTCCTGCAGCATCTGTTTTGTAGATCTTGCCGTGGAACAGGGTATAATGTTGCCCATCTTTCTCTACAGTATACTCACCATGATGAAATTCACCCGATGAAAAGACTTTCAATCCGTTATCAATTAATATAACGGGCAAAGGAAATCCATAATGTTTTCCAGCTTTCTTATCAGTGAACAACGAAAAATAATGATCGTCTTCCAAGTGATGTTGAATGTACTGGGAAATTTCCTCTGCTTGGCTGTGAGAACCTTCCTGATGCGCATCCGCTGCGCATAGTGAAAATGGACTTACAGCAAGTAAAAATACTGAGAATAAGATAAGTGCTTTGTTAAA
Source organism: Sphingobacterium sp. KH_072 (assembly GCF_057837975.1). Classification (NCBI taxonomy): domain Bacteria; kingdom Pseudomonadati; phylum Bacteroidota; class Sphingobacteriia; order Sphingobacteriales; family Sphingobacteriaceae; genus Sphingobacterium; species Sphingobacterium sp. KH_072. The sequence goes on along the minus strand of NZ_CM174457.1, from coordinate 1,135,476 downwards.
ATTTAGCATTTTAGATTTCGATTGAAAAACAAAAATTTTGCGCAAAAATACAACTTTCTTTGGCATATGCCTCCATTTCTGAGAACTTTTATTAAAATTTAGTTCCATGATTCGGCTCTGCCTGATTTATAGCACGATAGGCCATATAGACATCCATAAAAAGAAATAGGAAATAGGTAACGAGGAAGTGCGTTGCCAAAAATTTGTCACCCGCCATTTCTAGACCTTCCCGTATAAAAAGATAACCTGCGATAGCCTTTAGGAAAATTATTCCCAGAAAGATAAAACCAAGGTTTTTGGGCATCGCGTATTGTGCCAACAAGATCATCATCGCTACAAACACGCTAAGCAGCATCTGATACATATACAAACCAAGCAAAGAATACCCCGTCCCACTCCATCCATCCGGTACTTTTAGCAGGTATTCGGCACTGTAATGCATGACAAATACGACGACCGAAAAACACAGTACCAGCAAAAAAGATTTGATATAATTATTCATCGCGATTTATGTAGTTTACCAGCCGAATAAAATGATATAAAGAAGCCGCAACACCGATTAAAGTAAATGCTTTCATACACCATTCTCCACTGACGTCATACTTGTTATCTAACCATTGTCCAACCCAATAAAAAAGGTAAATCGTCACGCCCATCTGAAAGGGCATGCTGGCAAATACCAGCCATTTGTTTGCTTTCCTTTTTTCGTTTGGTGACATGGCTATTTGATCAAGTCGACAAATATACATTATTGGACTCTCCTACCCTAATCCCAATAGTTTTTGTCCGATACGGATGTCTGGATAATCAAAACTGCTTCCCAGAATGACTTTGATTTCTGAGGATGATTTGCCTTCGTTTTCGCGCAACACGGTGAGCACACGATCCAACTTGTCTTTCTCGATCAGATCTTCCGCATCAATCTCTTCGCCCACAAAGTGAATGAGGTGACCGTAAATGGTACCGGCAACCATGCCGCGCTTTTCGGCAATCTGCTCGATAGAAGCACCATCCTGATACATCATCAACGTGATGGCTTTGGTATCGGTTGGCATATCTTCACTAGCTACATTCGCGACAGCTTCATCCTTCACCTTTTCTGTTTGTAGGAGTTCTTGCGCCAGGACTGTAATATCGCCTGTTAGCGCTTCGGCAATCGTCAAGCTATGCTTGATCTGCTCGTACTTGCGTTTGTAATCCAGCAAGATGGCTTTTAGTTCGGTGATGTATTTTTTGGTTCTCTTCTTGATCTGCCATTCGGCAATATGTGCTTCCATGGGCTCAATCAGTTCCGATTCCATTTTTGGTGTAAACCAACCTACAGCCGATTTGGTGCGAGCATGAATATCGTCGTAGTTGACGTTCGCAACATCTCGAAACATATTATATAGTTGCGTCACAAACTTATTGGCAACGCCTTCTTGCGCTTTGGCCTGTTGCACCAAAGTGCTAAAAAATGCTTGCGCCGCTTCCTTGCCATCGATATTTCGCTCTGCTAAAGCAGTGGCTTGCGCTTCGGTCGCTTCGACCAGAGTGGCCCAGCGAAAGCTTTGCAATAAGATTTGGCCTAAATACTGCCTTTGATATTGCTGCAATACATGTTGCAACTTGTCACTATCCAATGTACGATCCATGTATCCAACTACCTGCGCATCGGTACGTATCGCATGCGATACAATTTGGCTACGCAACACTAGGCCTTCTAAACCACGCAAACGAGAGAGCGCCACATAAACCTGTCCGGCAGCGAACGATGTTCCTGCATCAATGATCGCACGATCAAAGGTTAGACCTTGACTTTTATGAATCGTAATTGCCCAAGCCAGGCGCAGCGGGAATTGCGAGAATGTACCCATGACCGTTTCTTCGATCTTATCATCGCCTTTATTGTAGCTGTATTTGATATTTTCCCAGGTTTCGCGTTTTACAGTCACTTCGTCAGAGCCATCAGCAAAGCTTACGATCACCTGCTGCTGATCCAGCTTCATTGCTTTTACCGTACCAATCTTGCCATTGAAGAATTTGCGATCTTCGCCCACATCATTTTTAATAAACATGACCTGCGCACCTTCTTTCAATGTCAGCGTTTCTTCGGTCGGGAAAGATCCTTGCTGAAAATCATCTTTCACGACAGCTTTCACATTAAACAGTTTGCCTGACAATTGCTGTAAGGCTTCTTGATTGATCTGATCGGCGAGCCGGTTATGCGAGGTAAGCGTGATGTACTGCTCTTCTTTGGGCGGCACGAAGTCTACCTTATAATAGCTATTCAGATGCGCCAGATCTTCTGCGGTGGTTTGATTATTCCGGATATTGTTTAATATCGTGATAAAGTGATCGTCTTTCTGCCGATAAATCTTCTGCAACTCGAGAATGACCGGCGGATGCTCGCGCAGCACCTTCGCATCGAAAAAGAATGGACTCGAATAATGATCACGCAGGACGTGCCATTCGTGATCGCGTACAACCGGAGGCAACTGGTATAAATCGCCAATAAACAGCACCTGCAACCCACCAAATGGGCGCATATCGCGCCGCACAGATTTCAGAATTACGTCGATCGCATCCAGCGTATCGGCGCGCACCATGGAAACCTCATCAATCACCAACAATTCGAGTTCTTGCAGAATAGCACGTCGTTGTTTGGTAAGTTTAATAGTGCTAAACAAGCGACTTTTGTTGTAGATATGGCTATCTGCCTGATCCCATTGCAAGGGATAATCTTCTATGAATGTGCCAAAAGGTAACCAAAACAGCGCATGTAACGTCGTGCCACCAGCGTGCATTGCTGCTACGCCTGTTGGAGCCGTGATCGCCATTTTTTTGTAGCAATTTTGCTGTATGTATTTTAGAAAAGTAGTCTTTCCAGTACCTGCTTTTCCGGTCAGGAATAGCGGTTGATTGGTTTGATTAACGAAGGCTACTGCTTGTAAAAATGATGGGTTATCGGTATCTAAACTTTCCATTGCCATAAGTTACAAAGCTACAAATATTTCATTCTGACAGGGAGTTTTCACAATATTTTGGCCGTTTTATAGAGAAATCCTATATTCACTTGAAAAACAAATAATAGATGGCAACTTATATTGATAAAAGCGAGCTTTTTAAGCAAATTGAAGAAAAATTAACTAGCGAAGGCTTCGGTATTGATAAAATTGATCAAACTCGCCCTTGGGGTGGTTTCTTTGTAATCAATGAAGATCAAGCGCAAGAATTCGCAAATACATACTTTGACGGACTGGATGTGCAAGATTTGAAAATCTCTGGCAAATTGAGTCCTAAGATTTTAGTGGTTAGCCCGAACAAGAGGCTTTCATGGCAATATCACCACAGACGTGCGGAAATATGGCGCGTAGTGCAAGGTGAGGTAGGTGTCGTAACTAGCCCAACTGATGAGGAACACGAACTAAAAATATTGAAACCACAAGACACGATCCGCTTAAGCCAAGGTGAGCGTCACCGTTTGGTAGGATTAGAAGGTTATGGTGTCTTAGCAGAAATCTGGCAGCATACTGATGTAGATCAGCCATCTGACGAAGAAGATATCGTACGCGTACAAGATGACTTTGGTCGCTAGTAGCTTTCGATTAATCACATAAAAAGGTCCCGATCTCGTTGAGATCGGGACCTTTTTTTTATAGATGGAAGATTAATCCTTAACGCTATCCGTACTTTTATCCTGCAGGGTACCATAGCTCAGCTCATTTTCCTCTGGAGCATCGTGTCTATTGCCGTACGCTTTCTTCGTGCGTTTCAACTTATAGAAGTCGTAAAACGCGATAAACATCAGCATAAAACAGACCACAAAAAAGGTGGCATTACCCAAGAAGTTGTACGATATACCACTGATAATACCTCCGATAACATAGCTAAACATAATGAATAACAGAAGATTGAATTTTTTCACCAACTGTTCATCACTTCGATTTTTTCGTTTGGTAAACATTGAAACTAAAATAGCCAAATCGGTGGTTAGACCAGTTAAATGGGTCGTCTTGATGACGGAGTTGGAGATACTGGCGGTCAAACCATTTTGAAGCCCCATCGCAAATAACAATATACCGACCAGAAACTCGGTCTCCAACAACGTATCGGTATAAAAAAACTGAAGATAGATACCAACTGCCAGTATTCCCAGAAATTCTAACATAATTGGAATAGCGTGCGCTAAATAGGAACTGATACGATCTTTGCCTTGAATGATGACAAAATTGGACAGAAAACTTCCTACAAAGAACAGGAGAATCCAGAAAAGGACGACCGCGCCTTGATATATATTGCCGCGCGATACTTCTTGGGCAAAAACGGCGTAGTGCCCGGTGATATTGGAGGTATAGGAAAAGAAAACAATGACCGACACAACATTTGTCATCCCGGCAGAGAGTGCCGTTAGTGCGCCTAACTTTAAATTATCTCCTTGGGTTCTGTGGTTACTGTATTTTCTAAGCATTTTACTGAACTAAATCGTCTCGTTTTAATAGTATTTTGATAACCCCCTTGATCTGTATATCCAGATTGAGGTGCAATTCCATCTGGTCATTACTTAATGTCTGAATCTGAAAACTTTCGATGGGTGTACCATTACGGCTGATTTCAAGGATGTGCCCACGCCCTTTGATAGACCAAGTCATATTGGCTACCGAATGATCATCGACCTCAAGCGTACCATCTTCCTTAAAAATCCACCGATTTACATGAAGGATTTCCAGCTTATCCAATATCTCAATGCGAATATTCTGTTCTAACACTTCCGCAAAGTTTTGCTCTTCCAAACGATAATCTGGTTTCTCAAAGTACCAACCAGCTTCTTTCCACTCCCCTACGATCATCTTCTCTGGGCTCGCCACATAGATCACCACGAGCAAGGAAGCCAATAAAAGCCCCCCCACCAATAAGTAGTTGAGCTTATATAGGGAATCCCGTTTTAAACGTAACATATATAATATGTATATCTCTTCTCTTAAAAACAGCTAGCAACGCAAGCGCATTAGCGCACGTTGTAATAATAGACTTTACGTCCTATTCCACCCAGTCGATCCATCCCTTCTACCACTACTTTGTAGCGGCCATTGCCATCACCGTTGTAGTAGTCCAAAGTCATCTCTCCTGTTCCCTCAATCAATACATCAGGATTCCAATATATTGTAGAGCGGTAATCTGCTGTATTTTTACTTGCCTGTGTATCATACTTCGGAGAATAGAACGAGCGCACCTTTACATAACCCAACGGATATAAATCAATGACATTCGTTTTTGGCAACATCGCTTCAATCTCGGCCAACGACATACGCGGGCGTTTTGGTGTATCGTCTTTTTTCGTGATGATAGATACCACACCGTCATTCTGATACGTACGACTGACTGTCCCCAAATCATCGCGCAAGAAAATCTCGATAGCCTCAATATCTGCCGGCTGAATGGAGTTTAATGAAGGCTCGTCGATCGGCATACCATTCAAGAAGAACTGTACAGGAACACGGCTACCTTGATTATAGTTGCGCGATATAAAGTACTTCTGCATGTTCGTATCGTGTGTTATTCCCGTCAACAAGGTACTTAGACACATCGTCAAGACATTACATCCTGTAATACGATCTGCTTCAATCCGGTGTTCTGGCATATTAAGTCCAGTCAGTGCACCGAAATCCCGACTACTTTGTTTTTTTACGACCGTTCTATTTATTTGAACTTCATCAATAAGTATCGAAGTCCGAAATTCATTTTTACTGTTAGCTAAATAGGACTGTAATTTCTCATCTATATTTTTTACATAGTCGCCTTTGTATGGCGAGTTCGCATCGATCTCGGGAAAAAAGGTCTGATCCATATTGATGACCAAAGCGCGATAGTTGTCGTTTCCTCTAGCATTGACCGTTACGCGTGCAGAATCTGGGAACACGATGTTGTCGAAAGAAAAACGCCCCTGCTGATCGGTATATGTATCTTTACGCATACCTATGGAAGGGATTGACAACAATAAACCGCCATTCGGTTGTGTGCGCCCCGTATTCATTCGCAATGTTCCTGATAGAGAAATACCTTGCTCCGGCATAAAAGACACTTGCGGATAATTTCCCTTTAACAGTTCTTTGTATTCAAATCTTCGGAAGCCCTGTGTCATCAACAATGCTTCCAGTGCCTCTGCCCGATTCTTATTTTCCGTATTGAAATAGTAATTCGGTTGTTCTACGAAACCCTGCAAATCCGAAACTAGTAACAAATTGCTTAGAATACTCAAATCTTGGTTATCGTCGTAGGGCACTTTTGCTTCATCGGTAACCGTAACGGAGAAGGATCCCATCACGCTATCCGTACCATTTTTAACGCCGATACGCAGTTTTACTGGATCTTTACTGGTATACGAGTCTTTATCTGTCGAGACACTGATATCCAATAATTCTTCGGTCGTCGATTGGCAGAATACCAAGCGTTCGCTCAATGGCGTACCATCTGCTGCGAACAAAGTATATTGTACAATACCATTTGGCATGTTTTCTCGAGGCACTTTGACCAATACCGAAGAATTTTTTAAAGCTACTTGCGCTGCATAGACCAAATGTCCGTTGGACTGCCCCAATACGTAGTAGGCATTATTTTCTACTTTTTTGAAGTGGCTGTCGCTTGTTACGATACCCAACTGCATATGCGTTTCGTCGGCTTTTAGACTAACTAGATTCACCGCTTCATCCACTGGAGCAGGTAGATCATAGGTGCGTTCTTGCCCATTCTCAAAGGTGATCACGGCTTTATACGTTTCGCCCGCAAGCGGAATAAAAGAAAAATATCCCATCCCCATGCCTAGATCTGAAAAAGTTAAGATCTCATTTTTCTTTCCATCGATGAGCTTACCATTGACCGCAGCACTTTTACCATCATTGCTTACCGCTTTGAAGGCCACATTCTTGGCCAAACCACTGATGAGATCCCCACCTTCTGGAAAGAATTGCACATCAGCATCCCACAGGGCAGACGCCAAAGAATATTGTCCAACTAGTTTTTCTTCATTATTATCAATCTGCACCAAAAGTCGCCCAGTTTTCATGAGTTCTTTATTCTTAGCAGAAAGGCTGATGGACACGCGGCCCATATCATCTGTTTCTGCCCTACCTTTGTCGAATTGATCCCAACCATCGTTGGCTTCCCAGGTGAGCTTTTTGCGCGACAAAATCGCGCCCGACTTATCTCTAAATTGCAGTGAGGCTTTGGTTTTGTTGCCATCTGGAGCAAAAGTGACTATCGCCCCCAACTTCTTATTGATGGCATCGCCCACGGTGACGATCTTATTATAGAAATATTCTTGGTTAAAATTGACCATCCACTTGGTGTACGCACGGAAACGGTAATTATCCTGACTCCAAAATTCGGGATCTAGTACCAATTGTCCTTTTCCGACGCCATGCTCCGATTGAATTCGTAGCGTTTGCATCAGGGAATCTCGGCTATTGAGCACTTCCACATACACGACTTTGCTGGGGTCGTATGTACCTAAATTGTAATTGAGGTAAGATTTAAACCATAAGGTATCACCAACGGCATAATAGGGCTTATCGAAATGCAAGTGTACTTTCTCCACTGGGTAGACGTTGAAGTACCCCTGCACCTTTTCTACAACATCATTGATGGGTACGGTTGGTTTTTGTTGCGCATAAGATAACTTGGAGACAGAAAATAGAAGAATTGCTAAATATAATCCGGTATAAAATTTCATGTATTGTACTTTCAGAACAGATAAATATATCGTTTTTTTAGAAAACCTTAAGAAAGGTTACCATTTTTTAACATTATAATAAGGCTAAAGCAATGGAGCTAGGAGACGGCAAATGGAGTCTAAACCGCGTTTCCACCTCGGTCGTGCTGCCCATATGTCGCTAGTTAGCAATCGGCTATTAGCGCTATCATCAGCGAAACTCATCCCCATTTGTTTTCCCAATTTTTGATCAGATACCACCGCTGCAATTTCATAATTGATGTAAAAACTCCGTGTATCGAGATTTACGGTACCAATAAATACCAATTGATCATCGATATTCGCAGTTTTGGCATGTATAAACCCCTTTTCGTACAGATGTACTTTGATACCGCGCTCCAACAACGGTTTTAGAAATGAGAAAGAGGCGTGTTGCACAATCCATGAATCACCTTTGGAAGGCACCATCAGCTCGACAGATACACCGGCCGCAGCAGCCACCATCAAAGCGGTTTCCAATTCGGGACTCGGTATATAATAAGGCGTGCACAATTGGATTTTATGTTTTGCGGCAGCAATGGCAATCAGCAACGCCTCCATATTGTAAGGCGCAGCAGAACCGGGATCGCTAGTCGCAAACGATATAGTCGCATCACCAGCTATATCACTCGTACGCTTTAAATAATATTCATCCAATGGAAAAGAATCCGCGTCAGTCTCATTCCATAAGATCCAAAAATGTAATTGTAGCAAAGCAACAGACTCTCCTTTGATGTGCAGTGACGTATCTCGCCAATATACGCCATCGGGATTGGGGTTGAGATAACTATCGGCGATATTGATACCGCCAATATAGGCACATTCGCCATCTATGATGCAGATTTTACGATGATTGCGATAGTTGCTATTGGCTAGCGAAGTAAAGGTAACAGGTAAAAATGCTTGAAATTGGATTTTGGAGGGATGTTTTTTCTGATACCGCACCATGCTTGGCGACCCAAAGGCATCGACCAACAACCTCACAGCTACGCCTTCATTAGCTTTCGCTTCCAATATAGCAATGACCTCCGCACCGACCTTGTCATGCTCAAAGATATAGTATTCCATATGGATAAAGTGCTTTGCCTGTCGTAGTGATTCGAGCTGGTGTGCAAACTTCTCTTCCCCATTTCGCAAAAGCGTCACCTCGTTGTGCAGGGAAGGAAAACAGACTTGCTCATGCCGTAGATAGGAGTACACGCGGCTGAGGTCACCAATATCCTGCTGTATCTGTTTTAGGTAATCTTGTATTTTGGGCTCCAACTGATTCAACTCGGCGGTGATCCGGGCTGACTGGGTCGCGCTGATACGTTTGAATTTCTGTTCTTTTTTAAATTTTTGACCAAATAAATAATATAAGATAATACCAATAATTGGCAGAAATACAATAACTAATATCCAGGCGACGGTTTTCGTAGGATTTCGATTTTCAATGAGGATGGTCGAAATGACGCCCAAATAAAGAATGGATAAGGGCACCCAGTACCATTCTCGGACAATTGGCCATACCACATCTATAATTTCTTTCATAACTTGTTTTCTGTTGACCTTAGTTCAACAGAAAACAAGTTATGAAAATAGTTTCGAGAATATAGGAATAAGCAATTATTAATCACCTACGTATCCTAGATGCAGTGAGCTGCTCCTGTGGGATACAGGATCGGACTGAGATAGGGAATGTCTAAATTGGCACCACGTAGAATGAACCAAAATCCCATCAATAGGTACAGCACTGGTAAGACCCAAGCAAACCGCCACTTCAAATACCGTTTGGACCATTGTGCAAAAAAGGAGAATAAAAACAACATCGGCCAAGTGCCTAAACCAAAGGCGAGCATAAATAAAAAGCTCGACCACATCCCATCAGCATTGACCGCGGAAGTGAGCGAAATATACACCATACCGCATGGCAACATACCGTGGAACATGCCGGCAACAAAAGAACCGCCCGGTCGATTTATCCAGCGCCCCATGGCGCGAGCAAAAGGTTGTACTGTCCAAGATTGAAATCGTTGTATTGAATCCGACTTCCATCCTAACACTTGGAAAATGCCGATGAGCAATAATAATATACCACTGATAATACTGATCGACTGTTGCCAACCGCCTATTTTGCTAGCTTGACCAATCAATCCTAACAAGAGACCTAGTATACCATACGTAAGCACTCTACCCGATTGGTATCGCAACTGAAACAGCAGACTAGAATAAAAAGTATGTTGACGCTGCTGCATACCAAAGATCAGCGGCCCGCACATGACTGCACAATGCAGACTACCAAATAATCCCATAAAAAAGGCAAAGTAGGCATAATGCATCGCGCGAGAGACCTAAGGAATAAACAGGTGATGTACGGACTGGTACGCTGTGCCGGCACCATTCCACGTGAGTTCTACCTTCCAATGACCGCGCGCGTAAGAAGCAAGTGGCAGCATGACAGAATCGGCCGATGTCTGAAATGCTTGTTCCTTATCTAGTTTCGCATCAGATCGGCGCTTCCAATGCGCTGTGCCTTTGTTGCTTGACGTTGAAAAATAAATACACAAGTTATCACCTTGCAATCGTAGCGTCGGCGTAGCCCGATCACGTTGTAGATTTTCTTTCAGCTTATACACTTCGCTGTATTGCATTCCTTTATCATAGTAATTCTCTTCTTCCAAGGTATCGGTATCTTGCCTTACCATGTAAAAGACAGAACCAACAATAAATGCCATAAAGGCAGCCATTCCTACAACGATACTTCCTCCCCAATTCATATACAATTATTTTAAGATCCCATATTATAGTTAATCTCCTTTACCGATCGGCGCTATGAAGGTGGTCTTTAACGATTTGATTTCTAGATTTTTAGATATCAATTCTATCTTCACATCCGTTTTATATTGCTGGACGTCTTGTTTATCTCGAATTAAGAAGAAACTCAACATCGCTGTACCATCTCTCTTTAGTGAATCGATGGAATTGACTCGCTGTACTAATACCGTGGTATCGGCACTCCGTATTGTAAAGGGAATGTCTTTGCCCGACTTATTCGTGAGTTCCAAAGTATAAAGATTACTCACCGTGCCATCCGCTCGTAATTGATACGAGCTGCCCGTAGCACGTAGTAATCGCGCATCGATAATAGAACGGTTGGCAAGGAGAAACCCAAAACCTATGGATAAAACGACTAGGATGCTAGCATAGGCCCATGTTCTGCCGCTTATTCCTTTCGATTTTTCTGTTTCGCCTTCCAATGTAGCCGCGCTGTAGAAGCCGACAAGCCCAGTTGGTTTCTGCAGCTTGAGCATCACCGCATCGCAAGCATCTACACAAGCCGTGCAATTCACACATTCTAGCTGTATGCCATTTCGAATATCAATGCCTGTCGGGCACACGTGCACGCAGAGCTTGCAATCCACGCAATCACCTTTCAAATCCTCCATTTCAGCATCGCGCTGCTGTTTACCTCGAGGTTCACCGCGACGCTGATCGTAAGCTACAGTCACGGTTGACTCGTCTAACAATACGCTTTGCAACCTTCCATACGGACAAATCGTCGTACAAACGATTTCGCGCAGGTGCGCGAATACGCCATAAAAAACCAGCGTAAACACGATCAATGACAAGAAGCCTATCAAATGCTGCTCCACCGGCTCCATTACGATTCGCCAGAGCGCATTTACACCAATAATATAGGCTAGAAATAGATTGGCTATTAGGAAGGACAAGAGTAGAAATATGCTATGTTTGGCCAACTTCTTCCAAGCGCGGGCATCCGTATCGGGCCCTTCATTCATTCTTCTTTGTTGCACCCAGTCGCCTTCGATCCAATACTCAATCCGCCGAAATACGAGTTCCATAAAGATGGTTTGCGGACAGGCCCAGCCACACCACACACGCCCGGCCATCGCGGTGATTAAGACGATGGCTACGAGCATAATCATCATCCCAAAAACGAAAATGTACAGATCTTGTGGGTAGAATAGGACACCAAAGATTGAAAACTTGCGTTCTACCACATGGAGCATCAACATCGGATGTTCGCCAATCTTGACAAAAGGAAGCACGAAGAGAATAAGCAGCAAGGTATAGCCTACCCATTGCCGGCGTTGATACCAAATGCCTTTCGGCTTTTTGGGATAAATCCATTTTCGTTTATTTTCTTCTGCTATTGATGTCATATCGATCCCTGTTTTTGCGGTATTCGGCCGTTATTCGTACTCTATTTCGGTACCTTCTGCTGCTTTTGGATTGGCAGGATTACTATCTCGCAAGGAGATGATGTAATTACTGACTTCCGCAATTTGTGCAGGCGTCAGCGTTTGTTCCCACGGCACCATCCCTTTGGCCGGCACACCGTATTTCACCGTTTTGAAAATATCGCGGATTTCGCCACCGTGCAACCAATGCCGGTCTGTAAGATTAGGTCCAATAGTTCCTTCGCCTTGCGCACCGTGGCATGCCGCACAATTCGCAGTAAAGATGGCTTGGCCAGCTGTGGCCATCGTGCCCGTAGAATCTACCGTGATCGACGACTCATCGACTAGATCGGCGACCTGACTGAGATACAACTGCCGCGCCTCTTCTGCTTGCGCCACTTCTACCACGTATTCTTGATCCTGATCTAGCCCCCAAGCAAATACATGATAAGAAAGCAGATAACCCAAACCAAAAACAATGGTGGAGTAAAACAAGGCATTGAACCAAAGCGGAATTGGATTATCCAGCTCGACGATCCCATCAAAATCGTGATCTTCGATTACCAGCGTATGTTCTTCCTCGAGTTTATGTAATCCAAGCAGACCATCCCAGCGCGCTTTCGTACGCTGCGTACGAGCGAGCCGAGCGGTAGATTTTTCAGCCAAATCATTCTGGTAGTTTTTTGGAAAACTAATTCGGTAAATCGCCTGCAAGGCACGATGAATTCTATATACGGCCAGCAATAAAACCAACATCGCGACGACCAACGTAATCAAGAATATCGTATGATGTATATCGCCATCTGATAATAGAAATGATTTAAAACCGGCAAAAATGTCTGTTGTCATCAAAAGTGTTGTCATTATGATTGTTTTAAACGGTTTCTGTATCTTTTTCTTGATCGGGATCGTCTAATGGAATCTGCTCCATGTAGGCGGTAAAATCCTTGCGCATCGTCAATAGCATGACAACCACAACAGTAAAGAAGATCAGAAAGATCCACAGCGATAAGATGAGGTATATCTCATCGCCATGTAGATTGGATATTTGCTTAAACATGAGCTTAATGGTTTGATTGTTACTAATTATCGGTCGCCGCCGGTGCTGTATTGACTTTAATATCTGTACCCAGACGTTGCAGGTAGGCGATCATGGCAATGATTTCCCGATCCGAATCTACGTCTACTTGGTTGGCGCGTAATGCCACAGCAATTTCTTGCGCTTGTTTTTTCGCCTCCGGCAATGCTTGTTGAATCTGCTGATCGGTGTACGGCACGCCTAGTGTTTTCATCACAGATAGTTTTTTCGATAAATCGGAATAATCGATTGCTTGCTCGATCAACCAAGGATAGGCCGGCATAATACTTCCTGGTGAAGTGATGGTAGGATCCAATAAGTGATCAAAATGCCATTTGTGCGGATATTTTCCCCCGATGCGCTGCAAATCAGGCCCCGTGCGTTTGGATCCCCACAAGAATGGATGATCGTACACAAATTCACCTGCTTTGCTATATTCACCGTAGCGCGCTGTTTCCGAACGAAACGGTCGAATAGTCTGCGAATGGCAATTCACACAGCCTTCGCGGATATATAAATCCCGACCTTGAATCTCCAGTGCGGTATATGGCTTTACAGATGGGATGCTAGGTATATTGCTGCTCATGGTGAATGTCGGAATCATCTCGACCATACCACCAATTAAGATAGCGACAAGCGCTAGCACCATAAACAGCATAGGTTTGCGTTCAAGGCGACGGTGACGGTATTTTTCCCCGTGGATGGCGTTGTCCAATGCGGGTGCTTCGGCTCTTTCATTTTCCAGCAAACGACCACTGCGCATGGTTTTGGCCAAGTTATAGGCCATCATGATCGCTCCTGTCAAGTACAGTGCTCCACCAAAAGCGCGCATCATGTGCATAGGAATGATCTCTAAGGTGGTAGCTAAGAAGTTTGGGTTTCTCAGTACACCCTCTGGTGTAAAGTCTTTCCACATCAATCCCTGTACGACGGCTGCCCAGTACATCGGGATCGCATAGAATAAAATCCCAAGCGTACCGATCCAGAAGTGGGCATTCGCCATTTTCTTGGAGTAAAGATCCGTGCGGTAGATGCGTGGCACAATCCAATATAAGATAGCGAAGGTCATAAAGCCATTCCAACCTAATGCACCAACGTGCACGTGGGCTACGATCCAGTCGGTAAAGTGCGCAATGGCATTGACTTGTTTTAACGATAACAATGGACCTTCAAAAGTCGCCATCCCGTACGCCGTAAGCGCCACGACCATAAACTTCAACGTAGGTTCTCTACGCACTTTGTCCCAAGCACCGCGCAAGGTCAATAAGCCATTAATCATTCCTCCCCAAGATGGCGCGATAAGCATCACCGAAAACACAACGCCTAAAGACTGTACCCAGCCTGGTAATGCCGTATATAAAAGGTGATGCGGACCTGCCCAGATGTAGATAAAGATCAATGACCAAAAATGTAGAATACTGAGTCTGTAAGAATAAATAGGTCGATTGGCCATCTTCGGCAAGAAGTAATACATCATACCGAGGTATGGCGTAGTTAGGAAGAATGCCACCGCATTGTGGCCGTACCACCACTGTACCAAAGCATCTTGCACACCAGCGTAGATATAATAACTTTTCCAGAAGCTGACCGGCATTTGCATAGAATTCACAATATGCAGTACAGCAATGGTGACAAATGTGGCAATGTAAAACCAAACGGCTACATACATATGTCTTTCGCGACGTTTGATAATAGTACCAAACATATTGATTCCAAAAATGACCCAAATAATCGTAATGGCAATATCAATCGGCCATTCCATTTCGGCGTATTCATGCGAGCTGGTAAATCCCAGCGGCAAGGTAATGGCGGAGGCCACAATAATCAGTTGCCAACCCCAAAAGTGGATTTTGCTGAGCGTATCGTTAAACATCCGCGCTTTCAATACGCGCTGCATGGAATAATAGACGCCCATAAAAATGCCATTGCCCACAAAGGCAAAAACGACCGCATTGGTGTGTACCGGGCGCACACGCCCAAAGGTGGTATACTGTGTCAGAAAATTCATCTCCGGCCAGATCAGCTGTAACGCAACGAGCAGACCGACAGACATGCCGACTATCCCCCATACGATGGTGGCCACCCCAAAATCGCGCACGATCTTGTTATCATATTCAAATTGCTGTAATTGCATTATTCTACGGTTTTGTTTGTCATCCAAAAGTAGAAAAGAAGCCCTGCAGCGCTAATGATGAACTATACCGAAAAAGGTGATCTTAATCACAATTTGCTAGGCAAAAAAATAGTCCATAGACGCGGTGTCTATGGACTATTTTCTTCTATGGCTTAGCCAGAATGATTTTACATCATCGTAGCGGCCGTTTGTGTCTCCGTATCTACTTTGGCCAATCTTCTATAACCAAAGCGATCTGGATTCTCAATCACTGATTTGACAGAGATGAGCTTGTACACGTATGACCCCGTCTCTCTATTGAGATTCAAATCATAATAACTTTCTGTACCCTGACGACGAATAGACCGTTTCAAACTACCACCACCTACATTATAAGCAGCAGCAACTAAGGTCCAATCACCAAATTCACGGTGCAATGCTTTTAAGTATTTTGCGGCAGCATGTGTAGACTTGTTGAGATCCATACGATCATCCACATCACCATTTACGCGCAGTCCATACAACCGAGCCGTAGCCGGTATAAACTGCCAGTAACCGCCTGCACCTTTGTGCGATGAAGTACGGGGATCCAAATCACTTTCCACTACAGGAATGTATTTGAAATCTTCTGGTATGCCATACGATGCCAATATCTTCGCTATGCGCGGCAGATACTCATTCGCTTTGCGATGCATCTTATACGATTGGATCTTCTTGTAGGAAAATCTTTTGAGGTAAGTCGTCAGCTTTGTTTTTACAGCTGGGTCATTTAAGGGTACTTCCTCTTCGGCAAATGTAACATCACTCCAGTAGGGATCTCGTTCTGCCGAGTCTACGGTTTCCGTTGTTTTTTGTAATTTATCGAATTGCCATGCCACTGGATTGGTCCCTTTAGGCATTTTTTCGACATTGGAGCTTGAGTATAATTTCGTCAGCAGAACCGCGACTAATACTACACTACAAACTAATGCTTTCTTTTTTATCATCCACTTCCTTAATGTTATCCGTCCCCAAATTCTTGTGTATGCAAGGGGAAAATGATAACTTGGTAAATTGAGCCGACAAAGATAGGGACGATTTCTTTAATAACCAAATAGTTATCTAGAATACGCTTTATGCCTATTTAAACAACTCCCACAAAATCAATGTAGTTATAGTAATTAATACAGATAAAAGTGTACCTTTGCAACCTAATTTAATTTCTATATGCCATTCAACAACAAAAGGAACAGTCGTGACGACAGCGCCAGAAGAGGTAGAAACAACGAAGACTCCCGTTCTCGTAGTAATGATCGTCCTAAATCCAGCTTTTCTTCATCAGACAAACGTTTTAACAAGGACAGCCGTGGAGAAGACAGCCGATCAAGAAATGCAGGGGAAGGATTTGCAAAAAAATCCTTTAGCGATCGCGATGATCGCAAACCATATAATAGCGACAACCGCAGATCTTCTGAGGATCGTAAACCATACAACAGCGACAACCGCAGATCTTCTGAAGACCGCAAACCATACAATAGCGACAACCGCAGATCTTCCGAAGACCGCAAACCATACAATAGCGACAACCGCAGATCTTCCGAAGACCGCAAACCATACAATAGCGACAACCGCAGATCTTCTGAGGATCGTGGTGGTAACAGAGATTTCGAAAAGAAAGCCGGATTCAGCCGCAACAGCGACAACCGCAAATCTTCCGAGGATCGCAAACCATACAACAGCGATAACCGCAGATCTTCTGAAAACCGTGGTGGTAACAGAGATTTCGAAAAGAAAGCTGGATTTAGCCGCAATAGCTCTTCTCGTCCGGATTTCAAACAACGCGAAGGATTCAATAGAAAACCTTTCAACGATCGTGAGGAGCAAGGCAAAGGTGGCGAGAGAACTAATCTCCGCAGCAGAAAGACTTTTACATCCGGTGAAGGTGATGAAAAGACTCCTTTTCCAAACAGAAAATTCTCCCAAGCACGTAAACCGGCATCTGGCCAAGCTAAAGATGATGGAACAATTCGCTTAAACAGATACATTTCCAACTCCGGCATTTGTTCGAGAAGAAAAGCTGATGAATTGATTGCACAGGGATTGATCGCCGTGAATGGTGAGATCGTGACCGAATTAGGCACGAAAGTAGACCCAGCAAAAGACGAAATCCGTCACAACAACGAACGTCTTAAGCGGGAGAAAATGGTGTATGTCTTATTAAATAAGCCAAAGGATTACATCACGACAACGGATGATCCGCAAGAAAGACGTACGGTCATGCAACTGGTCAGCAAAGCGACTAAAGAGCGCATCTACCCAGTAGGCAGATTGGATCGTAATACCACTGGATTGCTGCTATTAACTAATGACGGCAACTTAGCGGAGAAGCTTTCTCATCCAAGAAACAATATCAGCAAAATGTATCATGTGGAGCTAGACAAAAGTTTGTCTCAAGGTGATATGAACAAAATCGAATTCGGTATCGAGCTAGAAGATGGATTGATCAAACCAGATGAGGTAAGTTATGTAACGGGTGCCAGCAAGAAAGAAGTAGGTATTCAGATACATAGTGGCAAAAACCGCATTGTAAGACGTATTTTCGAGCATTTAGGGTACGAAGTGATCAAATTAGACCGCGTAGTATATGCCAACTTGACCAAGAAAGATTTGCCACGTGGCAGATGGCGTTACTTGGAAGAGCGTGAGTTGATACAATTGAAACACTTGATGAAATAGGAATATACGAGGCGCTAGAAATAGCGCCTTTTTTATTGCCTGTTAAAATGTGTATTTTTGACAAAATTATAATAGCACATGACAGACCCTAAAAGCTTAACATCCGTATCCGAATTTCACAAAACATTCCAGCACCCAATCTTGGAGAGTCCGCAAATCCCTGCTCCGAGCAGATCGGCTTTACGTGTTTCTCTCATAGCAGAAGAATTGAAAGAGCTGGAAGAGGCAATACAGAATAATGATTTGGTAGAAGTGGCTGACGCACTTTGTGATATTCAATATGTACTATCGGGCGCTATCCTCGAATTTGGATTACAGAATAAGTTTAATGCCTTATTCGAAGAAGTACAACGCTCTAACATGAGTAAAGCTTGTAAATCGGAGGAAGAGGCGATACAAACACAGGAGCACTATCGTGCAAAAGGAGTAGAATCCTATTACAAAAAAGTGGATGATCTTTACTTGGTATTCAGAGAGGGAGACCACAAGACTTTAAAGTCTGTTAATTATTCGCCAGCGGATCTAAAAACAATATTAGCAGAGAAATAGCGAAAATTGCTACTGAGCAAACGAATAGATTACGGGATCAGCTTGATCAATTAACCTTGGTAAGCTGATCCTTGTTTTACACCACGAGCTTCCAAGCCTTTGTCAATCTCGGTTTGGATTTTTGATTTGGGGAAGCCCCAATTCGGCGCGATCAAAAGCTCTTTATCTGCAATACCAAAAATCCGTTGAATAATAATGTCTGGTCTAAGCAAAGGGATGAACTTAGCCAAGAAATCGGTATATTCTGGGATAGTAAACAACTTGAACGGCTCGCGCTTATACTTCGCTCCCATGATCGATCCTTCTACAATATGCAGGTGATGTAGTTTCACAAACTTGATATGAGGTTGTTTATTGATTTCATCCGCATATTTAAGCATCATCTCTTCGGTCTCCCATGGAAAACCAAAGATGGTATGCACACAGATTTCTAGCTTGGTGCCTTCCAACAGCTTCATAATGTTCACGAACTCATCATGTAGACAACCTCGATTGATGCGCTCCAAGGTATCATTATAGATCGATTCCATACCCATCTCCAAATCCACATCATATCGATCGGTATAGCTTTCCAATAAAGCAATCTTCTCCAAGTCCAAACAATCTGGACGAGTACCAACTGATAGGCCAACAGTATGCTCTGGACAAATGCTTAACGCTTCGTCGTACATCATCTTGAGCAAATGTGTAGGTGCGTAAGTATTGGTATTGGGTTGAAAATAGATTACAAACTTCTCGGCGCCGTAAGATTTACGCGCTCTGGCAATACCATTCTCCACCTGCTCTCGCATGGAAGGAATCTTGCGCGCAGTATCTGGCGTAAAGGAATCGACATTACAATAGGTACAGCCGCCATATCCCTTGCTCCCATCCCGATTAGGACACGTAAAATTTCCGTCTACAATGACCTTGAAAACTTTCTGTCCTGCGTATTTCTCTTTGAGGTATGCTCCGTAATGATTGTACGGTTTTACTCCTGAATCTAATAGTGTTGCCATCTTGTGCTGCAAAGATACGCATACTTGCTGGCTATGCAACATGCGATGATTGAAGCAGGCGTTAAATACAGATTTGTATTATCATCACCTAGAAGACTTATAATTATTGATTTATAATCAAGATATTAATTTATCACTTCCAATACAATTACACGATTTAATTCATTTTGATGATATCCTGTAGAAACAACAACCTGACCATTGTTAATTTTTGCATTTACCATTGCACCATTTTTTAAATCGTAGGCCTTTTTTATTTTTTTGTAGGGAAACTTATCTAAGATAATGTCATGACCGTCGTTATTAAATACGTGCACATATACTTTGTCGCCTTTCTGCGTTAAGCAGCCCCAAGGCTGCGGAGCGAGATAGCCAGCAGATGTTCCATAGACACTTTCACCATTGATTTGAAGCCATGATCCGATGGTCGATAATCGTTCTTTAAATTCAGATTGAATTTCTCCATTTGGCATAGGGCCAATATTAAGCAACAGATTAGATCCAAGGGCTGCTGATTTCACTAAATATTCAATCAGTTGTTTAGATGACTTATACGTTGTGTCACTCAGATTAAACCCCCATGATTCACTAATAGTCTGACACGCCTCGACAGGTAGATGATCGGATGCTTCTTGAAAACTTAAACCTGATTTATTTTCTCCTGGTAGATCTCTTTCGAACATTTGAAAATCTTCTCCTGGTAGTGGAGTTAAATGGTGGTTATTTCCGATAAGGCATTGTGGCTGTAGTTCATGGATCAAACCGTATATTTCATCATATTTCCAGTCGAGTCGCGAAGTTCTGTCTTCCTCCCCTTCGGGAGCAGTTTGATCCCAGTGGCCATCAAACCAAATCCCACCTATCTCACCATAATTGGTCAGTAATTCGGTCAATTGATTTTTCATAAACTGGAGGTAACTCGCATAATCGCCAGTTCCCTTTCTTCCACTAAACTGTCCTGTTCTCCCCGTTTCATGCGGAAAATCTTCACGAGTCCAATCTAACAAAGAATAATAAAGAAATAGTTTAACACCTTGTTTTTGACATTCGTCGGCCACCAATTTCACGATATCTTGCTTATAAGGCGTATTCATAATATTAAACTCAGAATACTTTGTATCCCAGAGACTAAAACCGTCATGATGCCTTGTGATCAATGTGATGTATTTCATTCCGGCATTTTTGGCCATGCTCACCAATTCTTTTGCATCAAATTCTGTGGGGTTGAAAAAACGTTCAAGAAGTGCATAATTCTCTACGGTAATCTTACGATCATTCATCACCCATTCACCACTACCCGGAATACTAAAAGGTCCCCAATGTATGAAAAGACCGAATCGTGCATCTGTAAACCATTTTCTTGCCTCTATATTGGATGAAGATGGTATGTAAGACTGTGCAGATGATAATTGGCTCATCGTCACAAATAAAACAAATAATATAATTCTATAAATCATTGTATTTAGGTTATAGTCAAATATCTATAATTTTAAGCATTTAGCATTAAAAAATATCATTTCAATAATGCTTATAATTACGACATATTGCTATATCATTTACAGAAAACAATCTAAAAGCAGTAGATTCCAATAAGTAATTAAATCCTTTTGACCTATCTCTCAGGATTGAGCTACCTATCATATAATAAAAATGAGTGGTTAACAGACATGTCACCCACTCACTGTATATTATAGTATTTTGGATATCTAACTTACATAATGCGGTTATGCTTTATTAATATAGTGCATTTATACCTGCATAATCTCCAGCTGTAAGTCATGTACGTTGACTATTCCAAGTGGTGCCATTAAGTCTAGTTAAAGCTGGTAAACTACGATCAATAGAAAAGTCGAAAGAACCATATAGCATCACTGACTCAAAATCGAATGCACCGTGATTAACATAACCCGGCCAAATATTAAAATTACCTCTTACAGCTGGAACACGATTGATATAAACAATAATATATGAATCACGGTCAGGGCGAGTCTGCTCATGCATAATACCCATAGAGTGCAGAGTTTATGTGCCATGATTGCTGGAAACGTAATGTTGGCAATATTAATTTGATTAACACGACCTCAGGACCAACCTAAGGGTGAAATATTAGATGAAGGCGAATATACAAAATTGACATATTCTGGTTGCGTAGTACGTTCTACTAATCGGACGGAAGTTTCTGCTGTGCTGTGATCAAGTTAAAAGCTCCGTATGCTAGCGAGAAAGACGTTGTAATTGGCATTCGATAAGGAATCTTGGACCGGAAGTCTATAAAAAACTGTCCGATTCGGCCAAGTCTGACTTAAGTTCCGGGTGATCGTCGCACGTTCGGGCCCAATCAATATTAAGAACAGAATTTTCAATTACCGTACCAGCTTCAATCACACCCGGATAACGAATCATGAATGGTGTTCTTAACGACACTTCGTATATAAAGCCTTTATCAAACCAGCCATGCTCACCCAAATAAAATCTTTGATCAGAACCATAAATCACAATCGTATTCTCTGCAAGACCGTTTGCTGACAAGAAATCTACCATCTTTCCAATATTACAGTCTAGTGCATTGGCAGTTGCAAAATAATCACGCATATAACGTTGAAATTTCCATTCGGAAAGTGCATTATCATCAAGTTCTTGTTCATTAAACTCTTTACTTACAATGTCGTCATAATAAGCTTTGTATGCCGCACGCTGTTCTTCATCCAATCTACTGTAGATCCCGTTTTTTCCATAATCCACATTGATTTTGAGATCGGAAGCTAATTGCATCGTTTTAGCGATACTCATATCTTGGTGTTCGGTGGCCCTCCGATTTTCATAATTATCGTAAAGGCTTGCTGTAACCGGGAAATCGACATCATCATAGGATCCCAAATCTTCAATCGCAGGCAACCATTCTCGATGGGTAGCTTTTTCAACCCATCATTAGCAAAAAAAGTTTGTCACGATCTCTGTTCTTAATACAATCAGTAGAAAGTTCTGTTATAATGTCGATGACATATCCTTTATAATGCAATCTATCATTATTTTGATTATAAAGATCCGGATTGAAATAATGGCCTTGATTAGGCAAAATTTCCCAATAATCAAATGCATCGTCCGGCAATGTTTCTAAATGCCATTTACCAATCCACGCCGTTTGGTATCCAGATTCGGTCAGCAACCTCGAGAAAAGCAATTGATTGATATCAAACTGATTATCATTGGAAACAAATCTATTTATATGACTGTATTTACCGGTCAATAATGCAGCACGACAAAAATCCTGACTAGGTTATCTTAGAGATTTGTATAGATGCTGATACAACAAAAAATATTTACACAAAAAAAGCCCTTGCAATTTTGTTGCAAGGGCTTTATTATAAAATTAGGCACCGACCTACTCTCCCACCTGTTACGGCAATACCATCGGCTCTGGCGGGCTTAACTACTCTGTTCGGAATGGGAAGAGGTGGACACCGCCGATATAGGCACCTGAATATCTTTATTTCGTATCGAGTATATAGTAGTGCGTATCGAGATCAATCTCTATTGGCAGTACGTATATCCCAGTACAAAAGAATATCGTGACATATATTTGAAAGAAAGAAGGACAGTAAGAAAATATAATCTGCATACCATTCACTATTGCTAGCGTAAGAAACACAGGAAACAACAGAACACGTTTTCTATCATTGCGAAAGCTTCGGGCTATTAGTATCACTTGGCTATGGTATCTCTACCTTTACACCTATGACCTATCAACGTAGTCATCTTCTACGACCCTATAAGGAAGTCTCATCTCGTGGCTAGTTTCGCACTTAGATGCTTTCAGCGCTTATCTATTCCCGACGTAGCTACCCAGCCGTACACCTGGCGGCATAACTGGTTCACCAGCGGTCAGTCCATCCCGGTCCTCTCGTACTAAGGACAGATCCACTCAAACTTCCAACGCCCACAACAGATAGGGACCGAACTGTCTCGCGACGTTCTGAACCCAGCTCGCGTGCCACTTTAATGGGCGAACAGCCCAACCCTTGGGACCTTCTCCAGCCCCAGGATGTGACGAGCCGACATCGAGGTGCCAAACCTCCCCGTCGATATGAGCTCTTGGGGGAGATCAGCCTGTTATCCCCAGAGTACCTTTTATCCTTTGAGCGATGGCCCTTCCATACAGAACCACCGGATCACTATGTCCGTCTTTCGACCCTGATCGACTTGTTGGTCTCACAGTCAAGCGGGCTTATGCCATTGCACTCCACGTACGGTTACCAAGCGTACTGAGCCCACCTTTGAAAGCCTCCGTTACCTTTTTGGAGGCGACCACCCCAGTCAAACTACCCACCAAACAATGTCCTCGGCTAAACCGAGTTAGAAACCGAATACAGAAAGGGCGGTATTTCAAGGTTGATTCCACGACTCCTAGCGAAGCCGCTTCAACATCTCCCGCCTATCCTACACATCCTGTATCCAATTCCAATGTTAAGCTATAGTGAAGGTTCATGGGGTCTTTCCGTCCCGTTGCGGGTAATCGGCGTCTTCACCGATACCACAATTTCACCGAGCTCATGGCTGAGACAGCGCCCAGATCGTTACACCATTCGTGCAGGTCGGAACTTACCCGACAAGGAATTTCGCTACCTTAGGACCGTTATAGTTACGGCCGCCGTTTACTGGGGCTTCGATTCAATGCTTCTCTTACGATGACATCCCCTCTTAACCTTCCAGCACCGGGCAGGTGTCAGGCCTTATACTTCATCTTTCGATTTTGCAAAGCCATATGTTTTTGCTAAACAGTCGCCTGGGCCTTTTCACTGCGGCTTCTCCATCGCTGGAGGAAGCGCCCCTTCTCCCGAAGTTACAGGGCCATTTTGCCGAGTTCCTTAGCCATGATTCACTCGAGCACCTTAGGATTCTCTCCTCGAACACCTGTGTCGGTTTGCGGTACGGGTTTTATATACCTGAAGCTTAGCGGGTTTTCTTGGAAGTCTGATTACCTGCACTATCAGCGCCGCCGAAGCTTTGCTGTACTATCGTGTTTCAGCACAGTCTGCGGATTTGCCTACAGTCTGTATACCTACGCACTTCAACGAACTATTCCGTCAGTTCGCGGCAGTGTCACTACTCCGTCACCACATCGCAGTATATAAAAGTACGGGAATATTAACCCGTTGTCCATCGGCTACCTCCTTTCGGATGCGCCTTAGGCCCCGACTAACCCTGATCCGATTAGCGTTGATCAGGAAACCTGGTTCTTTCGGTGGGCGGGTTTCTCACCCGCCTTATCGTTACTTATGCCTACATTTGCTTTTCTATAATCTCCACAATAAGTCACCTCACTGCTTCTCCGACGATAGAATGCTCCCCTACCAGACATACATCTTTCAGTATGAATCCATAGCTTCGGTAATACACTTGATGCCCGTTTATTATCCACGCCCGGTCGCTCGACTAGTGAGCTGTTACGCACTCTTTAAATGAATGGCTGCTTCCAAGCCAACATCCTAGCTGTCTGGGCAACCGGACCTCGTTAGTTCAACTTAGCGTATATTTAGGGACCTTAGCTGATGGTCTGGGTTCTTTCCCTCTCGGCCTTGGACCTTAGCACCCAAAGCCTCACTGCCGGCCATATCTTGTAGCATTCGGAGTTCGTCTGGATTTGGTAGGATTTGACTCCCCCGCACCCAATCGGTAGCTCTACCTCTACAAGACTCTATGCCGACGCTGTTCCTAAAAACATTTCGGGGAGTACGAGCTATTTCCCAGTTTGATTGGCCTTTCACCCCTACCCTCAGGTCATCCGGAAACTTTTCAACGTTTATCGGTTCGGTCCTCCATTACATGTTACTGCAACTTCAACCTGCCCAAGGGTAGATCACAAGGTTTCGCGTCTACCTCATCCGACTATGCGCCCTATTCAGACTCGCTTTCGCTTCGGCTGCGTCGCTTAACGACTTAACCTTGCCGGACAAGAGTAACTCGTAGGCTCATTATGCAAAAGGCACGCCGTCACGGAATAAATCCGCTCCGACCGCTTGTAAGCACACGGTTTCAGGTTCTTTTCACTCCCCTGTTCGGGGTTCTTTTCACCTTTCCCTCACGGTACTAGTTCACTATCGGTCTCTCAGGAGTATTTAGCCTTACCGGATGGTGCCGGCAGATTCAAGCAGGATTTCTCCGGTCCCGCCCTACTCAGGATACCACTATGCTGTCATTCTTTACCTGTACGGGGCTATCACCCATATCGCGCAGTTTCCCACCTGCTTCCAGTTCATAGCGACAATACAATGTCGTGGTCCTACAACCCCATAATTGCCGTAACAACTATGGTTTGGGCTCTTTCGTGTTCGCTCGCCACTACTTACGAAATCATTATTATTTTCTCCTCCTACGCTTACTTAGATGTTTCAGTTCGGCGCGTTCGCGTATTATACAACTAGTCTTCTACTAGCTAGGTTGCCCCATTCGGAAATCCACGGATTAATTCACATATGCTAATCCCCGTGGCTTATCGCAGCTTATCACGTCCTTCATCGCCTCTGAGAGCCTAGGCATCCCCCGTGTGCCCTTTGTTACTTTCTTCAAATCCTCTTTCCGCTTTTGCTCGGAAGGGACGATTTTTCTATACAACTCCGAAAAGTTGCACAGATATGCTCTGTTGTTTCTTTTCTTGTGTCTTCTTTCTCTCAATATGTCAAAGAACGTTTTTCCTGTAGATATATATACTATATCGCCGTTTCTAATGTGCCTATATACTATATATTACCACTTGGAATAGTGGAGAATAACGGAGTCGAACCGTTGACCCCCTGCGTGCAAGGCAGGTGCTCTAGCCAGCTGAGCTAATTCCCCATCGTGTAAGATTGTGTTTGGTAGTCCCGAGCAGATTTGAACTGCTGACCCCTACATTATCAGTGTAGTGCTCTAACCAACTGAGCTACGGGACTAGCTTTATATATCTCTTCTCGGGTGATACTACCTAACCGTATATCTTTAGATATAGGGTGGGTGCTGTATTTCCTTCTTGTGTGTTCTATCTTTAATGTATTTAAAGTAATGTCATGTGCGTGGTAAGCAATACGTTTCCGCATCTCTAGAAAGGAGGTATTCCAGCCGCACCTTCCGGTACGGCTACCTTGTTACGACTTAGCCCCAATTATCGGTTTTGCCCTAACACGCTCCTTGCGGTTACATGCTTTAGGCACCCCCAACTTTCATGGCTTGACGGGCGGTGTGTACAAGGCCCGGGAACGTATTCACCGCGTCATTGCTGATACGCGATTACTAGCGAATCCAACTTCACGGGGTCGAGTTGCAGACCCCGATCCGAACTGTGACCGACTTTTCGAGATTCGCATCCTGTTGCCAGGTAGCTGCCCGCTGTATCGGCCATTGTAGCACGTGTGTAGCCCCGGACGTAAGGGCCATGATGACTTGACGTCGTCCCCACCTTCCTCTCCGTTTGCACGGGCAGTCTGTTTAGAGTCCCCACCTTAACGTGCTGGCAACTAAACATAGGGGTTGCGCTCGTTGCGGGACTTAACCCAACACCTCACGGCACGAGCTGACGACAGCCATGCAGCACCTAGTTTCCTGTCCCGAAGGACTGATCTATCTCTAAATCATTCAGTAACTTTCAAGCCCGGGTAAGGTTCCTCGCGTATCATCGAATTAAACCACATGCTCCTCCGCTTGTGCGGGCCCCCGTCAATTCCTTTGAGTTTCACTCTTGCGAGCGTACTCCCCAGGTGGATAACTTAACGCTTTCGCTAAGACGCTAACTGTATATCGCTAACATCGAGTTATCATCGTTTAGGGCGTGGACTACCAGGGTATCTAATCCTGTTTGATCCCCACGCTTTCGTGCATCAGTGTCAATCAATGCTTAGACAGCTGCCTTCGCAATCGGTGTTCTGAGACATATCTATGCATTTCACCGCTACTTGTCTCATTCCGCCATCTTCAACATAATTCAAGCTATTCAGTATCAAAGGCACTGCATCGGTTGAGCCGATGTCTTTCACCCCTGACTTAAATAGCCACCTACGCACCCTTTAAACCCAATAAATCCGGATAACGCTTGGATCCTCCGTATTACCGCGGCTGCTGGCACGGAGTTAGCCGATCCTTATTCTTACGGTACATTCAGCTTCCTATACATAGAAAGGGTTATTCCCGTACAAAAGCAGTTTACAACCCATAGGGCAGTCATCCTGCACGCGGCATGGCTGGTTCAGGCTTGCGCCCATTGACCAATATTCCTTACTGCTGCCTCCCGTAGGAGTCTGGTCCGTGTCTCAGTACCAGTGTGGGGGATTCTCCTCTCAGAGCCCCTAGACATCGTAGCCTTGGTAAGCCGTTACCTTACCAACTAGCTAATGTCACGCGAGCCCATCCATATCCTATAAATATTTAAATACATTAACATGTGTTAACGTATTGTTATGCGGTGTTAATCCGAATTTCTTCGGGCTATCCCCCTGATATGGGTAGGTTGCTCACGCGTTACGCACCCGTGCGCCACTCTCAAATCGGGTAGCAAGCTACCCTCAGATCCCGTTCGACTTGCATGTATTAGGCCTGCCGCTAGCGTTCATCCTGAGCCAGGATCAAACTCTCCATTGTAAAATGAATTGTTCGACACCTAACTATTTATATAAAATAATTAGAAATTGTCTTTTTTTAATATCTAATCCGGAATCGTATTTTTTATTCTAGCTTTCTCATTTTCTTATTCCGTGACTTTCGCCGCCTCATTAGAATCTAATTAAGCTAAACTACTCACCACGCATCATGATCATTTCTTTAAAGAACTTGCTCGCCGCCGCATCGCGCTTTGGCCTTTATGTTTTACTCTTTCGAGCTTAACGTTTCATTTTGTTGCCCTTCCTCTCGGTTGGGATTGCAAAGGTAGGAATCTTTTCTGAACTTCCAAATTTATTTTGAAAATAATTTGAAGATCTCCCCGCTCCGAAAATCAAAATTATCATAGCCTAAACCATCATAAACCCTCTTTTCTATCTTTTCAACATCGTTCCTCCCTTGCGGAGTGGTGCAAAGGTAGAATAAAATTTCGCACCCCAAAAACATTTCTAACTCTTTTCTGTTTAACAATACCTAACTGCCTTATTTGTAGAGAGATTTTTTTTAAAGAAAGTCTTTATAATTCCTCCTCCATCTCATCATCGAAGAGAATCCGGTAAGCTGGGGTTTCGGTATCTTGATGCTGCCCTGTGCTATTAGCCCAGAAAAAAGCGCCTAAAAATAGTAAAGCAACCAAAGCACTACAACCAATTAATAAAAAAATAATACCCATGAGCTCTAAAAATTAAAGCAGTTTGCGACGCTTTGCTAACCAACGCGTGCTTAAACTGGTAAACGAAATAATCGTGACGGTACTTAGCGGCATGAGAATAGCAGCAAACAAAGGCGACATCGTTCCCTGCACCGCAAAGCTCAAACCTACTATATTATATAAGATAGATATTCCGAAACTCAGGCGTATCACCAACACGGCATCCTTCGCGAAACGAAAGAAGTAAGGCAGCCGATCAAAGTGCGCCCCATCGAGTATCGCGTCACATCCTGGTGAGAAGTTGTTGATATCATCACTGACGGCGATACCCATATCGGCCTTTCGCAAAGCACCAGCATCATTCAACCCATCCCCTATCATCGCCACTAAGCGACCATCTTGTTGCCAGTTAGCAATTCTCTGGAGCTTATCGCCAGGATGCTGATTGAAGATTAAGCTCGCTTGATCCGGAAACAGCAACGTCATTTCCGAACGGTGTCTTTCATTATCCCCTGATATTAAGTGCAACGTGTACTCTTGCGATAAATCTTGTAAAACTGTGTCTAAGTTAGGTCTCCAGGATTGTTCCACTTGAAAAAAACCTTTTATTTCTCCATCAATTTGCACATATACTACTGTACCTTCTGCATGCACTTTTGCACCCACATGGCGCGCACTTCCCGCTTTCAGTAGTAATCCGGCACAGGTCGCTGTGATTCCTTGACCCGCTATCTCCTCAAAAGCACTCACTTCTCTATATTTTTTCTGAGCGAGGTATTGCACGATTTGGCGACTTAGCGGATGCGAAGAATGCCGACACACAGAAGCTAGGGCGATGGATTCATCATCAGTTAGCGGACCTTGCCACCGCATCCGCGCGGAGGAAGGAGACGAAATGGTACCCGTTTTGTCAAATACGAGGCAATCAATCGCAGCCATTTGCTCAATCACAGCGGCATTCTTAACGTAGAAACGATTCTTATCCAAAATGCTCAACGCTGCCGATAAGGTGAATGGTGAACTTAATGCCAACGCACATGGACAAGCAATGATCAGCACAGCGGTCAATGCCGCCCAAGCATGGTATGTATCCCCTACCAGCCACCAATACATCCACGCCACCAAGGCGATCAGCACCAAACCAATCGTGAAATATTGGCTGATAAAGCCAACGAAAGTGCGGTATTCCTTCGGTGGCGCTTCTTCGTGATCATTGTTCCACAATCTGGTGAGGTAACTTTGAGACACGGGCTTCATGACTTCCAGCTCCATCGCCTCTCCCATTTGCCGGCCACCGGCATAGATCATTTCCCCTAATCCTTTGTGCACGACCGTTGATTCGCCGGTAACGAAACTAAAGTCGACCGCGCCCTCTCCTTTGAGCAAGATGGCATCAGCCGGAATAATTTCTTGATGTCGAATCCAAATCCGATCTCCTACTTGCAATTCTGCCAATGGCACCGACCGTTCGGCTCCGTTATTCAACACCGTTACGGCAACCGGAAAGTAAGAGCGATAATCGCGTTCGAAAGAGAGATGGTGGTATGTACGCTGCTGAACCCAACGACCAATTAGTATAAAAAACACCAAACTACAGAGCGTATCGGCAAAGCCGGGACCAGTATGCATCAATACTTCATAGGCCGTGCGCAAAAATAAGACTAGAATCCCTAATGCCAAAGGCACCTCTAAATTCAAACGCCCCTGTTTCAGACTATGGCAAGCGGAGCTGAAATAGCCGGATGCGCTATATAAAAACACAGGCAGCGCCAATAGTAGATTGAGGTAACCAAAATAGTGGGAAAACTCTTTTTCAAATGCAGACATGCCAAAATAATCTGGAAAGCTCAGCATCATGGAGTTGCCGAAGCAAAAGCCCGCCATCGCTATTTTGGCAATCAAGCCCCGTTGGTCTACTTTTTTATTTTCTTGCACCACATCTTGCAAGGTGATTTTGGGCTCGTATCCTATGGAGGTCAATAAAATCACCAATTCGCGTAAGCTAATACGATGTTGATCGAATACGATACTAGCCTGCTTTTTCATAAAATCGACTTGACCGCGCGAAATCCCCTTATGGATACGGTAAAGATGTTCCAAAAGCCAGATACAGGAACTGCAATGAATCGCTGGAATGTAGAATGTAATAATAGATCGCTGCTCATCCATATAGTCTAGCAACTGTGCCCTGATCTTCGGCTCGTCCAGATAGCTTAGATCAGCGGTATGGTTATCGCGTTGAGATTTCCCAGGATGCGTATTATACTTATAATAGCTATCCATCCCATTATCGTACATGATTTGATAGACGGTCTGGCAACCTAAGCAACAAAACTGTCGGCCATCGAGCAGATAAGGCGCTGGACCAAGACTATCCCCACAATGATAGCAAGCTTGGTCGATAAGTAATTCGGGAGGCATGGGGAATCTGTTTTATGGTAATAATCTATACGGCTTGACTAAATCTAACCGGTAAAACATCGGCTTCTTGATGCAAATATTCATCAAAAGCGGTACATACATTTCGAATGAATGCCTTCCCTAATGGTGTTGCACGGACTACATGATCTTTCACCCGTACCAATCCATCGGCTCGCAGGGAGCGAAGACGTTTCATAATTTCTGCATTCTTATGCATATCTTTTGGGTCTAGCACAACCTTTTCGCGACACATCATCTCTAAGATATAGCGTCGAGATTGCTCGTCATCTTTGGACAATATATGTCCGTGCAAGACGGGCAATTCGTCTTGATCTAGTAGTCGATAATACTCTTCCACCGTTTTGACATTTTGTGCGTAAGCCGACCAGGCATCGCTAATGGAAGAGACGCCCAAACCGATCAAGATCGGTGTATAGCTATCCGTGTAACCCATGAAATTGCGGTGCAACTCCCCATTCTCTGACGCCAGCAATAAGCTATCACCTGGCAAAGCGAAATGATCCATGCCGACTTCCTTATAGCCTGCATCCACGATCATGCCTTTGCCCAATTTATACAGATCCATCTTTTCTTTGCCTACTGGTAGATCCTTTTCGCTAAAGTGCCGCTGACCGGGTTTGATCCAAGGCACATGTGCATAACTATAAAAAGAGATTCGCTCTGGCGTCATGGAAAGTGCAACGGTAATGGTTTCAAACACTGAATGCAGCGTTTGTAAAGGCAAACCATAAATCAAGTCGAAGTTGACCGATGTATAGCCGATAGCACGTGCCTGCTCCATCACAGTTTTCACATCTCCTACACTTTGCTTACGGTTAATCACGCGCTGCACTTCGGGATCAAAATCCTGAATACCCAAACTAAGTCGTCGAAACCCTACATCATACAATACCTGCAGATGCTCTATCGATGTGTTGGCTGGGTGTGCCTCGAAAGAGAAAGCAGGATTGGCATCAAGCATATTCCCATCTAACACCGCATCGATGAGCTGCCGCAAATTTTCTGGCGCAAAAAACGTTGGCGTACCGCCTCCAAGATGTATTTCCTTGATATGCAATGGCTGGACACCTAAAACTGACCGATACATTTGCCATTCTTTGATTACCGCGTTGATGTAAGGCGATTCTACTTGGTGATTTTTGGTAATGCGGGTATTGCAACCGCAATAGGTGCATAGGCTTTCGCAAAATGGCAGGTGTATATAGATACTAATACCTTGCGCGCGGTCACGTGCAAAGTTTTCTTGCAACTGACCGATCCAGCCTGATGTACTGTAACGCGCGGTATCCCAACATGGCACGGTGGGATAAGAGGTGTAGCGCGGAGTCGCTACATTATATTTGTCGATCAATTCGCTGAGGTTATCGGACATCGTGCGCTCCTCCTTCCTGCAATGCATCAGCGCTTTTCTTCGCGCAATCCATGCGGCATTGGCAAGCTTTTCCGGCGCAGCCGCCCACCATCCAATTGGTCAGATTTTGTACTACTTGCGTAGCGATGCCGTAGGACGTTTGATCGTCAAATGGCGTATTGGCTACGTGCATGCGGAGTATGCCAGCAGCCGAAAGATCGATATGCGATGTAGATGTGGTACGCGTAATGATACTTCTCACACCAAGATGGTACAGGTTTACTAACGCTTGCTGATCTAACACATCCCGTTCCGATATCACGATCACTTCTTTGCCATTTACAAAATGCATGGTATCCATCGTCAATGGATTAGAGATAAATGTAAAATCATGAACTTTAGAATTGGCTTTGATGAGCAGTTCTTTCTCTTGCTCCAATATACTGTATGCTATAACTCTCATATCTTTCTTCGGTGTTTGCAGATGATAAAACAACTACGAACAAAGATACCGGACACGAGTAGGCAGCCTCATGCACTGCATCAGCAAAAAATATGATCTTCGTCACCTATTGGCAACGGGTTCAGAAAGTCTAGTGTTTGATACGATGAAGTTTTTGTACCGACTTGACGACAATGGAATTACCTTCTTTGCTAATCAATTTCTCGTCTTTAAAATCAGCCAGCATTCTACTAATCGTCTCATTGGCCGTGCCGGCCAATGCCGCGAGATCCTCGCGGGAGATACGGATCGTACATTGATCTTGCTGCGGAGCAGATTTTTCGGCCACCTCTACCAGCGCATTGGCGACGCGCTTACGCACCGTATCGTAAGCGAAGCCCAACATTTGCTTCTCTTTCGCTTGCACATTTCCAGAAAGCATCTTAATCACTTGCGCTGCCAAAGCAGGTTTTCGGTACATCAGCTCGAAGAAATCTTCTTTGGGCAGCAATGCAACTTCGGCATCTTCTAGCGCCACTGCATTGTCACTATACGTACTATTGAGTAATGGAGATTCGTACCCAAAAAGTCGTTTTTCGGTAATAATCGCCGTTGAGAGTTCTCGACCATCCACATAGCTCAAGAAGGTACGCACTTTACCTTTTATCACATAATAGATGAAATAAGGCACGTCACCAGCTTCGTACAACAGTTGTTTTTTCTTGACACGCTTAATGCGTGCTTCTCCGACCATCTGATCTAAGAGAATTTCCTGAGCAATATCTTCCTGCGGCTCGTTGGTCGCATGCGCAGCGAGTTGACTTCTCTTTTTCAATCGCACCTCGATGGCGTTGAGCAATTCGATATCATCAAAAGGTTTAGTCAGGTAATCATCAGCGCCCATTTCCATCGCCTTCCGGATATCCGACCGTTCGGTCTTTGCCGTTAGGAAGATAAAAGGGATGTCTTTCGTGGTGGGATATTTCCCCAACATATAAAGCACACCATAACCATCCAATTCAGGCATCATGATATCACACAATATAATATCCGGCACATGCTCTAAGGCAAGATCTACTCCTTCGCGACCATGAGCGGCCGTGAATACATGATAGTTGCCCGTTAGTTCCAATATTTCGGCCGTGCCCTCTCGGATTTCCAAATGATCTTCAATGATCAGGACCTTTTGCTTATGTGATGCCATGTTATACTTTACTTGCAGAAAAAGTCATACTAAAAGATGCGCCACTATGCAACTCAGACCAATAACTCAGCTTGCCGCCCATCAGTTCTACATAGCGCTTTACGATATTCAGACCCAAGCCCGTACCGGGAATGCTTCCTGTATTGTGTGCTCGAAAAAACGGTTCAAACAAATTCTGCTGCTCTTCCTGCGGAATACCTATTCCATTGTCTTTCACGGTGATGGCGCAAGATTGCCCATTTATTTCGGTAGAAAACTCAATATAAGTATCTTCCCCAGAATACTTTATCGCATTGGAAATCAGATTGATAACACTGCTTTTTATTAGGTGCGGATCCAACGCAAACGAACCTTCGGAACCGGTGTGTTGGTAGACAATCAATTGATTTTTTTTGCAGATCAACTGCATCTCTTCGGTGATTTCCTCGGCCAACTGCACCACATTGACCAATTGCTTATCTACACGCACTACGCCAGCCTCCAACTTCTCTAAGGAGAGAAAGTCATTGAGAATCGTATTCAGCAATTGAACCGAACCTTTAATCCGTGCCGTATGCTTCGCTACAGCTTCGTGATCTGGCTTTTGCATGTATTTTTCGATCAGCGAAGCGGAAAGTTGCATCGAACTAAGTGGCGTACGAAATTCGTGTGATGCCATCGATACAAAACGAGATTTGAGCTGATTCAGTTCCTTCTCTTTTTCGAGTGACGTGCTCACCTCCTGTTTTGCTTCCTCCAATTGCGAAACGAGATTTATCAAGTCTTTAGTCCGGTCGCGCACCTTCTCTTCCAGTTCTACAGCATATTGCCGAAGTTGATCTTCGGCGGCCTTTTCCTTGGATAGATCGTGGATAAATCCGGTGAATATCTTCCGATTCTGATAAAACACCTCATTTACCGCTAGGCGAAACGGAAACGTTGTACCATCTTTCTTGCGGCCTAATACTTCGCGCCCTAATCCAATAATCTTAGCATGCCCCGTACGTTCATAATTTTGAATGTAGGAATCATGATTACCGCGATCAGGTTCTGGCATGAGCATCCGAATATTTTGCCCCACCACTTCTTCTGCGCGATAACCAAACAAGGCCAATGCAGCAGGATTGATCGATTCGACCAAGCCACGATTATCGATGGTAATAATACCATCGATAGCGTTGACGATGATGGCTTCTAATAGTTTTGCGTTATCCAAAACAAAAGATTACTTCACTAATTTTTTATATTTAATACGCTGTGGCGCTATATCACCTAGGCGCTTTTTGCGGTTTTCTTCGTATTCGGTATAGTTCCCCTCGAAGAAATACACTTGAGAATCACCCTCGAATGCCAAAATATGCGTACAGATTCGGTCTAAAAACCAACGGTCGTGAGAGATCACGACAGCACAGCCGCCAAAATTCTCTAAACCTTCTTCTAGCGCGCGTAAGGTATTCACGTCAATATCATTCGTCGGCTCATCCAGCAGCAGTACATTCGATCCTTTTTTCAAGGTAATGGCCAAATGGACTCGGTTACGTTCTCCTCCAGATAATACGCCCACTTTTTTTTGCTGATCTGCTCCGTTGAAATTGAACTTAGAGACGTATGCTCTGGAATTAACGGGCTTATTACCTAGATTGATATTTTCATTACCATCGGTAATGTTTTCCCAAACTGATTTTTCTGCATCCAGATCGTGGTGCATCTGATCCACATAGCCTAAGGCGACTGTTTCACCGACTTTAAATGTACCTGTATCTGGTTGTTCTTGACCGGTGATCAAACGGAATAACGTGGTTTTACCTGCACCGTTAGGACCAATAATACCGACGATTCCTGCCGGAGGAAGTGAAAAACTTAGGTTCTCAAACAAAATACGATCGCCATAAGATTTAGAAATCTGATCGGCTTCGATCACTACATTCCCCAGACGTGGTCCTGGCGGAATGAATAATTCCAATTTCGCTTCGCGATCTTGTGTTTCTTCCGAAGCCAATTTCTCATAGTTATGAAGACGTGCTTTTGATTTGGCATGCCTGGCCTTTGGTGCCATACGCACCCATTCGAGCTCACGCTCCAAAGTTTTTTGGCGTTTGGTTTCCTGTTTCTCTTCTTGTGCCAATCGCTTGGCTTTTTGATCCAACCAAGATGAATAGTTCCCTTTCCAAGGAATACCTTCTCCGCGATCTAATTCTAAAATCCATCCCGCTACATTATCTAAGAAATAACGATCGTGCGTTACCGCGATCACCGTTCCTTGATATTGTTTTAAATGTTGTTCTAACCAGTCAATAGACTCGGCATCCAAGTGATTCGTCGGCTCGTCGAGCAACAAAACATCGGGCTCTTGTAGCAACAAACGACAAAGTGCCACACGACGGCGCTCACCTCCTGACAAATTGGCAATTACTGATTCTGGGTCAGGACAACGCAACGCATCCATAGCACGCTCCAGCTTGCTATCCAATTCCCAAGCATTGCTCGCATCAATTTTATCTTGCAACACTCCTTGGCGTTCCAGCAATTTATCCATCTCATCGGCATTCTCATATACCTCGGGAAGACCAAATTTTTGGTTGATTTCTTCGTATTCAGCTAACACGGCTACGGTTTCCGCAACGCCCTCTTCTACTATCTGGCGAACCGTTTTTTCTAAATCTAACTGCGGTTCCTGCTCCAGATATCCAACCGAATATCCAGGTGAAAAGACCACCTCGCCCTGCATGGATTTGTCCAACCCAGCGATGATCTTTAAAAGAGAAGATTTACCCGAACCATTCAACCCGATAACTCCGATTTTGGCACCGTAAAAGAAGGATAAATAGATATTTTTGAGTACTTGCTTAGATGGCGGATAGACCTTAGAGACCCCTGCCATCGAGAAGATTATTTTTTCGTCTGACATAGCAAAATTGTAACTTATTTCAGACAAATATAGCGATTTGAAGTCAATTACTGCCATTTTGGTCACCGACGGCCGGTGGCGCGATTGTTGATAAATTTATTGAAACATTAACGTAAAGGTTATTTGTAATTTTACTTACATTTACGATAGCACAAAAATTAGAAAGGTTTATAGATGGAAGCTAAATTTTCACCACGAGTAAAGGATGTGATCTCGTATAGTCGGGAGGAAGCCCTGCGTCTTCGCCATGATTATATCGGTACGGAGCATCTTTTATTGGGATTGATACGTGAGGGGGATGGTGTAGCAATTCATGTTTTGAAAAACATTGGATTGGACATGGCCGCCGTGCGTGAGTCAATAGAAGATGCCGTAAAAGGATCTTCAATGTCTCGCACACCTATTAGCAGTGTACCGCTAACGAAGCAAGCAGAAAAAGTTCTTAAAGTCACGTATTTAGAAGCTAAAATCTTCAAAAGCGATATTATTGGCACAGAACATTTACTGTTGGCTATACTGCGCGACGAAGACAATATCGCCTCACAAATATTGAATAAACATCAGGTTACGTATGAGCAGTTCAAAAATGAACTTGCCCAGAACAAACCTGATATCACTAGCGAAGCAGCTGGCACGCCTCCGGGTGACGACGATTTTGCAGATGATGATGCGCAATTTGCACAGCCGAAGAAGGTATCGGATATAAAGTCTAAAACGCCGGTTTTAGACAACTTTGGCCGCGACCTCACCAAGGCTGCAGAAGAAGGAAAACTAGATCCAATTGTTGGTCGTGAGAAAGAGATCGAACGCGTATCTCAGATCCTGTCGCGCCGGAAAAAGAACAATCCGATTCTCATCGGCGAGCCGGGCGTCGGTAAATCTGCGATCGCCGAAGGATTGGCACTGCGCATTGTACAACGCAAAGTATCACGTGTACTGTTTAACAAACGCGTGGTCACACTGGATCTCGCTTCTTTGGTAGCTGGTACGAAATACCGTGGCCAATTTGAGGAGCGTATGAAAGCCGTGATGAACGAGTTGGAAAAATCACCGGATGTGATCTTGTTTATTGATGAGATTCATACCATTGTCGGCGCAGGCGGCGCTTCTGGTTCACTGGACGCATCCAATATGTTCAAGCCAGCACTGGCGCGTGGAGAGATCCAATGTATTGGTGCCACCACACTGGATGAATACCGTCAATACATTGAGAAAGATGGGGCATTAGACAGACGTTTCCAAAAGGTCACCGTCGAACCAGCAAGTCACGACGAAACAATCGAAATCCTCAACCGTATTAAAGATAAATACGAAGAGCATCATAATGTGGTGTATACGGATGAAGCGATCAATGCCTGTGTGTCACTGACCACACGTTATATTACCGATCGTTTCTTACCAGATAAAGCTATTGATGCCCTAGACGAAGCGGGATCACGAGTGCATCTGACGAACATTCACGTCCCACAGACCATTATCGATATCGAAGAGAAGATTGAAGAGGTTAAGGTAGAAAAGAACAAAGTTGTCCGTAGTCAAAAATACGAAGAAGCAGCAAAGCTAAGAGATACCGAGAAAAAGCTGATCGAAGAGCTGGAAAGTGAAAAAGCGGCTTGGGAAGAAGAAACTAAAACAACACGCCATACCGTAACGGAAGATAACGTGGCCGAGGTGGTGGCGATGATGACCGGTATCCCTGTACAACGCGTTAGCCAGACAGACAGTCAGAAACTGCTCAACATGGGCGACTCGATGAAAGGTCGTATCATTGGGCAAGACGAAGCGGTACAAAAACTAGTGAAAGCTATCCAACGTACACGCGCTGGACTGAAAGATCCTAAAAAGCCAATTGGTTCATTTGTATTCTTAGGTCCTACTGGTGTTGGTAAAACGGAGTTGGCTAAAGAGCTCGCACGTTTTATGTTTGACACAGAAGATGCCTTGATCCAAGTAGACATGAGCGAATACATGGAGAAATTCGCAGTTTCTAGATTAGTAGGTGCGCCTCCAGGATATGTAGGTTACGAAGAAGGTGGTCAATTGACCGAGAAAGTACGTCGTAAACCTTATGCAGTAGTATTGTTGGATGAGATCGAGAAAGCACATCCAGATGTATTCAACCTATTGCTGCAAGTGTTAGACGAGGGACAGTTGACCGATAGTTTGGGTCGAAAAGTCGATTTCAGAAACACGATCATCATCATGACCTCTAACATAGGTGCAAGACAATTGAAAGAATTTGGTCAAGGTGTAGGTTTTACTACCTC
This sequence comes from Sphingobacterium sp. KH_072, assembly GCF_057837975.1. Taxonomy (NCBI): domain Bacteria; kingdom Pseudomonadati; phylum Bacteroidota; class Sphingobacteriia; order Sphingobacteriales; family Sphingobacteriaceae; genus Sphingobacterium; species Sphingobacterium sp. KH_072. Next base: position 1,096,246 of record NZ_CM174457.1, on the reverse strand, counting down.
AGCCAAAGAGAATCAAGCAGATTCGCACTCACGTGGTGTTATCGAAACCGCTTTGAAAAGAGCATTTGCGCCAGAGTTCTTGAATCGAATTGATGATGTAATTGTGTTCAACTCCTTGTTGAAAGAGCATATCTTCAAGATTATCGATATCGAACTAAGAGCCTTATTCGGAAGAATTTCTGATCTCGGACACACGATTGAACTTTCTGACGACGCGAAGAATTACATTGCAGAGAAAGGATATGATTCTAATTTTGGTGCCAGACCTCTCAAACGTGCTATTCAAAAGCACTTGGAAGATCCGATCGCTGAGGAGATATTGAAAGGTAAGCTAAAAACTGGTGAAACCATCTTAGTGGAATTCGATAAGGAGAAGTCGGAAATCATGGTTTCTTCAAAGGAATCTTCTGCTACAGAAGATGATGATGTAAAATCGGACAAGCCGGATAAGAAAAAATAGAAGACCTTATCATAAAAAAAGGAGCGTTATAAATAACGTTCCTTTTTTTATGGCAATATTTTTGTTAGAACTGTTTAAACCCTGAATACTTAGGTAAGTCTTATAGAGAATTACTTTTACCTATACAGAGATAACATAGCAATACATTTAAAAAACAAATAACTCATTATGAAAAGAATTCTATTAGCCTTAGTGATAGCATCTGCTACTATGCTGTCCTTCAACTCCTGTACAAAAGAATATATTACGAACAACAATATGCTTCCAGGTGTAAGTTATGTTTTCGAAAATGTTAGTAATTGGACCCGTCAAGGAACTAGTGACACATTTTTTACAGACATTGCAATAGCGGACTTGGATGATAGATATTTTCAGGATGGTCATGTGACAGTGTCTCTTCAAATAGTTGATGAACTACAGGGCAATCGGTTAGTTTATGAAATTATCCCATCCCTGGTAGGAATTTACAACTATAATGTTAATTATAGTGTAGGAAGAGTTCGCATTTATGCTGAGTACTTGGGTGATCAGGCTACGCCTGTGGCGCCGGGACCTCAGGTAGTAAAAGTGGTTCTTACAGATGCCGAAATCGGAAACTAAGATTCTAAGTAAAACAGGGTGATGTGCATTGGTAATAAATGCACATCACTTTGTCACTTAAATATTTCTATTTATCTTAAATCTGGCATTATCAGAAGATTTACAAAATCATTTGGTCCTCCAATATAATACAATTTCGCATTATTAGGCGCCAATGCAGCTCCCCTACTGCCCATATTTTGCATGATTATAGGGTCTGAAAAATAAAAGGAGTACTCCCCAAGAAAGTCTGACTTTTCACTATAACTAAAAAAGAACTCTTGAGAACTAGTTCTTTTGCTACTGGAGCCGAAATTTAAACCAATATTACTCAAATTTAACCCAAAATTCGTAGCAAATTCTGCCGAGTTTGTAAACTTTTCAGTCCTTGTTGACTCACCGTCTACTTCATGAATTCGAATTTTCCAACCAAACGCAACAGATTCTAAATTCCAAGGTAATATTTCGATATTTAGATTATATGGTTTTGTCGGTATTCCTTCAAGTGTATACATATTGAATTGAGACCCATTAACTAAGCGAGTATTCAAAGTAAACAGATCATTTGGATTTATAGAAAAAACTTTAGTCAAGTTACCACCAACACCATCTTTTGAATTTATAACAAAATCAATTTGAAATTCAAAATCGCCCTCCGTCCAAAATCTTTTTCCATCTAATCCTTCACGTAAAAATGGATCTTCCGGATCATCCATCATTTTTCGCAATCCAGATTCAGTTATTTGAATCTGTTTAATAAATTCCTTATATCTAGAGATCTGAATGCTCCTGTTGTATTTGTTTTAGTCAATCCAAAATACACGTGATCTCTTTGCCAAGTTGTCTCATCAGTACCCATTTCTTCAAATGCTGACTTTAAAACTGCAAAATCAGCATAACTTTTAGGATAACCCATAGTTAAACCTTGCGGGTTGTTACGGCCTCCAGGTTGTGTAGGATTTGGGCTAACTCCTCTATCAGCGGTCTTCCTCAAATTAATGCTCGCTTTTTTGGAAAGATTCGATTTCGTTCCATCAAATTCATTGTACGTAAAACCATAACGACGATTATTCAATGTATGCGCTGCCGATCTACTGTCAGTTTGCAATGTAGCGGGCTGATTATTTATCAATTTAATTCTTTCATTCGCCTTAATTACCACTACCGGAAACCCTGGAATAAGCTTATCATCACTACGAAATGGCTCATCATTATCAGGACGATGATAAACAAACTCTCCACCTTTTGAAAAACTAGATGTAACAAGGGGAACTTCTGTGTCAGGCTGCCAACCCTCAGCAGAAAAACCACTTGGCAAATTTGGTACTAACATTGTTAATAATGGTAAACTAATCTCAATCATATCGAGCAACTCAGATTTTCCGGCATGTTTCACTAATTTGTCACGGAAAGTCTCTCCATTTGAGACAATTTCATCTCTGACAAAAGGATAGAATACTTCAAAATCTTTGTTCACTTTCTTTAACACTTCGGCCTTCAAGAACTCCCGAACATCTTGGTCTTGCATAGCTATCGAAAGGACTCGTGCAAAAGAATCTTGATATGCCTCAATTGACAATTTTGCATATCCATCATCCAACACTGTTGGATCATTTGAAATCTCAGATTGTTTGCAACTACCCAGCATCAATAATACACTAAAAAATTGCAATAATAATTTTGTCTTTTTCATGATTTTTGTATTTAATTATTTTTAGATGTATGCATAATTATTCATCAATGATAGCATTAATTATAAAAGTAAAATTCAAAAAAAATAAATATATTTAATTAAAACAACTAATACACTTAAAAGAAATACTAAATATTAATAAAATACCTGCAGTTGTTATAATTGTAAAAAAAATGAAATTCGGATTGACATAATATATATCTGAAACCTAAATATCTTGGTGACACTGCCTATTGAGTTACGACCCACATGTTTGAAAAATAAATGATATTTCCTTTAATAATTACGATAGCTTTCAGATTATCACACGCTACCCTGAAGGTTTTTTTATGCAGAAAGAATAACATTTACCCTTTAATATTAATTTATTAATATATGATTAATTTTTCTCGTCGAAGTACAAATATATATAGCAAAAAAATGCTAAAAAACTCACACTAAACACATTAAAACGAAATAAATTTTGAGTACTTTGCGGTAAATACGATCATTCCAAGACCAATTTTTATGAGTATTATTAATTTTGAAACTGCCACATTCAAGGAATTTGAAAACATTCCGGATCAAGATCTAGCCGCTACCACGAAGCTTTTTAAAGAGTTTACAGATTACATGGAAACCAACGAGCAAATGAACTTTCGCTTCATTACACAGGGATCCGGCCCAGAAGTCATTGTAAGTTCGCCATTCCTAAAAGAACCAACCTCCTGCATTAGCCTCGTATCCAACGACTACCTAAACTTTACGCAGCATCCAAAGGTAAAGCAGGCCGCTATTGATGGCATCATGAAGTATGGCACTGGCGCAGGCGCATCTCCTTTGATTGGTGGACATCATGAATACCACGTCATGCTGGAAGACAAACTATCTGCCTTCTTTAACAAACCAAAAGGCAGTAGTATCGTCTTCACAACAGGATACACTGCTAATAGCGCCACTCTATTAGCGCTATTAAAGCCAGAAGACTGTGCTATTGTGGATATGGAAGTACATGCCAGTGTCTACGAGGGTTTGCTAAACACCAACACCAAACGCTTCCCACATAATAGTATGGTACATCTTGAACGTGCCTTGGCAGACACCAAAAACACGCATCGAACTCGCTTAGTCATCATTGACGGCGTTTATTCCCAAAACGGCGACTTAGCAAAATTAGATGAAATCAAGGCTTTAGTAAAATCATATGGTGCTTATTTAATGGTTGATGACGCACATGGTATCGGCGTGTTAGGAGAAACAGGCCGAGGTGCCATTGAAGTTTATGATGCATTTAATGATGTGGATATTATAGCAGGAACGCTAAGTAAAGCATTTGGACATATCGGCGGGTTTATCATTGCTTCAACTGATATTGTCAATTATTTACGTTATCAATCTCGACAACAGGTTTTCTCTTCTACGTCTACACCAGCAACCTATGGTTTGCTTAAAGCGATTGATTTAATAGACGAAGAGCCCCATTGGCGAAAACAATTAGCGGAAAATGTAAGCTACTTCCGAAACGGACTTTTGACACTAGGAGTTGATATCGGGACGAGTGCGTCGCCTATCATCCCTATTAAGATAGGTGATCCTCATCGAACTGCTACCATTGCTCGACTGATGTTACAAGCGGGAATATATGCTAATTGCATCGTTTATCCTGGCGTAGCGAAAAAAGACGCTAGGATTCGTACGAGCTTGATGGCAACGCATACAAAAGCACATTTAGACCATACCTTAAATGTGCTAGAAGACATAGGAAAGAAAATTAGCTTGCAAAAATTAAGATAAATGAGTTTATTTCTTTTCGATTACGGATATAAATAACTAGTTTTGAACAGGTAGACAAGTAATAATGGCTAAACAACAAAGAAAAACTTACCGCGGCGTAAAAAACGATAAAGAGCGGACAATGGGAAAGCTAGTCCAAGCTGTCGGAGCTGTTCTCGAAGAAAAGGGCTACACAGGGCTTACTATTGCTAATATCTCTAGAAAAGCAGGTGTAGATCGTAAATTGGTAACCTTGTATTTTGGTTCTGTTGAGAACCTTGTGGAGACTTATATCAAAGATAAAGATTACTGGGTGGCCGCTACAGTGGGCGCCATGGAATACTTTGGGCATTCCCCTAAAGAGGGTTCTAAAGGGTTTTTAGAGTCTCTATTAACGAACCAAATGAAAGAGTTCGCCAACAATCAAGAAATGCAAAAGGTAGTATTATGGCAGATTAGCGAAAATAGCGACATCATGTCCAAAGTTACTCAAGAGCGCGAAAAAATGAGCGCTTTGTTCTTTGCTTTTGCCGATAGAGAGATTGGTCCAGATAAGTTAGATTTACGCGCTATCACTAGTGTATTAGTCGCTGGAATATACTATTTGGTATTACATTCGAAGAATACCGATAGCCTTTTCTGTGAAATTGACCTCACAACTGAGGAAGGCATGAAGCGGATTGAAGATGCTGTCAAATTAATCCTTAAATTGACGTACGATAGCGTAGATATCATTCCGCCCGTATCTGCAAATTAGGGCTGTATCTTAGTGAGACAACAAGCTCACCAAATTGGCTTTACCCCATAAAAAAGGTCAACTTCATTACTGAAGTTGACCTTTTTTGAGTCTGTATTACGTTTTATACTATTTCTGTACAAGTACCACTTTCGTAAATTCTGAATCCGACGGAGCTACGGCAGATCTGAAGCGATGCACCAACTTTCCGTCCGCATCAACTACAAACTTTTCAAAGTTCCATTTAATATCACCGGTGAAATCTGAATTGGGCGCCGATGTTAAGTACTTAAATAGTGGTGTTGCCTTATCCCCCTTCACATCCACCTTTTCAGACAGGATAAAAGTCACGCCGTAATTCTCTTCGCAGAAAGCTTGGATATCTTCATTTTCATCCAGCTCTTGTCCGCCAAAATTATCTGATGGAAAGCCAATGATCACCAATTGGTCACCATGCTGCTCATGCAATGCCTGCAAATCTTTGTATTGCTTCGTAAACCCACACTTGGAAGCCGTATTAACCAACACCAGTGTTTTACCTTTGAAAGACGAGAGCTTGATCTCTTTTCCGTCAATTGTCTTGATGCTATAATCGTATACACCATTATTCAATGGCATAAGCATCGTAAAAACCAATAACATCTGTAACATATCATTAAAATCTAAATGTAAAAATCAATTTATTCAAATTCCGCACCATAATTGCCCATAGCTAAAGAATTATCCATCTCCCTACCAATGACAAATTCATAAAGCGGCTTGATCGGACTTTTCAATATACGCCCTACTTTCACACCATGTAACTCACATACATCTCGTAGTTGCATATCGAAGTGGAAAGCCACGCGCCCTACAAAATTACATTCGTGATCTGCGTAATTGGGATACGTCATGATATGCGTACGAACGAACTCATCAAAACCGTTGCGGAGCAAGGTATCTATGTAGGAGTTCAGCCTATTTTGATCCATAAATGGGACGAAAGATGCTAAATACGCATTCGGTCGATCTTTTTGATAAACGTTTTTGACGACGACTTCTTTGGTCACGTGGTATTGCTCTTCAAATAACTTAGCGACATCCCGTGGCATATTGCCATACAAGAAATCCATAATCAATTGTTTACCAAACCAAGCACCTGATCCTTCATCACCTAACACATAGCCATTACCATGCAAACTAGGTGATAAATATTCGCCGTCATAAAAGCTCATGTCGGATCCCGTACCTATGTTGCAAACAATGCCTTCTTGCGTTCCGAGCGTAGAATAAGCCGTGCCCATCAATTCGGTTTCTACAGATATAAAGGCATCAGGAAAAATGGCAGACAGCGCATTAGAGACTATTTCGCGTCGATCTGGAGTAGAACATCCAGCGCCGAAAAAATAAACTTCGTGTACCTCCGAGATATACGGAATGATTTCTGGCACCTCACCCAACACACGAGCAATCTCCTTCTCACTTACAAAATATGGATTCAATCCTTTCGTCCGAAAAGACAAAGGATCACTATCTGGTAAATGTAACATCCATTCCGAACTCGACGACCCACTATCTGCTACTAAAATCATAATTTATCACTGCTGTTCACTACCTCAAATATACTATTATTCTCCCGAATTTGTTTTAGCAGCTTGCAAAGCAGACTCGATAATTTGACTATAGAATGCCGTTTCTGTCATGCCGAATGCACGTACTTGTTGTGGAATAAAGCTCTGTGCAGTCTGCCCGGGAGTGGTGTTGATTTCTATAAAATAAAAAAGACCAGTCTCTTTTTGCAAAAAGAAATCGACCCGTACCATACCGCGACAATTTAGCTTACGATACACATCTTTTATAATGCGAGCACTAAGCGCATTTTCATCTTCGGTAATATCGGCCGGTGTGATTTCTTCTGTCAGCCCAGGAATGTACTTCGCTTCGTAATCGAAAAATTCTCGGGTAGTAATAACTTCCGTGGCAGGTAATACGACTAAGTCGCCATCGGCATTTCGAAAAATACCACGCGAAAACTCGCGACCTTCAATAAATTCTTCGACCAACACCTGCTGTCCCGTATGCGCTGCATCATACGCTTTCGCTATACCGGCATCCAACTCCTCTAGCGTTTTAACTTTCGTCATCCCGATACTGCTACCCCCTGCATTGGGTTTCACAAAAAATGGCAAAGATAACTTTTCCTTCACTTGCTGCGCCGCAGTTTGTCGATCTCCACCAAACAGCAGAACCGAATCAGCCAAATGCATCTCCGCAATATCCGCCAAAACCGCCTTTGTATAACCCTTATTCATCGTCAAAGCAGACGTGAGTGCATCGCAACTGGTGTAAGGCAGTCCGATCATATCAAAATATCCCTGCAACCGTCCGTCTTCACCAGGGCTACCATGCAAAACAATAAAAGCAAGATCAAAAGTAATGAGGTGATCATCCATAGATAATGAGAAATCATGTCTATTGATATCGAACTTCAAACCAGCATCATTAACATAAAACCACTGATCGCGCATGATTGATATAGGATATACTTCATAGCGATCCTGATCTAATTTGGAGTGCACGAATGCTGAACTTTTAAAAGAAACTTCGGCCTCTTCTGTATATCCGCCCGTGATAAGAGCTACTTTTGTCCTCATATTTATTGTCTGATAAAATTCATCTTAAGCAACAAATATAACTACTTTACGCTATTGTGAATAGGCCTATCATGCAATCATATTACAATTATCCCAGCAAGCACAGCATGATCTCCATCCTCACTTGCAAAATTCCAATTTGCGAGATTAGTCCCCGAAAGGCACACGCTAGATTCGCTTCTATTCTACCGTTCGATTTGAAACACACTAACGACACCATTATGATAGTGCTCTGGCAAACCACGCGTGTTAACGAGTTTGGTGACCCCTAAAAAATCAAATCCACATTTTTCATAGTGTGCTATTAGTTTGGAGTTCTCACCCACTGTATCCAGTCTAATATATTTCTTTCTGTTTGTGTCGGCATATCCTTCAGCCCATCTTACTATTTTCTTTACAAAATTATTGCCTCTAAAATCAGGATTAGTTGCAATCCGATGAATGTAGACTGACGGCTCATTATTGCGCTCTGCCCATATTTGCAGGTCGCTGAATGCAGTTGCCCAAATACAAGCGATCTTTCTATCAATAGTTAATTTCCACTGCCGTTGTTCTAAAATTTCTGTTTCAATAAGGGATTTTTCGAAATCCGGCCAATGGGAGCTATACCTCGTTTTCTGAAAATCAGTTGCCACTTTGTAAAGCCTAAATATTTCGTGCGTGTCGCTGTTGTTACAATTTTAAATATCTGCTATCATCTTATTGTTGTTTTAACGTATAAATGTGCACAGTGTGATTAGTAGATATCAGAGCACAACCAACCCATCATTCTGTCCTCGTTACTGGATGAAAAAAATGATCCATAGCAAGTTCAAAATAAATCGTAATTAACAAGTAGTTACGTAGTAACATTTGCTAAATACTGCATTTTTCTTGAAAACAAAAACCTAATACACAATAAAATAACGACAAAATACATTTTTATTAACTTAAATAATATTTATTTAACCATGAAATCACATTTAGATAAACTTGTACTTAATTATCTCGAAGGGATAAAAACTAATTTAGCAGCGAAATATAAATGTAAAATGAAACGATATTTATTGCCTGCCCTTGCGGGAATTCTGTTATTGGCTTCGTGTATCAAAGATCGCTCTTTACTGCTCTTGGAAGCCTTATATCAACAGCCTGGCCTGCCTGTATTGGAGAGCCGATCAATCATCAATTACTGGAATTTTAACAGCAATTCATTACTCACTCCTACGCAAACAATAGGCGATGCTTCCCTCACCTATACGGAAGGCAGTGACATAGCGGATGCTGTTTCTCCCGGAACGGCGCTAAATGCAAGAGCAAGCGATGATGCGGGTAGTGCGCTTCGTTTACGTAATCCAGCAGGTGTTTTTACACTTAGTCTTCCCACCATCAATTACAGAGATATTATCTTCTCGTTCGATGCGCAACGTACGAATAACGGTCCAGAGCTTAATCTGATTTCTTACAGCATTGATGGCACCTCCTTTCTTACCACCAGTGTAACCCCCGCCATGAATCAGGTAGGATTAGAGTGGCAAACATTTGCGTATGATTTCTCCAGTATTGAAGGGGCAAATAATAACCCGAATTTTAAAATAAGGATTGAATTTGATATTAATAACACGGGCGATTCTGGAAATAATAGATACGATAACATCGCATTGGACGGCAACATCATTGATTCTAATCTTGCCACACCTGAACTGTTGCATTACTGGGATTTTAATGAATCTACCTCCTCTGCCCCAGCCGTCACCCCCACGCTAACCACTGGTGGAGCTTCTCTGCTCTATGACGGAATTTGGGATGGATATAATATCGGAAGCTTGATCAATGCTCGTAATGGTGGTATAGCTGGATGGTCATTAAGACTTCGCAATCCAGCCGGCACATTTACGTTGACATTGCCGACGACGAATTACAGAAATATCCAATTGACGATGGCCGTACAGCGCTCTTCTTCTGGTGCAGCGACGAATACGCTTACCTATACGATAGATGGCACAAACTATATCTCAACAGGTCTTGCATCTATCAATTACACACCTGAAACGGACCCTGAGTATGGATTGGTCCAGTTTGATTTTTCGAACATCGCTGGTGTAGACAACAACCCTAATTTCAAAATTCGGATCGACTTCTCTAATGGAAGTACCGGTAACTCGGGCAATAACAGGTTTGATAACATCGCGGTGGAAGGGGTTCGATTATGAAAATAGTATTCTTTGCAGTAATCATGTTGCTACTTTTCTCTGGCTTTTCAGCAGTGCCGATCAAAAAAAAGATGCGTTACAATAGCAAAATTGTCCTCAAAATTCCAGAACCATCCGACATTTGTTTTTCGGCAGATGGTCAATCTATGTACATCGTGAGCGACCATGGTTTTCTTTACCAAACCGACACGAAAGGAACAATCCTTCGGAAATCGGAAGTAGAAGGAACAGATTTCGAAGGCGTGTACGCCGATAATGAATTTGTATACGTAGCCGACGAATCATCAAGACGCGTACTGAAGCTTGATGAAAAGACCTTGAAACAGGTAGCTGTGTACGACGTACCCTACAGCGGCGCAAGAAATTCTGGCGTAGAAAGTTTAACCTTCAACAAGGCCACAGGACGTTTTATCATGATTACAGAGCAAAATCCAATTATCATTTTTGAGCTCGATAAAGAATTTAGAAAGATAAATCAACGCAAGTTTACTGCGGCTAGAGACATTAGTGCCGCTACATATCACGACGATCATCTATGGTTATTGAGCGATGAAGACCGCACTGTTTTCAAATTGGACCCCATTAGTTTTGAAATAGTAAAAACTCTTACAATCAATGTGCTCAATCCAGAAGGAATTGCCTTTGATCCCGATGGAAAAATGATCATCTGTAGCGATGACCTTAGAACATTGTATTTTTTTAATAAGCCTTAAATATTATCGTGAAAAAAATCATTAAATTCCTTTTGGCATTTTCAATTCTCTCTGTCAATGCTCAGGTTACCGTTTCTAGTGGTGAGCATGTAGTAGAAATAGGAACTGTACTATCTTCTTATCTTAACTTTAGAGAAATCAATTCCGATGCTACTAATCAGAATAAAAATAATGACCGTTTCAGATTAAGGGACGCTCGTTTCTATCTTAAAGGGCATATTGGCAATAAATATGAATACAAACTACAAGCAGATCTTTCGAGCTTAGGAGCAAGAGAAATGGATCCGGAAACTCCAGCATTACATGATGCCTATATCAAGTACAAAGGTTTCAAGCCATTTAACATCACGGCTGGTTACGGAAAGTTGCCTTATTCCCGCTTTTCCATGGCGGCGTTTACTAACTCTCCCTATTGGCAACGCGCCCAGGTCGTTAGAGGAGATATTTTTACCCGTAGGGATGTTGGCATTACTATAGATCGTAGTCTTTTGAATAACAGAATCAATATGTATGCTGGTGTTTATACTGGCGTTGGCGAGCTTTTTTGGCAAGGGGATAACGATCCATCAGGCGCATTTGAATATGTCGGAAGAATAGATTTCTCCTACCCGAGCCGTTATCGTTACCAAGATATAGATACAAGAATTAGCCCAGTGCCTATGTTTGCTATTGGCGCAAACACGAGATATACGGAAAGAAACTTGCCTGATGGGGCGTCTTTTATCACGGGGCAAACGGGACCTTACGGTATTAAAGTAATTGATGGCAAGAAATTTGGCATCGGTGTAGATGCTAGTTTTCAATACCAAGGCTTCTCAGCACAGTTTGAGATACAAAATTTCCAATCCACACCGCAACATACAAATGATCCAAATTTGAGAGGTCTACCAATAGAATTAACCAACGGCTATTTTAGATCCGGAGGATGGGTAGCTCAAGCAAATTATTTCATCAAACCTACCAAAACTATCATATCTGGCAGATACGAGGATTTAAATCTCAACGATTTGGCACCAGGTAGTTCGCAACGTTTTTCTGGCGCCATAGCATTTCAATTGAACGGTTTCAAATCCATGATTAAGGCTCAATATTTTAATATAATAAAAGAAGAATCGATTAACCAAAATAGATGGACTGAGCAGTTTAGAATTGGATGGCAGTTCGTCTTATAATGAAATAACTACGATAAGGAACATACCGTATTTGCATTTGCAAACTTCTTATTGTGTATATTTACAAATAGCCAGCAATGCAATGTTAGGTGTATCCTTATCATACGATGTTTGATTTCCGATTAAAAGTATTCCACACTGTAGGAAAACGCCTCAACTTTACAAAAGCTGCGGAAGAACTTTTTATTACACAACCTGCCGTCACAAAGCATATTCAAGAAATAGAAAACTATTACAAATGCAAATTATTTGAGCGGAACGGAACGAAAATAAAACTGACCATCGCCGGCATTACCTTATTAAATTATACTGACCATATTTTTGACACGTATAGGAATATCGAATTTGATTTGGCTGCGTTAACAGAAAATGTAAAAGGCACCTTGAAGTTGGGAGCCAGTACTACAGTTGCACACTATCTACTTCCAAAATACCTCGCCTTATTCAAACAAAAATTCACGGATATCGACATAAAAGTTATCGATGGAAATACGGAACACATCGAAAACGCGTTAGCTGAAAACAAGATTGACGTAGGTATTATCGAAGGGAAATCCAAACGCCAACATATAAAATACTACCCCTTCATTAAAGACGAAATAGTACTTTGCACCAACAAGGCAAACAAGTTATTTAACAAATCGACCATATCCTTAGATGAACTGCAAAAACTACAATTAATTGTAAGGGAACAAGGATCGGGGTCTTTGGAAGTTGTTACCGCTGCGTTAAAAACACTGAATATAAAGCTTTCTCAACTAAACATTGAAATGGTTTTAGAGAACAGCGAAAGTATAAAATCTTATGTATCTCATTCAAAAGCTTTTGCCTTCCTTTCTGTTCATTCCATATATAAGGAGCTTAAAAACAACGAAATAAAAATCGTTGATGTAGCAGGTTTACGTATTGAAAGATATTTCTATTTCATTATGCAACCAGGTGGCTCCCCTCGCCTACCAGAGTTATTTTTAAAATTCATGAACCGAGATAACCTGAAGTTATAGGGAATTGTTAATAGTCATTTCTCGAACTTCATAACAATATTGAACTTTACGTTAAATTATTTAATAAAATTTAGCGCAATGAATGACAAAGCCCCCCTTAACAACGGCAGCCAGAAAAAACTTCTAGACAGGAGCATTACTACCAGAGAAGTCATTTTCCTTTTAGCACTGGTATTCTGCTTGTCACCTTTTATATCACCTCCCATTGCGTTGCTTCTGGGTATTATCATTGCTCAATTTGTTGGGCATCCGTATTTGCATCTAAATCATAGAGCCACTCACTTATTATTACAGGTTTCTGTAGTAGGTTTGGGTTTTGGAATGAATGTAGACATCGCATTAAAGGCAGGAAGAGAGGGGTTATTGTTTACAGTTACCTCCATTTTTGCTACACTTCTTTTAGGCTATTTATTAGGCAGACTTCTAAAGATAGACAACAAGATCTCTTATCTTATTTCTACTGGAACTGCCATTTGTGGCGGAAGTGCCATTGCAGCGGTTTCTCCCGTCATTAAAGCAGCAGAAAAGCAAATAAGCATCGCTTTAGGCACTGTTTTTATTCTCAATTCGGCAGCACTTCTTATATTCCCTTATATCGGAACTCAATTACAGCTTTCTCAGTCACAATTCGGTTTGTGGTGTGCGATTGCCATTCACGACACCAGTTCTGTTGTGGGCGCGGCAGGCAAGTACGGAAACGAGGCGCTACAGATTGCTACAACAGTAAAATTAGCGAGAGCATTATGGATAATTCCAATCACTTTTATTAGTGGTTTTATTTTCAAGTCAAGTGATCAAAAAATAAAAATCCCTTATTTTATCGGTCTGTTTGTGCTTGCTATTATTATCAACACATATTTTCCCTTGGCGCAAAACTTCAACAGTACAATTGTACAAATTTCAAAATCTGGGTTAACGGTTACGCTTTTTTTAATAGGCTGCGGACTATCCAAGAAAACATTGGCTGCAGTAGGAATTAAACCAATTTTGCAAGGTCTAATATTGTGGATAGCTATTTCTGTAGCAACACTTTTTATGATATCTTATATATAATGTCTTCTCCTAAGTTTAGAAAAGGCTAAGTCTTTAATTCGGGCATACGACAAGACAGGTTTATGCATATATTTGCACGGTATTTGTACGACTACATTTCTAATGGATAAGAAGTAACGGCAGTCTTACAAGCAATATACCATAGCAAATTACGCATTACAGCAAGATATACTATATGTCAAAATTCTTTCTATACCTAAGAACCAATACCTTTCGAAAAAATCTGATCTATGCCATCGTGGGTATTATTGTATTGTTCATCCTGACGTATATTGGCTTACGGATTTACACCAAACATGGTGACCGTCAAGAAGTCCCCGTATTGAAAGGCTTACACATTAGCGAAGCCATCGCACTCTTAGACAAGGTAGGATTAGAATATCAGGTGGATTCCATCTATCAATTGGATGCACGCCCGGGGATGGTCATTGAGCAAGACCCGGAACCAGCTTCCGCGGTAAAAGGTGGAAGAACAATTTACTTGACTATCATTACCCAAACTGCTCCCGAGATTGCTTTTCCAGAGGTGGTAGATAAAACCCTGATTGAAGCAAGCTCCATCATCAAAAATCATTCACTGAAATTGGGCGATACCACCTACGTTAACGATATTGCTCGTGATGTGGTGCTTGATGCCACATTTGGCGGTCAGCCAATTACAGCTGGACGCATGATTCCAAAAGGATCACGCATCAATTTGGTGTTGGGTAATGGTCGTGGCAACGATCAAGTCAATATTCCTGAATTGGTCGGATTGCCATACAGCGAAGCTGAATTTGCTTTACGCGGTTTGGGTTTAGTGGTGGGAAGCATCAGCTTTGCTGATGGATCAAGAGATACCATAAACGGCACTGTCGTTGAACAAACGCCCGATATTACGGCACAATTTATCCCTCTGGGATCTGCCATACATCTGAAATTGTCTAACTCTGTCGTTCCTATTACTACCGAATAGATCCATCTATCATGCAAGAAGTTCAACCAGAGAAAAAGAAAAGAAGCGTATGGATGATTCCGGTCGGAATCGTATTCGTGATCATCGCATTGATCGTATCGTGGGTAGCCTACGTAGCCGTATTATCACCGACCGTAGAGACGGATGCCAACTATTTTTACGTACACAGCGATGATACGTACGATGATGTAATGCAACGCATCAAAGAAGAGAATATCGTGCGCAATTACACGCTTTTTGAATACATGGCCAAAGCCATGGATCTACCTGTCAACATCAATCCTGGGCGTTATCGCCTTGATTCAGAAATGAACAATCGTCGATTAATCGGTAATCTGCGCGGTGGCTATCAGGAAGCGGTGAAATTCAGATTCCAGAATGTACGCTTGAAGGAAAATTTTGCCGGCTTGTTAGGGCAGCATTTCGAGGCCGATTCATTAGAATTCACGCAACTACTAGAGGATGAGAAGACGGCCGAAAAATACGGCTTCACATCCGATAACTTTTTCTCCATGTTTATTCCAAACACGTACGAAATCTATTGGAACACCAAGCCTGAAACCATGATGGCTCGTTTCCATACGGAGTACATGAATTTTTGGAACGCAGAGCGAAAAGCAAAAGCAGATGCATTGGGCATGACGACGCAAGAAGTTAGTACCTTGGCTGCTATTGTGAAAGGCGAAGCCATGCACACGGATGAGATGCCCGCCATTGCCGGTCTGTACATCAACCGCTTAAAGCGTGGCATGCTTTTGCAAGCCGATCCAACGGTAATTTTCGCTAATAATGACTTTACAATTCGCCGCGTATTGAACCGCCATTTAACGATCGATAATCCGTACAACACCTATCGTTTCAAAGGCTTGCCACCGGGACCGATCATGATGCCAAGTATTGTGGCGATAGATGCTGTATTGAATTATAAAAAGCACGATTATATCTATATGTGTGCAAAAGATGATTTTAGTGGATACCACTTATTTGCGAAAACAATGTCCGAGCACTTGATCAATGCGCGTAAATTTCAGCGCGCCTTAGACGAAAGAAACATCAAGCGTTAGCACATCAGCAAAAAGAGCTTTTTGTCTTTTCGCTTTATTAATTTTAACTTCGCCAATATGTTTGTATTCGAAAACAAAATACGTGTACGCTACGCCGAGACCGATCAGATGGGTTACATGTATTATGGCAACTACGCCACATATTATGAAGTGGCACGTACCGACATGCTGCGAAGCACGGGGATTTCCTACAAAGAACTCGAAGCGATGGGCGTGATGATGCCCGTGATCGACATGCAAACCAAATACCTGCAACCAGCAAAGTACGATGACCTGATCACCATTAAAACGACTATTCGAGAACTCCCCAATGTGCGAATTTGCTTCGAATACGAGCTGTTCAATGAAGCGGGGATATTGTTGAACACCGGCAAAACCTTGCTTGTTTTTGTTGATATGGCCAAAAATAGACCATGCCGTGCACCAGAAGTATTTATGAACAAGATAAAATCTTATTTCTCGTAAGATGAAAAAGGTCCACGACAGACTCTTGAATGTAAGATTCTACGATAACTTTATCGAGTGGACTAAGAGTGCTGTACTACCGGGTTTTGGCTCGCTGCCATTATATACGGTTTTTGCCTTCTTCTTTCAAGAAATAGCACGTGAATCTATCCTTAATAAAGCTTCTTCCCTAGCCTACAACTTTATGTTGGCTATTTTCCCGGGAATTATCTTTCTGTTCACACTCATCCCTTATATACCAGTCAACAATTTTCAGGATCAATTGATGGAACTCATGCAGGTGGCTATGCCTTATAGTGCCTACGAATTCCTAGAAGTAACACTCAAGGATATTATAAAAAGGCAAAATACGGGTTTGCTTTCGGTAGGTTTTGTGTTGTGTACGTTTTTCGCTACAAATGGCATGACCAACTTGATGATGACGTTTAACAAATCTTCGCTTTCTAGAGAAGATCGCAGCTGGGGTCAAAAACGTTTGGTAGCCTTAGCGCTGTCTACCGCAATCGTATTAGCCTTAGCGATTGGCATCTTCTTATATGCTGGCGCCAACTTTTTGATTAACTACCTTAAGAATACGATTGATTACGATTTAAATTATTTCTGGCATATCCTCATTAAGTTCGTCCAATGGTTGTTTATGTTCGGCATATACTTTTTCACCGTAAGTCTGGTCTATAAATTTGGCCCTAGCCGGAGCAAAAGATGGAAATTCTTTACACCTGGCGCTACACTTGCTACCGTGCTAGCTATTTTATCTTTTTCTGGATTCGCTTATTATATAAACCAATTCGGCACGTATAATAAACTATATGGTTCTATCGGTACATTGATCGTGATGATGATTTGGATGTACTTGAATGCCTTAATCTTGATTGTAGGCTTTGAATTGAATGCCAGCATTGCCCTCTCCAAACAGAGCATCAAAATCGTACGTCCGCGCACGTATAACTCCTTCAAGGCAGATACCACCGAGAAGTAGTACCAGCAAAACCACAATTGGTTCAACTTTCCTGAATCTTTTTTCTACATAAATAGTTGTATATAAAAGTTTTTTGTACTTTTGCAGTCTCTGCAACGCAGGGAAAAGGAGAAAATTAATTAATGGCAAAAAAACAAGAAGCAGAAAAAGAATTAGCAGCGAAAAACGCAGAGCTACAAGGTGCTGACACTAAAGTAGTGAAAGACACTGAAACCATCGAATCCGAAGCGGATTCAAACCTAATCAACGAGATCAAATCTAGTTCATTGAGCACACCAGAAGGTGACTTTGACTGGGATTTCGATGAAAAAGCCTTCGGTAACTACAGCGAGGCTGAGCGTACTAAACTAGAAGAGCAGTACGCTGGTACATTCAATCAAATTAACCAAGGTGAAATTATTGAAGGTACTGTAGTATCCATCAATAACAAAGACGTGGTATTGAATGTTGGATTTAAATCTGATGGTTTAGTAGCACTTTCTGAGTTCCGCGACCTTCCTGAGCTAGCAGTTGGCGATAGCGTTGATGTATTTGTTGAATCTCAAGAGGATGCAAATGGTCAATTGGTATTGTCACGCAAACGTGCTAAGACACAAAGATCATGGGAAGCAATCAACGAAGCTTTGGAAAATGATGCAATCATTGATGGTTTCGTGAAATCACGTACCAAAGGTGGTTTGATCGTGGACATTAAAGGTGTAGAAGCTTTCTTACCAGGTTCACAGATCGACATCAAGCCTATTCGTGATTACGATATCTATGTAGGTAAAACAATGGAATTCAAAGTGGTTAAAATCAACCACGAATTCAAAAACGTTGTCGTATCTCACAAAGTATTGATCGAAGATGATTTGGAAAACCAAAAATCAGAGATCGTTGCGAAATTGGAAAAAGGTCAAGTATTGGAAGGTACTGTTAAAAACATCACAGACTTCGGTGTATTCATCGATTTGGGCGGTGTAGATGGTTTACTTCACATTACAGATATTTCTTGGGGTCGTATCGAGCATCCAAGAGAAGTTCTTGCATTGGATCAAACAATCAACGTGGTTGTTCTTGACTTTGATGATGAGAAAAAACGTATCGCTCTTGGTCTAAAACAACTTTCTGAGCACCCTTGGGCATCTTTAAGCACTGATCTTGAGATCGGTTCTAAAGTAAAAGGTAAAATCGTAACTGTTGCAGATTACGGTGCTTTCCTTGAAATCATCCCTGGTGTAGAAGGATTGATCCACGTATCAGAAATGTCTTGGTCTCAAAACCTACGTTCTCCACAAGAGTTCTTGAAAGTAAGCGACGAAATCGAAGCACAAATCTTGACTTTGGATCGCGAAGATCGCAAGATGAGCTTAGGTATTAAACAATTGACTCCAGATCCATGGCAAAACATCGCTGATCGTTACCCAATTGGGTCTAAAGTGAAAGCGGCTGTTAAAAACATGACTAACTTCGGCGTATTCGTTGAGTTGGAAGATGGTATCGATGGTTTGATCCACATCTCTGACCTTTCTTGGTCTAAAAAAATCAACCACCCGAACGAATTCACTAAAGTAGGTGAAGAACTAGAGGTTGTTGTATTAGAGCTTGACGAAGAAAACCGCAAATTGTCTCTAGGTCACAAACAATTGGAAGAAAACCCTTGGGATACTTTCGAAACGATCTTCACAGAAGGTTCTCTTCACGAAGGTACTGTGATCAAAGTTGGTGACAAAGGTGATATCGTTGCACTTCAATATGGTGTAGAAGGATTCTGTCCATCTAAACATGCCGTTAAAGAAGACGGAACTGTATTGAAAGTTGAAGAAACGAATGAGTTCAAAATCATTGAGTTCAACAAAGAAAACAAGCGTTTAGTAATTTCTCACTCTCGTATCTGGGAAGATAAGAAATCTGAAGCTCGTGTAGAAGAATTCAACGCACGTAAGAAAGAGGCAAAAGCTGCCAACACTGCTGTGAAAAAAGTGAAGGATTCTGTTGAGAAATCTACACTAGGAGATCTAGGCGTATTGGCTCAGTTGAAACAACAAATGGAAGGTGACGAGAAAAACTCTAAATAGTTTTTGATCGTAACCGAATCATTTCAAATACTAAAACCCTCCGCTATGCGGAGGGTTTTTTCGTTATATTCGTTTTGCATAAACCACCTAAGCAAGACGCATGAACAAATTACCTCTAATCGACGTAAAAGCGCTACAAGCGCTACTAAATGAGCAAAAGCCTGTCATATTGCTTGATGCTACGATTGACAAGGTCAATCAGCAAATAGATCAAGATGGCGTCGTGCCAGAACTTATCCCCGATTCTATATTCTTCGACATAGAAGGCGCGTTCTCCGATCATATCAATCAGCTACCGCATACGATGGTAGATGCAGAAACTTTTGAAAGAGAAGCAAGAGCGCTTGGTATCAATACGGATTCGATCTTAGTTATCTATGACCGCTGGGGTATTTATTCAAGTCCGAGAGCGTGGTGGATGTTTCGTGCGATGGGGCATGAAAACACCTATGTATTGCAGGGCGGATTGCCTGCTTGGAAACAGCTCAATCTTCCGGTGGTATCCGAGCATCAAGATTTTTCTACCATCGCGACAGGAAACTTTATCGCCAATCCACAATCCAATTTTTGGAAAAGCAAAGCAGAAATTCTACAAGGATTGGAAGATCAGGAAAATACCATTATTGACGCGCGTAGCGCTAATCGTTTTGCTGGAAGCGCAGCAGAACCACGCGCTGGATTGCGTGCAGGGCATATTCCTGGTGCAAAAAATCTTCCTTTCGACCAAGTATTGGCAGACACGCAATACAAAGATTCGTCAGCGCTAAAAGCGATCTTCGATCCGCTTATTGGAGAAAAACCCGTGGTATTTAGCTGCGGCTCTGGTATTTCTGCCGCCATCATCGCATTAGCTGCGCACCAACTAGCACACGAAAACCTATCCATCTACGATGGATCTTGGTCTGAGTGGGGAGCGGATGAAAATGTACCGATCGCGAATGGTTAAACTCTAAACCGGATAAAAAACTTAGGCTCGCGGAGCTGGCAGCGGCACATAGCCATCATCGCCGGGTACTTTCGGAAATTTATGATCGACCCAATCCTGTTTTGCTTGATCTAGAATCTCTTTGCTTGTCGCCACGAAGTTCCAAGAAATAAATCGTTCTTCCGGAAAAGGTTCGCCTCCGAAAATATATACCGTCGTGCCCGCCTTGATCTCAAAGGTACAGAGGTGTGCATCTTTCGTAATCAAGATCTGTTTTGGTCCATATGTATGTTCTCCACTTTTGATCTCCCCTTCGAGGATATACAAGCCGCTCTCGCCATACAATTCACCACGGATGTCAATTAATGCATCTTGCTTCGCTTTGATTTCTAGCATATACAATCTGCTGTAGACTGGCACAGGAGATTTTCGGCCGAATGCTTCACCAGCGACTAATTTATAGCTGGCGTTATCATCTTCCCACGCAGGAATATCCTTCGCTTCCGTATGATGAAATTCAGGCTCCATAAATTCCAACTCTCTGGGCAAAGCCACCCAAATTTGCAATCCATGCATGTACTTATCTCTCGTGCGCAGATGCTCCGGCGTACGCTCAGAATGTACCACACCCTTACCAGCAGTCATCCAATTCACAGCACCTGGTGTGATCTCCATGGCTGTTCCAATGCTGTCGCGGTGAAAGATTGCACCGTCAAATAAATATGTTAAGGTCGAAAGTCCGATATGTGGATGCGGACCTACATCTAAGTTTTCGTGATCTGCCAGACAAGCTGGCCCCATATGGTCTATAAATACAAAAGGACCGATGGATCTTTTCTGGCGGAATGGTAAAAGTCTCCCAACTAGAAAATTGCCAATATCGGCCGCTTTTTCCTCAAGTATAAAATCAATATTAGACATATCCTTATCTCTTTCTGGTTGCTTAAAGATAATTCTAATATTTCAATAAACCATGCTGGCATGCGATAGCATGCCAGCATGGTTATTTATTCTACGCCACCGCCGAGTGCACGATACAAATCGGTAACGGCTTGTAACTTTTCGCGTTTGATATTAATCGCTTCCAGTTCATTTTCCAACGCACTATTTTGCGCCGTGATTACTTCTAAGTACGTCGCCATACTGCTACGGTACAATAGCAAAGCATCATTCGTAGCTTTGGTCAGATGGTTCTTTTTGGCCTCGACCAACTTCAAGCGCTCATCAGCATGAGATGACATAGCCAGCGCATCAGAAACCTCTCCTACCGCAGTCAACAACGATTGACGAAACTGCACCGCTGCTTTTTCTTGTTCAATCTGCGCAATCTCATAAGCTGTTTTCAATTCTTTCTTACGAAAAATTGGTTGCGTAATATTTCCAGCGACGCTTTTGACAACAGAACCCGGTATATCAAACCAGCTATTGAATTGAAAGGAATTCACCCCGATTGAAGGCGTCAGACTCAACGTCGGATACATGGCGGCCTTTGACAAGCCCGTTTGCGCATTCGCGCTCACGATCGCATACTCCGCTGCTTTTACATCTGGCCGTCTGCTCAGCAACATCGCAGGTACACCCGTATCAAAGAACTCCTCTGGCATAGCCGCGTTCAAACTACCTGCGCGCTCCAATGCAGAAGGAAAGCTTCCACAAAGGATATTCAACGCATTTTCCTGTACGGCGATATTTTGCTTTGCTAGAGGAATTAACAATTCTGCTGTTTTCTTTTGCGCTTCTGCCTGATCTAAGGCTAGCGAACTAATCATTGCTGACTGATATTGCAATCGAATCATATCTAAGGTACTGTCGCCCAAAGCTACATTACGTTGCGCGACTTTCAACTGCTCATCTAACGTAATGAGCGAATAATAAGCCTGTGCCACCTGCGCAACAATACGGGTTTTTAACGCATTCATATTCTCTTTCTCCGCAAAATACCGAGCCCAAGCGCCTTCCCGCTGCATCTTAACTTTGCCCCAGATATCGGCTTCCCAAGATAAGCTCAACGTAGCCGTATAATCGTCCATATACGGCGTGCCCAAGAATTGCTCACTCAAAGAACCATTCAAGGAGTTTCGTGATAGCCACATGCGGTTTGCGCCAACGGACAGATCCAGCGTCGGCAACAACCCCAATTTGGCTTGTTTGTAAGTCAACTCCAACTGATCCATAGATAGCTTAGCCACCATAATGTCGTTATTATGTGCTAATGCTTTATCAATTAAGGATAAGAGTATCTCATCTTGAAAAACGTATGCAACGGTAGTACAACGCTATCCGCGGTTACACCCGTAATCTCATTTCTATAGGTATCTGGCAAGTCCACTTCCGGCCTTGCATATTTGCGCCCTACCTGACATGAGGTTAGCACTAAGGCTATCCCCATGACAGAAAGAACATGTTTCGTGATCTCTTTCATCATTAATCTTTTGTAGGTGTAATTTTAGGTTTCCCAGAAACCAACTCTTGCAAGTACTGGAAGAAGATGTACAATATTGGGATCACAAAAACCCCTAATACCACACCGCTCAACATACCCATCGCCGCGCCTGTACTGATCGATTTATTCCCGGCAGCAGAACCTCCCGTAGCCAACATCAACGGAATCATACCCGCAATAAAAGCAAGTGAAGTCATGATAATCGGACGAAGACGTGCTCTGGACCCGTCCAATGCTGCTTCTAAAATGGAAAGTCCTGCTTTGCGGCGTTGCACCGCAAACTCGACAATCAAAATCGCATTCTTAGCCAGCAAACCAATCAACATAATCAGACCGACCTGCACATAGATATTGTTGTCTAAGCCAATCGCTCGTATGCCCAAGAAAGCACCTAGGATACCTGTCGGAATGGAAAGCAATACCGCCAAAGGCAGCAAGTAACTCTCGTACTGAGCGGATAGCAAAAAGTAAACGAATAGGATACTCAGCATCAAGATCACTAAAGTTTGACCGCCGGCTGATTTTTCTTCTAAACTCAGACCCGTCCACTCAAAGCTATAATCGCCTGGCAATTTGCTCAATACATTTTGCTCCAAATCATCCATAATGGCACCATTACTGGTACCTGGGTTGGCCACCACATTGATCGTGACCGAATTGTACAAGTTATATCGGTTCACCGATTCTGGTCCATACACTTTATTCAAGGTCACCAGCGATTTCACGGGCACCATCTCTCCAGCATCATTGCGTACAAAGATCTCGTTGAATGCTTCTTCATCCGTTCTAAAAACACCGTCTGCTTTGATGTTCACGCGGTAAAACTTACCGAAACGTGTAAAGTTCAACGACTGATCTCCGGCGAAATACGTTTGGATCGTACCCAACATGGCACTCACATCCACGCCTATTTGTGCTGCTTTTTCTTCATCGACTTCCAATTCGAATTGCGGGAAATCTGCTCTAAACATCGTGTACGCATATTGCACACCTGGCCGTTGCATGATCTGCCCGATCACTTCATCGGCTCTTGCTTTCAACGCCGTTGGATTATTACCCATACGATCTTGCAAGACCAGTTCCGCACCGGAAGTCATACCATAACCATCTACTGGTGGCGAACGGAAAGCCATAATAGTTCCTTCTTTCACACCTGCAAATTTCTGCGAAATAATGCCTAGAATCTCATCGATATCGTTGACCTCACCACGATCTTTTTTCTGCTTCAGTTTAATGAAACCCATAGCGTAAGCCGGTCCAGCACTATTACTCAAGATATTGAAACCGGTAATACCCGAATTACTCTCTACCGCTTCCATGTCCATCAGCAAGGTGTTGATTTTTTCGGCCACTTTGGTCGTACGATCTAGCGCCGTTCCGGGAGGCATACTCAAACTATAGACGATAAAATTATCATCTTCCATTGGCACAAAACTGCGCGAGGTACTATTCATCATATAGATTGCTCCTGCCGTAATGATCGCGATCAAGCCGGTAGCCAACCATTTTTTCTTGGCCAAGAATTGTACACCCAAGATATAACGATTTGTCATGTGATTGAAGCTGCTATTGAAAGCGGTGAAAAAACGGGATCCAAATCCTTTTTTCTCGCCGGTCTCTTCGTCGCCATGATGTTCGTTTTTGAGCAACAAAGCACACAATGCAGGAGTCAACGTCAAGGCATTAATCGCCGAGATAATAATCGCGATCGCTAACGTGTAGGCAAACTGCTTGTAGAAAATACCCGACGATCCGGTCATAAACCCAATCGGGATAAATACCGCTGACATGACCAAGGTGATCGAAATAACCGCACCGGTGATTTCGCTCATTGCGCTGTGTGTGGCTTCCCGTGCATTCATAGTAGAACTTTCCAGCTTACCATGCACTGCCTCTACCACCACGATCGCATCATCGACCACGATACCAATAGCGAGCACGAGTGCAAACAAAGTCAGGATGTTGATCGTAAAACCAAAGGCCAGCAAAAAGAAGAACGTACCCACAATCGCACCGGAACGGCAATAGCCGGAATAATGGTGGATCTCCAATCTTGCAAGAAAAGGAACACGACGACGAAAACTAGTAAGAAGGCTTCAATCAAGGTCGATTTCACCTGTCCTGTCGCTTCATCTAAGCGATCTTTGGTACTCATCAAAGTGCTTTGTTTGATTCCCGGAGGAAATCGTTTGGCCGCATTGGCCAATTCTTCACGCACACCAATTTCGATCTCGTTGGCATTCGAGCCTGAGGTTTGCAAGATGGCGATGGTGACGCCATTCTTACCGTTGAATCGATTGTCACCACTATAACTGATGGATCCAAATTCGACGCGAGCCACATCCTTCAACCGTACCAAGTCGGCACCATTACGTTTCACGATGATGTTCTCATATTCTTCTGGCTGTGTTTTTTTACCCTTATACCGAATCACATATTCCAATGCCGCATCCGATTCTTCACCCAGCTTACCCGGAGCAGACTCCAAACTTTGCTTCGAAATAGCAGCTGTCACGTCTTCTGGCACCAGATTATAGCTAAACATTTTTTGTGGGTTTAGCCAAACGCGCATGGAGTAATCTTTGGCACCAAATACTTGTGCCTGCCCTACTCCGGGTACCCGTTTAATCTGTGGAATCAAGTTGATGTTGGCATAATTCTGCAAAAACAACTCATCGTACCGATCATTATCTTCGGTATATACACTGAAGATCATAATCATACTATTTTGCTGCTTGGAGGTGGTCAATCCCATTCGGATTACCTCTTGCGGCAAGATTGGTGTAGCTTGCTGCACGCGGTTTTGCACGTTTACAGCGGCCTGATCGGGATCTACACCTTGCCTAAATACTACACGCACGGAGAATGTACCATCATTACTGGCGGTAGAGCTAATGTATTCCATGTTCTCTACTCCGTTGATTTGCTCTTCTAGTGGTGTTACGACCGAGCGCAAAACGGTCTCACTATTTCCGCCCGGATAACTTCCTGAAACCTGTACGGTAGGCGGTGCGATATCTGGGAATCGGGTTTGCGGCAAACGCAGCAAACCAATTACACCCAGAATTACGAATATTACTGATATGACCGTAGCCAACACGGGCCGATCTATTATTCCTCGTATCATGGATACTATTTCTTTATACTATGTTTTGAGATAGATATTATTTTCCAACCGTGTCTGCTGCCGAAAGCAGTGGCGCAACGACCATACCTTCTTGGAGCACATCGATACGGTTTAGTGCTATTTTTTCGCCATGCTCCAAGCCAGATTTCACAATATAACTGTTGCCCGACTTGCCCGTAATCATGATGGGTTTCATCACTACTTTATTGCTATCCGCTAAAGAAAACACGAAGAAGCGATCCTGAATATCACGCACACTGGCCATTGGGATGGTCAACGCTTCGGATATGGTACGCGTCAACACTACTTTTCCGGCACCACCAGCGCGCAAGGCTTTGTCTGGATTGGGGAAAGTGGCTTTCATCGCGATACTTCCTGTTGTACGATCAATATTTCCACTGGCGATTTCTACACGTCCACTATGCGCATACGCGGTACCGTCTGCCATAATGAAGTGGACAGATTCTACCGCTTGGTCGCCTTTACTCGTATTGACAAATTGAATAAAGTCGGCTTCGGTCAAGGAGAAATAAACATTCACATCGTTGATCTCCGAAAGGGTCGTCATTGGCGTAGCGTCGTTTGGTGTAACTAAGTTTCCGATACGCTTTGGAATACGACCGATATAACCGCTTACCGGCGCCTTGATCAGGCTGAAATCCGCATTGATCTCCGAAGATCCCAATGCCGAGCGCGCTTGCGATACTTGTGCCTTTGCAGCGGCATAGCTAGCCTCTGCTGCTTCGAGCTGTAGTTCGGTATATACTTTTCCAGCTACCAAAGGACGTACTTTTTCTAATTCAATCTTGGCACTTTGCTCTGCCGCCACCGCAGCTTCGTATACCGCGCGGCTGCTATTAACTTGCTCATTGAATACATCGGCTTTGATGCGAAATAGCGATTGTCCTTTTTGGACGTAACTACCCTCTTGCACAAAAATCTGATCTAGGTAACCACTCACCTGTGCTTTAATATCCACATTTACGGTACCTTCAATCGATCCGGGATATTTCTTTTCTACTTTTGCTGATCCATTGTGCAGCTCCATGAAATCCACATCAGGAGTAGCAGGCGGCGGAGCTGATTCTTCTTGCGCTCCACAGGACATTAACAGCCCTATAGTTCCAATACATATCGTGAAAAGCACGACGATTCTGTTCGCGACAATACGCTTTTTCATAAGGTAAGATTCTATTTTGAACTGCAAAACTAAGCAAATAGGTTATTGGAAATGTCAGTCAAGTTTACCGAAGTGTAATATTTAGGTACTAAAACGACAAGGGCAGGATTCCGAACTTTGGCACGATTCTGGTTAGTAATTCAACCAGTTTTTGAAGATGGACGCCTTTTCTCGACTAATGACGACCTCCAACTCTGGATTATTCTTGATATCTACTTTAAGCTTGCCATTAAAGTAATTGTGGACTTGACCGATCGCATCTACACAAAGGATAAACTGGCGATTGGCACGAAAGAAAATAGAGGGATCAAGCTGTTGCTCCAACTCTTCCATCGTGAGCGGAATTACTTC
Source organism: Sphingobacterium sp. KH_072 (assembly GCF_057837975.1). Lineage (NCBI taxonomy): Bacteria > Pseudomonadati > Bacteroidota > Sphingobacteriia > Sphingobacteriales > Sphingobacteriaceae > Sphingobacterium > Sphingobacterium sp. KH_072. Next base: position 1,068,713 of record NZ_CM174457.1, on the reverse strand, counting down.
TTCATTACCATCGGCAAGATGCGCTCGGGTGATCTTCCATTCGGAATAAAAAAAGATGACATCTTGTACCAGAATCGATTTGTATCCATCCTTATATGGAAGTAAAAAACGTTTGCGAAATTTCTTCGGTTGAAAGAAGTTCATCAAACCTTCTAAAGTAGACTGATCCAATACGTTGGACTGCTGCGATCCCAATTTGTCCAGAGCGGCAGACAATTCATCTTTCTCTACCGGTTTTAGCAAATAATCGACACTATTATGTTTGAAAGCTCGCACGGCGTACTCGTCGTACGCTGTGGTGAAGATGATCGGACAATTAATGGGCTCTCGCTCTAAGATTTCAAAACTCAAGCCATCGGAAAGGCGTACATCCATCAGCATCAAATCTGGACAAGGATTGGCGGACAGCCAGTCCACCGTGTCGGATATGCACTCCAGTACAGCTACTACTTCGGCCTGTGGCCGAAGTTCTTTTAGCAATCGCTTTAATCGATCCGCATTAGGTTTTTCGTCTTCGATGATGAGTATTTTCATGGTTTAAACAATGGAAGAGTTACCGTATAGATGTGTTCATCCTGATAAATATGAGGCGCTGCTGCAGACAGTAACTTGTAACGGCGATTGATATTTTTAATACCAATACCAGAAGATGGAATCACTTTACTCAATGGCATGCGCGAATTTTCTACTTGTAACTGCGCGGCATCCGTCGTGAATATTTTAATCTGAAGCGGTTTTTTCTTATTTGTCTGGTTATGTTTCAAGGCGTTTTCGACTAACAGTTGCAGGGTGAGTGGCGGCAAGTTATAGGAACAATATTTAGGATCTATTTGAATATCGAACTGCACGCCTTCGCCAAAGCGTTGCCCAATAAGGTAGCGATATGGTTATAAGAATTTGAGTTCTTCCTCAAGTGTCAGCATATCCTTCTTGGCGTTGACTAAGAGGTAGCGGTATATTCGACTAAAGTTCTCCGCATACTCGTATCCCACCTGCTGATCCTCTAAAATTAATTCTGAAAGCACACTGAGATTATTAAATACAAAATGTGGATCGATCTGCAACTTCAACGATTGTAACTCCGCTTCCGTAGCTACTTGGCTGAGTTCCGCAGAGCGAATAGCTTCATTCTTCCAGTTCTCCACCAGATAATTACCGATATTGATACCCATGATCATGAAAGAGATGACGATACTCACTAAAACCCATTGCATCATCTCTCGTGTTTCTGCTTCCAGTGTCAAAGGATTGTTCTCGACCACTGGCTGCGCCCCAAATAGATAAGGACATATAAAACTAAAGACTTGATTGATGAGCAATACAGCGCTCAAATTCATAATGGTCTCTGCCGCAAACCGTTTCCCAGGATCTCGTGTCCACGATATCTTTGTATTTAACCATTTGCCAATATGAATGCTCGATTCGGATATTAAAAAGCAAAACAGTAAGGAAGTCAAGAGATCTAATGCAATTTGATCACTAGGACGATTAAAAAAATTCTCCCAATAATCAGAGAATGGATCCATCAGATAAACGACCAAGTATAGCAGCAAATATGCTGAACCCACGAATAGAATTCGCTTCCATGTATTATTCAAAAAGCTCTCTCTAGTGCTATTCATTAGGCGAATTGATTTTTTCTAAGATTTACATCCATCATAAGGATACAAATTTGCGAATTTAATGTCATGCAGACGTCCTAATTTGGCTAAAACACCTAATTCACATACTGAATACGAGTAGAATTCATCTGAAGCGTCATGGAATTCACATGTATTTGTACTTATACACAGCGGTTAATACGCCATTGAAAGGTAAATAATACGTGTTAATACATTTACAAATATTGATGGCATCGAGTTTGTGATTCTTACCTCAAAACAAGCACATTTTTTTACACAGCATATAATAAGCATCAGTCATCCACCCCCCGGATGACTTTTGTCTTTTGAGAAGATGGTGAATTGATATACCTTCTCATGATTCTAGCCAATTGGATCAATCAACGCATTCCATGTATGACATGATTTCCCTTTAATATTTGCTGCATAGATAGCCCTCAAATCTGCTATTATAAAGTGGCTGGTATGCAGTCTTACACTTCAATTTAGATATCAGACAGAAATTTATTTAAAATGAAACAGGTTGGCAATGCATAACTCGCCGTGTTGTTACAGAGTAAAATGGGCAATTCAGAATCGAAAAAGCACTATTTTTACTAATTACTACTTTTTTTTACATAATGATGAGATTTTTTTGACTAAATTTAAATATTGATAAACTAAAAAGAAATTATCATGAAAAATCTTTTATCTGTAGCATTACTATCGCTAACGTTAGTATGCCTGACTAGCGCAAAATCAAAGGTTATAGCAGCTGATTGTCCTAGGGGAAGTGTTGCTTATTGCGATGTGCAATGGAATCTCGTGTATGAGGGATATCTCAATAACCTTGGATATGATCGACCGTGGAGTTACGCTGTACCTGAGTATCTCCGACTCGAAGCGAGAAGAGTTGCCGATCAAGCATTTAACGATTGTCTTCGCCAGAGGGGATGTTCAGTGTCTTTAGCCAAATAGTAGGTAGAATAATTTGAAAAATATTCCTTGCTGATTAAAATCAGCAAGGAATATTTAATGATGACGTGATCAGCAATTTATAGAGACTTATCTGAGAACCTGCGATCAGCAGAATTCTGTGTTTTACACCATTCTATCTAATGGTGAATTTGATACATTCTGAAAAAAAATTTAAAAAAATTTGCATAGTGTATTTTTTACACTATCTTTGTGTCATCATAATTTAGGTTTATAATTGGTTAGTAAAGGTTTTCATTCTCCCCGTTTGAAAACCTTTTTTTTGCCTTTAAAACAACATTTTTCGAGGCTATTTGTTCTGTCCAATGTACTACCTATCCGTTTTACATTAATTGATAACATTATGAAGAGCACCAATTTCTTTTTCATTTTAGCACTGTTCCTTGGCTTGGCCAACTCGTGCAATCAGGCAGAAGATAAGCACAAAAAACATAATCAAACACAGCAAGAGAATGAACCATTCGACCAAACACCTGCGCAGCCTGATAGCTTGCAATTAGATTCGCTTACCAGCGATTCGGTCGACTACAACCGGCCAGAATCACCACGTATGTAATCCATTTGCTCATCTTGCTATTTTTCTGAAAAAGCCGGGATCAGAAACTTTCATCTAACCCCTATTTAGAAGATTTCATACGGACCTTCTGTGAATACCGTTTGCCGTCTATATCGTGACAAAGCCTTTTAAACCGATCACAAAAGATTTGTTAAATTTGCTGGCTCATTGATTCTGGTATTCACAATTATGAAAAAAACAGCATTCCTTCTTTTCTGCTATGCCCTAGTCTGCAGCATCACTTCCTTTGCTAATGCACAAGTAGAACGCCCCAAACTCGTCGTTGGCCTTATGGTCGATCAGATGCGATGGGATTACCTATATCGCTTTGCCGATCGTTATGGAGATGATGGATTTAAGAGATTATTAAAACAAGGATTTTCCTGTGAAAATACGTTGATCAATTACGTGCCTACCTTTACTGCGATCGGGCACAGTTCGGTATACACCGGATCGGTCCCTTCCATTCATGGCATTGCGGGCAATGATTGGATTGAGCAAGCTACTGGCCAACCGATGTATTGCACGCAAGATGATTTGGTGAAAGGATTAGGCACAGACGGAAGCGAAGGCAGGCAATCGCCACGAAACCTTTTGGCTTCGACCGTGACGGATGAATTACGCTTGGCGAGTAACTTCCGATCAAAAGTGGTCGGAATCTCGATCAAAGATCGTGGCGGCATCTTGCCTGCCGGACATCTTGCCAATGCCGCTTATTGGTTTGATAGCAAATCGGGCAATTGGATTTCCAGCACCTTTTACATGGATGCATTACCAAATTGGGTCAATAAATTCAACGGACAGGATTTGGCCACAAAGTATATCAAGCAGGACTGGAATACCTTGTACCCTGTCGATACGTATGTGAATAGTATTGCAGACGACAACATCTATGAAGGTACTTGGCCAGGCGAAGAAAAACCTGTATTCCCAAGAAAAACCTCTGAATTAGTCAAAGACGCTGGTCTTGAGTTGATTAAAACGATGCCACAGGGCAATACATTTACGTTAGATTTTGCGAAAGAGGCGATTAAGAATGAGCAATTGGGTAATAACCCTGATGCACAAACGGATTTCCTTTGTGTGAGTTTGTCGGCGACAGATTACATTGGCCATCGCTATTCCTTATCTTCTGTAGAGATTGAAGATACTTACCTCAGACTAGATCAGGACATCGCAGAGTTTTTAAAACATTTGGATGAAACGGTAGGCGAAGGCAATTATACCTTTTTCCTAACGGCGGATCATGCCGTATCGTACAACCCCTTGTATTATACTGATCAAAAAGGAAGTGGTGGATATTTATTCGCTCGCCAAATCCAGCGCAAGCTGAATAGCGAGCTGAAAGAAGAAACTGGTGTGGATAATTTGGTAATTAGCTTGACCAATTATCAGGTGCATCTGAACAACACCTTGATCGATTCACTGCAGTTTGATTCACAGGCGATCAGAAACCGCATCATCAAGACTTTGAACAAGGAAGAGGGCATTGCTTATGTGATTGATCTGGAAGGCAACCAAAATATGTTGCTCCCTGCGCCGCTGCGCGAGAAAGTCATCAACGGATACAACCGCAAAAGAAGTGGATCTATACAAATTGTAGTCGAGCCGCAATGGTATGCAGGCACACCGCGTTCGCCGGGCACGACGCACGGCGTGTGGTCGCCGTATGATTCGCATATTCCGCTGATCTTTATGGGCTGGGGAATTCCGCAAGGAAAAAGCAACCGACCGGTAGAAATCATCGACATCGCTCCAACCATTTCATCATTGCTCCATATTATGGAACCCAATGGTAGCATTGGCAAGCCGATTACCGAAGTATTAACTCATTAGCATAAAGAAAGCCTCCATCGAAAACGATGGAGGCTTCACACATGTAATATTCAAACACAATCGACCAATTATATTTTACCGTTAGGGCATCAATACGTGATCTATCACGTGAATCACACCATTAGATTGGTGCACATCAGAGATCGTAATTTTTGCGTCGCCGCCTTTGCTATCTTTGATGTACAAGTCTTTACCTTTTTTCCATACGGTCAGTTTCTCTCCTTGTACCGTGGTCAATGCAGCTTTACCATCTTTATCCAACATTTCCCAAATAGCTTTGCCATCTAAATTTCCAGCAACGACATGGTATGTCAAGATATTGGTCAATGTTGCCTTGTTTTCTGGCTTCACTAAGTTTTCTACCGTACCCGCTGGAAGCATGTTAAATGCCGCATTCGTTGGTGCAAAAACGGTGAAAGGACCTTTACCTGATAATGTTTCTACTAATCCAGCTGCTTTTACTGCTGCCACCAAAGTGGTATGATCTTTAGAATTTACCGCATTTTCTATGATATTTTTAGAAGGATACATCGGAGCTCCACCTACAGTTACTGTTTTTTCTTTTTGCTGTGCCTGTACATCTGTTGCTTGGTGTGTAAGTGCTAGGGCTAATAACGCTGCACTAAATAATGTTGCTTTTTTCATGGTATGATGATTAAGTATAAATTTTAAACCTCTTTCTCTCATCTACGACAACTTGTGGAACTTGGATGTAAAAAGGTTCACTTTTTTTATTTTTTCTGGGCAACCGCCTTAGCATCAGGCTCAAAATCTAAACTAATAGAATTCATGCAATAGCGTTTTCCTGTTGGTTCGGGTCCATCATCGAAGATATGACCTAAGTGCGATTCGCATCGACCACATTGTACTTCTGTACGATCCATGCCATGCGATAGATCCTGCAAATAAATAACGGATTTCTTGCGCACCGGCTCGTAAAAAGATGGCCAGCCACAGGTAGAAGCAAATTTGGCGTCAGCTCGAAACAGTTGATTGCCACATACGGCGCAATAATACGTACCTGGCGCATCCAGATCCGTGTACTTGCCAGTAAAAGCGCGTTCTGTAGCGCCTTCGCGCGCTACGGCGTACAGATCCGGTGGAAGGATCTTTTTCCATTCGGCATTCGACACCTTAATTTTCTTTATATCAGTACGACTGTAGTATGGATTATTCTCCGACTGCGCCTGTACCTGTACCGTCCCAGTCATAAAAAACACAGCCAGCAGCAGCAATACAGCCGCCACCGAATTTAAATTACTTACTCTCATATCTTTTCCTTTTTTATCTATCATATACGTACCATCGTTGGATAAGGTTTTGCTGCATTGGTTTATTCCGAAAGAAAATTCTGCGATCCCTTGACTTTTAATAAGTAATGCATACATTTGAGACAAATACAATTTGATTGAGCCCCATTACACATCTTTCCGAAGAAACGCTAATCAGTTTGCTCCAAAAAAGAGATCGCCGAGCATTCAACTATCTTTATGATAGTTACTCTGGCGCGTTGTATGGTGTGGTGATTCGGATCGTCTTGCACAAGAATTATGCGGATGAGGTGATTCAAAATGTATTCGTAAAAATATGGAATCACATCGAGCAATTCGATGAACAAAAAGGGCGTGTTTACACCTGGATGCTGAATATTGCCCGCAATGCGGCGATTGATTATATCAAATCTAAGGGAGTAAAGAACGAACAAAAAAACCAATCGCTTCCCGATGTCGTAAATAGGTCTGAGAGTTCGAATTATGCTGTGACAGAACCTCAAGAAAAAACGGATCTGATTGGACTTCAAGATGTGATCACAAATTGAAGCCAGAATGGAGAAAGCTCATTGATTTGGCTTACTACCAAGGGTATACCCAAAAGGAAATCGCTGAAGAGTTAGATTTGCCTATCGGAACCGTGAAGACTCGGGTGCGAGCAGCACTGTTACAGCTAAAAGTAGTATTGAATGAATATCAATAATAGCAGTGGACATTAAAGAATACATATCGTCAGGAATCATAGAATCGTACGTTCTAGGTATCGCTACCGAAGAGGAAGTGAGCATACTGGATTGTGTGCGCAACAAACATCCTGAAGTAGAAGCGGCTATCCGGGAAGTAGAGATCTTATTTGAAGATACTGCGTTTCTACAAGCGGCTGCACCGCCTGCCGAATTACGGGAGACGATATGGGCTAGCATCGAGCAGCAAGAAAATAATAATCCAACCCAAGATTCTTTAGATACAGAAGAAATCGCAGCAGTACCTGCCGTGACGAGCGCTGAACCAAATCGCCGCGTGATACAATTAAGTCCGTGGGCTATTGCCGCTACTGCTCTATTAGTTTGCAGTGTAGGATACAATGCCTATCTATACCAGCAACGTACCGCGACGGATGCAGCGATGGCACAAATAGAAACCAAAAACAAATCCTCTGAACTACTATTAGCAGATGCATACAACAGTTTAGATATTTTGCAAAATCCTGCTGTAAGTATGATTTCCTTGGCTGGCGTGGAAACTAATCCGCAATTGAGTGCTGTCGTACTTTGGAATAAAGCAGAGAGTAAGGTGTACTTGATGGCCGACAAATTGCCAAATGCGCCCGAAGGCAAGCAATACCAACTGTGGGCTTTGCTAGATGGCCAACCGATCGATGCTGGTGTTGTTCCTTTAGAAAAAGGCGACTTGATGCATGCGATGAAATCCATCTCCAATGCCCAAGCATTTGCGATCACATTAGAAGATAAAGGTGGTAGCCCATCCCCTAATCTTGCTGAATTGCGTGTGATCGGGCAAATCTAATTTCTTTTCTTAAGTGGTAATTCAATACTCTATTCGGCCAGAATAGGAGTTTATCATCTTGTATTACCGTTTGGCGCTGAATACAGCTATCTTAATATTTGCCCGAACTATCATATTCATTTTGTAATGTAGATTGCTGCCTCAATAAACAGCAAAAAGGTCTGTTTCGATATGAAACAGACCTTACACTTACATCCCCCTCCCAATAATCTAAAACCTATATACTTTATACGCTTATGCTTGAATAAAAAGCGAAGCGATATCTAATACAGCTGGTGCTGTTAATGGTTCGTCAAAAGACTGTGTAGCAATAGCTGGCGTGAATCGACCGCTTACTCCGGTCAATGTGGTAATATTCACACCACCTTGTTCCAAATTATCTTCCCCAGCGTATACCGGATCTACTGCCGCTCCGATTCCAGAATCGTTAGCTCCTGTAATCCATGGTTTTTGGTTTGCTGCTGCACCACCACGCGCTCTACGCATAGATCTCACATGTGCTGCTTGGCGCGCTTCCACAGAGTGAATCTGCAAAGCAGCTGTCAATACCACGCGATTGCCTTTCAGAATACCAGCTTGGCCTTTATAAGCACGTACGCCTGTGTCTTCAAAAGCTTGCGCCAGTGCTAAAAACGTATCATAATCACTGAATACATTTGCAAAAGCACCACCAGCTGTAAAGTCAAAGGTTGGCTTCGCCACGGCATTCGATCCTAACACACCCTTAAGAAATTCTACGTGTGCCACTTCGTGATCACGAATAGTAATAATTGCTTGGCTCGGAGCACCCGATGGAATCAAACCACCGGTGTTTGACCCGATAGTATAATATTCCGCCTCTAGATATTCCAGCGTAAGTGCATAGTTCAATACACCATTCACATCAGTCGGTGCAGATTGTCCGTATGCTTTATTAAATAAAGCGGTAACGGCTAAAGGTAGTGCTGCCAATGACACTTTTTGTCCAAGATTGAACATATTGCGAATCGCCTGACGACGTGGGCTGATTCGTTCGTTGAACTCAGGATCTACCTGAGAAATAGACTCAAAAATATTTTGTAAATTCATGACGTTCTGTGTGTAGTTAGAAATTAATAAGTTGGTAAATCGCGAACATCTACTTTCGATTTGATGAACGGTGCTGCAGCTTGCAACACTTTGGTCGGGCTATTGGAAACATCCAAACCATTGCTATCAATCACTTCGCTATTCGCAAATGATCCATTGCTAATCAAATCGCGGATTACCGCAGCGTGACGTGCTTCTACAGATACGATCTTACCGGCCAATAACAGGTACTGCTCATCTTTGATTAACCAGCCCGCACCATTATATGCAGATACCCCTAAATCTTCGAAAACCTTAGCCGTACCTAATACGCTATCTCTACTTGAGAAGTTTACCGCAGAGAAATCAAATTCTAAGGAATTAATCGCTCCTCTACCCAAGGCAGCTTTAAAAAATTCGCGATGTGCTACCTCATGGTCGCGTACATCGGTAAGCAATTGCTTTTCTAGATCAGACATTCCAGAGTAAGGTTTGTTGGCCACCTCGATATAGAATGCCGCTTCCAATTGCTCTAAGGCATAAGCGTAGTTCAGTATAGCGATATCACCGCTACCGAAATACAAGCCGTTGCCATTCATATCATCTGGGCCATCATCTTTAGCACAACTAGCAAAATTTAGTAAGGCAACACCAGCGAGACCACCACCAGCTAGTTTCAAAAAATTTCTTCTCTGAAGCCCTTTGCTTGTATGATCGGATTCCTCCGCATACAATTGGTCTTTTAATGCGTTCGTTTCTTTCATGACAATATATTTTAGTTTTAATATGATAGTTTTATGACATCTACGATTAAACCCCCTAACTTGGATTTTCACATTGGTGATTATTTCTTACAATCTGCCTTGGCAGTATCAAAAAGGCAGTATTTATTTTTAAAAAAGATAGTATTGCTGAACTTAGCATATAGCATTTGGAGGAATTAGTCGTGCAGCAATGCAAACTAAAATTTGGTATTAATGGTTAAACATGTATTAATTTGTACAGATAAAAAGAGATAAACATGATAGCAACAAAAGGTTATGCCGCACTTAAAGCGGGAGAGAAATTAGTAGCTTGGGATTTTGAGCGCAGAGATTTGAGTCCGAATGACGTACAGTTCGATATTTTATACTGTGGCGTATGCCATTCTGATCTACATCAAATACGCGACGACTGGTTCAAAGGCTTATACCCGATGGTACCCGGACATGAAATTGTAGGGCGCGTTGCTAAAGTAGGCGATCAAGTGAGCAAATTCAAAGTGGGTGACTTAGTGGGTACGGGTTGTATGGTGGACTCGTGTGGTAAATGTGAAAGTTGCGAAGACGGCGAAGAACAATACTGTGCCAAAGGAAACATACAAACCTACAACAGTGTTAACAAATACACCGATGGAATGCCTACGTACGGTGGTTATTCTAAAACCATCGTTGTCAAAGAAGAATTTGTATTGCGTGTTCCAGAAAACTTACCTGTAGAGGCCACAGCACCATTATTGTGTGCAGGTATTACCACGTATTCCCCACTTCGCCATTGGAAAGTAGGAAAAGGAACAAAGCTAGCCGTTCTTGGTCTTGGTGGCTTAGGCCACATGGCTGTCAAGTTTGGTGTTGCTTTTGGCGCTGAGGTAACGGTATTGAGTACTTCTGAAGGCAAACGGGAAGATGCGAAGCGTTTGGGTGCACACCACTTTATCGTAACCACCGATGAGCAACAGTTCAAGGCCGCAAGAAGATCTTTTGATTTTATTTTAGACACCGTAAGTGCCGAGCACGACATTGCAGCTTATATGTCCTTACTCAAAACAAATGGCACACATATCTGCGTCGGTGTACCTTCCAAACCAGCACAAATTCCGCCATTCTCCTTAATTGGAGGAAGAAATAGTCTTAGCGGATCTTCGATTGGCGGCATCGCCGAAACACAAGAGATGCTTGACTTTTGTGGTGAACATAATATTGTTTCTGATGTAGAAGTGATCGATATCGATTATATCGATCAAGCGTACGAGCGAATGGAAAAAAATGACGTCAAGTATCGCTTTGTAATCGACTTGGCAACATTGTAAGGCACTTATTAGTGCATAATTTTTAATAATAAATTATATTCATGTCATTATTATTTAGCCCAATAACGATAAAATCCATCACACTAAAAAACCGAATCGTGACCTCTCCGATGTGTATGTATTCGTCTGAAGATGGATTTGCGACAGATTTGCACTTGGTACATTATGGTACGCGGGCGATGGGCGGCGCTGGCACGGTGATGTTAGAGGCTTCTGCCGTACGCGCGGATGGACGCATATCCGTCGGCGACCTTGGCATTTATAAAGACGGCCACGTAGAAGGCCTTTCTCGTATTGCCAAATTCATCAAAGACCATGGCGCAGTTCCTGCGATCCAACTGGCGCATGCTGGCCGCAAAGGAAGTACTTGGGTAGCTGGTGATCAGAGCAAAACCCTGCACACCGAAGAAGAGGGCGGCTGGACTCTCTTGGCGCCTTCGGCGATTGCATTTTCGGCGCACATGCCTACGCCTAGAGAAATGACGATCGAAGACATCCAGCAGTTACAGGAAGATTTTAAAGCCGCGGCAAAAAGAGCATTGCAAGCAGGATTTGAATGGATAGAAATACATAGCGCTCACGGATATTTGATCAATGAATTTCTATCTCCTCTGTCCAACAAGCGGAACGATTCTTATGGCGGAAGTATAGAAAATCGCGCCAAGTTTCTCCTTGATATTATCGCATCTGTACAAGAAGAATGGCCAGCCGATCTTCCGATATCTGTACGTATTTCTGCTACGGATTGGTCGGATGAGGGATGGACTATCGAAGATTCTAAATGGTTGACCGGAAAACTGGTTGAGGCAGGTGTGGATATTATTGATGTATCTAGTGGTGGAGTTGTTGGAGGCGTTCAAATCCCAGTCGGCCCCAGCTATCAAGTACCGTTGGCAAGTGCCTTAAAGCAGTTACTTGGTCACAGTGCGGTCGTCAGCGCGGTCGGTATGATTACCAATGCCCAGCAAGCGGAAACGATTTTAGTGAATGGCGATGCTGATCTTGTCTTCTTTGCGAGAGAGTTGTTGAGAAATCCTTACTTCCCATTAGCAGCTGCTGCAGAGTTGGGAGAAAAAGTAAATCCACCGGTACAGTACACGCGCGCGTATATCTAATTACCTCGGGAACTTACGTCTGAAAACACGTTTCCGGCCCGAGATTATACGCAATCCCTCGCAGGATAAAAACTAATAAGAGGTAAGATTGTCCTTATAGAAATACACGTTAAACAATTGAAATATATGCAAGAGTCAACGAGAGAGCCATTAGACATTTTACACGATTTGGTAGAGATCAATAATGATCGTATCGAAGGTTATAGCAAAGCGATCGAATTGCTACCTGGAGGTCAGCATACCGATCTACGCACTATATTTGAAAAATACAGGGATCAATCGTCCGATTTCAAAGCAGAGATTGCGCCGCTAGTATTGCAAATCGGGCAAGAATTAACTGGGCATACACGACTTAGCGGAAAAATATTCCGCGCTTGGATGACTCTAAAAACTGCCCTTACTTCTGCAGATCGCGCGAATATATTGGAGTTAGCAGCGCGTGGCGAAGATGAATTCATCAACGTCTACACCAACTTCATTGAAAATGAAATTGGCGTAGACAATCCCATTTACGAAATGCTATTGCGCCAAAGTCAGGAGCAGCGTGCTGCCTACGATCATATCAAAATGCTGCACGACAATGCACGTGTAAACGCGTGATCGTATAGCAGCTATTCTGCAAGACTGTGATCATTGGCAACTGATCAGATTCTTATACACTTTACCCCCATACTATCGGCCTAATAGGTGATTATTAGGCCGATTCATATTTTCGAATATTTCTCAATTCCCTATACTCACATAAATCAATCTCCGCTTGCTAGTTAGGAAATTTACCAGAAATTCCGTACCTTTGTCCTAACACCTCAGGATAGTCCAGCTAGACTAGCTAGGACACGGGATTAGTCAGCATCATCATAATGTTGACGATTTCATTATTGTTTCACTTAAATCCATATATGTCAAGAAATCAGCTCACATTCAAAAAGAAAGAACGCGCTAAAAAGCAACAACTAAAGAAAAAAGAAAAGTTGGAGAAGCGAGAGTACAATAAATCGAACAACAACAAAGGAAAAGAACTAGAAGAAATGTTTGCCTATGTTGATGAGTTTGGTAATATCTCCAATACTCCGCCAGAGACGACGTACAAATTCAAAGAAGAGGATTTGCAACGCCCTGCTGACCCTACAGAAGTTGAACACTTCGGTAAAGTTTCTTATTTCAATGATGCCGGAAGATACGGTTTCATTCGTGACAACGAAACGAGTGAAACAATTTATTTTAACGATCGCCTAGCTGGCATCGATCTAAAGATCGGTGACAAGGTGAAGTTTAAATACGCGCGAAGCAAACAAGGTAATCAAATCACCGAAGTCGAGCTACAGAGTTAACCCTTCGCTGGTTACTCATCAGATGCACTAACATGCATTTGCTATATAAATTTAAAAGCCCCGATAAGTAATATACTTATCGGGGCTTTTCTCGTAGGAGATTGTAATTATTTACCTTCTTCTATCTGGAATCCGATCAACTTCTGAATACTTTTCAGCACGCTGCGTTCCTCTTGACTACAAAACGATAGTGCGATCCCACCTTTACCGGCACGGCCCGTACGACCAATACGGTGTACATAAGTTTCCGAATCGGCAGGCAAATCGTAATTAATCACGTATGGCAATTCATGAATATCGATACCTCGCGCTGCAATATCCGTTGCAATTAAGATGTTAATCTTACCCGCTTTAAAATCTCCTAACGCTTTCTGGCGCGCATTTTGGGATTTATTACCATGTATCGCTGCCACAGTAATACCATGCTTGGACAATTTCTTTACCAAACGATCGGCACCATGCTTCGTGCGTGTGAACACTAAAGATTGCGTAATATTTTTTCTCTTTACTAATCGCAATAGAAAATCTACCTTATCGGTCTTTTCTACAAAGTAGATGGCTTGCTTTACGGTCTCTGCTGTGGAAGAAACGGGAGATACAGAAATCTCTTTCGGCTGCTGTAAGATCGTACTAGCAAACGTGCGAATAGCAGAAGGCATGGTAGCGGATAAAAACAAGGTCTGCCGCTTGGCTGGCACCTGCTTCAAAACACGTTTGATATCGTGGATAAAACCCATATCTAACATACTATCTGCCTCATCTAGTACCAAGTATTGTACTTGGTTTAATTTTACCAAACCTTGGTTCATCAAATCTAAAAGACGGCCTGGTGTAGCCACAACGATATCGACGCCACGTTTGATAGCATCGACTTGCTTGGACTGAGAAACGCCACCAAAAATCACCGTATGTTTCAACTTAGTAAACTTGCTAAACGTAGCAAAGCTTTCTCCGATTTGTATACTTAACTCACGCGTCGGAGCTAATACCAAGGCTTTTATGCCATTGTGATTCGTGGACGTAACTTGGCTAAGCAATTGGACGATCGGAATAGCAAATGCAGCTGTCTTCCCGGTTCCGGTCTGCGCACAACCAATTAAATCATTACCTGCTAGGATTACTGGAATCGCCTGCTCTTGTATGGCAGTAGCTTGCGCATAATTCACCTCTTTCAAGGCTTTTTTTATAGGATCAATTAATCCTAATTCATCAAATGTCATTTATTTCTGTGGTTGAACGTTGAACCCGTCCTTGCCAGTCGTGGCGAAAGACAGGACATCAAATTATGTAAACTCAGATGTATGGCTGCATATGAAGTATCAACTGACTATAGCAAATACAAAGCATAGGTAGAGCCTCAATCGACCACAAAAGTAGGTATATAAATGTTGATTATACAATATTAATCTACACTCGTCAACGTAGCGATCATTTCATGTGTTTTCTGCTTGATTTCATCTGGAAAATCCGACAAAGCATCATCTTTCAGTGCATACAAACCCTGCTCTTCGTACATATCTGGCTTATAGAAGCAAGATTTAACGGATTTCGCCTTCCCATCAGATCCATTAAAATAGGATTCAAATTCGGATTCAATCGTCTCTATTAATTTTTCGAGCTGCTCTTTGGTAATAGTATGTGTATTCATACTCTATATACAATCAAACACATCAAGTGGTTTTCATCATCAGCGCTTTAACGCGATCTGACTTGCATTCGAATTGCAAATTCAGTTTATTGTTCTACCTTTATAAACTATCTATAGGTATGGCAGTAAACCATGTTCTCTGTGAGAACGAACCAATCCACTTAGTAGGAAGGATTCAACACTTTGGGAAACTTATCATTCAGAACGGAGAACAGTACATCGTTGGTCTGAGTGAAAATTGGAATTCAAATTTTCCAGATATAGACGTCAATAGCTACCTCGGTAAGCCGATGGATCATTTTGTAGCGCACTTCCCTGAGGCTGTGCGAGAATCATTAAGATCATTTATCAGTGATATAGCATCAGATTCTACCGACCGACACGTCATGCAAATGCCGCTGGCAAAACAAGATCATATCGTAAAAGCCTACCGTGTAAATCAAGATTTGCACATCGAGTTTGAGGAGGTCGGCGATGTGAATGCGCATACTTTACAGCTATCATCATTCTCTAAAAAAATCAACCAAGCGGGAGATCGTGTATGGGCTGCCCTATGCGAAAATATTCGATCCATTATCGGTTACGATCGCGTGATGATCTACCAATTTTTGGAAGATAATAGTGGCCAAGTGATCGCCGAGAATAAGCGAAGCGACATCCCCTCCTATTTTGGCTTTCGATTTCCGGAATTTGACATTCCTAAACAGGCACGTGCACTGTATCTCCAAAATCATGTTAGACAAACGTCTGATATTGACGCGCAAACCTATGCGGTGTTATCCAATCAGTCACTACCATTTGATTTAAGCACGTGTAATTTACGTGCGCTCTCACCCATACATCTGCAATATCTAAAGAATGCAGGCGCACAAGCCAGCATGAGCTTTTCTATTATCGTGCAAGATAAATTATGGGGATTAGTCGCTTGTCAACATAGCCGACCTATTCATGTCGATTATCCAAAGCGCACAATCGGATTATTTTTAACCGAGTTTGCGGTTAATAAGCATCTCACCATGTCTCGCGAACGCGATTTAGAATCCGATCGAAAAATTGCCTCCTTAGAATTGAAACTCAAAGAGGGCATGCTAATTAAGAGTGATGTACTGACTGGATTGCGATCATCTTTACCCGAATTGGCCAACCTTATCGATGCAGATGCCATTG
Organism: Sphingobacterium sp. KH_072; assembly: GCF_057837975.1. Taxonomy (NCBI): domain Bacteria; kingdom Pseudomonadati; phylum Bacteroidota; class Sphingobacteriia; order Sphingobacteriales; family Sphingobacteriaceae; genus Sphingobacterium; species Sphingobacterium sp. KH_072. The sequence continues at coordinate 1,052,550 of NZ_CM174457.1, read as the reverse complement.
TCGTGGTCAACAAAGATGAATTATTGGTTTACAACACCGCTTTAAATAATAACCAGATTCTGGAGCTGCATCAATTGGTTTCTGGCACCACAGATAAGCTGGTATTCGAAGATCATTGCTTTGCAATCAATTATCGGGAACAACTGCCATTCGACCTGCCATTTGCCGGCCTTTTGCGGGTAGATATTGATCTTAGTCGTTCATTTAGCATCTACGCCTTGCGTAATGAGGTCGTCACAGAAGAAGAATGGGCTGGAAATCCAGAAAAAATAATGGAGTACGATGCCCAGGAGAATTTATTCAAACCTTCTCCTCGCCAATCTTTTGCTGCTTGGAAAAAGCAGATTCATAATACAGCACCGCAGTGGAGCAGTGAGCAAGTTTCTGCGCTAAAACGAATCCGACAGATTGTGCGAGAAAGTATCCTACGCAAATCCGAAGAGATCAACGGTCTTAACCAAGAACTCATACAACTCAACAATGCCTTGGACACGTATTCTTATACGGTCACCCATGATCTGCGCAATCCATTATCTTCTATCAAATTAACAGGTCAGTTTCTGCAAAAGAAATTGGGTAAAGAGAGTGATCTGGTGGCACGAGGTGCAAGCAATATATTGGATTCGGTGACTGTGATGGAGAATCTCATGGAAAAAATTCTAGAGTTTTCCCGTGCCAAGGTGTATCAATACGAGCCAGAATGGGTAGACGTGTCTACGTCTATTCGCAAAATCATCCAAGAAAATACGGAGCGCTACGCGAACGATAATATACATATCGAGGTCAAGAATTTACTACCACTTTATGGGGAGAAAACCTTGTTTCACCAAATCTTTGCGAATATTATCGGTAACGCCATCAAATATAGCAGCAAGACAGAGCAAGCTCATGTTTGCATTGAAAGTCATATCCGCAACAACACGGTTTATTATAGTGTGTCAGATAATGGAATTGGGATCGATGCAGAGGAACTAGTAAATATCTACGATGTATTTAAGCGTATGTCCAATTCTGGTGGTTTTGAAGGCACCGGCGTCGGCATGGCGATTGTAAAACGCATTGTCGAACGCCTACAGGCCAGCATTGAGGTAGAAAGTGAACTTCGAAAAGGCACGACGGTACATTTGGTATTTCCTAATGCCGATATACCGATCGAAATGTTGCCCCCAAGTATACAGGCTGGTTAACATCCCAGCCTGATTTTCAAACCCTCGCTCAAAAATCTTCGTCGGGCAGAATCTCTGCCACTCGGCCAATGCTCCCATCTTCCAAGCGCACTTTGATGCCGCGGCTATGATATGGGGCTGATGTGAGCAAATCTTTGACGACACCTTCCGTTAGTGCACCACTGCGTTGATCTTTCTTCAAGATAATATTGACCAACGTCCCTCTTTTTATATCTGCTCTCGTTTTACCGTCCATCGTGCTTGTTTTTTCCAAAATTACGAAAACTTAAAGTGAGCCACAGCAGTATAAATTGAATTTTCAATGATTATCTTCGCAAGATGGATCTCACACCAGAAGAATTACAAGAAGTACTCACAGGTAAAGACTATCCGAATGAAATTCGGCTCAATCCAGCTGCCGTGGTCACCAATGCTCCTCAATTTTTAGCGATACAATTCCTCATGGTTGCAAAGCACAAAGGCGATCTACAACGTTGTGCGGCGTGGCAAAGGCTAAGCGAGTTCTATGCGGCCACTACCGAAAATAATTAACAGCGCCTTGCTGCTCGGCAAATGCCAAAAGGATTGTATAACTTTAGGATCATACGACGAATTACAATTTTTGTTCAATTATGGCAACAACAGAAAACACTTATTACGAAGGACAAGTCCTTTGGGCGCAGATCGACGCCAATAGACATTTAAGACATTCTGCTTATGCAGATTTCTGCGCTCAGGCACGTTCCAACATGCTCAAAAGCATTGGGCTTTCGCTCACAGACTTTGCCAAAAATCAGATTGGCCCCATACTTTTCCGCGAAGAATTGATCTACTATAAAGAGATCCACTTAGACGAATACATCCGAGTAGAGGTCGAGATGAATAAATACAACACCGTCAATTCGCGCTTCTCCTTTCGCCATACAATCTACAAAGAGAATGGGGTGAAAGCGGCCGAAGTAAACGTAGATGGTGCTTGGCTCGATCTCAAAACAAGAAAATTAGTAGCAGTGCCAACCGATTGGCAATCTTACCTCGACCGAATTCCGACCTCCGAAGATTACGTGCAGATCGACGAATAAGCGATTATAATTACTTTTAAACATGCTATTTTTAGTTCCCACACCTATCGGCAATCTGGAAGACATGACGTTTCGTGCGATCCGTGTATTGAAAGAATCCGATCTTATCCTTGCGGAGGATACGCGCACCAGCGCGCCCTTATTGAAGCACTTCGGCATCGAGAAAAGAGTATTTGCGCACCATCAGCACAATGAGCATAAAGCTGTGCAAGAGATCATACGCTTTCTAAAAGAAGGTCAGCAGATTTCGTTGATTTCGGATGCGGGCACTCCGGCTATCTCCGATCCGGGTTTTCTTCTTGTTCGCGAAGCGATCAAGGAAGGCATCGAAATACAGTGTTTGCCAGGTGCGACCGCTTTTGTACCCGCTTTGGTGAATTCGGGTCTGCCGAATGATCGTTTTTGTTTCGAAGGTTTCTTGCCCGTCAAAAAAGGCAGACAAACGCGCCTGATTGCGCTGAGCAACGAAAGTCGTAGCATGATTTTCTATGAATCACCGCACCGTGTCGGACGTACGATCAATGATTTTATCCAGTATTTTGGCGAAGAGCGGCAAGCTTCCATTTCCCGGGAGCTGTCCAAACTTTATGAAGAAACCGTGCGCGGTACGCTCTTGGAACTCAAGAGTCATTTTGAGCAGCATCCACCAAAAGGTGAATTTGTATTCTGCGTAGCTGGACAAGAAAGTTAATACTGCTTTTTGCTTATATTTGAGAAATACATTTGCTTCGTTTTAAACATTTTATAGATTAAAAATGAGTATCGAAAAATATACATGGGATGGCCAAGATGCCAAAGTTGTCGAAAAAATCCATGGCAAAATCTTGGATATGCTGACCTCTGGCGAATCCATCAACTATATCGCTATCCAGAAAAAACCAGCCGTGACGCTGCTGCCAGATAGTATCACCCTGAGCAACAAACGTATTTTCCTGTGTGAATTTGCGAAACTAGGTTTGGCGACCAATTTTGAAATATTCTCTTGGAACGATATCAAGGACATTTCCTTCAAAGAAGAAATCTTTGGCTCTAAAGTGACTGTGATTCCATTTACGGGGGAAAATCTCACGGTAGATTATATCCCAAAAGTACAAGCGCGCAAGCTGTACCAACTCATCAAAGAAGCATTGGATACAATGCAAGATGCGAAAAGCAGTCCAAAGGTGACCGAAACTGCACCTGCTGCACAAGCTCCTGCACCTCAGTCAAGCACGCCACCAGCACCAAAAGCAATCACTTTTGAGGATGACGAAAGCAAACTTCCGGGTCATTTTTCTCCGGCACTAGACCGCCCTGCACCGACCGCAGTCGAACCACCACGTATCATAACGCCTACACCGACTTCTCTTAAAGAAGAAGAGGACGATGAAAGCACTAAAAAACTGACTCGGTTGAAAAACTTGTTCGACAGGCAGCTGATTTCGCAAGCAGAATATGAAACCAAGAAAGCAGAAATCTTAAGAGACTTATAAACCGCATCATGCGCAACAAATATCTTCTGGCACTTTTAAGTGCCTTTTTATTGTGGTTTGCTTGGCCACCGATTCCGTACAGTAGTCCACTTCTTTTCATTGGTTTCGTACCTTTGCTGATCGCGATCGAGCAGGTGATACGTGGAGATTTTGCGCAAAAAGGTCGTAAAGTATTTTTGCTATCTTTTGTGACAGGCGTAGTCTGGAATACCGCATCCATTTACTGGGTGTACAACGCGATGAACGCTTTTTTGCCGGCTGGCGCTTCGCTTTTGGTCGCCCTAATTCCTTTTTGCTTAGGCCCATTATTGATGGCTTTAGCCTTTAGAGGATATTATGCTTTGCGCAAAAAATGGGACATTTGGCTTAGTTTTGCAGGTCTTGTTTCTTTTTGGATTGCGTACGAGTACTTGCACCAAACTTGGGATCTTTCTTTTCCATGGATGACGCTGGGCAATGGCTTCGCATCCCTTCATCAATTGGTTCAATGGTACGAATATACCGGTGTTTACGGTGGTACTCTCTGGATCTGGGCAGTTAATATTTTGGTTTTCCTGATTTTCTGGCAATACAAAATGCGCGTGAGCACCTATCCCCAATCTCGATTAGCAATCATACTAGCCGCTGTTGTCTTAATTCCTGCAAGCTTATCGATTTGGCGCTACGCGCAATACGAAGAGCACATCAACCCGTCTGAAATCGTCGTCGTGCAGCCCAACATCGATCCGTATCAGAAATTTGGCACTATCACACCAAATCATCAATTAGATATCTTAATGGATCTTTCGCGGCAAGTTGCCAAGCCCAACACTGAGTTTTTTGTGTGGCCAGAAACGGCCATTTCCTCGCCTAATGGCGTCAACGAAGAAGATTTTAGAGAGTACCCAACCTACGAACGGATTTTTGAATTCTTGAATGCATACCGCAATGGTAACGTGCTGTCTGGTATAGAAAGCTACCGCATTTACCCAGATCAACAAAGCATCACCGCGAGGAAATACGATGAAGGTGTATACATTGACCACTTCAATGCTGCTGTACTGATCGATCAGTCTAGTAAATTGGAATTTTATCACAAATCCAAGCTGGTTCCAGGTGCAGAACAATTGCCATTTGGCGATATGCTGGCTTTTATGAAGCCGCTTTTTGCGCATTTTGGCGGCACGACCGGCGGATATGGTAGCCAAGCAGAACCTTCTGTTTTCTATTCGCAAAGCGGAATAGGTGCTGCACCAGTAATCTGTTATGAGTCGATCTGGGGAAATTATGTCGCAAAATACATCGAAAATGGCGCACAGTTTATTGCGATCGTGACCAACGATGGCTGGTGGAGCGATACCTCGGGCAAAGATCAACATTTTCAATATGCGCGCCTTCGCGCTATCGAAAACCGTCGTTGGGTGGTCAGATCGGCCAATACGGGGATTTCTGGCTTTATCAACCAACGTGGCGATGTGGTGCAAAAAAGTGATTGGTGGGTACCAGCGGCGCTTAGTCAAGAAATCAACCTGAATGAAGAATTGACTATCTATACTCAATTCAAGGATCTAATTGCCTACGTCTTTTTGTTCACCGGCGTGCTTTCCGGCATTTTATTGTTTGTGCCACGCACGAGATAATACGTTTTTGTTTCCTCATTTACTATATTTGCGCCATGCAAGTTTATCTGGATAATGCCGCGACTACCCCGATTGATCCTTCGGTGATCGAAGTAATGGTAGAAGCTATGACAAAGAGTTATGGAAATCCATCGTCTATTCATGGACATGGCCGTGAGGTAAAAACAATGATCGAGCGGGCACGCAAAACGGTTGCAAATCTTATCAACGCCTCACCTTCTGAGATTTTCTTTACTTCGGGTGGTACAGAAGCCGATAATATGGCGATTGTGCGCGCTATTGAAGGCTATGGCATTACGCATGCCATTACCTCACCTTTGGAGCATCACGCGGTATTGCACACGTTGGAGGAATTAGAAAAGGAAGGCAAAGTACATTTGGATTTACTTCGAGTTTCTGAGACGGGCGCGATCGATCTAACACATTTGGAAGAGCTATTAGCAAAAAATCCAAAAACTTTTGTATCCATCATGCATGCCAATAACGAGTTGGGAAATATCACCGATCTTGCGCGCGTATCCCAAATCTGTCAGCAGTACGAAGCGATTTTCCATTCGGATACCGTGCAGACTATGGGACACTATAAGCATGATTTAAAGGAATTGCAAATAGATTTCATCACCGGTGCTGCGCACAAATTCCACGGCCCAAAAGGCGTAGGATTTTTGTACATCAACGGAAAAAACAAAATAAAACCTTTACTTTTTGGTGGCGCGCAGGAGCGCAATATGCGTGGCGGCACCGAAAATGTGTATGGTATCGTGGGCTTGGCCAAAGCATTAGAACTGGCTTATGAAGATATGGAAGGCCACCAAAATACGATCCAAGAGCTGAAATCGTACATGAAACAACAATTGACCGAGCGTATTGCTGGCGTTGCGTTCAATGGTGTGGCTGACGAGAAAGATTCGCTTTACACCGTGCTGAATGTATCTTTACCACCAAGTGACATGGCAGACATGATGCTATTCAACCTAGATATCAAAGGTGTCTCTGCTTCTGGCGGTAGTGCTTGTAGTTCGGGTTCCGACATTGGCTCGCACGTATTGCGCGGTATTGGCGCAGATCCGCAACGGCCTTCGGTTCGTTTCTCTTTCTGCAAATACAACACCCGCGAAGAGATTGACTACGTTGTAGAACAACTCGAAAAAATCTACGTAAAATCATAAAAAAACAAAATGGGCTTTCCAGATGATGGAAAGCCCGTTTTGTTTATGATGCCTAAAATGTGACCGCTCGGTTAATCTATTGATCCACCTTATCTAAGATGTATTTTCCGGCTAGGTTGCCAGTCATCTCTTTTCCAGATAGATCCAATTGACTCAATCGATCTTCTTCTATTTTGTAGTTGTAATCTTCGCTATCCAGATGTAATATATCTAAATCTACACGCCACACACCATCTTTGCGAAATAGCTCATCGCTCTTCCCTACATATTTATAATGCAGCGAGTAGGTACGATCGCGATGCAGCACCAGTGTGGTTGAAATTGCAGAACAATCGGCACACGGCAGATTGCCTTCGTACCGACCAGATAGATTGTATTTGTGCCTGCTACGATCTACCGAAGATTCCACATCAGCATTTGCCTTATTATTGATACAGGATAACAATAGAAAGCATGTTGCTAAAAGGAAAACGATATGTAAGTAGATCCGCATGCGTATTAATTTTACACTTGCTAAACCCAAACAAAAAATATACCACTTCCAGAAATTGTTTGAATAATTAACATTTAATAGCTGTTAGCTATTCCTAGTCATCATCATCCTCTTCGCCCAAAGCCATATTATACGCGCCTCTCAACTCGCCAAGTGCATGCATGTTCCGCTTAGATTGAGCGATTTGCATCCCTTGCTGATAAATCTCCAGTGCGCGATCGAGTTGATGTTGTTTTTCCAAAAATTTACCGAAGTGGTAGTAGGTTCCTACATAATCCGTAAAGCTGGAAACCATATTCTCAAAACCCACCAAAGCTGCATCCGGATTTTCTAATTTCACATGCTCCATCGTGATGGCATAATGCAAGAAGGGATCCTGCGGAGATTCCTTCAACAGCTCCTGTAATTGCTCCAAACGTTCATTCATACCTCAAAGTTACTAAATTGGCGAACATCTACGAGGACAAAAAAACATCGATCTAAAGACAAGATTTACTATGCTCGCATAGATTTTTACACAAAATTGATATTTGCCAAATACATAAACAAACTATATAAAAACAATTGTATTAATAACAATATACCTTATATCGAATAATGATTTAAAAATAAAACCAAATTATCCACTAAATCAATAATTAAATAATAAGAAATAATCCACCAAGACACAACAATTCGCTACGAGATTTAGTTAATAATAATGTAAGTTTGAGATAGAACGCACACACATCGTTTAAATATAAATTATGAGAATCCTAGTTTGCATTAGTCATGTGCCGGACACGACGTCCAAGATCACTTTTAATAGTGACCACACCGAGTTCAACCAATCTGGTGTACAATTTATCATTAATCCATACGACGAAATCGCGTTATCACGTGCCGTCGAGTTAGTAGAAGGTACAGATGGAACAGTTACCGTCATCAATGTTGGTGATGCGAGCACTGAACCGACCATTCGCAAAGCGATGGCTGTAGGTGCTACCGATGCGGTACGAATTGACGCTGTTCCACGCGATGCTTGGTTTGTAGCTAAGCAGATTGCGCAGTACGCATCCGAACAATCTTTTGATCTGATATTAACCGGACGTGAATCCATCGATTACAATGGTTCGCAAGTTGCCGCATTGGTCGGTGAGTTGCTAAATATACCTTCGGTATCTATTGTTAAGAAATTTGATATTCAAGACCGAGAGATCACCATTGAACGGGAAATTGAAGGCGGAAAAGAAGTGTTGAGCACACAACTGCCCGTGATTTTAGGCACAGCCGAAGGCGTGACCGAACCAAAAATCCCAAATATGCGCGGTATTATGTCTGCCCGCACCAAGCCTTTACAAGTCTTGCCAGCGGTAGATGTACCAACATTAAGCACGATCTCCAAATACGAATCTCCTGAGCCTCGTGGTCAGGTAGCAATGGTAGATGACGTAGAACAACTCGTAAACCTATTGCACACGAAAGCAAAGGTTTTATAATCATTTTAAAAGAAAGAAAACATCATGGCAATATTGGTATATGTTGAAAATATAGAGGGCAAGTTCAAAAAATCGGCTTTCGAGGTTGTTTCTTACGCTAAGGCCATCGCTAATGAGCAAGGCACTGGCGTGACGGCACTATCGATCGGAAATGTAGCAGACGATGAGTTAAATAAACTAGCTGGGTTTGGGGCTTCCAAAATATTAAAAGTTGATCAAGAGCAGCTTAAGCAGTTTATTAATAAAGCCTATGCTTCGGTGATTGCGGCGGCAGCCACGAGCGAACAGGCGAATATTATTGTATTATCCAATTCCTTTAGCGGTAAAGGTCTTGCACCGCGTCTGGCGGCAAAGCTGGAAGCTGGTTTGGCCGATGGCGCGATTGAGCTACCCACTTTTTCTGGCTCAGATCTGCACGTTAAAAAGACAGCTTTCTCCAATAAAGCTTTTGCTTCGGAAGTGATTACAGCAGATAAAAAAGTGATAGCCGTAAATCCAAATTCGCACGAGCCCGTGCGTAGCGAAGAAAGCCCAGCTATTGAGACGTTGGATCCTTCGGTAGATGCTGGCGATCTAAATGTCGTGATCAAAGATATCGTACGTGCTACAGACAAAGTTTCGTTGCCAGAAGCAGAAATCGTGGTATCCGCTGGCCGAGGTTTGAAAGGCCCGGAAAACTGGGCGATCATTGAAGAGCTTGCAACGGCACTAGGCGCTGCCTCAGCGTGCTCGAAGCCAGTTTCTGATGCAGGATGGCGTCCACATTCAGAACACGTTGGCCAAACGGGTATCGTGGTGAGTCCGAACTTATACATCGCAATCGGCATTTCTGGCGCTATACAGCATTTGGCGGGCGTAAGTTCATCAAAAACCATTGTGGTGATTAACAAAGATCCAGAAGCGCCATTCTTTAAGGTCGCAGATTACGGCATCGTAGGCGATGCGCTGGAAATTGTACCAAAACTAACGGCAGCAATACAAGCGCACAAAGCGAACTGATAAAATACGAATCGGTTAATTGCTGATTCAAAGGCAACCACGGCTGTAAAAAAAGCCTTGGTTGCTTTTTTTTTGCTGTTAATATTCACATCTTTGTAACGGAAACGGACCAACTTGGTCTTGTCCATCGAGCAGAGATTTTTTCGAACGATAAACAAGACTTCGTAAACGACCAACGGGACATTGTGCATGAAGAAAATACAATTAGATATCGTAGGACTATCCTACAGTCAAACCCAGTCTGGTGCTTACGCGCTTGTGTTAGGGGAAGTAGGAGGCAATCGCAGACTACCAATCATTATCGGTGGATTTGAAGCGCAGGCCATTGCGGTCGAGATTGAAAAAATGACGCCAAGCCGTCCTCTTACACACGATCTTTTCAAAACCTTTGCCGAAACATTCGCCTTAAAGATTTCTGAAGTACTGATTTACAATCTGGTCGACGGTATCTTTTACGCCAAATTGCAATGTCGCGATAGTGAGCAAGTGATTACGGAAATCGATGCACGCACATCAGATGCCGTGGCATTGGCCGTTCGCTTTAAATGTCCGATTTATACGTATGATTTCATCATGAGTTCTGCTGGCATCGTCATCGAAGGCAATGACTTTGCTTTCTTGGAAAACATCGAGCGTTTTGACGGCAGTCATAATGACAACGTTCAAGAAGAAGATTCGGATCGCAAAAATACCGAACCGGATAGTTCTGCAACCAAACCCAAACCCATCTCTCCATATACTTCCCTATCATTGGAACAGTTGGAGACCAATCTGGAGAAGGCGATACAAAGTGAGCAGTACGAAACCGCAGCGAAGATTCGCGACGAAATCGATCAAAGAAAGTCATAACTATCCATTCATAGCATTTTTTCTTACTCTACCTTTTTTATATGTCTATAAAATTGCGATTAACCATCATGAGTTTCCTTCAATTTTTTGTGTGGGGAGCCTGGTTGATTACTATTGGTGTTTACTGGTTTCAAAACAAGGGCTGGTCCGGTAATGATTTCGGCGCCGTTTTTTCGACCTTAGGAATTTCATCACTGATAATGCCTGCGTTGACTGGCATTATTGCAGACAAGTGGTTAAACGTGGAGAAGCTCTACGGCGTGCTGCACATCCTTTTCGGAGCTATCTTTCTATATCTGCCGCAGGTCGACGATCCGAATCAATTCTTTTGGATTATTCTGGCGGCGATGTTTTGTTACATGCCGACAATCGCCTTATCCAACTCCATCGCATATACCATTCTAGAAAAGAACAAGTTAGACGTGGTCAAAGTATTCCCATCAATTAGAGTATGGGGTACGATTGGTTTTATAGCAGCGATGTGGGTAACCAATTTATCAGGTAATAAAGCTTCCGAAGGTCAGTTTTATCTTTCTGCCTTTGCTGCATTCGCACTCGGTATTTATTCTTTTACCTTACCAGCCTGCCCGCCGTTGCGCTCCAAGTCTGAAAAGTCTACGTTAGCGGGGCAGCTCGGATTAAAGGCATTCCGCCTTTTTGCGAATTATAAAATGGCTCTATTCTTTGTGTTTTCGATGTTCCTAGGTGCTGCTCTACAATTGACGAATATGTACGGGGACACCTTTTTATCCCATTTTGAATCGTATCCTGAGTATGCAGACTCTTTGATTGTCCGAAATTCGACGATTATTATGTCCATTTCACAGATCTCAGAAACGGTCTTCATTCTCGCTATACCATTCTTCCTAAAGCGATTCGGTATTAAGCAAGTGATGTTGATTAGTATGCTGGCTTGGGTATTGCGCTTTGCGCTATTGGCCTACAGCGATCCGGCTGATGGTTTGTGGATGATCGTATTATCGTGTATCGTCTATGGTATGGCCTTTGATTTTTTCAATATCTCGGGTTCTCTTTTTGTGGAAACCTCGACCACGCCAGATATCCGCTCGTCCGCACAGGGTATGTTTATGATGATGACCAATGGCTTCGGCGCTATCTTGGGTAGCCGTCTGAGCGGTTATGCGATAGATCATTTCTTGCTAGATGCGCAGGGCAATATGATGTGGACCGAGATTTGGCTTTGCTTTGCTGGTTATTCGTTGGTGATCGCATTTCTATTCTCCTTCATGTTTAAGCATAAGCACGATCCAGCTATCGCCGCATAACAATTCCTTTCGAATACACACTTTCACGTAATAAATATCTTTAAACGGCAAATGCCTTAGGTTTCCCTAAGGCATTTGAAATGATGGTGGTGGAGCATCTGCTCCCCAATCTCTGTTGGGGCGATCGCCCATCTGAAACTCTAACACGCCGCCTTGCGCCAATTCTTGATGGGTGAACCAAGGTTTGTCCCAACTTTTACCATTGAGCGTAGCCGACTGTATGTATTTATTTTTGGCAGAACGTCCGTTCGCACGAATATTGAATTCTTTGCCGTTTGATAGCTTCATTGTGATATTTTCGAAGAATGGTGTACCAATAGTATAAACCGGAATACCCGGAGTTACAGGATAAAATCCAGCCATCGAAAACACCAAGAATGCCGACATACCACCGCCGTCTTCATCGCCCGGCATGCCCATCAAATCATTTCTAAACCACTGATGAATCAAATCATCAATTCGCTTTTGCGACATCCACGGCTTGCCCGAATAGTTATATAAATATGGAATGTGCAAACTTGGCTCGTTTGCCATGGAGAATTGCCCGACATTACCTGTATGATCTGGCAATTGGCTATAAAATTCAAACTTGCTCTTGCCCAATGGCTCGCGGAAGGTGCGATCCAGCTCATCATTAAATTGTTCTTTGCCACCCATCAACGAGATCAAATCACTTACATTGTGCGGCACATCCCAGCGGTATACCCAACCGTTGTTTTCCCCATAATATTCACGCGCTCCTTGTCCACCGTCATAACGATAATCGAATGGCATGATAAATTTTCCGTCTTTATCTTTCGGATGGAAGAATTTCGTTTCGGCATTATATAAGTTGCGGTAATTCAAGGCATTTTTCAAGAACAAATCAGCATCAGTGGTATGGCCTAGCGCTTGTGCAAGGCGTCCGAGCGCCCATTCATCGTACGATGTACCTAATGTAACCGCGATAGGCTGGCGTTTCTCAAACCGATGCACCTCTGGCACGGTCTCTTCTTCGCCAGGATAGAGCGCAGGGATAAATCCATGTTCTTTGTAAAAGTTGTCTAACCAGCCGGCAGGTGCAGCAGACCATGGCGCCAAGGTTTTTTCTTGCACAGCGCGCTTACCACTCTCATACGCCTTTTCTATATCGAAGCTGCGCAATCCTTTGGCATACGCATCGGCAATCGTCACCACACCGTGGTTAGAATTCATTCTTCTTGAATCGCCCGTAATCTCTGGAAAAGTAGGCATCCAGAATTGATCCATCTGTTCAGCCATTCGCACATACGATTGCAGCACATCCGACTCTACCTTTTCATCGATCAACAAACGCAATGGATGCGTTGCGCGGTACGTATCCCAAATCCAATCGTCGGTATAAAACGGACGAGAATCAGTATGTACTTTGCCATCAAATGCGCTGAAATATCGGTTGTCTTCGCTAATATTGACTGGACGCTCAAAACAACGGTACAACGACGTATAAAACACCGCGCGATCATCGGCTTTTCCACCAGACACCTGCACTGTCGAAAGACTTTCATTCCAGACATCGCGACCGGTGTTGGCTACGCGCTGCACATCAAAGTGCGAAATCTCCCGTTGCAAATTGCGCTTGGCTTGCTCGGCATCGATAAAAGAGATGCCATATCTAAAATGAAGCGGCTGATCGCCTTTAGCGAAAGTCAATACCACAGCAGCTTGCTTGCCCGAAACTTCTGTTTTCTTGGCTATCAATTTTCCATTCTCCAATACGCCCGAAGCACTGGCTTTTTGGTCAAACTCACCATATAAATATACGGTGGTATTATTTTCAAGCTGTTGCGAAGCCGTAATACTGTTACCTTTCACCTTTACGCTGCCCGATCCAGAGTTAAATACGACTGACTTATCTTTTCCTAGTAGAAAGTTCAACGCATATATCCCCGACTGATGCGATGGTGCATATTGCACATCAATTTGCTCGTCCAACAATGAAACACCATAATAATAGGGCTTGATCTCTTCGTTGTCATACGCATACGGATAAACGTTTTTCCAAGATTCTTGTTGTTGGCTATTCACCGGACTCAGGTTGAATGCCGAACGTCCGCGATGACTCGTGACGACCAAAGGCAATCCACGTAGCTGATCGGTGGTAAAGTCATTGCGCTCGGGATATACACGTAGCATACTATTGGGCAAATGAACCGTAGGAAAAGTAGGAACCAATAGGTGACTGATATTCCCCATATATGGATTCACATAATCCACCGGCGTTTTGGATTTTTGATCTGCCGGATCGGATTGAGCAAAGGCAACTTGTGATAGTGCTATCGCACCCGACAACAAGAAGAAGGATTTCAACTTAAACATAATTAGTTTATTTTTTTGATGCTTCAATATAGGGATAAAATGTAAATCAGGCGACACAAAAACGTTTTAGTGAATGTAAAATATTGATTGACGAATTACTTTTAGAGATTTCTACTGGTGCTATATCACGCTTTTGCAAAAGACTTTACAATCATCACCTGCACCTTATGAATAATACTAAAATTAGTACCTTAAGGGTATAGAAAACCGCAATAACAAACTATTTTGGAAAGAATATTTAAAATTGACAAGCAAACCTATCAAGATCTGCAGATCTTTGGCGAGCAACACCGCAGTGTATTTGCTTGTTTTGATCTTACCGTTACAGCCGGTGGCAAAGAGGCGCTTCAATACCTATTTTACACTCCATCATCTGATGTTTCCGTGATCGAATCCAGACAGGATGCTATTCGAGTTTGCCTGCAATGTAACCTATCCTTCCCTTTTGAGCATACCATGATTCAGGATTTGTCTCAATATTGGAGATCTGCTTTTTCAGATGCCGATCGGAAAAGCACTTTTTGGTCTACGTTATCATTTTGGCAGATTTACTCCGCGGAGTTCTATTACAAGAAGTGCTATATTCTGGACACTTTGGAAGTGCTTAGACAACTGGAAGACTTTCTGATTATCTTGAATAGCCAGAAAGTTTCTATTCCAGAGTTTCATACCATAAAGGAAACAGTAGCGCATTGTCTACGTGTGATGGTGGGAAGCGACTACCAAAGCAAAAGAGCGAAAGTTAGTCTTAAAAACATCCATATATATGATGAACATATTCGGGTGCATCTCGCAGAAGACTTCAAAATAATTCTGGATTTCATCTATCAACTGGATGCATACATAGCAATTGCCGCCACAGCAAAACGTATGCAGTTGACGTTTCCGAAAGTGTACCAGTCAGATACTGTGGAGATCGTAGCTGGGCTAACAAAGTTGGACAGGCCGTTCATCATTATTTCATCGCATTTGACAGAATTGAGTGCCGAGATCATGAGTTATCCAAATCTGAGGCTATGTTGTATGAAAACCGATCTGGATAAAAATAATATTCCAAAATTCACCTACCGGCTAGCTGATGGCGTAGCTAATGAAAAACTAGGCCTATGGCTGCTTGGACGCAGTGGCTTATTGGAATCTGTTGCAGATTTGATAGCCAAACGTGGTCACCAATAAAAAATATTTAAAAATAATTCGCACTTCAGATAATATTGACATTCAAGTCGGCGTTATATATGTAAATTTTCATAATTTAGGTTAATAATTGGTTTGGTTTAAATCCCGTAGCTCCCCGCTACGGGATTTATTTTTATCCCTGCCCGACCGGTCTTTCGCATTCCACCGACTTTTGATTTTCTATATTTTTTTCTGCCGAGCGATTTCATTCATTCACCGAAAAAATCGGGCTTCTGATCTATTAGGCATTCTCTAGGCAGCGTTTGCGTGCTACTTTTGAACCATAGAAACAAACAAAAAAACTTTAAAACATAGAAATCATGAAAAAATCAATCACCTCCATCGCAACAGCTTTATTAATGATCGCTAGCTTATCTTCTTTCGCCACGGCACCTATGCACATCGTTGCGCCAACTGCATCTAGCAACACCTTATCGGCATACGTCTCTTCTCTTACGGAAGGATTAAATGACTTCAATAATATGATCTTTGCTAAAGACTTCGAATACAGTAACGCCGCGGATCGTACAGAGAAAAAATACAACCGCAAACAGTACATGCAATTTTTGAAACAAAATAAAGGACTCAAATTCGAATGTACCACTACCTATCAGGTACTTGATGAAACTGGAAACACCAGCTTAGCAAAGGTTACTATGGTCTTCCGTGACTTCACACGAGTAGATTACTTAACATTACATGCAACCAATGGCGGCTGGAAAGTAAGTAAAGTGGTGACCACCTACCCTACTGCATCTAGCACAAGCGCTCGCTAACGAGAAAAAACAATCTCTGCCATACACACAAAAGCGCTTGATGAAACTCAGTTTCGTCAAGCGCTTTTGTTATTTTGAAGAAGATCTACCTTATTACTTATCTAATAATTCTGATAATAACGTGTGCAGTGCTTCACCCGTGACATTACGTGCAACGATGATTCCGTCAGAATCAATTAGCAAGTTGGACGGAATAAAGCGAACACCATACAATGCAGGTGCTTCGGTATCCCAAAATGCCAAATCCGATACGTGTGTCCAATCCAATTTATCATCTTCAATCGCTTTTAGCCAAGAGGATTTCGTACGATCTAGTGAAACGCCAAACACATCAAATCCTTTGTCTTTGTATTGCTGATATGCTTTAACGATATTGGGATTCTCCGCCCGACAGGGAGGGCACCAGCCAGCCCAAAAATCCAACAAGACATAGCCTTTACCTAAGTGATCAAAGAATCTTACTTGGTTGCCATCCGGATCTGTCGATACGAAGTCAATCGCTTTATTGCCCGGCAATACCGCTTCTTGCTTCGCTGCCAAATCGGTCAGTATCCGCACATACTGTGTCTGTCCTAATGAAGGATCTAGCAATGCCACGTGCTCTCTGATTTCTTGCGGAGATAAGTCGTACGAATAATTGCGAAACAAGGCAAAAGCTGCCACAATAGAAGTTGGATCTTCCTGAATAAATTCCGCAGCTGTTAATTCACTTGCTCTTTTTTTGTATGTATCAAACTGCGTTTGCCATTTAGAACCCGAAATCGTTGCCTTTCTTAAATCCTGATCCTTCCCTACCGTGATTTTGGCAGGTTGATTATCTAAGAATACTTGCAAATCTGTACCAGAAGATTGTAAACTCACCGCATACAATTCTGGTAGAGGGACTGCCGTGTTGAAGGCAAATTTTCCATTCACCACCTGTGAAGAATCAACCAGTTTGAAGACTTTGTTGTCGTAGCGTTGTAAGTATATGGTACCTTCTTTCAACCCTTTGATAGATCCAGAAAGTTTTAATGCTTGAATATCCTGCGCATTTGCCGCAGTAAATGCGCCAATGAGGACACCAATAGATAGAATCAGTTTTGTTAACATGTGCTTTTGATGATTTATTATGTATTGAACAGTCAGATAGATGAATGAGAATGACCTTTCTGAAACGAAGTTAGGTATTATTCGATAATCTACCAAAATAGTATACATTAATATTACAGGATGTAATCCTACTTATCCGCATGCAATACGCCCCTATTCCGTAGAAAACGGAAATTTTTCCTGTCTGCTTAATCGCACTGCTTCCATATTCCGGTAAAATCACTATCTTAAGAAAGATTCAAACCATTCTACTGGTCAACTGTTTCATAAACAACCTATTCAACTAAAAACATGTCCCTTATGATTAATTCCCGCCGTCGATTTCTCCAACAACTTACGCTTTCTGCTATCGCAGTACCTACTTTACGTGCTTATCCCTTTTCAATCCCGCAGCAACCGGCTGGTTTGGATAAGGACAAACCTATTTTGAAAGTGGCGCTTATGGGATTGGGTGGTTATGCAGAGCGCGTGGCAGAAGCGATGCAATCGTGCACCAGAGCGAAGATTACAGGTTTAATCAGTGGTACGCCAGAAAAACTAAAGACTTGGGGCGAGAAATATCAAGTTCCGGAAGGTAGTCGTTATAACTACGAGGATTTTGACCAGATTATAAACAACCCAGAAATTGATGCGGTGTACATTATTACGCCAAATGCCCTGCATCATAGTCAAACGATTCGCGTAGCCAAAGCAGGTAAACATGTGATCTGCGAAAAACCGATGGCGATTAATGCGCGCGAGGGACAAGAGATGGTTGATGCTTGCGCAACTGCAGGCGTTCAATTACTCGTTGGTTACCGCATGCGCTTCGAACCAAATACCTTGAAAGCGGTGGAGATGCGAGAAACGGGGAAATTGGGAAAAATTAAATTTTTCCAAGGACAGACGGGATTTAAGATTGGTGATCCGAATCAATGGCGTGTCAACAAAGAATTGGCTGGCGGCGGCTCTATGATGGATATTGGCATCTATGCAATCAATGGTGCACGCTATATGGTCGGTGAAGATCCGATCTGGGTAACGGCGCAAGAAACGAAAACAGATTTTGAGACCTTTAAAGAAGGTGTTGATGAAACGATTCAGTTTCAATTCGGTTTTCCTAGTGGTGCTGTGGCTTCCTGTTTATCTACGTATAATATGAATCACCTAGATCGCTTCTATTTAGTGGGTGAAAATGATTTTGTAGAAATGCAACCTTCTACTGGCTACGGCCCAATAAAAGGACGAACGAAGAATGGCCCACTAAACCAACCGCATACCGTGCATCAAACGGTACAAATGGATGAAATGGCACAAATTATTTTAGATGGCAAAAAACCAATCTTGCCAGTAGATGGGAAAGTTGGTTTGCAAGACTTAAAAATTATTGATGCGATTTATCGCGCTTGCGCCACGGGACAGCGTCAGGAATTGCAGTTGGGGTAAAAAATAGAGATGGCTTGATAATCTCGAAATCTGCATTCACATGATGCGGATTTTCTGGCTTGCAATACTTCCCAAGAACTCAAACAGTTCACCAATGCTCTGTGTGACTGTTTACAATTAATTAACACATAGTAACCATTAACATAATCATAGATTAACCTCTTGATAACATTCTGCTTATAGATTTGCAACATAATATTAACAATGCTTTAGCTTGAAAGTCATGCTTCCTTTCGTGGGATAAAGGAACTCAAACTTTCCAGTAAAAAGACAACAATATCTACTATGCAATCTACCAAGCATTTATTTTTGGCGTTAGCCTTAGCCTTTGGCTTGTTATCTTTCACTTCCGCACAACAACAGTACGGTATCAAAGGCGTCGTGTTAGACGTCGAAACGATGAAACCTATCGAAGGAGCATCTGTTCGCCTACTCGAAAGAAATCGGGAAACCGCTACCGATCATGAAGGAACTTTTTTCTTCGACCTTCCAAAAGATGGAAAAGAATACACCATTATTGCTGGATTAATAGGTTTTACACCGGATACTTTAGTGATTAGACGTGGACAAGACGATGTGGATTTTGCCACACTATCCTTAGTTAGTAAAAACTCCGTATTGGACGAGATCGTGGTCTCGAGAAGGCGCGAACGTATTAGTGAAATCGCTTTATTAGATATGCGCCGTCAATCCAATCTAATGGTAGAATACATGGGAGCACAAGAGCTATCCAGAAAAGGCATTTCTGACGCTGGAGCTGCCGTAAATCGTATGACAGGCGTTTCTAGACAAGAAGGCAGCAACGAGGTTTTCGTTCGTGGATTGGGTGACCGCTATAATAACACCACATTGAACGGACTTCCTGTTCCATCTAACGACCCTGAACTTAAAAACCTAGAATTAGGGTTATTCTCCTCAGACATTATTGAGTACATCACCATTGATAAAGTATATAGCACCTATCTTCCAGGCGATTTCGCTGGTGGAAACGTAGATATTGCTTCTAAAAATTACGAAGGAAAAGGACTTTTTGAGGTGAAACTAGGTACCAATACGAACACCAATATCTTAAAAAACTGGAATCGGTTTATATTACAAGACGGTCCTAGCCCCTTGGGTTTTGCGAATTACGGCGTGCCGAACGATCCGTTAGGCGGTTTTAATTTTCAAAACAGCATGAATCCCGTCAAGAAGAAACCGATTGCAGGTAACTTTGGTTTATTAGGCGGTAAATCATTCCAATTTGCCAACGGAAATAAATTAAATTTATTTGCTTCGGCGAACTATTCTAGCGACTCCTATCGTCGCGAAGGTGTAAATAGACAACTTAGTGCCGGAGGAGAAACGATCAATGACCTACTTCAGGTTCGCAATGGATACACGACTAACTCGACAGGAATGTTGACAGCTAATTATGCTTTCAATCCCAACCATAACATTACCTACAACTTCTTGTTAATGAACTCCTCCGATCAATTTGATGATACATACTTTGGAGCCTTGAGAGATATGGCAGAAGATGGTAGCGGCTTAATAAGACGTTCTACCTTTATCCAAAATACCGTAACTACCAATCAATTATTAGGTAAACACAAACTTAACGATAAGATTGATGTGAACTGGGGATTGGCACACAACCGTGTAAAAACAAAAATTCCAGATCGTATTCAGAACTTTATGCAGTACGACGATGTGAACCAGCAATATGTCTTTATTCAAAATGCAGTAACCAACAATCACCGTTACTTTCAGGATCTCACAGAAAATGAAATTGCCCTTAATTTAGCAGCCAGCTACAAGCTAGATGATGATAAAGGTATTTGGTCGGTCGGGTATAATGGCAAGATGAAAAAACGTGCATTCGAAGATTTTCAAGTGAACTTCTCAGTACCACGTAATCGTCCAATAGATCCACTTAATTTAGATGAGTTTTTCAACCAAGAAAATCTTAATGCTGGCTTGTTTTCTCAATTGGGTTTCAACGCCGACTTGCCTCAAACGTATGATGGTACGCAAAATATCCATGCACCATTTACCAACTTACAATACAACTTAACCGAAAGATTGAGTGGTACATTGGGATTGCGTTACGAAAACATCCGTCAGGATGTAAGCTTTATGACCCAGTTGGATAGAAGCGGTACCACCAATAGCATCACCAGAAACGAAGTGCTTCCGAGTTTATTGTTGAAATATGTCTTAAAAGACAATCAAAACCTTCGAATGGGCTTAAGCAAAACCTATACATTGCCACAATTCAAAGAGAGAGCCTTCTTTATTTACCGAGACATCAACGAATCTAAGCAAGGTAATCCAAACCTTTATCCTTCTACAGATTACAACTTAGATCTACGTTGGGAAGCATTTCCGAAATCTTCGGAATTGCTGTCGGCAACTTTGTTTGGTAAATACATTCAAAATCCAATCAACGAAGTACTCTTAGCCTCCTCTTCTAATGATATATCCTTCGTTAACATCGGTGATTATGGTACAGTGTATGGATTGGAAGTTGAATTCAAGAAAGATATCCTGAGCACCGATCAATTTGGTAAGCTATCATTTGGCGCTAATGCGGCTTATATCAAAACCGATCAGGTGATTGATCCCGAAAAAGTACGTCGCGAAACGCAGTTTCCATCCGGTGGTTCGTACAATATCAATTTGACCAACACACGTTCAGGATTTACAGGTGCATCAGACTTCTTGGTCAATGCAGACCTTTCGTATTACAAAGCTTGGGGCAATGCTTCAGACATTATGGCGACCGTCGTATACAATTATTTCTCAGACCGCCTGTATGCTTTAGGATCTGAAGGACGTGGCAACCAAATTGATCAAGGGGTAGGAACATTGGACTTTATCTTTAAATACAAATTAAATAACCGCTTTGGTATCGATGCTAATGTATTAAATGTCACCAATCCTAGTTTCAACCGTGTGCAGGAAACGGTCGCGGGTACAGATCAAGCGGTAGCAGCACCCGTATTATTTAATTACAAAAAAGGAATTCGTTTCTCAGTAGGTGTACGATACCGCCTTTAACAATAACATAACATTGTCTTAAACCAAAGGACAAACCGCAAGAGTAATTTTGAAACAGAAAAAATCTATCCACGAAATGAAAAACAATTTTTTGACCAATTTTAAACAAGCTGCTTTAGGAGCTGCTGTATGTTTAATCACGATGGTTTCATGTGAAAGTGATAATAACACAGAGAGACCTTCAAACTTTACTTTGAATCGCGATGACCTCAGAGGTACGATCACTGATGGCGAGGTAGTACTTAGCTCAGGCACGTACAAATTGACAGGTAAATTAGAGGTATCTAATGGCGCAACATTAACCATCGAACCAGGTGTTGTTATTGAGGCGACAGATGTCACTACGGCGCAACAAGAAATCCGTTATATTGCAGTAGGTCAAGGAGCAAAAATTAATGTAAAAGGTACAGCTACCAATCCAGTTATCATGACTGCTACTAAAAAGAGCGCTGGTGCTTGGGGCGGTTTGGTAATCTGTGGTAAAGCGCCAATCAACAAAGGACAAACAGCTACTGCGGAGGTTTCTGAGTTGACTTACGGTGGTACAGATGCTAATGACAACTCTGGTTCCGTAAGATATTTACGTTTAGAGTACACAGGTTATTCATTCAACGAAGAAAAAGAATTCAATGGCTTATCTATGTTTGGTGTAGGTAAAGGTACTACTATCGAGTACATACAAGCTTATGAAGGTTCTGACGATGGTTTCGAGTGGTTCGGTGGAACTGTAGACTCTCGTTACCTTGTAGTTCTTAACAAAAGTACCCAAGGTGCTAGCTTTGTAGCTGATGACATGTTTGACTGGACTGAAGGTTGGAATGGTACTGGTGAATACTGGTTCGGTTTGAAAACAAACGATGGCAACAGAGGTATTGAAGCAGATAACAATAGTGTAAACCACAATGCTACACCTATATCTAACCCAACACTTCGTAACCTTACTTTAGTAGGTAACAATGGTGGTCCAGAAAATCAAGCAGTAAAAATGCGTGTAGGTACTAACGGTACTTTAGACAACGTAGTAATTTCAAACTGGGGTACAGGATTTGATATCCAGCACGACGAAAGTATTGCTTTTGTGAATGCAGGATCTTTGAAAGCAACCAACGTAAGATTTGTGAATGTTGCTACAAAAGTAAAAGGATCAAACACAGCTGGCGGTGCTGTTGATATCAACAAAATGGTTACTGAAAATGCCAATGCAGTTGGTGCTGGTAACGGCGTAGATCAACCGGAATGGGCAAAAGGCTGGACTGTAGGTTTCTAGTACAATCCAAAAATATATAAGGCAATAGCGCCGACAGATAAGTCTGTCGGCGCTATTCTTTTTAAACCCCACCTATCCTTCTGTATCTTTTTCAATAGATAGCCACTCCTGCCCGTCCAAATTAGTTTAAGCCTAAAAAAAGTGTTAATTTGCACATTAAAAGAGGTGAACTTATGGACAACTATGTGCTGCAAACAGAAGGTCTAACTTTTCGTTATGGATCGCAAAGCCCAACGCTGGCTTTCAAAGACCTCCATATCCACAAACAGCAACATACCCTATTGCTTGGCGACTCCGGCACCGGAAAGAGCACGCTGCTCAATCTTCTGGGCGGTCTTTCGAATCCAACCAGTGGGCAAGTTCGCATCAACAACGAAGACATCTACCAACTTTCGGAATCCGCCTTAGATAAATTTCGGGCACAAAATATCGGTTTCATCTTTCAAGAAGCCCACCTGTTAAAAAATCTGACGCTTTCTGAGAACATTCAATTAGCACAATCCTTAGCTGGATATAAAGTAGATCGGGAGAAAATCGATGCCTTGCTGGCGCAATTGCAACTCGCTGAACATAGTGCAAAACATCCTAATCAGCTGAGCCGCGGACAACTGCAACGCGCCGCCATCGCACGAGCCATCATTAATCGTCCTGCGATCTTATTGGCGGATGAACCGACTGCTTCTTTGGATGATAATAACACGCAACGTGTGCTGACGCTACTACAAGAGATGGCCAACACACACGGTTCTACGCTCATCATCGCTACGCACGACAAGCGCATCAAAGACGAATTCACCAATACCTACTTCCTTTAATAGATCCGATTGACATGAGCATTTTACAATTAGTTTGGAAAAATATTACCCAACAACTTGGTTCGGCACTATTGAGCATCTTGCTTACGGCATTTGGTGTTGCCATTTTGGTGGTGATCTATATTACGAGTGACACGTTTGAAAAGCAACTAGACAATAACAGCAAAAACATTGACTTGGTCGTCGGAGCCAAAGGAAGTCCATTACAATTGATTCTGAGTTCCATTTACCATGTAGATTACCCTACGGGAAACATTTTACTGTCGGATGCGCTCCAATTTCGCGACAATCCATTGGTGGATCTTGCCGTACCGATGTCGTTGGGTGATAACTTCAACGGACATCGTATTATCGGAACTGATAGCAGCTATTTTGATTTGTACGAACTCGAGATCGCACAAGGCGCACTATGGAGCAAGAGCTTCGAAACGGTCATTGGAAGTGAAACCGCACGCAAAAACAAACTAAAAATTGGTGATCATGTACATAGTGCACATGGATTGGCAGAAAATGGTCACGTACACGACGAACATCCGTTTACAGTAGTCGGCATCTTGGAATCGACCGGAACGGTGGTTGATAATTTGCTATTATGTGATTTAGCCAGTATCTGGGATGTACACGATATTGCACATAATGATGACCACGAACATGCGGATGGAGATCATGAACATAATCACGAGTCGCACGATCATAAACATGATCACGATGATCATAGCCATCAACATGCTGAAGAAACCGCTCATGTCCATGAGAAAGATACCGCTAGCGTACAAGTTGTGAAAAGCATCGGCGATGATGTGTACAAATCACAAGGTTTGGAGATTACTTCTTTGTTGATTCGGTATAGTAGCCCAGCAGCGATCAGCACATTACCACGCATGATCAACCAATCCACTGCTATGCAAGCCGCTTCACCAGCGATGGAAACTACGCGCTTGTTCTCCTTGTTAGGTGTAGGCATCGATTCTTTGGAAATACTGGCTTATGTGATTATGCTGATTGCCGGATTAAGCGTATTCATTAGCTTATACAACGCGCTGAAAGAGCGTAAGTATGATCTAGCCGTCATGCGATCATTAGGTGCTGGGAAGACTAAACTTTTCACATTAGTGATAGTCGAAGGATTAGTCATTACCTTGATTGGTGGTGTGGTAGGATTACTATTTGGTCATTTAGCCTTGTATTATATCAGCACACAGACGGGGCAAAGCGCCGATTTTATCCAAGCACTAGCCGTGAGTCCGACAGAATTGTTGATTCTATTTATTGCGGCAGCAATCGGAACCATTGCCGCTATATTGCCCGCTATTAAAGCTTACAACACAACGATATCCACCATTTTGGGTGACAAATAATTACACAAACAACACGATGAAACAGATATTTATAGCAATTCTCTTTTCTATTGCGGCTTATACAGCACAAGCGCAGATCGGTGGCGGCAATCAGTTTCCGGGAATGGAAGTACCGGATCATACGCCGATGATGAATAAAACTTGGGAAGCCATCGACAAGATGATGTACAAAGTAACGACTCAAGGAAACAAAAAAGTGTATACACCAGAATATCCACCAGTGCTCAAGGCGCTGGAGAATAAACAAGTTGACTTGCCTGG
This sequence comes from Sphingobacterium sp. KH_072, assembly GCF_057837975.1. NCBI lineage: Bacteria > Pseudomonadati > Bacteroidota > Sphingobacteriia > Sphingobacteriales > Sphingobacteriaceae > Sphingobacterium > Sphingobacterium sp. KH_072. The sequence continues at coordinate 1,027,388 of NZ_CM174457.1, read as the reverse complement.
CTATATGGTACCGCTCAAAAGTGGCAGAAATCACACTACGTTTATGATATCGGTCCTTCCGCTGGCGCAATGTCAGTTTTGTGGAACAAACGGTATTCCGCCCATGGTAGAAATCATTATGAAGAATGGTACAACGGTCAAATTCTCTGACGAGCCGATCAAATTGAGAGGGAAAATGGTCTTCAATCCAGAGCCACTAAAAGGAAATTCAGAGATCCAGATTTTGGATGCTGTCTTGGTTAAGTAGTAGGGTATTAAATACGTAAGAAAAAAGGGTTTTCTGCCATTTGCAGAAAACCCTTTTTTATGCGTTATGATGATGTTATTATCTGTTCAGTACAGAAACCTCGGCTGTCGCCATCAATGCCGCCGTTTCAGTCCGCAAGCGGCTTTCTCCTAGTGACATCGTTTTGAAGTCATCGGCCACCGCTAATGCAATTTCTTTTTCGGAGAAATCACCTTCTGGCCCTATTAAAATCAAGTAAGCCGACTTCGGTGGGAAGAATGTGTTGAGATACGATTTTTCCATATCGACACAATGTGCAATTGACTTATATACTAATTCCGTAGAAGCACGCTGCCGCTCTATAAACTGAGTAAAAGAAATCGCCGGATTGATCTGAGGCAGATACGCTTTCAAGGATTGTTTCATCGCGGCGATAGCTACTTTGGTCAATCGATCGACTTTCACCTCCTTACGCTCAGAGTGCTCACAGATAATCGGCGTAATCTCGTCTACTCCGATCTCGGTCGCTTTTTCGATAAACCACTCTAGCCGATCTATATTTTTGGTTGGTGCAATCGCTATGTGCAACCAATAATCTCTTTTCTGAAAATCGCGCTCGTACGATAGTATACGCAAAGCAGTGCGCTTTGGATGGGCATCTATAATCTCTGCACGTAGCAGATCACCCGTTCCATTAACCAAGTGTACCGTATTGCCTATTTGCAAACGAAGCACGCGAATGGCGTGCTTGCTTTCTTCCTCCGAAAGGAGATACTCGGTGTGCGTATGCTGCACATCTGGTGTATAAAATAACAACATAGCTTAATCTTCTTTTTCGGAATCGTCATTTGGTGTTTCTACCAGATCCAATTTTACGAATTCAATATTCTGCTGTGTTTTTTTCATGATAGTGAAATTGTAGCCCAGATCCTCGCAGCTATCGCCTACATCAGGGATACGCTCGAAAACGTGGCTTACCAAACCCGCGATAGTATCATAATCGGAACTCTCTGGCAATTCCAATGGCAAATATTCATTCACATCGTGCACATTAGCGCCCGCATCTACCATGAATTCTGTATCCGAGATACGCTCTACCAAAGGTGTTTCGTTATCGTACTCGTCTTGAATATCACCCACTAATTCTTCCACGATATCTTCCAATGTAACCATACCAGCTGTACCGCCAAACTCATCCAATACAAAGGCAATCTGGATACGCTTTTGTTGGAACTCAGCCATTAGATCGTTGATCTTCTTGGTCTCTGGAATGAAATATGGCTTACGCATGATACGCTTAAGCACCACTTCTTTGCCTTTGGCTACAATAGGCAGTAAATCCTTGGTATGTACTAGACCGATAATCTGGTCGATATTGTCTTGATAAATCGGCACGCGTGAATAGCCTTCTTCCGTAACCCGATTGATGAAATTCTCTGGTGTCTCATTCACTTCTGCAGCTAATATTTTCGTACGCGGCACCATGATATTCTTAACAATACGCTCGTTGAAGTCGAATACATTCTTAATTAGCTCGTGCTCTGATGTGTTTAAAGCACCACTTTCACGACCTTTCTCCAACAGGTATTGTAATTCTTCTGACGAATGGCTTACTTCATGCGCATTCACCTGAATACCAATCAACCTGAGCAACATATTGGCAAAACCATTCAGCACCCAAATGATGGGTTTGAATATGTAGTAAAAGAACTGAAGTGGCAAGGCGATTCGCATCGTCGTAGCTACCGGTTTTTGGATGGCAATCGACTTAGGCGCCAACTCACCAAAAACAATGTGTAGGAAGGTGATGATCGCAAAAGCTAAGACATGGCCCAAATTGGTGGCCCAGCGTCCAGTTAGTTCTATATTGAAAAAACTAAACATGTTATTAACAATTTCCGTCATCACCTTCTCACCTACCCAACCCAAGGCCAAGGAAGCCAAGGTAATACCGAGTTGCGTAGCAGCAAGATAACCATCCAAATGGTCTGTAATATTTTTGGCCATTGTGGCCACTTTGCTACCAGATTTTGCATGAAGCTCTATCTGTGATGCCCGAACTTTAACGATAGCGAACTCTGCCGCAACGAAAAAGCCGTTAGCAAGAACCAAGAAGATTGTCCAAAAAATATCGAGACCCATTTACTTATCGTATCTATTTATTACCAAACTCTTTCTTATACAATTCAATGCTTTCTAAAATAACATTTTCTGCATAAGTTCTGCCATATAAATTTTCGATCGTCACGTTTTTATTTTCCAAGGCTTTATAATCTTGGAAGAAACGTACAATTTCTTTCATCGTGTGCGGAGGCAACTCTGAAAGGTCATTGATGTAATTGACCGACATATCGTGTTTCGCTACCGCAATGATTTTATCATCTTGCTCACCACCATCGATCATGTGCATCACACCAACCACTTTGGCTTCGATCAAGCTCATTGGGTATACATCCACCGAACAAAGCACCAAAATATCTAAAGGATCTTTATCATCACAATAGGTTTGCGGTATGAAACCGTAGTTAGCTGGATACATAACCGATGAAAATAGCACGCGATCCAATTTGATCAAACCGCTGTCTTTGTCGATTTCATACTTTGCTTTAGATCCCTTTGGGATTTCAATAATTGCATTTACGGAACTAGGCAAGTCTTCGCCAGGCGATACTTGATGCCAAGGGTGTTGTGTACTCATGTAATGTATTAACTATTTAATTTTTTATTGTTTTTTTACGGTCTTTCAGTCTGCGTCTGAGCAAGGCGATAGCAATCGGTAAGAAAGCCACTAAGATCAAACCAACGATGATGTATTCCACGTAATTAATTACTTCAGGAAATTTTACCCCGAGGTAATAACCGGTCAATGTTAGTAAAGACACCCATAAAACGGCGCCTATAATATTGTATAAAACGAATTTACGAAAATTTAACTGTACTACACCCGCAAATATCGGAGCAAATGTACGTATAATTGGCACGAACCGACCGATAATCAGCGCAGTACCGCCCCATTTCTGGAAAAACTCCTCGGCCATCACAACATATTTGCGCTTAAACAGGATGGAATCCTGCCGTTTAAATAGCATTGGCCCAGCTCGATTTCCAAACCAGTACCCAACGAAATTGCCCAATACGCCAGCGCCAAGAATTCCGGCGTAAAGTGTGATGATATCTACATCAATCTTTCCTAGAGCACAGAATAAACCCGCTAAAAATAATAAGTAATCGCCCGGTAAAAAGAATCCGAAGAAAAGGCCTGTCTCTGCAAATACAATAAGACAAACGATGTAAAACCCGCCATGACTAAGCAGGTATTCGGGATCCATCAATTGCTGAAATGATAATAGAAATTCTTGCATATTGATCAAATTACACCCTCGGTTTCAAACTGCACACTGGGTTCAAGAAAGACAATTCTCAAAAATTGTAATCTGTGTAATGGATGACTCGTATAGGGGGTCGGTGGCTTATCCATGTGTGACTTTAGAGATGGATTCTCGTATTTCCTCAGAAATAGCTAACATATCTTCTTCAGAAAACTCCAATTTTGGCTTTTCGAAGCTCAGATCAGAGATCTGATTTATTGGCACTAAGTGGATGTGTGCATGTGCTACTTCTAGCCCTACAACAGCAACACCTACACGCTCGCATGTAATTGCTTTTCTAATGCCTTGAGCAACGATTTTGGCAAACATCCACATACCCATGTATGAATCATCACCGATATCAAAAATATAATCTGTCTCTACTTTAGGAATTACTAAAACGTGTCCTTTGGCAATAGGTCTTACATCAAGGAAAGCAAGGAAATCATTGCTCTCTGCCACTTTGTATGCAGGTATCTCACCAGAGATGATCTTCGAAAATATTGTAGACATAACTACTTTTAATGTATAATAAACTGGTATCTGATCTTCACAACACCTTACATTGTACTTTTGTTTTACAATGCGAGGCCTACTAAAATCTGCCCAGTGATCATTAGCAAATATAACAAAAAAAGAGAGAAGTCGGAACATGCTATTTCGACTTCTCTCTCCTGTTTTACGTTGGATCGTGCGGTTATGGCAGAACCGCACATAACCACTAAGACTTTTCTAGCGGGATATTTCCAAAACTTCTAGGTCCAATTCGCCAGCAGGTACTGTTACCGTAGCGACATCCCCTACTTTCAATCCTAAAAGTCCCTGAGCGATGGGTGATTTCACAGAGATCTTTCCGGATTTGAAATCCGCTTCTGTTTCCGAAACCAATTGGTAGGTCATCACAGCACCGTTCTTTACATTTTTGATCTTTACGATAGACAAGGCCAGTACTTTGGATGTATCTAAATTTGATTCATCAATCACGCGTGCGGTCGACAAGACGGTTTCTAGTTTTGCGATTTTAGCCTCGTGCAAACCTTGCGCCTCTTTTGCAGCGTCATACTCTGCATTTTCTGAAAGATCTCCTTTGTCTCTAGCTTCGGCAATGGCATTTGCAATCTTCGTACGCCCTTCGGTCTTCAGATACTGCAATTCTTCTCGAAGCTTGATTAATCCCTCTTCTGTATAATAAGTTACTTCTGCCATAATAAACTATCTAATTAGTACACTGTTATTTAATAATAGACAATAAAAAAGGCAAGACCATACCATCCTTAATAGGACAACATGGCCTTGCTCATTATTACGAAAATAATGATCCGTATCTATAAAAGCAAATTTAATCTGGAATTTCAGACACATCATCGACAAACTTGTAGCCCAATCCACGGACGGTCTGCAAATACGATGGTTTGTCTGGATTTTTTTCAATTTTCTTACGCAAGCGCACTACGTGCATATCCAACGTGCGCGTATTGACGTTGGAACTGTAACCCCACACGGCCTCCATCAGTTCATCACGTGTTACATCCTTTCCCTTATTCCGTAAGAAATGCAGTAAGATCCGATTTTCCAAAATGGTCAATTCAATCTTTTTCCCATCACGTACCAAAGAGTGGATATTGGGATGATGTTCTGTCTGCCCAAAATGGTATACTTCGGCACCGGATTTAGGCACGAAGAAACGAACTTTATTTTCAATCATAGCTACCAATACGTCCATATTGAATGGTTTGGTGATATAGTCACTCACGCCGTAACTGTACGCATCGATCTTGTCCACATCTTGTGATTTGGCTGTCATCATAATAATGATATTTTCAAATCCCGCTTTGCGGACTGATTGACACACTTCAATGCCTTCCTTGCCTGGCAACATCCAATCCAGTAATACAATATCGGGTTGTTTGGAAAGAATTACTTTCTCCGCTTCCAGCCCGTCAGCAATTTGCAATACCTGATAGCTTTCTGTCTGCAACCGATGGCTTACTAGAAAGCGTAGGTTTTCATCATCTTCTACAACGGCAATAGTTATTTCTTTTTCCATGTGATTTCTTGACATTATTTGGGGAAGATCAACGTAAATACGGTGCCCTTACCCAATACACTTTCAACTCGGATTTCTCCGCCCATAAACTCCGTGATTTCTTTGCAAAAAGCTAATCCCAAGCCTATGCTACCACTCTGATTATATTGATTTTGTATACGGTAAAACTTCTTAAATATATTTTTTAACTCACTTTTCGCAATTCCTATCCCCCGGTCACTAAATATGATAACAAAGTTTTTCTTTGTTTGCTCTACCTCAACATGGATAAAACGATGACCCGCCTCAGAGTATTTATACGCATTGTCTACCAGATTGTGAAAGACAGACGCCAGCAGAATAGGGTCAGTATGCAATTCATCCGTGACATCAATATTGTACGTTAAGCTAATGTCACTATACTTGATACGACAAGCTTTAAATATCTCTTCACAAAAGTCGTGCAAATTAATCCAATCTCCTTTGTATGGAATAGATTTGTTTTCAATTTGCGCATAAGATAATAACTTGTTCATCAAATTATTTAACTTATCCGCTTCCTGATCAAGGATACGCCCATACATTAGTCGCTCTTCATCAGATACTTTTTGCGCGCTTTTGATATTATTGCCCGCAATTTTGATCACGCTCACTGGTGTTTTGAACTCGTGTGTCAGGTTATTGATAAAGTCATATTGAAGCCTATAAAGCCTATTGTTGTTGTTGATATTACGATAAATCAAATAAACAATAGATAACAAAATGACGTATAACACCGAAATACCCAGCACTACGGGTATCAACAAACGATACACCTCTTTGGTTATAAATTCTTTCGAAGAATCGAATTTAATTTTAAAATCAGACAAGGCACCGGGCAGGGGCAGTTCGGTTGTATAATAGGTCTTCTCTTCCATCGCCGCAGGATCGGTCAAGGGCGTGATGGATATCTTCTCATAATATCGTGGCTGGGTGTTACTCAATCGGAGTTTTTGCGGATTGATGCGAAACAAAAACATATCTTGCTCAAAGAAAGCATCTGGCAGGCTATCATTGAGCAACAGCGTCTTGTATAATAGAAGATCACTGATGCGAGGAATATTTAGATATCCAATTTTACCTGGTGACAAGGAATAAAATACCCGATAGATCTCATCTTCCGTCAAGGTGGTGGATTCATTTATTTTCGCGAGATAATCAAAAAACTTGATTGCTGCATTATTAAAGTCACCCGCATATGGATCAGGTTCTTCCTGAAAGTTGGACTTACTTTGCAAGCGATACGCATTATCCAAGTTAAAACTAATGATGGATTTGGGATGGAAAAGCAAATTATCTCGATAACGAACTCCGCGACTTACGGTGCGCGAATTAGTGATGGTAACATCGTAAAACACCACTTCTTCTACAAAAGGATGTTTGCGAAGTGCCTGTTCTGCAAATTGCCTAGCTTGTATCGAATCCAAAAAACCTTGATAATACGACAGTTCGGGAATACCATTGTACAGAAAATCGTTGAAAGGTTTTATTGTTGCATCAAACACATCTGTCTTACGGTTATAAAACTCAGATTCTACGTGATTGGTAATCGTGGATCTAGCCAAGCCAACTGCTACCACATACAGTATGGTCACGATAGCCAGAAAGGCAATCAACAAACCAAAATTCTTCTGATAGCGGACAACAGGTTGTGGCACGTGAGTTCCTTTTTCTAATGTAAGTATTGCTTCAGGAAGCTTTCTATCTCCTGAAAGTATAAAGCCATATTTTCTTCACTCTTAAATCGGCGACCTTCTTCTTCTTTGAATATATAACGTACCGGAATGTTATTTTGCTTTAGCCGCGCCACGAACTGATTCGCATCGGTCACCGAAGTATACTTATCCTTTCCGCCTTGAAAAAACAGTACAGGCTTCTTCACTTTCCCTGCATGAAATAGTGGTGATATCGTTTTAAAAAATTCCGTTTCGCGTTCGGGATTGCCGATGATCTGATAATACATCTGCACATAAGGCTTCAAGTGTGGTGGTATTTCTTTGAAATAGGTGAATAGATTGCTGTATCCTGAAGAGGATATGATGCATTCATACATGGATGGATTAAAACTCGCCGCGTGCAGCGCTGAATACCCACCAAAGCCTGTACCCATAATTGCCATCCGATTTTTATCAACCTTGCCTTCGTGAATAAGCCAAGTCACACCATCGGTAATATCAGACTGAATGCGACCACCCCACTCTCGAAATCCTGACGACCAAAATGCTTTACCGTACCCAGTCGTACCGCGGTAATTGATTTGAAAAACCGCATAACCCCGATTCGCTAAGAATTGCACTTCTGGATTGAACCCCCAATCGTCCCGACGACTTGGTCCATCGTGCACCAACACCACGAGCGGACAATTCTTCTTCTTACCTTTAGGATAGGTGATAAAGCCATGGATTTCCTGATTATCGCGCGCATTAAACTTCACAAATTCCATCGGCAACATTTTTTCTTCTTCCAGATCGGGATATGATGTCATTAGAAGCGTAAATTCATTACTGCTTTTATTGTAATAATACACTTCTCCCGCCTGTATATCGCTATATACCCGAATGATAAAACGTTCTAAATCACGATCCATATCCAGAAAATCTACCGCATAACCTTTAAAATGTTGCTGGATGTCTCGATAAGTAAATTGTAGATTGGCATCAAAAAAGTGGTACTCTTTTCGACAGGCACTCGTCGTAGCAAACAACTGCTGGTGCAACTGATGAGAAAATCCCTCATGATTAACATCTACATGATCATCTGCATATAATTCGCGGATTTCTTTTCCAGCAGATACATCATACTCCACAACGGCAAACTTGTCTCTATTCTGATTAGACATCGCAATGACTGAAGTAGTAGATTCACCCAAATATCCTACTGGGTGTACAGAAGTTTTAAAATCAAAGACAGCTACTTCTTGAAATTGTTGTTGTTCATTGGCTCGGTACAAGATGGATTCTTGTACACTATCGTTTGTCAATGCTAACCGCACCACGCCATCTGGCGAAGGTATCCACGAGGTGATCATCCCAGGGTTTTTGTACACCAGCTCAGGTTTTCGGCCATCTAAAAATATTTTGTAAAGATCAAATACACTAGAGTCTCGTGTATTTATCGAGGCATACATCGCGCCCTGATAATCTCGAATCGGCTGCATAAATTTCAAACGACTCTTGATGGGTTCGAGCAATGGATGAATAGAATCTGTGGCAATGTCTACGGTATATAGCCGCAGTATATCATCGGTGTAATGTGAATTGGAAAAAACGATAATGCTATCATTGGCCCAATTAAAATTTTGAACATTTAGATTATCTTGATAGGTCAGTTGCTTGGATTTATCCTCGTCTGCTAGGTCTTTAATAAAAATATTCTTGCAGTGATCGTGCAAACCCAAGTAAGCAATCTTACTTCCATCAGGCGATAGTTTAAAGTTGCTTCGATCTGGTTTATATATAAAATTTTCGATTGGCAATACGTCATTCTGCTCCGCAGAAGATCCACACGCTTGTATAAACAACGATAGCAACAGTAGGAAATAAACGATATGTATATATCTAAAATTCATAGACTCTGGCAGCACATTTTCAAATATTGCAATTATTTAATGATTTGACCATTATGCAACTTTAATTTTACAGGGAAGGGAATGTTTCTTACATGGTAACATACCTCACAAAAAAAGTGTAATTTCGCCACATGTATCTGTACAACATCTCCATTATCGTAGAAGAATCTGCACATGCTGATGCCTTAAATTGGGTCACTACCACCTTTGTACCTGCTCTACCTGCGCAGCACAATCCACAATTGTTAAATCTGCTGGACTCGCCTCACGAAGGCCACACCTACTCGCTTCAATTAAAATTTGACAAACGAAGTGCATTGGAAAATTTTAAAGCTGAATTCTTGCATCAATTGCAGAGTTATTTAGCTACTAATCACGCAGAACGCGCTTTCATCTTCGACAGTACGATGCAGTATTTGTAGAATTTTAGCGCCGTTTTTTTGAGGCAGATTTACTATCAGAGAAACTTACGCTGCGGCTTTACACGGTACTTCTTATACCACAAAATCCCCACACCTGCGCCGATGATAAATGGCATAGCCAGGAGGAACAGAATACCATCGTTAAGCCCCTTACCTTGCATATTACCTTCTTTGGTGCTGTTTTCAGCATTCAGCGTACACATGGCACATTGTGCTTTTCCGCGAAGCGGAATGATCGACGATGCGGCGATAGTAAGCATCAATGCCAAAACGAATTGCCTGATATAAACCATACTACAAAAGTAAGTAATTAAATATAGTTCGCGGAATAGGATTAGAGCAAGGCGTTAAATTTTTCCCAAAACCCATCGACCGGAAGATTGGCCTCAATGCGTGTTGGCTCGTCTTTTACCGGATGATCAAAGCTCAAAGCGCGAGAATGTAAGCAGATGGTGCGTTGATGACTACCTCTAGGATAACCGTATTTATTGTCGCCCACAATGGGACAACCCATGTACGCTAATTGCGCCCGGATCTGATGTGTGCGCCCTGTCAATGGTTTTACTTCTAATAAATAAAAGCCATTTAACTCTCCGATTACTTTATAATCTAGCTCGGCAAGGCTTCCATTTTTCACCTCGCGATCGTAGGCCTTCGTAATCATCTTCTTCCGATCACGCAACAACCAATTTACCAGTTTTGCTTGTTGCGCTGACGGTCGGTTGCGAACTACCGCCAAGTAACTCTTTTGCACTTTGCGATCGTGAAACAAGCGATTCATGCGATCCAATGCTTTGCTGGTTTTAGCAAATAAGATCATACCGCTCACCGGGCGATCCAATCGATGGATAACTCCCAGAAAAGCCGCAGGCTTATCGTATTTTTTTTCTAAATACTGCTTGGTCATATCCTCGAGCGATAAATCTCCCGTGACATCTACCTGCACAATATCACCACCACGCTTATTGATCGCGATAAGGTGATTATCTTCGTATATAACGTCTTTATCAGAAATTCCCATGTATGCTATTACCCTCTCTTATCGACCGCTATTGGCATTTTTTATGGAATCTTGGCGTGCTTTCTCTTCTGCTTTTGCCCGTTTCTTGAAGAATCCGCGCAACAAAAAATTGCTCTGCAAAGCTTCCATATTCTCATCTAGCTTTTCGGTACTTAGATTGAGGTTTCTGAGAATCTGCTTAATCTCTTCTGCCGCTGCCGGGTCGTTCGTTAATACACCGATGGCATTGTCTTTTTCGTTCAATCGGTTGGAGACTTGATCTAAATTGACCATCAACGCACTGGCCGTCTGTGTTACGCCCTGGAGTTGAGATGCTGATGCGCGCAAACTAGCGAATACGGCTGTATCGGTCGTCAGATCATGAACCAATCCTTGTTCACTGTTCAGTTTATTGGTCAATGTTACCACATTTTTCATACTGCGATCTACACCACTCATGGCATTCTGCATCGAAGCGAGCGACGCTTTTAGTGAATTGGCAATCGACTCATCTGTCAACAATGCACCTACAGATCCTTTTCCTTCTACAAGATTAGCAGACAATAGGGCGAAGTTTTTCGTAATTTCTAACAGGTTTTCGTTGTTGATCTGCAATGTGTGCAGCATGGCTTCCACACCGCCAGTCGCTTTTGAGCTGATCTGGTCACCATCTACGATACCAGGAGCAGCAGCTGTACCACCTTCTAGACTGATGATCGCATTACCGATAAGGCCATCAGAACCTAGCGAAGCTTGCACATCTTTGCGAATGTATTGACTCGATTTCTCTTCAATATGCATCACCACGCGTACATTTTCCACACTTTCGAAAGCGATTTGTTTAACGATACCGACCTTCACACCCGAAAACCATACATTGTTACCTACTTTCAGACCTTTTACATCATGGAAATAGGTTGTTACTTCGATGTTCTTACTGAATCTATTTTGTAACGTACCTAGCACCAGTATTCCGGCAACTAAAATAATCAAACCTACAAAAACAAAGAGGCCGACTATTAGGGAACGTTTAGTATCTGTTGTATTGCTCATAGCTATTACTACATTATAAAATTATAATCATAAAATGGTTTGACACGGTCATCATCCGTATCAAAAATATCGTCAAATGTACCTTGGCGTTCGAAGCGCCCGTCTAGTAACATCACCATACGATCGCTCACTTGCTTAGCACAAGCCAGATCATGTGTAATGATGATAGACGAAGTCTGGTAGCGTTCTTGTACACTATTGATCAGATTGTTGATCTCTAAACACGTGATCGGATCCAACCCTGCGGTGGGTTCATCATACAGCATAATGTCGGGACGCAGAATCAGTGTTCTGGCGATGCCTATACGCTTTCGCTGTCCACCACTTAATTCCGAAGGCATTTGATTGATGGCTTGCGAAAGACCAACGCCCTCGAGCACATCCTCCACTTCTCTATCTATTTCTGCTCGGCTGAGGTTTCGTTTGTTGCGTACCAGAGGAAATTCCAAGTTTTCGCGCACGGTCATACTATCGTACAGTGCGCTATTCTGAAATGAAAAACCGATGCGCAAACGCAGTTTTTGTAACTCTTTCTCCGAGAGATAGGTCACCTCCTGTCCTAGCACGCGAATTGAGCCGGTATCTGGCATGAGTAGTCCAGAAATCATTTTGATCAATACAGACTTTCCAGTACCGGATCGCCCCAATACCACTAAATTTTCTCTGTTATATAGTTTTAGATCAACGTCGCGCAGAATGTGCAGATCGCCGAAAGACTTGCTTACGTTATCTACATGAATGACTACATCTTGCTGATCTATGATAGGCTTCTTTTTCTCCATGTCTTAATTGAGTAATGATAACAATTGAACAATCAACAATTCTTCAATAAACACAATAAACATGGAAGCCACAACGGCGCTATTGGCTGCTTTTCCAACACCTTCTGTCCCTTTAGACGAAAAGTAACCGACGTAGGTGCTCACAAATCCGATGGTGAAACCAAATACAAGCGCCCTAAAGGTCATCGCAAATATATCCACCATCTTGATCGTATTGAATACTTGTGAGAAAAAGCTCAGCATACTCAGTTGATCTTTGGAAATAATACTGAGATACCCGCCCATTAGCCCTATTCCTGCTACATAAAACGTGAGGACTGGAATCATGAACGTCGTGGCAATGATTCGAGTTACGATTAGATATTTGAATGGATTCGTGCCAGATACTTCCATGGCATCAATTTGCTCGGTCACGTTCATAGAGCTGAGCTCTGCACCGATCTGAGAGCCAATCTTGCCCGAACCGATCAGTGCGGTTACTAGTGGGGCCAAAGCACGTACAATGGCAATCGATATCAATGCTGGAATCATCGAAGATGCCCCGAATTCCTCCAGCGATGGCCTAGACTGTTTCGTAAATACGAAACCCACAATAAAACCTGTTAAACTAATCAGTGGAAATGACTTCCAGCCTATTTCATAACATTGTCGAATAATCTCTTTGAATTCAAATGGCGGACTGACCACTTCGCGAAAAAAACGCATCAAAAAACGATGGATTTTCGCAAACTCTAAAAGTAACACCCTGATCTTCTTCCACATGGAAATGAGTTGTTTTTCTAATATTGACCGAAACCAAAAACAGGTCAAAGTTACAAACTTTTTTAGTTTCTATTGTCTGCCAAATCAAATATTGTTTCTAGGAAAATATATGGCAAATACATAATATAGCGTCTACTCTACTTTGCAATAAAGTGTATATAAAAATATAAAATTCAAAATTTTATACGACAAAAAAAACGTTGATCAAGTTTGCAGCAATGATAGCCAAAAGCATTCAAAACGCTTTGTAATCAGAATTTATTCGGGATTATTCCATTAATTTTTAGATCATCTTTAAACCTTATATTTTATTATGCAGTCATAATAATAAATACGCTTAACAATATAAACTTGTAGCCATGAAAACATTCTTCACTTCCACCTTTTTGGTGACGATCTTAGCGACACTTTTAAGTGTACTCCCTACCAAAAACACATTAGCACAAGGGCAGATATCGTTCGGTGTTTTTTACAACGAGCTTTCTCCATACGGACATTGGACCAATGATCCTAATTATGGCGACATTTGGTTTCCGCAAGTTGGCGGAGATTTTATGCCATATGGTACCGATGGATATTGGATGATGACCGAGTATGGCAATACATGGGTTTCTAACTACGATTGGGGATGGGCACCATTTCATTATGGCCGATGGGTTCGCACACCATATAGAGGATGGGGCTGGATTCCAGGATATGAATGGGGACCGGCTTGGGTAGAATGGCGTAATGGCGGAGGCTATTATGGATGGGCACCAATGAGTCCTAACTTGTATGTAGCCAACAATTTATCGATAAATTTTTGGCTTTTTGCTCCAACACGTAGAATACATTCACGTAATATTAATCGTTATTACTCATATGGAAATACAACGATTTATAATCGTACCACGATCATTAACAATACGTATATCGTAAACAATAATCGTTATTATGGTGGTCCTTCAGTACAAAATATGGAACGTAATGTAGGTGGCCGAGTTCGTGTTAACCAAATTGCATATACTGATCGCCCTAGCGCTCGAGGTGCATCGAGTAACACGGTAAATATTTATCGACCAGATCGCGGTGCAGCAAGCACTGATCGTGTTAGTAGCGGCCGTACGACGACTTCTAGCCGAGGTGCTACTACTGGAAACTCACCTTCTCGCGGGGCGAACACCTCAAAGAACACGAGCACGGTGAATCGGAATGCGAGCGGCAGAACAACGAGTTCGTCGGGTCGAGGAGAAGCAACTCCGAATAATACTTCTCGTGGAACAACGGTATCTCGCGGAGCGAGCACCACCTCCCGCTCGGCAGAGCAGACTACGCGTCAAAACTCTTCGGATAGAGCCACGCGATCACAAGCTTCGCGTGAAGTTTCTAACCCAAGAGGTACAACTCCGACAAATACGGAGAACAGAGGAAGTAATCGCGCAGGTGCTGGTAGCCAAACACGCGGCTCAACCAACACGCCAGCAAGTAGCGGTAGAGCTGCTTCAAGCACTCAGAGCACACCTGCATCGACTTCTCGTACCAGCACTTCGAACCGTGGAGCCACAACAACAAGTAGCTCATCGAGTAACGGAGCCAGTCGCAGCTCTTCTGGTAGTAGCGAGAGTCGTAGTTCAGAAAGTTCATCGTCTACTGGACGAGGAGCTTCATCCGGAAGAGGTGGCCGATAGGTGTGCCTTCAGATTATCTATTTAATGGTTTGTTTATATTTAGATGAGGCTCTCTCCCCAATGGAGATAGCCTCATTCTTATTTCAAAACGTGTAAAGTCGAAAGTATTTATTATTTTCACCACACGTAATAAATACTACCCGCATGCCACGAATTTCTTCTATACTGGACAATGATTTCTACAAGTTCACGATGCAATTCGCTGTGGTTAAGTTGTTTCCAAAAGCCAGAGCAAGATACCAGCTGATTAATCGTGGCCAACATGCTTATCCTCCCGGTTTTGGTGATAAGCTCCGTGAAAAGGTTAATGAAATGGCGCAACTACGCCTAAGTCGTGTAGAAAAAGAATTCTTTGCGAATCGCTGTCCATATATAGATCCGGTGTATTTCGATTTTCTTCAAGGTTACCGATACGATCCTGCGGAGGTCAGGATTCGCCAGCAAGGCGAGTCGCTCAGCATACATATAGAGGGATATTGGTACCGTACCATCCTCTGGGAAGTGCCCATCATGTCGCTGATCTGTGAATTGTACTACCAGATGACCGAGCAACTTAGAATCTCTGATGCAGAAGTAGTACGAATTGTGCGAGAAAAAATCATTAAATACGATGCATTAGATATTACAATTGCCGACTTCGGCACCCGAAGGAGACATTCATACGAAGTACATGATTTGGTGATACGGACGCTGCAATCTCATCCTTCTTCTACATTTATTGGCACGAGCAACGTTCATTTTGCCATGAAATATGAAACCCGTCCTATTGGTACGCATGCCCACGAATGGTTTATGTTTCATGCGGCAAAGTACGGTTATAAGATGGCCAACCTTCTAGGGCTCGAACATTGGTCGGAAGTGTATCGGGGCGACTTAGGTATTGCGCTATCCGACACGTATACTACGGAGGTTTTCTTCAAGCAATTCGACAAAAAATTAACGAAACTTTTTGATGGTGTAAGACACGATAGTGGCGATGCTATCGAATTTGCGACCAAGACCATTCAACATTATAAGAGTAAAGGCATTGACCCACTCTCCAAGACTATCATCTTCTCTGATGGATTGGATTATGATAAGGTTGCTCATATCGTTGGATTTTGCCGCGGCAAAATTGGCTATTCATTTGGCATTGGCACCGATTTCACCAACGATGTTGGTCTTCCCCGCATGAATATTGTATTGAAAATGACGGAAGCTTTTCCTGATGAAGGTGAATGGACACCGGTCATCAAATTATCAGACGAACCTTTTAAACACACTGGCGAACAAGAGGAAATCACGCTCGCAAAGCACGTACTAAACATTCACTAATCTTATATGCCATACGATCCCTATGGTGATGCGCTTTTAGCAGCCTATCACCAGTCATCGACACGCTTCCCACTCTATTTACACACTAGTTATGGCGACACCGATGAGATGCCGATAGATGTTTTTTTCCGTACGGAAGATGACTTTTCTGAACTCGAATCCATTGCATTAGCGCTTTGTGATGGTCACGTGTTAGATGTCGGCGCCGGAGCCGGTGCACATGCTTTGCACCTTCAATCCAAAAACTTTGTGGTAACTGGATTAGAAATATCGCCACTAGCAGCGAGTGTTATGCAGCAGCGTGGTGTAGAGGATATTGTGCAAGCTGATTTCTTTGATCATCAAGATATACAATATGATACCTTGTTATTTCTGATGAATGGCATTGGTATCGCCGGCACTTTAGCAGGTTTTCGGAATCTGTTAAAGCATAGCAAAGGTTTACTTACGGATCGTGGGCAGTTATTATTTGACACCTCAGATATTTCCTATCTGTACAACGATTTTGACATAGAAAAGCCGAGTCATTATTTCGGAGAAATTCAATATCAGTATGAGTACAATGGTCGCAAAGGCATCGAATTCCCGTGGCTTTACCTAGATCAACAAACGCTTATCCAGATCGCCAACGAAGAAGGATGGGTAGTTCAAATTCTCTTTGAGGACGATCAAGACCAATATTTGGTAAGAATGGAACCTCGAATCAATACCATTCTATAAGATGCGAAACATAGCGTCAAACCGTTAATTATTGTTAAAATAAATAAATATAAATCTTAAGTAAAAACTTTTTCATAAAAATCTGGTTATATTTATAAAAGCAGTTAACTAGTAGTTAGTTAAAGAATTTGTACACATAAAACAAACGAGAAATCATGAAAAAGCTATTTTTAACAGGAATTGGATTATTATTCGCGGTAACATTAACTTTCGCACAAAGTGCAGAGTCGCAAGAAGACGCTCGTAAAAAGGCAGCAGAGCTGACAGAGAGATTACAGCTTACTCCAGAGCAACAAGGTTCAGTTCGTGAAATCATTCTGGACGGTTACAAACAGAAAGAAGCGCTAAAAGCAGATCAAACAATTACGGATGAAGTGAAAAAAGAACGTTTGAAAGATGGTGCGAAACATGGTCACGATAGGATTAAAGAGATTCTAACTCAAGAACAGAAAGATCGTTTTGAGACTTGGGCAAAAGAGTACAAAGCGAAACATAAAGATCACTAAACTCTTTAAAAGCAGATAATAAGACAGGTCATGAAATAATTAATTTCATGACCTGTCTTATATATGAATAATACCTTAATCTAGGTACTCAAAGCCAACATAAGGTACTAGAGCAGCAGGAATTTTGATTCCTTTTTCTGTCTGGTTGTTTTCTAGCAAAGTGGCTACAATACGAGGTAATGCCAAGGCAGAACCATTTAAGGTATGCGCTAAAGTCATTTTCCCATCTGCATCTCGGTAACGAACTTTTAGCCGATTAGATTGAAAAGTTTCAAAATTAGAAACAGAAGACACCTCCAACCAACGTTGTTGCGCGGCACTATATGTCTCCATATCATAGGTAAGTGCCGAACCAAAACTCATATCACCACCACACAAACGCAACACCCTGTAAGGTAGCTCCAACTTCTGCAACAGCGACTGTACATAGCTACTCATCTCCTCTAATGTCTCGTATGATTTCTCAGCCCGCACAATTTGCACGGTTTCCACCTTATCGAACTGATGCAAGCGATTCAGTCCACGTACATGAGCGCCATATGAGCCTGCCTCGCGACGAAAGCAAGGCGTATATGCGCAGTGCCTAATTGGAAACTGTTCTTCTTTTAGAATTTCATCCCGATACAAGTTGGTCAATGGCACCTCAGCAGTCGGAATCATATAGAGATCGTCTTCCGTAATGTGATACATCTGGCCCTCTTTATCTGGCAATTGCCCAGTACCATAAGCAGAAGCTTCATTTACCGCGTGTGGTACTTGCGTCTCCGAGTAACCCATTTTCACCGCTTCGTCTAAGAAAAAGTTTACCAAACCACGTTGCAAACGTGCTCCCTTTCCAGTGTATACCGGAAAACCTGCTCCTGCAATCTTAGTTCCGAGCTCGAAGTCGATCAGTTTGTACTTTGATGCCAATTCCCAGTGCGGCAAGGCATCGGCATCCAATTTTGGAATTTCGCCGTGCTCTAGCACCACTTCATTATCATCTGCCGACACACCGCTTGGCACAGAGTGATGGGGCAAATTGGGCAACTGCACTAATTTATCATGGAATTCCTGTTCAATGCGCGCTAAATCATCACTTAATTCTTTCAGCTTCGCTTTATGACCAGAGGTGGTCGTTTTAATCGCATCAGCCTCTTCCTTCTTCCCTTGTCGCATGAGGTCTCCGATTTGCTTAGCACTGGAATTCGCTTCGGCAGCGATAGACTCCGAGCTGCTTTGTAAAGAACGACGCGACTCATCTAAAGCAATCACCTCGTCTATCAAATTCAACTCTTTGAAGTTTTTCTTCTGCAATCCAGCGATTACCTCGTCCCTGTGCTCACGGACATAACTTATCTGCAACATAAATATTTATTATTAAGTGTTTTTCTTTTATATAAACGCATTTCCTCCCGCAAAAACTATATAGCTAACTGTACTCGAATAGTAAGCTGAAGATTATAGCATGCAAAGAAAACCGCAGTACAAATGTCTAAAATAAAACTGTCAATATTTAAATATATATGAATATATCCAAATAGTGCCTATATCAGTGGTAACTCCAAATTTAGGCCTACTACAAAAAATGTTTACGTCATTAACCGCCTGCAATGTTACAATATCCGCGACAAACAAATTGCACACTCAGAGTAAAAATTCCACTAATAGCACTATAAAATGTAGAAATACATCCACAATAACGCAATAAATAAACCTCAAAAAATAATATTTTTCACATTTAGGTTAATTTTGAATATTGAAAAGAAAAATACTGTTGCGCAAATAATGTCACTTTTTAAAAACGGAACACTTATGGGCCCGATATTAACACATATGCTAAGCACTACGGCTAGACTCCTATTGCTTAGCCTTATCTTGATATCATGTAATAAATCCGATTCTGTGCCATTGGGTGGTCAAGCACTTATCCAAGTGGCTATATCGGATGCTGTTTTCGAATCGGAAGAAACGCTAGGAAACAGAGCGGCTACCTCCGCAGAACCTACAATTCAACGCAACACGATCGAACTAAATAAAGATTTTCTGATGATTGCTGAGTTACAACCACAGGAGCCGGCATCTGTACCAAAAGATGGAATCAAAGCCGCTCTAGATACCACTGATTTACCAGCTACGACTCCGGCTGTAGCCATCAAAACTTTAGCTAATTCGCAAATCCCCGTGAATAACGGCTTAAATGCGCTCATGTACCAAAGGCAGAACTTAACAGTAAGCAGCAACGCCGTCAACCGATTGAACATCATTTTAAGACATCGAAAACCGCTAATTAATGTAACGATCAACTCTTCACAAACAGGTTATAACATCACGCAAGTATCGGGGAATTTTGGCCCTCATAACAATGCCCTGTTAGTCAACCTCTTTAATGGTACACATACCCAAACTGGTGTAGCTGCACTAGCCCCAATTTCTTTCGGCAATGCTGGCACTCAGCTTGTTGTGAATACGTCTAGCAACTTCATTAACGCTCCTGATAATAACGTGACTAGATTCGAAATTTCTTCTATAACAATAGGATCAATTACGGCAACTAATCTAATACCATTCACAAACTTAAACGTGACAGCGGGAGTTCGGTACAATTTGATATTAAACATTGTACCCAACGATCAATTTTTAACCTACCAAGGTAGACCTGCTGCCAGAATAAATGGCGTTATCTGGGCACGGCACAATGTCGGCGTCGCCACCACCGTAAATGCAGATGCAGCACCAATGACGGTAGACCGACACGGAGATTATTTCCAATGGGGAAGATTAGCCAGATCTGGAACAGCTACATCCACTAACGCAAACCCATTTTTTGGCAATAGTGCCCCAGCTGATAATGCATGGAATACAGGCACAGAGGCAATACCGATAAAAACTGCTAATGACCCCTGCCCTACTGGATACAGAGTGCCAACTCGTGCTGAACAAAATTTTCTAGTAGAAAATACAGTACATACAAATCTGGGGCCTTTCATAGGTGGAGCAACTCGATTCGATTCGGCCAAAGTCTTAACAAGCACCCGAAATTCGCAGGTGCGATTAACACTACCGACACAGGGATTTTTTACAGTATCTGGAAATGCCCCATATGCTGATAATGGCATAGCAAATAAAGGGTCTGTGGGCTATTACCACAATAGTTTTAGATCAAACAATCCTTTGACAACGTTCTTATTTTTTAGTGCGACTACTTTAATAGGATCAAATCAAGGGGCTAATGCTGCTATTAAAGTTGTGATTATGAACAGTTAGATGTGTAGGGATACAGTAATGGTTACACTCAGGTTGAGTCGTTCTTTATAAGAAATCAAAACCAGATTTCCCTTTAGAAAAATCTACTTACGGTATTAATATAGAAATGTGTAAATATAGAAATGTGTATCTAAATCATCTTATCGTTAAAAAATACCATGTAGCGTTTTATTTACAAAAAAATTAATAGAGCTAGCCTCCGCATTTTCTTACATCTTAAGGTTACATACCTTTAGATTAACTTAAAAATCTCACCAAAAAGAATTAAACATGTTATTTAAATACAAGAAAATGAGGCATTTATTTCTAAAAATCACCAGAACCACCATTGCCATATTATCACTTATCCTAATCATAACATCTTGTAACAAATCAGATTCAACAAGATCAGAAGGACAGGGACTTATCCAAATTGTAATATCAGATGCTGTTTTCGAATCGGAAGAGACGCTAGGAAACAGAGCGGCTACCTCCGCAGAATCTACAATCCAGCGCAACACTATCGAACTAAATAAAGATTTTCTGATGGTCGCTGAGTTACAACCGCAGGAGCCGGCATCCGCACCAAAAGATGGAATCAAAGCTGCTCTAGACACCACTGATCTCGCAGCAAATATCCGCTATCGTTTGCTGGTATACACGCAAACGGGAGCATTTGTTACCGAGCGAGATTATATCCGTGGCCAAGAAGCTAATACACCAGCATTGGAACTAGATGGTGGAACTACCTACACTTTTGTAGCAGTTTCTTTGAATACTACCACTGATTTACCAGCTACGACTCCGGCTGTAGCCATCAGAACTTTAGCTAATTCGCAAATTAGCACGACTACTGGCATAACCGCTTTGATGTATTACAGGCAAACAATGACTGTATCCGGAAATGCCATAAACCGCCTAGACATCATACTGAAACATCGAAAACCACTTATTAGCGTTACCATCAATGCCCAACAAACAGCCTACAATGTCACTGCTATAGATGCTACTTTTAAACCGCATAACAATGGGATGGTAGTTAGTCTTTCTGATGGATCGCGTGTCCTAAGTGGCACCGATATCAATGTGGGGTCTCAACCTAATTTTACGTCATCTCTTGGCAGTCAGATTTTAACCGGTGACGCAAATATCAATGCTTTGAATAATAGTGTAACCACATTCACACTTAACACTATCACCATAGGTCCGCTGACAGCTACCAATCTAGTACCATTTAGTAATCTGACAGTGACAAATGGTGTTCGATATAACCTCATTTTAAATATCGTCCCTACCGATGAATTTATTACTCACCAAGGCAGACCCGCCGCAAGGATCAATGGCGTAATTTGGGCAAGACATAATGTAGGTGTTAATACAAATTTAGATGCAGACGCCATACCAATGACGGTAGACAGACATGGAGATTATTTTCAATGGGGAAGGTTAGCAAGATCCGGAACAGGCACAGCAACAAATCAAAATCCTTATTTCGCGAGCAACGCACCAGCTAATAATACTTGGAACAGCGGTACAGAAGCAGCGCCAGTAAAAACTGCTAATGATCCCTGTCCCACTGGATACAGAATACCAACAAGAGCAGAAAATATGAGTTTAATAAATTCTGTTACTAGAGCTAATTCTGGGCCTTTTCAAGTAGGAGCAACACGATATGATTCAGCTAAAGTATTAACAAGCACACGGAACTCGCAGGTAAAACTAACATTGCCAACTCAGGGATGGCTCTCCGTAGCTGGAAGTGCCCCGTATACCGACATAGGCATAGTAAACAGGGGGTCTATAGGCAGATATCACAGTAGTTTTGGATCAAACAATCCTTTGACAGCAGCTCTGCGCTTTGATAATGCTTCAGCGACTGAACTTGCTTCAGGGACAAATCCCTCTGTGAAGGTCATAGGCTTGCCGATTAGATGCGTAGGGATACAGTAAACCTTACTAAAGAAGAAGACGGTTTTTCTATAGTCGCATAATATATGAACAAATAATAATCATAAGTATATCACCAATGTGCCCAAATTGGACACATTGGTGGTTAAATATCCGATCCCATTCCATTTAACAATGGTCAGCCACATTTTGTGTATACTTGTATCCACAAAATAGCAACACCATGAGTCGGTATATTTTCTTCTTTCTTCTAACTTCATGCTTTACAAATAGCATGGCGCAAACGCAGGTTATTCGTGATTTTATCGTAAAAGAAAATCTATCCCAAAATGGCAAACTGGCTATTATTGCGGTGGATACTACCGAAAAAGCAAATGATCAGATACGAGGCAATTTCCTATTTAGCGTCAATGGATTCCAGCAGAATTTGAACTTTCAGGATGGCGTAGCTGTGATTGCTGATCCCGTCGAATCCTCTACGTTCGTATTTTTTAAGCACAAAAATCAGGAAGATGAAGTCGGAAAATTTTACTTTATCCGCAAAACGGATAATGGATTAAGTCCTTACAAAGTAAATGGATTGACGCTGGTGCTCCTACCTTTGATTATTCTCTTGGTTGCCTATGCATTCAAGCGCTTGCTCGTGGTCTTTGTCGTCATTGCGCTGGTGTATGGCTACCTGCATTTCTCCAAAGGCTTGGATCTTTCTCAATTATTTGAAAGCTTCTTCTTCGGCCTGCGTGGTTTACTTTAGAATGGCATGCCTACCCCAAAATTGTACTGAATAAAGCTATAGCGATCCGGCCTAAAGCGGGCATTATATGCATCTTTGAATTCCCGGGAGTTGAAGAAATCCTTTATAACCCATTGATCTGAACCTGTGAATTGGGGGTCCTTGACCTTGATACCGGCATCCAAGCGGATCGTAAAATAATTCATATCAAAGCGAAGTCCAAAGCCAGTGCCGATCGCGATTTGCTGGAAAAATTTATCTGCGCGGATTTCCCCGCCCGGATTGAGATTGGGTGTGAGTTCGCGTAACCGCCAGATATTACCTGCATCGATGAAGGTCGCGCCATTCAGCTTTGCGCCCAAAAACTTATTCAAAATCCGAAAACGAAATTCGGCATTCGTCTCCAACTTCACCTCTCCCAACTGATCTAAATTTCGAAGATTGACTCGTAAATCTTCGGTTAGATCTGCCCGACTATAATTACCTGGCCCCAAAGTTCGAGCTTGCCAAGCACGAATTCCGTTCATACCACCAGCAAAAAAGCTTTTTTCGAAGATCAACAACGTCGAATTGTTGCCGTAAGGCACGGCCAAACCCGCATTCAAGCGAAACACAAATTGCCGGTTGCCACCAAGGTGCCGATACAAGCGATAATCTGCCTCTCCCTTTATATATTGCAAATAAGGTACACCGAAAAGCTGTCGCTGACCTTGATCGTCGGTATTAAAATTGAATAGATTGCTCAACAAGCCCAACGTATTACCACTTACATCCACCATTCCTCGGATAAAGGAAAAGTTTTCGACTCGATTGAGCTTATTGCCATTGTAGGTAATGGCATACTGCGATCCCAAACCAAAGTATTGCCGATCATTGGTCTCCACATACAATTGAAATCCTTGATCACGGAGCTGCTGACTAAATGCTTCATTCAAGCGCCCAACACGATACTCCAATACGATCGGCGTATAACTGTGCAGAATGTTTTCTGCCTGATGCCAGGAATAATTGAGCGTGTTGATAAAATAACGATTCGAATAGGTATTGTCTTGGAAGAATAGTTGTAAACTCGATGAAATCGTCGTACGTGGCAAACCATACCAACCTACACTACGCACCCGAAAGGGAGTCAGCATGCGCGGGAATACAATACTGGCACCGATCTGAAAATCATTATTAAAAATCTTACTCGTGATGCTACCCGGTAATCTGGGATCAAACAGCACCCCATAACGAGCTCGTATTTCCAGCAATTCGGCACCGCCGAAGATATTGCGATGCGAATAGGTATTAGCCACGTTGAATCCGCTCATACCCGAACTAAACACAAACTCTCCTTCGATCTGATTGCTCATCGTTGCTCTCGGCATCAGCTCATAATGTATATCCAGCTTGGTCGAATCTACCTTCTCATAGTTTATCTTGACCGACCGAAAGCCATTGGTCTCGAATAAGCGATTGTACGACAACTCTTCGCGATGCAAGCTATACGCCATCCCCTCTCGCAGAAACATATAACGCGCCAATGGTCTCAAACGAAATTTGCCCGTTTGATCTTCAAATTGTATCCGTCTTACGGTGTCCACCGTGGTTTCCGTTTGTACTTTCGATTGCTCATCCTGCTGGCGAATGCGCACATATACTTTATTTATATGGAAAACTTGATGTTGTGCCGAGTCTGGATTAGTAAAATTAATGCGTAGTTTGGCTTGATTTTCGAGCCCGATCGTATCTACACCTACCCGCATATACTGCCTTAAATATTGATAATAACCCTGATTTTTCATGGAAATATACATACGTTCGCGCTCATCAAAAAGATGACGCTCCATGTAAGGTCCGCCAATGCGCACCTGTGTACGCGGCAATACTTCTGTACTATGGATTGCTTCGATTTTCTGATCAGCAAAACTTCGGTCAATGTCTGAAATATGGTAGCGCGCACCCATATCTGCCCGAAAATCGATGGTTGCTTTCTTTTTACGGATTGCAATCTCGGGCGTTACTACCGCATCAAAATAACCATTGGTATTCAAAAAACGTTGAATCTGATTGGCCGAAAGATCCACCATCGCCGAATCGAGAATACGAGGCGGCTCGCCTACATTCTTAATTCCTTCGGTCTTATAGCGGCCGTTTTTCGTATTGAATACATTGTAGATCTGAAGATATAATCTGGAGTTGGGCCGAATATCGTTGGATATATACAGGGAAGCAGATTCTTTCAAACCAGCAGGCACACCGACGATATCGACATCTTTGACCAAGGCTTGGTCGTCATCTAAGTACTTCGCAGATCGGCAGGATGTGGATATTAGACCGAAAAGCGTTATAATTGCACCTAGAATATACGTCTGATATCTTATCATCCTGCCATGTTATCAAAATCGCTCATTCGTTTAATTACTTCGCTGCAACATAAAAAATTTCGTAGACAACATGGTCTATTTTGTGTGGAAGGCGTGAAATCGATTCAAGAATTTGTCGAATCGTCCTACGCCGTAGAAACGATACTTGCCACATCGTCTGCCGCTGCAAAATTGAATAAAATCCCTGAAAATATAAAGCTTGTATCTGTTAATGAGGAGGAATTAAAAAAAGTAAGCTTTTTGACCAATCCGCAAGGTGCGTTGGCGCTGGTCAATATCCCATCGAGCGACGGCATTACGACCAAAGATTTAGTTGGCAAACACAGCTTGGTATTGGACGATGTGCAGGATCCTGGCAATATGGGAACGATTGTGCGTACCGCAGAATGGTTTGGTTTCCAGCAGGTAATTGCTTCGCTGGACACGGTGGATGTCTATAATCCCAAAGTCGTGCAAGCTACCATGGGATCTCTGGCTCGTATGCAGGTAATTTACGTAGATATCGAAGCATTGATTCAAGAAAATACGATACCATCGTATGGCGCGCTATTGAATGGTGATTCTATTTACGATACTGATTTTAAACACGAAGGACTGATTATTCTAGGAAATGAAGGCAATGGCATCCGCCCAACCCTGTTGCCGCATATCACGAAGGCAGTAACCATTCCGTCATTCGGCCGTGCCGAGTCATTGAATGTCGCAGTTGCAGCAACGGTTTTTTGTTCTGAAATTGCACGCAGAAAGCAAACATTATAACCCGTTAAGGGTTTTGCTATGGATATATCGTGGGGATATACACATCTACGCTAATAGTGCCTCTTATTTAACATGGAAAATCAAAAAAAATCACTTCCCTATTCGATAGGTTTAGCCGGTAGTTTACTGGCTATGATCTTGATTATTACCATTCTTTATTACACGAGCAGTGTGGTACTGCCTTTATTGTTTTCGATACTAATCGCGATCATGCTATATCCGCTAGCCCGGTTTTTCGAGCGCCTGCGGTTGGGCAAAGCTTTTTCTGCCATATTAGCTGTTATCGTTTCTATCGTGGTCATCTCTGGCTTAGGTTGGTTTATCGTGTACGAAAGTATCGTGATTGGTAGAGATGCGTCGGCAATTACGGGTAAAGTCATGTCTATGCTGGAGAATTCCGAAGCTTGGCTACAAACAACTTTCGGTATAGAGCGCAATCAGGTCATGACGCAGTTGCGTGAACAGGGCGACAAAGCAATGGAAAACATGGGCGGCGTGCTGTCATCCACCTTTGGCTCGATTGGCAGTATGTTGGCCGCTACGGTTTTGGTACCGTTGTTTACCTTTTTCCTACTCTACTACCGGGTATTTTTCCGCGAGTTTTTCTTCAAAGCTTTTCATTCTGTGCCAAAGCAAAAAGTGCACGATACGCTTGATCGGATTTACGAAGTAGTACAAAGTTACCTATTGGGCTTGATCACTGTGATGGGGATTGTAGCCGTATTGAACACCATTGGTTTAATGATTTTGGGTATTGATTATGCTTGGTTCTTCGGTACGTTAGCTTCGCTACTAATGTTACTTCCTTATATCGGCATCGCGATCGGATCTATTCTTCCTGCCCTATTTGCCTTGGCGGTCAAAGACAGCGCGTGGTACGCGGTTGGTGTTGTCGCTTGGTTCCAAGTGGTACAATTTTTAGAAGGAAATATCATCACGCCAAATATTGTAGGCAGTAAAGTGAGTATCAACCCGCTCATGGCCATTATTGCTATTTTGCTCGGCGGTATGGTTTTCGGTTTGGCCGGTTTGATTTTGGCATTGCCGATGGTGGCTACCATCAAAGTGATCTTCGATGCCATTCCTTCTATGGAAGCATATGGCTTTCTGATTGGAGAACCAGACAAGACGCACTTACAGCGCAATTCTACCCAGCAACTGCTGATGAAATGGGGCATTGTCCGCCGACCTACTATCAAGAAAGACAAAGTCGTCATTGAGACAGAAGTAGCCGAAGTAGAAATCGATGAACGTAAAGACATCACGGAGCAATCTCATGTCAATACAGTGGAAATAGACCGCAAAGTGGTCAATCCAAAACAAGAATTACCAAAAAAAGATGATCTGGAAACAGATTCAGACAAGCAATAAAACATAAAATCAGGGTGGTCGCTAGACTACCCTGACTAATAAACCTTTTAAGTATTCTCCTTCGGAGAAGGAAGCCCTAACGGGATGATCTTCTGGCTGGTGAAACTGATGAATAAACTGAATCTCCTTACCGGCATCGAGTGCTGCCCAAGCGATCACTTGCTTAAAGGTGTCGATATCCATGGCACCAGAACAAGAATAAGTAGCGAGCAGTCCGCCGCTTTCTAATAGCAAAAGGCCACGTCTGTTGAGATCTTTGTACGCTCGAGATGCTTTTTCTAACGTGGATCGAGATGGTGCATATTTTGGCGGATCGAGCACAATCATATCAAATCTACGACCTTCTTCTCCCAATTGGCGCAGGTATTTATTTACGTCAGATTGTACTGGCGTATTGCGCGAGGCATCGAACCCGTTCAGTTGAATATTATCTTTTAAAGTCGAGATAGCTAATGCCGAGCTATCCACCGAGGTCACATGTGAAGCCCCAGCCTGCAAGGCATTTAAGGTAAATCCGCCGGAGTAGGAGAAACAATCCAAGACCGTCTTATTGGCCACAAACTGAGACACCAAGCGTCTATTATCGCGCTGATCGCAGTAGAAACCCGATTTCTGTCCTTCTACGATATTGATGTGGTAGCGAATACCATTCTCTACCACTTCCACGTATTCTGGTGGCGTCTCACCGTAGCGTACGCCATTGTCGTCAGCAAGTTGTTCGTATTCTCTGGACTTGATATCGCTACGTTCATAGATCCCTTTTGGCGCTAGCAATTGTACCAACTCATCTACGATGAGGTCCTTTATTTGATCCACACCCGCAGCATGCACTTGAATCGAGATAAAATCACCATACAGATCGGCAATCAATCCCGGTACAAAGTCTGCTTCGGCAAATATCAATCGGCAGGTCGTGTTGTTTTCATTCAACAAATGACGACGTGCTTCTACGGCTTTACGCACGCGATTACGCCACCAGTCTGCATCAGGCACCCGTTCTGGATGCCATTCTAGTAAGCGTACCGCAACACGAGAAACCGAATTGAATATACCATAAGCAATAAACTCACGCTCTGCATTGAATACAGAAACGAGATCGCCAGACTGTAAGTCGCTATCTTTTTGCGAGATCGCCCCCGAGAAAATCCATGGATGTAGCTGCCATGCAGCCTTGTCTTTTGTTTTGTAAAGAATAACTTTTTTCATACCTACCACTGCCTGCCTTGCTGAGCGCAAAGCCTTTATTTAGTCGGCAAAGGTAGGATATCTTTTTTAAACCTCATCGCAATCTACCGTCACCACGCGTACAAAGAGCTCGTGAAATTTTTCGGTCAGGCTGCCATCATTGTCATAATGGTAGATTAAGTCATTGACCTGATTCCACCAACCGTAAGTCAGCACATAGTCAAAAGCAATTTCGTGCCGCTGATCGAGCTTCATATTGGCCTCATACTTCTTCCACAACGCATCTGGATACGCATTGCGTTTCATCTGCTCTTTTACTAACAAACCGTATTCTGCTAATAGTTCATCGCCACCAGCTACCAACGCCTTTACGTATTGTTTTACCTGCTTATCCTCTTCAAATGTACCTTTGAGTACTTCTGGATTGTCTACAGCTTGGACGCGAACTTTCTGAATCGCATACGATTCGTCAATGTAGCGCAACATCGAATCGCGCGCCAAAATAAAATCGGGTGTTTGCACGATTTTCAGGCTGGAAAACTGATTTTTCATCGTCGTATAGCTGTTCTCCAATTCTTTTATATCATCACCATCGAAATATAGAATCGCCCGCGTCAAGAAATAGGTATCATTTAGCACGGTGTCATTGTAACGATTGGCATCGTAATACCCTTTATAAGTACACAGATCGTCACTAAAGTCGAGTACAGCTAACTTTTTCTGCGCCCATACCGGTGTACTACATAGTGCTGTTAACAGCAGGACTACACTAAACCATACTTTTTTCATCGCCCATCAATATTTACATCAAAAATACGGCTTTTCCTACACATTGACGGCTAAACTTCCTTTCTAATATTGTCGTTTATGGGTTAATTATGATTTAGATGTTTTATAATCTGATGGAGGGCATCTTTAGACTCCTTCATTACGGGCAATAGCGGCCAAATATGAGGCATTTGCTCCCCCACATATAGTGCGTACTTCACTTCGTTTGCTCGTAGCTCTTTTATGAACAATAATTGATCTGGATAGGTAATGTCATGCTCAGCAGCAAAAAGTATCGTTTCGGGGAATTGATGGAAACTTCCATGAAGGGGAGAAATCTTCGGATCCATTAAATCTCCATTGTCGGCACACATTAGCTTAGCGCTTAAAACACCTTTTCTAGACAAAATTGGATCTTTCTTTTCTAATGGTTGAATATCAGAATTACTAAACGAGGCATCTAGCACAGGAGATATTAAGAATAGTTGAGCAGGTAATTTGCCGTTGTCCATCACCAATCTTTGCGTTAATGAAATGACTAAAGTAGCACCGACACTATCTCCTATACATATCAAGTTGTGTGGCGCCACCGTCTGTAAGGCTTGCTTGTAAACTTCATCGACGTTACGTGATATTTCAGCAATTTTGTGTTCAGGCGCTTTTGGGTAATCGCACATCCAGATCACATGACCCGTTTCTCGACTAATTTTTTCGATTGTATCCCAATGATGCTGTACAGGACCGTAAACGAACGCGCCGCCATGAAAAAAAAGCAACAATTTGTCGGAGGATTTTTTGGAACGAATTTCAGTAACCACTGTATTGAGCACTTGAAAGCTTTTAGTCCGTTCATTTTTTTTGAAATATCTATTTTTTGGCGAATGAACATCTTCTTGTCGCAACACCGCGTAATCAATCGGATCTGCGCTAAACTTCTTTTTAACACCCGTTAATTTGATAACAGATAAAATCAGGTAATAGGTTAAACTTCTCATGCGGTAAATGATTACTTCTTAAACAATCAGTATTTCAAATTAGGCTTACATCCAGCAAATCGGAAAAGTAAATTTCTAGCAATATTATCCCCGTACTAAAGTCATACGCTATTCCTCTTACCGTCAACATCTTAATCGGTTTTTCCATATGCCAATGCGATGCACCATTTCTTCGTCACCATCCCCCGACTAGTTAAGCAGAAGACAAAGCGGAAACCCTTGCCAAATAATCTCAAGTTAAATAAAATATTTTAAGCATATATTTAATACATTCGTAAGACATTGCTTGACACCACATCAACTGGCTATCTCATTCGAGATTCCAGCTAATCATACAATGTTATATTAACGACTAAACAACACCATTATGAATAGGCGACAACTTATCAGACAGGCGGGATTCGCAGCAGCGGCTTTTGCCATGAGCCGCGATTTGTTTGCGAAAACCAACGCAATACGCAGCCCAGCATCTTCTCTCGACAACATCATCTACCTTGGATCTAATGAAAATCCGTACGGGCCATCAAAATCAGCGCAGCAAGCTATGATGAAGGCACTGCTCACGACCAATCGATATCAGTGGACAGAGAGTAGTAAACTGGTAAAAGCCATTGCTCTAAGACACAGAGTAACCGATAAAAACGTGCTTCTGGGCGCTGGCTCCTCCGAGTTATTAGGATTGACGACGCAATTTGCATCGTTGAACAATAATACACTCCTTGCTCCCGATCCTACCTTTCGTATTTGGACAAATGCAGCGGCACACATGGGCGTAAGCGTCAAGTGGATTCCATTGACTGCTACGAAAGATACCGATCTAGCGGCTATGCAAGCCGCGATTGACGCAGACACCGGTATGATTTATTTGTGTAACCCGAATAACCCGACCGGCATACCAATTCCAGATCAAGATTTAAGGAATTTTATTAAAGCAGTACCACGTAACATTATCATTCTAATGGATGAGGCCTACACGGAGTTTGAAGACACGCCAAGTACAGTAGATATGATGGAGGAATTCCCAAATTTGGTCGTCGCGAAAACGTTCTCTAAAATCTACGGCCTCGCTGGCGCGCGGGTTGGTTATTTGCTCGGTAACGCGAAGATTATTGCGCAGCTTGGCAACCTACAACCTTGGCAGAATGCAGGCCCTAGTGCGGTGAGCGTGGCAGCAGCACTCGCTACGACACAAGACCAGGGTTTCGTAACGCATTGTAAAACGGAGAATGCCAAAAGCAGAAACATCTTTCAAAAAGGCTTAGCAGATCTTGGTCTAACACATACGCCATCTGTAACTAGTTTTGCCTATTTTGACACGGCCAATTATCAAGGCAATTTTGCGGATACATTAGAGAAGAATAATATAACCGGAGTACAAAGTTTTGAAGAAAATAGTACTTGGAGGCGCCTGAGCATTGGCACTGTTAAAGAAATGGAACAAGTGATACGCGTACTAAAAGCAGGTGGTTAAAGGAAGAGATCGTAAAATATGAACGTCCTTGCGAGAAGGAGGAACTACATTAGTCGTCATTGCCAGCGGGAGGCACGACGGTGAAGCAATCTAAAACTATACAATATGTCATGAAACAAATTAGATCGCTTCGTCGCCTCGCGATGACGCGGCGACGAAAAGCAACAACCCAACAAAAAAGGCTTCATCATATCTGATGAAGCCTTTTTATAAACCGCTATGCAATACCTAATTACAAATTCGGGTTTTGCTGTTGTTCTACCAATGGTACAGCAAAAATGTAATAACGACTATTCGCTTCGAATGCATTGCCATCAGGGAAACGTACCACACGGTGTCCTTGCCCATTCACCTGTTTTTGTTCGCCGGCAGGCGTGGTGATCGTCACTTTAATCGGACTTCCAGCTCCATCCAAGAATGATTTACGAACGACTGATTTCTGATTGCGGATAATGTCTGACAAGCCAAAGCCTTCGCCCCATAGCTCTTTGCGTCTTTCTAGCAGAATCGCTTCTACCAAATCTCCTTCTTGAGCGGTATACGGCGTAGCATTTCTCGCTTCACGCAAGGTATTCAGTGCATTCACTGCTTCAGCTTGTTGGCCTGCACGAGCGTAACCTTCCGCTTGTATCAGCCACATTTCCGAAGAGCGCATATACACGATATCGCCAATCAGGTTTTGCTTAAACTTAAACTTCTTATATCTCAAGAAACCCTCGCGGCCTGGCAATCCGTCCCACTCAAATAAAGCAGTACGCACATCTTGTGGCGCGAAATGATCTTTGAAAAAGGGATCAGCCATAAAACTAAAGTAAAACGATCCCGACGAAGAAACATCCAAATAGTGAAATGTATAGCTC
Organism: Sphingobacterium sp. KH_072; assembly: GCF_057837975.1. NCBI lineage: Bacteria > Pseudomonadati > Bacteroidota > Sphingobacteriia > Sphingobacteriales > Sphingobacteriaceae > Sphingobacterium > Sphingobacterium sp. KH_072. The sequence goes on along the minus strand of NZ_CM174457.1, from coordinate 994,291 downwards.
GCCGTGCTCTGATCCGTGGTTTGCACATGCCCCCAGATCCATTCCGAATTTTGCGCATCGTTGAAACCGGCATAATATGCTTCTGCATTCATCAAAGGAAAGCCTTCGGCTGCATCAGCAGCAGCAGCAGCAGCCAATTCCCACTGTCCCATATTCAGGTACGCACGCGCCAACAATCCATTGGCCACATGAGCATCCACACGATATTTCTGCGCACTCGGACGATTATATCCCGCCAATTTGGTAGCTGCATCTGTCAGATCTGCCGTAATCAACGCATAAATCTCTTCCAAACTTGCTTTTGGCTTGCCCTGCGTACCGGTTGTACTTGGCTCGGTATAGATCGGCACGGTCAGCGCATTCTTGTCTTTCAAATAGCTAAACTGATAATACGACGCAAAGTTTAGGTAAGCAAAAGCGCGCAATGTTTTTGCCTGACCGATCAACAGATCCTTCTCTTCCTGTGTACCTTCCGCTTGTTCGGTTTTAGCGATCACATTGTTGGTATTATCGATCACCTTGTACAGCAAAGTCCAAAAGGCATTCACCCGATTTGTCGACCTGTCAAACAGTTCGGTAAAGGCATAAGGATCCCTATAACCGTATTTCGTGGTAACCGCCACATCATTAGCCATCGCATCACTCGTGCGCATAAAAGCTGAATAACCCGGGTTAGCAAAGGTGAAATACGTATCATTTAGGTAACGCCACGTTCCGTTGATCACCGTTTGGATATTACTGGTGTTCTTGTAAATCTCCGTATCGGTCACCGCATCGGTGGGCATCGTATCCAACTGATCTTTACAGCCCGACACTGCCAATACAAAGATGGAGAGCACGTATATTTTATATTTTTTCGCGAATAAATTCATGGTCATTTTTTAAAAGTCTTATAATCCTATCTGTACTCCTCCGGAGAATGTCTTAATAGCCGGATAACGGAAATAGGTCGCTCCCTCTAAGGTCTGCTCTGGATCCATTCCTTTGTGTTTGTACAAGGTGAATAGATTTTCCCCTTGGATAAACACGCGTAGTCGGCTGATGCCGATACGGCTCATCATCGCCTCTGGGAACGTATAACCTACACTCAAATTCTTCAGACGAGCAAAGCTGCCATCATATAAAAAGCGCGTCGATGCCGAAGTCCAGTTCAAGTTATCTGTCGTCAAGCGAGGCACATCGGTATCGCGATTTTCTGGCGTCCACCGATTCAACATCTCCTCACTCCAAGCACGACCCGGATTGTTTCCATTGTGTAGCAACTGGATATAATCATTATCTAAGATTTGACCACCCAAACTAAAGCTCAATAAGGCATTCAAGTCGAAGTTTTTGTAGGTAATGTTATTCGTGATACCACCGACTAACGTTGGTAAGGAACTTCCCTGAATAAAGCGACCGGCGTCACCATATACGGATGTGGTTTCGTCAGTTTGCACGCCATCGGCATCCGCTTTGTACCACAATGGTGATCCGTTCTCCGGATTTACACCAGCCCATGTTGGTAAATAGAAATCATAAATCGATCCACCTAAGCGCAGCATCTTATTACCACGGATGATATTGTTTGCCGTTGGCAATTCGGTAATGCGGTTCTTAAAGTGTGAAAAGTTCAGGTCCAAATTCCAGCGAAAGTTTTCATTACGTACTGGAATCGTACGAATATCCACGTCAATACCCGTGTTTCGCATCGTACCGATATTCGCATCGTAACCGGTATACCCGGTAGATAAAGCCATCGGCATGGTGAACAATAGATCTTTACTCTGACGGTTGAAATACTCCACCGATACCGCAATGCGGTTCTTCAATATCGCCACATCTACTCCCGTATTAAAGTTTAGGTTCGTTTCCCACTTCAACTCCGGCGTAGCCAATCGATTGGTGATCGTACCACCCTCACCCAAGCTGTTGAGAATAGAATACAAGCCTTGGTACGCGTAATAAACACCTAGGTTATCATTTCCTTGTCCGCCGTAACTCGCTCTCCAAGTCAACTGATCCAACCAATCTTGGTCTTGCAAGAATGATTCATTGGAGATTTTCCAAGCTGCGCCGAGTGACCAGAATGTTCCCCAACGTGTACCAGCCGCGAAGCGCGAAGAACCGTCTGTACGGATGGAACCTGACAGTAAATAGCGATTATCATATCCATATTCGGCACGACCTAAGAAACTGAGCAAACGATAATCTTGACTTAATCCGGTAAAAGAATTCAGCTGCGATGCCGCTACTGGCTCATCTAAGCCTGGCAATACAAAACGCTGGCGACTACCACTCATATTGGTCGTTTGGAAACTGTAAAACTCTTGTCCACCCAATACATTCAGGTGGTGCAATCCAAATTGCTTATCGTAGGTCAGGATATTATTCCAAGTTTGGCCAACCGTACGCACATTACTTTTATTGACTGATCCTAGGTATTCTACTCCTCTACCCACAGAAGGATTCACATAAAAGTGATCGTTTCTGTTGATATAATCTACACTGTACGTAGAGCGGAACTTTAAGTTATCACTGAACACCGCTTCCAAATATGTTCTCACGGAAGCATTCTCGCGTTGAATATCGTTTTTATCTAAAGGCAAAGAAGCCGCCAAATTCGAGCGCGGAATAGCCGCACTTGGACGGTATTCTCCAAAATCCCAAATCCGGTTGCCAGCCGCATCTAAGCGGTAGCTACCATCTGCCTCGCGCTCATAATAGGGATAGAAACCTGGCGTTAGTCGCGTAAAGTTGATGATATTCGCCGTATTACTATCCTCTGATTGCGGAAACTGTTGCAAAGCGCTACTGGCTGCTACGTTAAAACCGGCATTTAACCATTCGCGTGCTTTCGCGTCGATATTGGCGCGCACATTATACCGTTTGAATCCTGATCCAATCGCGATCCCTTGATCGTCCAAATAGCCACCAGATATAAAATAACTGTGTTTTTCACCACCGCCGCTAATGCTCAAATCGGCTTGTGTGCGTTGACCAGTACGTTGCAATACGTCGGTCCAGCTATCATCCCACAATGCTTGTGCGCCAGGTTGCAAACGGCCGTCCAATCCCACCGGCTGCGGAAAACTCGATCCGTAAGGATTGATTCCTAAATCTGTCACCAAAGAAGCACTCGCATTGCGCGCCGCCACATCGGCCGCCAAACCATTGGATAAGTTTTTATTGCGGACGGCCTCCCAGTACAACTGGAAATAATCGTCGGTAGAAAGCTGCTGATAATCTTGAATCGCGCGGTTTGAAATACCTTTGGTCACGTTTAAGTTGATCGCGGCACGATCGCTAGCACGACCCTTTTTGGTGGTCACGATAATGACACCGTTGGCACCACGCGAACCATATAAGGCACTGGAAGCCGCATCTTTCAACACACTGATGGATTCAATATCATTCGGGTTGATCGCGTTGATATCTCCGGCGTACGGGTTGCCATCCACTACATAAAGCGGATTGCTCGACGCATTGATCGAACCGATACCACGAATACGCACCGTCGCATCAGTTCCTGGTTGTCCGGAAGCTGCTACGGCTTGTAAGCCGGGAACTTGACCTTCCAAACCTTTGGAAAGGTTGGATATTTGTCTGTTTTCTAATTGCTTGCCATTAATCGTACCGACCGAACCGGTAATATTCTCGCGGCGTGATGTACCATAAGCCACGACCACGACTTCACCCAAATCGCGACTTGCAGCTTCCAAAGCCACATCTAATCGGCCAGCGGTAGCTGGGCGTTGTACCGTTCCGTAGCCAACGTAAGAGAATTCTAAACGAGCATCGGCTTGCTTCACTTCGATACGATAGCGGCCATCTTCTTGCGAAGAAACACCAAATTGTTGACCCACAACGCGTACGCTCACGCCAGCAATCGGCTGGCCGGTAAGTGCTTCGGTAATTACCCCTTCTACCACGCGTTGCTGCGCAGACAGTTGATGTGCTGGCAATATCGCAAGCGCCAAGAAGAGCCTGAAAATAAAAGGAATAGTAGTAATTTTTCTTTGCATTATAAACAAAAATTTAAATGTAGATGCTAAACGAAAGGACAGAAACTAGTTCCCTGAGATTAGATAAATGCCTCGCGTCAGTAGATGTATTAATACGAATAGTAGTAATTTGCGAGCAAATATAATATATAATCCATGTAAATGGTAGTCTTTTTAGTGTCACAAATACACTATCAGCAGAAAATCAACTACTTATTTTTTTTGAAAAACAGGAAATACCAAGATTCGCTAATGAAGCGAATCTTGGTATGTGGCAATCCAAGGTTGGTCTATGCCGTATTTTGTGGGTTCTTTGGCTGTTTTGATTTCCAAAGTCCCGCCTTTTGTGATTTCTTGTCTGGTAATCCAAAGGCGGCCTAAGTCCTTACCATTCAGCAAAATCTGCTGAATGTAGCGCTCACCATCTGCTCCGCTTCTTTTGATGTGAAATGGTTTTCCATGATTCTCCAAACGAACGGCTTCGAAAAATGGCACCGAAAGGTAATAAATCGGTTCACCAATCAGCGGCTGATGCAAACCAATCGCAGAGAGCACCCACCATCCCGACATCGCGCCGGCGTCATCATCCATGGTACGTACAAATGCTTTTGGCTCATTTTTGTAGATTTTATCAATGTGCGCGCCAATACCGCGACTATTATCATTGAAATAATATTGCACCACGGTATCCAATGCTAAGCGATGCACCCATTCTTGATAACGCCAAGGTGTTGTCGTCGCATTATACAAGGTAAATGATTGCAAATCTGGCTCATTGGCTCTATTGAAATAATAGTTGTCGTAGAAATCATCCAATTGCGCGGTTAATTCTTCCTGTCCGCCAGCCAGCTCCATCAATCCTTTGACATCAAAAGGCACATTCCAACGGTATTGGCGGATCGTTCCTTGATACATATTGCGGGCAGACATGCGATCTACATCACGCTTAGATAGATCCTTGAATTCTTTGTTCCAAACTGCTTTGTAACTCTGCGCTCGCTGCTTGTAAACCGCATCTTTGCCTTCAAACAGTTGATCCATCGCCCACATATCGTATGCAGCTTCTAAGGCTTTATCTGGTTTGGCAAAATCGAATCGCGCGGTATCGCGGATGAGCGAATCGCGAATTGCATCCAGATGAATATCATATCCCTTGCGTTGTGCATCGAGTAAGACAACCGCTGCATGTTCCGTGCGCACCGAGTTTGCGGGTTCGAATGGCCCTGCAAAATCATGCTTCCCATAACGGTACAAATCAGATAGTGACGAAGCTACCTGCTGGTAAAATGCGGGAAATGCCAATTCTAACAAGGGCAATTGCGTTTTGTAATTATCCCAAACTGCCCAGCCATGTACGCGCGGCGTTTTGCTTTGGCGGATCTGACCATCTGTAGCGCGATAGCTTCCGTCTATTTCGCTTATGCGATAAGGTGATTGCAAAGTACGATAAAAAAGGGAGTAGAATAGTTTTGTGAGTTCTGGATCACCTTTTACTTGAATGGCACCCAGCCACTGATTCCAATCCTGCTGTGCTGCCTTCTTTAAGTCAGCATAAGAAGTTGGCATATTACGCTCCAGACGCGCTAAAGCAGAAAGGCTGTCGACTGCTGAAAATGCGACATTTACTTCTGCTTCGTTCGTTTCTTCTGGTAAGGTAATCCAAACCTTATTGCCTTCTATCCGCCAATCCGATGCCAAGGGCACTTCTAAAGCATAATAAATCGTGTAAGTCCCGACATGACAGGTAGTTTTGGCGCGCAACGCTCCTACCAAGCGATCTCCCTGTTTTTCAAACTGATTGTCGACAAACGCGTTATTAAAGGTATGCGAAAGATCTAGGTAAAAACCCTTTGCTCCTGCCGGAAAGCGAAACACTTCGCGACCATAATCCTGAAAAGAAACGATCTCCGCAGAGATACCCTCTGTTGTTCCCACTTCGTAAAAACCAGGGCCGGCATTTTCTGTACTCTTATGCAAAGGAGAAATCTGCTCGCCAGAACCCAAGTAAGGTTGAACTAGCAAAACACCGCCTGCGCCTTGGCAACCCACGCCTTCCATCCGATTATGCGTAAAACCGCGTATTTCTTTCGCCAAGAATTCATAACCAGTATGTGTTGTCGGATTAGTGAGTGGCACAATACTGAGTTGGTGAAAGGCAGACGATGCCGCCGGAGACAATTGACCATGATCGCCAGAAGATCCGAGAAAAACATTGACCTGCTCGACCTGAGCAAATACGGTATGAGCTGCAATGGATAGGTACAGCAAGAAGATTTTTTTCATAAATAGCTTGTCAGAAAGTATAACCACAAAGATATAAAACCCCTATTAAGTACATGTTAATGAAACCTAAACGGGGAAAATATACCACAATAGATGGGCTACTTATCACTTTTCTCAACCTAAATAATTTTCCTATATTACATTCAAAAAACTAAACCAACACCTATGTTTGAACCATTTACATTCGTATCGTCATTAATCGTCTTCCTTTTTTTCATCATACTATGCTATAACGTGGCAACTATCAAAAAGGAATTGGTCAATCAAACCAAGTTGCAAAGCGCCATCCTTCGGAGATTGGAGTCGTGGAATGACCCAAAATCCGTACAAAGTGCTGCCGAAGGCCTACCCTTTTACTTGTTTATTTATGACTCCAAAGACCGTAAGCTACTATTTCGTAACATTAACACGAATGGATATGAAACGATGCTCGCAACGGCGCAATATGCGACATCCATGACATCCAAAAAGTCAATCGTTCATCTGGAAATCATCCGGCAAAGTGGCATTACCAACACGATGGAAAACGTAGAACTTACGCTAAAGTCAGTTGTCGACAATTACATTGACATAGCAGATTATGTAGCCTAACTGCACCCAGAATTTATTGTCAATTTTTACCATTTGGTAAATGGAGTATATATGAGAAGCAGTACCTTTCGCCATGCATACCATGATTGATTTCATTCTACAATTTGGCATCTTGAATCAGCAGCAGATTGATTTGCTATTGAGTAAGGCGCAGACTATAGAATTGAAAAAAGAAGAATACTTTTCCGAGGCTGGAAAGATCCCCAAATATTTAGGATTCGTGATAGAAGGCGTGTTGCGTTTTTGCTACTACAATAACAGGGGCGAAGAAATCACCAACTACTTTATCGATGAGGATAACTTTGTGGTAGACAACCAGAAGTTTGAGAGTCAAATAGCAGCTTCCGATTACATCCAAGCAGTGACATACTGCAAGATATTGGTTTTTAGCAAAAAAGATTGGGACGAGATCTCCAACACGATCATTGGTTTCCCACTAATTCAAGCCAATATTGTGAAGAAATGTTTGACCACGGCGATGGATCGAAGAAGTCCTTTAATTTCCGAAGATGCCACCACCCGCTATTTATCATTCATGGAATCGTTTCCAACACTTCTTAATCGAATACCCCTGTCCTATGTCGCTTCTTATCTAGGCATTACACAGCAATCACTGAGCAGAATACGAAAAAACATTCGTTAGCATACCTTTTTACCAAATGGTAAATAGCTTGTAGGCTCTGTTCCCAATATTTGTCTTATTCATTTAAATATAAAAAGATGGAAAAGAAAATAGTTTTGATAACAGGTACAAACAGTGGCTTCGGCTGGCTCATGGCACACAGCGTTGCCGCTCTCGGGCATCTTGTATATGCGACGATGCGAGATACAAAAGGCAGAAATGCAGATAAGGCGGCGGCATTATCCGCGGTAGAAAATGTAACTGTCTTAGATGTGACGCTCACAGATGAGCAAAGCGTAAAGCAGGCCGTGGATACAATAGTTTCTACAACAGGCCGTATTGATGTTCTGGTGAACAATGCCGGAGTTGCGATCAATGGCGTAGCCGAAAGCTTCACCTCAGATGATCTACAATCCTTGTTTGATGTCAACGTATTTGCTCCGTGGCGATTGATCAAGCAGGTTTTGCCGGCTATGCGAAGCCAAGCTGAAGGCTTGATCATCAATGTAACCAGCGGATTTGGCCGCGTTTCCTTCCCTTTCTCTACGATGTACAGCGCATCGAAGTTTGCCCTAGAAGGAATCAGCGAAGGCTTGCATTACGAGCTGCGTCCTTTAGGCGTCGATGTAGCCATAGTAGAGCCCGGCGCTTTCCCTACCGAAATGCAGCAAAAAAATAACTTAGGTTCGGATGCCTCTGTATATTCCGGTTATGGCGCTATTGCGGAAATTCCTACGAAAATGACTGGCGCGATTGGCAGCCTGATGGAGAAACACCAGCCGAATCCACAAGCCGTGGCAGATGCTATCGTCCACTTGATTGGCTTAGAACATGGAACAAGACCGTTAAGAACGGTGATAGATCCAATTACTGGACATTTGATTGAAGCCGCTAATCAGGCTACTGCCAAAGAATACAAAAAAGGATTAGAACTTTTCGGCCTTGGCGAATTTCTGTATTAGAAATATAGCATAATCTGTCCATTTTTTAACGATTACAGGTAGTGATGAGGTGTATTCGGCTAAAGATTTACCTGATCACTACTTTGTAATTTACCCGCATCAACTTTTACCAGAATCACTAAAACAACCGCAACTGCCTTCCCTCTTTTGGAATTGATTCGGGTTCGGCAAAGTTGGACATCGTGACCCCTAAAAGTCGTACTTTCAACCCTTCCACATCGACTTTGTCCATCAGCTCTTGCACAAGCTCATACATTGCAGTAGCTCCATCGATTTCGTAAAACTGGGTTTTGCTACGGGTAATTTGCGTGAAGTCCGAAAACTTAATTTTCACCGTCACTGTTTTTCCTCTTTTATCTTTAGCCTCTAATCGCTTTTCCAGTTTTTCGCAAAGCGTTTTGAGTTCCTGCATCATTTCGTCTTTGTCGGATATGTCCGCCGAGAAGGTATCTTCAATACCAATCGATTTAGAAATACGATTTGGTCGCACCGGACGATTGTCATTGCCGCGCACCATGTGATAAAAGAAGGTGCCCGATTTGCCGAATTGTCGATTAAGATCGAACTCCGAAAAACGCTTCAGGTCCGCCCCAATATGTATCCCCATACCCTTCATCTTTTGCGCTGTCACCTTCCCCACCCCGAAAAATTTGTCAATCGGCAAAGATTCTAAAAAAGGAATCACTTTAGACGGACCAATAAAGGTCAGGCCGTCAGGCTTCTGAAAATCAGAGGCAATTTTAGCAATAAATTTATTGACCGAAACACCTGCGGAAGCGGTTAGGTTAAGCTCGCGTTTAATCGCTTCTTTGATGGCTTTGGCAATGTCGATGGCAGAGCCAATGCTCGCCTTATCTTCCGTCACATCCAGATACGCTTCGTCCAGCGATAAAGGTTCGATGAGATCCGTATACCGCCGAAATATGGCTCGAATATGGTCAGACACTTGTTTGTACACCTCAAAGCGCGGCTTGGTAAATAATAGATGTGGGCATAGCTGCAATGCTTGTCGAGACGACATGGCGGAGCGCACACCAAACTTCCGCGCTTCGTAACTCGCTGTCGCCACCACGCCGCGCCCATCCGGCGAACCACCAACCGCCAGCGCTTTGCCACGCAACTCCGGAAAGTCACGCTGCTCTATAGACGCATAGAATGCATCCATATCGATATGGACAATCTTACGTCGATTTTCTGGTGAAGGCAGCATCACTCCAAAATTACGAGAAAAATATCAAGTGGCATATGCCACACGACAATCTACTTCAAGCAGAATAAATACGTCTTCTATTAACGATCACAGATCATTTTGACGCTTCTTTCTGTTCACCACGATGAAGAGCGTGATACCAAAAAGTAAAAAAGGAAGACTCAAAATTTGGCCCATATTCAAGAACATATCTTTTTCAAATAATTCCTGATTCAGCTTAAATTCTTCTAAAATAAATCGAAATGAAAACATACTCATGAGCATGATCGCGAATAGATTACCTTTCCGAGCAATCACTTTAGTTTTGGATAGATATAATAAAACGACGAAGACCAGCAAATATGATATGGCTTCATATAACTGAGCGGGATGCCGTGGAATATGATCATAGTGAGTAAACAAAAATGCCCATGGCACATCGGTAGGGTTACCAATCATCTCTGAATTAAATAGATTACCTATTCTAATCAGCCCAGAGGTAAGTGGTACGACTAAAGCTATTCTGTCTGCCAACCACCAGAAATTAATCTTGTTTTTTCTTGAAAAGATCAATAAGGCCACCAAGATCCCAATAGCTCCACCATGACTTGCCAATCCCCCTTTCCACACCGCAACAATCTCGACAGGATTTTCCATCACTTTTGAAAACTTTATCTAAAATTTGGTAACTAAGAACCAAACCTGCTAACCAAAATAAACCATACCATCGCACCGGTCGGTTAATCCATGGTATGCTAAATAAATCAGGATCAACATCCCATAGGATGTATTGAAGTAAAGAATTGAACATTGTTGAGATCGTGATTAAGCTATATGATCAAAGAAGATAAAAATTAGCGTATTAAAAAATATGAAGCAGGCCATCATAAAGGACTAATATTTTACATAATGTTCCATCAAATCACCAAGTCTGACGCAAGTTAAAGACAACCTTTGGTTAATTAAATTAAAATTTAACATCGTGCATTTTAATCAAAAAAATATTAATTTTAAAGATATCTATAGGCGCAAATAAAATTTAGCGAAAAAACGAGTACATAACAACACAAACAATTTCTTTAGACAATAACATAATGGTAAAATGATGATTTAATAGAAGTCAATAAGGATAAGATATTCAGAATTTACTTAGCTACGTATGAAAACAGTAATCCTCTGATAATTGATTTGTCCACTTATTTATTATCAAAGTAAGAAACAAATCTATTGTTAAAAACATATTAACTAATAATCATGAAAAAGGGTAAAACATCAGTTGGAACAAGAGCACTTTTGATCTTTTTAATAATAGGCTTCCTAATTTATATTTATAACACATGTTCGTAAGCAGTATTGAACTAGTTGTCTGACATTTTGATTACACGTTCTTGAATATGCAGGATATTACGTACAGCCACTGTCCATTGAAAAGCCAAAATATTGACCAATGAATATAATATAAGGTTGCGCTACAATGATTATCTCTTAGCGATGGCGTTAAACTAAAATTTTAGAATGGCTAGCTTTAAGACATTCTCTACCAAAACACTTTTTATTATATACGTTGAGTTACCCAAAGCCTGCAGCTATCACTTCCGCGCACAGCTTTTTCACTTGCAGAGAACAGAAAAACGCACCTATTTTCGGGCAATACGCGCTCTTACGACCACTGAAATTAGTACGCAAATCCTGTCATTTGTAAAAAATTTTAACAAACATTCGGGCGTTCACAAACAAACCTTTTCCAGCTTTAAGAGTTAATAAAGCAAGTTGGCATCCTATGCAGCTTACCAAAAACAAATACGGATGGAATACATACACCTGATCGAAAAAACAAGCAGCCCCTTCTGGGCTTTTGCCATACACGACGGACATCAAATAGACGATGCGCTTCTACCCTTTTTAGTAGCAGATGATGATACCCGACTGCGCGAAGAAGATCCGCAGACTGGCACATTAGCAGAGTTGCCTTTCAACCGATTTATATCTGCGACTTCCCGTTTTCAATTGGATCTCAATCGGATTCGGAAAGATGCCGTTTACCTTCGGCCAGAGCAAGCTTGGGGCATCTCCGTGTGGAATGAGGATTTGCCGACCGATTTGGTCAATACCTTGTACGAAACCCATGATAGCATGTATGAGCAAATTGATGCCTTAATTCAAGATACCATTCAGCAATACGGTTATTTCGTGATCTACGATATTCATAGCTACAATGCCAAGCGCAACGATCAATTTGAAGAAGTGGATAAGGAGCAAAATCCAGAAATAAACTTGGGAACTGCGCACAACAACCCCAAATGGCGCGAACTGATTGAATCCTTCATCACCTCCGTTCGAAAGCAAGATGTGGGCTTACCAGCGGTTGATATTCGGGAGAATGTTAAATTCAATGGCGGTTATCTCGCCAAGTATATCACAGATAAATATGGCGCATATGGCTGTGTACTTTCTATAGAATTTCGGAAGGATTTTATGGATGAATGGACGGGTCAACTCTATCCAGAACAGCTGCAGAGCTACAAACAATTACTATTACACACGACTGATACGCTAAAGGATTACTTTGCGAATGAAGAACGAAAATAGTATTCTAGAAGGCATATTGCAGAATATCCACATGAAAACACCTTTTCATGTGCAGTTGCCTACGAAAAATAAATTGGTCTTCAACAAGATCGTCCCCTACCTATTTGTGTACCGCGTGAGCGAAAAAGAAGATCCCATGCTCGCAGAGCTGGTGAAAACAGAATATGCGTATCTCGCTATTCACGACGCGACATTCCCAGTACAACAATGGTTGGAACCCATTGCGCAGAAACTGGTCGAAGAATTTGGCGGTTGCCTCATTGTAGAAGCATGGGTAGCACCTCCTACGCAGCGTAATGACATCGATCTGCTGATCACCAGAAAAAACATCCAATCAGTTGCGCAGTATTTGCTAAAACACATTCACGCGGAGCGCACTGCTTTATCAGCGGAAGTAATCACGAGTACCAAAAACACAGGACCAGAAGACGCAGTACCACTCATCGATCTCAAAGAGAAAAAAAATAGCCAGGTACAATACATTGGCTTGCGTGTAAAGGACACCTATCTGCATGGAAAACACGAAATCCTGCCGATACTCATGCGACAATTTCGGGAGACACTCTCCAAAAGTTTGTCCAGCACTTTTTTTGAGTTCATCCGAATTCATACCACCGCAAAGCCCACCGAGTTTAAGATTACACATCAAAATGAAATCGCTCCGCTAGTCTGGGAGATCGATCAACAACTGGCAAAAGAAAGTCAACGCTTTGATTTCCTGTTGCTAATCACGCCTGTGAATGCACACGAGGCTTGGTTGCAGTTCAAAAAGGATAATTTTCGCAAAGCACCGGCATTTCAATATCGGCCGATGCCGATCGATCCAGACATCATCAAGCGCAATTTGTACAATCTCCGTATCGAAGACTTGTACGACCCAACGATTGCCTATCTGTTTCGAGACAAACGTAGGGAACTTGATGCGATGATGACCATGTTGAGCGAACGCGGCAAAGAAGGTTTCATGTTAGGTAGTTTACAGATTTTTGGTAATGTCGCCGAGAGCTTACTCGATAAAGCTAAAGCCATCCTGACGATTACCGAGGAAGACACAATTGTGCGCACCAATTCGCAAGATATTATCTATGCGAAGGAATTTGCCGCAATGGCGGAGCAAGAGATTCAATATCTCAAGGCACAGCATCCAGAATTTAACACAACTGTGCGCTTGCGCGATGATATTTCTGGCGTGATGGTCAACCAAGGCATGCTCAACATCAGTAAACAATACAGTTTGCCACGCAATCGCGCTCAGGCGTTGATACAACATGAGGTCGGCACGCATATCGTGACTTATTTTAACGGAAAACAACAGCCTTTCAATCTCTTCAAACTAGGTGTACCGGGTTACGAAAAACTACAAGAAGGATTAGCCGTATTGTCGGAGTACATGGTGGGCGAATTGACGAACGCGCGGTTGCGCATCTTAGCAGGCCGTGTTGTAGCGGTATATCACATGATCGCCGGCAATAAATTCGTTGATACGTTCTCTATGTTAGTCGAGCGGTACAATTTTGATCATGAAACCGCTTTTCAGATGACCATGCGTGTATACCGCAGCGGCGGATTGACCAAAGATGCCTTATACCTACAAGGATTGATCGAGTTGGTCAAATACATCAAAGAAGGTCATGATATTACCTTGCTTATGATGGGAAAGATCCGAAAGGAATACATTCCCATCATTCAGGAACTGATGCTAAAAGGTATTATAAAACCACCTTCACTGCATCCGCGCTATTTGGAAGAGCCCTATATACAAAAACTAGAAGCGCTTAGAAAGAGTTCTGGCATATTTAAAATGATTCAATAAGTAAGAGCGCATATATCTCATTTCGTATCGTTTTTATTCACTTCGATCGAAATGCCCTATCATTAACATTATAATTTCGGCATGAAAATAGCATTTGTAATCAATCAGACCCATAAAGAAGAGGCGTACTACACCACGACCTCCTTAGCATTGAAAGCGCTGGAGCGCGGACATGAAGTATTTTATATCGGTTTAGCCGATTTCTACTACGATCCAGAAGTTGTCGTCAGCGCACATGCGCGGCAAGTATCCCCGCACGAGAGCATTCACGACGAATCTGACTTGATTCACGTGGTGCGCCAAACCGAAAAAACCTTGGTTAACCTCAAGCAGATCGATGTACTTTGGCTTCGTTTTGATGCAGCAGATGAAATGATTTCGCGCCCGTGGGCGGCCGCAGCCGGTTTGCAGTTTGCCGAATTGGCACAGCAGCAAGGTGTTTTTGTGATCAACAATCCGGAGGCACTCACCAGAGCTAGCAACAAATTGTATCTGGAAAACTTTGATGAAAGCATTCGCCCAAAAACCATCGTAACGCGAAACTATGCCGATGTCCAAAACTTCTTCAATAAAAACAACGAGAAGATCATCCTAAAACCATTGAAAGGTTCGGGTGGAAAGAACGTATTTCTAATCAATAAGGAAAGCGCCCAAAACCTGAAACAGACCGTAGAAGCGATCGCTCGAGATGGCTATATTATCGCTCAAGAATACTTGCCAGAAGCCAGTAAAGGCGATCTTCGCTTCTTCCTGTTAGACGGCAAACCTATTGAAATCAATGGCCAATACGCCGCTGTTCGCCGCGTGCAACCGGAGAATGAAATCCGCAGCAATGTGCACCAAGGGGCTACCATGCATGCTGCCGAAATCGACGACAACACGCTCAAGGTGGTTAAACTTGTAGCCGATCAATTAGTCAAAGACGGCATGTACTTGGTAGGCTTAGACATTGTAGGCAGCAAGATTATGGAAATTAATGTATTCAGCCCAGGCGCTTTGCAACAAGCGTCTGAACTAACAGGTCAGGATTTCATCTCCGTCATCATCAAGGATATCGAACATAAAATTCATGATCGTAAAAAATAAATATGACTAAAATTGGGCTGGTATTTCTGTTGGTATGTGTCCAATTGATGAACTCATGGAATGTGCTTGCGCAAACCCTGATCATCAATGAAGCGACACCGCAACATGAGATAATTGCCGGTGCCAAGGTGAGTCTTGCCGCTTCGGCGGGGTTCGAACCGGCTACCAGCTTCACCGGTCTTCAAAATTTGGAAATGCAAAGTACCATTATGGTACTCGAGGTAACCACACCTTACCAACAATATATTGCGCAAGCTATCCCTATGGTGATTAACAATGATAAATCGACCATGGTGGAGCATGCGCAATATATGATTAATGATCTGCCAGCTCGATTATATGTGGGCACACAGAAAGGAGATTCCGACACCGCGATTTTTCAGCGCATCTTTTTGGTATTCGGCAATGATAAAGAGACTATCGCACTGAATTGCCATTATCCATATCAACCAGGCGGAGATTTAGATAGCGCAATAATGCAAACCATTTTATCCGTACGTTACCATCCCGATGCGGTGGTTGATCCGATGAAAAACATGGGGTTTATTATCAATACCGCAGGCACTTCCTTTCATTTCAGTCGAAAAACGGGTTCTGCTTTGCAATACATGCAAGATGAAAAAAATAACTGGTCGCCTGCCGCATTTTTTATCGATCGCAAATCG
This sequence comes from Sphingobacterium sp. KH_072, assembly GCF_057837975.1. Lineage (NCBI taxonomy): Bacteria > Pseudomonadati > Bacteroidota > Sphingobacteriia > Sphingobacteriales > Sphingobacteriaceae > Sphingobacterium > Sphingobacterium sp. KH_072. The sequence goes on along the minus strand of NZ_CM174457.1, from coordinate 978,508 downwards.
CTACCGACAGAGGTAACGGATAGAACAACATTCATGCTCAACCAAGTGCAAGCTATTTTTGAAGTAGACTCAGTCCTATTTGCTCGTCCATTGCATATAGACGAATCTTCGGGCGAGGAAGTCATGGCCAATTTACGCAGCAAAAGAAATGGTGAAATTACCCAAGCTTATTTCATCACCCGATTTGATACCAACAGAGCGTACTCGATGATCGGGTATAATATCAATGCGAAGGCGATGGAGGAGATGAAAATCATCTTTCGAAGCCTAGAAGTACACTAATATTGCTGCATAAGAGATTCTTTCCTTAATTTTGTCGCATGTATAAGATTTATCTACTTCTATTTCTGGGCTTTTTGCTTCATGGGCAGTCTGCTTCCGCGCAGTCTGCAGAAGAAAAAGTAAACCGGGCTTTATATAATCAAATTGAATATTTGTTTAATACTCAACAGGCTGATTCCATCTACAATTTGGCGAATAGTACTTTTCAGGCGCAGATCTCGAAAGAACAACTCACCACCATCTTACAACAGTTGTATGCGTTGGGAAATATTAGAAATGCAGAGCAAATTAAGTTTGAGCGTGGTATGGCGAGTTATCGGATAGATTTTGATACCGAGCGACTTTTGTTTGTTCTGGGAGTAGATAGCACCAATCGGTACCACACGATTTTGTTCTAACAGTATAAGGAAGATCCAAAAACGGCTGTAGCACGAGAAACGGCACTAAAAGATACGGCGGCGCCGGTAGTAGCAACAGATCCATTTGAGTTTAAGTTGCAGAATATTGCCAAAAGCTATACGCAAAAAGCAAATGCCCGCTCCCTAGCGATCGGTATTATACATCGTGGAAACGTACAAAAACACTTCTTTGGCGAAACAGATAAGGACAACAAGACCTTACCGACTGACGAAAGTATCTATGAAATCGGATCGTTAACCAAGACATTCACCGCAACGCTGTTGGCTGATCTAGTCGAGCGCAAAGTGATTACATTAGATGATAGCATCGTTAAATTCCTACCAGATTCGATCGCGAAAAATCCAGCGTTGCAAAAGATCACATTCCGCAGCTTGGCCAACCATACATCAGGATTGCCACGCCTGCCAGACAATTGGAATACAGCCGGATCATTTGTAGAGGCAGATCCGTATGCGCACTACGATCGGAAGGCACTTTTTTCGTATTTGCGGCACGCAAAGCTAGACCACGAGCCCGAAACTGAATATGCGTACAGTAACTTGGGTTATGGCTTACTGGGTGAATTGATGGCCATTATTTCTAAAAAGCCTTTTGAGACATATCTGAAAGAAACGCTGACGCAGCCGTTGCACATGCGCGCGACGGAACTGAAAGCAGATTCTAAAAACACCAATGTGCTTAAGGTATTTGAAAACGGTGTAGAAGTACCGATGTGGAATTTTCAGGCCATGGCGGGCGCTGGCGCAATCAAATCCACGATTAACGACATGTTGCGCTATGCTATAACGCAACTGGCTACGCCAGAGAATGACATTCAACGCGCTATGGCGGCCACCAAACTATTCACTTTCTATATACCAGAAAATAATATGGATATCGGCCTAGGCTGGCATACGGATTTGGTGGAAGATCAAAATCTGTTCTGGCACAATGGTGGCACGGCAGGAAGTCGCTCTTATATGGCGATCGTCCCCGACGAACGCTCTGCCGTGATCGTCTTATCCAACAGCAATGAGCCACTCGATGAGACCGCCATGGCGATTATTCGAGAAGTCATTAAGAAGAAATAATAACTCTTTACAACACCTTAGCACATTATATTACTTGCTGAGGTGTTGTTGCATATCTTTGGTTGTATTCACACCGTCGTAAAATTGGATCAAAGATCCTTCCTTAGCAGAATAGATATAGCTAGAAGGGAAGTTCTGCGGATCGAAGAGCGTAATAAATTCGCCAGATGGATCATGCAAAAAGGTCACATTCGATTTCTGATCCAAACCTTTGGCATATTGCTCGGTATAGCGATCTACACCTTCCTTCTCGCCCATCGAGATAAAGTAGAAAGAAGTACTAAGGTTCCAGCTTTCCCAATTCTTTGCGATATCATAGCCTAGCTCTTGGCAATGTCCACATCCGGGATCATAAAAAATCAATACATTAATCCCTTCCGTTGACAACGAATCTACCGTGAATTGATTCCCATTATCATAACGAACAAACTGTTGAAATGCGGGCATTTGCTGAATGCTCTGTGCGACTCCGGTACTACTCCACAAAAGAAAAATGAGCGTGGGCAAGATTAAGCATTTGTAAGACATCGCGTTGAGTTAGTGTATATGCTTTAAAAATACGAGTTATTTGGGAGCTTTGCTAGGATTAGAAAGGACTTCGCTGTAAAGATATGGCTACTTTTTTGAGATTGCGGTAGTGCCTGTATGTACTATTGCTACCATAGTCATGGCCAAGCCAACCGCAGCGTTAAAACCAGACAGTCAACCTAAATAGCACGTAAAAAACTGTTCACCGCTATTCCGCTGTTTCTCGATTATCTCCGGGTTTGTCGGGTTTATTTAGGTCTTTTTCCTCCTCTGTCAGCGGTGCTGGCGGTATTTCCTTCACTTCTTTCTCCGTCTCGGTAAGCTCTACATGAACTGCGAACTCAGATGGCTCAATCGGCACGTTGTGGAAAGTCGCATACTCACGCGTGTATACCGCTCCAAAATATAAGATCGCTGCTGTGTAGTACACCCAAAGTAAAATCAAAACAATTGCACTTGCTGCGCCATAAGTAGATTCGGTATCCGAACTATCTATGTAGAAGCCTATACCAAACCGACCTAATACAAAAAGTAAAGCGGTAAATAATGCCCCAGAGGTAACCGTTTTCCATGAAATAACGACATCGGGCAATACCTTGAAGATCACCGCAAACAAGATAAATACAATCCCAAAGGAGATCAAGAAGTTCAACCCACTGACAAGAAATACCGTACTATCTGGCAAGAAGCGTTGCAATTGGTCTGTAAATGCCAACACCGCACCATTTATGACCAAAGAGACCACCAACAAGAATCCTAGACCAATCACTAGAGACGACGACAGCAAGCGATCTTTTAGCATTTTTAACCAGCCCTTTTTTACTTTGGGCCGCACATGCCAAATCTTATTGATGGAATTTTGAATATCCCCAAATACCGTTGTCGCACCAATTATGAGCGTGACGGCACTAATAACCAAGGTAATGCTCGATTTGCCCGACAGCGAAAGATTTTTGATGACTTCATGTACCTGCAGTGCCGCACTTGCCCCTACCAAACCCCGCAATTCTTGAAATACTTTGCCTTCAATCGCATCTTGGCCTAGGAATATGCCGGCCAACGAAATCATCAAGACTAAAATGGGACCAATGGAGAAAACGGTATAGTATGCTAAGGACGCACTATATTTGAGACAGTCTTCTTCACCAAAACCCATTCCGGAATTCTTTAAAATGGAAAAGTGATCTTTGAATACATTGCGTTTCGGTTGAGATGCTGTTGCCATAGTCTTGTAGATATAGGTATTGAATGTTTTATGATAGTAGATGTTGTAGGTTATAACCTAGTTTTCCGCATAAAGGTTCGTTGTGACGCACAAAAAAACTAAATAAAGACGTTCTAGAGTAGATTCGGGCATCTACTCGTACAGATTCGGAGCATGGATGCCCTTTTTTTCATATTGCGCTTTGTTCATTTCAAAGTGCATTGTCGTCATCATATTGAGATACTCTTTTAGTGGTGATAGATCATATTGGCTTCTTAATGCATCGACATTCGCAGAGTCTATCAATCCATATTTAGGAAAAGCTCTACCTGTTGTGACAACTTCATAATCTACCTGCGTTCCAAATTTTTGCTTCTTCTGGGCATTAGTCTGCACACGATCATACAGGTAAGCAAAATTTTTGGCGTTGGCGTTGCCTTTGCTCACTTCTTTCTCCATATCCTTCAAGATGCGCTTCTGAAAATCAGGAAACTCGTCGCAGTGCTGCACTAAGAGCCAGAAATGTGTTGCCCCTTCTTTGTCGACCTTATCAAAACCTAAGAAACCATATTGCTCGTACAATACCTCTAGCCTTTGCTTATTGGCGGTAAATACACTGTCTTTAAAAGCTTGCCAATCTTCGGTATTCCACAATTTATAGTCACCTTTTGGTATATTGGCCGCGATCTGATCTGTTTGTACCATCTCACGCAGCTCTTTCTTTAAGGCCATCTTTTCATTCATATCCAGCTGCTTTTTATTGGCGCAAGACAAGAATAATACACAAAGTGGGAGCCACGAAAATTTACCTATTGATACGGTCATAATTAGCGTTTTTAGGGATAGTAGATGTTATACAGACTGTAAGGTAGTTATTTAATATTCTTATAGAGAAATGATTACGGATTGTCGGATCATGATTTGCTGACTGCTGACGAATTTACCGCTTACTTCGATATTCCGGTAGAGGAAGTCCGCAAGCATCTCAAATGATACGGCTGCTCTATAGCAAAAGACAAAATTATCTTGTATTAATATAGTCCTATATTAGCCCTATTATCTATAGCAAATAGGTAGTGGGATTATTAGACACCTTGCTCATGAAAACTGATATTCTTAGTCTTAGCGATATAAAACTTTTAGTTGATTCATTTTACGATGAAGTACAAAAAGATGCGCTAATAGGTCCTATTTTTCAGGCTACTATTCGCGAATGGCCGATACATCTGGAAAAAATGTACACCTTTTGGCAAACGCTTCTATTGGAAGAACAGACGTACCATGGCAATCCATTTCCGCCGCATGCACAGATGCCGATAGACAGTACGCATTTCGAACGCTGGTTATCAATCTGGTGCCACACCGTCAACACGCATTTTGAAGGAAAGTTGGCCGACGAAGCAAAATGGAGAGCGAAAAAAATGGCTACGATCTTTACCTCGAAATTAAAGTTTATGAGAGGGTGATGCTGGGTTTAGCCAACCAGGGGTACCATTGACTATGTTGTAAAATACATTTATGAATGTTTTATTAAAACGTTACCTTTCTTTCTACCTCGTCCTGCGGAGCGTCAAAATTTCTTCACGCTTCGCTAAAATTTTTTACATGGTAAAAGAAGAAGTCCTGCGACTAAGAATCAGTCTTGAAGACAAGCAAATTATCCAATCCAAGGCGGATGAGTATGGACTAAAAGTAAGTGCCTATGCTCGTCAAATGCTACTGTTCGGCAAGGTTATCAAAGTAGATCCCCAAGACTAGCGAACGTTGAACGGCATCGCGAACAACTTGAACCAATTGACTAAGTATTATAAGCATAATTCCATAAGTCTAGTCGCCTACGATTAGCATCTGCTAAATAAACTCTTTGAACTAAAAGTCCCTCAAAAGCATTTCATATACATTCCCAACAAGCACTTACCTTTTCGAATAAATCATACAGCGATAGCTGGTGACTTTCCCTTCTAATCAGGAATATAAAGATATTGAGGCACCAGACAGCGCTGATTTTGCTACTTATTTATAATAATTAATCAATTGCACACCAAAGCCTTCACTATCAAGTACAAGTTCTGCACTTTCCAGCGCACCACCATCTTTATCTAGAATAGAAATTTGTACTTCGCTCCCGGTTGTCCTTCATCGATCGAGACAGAAAATCCAGCACCTTGTACGGCATCAATCAATGTGACTGTTTTTCTCCAAGGCGGTGTTACCGTTTCTTCATATTCATCCGGGATGTTGTAAGGATCTGAGATGGTTGGTGTGTACTGCACTTGCGCTACGACAGCAGGTCCTTCCAACAGATACGCGACCTGAAAACTAGAACCAACTCCAGAGTCTTTGGAACAGCTTACTACTGTTAAACAAAATAGTATAAGGGCAAGAGAGACACCTCTATATTTAGTTAGAGCAGCGATTGCAGTAGAAATCATAGTAGAGTTTTTAATAGTGTAGCGTAAAATAACGGAAATTTCACAACTATTCAACGGTTCAATTCATGATTTGATGGTAATTGTGAGCAATGGCGCACTTAATTAGAAAGATTACCATCAAAATGGCTAACAAAAAGATCTAGACTCCGAGGAGTTAATAGAAAACCATCTTGCGATAATAACAAAGGGCTGGAAAATAGTGGTATCACAAACAGACTTATAAAGTCTTAAATTAGCGTAGCTGTACACCAATATATTTCTGAAAGTCTATTCCGATAGGATCAGCGAATGTTTTACTGTCTAGCAATAGCAGACTTTACTCTTTCGAGAAGATGACTTATGTCAAAAGGTTTACTGATAAAATCTGTTGGTTCACAAATACCTTGCAAATCTCCGAGGTATACATGTGCGCTCATGATCACGATAGGGACATTCTCCTTATTGTCTTGCTGCTTCATCTCTTTGCACAAATCTAATCCAGAGCCATCAGGTAACATGACATCGAACAAATACAAATCTGGAAGAATGGACGTATCTCTATTCTTAAAATCTTTGATATTTGAAAATGAGTGTACCATGTAATCTTCTGATCTTAGCAGAATTTCTAACACTTCCCTAATCCCCTCGTCGTCCTCTAATAAAAATATCTTTCTCATAGCCTTTTCTCTTAGAACTTAACATATAATACTACGGTTTAGTTTTAAGCTAGATAATGCATAAATACGGGTTTTGCATTCGTATTGTTTAATACTTTGAAAAAGGTAGTGTAAACCAAAATTCACTTCCTTTGCCCAACTCACTTTCCACACCAATCTTGCCTTCGTGATTCTTAATAATTTCTGCGCTAATGTAGAGTCCTAATCCAAGGCCGGTGAATTTTTTGCCTTCGTAGTTGGCACGGTAGTATCGGTCAAAAAGGTGTTCTAATTTTTCCTTTGGAATACCTGGACCGGAATCTTTAACAGAAATCTTGATTTCTCTAGGATTAGTTTGTCTCACGTCAACCACAATTTCATTAGAATCTGGCGCATACTTTATTGCGTTAGAAATGAAATTCACCAACACTTGGCCAATTTGTTGGCTATCTGCATGTATGTTTAGCGCTTTCTCACCACTTAGTATGATGCGTTGCTTGGAATCACGCGCAATATCTGAACAACACTCATCAAAAAGTTCATCGACCGAAACTATTGACTTCTCCATCTTCATCTGCCCCTGCTCCATTCTACTGGTATCTAGCAGATCATGGATTAAACGGGAAAGATTTTCGAGACTACTGAGCGATTGAGAAATAAGTCTGCTTCTAGACTCTTCCGGTAGCCTATTGTGTGCCCGCTCTAATAGCTGCAATGATGCTTTCAGCGAAGTAACTGGTGTTTTCAGTTCATGGCTAGCAATGCTAATAAAGTCATCTTTTCCTTGAGAAATCAACCGTCTTGCTGTTACGTCCATAAAAGTACCAATGCCGCCAGTCAACTGACCATCTTCATCGAAGATTGGTGCAGCATTGATAGATATATATTGCCGATCTCCATCAGGTGGCTGAACGGCAATCTCTTTATCAAAAACTCGTTTTCCGGTGGTCATCATGATAGTCATCGGATGCTCCTCCTGTGGAAGGGCTGTGCCATCTAAACGTAGATTCTGCCAACGTGGATCATGATAAGTGCGACTTTCAATAGCGCTCAAAGTAAGACCTAATATTTGCTGTGCCATCGGGTTGGCATAAACCAATTGCCCCGTACTATCTACGATACCGACACCCTCTGCCATCGTTTCCAATATTCCTTGTAGTCTTTTTTCACTGTTTCTGAGCGTTTCCTCCAGCTCTATTTTTTGACGAATAGTCTCCTCTTGTTCACGAAGAGCCAATACCTGTGAAGTGACGTCTACTGCAACATCAATTACCCCGGTCACTTTCCCATTTTCAACAAACGGTGTAAAAGTGAAGTTGAAAAAGCCTTCCCAAAGCTCACCATCGCGCAATAATGTCACAGGACTGGAGCTCTGTCCACGAGACTCACCATATTCGTAGGTTTCTATTAGCAGGTCTGCAACTAGCTGCCCCTTAAGTTCAGGCATTTGCTCAAATAAGGGTTTACCAATTATACTTTCATCCCGTCCAAGAATTGCCAGCATAGTCGAATTTATTTTTTCTACAATAAAATCCTTCCCTTTGGTCAGCAGCATAGCTACTGGTGCCTGCGCAATCAGGTTTTGAAAGCCGTGCTCACTGTCGCCTAATTTGTTGTTGAGATCGTGTATAGCATCATTGATGGATTTTAGGTCTACAATATCTTGACTCAAGTGGTCGTTTTCTGTATTTAACAGCTCATTAGATACTTTAAATCCCTTATTGACAGTACCCAGATTTTTATTCCGCTCGGCGAGTTTGGTGTTGATCAACTTTATCGCTTGGTTGTACTCATCCAACTGCTCATTGGTCGACATGTATTCTTCATTCAGGGCACTCAACTCTTCATTTGTTGCCTGCAGTTCTTGCTTTATGGCTTCTTCACTCGCCTCCCTCTCGACAACCTGCTCACGAGCAAGTTTCCGATCGGTCACATCTGTTGCAGTATGTAAAAGGGCGTACGTATTCCCTTTTTGATCTTTTAGTGCTTTATACTCAAAGTCAAAGTAACGCGGAGTCAAAATTCCATTGATGATGATGTCTGCAGGGATTTCTTCACCTCGGTAAGTTTTGCCAGTTCTCCAAACCTCTCGGAGCAATCCCTCAAACCCCTGTTCAATATATTCGGGAAAAATTTCACCCAAACGACGACCAACCAAGTCATCTGTACGGCTCCAGACACTTAGCATTTTTTCATTTGCAATAGCAATATGTAGCTCTTCACTATCATATATTGCCACAGCATTCGGCATGTCGGCAATCACATGCAACAAGCCATTAAAACTCACATTCATACACAACGATATAGTCAACAAATATAATCATGAAAAACCAATTTTCTTAGCGTTATTTATACCAGTTCTTTATGATTTCTAATGATATTAGGGGAGTATTTTTGCTTTATAAAACAAATCGCTGGCGTTCTGCAGGACCAAATTAGTATATGCATCAATAATTACTTATTAAGGTATTCTTCCAGATCCAGGTATAGCTGAATTCTATTTATATTTCTAGAGAAACCTAGAATTCTTGTCGTACTTTTCACTAAACTTAGACGAGGCATAGCCCAAAACTACACTTGACGTACTTTGCCTATAGAGGTATTTAGATGATTGAAAACTAATATATGGATTATCGGCGCAGGATCAGTCAGCTCATTTGCCCCATTGATGATAATTTTCACTATATTGTGTTATCAGAATTAAAACTAAAAAACTACGATATGGAAATTATAATTTTTCTACTATACTTGTCTTTAGTCGCATATGCAATATATCGACTTTTGAATTATGAACCGTTGAGTAGTTCAAATAGAATTTTGTGGATAGTGGCCATTCTTTTATTTCCGTTTATCGGATCTATTGCTTTCCTTGTATACAGCGCCAAATAATCTCGTTCGAAAACTATAACGTTACAGATTAATAAGGGATATCAATTGTATGGATTCATTCAACGATGGAGGCACCCCATTCTTCGAAACGATCAATCGCAAAACTAATCAATTTACCTTTTTGGACATATAGTTTCGCTTCTCCTGAATATCCTATTAGATCGCCCCACATATCACCCATCTCCTGAAAACACTTGTTCATTTTTAGCGGTTGACCTAGCGTAGATTGGACCATATCTAACGAAGTGCCAATGGATATCATTTGAAAGGGAGCTTCTTTTAAACAGCGATTTAGTTCGGCAACATCAACCATAATGCTCTGTCCGAATAGGGTGAAATGAATGGTGAATAAGAATAACAGAAGTATGGATTTCAGGGTTTTTAAATTTAGGGCTTAATAGCGTGAAATCTAAAACAACAACGCCCGAAGCAAAAAGCTTCAGGCGTTGTGCTCATCTCAGCTACTAATTCGTAGCTAGATGAGCAGGGTATTAATTGTTGGATTATTGCATCTGCATATCGCCCATCGGATTCACATTTCTATTTTTCTTAAATAGATTCATATCCATTTTCCCGAATCTATACGAAAAGTTCAGCTTGATCATGCGCGGATTGGATAAGCGATAATAACTCTGGGAGAATCCTTCCCCGTAAGATATAATCGTGTTTCCTCTTGATGCAAAGATATCATTGGCAGACAAAGTAAGCGAGGCCACCTCATTTTTCAAGAAACTCTTTTTGATCGCTAGATCCAGACCGTGATAAGGCTCAATAAAACCTTGGGATGAGCTCTGCGCTAAAGATGGAGGACCAAAGCTTTGCCCTTGGCTCACCGGCATATTGGTTTTTCCTTGGTATTCAAAAGCCAGTTGGATAGTCCAATGCTTTTTAAGGTTGAAGTTGTTATTCAATTTACCAAATACCGTCCATAGTGGATCTTGTGCATTCACGCCATCGCTAACGGTAATTTTCGAATTGTAAAAGTTCAAATCGGCTGTCAGATCCCACCACGGTTTTAGATTGGTCGTATAGGTAAACTCTGCACCATAATTCTGTCCAGAATTTGCATTGATGTAGGTATTGATGAAGTCGGGATTGCCCGTTATCGGATTTATTTCCTGCGCTAAAAACCGCGTAATCAAGTTGCTGGTATGCTTATAATAGATAGTGGCAATAAAGGTACTTTTGTTGCTGCTCCGGCTATAGCTAAATTCTCCAGAGTTCGTGAACTCGGGCACTAAATCGGCATTACCTCGAGTAATATTCAAACTATCCGTATAATCTACGAATGGAATTAGTTGAAAGAAGTTCGGACGATTGACCCTACGTGTTCCACTAATCTGAATCTGGTCTTTATCGGACAGCTTTTTGCTTAAAAATAAGGAAGGAAAAAGATTTAATGGAAAACGGTTGCTAAATGTTTCCCCTGTATTGAGCAAGCGACCATCGTAGGCAGAGCTTTCGACTCTCAATCCGGCTTTGTACGAAAATAGATCTTTCACTTGTCCACCAAGGGATGCATATGCCGCATAAACACTGTTCTTGCTATCATAGTTGGCCGAAGCGGCTTCGATATTTTCAAAATCCGTCTCGCCAACGCGTCGCAACAAGTTTTGATTATTGTTAGCCACGTTATTGATTTGAGCGCGAGCGCCAGTTTCTAATTTCATGCCATTGGCAAATGGTTTGACGTAGTCAATCTGAAAGGTAATATTTTCATTATCGCCATTTCCAAAATTTCGTTGAACTTGCGTGCCCCCGATTTGACCAGCCGCATTGAGGTAGTTAGTGGTGTACAAACCATCCAACTCATTTTGCCCGCCAAAATAATTAAAGTCAGCCGTCAGCTCCTCGCCTTCTGTCGCAAATTTGTGGATCACACCAGCCTGAATTCCACGCGGCTTGAAACTTCTTTCTGTTTCCGCCATTCGATCGCTTAAAGATGATGTGCCCAAAGAAGAGTTGGTAATACGCGTATTCTCCACCGGCTTGAAACTTCCGCCGGCCAAAATTCCCGCTACCGAAAGCGTCGTTTTGTCGGTCAAATCGTAATCCACACCCAATCTTCCAAACGTGATCATACCTTTGGTTTTGCTATCGATGTCTTGCATCACCTGAGAACTCACGTCATTGACTACGCTCGAACGATCGCTGTTACCTTCGGTATTCGTGCGAATACGCATGTTCATGGCCGTTAGGGAAAGATTTAATTTACCTTGTCTAGCATTGAAACTACCCATAAAATTGGAACCGCCTAATCGATCGACACCGGCATTGACCATACCGTTGTAGCCCGTTTTTTTGTTTTTCTTAAGTACAATATTAAGAATACCGGCCATACTGCCGGAGGCATCGTACTTGGCAGACGGGTTGGTGATGATTTCCACTTTTTCAATCACGTCGGCCGGAATCTGGTCGAGGGTCAAAGTTGTTGGTCTACCGTCTACAAAGATAGTCGGCGCTGCATTTCTCAATTTAATATTGCCATCGATATCCACTTGAATGGATGGCATATTTCTCAACACATCAATAGCTGTACCGCCGGCCGATACGATGTTTTTCTCGACATTGAAGACTTTCTTCTCCATATCGATTTCTAGCAATCGCTTGCGCCCCGTTACGGATACTGCGGCAATATCGGTCGCATCGCCTAATAAGGTAATCGTACCTAAATCTTTATTGAAAGCCGCCATCATTTTGGCAATCGTAGCAGCATCTGGTTTACCACCTGCTGGCGGGCCAGCAAGGCTGTCGCGCTTAGGCATTTCGTATTGCACCGGCATCTCGACGGTAGAATAGCCAATGGCGCTTACTTTTACCTTCAGCTTTTCCGTCAAGGGTACATTTTCAAACTTGAATACGCCAGATGAGTTGGACACAGTAGCATGCACCAAGACCTCTTTGCTCGCGCCACTCGTACTATCATCGATTACTTTCAGTAATACAATGGATATTTGCGATAATGCTTCGTCGGTATCGTTCTGGATTTTCCCGGTCAGTGTACCTTCTGGCTTTCCACCAGGTTTATTGGCAAAAGGGTTTTGGGAGTATGCCGCGTACAGGGTACAGGTAAGTACAAGGACTGATAAAAATTTTTTCATGTGATGTAGTAATATCTCTGTTATTCCTCAGATCCACCCAATGGTAGATTGGAAACTGCACAAAGATTGCCTTCCTCCCGTAATTCCGCAATTATCTGTAGACAAACGACCGCAATCTGTAGACGATCGCACCATTATGAACAGCAAATCAGGTCAGGAATTGAACTGTCGGATTGATTCTGCATATTTTTTGCCGATAGGCAAAGACACCTCTCCGAGGAATAATTTACTGGTGTGAATGGCCGATATCTTGGTGGTATTCACAATGAAGGAGTTGTGAATACGGATAAAAGAATACCTGGATAGCACTTCTTCCATCCCGCGTAAATTCATCCGCGTTAAGAGCGGCTGAGCACGATTGACCAGATGGATCTTCACATAATCTTTCAATCCTTCGACATAGCTGACGTCTTCCACTAAGATCTTGATTTTTTGATATTCTACATTGATGGTAAAATAATCACTCACTTGGCTTTGCACGGCATTCTTCGTCAGCTCTAATCGGGCAGACACCTTCTCCAGCGCAATCTCCAATCGCTCTCTACGAATCGGCTTGGTGAGGTAATCGACTACATTTAATTCAAAACCTTCAACGGCATATTGGTGGTAAGCGGTGGTAAAAACCACTAAAGGGATGTTCTCCAAACTCCTAATAAACTGCGTGCCTAATATCTCGGGCATTTGGATATCGGTAAATATCAAATCAACATCATGCGTTCGCAAATATTCTCGAACGGGCAACGTGCTGGTGAACTTGGCTAACACTTCGACGTTCGGAAACATGGACAGATCATCTTCCAACAGGTTCAACGCAAAGGGCTCATCGTCTATTAAAATACACTTAATTACCATGGCATGTTATGTTCACTGATACATTGAAAAAACCATTCTCCTTCGTGATCAACAGTTCATGTTTGTCTGGATATAATAGCTCCAGCCGTCTTTTGACATTACTCAGGCCTATCCCTGTACTATCTTCCTTAATCGATTGTATCAAAATTTTGTTGCTAGACTGAAAGATAATTCGATCAGCAGTAGTTTCGAAACGAAAATAGATATCGGGGGATGTCTCGCTGTCGACGCCAAATTTGAAAGCGTTTTCGATAAAATGGATAAATAACAAGGGGTGAATCCAATGGTTTTGGAGATCTGGCGCCACGGATAGTTCGACCCGACCTTCGACTGGGAATCGTAGTCTTTGCAGCTCCATAAAATTTTTGATATGCTGGATTTCCATTTGCAACTCGACTCGATTGTCGCCCACGTCATATAGGATATAGCGCAGTATTTCGGACAGTTTAAAGATGGAGTCTTCGGATTCGAGCGGTTGCTTGCGCACTTGCCATCTGATATTGTTGAGCGTGTTGAACAAAAAGTGAGGGCTGATCTGTAGTTTCAACAGATTGAGCTCGGCGGTGGTTTTTTGCAACTGAATTTGCTTATTCAGTTCTTTTTGTCTGTCCTGCTCATTGTAAAAAAACAGCATATTGCCAATGATAACACATAGAAAATAAATAATACTCGGACCAACAATTAATCGGATGACCACTAAACCTTCACGCTCCATTTTGGCAAAATCACCATTTGGATTATAGGCTATCAGAAGGTAATTGATCGCGATATAGCACAGCAGGCCAGCGATCGTAAAGAGAATAAACTTGGCGCGCTGGTGAAAGAAAAATTTGGGAGCGACGTATTTGCTGAGCAGATAGAAACTGGAGCACAGGAAAGATACATTCATCGCATGAGATTTGAGTAGGTACGGATCAAAATCGCGCATCTTCTCCGGTTCGTACAGATAATTTACAAACGGGAGTGTAAATATCATAAACCACACAAAGATGTGAACGTAATAGTTTCTGAAGAAATGAGCAATCATAAGTTGTACATGCTAGTATGCTGTGCGGTGTAATCTAAAGAGTTTTTCGGATAAAATGCATATCTGTGTTCAAAAAAATAGATTTCACACCGCGGTTGTTTTCCTCGAGATCATGGTTTATCAATACCAAGACATAGGGGTGCAGCATTTCTTATTCATGAAATACTTCCGACCTGAGAAAGATAAGCGAGACTACTTATTGATACCAAAAAGAAGAACTAAGCATTATTTCATTGCTCATAATAGCACTTATTATACAGATAGAACAGTAATACGCCGCTGGCAAAGCTAATATTAGACACTTACGACGGCAAATAATATTACTTCATAAAATCATTTTTTATCAACATGCCAAGCAATTGTTTTATAAATAGTTGAAAATCAATATTTTTAAATAACATATTTACATTAACTAAAAATTAGATTATGGATTTTTTTCTTTTCATTATGTTTAATGACACTTTTAAACTGTGCTAAGGACGACAAAAACGTTTATGCAGCTGTTTCAATCCTATCCTTGCCAAATTTAAAAGCCAATTCTGTAGGTGAAGCTCGGGTATTTCTAGAAAATACCGCCATTACCGATAATTCGGATCTATTATCAAATAGTGGGGATTCGAGAGCATCAACAGTTGCAAATATCCAAGAGAAGGAAGATTTAGCATGGCCTACAGTTAAATGGGGCTTTAGTACCGGTTGTAAAATCAAGCCTGGTGTCTTTATAATCTTTGACGCACTCGAAGAAGAATTACCAACTATTAGATTGGAATCATCCAATGCGAAGATTTACTACATCGATGACGATAAACTGGTATTTGAACCATTAGTTAGAGGCGAAGGCCTTACTTCTGATTCATACTATCAGCAACTATGTTCCGGTTTCTTCCAAGTTGGCTATAAAACCGGGCATTTATTTAGGAATACCGGAGGGGGGCATTGTTGATTTAGTTAAAATCAACTAATCTAATTTTCTACAAATTGCCAAGGATCATTATATTTCTCATATCTGTATTCACATTTAGTATTTTCTGCTCTTGTGATAACAGGATGTATGGAATAAAGAAATGAGAGGTTTTTGATGAATCCTTATGCAATCAATCATTGCATAGTATGATCCAAGATTACACAGGATCCTACTATGCAATAGTTAGTCACGAAGATGAGTTTAAAAATTACCATATCGACTATAATAATCTTGGTGATAAAAATATTAAACGACCCATTCAGATTTTATACTTCAAGGAGGATTCTCTGCTTTCGTTTCGGGCAAATTGTTATGCTAAAGGCAATATCTTTGGGCAATTGGATTGGAACTATGATGGTGCTTTGACTCCTTTGTTCCAGAAAGTACCATCCATATAGGAACGAATACGCCCTTTTTAAAAAAGCTAAACGAGATATATAATATTTCTCATGAAAAAAGAATGGATGTTACGATCCTCTTTTTTTTGAATAATATGTTTCTAAAACAGGCGAAAAGTGCTTTTGAAACTATTGTCAAAAATATACATACTCATTCCATTCTCTCTGATGGTATCACCATAATTTTAATCAACACGGACAAACCCTATATTAATTTCTTTAATTAAGATTAGAGGTTTCTCCTTAAGAGAGTTCTAAAATTCTTTCTCTATTGAATATTATTCAGTGATTTTGTAAATAAGGAAACCTAAGCATTTATATTAACCCAACTCATGTTGTATTCGGTTTTTTACCAGGTTTGGAGTTACTTGAGGAGAGATCAAAGCGGTATGCATTATCACTAGATCATATTATTTCAAGAAGGCACAAGTGATAAACTACGACATTTGTAGCTAAATTACTACATGAAAGATAATTAATTATTAATTAGGTTTTAATTTTCTTTAAATTGTGAAAAAAAATAAAACCTATTGCCATGAAAAAGACACTAAAACTACTGCTGTTGTTAAGTTTTATTACCACTGTATCATGTAATAAATCATCTACACAACAAACGATTGAAGATGAAATGGCTGAAGAAGCCAAAACCTTATTAGATGTATCTGCTAAAGAAGGCGGTAGAACCACCTATACTCCTGGCCAAGGAGTGAGCTTCAGAGCGGAAGACAATGTATACGTAAAAAGTGCTTTGGCCATACATATAGCCAAAGAAAATGCAAACGTCACATTACCCTTGTTTAAAGGGATCTCTCCTACAGGTAAAGAGGTATATTATATCATTACCGAAGCGTCGGATTATAATGTGGCTAACCAGATGGGGGTTAATTATGCGCCCAAATTAATTCATGCTATCGGTTCTGGCGGTGAGCAATATGTGACGCTTGAAAATGGCCACATGAAGTTTAAAGGAAACGTAGATTTTTCCCCAGTTAGACAGGTTGTTGCTGGCGATGCGCCCAATTACTTCCCGCCAAAATCCATCGCGGCAGGAGCTGTCGCTGATGCCGAGTGGTCATCTATCGTCGTATTGCCTAGTAAACAAGTATTAAATGCCCAAATCATCAGTAATGAAACGGGAGATCACGACCGTCTTGTCAGTAAAGATTTAGCGAAAATGTCTGCAACCCTATCCATCTTAGATGGATTTCAAGGTGGTAAGCAATATTTTTTCCACCTAGTTACTGATGCATCTGCCGAATTGCCTGCCGCGTTGGAACAAGGTGTAAATGCCCCTAAACTATCTAAAATAGCTGCGTTTGGTAAGTCGCTACCTACCGATAAATCTGCTTTATTGGGTTTTTCTCCGAATGCAAATGGTCTTACTGATGTCAGTACAGGACAAGGCCAGGGCTTCAGTTATTCCATTCGTAATGGCGGAATAGATCCTATTAATGTATTTCCCGTAGGCCCAACGAATACCGTGCAATCGGCTGCCACGAATAATTACAGTCCACTATGGGATGCCCATGTATCGCTATGGACACAAAAAGCTTTTGATGAAGGTAAAGTGCGTAGAATAACCTCTTTTGAAGATCAAAAAGAATTGATTAGACAAGGGTATATAACGAGCTTAGCGGACGAAGGAACGGTGAATGAGTTTACGGGGTTAATTCCTGTGGGTCTCATCATTAATTGCCCAGTAATTGCGCATCCAACTATTGTTAATTAAAAAGACTTTCTACGTTCGGAACATACATCCTATTACACCCGTATGTTCCGAACTTAGTTACTATACCCTATTCAGCAAGACAAGCAACGCCTATCTCCCTTTTCAACAGCTCACTGCTTTCTTTTTCGTGAGCATGTAGACGCTTGTCTAATTCCATTTTTTCTACGTTAGGATGGAAAGTACATTATTAATGAAGATCGTATTCTTTTCCTTGTCACGGTGGTTTAATAATACAATTATATAGGGGTTTTGGGGCGAAAATGTGTTATATTTGGGTGTAATAAAGGCTACTGACACTATCAAGAATATATTTGTGAAAAAACGTATCGCTATCTTTGCTTCAGGATCAGGTTCCAATGCTCAAAAAATCATGGAACATTTCAAATATTCGGACCTCGCCGAGGTAGCTATTGTGTTAAGTAACAATCCAGATGCTTACGTCTTACAACGAGCCGATAATTTTGAGATCCCATCGCATGTATTCGACAAAACGGTATTCTACCAGACGGATGAAATCGTGGATATACTCAAGCGATTGGAAGTAGATATAGTCGTGCTAGCGGGCTTTTTATTATTAGTCCCTGAAAATTTATTGCATGCTTTCCCCAACAAAATCATCAACATTCACCCCGCCTTATTACCCAAATTTGGTGGCAAAGGCATGTATGGCGACCGCGTACACAAAGCCGTGATGGCCGCTGGCGAAAAAGAACATGGCATCACGATCCACTTCGTGAACGAACATTTTGATGAGGGCGAAGTTATTTATCAAGGCCGTTTTGCGGTGGATGCAGAGGACACGCTGGAGATTATCAAATTTAAAGGACAGCAATTGGAGCATCTACATTATCCCAAAGTAATCGAAAACTTGCTCAAGAAATACAACTAAATAATTCATTTATTGTTACCTTTGCGGCTTCATAAACAGAAGATAATGAACCACGCCGTAAAGATTAAAAATGCCTTGGTTTCCGTTTATTACAAAGACGGATTGGCCCCTCTTATTGAGTTGTTGAACAAATATGGAGTTACCTTCTATTCTACAGGTGGTACTGAATCCTTTATTCGGGATCTAGGTATTGGCGTAGAACGTGTAGAAGACCTGACTTCGTATCCATCTATATTGGGTGGCCGCGTAAAGACTTTGCATCCGAAAGTATTCGGCGGAATCCTTTCTCGCCGTCCATTGGAGAGCGACAAAGAGCAGTTGGCACAGTACGAAATTCCAGAAATTGACTTGGTCATTGTGGATTTGTATCCATTCGAAGAAACCGTAGCATCTGGCGCATCAGAAGCTGATATCATCGAGAAGATTGATATTGGTGGCATTTCTTTGATTCGTGCTGCCGCAAAGAACTTCAACGACGTGGTGATTATTTCTTCGAAGAATGATTATCAAGAATTGGAAGAAATCCTAGCTGCACAAGCTGGAGTAACTACCTTGGAGCAACGTAAATCATTCTCGAAGCGCGCTTTCAATACCTCATCTCATTACGATACAGCGATTTTCAATTATTTCAACCAAGAAGATCCACTGCCGGTATTCAAACAATCTGCGCAACAAAGTCAAGTACTTCGCTACGGAGAGAATCCGCATCAGCAAGGTGTATTCTATGGCGATCTGGACAAGATGTTTGACAAATTAAATGGGAAAGAACTTTCCTATAACAATTTGGTCGACGTAGATGCAGCGGTAGCAATTATCGATGAATTCGAAGATCCTACCTTTGCGATCTTAAAACATACGAATGCCTGTGGCGTAGCTTCTCGCCCAACGGTGAAAGAAGCATGGACTGCGGCATTGGCCTGTGATCCTGTTTCTGCTTTTGGTGGTGTATTGATCACTAACGTAACGGTTGATGCGGCAACGGCAACAGAGATAAATCAATTGTTTTTTGAGGTATTGATCGCACCAGCATACGATCAAGATGCACTAGAGATCTTGACAGCGAAGAAAAACCGCATTATCTTGAAGCGCAACGAAGTAAAATTACCAGCGCAGCAATTCAAAACGTTGTTGAATGGGGTGATTTTGCAAGATAAAGACAACACCGTGGAAGGCCCGGAATTGATGACGACGGTAACGGAAAAACAACCTACCGAAGCGCAATTAGCGGATCTATACTTCGCGAATAAGATCGTGAAACATACCAAATCGAACACGATTGTATTTGCAAAAGACAATACCTTGATCGCTTCTGGCGTGGGGCAAACTTCACGTGTAGATGCGTTGAAGCAAGCGATTGAAAAAGCAAAAGCATTTGGCTTTGATATCAAAGATAGCGCAATGGCATCGGATGCGTTCTTCCCTTTTCCAGATTGTGTGGAGATTGCCGGAGAAAATGGTGTAGCAGCGGTATTGCAACCAGGCGGCTCGATCAAAGATCAACTGTCGGTAGATATGGCCAATGAAAAAGGCATTGCCATGGTGATCACGGGTGTGCGTCATTTCAAACACTAATCGCTATTTATAGGATCGTTATACAAATCCCTTCCTTCAACAGGAAGGGATTTTTGTTTACCACCGTTTTTAGTGACTCGGTATTTCACTTTTTCCTTTCCAATTCCCTATTTTTGCGCTAACATGTCAGACTTAAAATACAATCAACGAGGTGTCTCGGCCGGAAAAGAGGACGTACACAATGCGATCAAAAACATTGATAAAGGACTCTATCCGCAGGCTTTCTGCAAAATCATTCCAGATATATTGGGCGGTGATGCAGATTGGTGCAATATCATGCATGCCGATGGTGCAGGCACCAAATCTTCGTTGGCGTATGTATATTGGAAAGAGACTGGCGATGCGTCGGTATGGCGCGGCATTGCGCAAGATGCGATTATTATGAATCTGGATGATTTGTTGTGCGTAGGCGCAACGGATAATATCTTGCTATCGTCCACGATCGGACGTAATAAAAACCTGATCCCGGGTGAAGTGATCGCAGAGATTATCAATGGTACAGAAGAGATTCTGGCGGAATTGCGTGAGATGGGCATTGGCATTTATTCTACTGGTGGCGAAACGGCTGACGTAGGCGATATTGTACGCACAATCATCGTGGATAGTACGGTGACTTGCCGCATGAAGCGCGAAGAGGTAATCTCAAATCACACGATCCAAGCGGGCGACGTGATTGTCGGTTTGGCTTCTTATGGGAAAGCAACGTACGAATCGGCTTACAATGGCGGCATGGGATCCAACGGATTGACTTCGGCACGCCACGATGTGTTTAACAAAGCTATCGCAGAGAAATATGCAGAAAGCTTTGACCCAGCTGTTCCTTACGATTTAGTTTTTAGTGGCAGCCGTTCATTAACCGATAAAATTGCGATTGGTGATGGTCAAGAGGTGACGGCCGGACAATTGGTCTTGTCACCAACACGTACCTACGCGCCAGTGATCAAAAAGATCTTGGATCAGCATCGTGCACAAATCCACGGCATGGTACACTGTTCTGGTGGTGCACAAACCAAAGTACTGCACTTTGTAGACGATGTACATGTGATTAAAGACAACTTGTTTCCAATCCCACCACTTTTTGAACTGATTCAGCAAGAATCGGGTACAGATTGGCAAGAAATGTATAAAGTCTTCAACATGGGGCATCGAATGGAATTGTACGTTCCGCAGGAATTGGCTGCTGATATTATCGCGATATCCAAATCATTTGATATTGACTCGCAGATCATTGGACGTGTAGAAGCAGCAGATAAAAAACAAGTAACTATTCAGTCGCCTTACGGCGAATTCGTATACCATTAAGGTATCCTACATAGCGTATGGCGAAAGAGAAAAAGATCATAGGCCGCACGGAGGTGGTAGACCTACCAGAATTGGGACTCTACAATGTGCCTGCAAAGATTGATACAGGAGCAGAAACTTCGGTGGTACACTGCGAAGATATGCAAGTGCTCGAAGAAGATGGGCACTTATATATCTTAGCGCATATCGCGGCATCGGACGATTCGGATGATACGATGGAGATCCGATTTCCGGTACACCGGGAGCGCACAGTGAAAAGCTCTTTTGGACAATCGGAAACACGCCATATTTTTAGGACAAAAATCAAAATATTCAACGCATTATACGATATCAAACTATCTTTCAGGGATCGATCTGCGATGACCTATCCCATGTTGCTAGGCAGAAATTTTATCGCTGGAAAATTTTTGGTTGATGTATCAAAAAGAAACCTAGGGCAAAATTTGCGCTAAAACTTATCCACTCATTCTTTGTTTTCATAAAAAACTACGTTTTGAAAATTGCCATTTTATCGAGAAATAAAAATTTGTATTCTACCAGACGTCTGGTAGAATCAGCTCAGGCACGCGGTCACGAATGTGTGGTAATCGACCATAGCAAATGCTATGTCGGTATACAGCAAGACAAGCCTAGTATACATTATAAAGGACAAGACATTGCCGGTATCGACGCGATCGTGCCACGAATTGGTTCGTCGGTCACCTTTTACGGATCAGCGATTGTTCGTCAATTTGAGGTGATGGATGTCTTGTCGGCCAACCCAAGTCAAGCGATTACTCGCTCGAGAGATAAATTGCGCTGTATGCAGATTCTTTCGGGAGCAGGTTTAGGACTTCCAATCACGGGTTTTGCGCGTACCGCTTCGGATGTAGAC
Source organism: Sphingobacterium sp. KH_072 (assembly GCF_057837975.1). Lineage (NCBI taxonomy): Bacteria > Pseudomonadati > Bacteroidota > Sphingobacteriia > Sphingobacteriales > Sphingobacteriaceae > Sphingobacterium > Sphingobacterium sp. KH_072. The sequence goes on along the minus strand of NZ_CM174457.1, from coordinate 956,340 downwards.
GATCTGATCAGCATGGTGGGCGGTGCTCCGCTAGTGATCAAATTACTGGAAGGCACGCAAGGAATCGGTGTCGTATTAGCCGAAACTAAGAAAGCGGCATCTTCGGTAATTGAAGCATTCTATGGGTTGGGAAATAACATTTTGATCCAAGAGTACATCAAAGAATCGAAGGGTTCGGATATCCGCGCTTTTGTGGTGGATGGTAAAGTGGTTGGCGCGATGAAGCGCACGGCGAAAGAGGGCGAATTTCGCTCTAACCTACATCGGGGCGGTAGTGCCCAAATCATTAAGCTGACTCGCAAAGAAAGAGAAACGGCGATCTCTGCTGCCAAAGCAATGGGACTGACCGTAGCTGGTGTAGATATGCTAGCTTCGGATCGCGGACCACTAATTCTGGAGGTAAATTCATCACCAGGATTGGAAGGCATCGAAGTAGCTACAGGTAAAGATATTGCCGCAGAAATCATTCAATACTTGGAACGACAACACGAAACTAAAATGGCACTAAAGCCAGCCATACGTGTAAAGCGTACCGTAAAAAGAGAAAGCAAACTTTAACGGTTTGCTTTCTCTTTTTACTTTCTAATTTGCTTGTACCACCACTTTAGCTTCACAATACGTCCTGTTCTAGCTAAACTGAACTTTCTCTAATACAATCATTAGTATTAACCTATATACCTTGCAAAGGTTTCAGCCTTTTGCCGTTCGTTCTTAATGTCTACTGATTTTAGTCTATAGGATTGACCATTTTTCTGATCCAATAGTTGCTTAATAGTTCACCGCTACTTCACCACTACACCATTAGTTCACGGAGAGTGTACTATAAGTGTACTAAAGGCACCTGGCTAGTAGATGAGCGCTTCTAGGAAAGCTCTGGTAAAGCTGTATATAATATCTAGACTATGTGGTGTGGGAAGATAAACTTGCTAAAGCTTCTTTGTTACAAAAATATTTACACAAAAAAAGCCCTTGCAATTTTGTTGCAAGGGCTTTATTATAAAATTAGGCACCGACCTACTCTCCCACCTGTTACGGCAATACCATCGGCTCTGGCGGGCTTAACTACTCTGTTCGGAATGGGAAGAGGTGGACACCGCCGATATAGGCACCTGAATATCTTTATTTCGTATCGAGTATATAGTAGTGCGTATCGAGATCAATCTCTATTGGCAGTACGTATATCCCAGTACAAAAGAATATCGTGACATATATTTGAAAGAAAGAAGGACAGTAAGAAAATATAATCTGCATACCATTCACTATTGCTAGCGTAAGAAACACAGGAAACAACAGAACACGTTTTCTATCATTGCGAAAGCTTCGGGCTATTAGTATCACTTGGCTATGGTATCTCTACCTTTACACCTATGACCTATCAACGTAGTCATCTTCTACGACCCTATAAGGAAGTCTCATCTCGTGGCTAGTTTCGCACTTAGATGCTTTCAGCGCTTATCTATTCCCGACGTAGCTACCCAGCCGTACACCTGGCGGCATAACTGGTTCACCAGCGGTCAGTCCATCCCGGTCCTCTCGTACTAAGGACAGATCCACTCAAACTTCCAACGCCCACAACAGATAGGGACCGAACTGTCTCGCGACGTTCTGAACCCAGCTCGCGTGCCACTTTAATGGGCGAACAGCCCAACCCTTGGGACCTTCTCCAGCCCCAGGATGTGACGAGCCGACATCGAGGTGCCAAACCTCCCCGTCGATATGAGCTCTTGGGGGAGATCAGCCTGTTATCCCCAGAGTACCTTTTATCCTTTGAGCGATGGCCCTTCCATACAGAACCACCGGATCACTATGTCCGTCTTTCGACCCTGATCGACTTGTTGGTCTCACAGTCAAGCGGGCTTATGCCATTGCACTCCACGTACGGTTACCAAGCGTACTGAGCCCACCTTTGAAAGCCTCCGTTACCTTTTTGGAGGCGACCACCCCAGTCAAACTACCCACCAAACAATGTCCTCGGCTAAACCGAGTTAGAAACCGAATACAGAAAGGGCGGTATTTCAAGGTTGATTCCACGACTCCTAGCGAAGCCGCTTCAACATCTCCCGCCTATCCTACACATCCTGTATCCAATTCCAATGTTAAGCTATAGTGAAGGTTCATGGGGTCTTTCCGTCCCGTTGCGGGTAATCGGCGTCTTCACCGATACCACAATTTCACCGAGCTCATGGCTGAGACAGCGCCCAGATCGTTACACCATTCGTGCAGGTCGGAACTTACCCGACAAGGAATTTCGCTACCTTAGGACCGTTATAGTTACGGCCGCCGTTTACTGGGGCTTCGATTCAATGCTTCTCTTACGATGACATCCCCTCTTAACCTTCCAGCACCGGGCAGGTGTCAGGCCTTATACTTCATCTTTCGATTTTGCAAAGCCATATGTTTTTGCTAAACAGTCGCCTGGGCCTTTTCACTGCGGCTTCTCCATCGCTGGAGGAAGCGCCCCTTCTCCCGAAGTTACAGGGCCATTTTGCCGAGTTCCTTAGCCATGATTCACTCGAGCACCTTAGGATTCTCTCCTCGAACACCTGTGTCGGTTTGCGGTACGGGTTTTATATACCTGAAGCTTAGCGGGTTTTCTTGGAAGTCTGATTACCTGCACTATCAGCGCCGCCGAAGCTTTGCTGTACTATCGTGTTTCAGCACAGTCTGCGGATTTGCCTACAGTCTGTATACCTACGCACTTCAACGAACTATTCCGTCAGTTCGCGGCAGTGTCACTACTCCGTCACCACATCGCAGTATATAAAAGTACGGGAATATTAACCCGTTGTCCATCGGCTACCTCCTTTCGGATGCGCCTTAGGCCCCGACTAACCCTGATCCGATTAGCGTTGATCAGGAAACCTGGTTCTTTCGGTGGGCGGGTTTCTCACCCGCCTTATCGTTACTTATGCCTACATTTGCTTTTCTATAATCTCCACAATAAGTCACCTCACTGCTTCTCCGACGATAGAATGCTCCCCTACCAGACATACATCTTTCAGTATGAATCCATAGCTTCGGTAATACACTTGATGCCCGTTTATTATCCACGCCCGGTCGCTCGACTAGTGAGCTGTTACGCACTCTTTAAATGAATGGCTGCTTCCAAGCCAACATCCTAGCTGTCTGGGCAACCGGACCTCGTTAGTTCAACTTAGCGTATATTTAGGGACCTTAGCTGATGGTCTGGGTTCTTTCCCTCTCGGCCTTGGACCTTAGCACCCAAAGCCTCACTGCCGGCCATATCTTGTAGCATTCGGAGTTCGTCTGGATTTGGTAGGATTTGACTCCCCCGCACCCAATCGGTAGCTCTACCTCTACAAGACTCTATGCCGACGCTGTTCCTAAAAACATTTCGGGGAGTACGAGCTATTTCCCAGTTTGATTGGCCTTTCACCCCTACCCTCAGGTCATCCGGAAACTTTTCAACGTTTATCGGTTCGGTCCTCCATTACATGTTACTGCAACTTCAACCTGCCCAAGGGTAGATCACAAGGTTTCGCGTCTACCTCATCCGACTATGCGCCCTATTCAGACTCGCTTTCGCTTCGGCTGCGTCGCTTAACGACTTAACCTTGCCGGACAAGAGTAACTCGTAGGCTCATTATGCAAAAGGCACGCCGTCACGGAATAAATCCGCTCCGACCGCTTGTAAGCACACGGTTTCAGGTTCTTTTCACTCCCCTGTTCGGGGTTCTTTTCACCTTTCCCTCACGGTACTAGTTCACTATCGGTCTCTCAGGAGTATTTAGCCTTACCGGATGGTGCCGGCAGATTCAAGCAGGATTTCTCCGGTCCCGCCCTACTCAGGATACCACTATGCTGTCATTCTTTACCTGTACGGGGCTATCACCCATATCGCGCAGTTTCCCACCTGCTTCCAGTTCATAGCGACAATGCAATGTCGTGGTCCTACAACCCCATAATTGCCGTAACAACTATGGTTTGGGCTCTTTCGTGTTCGCTCGCCACTACTTACGAAATCATTATTATTTTCTCCTCCTACGCTTACTTAGATGTTTCAGTTCGGCGCGTTCGCGTATTATACAACTAGTCTTCTACTAGCTAGGTTGCCCCATTCGGAAATCCACGGATTAATTCACATATGCTAATCCCCGTGGCTTATCGCAGCTTATCACGTCCTTCATCGCCTCTGAGAGCCTAGGCATCCCCCGTGTGCCCTTTGTTACTTTCTTCAAATCCTCTTTCCGCTTTTGCTCGGAAGGGACGATTTTTCTATACAACTCCGAAAAGTTGCACAGATATGCTCTGTTGTTTCTTTTCTTGTGTCTTCTTTCTCTCAATATGTCAAAGAACGTTTTTCCTGTAGATATATATACTATATCGCCGTTTCTAATGTGCCTATATACTATATATTACCACTTGGAATAGTGGAGAATAACGGAGTCGAACCGTTGACCCCCTGCGTGCAAGGCAGGTGCTCTAGCCAGCTGAGCTAATTCCCCATCGTGTAAGATTGTGTTTGGTAGTCCCGAGCAGATTTGAACTGCTGACCCCTACATTATCAGTGTAGTGCTCTAACCAACTGAGCTACGGGACTAGCTTTATATATCTCTTCTCGGGGATACTACCTAACCGTATATCTTTAGATATAGGGTGGGTGCTGTATTTCCTTCTTGTGTGTTCTATCTTTAATGTATTTAAAGTAATGTCATGTGCGTGGTAAGCAATACGTTTCCGCATCTCTAGAAAGGAGGTATTCCAGCCGCACCTTCCGGTACGGCTACCTTGTTACGACTTAGCCCCAATTATCGGTTTTGCCCTAACACGCTCCTTGCGGTTACATGCTTTAGGCACCCCCAACTTTCATGGCTTGACGGGCGGTGTGTACAAGGCCCGGGAACGTATTCACCGCGTCATTGCTGATACGCGATTACTAGCGAATCCAACTTCACGGGGTCGAGTTGCAGACCCCGATCCGAACTGTGACCGACTTTTCGAGATTCGCATCCTGTTGCCAGGTAGCTGCCCGCTGTATCGGCCATTGTAGCACGTGTGTAGCCCCGGACGTAAGGGCCATGATGACTTGACGTCGTCCCCACCTTCCTCTCCGTTTGCACGGGCAGTCTGTTTAGAGTCCCCACCTTAACGTGCTGGCAACTAAACATAGGGGTTGCGCTCGTTGCGGGACTTAACCCAACACCTCACGGCACGAGCTGACGACAGCCATGCAGCACCTAGTTTCCTGTCCCGAAGGACTGATCTATCTCTAAATCATTCAGTAACTTTCAAGCCCGGGTAAGGTTCCTCGCGTATCATCGAATTAAACCACATGCTCCTCCGCTTGTGCGGGCCCCCGTCAATTCCTTTGAGTTTCACTCTTGCGAGCGTACTCCCCAGGTGGATAACTTAACGCTTTCGCTAAGACGCTAACTGTATATCGCTAACATCGAGTTATCATCGTTTAGGGCGTGGACTACCAGGGTATCTAATCCTGTTTGATCCCCACGCTTTCGTGCATCAGTGTCAATCAATGCTTAGACAGCTGCCTTCGCAATCGGTGTTCTGAGACATATCTATGCATTTCACCGCTACTTGTCTCATTCCGCCATCTTCAACATAATTCAAGCTATTCAGTATCAAAGGCACTGCATCGGTTGAGCCGATGTCTTTCACCCCTGACTTAAATAGCCACCTACGCACCCTTTAAACCCAATAAATCCGGATAACGCTTGGATCCTCCGTATTACCGCGGCTGCTGGCACGGAGTTAGCCGATCCTTATTCTTACGGTACATTCAGCTTCCTATACATAGAAAGGGTTATTCCCGTACAAAAGCAGTTTACAACCCATAGGGCAGTCATCCTGCACGCGGCATGGCTGGTTCAGGCTTGCGCCCATTGACCAATATTCCTTACTGCTGCCTCCCGTAGGAGTCTGGTCCGTGTCTCAGTACCAGTGTGGGGGATTCTCCTCTCAGAGCCCCTAGACATCGTAGCCTTGGTAAGCCGTTACCTTACCAACTAGCTAATGTCACGCGAGCCCATCCATATCCTATAAATATTTAAATACATTAACATGTGTTAACGTATTGTTATGCGGTGTTAATCCGAATTTCTTCGGGCTATCCCCCTGATATGGGTAGGTTGCTCACGCGTTACGCACCCGTGCGCCACTCTCAAATCGGGTAGCAAGCTACCCTCAGATCCCGTTCGACTTGCATGTATTAGGCCTGCCGCTAGCGTTCATCCTGAGCCAGGATCAAACTCTCCATTGTAAAATGAATTGTTCGACACCTAACTATTTATATAAAATAATTAGAAATTGTCTTTTTTTAATATCTAATCCGGAATCGTATTTTTTATTCTAGCTTTCTCATTTTCTTATTCCGTGACTTTCGCCGCCTCATTAGAATCTAATTAAGCTAAACTACTCACCACGCATCATGATCATTTCTTTAAAGAACTTGCTCGCCGCCGCATCGCGCTTTGGCCTTTATGTTTTACTCTTTCGAGCTTAACGTTTCATTTTGTTGCCCTTCCTCTCGGTTGGGATTGCAAAGGTAGGAATCTTTTCTGAACTTCCAAATTTATTTTGAAAATAATTTGAAGATCTCCCCGCTCCGAAAATCAAAATTATCATAGCCTAAACCATCATAAACCCTCTTTTCTATCTTTTCAACATCGTTCCTCCCTTGCGGAGTGGTGCAAAGGTAGAATAAAATTTCGCACCCCAAAAACATTTCTAACTCTTTTCTGTTTAACAATACCTAACTGCCTTATTTGTAGAGAGATTTTTTTAAAAGAGCATCGCTATTTATTAGCCCCTTTTCTAAACACCCAATATTTTTGCAGCGTAAAGTTGAATCCTAAAGAAACTACTAACTCTACTATCAAGCGGGTTATTTTGTAATCAATACCTGTAATTTCCGTCAAGAAAGGTGTTCCCTGAGATTTTAGCAGAATACTTCCAATGACCATCACGATGAATTTCCAAAGTTGATCGCCTACGGCGGTATTCTGATCTTTGAACGTCCAATACCGATTGATAGAGAAATTCACCACCGCACCTATAGCGCCAGATATGACTATCGAAGTGCTCACCGGCAAACCAAACAACTCTACCCCGCAGATCATGATCGCATAATCGACCATTCCACCTACAAAAGCAGATAGCTGGGCTTTAAAAAACTGTTTGACACCTTGAGCCATGTGGTACTATAACTACTATTTAGATATGTTTCTTTTCCGCAGCATCACGTTCATCGCCTAAGTTCATCAGTTTTTTTGTATCTACCAAATTGATGAAGAACAAGGCAACACAGATTAGGAATACAGCATATAGTATACTTCCTGGAACAAAAATTTCTAAAATAATCACCAAACAAAGGATTACTCGTACTTCCGTGGGGCCTAACAGTCCAGCATCGATCGTATACTTGTCTGTGATTTTATAACGAAGCTGACTGATGATCATGGCCCATCCGTACAAAGCGACTAATAAGAAACCCATGATTTCGTACTCAGACTCCACGTACAAGTGAAATCCTAATCCGATAAATACTGTGCTAATCCAATCCATCACAATATCCAGTGCAAAGCCATACCATTTCCGAGACTTATCGCGGTAGTACGCGATCCGGCCATCCAAAGAATCCCCAAACCATTGTACAAAAAAACCAAAGGGAGCCAACCATAGGTAATTTATTGTGAAATAATTCGCTAAAATAAAGCTAGCAAAGATGATCAGCGAACCTAATAAACCAATTGCCGTAAGACCGTCTGATGTAATGGATTGTGGTATGCGAGGAACGAGGTAACTGATGAACTTTTGCTCTGGCACACTCAATATATTAGTTCGTTTTCTGTCTGCAAAAAGTTTTGTATTTGTTTTCATAGTGATTTTATTAAAGCCAATGATGCTCCTTGTACCATTTGAGGCTTTCTGTAAGACCGGCTTCTAAATCGTAGCGCGGCTCAAAGTGTAATTCTTGTTTTGCTTTTGTGATATCGCATGCCCAACTGCCGGCGGTTATTTCCTTTAGCCGTTCTGCATACAACACAGGTGTTTTGGCAGAAGATTTATAGAGCCATTCTGAAATATGTGCAATTTGTTTTACGATGCCAAATGGCACGTGCAACCGCAACATTCTCTTTTTGGTGATCTGCTTAAATAGGTTTGCTAATTGATATCGATCATACACTTCCCCATCGGACATAGTATAGAAGTCCAACTTATTGGTTGGAAACGCCAAACTTTCTATCAGGAGATTTGCTAGATCTTTCACAAAAATAAAGGTCAGCGCTTGTGGATCCCGACCAATGTAGGCATCAATGCCTTTGTTTAAGGTCTGTAGCAGGATAAAGATATCTTTATCCTTTGGCCCATACACCGCGGTCGGCCGAAAAATGCGGATCGGCTTATCTGCGAATTGTTCACTGACCAATTGTTCCATACGCATTTTACTGCGGCCATATACAGTAACTGGTTGATAAGTGGAATTTTCGTCGATCAAATCACCGTTGTAGGATAATGGGCCGATTGCCGCTAGGCTACTTAAAATATGCACGCTGATTGGCGGATGTGTAATGGAAAAAGCAGCGTGTAGTAAATTTAGGGTGTAATCTACATTGACAGTCTGCATGTCGGATTCACGCTTAGCTTTTGTGAGCGCTGCAGCGTGAATGATATAGGTGTAGGATTCTTCTGCCAACCAGTCCTGTAGTTTCTCCACATCGGAAAAATCAGCCTCGATAAATTTGTCCACCAAGTGGGCAATATCCTCTATTTTGCTGGAGCGTCGGATTGTTGCATGAATAGTATAACCGGCTGTTTTTGCTGCATGTACCAGATGATATCCCACAAATCCACTGGCACCGGTTATTAACAGCTTTGGTTGCCTCATACCGATTTCTCGAACAAGCGATATCGCTTGTATAATTGTCCGTTTATCTGTTCGATAGCACTATTCATCAAATAATTACTATCCAACATCCAAGAACATTCTGCCCCTTTCAAGTTATATTGTTTTCCGTTTCTGATCAATCTTCCATAAAGGCAGGCTTCAATACCTAACTTTCTGTAAGGCTCTAATACACCTAACATCAATACGCGGACGTGATCTATCTTTTTCCGACCAAATAGCAATCTAAATATACCTGTTGGAAGTAATCGACCGCGCTTAATCTTAATCTGCACTTGATTGATATCTGGAACGCCCAGCGCAAACGCGATGATCTCGCCTGCTTTCTCTGCTACAATTACATAATGAGGATCCAAAATCATTTTCAGGTCTTTTGCCGTATGATTGAATTCTTCATCCGTCATCGGTACAAAACCCATGTTTTTGTCCCAAGCAGTGTTGTACACTGCTTTGATTTTCTGCGCTTCGTTTTTGAAGTCTTTGAGATTAATTTCCCTAAGGATAATCCCTGAACGTTTCAAACGTTCTTCCAAGCGATCCATTAAGTCCAATGCGCGACCATCAGCGGTAGCGGTATCAATATAATATGCGCGTAAATCTTCCTTCTTAGCAAAACCATAGTTGCCGATTAATTCTGCATAATACGGATAGTTATACGTCATCATCGCCATCGGCGGACGATCAAAACCTTCGATCAACAGACCGCAAGTATCATTGGTGGTCAAGTTAATCGGGCCTACGACCTGATTCCCTCCTTTTTCTTGCACCCACTTAGTCACCTGATCGAATAATGCGTTCGCCACTTCTTGGTCATTGATGCATTCGAAGAAACCAAAGTGACCTTCAGTAGCCTGTATGTACGCATTATGATTATTATTCCAAATGGCTACAATGCGCCCAGACAACACACCATCTTTATATGCTAAGAAAGGCTTTGCGCTAGAGTGTTTGTAAAATGGATGCTTATCAGATGATAATAAATCTTGTTGCCCCAAGAAAAGTTCAGGCACGTAATTTTTATCTCCCTGATATAGATCATGGGGAAAGTCTATAAAACGTGCGAGCTGTTTTTTATCTTTTACGGGTACAATTTCAATCATAGGTAGATAGGAGCTTTTAGCTCAATAACTCAACATCGGCTGCTTTGAAAATTTTTGCCATTTTCTCCACTGCTTCATCGATTTGGTCAAAAGTATGTGTTGCCATCAACGAGAAACGAATCAAAGATTCCTCGGCAGGTACAGCTGGTGACACCACTGGATTGACGAAAACGCCATCTTCCTGCAATGCTTTGGTTACCCAAAAAGTCTTTTCGTTGTCTCTGATGAATATCGGAAGTATCGGACTTTGTGTATCACCTAAATCAAAACCATTATCTAATAATAATTGCTTTGCATAATGTGTATTCTTCCAAAGCTTCTCGATATGCTCTGGCTCAGATTGTATAATATCTAGCGCTTTCAGTGTACAAGCCACAGACGCTGGCGTCATACTGGCACTGAACATGAGTGAACGCGCTTTGTGTTTTAAATATTCTATTACATCGGCATCCGCAGCAATAAAGCCGCCTAGAGAGGCTAAGGATTTGCTGAATGTACCCATGATCAGATCCACTTGATCAGTCAGTCCAAAATGATCTGCAGTACCTGCACCCAAATGGCCAATTACGCCTAAGCTATGTGCATCATCAACCATAACCGCCGCATCGTACTCCTCTGCAATTTTTACCATTTCTGGCAAATCTACGATATCACCTTCCATGCTGAAGATACCATCTGTGGCAATCATTTTAAGGCTTTCTTCCGGCAAACGAGAAAGTTTGGCACGTAAGTCTGCCATATCATTGTGTGCATATTTGATCACTTTGGAAAATGACAAACGGCTTCCATCAATGATAGACGCATGGTTGCGATCATCTAACAAAAGATAATCATTACGACCAGTAAGACAAGACAATGGGCCTAGGTTTGATTGAAAACCAGTACTGAAAAGGATCGCCGATTCTTTACCCACATAGCTTGCCAAACGTTCTTCCAATTCAATATGGATATCTAGCGTACCATTAAGAAAGCGAGATCCTGCACAACCACTGCCATATTTCTCCAACGCTGCTTGGCCGGCTTCCACGATACGTTGATCGGTAGTAAGCCCCAAATATGAATTGGATCCAAACATCAATACCCGTTTGCCATCAATAATGACCTCGGTATCTTGCCGAGATTGTATGGGGCGAAAGAAGGCATAAAGCCCTTTAGCTTTTAAATATTCAACTTCCGTAAACTGCGATATTCTACCGCTCAACTTTCCTTTGCTCATTCGATTGTGATGTGCTATGTACTATTCTGCACAGATGTTTATACTTTTTGAACATCCGGCTGCAAATGTCAGAAATTTACTGCAAACCTAATACAAATTACTAAAATTTGACCGTTTGAAGATGATTCCGAAAAATCCATAGGATATTAGGCTGGCAAATGTACGCAACTCGACCAAATAATTTTACATACAGTGCCAGATAAATATCAAAAAATTAATTCAATTTTAACATAAAAAACAATTATTTCTTACGACTTTCATTCTCATGCAGTATTTCGTACTTTTGCAGATTAAGCATTGCAAGTATGGCTATCGCATCGCGAATCAATATAAAAAATAAACGAGCAACATTTGAATACCACATTTTAGACACCTACACGGCTGGATTGGGGTTGCTTGGTACGGAGATTAAATCTATTCGAGAAGGCAAAGCAAATATCAATGATAGTTTCTGTGCATTTTTCGAAGATGGTCTTTACATCCGCAATATGCATATTGCGGAGTATTCTTTCGGTTCGTTTTACAACCACGAAGCAAAACGGGATAGAAAGCTCCTATTGACCAAACGCGAACTCAAAAAACTCAAAGAAAAAGGCGAAGAAAAGGGGTTTACGATTGTACCACTACGTATCTTCATTAGCGAACGTGGTTTTGCCAAAGTAGAGATCGCCTTGGCACAGGGTAAAAAGGATTTTGATAAGAGAGATACGATTAAAGAACGCGAATCTAAACGCGAGCTTGATCGCGCCATGAAACGCTAGTGCGCTAAGCCCATCTTGTGCGCATATGCACCTGGCGTTAATCCTTCGCGTTTTCCAAATAAGCGAACAAAATAATTTACGTCGTTAAAACCGACGGCATAGCCCGCTTCTTTTACGCTCAGCCCTTGTTCAAGAAACCGTTTTGCAAATGCTATTCGCTCTCGAATTACATACTCAATGGGGCTGATCCCAACCTGTGATTTAAATTCTTTAAACAGCGCGGAACGACTCATGTTGGCTTTTTTACTCAATACATCTATCGTCAATTCATTAGATATATGTTGTCGGATAAATTCGGTGAGGTAATTGAGTAAAGAAGATTTTTTATCCTCGTCAGAAATTAAGTGTAACAGATTTTGCGTTTGTAACGTACGAATCAACAGTTCTTGAATGGTTAGTTCCGCTAATGCTTCGTGAAAGCAATCGTTGCCCGACATCAGCCGAAACAACTTATTCGTGAGGTACATGGTTTCCGCATCATGCTTAAAGTGAAATTTGTCCCATCGGAAGCGCCATTCTGATGACTGATCACTGGATGGCAACCGCTCATTCAGAAACTGAACCACATCTTCCACTTTACGACGGTCTATCGTTAACGCCGCACATTGAGTAGGTGCCGAAACATTCGCTTCTGGAAAGTCAATTTTCATCAACTTGTTTTCTGGTAGAATCAACGTTTCGCCCGGTATATATTCAAAAGATGGCGTATTCTCTAAGTGCATCACCTTCTTGCCGCGTAGCATATTGACCATGACGACATCACCAAATTGGAGAGGAACTGCATGCGTTGGCTGATAAGTCTCAAAGACATTAAATTCAAAACTTCCAAACGTAGCCACTCTTCGATTCTCTACGAGTGTAGACAATTGCTTATCTGTAGAAAGTGGCAACACATCTAATGCATAATTATACCTCATGCCTATCCAATTTAGCCGTGAACGATCTAGGTAAGATACGGAAAAAATAAAGGAAAGGAAAAAAAATTAATTGTTTGACCACGAATAACGATTGTGCTATTCATTAGGATTATTATGCTAATTATCAGTTTAGTAAATAGGTAGATTTGAGGTATCAGCGATTCACATAATCGCGTATAAAACTAAATTTTGGTAATCATGAGTGTATTAGAAAGACCCTCGTTCAAAGAACGATATGACAATTACATTGGTGGGAAATACGTCGCCCCAGTAAACGGCAAATACTTCGACAATATCTCTCCTATAGATGGTAAAGTATTTACACAAGTAGCCCATTCCAGCAAAGAAGACTTGGATTTAGCGGTAGCAGCAGGAGCCAAAGCTTTTACCACTTGGAGTAAAACCTCTGCCACCGAGCGAAGTATCATCCTCAACAAAATAGCCGATCGGCTAGAAGAAAACTTAGAATATCTTGCTATCGTAGAAACCATTGATAATGGTAAAGCTGTACGCGAAACCCTTAATGCAGATATTCCCTTGGCAATTGATCACTTTAGGTACTTTGCCAGTGTGATCCGCACCGAAGAAGGTAGCGCGACCGAATTGGATTCAGATACCTTATCGCTGATCATTCACGAACCATTGGGTGTTGTCGCACAAATTATTCCTTGGAATTTTCCGATTCTAATGGCCGTGTGGAAGCTCGCTCCAGCATTGGCCGCAGGCTGTACCGTCGTATTAAAACCGGCCGAAAGTACACCGACTTCGATCTTGGTGTTGATGGAATTGATTGAAGACATCGTTCCTGCCGGCGTGATCAACATTGTGAATGGCTTTGGTTCGGAACTGGGTCGAGCCTTGGTCACCAATCCGAAAATATCCAAGGCTGCCTTTACCGGATCTACCGCAACCGGACGCTTGGTAATGCAATATGCTACTGAAAACATCATTCCTGTAACACTGGAGCTAGGCGGCAAATCACCTAATGTTTTCTTCAGTTCGGTGCTGGATCACGATGATGATTACCTAGACAAAGCCATCGAAGGCGCGGTATTGTTCGCACTCAATCAGGGAGAGATCTGTACCTGCCCATCCAGAATCTTGGTGCAGGAAGATATCGCGGATAAATTTATTGAAAAAGTCATCGCCCGTGTCCAACAGATTAAAGTGGGCAATCCACTAGATCCTGATGTGATGATGGGAGCGCAAGCCTCTGAAATACAGAAAGACAAAATCCTTTCTTACATCAAACTAGGTAAAGAAGAAGGAGCAGAATTGCTTACCGGTGGCGAAGTGAATAAAGTAGGCGAAGGATTAGATGCGGGTTATTATATACAACCGACCGTATTCAAAGGGCACAATAAGATGCGCATCTTCCAAGAAGAAATATTTGGCCCCGTGGTCTCTTTAACTACGTTCAAAGACGAAAAAGAAGCAATCGAAATTGCTAACGACACCATTTATGGATTGGGTGCTGGCGTATGGACCCGAGATGCCCATCAATTGTACACCGTACCAAGAGCGATACAAGCGGGTCGTGTGTGGGTCAATCAGTACCACGCTTATCCTGCGGGTGCTCCGTTTGGCGGATACAAACAATCTGGCGTAGGACGCGAGAATCATAAAATGATGCTCGGACACTACCGCCAAACAAAGAATATGTTGATCTCTTATAGCAAAAAGAAACTAGGTTTCTTTTAATAGTACATATCCCCCACGCCCTATTCTTCTCAATCTAGGGCTGGGCGATTTTATAATTTCATCCTAATCAAAGCCTACAGCAGCGATCAGCCTATGTAGGGTATTTTTTAATCAAAAAACTACAAAATTATGATCCCAAAAAAGATGAAAGCCGCTGTGGCACCAGGCTACGGAAAACCATTAGAAATTAGAGAAGTTGACGTGCGCGAACCTGGCAGGTACGAAGTGCTGGTCAAAATAATCGCATCGGGCGTATGCCATACCGATCTGCATGCGATTGAAGGCGATTGGCCTGTCAAATCCAAAATGCCACTTATACCCGGCCACGAAGGTGTCGGTTATGTGGTGGCCTGCGGGCCAGAAGCTGTCGTAAAAGAAGGCGACGCCGTGGGTGTACCTTGGTTGTACAGCGCTTGCAGCTCTTGCGAGTATTGTATTACCGGTTGGGAAACCTTATGCGAATCCCAGAAAAATGGAGGATATGGCGTTGACGGCACGTTTGCAGAGTATGTCATTGCCGATTCTCGCTATGTCGGGCATCTAAAATCAAATGTTAACTTTTTGGAAATAGCACCCATCCTGTGCGCAGGTGTTACGGTGTACAAAGGGTTGAAAGAGACGGAAACCAAACCGGGCGAATGGGTAGCCATTTCAGGAATTGGCGGACTCGGACATGTCGCGGTACAATACGCCAAGGCCATGGGCATGCATGTCGCTGCCATCGATGTAGCCGACGACAAGCTCCAACTCGCTAAAAAACTAGGCGCAGATCTCGTGGTCAACGCCAAAAATGTTGATCCGGGCGAATACCTGCACAAAGAAGTCGGAGGAATGCATGGCGCACTGATTACCGCCGTTTCACCCATCGCCTTCAAGCAAGGCATTGAGGTATTGCGTAGAAAAGGTACTATTGCGTTGAATGGACTGCCGCCAGGCGCATTTGATTTACCGATTTTCGAAACTGTCCTCAAGCGCATCACGGTTAGAGGGTCTATTGTGGGCACGAGAAAAGACCTGCACGAAGCGCTGGAATTTGCGAACGAAGGACTAGTAAAAGCCACCGTTACGCCAGCAAAACTCGAAGACATCAATGGTGTTTTCGAAAAAATGAAAAAAGGGCAAATTGATGGCAGAATCGTGCTGGATATTGCAGAAGCCAACTAAATTAATTGATTATTGCCTTTCATAATACCGAAAGGCAATAATCTTACGTTTTTTATTTATGACTGAAAGATTATCACTCACAGAAAGCGCCAAAGAACTGATCCATGAATTGGTGGAAAAACATGGCGATTTGATGTTTTACCAAGCGGGCGGTTGCTGCGAAGGCACGCAACCGCAATGTTTCGAAAAAGGTGGATATTATCCGCGATACAATGATGCGATGATTGGTTTGGTAGAAGGATTCGAATTCTGGATTGATCGAGATCTATTTGAATATTGGCAATATTCGCACTTCACCTTAGATGTGCTCCAAGGCTTCGGACCTGGCGGTTTCTCCCTAGAAACACCACTTGGCAAAACGTTTAAAGTGCATTATCGTTTGTTTACAGAAAGTGAATTAGCTGATTTGGCTCCAGTTGTACGCAGTATTTAGACCCTGCAATGCACTTTACACTATTTTAAGAAGAGACGTGTAAGCCCTGTAACACCGGAATCGGCTTCTTGTCGTCGTCTAGCGCCACAAAAGTAAAAGAGCCTTGAATCGCTAACTCCCGGCTATCCTCATACATGCTTTCTAAGAAGATTTGTACCCGAACTTTCACACTCGTATTGCCAACTTTCTCTACACGCCCAACCGCTTCTACGATACTGCCTGCCGGAATGGCTTTATTAAAATCGATCTTGTCGGTAGATACCGTGACCAAGCGTTTGCGGCAGAAACGGGTGGCTGCCATAAAACTTACCTCATCCATAATGGCCAGTGCCTTTCCTCCAAAAAGGGTGTCATGATGGTTGGTAATGGATGGAAAAACCGTGATACAAACTCGGGTTTCTGATTGTTCTATTCTTTCTGCTATCGTCACCGCTGTTTCTTCTTCTATCGTCTGCAAATCTTATTGATTTTAATTCTGAGCGCAAAGATACACAAATCTACCCTGCCGCACCAGATTGCGCATCTACCTCTATACCAATTCCTTTCAGCAGCATAGAGGCGTTGAATATTTTGCACTCACCCGATTTCAGCCGGTAATCAAATAGCATCTCCCCTTCCTGTATTTGGATATCGAAATGATAGTTGACCAGATCCTGAGGGTATTCATCGGCCAATTGCGACAGTTGCAAATCGTGCGTAGCCACCATTCCTTTACCATCCATGTGTAGCAATTTTTCGATAATCGCTTTTGATCCTAAATATTTATCGACAGAGTTGGTACCACGCAACATCTCATCGATCAGGAAAAAACTATCCTTAGCAACCTCTACCACGCCCAATATAAATTTCATTCGATCCAGCTCCGCTTTAAAGGTAGATGTGCTTTCGTTTAGATCATCTTTAATCCGCATATACGTCACCAAGCGATAAATCGGAAGTTTGAACTGCGAAGCGCACGCCACCGATCCAGCATAAGCCAGCACCGCGTTGATACCAACGGTACGCAAAAAAGTACTTTTGCCGGCCATATTGGATCCCGTAACTAGAGCGACGCGATGATCGTGCGCAAAGTAATTATTAGCTACCGATTTACCTGCCGGGATGAGCGGATGTGCCAAGTCTCTTGCTTCAATCCGATCTTGCTGCGCATTGGCAGCGATTTCTGGAAAATGCCAAGTCGGCTGATTGTACGATAAAACACCGAGCGAAATCAGCGCTTCGTAAGATGCCATCACTTCAAAGGCTTGTAGAGTATCTTTTGCGTATTCATTTTTCCACTGCATAATAGCGAGCACCTGACGAAAATCCCACAGCATAAACATATTGAGCAAAGCACCCACGATCATGTTATTGCGCGCATCCAATTTGTCAATCAACTTTCCCAGTTTGTGCATTGCTTCCGAGAGCGGCGCATCATTATCCGTGCGCAAACGCTCTTGCAACTTATGATTAAGCGGTGCGGCAAAAGCACGTTTTTCGATCGCCTCAATAGCGCCACTGTAGGCCATCATAATCGCACCGATCTTATCAATCCGATTGGAGAAAACCGATACGCGTCCGCCTAACGCTAAAGTCCACAACAGGTGTGCAATAGCCAACATCAGCACATAAGACATCACATTATATCCAAATAGCGATAGGCCAACGCCCGCTAGGATCAAGATCGGAGCCACAAAAATGTAGATCTGCATAAAGCGATTCCCAAAAGTCATGGCTTTGCCTTCAAAATAGGCCGTAAGGTACATCCGCAGATTGGTAGTTGACTTGACGTTGAAAAGCAATTTAGTTTGCAATTGTTGATTGAAGGGCGCGTCCGCAGCAAACTCCTGAATCGCAGCTTGCCGATCCAATATGGTTTGCCGATCTGGCGCCGAATCAAGCCACTGTGCCAAGGTATTGGACCCATCTTGCGTAGCACAGCGGTTCACTTTTTCAAATAAGGAATGTGGACCGAATATATCCAGATCCGAAGAATAAGGATGTTTGCCATCTTGATAATCTGAACCATTGGAATACAGATTTGTGCCACCTTCGATCATCTGCTGCTCGTTTTCGTTGACCTGCAAAAATGCGTTCTTTTCGTCGCGAAGCCTTTCCAATCTGGCCTGCCGAAACACCAAGTACAAGAAAAGGATGGTAACCAAAATGGTGCAGAGTAGCACATGTGTCACGCTATTAGCTTGAAATAGCATAAAAAGTGCTGCTCCACCACCGATAATGACCGCAAGGCGCAATAGACTAAACGTATTTACCTGCTTATCTAGCCGAGCAATCTCCGCTTTGGTTTGAGAAATATTCTGTTGATAGAAGTTTAATGACACGAAGTTTATCAGATTTGAATCATGAATAATAAACGATCAACAAACCCGATATCCCGTTAGGTTACCAAGCCTGATCGCCTACCAAAGGTACAAAACGAAATGTATCCAATTCTATGCGTTCAAAGTCATTTTCGCCGACGCGAAGTATGGTCACCATTTTTTGTTCTTTTTCATCCCCTACGGGAATGACTAACAGCCCGCCAAACTTGAGTTGTTTGAGCATGATCTCGGGAACCAAAGGCGCTCCTGCGGTTACGATGATCTTGTCATAAGGTGCGCTCGGTGCAATGCCTTTAGAGCCGTCGCCGTAATGGAAATGAGGATGATATCCCATATAAGGCAAAACCATTTTGGTTCGATTGTACAAATTTTCCTGTCGCTCGATGGTAAACACCTCAGCCCCTAACTCAAGCAACACACAAGTTTGGTATCCAGATCCGGTGCCGATTTCTAGTATTTTATCGCCGGGGCGCACATGCAGCAATTCCGACTGATATGCCACTGTATAAGGCTGCGAGATCGTTTGTCCATCACCAATCGGGAAGGCGATATCGCGGTAGGCTTGATTCCAAAACGTTTCATCGAAAAAGTAATGCCGCGGCACTTTACCAATGGCCGCCAGTACGCGTTGATCTTGAATACCGCGCTTTTCCAACAGCTTGACGAGTTGTTTGCGTGCACCCTTTTCTCTATAATTGTCGATGAATTTGTAGGCCATTTGCCTCAAAAATAACATTGTTAAGCCACATTTTAGCACTTTAGTTACAAATCATTGGCCACGAGTTATTTTACATTTCACCTGTTAAGAACACCGAAAATGCCTGAAAATTTCAATAGATTTACCGAACAATCTTATTAGTAATGCACGACCTCCGTTTGCTTGCCTTTTTAATTTTACTCAGCACTAACAGCGCCTTTGCGCAAGCGCAGAAGTCGCAATCGGATCGCTATGCCCCCCAGTTTCAGGCTATTCTTAGCGAATACAATTTGCGGGGAACCATTCTTGTTTTTGACGCAAAGCAGGATAGCTTCTATTCCAACGATTTTCAGCGTGCGGCACAAGGATTCTTGCCCGCTTCCACTTTTAAGATACCGAATACACTCATCGCATTAGAAACAGGCATCGTAACTGATGCAAACACCATATTATATTGGGATGGAAAAAAACGGAATATGAAGGCTTGGGAAAAGGATCTAGCATTGAAAGATGCTTTCCGCTTATCCTGTGTACCGTGTTATCAAGAGGTTGCTGGCAAGATCGGTTTGCCGCGTATGCAACAATACCTCAGTCGGTTTTCTTATGCTGGTATGGATGTAAGAAAGGAAACCTTGCAAAACTTTTGGCTGGTTGGCGCATCGAAGATATCTGCTTTTCAGCAAGTGCAATTTTTGCGTGATTTCTACGATCGCAAATTTCAACTATCCGATCGCACGTACAACACGATGCTTAACATATTGGAAATCGAATCAACCCCAAGCTATTCTTGGAGCGGAAAGACGGGTTGGAGCACCGACCATGGCGACAACGGCTGGTTTGTCGGTTACTTACGTCGCGGAGATGCGATGTACTACTTTGCGGCGAACCTCGAACCCAAAGATCCTAGCAAAGTAGAAGAATTTCTACCAGCACGCGAAAAGGCGGTGCGCCAAGCATTACAGGTCATGCAGGCCTTTGAAGAAAAAATATAAAATTCAAAAATGATGAAAAGATACACGATTTATACTCTACTCCTCCTACTCTCTTTACAAGTTGGCATTGCACAGGTACGCGACAAGGCGAGCAATCACCTAGTCAAAGTATTGGCCATTGGCAATAGCTTTTCTGAAGATGCTTTAGAAAATTACTTGCACGAACTGGCCGTAGCGGCTGACCGCGAGATTATTATTGGCAACCTTTATATCGGTGGAGCACCTCTTGATCTGCATGTACGCAATGCGCAAGAGGAAAAAGCGATCTATAGTTATCGGAAAGTACAATTGGATGGCAACAAAATCACCCAGGAAAATACATCGATCTCCAAAGCGCTGGCCGACGAAGATTGGGATTACGTAAGCCTCCAACAAGCTAGTCCACTATCTGGCCAATACAGCGTGATTATGCAAAGTTTACCGACTTTGATGGACTATGTAAAGGGAAAAGTTGCGCCGCAAACGCAGTTGGTGTACCATCAGACATGGGCGTATCAGGCAGACAGTAAGCATGACGGATTTGCCAATTATCAGAAAAGCCAACCACAGATGTACGCTGCTATTGCGGCAGCCACGAAGCAAATTGGCAAGCAGAAAGGATTTGCCTTTGTCGTACCCTGTGGCACAGCGATCCAGAATGCACGGAGCAGCAGCATCGGCGATCAGTACACGCGCGATGGCTATCATTTGGAATTAAATTACGGCCGCTTTACCGCAGCTTGCACTTGGTATGAGAAGTTATTTCGCTTGGATGTACGTAAGAATTCTTTCAAACCAGCGAGTATTACGGAAGAGCAAGCCCATATTGCTAAGATAGCTGCACATGCAGCTGTCAAAAAACCTTTTAAGACCACATTAATCAGAAAATAGTTTTACGCAACAAATATCGCCTGAATTTTCTTAGTTTACGGTTTATTTTCTTTATATTTAAAATATCCACAAATGATACGAGCAAATGACAGACAGTTCGAAGTTTTCAAGAGAAACGCAGACTAACCGATTAACCGAAACAACCGAGTGGGATTTTATTGTAATAGGCGGAGGCGCAACCGGATTAGGTGTTGCTGTCGATGCGGCAAGTCGAGGATTTAAAACCCTTCTTTTAGAAAAAACAGACTTTGCCAAAGGTACGTCCAGCCGAAGCACCAAATTGGTGCATGGTGGTGTACGTTATCTGGCACAAGGGGATATCAAATTAGTATACGGCGCACTGAGAGAGCGCTGGCGCATTTTCAAAAATGCACCGCACGTTTCTCGCACACAATCTTTTATCATCCCTTGTTATAGCTTTTTCGAGAAGTGGAAGTACCTAATAGGGTTGAAATTATACGATTGGCTAGCAGGGAAGTATAGCATTGGCCGCTCTGTTTTCCTATCTAAAAAGGAGGTGGCCAAACATTTAGGTAATTTAAAAACTCAAGAACTACTAGGTGGCGTGCGCTACTATGATGGCCAGTTTGACGACGCTAGGTTTGCCGTAAACCTAGCACAAACGGCGATAGAACAGCAAGCCTGTGTGCTCAACCATGCTTCGGTAACCGCCATACTCAAAAATGCCAATGGACAGGTAGATGGTGTTGCATTTGTCGATCTGGAAACAGATCGTGCCTATCAAGTGAGTGGTAAAGCCATCATCAATGCGACGGGCATCTTTGTAGACGATATTTTGTCGATGGCCAGCCCAAAACATCCACAAATGGTGCGCCCAAGTCAAGGTACGCATGTGGTGGTCGATCGATCTTTCTTACCAGAAGCGCAAGACGCGTTGATGATTCCAAAAACCAGCGACGGCCGCGTACTGTTTGGTGTGCCTTGGCACGATTATCTGGTATTAGGCACTACCGATACGGCTATTGATGACAAAAGCGAAGAACCGATTCCCCTCGAAGAAGAGATCGATTTTATTTTATCCACGGCGGCAGCTTACCTGGAAAATGCACCTACCAGAGCAGATGTGCGCAGTACATTTTCGGGCTTACGACCTTTAGCAGCGAATTCCGGCACCAGTCAAAAAACTAAAGAAATATCGCGAGACCACAAACTGATCATTCACGAATCCAAGTTGATCACGATTACCGGGGGGAAATGGACCACCTACCGCAAAATGGCCGAAGACACGGTCGATAAAAGTATTCAAGCTTTGAATCTCGCGTGGGCAGACTGCAAAACAGTTTCCTTATCGATCCATGGCTCGGAGCATTTGTCCACTTCAGAGCAATCACGTCTTTCGATCTACGGAAGCGACGCTGCTCATATCGTCGCTCTAGAGCAAGAGAATCCTGATTATGCCAAGTTAATCATACCCGAATTTCCGCATTCTGTTGCTCAAGTTGTATGGGCAGTTCGTACAGAAATGGCACGTACCGTCGAAGATGTACTTGCACGACGCTTACGTTTGCTCTTTTTGGATGCCCAATTGGCTATTACCGCAGCTCCCTCGGTAGCGCGCATTCTCGCTGAAGAACTGAAACGCGGTACTGATTGGGAGACGGAGCAAGTACGTGTTTTTACGGCATTAGCAAAAGGTTATTTAACAAGCGGCGTTTATACTCAGCCCGATTTATTAGACGTTTCCTTATAATTAAGCACTTTTTTATGAAACCTTATATCCTTTCAATCGATCAGGGTACCACCAGTTCGCGTGCTATTTTAGTTGATCACGACGGAAAAATTATAGATATCGCACAACAGGAGTTCGAACAACATTTCCCCCAATCTGGTTGGGTAGAGCATGATCCAATGGAAATTTGGTCTTCACAATTGGCGGTTATAACCTCTGTGATTGCAAAGAGCAAAATTCGTTCGGCAGATATCCATGCCATCGGTATCACCAATCAACGTGAAACTACCATTGTATGGGATCGGAAAACGGGCAAACCCATCTATCCGGCCATTGTATGGCAAGATCGTCGTACCGCAGATTACTGTGATGAACTGAAGGAGAAAGGACTAGAAGAAATGGTCCGCGATAAGACAGGCTTATTAATTGATTCCTACTTTTCTGCAACGAAAATAAAATGGATATTGGACGAAGTGGATGGTGCGCTTGAGCGCGCCAAAGCCGGGGAATTGGCATTTGGCACGGTAGATTCTTGGTTGATCTGGAATCTGACGAATGGTGAACTACATCTCACAGATATTACCAACGCATCTCGAACGATGCTCTTTAATATCCATAGCTGCGAGTGGGACAGTGAGTTGCTGGGGCTATTCGGTATTCCTGAAGCCATACTACCGGAAGTAAAATCATCTTCCGAAGTATATGGTGAGACTTCTGTCGACGTATTGAAGACAGCTATTCCCATTGCTGGTATCGCCGGCGATCAACAATCTGCACTCTTTGGCCAACTCTGTATCGAAAAAGGCATGGTCAAAAACACCTACGGAACGGGATGTTTTATGCTCATGAATACAGGCAACGAAGCGATTAAATCTGAACATAAGTTAGTCACTACGATTGCTTGGAAAATTGGCGATGAGGTAACTTATGCACTAGAAGGCAGTGTATTTATCGCTGGTGCTGTGGTACAGTGGCTTCGGGACGGATTGGGCTTGATCAAAAAATCAAAGGACGTCACAGCTTTAGCAAAAAAAGTAGAAGATACCGGTGGTGTTTATGTCGTACCAGCATTTGCAGGTTTAGGCGCACCGCATTGGGATGCACGAGCGCGCGGCAGTGTGTATGGCATTACGCGTGGCACGACAGATGCGCACTTGGCACGCGCCTGCTTGGAATCGATCGCTTTTCAAACGTATGATGTGCTGGAAGCTATGCAACAAGATGCTGGCCATGCGATCGAAGAGCTTCGTGTGGATGGCGGAGCCACATCAAACGGCGTGTTATTAAAATTTCAGGCAACATTATTAGGTGCTACCGTAGTACGACCAGAAAACACCGAAACGACAGCCATGGGCGCAGCTTATCTTGCCGGACTGGCTACTGGATTCTGGAAAGACATCGCAGAAGTACAGAAGATATGGTCAGTCGATAAAAAAATCCAACCTGAAAAAGACATTGATAGCACAGCCGTCTTGAAAGAGTGGCATGCTGCTGTAGAAGCAACGAAAGTATGGGCAACGCTTAAAAACAAAAAATCATGAGTCCGATAGTAGCGGAGTTATTTGGAACATTTTTAATGGTCCTTTTGGGTTGTGGCGTGGTAGCTAATGTTGTGTTGAAAGACACGAAAGGCCACCAAGGTGGCTGGATTGTCATTACCACCGCATGGGCATTGGCTGTATTCGTCGGTGTTTCCGTGGCTGGGCCTTATAGCGGCGCACACCTCAATCCAGCAGTTACCTTGTCCGTTTGGATGATTGATGAAATGGATTCAAGTACCGCTTTATCGTATGTTGGCGGACAGTTTGCGGGAGCCATGTTGGCTTCTGTTGTTGTATGGCTTTGTTATCGGCCACATTTTGATCGTACGCAAGATGGAGTGACCACACAAGCGGTGTTTTGTACCGCGCCAGCTATACGCGATCATAGCTCCAACTTTATCACAGAGTTAGTGGCGACGTTTGTACTCATTTCTACCATTTTATTTTTCCAAGAACCTTCTATGCAACTCGAGGAGACCGCTGGCGTCATCGGCTTAGGATCTATCGGTGCCTTACCGGTAGCATTTTTAGTATGGGGAATCGGTTTAGCGCTGGGTGGCACTACAGGTTACGCCATCAATCCCGTGCGCGATCTTGGCCCTCGCATCATCTACAGCATTTTGCCCATCAAACCCAAAGCTGGATTTGATGTAAGCTATGCTTGGGTTCCGGTTTTAGCACCACTAATAGGCTCGGCGATTGCGACGTTGCTGTATCAGATTCTTACTTCGGCGACATAAAACAAGTGATGCCATGAGAAAGAAAATGAAGTATTTTCTAAAATGAATAATTGTTTTGACTTCCAGCTTAAAAATTAGACTATTTGAAAGTCAAAAAAGACTGTAATTTATTAATAACGCTCAAAATCCCAGACACTAACAAAACTAGTATTAAGTACGAAGTTCATTGAGTGACTAAATATATCGTGGGGGATTGCAATATTTAACACATATTTTTTTACAGGTGTCTTCACATTTAAAACTTGTAACTTACTTTGTTCGAAACATGCAACACCATTGCTTGAGACTTCAAAACTCTTTAATGGGATAGACAACCCTTTCCCTAACTGTTTTATACAGGCTTCTTTTTGAGTCCAATAAGTATAGAATTCCATCAGCGGATTTATTGAG
Source organism: Sphingobacterium sp. KH_072 (assembly GCF_057837975.1). NCBI lineage: Bacteria > Pseudomonadati > Bacteroidota > Sphingobacteriia > Sphingobacteriales > Sphingobacteriaceae > Sphingobacterium > Sphingobacterium sp. KH_072. The sequence continues at coordinate 930,923 of NZ_CM174457.1, read as the reverse complement.
TTAATAATCCGTTTCTTTTCATTTTCTGATGCAAATTCAGCGATAAATGATAAATAGTCATATTCTCGAATCATTTCAGCATCTATACCAATTTCGAATTTTGCCTTTGCAAGGGCAATGAATTGGTTCGAGTGTGTTACATTGAAAAAAGATCCATCTATAAGATATGGCTTACCGTGTATATTTGTTTGGAGGCTGTCTAGTGATTCTTTCTCATTCAATACAAATTGATCAATAAGCAGATAACCTATTAAGCTAGCTTGCGCGTCTTGCCAGCGAACGAACTTCTGAATCCGAGTCCTGATTTTTTCAGGAAGTCTTATTAGAAATGATTCATATAATGGTTGTGAAAGTCTTTCTTCTAGCACACAATAATAGATGTCAACATGATTTTTCATTTTTCTCTCTATTTACATCCATCCATATCATTGATTACAAACCATTAAATATCAAATTAAACCCTGCCTTAGTGATTTTAAAAAGCTAAAAAAACAAGTATTTCCACACTTATCTTTCGACAGATAAGTGCGGAAATCGAAAAAGCTTCTATTAGGTCATTTTCATAAATTTGACATAGGAACGGATGACATCTTTATTAAATATAGGTTGTGTAATCCCAGAACTTTGGAGGAACTGTAAGGTATTAGTGCTTTTTACATAGTAAGTGTTCTCGTATGCTTCGACAAGCACTTTTCCTTCATACACTTCCTCATTAAATAGGTATAGAAGAGAATGAACAGGGATTTCTTCGTCGCCATCCCATGACTTAAACCAATCCTGAAAATCCATACCTTTCATTTCAATATCGCAATATTCGGAGATTTTCACACAAAAATCTGTTAAGGAAAGATCGTGTTCGGGCTTTGGCGCTAGATTGAAATTCAAACCTATTGCGTCCATATTTTTGCCGATGTGAGCAATGGCTTCACAAACATAATCTACCGTGACTACTTCATCTTTCAGAGCCATGACCAGAGGAAAGGTTTTAAGCTCTATACAGGTTCTCATAAGCGAACTCCACCATTGATTTAGAGGCGTGGCTCCAGTCTTACTGTGGCATACTACAAAACCTAAACGAAAGTTCATGACCGGCAACCCTTGATCGCGAGCTAAGCCAACGATTTTATCCATTACCCATTTGCTTCGAATATATCCCATATCCCTGCTTACTGCTGGCAAATTCTGATCAATAGGATCATCTTCGGTCATCCATGTTTTACCAGTGAAAGCTCTTCCCCAGCTGTATACTCCAGTAGATGAGGATACAATTAGTAGCTTTGTTTTTTTCGCCGTGCTAAAAAGTAAAATGTTTTGAGTACCATACACATTGGGTTTCTTAATAATTTCATAAGGTTGTATATAGCTCACATTGCTAGCCATATGATACACTACGTCTACCAATTCGCACAATCGTAGATATTCTGGAATCGGCATCCCCAAATATTCCGCCTCAATATCGCCTAGTACTACGTCTATATGTTTTTCATAACTGCTTTCCCAAGGGATACTAAATTTAAAGAAAGTACTTTTGATTCGTTCTAGTCCTAATGCTATCGTTTCGGCTCGTACTAGGCAGTGTATTTTACTGTTTGGATTTTTTAGGATGATTTCGACCAACAATTGTGAACCCACAAAACCAGTAACTCCAGTCAGAAAAATATTTTCTGGATTACGATAAGCCTGTATATCTGGTTTTCCCGTTACACTAAATCCATCAGGCAACGTGGCATCAGCAATAAGTTGATTTTGTACGGTAAGGGCGCGATGATTTATATTTATCCGGTTTTGTTCAGTTCTCTTTTTGATTTCTTCAATGAAACTCTGAATAGTCGGGTAATTATAGATTTCAGGTAGTGATATAAGGTTTTTTATATCTTTTGGTAATCGGCTATGCAATTGGGCAACCATCAGAGAATGACCGCCTAGATCGAAGAAATTACTATTGTTATCCACGTGACCTAACCCGAGAAGGTCTCTCCAAATTAGGGATATTTCGCCTTCCAAATCGTTAGATTTTTCCAAGACAGATCGATTACCGAAAATAAGTTCCAATCTGGCTTCCAATTCTTTCTTATCGACCTTTCCTGTAATGGTTATGGGAAGTCGCTGTACGGGAATAATTTATCTGGCAACATATACACGGGTACTATACCTTTCAATCTATTTTTGATCTCCATCACAGTATCATCGTCTTCGGACTTCGTTTCTACGAATGCCGCCAAGATTGGCATCTTATCTTTTGGACGATAAACCGTAACAGAAACATTCGAAAAGTTGCCCAACTGTCTGATGTGATGTTCTATTTCCCTCAGTTCGATGCGGTAGCCGCGCAGTTTTACTTGATCATCACTCCTACCGATAAACACAGTGTCGCCTTTGGGATCTACTAGTGCCCTATCCCCGCTTTTGTAAAGTGTATAACCTGCTCCTTTGATCTTCTTCAACCAATTAGGTGCTTCCACAAAAACTTTAGCCGTCTCGTCAGGCTTATTCAAGTATCCTTTTGAGAGTTGCTTACCACCAATAAATATTTCGCCTTCATTCCCTTGTTCTACGGCTTCCATTTTCTGATCCAAAATATAGATATCTGTTCCAAAAACTGCTTTCCCAATGGTTGACGGCTTACTATTTTTGGTGTATGCGTAAACGCAAACTACCACTGTCGTTTCCGTTGGTCCGTAACCGTTGTACAATTGTACACGATCTTTCCAATCGCTTATCAATCGTTCGGTAGGCACTTCACCAATCAGCAGAATTTTCTCCAATTTTCCGATGTAGTGATCGCTTGGTAGTGTGGCCATCACCGTCGGAGTTAGAGAAGGGATGATGTTAATATCATGCTCAACAATAAAATTCAGCAAAGGTTCGCCGATTATCTTATTGTCTGGATACAGAAAAATGGTAGCGCCGATGCTTAGTGGAATCCATATATCAATAATCGAGACATCAAAGCTTGGAGATCCAAATTGTAAGAACCGGTCTTGCGAAGAAAACTGCATTTCCTTTGCAAATACCTCGATGAACTGTGAAAGTGCTTCATGGTGAATAACAACACCTTTGGGTACGCCAGTACTACCCGAGGTATAAATAATGTAGGCAGGTTGTTGCTTTTTTATTTCGATCGGCACACTCAAAGTTGAGGTATACATGGTATAGCTTTCTGCTTTCCACTCCAGAACGTCTACTTGCAGATCGCGTTCGCTAAAGCTTTTTGCATCATCCACCAAAACAAGATTTGTTGCGGAATCTTTAAGCATCGTTTCTACTCTTGCTTTCGGCAGATTGCTTTCTAGTATCAAATAACTACCTCCTGCTTTCAGTACAGCGAGCATCGCGATAATCCTTTCGGGCGACTGGCACATTGCTACACCTACTGTTTTTCCGTCAGCAATACCAAGCTCAACCAATTTGGCTGCCAGCTTATCGGCACGTTCCTTGAGTTGACGAAAACTGATTTGACGGTCTCGAAAAACCAACGCTTGATTTTCCGGATAATTGCTCGAAAAGTAGTCTATTTTAGTGACTAAATTTTCTGCATTTTCAAGGGAGATGATGGATGAAAACATCTCATTTTGGTTAGAAAAAATGAGATGTTTTCATAAGTTAGGAATAAACATAAATAGATGATGATATATAGACTGAATAGTTATTATTCAATTAAAATCCTCGTATACAACCTCTGCGGTAGAAAATTTAAATTTCTAATATACAGCTGATTAATGTTATTTCTAAATCCTTACTCAGGCACTTGGCTTATTACATTTCTTTTTCACGGCAGATTGAAAAAACAGTTCAAATATAATGACATTTACAAGTTTTCAAATATTTTTTCTCTAAAAAGGGATATATTTATTCGTTCCGACCCATTCACTTCTTTTGCCAGGTCAAAAGTCCACATGATGAAGTAAACAAAAGAGCTATTTCTCTTGCATTTGTAGTTTACAATCCCTTAACTAATGCCTACACCTTACCTAAAGAATGATCGAATAGATTTACAGAAAGACCTACTTTACTTGAAAAAGCACGACCTACACTATGAATGAGTCTGACATATTTTAACGATGCTGCTTGCACTTCAAATCCCAAATAAAAAAGAGATATTTGAGGTATGCACATCAAGTCAGGCCTATCTATTTTAATCGTACTTCTTTGCGGCGCTTGTGGAGAAGCGGCTGTAGAAGATCAATATAGCTATTACCAAGCTATTGAAAATCGTGATACGACTTTTATACGATTGCAGATTAGTGAAGGTAGGTTTTTTGGCGATTATGTATTTGCCAAAGGCGACAGCTACCAAGTTAAAGGAGATTTTAAGGGCGAAACCGTTGGAGACACCTTATCTGGCATGCTGGTGTATACGCCTTACGGCCATAAAAATTCGAAAAAGGTCGCTTTTGCGCTTTTAAAATCTGGCGACAACATTCGCGAAGGAAAAGGGCTTCAAACGATTTATATGGGCGTGCCCTTTTATCCACCTGCATCACTTAGCTTTGATTCACATCGGATATTTATCCCTATTGAAAAGCAAAGCGTATTTAACAAAGAGTAATGCTTGTTAGAAAAGTCCTCTATACTGATTAATCTCTCCAGGTGAAATTGTGCCTTCCTCACTTGGCAAGTAAAAAAAGACTTGCCCTTAATCAAGCGAAAATAGCCTTTAATAAGGATCTACATCAACTACAACCCGCACACCCGAATTTTTCTTGTCTAGCTCGAAATGCAGCAAGGCTTGGCGAATCAATTCCTTGACTTTGACAATGCTGATGCCCGTACGTTCCACCTTTAAGGTAATGGTCTGAATATAATAGTTGCGGATCCGCGCTACTAAAGGTTGCTCTGGACCAAGAACCCGCTGCTCCAAAGTAGTACGTAGCAGGTTGGCTAATTTATTGGCCGAATCCAAACACTTATCCTGATCGGTATGCTTCACATCCAAACGGATCAAGCGGTAAAAAGGTGGATAATGATAACTTTTACGCTCCGTGATTTCGTTGGTAAACATTCCTAAATAATCGTGCTGCACTACTTGTTCGAGCACGCGATGATTGGGAGAATAAGTTTGGATAATCACACGACCTTGCGTTTGCCGACGTCCGGATCGCCCTGCCACTTGTGAAAATAAGGAATATGCGCGCTCGTACGACCGGAAATCCGGAAAATTGATCATCGCATCCGCATTGATGATGCCGATCAGATTGACGCGCCCGAAGTCTAAGCCTTTGGCGACCATTTGCGTACCGATCAGCACATCAAATTCATGATCGTCAAACGCCGTAATCACTTTATCAAATCCATGTTTACCGCGTGTAGAATCTAAGTCCAAGCGACCAATTCGCAAGTCGGGCATGAGCAATTCCAGTTCCTCTTCTATTCGTTCTGTGCCGTAGCCTTTATTCTCCAAATGCGTAGATCCACAAGCCGGACAAACCTGCATCGTATCTTCCGAGAAACCACAATAATGGCAATGCAATAAGTTACTCGATTTATGATAGGTCAAGCTCACATCGCATTGCACACATTTGGCGACATAGCCACAGGTTTTACATTGTAAAAAAGGCGTGTGGCCACGGCGATTTTGAAAGAGAATCACTTGTTCCTTTTGCGCTACTGCATCTTCAATGCCTTTCAACAACGTTTTGCTGAAATAATTCACCATCTGATCTTTCCGCCCTTCTTCGGTTACATGGAGAATCTCGATGGCCGGCAACTGGACTTCACCAAAACGTTCGGAAAGTGTTACGAGACCATACTTGCCCGCTTTGGCATTATAAAAACTTTCGACTGATGGCGTGGCAGAGCCTAATAAAACCTTTGCGCCATACGTACTAGCTAGATAAATGGCTGCATCGCGCGCATGATATCGCGGTGCTGGTTCGAATTGCTTGTAAGAACTTTCGTGCTCTTCATCAACCACTATTAAGCCCAGATTTTGAAACGGAAGCAATACCGCGGAACGTGCACCCACAATAATTTTGAGCTCCCCGTTCAACACTTTGTACCACACCTCTGCGCGTTCGTTATCGTTAAATTTAGAGTGATACACCCCCAGCTGATCCCCAAAATATAATTTTAGTCGTTCGGTGATCTGCGCCGTTAAGGCGATTTCAGGCAATAAAAACAACACTTGCCGCCCTTGTTCGATGAGTTTCTCTATCAAGCGAACATACAATTGTGTTTTGCCCGAAGCAGTAACGCCATGCAATAGCACAACATCCTTCTCTTCAAAAAATTCATTGATCTGTTCATACGCCTGCTGTTGAGCCGTACTAAACGTAAAGTCCTTTTGCAAGACAATATCAGCGCCTTGAAAACGGCTTACCACCTTTTCTTTCACATCAAATACACCCTTATCAATCAGTGCGGTGACGGCCGACGAACCGCAGCCCGATGCTTCCATAATATTTTGACGGGTGATTTCACCACCTTGCTTTTGTAACTGCATGAAAGCAAGCACTGCATCCTGCTGCGTCGGCGCACGATTCAAGGCATCTAGCAACATGCGCTTACCTTCTCCGTCAGAATATTGCGAAGAGAAAGTGAGGAAAGTTTTTACTTTTGGTTTGTAACGCTGCTTTATCTCTTCGGATATCAGGATAAAACCTTTATCAAATAGACTTTTTAGCAGTGGAAACACCGTTTTCTGACCCAATATTTTGATGACGTCGCTAATTCGGAGTTCACCAGCCACATCCAGTGCATCCATCACGAGGAAGGCTTTATCATTCAATCCGCTACGATCCAAATCTTCTTGATCCGCGGAGCGAATCTTGGTTTCGGAAGCCATTTTCAAAGCCGCTGGCAGAGCCGCTTGCATCACATCGCCGAGGTGGCACATGTAATAATCGGCGATCCAATGCCAGAAATCAAGCTGCAGCGCGCTAACGATTCCTTGCTCATCTACCACATCCAGAATATATTTTGCTTCGTATCGAAGCGGCGCTTCTTCCGTTACGCGTTCCACAATGGCCGCGTAGATTCGGTTTTTTCCAAACTGCACGATGACGCGCACACCCAATTTTACTTTTTCATTGAGCGCTTCCGGCACGCGATAAGTATACGACTTGGCAATCGGCAAAGGCAATACAACCTCGACAAATAGCGTCTGACGCGCGGCGGCGGATTCAAAAAGCTGGGGTGATGACATATACAAATGTAAAAAAATACCCTCGATTAGCAGCTACTAAGCGAGGGTATCTCTGTATTATAGAATAGGGGTGTTTTATGCGCGGTGCCGCAATGCTGCGGAGAATAAACCGATCCAGCCGACGATAAAAAATAATCCGCCGATAGGCGTAATTGGCCCCAAGATGCTAATCTGCGTAATCCCAAGCAATTCTCGCGTACTCAAAACGTACAATGAGCCGGAAAACAAAAGAATACCGACGGTAAAAGCGATGAATGACAAACGAATAGATTGACTTTTCGCACGCGAAAAAGTCGATAAAAATAACAGCGCCAAGGTATGGTAAAAATGATAACGATTAGCGGTTTCCCAAGTTTCTAACTGAGAATCACTCACTTTGCCTTCTAAACCATGCGCTCCGAATGCACCCAATATCACGGCAATCATCCCAAAAAATGCTGCAGTAAGAATAATTTGTTTGTTCATAATAGTATATCGTGCTCTGCGGCCGATTTCTTGTTGCTAAATGTATACAATTTGATGCAGACTCCGAGTGATTTTTATCACTTTTTAAACATTCTAATGGAAATTTGCTGGTAGTTTTTTTTTAGGTTTGTAATAGATGAAGGGTACGATTATAGTTTCTGTTGTATTGTTTATAGCCGTAGTGGCTGCCTCCATATTTTATTTTACGGGACTGGGCAGCGCGCAAAAGGATTTAACAAAACCACTTACTTTCCTCCCAGAGGAAACTTTGCTCATTGCAGCTTTCAAAAATGAAGAAACCACCGATAATATTTTTAAAGATTACGAAGTCTTCGACGCTTTATTGGGATTTGAGCAAAAGGACAATATGGATGATCTAAAGCAGCAGCTTATGCGCAGTCCGGCTTTGACATCCCATCTCTCCGGCACAGATGTCTATGTTTCTTTCCATTCGGTAGAAAAATCCATCGAAATGCTGCTCACCATCCCCACGATAGAACCATTAAAAAAGAGCTCGGTCAACAATATTTTAGCACAACTTTCTGATAAGTATCAATTCACAACGTTGGATACTCTGGGTCAACAGCTTTTCGCTTTGCGTGCCGATAGCAGCGAGATTACTTGGTATGTTGCTTATCATGCGGATATTTTCTTTGTATCCCCTTCCTTGCCAATTTTAGAGAAAGTATTGGATAAACGGCATCCAAAGCTGAGTCGGGAGCAGATTACGTTCTTCTTGGAGCATACCAATAGAAATGTGCCCCTAAGTTTCTACTTTTCTCACCAGCAAATCGACAGCTTATCTAAAAAAATTCAACGCAATCGGCCGGGGGATTTCATGCAGCAATTCATGGGATTAGCCGGGCAATCTACGTGGAACATCAATTACAAACAAGATGCCCTCATGCTCACGGGTGAGAGTGAACTATTCAAGACCGAACAAAGCTATTTAGCACTTTTTGCATCGCAACAAAAGACGACGCAACGCCTATATCAATATTTCCCGGCCAATACCGCTTTGTACTTAGCCTATTCGGTGAGCGATTTACGGCAATATCGTCAGGATCTGGAAAAATACCTAAAGAACAAACCCAATCAAAAACGCATCCTCGATCAGCTGGAAAGCACCCGCAGCAGCCGGCCGAAGATCACGAGTGGATTTGAAGCTGCCGTTGGAAACGAATTTGCTATCGCAGAATTGAACAATGGCGACTATTTGGGTTTCCTGTCCTTACGCGACTCGAGCGCGTTGGATGGCATCTTGTCTGAACTAGCTGAAAATGCAGGTGATGGCGTATACCGTTTTAAATATGAGCATTTGCTCTATGCTTATTATGGCGATGCTTTCCAACCCTTCCAACGACCTTATTTTACTATTGTAAATGATGTCATGGTATTTGCCAATCAATCATCGACATTAAGCAACTACCGCCGACAGTGGCAGAACAGCGATCTACTGGTCGGAACATTAGGTTTCAAAAATTACCAGCGTATGCAAGGTGATGAAGCCAATGTTACGTTCTTTCTGCATACCAAGAATGCCGGGAGAATGTTGAACAACAACTTGATAAGACCATTTGCACAGAACTTCCGAAATACAGAAAAATTTGGTTACCAAGATTTCTATTCTTGGTCTGTACAGCTCATGGGTAATGGTGGTAATTTTATCAGCAGTATTTACGGTATTTACAAAAGTTCTACCGCATTGGGAGCCTCTCCGGAGTGGACGTATGATTTCAACAACCGCTTAATCACACGCCCGTACGTATTCGAGCATTCCGATACGAGCCAATTTATTCTGGCACAAGGACAAGATCACACCATTCATGCTATTCACCCTACGGGCAAAAAAATGTGGTCCACCGTCTTTTCTGGCCGTGTGATTGGCGATATGGTTCAGCTTTCGGATCGCACTATATTATTGGTTACCGACAGGAATCGGTTGTATCGTTTTGATCCCAATGGCGACGGATTACCCGGTTTTTCTTTGGGTTTGCCCGAAGAGCCAACCGGTTCGCCTGTCCTATTGACAATAGATGGTCGCGATATCATTTTCGTTCCTTTAAGTGATCGATTGGTCGCGTATGATCTGGAAGGAAATTCGGTAAGCAGCTGGACATCGACTGCCGTTTCGGGACGATTGCTACCTGGCATCTATCTCGCTAAAGATGAAATTGTAGTCGGTAGTACCTCGGGTAAAGTGTACTATTTTAATCACTCAGGACAGATTATACAGGAAATTGGGGCGCCGAGTGACGGCAAATTCAGAAATCCATTAGGACACATGGCCAGTTCCACGGCCGAAGATGTATTCATCACCACGGATGCATCGGGCAACTATTATCGCTATTCCAAATCTGGTGGTGTGAGCAGCACATCCATAGCGGGACTTTCCCAAAATCATCGGTCATTCTTTGCACCGCTCTCTGCTACCGATGCGCCAGACATGATCGTGCTCGATGAGAATAAGCTGAGCGTCTATCAATCCACGGATAGCACAGCACTACGCTATAGTCAAGGATTTACCAAAGACATATACCCTACGCCTTTGTTATTCCCGATTTCGCGAACCACTATGCAATTAGGCATTAGCATACCATCCAACAATTTGATTTACGTTTTTACAGAAAACGGCGGCGTGCTGGATGGATTTCCGGTAGAGAGTCTTCCATTGTTTTACTATGGCCGGATCAATTACAATAGTAGCAACTACCTATTATCCACGAAGCGTGATCACAAACTCTATGCTTACAAGCACTAAGAATTTGTTTTACATTGTTTTAGGATGACGAAAAAAATTTTATCAGAAGATTTTTTTTGGTAGGTTTGCATTCATAAATTATATATGTTAGAAGGAAAAAAGAATATCACTTTATTAGACTCGCCGAGGAAAATTATCATCACCACGCATCATAAACCAGATGGCGATGCATTAGGCTCATCTTTAGGGCTTTCGCAGTGGTTGCGCGCGGCAGGACATGAAGTTTCGGTGGTTGTATCTTCAGATTTTCCGACCTTTTTGGATTGGATGCCTGGCCGCGAGGAAGTCATCATTTTCCCAGATCAGCCCGATTTGGTATATGGTCTTTTTGACGAAGCGGAGATTATCTTTTGTCTTGACTACAGTGCGCTATCGCGCACCAATATTTTAGAGCCTGTAATCCGGGGTGCAGCCGGACAGAAGTGGATGATCGATCATCATCTAGATCCTGAAGATTTTGCGGATCTAAGCTACTGGGATTCGCAAGCTGCGGCTACGGCGCAATTGGTGTATCGATTTATTTGCGAAGAATTAAATGGTAAGGATAAACTGAACGCGGATATGGCTACCTGTTTGTATACCGGTATCATGACCGATACAGGCTCGTTCCGATTCAAAGCAGCCAACGCTCAAGTGCACCGTATCATTGCGGACCTAATCGAGATTGGCGTACGCAACTGGGAGATTCACCAAAAAGTATACAATAGCTCGACAGAAAATCGCTTAAAGTTCTTAGGCTATTGCCTATTAAACTGCCTAGAAGTAATCCCTGAGTACAATACGGCCATTTTTGCGCTGAGCAAAAATGATCTTAAACAGTTTGCTATTACGACCGGTGATACCGAAGGTTTGGTAAACTATGCACTATCCATAAAAGGCGTACGCCTAGCAGGATTATTTGTTGATAGAACCGAATTAATTAAGTTATCTTTGCGATCAATTGGAGAAATTCCCTGCAATGAGATCTGCAAAACCCATTTTAATGGGGGCGGACATTTGAACGCGTCAGGAGGAAGTTCTACAGAAGATTTACTAACCGTCGTGGAAAGATTTAAATCGATACTTCCGCAGTACGCAGAAGTATTAACAACTTAACATAAAAATTATACATCCAAATACAAATGAAGAAGTCAATTCTATTTTTAACGGCAGTGGCCGCTCTTGCGATGACCTCATGCCAAAGCTTCAAAAAAGGCGACGGTGGGTTAGAGTACAAATTTATTAAAGAAGGAAGCGGTGAGAAAGCGACCACAGGTGATGTTTTGGCATTTAACCTAATCGTAGAAACAGATCGTGATTCTGTGTTGGCAAATACCTATGATATGGGATTGCCACAAGCACAGCCGATCATGCCAGATTCTACTTTGCAAGGTTCATACCCTGGAGATCCTAACAGCATCTTGCGCATGCTCGGTGAAGGTGATAGCGCCGTGTTCCGTATCAACTTAGACACGATGGCTGCTCGCACTGGTCAACCTAAACCAGAATTTGCAGACAAATACCTTCAATTTACGTTCAAAGTAGAGAAAGTATTCAAAAAAGGTGATTTAGCTGATTCGGTTCTATTTGAGCAAGTCAACAAATACTTCGAAGGCGAAATCGAAAAAATTAAAACCTCAGAAGAAGGCAAAATCAGTTCTTACATCCAAAAAAACAAATTAGAGCCTAAGAAAACAGCTTCTGGTCTTCAATATGTATTGAAAGAAGAAGGTGCTGGTAAATTAGCTGCTCTTGGTGATACAGTCGTATTGAACTACACGGGTTCTTTGGCTGCTAACAACAAAATATTCGACACAAACGATGCTGAGTTAGCGAAGAAAAACAAGATTCATCAACCCATGCGTACGTACGAGCCTATCCGTATTCGCGTAGGTAAAGATCCTGTTATCCAAGGTTGGACAGAAGGTTTGCAGTTATTGAAAAAAGGTAGCAAAGCAACTTTCATCATTCCTTCTAGCTTAGGATATGGCCAACAAGGTTCTATGGGCGCTATTCCGCAATATGCTCCATTAGTATTCGAAGTAGAGGTATTAGACATCATCGCTGGGCCGAAAGAAGAAGAAGTGGTTGCTCCAGAGATGCCAGCTATGCAGGCACCGATCACCCGATAAATTGAAAAATTTTTAATAAAAACGCGATTCTCTGAGAGAATCGCGTTTTTTGTTTGTAATGAGCATTACTTATCAATAAAATGCTAATTTTGGACATGAGTCAGCATACCGTTATCTTAACAGATACCCACACCCATATTTATTACCATGCTGGTAGTCCACAGTTAGAAGAACATCTCAAGCGTTGTTTCGAACAAGATGTGCGCCGGCTATTTCTCCCGAATGTGGATGTGGCATCGATCGCACCCGTGATGGACACCGTTCAAGCGTATCCACAGCATTGTTTTCCGATGTTGGGATTACATCCTTGCAGTGTCAAAGAAGATTATGTGTCGGATCTTGCCGCGATAGAGAAAGCGATTCAATCACATAAAATTTACGCCATTGGCGAGATTGGCATCGATCTATATTGGGATAAAACGACGTTGGCGATTCAGCAAGATGCCTTTAAAACGCAAATTGGCTGGGCCAAGGCGTTAGGCTTACCGATCGATATTCATTGTCGGGAAGCATTCGACGAAGTCTTTGCCATTCTAGAAGAGTTGAACGACGATCAATTATTTGGAATTTTTCATTGCTTTACCGGTACATTAGCACAAGCGCAACGCGCCATTGATCTCGGGTTTAAGCTGGGAATTGGTGGTGTTGTTACTTTCAAAAAAGCAGGATTAGACGCCGTGGTGAGTCAAATACCATTAGAACATATTGTGTTGGAAACCGATGCGCCCTACCTCGCTCCTAGTCCATTTCGTGGTAAGGAAAATGAAAGTAGCTACTTGCGTTATGTCGCGGAAAAGGTAGCCGATCTCCATCAGATATCCATCGAAAAATTAGCACAGATCACCACACAGAATTCAATAGACGTTTTCGGAATATAGCTTATGAACAATATTTTCATCATATATACCGGTGGCACCATCGGGATGGTTAAAGATCCTAAAACAGGTTCTTTCGTACCCTTTGACTTTGAACTAATCGCCAGTAATCTACCCGATTTGAGTCGGCTAAACTACAAGATTACCGTACATTCGTTTGATCCGATTATTGACTCGTCGGATATGAAAGAACATATCTGGGTGGAGATGGCCGAGATTATCCAAAAGAACTACGAATTGTATGATGGTTTTGTGATCTTGCACGGCTCGGATACGATGTCTTTTTCGGCTTCTATCCTGAGCTTTATGCTAGAAGGTTTGCAAAAGCCCGTGATCTTATCAGGATCTCAATTGCCGATCGGCGAAATCCGAACTGACGCGCGCGAGAACTTGATGACGGCTTTGGAGATTGCTTCCGCGAAACGCGACGGACGCTCGATCGTACAGGAAGTATGTATCTTATTTGATAATAAGCTATTTCGTGGCAATCGTTCTTTCAAGTACAATTCGGCCAAGTTCGAAGCTTTTCGTTCACCCAATTATCCGGTGCTTGCAGAAGCTGGAATTCACATTCAATACAATGAGGATGCCTTGTTGGACAACAGCGGACAGAACTTCATCATGCACACCAGCCTAGATAATCGCGTGGCGGTGCTAAAGCTTTTCCCTGGGATCAATCGGACAACTGTTCATCAGATTTTGCACTGTGGCGCTCGCGGAATCATCATGGAGACATTTGGAGCAGGTAATACTATGACCGATCAATGGTTTATTGATGAGTTGAGCGAAGCCATTAAGGCAGGCATCAATATCGTTGATATTTCGCAATGTAAGGTAGGATCCGTAGAAATGGGCAGATACGGCACGAGCGCCAAACTGAAAGGCATCGGCGTACTGAATGGTTATGATATGACCTTTGAAACGGCGATTACCAAACTGATGTATTTGCAAGGACATTTTACCGATCAGGCCGAGGTAGCCAACTACGTGGAACAGCCGATCCGCGGCGAGCTCACGCCAAACGATTAAACAATAAAGGCGCCCGCAGGGCGCCTTTATTGTTTAATCGTTATTTCAAATTATTTACGACTTCTTAAGCCAATCCTTCACTTGCTTAACCAATATCGGCAACGCCGGATACACCATGCCATGGTCGTAACCATCGAGTTCTAATAATTTAATATTTTCATTGCCCACTATTTTCAACATCCGTGCTAAATAAGCATTCTCTTCGTAGCGGCCAACCATTTCTAATTCCCGATCTCCCGTTATTAACGTAACCGGAGGAAGGTCATTGCGCACCCAGAAAAGTGGTGCATACTGATCGATAGTTGGCTGATTGATCTCAATTCCCTGCTCCTGTCTCGCTGTAAAATGCGTAATCGCTTGGCAACTGAATGGTACCACGCCTAGCAAATCATCCGCATCGATGGCATGCTGTTGTAAATAACTTTTATTAAGCGTTAGCATCATCGCCAAATATCCACCAGCGCTATGTCCGGATAGCACGATTTTATCTTTCGATCCGCCTAGTTTTTCAATTTCTTCAAAAGCCCATTTGACGGATTGCGCCGCATCTTGGATGATCGTTTCGACTTTCACCTGCGGTGAGAATCGGTAGCCAACACCGATCACGGCTATCCCCTTTCCTTTCAGATATTCAGGTATTTCTTTCTGTCCGCCGGTCAATCCTCCCCCGTGAAACCACACGATAGTTGCAAAATCGGATTCCCCTTTGGGAATATACACATCCAGCAAACATTGCTGATTGGTATACGCATCTTGGGATTGCCCGTAATAGGCTACATTTTGCTTCACAAGCCCATCAGATTGGGCAGATAAGTTGGAAGCGTATAAAAATAAGATCGTAGTAAGAAATGTAATTACATGTTTTATCATCCATTAAAACTACACATATTTTGATTAGATCCCAACCAATCCATCCTCCAAAAAACAAAATGAATTTCGTATTTTTACGAAAGCTGGCAGGCTGATACTACTTACCCCGTTGACTATATTTTACCCTTAAGCAAATGAGTGACGAGATTAACAACACGAACGCGGAAAACCACGACGAACTTCCTGATGCCCAAAATGGGGAGTTGGCGAGTAATACCATTCCTCTTTCTGGTCTTTATGAAAACTGGTTTCTGGATTACGCTTCGTATGTAATTCTGGATCGGGCGGTACCTCATATCAATGATGGTTTCAAACCGGTACAACGTCGTATTTTACACTCGCTGCGCGAAATGGACGATGGCCGGTACAACAAAGCCGCCAACGTGATTGGTAACACGATGAAATATCACCCACATGGTGATGCGTCTATCGGTGATGCCATGGTACAAATCGGGCAAAAAGATCTACTAATCGACTGTCAAGGAAACTGGGGCGATCCCATTACGGGCGATTCGGCGGCAGCGCCACGTTATATTGAAGCACGTTTGTCGAAGTTTGCCAACGATGTTGTTTTTAATCCGGACACCACCGAATGGCAATTGAGCTACGATGGTCGGAATAATGAACCCATTACGCTACCGGTAAAATTTCCCTTATTGCTGGCGCAAGGTGCCGAAGGAATTGCCGTCGGTCTGGCAACGAAGATTATGCCACACAATTTTGTAGAATTGATCGATGGCTGTATTCAGGCACTGCAAGGCGAAAGGCCAGATATATATCCTGATTTTCCGACAGGCGGAATGGCCGATGTGTCGGCTTATAATGAAGGGATACGCGGCGGAAAGATTCGCGTCCGCGCAAAGATTGAAGAGCGTGATAAGAAAACGCTCGCTATTACCGAAATCCCTTTCGGAACCACAACGGGCAGCTTGATCGACAGTGTGGTCGCCGCTAACGACAAAGGCAAGATTAAAATCAAGAAAATTGAAGATAATACTGCAAAGAATGTGGAGATTATTGTGCATCTGGCACCGGGTATTTCGCCCGATATGACCATCGATGCCTTATACGCTTTTACTTCTTGCGAGAATGCCATTTCTCCGAATACCTGTGTCATTAAGGAAAGTAGGCCACATTTTATGTCGGTCAATGATATTCTGATCGAAAATGCGAAGCAGACGAAAGCTCTACTCAAAAAGGAATTAGAAATTCGCTTGCACGAATTGCAAGAAAAAATCTTCTTTAGCACGCTGCTCAAAATATTCATCGGCGAAGGGATGTACAAGAATAGCCAATACGAGCAATCGGGCGATTTCAAAACGGTTGTCGTCGTTTTAAATCAACTATTTACCCCATTCTTTGATCAGTTTTATCGGGAGATTACTAGCGACGATTACAAGCGCTTGATCGATAAACCGATGAGTAGCATTACGCGCTTCGACGTGTCGAAGGCGGATGAGCAGATGAAGAGCTTAGAAGACGAAATCAAAGAGGTTAAGCGCCATCTTCGTCAGCTCACGGAATATGCTATTCGTTGGTTTGAATACTTACGCGAGAAATATGGAAAAGGACGCGTACGAAAGACAGAAATTCGCACGTTTGACAAGGTAGAGGCAGCTCAGGTGGCATTGGCCAACGCAAAATTATATGTGAACCGCGAAGAGGGTTTCATCGGTACCAACATGAAAAAAGATGAGTTTGTATCGGAATGTTCAGATATCGATGATATCATTACCTTCCGTGCCGATGGCAAGTATTCTATCAACAAGATTCAAGACAAAATATTCGTAGGCAAAGATATCATCCACGTCGCTGTCTTCAAAAAAGGAGACGATCGCACTACCTACAACGCGATTTATAAAGACGGTACTACCGGTACCAGTTATGTAAAACGCTTTTCGGTTAGCGGCGTGACACGCGATAAACCTTACGATATCAGCAAAGGAACAAAGGGTTCTAAAATATTATATTTCACGGCAAATCCCAATGGCGAAGCCGAGACGGTTAACATTCAGCTCAAGCCACATTCGCAGCTTAGAAAGCTCAGCTTTGATGTGGACTTCGCAGAGTTGGCCATCAAAGGTCGCGGATCGCAGGGAAATATTGTCAGCAAATATCCCCTCAAAAAAATCACCTTTAAGAACGCCGGCGTATCGACCTTGGCCGGACGAAAAATCTGGTATGATGCCACGCTACAACGACTTAATGCTGATGAACGCGGCACGTATTTAGGAGAATTTGATGGTGCTGATAAGATTTTAGTCGTGATGCCGGATGGATCGTACGAATTATCGACCTTCGATCTCAACAATCATTTCGATGAGAAGATGATCCGATTGGAGCGATACGCACCAGATCATGTGTATACAGCGATTCAGCAAGATGGCAAAACAGGCACTTACTATGTCAAGCGCTTCAAGTTTGACGACATACCTGTCGGAAAACGGGTGAAATTCATCAACGAAGAAGCGGGTTCACGACTGATATTATTGACCAATGCCTTGGAGCCAGTCGTCCGATTGAATATTCTAAAAGGTAAATCCCAAACCCCAGAAGAGTTTGAGCAACCTTTACCGGAGATTATTGATATCAAAGGTTTAAAAGCACAAGGAAATCGATTGTCTTTCCATAAAGTAGAAAATATCAAGCTCCTAACGTCCGAAGTAGACTTATCTACGCTGACGCAAACAAAGGTATCGGCAGAAGTAACGGAAACAATTACAGCCGAAGAAGATAAGTCGGCACCTGTAGAAAACAGTGAGCCAAAGCCACACGATGGCCCGACGATGGAGATTACCAATCCAGATGATATTAATCTGGATGAAGATGGACAGGTTTCGTTGTTTTAAAAAGGTCTAATTTCCGAACACCTCCTATTCAGCAAGCTTATTTGACTTGCTGAATAGCCGTTAACACCTCAGCGACCACAAAGGTACTTCCGCCGACAAAAATCAAATCATTGGGCTGCCAAGCGTCTAAAGCCGCTTGGTACGCGTGCAATACTGTTGCATGGTGAATGCCCTTTAAGCCATATTCAGCTGCTAATTCTTGTAACACCTTGGCATCCATCGCACGCGGCAAAGCTGGTGCGCAAAAGTGATAAAAAGCTTCTTTAGGCAGCAAAGGCAAGATATGACTGAGGTCTTTATCTTTCATCGCCCCGATCACGATTTGCAATTGTTGATAAGGCGTCCGTTCCAGATTTTGTACGACTTGGCGCACGCCATCTTCATTGTGCCCTGTATCGCATATCACGTAGGGTTCAGTCGAGATGGTCTGCCATCTACCCGTCAATCCTGTTCGCTGCTGCACTTGCTGCAAGCCTGAGCGAATGTGCTCATCGGAAATAATAAAACCCTGTTTTTGCAATTCTTGCACAACACACAGCACTCCTTTTAAGTTATGCGCTTGATAAGAACCCATCAAATCCAGTTGTAGCTGCATAAAATTCGAACTGTCTGCTAGATTAATCGCATCCAATTGTTGAAAGCCAGCGATGTCATCAGCTGAAGGCTCTACGGCCCACTGTTCAGACGCGAATGTGATTGGCGCTTGCATGGCTAGCGCTTGACTACGAAAAACATCTTGCGTATCTAAGTGCTTTTCTGATATCACTACTGGTATACTCTTTTTAATAATGCCAGCCTTTTCCGCAGCGATCAATTGTATGGTATCACCCAACATATCGACATGATCTAGTCCAATATTGGTAATTAGAGATACGATCGGTGTGATGATATTAGTGCTATCCAACCTTCCACCCAAGCCAACTTCAATAATAGCAATATCCACGTTTTGCTGCGCAAAATAATCGAACGCCATAGCTACCATCACTTCGAAAAAGGATGGTTGAATTTCTTCGATGATCGCTTGATGCTGTTGTACGAATTGAAGTACATATTGCTGACTGACTGGAAGACCGTGCACGCGTACCCTCTCTCTGAAATCCACGAGATGTGGTGAGGTGTATAAGCCCGTTTTCAGCCCCGCAGTTTCCAGAATGGAGGTGATCATGTGTGAGGATGATCCTTTTCCATTCGTACCGGCGACGTGGATAGATTTAAAATGCTGCTGGGGATTGCCTAGATAATCGCAAAGTTGAATCGTGCGATCTAAACCTTTATTGATGGCTGTAGCGCCATCTCTTGTAAACATAGGCAATCGAGCATAGAGATACTCGATGGCCTGTGTATAGTTATGCATAAAAATGGAATGAAAGTATCTATCGTACCTTGAACCGGAAGGTCACTTTGCCTACTTGGCTGTCCGGTGCATTAGCCAACGAATTTAATTTGGCATTTTCTACTGCTTGAATACATTTCTGCACTAATCGGTAATCTGCAATGGTCGTTTTTGATCCTTGGCGAGCACGTACAATACGTCCACTTTTATCTACCGTAAACTCTACTTCCACGATTCCAACCGATTGCCCATCATCTTGGATACTTGGCGGAACGTCCCAACGCCGATTAGAAAGGGAAAGCATCATATTACCGAAGCCAGAACCTCCTTCACCATAATTGCTTGCTAATGGATCTCCCAGCTCTGAACCCTGGTTGCCCGGTGTAGAACCTGTACCATCGCCACCACCTTGGCCACTATTTTTCTTACCCTTAAATAGCGCATTCTGATTGACTGCCTGCGTAGCGTTCTTTTTCTCTACCGTGCTTTGTTCGGCATTATTTTGTTTTGGCTTTTCTGCTTTTGTTACAGCTGGTGCGTCGTCCACATCTTGCGTCGCTACCGTTTTTTCAGCAACTTGTTGTGTTGGCGTCGGTATTGGTGTGGTATTAGGGTCGATTTTGTCAGGTCGTACCTCGTTGGCATTTTCATCTACTGAAGGTTCATCTACGCTCATGTAATCATCGCCCATACCTTCTGGAGAAGTACCATAGTTTACTATAATACCACCCATACCGTATTCTGGAATTTGCTGACCAAAGACAATAAAAAAACCAATCGCCAATAGACCGGCCATCACCAAGCTGGATATGCCCAATGCCTTTGGCATATTGTTCTCTTCCAAATGTTGTTGGTGGTACTGCATATTTTGATATTTCTTTAAGGTCTATAGACCAGATCTGCTGCTAATTGTTTAAAATCTACCCGAAAAATATTAATTGTTTTTCGGTTCTGTCGCCAATACCAGTTTTACGCGCAGGCGATTCGCTACATCCATTACAGAGATCACGTTTTGAATCGGCACGGTGCTATCTGCATAGAGCATAATGGTCAACTCCTCACCTGTTGTCAAGTTGTTTTGGATGTATCCTTCCAAGCTTTCCAGAGGTACTGCTTGTTTGTCTACATGGTAGACAAGATCGCTTGTGATGGAGATCGTCATGGTTTTCTTGGCCACCGACTGCTCACCTGCACTAGAACGAGGCAGCAACAATTTTACAACTTGCGGATTGGCTACGGCTGAAGCTAGCAAGAAGAACAGCATCAAGAAGAACATGATGTCGTTGAGTGCTGCTGTGTGCACCTCTGCCGTAGGCTTATTTCTTTTATTTCTTAAATTCATCTGAGATTAAGCATTTTGAGCGAGAATTATGATCCCGGCTCGTCCAACAGATCGATAAATTCAATAGCATCCGTTTCCATACGAAGGATCACGCGCTCTACCATCATATTTAAGATGTGATAACCGATGTAAGCCAAGATACCGATCGTTAGTCCGGAAGCAGACGCAATCATTTTGACATACAAACCGCCAGAAACTGAACCGATGTCGATCCCTCCAGCAATCTCCACTTCACGGAAAATCTGAATAACCCCGAAGATCGTACCTACGAAACCAAGCATGGGCGCGATACCGGCTACGATACCAAGAATATTAATATTTTTCTCTAAACGAGCTACTTCCAGTTTACCTTGGTTTTCGATAGCTCCTTCGATGTCTTTGATCGGACGTCCGACACGCGTAAGACCTTTTTGCAACATGCGCGACAGCGCCGAATTGCTCGAACGGCAAACGGCAATGGCAGAATCTAGCTTACCAGACAATACATTTGACTTTACTTGAGGCAAGAGTCCAGCTTCGCGTCTGGATGCCTTACGAATGGTAAGGTAGCGCTCTACGAAGATCACCAAACCGATGAAGAACAATAAAATAATAGGCACCATTATCCATCCACCTCGCATCAACAACTGTAGAAGATTCGTATCTTCTTGTACTGGAGCTAAATTCACTGTTTGTTGCATCTGGCTTATAGAATCAACCGGGTATGCTTGTAAAAGTAATGACATCATGTGATTAAGATATACTTGTTTTTTTGTGTATTCAATTTATTTTTTGACCGCTTTATGCCATGCATCAGCGACGAAGTTTTTGCGAACTAGGCGTAATGCAGAATCTGTTTTTTCTTTGGAAACATACGAATCCCAAATTACTGTCGCTGGACTATCAAGACCTCTGCCAGGAATCAGACGCACACGCGGCTGTCCTTTTTTATTAAACTCTGTGACCATCTCTTCGGCATCGTCCAATGGCAGACGAGATCCAATAACGATATACCAATGGTGATTTGCCGGAATTACCGGCTGAATTGCAGCACCCGCTGGTGGACTTACCGGAGCTTGCGCTCCAAGATTGGCAGTATCTGGACGATCGCGAAGTACAGACGAAGTGTCTACCACATCCGTCGACGCCAGTGGTATGCGAGACTCTCCTTCAGTTGCATATGTATTTGACCTTGCATCTTCTGTATCCAAATCATTCACACCCGAATAAAGTGACTCTGGACGCGTCACATACCAAAGTGCTCCAATAATCGACAAAGCTACTACCGCTGCCAGAACATACCAAATCATGTGCGAGCGATTGTTATCCTCTACGTATTCACTAGCGTATGTATATTCTTGGTTTTCATTGCTTGGAATTAATTCTGTCGGCGTACTATCTTCTTTTACTACTCCAGATCTGCTTCCTTGATATTTATTTTGGATCAATGGCGGAGCTTCTTGTGCGGGGGCGCCCTTAGTCAAATCTTCTGATCCAGACTCCTCCGATGCCGTAGGTTGCGCTGCAAATACAGTTTTTTCTTCTGGCGCTACGACATCTTCTGCATGCGTTTCATGTATTACTTCCTGCTCCGCAGTATTGTTTTCTTCTTCTAAAGATACTGGCTCTGCAAGAACGACCTCACTTGCCGTGACTTCCTCCACTGACTCAGCTTCTTTATCATATACCACATTTTCCGCATCAGATTCGAGTTCCTCGGTGGCTAGCGATTCTGGCACATCTACATGCGATTCCCAAACCTCTTCAGCGGCTGGACTTTCTACGGCTATGTTATCTACAGAAACTGTTTTTGTATCTGAAGGCTCCTCTTCTGGTACTTCGCGTATTTCTTCTTCAGAAATTGGCGCGACCTCTTCCTCGATATGATGCTCTTCTGGAGCAGGCTCGTCGATATTTGGTGAAATCTCTAACTCATCCTCTGAGGTAATTTCTTCCGTATTTGTATGATCGATTTCTTCGGAATCTGCTGTTTCGGTAGCTGATTCTCCCTCATTATCAACTGGTAATGCCACGTACTGCTCTGGCTCTTCCGTTTTCTGCACTGGCTGCTCGATATTAGATATCGGCTCAAATACAAAACTGGATAAATCTATCGCACGAAAAACATAGCCATCCCCATAGGTCAATAAATCGCCTAATTGCGGGATATGTGCTTTGCCATGCTCATTAATATTAGAAACGATGGAAGCGACTTCTCGCGCGACTAATTCCTTTGCGTCGGTACGAGAAATTTCATTTTCCTGACGTAGGTATTCTGCTAAGTCTAAACCTTCCTGATCGCGATCGACAAATTCTACATAATCAATGGGAGGCAAGAATACATTGTGTTGCTCATCGAATGATGATGCCTGATGTACTTTTTTAAATGCACCAAGCCCATGTACGTATACGCTTGGGTAATGTTTGAGTACTTGTTGTATCTTCTTGCCTAAGTCCATAGTGATGATGGGATTAAAACACAAATTTAGTCCAAAGAATCAATTAAAACGAAAAATTGAGTCCACCAATCACGTTAAATCCTAATCTTGGGTAATATAAGTAACGCTGATACTCGTTATTTAGCATATTATTTGCTTTCACAAAAATACCTAACTGCTTAGTAGCTTTATATTCTGCTCCCGCACTTAGATCTAAAAACGAAGGTATGTTTTGTACGGTAGGTGCACTTGGATCGATCGCTACACCGCTTGAATTGTAGGCAAATGCGCGTGCAGAAGTTTGTCCGTGGAACAGTGCTTCGGCATCGATATATAATTTCTCCGAGATGTTGAAACGTGCATTGGCTGTCAAACGGATATTGGGCGTATGCCAAGTTTCTGCCTGATAGGCCATGGTGTAGTTGTCGATGTTCAATCGGCCACCTAAATTCACGGCTTCGGAAACGCGGATGTTAATCTCGCCCTCTATACCCACATGTTTGACTGATTCGTCACCGTCGCCATCATATACTAAATCAAATTGGAAAGGATTAGCAATATTATTTACAAACAATGGCATACCTTCTAATTGACGATAAAATGCTTTGGCTTTCCATCCAAATGTAGCGCCTGCATTTCCTTTGATACCACCATATGCGTGCATACGCTCAATTGTGTTTTGGATCGTAATGCCTGATGCCAAGAATGGATTTTGACGCGCAAAATCGCGATATGATCCGCGCTCTACACCACCAGTCACCCCACCAAAAATATAGAAATACTCGGGTACAAGCGAGAAATCAATTTCTGCTTTCGGAAAGATATTAAACGAAGATTGGTCACCAAACTCCGACACCAAATTGGCACCTAATTGAATAGTGTAGTTAACGCCTTTGAAACTGATATAAGGATTGGCAGAAGCGACAGAATTACTCACGCCTGATGCACCAAGTATATTCATCGCACCTTCCACATTATTAATATCTACCGCCACATTTGCTCCTACGTTGAACGTGCGAACGCGTTTGTTCAAATAGCCCGCTAAGGCAAATGAATTCTCACGTGCATCATAGCGATCGGAGAAAGTATACGCATCGGTCTTGAGTGAAAAACTCAACGCATCTTCATCTTCTGGATCGAAATTGCTGACCATCTCACCCGTAAGATACAGGTCGTTGAACACTTGCCCTTCGCGAGATGGATTCAACGATGCGCCGTTTTGATCAACAGGAACACCATAAAAGTTAGTTCCTAACCGATTATAACCAATCTGTCCATCAATGGTCAGAGCTGGAAAAATGCGTCTACCAAAAGCACCTACTTCTTGGCGGCTGAAACGTTGGTCATCCAAGCTACCTTTTTGATTGAGGTGCTTGACGAAACCACCGAATCGGATATCTTCATAGTCCTCTACCGCGAAGTAGGCTTCGCCCATGATGGTTCCTAAATTACCAACACCCGCTTTCACATAGTTGCTATAGGTATCGCGTGAGCGAATGAAAGGAGTTTCCATGATTTTCAACTCACTCAATCCCGTATTGATATCCAACTTCTTATCAGGCACATTGCCATACGTTAAACGCGGCATGTATTCTCTTTTGTTGGACATATCTGGACTACGGCGAATTTTGACCGCGTCCGCTAATAACGGGCGATAGTCTCGAACGATTACAAATGAATCGATGGCAACTGGTTTTTCTGTGTCTTCGCGTTGTTGAGCAGCAGCTTCAAAACTGACACCGGTAAGCATCGCTAAAAACGCTGTTTGCGTTAGTATCTTCTGAAATTTCATCTTCACTACCCTAATCTTATTTAATTTTCTGCAATAACTCCTTCGCCTCTTTTACAACGCCATCTTTATCGTTATCGTAATTATCGATCACGCTCTCCAATGTTGCTTTAGCCTGGAAGTTGTCTCCTTTTCCTCTGTATGCCTCTGCCATCGTGATAAAACCTTTGGCTACCCAATACTCGAAAGAAGAGAATTTATCTCCAATTTCCATCGCCGTCTGGATGGCTTTATCCCATTGCTTGCTCTGTACCTGCTGCTTCGCGATCAGATAACGGGCTTCTGCGCCGGTCTCTGTTTTCGATTTTGCGGCTGCTGAGGTTAGCTCCTTAGTCGCATCAGCGGCTTTGTTTGTTGCCTGATATGCTTTCGCAGCATATAAGTGTGCTTTCGCTATCTCTTCTTCTGACGCTTTTTCGTATCCTTTGATAATGTTGGCGTATGTCAACGTTTCGACGTAATCATTGATATTGAAATAACTTACCATCAAATTGTTGATCGCCCAACCGTAATTTTCTTTGTATTCGGAAGTCAGCTCCAGTTTTTTCAATACCTGAACGGCCTCGTTGTAGGCTTTATTACGCAAGTGCAAGCGAGCCACACTTAATAAGGTGCGCTCGGTGTACGCACTAGTCCAATCATTCATGATGATATTGAAGTCGTGCAACGCTTCGGTATCCTTGCGCAATTGCGCGTAGCTCTCGCCACGAATAAAGCGCGCATGTTTCTCATTGATCGGTTTTGGAAACTTATCGAAGTACGCATTTACTGCTTCGACAGCACCTTGCCAGTTACCGCGATCAAATAAAGTACGTGCTACAGCAAAAGTATGCCCATCCTGCTCTGCTTTACTCAAATCACCAATATTGGTGCTGGTTGCATAACGAATGTAACCCGATGCATCGTTCTTATCCAAATAGATATTCTCAATAGATGCTAAAGACTGTTTCGCCTCGTCTGTTGTCGGATATTGATTGACCACACGTTGGAAAGTCGCTAAAGCAGCATCTCTATTATCTTGATTGTATTGCACCAATCCGATCGTAACTAAGGCACGGGGCACATAGCTACTGCGTGGATATTGCTCTACCATTTTTTGAAGACCAGAGATCGCTTGATCGTACTGGTCTAGCAAGAAATAGGTGTAAGGAATTTCAAAAGCCACGTCATCCGCATAATTGGAGTTAGGAAACTTTTGAACAACCGAATTCAGTGTAGCAATTTTTGCTTGGCTATTGCCCTGCAAACCTTGGATGATACCACGTTGGAATAAGGCATAATCCTGACTTTGCGCACCGGAACTGATGAGACGATCGTAGTATGACATCGCACGACCATAATTCTTCGTGCCGAAATACGAATCGGCTGCACGAGCTATTGCGTCATTACGTGTATTGGCATCTACCCCATCGCGCGCAGCGCCAGATAAGAAACGCTCAAAATAATTGGCTGCTGTGCTGTAGTTATCATTACGGAATGCGGCATAGGCCAATGCATAATTCGCATAATGATATACATCCGTTTTGCGTGCTGCTGGCAATTGCAAGAACTTGTTGAAGTTGGCCGTTGCTTCTTTGTACTTACGTACTTCGTACATCGCTTCTGCTTTCCAGTATGTAGATAGCGCGTAGATTTCTTCGTCGTAGCGGTTTTCTTCAGAACGCATAAACATAGAGATACCATTCTCAAAAGCGCGCTCGTTGTAATATTCCAAACCGCGGTAATAGGTCACTTTTTGATACGCTGCTTTTGCTTCGCGGCTACTACGATTGATTCCTTCCAATACGTCTACCGCTGCGCGGTAATTTTTAGTTCCTAAAAGCACTTCTGCCAACAGTGTTTTTGCTTCTTCGCTGCGTGTAGAACTTGGATACGTCTGTAGATACTCCTGAACAGCATCTAACGCCACTTGATGAAACTCCAATTCGTACGACAGTTTCGCGTAATTGAATAAACCTTCCTCTTTCAATTGTGGATCGAAATCCAATTTAGAGGCACGGAAGAATGCATTACGCGCACTTTGTTTGTTATTTGTTTTGATGAAGGAATCACCCAACGTGATCATTGCACTTTGGTAGTAGGCATCTGGATCATCCAGTTTTTCCAACTCCGCAATAGCACGTTCGTAATTTCCTAATTTGTAGTTGATGTATCCGATCTGATAGCTATCCTGATTGTTCTGGGTTTTGCCTTGATCAGCCGCTTGAAAACGATCGTAATACTGCTTAGATTTATCTAAATCACTCTTAATGAAATAGGTCGCCGCTACGATTCGGAACATCTCCGTTTCACTCTCCTGCTTCGTATTTTGTAAGATGGGTAAGGCGTAAGCCAATACATCATCATAGCGTTTATCTAAAAAGTAAAGCGCCGTGATGTAATAAGGATAACTATTTTCATACGTTTTTGAACCTTTCAAACGTTCGAATTCGTTCAACGCCGTTTTATACTCTGCATCTAAATAACTTAGGTATGCATGATAGTAAATAGCCGCTTCTTGATACGAAGAATTGCGATCTTTCAAATCTGCGAATACGGGTTTTGCCGCTTCGTAATCTTTCGTCATAAAGCGAGCATAAGCTAGCTTGAAGCGATATTCTGTCGCTTCTGCTCCCGCTAAACTCTTGCTATCTATACGGGTAAACCATTCAATCGCTTTTTCAAATTCCTGACGGGTATAATAGAATTTACCAATCTGAAAATTGGCCGCTTTAGAGTTAGCACTAGAAGGAAAGTCTCGAATGTATTTTAAGAATAAGCTTTCTGCATTACTTTCTTCCAACTCTAAGGCACACACCGCTTGGTAATAGCGGATGTTTTCCTTTAACAAAGTTAATTCCTGCGTCTCATCCAGCTGCAGCGTCGATTTAGTACGTACGCTCTCCGCCCGATCAAACTGCTTTGCAGCGGAACTAAATTTCCCGCGCTCATACAACTCCAAACCAGACTTGTATGCGTTATTCACATCTTGCCAAGCGGTTTGCTGAGCGACTGCGGCTGTCCCCATCAAGCATAAAGCCACCCCAACCTGATATATCTTATTGTACATATAAACGAATTCTACTATTTATTGGATAACGTCTTTTTTACCATCATTTTGGTTTGCCGATTCAGAGCGATATGCGCGCTATTGGTCGACAGATTCCTACAACATACGAAAATAGATGTTACCCTTTAAGTTTTCCTCAAAAGTTATTAACATTAGTGCATAAATACCGTTTTTAACGATATTTTAACAGTAATATCTGGTAATTGACCGATCGAATTTCAGCTAAAGAAACGCGCGAATTTTACCCGCGTTTTCCGGCTAGTAAATACAGAACAGCCATCCGAACGGCAACGCCATTCTCCACCTGATCCAAAATAATGGAGTGCGAGCTATCGGCCACATCAGATGTAATCTCTACACCACGGTTTATTGGCCCCGGGTGCATGATGATAATCTCTTTGTCTAAGCTATCTAAGATCTGCTTGTTCAAACCATACAACATAGAATATTCACGTAGTGATGGGAAGTAAGCTATGTCTTGGCGCTCCAATTGGATGCGCAGCATATTAGCTACATCACACCAGTTCAGTGCCTTCATTAGATCGCGCTCTACCTTCACACCCAGTGCACTGATGTATTTAGGAATTAAGGTTGTCGGGCCGCACACCATGACTTCCGCACCTTGCTTTTGCAGGCACAAAATATTGGACAAAGCCACACGTGAATGCAATACATCGCCGATAATAGCGACTTTCTTGCCAGCCAAATCTCCTAATCGCTCGCGAATGGAGAACGAATCCAACAAGGCTTGCGTCGGGTGCTCATGCGCGCCATCACCGGCATTGACGATTTGCGCATCGATGTGGCGACTCAAAAATACGCCTGCACCAGCGTATGGATGCCGCATTACAATCATGTCGACTTTCATCGCCAGAATATTATTAACGGTATCAATCAGCGTTTCGCCCTTACTTACAGATGAAGAAGAAGCTGCAAAATTGATAGTATCCGCAGAAAGGCGTTTCTCGGCCAATTCGAACGATAATCTGGTGCGGGTAGAGTTTTCGAAGAATACATTGGCGATGGTGATATCCCGTAAAGAGGGAACTTTCTTAATCGGCCGATTCAATACATCCTTGAAATTGGAAGCCGTATCGAATATCAATTGTATATCTTGTTCGTTAAGATCTTTTATACCTAATAGGTGACGTGTACTGAGTTGTTCTGTGCTTGACATGTGCTATATGGATCTGTATTCTCTTTATTTGTCTTCTGTAATAAGGACGATGCTATCTTCCTGATCCGTCTCCTGCCAACTTACGATTACCTTCTGCGCATCGATAGAATCTACTTGCATACCAATATAATCTGGTTCGATTGGCAACTGGCGCGAAAATCGGCGATCGACTAAGACCATGAGTTCAATCTTTTTTGGGCGGCCAAAAGTTTGGATAGCATCCATGGCGGAGCGTATCGTACGGCCTGTCCATAGTACATCATCGACAAAGACGACGACTTTATCATCAACCAAAAATTCGATATCGGTACGACTTGCCTGCAAAGGGCTAGAGCCCTTCATGCGAAAATCGTCGCGGTGAAAGGTAATGTCCAACGCACCGGTCTGTACATCTGCACCCGAAATATTTTTGATTTCTTGGCGAAGTCGGTTCGCCATATATGGTCCTCTTGGTTGTACTCCAATGATAACGGTGTCACTAAAATCACCGTGGTTTTCGATGAGCTGTTGACACAAACGTTTGAGCGTAATCTCAAACTTAGGCCCGTTTAATAGCAAAGATTGTTTCATATGTATATGCGCGTCTTGCACCGCGAGATGTGCGCCTACTAGGATCGCGTGATATCACGACTAATGGGCATCCTATACGCGGATTTGTTTAGGCAAACTTAGCCATTTTTTTGAAAAGACCGTATGGTCTTATGGTATACAAAAACAGCTTCGGTAAGGAAGCTGTTTATTCTATTTCTAATATAATTACTAATCGACGTTGTCGTGCAAAAATGAATTGTTCGGTCTGATTTCTGTTTCACCGCTATCAAATGATAGAGTAAAACGAGATACTTGCGATTGTGAAGAGTGTGGCACATCGTCCAATGATTTTTGCTTTCTCTTATAAGCCGGTTCATTCTCCATCTCCTGCAATCCATTCGTCGAGCGCAACTTCATGCTCAACTCCTTCAAGCGTAGAATACGCTCTTTGGTTTTCATCAATTGATCTTCGAAATTAGCTTCTTCCACTTTAGCATCTTCTAAGGCAGATGGCGCGGTGATCGTATTACTAGGCGCTGTATAGTTATTCGTTGCCTGCTGGTAAGCAGGTTGTGCTGGCTCTTGTGCGCCCAATGTTTGTGGCTGTTGGTACGAATCAAAAACCGTAGGTACTTTGAATTCAAACATCGATGGTGACGTTTTTAGTTCAAAACCATGATTATCTTGTGGCTCTTGCTCTTCTACTTCAGGCTCGCTTAGATCCAATGTATGACGCACTACCTGTGCTTCATTTTCTGGACCTGTACGTGGATGTTGTGGAGATACCGAAGGTTGACTTACCGGTGCAGATGCAAATGATCTGCTGGTCGGGTTAGCCGTAAATAGATCCGTTTGTTGGATCGATTGCTCTAATTCCGTATGCGCTACACCGACCGGTTTAATAACAGGTTCTGCGTAGTTATTCTTATCCGCAAACTGGTTTTGAGAAACCGGCTTCACAAATACAGACTTCGCCTCTTCTGGTGTTAGCCGATGCGCGATCTTTTCTTTTTCTTTATCCTTTACCCGTTCTTCGGTAGTCTGAAAGCCGGTTGCGATGATGGTGACAGAAAGATCGTCGCCCATGTTTTCATCAATACAATTACCCCAGATTAGATCTGCGGATAAACCTGCTTTTTCCTGAATATAGTCCGTGATAATAGATACTTCATCCATTGTCACTTCTTTAGATCCCGAAGTAATATTTAATAAGATATAACGTGCCCCTTCGATTTCATTATCTTTCAATAATGGAGATGCCAACGCACCGGTAACGGCTTGTAGTGCGCGTTCGTCGCCGCTCGCTACTGCATTACCCATGATCGCTACACCACTATCATTCATTACGGTACGCACATCTTTAAAATCGACGTTTACGTAACCTGGTATTGTGATTATTTCTGCAATACCTTTAGCTGCGGTTGTCAGTATATCATCCGCTTTCGCGAATGCAGCAGTCATCGTTAGGTTGCCAAAGATTTCGCGTAGTCTGTCATTAGAAATCACTAAATAAGAATCGACGTATTTACGCAATTCGCCCAATCCTTCTTCTGCTTGTGACTTACGTCGCTTTCCTTCAAAAGTAAATGGTGTTGTGATTATAGCCACAGTCAAGATACCCATTTCTTTGGCTGCCTTTGCCAACACGGGACTTGCGCCCGTACCAGTACCACCACCCATACCAGCTGTAATAAACAACATTTTGGTATTGGTACCCAACATACGTTTGATATCTTCGATACTTTCTATCGCAGAATTTTCGCCCACATCAGGATCTGCTCCTGCACCCATACCTTCCGTCAAGCTTGCGCCCAACTGGACTTTATTGGGAATTGGACTCAACTCCAATGCTTGTGCATCCGTATTACATATGATAAAATCTACCCCACTAATCCCAGCTTTATACATGTGGTTTACGGCATTACCACCACCGCCACCTACACCAACAACTTTGATGATAGACGACTGCTCTTTTAACATTTCAAATTGTATCGACATATCTTATACCTATTATTCTTTAAATCAACCTATTGCAACGATGAATTCTACCCTATAATTCTAACGTAATATTAACAAATTATCCACAAGAGTTTTCCACAATTGTCAATTTGTGGAAAAAACAGACGGTTGTTGATAAATTACTTTTTCCCGATAAAGGTATCATTGTCAATATCCTCACCATCAGTAATCCAATTCCCCAAAATTCGAGTCAACCAACCTTCCCTTCTTCCTTGATCGCTAGCGATATCACTCACTTTTATACTAGATTTCGCACGGGCACCACTGCCCACTTTAGCTTCTTTTTCCTGTTCTCTTTTCTCGCCTTCTTCGATCTCTTGGATTCCTTTGATTAATAGACCAATACCCGTTGCATACAATGGACTTTTCAATTCATCAAACGCTTGCTTGTTCAGCATATCCGTTTTCGCCAAGTATTCGTTGGGATAGCCAATGCGACAATCGATACCCGTTACGTACTCCACTAACTGTACCAAATGCTTCAGTTGTGCACCACCACCGGTAATCACAATACCTGCAATCAGCCTATCTTCGTAACCAGATGCTTTGATCTCGTAATGTACATGCTCGATAATCTCTTCCATCCGCGCTTGGATAATGTACGCCAAATTTTTGACGGAGATTTCTTTGGCTTCGCGGCCACGAATACCAGGCACACAGATCACCTCGTTCTCTTTATTTTCGTCTGCTAATGCAGAACCATAACGCACTTTCAGTTGCTCTGCTTGATTGCGCAATACAGAACATCCTTGGCGAATATCTTCGGTCACAATATTGCCTCCTAATGGAATAACCGCCGTATGACGAATAATACCTTCGTGGAAGATAGCCACATCGGTGGTACCACCACCAATATCTACCAATACTACACCAGCCGTTTTTTCCTCTTCATCTAACACAGCTTCTGATGATGCCAATGGCTCAAGGATTAATTCAGACACTTCCAAATCAGAATTATCGACACAACGCTTGATATTTTTGATATCCGTAACGCGGCCAGAGATAATATGGAAGTTGGCTTCTACACGACGACCTGCCATTCCGATCGGCTCTTTAATACCTGGTTCGTTGTCGATCGTAAATTCTTGGGGAAGCACATGGATAATTTCTTCACCCGGAGGCAACACCAATTTGTACATATCAGAGATCAGGCGTTGCACGTCTTCGCGTCCGATTTCATCATCGTCGTTGCGCGTCACAATACCGCGATGTTGTATACTTTTGATATGCTGACCAGCGATCCCTACGCTTACCACTTTGATATCAACGTTCGATTGCCCTTCGGCGATCGAAACCGCTTCGCGAATGCTGTCTACTGTCTTCTGGATATTAGCCACTACGCCGCGACTAACTCCAGCAGATTCGGCTTTGCCGACGCCCAGTAATTCGACCTTCGAGTTGCCACTGCGACGCCCCACCGTGACGCAGATCTTGGTCGTTCCAATGTCCAACCCAACGACGATTGGATTTTCTTTTTCGAGTTCTGTAGATTTTGGTTTCATATGCTGTGTATTTGCTGTGTTATTCTTCGGTATTAATTATGCATTTTCATTTGTAGACTGTCGATAAACCAATCTCCATATCGTTCGCAGATAATCTGATCGGCATATTTGACATTCACTTTGCTGTATGCTTCGGTGCCTACCCGCGGCAAGATCTTTTGATAGAAGATCTCCAATCGGCGCAATTTATCATCCAAATCTTGAGCATTGCCTAAGATTAAGTCTTGATCACCTACGCGCGGCACCAACTCAATGTCGCCTGTATCATTCACATAGAGTTGGACCACCTGATTGCGCCACAATTCGCTTTTACTAATATGACGCGCGATGGCGATCAGATCTTCTACCACGGTCGATTCTACGACTTCTAAAGGCTTGCCGAATGATTCGCGAATGTTGCCATTCGCGACAATTGTATGTGGCACATATTTCAACGTAGTTGGGATTTTCTTGCCTTCGGTATCTACATAAAATTCTTGTCCGACGCGATTGATGACGCGAAGCAATATGGCACGCTGCTGCACCGACACCTTCATCACGCCATTGATATCGACATGGATATCAGCATTGGAGACATAAGGCAACGCTTTCAACGATGCTTCTATTTTTTGTAATGGAATATCAAGTAGTTGCCTACCCACGACCGCACCATATTCATTCTCTATCATGGCCGAAATATCCGCCTGATCGATAAAAGTTTCCTTTCCTTCTACCATGATTTGCAATGCCGTGCACGATTGTGCAGCATCCTTTTTGGCTACTAGCCCCATCAGCAAGATGACGCCCACGAAAGCTGCCAACCCGAGTGTTATCGAGCCGATCAAGCGCCATGGTATATTTTTGAGCCAATTAAGCATTTGTCAATAGTTGTTTTAATGGTTTCACCAGTCGGTCAATATCTCCTGCTCCTACTGTTACAATCAATTCTGGACGCTCCGCTGCTACTTTTTCCAACACCTGCTCTGCCGTCATGATATGTTTATCCTCCAGAGCAATTTTATCGAGCAGCCATTGAGAATTTACGCCCTCAATCGGCTTCTCGCGCGCTGGATAGATCTCCATCAAATACAGCGTATCGGCTAACCCAAGCACTTCGGCGAATCCGTCAATAAAGTCTCGCGTACGCGTGAATAAATGTGGTTGAAAGATCACTGTCAATTTCTTTTCTGGATACAGCTTGCGCATAGAAGTCAGGAAAGCGCGCAGCTCTTCCGGATGGTGAGCATAGTCATCTATGTACACGGCATCTTCTTGTCTTACGATATATTCGAAACGTCTTTTTACTCCCTGAAATGAACCTAAAGCAGCGATGATTTTATCGCCGCTAATGCCTAGCAAATTTGCGACCGTAATTGCTGAGACCGCATTTTCAATATTATGTAATCCCGGAATTCCTAATCGAATATCTTTTAAGGTCAAAATATCCGCGTGATAATCGAAATAGAACTCGCCATCTTTGATCTGAATGTTGTCGGCATATGCATCTGCGACATCTTCTTTTGCATAAGATATATCACCCGAAAATGGCAATCCCTTCTTGACGATCGTAATCCCGTCAGCTACCACACGATCCAAAAACAACTCAAACGACTCGACAAGCTGCGCCGCATCTCCGTAAATATCGAGGTGATCCGCATCCGCAGAAGTCACAATCGCTATATTAGGATGTAGCGTCAAGAAAGAACGATCAAATTCATCCGCCTCCACGACTACCGTATTGTTATCTCCGTATAATACATTGCTTTTGTAATTGGTACTGATACCACCCAAAAATGCCGAACAGTCGTAACCCGAATCTTTCAATACATGCGCGATCATGGTCGACGTGGTGGTTTTGCCATGTGTGCCCGCTACCGCAATGGTAAACCGACTCGCACTAATGAAACCCAATACCTGCGAACGTTTGTACAAGGTAAAGCCACGTTCGATTAACGTATTTTTCAGTGCCAAATCGGCTGGCACAGCTGGCGTAAAAATGATGAGTGTATCTTCATTTGGAGTAGCCAAATGATCGGGCAATTCGCGAACATCATCCTGATAGTTAACCACAATACCTTCTTCGACCAAGGCTTTGGTCAGTTCAGTTTCGGTCTTATCATATCCGGATACCACACAACCTAAATGTTGGAAATAGCGCGCCAAACCACTCATGCCGATGCCGCCAATGCCAAGTAAATAAACTGTTCTAATTTGGTCGATATTCATACCCTTATTTTATCATTTTTAAAACCTCTTGCGCAATCACCACACCGGCATCAAGCAAGGCCATCTTTTGTATACGCTCGCCCAATTCGTATGCTGTTGCTTCATCCTCAATCAATCGAATCAATTCATCGATCAAATGTATCCGCGCCGTCAGATCACTCACCATAATCGCGGCTTTGTGCTCTGATAAGGCCAACGCATTTTTAGTTTGGTGATCATCCGATACATTAGGCGATGGCACCAAAATAACCGGCTTGCCGATTACTGCTAATTCTGATATAGTACCAGCTCCCGCCCTAGCTATTACAAAATCTGCCGCAGCGTACGCATAATCCATGCGCTCCAAAAATGGCATGAGCTTCACGTTATCCGTTAGCTTATCTTTCCATTCTTCCGACAATTCCTCATAGTAATAACTACCACACTGCCAGATAATTTGTATATTCTTGTCCAGTAGCCGATCTAAACCTTCGGCCACACAATCATTCAATGTTTTCGCGCCAAGACTACCTCCCGTAATCAATACGGTTTTCTTGTTCATATCCAGTGCAAAGGCATGAATAGCTTCTTCGCGTTTACCTTCGATCTTTACCGACGAAAGACGAATGGGATTGCCTGTAACCATGATTTTTTCTGCTGGAAAAAATCGCTCCATATTATCGTATGCTACACAAATACGTTGGGCATTTTTGCCTAATCGCTTATTGGTCAATCCGGCGTAGGAATTCTGTTCCTGAATCAATGTCGGTATGCCCATCATATTGGCCATCTGAAGCAAAGGGCCAGAAGCATAACCACCGACACCGACTGCCGCCTGCGCGCCAAATTCGCGAATGATTTGCCGAGCTTTCCACATACTAGCGATTAATCGAAACGGCAGCACCAGATTCTTCCACATCGATTGCCGATTGAAGCCTTGAATATCCAAGCCCACAATTTCATATCCTGCGGCAGGCACACGCTCCATTTCCATTTTACCATTCGCACCCACAAACAAGATCTCTATGCCGGGCTGCAATTGCCGAAGGGCATTTGCAATAGCAATTGCCGGAAAGATATGTCCTCCCGTACCGCCACCGCTTATGATCACTTTGTTTGTCATGTTCACTATTTTCAATTATATACTGCCGACCACCACACGACGTGGTTTTACGACATCATTTAATTCTTCTTTACCTTTTAATTCTTCCACATTACGACTTACACTAAGAATAATCCCCAGAGCCACGCTCGTAAATAATATGGACGTACCACCCATACTCACTAGCGGTAATGGAACTCCTGTAACCGGACCTAAACCTACGGCAACCGCCATATTGGCTAGTGCCTGAATCGTCAGACTGAAACCCAATCCTGCGGCTAAAAAAGCGCCGAAAGCCCGAGGACTCAAAGTCACGATACGGATAATGCGGTACATCAATGCGAGGTATAAGGTCAATAAGAAGAAACCACCTACGGTACCGTATTCTTCGATGATGATCGCGAAGATAAAGTCAGAATACGGGTGTGGCAGCACATTGCGTTGCACACTATTTCCCCATCCTTTACCAAAAAATCCACCCGTCGCGATCGCAATTTTTGAATTGTTCGCTTGGAAATTTTTATCTTCTTGAAATGGTACTGCACCGCTTCCGCCAATCACTTCCTCCGTATGAAAAAATCCTTCGATCCGACTCATGTACGTCGCACGACGTGGACCTAAGAAAGCAACCAGCATCAATAAAATACCACATCCAATACATACAATTGTAATCTGCTTGAAAGAGATCCGACCAATTAATAACAGCAACACGCTGACGCCAAACAGCATTACCGCAGTCGACATATTCGCTACAGCAATGAGTACAAACACCGCACATACGGCACCCATAATCGGTACAAAAGATTTCTTAACATCCTTAATCTCTTCTTGCTTGCGCGACAACATCCGTGCGAGGAAAGTAATCAAGGCCAACTTCGCTAAATCGGAGGTTTGGAAAGACTGATTAATGACAGGGATCGTCAACCAACGATTAGCCTGATTAATAGAATCACCAAATAGTAATGTTGCCAGCAATAGTGGTATCGTGATAATCATCAACATCTTGGAAATACCCGCATAATATCGGTAATCCAATTTGTGTGATAAGTACATCAATACCAATCCTACAGCGATAATCGCAAAATGCTTAAACAGATATAATTCGGTACCCTTGCCCTCTTTGTAGGCCAATGTACCTACCGAGCTATATACCGCCAACAAAGACCAGCCAGACAGGATAAGTACAATTATCCAGATCCACTTGTCTCCTTTGAGTTTTGAAAAAATCTGTTCTATAGTCATAATCTATTATTCTATCGGTTCTTTACAGCGCCATTACCGATTCTTTGAACTGATCTCCACGATCTTCGTAATTTTTAAACCAGTCGAAACTTGCGCAAGCAGGAGACAACAATACGGTATCGCCTTTTTTCGCAATATGCGAAGCGATTTCTACGGCATCCCCCATCGAAGCGCTATTTACGATAACATCTGTATCCGATTCAAATGCTTCGTGAATACGACCATTGTGTTTACCAATACAGATGATCGCTTTTACTTTGCTTTTTACCAGATCACGCAGCATGTCGTAATCATTTCCTTTATCTACACCACCCATAATCAATACGATATCTGGCGAGAAACTTTCTAAAGCATACCACACAGAATTGACGTTAGTCGCTTTGGAGTCGTTGATATAAGTAACGCCACCAATACACGCCACGTGCTCCAAACGATGTGCGATATTGACATACGATTGCATGCTTTCTTTCATCACGGTATTCCGCAGTTGCTGCGCTTTAGCGGCTAATCCAGCAGCAGAATTGTTATATACATTATGCTTGCCTTGGAGTGATAGTTCTTCAATATTCATCGTAAATGGTTCCCGTTTAGGTATGTTAATAATCAAGTTCTTTTGTTCGTCTATATAAGCGCCCTGCTCAAGTGCGGTATGCGCTTGCGTAAATGGCAAGGACATCGCGGGCGAATGATGCCGCCTCAATCCTTTGGTAATCTCTTCGTCGTCGGCGC
Source organism: Sphingobacterium sp. KH_072 (assembly GCF_057837975.1). Taxonomy (NCBI): domain Bacteria; kingdom Pseudomonadati; phylum Bacteroidota; class Sphingobacteriia; order Sphingobacteriales; family Sphingobacteriaceae; genus Sphingobacterium; species Sphingobacterium sp. KH_072. The sequence goes on along the minus strand of NZ_CM174457.1, from coordinate 892,403 downwards.
AGTAAATAAAATAATCCGCCTCCTGTTGATTTTGAATGATGCGGAACTTCGAATCCACATATTTATTCATATCATAGTTGTAGCGATCCAAATGATCTGGCGTAATGTTGAGCAGGATCGCGATATGCGCACGAAAATGATGCATATCATCTAGCATAAAACTAGAAAGCTCCAGCACATAGATATCACGTTGCTCGCGTGCTACTTGCAAAGCAAAGCTTTGTCCGATATTGCCCGCCACCCCCACATTCACTCCCGCATGGCGAAAGATTTCGTACGTCAGCATGGTGGTGGTCGATTTACCATTCGATCCGGTGATGCAGCATAGCGTTGCATCGGTATATTGTGCCGCAAACTCAATTTCCGAAATCACCGGAATACTAGTTTTGCGTAATTGTTGCATCAGCGGCGCTGTCTCTGGAATACCTGGACTTTTGATCACCAAATCTGCATTCAGAATCTGCTCTACGGTATGTTGACCTTCTTCAAAGGCGATTGTTTCTTGCGTTAGCGTAGCTTTGAATTGATCTGCCAGCAACGCCATATCGGATACAAACACGTCAAAGCCCTTATCCTTCGCGAGGATAGCAGCACCCACACCACTCTCACCGCCACCTAAGATGACGACACGACCGGCCTGCGGGTAATGATTATGTTCGATATTTGACATCTATCTTATTTTTAAAGTAACGATGGTCAAAATGGCCAACATGATGGATACAATAACAAAGCGCGTCACGATCTTCGATTCGTGGTAACCCTTCTTTTGATAATGGTGATGCAACGGCGACATCAAGAAGATACGTCGGCCTTCACCAAATCTCTTTCTCGTGTATTTGAAGTACGACACTTGCATGATGACTGAAAGATTTTCGATCAAAAACACGCCACACAGTATCGGAATCAATAGTTCTTTGCGGATAAGAATGGCAAATGCCGCAATAATACCGCCAATTGTCAAACTTCCCGTATCGCCCATAAATACCTGTGCTGGATACGCATTGTACCAAAGAAATCCAGTACATGCTCCGATAAAAGCACCCGCAAAAATCACGAGCTCACCACTATTTGGGATATACATGATATTCAGATATTCCGAGAAGATCACATTACCAGAAACATAGGCGAGAATCGCCAACGTAATTCCCATAATAGCCGATGTACCGGTGGCTAAGCCATCAATACCATCAGTGATATTCGCTCCATTGGACACCGCGGTTACGATAAATACAATTACGAGCAAGGTCATGCAGAAAGTAATCCATGTACCCGAAATCCCCATAAAACTCAATGACTTCGCGTAATCAAACTCATTATTTTTGTAAAAAGGAATATTCGTTTTGCTAGACTTTACGTCTTCGACGTATGTTTTCTCGCCAGTAGATGGATTAATCACAACTGCCACGGCCACCGAAGAGGATGGATTGGTCACCTGCTCGCGTACCACAATGCTCGGATGAAAATACATCGTGACAGCAATAAAAACACCTAAACCGATCTGCCCAATCACTTTAAAGCGACCAGCAAGTCCTTCTTTATTTTTACGGAAAACTTTGATATAGTCATCCAAGAAACCGATCGCTCCCATCCACAGGGTGGTGATAATCATGATTAAAACATAGATATTATCGAGCTTAGCAAACAGTAACGTAGGAATTAAGATACCCGCGATGATGATCAAACCACCCATCGTCGGAGTTCCTTGCTTTTGCTTCTCGCCTTCCAGACCTAAGTCGCGCACCGTTTCGCCCACCTGCTTGCGGTGCAACAAACGAATTAGTCGGCTACCGAATACGGTGGTAATGATCAACGAGACAATTACCGCCATGGCTGTACGGAATGAGATATACTGGAACAATCCTGCTCCAGGAATGTGCATATGCTCGTTTAACCAGGTAAATAAATAATACAACATCCCTCTTATTGCTCGTTAAATGCGTTTGCCAATTGTTCTTTATCATCAAAATGGTGTTTCACACCATGGATATCTTGATATTTTTCATGTCCTTTGCCCGCCACCACAATGATATCTCCTGGCTGCGCCAGATGACATGCTGCGCGAATAGCTTCTTTGCGATCCGAAATACTGAATACGCCTTTGCGTCTGTCGGCCGGAATACCAGCTTCCATTTCTCGAATAATCTGCAAAGGATCCTCGCTTCGCGGATTATCAGAAGTTAGGATCACGGTATCACTTTTCAGCGCGGCAACCTTGGCCATTTTAGGTCTTTTTGTCTTGTCGCGATCGCCACCACATCCAATCACAGTGATGATCTGTTGTCCAGCTTGGCGCAAGCCTGCTACGGTTTCTAACACATTTTCAACCGCATCAGGTGTATGCGCGTAATCGACAATGCCGATGTGCCCTTGCGGCGAATGAATAGCTTCAAATCTTCCTTCTGCTCCCACAATGTTGCTAATCGCAGTCAACACTTTCATAGTTTCTTGTTCAAGCAAAATCGCAGCACCATATACCGCTAATAAGTTATACGCATTAAAATGCCCCACCAATTTTACCCATACATCCTGCCCATCAAGGTGAAGCAACATCCCATCAAAATGGCTCTCTACAATGCGCATTTTGAAATCGGCCAAACCTTTTAAGGCGTATGTTTTCTGGTATGCGACTGTATTTTGCAACATCACCGCGCCATTGCGATCATCTCCATTGCTTAGTGCAAATGCATCCCGATCTAGATCGTCAAAGAATTTCTTCTTTGCTTTGATATAGTTGTCAAAAGTTTCGTGGAAATCTAGGTGATCGTGTGTAATGTTGGTGAAAATACCACCCGCAAAACGCAGACCTGCAATACGTTGCTGTACAACGGCATGCGAACTCACTTCCATAAAACAATAGTCACATCCTTCGTTGACCATTTCGCGCAACAATTTGTTGAGAGAGATCGGATCTAACGTGGTGTGCGTAGTCGGTATGATACGGCCAGAAATGCGATTTTCTACCGTAGATAATAGCCCCACTTGATAGCTCAATCCAATAAATAGATTGTACAATAACGTAGCTACCGTGGTCTTTCCATTCGTACCTGTTACACCAACCAATTTTAATTGATGCGACGGATTATCATAGTAATTGGCAGCGACCAAACCCAAGACGTAAGATGAATCATCCACCAAGATATAGGTGATGTCTTCCAATATGTCTGCTGGCCATTCTTCGACCAATAATGCACGCGCGCCCAAGTCAATCGCTTTTTGCAAGTACAAATGGCCATCAGTATGGGTTCCACGTACCGCGATAAACAAATTGTTATCAACCACTGCGCGCGAATCAAAACACAGGCCTGTCACCTCGATGTCGAGTTGGCCTTTATATTCCTTTACGGGAACAGCATGAAGTAGATCTTTCAATATCATACAATCCTGTGTTTAATTCAGTTCTAATAAAACCTTTGATCCTGCGGTCAGCTTCTGTCCGGCCAATAAAGACTGAGACACTACGCGTCCTTTTCCTTGTACCGAAGTTTTGAAGCCGGCATTTTCCATGGCATAGATGGCATCCATCAATCCCATCCCCAACACACTCGGCACCACGCCTTCTTTGAATTCTGTCTCCGTGAAGACATTGCTACTACGTTGCGCGCTATCTTTTACTGGCCGCGTTAGTGCCGACCAGTCGTTTACTTGCAATCCCATCCATGCATATACTTTGGCAGATGCTTCTTTGGAACCCACCAAGGTATGTGGCGTTTTATCACCTTTACTATTCACGGTTCTGGTTTCAAATTTCTGATGCAAACTCAAATCGTTGGCATATACCATATCGGCCAATTCCTTGAATACCGGACCAGCAACAGAACCACCATAGTACCCATTCCGCGGATTGCGGATCACCACAATCATGCTGTACTTCGGCTTTTCTGCCGGGAAATAACCTGCAAAAGAAGATTGATAGCGCCGTGCTCCATATCCTCTCGATCCATCTGCCATCTGCGCTGTACCCGTCTTACCGGCCGCATTATATAGCGGACTGCGCAAGCGTTTTCCAGTACCATTGGTCATTACGCTGCGCATCATGCCTTGCATTTTGTCAATCGCTTCTTCCGACGCAATCTGTTTGTTGATCACACGCGCTTCAAAACGTTCTACGGTATTTCCCAGATTACGAATCTCTTTTACAAAAAGCGGAGCGATCATCTTGCCATCATTCGCTACTGCGTTGTACAGCGTCAATGTTTGCAATGGTGTGAGCTTAAGCTCATAACCGTAAGCCATCTGGATAAGCGACAATTTGCTCCATGATCTGCTTTCTGGTGTCTTCACCCAAGGATCGCCCTCACCCGGAATCTGTAAACCCAAAGGTTTGTGTAGACCCCAACTATGCAGCTTATTGATGAATTTGCTCGGATTATTGCCATAATGCGTGTGGATCATTTTCGTCACCGCCACGTTAGAGGATTCTTCAAAAGCTTCTTGTACACTGACGCGAGATTTCTTTGGTGCATGCGAATCGCGGATAGTATGCGACGGCACTTTGTACGTACCATTACCAATATCGATCACCGTTGTCGTATCCACATAACCATCATCCAACGCAGCCAAATACGATGCTAGCTTGAAAGTAGAACCTGGATCTGCACCTTGTGCAATCGCGTAGTTAAATTTCTCGCGGTATACACCATCGGTATCTTTGGTGAAGTTCGCAATAGCACGGATTTCGCCGGTTGCTACTTCCATCAGGATCACGCATCCATTATCGGCGTTACTTTGGATCAATTGCTTTTCCAACGCACGTTGGGCCATATCTTGCATGTTCACATCAATGGTCGCGATAATATCCGAACCATCTACTGGTGCAATTTCTACTTCTCGACTCACCGGCACCCAAACGCCACCAGCGATGCGCTGCATCATTTGCATACCACTTTTTCCTTCGATATAATCACCAAAAGCACCTTCCAATCCTACACGATACTCGTCGTTGCGATAGCCAATGGTCCGCGCGGCCAAATTGGTAAAAGGTAATATGCGTTTGTTTTCCTGGACAGCGATCAAACCACCTGAAAAACGACTACGCCCTTCCTTAAATGTTTTCAGCAACGGAAAGGTCTTCAGCTCTTTCAGATCTTGATGCGATACATTTCTTTTTAATAGCATATAGCGCTGTCCTTTTGCACGCGCTTCTTTCAGTTGCGTCAAATATTGACGAGCCGATTTATCTCCAAAAAATTGGGAAAGCCGTGCCGCCAAAGAATCTACTCGGGACTGAAATACTTCGCTATTCTCTTCCGGGATTGCCATCGCATCAAAGCGAATGGTGTATTCGGGTACGGAAGTCGCCAGTAAACTGCCATCATTAGAATAAATATTGCCACGTGCCGCTTCTACTACCCGCTCTTTTATGGTAAGTGAATCCGCAATTGTCTGCCACTTATCGCCATCTACATATTGTACATGCAGCAGCTTGCCAAACACCAATAGGGCGCCAAACACCATTAGCCCGAAGGCTAGGTACACACGAATCAAGATGGACTTTCTGATATTCATGGTAAATGCGTTTTACGCTCCCTATTTATTTTTTGTTACTACTTCTATTTTTATCGGCGGTTCGGTACGTTCGGTTAGCCCCAAGGTATCTGCGCGCTTTGCTATTTCTGTCTGCGTCGTCAGCTTCATCAATTCTGCATGAAGCGACTTATAATCCCAGCCTAGCTCTTTCACATCTTTGCCCAGCCGGTCAATTCTACGCACCGTATTCTCTGCCAAATGCCGGTTTGAGATGTATAGTAAGCCCAGCAACGCAATAAAAGCGACGAATGGCAGATTTTTAGTAACTAAATAAGTGGAAAGCGGATTTGCCGAAAAAATCGAACGGAGGAAATTTTGGGTCTCTTCAACCTTTTCCTCTAGTTCATCAGACATTTCCTCTTGAACCTCTTCACTTAGCTCGCCATTTTTAATGCTGTTTCTGGCCATCTGCTTAATCCCTTTCTACCCGTTGTGCGATGCGCAATTTGGCGCTTCGAGCTCGGTTATTTTGCTGCACTTCCTCATCCGTTGCCGAGATTGCTTTTCGGCTAATGACTTGAAAAGGCTTGATCTCGTTTCCAAAAAAATCCTTTTCCACTTCTCCTCTAAACTTGCCTTTGGCTATAAAATTCTTCACCAAACGATCCTCTAAAGAATGGTACGACATCACCACCAGTCGGCCTTCATTTTTAAGCACAGGCACCGTTTGTTCTAAAAACTCCTGCAATGCTTCCAACTCTTTATTCACCTCAATACGCAAGGCTTGAAAGACTTGCGCATGGTATTTATGTTCTTTCCCTCGTGGCACCAGCGATTTGATCACTTCTTTTAATTGCGTCACCGACGTAACAGATTTGGTCAAACGTGCTGTTGCAATTGTTTTGGCTAATGATTTAGCGTTTTGAATCTCGCCGTACATACCAAATATGCGGTGCAACTCTTCCTCCGCGTAGTTGTTGAGAATCTGTGTGGCATCTAAATCAGATACCTGATCCATGCGCATATCTAGATTCGCTTCGTAGCGAATAGAGAAACCGCGCTCTGCATCATCAAACTGATGCGAAGAAACACCTAGGTCCGCCAAAATGCCGTCCACTTGGCGCACTCCTTCTAGTCGTAAACTATTTTTCAAAAACTTGAAATTTTGATGCACCAAGCGAAACCTAGAATCGTCAATCGCGTTTTGAAGCGCATCGGGATCTTGATCGAAGGCGAATAAACGCCCTTCTGGCCCGAGGTGTCTCAGTATTTCTCTGGAATGTCCGCCGCCGCCAAAAGTAACATCCACGTAAACACCATTAGGTTTTATATTTAGCGCTGCTATACATTCTTGCAGCATCACAGGCACATGATATACTAGATTACTCATTTTCTAGGTCTCCTATATCTAATCCACCCATTACTTTTTCACCTAAAGTGGCAAAATCATCTTCACTCATCTCTCCCAACGTCTCCAGGTAAACAGATTTGGACCAAACTTCTATACGATCAAACTGGCAAGCCAACATCAGCTCACCGCTGATCTCGGCATATTCCATCAAGCTTTTAGGAAGCAGTACCCGATTCGCTGAATCCAGCGTCAATTCGGTAGCACCACTCATAAACTTCCTAATGAAATTCCTGTTTTCCGCTTTAAACTTATTCAAACGCGATAGCTGCTTCATCATCTTAGACCATTCTGAACGGGGGTATATCACCAAGTTTTTTTCGAAACCACGGTTCACGATAAGCCCCTCTTGCTCAATACTAGGTATCTGTTTTTTGAGCAACGCAGGGACTACCATTCTACCTTTGGCATCCAACTTACATGTATATTCTCCTGTTAGTTCGGTCATATAGCTAATCAGCCTATTCGAAATCAAATGTAAAATTATACACTTTCTCCCACTTTACAACACTTTGCCCCACTAAAAAGTTTTCCACAGTGCTCATATTCCACAAGAAACCGCTTAAACAAGCTTAACACCTCATAATGTTGTGGTTACGTAATTAATTTTCCCTTACAGCAATAAGTAAAACGCTGATTGATATTGTCCTAAACAAATCTTCATCATGATAGATCGAATATAAAAGCGGGACAAAAATGGGAGAAGTGCTAGCAAGGTGGGAAATCGTGTCATGAGATTCATGCCTCGTCTGCGCGTCAGTCAAATTAAGTTTCGTTTTTGTGTCCAAAAACCGATATTTTTGTCTTCAGATTCTGAAATAGTTAAATACATAATAGGAAATGCACAGAACACATACTTGCGGCGAACTGCGGTTGTCCGATCTGGGAAAGACCGTCACCTTAAGTGGATGGGTCCAGAAATCACGTGACTTAGGAGGAATGACTTTTATTGACGTACGCGATCGATATGGCATCACGCAGCTTGCGCTCCACGTAGACGACGATCAGACCTTACGCGCAAAAGCCTTAGATCTTGGCCGAGAATACGTCATCAAAGTGACGGGTATCGTCATCGAGCGTTCTAGTAAAAATAATAAGATCCCTACCGGAGAGATTGAAATCAAGGTATCGGATCTGGATATATTAAATGCATCAGCTTTACCGCCATTTACGATCGAAGATGAAACGGATGGTGGTGATGATATTCGCATGAAATTCCGCTATCTGGACTTACGCCGCAATCCAGTGCGCGAAAATCTGATCCTGCGCCACAAGATGTCTCAAGAGATTCGCCGTTATTTAGACGGGGAAGATTTCTTGGAGGTAGAAACTCCGGTCTTGATTAAATCAACACCAGAAGGCGCACGGGATTTTGTGGTTCCTTCTCGTATGAATCCGGGCGAATTCTACGCCTTGCCACAATCACCGCAAACCTTTAAGCAATTGCTGATGGTATCGGGTTTCGACCGCTATTTTCAGATTGTGAAATGCTTTCGTGATGAGGATTTGCGTGCCGACAGACAGCCAGAGTTTACACAGATCGACTGTGAGATGGCCTTTGTAGAGCAGGAAGATATCTTAAACATGTTCGAAGGATTGACCAAGCATCTTTTCAAAACGGTGAAAGGGGTAGACTTGGGCGAAGTGCCTCGCATGACTTATGATGACGCCATGCGCCTGTACGGATCCGACAAACCAGACACACGCTTTGGCATGCAGTTCGTTGAGCTGAATAACATCGTAAAAGGGCACGATTTTCCGGTTTTCGAGCAAGCAGAGTTGATTGTTGGTATCAATGCCAAGAATTGCGCTAGCTATACCAGAAAACAACTGGACGCATTGACTGACTTTGTGAAAAGACCACAAATTGGTGCTACCGGAATCGTATATGCACGTCATAACGAAGATGGAAGCATGAAGTCTTCGGTCGATAAGTTCTACGATGCTACGGCCTTGGAAGCTTGGTCTAAAGCATTTGACAGTGAGCCGGGCGATTTGCTGCTCATCATGGCTGGATCGACAGATAAAGTACGCAAGCAATTGAACGAGCTTCGCCTAGAAGTAGCCAGACAATTAGGCCTGCGCGACAAAAATACATTCTCACCACTTTGGGTGATCGATTTTCCACTGTTGGAGTGGGATGAAGATTCGGCACGCTATCATGCAATGCACCATCCATTCACCTCGCCAAAACCAGAAGATATCCATTTATTGGAATCCAACCCTGGCGATGTACGTGCCAATGCCTACGATTTGGTGATCAATGGTGTCGAAGTGGGCGGCGGATCGATTCGTATCCACGACCGCGATTTGCAATCCAACATGTTTAAGCATTTAGGTTTCTCTCCAGAAGAAGCACAGAAACAATTTGGTTTCTTGATGGAAGCATTCACCTATGGTGCGCCACCGCACGGCGGATTAGCATTTGGTTTAGATCGCTTGGTATCTATTTTTGCCGGCTTGGATAGCATTCGTGATGTTATTGCATTCCCGAAAAACAATAGTGGCCGCGATGTGATGATTGATGCGCCTTCAACGATTGCGCCTGCACAATTAGATGAGCTGACTTTACAAGTTAAAGCATAATTTTTTATTACTGAGCGTCGTCCTTTTCGGACGATAACTGGCTCAGAAATCCTATTTAGTAAAAGTTGGCAAGATGATTGCCGACTTTTACTATAATAATACTCCACTCTACTCCACATGCCGAATACGAAGGAAGAACAATTTAGAAAAGCTTGCGAGACCAGTGCCTCGGATCCACAGGACCATGTTGCCCTGCGCGAACATCTGGAAAACTACCATCAGGCTTTTCAAAATATATCTCCTCGTTTTCAAAATCTTCAAAACGCGAAGAAAAAAGCACATTTGATCAAATGGAAAGCGATCGAAAACATGGATCGCTATTTATTGGACTTTGAAACCAACTTCAGCAGAGCGGGCGGAAAGGTGATCTGGGCAAATACCGCATCGGAAGCATTGGAAGAGTTCGACAAGCTTTTAGCTACCTATCAGCCCAATCACATCGCGACCAATCATGCCATGATCCACGAGGAGATTGGTTTGCCAAAATATCTTGCGGAATCTAAATACCGTGCTAATGAAGCCGATCTTGGTCGTTACTTGGTACAGCTAAATGGCACAAAACCGAGTCATGTAATCCAGCCAGCGATTGAGCTGAGTGAAGAAAAAGCGAAAGCTCTATGGGATGCGAAGCATCCAGAAAACATAACAACGGAGAGCGCTGAAAAAGAGAAATCAGAAGAAAATTCGGAGGACGAGCAAGCAGTACCCATAGAACAAGGTGCGACTAAAATCTTGCATAGTTTTCGAAAGATTCAGCGTGAACGTGCCACATCGACAGATGTGATGATATCGGGCGCATCGCATCTATTAGCCGATACGGGCAGTGTAGTTATCAGCGAAAACGAAGGCAATAATCGGCTTCATGACGCTTTTGCACCCTACCATATCGTATTTGCTGGCATCGATAAAATTTTGCCTTCCATTCATGATCTAGACCTATTTCTGCCTTTGGGTGCGCTGCACGATCAAGGACAAAAATTGCAGCGTCACCACAGTTTACTAACTGGACCGCAGCGTGGTCGCGAAACCGATGGGCCAAGCCAAATGGTATTGATATTGGTAGATAATGGTCGATCTGATTTATTAGCGCTCACGGAACAGCGGCAAGCCTTGTATTGGATGGAGTGCGGCGCAAGCACCAATGACTGCGCGATGTACGAAACCATTGGTGGAGCAGCTTATCAAAATACATATCCCGGACCTATGGGCGCGGTGTTCACATCGCATCTAGATTCGAACGAATCATACGCTTACCTACAGCATGCCGCTAGCTTCAACAGTAGAGAGCGAGCCAATCCTCTGAACATCGATATTGATCGCCTGTTACTTAAAAATCGGCACGATCGGGTAAATGAAATAACCAAACCACTCCCAGAATCTCGGATGTGGAGCTGGTATACTAAGCTCGCGAAGAACAGAAAATATATCGACTTCATTGGCAAAGGACTGAAAAACGTCTTCATTAAATTACTTTTCAAAAAATCTTGGGGAGATCAACGTGTACTGCCGCGTGTACCCGACAAATCCTTCTCGACGCAATGGCGTTCCAAAGCCAAGGATACTGATTAAAAAATCCTTACCTTTGCCTTTCTTAATAAAAATCGCATGTCACGACAAGTTCCAGAAGACGGCATTCAACTTCCATTAATGGAGGAGTTTTACACCATTCAAGGCGAAGGCTACCACACGGGTAAAGCGGCTTATTTCATTCGCCTAGGAGGTTGTGATGTGGGTTGCCATTGGTGCGATGTCAAAGAAAGCTGGGATGCCAGTATCCATCCGCTAACATCGGTCGATACGATCGTGCAACATGCTGATCAGCACCCCGCAAAAACAGTCGTTGTGACAGGTGGTGAACCGCTTATCTACAATTTAGATCCATTGACTAAAAGCTTGCAAGAGCGCGGTATTCGTACTTTTATGGAAACTTCTGGCGCTTATCCGCTGAGCGGGCAGTGGGATTGGATCTGTTTATCACCCAAAAAATTCAAAGCACCTCGTAAAGACGTTTTAGAAGCGGCTGGCGAACTGAAAGTCATTATATTTAACAAAAGTGACTTCCAATGGGCAGAAGAGCATGCTGCTCAAGTGAGTCCCTCGTGCAAATTGTACTTACAACCAGAATGGTCGAAAGCAGCAGAGATGACGCCGCTCATCATCGATTATGTGATGAACAATCCTAAATGGGAAATCTCCTTGCAAACCCACAAATACCTCAACATCCCTTAGCATTCGCGTGGTCATCCATCACGTTTATGTTACATCCTTGATCCGATATTTTTTCTTATTATTGGGGTTGATTTCTTTACCTATGAATTTGCTAAAACGTTTTTTGCCCTGTTTACTTTGTGTAACGGCCGCTCATGCACAATCGACCATCGACGAGATGGAACGACTACAATCTACCCCATTAGTGTATCAAGTTCAGAAGGTGGATGGCGCGATCACGATCGATGGTCGTGATGCAGAAACACAGTGGGCCAACATTCCTTGGTCGACCAAATTCATTGATATTGAAGGAGCAGACAAAACAATGCCTGCTTACGAAACCAGATTTAAGATGATGTACGATGATACCAATCTGTACATCTACGCGAAATTGGAAGAGCCGCATGTATGGGGCAATATCACCAAACACGACGATATCATCTTTCACAACAATGATTTTGAGGTCTTCATCAAGCCCGATATTCACCAAGATCATTATTATGAACTGGAAGTGAATGCATTGAACACGATATTCGACTTAGCACTGGTAAAACCGTATCGCTACGGCGGAAAAGCACTCATTCATTGGGATATGAAAGGCCTCAAAAGTGCGGTTCACGTTGAGGGTACGTTGAACAATCCACGCGATAAAGACAAGTTTTGGAGCGTGGAGATAGCCATTCCGTTTAGTGCACTACATAGCTTTGGTACGGGCGACACACCTGCCCTATCATCCTATTGGTTATTCAACTTCTCTCGAGTACAATGGCAGCACACGGCTAAAAAAGACACCTACAAGCGAAAATCGGAAAATGGAAACATCTTGACCGAAGATAATTGGGTATGGTCTCCGATTGGGCTCGTGAATATGCATTATCCGGAAAGATGGGGATATATAGAGTTTGTAGATAAGTTGGGCAATCCCACCTTACCAGCATCGTACGAGATTAAAAAGCTGGGCTGGAACATCCACTATTTGCAGCAAGTACACAAGCGCCAGCATGGCAACTACGCGGCTCAATTAAATCAACTGCCTGAGTACAACAAATACATAGCTCCTTCATTAAAGCAGTTTACACTCACCTATGATCTGGAAGCAGATGCAGCCGGATATGCGGTACGCGTAAGCGATTCGAAAAATAATACTATCTTTCGGATAGATCACCTCGGTAACAACACCTACTATGAATAAACGCGATTTCATCAAGACTTCTTTGCTCGGCTTCGCCGGTCTGCAACTGCCTTCTATCTCTTTGGCGGCAAATGCCACGCCACTTTCCTTTGATTACTGGATGTGGATACGCCCTAATATGAAAGACAGTGATGCCGTTATCAAAAAACGCTATACCTCTTACCGCGAAGCGGGTGTACGTGGATTACTTTTTGAAGATTACAGCGTTCGACATTTTCAGGTGGCAAAGAGCTTGGGATTGGAAACACATCGTTGGATGTGGACGATGAATCGTGGTGAGCAGGATTTGTTGAGCAAACATCCCGAATATTATGCCATAAGCCGCTCTGGAAAGTCGTGCGCCGACCAGCCACCTTATGTCAATTACTACCGCTTTTTGTGCCCATCGCATCCGGATGTTCCGAAATATTTGGAAGACAAAGCGCGTGAACAGTTGGAAAAGGAAGATATTGATGGTTTGCACCTAGATTATATCCGCTATCCAGATGTCGTATTGCCGGTAAACCTGTGGCAGAATTATAACATCGATCAATCGACGGAGCTAGCAGATTACGATTTTTGTTATAGCCCATTTACCAAGGCCGCCTATTTGGAAGAAACTGGAATTGACATTGATAAGGTCGCTCGACCGGAGCAAAGTCCGTCATGGCGCGCTTTTCGTTACGAGCAGATTAATCGCGTGGTCAACCGCATTGCCAAAGTGGCCAAAGAATACCAAAAACCGTTGACCGCAGCGGTCTTCCCTACGCCAGATCTGGCGCGCCGCATCGTGCGACAGGATTGGGCAAATTGGGATTTGGATGCGGTATTCCCGATGATTTATCATGGTTTCTATCAGGAACCCGTAGAATGGGTCGGCCAAGCCGTGAAGGAAGGCGTACAAACTCTGAATAAAAAATTTCCATTATACGCAGGCCTATATTTACCAGACTTCAAAGACAGCGAAGAACTCAAGAAGGGAATTGAGCTCGCAAAAAAGAATGGCGCTGCCGGTGTATCGTTATTTGGTGAGCAAGAATTCGACGTAAAAACCATCAATTTGCTTAGGTCTTTGCGATAACAACCTGATCCCCACCCTTTGGGTGGGGATATTCATTTTTACGATTAAAGCACAAAAAATTTGCTACCTTTGTATCCCGTACAAAAGACAGATTTTCCATTGCTTTTCAGTGATGGAAAATCGCTCAAAAACCCATCAATTACTATGAGTAAATACATCTTTGTTACGGGCGGCGTAACTTCGTCATTGGGAAAAGGCATTATTGCGGCTTCTCTGGCTAAACTTCTCCAAGCACGCGGACTCAAAGTTACCATTCAAAAATTCGACCCTTACATTAATATCGATCCAGGAACGCTAAATCCTTACGAACATGGAGAATGTTTTGTAACGGAAGATGGTGCAGAGACCGATTTAGATTTAGGCCACTACGAGCGATTTTTGAATGTACCCACTTCGCAAGCTAACAACGTAACAACCGGACGTATTTACCAACACGTTATCCAAAAAGAGCGTGAAGGCGCCTATCTAGGAAAAACCGTACAAGTCGTACCGCACATTACCGATGAGATCAAGCGCAGAATGCAGCTGTTGGGCGAATCGGATGAGTATGATATCATCATCACCGAATTAGGTGGTACGGTGGGTGACATCGAGTCTTTGCCGTTCATTGAGGCTGTACGACAGTTGCGTTGGGAATTGGGAAGTAATGATTCGTTAGTCATTCACCTCACCTTGATCCCATATCTTGCTGCCGCAGGCGAATTGAAAACTAAGCCGACACAGCATTCGGTCAAAACGTTATTGGAATACGGCATTCAGCCAGATATCTTGGTTTGTCGTACCGAGCACAAGTTGACGCAGGATATCCGTAAAAAACTAGCTTTGTTTTGCAATGTAAACATCAACGCCGTGGTAGAATCGATTGATGCTTCGACGATCTATGATGTGCCCTTGTTGATGTTAAAGGAGCAACTGGATAAAACGGTCTTAACCAAACTAAAACTATCGACCAAAGTAGAGCCGGATCTCGAAAACTGGAAAACCTTCTTAGGTAAATTAAAAAACCCTACGAACGAAGTCAACATTGGCTTAGTGGGTAAATACATCGAATTACCAGACGCCTACAAATCCATCAACGAAGCATTTATACATGCCGGGTCGGCAAATGAGACAAAAGTAAAAGTAAAATCCATCGCTGCCGAGAGTATCAATGATGAAAACGTGGCGGATAAGCTAAAAGGTTTGGACGGCATCTTGGTTGCTCCTGGTTTTGGCGCACGTGGATTGGAAGGAAAACTTGTCGCGATCAAGTATGTTCGCGAGCAACGCATTCCTTTTTTTGGGATCTGTCTGGGTATGCAATGCTCTGTTATAGAATTTGCACGCAATGTCTTGTCATTGAATGATGCCAACAGCTATGAGATGGATGAGCAAACACAGCATCCGGTCATCAACCTAATGGAAGAACAAAAGTCGATCAAAAACATGGGCGGTACCATGCGATTGGGTGCTTACGATTGTGAACTGCGCAAGGGCTCGAAGGCGCAAGCGATCTACGGTAAATCGAAGATTACCGAACGCCACCGCCACCGTTATGAGTTCAACAATGAGTACTTAGCACAATTCGAAGCAGCGGGTATGATCGCTTCTGGTAAGAATCCAAAGACAGGCTTGGTAGAAATTGTAGAGTTGAAGGATCACCCTTTTTACGTGGCCGGACAATTTCACCCGGAATTAAAATCAACAGTAGCAAATCCTCACCCACTTTTTGTTAGTTTTGTAGCCGCTGCGTTGACACATAAAAAAACAGCGAGCAAATAAGCATTAAAAAGAGAGAAAATAAGTAAAAATGGATAGAAATAATATTATCGGGCTGATCTTGATATTTGCCATCTTCGCAGGTTCCTTCTACCTTATGAAACCTTCGGAGCAAGAAATCAAGACAGAACAGGCTCGTCAGGATTCTACAGAGCGTGCAAAACAAGGCTTAGCTCCAGTTAAAGATTCTTTGCAAACTATTGTAGAATCTAATGAAGTAGATTCCGTAAAATTAAATGAGCCGTTCGGGGCTAGCAGCTTCGGCACCGAAGAATTAATCAAGTTGGAAAATGATAAAATCATTGCTCAGATTTCCACTAAAGGAGGCCGAATCAAATCGGTGGAACTCAAAGGACAGCAGAATTTTGATGGCAATCCGTTGATTTTGTTTAGCGGAGACCATAATAGCTTCGGTTTAGAATTCAATGTCCCTGGCAAAGCGGTAAATACCAACAATTTGTATTTCACCTCTCAGGGTGACAATAATGGTGCACTTACCATGCGTCTCAACTATTCCGACTCGCAATACATCGATTATATTTACACCTTAGAAAACGATAGCTACAATGTGGGTTTAGCTATCGAAACAAAAGGCATCCATAACACGATTGATGTCAAATCAAAAAGCATTTTCTTAAACTGGGAAACGATTCTTACCCAAAAAGAGAAAAACATTTCGTCGGAGCGTGAGAAATCTTCTATTTACTACCGTGATACAGAAGGTAATATTGATCACCTATCGGAAAGCAAGGACGATGAAGAAACAGTAGAAGAAAAAGTGAATTGGATCGCTTTCAAACAACACTATTTCTCTAACATCCTTTCGAGTAAAGAAGGTTTTGACAAAGTCGAATTGACCGTTCGTAGTGGTACGAGCGATAGCATCGTAAAGTTCTACAAAGCGAAGACAGAATTGGCCAACACAGGCAGAGACGAGCGCTATAATTTAAACTTCTTCTTCGGGCCAAATCAATACAACACGTTGAAAGCCGAAGGAAACGATTACAATAAGATCATCAACATGGGTTGGGGTCCAATTACTTGGATCAACCGTTTTATCACGGTACCGATCTTTGATTTCTTGGATGGCTTCGCCTTATCGTATGGTGCTGTGATTCTGATCTTGACGATCTTGTTGAAAGGTGCCATGTTTCCATTGACGTACAAATCGTACTTATCGATGGCCAAGATGCGCGTCTTGAAACCACAATTGGACGAGATCAAAGCAAAAGTGGGTGAAGATAACCCGATGCTATTACAACAGGAGCAAATGAAGCTGTACAAACAGGCAGGCGTGAATCCACTGGGAGGCTGTCTCCCTTTGGTATTGCAGATGCCATTTACCTTGGCTTTCTTCTTCTTCTTCCCGAACTTATTTGAGCTTCGCGGAGAATCCTTTATGTGGGTCAAAGATTTGTCGACGTATGATTCGCCAATTTCATTTGCACCGATCATCTTTGGTATCGATCACATCTCGTTGATGTGTGTATTGATGACGATCACGACGCTATTAACGACTTGGTATAACAATACGACCTCGGGTGCTGGTGCCGTTGGACAAATGAAATACATTGGCTACATCATGCCGTTGATGTTCTTCTTCTTATTGAACAACTTCCCTGCTGGATTGAACTATTACTACTTCCTAGCAGCGGTATTTACCTTCTTGACTCAAGTGATCATCCGTCAATTCATCGACGACGATAAGATCTTGGCTAAAATCGAAGCTTTCAAGAAAAAGCCTCAAGAAGAAAAGAAAACTTCTACCTTCCAAAAACGTATGGAAGATATGATGCGCCAGCAACAAACAGCGCAAAACCAGAAAAAGAACAAGTAGTACTTGTTTATAAAAGCAGAAAGCTCGGAGATTTTCCGAGCTTTCTGCTTTTATAATAACTTGTTGCGACCTGCTTGCTAGCTATTGTGCAGGCTTCTCAAAACCATCCTTTGCCGCTTTCTTGGCCATCTCGTCCATGCGTTTTTGCGTATCTGGATGCGATGAGATCAATTTCTTAGTAAAGCCTGCTTCTGACGCTCCGCACATTTCGCTTTTCATCGGTGCATAATTATTATACGAAGGCGCTGAATCCGGTAATACTTCTTCCGACGATTAGGGAGTTGATCTCCTTGGTACCTTCGTACGAATAGATCGCTTCGGCATCGGCCAAAAAGCGCGCTACATTGTATTCTAACAAAATACCGTTTCCACCCATCACTTCGCGAGCACGTGATACGATATCGCGGGTGCGCAGCGTACAAAATACTTTGGCCAACGAAGCATGCTCATCTTTTAGCAATCCTTCATCCTGCATTTCGGATAAGCGAAATACCAGCGTTTGCATTGCTGTGAGGTTAGAGAGCATTTCTACTAGATGGTTTTGAATTAGTTGGAACGAAGCAATTGGCTTCCCGAATTGCTCGCGTTTCAAGGTATATTCTAAAGCATTTTCATACGCACCACGTGCACAGCCTACCGCCATCCAAGCTACACCAGCACGCGTCATCTGCAAAACTTTTGCTGTATCTCGGAAGCTATTGGCATTTTGTAAACGATCCGACTCTGGCACCACACAATCCGTCATGGTAATCAATCCATTCTGCACAATGCGCAACGCCATTTTTCCTTTAATCTTCTCGACGGAGAAACCCGGATTCTCCTTGCGTACAATAAAGCCTTTCACTTGATTATCATCTACATCACGTGCCCAGATGATGGTAATATCAGAGAATGTAGCATTCCCAATCCATTTCTTTTGCCCGTTCAACACCCAGCCATCCGCAGTTCTCTTACAAGTGGTGGTCAAACCGCCTGCGGTACCCGAACCTACTTCGGGTTCGGTTAAGCCAAATGCACCAATCTTTTTCAGTTGTTGCATTTGCGGCAGCCATTCCTGCTTCTGTTCTTCGGATCCACACAAATAAATAGATCCCATAGCCAATCCGCTTTGTACGCCCAGAAAAGTGGCAATGGATGGATCAATACGACCAAATTCGCTGGCGATAATGCCATCCATCAAGGATGATCCGCCAGCACAGCCATATCCATCGTATACGTAACCACAAATATTGAGTTCGGCAAGTTTGGGAATGATCTCAAAAGGAAAATCATCGTGTAACCAATAATTATTGACAATAGGTTTGACTTCTGCTTCCAGAAAGGCACGTACTTTCATCTTCAAGGCATGATCCTCTGCCGATAGCTTTTGCTCTACACCATAGAAATCAGCATTGATGGGCGGAGATTCTTTCTTTTTCTTTGATCCAGTTAGCATTTTCATGGCCATCTGCAGTTGCTTTTCATCCATTTTGGAAACTGCGCCAATGACTTCGCCCAAATCTACCTTTTTAGAAAGTTTTTCCAGTTCATTAAAGTCGATTGACTTCGCGAACTTCATCATGTTTTTAATCTTACCAATCATTAGGGAACACTTTTGTACTTTGTTATAACAAATTCAATTCCAAATAGTTTTTAGTTGAAAAATGTTGATTTTTCTCAAAACAAAAGCGACTATACAAATATTTATTAAACTGAAAATCAGTTTATTATGTAAATAATTAAAATTAAACATAATTGGTGGGTTACCTAAATGTAGTGTGGGGTATTAAGGATTATATAAACAAATTTGTTTTAATTAAATAGAAAACTAGTAAAATGAAAAACTTATTCAAATTCGGATTTTTAGGTCTAGCGTTAACAGTAGGATTTGCAGCTTGTAACAACTCTGCTGAGAAAACTGAAGAAACTGCTGACACTACTTTGTTGATCGAAGAAGAAGTAGTTGTTGATACTACTGCTGTAGTTACTGACACTACTGTTACTACTGACACTATCGAGAACGTTCAATAGTCCGAACTAAAATCGAAAATACTGCAAAGGCCCATTTATGGGCCTTTGTTGTTTTTCAGCAACCTTAAATAGTGTTTGTTGGACAAAGGGCAATTTTGTATTTTTGAGTCCCAAAACATAGTTTATCATGACATTATCTCCTTTAACTGCTGTCACCCCTATCGATGGCAGGTATTACCATACTACAAACGAGCTTTCTGCCTACTTCTCGGAATTTGCGCTGATTAAATATCGCGTATTGGTAGAGGTAGAATATTTCATTGCCTTAAGTGCATCCGGTATTCCACAAATGGCACACTTGGATGGCAGCTTAAATAATAAGCTACGTGAGATTTACCAGAATTTCAGCTTAGAAGATGCACAGTGGATCAAAGACACCGAAAAAGTAACGAACCATGATGTGAAAGCGGTAGAATATTTCCTGAAACATAAGTTCGAATTGTTGGGCTTGCACGATTCTTTGGAGTTTATCCACTTCGGCCTTACTTCCCAAGACATCAATAATACGGCAATCCCCTACTCTTGGAAAGCGGCGTTGGAAGAAGTATACCTACCTACTGTACAAGAATTGGTGAGTGAGCTGAAAAGTTTAGCATCAGACTGGCGCGATATTCCGATGTTGGCGCGTACGCACGGACAGCCTGCTTCTCCGACTACATTGGGTAAAGAAGTTTTTGTTTTCGTAGAACGCCTTGAAAAACAATTAGAATTATTAGCTCAAGTACCGCATGCCGCAAAATTTGGTGGAGCTACCGGAAATTTCAACGCACACACGGTGGCCTACCCAACTCAAAACTGGGTAGCCTTCGGTAATCAATTCGTGCAGGAAAATTTAGGTTTAACGCGTTCACAAACAACGACGCAGATAGAGCATTACGATAACTTTGCAGCGAGCTGCGATGCTTTAAAGCGTATCAACAATATTTTGATCGACTTATGTAGAGATGTGTGGTCTTATATTTCTATCGATTATTTCAAACAAAAAATTACGGCGGGACAGATTGGCTCCTCGGCGATGCCGCATAAAGTAAATCCGATTGATTTTGAAAATGCAGAAGGAAATTTAGGGATTGCTAATGCAATTTTTGAGCACTTGGCAGCCAAGTTACCGATCTCCAGATTGCAACGTGATTTAACAGATTCTACCGTATTGCGTAATATTGGTGTACCATTTGGACACACCTTGATTGCATTCAAATCAGCCTTGCGCGGACTGCGTAAACTGATCTTGAATAAAGATGCGTTAGCCAAAGATCTGGAAAACAACTGGGCGGTAGTGGCCGAAGCCATTCAGACGATTCTTCGTCGCGAAGGCTATCCAAAACCGTACGAAGCATTGAAAGATTTGACGCGCACGAATTCCCATATTACACAAGATACGATTGCCGAATTTGTACAGAATCTGAACGTATCGGAAGAGGTAAAACAAGAGTTGATCGCCATCTCCCCAAGCAATTACATTGGCGTCAAAGCAGCAGGTTTTACGGATTAATGACGTGTGTCAAACTTGCATCACGTATATTTGTAAAAGTTATATTCATTTGAAATTACCATGGCTACGATAAACGTATATACAGAAACAACCCCTAATCCAGCGACCATGAAGTTCTTGGTCAATAAATTATTGATTAACGGCAGTGTGGATTTCCCAGATCAGGAGAGAGCACAAACCTCTCCGTTTGCGAGAGAATTGTTTAAATTCAACTTCGTGAATGGTGTGTTTTTCGCGAGCAACTTTGTGACTGTTACTAAGACCGACGACGCAGATTGGAGCGATATTGAGAGCTTACTCAAGGAGTTTGTAAAAGGTGCTGTTGAGTCTGAATTGAAGGTACAGGAGGTGGTTGCCGACGAGAATGTTAATTTCGAAGGAACCGAAACTGAGATCAAAATCCAACAAGTATTGCACGATTATGTACGTCCTGCGGTAGAGCAAGATGGGGGTGCGATTGCGTACAAATCATTTGATAAAGGTACTGTTACCGTAGAACTTCGCGGTTCTTGTAGCGGTTGCCCTTCTTCTACCATTACGTTGAAAGCGGGTATCGAAGGTCTGTTGAAACGAATGGTTCCTGATGTAGAGGAAGTCGTGGCTGAGGCGATGTAATTTTCTTTGTAAGACTTCAAAAGATAAGATACAAGAAGGGCATAATGCAGTAGCATCATGCCCTTCTTGTATCTTACCGAGCAAAATCAGCTTCCTCCTACCGTAAACTATTCCATTCTCATCACGAAATTCTGTCTCATCATTAAACAATCTGTTTTTGACATTTCATCTAAATACTCTTTCAAAATTGAGTATATTAGGGAAATTTTGATAAAACCTGATACATAATGAGTGCAGATATCACTAAGTTAGAACAAATTGCATCCCAAGTAAGGCGCGACATCGTGCGTATGGTTCATTCTTGTCAATCCGGTCATCCGGGTGGATCGTTGGGCTGTACCGATTACTTCGTTGCTTTGTATTTTCATGCCATGAAGCATGATTCTTCTTTTAATTTTAACGCGGCTGGCGAAGATTTATTTTTCCTTTCAAACGGGCATATTTCTCCGGTGTTTTACAGTACGTTGGCGCGTGCAGGCTATTTCCCAGCTTCAGAATTAGCAACTTTCAGACAGATTGATTCTCGTTTGCAAGGTCACCCAACCACGCATGAGCATCTTCCAGGAATTCGTATTGCCTCTGGTTCATTAGGCCAAGGTCTTTCGGTAGCTATTGGTGCAGCGCAAGCGAAAAAATTAGATAAGGATTCGCAGACCGTGTATGTACTGATGGGCGATGGTGAACTACAGGAAGGACAAATCTGGGAAGCGGCGATGTATGCTGCACACAATAAGATGGATAACGTCATTGCGGCAGTAGATTACAACGGGGCACAGATCGATGGCGCGACCAAAGACGTGTTGAGCTTAGGAAACCTTCGCGCTAAATGGGAAGCATTTGGCTGGGATGTGTTGGACGTCGAAAAAGGAAACGATATGGCATCGATCATCGAAGGATTGGACGAAGCTAAATCACGTTCGGGCAAAGGTAAGCCAGTCATGATCTTATTGCACACAGGCATGGGATATGGTGTAGATTTCATGATGGGATCGCACAAATGGCATGGTGTAGCACCGAATGACGAGCAGTTGGCTTCGGCGTTGGCGCAGAATCCAGAAACCTTAGGCGATTACTAATCGTTGCAAAGCGATTATCTATCGGATCACTAAACAAATCAGAACAGTAAAGAAGACATGAAAAAATACACATATACAGAATCAAAGGATACACGTTCGGGCTTTGGCGCAGGCCTATTGGAAGCCGGAAAAAAGAACGAAAACGTAGTGGCGCTATGTGCCGACCTGATTGGTTCGTTAAAGATGAATGATTTCATCAAAGAATTTCCAGAGCGATTCTTTCAAATTGGTATCGCCGAGGCGAATATGATGGGGATTGCTGCCGGATTGACCATTGGCGACAAGATCCCATTCACAGGTACTTTTGCCAACTTTTCTACCGGTCGCGTATACGATCAGATTCGTCAATCCATTGCCTATTCAAACAAAAACGTCAAGATCTGTGCTTCACATGCCGGATTGACCTTAGGTGAAGATGGAGCTACGCACCAGATCTTAGAAGATATCGGTTTAATGAAGATGTTGCCAGGCATGACAGTCATTAATACCTGTGACTTCAACCAAACAAAAGCAGCTACATTAGCGTTGGTAGATCATGTGGGACCTACCTATTTGCGATTTGGCCGTCCTGTTGTGCCAAACTTTACGCCTGCAGATCAGGAATTCGTAATTGGGAAAGCCGTGATGCTAAACGAAGGTACAGATGTGACCATCGTGGCCACCGGGCACTTGGTATGGGAAGCGATCCAAGCAGGTGAAGAGTTGGAGAAATTGGGTATCTCGGCAGAGATCATCAATATCCACACCATCAAACCGTTGGACGAAGAGGCTATACTGGCATCCGTTGCAAAAACAAAATGTGTCGTGACAGCAGAAGAGCACAATAGATTAGGTGGTTTGGGTGATAGCGTAGCGCAAGTATTGGCACGCCAGTTACCTAGCCCACAAGAATACGTAGCAGTAGATGATAGCTTTGGCGAATCGGGCAAACCAGATGAATTGATGGATAAATATGGCCTGAATGCTGCCGCAATTGTTGCTGCTGCGCGCAAAGTGATAACTCGCAAGTAATATATGGAAGACGCTCTGATAATAGCCAAATTCGCCAACGAGAGTACGAGAGAAGAAGCCTTCAATCTATTACTCAAAAAATACCAGCAAAAAATATATTGGCACGTACGCCGTATGGTCATCGATCATGATGATGCCGACGATGTAGTGCAAGATGTCTTTGTGAAGGTATGGCGCAATTTGGAAAAATTTAGAGAAGATTCTCAATTATACACGTGGCTATATCGTATAGCCACCAACGAATGTATTACTTTTTTGAATAAGAAGAAGCAGAAACAACATGTCTCGTTAGATGAAGAGGATTCCTCGTACTTGTCGAGCACGCTGACTGCTTCCTCTTACTTTAATGGCGATGCGGCACAGATGAAATTGCAACAGGCATTACTCAAGTTGCCAGAAAAACAACGCTTGGTCTTTAACATGAAATATTTCGAAGATCTGAAATATGAAGAAATATCAGAGATCGTAGGAACTAGCGTAGGAGCACTTAAAGCGTCATACCATTTAGCAGTGAAGAAAATAGAACTTTTTTTTCGATCAAACGATTAAACCTTTTCGAAGCGACTCACTCTATAGACTTATTATGAAGGAAATCAACACATACGACGACAATCTAGAAGGAGGAGAACTTCCTGATTTCCGTGATGTAAATCCCTTCACGGTGCCCTCCGATTACTTTGAAGAAGCTGCTGCACACATCCTTCGTGTATGCCAGTTACCGCCTGTTCAAGCCGATGCACCGTTGTTTGATCCAAATTTTTCTCCAACTTATTTCGAAGATCTTACTACACAAATTAAGCTTCGCATTTCTTTAGAAGAAATTCTATCTAAGGGAAAAGCGACTGGTTTTGATGTACCTGCTAATTATTTCGCAGACGCAGAGCAGGAAATCTTTTCGGCCGTAAAACTTGATGCAATAGTGGGTGCAGCAGATGGGGGCTTCACTGCAGACAGTAATTATTTCGACTCGCTTAGCAATCGAATTTCGCAGCGTATCGCGACCGAATCTACTATTCAAGAAAATAATTCTACACCGACCAAGGTGATTTCTATCCAGCGATGGATAAAATATACCGCAGCAGCCTGTTTGTTATTCGTGCTGTCTATTGGTGCATATTTTGGACTAAATTCCGAGCAAGCTGTATCTCCTGCCGTGCAGACAGCCGCTGCGGAGTCTGCGTTATCTGCCATATCGGATGATGAGTTGGTCGATTACCTTGCTTTTAACAACGACAGCGATGGCTTGCAGTATTACGCAGATTACATCTACGTAAACGACGAAAGCCAAGAGCAAGACCAAGTGCGTTGTTCGGAATTAGAGGATGAAGATTTGGAAGCGTATATAAAACACATGTTATAATGACCCGTTTGAATCAAATTTTATTGACGATAAGTGTGTTCTGTAGTATGATGTTGATTGCTACAGCTCAGAACAATGATCGTTTTGAAAAGATCGAAAACCAAAAAATAGCATACATAACGAAGCATCTGAACATCACGACTTCAGAAGCCCAACGTTTTTTTCCGTTGTATAATCAATACAGCAAAAGTATGCAGAATATCAAATCGGCAAAGTCTAACCTTCGCTCTCATCAGCATGAGCACGTTAATAGCGACTTAATAGAGTTCGATGCCAAAGAAGTAGAGCTAAAGAAACAATATCGCAGCAAATTTGCCGAAGTGATTGGCGCTGCACGGGCTTCCGAATTCTTTATGGTAGAGCAAGAATTCAAAGATATGCTCTATCGAGAATGGCAAAGCCGTCAAAATAAATAGAAAGAAGCTCCAAAGCTTCTTTCTTTGTTTTAGGGCATGTACCTTTGCACCTATGATTAGCAATAGAGAACTTTTCCTCCGCAATACGGCACAGACTTCCAATTCTCCTCGGTTAGTAGAAATCGCTAAAGCGGAAGGAATCTATCTTTATGGACCAGATGGCCAGCAATACATGGATCTAGTTTCTGGATTCAACGTAAGCAATATTGGCCATCGGCATCCTAGGGTTCTCGAAGCGATTCAGCAACAGTTAGAAAAATATCTGCACGTCACCGTGTACGGCGAATTTGTACAAGCGCCGCAAGTACATTTTGCCACCGAACTTTTGTCATGCTTACCTTCCTCTTTTGGCTCCGTATACCTGACCAACTCAGGGGCAGAATCGGTAGAAGGTGCCATGAAACTTGCCAAGAAATTTACCGGTAGAAGGCAAATCATTGCTGCTCGCAAAGCATATCATGGTAGCACGCAAGGCGCATTGAGCTTAATTGGCAACGAAGATTATCACCGTGCGTACGCACCGCTCTTACCCGAAATTTCATTTATTGATTTTGGTATTGTAGCTGATCTAGATCTGATAACCGTTGAAACGGCCGCTGTGATCATTGAACCGATACAAGGCGAAGCGGGTGTACGCGTACCAACGTCAGAATATATGCAAGCGCTACGCGCAAAATGTACCGAAACGGGTACGCTGCTGATATTTGATGAAATCCAAACGGGTTTTGGCCGTACCGGTAAGATGTTTGCCTTCGAAAACTTCGATATCGTCCCAGATGTGTTGATGCTTGCAAAAGGAATTGGTGGCGGAATGCCTTTGGGCGCATTCGTCGCGCCGAAACATTTGATGGATGTGTTCAAAGACAATCCGATGCTAGGCCATATTACCACCTTCGGTGGGCATCCGGTGAGCTGCGCTGCGGCACGCGCTTCTTTGGCCGTGATTCAAGAAGAAAAGTTAGTACAACAGGTAGCGGCTAAAGCCGATCGGTTCCGAAAAGCGTTGAACATTCCTCAAATTAAAGAAATCCGCGGACTAGGATTGATGATGTGCTTGCAACTAGAAACTTTCGATCAGGTTTATGCGGTAAGCACCTATTGTGCAGCACGCGGCGTCATGATTGATTGGTACTTGCACTGCGAAACAGCACTTCGCTTAGCGCCGCCATTAACCATTACCGACACAGAGATCGACCAGGCTTGCGCCATCATATTAGATGGAATCCGCGAGGTGATTGGCTAATTTTTGGGATTATCACCTATAAATTCCCAATCCAACTTGAGCGAAATCGCGAGGTGATCGCTCAAGTGCTCACCAGTATCGGTGGAGAATAAATCATCTTCGATGGCATAGCTTGTAGGAATCAATTTTACATCCTTGCCATGCCGATATAATATCTTATCGATCGATTCTATCTCGGGTGTGAGCTCCAATTTATGCGGGATCATAAAATCAGCATAAGGCTCCGGTATTTTACCTTCTAGAAAAAAGTCGACCCAAGGATCCACCATGCCTGTCTGCTTTTTGAAATAGTGAATATTATCGCCCATAAAAGCATAATGTGCATTGAAATCTCCCATCACGATCAACGCTTTCCCTTCCGAATGCGCATTGATATAATCCGCCAATTGCTCCATATTATGTCGTCGGGCTTGCACTGCCACTTTACTGGTATGCGCGGTGGCGTGCATATTATACAGATCGATGTATACATCTTTTGCCAATTGTACACGCATATACGCAAAACCTTTGGGTGTGAGACAATCTGTGCCACTACAATGCTGCCAAGGAATGCGACGCACCTCCATAATTGGGTATTTGGAAAGCGTATTCAGACCATCGCCAAATGGCACTTTACCTTTGGTATCTGTGCGAAAAGGATGTTGATTGTAATGATACAGATCTACATTGTAGTGGAAGTCTTCCTGTACATTCACCAAATCGAACTGATCGATTTTCAGGCCGATTGCTCGGATACTTTCGCCGCGAGGCGTCTTGGCACTGGAGATCACTTGTGGTAACCCAGCAATGTTGTAGGTCAATAAATTCAGATTGCCAGAGTGCACGTCCTTCAACTTATGCTCCGTACTATACACATAGGTATTTCGTGCCGTTGCACGTTTGTAATTCACAAGATACCATACCATAATTGCAGCAATGAGTACGATTCCGCCGAGGAGACGCCAACGCTCATAAGGAATAAAAACACTAGTCCAGGTCATGACTTGTAGCTGTTGTTCTATTACCAAAGTGATAAAACTCATATGACGTTTATACTAATTTGCTGTTAAGATTTTACTTATTTTACTACCTTCTAATATACTAACAATAAACTACCACGAATAGTTTATTCATTAAGGTTTAACGCTAGCAAAATCTACAATTAACATGCGAAAGGTAGATTTATAAAATAAGCTTACAACCTATGATAAAAGTTGCGCTATTTGCAGAGATCCTAATCAAAGACTTTGATGGAGCCGCACGTACATTTTTTCAACTCATCGATCGCATCGATCCAGAAGAGTTTTCTTATATCTTCGTATACGGCAATGGTCCAGAACAATTTAGGGATTTCAAATCATTAAAGACGCCACGTCTCCACCTTCCGGTCAATGATGATTATTCTCTGGCACTACCTGCCCTGACCAAACAGCGTCTTTATACCCAGTTAGATGAGTTTGCCCCAGATGTGATTCACATCACCACACCATCGGCACTCGGTTTTTTTGCATTGCGCTACGCGCAAAAAAGAAATATACCGGTAATCAGTATCTACCATACTCATTTCTTAGCTTACATTCCTTACTATTTCAAAAACTTGCCGTTTCTAGTAAAGCCAATTATGAATTGGATGGCTGGCGCGATGCTTCGTTTTTACAATAGCTGCGACAAGATCTATGTGCCCACTCCAAGTATGCTACATAGCTTAGAGCGGATTGGCATCAAACCAAAGCGCATGACGCTGTGGCAACGCGGTATCAATCCAAAGCTATTCAACCCAGCACATCGCGATGGTGAGTTTATTCGGAAAATAACGAATAATACGCGCAAAAATATCTTATTCGCCAGCCGGTTGGTCTGGGAGAAAAACGTACAGGCATTGATTGGATTGGCTAGTCTGATTGATATGCAAGAGCTACCGTACAACATGATAATAGCGGGCGATGGTCCAGCGATGAAAGATATGCAACGGCAAATGCCAAACGCTTATTTTTTGGGTAAGCAAGATCACGAAGCTTTAGCAAATTTGTACGCATCGGCCGATGTATTTGTTTTTCCATCTATATCTGAAACGTACGGCAACGTAGTCACCGAAGCAATGGCTTCTGGCTTACCTTGTGTTATTGCTAATGGCGGTGGTAGCGCCGACTTAGTTGCACACGGAATCAACGGCTACAAGTGCGACGCGATGAACCCCGAAGACTACCTACGCTACATCAGGCAACTTTTAGAAGATCCGGAATTACATGGCCAGATACGTGCTAACGCGTTGGCAACTGTGCAACAACTGAACTGGGATGCGCTCGCTCAGCGTTATTTCGAGGATGTGGCACAGCTGGCAGGCCGCAAAGAGACGAAATGGATATGGAAAGCTAGTTAATGCAAATCTTCAAGTATATCATTATCACTACAGTCTGTCTTTGCATGGCGCTGTTCTTGTATCAGACCGATTTTAAGGCTGTTTTTCGCACGCTATCTTCGGTCGGATTTCGTGCCTTGCTAGTTTTTCCGCTTACGGCATTCGCCTACTATTTGGGCACCTTATCGTGGCAAGTTCTATTGGCCAATGGCTCAAAAAAAATGAATACTTTTCGGTTATTCTTTACCCGACAAATTGGCGAGACGGTCGGACTTTTTAACCCAACGAGTGTAGTTGGAGGAGATCTGACCAAAGTATATTTCCTGCAGAAATACGAAATCAGCGAACGATCGGCCACCAACTCGGTGATATCCGCACGCATGACGATGGTTTTATCGCAGGTATTATTAGCGACTATCGCACTCATCTGGTTGCTATACCCTACTGGAGGCACGGATTGGCTGGTAAATGCACGACCGATACTATATATATTGCTATTCGTGTTGTGCACGGTACAAGTAGGATTATTTTACTGGATCTATCGCCAGCAAGAAATATCACCATCTCTAGTGCAAGAAGCAGCCGCAATCACAAAAGTCGGGCGGTTTAAAAACAAAATGCTGCGGACATTATCCGATTTAAAAATGACTGTTCGAGCCGATAAAAAAGCATTTTTCCTATCCTATTCTCTTGCCTTGCTACACTGGATTGTGGGCAGTCTAGAATTCTATCTGATCTTATCTTTTTTGGGAATACATATCGCGATGATGCAAGCCATATTGATGGATATGGGCGTGATCCTGATCAAAAGTCTAGGAGCATTTGTACCAGGCCAAATTGGGG
Source organism: Sphingobacterium sp. KH_072 (assembly GCF_057837975.1). Lineage (NCBI taxonomy): Bacteria > Pseudomonadati > Bacteroidota > Sphingobacteriia > Sphingobacteriales > Sphingobacteriaceae > Sphingobacterium > Sphingobacterium sp. KH_072. Next base: position 862,484 of record NZ_CM174457.1, on the reverse strand, counting down.
TAGAAGAATTTGGCAACAAAGTGGTATTGGCCGCCGTAGGCGTACAAAGCGCCACCATCTGGTTTAGCATTTCATTATTACGCAGATTCCGACAGTTGGTCTGGGTTCTCGTCGGCTGTATTGCCTATTTCTTTCTCAGCAAACCGATCAAACCTTCATACATCGTCAATGAGTGATTTCTCTATTCTGTTTGTGAGCCACAAATATCCACCGAGCACCGGTGGTATGGAAAAACAAAGCTATGAGTTGATAACGGGAATGCATAAGTACGCCCGAGTACATCAATTGGTGTATGACGGATCCGAATCGATTATTCAATTTTTCAGGAAACTCAATGGGCGGATTCTCGAGTTAGTGCACAAATATCCTGAAATCCGTATCATCCACTTTAACGATGGCTTGATCGCCAGCCTAGCACTATACCATCGCGGATACGATCATTTAAAAAAAGTGCTCACGGTGCACGGCTTGGATGTGGTCTTTCCTTTAGATATATTTCAGCGCAAGGTTATTCCTCGGTTCAATCACTTCGATCAGATCATTGCGGTGAGCCAAGCAACGGCACAGGAGATCATAGCTCGCGGAGTAGACAGCCATAGGGTACAAGTTGTCGCTAATGGAATCGACCACAACTGGTCGAAAGAAAGCAGTATTGGCAAGCTGGATAATCTCTTGCAAAAGCACCATGTGCCACTCGAAAAACAATACTTGGTACTACTTGGAAGGCCAGTGAAGCGAAAAGGCTTCTCGTGGTTCATGACGCAGGTGCTTCCACAGTTAGATCCAAAATATCATGTATTGCTGATCGGGCCGTTTGCTCCTAAAGCTTCCATACGAGAACGATTATTGGGCATCATCCCATCACGATGGCGACATATGCTTATGCTCTTTCTCGGTCACCCGTCCGATCAACGCGCATTGAGAGTGTTACTGCAAAATCCGGCCTATTCGGCAAGAGCAAGTCATTTAGGTAAAATTCCGACAGAGGATCTTCAAGTTGTGTTACGTGAAGCGGCAGCCTTTATGATGCCCAATATATCAGTACCGGGCGATATGGAAGGATTTGGATTGGTCTGCCTGGAAGCGAGCAGCAACGGCGCCATTGTATTTGCTTCAGCCTTGGAAGGTATTACAGATGCGATTCAGCATGAGAAAAATGGATTTTTGGTTAAATCGGGAGATCCTGCCGCATGGATAGAAAGCCTCGCTCGCTTGGATAATAACACGGAAGATATTGCAGCGCTGCGCAAACATTTTCGTGATTATACCCTCGCACAATTTAGCTGGGACAAGATGACAGCCGCTTACTTTGATATTTTCAAAACATTGCAATAGCAGTGTGCATAAAAAAAACTCCTGATCGTAAATACCATCAGGAGTTTAAATATCGTGGAAGAACAGTAGAATTACTTATTCTTTCCGAAGCCCAAAATATCGAATACGATTTTGAAAGCGATTAAGGATGCAATAATAATAGCGATGTTAGCGATCCAAGAAAACAAAGATTCAAACTGATTTAGCGCTACAATAACATCGGGTACGAAACGGATAAATACCCCGATCAAACCAATGATGACGGCAAAGGCCAGAGTTACATAATATTCTGTACGATTCGCATTGTTGTCGGTCGTCTTTGCCGGCCTTTCAAACACTGTATTTTCCATAAAATTGTTGATCTCTTTTAAATACGTCACAAATGTACGAAAGTCTGCATCCGATTGAAAATAAATTTCAAATTATCGTCGTCCAGTATCGTATTTTATTTTTAAAAATCTAGCGGAGATGGGTACAGGAAAGTATACGTCAGTTCACGTACGATCCGATCACCATGAACGACCTTGTCATAAGATGCTTCATTTTCGAAAGCCGAAGGTAAATCATAACCATATTTCTCTGCCGATACACGAATCACCGCCTCTTTTTTGGGATGATGCGGACAAACTACATTATAAACCGATTGGGAAAGCGACTGCTTGAAACCTAGCAAAATCAACTGAACGACATCATCCAAATGAATGAAGTTGGCAGACTGCTGCCCAGTCTGGCAAACCTTTCCTTGAAAATACTTCGCAAAGATCCGCTGCTGACCAAATAATCCGCCCAAGCGATATACAATCGTCTGGGACAAAGACCGCATCTGCTTTTCTGCGAGCAGCAGGTGATCGCTCATCTCCTCTTCTATTGCAAAGGACTCATCAAATGATCGAGACTGCTCTGGATAGATGCCGATTGAGCTTAGGTAAATATGCTTTTGATAGGTCAGCCCTTCCAAAGCACGGTGTAGATTTTGAAATCTATTTTCCAGAGTCGATAGATCGTTCTTTTTGGAAGCGGGTATGCTATTCAATATATAATCAAAGTGCAGATTCTCCAGTGGAAGATCTGCATTTTGATCAAAATCGTGCACCAAAGTGTTCAATCCTTGATCTCGCAATCGCTGTGCTTTCTCGGCAGATGTAACGGTAACGGTGACTTCTTGTCCGCGACCTAAGGCCAGTAGTGCAAATGCTTCGCCAACCCATCCGCATCCTAAAATTAAAAAACGAGCCATGGCGATGTCTGATATATTGGCAATGAATTAATATGCTTTGGCAAAAAGTACACGTTGATGAGAAGGTTTTCCCGTAAAGATGCAAATGCCTTCTTCTGGCTGCACATCCAAGGGGATACAACGAATCGTTGCTTTCGTTTCCTCTTTCACGCGTTTCTCTGTCTCTACTGTACCATCCCAGTGGCAAGATACAAATCCACCTTTACTATCAAGTACGGATTTAAATTCGTCATAACTTTCTACTGGCGTAATATGCTCATCGCGGAACGTCAGTGCTTTTGTATATATAGCCTCTTGAATTTCATCCAATAATGCCACCACATGATCTGCCAATCCTTCTTGAGAAACGGTTTCTTTGGTTTGATTATCTCTACGAGCGAGTTCTACCGTACCATTTGCCATATCACGAGCGCCTAAAGCGATACGCAAAGGCACGCCTTTTAATTCCCATTCAGCAAATTTGAAGCCCGGACGCTGCGTATCGCGATCGTCGTATTTCACAGAAATATCGCGACCTTTCAACTCGCTAGAAAAAGTAGCTACATAATTGTCAATCGCTTGTTTCTCCTCTTCCGTACGGAAAATCGGCACGATCACAATTTGAATCGGCGCCAATTTAGGTGGCAATACCAAACCTTGATCGTCTGAGTGCGCCATGATCAGAGCTCCCATCAGGCGAGTAGAAACGCCCCATGAGGTTGCCCACACATGCTCTAATTTACCTTCTTTGGAAGTAAATTTCACATCAAATGCTTTTGCAAAATTCTGTCCTAAGAAGTGAGATGTACCTGCTTGAAGGGCTTTCCCGTCCTGCATCAAGGCTTCTATACAATAGGTATCCAATGCGCCTGCAAAACGTTCGTTTTCAGTTTTACGACCACGAATCACCGGCACCGCCAATGTTCCTTCTGCAAATTCAGCATATACATCCAACATGCGTTCTGCCTCTTCAATCGCTTCTGCTTCTGTCGCATGAGCAGTATGCCCTTCTTGCCACAAAAATTCTGCGGTACGCAAGAATAAGCGAGTTCTCATCTCCCAACGAACCACATTGGCCCACTGGTTGACTAATATCGGCAAGTCTCTATACGATTCTACCCATCCTTTATATGTATTCCAGATAATAGTTTCTGATGTTGGTCTTACGATAAGTTCTTCTTCTAACTTGGCATCCTCATCGACGATGATGTTACCATTGCCATCATTTTTCAAACGATAATGCGTCACCACAGCACATTCTGTCGCAAAACCTTCTACGTGCGATGCTTCTTTAGAAAAGAAAGATTTTGGGATAAATAATGGAAAGTAAGCATTGGAGTGTCCTGTTTCTTTGAATCGTTTGTCGAGAACCGCTTGCATGCGTTCCCATATGGCATATCCATACGGTTTAATCACCATACATCCGCGAACAGCAGAGTGTTCGGCCAAATCGGCTTTTACTACTAAATCATTATACCACTGCGAATAATCTTCGCCTCTGCTCGTAATACCCTTGCTCATAAAATCTTTGAATCGAAAAATATGTATATTTTAGTGAGCCGGATTAAACCCCCTCTCTAATTAGGGGTCTAAGTTAACAATTAGGACTGAAATTATCGAAAGATTAACGGGATGAGAAACATGAAACATAATCAAATATACTACGGCGTTTTGGCACTCATGCTTGTGCTAATCAGTAGCTCCTGCTCGAGCAGACGTTATAGCGGAAGCGTAGCAGCACGCGACAGAGGAGTCTACCAGAGTCCCGACTATTATTATACGGGAGCAGCTGGCAGCGCTGCTGCAGCACAGGGTGATTACTATGCAGATGATTACGTCGACGATTACGCTGGCGGAGATGTGCTGGACGAAGGTTACGCTGACGACGGCATGTACGCTGGTGGCTATTATGAAGATGAATTTAGTGACCTAGAATATGCCAATCGTATCAATCGTTTTTACTATACCAGCCCAGGTATGATGTACTATGATCCGTGGTTTGATCCATGGATGGGTTATGGTGGACTAGGCTTCGGTTGGGGCGGTGGCTGGGGTATGGGCATGGGCTGGGGCGGTGGCTTCGGTTGGGGTTCTCCTTGGCGCATGGGCTTTGGCTGGGGCGGAGGTTTCGGCTGGGGTGGAGGCTTTGGTTGGGGTTCTCCTTGGGGCATGGGCTTTGGTTGGGGCGGTGGTCTCGGCTGGGGCGGCGGCTGGGGATATCCATATTATGGACACGGCGGCTATGGCAACAGCTATTACGGAAACCGTCACAACAGAGTAGCCAGCGGTCGTGCATCGGGCAACAATTTCCGTGGTGCAATTAGTGCTAGTGGTAGAGCAGGATCTAGAGGAGTATCCCGCGATGCAAGCGGCAGAATATTAAATGGAACAGCAGCAGGCCGTTCACGTGGAGCGACGGTATCTAGCGGTCGTGCGGCCTCTGGAAGAGGTACTGCCACAACCCCTCGCGGAGCTGGAACAGTACGTGATCGTGGTGCAGCAGGAAATGCATCTGGCCGCGCAGGTTCTTCTGTAAGAGGAGCGGGTAATCCGTCTCGTAATGGCGCAACGGTAGGTCGTGGAGCTACAGGTGGCACACGCCAACCAGCAGGTAGAGCACAACAAGGTGGTACCGTTGGCCGTGGAGCTACAGGAGGCACACGTCAGCCAGCAGGTAGAGCACAAGGCGGTAATGTAGGAAGAAGTGCTGCTCCAACAAGAACGGCTACTCCTGCAAGATCTACCATAAACCGTGGGACTTCACAACCAACGCGCTCTTCTTCTGGAAGCAGCATGAGCAGAGGTAGCTCCGGCGGCGGAGGTGGTGGTGGCGCTAGTCGTGGTGGCGGCGGAGGTGGCGGAAGCCGCGGCGGTTCTTCCGGCAGAAGTCGTTAATCTGATGATATAAAGTAATCAAGGCTTAGCTTTGATACTTACAACATAACTAAAGCCCTTCGGATCTCTCCGGAGGGCTTTTCTATTTTAGATGAAGCACGCATTTACTCGCTATTACAAACTTTCAAAGGCGGTAATCTTATTAGACTTTTCTACATAGTCACAAAGCAGAGAAATGCACTGAAATAATCTAAATACATCATTTTAAATTATTGGCATCGTGGTATCGTACCTTCTAGCGATGACGACGATTTAGGATATATTGATTGCTTTCGAGCATTGCTTCTGGTGATCGTTCTACTATCTCGATAATTGAACAATCAGCCCCACAAACTACGCAAGAGGCGGTATTTCGGAAAAGCCATCTCCAAACACCGCCTCTTGTATTCGATTGCAAATAGTAAAAGTTAGATCAGTTTATAAAAGCTCATTTAATGAACAAACTATACGACCGTAGTTGGTTCGATGTACTTACGTACAAATAAGGTATAGTTCTCATGTTTGATAACACATACCTTTTCGCCAAGATCGATAAATCCATCCATAGCGACTGCCTCGTACCAATTGCCTTCTATTTCTATCTTGCCCGATGGGCGCAATACCGTTTTTGCTACACCAATTTGGTTGATCAAATTTAATTTGGGCACAGAGGATGTATAACCGCCTTCTGCCAGCTGCTCATCTGCTAGTACCAATTTTCGGAATGCTGGAGAGCGCAGCACATTTTTTCCAAAAATAACCATGAGGATGATGGACAACACCATTGCTCCTACTACCACCAAAAATGCATCCATTAATAATCCTGGTTTTGAAAGTTGAAAATCTAAAAAGTCATTAGCCACCATGGAGAAAGCCAATCCGCACAACATAAGGATAATACCCAAAATTCCAGCTACGCCAAATCCTGGAATAACAAATACCTCTAGCGCCATGAGAATTACACCGATCACAAAAATTAGAATCTCCCAGTGATCTGCCAACCCTTGCAAATATAAGGGCGCAAAGAATAATCCTCCACAGATTAAGGCTAATACTCCCGCAAACCCAAGCCCAGGCGTTTGCAATTCCATATAAATACCACCGATAATCCCCATAATCAAGAATCCGCTCACCAAAGGGTTGATCAAAAACCCGACAATACGATCAACTATCGTTGTTTGATGCACAGTAACTTCTGGTGCTGTAATCCCTAATTTTTCATAGATCTGTTCGGTTGATTTCACTTCTGCATCTGCCAAACCAGCTTTAACCGATTCGGAAGCGGTAAGTGTGAGCAATTTGCCGTCTTCTTTCAAATTGGGCACAGAGATACTCGGATCGACAAATGCTTCGGCCATCCGCGCATTGCGGCCTTTGGCCTCTGCGGTGGCACGCATCAACCCTCTCATGTACGATTGGTATTTCTCCGGCAGCACTTCTCCTGATCCATCTACTACGGTAGCCGCTCCCAGACTGGCGCCAGAATGCATAAAGATATGATCTGTAGCCAACGAGATCAAAGCTCCCGCTGATGCCGCATTATTATTGATATAGACAATAGTCTTCATATCGGTATTGAGAAGCAACGTACGAATGCTATCTGCAAAATTCACCGCACCGCCATATGTATTTAGCTCCAGCAACAGATACTGCGCATCCGCAGCGCGTGCTTTTGCATAAGCATTCTTGGTTATGTACCACGCTCCAGGACCGATTTCATCCTTTACACTGAATTCATACACTCGCTGTCCATAGGTATGCGCACTGACGATACTAAAGAAAATTATCATCAACGATGTCAATTTCATAAATTTGCTCATAAGATTATTCGTTTTTACCGTGCAATGGAGGACATACACATGTTTAAAAATACAATAAAAAAAGCGTTTCAAAAAGATTTTGTTGAGAATATCTGGAAGATAGAGGTAAATGGATATCGGGAAGAAATAGCGGTAGAGATCCGAGATTCGCAGACGACCGACCCGACCTTTCATATCCTTCGATTTGAAGACGGAGCAGACATTATGCAGTACAGTCCTGGGGAGAAAGACTGGACGATGGAAGGACTTCAAAAAGATTACCTCATCCTTAAAAAAGTAGGTGAGCAAACGCCTACTAAAGAAGGAATTCAAATTATAAACATTCGTACGCAGGAGACGCTGCTCACGAGTTACGAATATATATTGCTTGATGTCTGTGAAGATTACCTACATGTTCGCCATCGCAGCTTTACTTCTGGCGGAGAGCAATTGATTGCCCTCACTACCGGCGAAGTCTTCCCATTAAACGAGGCCACTTTACAACGGTATCCCAAAAATCGCGTCTGCTTTCCGTTACCATATGACAATCCTCCCGATTTTTTAACACAACATGACAAGCGTCAAGATCTGTGGATAAGCAAATTATCCGACACCTACCTATGGTGCTATCACACGCAGGAAAATGACGGATATGACCTCCATATTGCGGTGAGCGACTTAGAACGCATTCTTGACGAGACCATTGTACAATCATCCATTCCAAAAATGTTTCCCCAACCCTACTTTCAAGTAGGCAATCAAATATTCTTTATGGCAGATAATAAACATGAAATTGTTTCGTATTTAGTATAATTGCAAAATATGATGGCATTGATGATGAAACGGAGATCTAGTAGCCTTTTGTTGCTGTGTATAGGCCTACTTATTGGTTCTACTGAAGTGCAGGCACAGACTACAACCGAACAAAAAACAGAGACAGTGAATGGTATAACTTATATTATTCATCTGGTGAAGGCGAAGGAAACTTACTACGCCCTGAGCCGTACTTATAGTATTCCGGTTAATGACATCATGGCCGCCAACAATAAAAAAAGTCTTCGGGTTGGCGATACCGTGCGTATTCCGAGCTCCATTACAGAAGAGCGCCAATCATTGTCAAACACGACCACCAAGCCCAATACAGCAGTATCACCAGAGGATATCTTAACGGATTACAAAGTAGGATCTAAAGAAACTTTGTACGCTATCGCAAAGAGATTTCAGACAAATGTAGACGATATCAAGCGTCTAAATAACCTAAAATCAGACAACCTCACTGAAGGCCAGCTACTGCGCATCCCTGATGGCACCTTGCCGCCAGAGCCCGTGGTTGCTATTGAACCACCAGCAGCTGTAGAGAAGATTGACGATGTGCCCGTTCGCAACATCCCAGCAGGAAGATATGGCGTACGCGAAACTTCAGAAAAAGGAATCGCGGTATGGATGGAAAATCTAGAAACAAAAAACAACAGCAACCTAGCGTTACACAAAACAGCGCCGGTGGGCACTATATTAAAAATCACGAATCCGATTTCAAAGAGTGTTACTTACGCCAAAGTCGTGGGCAAATTCTCCGAAAACACACAGACCCAAGACGCGATCGTAGTCGTCTCCAAATCAGCAGCAGCTTACATCGGAGCAGTAGACAAACGCTTTCTGATCGAAATCACTTACGGCATTCCTACAGAATAATCCTATGGAAAAACCTTATGTAATCGGCATAGCCGGAAGTAGTGGGTCTGGAAAGACATTTTTCTTAAATAGTTTTTTAAATCATTTTGAAAAAAAAAGCGTCACGCTTATTTCCCAAGATGATTACTATATCCCCGCCAATACCAAGACACAGGAAGAGAATCGCTTGTACAACTTTGATATACCTACAGCAATTGATCGCGATGCGTTCTATCAAGATATCAACACCCTATTTGAAGGACAAAGTATTCTGAAAGAAGAATACACATTCAATAATCCCCACCTTAAGCCCAAGATGCTGAAAATAGAACCCGCACCGATATTAGTCGTTGAAGGGCTGTTCATCTTTCATTACGAGGAGGTCAATAATTTGTTGGATTACCGCATCTTTATTGACGCCAACGAACAGATTGCTTTGAAGCGTCGACTAAAAAGAGATTTGGAAGAAAGAGGTTATGATCACGATGACGTGATGTATAAGTGGATCAATCATGTGATGCCATCTTTCAACACGTATCTTACTCCTTACAAAGAGGAATGTAATTTGGTCATCCACAACAATACCGACAATCCGCAAATAATCGACAAATATACGCGAGATATCGTAAACGAATTGAAGGTTAAGCTAGATGGCTTATAAACAAACCGATAGATAAATTGTAACTTTGTGTATGTACAGCGAAGATAGCTTCATTTCATTACCCGTATTAAACACCTCCGACATACATGATCCGTATACGAAAGGGATTAATCCATATGGTGCGAATAGCATGTTAGACTTCAAAAAATGTTGTAAAAAGTACAAAAAGGGTAAACGTTGTAAAAATTGCCCTGACCGGTAAAAGAAATTTTACGCATAATGTAGTGTAGAAACAGTTACTTTTGCAACATGAAGGTTACACCAAATAGGTTAAAATGGGTGCTTCGCTTCTATCCACCGTTCTTCTTTCAGCGGATATGGGTCAAAAGCATTCGTGAGGGATACTCTGGCGCCGATGTTGCTGTGCGCAAAAGCCTACTCAATATAAATGGTAACGGATCCATATTCGGCGGCACCATTTTTTCTTCAATAGATCCTATATACCCACTACTAATCGATGCTTACGTCCGAAGCAAAGGCTTGACAAAAACCGTATCTTGGCTTAAATCTGCGCAGATTGAGTATAAAAAACCCGGATACCGAAGCCTTCATTTTTCCGTAAAACTTGATCCTGCACAAATGCAGGATGCGCTGAATGCTTTACTACAGGATGGTAAGGTTATCAAGACTTTTTCTACGGATATCTTTGATGTAGATGGTTTACATTGCGCTACCGTGCGCAATGAGATTTACATCCGCAACCTGCAATTTGATTTTAATTCGAATAATACAACAACAGAAAAATAAAGAAAGCGTTATGAACAAAACTTTTTTATGGGTGGCATCCCTCGGCCTAACAGCAGTAATGATGACCGCTTGTCAGAACAATGAAAACAAAACGACCAAAGATAATTCTGACCCAAAAGCCTTATCGGCACAAGCGATCGAAGTGCACGACGAGATCATGCCACAGATTAGCAAATTTGATAAAACATCCGTAAAGATTGATTCGATTCTGAATGGCCTTTCTGTATTGAAAGCGGAAGATGCCGAATTGGATACCGCAGCAATTCGAACAGATTTAGTGGCTTTGAAAGGCGATATCGAATCTGCTACCGATGGCATGATGGATTGGATGCGCAACTATAGACTGGACAGCCTTGATCTAACCTATCAGCAAAGTGAAGTAGAGCGTATCAAATCAATGCGCGCAGAGTTTGACAAAGTCAATCAGCAAATTGAAGCAAATATGAAAGTATACACTAAATAATATGACATTGCGAACCAACTTAGGGTATGGTTTGCTCACTATGCTGGGCCTAAGCCTAGCTTCATGTGATCAAGCTACCACCACACTTCCGATATACGGTCATCGAGAACCGATTGAGCGTACAATCGACGGCAATACTGTGATCGATACGATTTACCAAACCATCCCAGACTTTAGCTTTATCAACCAAGATAGCACGGTGCTCACACAATCTTTCTTTGATGATAAGATCTACGTCGCCAATTTTTTCTTTACGCATTGTCCCAGTATTTGCCCGACTATGCAGCGGAATATGTTGAAGGTATATGAAGAATATAAAGGTGACGACCGCATTGCATTTCTGTCGCACAGCATCGATTTCAAATACGACCAGCCCCATATTTTAAAAGCATATGCTACTAAATTAGGAGTAGACAATGACCAATGGCAATTTGTGAATGGTAGCAAAGCAGCTATTTATGGAATGTCTGAAAAATACTTGGTGTACACTGCCGAAGATGCTAATGCGCCGGGTGGTTACGATCACCAAGGTTACCTCGTCTTGATCGATAAAGATCGTCGTATCAGAGGTGCATACGACGGCACAGACGATGAGCAAGTAAGTAAATTGCAAGCCGATCTTAAGATATTATTAAAAGAACAAAACCCAGGTTCTTAATGCGACACATCGCCACGGTATTTACGCTGATATGCGTATTCGTCCTATTATTACAACTGGTACACAGCTGCCAATCTACGTATGATATCAAAACGATGCAGTATGTTACCAATGGCGAAAAAGTATACCGTGCGCACTGTCAAAACTGTCATGGTGCGCAAGGTGAAGGATTGGGTAAACTCTACCCACCATTGACAGACCCCGATTATCTCAGAGATAATCGGGGTCTGCTTCCACGAATAGTCCGCTTCGGACTAAAGGACTCTATCAAAATATCCAATCAATATTTCTCTGAGGTAATGCCTGCCATACCCCAGCTTACTGACGTCGATATTGCCTATGTGCTTACCTACGTAACCCTGCGATTTGGCGGTGCGCAAGAAAAGTATAGTCTGGAAGAAGTCAAAAAATCACTTTCTTTAGGTAAAGAAACTCCGTAAACTTACTTTTAACCGGGAGTAAGTGATTCTCTAGGATTCGGAGCATTTATATCGAGCAAGTATAACGAGATTTTGACAATCAACTTGTAGTTAAAATTCCTACATTTGATCCCATCAAATGAACGTTCAATCAACAAAGAAAAAAGAGGCTATATTTCAGAGTACATTAGCTCTTTTACAGGACAATGGCTTTCAAGGCACGCCGATGAGTCAAATTGCTCAGCAAGCAAAAATATCCGTTGGTAGCATCTATAACTACTTCGATTCAAAAGAAGCGTTGATTATGGAATTATTTGCGTATTGCAAGGCAAAATTAATGGAACATATTTTTAGTGGAATGACACTAGATGAAGATCATTACGAGCAAGACTTTAAAGTAGTATGGAGACGTTTTGTACAATTTAACACCGCTTGCCCTACTTACTTCCGCTTCATGAAGTCCGTTTTACTCTTCTCCCTTCCATGAGGTGGAGCGCTTGAGAAGGTCACAACAACAAACGGAGGATCTCGTTAACATTCAAAGCTTTATAGCGCGAGGAATTCAGTACAATAAGCTAAGAGACACAAGCATTCAAGTGTTAAATTCTGCCTTTACGGGTATCGCCGTATCGTATGTAAAAGCGATTATTTTCGGAAAGGCAACTATAGATCAAGAGCAACTAAATGAAATGGTAGAACTCGTTTGGAAATCAATTAAAAAAGAAAAAGTATGAGCTGCGCATTAAAACATTTTATCCTAGCGATATTCTTCAGCGCCATATCAGTCCAAGTTTATGGGCAACAGACTACGGCCACACTTTCTGCCACTCCCACATTGCAGGAACTACTGGATTACGCTTTAGTAAACAGGATCACCATCAGAAGAGCCCATCTCGGTGTAGAAGTTGGAGAGAAAGAAATCAAATCGGCATTATCAGGTTATTTTCCGCAGGTAACTGCTACAGGAGCATTTAATCACTTCTTGCAAATTCCAACGGCTATTATTGACGATCGTCTTATCCAGATGGGGCAACAAAATACCAGTAATATTGGTGCGCAAGCTAGCCAAGCTATACTCAATCCCGAGCTCCTGCTTGCATCTCGATCTGCCAGCGTAATTCGCGAGCGATACAAACAAACTGTAGAAGAAGAAAAGATTAGTGCTGTCGTTGACGTAAGCAAGGCTTATTTCGATATCCTCACGACAGAGGAGCAAATCAAAATTATTCAAGAAGATATTATTAGAATTAAGCGTCAGTATATTGATGCACATGCGCAATATGAGGTTGGCTTAGTCGATAAGACAGATTATAAGCGCGCCCAAATCTCTTTAAATAACTCACAGGCAGAGCTCAAAAGAACGCATGAATTTCGCAAATACAAATACGACTTTCTGAAACAGTTATTGGCTTTGCCACTGTCGCACCCGCTAGATTTGTCATTCAACAAAGAAAATCTGGAGGCCAAAGTGTTGCTAGATACTACCGAGGTATTGAACGAAGAACGCCGTATCGAATACCGCCAAATAACCAACATGAAACAAGAGCAAGAGCTCAATACCAGATTTCAAAAATGGCAGTTTTTGCCTACGATCAGTGCTGCAGCTAACTATCAAATCAATTATTTCAACAGTGAGTTTAGCAATTTGTATAATAGAGGATTTCCAACATCGTCGGTAGGTCTCAATCTGTCTATACCTGTATTTCAGGGATTCAAAAGGCAACATGAAATCCGCAAATCACAACTGCAAGAGCGGCAATTAGAATGGGATATGGCCGATATGAAAAACATCATTAGTGCCGAATACTCTGAAGCTATTACAAACTACAGAGCCTACATGAACGAGTGGAAAGTAAGTAAAGAGAACGTAACTATCTCAAAAGAGGTCTATGATATCATCAAATTACAGTACGACGAAGGTATTAAAACTTACCTCGATTTAATGACTTCCGAAACCGACCTACGAACCAGTCAGCTTAATTATCTGAACGCGCTGTACATATTATTGGCCAGCAAAATTGATGTAGAAAGAGCACTCGGCAATATCCAAATTCAATAACCAAATCAGAAAATGAATAAAAAGACGATATACTTTTTGCTATTAATCGGGTCTACCGCTACATGGCAGTCATGTAATAGCAATAAAAAAGAAGCTGCGAATAGCGAAGCTCCAACAGAGAGAAGTGTCAATATTCTTCCAGTAGAAGAGCAAATAGTAACGGGATATCAAGAATACCCAGCCTACGTCGTTCCTTTACAAGAAACGGAACTCTTGGCAGAAGTCTCTGGCTATATCACCAATATTGCCGTAAGTGATGGTGCAGTAGTATCTAAAGGACAGATGCTCTATGAAATTGACCGTACCCGTTATATCGCAGATGTTGAGCAAGCGAAGGCCAATGTAGACATAGCAGAGTCTGATTACGATCGCGGTCAAAAGGATCTTAAACGCTATGAGAAACTAGCAGAAAATGACGCGATTGCGCGCCAAACGCTAGATTATGCTGCTACAGACGTCAACAACCAGCGAGCACAGGTGCAGGCAGCTAAAGCAGCTTTTGAAACTGCAAACACCAACCTACGACGTTCAACGATCTATGCCCCATTTTCTGGAACAGTAGGAATCTCACAGGTACGGCATGGTGCTTATGTGAATGCGGGTAATACTTTGCTGAATGTCATCTCTACTAGCAGTCCAATTGCCGTCGAATTTCAAGTCAATGAAGTAGACATTGACCGTATTCTGGAGTTGCAAAGAAGTGGTAGCCAGGATGAAATTCACGTTCGTATGCCAGATGGTACGCTTTATTCCGAATCGGGAAAAATATCCGTAGTGGACCGTAGTGTAGATAGAACAACAGCTACGTGCGCGCGCTAGCTTTGCTAATGCAGATAATCGTTTGCGCGCTGGCATGAACCTTACCCTGCGCCTGGCTAATACATCGCGAGAAAAACAACTAGTCATTCCGTTACGCGCAGTATTGGAGCAGTTAGGTGCAACTAGTGTCTACACGGTAAGTGACAGCAGTACCGCCGTGTTTAATGGAATACAACTAGGTACTAAGTTCGATGACAAAGTGGTCGTACTTAGTGGACTCAAAGCTGGAGATCAAGTGATCGTAGATGGTGCAGAAGGTATATCCGAGGGAGACAAATTATCCATAGATAAAAAGTAAATCAATCTCTATATAAAGAAGAAATATGATTTCAGAAGTATTTATACGAAGACCTGTTACCGCTATGGTAATATCCATACTGATCTGTATCGTCGGGGTGTCTCTATCGTGACGCTACCGATCAGTCAGTACCCTAATATTGCACCACCAACGGTAAGTGTACAGGCAACATATACAGGTGCTGATGCCCAGACGGTAGAACAAACGGTAACAACACCCATTGAAAGTCAGATCAACGGAACGCCGGGCATGCTCTACATGCAGTCTAACAGTACATCAGATGGTTCATCTCGCATTACGGTGACATTTGAAGTTGGTACTGATATCGATATTGCGACATTGGATGTACAAAACCGTGTCGGTATTGCAGAGCCTGTATTACCCGAAACAGTACGTAGGCTAGGTGTCATCACACGGAAAGCCAATCCCGACGTATTGATGATGGTACATCTTATTTCACCCAACGGCACACGCGATCCCAAGTTTTTG
Source organism: Sphingobacterium sp. KH_072 (assembly GCF_057837975.1). Lineage (NCBI taxonomy): Bacteria > Pseudomonadati > Bacteroidota > Sphingobacteriia > Sphingobacteriales > Sphingobacteriaceae > Sphingobacterium > Sphingobacterium sp. KH_072. Next base: position 846,997 of record NZ_CM174457.1, on the reverse strand, counting down.
GCCAACTACGCATATCTGTACGTAAGAGAAGCTATTTTGCGTGTGAAAGGTGTGGGAGATGTCACGGCATTTGGTCAACCATTTGCTATGCGCGTTTGGCTAGATGCCAATAAATTATCCAACTTAGGACTCACTCCAGCGGATGTCAGTATAGCGATCCAAGAACAGAATTCAAGAATACCAGGTGGAAGTGTCGGAGGTAAACCACAGTCTTCTTCTCAAGTTTTCGAGTACTCAATCGTGACGGATAGTGATTTGAGTACAGAAGAAGATTTCGAAGACATTATCATAAAAACCAATGCAGACGGATCTATTGTCTTACTCAAAGATGTCGCCCGTGTTGAGCTTGGACAGTTTATGTACTCCGTCACAACCAAGGTAAACGGGACTACCTCCAGTGGTATGATGATAAATCAGATGCCGGGTAGTAATGCGGTAGAAACGGCTGAGGGCATATCTGTTGCTTTGGAGCAATTGAAAAAATCATTTCCGAACGACGTCGATTATGTAGTGAGTTATGAAACGGTCTCCGTTGTAGATGCTTCCATTGAATCTGTTTTACATACATTGGTAGAAGCTCTGATCTTGGTTACGGTAGTTGTATTCTTTTTCTTACAAAGTTGGCGAGCTACATTGATTCCTGTAATCGCTATTCCTGTATCAATTATCGGAACATTTATCTTCTTTAATTTATTTGGATTTTCCATCAATAACCTGACCATGCTAGCCTTCGTATTGGCTATTGGGATTGTGGTGGATGACGCTATTGTAGTGGTCGAAGCGGTGCAACATTATATAGACCATGAAAAGCTAGACGCCAAAGAAGCTACCCGAAGGGCGATGAAAGACATCACTGCACCAGTAATCGCGATCGGTTTGATTTTAGCCGCCGTGTTTATCCCGGTCGGAGTTATCCCAGGGATGTTAGGTCAATTGTATCAGCAGTTTGCTATCACGATTGCTGTATCTGTATTGTTATCCGCTTTTATAGCGCTTACACTTACGCCTGCCCTGTGTTCTATTATGCTCAAGCCATCGGCGGTAAACAAAGAAGCAAAGGGTATGAATCGCTTGTTTTACAAATTCAACGTATGGTTCGAAAGTGTCACGCAGAAATACTCTAAGGGTGTGCAAAAATCTATTAAAGCAACTCCCCTAGTACTTATTATTTTGGTCTGCATATTCGTCGGCACCGGTTTTATGTTTGCGGAAAAACCTACTGGTTTCATTCCAAAAGAAGATAATGGCTCATTCTTCATTGGTATCACGCTACCGGAGGGCTCTTCTAATGCTCGGACTAATGTTGTTTTGGAAGAAGTGCAAAAGCTTATCACCGATTCTATACCGGAGATTCAGTATATGACCCAAATCTCGGGCATGAATATTTTGAATCGTGCTTCCAAGCCTAATAACGGTTCATTTTTCGTCTTTCTGAAACCGTGGAACGAGCGAACGCTCACCAATAACGATGTGCTAGAAAAAGTTATGACCATGTTTTCAAAATACAACAAGGCTAGCGTCATGGCGGCTACACCGCCGCCTATACCTGGATTAGGGTCGGCCGGTGGTTTTTCTATCATGATACAAGATGAGCGAAGTACCAATATCAAAGATTTTGAAGAGATGACGCGCAAATTTATTTCTGCAGCTAATCAGAGGCCAGAGATCGCACGTGCTTATACCCTTTTCAATACAAATACACCTAATTACAAGCTAGAAGTAAAACGAGAACAGGCGAAATCTATGGGGGTACCGATCTCGAGTATCTACACTACCTTATCGGCATACATGGGAAGTAGCTATATCAATGACTTTACGCTTTACGGACGTAACTTCAGGGTGGTGTCGCAAGCAGATACGGCATACAGAATGCAAATCGAAGATTTGAAAAAACTATATATTAGAAATGATCAAGGCTTGCCCGTACCAATGTCTACCCTAGTGTCATACGAGTTGGTTCAAGCGCCGGCAATGGTCAGCCATTTCAACTTGTATCGCGCAATCGAAGTCATGGGTGACGCTGCAGTAGGTTATAGTTCTGGACAAGCGCTCAATGCGCTTGAAGAAGTTGCACAAGAAGTGCTGACCGAAGGTTTTTCGTACGGTTATTCGGGAGCCTCTTTACAAGAGAAGGAATCTGGTTCGCAAACTACTATGGTATTTGCACTATGTATTATATTTGTATTTCTATTACTAGCAGCATTGTACGAAAGTTGGTCTGTACCCTTTTCTATCCTACTGTCCGTGCCGCTGGGAGTTTTTGGATCCATTTTGGCACTCACACTTTTGCCAAGTATCGAAAACAATATTTTTGCGCAGATCGGACTGATCACCATTATCGGTTTGGCAGCTAAAAATGCTATCCTAATCGTCGAGTTTGCTAAAGAACGTGTCGACATTGGCATGAACTTAATTGAGGCTACCTTAGATGCTGTAAAACTTCGTCTGCGCCCTATTGTGATGACGTCACTAGCGTTTATTCTTGGAATTATTCCATTAATGATTTCGACAGGTGCTGGAGCAGTTTCGCGCCAAACGATCGGTTGGACGGTGTTTGGTGGTATGGTTGCCGCTACAATCTTGGCCATCTTTATAGTACCCGTGTTGTTTGTGGTCATCACACGCCTTGCTTACGGTAAAGAGAAATTGGCGGAGCTAGAAGCCGGCTTCGATGAAGAAAAGAAAAACAAACTTAGTGCGCATTAATGGTGCACAAATGAAAACTCCGGTCTATTCGTCTTGATTAACACCATAAAAACACCCGACAGATTTCAACATTTGTCGGGTGTTTTTTTATCATACCAACCTACGCTCTTATTTCAACATCAAGCCGACAGAAATACTAAGGTGCTGATGTTGAAATTTGCGTTGTAGATCGAATGCATTTCGATTCAACTCTTGATAGCCATATGAAGCCGAAACAGTGTAATTTGTGCGTCCCCTGGTCTCGTATAAATACAGCAGGCCGCCACGAAGCAAGAATCCCCGATCATACACCGGACCTATACTTGGTGCATATCCAGCATTTCCCAAAAGCCCAATCCAAGAGTGATCGCTGAGATAGGATACGGGCACACGTGCATCAATAAATAAAGGCATTAAATACGTGTCATAGTCGCGGCGAATCGCCGCTCGATCAGTAGCATCTATACTTTGGTACGAGCCGCGAAAAGTCTCATTTCCTACTCCTAAACCCACAAAAGCACGCTCATTGAAGTTTAGCCCAAAGATAAAATGCGCGGCATAACCGTTAAAATTACCATCATAACCCGGATTGCGTACACCAAATTGCCCGCCCAACTGAAATTGGGAATAGTAATAAGTCTGTGCCGATCCGCTCAGCGCTAGCAAGCTAAATAACAGTATCCACGAAAGCCTTTTTCTCATTTATTGGCGGTATTATTCATTTCTGCTTAATGCAATATCTTATACACCAGCTCGCGCAACAGTTCACCCGGCGTTGTATTTGGCCCTACGTGCATACCTTTAGATTTCAGGTCATAATCTTTTAGAAGATTGATGATATCAAAGGTCTTTCGGCGAGAATAATTGCGCGCAGCCAACTCATAATCTTTAGTAAAAAACGGATGCACACCCAGTTCCTTTGCCGCTGCTTGCGAAGATTTGTCGGGCAGATAATGATACTTCAATACTTTAGTAAAATAACTGCCTAACGACCCAATCACGACCGGAATCGGGTTGGATTTAGGATTGGCCGCAAAGTAATCTACAATCTGAAAAGCTTTGAACACATTCTTTTTAGTCAACGCCGTGTTCAGTTCAAACACATTGAAGTCTTTACTAATCCCGATATTTCGCTCTATGTCTTCTGCAGTCACTTCCTTTTCTAAGGGCACATTCAACAAGAGTTTTTCAATCTCGTTGGCCACTTTAGAAAGATCAATACCCAAGTAATCGGCCATCATTGCAGATGCTTGCGGATGTATTTTTCGGCCAACCGACTGAAACTGATCTGCTATCCAAGGTGCCACCTTATCATCGTACAACTTTTTGGATTCTAGCACCACTCCTACTTTATCCAACAGTTTGTAGGTTTTTTTTCGCTTATCTACTAAGCCATATTTATGTGCCAGTACCAGTATGGTATTCGGTGTGGGAGCTTCTAAATATTTCTGGAGCAGCTCATCATCTTTCCACTTCAGGTTTTGTGCTTCCTTTACTAGCACGAGCTGATAGTCGCTCATCATCGGATAGCGCTTCGCGACATTGATAATGGTCATGAAGTCAGTTTCCTTACCATACAAGATGGTCTGATCAAATCCTTTTTGCGCTTCATTGAGTACGGTATCTTCCAAGGCGTCGGACACCACGTCAATGAAATGCGATTCATCGCCATGTAGCAAATACACGGGACTGAATTTTCTGCGCTTTATATCTCCTAAGATTGCTTTAACATCCACTGTACGAAAATACAATTTTTTTATCGGCCTGCTGGCTACAAACCGGTCGGTTGTGGATTTCTCCGTTTATCCGTATTTTTACATATGTTTGTTCCAATCCCGTTAAACCTGCCTACCTGCTCGCTCAAACTTACCAAAGGCGACAACTGTACCTATGTATACGATGAGTTGCGTAAGAAAAAATTGGTTCTTACGCCAGAAGAATGGGTACGTCAGCATTGGATTCACTACCTGCATACACATAAAAACTACCCAAAGAGCCTGATGCAAATAGAGGGCGGTTTAGTGTTGAACACCTTACAAAAACGAAGTGATCTGCTGATATATGACACCGCAGGTTCGAAGATATTGTTGGCAGAGTTTAAGGCGCCAACTGTCAAAATTTCCGAAAAAACATTTTCTCAAATTGCGAATTATAATAAAATTCACAAAATACCCTTACTTTTAGTCAGTAATGGAATTGAGCATTATTATTGTACTATTGACTTTGAACGTGAAGATTTCACTTTTTTGGAAGAGCTTCCAGCATTTCAGAGCAGTAGTCCGAGTGTGTGATTAAGAAATATAACGTAATTTAAAACACAAATATTCCGATAAAGGTTAAGCATATGAATATAGATAAGAACGAATTCAGAAAATACGCTATCAAGCATCACCGTATAGGCAGCCAACATGTCGATAGTTTTATCGGTCGCGTTGAAAGCAATATGCCGACCAATCTTACGCCTTATATCATTGAAGAGCGTCAGATGAATGTAGCGCAGATGGACGTTTTTTCACGTTTGATGATGGATCGTATCATTTTCTTGGGTGATGCTATCAATGATCAGGTGGCCAATATTGTACAAGCGCAGTTGTTGTTTTTACAATCTACTGATTCGCAGCGCGACATCCAGATTTATATCAATTCACCAGGTGGTAGTGTGTACGCTGGCTTGGGCATCTATGATACCATGCAATATATCGCGCCAGATGTTGCTACAATCTGTACAGGAATTGCAGCATCGATGGGCGCCGTATTGCTAGTGGCAGGTGCCAAAGGAAAACGTGCGGCATTGCGCCATTCGCGTGTGATGATTCACCAACCATCTGGTGGTGCACAAGGCGTTGCTTCTGATATGGAGATCAACTTGAGAGAGATGTTGAAATTGAAAGAAGAACTATACACCATCATCGCGGAGCATTCTGGACAAACGTACGACTGGGTAGAGAAATCTTCGGATCGCGACTACTGGATGCGCGCAGCAGAAGCAAAAGAATACGGCATGATTGATGAGATTTTGATGCCAAAAAAGAAGGAAAATAAATAAAAAGATGAGTAAGTCGAACCAAAAAGATATACATTGTTCTTTCTGCGGTATAAGCAAAAGCGAGGCACAGATGCTGATCGCCGGAGATGGCGCACATATCTGTGATCGATGTGTACAACAGGCTAGCGAAATACTCGCCGAAGAACTAAAACAACGCAAAAGCAAAAATCTGCAAACCGTTTTGAAGTTGATCAAGCCGATGGAGATCAAAGAACATCTTGATCAATATGTGATCGGGCAAGACGATGCAAAGAAGGTGATTTCTGTAGCAGTATACAATCACTACAAAAGATTAAATCAGCGAGTAGACCCAGATGAGATTGAGATTGAAAAATCAAACTTAATTGTAGTTGGTGAAACTGGGACAGGTAAAACGCTTTTAGCCAAAACGGTTGCCAAGATTCTCAACGTGCCGTTCAGCATCGTAGATGCGACGGTACTGACAGAAGCAGGCTATGTAGGTGAAGATGTAGAAAGTATCCTCACCCGCTTGTTGCAAGCCGCAGATTACGATGTGGCAGCGGCTGAGCGCGGGATTATCTATATCGATGAGATTGATAAGATTGCGCGCAAGAGCGACAATCCTTCGATCACACGTGATGTATCTGGCGAAGGTGTACAGCAGGCCTTGCTTAAAATACTAGAAGGTACCAATGTAAATGTCCCACCACAGGGAGGCCGTAAACATCCTGATCAAAAAATGATCTCGGTGAATACCAGCAATATCCTATTTATTTGTGGTGGCGCCTTTGATGGTATTCAAAAGAAGATTGCCGATCGTTTGCGTACGCAAACCGTAGGATATAAGATGAAGGATGATGAGCAAGACATCGATCTAAAAAATCTGTATAAGTACATTACGCCACAGGATCTCAAGAACTTTGGTTTGATCCCAGAATTAATTGGTCGTTTGCCCGTATTGACGTATCTAGATCCGTTGGATAAAGACACGTTATTGAGCATTCTTACTAAACCTAAAAATGCGCTAACGAAGCAGTATGCTAAGCTCTTTGAGTATGAAGGCGTATCACTACAATTTGACCAAGAGGTATTCGACTTCATCGTCGACAAAGCTTGGGAATTTAAGCTCGGAGCACGTGGATTACGAAGCATATGCGAGGCAATTATGCTGGATGCCATGTTTGAAATACCAACCAGCAAAGAATACGAAAGCGAGAAAACATTACATGTCACGCTCGACTACGCAAAGAAAAAGATAGCCAAGTCGGATATCAAGAAAATGCAAGTCGCTTAAGACATTCAACCCTCGCCCTAGTGCGGGGGTTTTTATTCACATCACAATTATAAAAATGAAAGGACTCTATGAGCAAAACCAAAAAATCAAAACTCGAAAATTCACCGGTGATTCCCGGACTTAAAAGTAAAGAAGATATCGTCATCAATTGGTTGCCACGTTACACGGGCAGATCATTAGAAGAGTTTGGAGAGTACATTTTACTGACCAATTTCTCTAATTACGTGAAGATCTTCTCCGAAATGAACGACCAAGCTCCTATTCTGGGCTTAGACAAACCGATGCAGACATGTACTGCTGGCGGCATCACCATCATCAATTTTGGTATGGGAAGCCCCATGGCGGCTACCATTATGGATTTATTATCGGCCATCAAACCAAAGGCGGTATTATTTCTGGGTAAAGCAGGCGGTTTGAAAAAGAACAACAACATTGGCGATTTAGTACTGCCCATTGCAGCCATTCGTGGAGAAGGAACCTCCAATGATTATTTCCCACCAGAAGTACCAGCCTTACCAGCGTTTGCATTGCAAAAGGCGATCTCTACAAGTATTCGTGATCACTCTTCAGATTATTGGACTGGCACCGTATATACCACCAACAGACGCGTGTGGGAGCACGACAAAGCATTTAAGAAATATTTAAAAGCGATACGTGCCATGTGTGTGGATATGGAGACCGCAACCATCTTTAGTGTAGGCTTCGCCAATAAAATACCAACCGGCGCATTACTACTCGTATCGGATCAGCCTATGATTCCAGAAGGCGTGAAAACAGCACAGTCAGACGTATCTGTCACCGCAAAATATGTGGAGAAGCACATCACCATCGGTATCGATGCGCTGAAACAGCTTATAAACAATGGATTGACGGTAAAACACCTCCAATTCTAACCCAACACAATAAACATACATCTACCTCTCGGATGTATCAATGTACTTGCTTATGGCAAGTCGTTGATAACAATCCGTATGATTTTTATTAGCTAACCGCCTAATTTTGAATTGCATGTCTAGTTTTTTTGACGTAACTTAGGTCTCGAAATATGGCGTATACAACGCTTAAATATTTCGACCTGAACACAATGAAAAATGCGCTACTACTTCTATTCACCACGATACTCCTATTAACTTCTTGTACAAAAGAGGAAGTAATGGATTACTACCCAGTGGATCAAGATCTAGTTTTGCGTAATGTGAAGTATGGTGAGCATCAGCTTCAGAGCATGGACATATACTTGCCGGCGAGGCGAAGTGTAGATCACACCAAGTTAATCGTTTATGTGCATGCTGGCGATTGGTCATCGGGCGACAAAGATGATATTAGCCTAGATGACAATTCCGTCGGCCTACTAAAGGCTTATTTTCCCGATTACGCTTTATTCAACTTAAATTACCGTTTAGCGACAGACAGTAATAGCTTGACAGCAAAAGATGCTGAAATGGATATATTACAAGCGATGGATTTCATTTATGAGCAAGCACATACGTATCAGATTTCTACTGACACGTACATGGCTGGGCTAGAGTCTGGCGCGCAATTAGCCGCCTTATATGCGCTCAAGAGTTCAGAATCATCTACACGAGTAAAAGGCAGTATTGCTTTTTCTGGCGCATTTGATTTATTAGCTATACATAACGAAGCTGCACCAGCAATGAAATACGCATTACAAGCTTACATTGGTGAATCTCCTCATAATCAAGCTTCTCTTTACGAGACGGCGTCGCCTATTAACTATGTTTCCGCTAACAGTCCGTCATTTTTAATCATTCATGATACAAATAATTCTAAATTTCCAATCACTCAAGCTGAAGCATTTGCCAAACGCCTAAGTGTTTATAATATAGATCATGAAATCATTACATATAACAGCGTGAAAGATAGTATTTCTCTTCCAGACATGAAAAATGTGTTCAACAAGATCAAAACCTTTCTTGTTAAATAGAAATTTCCCAATATTAATGTAAAATTTTCAGTAATTCGTAAAATTCATGATCATTGATGATGAATTTCTAATCTTATTTTTATTTTTGTAACATGCTGAACTGCTTTCATAAGCAAAGTCCGAACCTATTGTGTGACTACTACTTCATTCCGAAAAGGGTATACTACAAATTAGAAGGGATTTACAACATTTATTTAATCACGAACTATGGCTAGCAAACCTGGAGCTCCTACGCCGATGGAAAGGCTGTTTAGGCTATTACATCCGGAAAGGAGAACCATTAATTACATATTTTTATACGCCATAGTAATCGGCGTATTCAGCCTGAGCATTCCGTTGGGTATATCCGCCGTATTCAACTTTCTGACCAACGGTGCCATGTACAGCTCGACTTATATATTGATCGCTTTCGTATTGACAGGTGTAGTTGTAGCGGGGTTGCTATTGATAGGACAGCTTAGCTTAGTTGAATATTTGGAGCAGAAAATATTCCTCCGCTCATCCTTAGAATTTGCCTACCGCCTACCTCGGATTCAACCGTCGGAATTAGAAGACAAAAATTTGGTCGAGTTAGTGAATCGCTTTTTCGACGTAATCGTGATTCAAAAGGGGATTATCAAATTACTGATTGATTTGATTGCTGCCGCAGTAACGATCTTCTCTAGTTTGGTACTATTATCATTCTATCATCCCCTGTTTATTGTGCTGAGTGTAGTCGTTATCGCTCTAATTGCTATCGTAATCGCCATTTACTATCGCAACGGACTAAGTGCTAGTATACAAGAATCTGAACACAAGTATGAGACGGTAGCCTATCTCGAAAATGTGGCAGCTAATATTGAGCAGTATCGAGGAGATAAAGCAAAAATGCAAGAAATCATTACCGACACGGATATGATTACTGGCAAGTATCTTACTGCCAGAAATTCGCATTTCCGTGTTCTAAAGCGCTTCTTTAGCGCTTCGCTCATACTAAGGACCTTATTGTTTGGATCCATGCTTTTGTTAGGATCTTATTTTGTCGTAGAGCGACAAATGACTTTCGGACAGTTTGTGGCCGCAGAAGTACTTATTGTGCAAGTAGGTTATGCGATTGAGAAACTATTCACCAACTTAAACACTATTTTCGATATGCTCACTGGTAGTGTAAAATTGGGTGCGGTAACAGATTTGGCGTTAGAGGAGGATGCTGTACCTTATGGCTACTAGATTGAGGCCCGTAGACCCCAAAGTGGTCAATTGGAAAGATTTGACGAAAGACGGTGAAGAGAAACTGATACCAAACCGCGGACCCATATTTATAGGACGCGTACTCATGGTTGCAGGTGTTATCTTCATTGCATTATTGTTTTTGCCTTGGCGGCAAACTATTCCCGGGCGAGGTACGATTTCTACGCTACGTCCTGAGGACCGACCTCAAACCATTCAAAACCAAATTGGTGGAAGAATCGAGCATTGGGCGGTGAAAGACGGCGACGAAGTTAAAAAGGGAGATACGCTGCTAGTAGTTTCTGAGATTGCACAAATGTATTTCGACCCCGAATTACCGCTCCGATTAGACGAACAGCTGGAAGCCAAACGTAGTAGTGAAAATGCTGCCGATCAAAAAATGATTGCAACAGAAGCGCAGATAGCAGCTTTGAGTAATGGCTTACGTTTTCAGTTGGAATCAGCCAGTAATTCGGCCGAACAAGCTCGAAACGTAGTCAAAATTGATAGTGCAGACCTCATTGCTACAAACAGCTTTCTGGAAACAAGTATAGCAAGGTTGGAGCGCTACGAACAAGGCTATCGAGATGGATTGTTTTCGCTTACAGATATAGAGACGCGTCGATTGAACCTGCAGAATGATCGCGCTAAAGTTATTAGTGCCGAAAACAAATTATCCAACTCCCGTCAATCTTATATCAACGCCAAAATTGAATTGAGCAATATTCGAGCGAGATACAATGAATCTCTGGCCAAAGCGCAATCAGATTTGGGATCTGCATTGTCTACCAAAGCATCCGCGCAGGGTGATATCTCTAAATTAAGAAATGAGATCGCTAACATCGATGTACGCCGTGGATTATATGTAGTGCGTGCACCACAGGATGGTTTCATTGTTAAGACATTAAAAGCTGGTATAGGCGAAACGATCAAAGAAGGTGAATCTGTCGCTACATTGCAATCTAAAAAACCGCTTCTTGCAGCGGAGATATACGTAAACGCGATGGATGTACCACTTATTGGTTTAGAAAATGATACACGTCTGCAATTTGACGGATGGCCTTCTATTCAATTTTCTGGCTGGCCTTCGGTCGCCGTAGGTACTTTCGCAGGAAGCGTAACGGTTATTGACAAAGTCAGCAGCACAAATGGTAAATATAGAGTACTTATTCGCGCAGCTAGTCCTGTCCCAGAAGGAGACGATGATTGGCCTATACAACTGCGCGTGGGCTCTGGTGTATATGCGCGTATCATCTTAGGTCCGGTACCACTATGGTATGAAATCTGGCGACAACTAAATGGCTTTCCACCTAGTCTAGAACAAGAACGAGGCGGGCACGCTTTAGATTAATTTCAATAATCATGTTTAGAATTTTACTATTCATCCTTATTGGCTTATCGACATCTATGCATTGCCCTGCATACGGACAGGCAGATACAACAGTATCATTAACGGAAGAGTTTTCGCTGCAAGACTTAGAAGATTTCTTATTCACCAATCATCCTGTTTTAAAACAGATCAATCTATTGAGTGAGTCTGCACGCGCTTCGGTAACGCAAGCCTTGGGTAAATTCGACCCCGCTTTGTACGCCGATTTTCAAAACAAGTATTTTGGGGAATCAGATTATTACAACGACTGGAGCAGCGAACTAAAAGTACCACTCTGGTTAGCCGGTGCTGACTTAAAAGTAGGTTATGATCGTAATGTTGGTATGTTTACCAATCCTCAAAGTCGCACATCTAATACCGGTCTTTCTGGCATTGGTCTAAGTATACCATTGGGGCAAGGTTTGCTGATCGATAGTCGTAGAAATACCTTGAAGCAAGCGCGCGCGATGGTAGAATACGCTGAAGCAGACCAAGTAAAGCAAATTAATGGTCTTTGGTATCAAGCGGTATCAGATTATTGGGATTGGTATTATGCCTACCGGCAATTTAGATTGCTCGAAGAAGGAGTTCGCCTAGCCGACACTCGATTTCGTGCCATTAGCGCACAAACTGTGCTTGGCGATCGGCCACCAATCGACTCCGTAGAAGCGGCCATTACACTACAGGAGCGAGAGATGCAACTAGCTAAGTATGCGATCGAATTTCGTAACAGAAAATTGATCTTATCCAATCATCTTTGGAATGCAGAAGAGCTACCGGTAGAGTTACCAGATCGCGCCAGACCTTCTGCCGTAGATATCACTGATTTAGCAGCCGATGCTCAACTTTTATCGCAATTATTGGAGGTGGCTGAACAGCAGCATCCAGAATTGCTCATGTTAGAAAGCAAAGGGCTACAGCTCAGCATCGAAGAGCGATATAGGCGCGAAATGCTAAAGCCTCGCCTGGATATATCGGGCACACTTATTTCGAGCCGACGCAGCTTCGGTGAATCTATACCCGCCATTTATGATTTTAATTGGGGCAATTATAAGCTAGGAATGTCCTTTGCCTTCCCTATCTTCTTACGTGGTGAGCGAGGCAAATTGCGCGAAGTACGCATTCAACAAGATCAGCTCCGTTACGATCAAGTGATTGTAGGACGTACTATCCGTAATGATATTAATACGACGTATAATGACTTGACGGCTTATACACAGCAATTGAGATTGCAAGTAAAAAGTATCGCTAATCAAGAGGTGTTGCTAGCTGGCGAAATGCAGAAATTTGATCTTGGGGAAAGTACCTTGTTCATCATCAATAATCGAGAGTCTACACTCATCGACATGCAGCTTCAGCGTGAAAATCTCATAGCTGCATATCAGAAAGCATTAGCTGGCTTGTATTATAAAGCCGGTACGCGCACTACCGAGTTTAACGCGCAGTAACATCCTGTTTTTAATCAATACATTGCTAAAATCGCTTCTTGCACTATTTTACGGCTTCAAGAATTATTTTAATATAACAGCAATGAATTTTACCATTCATGGTATAAATTAGCAAAAATAAACTGTAAAACCTTGTGATGCATGATTCATACGGCATTTACCTTTACAACCTATCTACCACACCCACTTTTAGAAAAGCATGCTTTGTTATGCAAAACCATTAAACTTGCATATTCAGCAAATAATTAATCGATTTTTTTTATCGCCAACATCTAAACGAGTCGATTACTAAAAATATCAAAACACTGTCATTTAACAGAATAATTGTAGCGTTTCATCTACAAATAAAAATAATCAGGCAAAACCGTTACAAACAACTGTCTTAAAGACAGTAATATTACATTATAAATGAAGCTAACATCATACCTATGAGACGTTATACCCAAATTATAACACCCAAAATGAACACACGTAAGAGATTGATGCCCTGAGTATTATACTGATCTTCCCAAGATATCGGGAACAGAGCAAATTATATTCCTGCTTACAGGAATTAAGGAGGTTAAAAATGTGTGTTCTAACATCAAGTATTTATTACCAAATGTGTAATTATAACAGTAAATCACTATGAATCTGAATCATTTTAATCGCAGCTGCAGCTACCATTCTACTGAGCGGAACGTGCCGCAACATCTATTACGAAGAGATTGTATTAGAAAATTTTCAAATACAATCTATATAATATGATAAGTAGAGAAAATATAACGACGTCAATAGTTGAGCGTCATAATTTTCGATCATAGAGTTTCCGTTTTTATTTCAGAATAGTCATTCATTTTAGCTAATAACCTACAATTACAAAGCATGTTCGCTAAAAAAGATTTACATCATAAGTATTCTACCACGGAGATTCATTGGGTATTCATGGAAGAAATGGTGACTTTTTTAGAAAACCAACTTAACTAACATTATTATGAACACACTATTTGCCGACAGCCAAGGAGTCGTACGTTTTGGATCAATTAACCTTGTCAAAAGTATTAAATCAGAGATTCGAGTATTTGAAGCTACTAACCATCATCAGGTGTGCACCATCCTCCGAAACGAAGAGATTGATATGTTAATATTAAATACGGATATGTGTGGAGATCATTCGATCGCTGCGATTACGAAATTTAAAAGTATCCGACCGGAGATTAGAATATTGCTTTTTTCAAACTACACGGAGAAAGCATTTGCTGCCCGCTTATTAGAAGCTGGAGCAGATGCCTTTATTAATGTATGCTCTAAGTTAGAACATATGAAAGACACACTAGTAAATTTTTTTGAAGGAGATGGTGCTGCTCCTACATCTCCAAAAAAAAATAGGTCTTCAGAGCATTATCCAGACCAAGCTTCTGGGCAATGGCTGTTTGAGAAATTTTCAAAACGCGAACGTACCGTTTTATCTTTTCTTCGCAATGGGGTTCCATTGATTGAGATTGCTAGGCTATTATCCATCAAGCCCTCTACGGTTTCAACGTACAAAAACAGAATATACACAAAATTAGGCGTGGTCAATCAACGCGAGTTAACCGATCTCATGATCATGGCAAGCTAAATTATGTTTTTCACCAACCTTCATTCCATAATAGTCATGCATACGTTTGGCTAGGTAATCTGGCAAGTATAACTGGTAATCAAAAGCCATCATAGCACGATTTTATCATCCGCACGATACACAGTATAGCGATCGGATTTTTTTTCAAAATCTCACTTTTCTTCGACGAAACTGATTTCGGGTTGGGCATAGTGGTATAATTTCACGGCAAGTTTACCAACAATTCATCAGAACTAAATTTTAGTTTTCAGGCCTTATGTTTATGTTTTTACGACTTTCTCAGAATAATAAGTATAGCGCTGTGCTTAAATAACGATCTAGTTATTGCTAAAATAAAAATGATATCGCAGTATTAAAGCTGCTTATTGTGAATGGTTGGTAGAATATACTTAAGCAAGATGGAGAAAGGCAACTTGCCGCGCCAATTGCCATAATTACTTCCGGTAAACACGATGGTAAGATCATACTCTGGAATCCCATCTTGTACTGACCACCATTTCCAGAAGCAAATAACACTTCCGTGTTGAATGTATCATCTCGTAGTTTTTCTCGATACCAGTATAACCCATATCGTGCGCTTTCATACGTCGCATCGGATATCTTCGCATTTTCGCCAAAAGAGTAATCAATCGGAATATCGCATGTCGTGGATTGTTCAATCCATTTTGAGCTGATTATTTGCTGACCATTCCACTCGCCCTTTTGCTTGACCAAATTTATGATTTTAAGCATATCTAATGGTTTCATATAAAAGGATCCTGCAGTCATTCCCTGTCCTTTGGGCGAAGTTGTCCAACGGTAATCTAGTATTCCCAACGGTTCAAATAGAAATTGTTTAGCAAACTCCATCACAGTCATGCCGCTCGCGCGGGTAATCACTTCACCCATGATCATGGGATCAATGGAGTTGTACGACCATTTTTGGCCGCTTTTGCGCACCATGTTTATGCTAAGCCAGAAATTGATCCAATCGTCGGTAGCCCACATCGCATCTTCACAATCGGGGCCTGTTCCATAAAACTCTTCGCAATCTAGTCCGGAGCGCATTTCTAGCAAGTGCTGAATGCGAATACCGCGCTTTTCAGGATCTTGCAATTCGGGAAAATAAAGCCCCAATGTATCGTCTAGCTTAATGAGTTGTTTGTCCACAGCAATCCCTGCGAGCAAGCTCGTGATCGATTTGAAGGATGAACGCATATCATGCAAACTATCTGCCTCAAATCCGTTATAATATTGTTCGAATAAAATCGCCGTACCATGCTGTATGACAATGGCATCTATGTTCGGGTAATTATCAGATAGCACTTCTTGATCTAGTTTATCAAGCCTCAATACAGTGTGCGATTGGGCATTGGAAGAAAGACAAAGCAAATACAATAAGCACACGAGAAAAGATCTGATCAGCATGTTTAAAGATAGTATTTACAAAATGCTATAAAGTTCCTTTTAAAAAAAAATTTTAAAACAAAGTTAATTATTACCTACTTTTATGCTCCAATCGGTAGTGCAATTTGATAGGATGGACATAGAAAATTTCGTTTAGCTCAGGTATGGATAAGGTCAAAACAGCTCAATTAATTGGTAAGGCAATACGCATTGTCAATACACAAGCTTATTACGATTTTTTATTACGCTTATTCTCTACACCACCAGAGAGCAAAACTAAGCCTTCGGCTTCCTCCGTAGCGTTTGATACGGCTACCATAAAGCTTCCAGGTTATGCAAAAACAACGAGTTTCACATTATACAAAAGGTTAGCTTCGCGGCAAGTTATCATTTTCGCGCATGGTTGGGGCGGTAGCATCCAAAACTACAAGTACTTTTTTCAGCACGCAGTTGATCGCAACATCAGCATTATCGGATATGATGCGCCAGCGCATGGTGCTTCTGCCGGGAAAAGAACACATATACTCGAATTCAAAGACTCGATAAAATACTGTTTAAACGAGGTTAAAGACTACGAACAAATCATTGTAGTCGGGCATTCGCTAGGTGCAGCCGCAGCAACGTTGGCAATTATGGAATCTCCCGATATTAAAATAGATAATCTGTTCGCTTTAGCGGCTCCGTCGGATCTAAGAAAGATCTTCGATGATTATATGACGTTGATGAATGTATCGACCAAAGATGTGTTGAAAATACATGCTTATGTAAAGCAGAAAATACAACTAGACTTTGATAAAGATAATTGGCGCAAAAAATCAATTCCAGACCACTTGGCTAACGTGACTTTAATCCATGGCAAAAAGGACAATATCATTAAGACACGGGCAATTTTGTCTTTGGCTGTTCCATACAATAATTTTTATTACTACTTATTACGTTCGCTGATGATTAATAGATATGCCTCATCGGAAATCTTCGTTTTGTGACAAATGCTCTAATATAAATAAAATCGTAAGACTTCACTTTAGTAGACGACTTACACTACGCATAGTAATTGTAGTTAACATTCTATTATTTATAGATCTTTGTGTCATTAAAAAAATTTAGCATGTATTACTATAGTACTCCCTTTTTGCTGGACAGCAATAGTTCAAACTTAAGTTTATTTACGACACTTTTTTATTATTTTGATAGAATACCTGATTTGGGGTAAAATGGTCCATAGACTGATGTCTTCTTTCCGTATTGTAAAATTCGACATACCGTTTCACACCTTGGAATAACTCCATGCCACCGTTAGGTGGGTTCAAATAAATGTATTCCTGCTTCAATGACCTCCAGAACCTTTCGATAAACACGTTGTCCAGCGCTCTTCCTTTTCCATCCATTGATATACTCACACGATTATCCTTGAGGACTTTGGTAAAGATCGGACTGGTAAATTGTGAACCCTGATCGGTATTGAATACTTCAGGAGTGCCGTGCTCTGCTATTGTTTCCAACAGCACATCCCTGCACCATTCCACCGTCATGGTATTAGAGATACTCCACCCCACAATCTTTCGACTATACACATCTATAATGGCGAACATATACATGAAGCCTCTAAACATAGGAATATAAGTGATGTCGGCCTGCCAAACTTGGCTTGGCCGCTCTATCTTTAAGCCTTTGAGTAAGTACGGGTATTTGTAATGTGTTGCATTTGCTTTACTTAGGTTCTTCTTTGGGTAAATGGTCCGAAGGCTCATTAGCCGATATAAACGCCGTACGCGCTTGGCATTTATACGATACCCTAGATCTTTGTTGAGATACGCAGTCATCCGTTCCACACCGTAAAATGGACAGTCCAGAAACTTGCGGTCAATTAGCTTCATGATGGACTGATTCAACAAGGATTCACCTTTAGGCTTGAAATAATAGAAGCTACGCTGAAGATTCAGCAGCTTACACTGCCCCACAATACTTAGCGGTTTATATCCTGGGGAAACAAGTCCGCGCCTTTCAATCATGCTCATTTCCCCAATACCTTTTTTAAGAAATCAACTTGGATCTGAAGTTCACCAATCTTGGAATAAAGTTCTTTCTCTTTAGACTCTTCTTTCTGTGTAGGTTTCTCTGAACCGAACACCGTGTCAGCTTTCTCCAGAAATTCCCGTTTCCAAGCGGTGATCTGTGTGGGATGAAGGCTGTATTTGGAAGCAAGTTCCTGCATGGTACTAACTTCTTTAAGGGCTTCTAAGACTACTTTGGTCTTGAAAACCGGACTGAATTTTCTACGCTCTTTTTTCATTTTCAACTGTTAAATTATCGAATTTAATCAGCTGTCCAATATTTGGGGAGTATTATATACAAACAGATCAAAGACTTTCTAAGGTTGAAAGCCTCGGGCGAAATGGAAATCGCATTGGTTAGATTGTTTACTTTAATGCTGGGTGCCAATGTACTTAAAGGTTTAATCTATCTATACGATTCATGGGTAAGGTTCAATGGTGAAGGAACGGGACGATCCATCAGACTTATTATCACATCAGCTATATTGATGATAGTGATTAAACACTTTCATCGCCATCTAAATATATTTGTGCATTATGCGGTAATTTCTACTATCTTACATATTTATTACCGAACGTTTAATGAGGACATTGGTATTGATCTGGTCGCTGTCCAGGCAATCTTAATGGTGATGATTAGCAGTTTTTATGCGCTCGGTCGGAAATGGGGCACATTTTATTCCAGCATGGCTGCGATCTGCTTCCTTGCCGTAGATTATATTCCGTTGAGAATGCATACGTTACAGGCATTACCCTCAAATTTAAATAATATCTACATTTTTATTAATTGGGTAGTCATAGTCCTATCACATCGTTATTTCCACAAAGTACTTTTTGATAGTCTCAAAAATAGTCAAGAACTATCTCGTCAGAATTTCGTGTTAGCTGAAAGTCGCAGTAAATTTCTTGCGACTATTTCGCATGAGTTACGCACCCCCCTGAATTCGCTTATTGGTATCGCCAATCTTATAAAGATAGATCGGAAAGATAAAAACCAAAACGAACTTTTGGAAAGCTTAAATATATCAGCCAAAACCCTTCTATCTCTTATTAATAATGTTCTTGATGTACATAAATTAGAGGCTGGCCAGGTGGAAATTGAGCAAACTATTTTTCAAATTGACCAGCTCATTCAGCAAATTGCTACTCAGATGCGATATAATGCAGACTCAAAAGGTATCGCTTTAAAACTAAGATTATCCCCGCAACTTGAGGATCTTAGTGTTAAGGGAGATCCCACTAGGATAAGACAAATTGTGACAAATCTTTTGGACAATGCTATAAAGTTCACTCACGAAGGAGAGATTAATCTCCATATATATGAAATCGAAAAGACCAATAAATCCGTACGATTACACTTCGAAATTACTGATTCAGGTATAGGTCTTACTCAGCAGCAACAGGAAACGATGTTCAACCCCTTTCAACAGGCTGATCCGAGTATCAACCGAAACTATGGGGAACAGGATTAGGACTTTCCATTGTTGATCAGCTATTAAAAATAATGGACAGTAAGATTTTCGTTAAAAGTCAGCTAGGAAAAGGGACGCGAATGTTTTTTGAGATACAATTTCCTATTGCATCGAAAGGTGAAGAGACACCAATATCTGAATTGAAAACTGCCTCCAATGGTTTGCAGGGATTAAGAATACTCCTTGCTGAAGATAATAATCTAAACATTTTTTATATGAATCGCCTTTTTGAATATTGGGGTATTTCTGCCGATATCGCTTCTAACGGAGTTGAGGTTATATCACTTATGAATAGAAACGATTATGACGTAATCTTAATGGATATTAATATGCCGATAATGAGCGGAATAGAAACAACGATTGAAATCCGCAAAATGCATGAGAAAAGAAAATCAAATATATATATTATTGCCCTAACAGCTTCAATCACATCTGACATAAAAGCAAGAGCGCTGGAGGTTGGTATAAATGAACTAATATATAAGCCGTTCGAGCCTGATAAGCTTTTCAATAAATTAGCAGATCTTATTCAGGATGTTCGCTTAGGGCGTAGCAGACCGAATAAAAACTCAGAAATCACGTAGTTAGTGATAACGTAACAGTAACTTAAAACTACATCGAGGTAGGTTGTATAAAAAGCAAAAGTATATTGGATCAGTGAGCAGAAATAACCCTGATACTGGTTTTAGAATGTTTAAATGAATATTATTGGACATAACATTCTAATTCTTTAGCTACCTACCAAAATGATATCCCAACTTAAATATTTTTGTTTTAAAACTTCAAAATAGAAATTACAGAGTTTAGATAAGATATATGTAACATTTAATATCGCAAGGAATAGTAAAATATATAGGACTATTTCTATAGACTTACTTGTAGGTTTCATTATTTCTGTGATGGCCAACTGTCTATGGTTGAGATACAAAGCTTTTGCCTCAACGGAATGATGTGTGTATAATTAGGTTTAGCGACTGAACTGATCTGAATTTATAAAGCTTCCCACTTACGTCACAAGATTGAATTGATTTCGAGTAAAGAGGAGCATTCTGCACAAAACTACCTTAAAAATTTTTACCATCAAAATACTACACACACATTTAAAATTTCTTGTAGCAAATGGTCTACAAGATACTGCACCGCTCTGCTGGATGACCATATTATGTGATTAATATTATGGTGAGTCCAAGTTATAGCGAAAACATATTTACTTGGCATATTTTATAGCATTTCAACAACTCCTAATTGATACAGTTTAGTTTTTTGTTCGGTAGAATCCGATATAGTAAATTTCGTTTTGTGAGACAGCTAAGTGTTGACCTGCTTCGTGAACTATAGCCGAATTTATCGTCACCAGCATTACGACCATTCTGATAGGTCAATTATTGGTTACTTATATAACAACGCCTGATGTGAGGAACATCAGGCGTTGTTATGTTTATACAGTCTGAATTCGAAGCATTGGTTTGATCAGACAATATATGAATTCAACTCGTAATCTGCACAAGCACTATTTATTGTACTCTTCATCACTTACCTCTTCAAGCCATAGTGTTTCACCATTCTCGCGACTAGTGATTGCTACCTGTACAAAGTGGCTATGATCGCTTGCACCATGCCAGTGCGGCACGTCTGACGGACATTTCATGACTTCGCCTTTTTTCACGATTACTTTTTCTTTGCCTTCTTCCTGATAATACCCCTGTCCATCAATGGCAAGAATAATCTGTCCAGCTGGATGTGAATGCCACTTAGTTCTTGCTCCGGCTTCAAAAGTCACACTACCCACAGCAGTCTGATTTATACTGTCCGCGTCCACTAGATTCTTTAACCAGACTGTCCCTCCGGTAAAATTGGAGCTGTTTACTTTTTCCCCTCTTTCAAATACCAATTCGTTCTCCGCAGGCATATTTCCTGATTTCTGTGCATCGGCATTATTTGACTGTGTCGTATTGTCACAAGCTGCGACTATCATGGCAATAGCCAATGGTGCGAGTTTTTTAAGATTTTTCATTTCGCTATAGATTTTAAGATTAAACAATTATTTAAGTGCAAACGCCATAACAGAGCCCGATGGGTTTTCTTTTATGCCACCCACTCCAAGGGTAATAAATTGCTTGCCGCCAATAGAGAATGAGCAGACATTGGCATTATTAGCGGCCGGTAAGGATGTTTCCCAAACCATCTTGCCCGTTTTTTTATCAAATGCCCGCCATGCACGTGTAAAAGCTTCTTCTATAAAAAAGTGGTCTATTCATTTCAATTCTTGTTAGCAGTTGCTCCTTTTTTAGCAATTCGTTCATTATCTTCATCAGCAATCTATTTATCTAATCCTTTCTCGGACAACCATTTCGACATGACATCAGCCACATCTATATTGTTCAGATCCGAAAAAGGAAAGTGGGTATTACCTTTAAGTCCGATTTCCGGTAGATGAACAACCGTCACATCACCGCCATATTTATTGACCGTATCGCGCCACTTCCTTGCCATTTCCAATCTTGCCCTCCATCCATCGGCACCAGGATTGCTGGCATCGTATTTTTCTGGTATAAAATCTCCATAGTAGATGACGATAGGGATTTTTGTTAATTTTTTAAATTCTTCCTGTGAAATTGCTGTAGCCTGTAGTGGCCCTGCTGAACTTTCAATAGGTGCTGGCAATTCTCCCTCAGGGAACAAGAAGCCCGATCCGGGTTCATAGGATACAATAGCCTTTACGTTTGGACTCTTAATGGCGGATATCCATCCAAATCCTCCAGAATGGGAATGGGTTACCAAAATCAAAGGCCCTACCTTTTGAGCAAGAGCGGCAGTAGCATCTGTGACAATTTCCGGATCAATAGGTCCGATGCTCGGAGCCATGGATCGGAAATATTGATTAAGCGTTTCAGGGTCTTTGGAGAACTGAACACCGGGAAAGTAATCCGGCCAAACCCCTACGCGAAATGTACCGAACCAGTCCTGCTCATCGGGTGTTGGTGATATGGTTGCTTTTACCATACTTCGGCTGGCATTTCCACGTCTTGGCTGGTCGATTACGTACACACCAAAGCCTCTTCTTAGAAAAATGTTCTGAAATCCATCTCGACCATCTGGCGTGGTCTCCCATGTTTTGGAAAACTGACCTATACCATGCCAGAACACCAATGGCAACTTTTTGGCATCCACAGGCTTTTGATAAAAAACGTAAGCGTGATCACCGTGGTAGGTCTGTCCATCTGACGTCCGTTTCACAGGATCGTACTTACCGGGGTTTGTGATCACACTGCCACCCGCTGCAAAGCTTCCCTGATCTTCCAAGATTATGGGATTTTTCCTTTGTACTGTCTGTGCAGAAATGCTACCACTAATTGATAGTGATAGCATAAATCCGAATAAAAGAGATGGTTTATTCATTTTGACAAATTTGCAATTCATTTCTACTTTAGATTTTCTTTAAAAAAACCTTCTAACTTATCGACCGCTTGTGATACATACTCGGGTTTCCAATAGGTTTCGATATGGGCTGCTCCTTCAATAACAAACAATTCCTTACTCTTAGCATTGACCGCTTTCGGGAATGCCTCGTCTGTCATATATTTTGTATCCGAATTCCCTCCAGCCATCATAAGCAACGGTTGATCAATCAATTCGATCTGATCGGTAGCATCCCAAGCCATTAGGTCAAGCAGACTGCTCGTTGTGTATAAGAATGTAGAATTGGGATGTGCATGTGATCTGTAATAGTACGCATACCCATCGCGGTAAAGGCCCGCCGGAGTTTTAGCGATTTCTTCATCTGTGACGCTAGCTACACCTGAAAAAAGAATCTCGCCACCAGCTATTTCTTGTGCACGCGCGTCAGTCGCCTGTTTCAAACGTTCCTCAATGGTGTTCAGCTGTGAGTTCTTAAAGCCATTACGTCTTACCTCACCTGAATTGAACATGCTTAAAGTAGCTACCGCTTTAAAGCGCTTGTCGGACTGGGCTGCTTTCAAGGTATAGCCACCACCACCACAGATACCAAAGGCTCCTAGCCGGTTCGCATCAACCCCCGGATATTGTGAGATAAAATCAGCCATCCCGTGTATATCTTCTGTCCGGAATTGCGGTTTATCTGTATGGCGGGGTTCTCCGCCGCTTGCCCCCTGATAAGAGGCATCAGCCGCAATGGTAATGTAGCCTGCTTCTGCCAGATGCTGTGCATATAATCCCGCGGTCTGCTCTTTTATGCCACCGTTTGGATGGGCTACAGTAATTGCTGGGTATTTCTTAGAAGCATCATATCCTGCGGGCGTATAAACATTTGCTACTATTTCTATACCATTTAATTTATATTTTACCGGATGGATATTTACTTTTCCTTTTTCATTGTTTGTTAAAGCACCTTCGTAAACCAATGTATAGGGATTGGTTTCGTACCGTTTTTCAGTCGATTGCGCATTTGCCATTTCTGTCGTTGTTATTAGCATTGATAATGCAGCTATTGTTGTTAACTTTTTCATAATTTTTCTTTTTAAAATTTTACTTCTTATTTGCCAAAACCTCGTCTAACACTTTTTGGGTAGCATCGCCTTCCTTTTCGCCGATGGCTTGTTTAATAACAGCTACGAATTCCTGAAGCTGAACTGGCGTTAAACCAACATTTAGCGAAAGATTAAAATGTGAGCGTAACATAGGCTCCACGCCACCAATACCGCTCAACACCGAAATGGTAACCAATTCTCTTTGCTGATAAGTCAGTACATCACGTTCAAAAATATCGGCAAATAGATGCTCTTTCAGAAAGACCTCCATTGTAGGAGCAAATGCCGCATATCCTGTTTTGGGACCAATCTCAGCAACACCGCTCAGCTCTTCCAAAATCGCCTTACCACGCTCATACTTACTTCGGTTATCGCTAATGGGCGACGCATCAGCTCCCAATACATCTTCAATTCCTTTGGCCTTTCTTTCGTCCACGACAGCCATAAATGTCTGTAAACCCCGAAGACTACGTGGGAAACCGGCATAAGCATAAACATGCATAAGCGTTTCCTTAATTTGGTTGATGGTTAATCCGGCATCTAAACCTCTATTTAACTCATCCGGGAGTTTTGAAAGATCTCCCTTACCGGTTAAACCCGCGATGCCGACAATAGCCTTTTGCTTGCTATCCAGATTTTTGCCGACTGTAGTTTGTGCATTTACAGCTGTTGCAAGAATTATCGTCATAGCAACCAGTGTTGATTTTATTTTTCTTGAAGTGTTCATATCCATTTTTATTAAACTTTTGATGTGTTATTTTCGCTTATTACAAGCTACTTATACAAAGTTCCTGATACAAACGGAGGATTAAGTATATGTATTACGGATATTCTAACCAATATTACCTTTTCAGCAATACAGATATTTATATATGAAGTAATCTCGTTTTCTTGCACCGATTGCTGGTAGGATTTTATTGGAATAGCATGCGGTGTTTGAAATACTGTTTATTATCATTCCCAAGCAAAATGGCAGACCCTTAAGGTCTGCCATTTTACCATTAATTGACTACTTATGAATAAGATGAGTGTCCGTTTGCACTTATTAGACCAAAAGTTCAGCTACTGGCTATTTGTTGCTAGTGCTACTCATTTTAACCGGGCGCAGCAAACGAGAGAACGTAAGCGATCCCATCTTCCACTGGCCATCTTCTTTAATATATACCTCGGTTACCATGAAGGGGTTGATAACCGTATTATCCCCGACTACGGCTTCCAAATCGATATCGTTTAATACAATAGCTGTGTTATCGATAAAATTTACAGTTGTGGAATAGGTTTCCGTTTTTTTGTACCATATATTTCCACTTTTAATAACATCGATTTCCTGCTGTTTACCCCAAGTTCCGCCCATGTGGATAAACATTGATTTTTCGTGAAAGAGATTGCTCAGGGTGTCCACATTCTTCTGGGACATCCACTGCCATTTATCATTAGAAAGTTTTATGATTTCTTTCTCTCCTGTCGCTTCCTGTGCGGATGTTAATTCTGTACCCATGACTGTTAATAGTATTGCAAAAATTAATGCTTTCATATTCAATGATGATTTAACGTTTATGTTTTGTAGTTCGTTGTATTATCGCAGGAGCGTTTAATCTAGGAGTCCTATCTTTTGTAGCCACTCGTGGACTTCGGACTGTACGACTGTTTTTTGTTCTCCATCGATCACCAAAAACACTTCTTCCTTTTCTTTTCCTCCTCTGGTTGAAAAACCTTCTAGCACCTCACTGTCTGGAGACAACTGTTTCACCGTGTCAAAACTGCTACCAATACCATATCCGGCATTGGTGTTAAACGGAACAATAGTTTTTCCGCTTAGATCATATTCGCTCAAAAAACTTTTCATCGGTGGAGGTAGCTGCATGCCCCAAGTTGGGAATCCAATGAAGATCACATCATACTCGTCGATATTTGTAAACTTTGTTTTCAAAGGAGGGAGGAATCCTCGTGAATTTTCATCAGCAACCTGATCAACGGTTGTCTGGTAATGTTCAGGATAAGGCGTGATCAGTTCTAGGGCCACTAGGTCACCACCTACATATTTGTGAATAATGTCAGCGACCGCTTTGGTGTTTTTTGTTCTAGACAGATATACGATCAATACCTTTTGGTCGTCTTTGGACTCAGTATTTAATGTCTGCGAATTTTCTTCTATAACAGGGCCTCCTGCCTGGCAGCAGGTGCACAGCAAATACAATACGCTCAGTAATAGTCCACACTTCATCGATATCTTCATAACATGTATTTTACTTCGTGTCCAATTTCTTTTCGTTTAGCCATTTAGATAGTTCGTTCGCTACCTGCGAATTGTTAAGGTCGGAAAATGGGAAATGGGTATTACCTTTTATACCAACTTCTGGCAGGTGCACCACTGTAGCATCTCCCCCATGTTTATTTATCGTCTCTGCCCAGAGCCTTGCCATTTCCAGCCCAGAACGCCAATGATCGCTGTTCCATACATCTGTCGGTGAATCGGCGATATTATCACCATAATAGATTACAATGGGTATCCGTGTAAGTTTTTCAAAATCAGCTAGTGCTATTTCCACACCACTTAAGGCACCAAAAAGTCCTGTGGAACTTATGGACTGTGGCAATTCACCTTGTGGGAACATGAAGCCGCTATAAGGTTCGTAAGCCACGATTGCCTTGACGTTACTGTTTTTGATAGCAGTCATCCAACCTGGGCCTCCTCCCTGTGAATGGGTCACCAATATCCCTTCACCAATTTTATCGAAGAGTTTAGAAATAGCATCCGTTATAATGCTAGCGTCAAAATCACCCGTGTTGGGTGTCATCTGCCTATAAAACTGTTCCAGTGAAGCTGAATCCTGTGGAAACTGGACATTTGGAAAAAAGTCCGGATAATTCCCCAACCTGAACTGAGTAAACCAGAACTGCTCATCTGCTATAGGCTTGATGGTCGCCTGAGTAGTACTTTTACCAGCTTCACCGCGCCTTGGCTGATCAATCAAATAAGTCGGGAACTTTTGCCTAAGGAAAATATTCTGAAATCCCTCTCGGCCATCAGGTGTAGTCTCCCAAGTTTTCTTGGACTGCCCAGCGCCATGCAGAAAAACAATCGGAAACCTGTTTGCATCCTCCGGTATCTGGTAGAAAGCATAGGCATGGTCACCATGAAAGGATTGTCCTGCTGAATTTAGCGCATCCTTAACGTCAAAGGTGCCTGGCTGGGTTAACTTTGTACCACCGACCATAAAACTGCCCTGTTCCGTGATGGCGATAGTATTGCTTTTCTTTGCCGTAACACAGGATGAAAAACATATGGTTAAAGCTAAAATTATGGATGCATCAGTCAGGACTAACGTAAATGTTACACCTTTCTGGTTTTCTTCATCCCGGTGTCTATTTTTTATTCTTATCATATTTGAGCTTAATTTTTCCATAAATTACCTATTTACCAACTCTGTTGAGCAACTCTTCAGAATACCGTGCGCCCACGATCTGAATATTTTTAGTTGCTGCTGCTATGGCATTCAATTCCGCTTCGTCCAGGTGCACATTCACCGCTTTGATATTTTCCTGTAGGCGATGTAGTTTGGTCGTTCCCGGGATAGGTACGATCCACGGTTTTTGAGCGTGCAGCCATGCTAATGCTATCTGTGCTGGTGTAGCATTATTTGTATCCGCAATTCCCTGCAAAAGATCAACTAGTACTTTGTTTGCCTTTCTATTTTCTACTGAAAACCGTGGTACCGTATTTCTGAAATCACCATCCTCGAATATGGTGCTCTCACTTATAGCACCCGTTAAAAACCCTTTTCCTAGTGGAGCAAACGGAACAAAGCCTATTCCAAGTTCTTCCAAGGTTGGTAAAATATCTTTTTCGGGATCACGGAAAAACAAAGAATATTCACTCTGTAATGCGGATAGTGGATGTACAGAATGTGCCTTGCGAATCGTTTCCACGCCTGCTTCCGAGAGTCCCCAATGCCTGACTTTTCCTTCTTTTATTAAATCTTGAACGGTTCCAGCAACATCTTCAATTGGAACATTCGGGTCAACCCGATGCTGGTATAACACATCAATGTAATCGGTTTTTAATCTTTTCAATGATGCTTCTGCAACCGCTTTGATTGTTTCGGGCCGGCTATCCATTCCTAAATCCGGCTTGCCATCTTTAAAACCAAATTTTGTTGCGATGATTACCTCATGACGAAAAGGTGAAAGGGTTTCTCCAAGCAACTCTTCGTTAGTGAAAGGCCCATAGGCCTCTGCCGTGTCAAAAAATGTAATTCCCTGTTCGTATGCGTAGCGCAAGAGATTTATAGCCACATTTTTTTCGGTCGGTTGCCCATAACCGAAACTCAAACCCATACAGCCTAAGCCTATTTCTGAAACTTTTAATCCTGTCCCGCCTAATTTTCTCTCTCTCATAGTGCTATTAATTTATAAGCGATAATTTGGTTTGTGCCGAACGAGGGGACATATAATGTACTTGTTTCTTTGTCGTAACAAATATCGTTAGACATTATTCCGTCGGTACGAGTATCTAGTAATACCTGATTTTCTCCGTTGGTATTCATATAGTACAAGATACCTGTGTAGTTACTAACAATAAATTCGTCCTTTGCTATCATTGCCAAACCGTCCAATCCACTTTCAAAACCATCTGCAATAACTACCTTTATTTTATTTGGTTTCACTTTTCCAAAGCAGGTAGATCCGACAAAATATAAATCGTCTTCAATAGTGAAAAGCCCGTTTGCTCCCGTTATTCCCTTCACATATTCAATGGGCTTATCATTCTCTATTCTCCAAATTATCCCTGTTTGCGTATCGCTTACATAAATAATGCCTTTAACATCTATTGCAAGGTCATTTAACAATTTTGCGCCTTTAATTGGGATGTGCTTTATTATAGAACCATTTGTAAGATCTATAACAGCAACGGATGTATTTTCTGCCGTATAGAACAAGCCTCCATAAATTGCTGAGCCTTTATTGGCCTCGAGGTTAGTGGCTACATTTTCGTTTATGAATTTACCATTAGTATCCATTTGCACAACTTTTCCCGAGGCCATACTTGAAACATATAGTTTTTGAGAATTGTTATCAAACAAAACCGACTCAGGCCCTTTTAAGATCGCCGAATCTGACTCCCACAGCTTTTCTAATTGATATTGTGCAGATACGGACAAGGTGATTGAGCAGACACAGATTAAAAACAGTATTTTTTTCATTTTTCTATTTTTTTGAAGGCGCTTCCACTTTTGAAAACGGTAGAACACTATCTGGTAGCCGTTGTCCTTTGATTTCAATAGCAGTTATCTGGTTGTTAAAATCATTCAACTCTTCAGCCGTGAATTTTATACTATCCGCAGCTATATTCTGTTCCATATGAGCCATTTGAGTTGTTCCCGGAATAGGAACAATAAATGGTTTTTGACCCTGTAACCACGCCAGCGAGATTTGAGCTGGTGACGCGTTTTTTTTCTTTGCCCAATTTTTAATCAAATCGACCAATTTTAAGTTTTCTATAAGATTTTCAGGTGAATATCGAGACGTATTTGCTCGAATATCTGTCGGTGCGAAACGAGTATTTCCGTCAATACTTCCTGTAAGAAGCTGACAAGCTAGTGGCCACCAAGGCACAAAACCAATACCTAACTCTTCACACAACGGAATAATATCCGTTTCAGGTTCTCGCCATATCATAGAATATTCGTTTTGAATGGCCGTAAGAGGTAATTCAGCGTGAGCCCGTCTTACAGTTTTCAGTCCGGGTTCTGACAATCCCCAATGCAATACTTTACCCTCTTTCATTAATTCTTGAACTGCACCCGCTACGTCTTCAATAGGAACTTTGGGATCAACTCGGTGTTGGTATAGCAAATCGATGCGATCCGTACGCAGTCGTTTCAACATTCCCTCAACCGCAAGCTTGATATGTTCAGGTTTGCTGTTCAGTCCTGGTAACATTTTACCAGTGTTTAGATCAATGTTCCAACCGAATTTTGAGGTGATCACTACTTCATTCCGAAAAGATTGAATGGCTTCGCCCAAAATTCTTTCATTTTCGTGCGGTCCATAGGCTTCTGCAGTATCATAAAATGTTAAACCTTTATCATGCGCAGCTTGAAGGATTTTTATCATATCTGGGCGATATGGTACAATGGAAGTATATTTTCGGTGCATGTTCTGAACACCGATCCCTATGGCAGATACTTCAAGATTTCCTAATTTTCTTTTTCCGGAAAGCACTGCCGAATTTAAAGCCTCTTTATTTTTTGATTCTTCATTAGCATAAGAGGCCCGTAAGGGTGACGGTGCTATAGTACTAGCAACAGTTACTGCTCCAGCGAAAAGACCATTTTTTAGGAAATTCCTGCGATTGACGGTGCTTCCCCGTTTATCGATATTTAAATTTTCACTTTCCATAACTTTATTATTAAGCCATTTTATACTCGCTTAGCCATTTTACCATGGCTGGATCGCGGTGATCAAAAAATAAACTTGAGTTGGTATCTAAACTACCTATGATCTGCATATCCTCACTTGAAAGATGGAAATCGAAAGTATTGAAATTTTCTACCATGCGTTCTTTGCGAACCGATTTGGGAATAGCTATGACACCTCGTTGAGTCAGCCATCGCAGTATTACCTGGGCTACCGTTTTATTGTATTTAACTGCGACCGCTGAGAGAGCACTATTTGTAAAAATGTCATTCTTACCTTCGGCAAATGGGCCCCATGATTGGATTTGCACATTATTTTCTTGAAGAAATTCATGAACCTCAACCTGTTGATGAAACGGATGCGTCTCAATTTGATTTACTGCCGGGACAAAGCCACTATTTGCAATGAGATCCATGATCCTGTCGGAATGAAAGTTGGCTACGCCGATCGCCTTAATTTTACCTTCATGATACAATTCCTGCATCGCTTTCCATGCTCCAAAAATATCACCATATGGTTGGTGAATTAAATACAGGTCAAGATAATCCAATTGCAGTTTGTCCAGTGACTTCTGAAATGCGGCTTTTGTCTTTTCATAGCCAATATCCTGTACCCAAACCTTGGTAGTAATAAACAGGTCTTCTCTGGCAACGCCGCTTTTTTTAATGGCGTTACCTACTGCTTCTTCATTTTGGTATGAAGCCGCCGTGTCAACCAATCTATACCCTACTTCAATTGCCTCTAAAACAGCTTTTTCACATTCAGTAGCGTCAGGAATTTGGAACACACCAAATCCTAGTATGGGCATCTCTGTTCCGTTATTTAACTTTACCTTTTCCATTATTTTAATACTTTAAATCTTACTTATTACAAAATTCCGATTTGATTTCCAACGCCTTTGTATACGTATTACTTATTTACATACCATTATTACTGTTTAGAAGGAAGTGAGCTCAGAAAAGACACTTCATTTCTTAATTTTGTAGTATTCAACAAAAAGTAAACGTTATGGACGAGACCATCACTTTTCGCACGATACATGAATATAATCTATTCAATAACAACGAAACGCTTCATCCACTTGTAAGTGTCGTGGATCTGGAGAAAGCCGATCCACGGCAGTTTAGAAGACTTCAATATGAGTTTTACACCATTATTCTTAAAAAAGTTCACTGCGGCGATCTTAGGTACGGATTAAATACGTATGATTATGAAGAAGGTACTTTAATCTTTTTAGCGCCAGGTCAAATCATTGGAGATCATAAGGACGAGTATTACCAGCCCCAGGGAACTGCACTTGTTTTTCATCCGGATTTACTTCTGGGCACACCGCTTGGTAAAATTATAGCGGACTTTACTTTTTTCTCGTATGCTGTAAATGAAGCTTTGCATCTTTCCGAAATGGAACGCAAAACAATACTGGATTGCTTTGCCAAAATCCAATATGAACTTAAACACAGTATTGATAAACATAGCAAAAGACTTATTGTGTCAAACATTGAAC
This sequence comes from Sphingobacterium sp. KH_072, assembly GCF_057837975.1. Classification (NCBI taxonomy): domain Bacteria; kingdom Pseudomonadati; phylum Bacteroidota; class Sphingobacteriia; order Sphingobacteriales; family Sphingobacteriaceae; genus Sphingobacterium; species Sphingobacterium sp. KH_072. The sequence continues at coordinate 815,096 of NZ_CM174457.1, read as the reverse complement.
TGTTCCTAAATTATTGCGAACGGTTCTATGATCGTCAGTTTATAACACGGGAAAATGCAAACAAAGGTGTATTAGAACGATTTGAGCATTCGTTAAACAGTTATTTTTCAAGTGAAAAACCCTATACGCTGGGTCTACCGCTCGTAAGTTATTTTGCGGAGGAATTGCATTTATCTGCAAACTATTTCGGTGACATGGTTAAAAAAGAGACGGGTAAATCTGCTCAGGAATATATCCAGAATAAAATTATCGAAATCGCTAAAGATAAGATATTCGAAGCCAACAAGACAATTAGTGAGATAGCTTACGAATTGGGTTTCAAATATCCTCAGCATTTTAGTAGGCTATTTAAACAACGTGTTGGTACTACTCCTAATGAATACAGATCCTTAAACCTGAATTAGTTATTGGTCTCTACCGCTATGATCTTTTTAAAAAATATTATTTTGCGAGCGTCCTATTAGTTATTTCCTGAAATACAGATAACCTAGCTTTTTTCTTAAGTAAATATTTAAATCATTTTATATGAATGAATTAAAAAATACGGAATACTTATCATTTAATGATGTTGTCAGACTTAGAAGATCGTGCAGGCAGTTCTTATCAAAGCCTTTATCGCCTGAAATCATCAAAACCCTATTAGAGGATGCTCAACAAACGCCTTCGAATTGTAACACTCAGCCTTGGAACGTACATATAGCATCTGGCCAAAAGCTTGAAGATCTATCAAATGCCCTATTGGAGGCGAACGATCAAAAACGTTTTTCGCCTGATTTCAGTTTCGAAACTAAGGAATTTTATGGTAGTTATCGTTTGAGGCAGCAAGAACAAGGCAGAATATATTACGAAACTCTCGGGATTACACGGACAGATTCTGATGCAAGGAAGAAAGTAGTAGATAGAAATTTAGACTTTTTCGGAGCTCCGCATGTAGCACTACTTTTTATGCCATCATTCGGCGATAACGTTCGTTTTGGAGACAACTAATAAGTTTAAGTTATCAAATCGGCATAATTCATTTTGTCATATCTGACATGTAGATCACGCAATGATAAAAAGAGAAATCAATGCAGAATTGATCTTATCTTGTTTATAAAATTGTCAATCTCGAAAGGCTTGCTAATAAAGGCATCGGGAGAACAATCACTTTTAAGAGCAGTGTAATTTGCATGCGCGCTCATCATAAGTACTGGAACTTCGTTGGCAGAATGCTTCTTAATTTCATTACATAAATCAATGCCAGAACCATCAGGAAGACTTACATCAAAGATGAATAGATCAGGAATGATCAATATATCCCTGCTTTTAAACTTTTTCACATCAGCAAATGATTTTACTTTGTAGTGCTCATCTTGAAGTATTATCTAAAATACGTCTCTAATTCCCTCATCATCCTCCACTAAATATATCGTTCTCATAAGCCTCCAACCTTCGTAGAACACTAGCTAATCATTTTAGTTTTGAGAAACTTACGTATTTTGTACTTTTACTTAGCTAACTTTTCGTTTTTCATTTTAAAGGACTTTATCAATCTAAATTTAGTGGAATCTGAAACCAAAAAGAAGTTCCATCCACATTAGAACTATTTACACCTATTTTTCCCTTGTGCTTATGAATTATTTCGGAACAAATGTAAAGGCCTAGACCTACACCCTTAGCATTACTTTCCTTGCTGTTTTTTTGCCAATATCGATTAAATACAAGCGGAACATCCTCTTCGGAAATACCCGGCCCAAAATCTTGAACTGAAATAGTAACAGACTCTTTTTCTTTTACTGCAGATAAAATGATTTCTTTACTATCTGGAGCGTATTTAAATGCGTTATTTATGAAGTTTACTATAACTTGTTCCAATCTGTTCTTATCTGCATTAACTTGAACATCTAAGCCATTGATCTTCAGCTTAGCTTTGTCTACCTTGCTAAGGTGTGCAGTAGAGTCCGTAAGCAGATTGTTTACCCAAAAATTAGCTGTATTCAAAGTAATATTACCATCTGCATATCTTCCTGCATCCAAATATTCTCCTAGCATTGAATCTACTTTTTGCACGCCTAGATGACATGATTCTATTAACCTAACAACAGTTTCATTATCTATTTTAGATTTCATCTTCTGCAGCATTTGCACGCTAGCTTTTAAAACCGTTAAAGGAGTTTTCAACTCGTGGCTAGCAACTGACAGAAACTCATCTTTTTTAGCTTGATAATTCCTTTTCTCTGTAATTAGTTTGGTAACGCCAATTATTCTTACAGGATTTCCTTCTTCGTCATATTGCGGGGTACCGTTTGACTGAATCCATTGGATTGAATCATCTAACCACTTTATTTCATATTCTACGTTAAATGATTCTTTGTTATTTATAGCTGATGAAATCGTATCACTGAAAACTTTATGGTGCTCAGGCAATATACATTTGAGTAAATCACTGTAGCTAAAGTCGATATCAGTTGGCTGTCCAAAATTAACTTTGCACTGATCACTACAAGACATTAGACCAGTGGTTAAATCTAAATCGTAACTCCCCAAATTGGCTGCTTGGAGTGCATTTGCTAGTTGTGCTTTATTAAGCTGTAATTTTTTGTTGACAGATTGGATTTCTAAATTGTATTCTTCAAGTTGTTCGTTAGTGGATATATACTCCTCGTTTAGCGCAGTTAACTCATCATTTGTTGTTTGAAGTTCCTCGTTACTCGCTTTAAGTTCTTCGTTAACGGCAGCTTCGCTTGCTTTGCGTCGTGCAACTTCTTCCCATGCAGACTTGCGATCTGTAACATCAGTAGCGGTATGTAATAAAGCATAAGTTTTACCATTATTATCAAGTAGTGCCTTATATTGGAAATCAAAGTAGCGGGTAGTGGGAATACCATTTATTGTGATATCTGCACGCGTTTCTAGAGCGTCATAAGTTCCACCAGTTCTCCAAACATTGCGTAGAAGGCCATCGAAACCTTGTACTATATGCTCCGGAAAGATTTCACCAAACCGATGTCCTGTCAAATCTTCAGTACGGCTCCATATATCTAGCATTTTTTTGTTTGCTACTGCTATATTTAGATCCTCGGTATTATAAATTGCAACAGCATGTGGCATATCATCTATGACATGCAAAAGGCCACTCAAACTCACATTCATACAAAACAATATAGAATACAAATATACCTATTCGTTGCATGATTTGTATAAATAGCTTTTATAAGGAGCATTAGCTCTTAATTTTTGGAGTGCTGAATGTTTCCGATGAATATACACGAGACGTTTGTTTTGTGAGACATCAGCTACAATTAAAACCATTAGAGATTTACAAAAAAATGTAAGTAAAGTCAGTAATTCTATTACTTTGAACAGTTAGAAATCAATTTTCTTACAGTATCTTCGAAATCAGTAATGTCAAATGGTTTATTTAAGTACGCATCAGCTTTGGTGGTTTTAGCGAGACTTTCGAAATCTGTATTGGCAGAATAAAAAATAATGGGAATATGGGCAGTAGCTAAATTGCTCTTGAGTATATCTATAGATGAAAGGCCTCCAAGTCCTGAAATCCAATTATCCATAATAATGAGTTCAGGTGTTTCAGCTAAGACATCATTTAAAACATCATTTGTATTTTTGCGATACGCTACATCGAACCCGAGCTGCTCAGCAAGTATACCAGAAAATTCCGCTGTGGCGCTATCATCTTCAAAAATCAATATTTTCTTATTCATCCACCTATTTTCATTACGCTTTTACATCTTATTACAAACCTAAAAAAAATATATTCAATATTAAATAGTATAGTCATAACTACAAGGAAAAAACGTGGGGTTTTGAAGCGGTATCTAGTATTAACATTGTGAGACGGATTACAAAACGATATCGATGAAAATTAGTATTACGAAAAAAGTGCAGATTGATTTCAATCTGCACTTTCACTTATAGAATCTATTTGAAAAATGGTTACATTTTGTTCAACCAGTCTTCTACTTCATCTTTAGTTTTGCCAGTTCCCTTTTGTAAGCGACCTAGTAACTCATCTTCTTTACCTTCAGCATATGTCAAATCATCGTCAGTCAATTCTCCATATTGCTGTTTTACTTTTCCTTTAAGCTCGTTCCAACGACCTTTCCAAGTTAATTCACTCATAATGTCCTCCTTTAAAGTTTGCCTATATAACGAACTCAATTACCACTTTATTTCATATTATTCATCAAAGTATCATAGATATGATCAGAAGCCGCTTATTTTCAAATTAGAGTTCGTTTTGTGAGACAGCAATATCTACTGAGTATATAAGTTTTTAGCACATCCTGGTTAACCCAAAAACACATTACAAGGGATTATTTTTAAAGAACCTATCCTCCAGAAACTCGTGAAATTTCACTTCAGAAGTTGAGGAGTCATAAATTAGATTTTGATTTTTATCAAAAATAATAGCGCGAGGTACTGCATCAACATTAAACATTAGTGGAAGAACACCTCTGGATGCATCGCCGCTGCAAATTTGCCGCCAATTCATATTTGCTTTTTCAATTGTTTCCCTGCAAAGATTTATGTCGCGATCCAGAGATACTGAGATGACTTCTATGCTATCTTGATATTTTTCGTAAATATCATTCAATTTGGGCATATCTTCCATACACGGCTGACACCAAGTTGCCCAAAAATCTATTATCACGTATTGGCCTTTAAAATCTTGAAAAGATATTTTTTCTCCAGATATATCTGTGCCGTTGAATGCTGGTAGGATCTGCCAGTTGTTATGCCCTAACTGTTCTATTCTTTTATATACAATGTTGCCCATTTCGGAGCGTCTTATATCTTCTGAAAGCTTCGAAAAGTGGCTATGCGCCTGTGACAAATCTATTTCCGATCGGTAAAGTAGCATGTCGAGTACATGCAGTGAAACAATCGATTCAGGATTCTCTGATATAATAGCTAGTTTTTCTTCTAGAGAATAACTTCTTTTATTATAATTTTTCAGCACATCGTTTTCAGGACCCTTTGAAAGGATGTTCGATTCATGTAGCTTGTCGATATGTCCAGCAACCTCAATGTCTCCACGCTCAAGAATAAATATCTGGTAAGCGTTAGTCATTTCTGGGATCTTTATAGCACACCAAGTAGGGATATTGACATTCCCTTTAAATTCGAATTTATCATTCTCTATTTCGCAAGAGTCTAGAATTATACCATTATCTATCAGGCGATAGAAGATTCCAATATCTACCAAATAAGCCTTTGCTCCCGAACTTCCTTCAATAGAGCCTTTAATGCTAAAATTGTCATTATCTCTAGAAAGCAAAATATGAGGGTTGCCTACCATAATGCAGATTATCAGCAAGAAAAAGAAACGAAATATCATAAAAGGTAATATTTAGGTGAAATTAAATATACGTAATATTGCCATCTTTTTTGAGATAGATTGGAAAAGGAGATGCTTGAATGTTCAGAAAGAAAAGCACAAAACCAACGCCCAAAGCCACATAGATTTTAGACCAGGTTATTTTTTCGTTCTTCACGCCCTTGGTTCCCAAGCAGCTTAAAGCGAGCAGTACCAATGCAAATACTTTGGTGTATAATGTATGTGAGAACAACCCAGCGGTTCGGTCGAAATTGCCCAATATTTTGTTGATGACTTCTAACGTCCATTTACGTTCAAAAAAGAAACCATAGCAAAACCAGTAAAGGTGCATAAGTACCAAAAGGATACTCACTGCCCTCATAAAAGCCATTATTTTGGCTAAACCTCTTAAATCGTCTTCTCCCTGCATTATTTTAATTTTAATGTTCGGGCGTGAATTTAAAGGCTCTATATAGTGGCTATAAGAATGCGGCACTCAATGGCTTTGTGTGGCGGTGTTTGGCGTTATGTTGTTGCTAAAATATAGCATCCAACAGCAAGTTGGTTTTTTGTACATTTACTTTTTGATATATAAAATGAAATTTGAAAAACATTTTCCGGCAGAGAACCTAAAACGCTTCATAAAGTATTTTGTAGTGTCGGAGAATGAATTAGGAGGTGAATACAAAGTTTTTCCGTCTTCGGGATTGGTGATTGGCTTTCAATACAAAGGACAGCTTTCAACAATAGACGATATAGCAGAAAACAAACTCAATTCCGCAGGAATTACAGGAATTTCTGACAGTTACAAAATCTTCAAAAATTCGGTTGACATTGGAACGATATTGATTTACTTTACTGAAATTGGTTTTACTCATTTTTCTTCACATCCTGCCAATGAACTGTTTAATCTAAGCCTTTCTCTTGATGATATTTTTGATAAAAGCAGTGTAACAGAAGTAGAAGAAAAACTGACAATCGCTGTCACCGACAAACAAAGAATAAAAATCATTGAGCAGTTTTTAGCAGCGCAACTGAAAGACATCCAAACTGACAGATTGATTGTTGAAGCGATTAAACTCATCTATCAAAGTAAGGGAACTGTTCGTATAAAAGAACTGAATGAAAAACTATTTATCAGTCAAAGTCCGTTTGAAAAAAGGTTTAGGAAAATCGTAGGAACAACACCTAAGAAGTTTGCTTCTATTGTCCGTTTCAACGCTGTTTTGGACCGCTTGAATAACACCAAATCACTGACCGAAATTTGCTACGAAAATAATTTTTTCGACCAAGCCCACTTCATCAAAGACTTTAAGCAGTTTACAGGCGACACACCCGAAAATTTCAAACGCTTCCTGTGAAAAACGATTTTTTACAATTACAGGTTTTTAAATAGCTGGACTTTTGCTTCAATAATTAAAAATCAAGAAAAATGTTTACAGGTCAATCAATAGATCTTTCAAAATCCTCCTTTTAGGTGAGTTTTCACAATCAGTGGGAGCTGTAATCTTCATATCACATAATTTTTAATTAGCTTTTAATATGACAAACATAAGATATAAGAAATTAAAGAAAATTGCGTTGTGATATATAATTACATTCCTTTTGTGAGACACTATTTTGTTTGGTATAGTATCTTCGATTTAAGAACAAGCGTTTTACTTTGCTTATTGTAAGTATTGCTAAAAGCATTACCATAAGCATCTATGATGCTTAAAACCCGCTTACAATTGCATAATTTGAATTTTATATCTAAAATATTTTTTACTACGGGTGGACGATTATAGTACTCCCTTTTTGCTGGACAGCAATAGTTCAAACTTAAGTTTATTTACGACACTTTTTTATTATTTTGATAGAATACCTGATTTGGGGTAAAATGGTCCATAGACTGATGTCTTCTTTCCGTATTGTAAAATTCGACATACCTTTTCACACCTTGGAATAACTCCATGCCACCGTTAGGTGGGTTCAAATAAATGTATTCCTGCTTCAATGACCTCCAGAACCTTTCGATAAACACGTTGTCCAGCGCTCTTCCTTTTCCATCCATTGATATACTCACACGATTATCCTTGAGGACTTTGGTAAAGATCGGACTGGTAAATTGTGAACCCTGATCGGTATTGAATACTTCAGGAGTGCCGTGCTCTGCTATTGTTTCCAACAGCACATCCCTGCACCATTCCACCGTCATGGTATTAGAGATACTCCACCCCACAATCTTTCGACTATACACATCTATAATGGCGAACATATACATGAAGCCTCTAAACATAGGAATATAAGTGATGTCGGCCTGCCAAACTTGGCTTGGCCGCTCTATCTTTAAGCCTTTGAGTAAGTACGGGTATTTGTAATGTGTTGCATTTGCTTTACTTAGGTTCTTCTTTGGGTAAATGGTCCGAAGGCTCATTAGCCGATATAAACGCCGTACGCGCTTGGCATTTATACGATACCCTAGATCTTTGTTGAGATACGCAGTCATCCGTTCCACACCGTAAAATGGACAGTCCAGAAACTTGCGGTCAATTAGCTTCATGATGGACTGATTCAACAAGGATTCACCTTTAGGCTTGAAATAATAGAAGCTACGCTGAAGATTCAGCAGCTTACACTGCCCCACAATACTTAGCGGTTTATATCCTGGGGAAACAAGTCCGCGCCTTTCAATCATGCTCATTTCCCCAATACCTTTTTTAAGAAATCAACTTGGATCTGAAGTTCACCAATCTTGGAATAAAGTTCTTTCTCTTTAGACTCTTCTTTCTGTGTAGGTTTCTCTGAACCGAACACCGTGTCAGCTTTCTCCAGAAATTCCCGTTTCCAAGCGGTGATCTGTGTGGGATGAAGGCTGTATTTGGAAGCAAGTTCCTGCATGGTACTAACTTCTTTAAGGGCTTCTAAGACTACTTTGGTCTTGAAAACCGGACTGAATTTTCTACGCTCTTTTTTCATTTTCAACTGTTAAATTATCGAATTTAATCAGCTGTCCAATATTTGGGGAGTATTATAGATTGCCCAACCCTCATATTGCCTTAATATAATTTCCCCGTTACCGCTAGGAACGTAGTTCACGAAATTAAACAACTCTTTCTTCTCAATCTTTCGCTCAGCCATCGTCTTTTCGCATTGGGCGAATACAACGCCTTTGCTTTTCAGCGCAAGTAATAATTCCTGATAGCTGTTGGCTTTCTTGTACATTTCCACACCGTCTGAAAATGCGATTACCTCTATATGCAGTTTGCCTTTCAGTCTTGGGTCGGTCAGTACGTTATTGATATTGCGAAGTATGCCCCTTACTTTTTTATCGTCCGCTTCGTTCAGGATATAGAGTGCGTTGTAATGCTTTTTGTATGCTTTTGCAGGCTCAAAAACGGTATCTGATTTTTGTTGTGCAAAAACGCCGATGGACGTAAGGCACAATACAGCTATCAGCAGGGTTTGTAGTTTTTTCATTTTATTTTTCGTTTTATTGTTCATTAATTAATTCCGCTATCTGTTTCACGAATTTGTCGGATGCGTAATTGGCAAATCCCGTGTGATGAAACCTGACTTTTCCATTCTTATCCAGTACGACCGTAGTGGGCAATGAACCGGAGTACACTTCTGCCGGAACAGTACCCTTGGACTGATACATTGGTACTGAAAACTTTTCCTTGTCCAGATATGCCTTACCCGTTGCGGAGTCGTTGTCCTCGTTGATGGTCAGGAAGTATATATCGGGGTTGTCCTTGAACTTCGTATAAAGCGTTTCAATGGAGGGAAATTCAGCCCGGCAGGGCGGACACCACGATGCCCAAAAGTTGATGAACACGACCTTGCCCCTTAATGACGAGGTATTTTGAACGCTTCCCTTTCCGTCCGTAAAATCAAAATCTGCATTAGCCTGGCTCGCCATTCCCGCTTCCGGTTTATCCATACTCGGATTAAAAAGCCCTGTTGCCATTAACTGCCGAAGCAGGAACGATTTTGCATCGGGGCTTATCAGCAATATTCCGATGGCAGATACCATCAGGATAGTAAAGGCATTTTTCTTCAGGTACTGCCAGAATTTATCTGCAGGCAGTTTCTTTTTTTCAAGCTCTTTATTGTTCAACATAATTCCGTTTTTACCTGTTAGTTGCTTTCGACCAATTCATTGAGGGCTTGCACCATTTCGGGGCTTGTATAATCCTTGCCGCCCTCTATGCGGGCTATCATATCCCCGCTTTTGTCCAGTATGACCGTTGTGGGAATGGAGCCTCCCAAATAATCCGGCGGAATATCCCCGGCAGGAACATAGACGGGTAAATCATACTTGTTCTTCTCCATAAAGGCGGTGGATTTTTCCATCTTGTTGTCCACATCCACCATCAGGAACGCGATGTCGTCATTAGCCTTGAATGACTGTCTTAGGGTGTTGATGGAGGGCATTTCGTGAATGCAGGGCGGACACCACGTCGCCCAAAAATTGATGAATACGACCTTTCCCTTTAATGCGCCTAATGAAACGGTTTTACCATCCTTGTCCGTAAAGGAAAGATCTGAAGCTGTCGAAGCCGGAGCTTGCGCCCCAGTGACTCCTGCCGTCGGGGTATTCCAGTTCTCTGCCTTGTCCGCTTTGTTCCTGTCCGTATTTCCGCAGGCTTCCAGCGCAATGGCTGTGATGATGAACATCCCGGAACGAACCGCCAGATTTTTAAACTGTATTTTCATAACAAATTCTTTTATCGTTTTTTATAAATCTCATTTTTCTATTCATTCAATAACTTCTTTATCAGGTCAACCACTTCCTTTGAAGAATAGTCTGCACCGCCGACCTGCCTGCCTATGATATTGTTTTGCTTATCCACTATAATCGTGGTCGGGATAGAACCTGTAAAAAGCTCACGGGGTATTTCGCCATCGGGAACGTGGACGCGCAGGTCAAACTTTTTGTTCTTCATCCACTTTTTTGACCGTTCCATATTCCCGTCCACATCGACCATCAGGAACACCAAATCCTTATTGTCCTTAAAGGTCTTCCGCAGTTCATTGATGGAGGGCATTTCGTGAATACAAGGCGGACACCAAGTCGCCCAAAGATTGATGAAGACCACCTTTCCTTTCAGTGATTTCAGGGATATGCTTTTGCCGTTTTCGTCTTTGAACTTCAAATCAGGTATTTTCTGCGCACAGGACACTGATGGCCGTTCGCCAATAGTGACTTGATTTGCGGTCGTTTTTCCGTCAATGCCATTTCCGTTCACTGATGCGTATGCCCATCCCGTAATGACCATTAGCGGGAGAAAGGCTATTCTTTTGATGTATGCGTTCATAATCCTATTTGTTTATTATCTTCGATGAGCTCGCAGGCTCGGTTTTACCCTCTTTGATTTCCTCCGATGGTTTGATAATGATTTTGTCGGCTGGAGAAAGGTTGCCGAAAACCTCTGTCAGCGTATCTAAACGAATGCCCTCGCTTACGGCAATCCGTCTTACTTCATCGCCCTTCAACGTCAGTACATACGCTCCCGACTGCGTGTTCAATACGCTCTTGCTCTGTACCCAATTGGACGGGCTTTTACGCTTTAACTTTAGCTTGACCTGCGCATAGTCGCCGCCCTGTAAATCGCCTGACGGGTTGCTCACATCAAACTCCAATGTAAGTGAACGGTCTTGCTGGTCGAGCAAACCTGACGTACGGGAAAGTTTGGCACCAAAGATCTTACCTGGCTGTGAGCTTACGGAAAATGTTGCGGGCATACCCTGGCGAACGGATGAAGCGTGTTTTTCGGGCAGGGATAAGGTCAGGCGGAGCTTATTGCGCTGCGCCATCATAAATAATGGCGTATTGCTCCGGGTTCCCGCCAATGCGCCGACCGAAACATTCCTTTGGATAATCACGCCGTCAAATGGTGCCGTAATGCGCAGATACTGCGACAACTGCGAGGCATGCGCGGTACCCGCTTTGGAAGCATCATAAGCGGACTTTGCGCTTTCCATCGCACTTTTAGCCCTGTCGAGTTCAATGTCCGCTACCGCTCCCGTTGTTTTGGAAGCTGTTACCAATCGGTCATAAGCCTGTTTTGCATAGAGGTAATCACTATAAACCTTTTGCTCTGTAGATTTATCGGAAAGGTACTGCTGCTGCATTTCGGGGGCTTCCAGCACCGTCAAAAGCTGCCCTTTGCGCACCCTGTCGCCACGGTCAACGTATAGTTGTTTTACAAAGCCTGTGACCTTTGCATACACCGCTACCTGCTCGAAAGGTTTGAGTTCTGCCGGAACGGATATTTCGTATTCGGGATTGATGACCTGTACGGGAGCCGTTTTATAGTTCCCGGGTTTAGGCTGCTCCTTTTGTGCCTGTCCTTTTTCCTGCTCCTTTTGTGAGCAAGCCGAAAGCAACAATACCAGCGATGCGATCAGTGCCAGTAGGGTTGTTGATTTTCTATTGATTGAAATGGTGTGATACATTTTATTCTATTTTTTAAAAGTTTGTTATATCGTTTGTTTACCGGATTGTACTGTATAATACCTGCTATCTGCATCATCAGGGTCTAGCGACGGGCTGACAATGGAAGTCCTCGACATCAGCGAAGAAAAGAAATGCGGAACCAATAACAGGATGGTTACGGTGGAGGCAATCAGCCCGCCGATTACCGCCCTGCCCAAAGGGGCTACCTGTTCCGCTCCGTCGCCCAAGCCCATTGCCATCGGCAACATCCCGGCAAGCATCGCCGCCGCCGTCATCAGTATAGGTCTTAACCTTGACGAAGCCGCTAGCCTTGCGGCGTTGAGCGGTTTCAATGCCATTTTTTTCCGGTAAAATTCAGCCTGATTGACCAATAGCACCGCATTGGAAACCGATACTCCAAGCGACATAATGATACCCATATAGGATTGCAGGTTGAGCGTACTGCCCGTGAGGAATAGCATGATCAAGCTGCCTGCAATCACGGCAGGCAATACCGAAAGGATGATGAGTGGTACTTTGAACGATTGGTAATAAGCGGAAAGCATCAGGAATATGGCGATAATGGCTACGCCCAAACCTGCCAAAAGGCTGCCCAACGTATCATCCAGCAACTGCAATGTTCCCTCTGTCCATACGATAGTCCCACGGGGCGGTTCTCCCACATCTTTGATGGATTGTTTTACCGCCCGTGAAGCCATACCCAAATCCTTGCCGTAGACATTGGCAACGATGGTTACATAGCGGTTCGGCCCCTTGCGGTTTACCTGCGCCGGAGCCGTAACCCTGCGTATGGTCGCCACATCCTCTAATACTGGGCGAAGACTTCCGGCTTTCAGCGGAAGCGAACGCAATCGTTCCTGCGACATAATCCCCTCGGGTATTTGTACCTGTGTCTGGAATACCAATCCCGACCGCGGGTCTATCCAAAGGTTTTTGTCCGTGAAACGGGTAGATGAGGTAGCCGTAACAAGGCTGCGTGTAATATCCTGCATCGTCAGACCGAACTGCCCGGCAAGGTCACGATCGACCTCGACTTCCATACTCGGATAGGCGATGGGTTCCGCAATGCGGACATCCCGCAGGTACGGCACTTTTTTCAGGTTAGCTTCAATCTTTGATGCGTGTGCAAAAGCCCCCTTTACCTGACCTGCGCCTACCTTTACCTCAATAGGTGTCATCGCTCCCTGACCCATAATTTTTTCGGTCAGTTCCATTGGTTCAAAATTGAAAGCGACTTCGGGGTGGTTCCTGATAATCTTATTGCGGACTTTCTCCTTGAAGTCTTCCATTGAACCGCCATACAGGTCCTGATTGACGGATATTTGCAATATGGCTTCGTGGGAAGCGTTACTGAAAAGGAATATGGGGTTGATAGGCGAACTTGCGGGGTGCATCCCCACAAATGCGGAGGTAATTTTCAATCCATCTTCGGGCAGTTCCGCTTTAATATCCTCGGTAATCTCTTTGACAATCTGCTCTGTTTTTTCAAGCCGGCTACCCGGCGGGGCGTCTATGCGGACTTGAAAATCGCCGTTATTGGAAACGGGCATGACGTCCGTACCCACGACGGTCAACAGAATACCTGCAACAGCGCCAGCGACCAGCACATATACGATAAAAAGCGGTACGGCTTTGCCCTGCCATTTGCGCATCCGGTAGGAATAGTTGACCCGGAACTTATCGAAGAAAGCCCGCTTCCTCGGTATATCGGCATCGGTGTTGTGCTTATTCTTCATCATCCAGTTTGCCAGTATCGGCACAAAGGTCTGCGAAGCCAGAAAGGAAGCTATCATCGCAAAGGCAACCGCCATTGACAAAGGCATAAACATATCTTTTGGGATGCCCGTCATAATAAAAGCAGGGGTCAGCACCGCAAGGATACAGAGCAATATCAGCAATTTAGGGATGGAGATTTCAAGCAGGGCATCCACAATCGCCCGCTGTTTGGGCTTGTCCATTTCCATATGCTGGTGTATGTTCTCTATGGTTACCGTGGCTTCATCAACGAGAATACCGATGGACAGCGCAAGACCGCTCAACGTCATAATATTGATGGTCTGGAGTTGCTACCTTTAGTGCGAGACAGATTTAATCAGTAATTTTAAATTTGATGATATGCATAGAAAATTTGATGATTCGTTTAAGATAATGGCTGTTGAGCTGAGTATTGTGAAAGGCTCAGTTTCGGAAGTGGCCAAGGAGCTGGATATCGATCCCAGTTTGCTCAGTAAATGGCGCAGGAACCCACGTTTCAATGGCAACAAAGTTCTTCCGGACAACCCCAAGATAAGCCCCCAGGAGCAGGAGTTGAGGGTTTTGCGCAAAAAACTAAAAGATGCGGAGCTAGAGCGCGACATCTTAAAAAAGGCCATCGCCATCTTCTCCAAGGGAGACGGTCCATATACCGGTTCATAGCAGCGAATCGAGAGGTATATTCCGTAGAGAAGATGTGCGATGTATTTAGTGTTAGCGCTAGTTGTTTTTACCGCTGGTTGGTTTCTCCAGAGTCCCCTGGTGAACAGCGGGTTAAAATACTTGTTGAGAAAATACAAAAAATACACAAGGAGAGTGATTGTATATATGGCAGCCCAAGAATAACAGCTGAACTGCATAAAGCTGGAGACCCGGTTTCCAGATCCTATGTAGCAAGGTTGATGAAGAAACATGGTATACGCAGTAAAGTGAAAAAGAAGTATAAGGTGACAACAGATTCCAGCCATGGCTATCGGATAGCTGAAAATCTCCTCCAAAGAGATTTTTCAGCGGATACCCTGTCGCAAAAGTGGGTCGGCGATATCACCTATATCCATACCAGCAAGGGCTGGCTTTATTTGACAACCGTTATTGATCTGGCGGACAGAAAAGTGATCGGGTGGTCTTTGAGCACCGATATGACAGCTGAAAACACCTCGGTAGCCGCCATGAACATGGCTGTTGGGAACAGAGCTCCCAAGAATGGACTGATCTTTCACTCCGACAGAGGGGTTCAGTATGCCTGTGACGAATTTAAATCGATACTCAGGGATAATAATATAACCCAGAGTATGAGTAGGAAGGCAAACTGTTGGGATAATGCGGTGGCTGAGAGCTTCTTCAAATCACTAAAAGCTGAAATGGTCTACCACAGAAGATTTATTGATCAGCAGTCCGCTAAATTAGAGGTATTCGGATATATTGAAGGCTTTTACAATACCAGAAGAACACATTCGGCATTAGGGTATAAAACACCTAAGCAAATGGAAGAAATGCTGCTGAACAAAGAAAAACTAGCAGCGTAAAAAAAGTCTCTCATTTTTAGTTGCAGTTCCAGATGAACAATACAACAAGTTCAAAGACGGTCAAACAGTTTACATTCCGAATTTGGTCGATAAGAAAGGGCAAACTTATAACGGCTATATCACATTCAACAAGGAAACAGGAAAAACCAACTTTGAGTTTCCCAACCAATACAAGGAACGGATAAAACCTACAGAAGCCCATAAAACGCAGATTGCCGTCAATTCCGAGGGCAAGACCAACGAAGCGACCAAGAATATCAAAGAGCCTCTACAGAAAGGGCAGCAAAGACCGAAAAACGAAAAGCAACAGGAGCAACAGAACAAACCCAAAGCACCTGCAAAATCAAAGGGTAGGAAAGTTAGTTAGGTATGAAAACAATTATCGCAGAAAAACCAAGCGTAGCAAGGGAAATAGCCGGCTTGTTGGGTGTTTCCGAAAAAAAGGACGGTTATCTAACGGGCAATGGCTATTTCGTTACGTGGGCATTCGGACACCTTATCGGTTTGGGAATGCCCGAAGATTATGGGATTTCGGGATTTGACAAGGCTTCCTTGCCGATACTCCCGAATCCGTTTATTTTGACTGTTCGTAAGGTCAAAAAAGACAAAGGTTATACAGTCGATACTGGAGCATTAAAGCAACTGAAAGTCATCAAGGAGCTATTCCATAAAAGCAACAGTATTATCGTAGCTACCGATGCAGGTCGTGAGGGTGAACTTATCTTTCGGTACATTTATGAATATCTGAAATGCCGTAAGCCCTTTCAGCGGCTTTGGATAAGCTCGCTTACTGAAAAAGCAATCAAGCAAGGGTTTGACAGCCTGAAAGACGGTAAAGAATTTGACGGCTTATTTCAGGCTGCACAAGGCAGAAGCCGTGCCGATTGGCTGATCGGCATCAATGCGACACAGGCATTGAGTATAGCCGCTGGCAACGGCATTTATTCGCTGGGCAGGGTGCAAACACCTACATTGGCTTTGATTTGTAAACGCTATCTGGAAAATAAAAATTTCGCTATTAAAAAGTATTGGCAAATTCAGCTATTGCACCGCAAAGAGGATATTGATTTTAAGAGTATCTCAAAAACCAAATGGAACGAACAAAAGCTTGCGGAAGATACATTACGACTGGTCCAAAGACACGGAACCGCAACGGTCATATCTGTGGAAAACAAAAACACCACGGAGCAACCCCCCTTGCTTTTTGATCTCACAGGCTTGCAAAAAGAAGCCAATAAAAAGCTGAACCTGTCGGCAGAGCAAACACTCAATATTGCCCAGAACCTTTATGAAAAGAAATTTATTACCTATCCACGTACCGGAAGCAAATATATACCCGAAGATATGTGGAGTGAGATACCTAATCTTGTAAGAGCGTTACAGGACAATGATAACTTTAAGCAAGCTATTTCTAAATTAAAATGGGGTCGCTTCAATAAACGTGTCGTGAATGACCTGCGTGTAACAGACCACCACGGAATACTCATCACGGACAAAGTGCCGTCTGCACTCAATGCCGACGAAACAAAGGTTTATGATATGATTGCCTTTCGACTGCTCGAAGCTATCTCTCAGCCTTGCATTAAAGAAATAACGGATATAGCATTGGAAGTATCACACTACGATTTTATGCTAAAAGGCTGTAAAGTTTTGGAAGCGGGCTGGCGTTCGATCAAAGGAACATTTTCGGACGAAGATACCGAACCGATACAGGATTTGCCCGAACTGAAAAAAGGCGGTGAATTGAAAATCAAAGAAGCCTCCTGTTTGGAAAAGAAAACAAAACCACCTGTGCTGTTTACCGAAGCCGGACTATTGTCGGCAATGGAAAATGCCGGAAAGGAAATAGCGAATGAAGATGAGCGTAAAGCCTTGCAAGGCATTGGCATTGGAACACCCGCTACAAGAGCGGCAATAATCGAAACGCTTTTTAAGCGGGATTATATCAAGCGTGAAAAGAAATCCCTTGTTCCTACCGAAAAAGGATTGCAGGTTTATGATGCTGTAAAGGACAAAAGAATTGCCGATGTAGCTATGACCGCCGAATGGGAAATGGCTTTGCAGAAGATTGAAAACAACGAGGCAGATGCTATGGATTTTCACCAATCCATGGAAGCCTACGCCTCGGCCGTTACGCAGGAACTGTTGAGCATCAGCATTGCGGGCGAAAAGCAGCACGAACTGACCTGCCAAAAGTGCAAAGCCCATAAACTGCTCATCAGGGATAAGGTGGTCAAATGTCCCGATGAAGCGTGCAACTGGCTTTTGTTCCGCAATATCTGCGGGGTACGGTTGAGCCTTAACGAAGTGGAGAACCTCGTAAACAAAGGAACGACCAGCCTTATCAAAGGGATGAAAAGCAAAGCAGGCAAAAAGTTTGATGCCCGTATCGTACTGAAAGATACCTATGAAACATCGTTTGAATTTGACAACAGCACATATAAAAAGAGATGAACAGCAACGCAATCATAAGCCGAAAGGAAATAGAAAACCTTATCTACACAATACGGGGCAAACAGGTTATGTTGGACAGCGACCTTGCCAAGTTGTACCAGGTCGAAACAAAAAACCTTAACAAAGCCGTAAAAAGAAACATAGAGCGGTTTCCCCAATCATTCTGCTTTCAATTAACAGAAGAAGAAGCTGAAAACTTGAGGTTCCAAATTGGAACCTCAAGTTTAAATTACGGCGGCAGGCGTTACCTGCCCTATGTTTTTGGCGAGCAAGGGGTCGCCATGCTGTCCGCCGTTTTGCGCAGCGAGATAGCTGTAAAGGTCAGCATCGAGATTATGAATGCCTTTGTGGAAATGCGCAGATTGTTAATCGGAAATGCCGCATTGTTCTCCCGGATGGATAAAATCGAACTCAAACAGATTGAAGCGGACGGCAAATTTGAGGAAATCTTTAAGGCTTTGGAAAGCGGGAAGCTGCACAGTGATAAAGGTATTTTCTATGACGGGCAGATATTTGATGCCTATACCTTTGTCGCCGATATTATACGGAGCGCACAAAGGTCAATTATCCTTATAGACAACTATGTGGATGATACGGTGCTAACGCTACTCGGAAAGCGTGGGCAATCCGTATCTGCCACTATTTACACCAAAAATATCAGTAATCAATTACAACTCGATTTACAACGCTACAACAGTCAATATCCGGCTATCAATGTACACGCATTTGCCCATGCCCATGACCGTTTCCTCATTATTGACGGTACGGAACTATACCACATCGGCGCATCACTAAAGGATTTGGGTAGGAAATGGTTTGCCTTTTCCAAAATGAGCGCAGAGGCAAGTAAGATGATTAGTTTACTAAATGGCATATTGCGTGAGGGATAGCAGCGACATCCTTTTGTGGTCCTTTAAGATCCGCAAAAGATATAGCGGATAGCCCGACCCGGTTGCATTTTTGGGTCGTCCTCTGTGCGGTGGTTAAATGCAGACGGTGGCACGCCCCGGTACACTTTCTTTCCCACTTGCTTCAATTGTTTGAAAAAAAATTTTACCCAAGTTCTACCCAACTTGGGTTTTTTATTCATTTGAATGGTTCAGATTTGTATAGCCTATATCAAATTCCATCCGTTTGATTACAGGAACCCCTTACCGTAAAAGTGGAATTGAAGTAAGAGGGCGGAATTTATTAAGGCATCCGATAGGAGAATAAATTACCGCCTATGGAAATACCTTATATCCTAAAAATAGAAAGCGAATTTAAAAGGTGGATAGCCAATCCCAACGACCTCCCGGAGTGGAGCAAATACCCATTACCTTTCGCTGTCCAAAGGCAGGGCTTTACGCTGCCGTATTATGAACTATTGAGCCAGCAAATTAAAAACAGTCCTTTTTTTATAGATTTAGTGCAGCTTAATGTAAGCAACCCTGTTTATATTCCTTTCGACATTCAAGAGCGGCAACTGTACCTTTATTTTATGCTCAAAGGCACATTGTTGTATATGACTGAAAGCCGTAAGCCGATTATAAAAACGCAGCCTAACAGCTTCCTCATGTCCTATTACGATTCGGGCAGGTATTTCGCCTATGCCCAAAAAGGCATGCATATCTGTCTCGTGGTAAGTATTTTGCCTGAATGGATAGAAAGCATGTACCATAACTACCCTAATATCCAAAACGTCCTGCATCGTTTTAAACACGATAACCGCACCTACGACACCATGTACCAATGCAGGATGGACAGGAAGATACACCGATGGCTGTATAAAATATACAGTTATTCACAGACCAATATCGGGGCATTGGATGGCAATCTCCGCAAGTATATCAGCTACCTTCTGGAGCATTACGACACAATGTTAGAAGACCAAAAAGCCGACCTTGCTTATAAAATCAAAGCCTATATCCAGGAACATTATTGTGATAATGCGCTTACCATAAAATTCCTTTCAGAATACTTTTTCGTTACGGAACGTACTTTGCTCAATATCTTCAAACGCCAGTACCACATAAGCGTACAGGATTTTATTACCGAATTGCGCATTTCTCACGCCTTGTTCCTCATCGAAAAACAAGGGAAAGCTATAAAAGACGTATATATGGAAGTTGGCTACACCAATGAACGTCCATTTCGTACTGCTTTAGAGCAATACCTGAAACGCAGGTAACGGAATTTCCCCGAAATTGATAAAATCGGAAAATTTCTTACACAAAGTTGCTCAATATTTACCGATTTTGTCTTTCACACGCTTACGGCTTTGATGAACTTTGTATCAAAGGATGGTGATAACCATCATTAAGATACAAAGACAATGGAAACAGCAGCTACATATCAAAACCAAATCAAAAGAAAACGGATAACACTCAATGTCGTTATTATTCTTTTGCTGCTTCTTTGGATACCCGTAGGCATCGATAAAATAACAGACTTTACAGCGTTTAAAGGAGGCATTCTCCGCCAACCTTTTTCAGATAGCATAGGATATATCCTAATATACTCGCTCCCGGCATTGGAGTTAATAACAGTGCTGGCATTGGTAATGGAAAAGTATCGCAAAGCAGGTCTAATACTATCTACCGTATTAATGACCGCTTTTACAGCATATATCGCTGTGGCTCTTATGGGTGCATGGGAAAAATTACCATGCGGGTGTGGTTCGGTGATAAGTGGTATGAACTGGACACAGCATTTTTTCTTTAATCTCTTTTTCCTTTCCCTAAGCATTTTGGGGCTTTACTTATGGCATAAATTACGAGGTAGCAACGCCGGAGGCGAAGCTACCGAGGGCGCGTCTGCCAAAAGACATATAAAAAAGTATTTTTTAACATCAAAATTTTAAAGCGATGAAAAAATTAAAAATGAACCTATTTGCTGTAGTAGCAATAGCCATTGCAGCTGTAACCATGTCGTTTACCGTGATGAAAAACGCCAGTTTTGCAGGAGAAAAATGGTTTGAGTACACTGATGAAACCGGAGATGGAAATCCCAACAATCCTGAAAATTATATACTCACGCCAAGTGATGGCGCTAATCCGCCTACGTGTCCTGAAGGAAGTGACGAAATCTGTGCGGTTAAGGCTCAACCTGTGATGATTGGTGGTGAAGAACATCCCAATTTAGGTACTGTTATTGACGACAGAGAAAGAAAGCTGCAATAGCTTTTTCAGTAAATAATTTGAAAGAGTGTGAACAAGGATTATCCCATGTTCACACTCTATTTAGAGAATACTTTCGTTAATTAGATTTAATCATCCAAAGGAAAAGACCATTTCTTCAACCTCAAAATTTTAAAATGATGAAAAAAATAAAAAATAACCTATTTGCACTGGCAGCGGTAACCATTGCATCTGTAACAATGTCCTTTTCGGTAATGAAAAACGCCAGTCTTGCTGGAGAAAAATGGTTTGCCTATACAGATGAAACGGGAGATGGTAACATCTCCAACCCAGAAAATTTCGCACTTGTTAATGAAAATGGTAGTACAGCACCTCCGTGTATAACGGGAAATGATATATTGTGTGCTATTAAGGCAAAACCACTCATTGGAGATACTGAACACCCTGATATGAATACAGTTATTTCGTCTATATATACAAGGATAGAATAATAATTATTTGCGGTATTATGCTGAACCTTGTTACCGCTCGTTTTGTTGCATACCGTTGTTAAGTATCACACTATTGGGTATGGGCAAGACATACTTTGGACTGTTTGGCTCTAATGTATAAATCTTTCCATCAATATTTCTTGTTATCGTTTTTGAAAAACGGCTGTCCTTGTTCAATCGTCTTAAATCCGACCACCGTAATCCCCGCCATATTAATTCCTTTCTTCGCTCATCCAAGATAAACCTTAATACAGTTTCATCATTGTCCGAACTGAATGGAATAAATGTACTGTTATAGCGATTTTTTAATAGTTCGTTTACGGTCTGTAAAGCCGTGGTAATATTTCCTGCTCTTGCTTCACATTCAGCTTTTATCAGATAGATTTCGTTGGTAGAAATTCCGGCAAACCACATTCCTGAATTGCCATCGTAATTTCCCCTAAAGGAATAATAGCCCGCTCTGTTTCTAAAGAAAGCTGTTTTTCTAATATCGTTCGATTCATAAGACTTATATAGGTTGCTATCAATTCTTCCATAGGTAATGCTCATCACCATACGCCCAAAATCGTTAGCATGAAAAATTATTTCTTCATTATAGCGAGGTATCGGGAATGAGGTTGCCGACCCCATTGTTAATGTATTGTAATCAAGTAAAGCATCTGAATAGCTTAAACAAGTGTCTGCGTAAGATAGTGCTTTATCATAGTCTTCCATTGATAAGTATATGCGGGCTAACAGTCCATAGACAGCCTGCTTCGTTGGTGTTGTTTTATATGGGCTATTGACGGATAAAAGTATAACAGCCCTGTTCAAGTCATTGGTAATTTTAGTATAAGTTTCTTCAACCGATGACCTTATAGATTTCTCACCAATATCAGATTTTAACCTTAGTGGAATACCTAAGTCTGTTTGTGCCGTATTTTTCTCATAAGGTTTTGCCCAAAGCTGGGCAACATTGTAAAATGCAAAGGAGCGGAAAAACAAAGCCTCTCCCTCAATTTGGTTTTTTTCTACCGGAACAGGTTCAATTTTCTCCAACTGCTCCAAAATCAAATTGCATGAGTAGATTGCTGCATACATCATCGACCATTCGTTGGTTTCATCATCGTTAAATACATCATCATTCCATGTATAGATGTTTTTTGCTGTTAATGAAGTGAATCTATTCAAATTTTCTGTTTGTACAAATTGATTATCCGTAGCACCATCCTGAATTGAGGGATACCAGCTATTCATTCTCGATGTGTTATACAATAATGCTCTAAGGTCTGCAACCGTGGTCGGTACGACAAGCGATTTATCCGGTTTAACGTCCAAATATTTTTCACATCCTGAAAATGTGATTATTGTAATCAGTAATATTATTATATATCGTGTCATAGTTTCTAAATTTTAAAAGCCTGCTCTTAAACCAAATGAAAAAGTTCTTAGTGGTGATAAATCTCCAAATTCCGGGTCGACGTTATGTTTATCCGCTTTCCATATCGTCCCTAAATTGGTAGCGTACATCAATACCTCCAATCTTTTCAGTTTCCATTTGTTTTCCAATGATTTAATTTGGTAACTAAGGTTGATGTCCTGTAAGCGTATATTGTCTCCCTTTGAAATCAGCACTTCGGCACGTGGATAAAAATAGCCATCCCGATTGTTATTATTCGGATAGACCATTGACGGAATCTGTGTGGTGACTTCATCACCCGGCTTTTGCCATCTTAGACTAAAATCCGAATGCGAACCTGTGCCATTGAATATTGCGTTATAGTACACGCTGTTTCTCCTGAAATAGAACCCTAATTTATAGCTGATATTGAATGAAAGACTTAACCCTTTCCATGAGAACGTATTTCTTAAAGCACCGAAATGTGTAGGAGTGGCGGAGCCATAATAAATCAGTTCTTCTGGTGTGGTTTCGTTGCGGATGGCTGCATAATCTTTGCTTACTTCGCCATGAAGGTAGCCCATAGGGTCGCCTGTTTCGGGGTCAAGACCAGCCCATCGAAATGCAAAAATAGAATAGGCGGGTTTTCCAATGATGGGCGAAATAACCAATCCGCTATTAAGATAATTATTGAGGTCTCTTGTCTCGGCAAGATATTCCGTTATTTTAGTTTTTACGGTACTGTACAGCAAGTCTGTCCGCCATTCAAATGCTTTACGGATATTGACAATATGCAATTGTATATCTATTCCGTTTCCGGTCATGGAAGCCGAATTTCCAAGATAAGTGAACCCTCGGCTACTTAAGGAACCTATTGCACCTGTGGTTTGGTCGATAGGCATATAACCAATAAGGTCGGTATTTTTCTTGTGATAGTATTCAAATGTACCGCTTAAACGTTGTTTTAAAACAGCAAAGTCAAACCCTACATTGAACTGCCCGTTCTTTTCCCAACGAAGATTTTCGTTCGGTGGATTAACTAATACACCATAAGGCGTATTTATTAAATTTCCACCATTGTAATAACGCATTGTGGGCAGAGCCGAAACATTGCGATTGAGGTTACCGCTATAACCGAAAGTCGTCCTTAGCTTCAACAGGTCAAGCCATGTAATATTGATAAACCGTTCATTCGTCAGATGCCAGCTACCACCAACCGACCAAAGTGGGGTAAACCGTTGATTGCTCCTTACTCCAAACAGATTTGAGCCATCTTGTCTTGCACTAATGTTAAGATTATAGCGGTTATCAAACGTATAAGCCCAATTGGTAAAAAAGGATATAAACCTATCGTTAGTTTCGGATGTAAAATATGGATTTGGAATTTTTGCAATTCCACCTGTGGGACTGTACAAAGTATAATCAGTATCGTAATTAACTGCGATAGTCGTCAAAATATGGGGATTATAACCATATTGTGTAGACTGTGTTAGAGTGGTGTTTGCCTGACGAGCCTCTGCTCCAGCAAGACCTGTTAGCTGGTGTTTATCCCAAGTTTTGGAGTAATTCAGTTGTAAACGGAGAGATTGCGACGTGAAGCTGTTTGTTGATTCATTTAAGATATCGCCCAAAGGTATTGGGCGGAATAACGCTCCATCCGTACCAACCTGTGTATAGGTATTTATCCTATCACGGGTATAATAGGATGCCATGCTCCGTATATCTTTTCCTGCTCCCTGTGCGTTTTCATATTGGTATTTGATTTCTACAATCAGCCCTTTGCCAATGTCATAATTCAGCCCTGTATTCAATATCAGGCTGTTTGTTTTCTGCTTATTGTTGATGAGGTTTATTTCGTCCAATGGACGATACGTCCAATCTAATAATCCATTTTGTTTTGTTTCCTGAATATAGTTTGACCGATAATATCGGTCTATTGGTAAAGCGTTTCCATTTTCGTCCGCAATACGGGCATAAGGTAACGAAGAAAAATTGGTAGGTCTTCCTGCGTTTGTGAAGGTATGGGTAAAAAACAAGGCGGCATCCAAACTCAATTTTTTGGAAAGTCGAAACGTATTGTCAGAACGTAGATTATACCGTTTATAACCTCCATCGGTGGTGCTGGTATTGTCATCATAGCCACCAGAAAGATAATAGCTTACATTTTCGCTCTGCCCACTCACGTTTAGGGAATATTGCTGGTTTAGCCCTTTCCTGTAAACGTATTTATTCAATTCCCGACGTATATCGTATTGCGCTAATTCGTTCAGCCCTTGTTGCAATGCGGCATCGGTTAGTAACCCGTGTTTATTTTTATACATTAATTCCACTGCGGGGGATAATGGCACGTAGCCTAACTGCTCATTGGCATCGTAAAAGTTATTGTCAAAAAGCATTTTTTCGACACCTATATAATCCGCAGAAGACATATAAGGCAGTTGCATCATATCCGGCTTTTGAATAAGAGTCATATTGCTGTTAAACGATATGGCAGGCGGCTGGTTCCGTTTGGCTTTCTTGGTCGTTATAACGATTACACCGTTTCCGGCTCTTACGCCCCATATAGAGGCTGCGGTTGCATCCTTTAGAATGGTAATATCTTCCACATCGTTCGGGTTAATATCATTTATATTGCCCTCGTAGGGAAAATTATTCAGTATGATTAATGGTTTCGTATTGGAAAAAATAGTGCTTAGACCTCGTATGCTCAAATTGTTACTGCCTACACCGGGTCTGTTATCAAACATTGCTGAACTGGCAATACCGTCCAACCTGCTCAATACATCGGTAGAGATTTGACGATTAAACAATTCGTTGTCGATATGGTCAAATGACCCTGTGGCTCTTTCTTTGGGTATTTTTTGAATACCCGTGGATACCACTACTTCGCTTAAAGTATTGCTTGCCGGATTTAGGTGCACCGTCAATGGGTTTTGTGGAGCAGCAGAAAGGACAAATGTCGTATCTGCTAATCCAATGTAACTAACACTAACTGCTAAAGGGAATGCTTTATTTGTAAATTCAAAATTTCCGTCTTCATCAGTTTGTACGGTGTTATTCTGACTGCGGTTCAACAATTTGACCGTAGCACCTGCTACGGGCTGACCATTTTCATTATTGACTACCTTACCCCGAATGTTGGATATGTTTTGGGCAATGGTATTGGTAACTGAAAAAAGTATGAGTAAAAAAGTAATTGTTCGTTTCATTGAGTAGTTTGGTTTATAGTTCAGAAATGACAAAAAAATCCAGCACTCTTTCATCTTCCACGATGGCAATACCGAATGGTTTAAGTTGCCTGTTAACAGCTTCCACATCCTCAATAGCATGTGCTATTTTTGGGATGGCTATTTTTTGGTCAGTAAAATCATTTACAACAGGAATATGCTGTATATCTTTATTGGTCTTGTTTACCCAAGCCGAAAGGTATTGTAAGCGGTCTTCGGGTTTATTGGGGATTATTGTCGTTTTCCCTATAATCTTAATGGTATAGCATTTTGTATTACGTTTTTCCATACGCCCATTTATGCCAAAGTGATAATTGAGGTCAGCCTGTACTTTTTGGGGAAAGTGCTTCAATACTGACAATGGGGCAATCCATTCGTAGCAATACTTATCCTGTAAAAACCTTTTCTCCGAAACGGAAAATGGTTCCTTCAACTCCAGCTTTGTCCGGTTAGGTGGCATTGTTAGCAATTCTCTAAATGCAAGTTCGTACATACGGCGGATGTCAGCATTGGTAGATAGTACCCGAAAGGTGCTATCTTTTTCGTTCACTTTTGGTAGAGCATTTGAACGAGGAATGCCTTCTATGGCTAACGTAATAATACTTCTGCTAACAAAAAAATCCCCGTCAGCACCATTATTATTAAGCAGTAATGGACGTGTGTCATCATAGGTAAGGTTGTCCTTTTTCTGTGCAATGCTATTTGCATTGCCTTTCAATGCCGAAGTAATATTTTCCTTTGTTACATCAGATGAGTGTGTAATAGCTTGTACTTCGCCGGATTTGCTAATCCATACCTCATGCGGCAACATGGTGTAAGGGAAATGGAATTTATATGTATTGTCATCGGTAACTGAAAACAAGTTTAATCGGGAAAGTACTCGATTCTTCTTTAAGAATGCTTTTATTTCGTTGGCTTTCTGGTCTGTCATCGGTAAAATGATAACATCGTCTTTAAACTCCTTTTCCAGTTCGTGAAGTCTTGGCAATGCAGCTACACAAGTACCGCACCACGTACTCCAAAAATCCAATATTATCAGCTTGCCTTTGTAATCGGCAAGGGTGATGTTTTTTTTGTCCTGCGGGTGGTTCACCACCTGCAAAGGTGTGTTCCAAAGAGCATCAGGGATTTGGTCGCCGATGTTTAAAGCGGTGATGTTTTGGTTGTTTGCAGTCCCGACTTCTCGGGACTGCGGACGGGCTATGCCGACACCAAACAACATGAAACAAATTAGAATTAGGAAGTGCCTGCCGCCCGTTACCAGTTCCGGGTTATGGCAGGCTATAAAAATCGTTATCCTATTACGAATAAGTTTATTCGCCATTGGGTTTATAAATTATGGTTATTGGGAAATGATTAATTGCTCCGAGTATGGTTGCAGGACGTGCTAATCCGGGCTTTTGATGATGCAGCGGAGGCTGAATTTCTTTGAGAAGAACAAAACATCGCTTTTTATCCCTCCCGTTGGGGAAAGGAAGTAATATTGTTTATAATTGTTTGTCAATCTTCTCACTATTAGTTATTTGTTCCAAATAACGTTGAAATGGAGATTTTTTTGAAGTAATTTTGGTTGTCTATTATGCTTTTTTGGTTGTCTTTTATTATATTTACGCTATCAAATGACAATGAAATATGCAAGAGGAAGACAAAGTACACGTTTTGGAAACGCTGGAAGAAAACCATCAGGGCAGAAATGCGCAGCGTATCCGTATTTACTTGGGCATTAAGCAAGAAGTGCTTGCTAATGAATTGGGTATGAGCCAGCCACAAATTTCTGCCATAGAACGGGAAGCTGTTTTAGAGCCGGAAATGTTGGAACGATTTGCTTTTGCATTAGGCGTAACCCCTGACCTCATTAAGAAATTTGATGTGGAACGAGCTATTTATAATATCAACAGTTATAAAGATAGTACTGTTCAACATGGTGAGAATAGTACGCAGAATATTAATCCGTTAGATAAAGTAGTCGAGTTATACGAACGGTTGTTGCAAAGTGAGCGGGAGAAACTGGAATTATTTATAAACCAAAAAAATCATTCGTAAAATAACAATGGAAAAAGAAAAAGAAACCGTGTATTTGGAGGGGAAAAACCACATGGGTATAAAAATTGGCAGTGCAAGGCGATTGGTAGGTATTACGCAAAAGGATTTGGCAGAGCGTATGGGTGTGACCAAGCAAGCTGTATCTAAATTGGAACAAACCGAGAACGTGGATGACGAACGATTGGAAAAAGTAGCTATTGCGCTTGGCGTAAGCGTAGAGGGTTTGAAGAAATTTGATGTGGGGCAGGTTCTTTACCATACTAATAATTTTTACGAAAAGGTTGAACCGACAAATGGTGCTATGGTTGGTACAGTAAGAATTGAAAATAATCATCAGTTTTCAATTGAGCAGGCAACCAAGCTGTTTGAAGAATTATTGAGAATGGAACGGGAACATTTTCAGAAAGCAAAAGATAAGAAATAACTAAAGTATCTTTTAAAGCATAACGATAGATTCAGGCTTCCCTCGTAACCAAGAAGCGAAGAATTTTAAAAGAAACGGCGGATCTGCAAGTCCGCCGTTTCTCTTTCTATCGCTGTCATTATTTTTCCTCCTGCTCATCCATTTTCTTAATAAGGTTATCCCGCAGTGCATCAAGGAATTTGGTACGGTTTCGTTTCCGGTTGCGTATTTCGAGATAGGTATGGTAAAAGTTTCCCAAATCAATATTAAAGGCATTTTCAAAATATTCCGCTATCAACCTAATATCCGTATTGCCATTATCGAGAACGCTTTGGTAGTATAGGGAGTAAATGAGTTCTGTCAAAGCAGCTTTACTACCTGTCCAGTTCAGCCCCGAAATAGCAGTGCGTTTTATAAACAAACGCTTGTAGGTGCAGTAAAGCTGGTCTTCGAGATACACCTGTATCAAATCATTCGCCATTATCTTGGCTACCTTATAATCGTGGGAAGTAGAAAAAGATTGGTCGGACTGAAAATAATAGGTATCCAGCCACAGTTTTATATCGTGCTTGCCCCGAACAAACATTTTCTCGTCAAGAAACGAGTTGTTGCTTCGGTAATATTTATAAAAATCAATGTTATTGTCGAAAAACCTTTTTAGCTTCTTCAATTCTTTTTTAAGATATTTTCTAATGCGCTTAGCCCCGTAGGGCTTCCTCGTCTCGATTTTGTAAATGGCATTATAATAAATCAATTTTGAAACAATGACTGGCTTTTGATATTTAAAAAATCGGATTTCTTCATCAACATTTGTAAATCCTCGTTTCAAAACATAATCTTTAATTTCGGACAGACATTCCACAATCCGGTATATAATGGCTTCTGTCCGTTGTACCGGGTTATCGTTTTCAATCTCCAGTTCTTGGATTTCTGTTTCCAATTTAAGATATGTTTCATTGTAAAATTTATCCATTCGTTTCATTTTGATAAATATGATACTGATTAATATAGAAATGCTAATACTGCTCGTATTAGCCCATGCAACTACATGAAAGAACAACCAGTATGATGCTGGTGGTGGAACTGTTGTATTGTCTGATGGGTTGTAGTATGATGCAGGTTAATCCAAACGAATTATACCCCGCATCACCCACTGTATTTTGCCGTAATTTTACGGTTTGCAGTTTACAACCATCCGGTATTTTATTTTAATATGTCAATGCAAGCCCTACACCAAATCCCATATCACTATCATAGTGGGTACGTATACCTATATTTTTATTGATGATATACCTAAGCTCCCCCATATATTCTAAGTCGGTATTTACCATGAAGCCACCTCTTAATCTTTTTGAAATTGGAATATCTTCGCGCATTAACTGCAATCTTACAATTCCATCGTGATATACTTCT
This sequence comes from Sphingobacterium sp. KH_072, assembly GCF_057837975.1. Classification (NCBI taxonomy): domain Bacteria; kingdom Pseudomonadati; phylum Bacteroidota; class Sphingobacteriia; order Sphingobacteriales; family Sphingobacteriaceae; genus Sphingobacterium; species Sphingobacterium sp. KH_072. Next base: position 785,528 of record NZ_CM174457.1, on the reverse strand, counting down.
GCCTGGAAATTGACCAGCATAGGTAACGTATACATAAACCCTAAACTGAACGCCCTGCGGGTGTCTTTCTTGTTGGTTTGTCCAAATATGTTCTTTTCGTGCTCATCTTCTCCCATTTTCCGGTAACGAAAATCAAAACCTACAAAGGGCATGAACCATTGCATCTTTCCAATGTATCTACCTAAGTGAGTTTCTACTTCATACCCGTGCATACTATTATAGCCTAAGCGCCATTCTGTTCCTAATTGATAGCGTGCATTCATTAGCATAGCTTCTCCATCATTACCATTGGTTGCAAAATCGTTTTGTGCCATAAAATGGGGCATATTACTTTCTCTTTGCAATTCTTTATAGGCTTTTGCCTTGTCAGGTAAATAGGGGTTATTGTAGTCTCCAACTTCAAACACCCTGTTCATTCCCGCCATCATGTGATATAATATATGGCAATGAAAGAACCAATCACCTTCCTCATTTGCTAAAAACTCAATGGTATCCGTTTCCATAGGCATGATATCCAACACATTTTTAAGCGGCGATTTTTCGCCTTTTCCGTTTATCACCCTAAAATCAAATCCGTGAAGATGCATAGGATGCCGCATCATCGAATTATTATAAATGGTAATCCGTAGGATTTCTCCTTTTTTTACAGGTATTTTGTCCGTTTCCGAAAGTATTTTATTATCCATGCTCCATACATAGCGGTTCATGTTGCCAGTAAGTGTGAACTTCAACTCTTTTACAGGCGCATCTTTTGGAAGGGAGGTGTTGTAAGGCGATTGCAACATAGCATAATTTAATGTTTTGATGTCTCCCAAGGCATTAGCGTTGTAACGGTTAGGGTCGTCATCCATGTTCATACCTTCATGCTTGCTGTGGTCTGATTTCTTTGCTGCATCTCCGGTAATTTCGGGATACATCACTACATTCATGTCCATTTGGTTCAGGCTCATCTTCATGCCCATATCGTCCAAATCGCCATTCATTTTCATCATATCGTTCATCATCTTCATCCCCTCGAAATACTTCAATCGTGGGAGCGGGGAAATAAGCTGTTTGACCCCATCACCTATAAAGTAGCTTGCTGATTGTGTTCTGTCCTCGGTTGTTGCTAAAAACTCATATGCTAACCCATCTTGAGGGATAGTCACTACAATATCGTAAGTTTCAGAAACTGCAATGATTAATCTATCCACTTCTACAGGCTCAACATCATTTCCATCATTCGCTACTACTGTAATTTTCCCTCCAGCATATCTTAGCCAGAAATACGAAGACGCCCCGCCATTGGAAACGCGTAATCTGACTTTGTCACCTGCTTTTAGCTTTTTACCACCAATTGTTTTCAAATCGGTGCTATGGCTACCATTTATTAGGATTTTATCATAGTAAACATCACTGACATCCATCGCCAGCATCCGTTTCCACTCATTTTTTACCTTTACGCCTAATTTTCCCTCCTTAATAGCTTCAACGTACGATTGCGTAGCACCTTTCTTAATGGCCGCCCAATCATTTGCATTGTGTAGCATACGGTTGATGTTATCCGGGTTAAGATTTGTCCACTCACTTAATATAATCGGGACGGTCGGCAAATCGTCAATTCCTTTTCTAAAGGTTTTATCGTCGCCTCTTTTTTTCATGATAAAACTACCGTACATGCCTATCTGCTCCTGCAAGCCTGAGTGCGAATGATACCAGTGCGTGCCATGCTGGATAATCGGAAAACGGTAGGTGTAGGTTGTACCCGGTGCGATGGGCTTTTGCGTAAGCCAGGGCACACCGTCTTCTTTATTGGGCAGGAACACACCATGCCAGTGCAGTGATGTGCTTTCTTTCAATTGGTTGTGCACCACTATTTCGGCAGTGTCGCCCTCGGTAAAGGTAAGGGTGGGCATGGGGATTTGCCCGTTTACGGCAATCGCCCTTTTTTGCTTACCTGCATAGTTGACAAGTGTATCTTTTACATACAGCTCGTAATGCACTACTCTCTGTGCAAACAGCGTTTGCGTGCAAAGCAGCATCAGCACTGTTTGCAATATTCTTATGGGTATTTTTTTATATCTGTTCATTCGTTGAAAAATTTTATTTAATGCTGTCTTCCATTGTGCCAAACCACGCTATCAAAACCTGCTTATCCTCCGGTGACAATACTGCATTACGATGAATTAGCGTATATGACGACAATGGCATTTCCCCGTCCTTAACCTGCCCGGCCATAGCCCTGAACTTGTTTCGCTGCCTGCGGACAGAATAGTCGCCAAATTCGCTAAAGTTGAGTTCCTCTTTCCCCTTTTTTATATGCTCTGCCATGTACCATGCGCCGGGCTGGATACGGCTGTACCACGGATAATGGGTATTGTTGCTATGGCAGTCATAACAGGACTGAACAAGGATAGCCTTTACATTTTGGGGTACGGTGTACACCCTTTCGATATGGGTGGCTGGCACTTCAACCGCCTGGTTCCGTAAGGGCTGAAAGAACTGTATGGCAATCAGGACGACAGCCAGCCCCAATATGATTTTCTTCTTTATGGTCATAATTATTTTATTGTGGCTTCATCTTTTTGTGTCTACTGTTTTTTCACATACTTGGCATAATTCTCCTTGTTTTCAAAATAAGAAACTTCACCGTTATTTCCTGTCACAGCAATCACCGCATTAGCTTTGTCTACCTGCTTATGGGAATAGGGGTCTATCGCCATCCGCACGGTCGCATCTTTTGGAATACGTTCCTTACACATTTCGCAACATCCGTAATAGGTTTTACCATCAAATTTTACGTCAAACTGCCTTTTGCCCATATAGGCATCGTTGACCATGCAGACTTCATCCGATGGAACCAATTCACCTATTTGGGTAGTATGTCCGTTGCTTTCCGGAGTTGCCTGCGAATGCTGCTGTTCCGCTTCATCCTTATTTGACCCCGCCTGACCGCAAGCGGTGAATAGCAGGGTTAATAAGGAAATAAAGCCAATTATTATTTTGTTCATGTCCAAACTTGTTTTTTTAAATTTTATTATTTACTTTCTTCAAACTCTTTTAGCTTGCGCTTCATTAGTTCAATTTCTTCCGCTTGGGTTTTAAGTATATTTTTTTGCAGCTCTATCAGTTCCGGGTCGGTCAGGTGTGCCTTTTCGGACATCAATATGGCTGCTGCGTGATGGGGTATCATACCCTTTGCAAACTGCTTGTCCCCGACATTGATTTGTTCCCTGATACCAAACCATGAAAAGATGCCAACAGCAACCGAGATGATGGCTATCGCCCAATTCATCTTCCTGTTGGGGTACATTACTTTCATTATCGCTAATTCGATAAGCAGCATTGCCGAGGTCATCAGCAGGGTCATGTACAAATTGTTGATATTGGGTATCAGGTTCTGCCACCCGTCAATCATGGCGTACATGATAAAATACATCACTGCGAACATGGCTACAGCCATCACCGCAAAGCGTTTGTACATGGCCGAAGCATGTTTTGTATTGTGCGTGCCATGCTCCGAGGAATGACCCGCATGGTGACTGTTTTGCATATTTTCCATAACCCTGAATTTTATTTGCTGTTAATTGTTTTTTCCACCTTACCGCAGGTCAGCATTTTAGAACCGTAGTAAGGGTTTTTGATTTCCTTGTTTTCGCTGAACCAAACAGCACCCTTACCGTCATTGAACATCGGGCAATGGTCCTGATACAATGTTTGCGATGTACCGAACAAATCAATCAGGTCTTTCAAATCTTCGCCAAGCGAGGCCAAATGTTCCCGCTGGTGGTGGATGTTGCCGACATTTTCCCCGATATGTTCTGCGTGTTCTTTAGCATCGTCCGCTATGTCCATGTACTTTTTGTGCTTATCTGGAGTTGCTACCTTTAGTGCGAGACAGATTTAATCAGTAATTTTAAATTTGATGATATGCATAGAAAATTTGATGATTCGTTTAAGATAATGGCTGTTGAGCTGAGTATTGTGAAAGGCTCAGTTTCGGAAGTGGCCAAGGAGCTGGATATCGATCCCAGTTTGCTCAGTAAATGGCGCAGGAACCCACGTTTCAATGGCAACAAAGTTCTTCCGGACAACCCCAAGATAAGCCCCCAGGAGCAGGAGTTGAGGGTTTTGCGCAAAAAACTAAAAGATGCGGAGCTAGAGCGCGACATCTTAAAAAAGGCCATCGCCATCTTCTCCAAGGGAGACGGTCCATATACCGGTTCATAGCAGCGAATCGAGAGGTATATTCCGTAGAGAAGATGTGCGATGTATTTAGTGTTAGCGCTAGTTGTTTTTACCGCTGGTTGGTTTCTCCAGAGTCCCCTGGTGAACAGCGGGTTAAAATACTTGTTGAGAAAATACAAAAAATACACAAGGAGAGTGATTGTATATATGGCAGCCCAAGAATAACAGCTGAACTGCATAAAGCTGGAGACCCGGTTTCCAGATCCTATGTAGCAAGGTTGATGAAGAAACATGGTATACGCAGTAAAGTGAAAAAGAAGTATAAGGTGACAACAGATTCCAGCCATGGCTATCGGATAGCTGAAAATCTCCTCCAAAGAGATTTTTCAGCGGATACCCTGTCGCAAAAGTGGGTCGGCGATATCACCTATATCCATACCAGCAAGGGCTGGCTTTATTTGACAACCGTTATTGATCTGGCGGACAGAAAAGTGATCGGGTGGTCTTTGAGCACCGATATGACAGCTGAAAACACCTCGGTAGCCGCCATGAACATGGCTGTTGGGAACAGAGCTCCCAAGAATGGACTGATCTTTCACTCCGACAGAGGGGTTCAGTATGCCTGTGACGAATTTAAATCGATACTCAGGGATAATAATATAACCCAGAGTATGAGTAGGAAGGCAAACTGTTGGGATAATGCGGTGGCTGAGAGCTTCTTCAAATCACTAAAAGCTGAAATGGTCTACCACAGAAGATTTATTGATCAGCAGTCCGCTAAATTAGAGGTATTCGGATATATTGAAGGCTTTTACAATACCAGAAGAACACATTCGGCATTAGGGTATAAAACACCTAAGCAAATGGAAGAAATGCTGCTGAACAAAGAAAAACTAGCAGCGTAAAAAAAGTCTCTCATTTTTAGTTGCAGTTCCAATCGGCAGGAACGGCTTTCATGTCCACTTTATTCAGGGTAGCTAACAGCTTTTTCCCTGAACTGGCGGCAGCTTTGTCATCGTCCGAAACAAGGGCGTTCTTTAAGGACAGATAATCGGTAACTATGGGCGCAATAGAAAAGTTTTTTGCTTCTTCTTTTCCTGTTGCTTTTGCTTCCTGACCGCTCGGAGTTTCACTCACAACGGGCGCAGCTACCGTATCATCCTCTTTTGGTTGGGAAGCTGACTGTTCTTGTGATACAACAGCAGTATCACTTGAAGACTGCTCGTTTTTGTTGGATGCCTGATTGCATGATACTGTTACAAATGCCATGATAACAGCAATGATTGATAATGTTAGATTTTTCATTTTTATTTATTTTTTGATTTTTAAAAAACTTGCGTTAATAGCCACTACAATGGTGCTTACACTCATCAGCACAGCACCCATAGCGGGACTTAAAACAAAATTCGGATAGAGTACGCCTGCCGCAAGGGGTATTGCCACCACGTTGTAGCCAACCGCCCATATCAGGTTCTGTACCATCTTTTTGTAGGTAAGTTTGCCGAAGTCAATCAGTTTGACCACATCCCTCGGGTCGCTGTCTACCAATATGATATCCGCTGTTTCGGCAGCCACGTCCGTACCGGAACCCACGGCAATGCCCACATCTGCCTGTGCCAGTGCAGGTGCATCATTTACACCATCACCAGTCATTGCTACGATTTCGCCTTTTGCCTGAAACTCCTTTACTTTCTCCTGCTTGTTGTGCGGAAGCACATTAGCCAAATACCCGTCCATACCCAATTTTCCGGCTACGGCAGCAGCAATCCTGTCGTTGTCCCCGGTGAGCAGAAAGGACTTGATGCCCATTTTTTTGAGTTCCTCAATCGCCTGTGCCGACCCCTCACGGATGCTGTCTGCCAAAGTAATGATGCCGATTACCCGGTCATCAATGAGGACAAAGTTGACCGTTTCGGCTTCCTGATTGATTTCGCTTGGTATTTCCGGCAGGGAAAGGTGGTTTTCGGTGAAATAATTCGGACCGCCAGCTACGACATTTTTCCCGTTCACAACACCTTTAACACCTATGCCCTGCATATAGCTGAAGTTTTCAGACTTCCATAAGGCAAGGCTCTTTTCTTTCAATGTAGCCATAATGCCTTTGGCGATATGGTGTTCCGAATTTTGCTGTACTGCGGCAGCATACTGGATAACCTCATCGGCATTATATTCGTCTGTTAACGGTATAACCTTTTCTACGGCATGGGAACCTTTGGTGAGCGTTCCGGTCTTATCAAAAATGACGGTGGAAAGTTTTCGGGTGGTTTCAAATGCCGTACGGTTGCGGATGAGCAGGCCATTGGTCGCCGAAAGCGTTGTGGAAATGGCGACCACCAACGGGATAGCCACGCCCAATGCGTGCGGGCAGGCCGTTACCATTACCGTCACCATTCTTTCAAGCGCAAAGGCAATATCTCCACTGCTTGCATACCAATAGGCAAATGTGCCTATGCCCACGGCAATGGCAATAAAGGTGAGCCATTTGGCAACTTTGTCCGCAAGGTTCTGTGTATTAGACTTAGTAGCCTGCGCTTCCTGCACAAGATTGATAACCCTGTTCAGGTAGCTGTCTTTTCCCACGGCTGTTACCTTAACTTTCAGCGCACCATCGCCATTGATAGAGCCTGCGATGACCTTTCCGTCCTTTTCCTTTTTTACGGGAACACTTTCCCCGGTAAGCATACTCTCGTTGATATACGAAAGCCCCTCCAGTACCAATCCATCGGCTGGAATTTTTTCTCCCGGTTTTATGATAGCCGTTTCACCGCTTTGCAGGTCTTCGAGCTTTATCTTTACAGCTTCTCCGCCACGTTCCACGGTAACATCGTTGGGCAGCAAAGCCACCAATGACTGTAATGCCCGTGAAGCAGCCATTTGGGAACGCATTTCCAGCCAATGCCCTAACAGCATGATGTCAATTAGGGTTGCCAGTTCCCAAAAGAAGTCCATACCCTGCAAGCCAAATACAACGGCTACGGAATAAACATAGGCTACGGATATGGCAATGGCAACAAGTGTCATCATCCCTATGGCTTTGGCTTTCACCTCGCCAATCATTCCCTTTAGGAACGGTAAGCCTCCATAGCAATAAATCACCGTACCCAATGCCAACAGCACATATTTATCGCCATTGAAAGCAAGGGAGAAACCCAACCATTGCTGTATCATGTGCGACAGGAGCAGGATAGGGATTGTAATGACAAGGCTTATCCAAAAACGTGTGAGGAAATCGCCTGTATTATGCCCCTCATGTTTATCAAAGTTTTCGTCATCATGGCCATGTTGAGAATGCCCGGAATGCTCATGTTCTGGCGTGTGTTCATGAGAAGCTGACGTACCGCCAACGGGAACCAATGCCATGCCACAAAGAGGGCATTTGCCCGGTTCGTCTTTTAGCACCTGCGGGTGCATGGGACACGTGTATTTTTTCATAACAAGGGATTTTAAAAGTTATGTTGCATTTAATTTTTTTACCATCTCATGGGTCATTTCTTCAGCATAAGTACCATAGGCATCAACAAGTACCCCTTTGCTCTTACCGTCATTGGACGATATGGCATAAATCACGGCATTGTTATCAGGACTGCTGTCGAGGCTTTCAAACCTATGAGTTTCCGTAACCGTAAAATCCTCCGGTTTTAGTTTCAGGCTCTTTGACGCACAGTAAAGGCAGTCCGGCAACAGACTAAAATCAATACTGTACCCACGTTGTCTTAGGTCTTTAAGAGCCTGCACCATATCACTATACTGTTCCATAGCTTTCCGACCTGTTATTTAATGGTTTCGACCGTACTGCCGCAGGTAAGCATCTGTGAGCCGTAATATGGGTTTTTAATGGCATTCTCTTTACTTAGCCAATTGGCCCCCTTACCTCCATTGTACATAGGACAGTGCTGGTAATAAACTGGTGTATCCTGTTTAGACACTTTAGCCAGTATGTAGATGCTTCCCGAAAGTGCCGCAAAAGCACTTCTTTGTTTTGCAACGTCTTTTGATTTTGAAATGCTTTCCGCATTAGCTGTCAAGTCCTGCATTACTTTCATCCAAGCCGTATGTTCCTCTGCCGAAAGCTTGTTCATATCGACTGCTTTAAGGGATGCAGCCAATTCAGCGGCTTTGGCAGATGCAGTTGCCGCATCGGTTTTTATCAAAGCATCTTTCACTGAAAAGTAGTTGTCAAACACAGCTTTTAGCTGTGATTGATTTTGAGCTGCATCCTTGTTAGCGGGTGCTGCCATTTCACCGTGGTTGTGATTGCCATGTCCGACTTTCATGTCCATTGCCGCCCCTTTGTTTTGGGCAATTGTCTTCAAAGGTCTATCGTACTGGCAGCATTCAGCCAGTTTCGCATATACGTCATCCGGCGCACGGAACTTCTCACTATCATAACCCGCCAAAGCGATACGTTTCAGGATTTCATCCTGATTTGTTTTCTCGCTGTCATACGTGAGCGTAGCCATCTTGGTATCTTTGTTCCAGTCCACGTTGGCTACCTTTTTTATGTTACCTGCTTTTTCGATGGTGGTTTTACACATACCACAATTGCCGTAAATCTTTACGGTTTCTGTTTTCGCATTTTTGATTTGTGCGAAACCATTCATTGAGGATAGTAATACGGCGATTACCATCACTATTTTTGATAATGATTTCATAATAATTACTTTTTAGAAATGAAGTATTGAAAGCCCATTTCTGTTTTAAACTTTAAATAAATGATACAAATAAGGGATTTGCAAAAAGCCGAAGCGGCTTCTGACAGGACATACCTATGGCTGGCAGGCCATAAATTTAGCTTATTTTAGGCGGTAGCCAAATGGAAAAAAAGCCCGAAGAATAATAGGCTTCTTTGAAAGCGAATTTTTGCTTTTTAGCTGCTGCTAAGTGATCTTTTGCCTTTAATTCGATTACGGTTGGGACATTTAGGGAAGTGGTTGAAGCACCGCACCTGCAAGAGCTGTGGGAACAACCGCCCCCGCATTTGTCACTTTTGCATTTTTTACAGGATTTGCTCTTGCAACCTTTTGTATGTTCTGATTTTTTGGATTTCTCCTTTGAGCAGGAAGACTGCTCGGTCTTTGTTGAATTTTTGGAACAGGCATAGCTCTGACTTGGCATCATAAAGAAAACCAAACAGAACAATGTCAAAATGCCTATATGTATTCTATAATTTTTCAACGCAACAAAGTTACAAATTAGATTGGTTTTTTATATCGTTTTACGTTTTTTTTGCTATATGGAAAAATAATGCCATATACGCAATAACCTATCGCCTTTTTTCAGAATTGATAAAATGCCCTTTTTCATCAACCCAACCTCATGGAAATTCGGTCGGAAAAAGGGCATTTCAAAAAGTTGCTGGCTTAGGCATCCAAAGGTTCTATTTTGAAGCCTGCCTTTTGCACGGTCGATATTACTTCATGCTCGGTAATGCCCTCGGACTTCACGGTAAGTACTTTGTCCTTGTTGGCCGTGTCCACTTCCCAATGGCAGATGCCCTCTGCCTTGTCCAAGTGCGGCTTTACAGATGCGATACAGCCGCCGCAATTGATGTTCGTCTTGAATTGAAATTGTTTATTTTCCATTGTTTACAAATTTTAGAGTTATCTGATAATGCAAATTTCCGTACTATTCAGTTAGTTATTGTTGTGTAATTTCTTGTTTGATTTGTGAGATTTACTGTTTTATTTCTTCCACTTCAACCGCAGGCTGTTACTGACCACGCTCACGCTGCTCAATGCCATTGCCGCACCCGCAATCATCGGGTTGAGCAGGAAGCCGTTAACAGGGTAAAGGATGCCTGCCGCTACCGGAATGCCGATTACGTTGTAGATAAACGCCCAGAACAGGTTTTGCTTGATGGTGGCTACGGTCTGTTTGGACAAGCGTATTGCCTGCGGTATCTTGGTCAGGTCGGACGAAATGATGGTCATCTTGGCTACGTCCATTGCGATGTCGCTGCCTTTGCCCATTGCGATACTTACATCGGCTGTTGCCAATGCGGTGCTGTCGTTGATACCATCGCCCACCATTGCCACTACCTTTCCTTTACTTTGCAGTTCTTTCACAAAGTCGGCTTTGTGCTGTGGCAAAACTTCGGCTTTGTAATGCTTGATGCCTGTCTGCTCCGCAATGGCTTTTGCAGTAGCTTCATTATCTCCGGTCAGCATATACAGGTCAATGCCCATTTCCTGCATTTCCCGGATAGCCCGCACCGATGTTTCCTTAATCTTATCGGCGATAGCGATTACAGCAAGAGCCTTTTTGCTGTTTGCAAACCAGATAACGGTTTTAGACTGTTTGCCCCATTCTTCGGCCTGGTCTTGTAATTCGCCGGCAATGGCAATGTTGTTTTCTGCCAATAGCTTTTTGTTGCCTACATAATAGGTTTCGTTGTCATGGTCTGCTTTTGCGCCTTTGCCCGTAATGCTGTCGAACATGGATAAAGAGGTGGTCGCTACATCGCCAAGATGCTTCACTACGGCTTCTGCCAATGGATGCTCGGATTGCTTTTCGATGCTCAAAAGGATTTCTTTTGCAGTGTCCTCATTGTTCAGCCATTTAATGCCCGTTACCTGTGGTCTTCCCTCGGTGATGGTTCCGGTTTTGTCCAAAACGATGGCATTTACTTTTTTGGCCAGTTCCAAACTTTCGGCATCCTTTATCAAAATGCCATTTTCAGCACCTTTACCAACGCCTACCATAATAGCGGTGGGTGTCGCTAAGCCTAAAGCACAGGGGCAGGCAATGACCAATACCGTAACGGCTGCCAACAGACCTTGAACAACCCCGTTTTCGCCTCCCAAAATCAACCATAGCGTAAATGTCAGGATGGCAATACCTATCACTGTGGGAACAAAGATGCCCGCAATCCTATCGACCAGTTTCTGTACGGGTGCTTTGCTTCCCTGTGCATCCTGCACCATTTTGATGATGTGGGCAAGCATGGTTTCTTTGCCCACTTTTACCGCCCTGAACCGGAAGCTGCCTTTTTGGTTAATCGTTCCTGCAAATACTTTTTCTTTTTCTTTTTTCAATACAGGTACAGGCTCACCGCTTAACATGCTTTCGTCCACATACGAATTGCCCGATATGACCATGCCGTCTACCGCAATCTTTTCACCGGGCTTTACGAGTATCACATCGCCTGCGCTTACGTCTTCGATAGCGGTCTGCTTTTCCGTTCCGTCCGCCTGTACCACGATGACCGTTTTTGGCTGCAAGCCCATCAGCTTCTTAATGGCTGAAGAGGTGTTGCCTTTGGCTCTTTCTTCCAGCAGTTTTCCCAAGAGGATGAATGCGATAATAACGGCAGCCGCTTCAAAATATACGTGAGCATGCAGTCCCCGTTGATGCCAAAAGTCGGCAAACAGCATATTGAAAACACTGAACAGGTAGGCAATACCTGTACTCAATGCCACCAGCGTATCCATATTGGCGGAACGGTGCTTTGCCTGCTTCCAAGCGTTTACAAAAAAATCCCTGCCCAACCATATTACAACGGGCGTGGAAAAGAGCCACATTATCGGGTCTGCATAGGGCATATCCATAAAGAACATTCCTATGATTACCACGGGCAGGGAAAGGATAATTGCCCAAATGGTCTTGTTTTTCAAGGTTCGGAATTTCTTTTCGTGGATGGCTTCGAGCGTTTCCTGCTGCTTGGTTTTGTCTTCAATCAATAGGTCGTAACCTACTCCCTGAACCGCTTTTTGCAGGGTGGAGGCATCGGTCATATTGGGCAGATATTCCACGGTAAGATTGCCCGTTGCAAAGTTCACGGAAGCATTAACTACTCCCGGTTGGTATTTAACAATGCTTTCGGCACTGCCCGCACAGGATGCACAGGTCATGCCCAATACCGGAAAAGCACTTTTAACCGTAGGAACTCCGTAACCTAAATCTTTAATTGCCTTAACAGCTTCGCCTACGGTTTCATTGCTATCTACTGTAATCGCTGCCCTGCGGTTGTTCAGCTCTACTTTATGGGTTTCTACGCCTTTTACCTGTGCCAATCCCTTTTCAACGATTAATGCACAGTGTTCGCTTTCTACATCCTCCAACGGTATGTATATATTTTCTCTGTTTGTCGCCATATTTGCCTGCTTTAATTTACAATGCAAAATTGGCTATTATAATTATGGGTACTGTTGTGAAATTTTGGATTTGATTTGTAAGATTTATTGAAATCCTGTATAGGTGAGCCACTTCATCAGATGGTTATCGCCATAAAGCCAGTTTTAGATGGTCTTTAAAACCACAAAGCATTGCGAAAGATAATCGCAATGCTTTATTGTTTGCTTAAAAAGCTGTGGTCTTAAAATACTGACGGATGCCCGGTCTTCTTCTTGGTGCGGGGTTTATTCAACTTTAGAATTAAATTGAATATCTACGTCAGTTGATGACTTAGGGTCATTAATCAAGTCCGTTTCAATCTTTCCTCCCTGTGGATAATGGCGCAGCACAACCCTGACCGTACCAGTGGAAGCGGTCGTGGTTGTCCAAACGCTTTCCAGCCCTAACGTAACGTTGTTGTCATCCTTATCCAAATTTGTGATTTGTATATTTGATGTGGAAGATGGCACGTAATAAATACGGTGGTCTATATTTTCCTCACTTACTTCTTCGGTAATGTCTTCACCATTTACCTCGTCAAGAAAGGATACGCTGACATCATAGGACTTACCCGGTTGCAGTGCAATCTGGTCTATGACCGGGGCGTTTCCTCCGGCTCCGTCAGCATCTTTCCAAGCATAAAGAAGTTCGTTCGTGGTTCCCTGTTCCTTAAAACGTAGCTGTACCGTAGTGATTACCTCGTTGTCGTTTTCTTCGGGGATAGGGTCATCGTCTTTGCTGCATGAGGTTGCGAATAGTACGATTGCCGCTACGGCAATCGAAGAAAAATGTTTGAATTTCTGTGTCATTGTTATATAAATTTAATTGTTGAAAAACGTGTTTGTCAGAAAACGTACTTTAATCTAACGGAGATGTTTCTGCCCATTTCGTCCGTAAAATACCTGAAGCTGTTCAGGTAGTTTCTGTACCGGGTATTGAACAGGTTGCTCACTGCAAGATTGATGTTCAGTGACCTGCCCAAGACACTGACCACTGTACCAGCGGATATATTTGTCAGGAGATAACCATCAGGGGGCAGCTTATAATCCTGCTGGCCGTGTATGTTTTCATCAGGTACTCTTGTCTGTTTTAAGACCAGCGGAATTTCCATCCCGATATAGGATTTTTGGAAAGACCTTATATCGGGCAGTTCGTAATTGAACCCCAATGAAAACCTGTCCGATGGCATGGAAATCAGCCAGTCGTTTATCGTTTTATTGTACGCCCTTAGCAAAGATGCCTTTCCTATGATGTCCAGTTTCTGTACAGGCTTGTAATTGATTAATAAATCCGTTCCCGTGAGATAGGCATCAGCCTGTTGATAGACGAATTTGGGAAATGCACCTGCAATGGTCAATACAGGCTCTCCCGGGCGGGGCTGTAAATAGATAAAGTTGTTGATGGAATTGTAGAATACAGACCAGTCTATATTTACCGATTTTTCTTCATTGCTATATGAAAGCCCCAAGACCGTGTTTACAGCCTGCTCTATTTTCAGGTTTACGTCCCCAAGTTCATAGGTGGCAGTACCTTGATGTATGCCGTCAATGAGCAGTTCGTTAACGTGGGGAGCCCTATTGGCAAGGCTGACCATTCCGTTTATCCTGATATGGTCTGAAAGATGGTAGATGGTATTGAATGATGCCCCGATTGTTGAAAAATCAAAGTCATGCTCCACAGGCTGGTTATTGTAAGGGTATCGTACCGTACTGATTTGCTTAAAATCATACCTGATACCGCCCTGAAGCTCCCATTTGTTCTTCTTCCATTTTTCAATCCAGTATGCACCGTATGTTTGGGAATTGTAGGCAGGGATGAGATACCGACCTTTGTAGGTATTGTCCTGCTGCATAGCGGATATGCCGATACTTCCGTTAAAGTTTTTGAATGTGGGATGCTCCCAAGAAATTTCTTCGGAAATCGTGCTGACATTCAAAGTCATTTGAGGCGTTGTAATTTCGCTGTTCCTGACTATATCAAATTCTTCCCTGTTGTTGAATTGTGCGGCAATCTGTATGTTCAGTTTCCCGGCTTTCTCTCCGGCAAATATCTCCGATTTTACCTTTAGCAAATCGTGTGTCACCCTTTGGTAAGGTCTGCCAATCTGAAAGCCTTTATAGCCCAAAAAGATGTCGTTGGGTCTGTCCGCATCAATCGCAGTCTGTAAGTCTGCCAAGTTCCCCATGTGTGAACCCTGAAATATGCCTACCTTGGTCTGAAAGTGGCTGTAAAAGGCTTCAATGGAATACTTGTCGGTCTTGTACCCGATCGTGAATGAAAAATTGTATTCGTTCAGGGAGGTGTTGTTCAGTATGTAGTCCGGCGTTTGGATATTGCCGCCCTGCTTAAAAGTTCCCTGTACACGGAAACTTAGTTGGGGTATGCTTTTGAGTTGCTGCTCTGCCATTGCAGATACCACAAACTGATTGTTATTGGTAAAGTAGCCCGTATTCAGTTCTCCCGAAAATCCGCTGTACCGCAGTGGTTTGGGGTTGACAAGGACAACACCGCCGATGGCATCCGAACCGTATTTCAGTTCATCCACACCTTTGATGACAGCAATATTGTCTGCAATGAAGGGGTCTATTTCGGGAGCGTGTTCGTTGCCCCATTGCTGCCCCTCCTGCCTCACACCGTTGTTTATGGTCAATAACCTGTTGCTGTGCAGGCCGTGAAAGATAGGTTTGGATATGGTCGTTCCGGTCTGCATGACGTTGATCCCGGGAAGCTGGCCGAGCATATCCGCCAGCGGGAGACCGCTGCTCTTGCTTAGTTCCCCCTGTCTTAATTCTCTTAGAAGCCCGGTATTCTGCGCCTTATTGACCGTGGTGGTAATGACCACCGGGTCAAGCATCGTGGAGTTTTCCTCTACAAAGATTTCAATGTGACGAGACGCTTCCAAAGAAATGTTTTGCGGCTCCGCCTCATGTCCCATATAGCTGGCCTTTATGAGATAGTTCCCTTTGCATAGTTTTTCAAACTTAAAATTTCCCGAACTATCGGAAACCGCCACATATTGGCCGTTGTTCAGGTTGATATATACCCCGCTCAACGGGCTGCCCTTGTCAGAGCTTCCCACCTGACCGGATATGGTATAGTTGCATTTTTGGGCATAGCTGGTATGGATGTTTGCGACTAATAGGATAAAAAGTAAAACAACTTTATTCATAGAAAACGACAATCGCATTAATGCAATGTTGTTGCAAAAATAAATTATTATCTTTGAAAACGCAACAACATTGCAATTATTATATAATAAAAATGAAACAAGTACGAAACACAGTCGCCAAAACAGCGATTTTGAACCTGCTCCACAAGTCGGATTTGGCATTGTCGCACGCTGAAATCCAGTTGGCGTTGGATGGTCTGTGCGACAGGGTGACGATTTACAGGGTACTGGATAGGTTAATGGAAGAAGATTTAGTCCACAAAGTGGTAAACGTTGACGGGGGTGTAGGATATGCAAGTTGCCATAACTGTGAAGTAGTCCACAATCATAACCACTTGCATTTCAGTTGTCAAAAATGTAAATCGGTAACTTGTATAGAGGATGTGCAACCGTTATTTAAGTTGCCTAAAGGATATAAAATAAGTGAAGTCAATTTTACGGTGTCAGGGCTTTGCCCGCAGTGTTCCTGAATAGCGTAGCCGTTCCTATACTTTATCCAACGGCTTTCTCTTATCTTCCCGGACTTGTTTGAAATAGCTCGGGGTAAGCCCCGTTACTTTCTTGAACTGGTTGCTCAAATAGGCTACGCTTGAATAGTTGAGGCGCATGGCAATCTCACTTAACGACAGTTCATCATACACCAGCAGTTCTTTTACCTTTTCCACCTTTTGGGCGATAAAGTATTTTTCAATAGTTGTACCCTCTACTTCTGAAAACAGATTGGACAAGTAATTGTAATCGTGGTGCAGTTTATCGCTCAATACATCGGAAAGGTTGGTTTTTACATCACTATCCTGATGATGTACCAGGTCAATGATAATGTTCTTTATCTTTTCTATTATCCTGCCTTTTTTATCATCAATTACTTCAAACCCCAATGGCTCTAAAGTCTTGACCAAAGCCTCTTTCTCCGTAGGTGTAATTTCTTTGGTAAGGGTAACTTCGCCCAGCTTTACATTTTTAGCATCTAAACCAAGTTTATCCAATTCGTTTTGCACCACCATAATACAGCGGTCGCATACCATATTTTTAATAAAGAGTGTATTCATATCTTACTAACTGCTATATTAAGCACAATAAACAAATTTACGATTTAAGTCGAACTACGCTCGTTGCTTCCTGTCTAAATCAAGTTATCTGATTGCATTGTCTGCATAGGCGCTTATAATTTGGGTTTTTGTTAACCTGAAGCCTCGGCCCAGGCTTCTAATTTAGTTAATTGAAACCTTGCGAAAGTTGTATTCCGCAAGGTTTTAAAACAGTGATACATCTGCCTTTGCTAATGGTCTGCATTCACCCTACAATATTAAATTATAGCAAATACTGGTACAGTTCGGCTATTGCATCGTTGTACTCTTTCTCCGCCTGCAAATAATTATTGGTAGCGGTATAAAAGTAACTTGCCTCCAAAAAATATTGGATAGTGGTTATCTCTCCGAATGATAACGCTTTATCCAATAGTTTAATACTGTTGATACTGCTTAATACTTTCTCATATTCTGCTACCGTCTTTTGCAGGTTGATATACTTTTCATACAGTTGCTTCAAATGATAATAATGTTCGTTCTTGTGCCGTGCTACCTGTACTTCTGCCACCGATAATTCAGCCTGCTTTTGCTTCACCCGATTTTTGTTTTCCCACAAAGGAATGCTCACGCCTACTTTTGCACCGTAAAACTGCTGCCCTAAAATACCCTGATAATGAAAACCCACTTCAAATTTTGGCAGGGTCAATGCCTTAGTAACTTCAATATCCTTTTGGGCTACTACGGTCTGTTGTGTCAAATATTTTCTTACCGGGTCTTTGTATTCAATTGTTTCTTCCAATTCTTCAAATGCAGGAACGGGCTTATATTCAGGGTATATGGTATCGTTAAAGACTATCTCTATACCGCCGTTAAGTTCCGTCAGTTTTTGATGAAGTTGGTTGATAGCGGAAATGTTCAACTGATAATCTTTATTAATCTCAATCAATTGAAGTTTAGCCTTATTCACGTCCAGCACATTACCTTCGCCCTTATCCAGTTTGGTCTGAAAGTCGGTCAGGAACTTTTCGGTTTTTGTTTTCCGTTCTATAATTCTTTCCTGAAGTTTATTGCGGTATATCAGTTCAATGCAAATCTTTTTCGCTCCCAATAATATTTCCTGCCTGTTGGCTGTTAGCGAAAAATCTACCTGCTTACTCTGCTCGCCAGCCAATGCTTTCTTTTTACTGTAAACCGTGGGAAAGTCGAAACGCTGCAAGACGTTAATGTCCGTTTGGTTGCCCGCAATGGCATAGGGTGAGCCACGCATAAAATCGTAGCTGGCCACAGGGTCGTACAGCGTATTGCCCGTATGGTACAATAACTTCTGCGCATCCCAATATTTGCTTTGGGTTTGCAGCGTTTTATTGTTCTTGGCAACATCAGACAAGACGGTTTCCAATCCTGACTGTGCCTGCAATTGTATGGTAAAAACGCACATACAGATTGCCGTTAAAAATTTTATGTTCATGCTTTAGCTGCTTTTTTGTTAGATAAATAGTACACCGCCGGAACAATAAAAATGTTGAGCAATGTAGAAGTAAGCAAGCCGCCCAATATCACTTTTGCCATAGGACTTTGTATCTCGTTGCCGGGCAAATCGCCCGCAATAGCAAGCGGTATCAATGCCAGCCCTGCGGTAAGTGCCGTCATCAGGATGGGGCTTAACCTGTTCTTTGAGCCTTGTATAACCGTATCGTACAAATCCAACCCCTCATCACACAATGTATTGTAATGCGATACGAGCAGGATGCCGTTACGGGTAGCCACACCAAACAAGGTGATAAAACCGATAATGGCAGGAATGCTCAAAATGCCACTGGTAAAATAGATGCTGAACACACCGCCAATCAATGCCAAAGACAGGTTGATTAAAATGATGGCGGCTAACTTTACCGTTTTGAACTCCCGGAACAGTATCAGGAAAATAATCAGAATGGAAAGCAGGGAGGTCGCAATCAAGGTCTGCGATGCTTCTGCCTCCGCTTCAAATTGCCCACCGTATTCAATGTGGTAATCTTCGGGCAGCTTTATTTTTTCGCCCACTATCTGTTGGATTTCCTCAACGGCACTAACGATATTGGTTAAGCGAAAACAAAATGTAACCGCAACAATCTACACCAAAGCAATCAGCAATCAGCTACAATTGGACATAAAACGGTACAACAGCCAATACCTCCCGATTGAAATTAAGGTTTTCTCCGATACCCACGACCGATTTTTGATAATAGACCAAGCGGAGCTTTACCATATAGGGGCTTCGCTCAAAGACCTGGGCAAAAAATGGTTTGCATTTTCCCGAATGGATATTGAGGTGGGCAGGATGCTTCACATCTTGAACAAACAATAAACGCTGCGGATTCAGAGGGTTTAATTTTAGTTTCTTGACAATTCTAAAATCCCGCTAAGTTATTTACATCAACTTAGTATAGTTTCTTCTTCAACCATAAACTTGCCCTTACCAATAGTATCAGTACAGGCACTTCGACCAATGGTCCGATAACGCCAACAAATGCCTGTGGAGAATGAATACCAAAAACCGCAATGGCTACGGCTATGGCCAATTCAAAATTGTTCCCGGTGGCTGTAAATGCTATGGACGCGTTCCTGTCATAAGGAACATTCAGGGATTTGCTTATAAAAAAGCTCACGAAAAACATCAATACAAAATAGATGATTAGCGGTATGGCTATCTTAATCACGTCCACTGGCAACTCCAATATCTTGTCGCCTTTCAAACTGAACATCAGTACAATGGTAAACAATAATGCGTAAAGTGTAATAGGTGATACTGCCGGTATGTATTTTCTATTGTACCATTCAATGCCTTTTGATTTTATAAGAACATATCGGCTCACGAAACCTGTAAAAAAAGGAATACCCAAGTATATCAACACGCTTTCGGTAACGTCTTTCATTGATACATTTACATTGAAATTGGCTAATCCTAATTTACTCGGCAATACGTTGATAAAAAGCCAAACCAAAAAACTGTAACTCAATATCTGAAAGACACTGTTCAACGCTACCAATAGTGCCGTATATTCCCTGTTGGCTTTTGCCAGGTCGCTCCATACAATTACCATTGCGATACATCTTGCCAATCCTATCAAAATCAATCCCGTCATATAATCGGGTTCATTCCTTAAAAACAGAACGGCTAACCCGAACATCATTACCGTACCGATTACCCAATTGAGGAATAAAGATATTCCAATTACTTTTTTATCCTTAAACGCTTTGGGCAATACTGTATAATCCACCTTTGCCAATGGCGGGTACATCATCAGTATCAAACCTATTGCCAGCGGGATATTAATGGTTCCTACGGACAAGCTGTCTGTTACGTTAGAAATGTTGGGAAAGAAATATCCTAATCCTACGCCAAATGCCATAGCAAGGAATATCCATAGGGTAAGGTAACGGTCAAGAAATTTTAGTTTTGGTTGCATTGGTTATTTTTTAATCATTGAAAAAACATAGAACATTTCAGTTGCTATCTCCAAACTCCTTTCCGCATATATCTTTGTCTGCTCTGTTGTGCCGTCTGAAATCTTCGGGTCTTCAAATGTGATAGGTATTCTCTTTTCTGCACCTGCAATAAAAGGACAGCCATCGTCTGCCTGTGAACAGGTCATAATGGCAGTGAATGCCGATACAGGATTGAAAGGGCTATCGTACTTTTTTGAAAAACCGATAATCGGCAAAGCATTTTCACTGTACTTAATAGCATAAACAGGATTGTCCGCTTCCGAAATTTTGAAAGCAGAAAAACCCTGTTCATTCAATGTTTCCACTACTTTCGGAAATAATGCCGTTTCTTCCGTACCGCCCGAATAGCAATATACATTCGGGATATGGTAATATACACTTGCCACCTGTGCCCAAACCTGCGATAAATGGCTTCTTCGTGAATTGTGTGTACAGATGAAATTGAGATTTATTACCTGTCCGTTGCTTACTTTTTGTTGTACGAAGTCTATCAAGGGTTGCAATATGGTTTTACGTTCTTCGCTTACGGTCTGAACATCAGATATTCCCTTTATGGTTTCAGCTAAATTCTTGTACATTACGATTGGTTTATAGGGTTTAACAACAGTCCGAATTAGGCGAACAGCAAGCACTGTTCAGCTCTGATAATTCTACTTTTTGTTTTTCGGCAGGAATACCGCAGGCATCACTTGCCAAACAAGCGGTTTGTTTGTTTTTCAGTACAAAATGGTTTCCGTTAAAATCCAGATTGTATTTGCCAATGGTTTCGCTTTGGTATTCCACTTCTATTTCGGCATCTTGAATATCCAATTTTTCTTCGGACAGTTTGATGATGTTCAATAGTTTGGTCGGCTTTAGCCTGTGTTCAAAATCGTTGGCGTTCCACAACTGGAAGTTGACGACCTTTTCATTTCTGATCGTTCCGCCACAATCAATAAAATGTTTTGTAACAATACCTACCTCCGTAACGTGGAAATGTTTGGGGACAAATGTTCCGTCCGCTAATTGAAATTCAACATTGTCCAATGTTGGTAAGATTTCTTTGATGTTTGATAGTTTCATTGTTTTTGAATTTTGAAATGATTTATTAAAATATTGTATCGTAATATAGCGATGTTAAATATTAAAAAAACACGGCTAACAGCACTTGTTTACCTTTACTTCCTGATCAAAGAATGAATTAAAATCTGCTTGGATTTTTTTCCAAACATTTTTATCGATGCAATAACAAACAGATTTACCCTCGATTGTGCCTTGAATGATGCCGATACTCTTTAACTCCTTTAAATGCTGAGAAATCGTAGCCTGTGCCAATCCCAATTCCTCGACCAGATCATTACAGATACAGGCTTTCTGGTTAATGATATATTGAAGTATGGCAACCCTTGCAGGGTGTGCCAGAACCTTAAATAGAGAAGCTAATCTGTTTTGCTCGTCCGTGAATATTTCTGATTTAGTAAGTCCCATGCTTTGTTTTTTATATATCGCAATATTACGATAATAAATTTAGATATAATATGGTTTGTAAAAAAACAATCAATTCTTTTAATAATCTTATGTGTGGTAAAACCCTACCTCTCAAAGCCAAACTCTGCCACTTTCAGTCGACCTTTTCTTCTCGCTGATACCTTAGCCGTTGCAAGAAAAAAAAACGAACAGGAACAATGATTGGGTTTTTATTGGAATGGGATATATTACACGGGCAAATGCAGAAATCGTCCTACTGTTCACAAAGGGAAAACCTCTTGAAAGACATGCAAGAGATGTTCCACAGGTGCTTATATCTCCCCGTGGAAGACAATCCGAAAAACCTGACAAAATCAGAAAGCGTATTGTTCGGCTTTTTGGGCAAGTTGACAGACTGGAGCTTTTTACAAGACAAAGTTCCCAAAACGATGATGATGATTTTGATGGGTCGGACGTATATGTCAATGAAGTGGACAACTCTATAACGATATCTGAATAAACACTGTTCTGCCAAATCCTGCCTCCCGAAGCCAAACCCTGCCACTTCTTCAAAGGCTCTTGCTCCCTGCTCTAATTTTAGGTTTTACGCAAAATTCTAAACAAAATTTTATTATGAGTACACAGCAAAAAGACCTGTCGTATTTCCGTTTACGACTACAGGAACTCCTGAACAGTAGTTTCCCTGAAAAAGCCAGCAACCAAAAATTTATTGACCAGCGTTCCTCGTGGGCTGCCAATGCCTATGAGGATGCGTTCCGTTCCGGCAATGCCATTGAGCAATGTAATGAGATAGCGAATTACATACTCTTTGAGGGTTTGCACTTCTCCAAGTTTGATATGGTTTTTCAGGTAGTATGCAATGAGTTCGATACCCTAATGGCAGACGAGGAACTGCGGCGGTTCGCTCTGAAAATGTTCCCTGTTTGCGAGAATGTTTTCGCCCAATATGAACTAGCCGATGATTTTGCCTACGGTTATGAGTTTGACCTGCTCTATACCGAGATAACCGGAACCATCGCAATATGGATTGAGGAAAATGGGCTTCAGTAAACGGCAGCATCTCTTGCACAATATCGAAGCCCTGCGGATTGCCTTTACATTGGAAAAAGAGCAACGAAACGCTACCGTGGGTGAAAGACTGTCAATGAAACAATACAGCGGATTTGGCGGTCTTAAATTCGTATTGAACCCCATAGCAAATGAAATAGATATCAACCATTGGAGGAAAACCGAACACGATTTATTCCCCATTACGCTGGAACTCCACAAACTGCTCAAAGAAAAGTCCGAAGACGATAAGCAATACCGCCGATACGTGGACAGTATGAAAAGCTCCGTGCTGACGGCTTTTTATACACCTCCACAGGTAATTGATGCAATTTCCGAAACCCTGCGGGAAAGCGATGTAAATATTCAGAAATTCCTTGAACCCTCCGCAGGTATCGGCTCGTTTATACAATCCTTTTCCGAAAACCAACAAACCAAAGTAACTGCCTATGAAAAAGATTTGCTGACAGGCAAAATCCTAAAACACCTCTATCCCGAAAGCAATATCCGTGTGAGCGGTTTTGAGGAAATCCCCGAAAAGGAACAAAATAGCTATGATGTTGTTGCAAGCAACATTCCGTTTGGCGATACTTCCGTGTTCGATCTTACGTTTTCCCGAAGCAAAGACCCCGCAAAAATACAGGCTGCCCGTAGCATACACAATTATTTCTTTTTGAAAGGAAACGATATGCTCCGTGAGGGTGGTTTGCAGGTATTTATTACTTCGCAAGGAATTTTAAACAGCCCCAACAATGAGCCGATACGTAGGGCGTTAATGAAAAGCAACCATCTGGTGTCGGTTGTCCGATTGCCAAACAACCTGTTCACGGAATATGCAGGTACAGAAGTCGGAAGCGACCTGATTATCCTGCAAAAGAATACGGCAAAACAACCTCTGAGCGAATTGGAAGAGCTGTTTTGCCAAAGCAGGCAGACCAAATACGATACTTCAAGCAATGCTTTTTTCCGTGACGGTACGAGGGTCATACATACCGACCGTAAGATAGATACCGACCCATACGGAAAACCTGCAATTATCTATACGCATAAAGACGGTGTTGCGGGGATTGCCAAAGATTTGAAGCAAATGCTTTCCGAAGATTTTGGAAAGCACCTGAATTTTGATTTGTACAAAGGCGAAAGCAACGATGAACCTATCGTACAAATTCCGATTACGCCAACGCCGGCACCTCCGGCTACTGAACCCGAAATCATACAACCCGAACGACCGCGTTTTACTGCACCAGCCATTGTACAGGAAAGCCAGCAGGAATTAAAACAGCTAAGCATTTTCGACCTGTTTGAAAATGTAAATGAAACCGTAGCGGTTATTACCCCGCCAAAGAAAACCACCCAAGCCAAAAGACAAACGACAAAAAGAAAACGTACCCCAAGAGGTCGGCAAACCGACCTCTTTAGCGGAGCGATGCAACAGTCCTATACATCTCCAGCATCAAACGGCACGGTCAATAAAACCTTACAAACCAATGGCACAAAACAGAAAACAATCGGCGATTTATTTTCACAGGCAAACAGTAATGGCCAAGCCGATAAGTCAGCCGGTACCGTACCTGCTACTGTTCCCGAACCTGCTCCGTACAGTGACGAACTCCAACAGTTTCACCGTAACGATTGCCTTGTCGTAGATAACGGTTGGGTCGGCTATTTGCAGGAAGTGGATAAAAGTGATGCAAGGGCAATATTCCACCCGTTGCAGTTACCGTCTTTGCAAAAAGCAAGAGCCGAAGCATATATCCAAGTTCGTGATACCTATATCGACCTCTACCAAAAAGAAGCCGAGAAACATTCAGAACACAAGGAAGAAAGGGAAAACCTTAACCGCTTATACGATGCTTTTGTCAAAAGGTACGGAAATCTCAACAGTGCGGACAATATCAAGCTCATCAAAACAGACAGTGTAGGCAAAGAAATGCCCTATCTGGAGCGTGTCGTTGGTGGTGTAATCCATAAGGCAGATATATTCAGCCGTCCTGTAAGTTTTTCTACCGCAACCATTGCAACGGACAATCCCGAAGAAGCGTTATCGGCTTCGCTGAACAAATACGGAAGCGTGGATTTGGACTTTATGTCCGAAATCAGCGGTATGCCTGCTGATGCTTTGAAAGAAGCCTTACACGGTCTCATCTACTACAATCCATTGCAAAAGGAATATGAAATATTCGAACGCTGGGTTGCGGGCAATGTAGTGGAGAAAGCCAACGAAATAAGAGATTACCTCGAAAGCAATCCCGATGATACCCAAGCTAAAGAAAGCCTTACCGTTTTGGAAGAAGCCCGACCAAGACGTATCGAATTTGAGGAACTCGATTTTAATCTGGGCGAACGCTGGATACCCACTGGCATCTACGCCCGATTTGCATCGCATCTGTTCGACGCAGATGTGAAAATCCACTATTCGGACAGTGCCGATGATTTTTCCGTCACCTGCAAACAGAAAAATGTCCATATATGGGATAAATATGCGGTCAAAGCCCAAAGCCGGACGTATGACGGGATTGCCCTGCTCAAGCACGCCCTTGTCAATACCACACCCGATATTTCCAAAACGGTACAGGTTGACGGAAAGAATGTCAAGGTACGGGATATGGAAGCCATACAAATGGCGAATACCAAGATTGACGAAATCCGAACCTCCTTTAACGATTGGCTCCACGCCCAAAACGATGAGTTCAAGATAAGGATGACTGACCAATACAACGACACCTTTAACTGTTTTGTCCGACCGCACTACGACGGTTCCCATCAGGTGTTTCCGGAATTGGACCGAAAAGCATTGGGTATTGAAGACCTGTATTCAAGCCAAAAGGATGCTGTCTGGATAATAAAGCTCAATAACGGTGCTATCTGCGACCATGAAGTAGGTGCCGGAAAGACGTTGATAATGTGCACGGGTGCACAGGAAATGAAGCGTTTGGGACTGGCTCACAAACCGATGATTATCGGGTTGAAAGCGAATATACCTGAAATTGCCGAAGCCTACCGCACCGCCTATCCGCACGCTAAAATACTCTATCCGGGCATTGATGATTTTACGCCCCAAAAACGACTGCGGATTTTCGGAGATATTAAGAACAACGAGTGGGATTGTGTGATATTGACCCACGACCAGTTCGGAATGATACCCCAATCGCCCGAAATACAAAAGGAAATCCTGCAATCCGAACTGGACAGTGTGGAGGAAAATCTTGACGTTTTGCGAAGTCAGGGCGATGAAGTAACCCGGGGTATGCTCGCCGGAGCAGAGAAACAGAAAGAAAACCTCGAAGTCAAGCTGAAAACCCTGCAACACGACATTGAAAACCGCAAAGATGATATTGTGGACTTCAAGATGATGGGTATCGACCATTTATTTGTAGACGAAAGCCACCAATTCAAAAACCTGATTTTCAACACAAGGCATTCAAGGGTTGCAGGATTGGGCAATCAACAGGGAAGCCTAAAGGCACTGAATCTTTTGTTTGCTATACGGACTATACAGGAACGTACCGATGCGGATATGGGGGCAACTTTCCTTTCGGGTACGACTATCAGCAATTCACTGACCGAATTGTACCTGTTGTTCAAATACCTGCGACCAAGGGCTTTGGCAAAACAGGGCATTAACTCGTTTGATGCGTGGGCGGCAATCTACGCAAAGAAAACAACCGATTATGAGTTTTCGGTCGCCAATAATATCGTGGCAAAAGAGCGTTTCCGCTACTTTATCAAAGTGCCGGAACTCGCTCAATTCTACTCCGAAATCACGGATTACCGTACCGCCGAAATGATTGGAATAGACCGTCCCGAAAAGAACGAGATATTTTACAACATACCTCCAACTCCAGACCAGGAGAAGTTTATTGAAAAGCTGATGGAGTTTGCCAAATCAGGCAAAGGGGAATTACTTGGCAGAAAACCGCTATCTAAAAAAGAAGAAAAAGCAAAAATGCTTATCGCTACGGACTACGCTCGAAAGATGTCTTTGGATATGCGAATGGTAAGCCCCCATTACCAAGACCACGCCGATAACAAAGCTTCCCATTGTGCAGATAATATTGCTAAATATTACAATAAATTCAATGCACAGAAAGGCACGCAGTTCATCTTCTCGGATTTGGGAACATACAAGCCAAATCAGTGGAATATCTACTCCGAAATCAAACGTAAGCTCGTGGAAGACCACGACATACCTGCACACGAAATCCGCTTTATACAGGAAGCGAAGAATGACAAGCAACGAAAAGAGCTAATCAAAGGAATGAACGAGGGCAAAATCCGTGTCCTTTTCGGTTCTACGAGTATGCTCGGTACAGGTGTGAACGCACAGAAAAGAGCCGTTGCCGTACACCATTTAGATACGCCGTGGCGACCGTCCGACCTTGCGCAAAGGGACGGTAGGGCTATCCGCAAAGGCAATGAGATTGCCAAGCATTTTAACGACAATAAAGTGGATGTAATCATCTATGCCGTTGAAAAATCGCTGGATAGTTATAAGTTCAACCTGCTGCACAACAAACAGCTATTTATTGACCAATTAAAATCCAACAATCTTGGTAAACGGACGATTGACGAAGGTGGTATGGATGAAAAGTCGGGTATGAATTTCTCGGAATATGTAGCTATCCTTATGGGCAATACCGACCTTTTGGACAAAGCTAAAATAGAGAAACAGATTGCCGGATTGGAAAGCGAAAGGCAATCGTTCAATCGTTCAAAATCAAGTGCCAAGTACAAACTGGAAGATTATGAGGCAGAACTTGGAAAAGCCCAATCCCGCTATGACCGTATGAGCCTTGATTGGAATAATTTGCAGGGACGTATCCAAAAAAACACTGACGGTTCCGTTGCCAACCTTATTAAATTAGACGTTTTGTCGCCCAATGCGGATATAAAACAAATCGGTGCAAAGCTCAATCAGCTTGCCGACAAATCCCGAACGGGTGGGGATTATGAAGAAATCGGTAATCTGTATGGCTTTCAACTTTTGGTAAAAACGGAAATGTCACAAAAAGAGGGGGTGGATATTCGTGTAAACCGTTTTTTTATTCAAGGTGAGGGTACTATCAAATATACATTCAACAATGGTGTAATGGCAAAAGATCCCGAAACAGCTTCACTAAATTTTATTAAAGCATTGGAAAAGCTGCCCACCTATATCAGAAAAGAACAGGAGAATATGGCAGATTTCCAAAAAAACATTCCAATACTTAAGGAAGTAATCAATGGTACGTGGACAAAAGAAAACCGACTTAGCGAACTCAAAACGGAGTTGGCGGCAATTGAGCGGAAAATACAGTTATCTAACACTCCGGAACCAATAGAAAAGTCTACAGAACAAGTCGAAAAGCAGCAAGAAAATCCAAAGGCTATGGAAAGCGTAGTACCGACAAAAAGTATTTATATGTCACGGGGAGTATTGTAAAAACATTTACCCATTCATACATTTTCCTAATCACAACATCTCAGGTTCGTTCAATTTATTTCTGGACTGTGATTCATTTCAAAATTGATGAATAAATAGTAGCATAAACCACTACATTACAGAAATAATCTTACACCCACATATCTTATCTGTAGCTCGTTTTGAATCCAAAAAATCAAACAAATTGAATTGTATGTTGTTCTGTCTATGTGTTCTATCAAAAAAAGTCTTTAACATTTCATTATTAAAAGAGAAAAGGAAATTGATAATAATAATATACATCTATGAAATTAGCGATAAAAATAATGGCAATAGCAGGAATACTGTTATTTATCCAAGCGTGCGATAAGGACGATATCAACAAAATCAAAATCCAGAATCACGATGACAATGAAATGATGACTATCATGCACAACATGATGGATGAGATGATGGCCATGCAAATGCCCCCCGACCCTGATAATGCTTTTGCTCTGATGATGCGAATGCATCATCAGGGAGCGATCGACATGGCAAATAAGGAACTGCAATCCGGCGATGATGCGCAAATGAGGGAGATGGCCCAGAAAATAATTAAAGACCAGAAGGCTGAGATTCAAGAATTAACCACATTTCTCAATGGTCACGTACCGCATCTAAATGTTCCCGAATTTGTTACAGAGCAGATGAAAAATATGGAACGCTCAGGCAGAGTGACAGATCTCCAAATCATTAATGGAGACACGGATCACGATTTTGCCATGTTGATGATTCAGCATCATCAAAATGCAATTGGAAACGCAAAATTGGAACTTATTTACGGACACGAAAGTGCTATGCAGACAATGGCAAAAAATATTATTGAAAAACAGGATCAGGAAATCTCGGAGATTCAAACCTGGTTATTAGCTAATAAGAATAGATAAATAATTTCTCACTTTAAACAATAAAATTATGTCACATCAACAATTTCAAAAATGTATTGACGAATGCTACGCCTGTGCTGTAGCTTGTAACCATTGTGCAGCTTCTTGCTTGCAAGAGGACAATGTAAAAATGATGGCTCGATGTATCCAGCTTGATCTGGAATGTGCAGCCATATGTAGAGCCGCAGCCGAACTCATGAGTTTGGGAAGCCAATATAGCCGTCACCTTTGCAAGCTATGTGCGGAGATTTGTAGAGCGTGTGGAGATGAATGTGCTAAGCATGATATGCAACATTGCAAAGAGTGTGCGGATGCTTGCTACAAATGCGCAGAAGCTTGTGAGCAAATGGCAACGGCGGTATAATCTCATTATTGGTAGAAGTCTAAAAACCTCCAATGAATTCAAACTGGGTAAAGAATTTCAGGACCGTTTCCATTTGTAAACGATAGTTAGGGAAAGAGGAAAATGGACTGGCTCCTTCGCCGAATAATGATCGACGGGAGTGTAAAATAAACTGTGTCAATGGTTGAATTACCGCCCCGCGGGGCGGTAATTCAACCATTTTTCTTATTGCAAATCTAACACCATTCTTCCCGGAAACCAAATTGCTAATTTCTGTGCTGTTGTTCCCCAATTGGCTAGTGGCATCGTCCATTTCTTCTTAATGTTGTTATGTGCTAAATAAATCAATTTCAATAACGCTATATCGGAGGTGAATGCACCTTTAGTTTTGGTGACCTTACGCACTTGGCGATGAAATCCTTCGATCGTGTTAGTCGTGTATATCAACTTTCGGATGGATTTATCGTATCGGAAATAGGTGGTCAGACGATCCCAGTTGCGTCGCCAGGATTCAATGACCACAGGATACTTTTCACCCCATTTATCCTGAAGTTCATCCATCCGAAGCTCGGCTAGATCCAACGTATCGGCCCTATATACGGGTTTTAGATCGTTCATGAACTCCTTTTGATCCTTACTGGCTACATACTTTAGGCTGTTTCGGATTTGATGTACTACACAGGTCTGTACTTCGGTGTCGGGAAAAACACTCTGTATCGCTTCGGAAAACCCTTTTAAATTATCGATACAAGCAATTAAGATATCCTCTACGCCTCGATTTTGTAAATCAGTCAATACGCTCAACCAAAAGTTAGCTCCCTCATTCTCCGAAACATACATCCCTAACAGATGCTTATGTCCATTTCGATCAATGCCAAGAATATTGTATACTGCCCGCGAAACAAACCGATGGTCTTCTTTTACTTTGTAGTGCATGGCGTCCATCCAAACAATCGTATAAAGCGAGTCTAGACTTCTTGATTGCCACTCCTTGACCTGGGGAATGATCTTATCGGTAATCGAAGAAAGCTAAAATCGTCTCACGTTTCTTAATAAGCTGGGGTTCGAAGTTAGACCGACGGTCACGCGGAGTATCGATCTCGATAGTGCCATCTGAGGTGCGAATCTGCTTGCTGGACTTGCCGTTACGACGATTACCACAAGAGCGTTCAGCTTCATCCAGATGGCTCTCAATCTCAGCTTCTAGCGCTGCTTCTAAAAACTTTTTCATTAAAGGAGCAAAAGCTCCGTTCTTGCCATAAAGTGATTCACCACTACGTAACTGTTCTAGGGCCAGGTCCTTCATGGACTCAAAATCAAAATCGCTTTCCTTAATACTCATAATTACTATGTCAAAAATAATACTTCTGTTTATTATCCTTGACACAGTTTATTTTACAGTCTCTGATCGACAAAATCGTCTTTTGATTTTATATTTCGTCCTGTTCTTCCATTTTTTTAATCAAAGCATCACGTAAGCTGTCAAGGAATTTCGTTCGGTTCAGCTTTCTTGCTTTGAGTTCCAAAAATGTATGGTAAAAATCGCCCAAATCAACATTAAAACTGTTTTCAAAAAATCTGACTATGGTTATAATATCTGTATTCCCATTATTGAAGACGGCTTGAGAATGCAGTCCGTAAATCAATTCCGTTAAAGCCGCTTTGCTTCCCGTCCAACTTAATGTTGGTAGGTCTATTGATTTATCTTTATAGATTATGTTGTGAAGTTGGTCTTCAAGATAAACTTGAATCAGGTCATTGGCAATTATTTTTGCCGCCTTATAATCGTGGGATGTAGAAAACCGGTGGTCGGTTTCAAAATAAACCGTGTCCAAACTTAACTTTATATCGTGTTTGCCCCGAACAAATAACTTTTCATCTACAAATGAACTGCCTGTTCGGTAATATTTATAGAATTCAAGGTTACTCTCAAAATACCGTTTGAGTTTCCTTAGCTCACCATTAATGTATTTCCTAATAGCTTTTATATCATTAGGTTTTTTTGTCTCTATTTTATAGATAGCGTTATAGTAAATGAGTTTTGCAACAATGACTGGTTTTTGATATTTGAAAAAGTGGATCTCTTCATTTATACTATCAAAGCCATTTTTTAGTGTATATTCCTTTATTTCGGAAAGTCTCGATAATATCAACTCGATAATAACTTCATACAAAGCTATGGAACCATCCAGTTCAAGAGACACCTCTTTTATTTCATCTTCTAGTTTCTTTATTATTTCCTCGTAATAATTGCTCATTAAGTAACATTTTTAATTCATCAAAAGAGGTCGGATTCTAAATCCGACCTCATAGAAAGTCAAACTTAATAGGACAAATTCAATCCGAACCCCCAGCCCATATCGCTGTCATAATGGGTAGTAGCGGCAATGTTTCTGGTCAAAATGTATTTTAGACCACCCATATACTCTTTGTCTGTATTTACCATAAATGCCCCTCTCAATCTTGCAGTCAAAGGGATATCCTCCCTTGCTAATTGGAGGCGGACAATACCGTCTGAATATACCTCAGCTTGAAAATCGACCAGCATAGGTAAAGTGTAAACGAAACCTGCACTTAGTTTGGCTCTTTTATTTTTCGTGTTTTTCTGCCCGAACATATTCTTTTCGATCTCATGGCTGCCAAATTCCCGATATCTCCAATCGAAGCCTACGAAAGGCAGAAACCACTGCATTTTTCCGATATATCGACCGAAGTGCGTTTCAGTTTCATATCCATGGCGATTATTATAACCTAATCTCCATTCGGTACTAAGTTTCCAGCGTGTATTTTGAAGCATTGCCTGCCCGTCGTTACCATTTGTAGCAAAGTCGTTCTCAGCCATAAAATGCCATCCATTGCTCTCTTTTTGCAGTTTTTTATATGCTTTTTCTTTGTTAGGCAGATTTGGGTTTTGATAATCACCTACTGCAAAAACCCGGTTCATACCTGCCATCATATGATACATAATATGACAATGGAAGAACCAGTCACCCTCGGTATTGGCGGCAAATTCAATGATATTCGTCTCCATAGGCATGATGTCAATGACATTCTTTAGCGGGGACTGTATTCCATTACTATTTAGGACACGGAAATCAAATCCGTGGAGATGCATTGGATGCCGCATCATGGAGTTGTTGAACAGTTTAATCCTGAGAATTTCTCCTTTCTTGACAGGAATCTTATCCACTTCGGAAAGAACCTTGTTATCCATGCTCCAGACATACCTATTCATGTTCCCTGTGAGCGTAAAGGTCACTTCTTTTACCGGTTGATCTTTTGACAGTTCGGTATTGTACGGTGATTTAAGCATGTCGTAATTTAAGGTAACGATGTCATAACTTGACATATCATGGGCTGAGTGATCCATTGAGGAGTCCATTTCCATTTTACCCATCGCTTTATTACCATTTTTATCACCTGTGATCTCGGGATACATTACCGAATTCATGTCCATCTTTTGGAGACTCATTTTCATCCCCATGTCCTTCATGTCCCCGTTCATTTTCATCATATCGTTCATCATCTTCATGCCCTCAAAGTATTTAAGTTTCGGAAGTGGGGGATGTGGTACTTTCCTTCCTTCGCCGATATAAATCGATGCAGATTCGGTGCGATCCTCAGGGGTAACCAATAACTCATAGGAATTATTTGGCTCAGGAATGGTAACGATGATATCGTAAGTTTCCGAAACCCCCTACGATCAGCCTATCCACTTCAACCGGTTCGACATCATTCCCGTCACTGGCAACGACGGTAATCTTTCCACCTGCGTAATTGATCCAAAAATAGGATGAAGCACCACCATTAGCGATCCTCAACCGAACTTTGTCTCCCGCCTTAAATTGTGAGAGTTGCTGCCCATCTGCGCCGTTGATCAAAAATTTATCATAATAAACATCACTGACATCCATCGCAAGCATACGTTTCCACTCGTTTGTAACTTTCGTTTTAAAATGTCCTTCTTTTATAGCTTCCAGATAACTTTGGGTCGTCCCTTTCTTAATTGCAAACCAGTCATTGGCATTATGAAGCATCC
Organism: Sphingobacterium sp. KH_072; assembly: GCF_057837975.1. Classification (NCBI taxonomy): domain Bacteria; kingdom Pseudomonadati; phylum Bacteroidota; class Sphingobacteriia; order Sphingobacteriales; family Sphingobacteriaceae; genus Sphingobacterium; species Sphingobacterium sp. KH_072. Next base: position 752,340 of record NZ_CM174457.1, on the reverse strand, counting down.
GGTGGACATTGTCTGGATTTAAATTTGTCCATTCACTTAAAATCAAAGGAACTGTAGGCAGATCATCAATACCTTTCCTGAATGTGGGATCACCCTCACGTTTATTCATTATGAAAGAACCATACATACCTATCTGTTCCTGCATGCCGGAATGCGAATGGTACCAATGCGTACCATGTTGGATTATCGGAAAGCGATACGTATAGGTAGAATTTGGCTCAATGGGCTTTTGGGTCAGCCAAGGAACACCATCTTCTTTGTTGGGCAGCATTACACCATGCCAATGCAGGGATGTGGCTTCGTCCATAAGGTTGTGTACCATGATCTCTGCCGTGTCCCCTTCCGTAAATGTCAATGTGGGCATCGGTATCTGTCCATTAACTGCGATAGCTCTTTTGGATTTTCCGCCATAGGTAACAATGGTGTCTTTTACATACAGATGGTATTTTACAACCTTTCCGCCACCAATTATCTTCTCTGGAAGCATTGGGACATTTTCTTGGGCTTGCTTGTTCATATTCATCTCTCCGTGGCTTTCGTTACCCTCCATCTTTTTAGGAACAAGCTTCATCCCGCATTTGGGACAGTTTCCCGGTTTATCGGAGAGTATTTCTGGATGCATTGGACAGGTGTATGCCTTTTGTTGTTCCGTCTCGCCCTCATTTACATTTATTTGTGGGTTACCCATTTTTTGCTCATGAGACGAGTGTGTTGATTGAGCGCTACTGTTTATCGTAACAAGCATAAGTAGCAGTATTAAATTATATCTCATAACATATTGTTGTTGTTACTGTTCGACAAGGATTGATTGCCACCATCATTTTAGCGGTTTTAATTTTAAGAGGCTCGCATTGATCGCTACTACAATGGTACTAACGCTCATCAACACCGCACCCATTGCAGGGCTGAGTACGAAATTTGGATACAATATCCCTGCTGCTAAAGGAATGGCTACCACGTTGTAACCTACAGCCCAAATAAGATTTTGAACCATTTTCTTGTATGTCCGTTTTCCAAAATCCACTAATTTCATTACATCCCGTGGATCACTGTTTACTAAGATAATATCCGCAGTTTCGGCCGCTACATCTGTTCCGGAACCCACTGCTATGCCGACATCTGCCTGTGCTAAAGCGGGCGCATCATTCACGCCGTCTCCGGTCATTGCTACAATTTCTCCGGCTGCCTGATACTCTTTTACCTTTTCCTGTTTTTGGTGGGGCAGAACATTGGCCATAAAGCCATCCATCCCTAATTTATCGGAAACCGCTTTGGCTATGTGTTCATTATCGCCCGTGAGCAGGAAAGATTTGATGTTCATCTTTCTTAATTCATCAATTGCCTCTTGAGATCCTTGACGAATACTGTCCGCCAAGGTGATTATTCCAATTACCTTATCGTTAATCAAAACAAAATTCACGGTTTCAGCATCTTGATTGATCTCTGTTGGAATTTCAGGCATTGATAAATTATTTGCTTTAAAATAGTTGGGACCGGCAGCCACAACTTTTTTCTTATTTACGACGCCTTGGACACCGATACCCTGCATGTATTGAAAATCTTCTGAGTTCCATAATTCAAGGCTCCTTTCTTTCAAGGTTGTCATCACGCCTTTGGCAATATGATGCTCGGAATTTTGTTGAACCGCCGCCGCATACATGATGATGTCGTCAGCTGTATATTCATCGGTTACCGGGATTACCCTTTCCACAGCGTGAGAGCCTTGGGTAAGCGTTCCTGTTTTATCAAAAATAATGGTAGACAAATTCCGTGTAGTTTCAAACGCGGTTCGATTGCGGATCAGCAGACCGTTTGTTGCTGAAAGGGTGGTCGAAATGGCGACCACTAATGGTATAGCAACACCCAATGCGTGCGGACAGGCTGTAACCATAACCGTGACCATTCTTTCCAGAGCAAAAGCAAGGTCGCCGCTGCTGCTGAACCAATAAATAAAGGTGCCTACACCTACTGCGATGGCGATGAATGTGAGCCACTTTGCTACCTTATCAGCAAGGTTTTGCGTATTGGACTTTGCCTCTTGTGCCTCTTGTACAAGATTGATGACTTTATTGAGATAACTATCCTTCCCTACACCGGTTGCGGTTATTTTTAGCATGCCATCGCCATTAATAGATCCGGCAATCACTTTTCCACCTGCCTGCTTTTTTACAGGAACGCTTTCTCCTGTCAGCATACTTTCATTTACAGATGAATTTCCTCCTGAAATTACCCCATCAGCCGGGATTTTTTCACCGGGCCTGATGATAACGGTCTCACCGTTTTTTAGTTCTTCCAGTTTTATTTTCAGAGCTTCACCATTTCGTTCAACAGTTACTTCATTTGGCAACAAAGCCACAAGGGATTGTAATGCCTTGGAGGCTGCCATTTGCGAACGCATTTCCAACCAGTGACCAAGCAACATAATGACGATCAGCGTTGCCAATTCCCAAAAGAAATCCATTCCTTGAAGGCCAAATACGACTGCCGTGGAATAAAAATAGGCTACAGAAATAGCGATGGCAACTAACGTCATCATCCCAATGGCTTTTGCTCTGATTTCCCCCACCATTCCTTTTAAAAAAGGCATCCCTCCGTACAGGTAAATTAAAGTCCCAAGGGCGAGCAGCACGTATTTGTCTCCGGTAAATTCCAAACTGTACCCAAGCCAGTTTTGGATCATATGTGAAAGAGCCAGAATAGGAACAGTAATAATTAAACTGATCCAAAATCTTTTCAGGAAATCATGTGTCTGATGGCCTTCGTGTTTATCATGTAGGTGTGCTGAATGCTGGTCTTCCCCATGATCATGGTGTTTGTGGTCGTGATTATCGGTTTTCCCAAAAGGAACTAAAGCCATCCCGCACAATGGGCACTTTCCCGGCTCATCTTTGAGTATCTGGGGGTGCATTGGACAAACGTATTTTTTCATAAAAAAAGATTTAAGATTTTTTAAATTTATTAGCTATAGTGAAGAATAATGTATTTTTAACAAGGTAACCTTTTAGTGTGGTTTAAAAGTCTATTCTATTTCTTCAATACTGTAGAGTTCTGGGATTTCAGCATCCCATCCATGTGTTTCCTTTATCCCTTTTTGAAGGGCTTCCGCACTTTCTTTTTCGCCGTGTACAATAAAGATTCGCTCGGGTTTATTGTTTAATTTGCTCATCCAATCCATAAGTTCTGCATGGTCTGCATGTGCCGAGAGTCCTTTAATTTCAGCTACCTCCATATTAAAAGGCACCCATTTTCCGTATACTTTTAATTCCTTATCCCCTTCCAATAATTTTCTTCCACGGGTACCTTCAGCCTGATAACCTATAAACAGCAAGGTATTCTTGGGGTTCTGCGCTTGTGTTTCGAGATAGTTGAGCATTCTTCCACCTGTAATCATTCCACTACCTGCAATTACTATTTTAGGTTTATTGTCAGTTCGTAATTCCATAGTTTCACGATAGCTGCTTACCACTGTAAAATACGAACACATTTCATCACATTCATTGTCTTTTAATCGATGCCAATCCCTTGTGCGGTGGAACAGCTCCAATATATTGGCTCCCATTGGGCTGTCCATTATCATTTCTACTTTTGGTATTTTGTTCTCCTTGAGCAATGTCCAAAAAACAAGCATCATCAGTTGGGCCCGTTCAACAGAAAAACTTGGGATAAATAAGCAGCCGCCTCTATTGATGGTGTCGTTGACTAATTTTTCAATCTGTGGAATGGCTTCCACTTCATCAGGATGAAACCTTCCTCCATAGGTCGATTCTATGAAAAGAACATCGGCCTTTTTCGGTTTCAAGGGTGGGTACAATAGTAAATCATTTGTTCTTCCAATATCGCCCGAAAAAACAAAGCGTTTTCCGTGTACATCCAGCTCTATGAAAGTAGCACCCAAAATATGTCCATTATACTTAAATCGGGCTCTGATACCATCAAACAATGGAATCCATTGTGATTGTGGAACACCCTTAAAATGTGAAATGGTTTTTTCTACATCCTTTAAATCGTAAAGTGGTACGGCGGGACTGTGTTTGGAATAACCTTCCTTATTGGCACGCGCGGCTTCCTGTTCCTGTATTTTTGCACTGTCGTTCAGTATGATTTTGGCAATATCCAATGTTGGATTGGTGCCATAGATAGGCCCATTATACCCTTGTTTTACCAATCGAGGGAGATAACCTGTATGGTCTAAATGGCCGTGGGTAAGCAGTACCACATCTATTTTTGAAACTTCTACAGGCAGATACTCCCAGTTTTTAAGGCGCAATTCTTTCAACCCTTGAAAAAGACCGCAGTCTATTAGAATTTTACGATCTCCCGTGTCCACTAAATATTTTGAGCCGGTTACGGTACTTGCCGCACCCAAAAAATGGATATTTATTTTATTGTTTTTCATTTGTCCGGTATTTTATAGTGTCCACCACCAGAAAGGTGTGTAAGCGATTCTCCAATTTTCATCTTTTTTGTATTTAAATTAATAATTGTTTATTTGTGACTTCATATATGAGTGGCGCATAATTCTTCTGAATCTTCGAGAATATTTTTATGTCTTGCTTTCGGTATCCCTATTTTCTCTAATAAACCTGGGTTTCCGTAAACTTCTTTGCAAAGCACAATACCTTCATCCAATAACTTTGTTTTTTCAGCTTTTGTGAGTGTTGTTAAAGCGGTTAACGGATGTAGCCCGGATTTATCTATTCTATCCTTTAAACCATTTCCTCTTGGGTAATCCCAACCTGTCAATAATAATCCAACACAATTTCCATATTGTATGGCATCACTTGTAAATCGGGTATTGGTGTACAAACCTCCTTTATGAAATTTAGCCTCGTGGCCTTTTAATTGTAGCCATTGTTTTTCTACATCCAAAAATCTTGAATGGATATATAAGGGAATCTTCACATTGCAAAAACGTCCCTGGTCACTGTGGTATTTACATTCTATCATATAATGATCATTATCCTTTTGTGCTACCACATCCACTTCGTGTTGTACACAATTACCTTTTACAATCACACCAACTTTTGCATCAAACCCTTCGTGGGCCAACAATTTACCTACCAATTTTTCAAACGGAAAGCCGGATGGCCCCAATTCCATCAAGGCTTTTTTGAGCTTGTACTTTGAAGCACTAACCCTTGATTTATCCTTCAGCATCTTGAACGCCATTTGATAAATTTTTTTGGTGGAAATACCATCATATAATTGGTTTTCCACTTGCGCTACTATATGTTGAATCAATTCTTCACTTGCTTGGGAACGCCTTAAGGAATTAATAAGCTTGTCTACATTAAAAGCTACCACGTCGCCAGAATACTTCACTATGTTGATTGGGTGTTTCATTTTTTTATATGTATTGTCATTACTGGTAATGCTGAATGAATTGGTTATGACCTCGGCAATGATTTTTTAAAATAAGCTTAGAAATCCTAAAGGACTGATGTTTTAACCAAATACTTCACGCTATTGTAATTTTACCGTTCAAATAAACACTTTGGACCGCATTGATTAATTCTATCCCTTCAGCGAATGGTTTTTGAAATGCCTTTCTTCCCATAATCAATCCAGTTCCTCCTGCTCGTTTATTGACTACGGCCGTTATAACTGCTTCAACGAAATCAGACTCACCTTTGGATCCGCCTCCTGAATTGATCAATCCTATTTTGCCCATATAGCAATTGGCCGCCTGCAATCTGCATAAGTCAATAGGATGGTCTGTGGTAAGCGCTTTATACATAGCATCGTCATACTTTCCAAATCCTATTTCTCTAAATCCAAAATTGTTGGTCGGAATTTTTTGTTTGATTATATCAGCCTGAATGGTCACACCCAAATGATTGGCTTGTCCCGTTAAATCTGCAGACGTGTGATAATCTTCAGTTTCGGTTTTAAAAGCATCATTACGGGTATAGCACCATAAAATGGTTGCCATTCCCAAACTATGTGCTTCTTCGAAGGCTTCGGCTATTTCTTTAAGCTGTCTGTTACTTTCTTTTGAACCAAAATAAATGGTAGCACCCACAGCAACAGCTCCCATATCCCAAGCCGATTTAACCTTTCCAAATAGTGTTTGGTCATAGGAATTTGGATAGGTAAGCAGTTCATTGTGATTAATTTTTACAATAAATGGGATTTTGTGGGCATATTTTCGGGCGTTCAATCCCAGTACGCCAAACGTAGATGCCACAGCATTGCAACCAGCTTCAATGGCTAGTTTTATTATATTCTCGGGGTCAAAATAGTCACGGTTTTTATAGAACGAAAAAGCGGCACTATGCTCAATACCTTGATCGATAGGCAGGATGCTTAAGTAGCCTGTGCTTCCCAGATTCCCGTGTTTGTACAACTGGGAAAGACTTCGCAGTACTTGTGGATTTCTATTGCTATTTCCAAATACCTGGTCAAGACCATCCTTACCGGGGGTTTGTAATTCATCCTTCGTTATTTTTTCACAAACGTGATCCAAATAGAAGGATGCCTTTTTCCCTAATAGCTCTGCAATATTTTCGCTTATTTTCATTTTTTTAACTTTACTTAATTCATAAACTTCTATTTGTTTTGGAAAAGGACGTTGCCGTATCGGTTTCAATTCCGGAAAGTGCATAACTAGACCAACCCGTTGCTCTCAAAATCCTTTTGCTCAAGAACTTAACTGCTTCTTGTTTTTATGTGCCATTCCAAGTTGATTTTATTTATAGCTAACAGTAAAATAACCACCGTTCGCTTGTTTAAATTCCTGCTTCTGCAATAAACCCGAAAGCGTTAAATATTCCGTTACGTCATAATTAATTGTTCTTACCTGTATGCCCATTAGATAAGCTTTAATGGAAATTTTTTCTGTAATCTTCAGGTTGTTATTTTCTTTAATGAGCACACGATTGGTGACATCTACATTGTTTTTTGACCCAAGGAAATTGAGAATGCCTGTTTCCACATACATCGTCAAACTCATACTGCGTATCATTTCATCAGCCGCTAAAGCATAAAGTTTTTTAAAATCCCCGGATTTCACGGACACCCTGACCTTCCTCTTTTTGGGATTGATTGCAAAGACCGATAAAAGCACGTCAGCGTCTTCGGGACGGCACTCATAATTGGTCGTGTAGGTTGACTCTAACTTCTGTGCTTCGTCATAAAGTTCAGTTTTGATGTTTATAAAGAAAGTCCCGCCCCTTCGGGCCATTTTTCCGGCAGTAAATATTTGCTTCCCTGTAAGTTTTCCCTTTTTGTCAAAACTTTCTCTTGTTATCTTTTTGCCTTCTATTTGCTCAATCAACATTGCATTGTCCTGAGCTTTCAATGTCGCAAAAGGAAATAGGAACAGAGTGAAAAATAATATGCTATAAATTGATTTATTCATATCTCGTTTTTTTTCTTTAAGCCAGATTGATAGGCTTAGTTAACTTTTCTTTCCTGATAAGGCTTGTTGCACCAAAATCAATTCACTTATATTTTCTTTATCTACCATGCCAACCAGTACGCCTTTATCCTGTACTGGATAAACCTTATAACCCTTTGTTGTCATGTTTGAGAAAACGTCCTGCAGGCTCATCTCCGGTGAAAGTATTGTGAAGTCCGTCCGCATGCTGTTCCTTACAGGAGACGATTTTCCGAAAGCAGACAACCCCTGTATCAGTTCTTTCCGCGAAAGCACGCCCTGAACTTTGCCATCTGTAGCGACAAGAAAATCCTGCTCCTTCCCGTCGAGCAGTATCTGAACTGCTTTTTCAAGGCTGTCGTTTGGAAGCAGGGTAGTAAACCGTGTCATCAACACTTTTCGAACATCATAGCCTTCCAGTATGCTGTGTGTAGCTTCATAAGTAGCTTCGCTACTGGCTCCTAGGTATATAAACAATCCGATAAAAACAAGCCAGAAATTAAAGAAAAAGCCCAGGAAAACTAACAAAATTGCTAGAAATTGACCTACTTCGGCAGCAATTCGTGTGGCCTTGGATCTATCCATTTTGAAAGCAAGAAGCGCTCGCAATACCCTGCCACCGTCCATTGGAAAAGCCGGTATAAGGTTAAATACTGCCAAAATGATATTTGCTACAAAGAGATTGAAAACAAAAGACTCGGTTTGCATGTGATCCACGTTTTTTAGCACAGTCCAATCAGGCATCGTAGCAGAAAGCTGCATATATATCCACAGACCAGCAGCAATAACGATATTAACGGCGGGACCTGCAAATGCCACCATCAATTCCTGTTTTGGTTTTCTCGGCATGCTTTCAAGAGTAGCGACACCACCAATAGGGTAAACCGTAACATCTTTAGTCTGAATATTGTACCGCTTAGCTGTAAGAGCGTGTCCAAATTCATGAAATATCACACAAACAAACAAAGCAAGGATAAAAACTACTCCCCATATTGCTTCCGAAAAGCCATGACCCATTTGTGTGTGCATCAGGAATACCCAAGCCAGAAGTATCACAAACGTCCAATGAATAAACACCTTTATGCCTAAAATATTTCCGAGATACAAAGCCCATTTCTTTTTCATACTATTCCGTTTTAATTATATGATTGCTTATTTCTTTTGTTTTCCGACTAATAAAAACTTTGCTTTATGCCAAGGCTCGCGTTCGTCTTTATAATTGACTTTTCAGCATTAGGTTCTATTCCAGTCAATGCACGGATAGCATCTATGGTTTCGGGGATTACGATGGCCTGATTGTCCACTATGTAAGCATAAAACAATTCATCGCCCTGTACTTTCAGCATATCTTTCCATACAGCTACTTCATACATATCGCCATACGGACGACCCATTTCAAGCATCAGTTCTTTCACCGTATTGTTGGCTGGTAGCCCATCGCTGTAATTAATCATAGCTATTCTGGTGGAATTGGCGAATGCCTGCAATACTTCATCTTTTGCCGCCTGCCGGGAAAGCTGCACATTCCAGTAATGAAGGTGGCTTAGGGTTTGCGGCACTTTAATAGCGGTAGTAATTACATCCAAAGAAGGATCAATCGTTTGTGCATCCGGCCCCTGGTGGCTGGGTATATCTTTTTCAGGAACGAGGGTATTCATTATACCATTTAAATGACTTTCCCATGGGTCGGTTGCTCTTCGAAGCAATGTGCCTCTTGCTTTCTTTAGCAGTCCGGCATTTTTTAATGCCGTAAGCGTACGCACAATAGAAGTTGTATTGCAAGATACAACGCGAGTGCTTTCACGTCCGATGGCAGTTTCATAATTGTTTTCCGCGCTAAAAGAGTGCCCCGTGGTTTCATGTTTTTCTCCTCCGTGTACAATAAATTTTATACCCATTAGCCTATATTTTGGAAGGTTTTGGGACGCTATCTTTTTTGGTGTACAATCAATTACAATATCGGCTGCCTGCAACATATCATCCAAACTGCCTACTACCGGAATCCCGACTTCCTTCATTTGATTACTGACTGCTTGGTCAAAACCGTAAACAAGGTAACTTTTACTTACTGCCATTTTGATGCGCCAATCTGTAACAACATCACACACACCGATTAATTCCATGTCATCCTGAAGGCTGACAGCATCTGCTACCCGTTTCCCTATTACGCCATACCCATTGATGGCTACTTTGATCTTTTTCATAACTACAATTTGGTTTTTGAACTGATATTATAAATAGCTGCAATACACGAACCCACCAGCCAACCGATAATAAAAATTTCAACAATACCCATACATACTTCCCAAAAAGAAACATCCGTCCGGATAATTGACGTTGTGTCTATACCATGAAGAATACCGTTGAAAAATGAAACTGTGCCACTATGACCCACGGTGGCCATTACCAAAATACAACCAACATAAAGCAGTGTTGCAGTAAGCCCTGTTGCAAGGCCGAACCTTTTAACATTAATGGTGTCCATGTTTTTTTTCTGATTTAGTAGTTTCTGAATTTTGTTGCTTGTGATCGTGACTGCCATGAAGCATCGGCATTAATAAATGGCAGGCAAACATGAATACAATGAAAATAAACATTGAAACTTGTGAGCTCAGCCCTAATGCGGGAGCTAAAAAAATCAATAATAGTGGAAGGATACATCCAATAATCATCCATAGGTGTTTCATGATTTTTAGTTTAGAGTTAGAATTTCTCTTTTCTGTTTATTAATATAAAGATATTGAATCATTTACAGTGAGCTATTACATTTTTTCTTGCTTTTGTTATAACTTTTACTGATTTACTTTCTTTAAAATGTTTTTTTCTGAAGTTCTACTTAATCATATCTGGTCCATTATTTGTTTTACCTCTTTTGCCAATACATTACTCAAATCAATAGCATTTGAAGGGTGTGGAATGGTGTTACAGGTTACTATGTTGTTCACTCCGGTATCCATTAATTCCTGATAGGCATTACCCGAAAAAACAGCGTGTATGCCTATACATATCGGTGGTTTCATTCCAGCAATTTTCAAATGTTCCACAGTTTCAATCATTGTGCGTGCAGTTGAGATTATGTCATCCACTAAAACAGGGGTATGATCTTTGTATCTACCCACCTCGGGGACAGAAACCTCCACTTCACGGTCTCCATGACGCACCTTTTGCAGTACCGTAAATGGTGCTCCCGCATTCTTCGCAACTTCTGAAACCCATTGCTCGCTTTCAGAATCTGGACCTATAAGGACAGGGTTTTCGATGTTTTCAATTATCCATTCTGAAATAGCATCTGCTGCACGGACGACTTTATTTGGAATGTCATAAACTTCTTCCAAAGAACTTATTCGATGCAAGTGGGGATCAACTGTGATAATGCTATCGGCAAAACCAGAAACTAATTTTCCAAAAAAACCAGAGGTTACTCCTTCACCCTCATTAAAAACTTTGTCCTGTCGCATATATGCGAGGTATGGAACTACCAAACAGGTACATTTCGCACCTAGCGACTTTGCCGTATGGCTTAAAAAGTAAAGTGGCAACAATTTTTCATCAGGTTCATGTAAAGTACAGATTAGTACCACACGTTTGTCTTTAACATCAGATAAGATACGGGTATAGGTTTCTCCGTCTGGAAATTTGCGAAACGTCACATTGCCAATTTCCGCATTCATTTTTTTTGCCAAAAGCGCTGTGAGTTCTTCATTTCCCGGAAGACTAAATAATATCGTGTTCATAGTATGTTCTTTAAATTAAGGTTATAATATTGTCGTGATGGTTTTTATATTCCAAAGCATAATTAAGCTCGCCTTTGGATTCTGCATAAATAGTATATAGTAGCTGGCCCTTTTCAATATTTTCTCCCAGACGGACATTTAAATGAATCCCTGCGGATTTAGATTGAGGTGCACCCGAAAGTTTGGCGAGTTTTGCAATTTTTCTGTTATCAATTACTTGCAGAACTCCCGGCTTTTCGGCTCTAACTTCATTTTTATAGTGTGCTAAAACAGGTTGTGAGAAGCGACCTTGGGCTTTGCAGATGGAAATAAATTTTTTATAAGCTTTACCCGATTCTAACACTTGCTTCGCTGTTTGGTATCCGGTTCCCGAATCGACTTTTCCCGAAAGCTCCAATAGTTCTCCAGCTAAAAGCAATGATCTTTCTGTCAAGTCTTTAGGGGCATCGGCTTCATTTTTCAGCACTTTCAAGATATCAATGGCTTCAAGCGCTGGGCCAATTCCCCTCCCCACAGGTTGGGAACCGTCTGTAATTATTACTTTTACATTCAATCCCACTTCTTTGCCTATTGCTTCCATATGATCCTGTAATTCCTGCGCCATTTTTGTACTTCTCATTTTTGCAGTTTCACCTACAGGAATATCTATAACAACGTGCGTGGAACCCGCCGCTGCTTTTTTTGAGAGTACCGAAGCAATTAGCTGTCCCTCGCTATCTATATCGAGGGCTTTTTCGATTTTTATCAGCAGATCATCTGCCGGGCTTAACTGGGCTGTTCCACCCCAAACGATACACCCCCCTTCCTTATGAACCACTTCTTTTATTTTTTCAGGGGAAAGCGTTACATTGGTAAATACTTCCATGGTATCTGCAGTACCGGCAGGCGAGGTAATGGCACGGGAAGACGTTTTGGGCATTGTAAGGCCAAAGGCAGTAACAATGGCAACTACCAACGGTGTTGTTCTATTGCCTGGTAACCCTCCGATGCAATGCTTATCAACAACAATCTCCTTGTTCCAGTGCAATTGCATACCAGAAGCAATCATGGCTTTTGTAAGATAGGTGATTTCATCAAGATCCATTCTATTTCCGGCACAGGCGGTGATAAATGCTGTGAGGTCGATATTGGAATAATTGCCCTGAACTATATCCGTAATGATTTCATTGTACGCCAAGTAATCCAGTTTCTGATTGTAGATTTTTGCCCGTACGTGGCTTAAAGATTTAATAGGTTCCAAATGTGAAACATACAAAGTTTCATTTGGGGAAACATTCAGTTTTTTTGCTGCGGCGTCCGATAACCCAATTTCATCAGTCAATAGAAGATTGGATGAAATTACATTAAGACTTGCTACGATTGAGTCCGTTGCAGTGGATATTCTAATTCGGGTAAGTGCCTCAAAGCCTTCTGAAGCACAAACGTGGCAGTTTTCATGCATATATACTACATTCTCGTTTTGAGTGTAGATTCCGAGATGTTTGTATTTTAAGATATTAGATTGGTTTTCCACTTTTCCTGTTATTAAAATTTACGTTTTGAGTCTATTTCCGAAGGAACCGTCTGTACTATTAACACTCTAAACTTATTCATTATCCATCAACGAGTTAAAGTATTCAACTAACAGCTTCTTATCTTCCATGCTTAGACGAGCACCCCCATGCATCCACGTATATGAACTCAACGGCATTTTACCTTTCTCGATTTGCTCAATAATCTGGCTAAACTTTGAGTTTATCCTTCTCGGGCTGTAATTTGGCAAATCATCAAAGTTCAATTTCTCTTTTCCTTCGGTTATATGATCTGCCATGAACCAACCCAAAGGCTGAACATTAGTGTACCAAGGGTATTGGGTATTATTGCTATGGCAGTCATAGCATGATACCGACAGGATTGCATTAACTTTTGCATCGACCTTAAATGAATCAACAAAAACCTGGCCCGCAGGAACCGGGGATAGGTTCCTTTGGGGGGTTATAAATTGCATTAACACAAACACACTTAACAGAACTGTTAAAATTACTTTGTATGCTTTCGTTCGTTTTCCGTTTTTTTTCATGATCTAATATTAATCAAGTACCATTATCCCCGGTCATAGAGACAGCAACTCGGTAAGTCGTCATAAACCGCCTTGGGAGCCTTGTCCAGCTCTGTATCGTGACCAACATTAGCAATAGCTTTGCTTATGGCACTTTTTGAGGTTACTTTTGAATCGAAATCCAAATGGATAACTTTGGCATTAACATCCCAGTTTGCGGAAATCACCCCCTTGACACTTTTGGCCGCTTTCTCAATCCGGCTTTTGCACATTTCACAATTTCCTGATACTTTCAACATATCATGGGTCTTATTGACATTGGTTTGAGCATCGCCATGCTGATGTCCGGCAGCCGATGCTGCGCCATCGTTATTCATCATACTGATTTTACCTTCCAGCTGGGCACTTGCATCAACGGTGAAAGCTCCCTTGGTCACGATTTCCTCGCCATTTTCCAGCCCCGACATAACAACATATTGGTCGCCCAATGAGGGGCCCAAGACGATCTCCCGAAGTTTAAAAGCAGGCGTGGATGTATTTGGCTGTTTTACGTAAACTATGGAGCGCTTCCCTGTCCATAAAACCGCCGACTTGGGAATGACCAACTCATCGTTGTAGCCCTTTAAAGGAGCAGTGATCCTTGCTGTTGCATACATTTCAGGTTTGAGATTGCGATCCCGGTTATCGGCTTCGACCCTGATTTTTGCCGTTCTTGAATTGGCATCAAGGATAGGGTTAATAAAGGCAATCCGCCCATTATAGACTTTTCCGGGCAAACTCCGTAATGTATATTCCAGCTGATCTCCCACCTTTAGAAATGGCAGATCTGTTTCATACGCATCAAAAACCGCCCATAACTTGGAAAGGTTTGAAATGGTGTACAAGACGCTCCCTTGGCCGATATAATCGCCCGGGTTTACATTTTTTGCTATGACAACACCACTTGTATTCGCATATATATTGACGTAGGGTGAAACTTCGTTGGATGTCAATATTTTGCTTATCTGATCCTCTGACACCTTCCATAAACTCAGCTTCTCTTTCGCGGCATCCAATAGGAGGGGCTGCATATCCTGCAATTTTGCAGCTTCGAGCAATTCTTGCTGCGCCGTCAATAAATCAGGCGAATAGATTTTGGCTATCAGTTGTCCTTCTCTTACCGACTCGCCAGTAAAGGTTACGTAAAGATTTTCAATACGGCCATTGACATGCGATGTTTGGGATTGTTGTAAACGTTCGTCCACCTGAATAGTCCCATACAGTTGGACATCTTTAACAGCGTCTTGGTGGCCGACAATCGAAGTCTGGATATTCGCCAATGCTATGGCTTCTTCTGACATCTGGATGGCGTCATCGTCAATTACATCATCACCTCCCCCGGATGATTTCAAGGGAATTAGATCCATTGCACATATCGGGCATTTCCCCGGTTTATCCATTCTGATCTGGGGGTGCATGGAGCAAGTCCATACTGTTTCCCCGTCCTCGGTCACTTCCATTTCAAGGTCATGGCTGTGATCATGGGACGAATTCCCGCCAAATATCGCCCAGCCAAGCAGTAGTCCGGACAATAATATAACCCCGTAAGTTACCGCCTTATTTCTAAAAATATTTTTCAGTTTATTCATTGCTAAGAATTTCAAAATAATTGCATTATTTATGGTCTGCTAATAATTTTTTTATTGACACAACCATCGTATTATAGTTGGCAAGGGCCTCAGCTTTCCTAAGCTGATAATCCAATAATTGCCGCTGCACCTGAATAACGTTGGTCAAGTCACTTTTGCCTGTAACGAACTCTTTTACGATCAGGTTATATGTCGTTTGGGCGAGCGTAGTTTGTTTTTCGTACAGCTCGATGGCACGCTGAGCATCATCCAGTTGGCTTTTGAGACTGTAAAACTCGCTTTTCAAAGTGTTGAAGGTGTTTTTAAAGTTCTCTTCGCTTGATTTTCGCCATAGCCTGCTTTCGTTTTGCTGGGCATTGTATTTTTTACGGAAGAGTGGCAGGCTCACTGAAACCATAGGCATGACCATATCCTTACCGTTCATCCCGTCCATGGCCAGCATTGAATTATTCGTCCTTCCCACAACCATGTATTCCACACCGATACCAATCATGGGATAACTCATTTTCCGATCCATTTCCGCTTTTGCCTTAAATGCCAAGCCTTCTTCGGCAATCATTTCAAGCATGGGGTTGTTTGCCTCAATAACCCTTAGTGCCTCTTCCTCGCTATATAAAAAATTCAGCTTGTGGATCTCTTGTCCCAGCATGACCTTTTCAGTTGCTTCCCGATTCAACAATGCATTGAATTTTGCTTTTTCGGCTTTAATCTGAGCATGTAAACTTTCAATGTTATTTTCAATTTCGACAATTTCCAATTGGATACGAAGCACCTCTGACATACCCGATCCGGAGCCACCTTCCATTGCTCCCATGCCACCACCGGACGGCATACTCATATTCTGATTAGTAGCAGGAGCTGAATTGCCTCCTCCCATACTCATCCCTCCCATACCCGATGAAGCACTAGATCTGGTTGGTGAGGAAGGCGTATTACTGCTTACGACGGGTGCTACACTTGATTGTGAGGTGCTTGAGGGCGCAGAGAATTTCCGTATTGCCAATTGTTCCAATTGTTTTAGAAACACTTGGTTTTCCTGATTATTCTTGAGTTGCTCGTTCAATTTTTGCATCGTGTACCACTGTGTGCTGACCTGAAGGATCAGATTATTTATGGCTTCCCGATACTGTTGATCTTGCATATTGGCCATATGTGTAGCCTCTGTGCGAGCTGCTTTTCTCGTGCCGAACCATGGAAACATTTGCATCAAGCTCACATTTCCAATAGAACGCCCTCCTATAATTTCCATAGGCATCGTATATGCTTCCATGGACAATTCGGGGTCTTGGTATGCTCCGGCTTGCGGAATTTTTTCAAGGTATGCCTCATGCGCATACTTTTGTGATTTTACACCCGGATTATTTTCGATTGCGACTTGTATATAATAGGACAGCGAATCGGTGGGGTAGTCTTGGGCTAAAGCTTGCGAAAAAATGCTTAAGCTTGTTAATACAGCCACGGTTATATACCGATTTATCTTATTCGTTTTCATTCGCTATATTTTTATTATTTTTTCTATTTTCTTTTTTAGTGGCAGATTCCCTCCACCAGCACTGGAATACTGGAACCACAAACATGGTCATGGATTGGATCAGCATGCCGCCGAAAGTCGGGATGGCCATTGGTACCATGATTTCCGCACCTTTACCGGTAGAGGTCAGGACAGGCAGTAAGGCGATCAGTGCTGTAGCAGTGGTCATCGCTGCCGGTCTGACACGCTTTAAGCCTGCGTATATGACTGCTTCCCGTATTTCATCTTTTGTTCTGGGGTTCCGTGCTTCAAATGTATCGTGGATGTATGTTCCCATTAATACACCATCACTCGTCGCCAGTCCGAACAGGGCGATAAATCCTACCCAAACGGCAATGCTGAGATTGATGCTGTGCATCTGGAACAGATCCCTCATATTTGTCCCTCCGACAGAGAAATCCATAAACCAAGGCTGTCCGTAAAGCCACAACAAAATAAAACCTCCTGCAAGAGCTACAAAAACACCGGAAAAATGAATTAACGATGCTGTAACCGTTCGGAACTGAAAGTAGAGAATTACTAAAATGGCTAACAAACTCAGTGGTATAATAAGCATTAGCCTTTTTGCGGCACGTTCTTGCTGTTCATAATTTCCGGCAAACTTATACGTCACCCCGTTGGGTAAATCCAGTTCTCCAGACGCTATTTTTTCCTTTAGGAGTTGATCCGCTTCGTATACTACGTCGACTTCCGCTATGCCACTTTTTTTATCAAAGATTACATAACCCAACAAAAAGGTATTTTCACTTTGGATCATCTGAGCGCCCTTGGCATATTCAACATCCACCACATCCCCCAATGGAATCTGAGCTCCTGTAGCTGTCGGAATGATTATTTTTCGCAACGCATCCGGGTCATCCCGTAATTCTCGTGGGTAGCGCAGGCGAACGGGAAACCGTTCCCGGCCTTCGACTGTAGTGGTCAACGTCATACCGCCGACTGCCGCACTGATTACTTCCTGAAGCTCGGCAACGGTAATACCGTATCTGGCCATTCTATCCCGGTTCAGATGGATTTCGATATAGGGTGCGCCAACAGCCCTGTCGTAGAAAACGGTCGATGGCATAACAGATGGAACATCCTTTAAGGCTGCTTCCAAGGCCTTGCCACCGATTTCAATCGACTCCAGATCCGGACCCGAAACCTTTAGCCCCATCGGAGCCCTCATTCCCGTAGAAAGCATTACCATTCTCGCTTCTATCGGTTGCAACTTAGGAGCGGAAGTCAATCCGGGCAGATGGGAAACATTGACGATCTCTTGCCATATATCGTCGGCCTTTTTAATTTCAGGACGCCATCTGCGGAAAAATTTTCCGCTTTTATCTTCAATCAGACTGTCCCGTGGTATGGAACGGAAACCATCGGAAACAGCATAGGTCTTGTCACCTTTCAACACGAATTCTCCGGAACTGTTTACCTTGAACCTTTCACGATGCCCGTCTTCATCCAGATAAAATTCCGGGATATAATTGATCGTATTTTCAAACATCTGTGTAGGAGCCGGATCAAGTGCAGAATTCACACGGCCCCATTTTCCTACGATAAGTTCGACTTCCGGTATGTTTTGAATACGTTTATCAAGTGTTCTGATCAATTGCAGGTTTTGTTCAATCCCAGTATGCGGCATACTGGTGGGCATCAAAAGGAAAGAACCTTCATTGAGGCTTGGCATAAATTCCTCCCCGATACCGGGAAATGTTTCGGTGGATTTTTGCCAGAAGGCAGTCTCCCGAAATGATTTCCAACCTGTCTTTTCGAAGCCATTTGCAACAAAACCAAAACTCTTCTCTACGCCCATCCATGCTAACATTCCGAATAATAAAGTAATGATAGGGATGGCCATGAATTTCCACCGGTTGGAAAGTGACCATCGAAGAATCTGTTCATAATAGATCACCAATGCCCATAACATTCCCAGGATGGAACCAATGGCAAAGAATACGAACACAAAGTTAAGTGTGGTGCTTGCCTGCGTGCCGAGTGGCAGCCACTCAACCGTCAGGTAATACATCGCTACAAAAAGTGTGATAGCTACATTAACGTAGTTGGCAATTTTTTCTCCTTTCCATCTTGGTGTAAACAGGTTGTTGACTCCGATCAAAGTCAATGCGAACGCGACAAAAACACCTGTATAGATCCAAAGAGCGATACCGGCAACTACCAAAACGTAGTTGGCTATCCGGCGAACTTTACTCCCATTGATACGGATTGAAAATATATAATAAGCCAGTGTTGGCAAGATAATAATGCCTAACACAAAGGCTGAAACCAAAGCAAAGGTTTTGGTGTATGCCAAGGGACCGAACAACTTACCTTCTTGTGCTTCCATCATAAAAACAGGTAAAAAGCTGATGATCGTGGTGAGCATCGCCGTTGACAAAGCACCCGACACTTCCGCAACAGCGGTGGAAATCAAGTTTACAAAGGCTTTCCCCCGACTCTCAACACCCTTGGCTTTTTCTTCATCCATATGGCGTAGTATGCTTTCGATAAAGACAATCCCCACATCCACCATGACCCCAATGGCAATGGCGATTCCCGAAAGGGCAACGATATTCGCCTCGACCCCCATTTGTTTCATGATTATGAAGGTCGCCAGTACGCCAATGGGCAAGATACTGGATATAAGAATCGATGCTCGCAGGTTGATCACCAGCACGATCACAACGATAATACAGATCAGGATTTCGTGTGCTAAAGCATTTTCCAGCGTCCCGATGGTTTCCTGGATTAAACCCGAGCGGTCATAAAACGGAACGACGGTGACTTTTGAAATAGTCCCATCCTCTAATGTTTTTTGAGGGAAACCTGCCTCCATTTCTTTGATCTTCGCCTTGACATTATTGATGACTTCCATGGGGTTGGTTCCATGCCGGGCAACTACTACACCGCCAACTGCTTCCACGCCTTCCTTATCCAATCCACCGCGTCGTGTGGAGGGTCCCAAATTGACAAACCCAACGTCTTTTATCTTTACGGGAACATTATTGCGCACAGCCACTACGGCATCTTCAAGATCCTGGACACTTTTAAGGTAGCCCAATCCACGCACCAGATATTCCGCTTTGTTTATTTCGATCGTCTCTGCACCGATATCCAGGTTGCTGTTTTGGATAGCCGACATGATATCCATTACGGATACATTGTATGCGCGCATCGCATCTGGATTGATATCGACTTGGTATTCTTTTACGAAACCTCCGATGGAAGCCACTTCGGAAACCCCTTCCGATGCTGCCAAATTATATTTGGCATAGAAATCCTGAATCGTGCGCAGCTCATCGGGGTCCCAGCCTCCTGTAGGTTTTCCGGTTTCGGGATTGCGTCCCTCCAGTGTATACCAAAAGACCTGCCCCAAAGCAGTGGCATCCGGCCCGAGCGTGGGCGTTACATCGGATGGTAATGTGCCGGCAGGCAATGAATTCAGTTTTTCCAGAATACGGGAACGGCTCCAATAAAACTCAACATCCTCTTCAAAAATGACATAGAGGAAGGACATGCCGAACATCGAACTGCTCCGGATTGTTTTTACGCCGGGGATGCCCAGTAAGGAGGTCGTGAGTGGATAGGTAATCTGCTCCTGTATATCTTTGGGAGACCTCCCCATCCATTCGGTCGCAACAATTTGCTGGTTCTCCCCAATGTTCGGAATCGCATCGACCGGCACAGGATCGCTCGGCAACGCATTTTGATGCCAATTAAAGGGCGCTGTAATCAGCCCCCATATAAGGACAACCACAAGTAATAACAGTGTTATTACTCGGTTCTCCAAAAAATATTTGATAATTTTTTTAAGCATAACATATACATTGTTTACATTTTAATATCAGATACCAGCCTACAGAAATCGACCGGTACCTGATATTTGAATTTCAAATCTTAATCAGCGTTTTTACTTCAGTTCTTCCTGAACTTCACCACATGTTAGCATATCTTCACCATAGTAAGGGTTTTTGACCTCTTTGCTATCGCTTAACCAATATGCTCCTTTGTTGTCATCGTACATCGAGCAAAAAATCTTGTACATGGGCTTTTCGGTGCCGAATTCTTTTGTTATATCATAAAAATCCTTGCTCAAGATCACTAAATGTTCTCTTTGATGAGCGATATTGCCTATGTTATCACCTATGTGCTCCGAATGTTCCTGAATATCAGCAGCGATGTCATCGAAGGTGCTTTTCTGTTCTGCACTAAAGCCCTCGGTATTAATCTTGGGGAGTGCTTCCAGCATGCCTTTAGCTGCATTTGCGGCTTCTTTATCATTATCGGAAGACAAAGCAAAAGTCAGGTGCTGGTAATGGGAAAAAAGTTCCGAAAAAGTTCCCTGGTCGCTTGCAGCGTTGCTTTCGTTGGATACCGTTGTTTCAGTATGGACGTCGCTTTCTGATTTTTTTTCAGAAGCGCCATTGCATGCTGCCAAGGTCAATACGGATGAGGCTAGTAAGCCTACAAATAAATGTTTCATTGTCATGATTTCTGTTTTTAATAATTAAAATTGATTTATGTAATTTGTATATGTAGTATTATTTTCAAAATATGATACTTCCCCGTTGTTGCCCGTAATTGCTATTATAGCAGTCGCTTTATCTATCTGCTTTTTGGAAAATGGATCTATGGCAACGCGTGTAGAAGGATCTTTTGGAATACGTTCTTTACACATCTGGCAACATCCGTAATATATTTTTCCTTCAAAATTTACCTCAAATTGTTTTTTGCCCATGTATTCATTGTTGACCATGCATACCTCTTCCGACGGAACTACATCGCCCATTTCAAAGGCATTGTGGTCACGGGTATTTGTATTTGAGCTTTTTGAAGTATATGTATTGTCTTGCACCTTTAGTGTAGGGTTATTGTTGCATGAACTAAATATGACTACAATAGAAGTAACGATCCCAATCAATAGACATCTCATAATGGCTGACTAATTTAATTTTTCAATAGTACTACCGCAGGTCAGCATTTTTGAACCGTAATACGGGTTTTTGATATCCGTACTTTTACTTAACCAAGTTGCACCTTTGCCATCGTTGTACATCGGGCAGTTTTGGTAGTACATAGTTGTTTTTTGCTTTGATGCGTTTGCCAATTCATAGACATTCTTAGAAAGTAGGGCAAATGCCCTCCGTTGCTTTACGACGTCTTTCGATTTCGAGATGTTTTCTGTGTTTAAAGACAGTTCCTTCATGACCTTCATCCATACGGTATGCTCTTTGGGAGAAAGTTCACCCATATCCACTGTTTTAATAACTGTGGCTAATTCAGTAGCATTTGAAGATGCTATATTTACATCTGCGTTTACCAAAGCATCTTTTATGGAAAAATACTTGTCAAATACGGCATGTAATTGTGATAAATTTTGTGATGGAATATTCTTTGCTTGAGCTGTTCCACCATGGTTGTGATGTTGCTCGTTCTGGTTTTGCGCAAAGCTGTTTGCTGCGGATAGTAATACGGTGATTACCATCAATATTTTTGATATTGATTTCATTTGGAACCTTATTAAGTATTAAAAATGGTAAATAATCAAAAGCCAGATCTGGCTTTTAATAAAACATGTATTGCGGATAGGTGCAAAATCAACCGATTTCGCACACCTATGGCTATACAGTACTAATTTAACTTATTTTAGGCGGTTGCCAAATGGAAGATTCCCCTGTAGAATAAAAGGGTTCTTTGTATAAAGGGTATGATTTTTTACTTTTAGAAAAAACAGGATTTTGAGCGTTCCTAAAAAATGGGGGTGTTGCAGAAAAACTATTAGAAGAGCTGTGGCAGGACGTAGGTCCACAATTTCCAGAGCATTCATTGCTCGTGTCATCCTTAGACTTACAGCAGTCTTTCTCACATTGATCTTCTGAATGATGCTGCTTGTTGGCACTGCAACATGACTTCTCCTTGATAACAATTTCTTTGGAATGCGATTTACACGCATAGGATTGCATTGGGATTATAAAAAAGCCCAATAAGCATATAATCATTAATATGTTTATCCTTTTTAACATGTAAAAAACAAAAAAACTATTGCAAAGATAATGGTATTTTTCAAACCGGTTCGTTTTTTTTGAAATAAATGGCAGATAAGTTTCTCTTATCCGCCATTTATTTTTATTCCATGAGCATTATAGTGTCAGTTACATTTCCTGCTAGCGTTCTTTTAAATCTTTCACTCAATAATATCGAATCAGAAATTCATTATTAATTTAACACTGATATTTCGTCCCATATTGAATACACCCATACGCCCGGTTACGGGGTTTTCAGAAGCATACTTCAACCTACTTAAATGGTTCTGATAAGCTATATCAGCAAGGTTTTCGCCACTGATGTACAAAGACATAAAGTCGCTTCGGTTGAATGCCTTTATATTTGTCCCAATTCCTGCACTTAAAAGCGTGTAAGCTGGTGTTGCGGTTTCCGTTCCGTAAGCACTGAAAAATTTATCCTGCTTAAAGAAACGGTCAAGACCGAATTTGATATAGGCGTTAGAAAACGTATGATTAACCTCCTTTAATTCAGCTTTGATTTCTCCCCTGTATCGTGGGGCAGGAATAAACGGCAAATACTTTGAGCTTTCGGGCTGGTTGCTTTGGGTAGCCTGAACATAAGAAAATGAGTTTTCCAAATGCAGCCAATCCATCGGATGGGGATGTATATCCAGATAAATTTCGCCGCCAAGCAAGGTGGCATTTCCTGAAGTATAATGAAACCCAGGAGCCGGGTCTGTGGGGTCAGGAAATATCTCTGAACCATCATTCGCCGCCATTTTTTCCAAATAGATATAGTTTTGAATGAAGTTTACAAATGGGGTAAACTCTAACGTGATATGTTTGGAATTAAGGAAATATGCAACATCCACCTGATGGCTGATTTCTGATTTTAAATCAGGTCTTCCGATGATATACCGAAATGTTCCCTCGTGTCTTCCGTTGGCAGAAAGCTCTGTGCTGTTCGGTGCTCTGAAACCTCTTGATACGTTGAATTTGAATGTGGAATTTTTATCCGCTTTGTACGATAATCCCAAACTCCCCGAAATGCCATTGTAGTTCTTATCAAAGGCAGTAAATTTCAAGCTCGCATCGGAATTTGTACCGGAAACAGGATTGTCGTCTTCATCGAGGTAAAGTTCTTGGGAGTTCATATACCTGTTGTCGAACCTGATGCCTCCGGCTAAAGTGAGCCTGTCAAAAAAAGTTTTCTGTGTGAAAACAAATCCACCTGCATCAAACAGATAATAGGCAGGTATCATAAATTCCTCCCCTTTGTTGGTATTGGACTGCCACATACCACCGATACCGACCGAAGTTTCCCAATCGTTTGACTTTTCAAAATTATATCGCACATTATAATTCAGCGTGTTCAAGTCAAAGAACAAAGCCGGTTGGTCGGGAGCGGAAGGGTCTTCGTGCTCTCTTCGCTTGTTATTTTGAAAACCGAAGTCGGCATTAAGTGTTCCTTTATCCAATATGAAATAACTGTTTGAAGCTACTCCAATATGATTTATCTTCTGATGCGGAAAACCTGTTTTATACCCTTTCAAATCTTCGTCCGTTGCAACCATTTCATCACCATTGGCATTTTCGTAGATAAATCTTCCTAATTCATCTCTTTCTCCCTCTACAAGGTTAAGGGTGTTGTTATAAGAGCTTACGGTCAGGTGCGAGTGTCCCCAGCTTTTGTTTATTCCCAAAAACAAGCTGCCGTTGAGTTCCTTAAAGCCCGAATTAAACACTTTACCGTCATAGGCGTTCTGATAATTGCCCGCAAATTTGTTGCTGAACCTGCCGAGCCATTGGAAGCCGTCTTTATTCCCCGCATTGGAAACGGAGTAGCCTATGAGGTTGTTATTACTTTGGTAATTGGTAGAAACCTGTGTTTTTACCTGTCCCAACGGCAAAGCTTTCGGAGCAAGGAAATTAAGTACTCCCGCAATACCGTCCGAACCGTACATCAGGCTTCCGGGACCTTTGACAACTTCCACCCTGTCCACCGCATTCTCGTCTATCTCGATACCGTGTTCATCGCCCCATTGCTGTCCTTCTTGCCGAATACCATTGTTCAATGTGATTACTCTGTTAAATCCCAAACCCCGAATGGTCGGCTTTGAAATTCCTGCACCGGTAGTTATCTGGTTTACGCCGGGTATGTTCCGCAAGCCGTCTATCAAATTGGTGGCAGTATTCTGTTTCAAGGTATGACCGTCCACCGCTTTAACAATAACAGGGCTTAGCTTTAGCTCTGTTGAGCGGGCTACACCTGTAATAATCAATTCGTTCAGCTCTGTAACAGCTGGGCTTAACAGAAAGTCCATAACCGTATCTTTTTCAATGGTTATTTTTTCGATTATCGACTGATATCCTATAATGCTTACTTCTAAAAGATAAATTCCCCGTTTGAGATTTCTGATTTCATAATTACCGTCTGTGTTGGTTGATGTTCCTGTTTTAAGGTCGGCAATATAAATCGATACTCCTGCTAAGCTATGATTTATGTCTTTGGCTTTGATCGTACCCGAAATTTTGTTTTGTGCAAATATGTTTTCAGTTGATAGTAATATGGCGATTGCCATCAAAATTTTTGATATTGATTTCATTTGGAAACTTAAAAAGTATTAATAAGGATTCTATAAAAGCCAGACCTGGCTTTATAAAACGTGTATTGTGAATAGGCGGTAAATCAACCGACTTTGCACATCTATGGCTATACAGTATTAATTTAAGCTATTTTAGGCGGTTGCCAAATGGAAGATTCCCTTGAAGAATAAGCGCGTTGCTGGTATAGAGGATAAGATTTCTTACTTTCAAAAATTAAAGTATTTTGAACATATTTAGAAATCTGGGGTGTTGCAGAAAAACTATTAGGAGAGCTGTGGCACGACGTAGGCCCACAATTTCCGGAACATTCATTGCTTGTGGCGTCTTTAGATTTACAGCAGTCTTTCTCGCAATGATCTTCTGAATGATCTTGCTTTTTGTCACTACAATATGATTTATTCCTGGTGACAATTTCTTTGGAATGAGAATTACAGGCATATGACTGCGCTGGGATTAAGAATAACCCAAATACGCATATAATCATTAAAATGTTAATCCTTTTTAACATACAAAAATCAAAATACGTTACAAAGATAATGGTATAATTCGAATTATTTTTGCTTTAGTTCAGGCATTTATTACTGTACCATATTGAAATTAGTATCATCTGCTGTTCGCGATGAATTAATAGAATATACTTCAATTTAAATTTTAGCGTGTAGGATATAAAAGAAACTATTCTTTTTTTTCATGCAAATGCTGTAATTCAGGATCATTGTTAATCCGCTCCGTTTCCCTGTTTATAATATGAACAATGTCTGATTTTATCTGACGGTAATTACGCTCAATATCCCGTTTCATATTATCCATTCCATTTTCATCAATAAAAGATAAGATGTTCGGTATCTTCTGATACGCTTTGGTTTCGGCAGCTACCTTTTCATTATCTACAACAATTTCAGCGTGAAATATCTTTTGTTCGATGCGCTCATCGAAGTTGTCAGATACAGAGCCGACAAACAGACCCTGTGTAAGCGTTGAAATTTTGGAAGCAGGGATAAGGCTGTCTAATTGTGTGGATATAGAGGTCGATTTATCGTTACGGTTGATGGTCATGCTCTGGCGTTTCTGCAATACTTTTCCGAAGCGTTCCGAAAGGCTTTTTGCTGTTTCGCCAACCACCTGACCGCTGAAAATATTACCTACCGTATTTTGAATTACTTTGCTTTCCTTATCGCCATAATCTCGGGTTAATTGCGAAAAATCCTGAAAGCCCAAACACACAGCAACCTTATTACTACGGGCAGTGGCTATCAGGTTGTCCAAGCCCCTGAAATATATCGTCGGCAATTCGTCTATGATAACCGAACTCTTTAACTGCCCTTTCTTATTAATGAGTTTGACAATTCTCGAATTGTAGAGTCCTAAAGCTGCGGAGTAAATATTTTGTCTGTCGGGGTTATTACCTACACAAAGTATCTTAGGTTCTTTGGGGTTGTTGATGTCCAATGAAAAATCATCGCCTGTCATTACCCAATACAACTGCGGTGATATCATTCGTGACAAAGGGATTTTAGCCGATGCAATTTGTCCCTGCAACTGGTCTTGTGCTCCGCCTTGCCAAGCATCCATAAATGGTGAAAGATAGTTTTCCAAATCAGGATACGAAGTTAAAATGGTAAATACATCCGAATACTTTTTATTCAGCAATTCAATGGCGTGTGGAAAGGTGCAATACTTACCATTCTCGTAAATTTTTAAAAACCAGATGATAGCCGCTAAAAGAATAATTGGAGATTCGACAAAGAAATCTCCTTGTTTTTGTATCCAGCTTCTGTTGAGGTTCAACATAATCGTGTAAGCGGCTTCGTAAGCATCGGATATGTCAGTCATAAAATCTGGATTGAGCGGATTGCAACGATGGCTCTTGCGTGGATCGTCAAAGTTGATGACGTAGAACTTTGGTTTTATTTCGTACTTATCCTGATGTTTCAATAAATGATTATAAGCAATAGTAGAAAGGTCGTCAAACTTGAAATCGTAGATATACATCGAAAAACCTTTTTCAATTTGTTGCTTGATATAATTGTTAACGACGGCATCCGATTTACCAGAACCCGGAGTCCCCAAAACAATCGTTGCTCTGAAAGGATTTACGATATTGATCCAGCCCTTGTGTTCCTTTTTATTGTACCAAAATTTAGTAGGCAGGTTTACGGAATATTCATTTTCCATCAATTTGGTTTCCTGCATAAAACTTTCGTTCTCCATATTGAAAACATCATCCATCAGGTTGTTTTTCAATAACCTGCTTATCCAAACCCCAGCCATCAGCAAAGCAATATAACCTAGTCCGATAGTCAGTATATAAAAGAATGTGCCAATGATGGGCGACAACTTTAACAGTGGTGTATTCAGAAAGAACAGCAAAAAACCAATTCCCAAAGCCACGTAAATCTTTGACCAGGTTATCTTCTCGTTCTTCACGCCTTTGGTTCCCAAACAGCTTAAAGCCAATAACACGATTGCAAATACTTTGGTATATAAAGTATGCGAAAACAAACCGGCTGTTCGGTCAAAATTCCCTAATATTTTATTGATTACTTCTAGTGTCCAGCCACGTTCCATAAAGAAACCATAACAAAACCAATAAAGATGCATCAGTACTAATAGAATACTAACTGCTCTCATAAAAGCCATTATTTTGGCTAAACCTCTTAAATCGTC
The DNA here is from genome assembly GCF_057837975.1 of Sphingobacterium sp. KH_072. Lineage (NCBI taxonomy): Bacteria > Pseudomonadati > Bacteroidota > Sphingobacteriia > Sphingobacteriales > Sphingobacteriaceae > Sphingobacterium > Sphingobacterium sp. KH_072. Next base: position 724,770 of record NZ_CM174457.1, on the reverse strand, counting down.
TTCTCCTTGCATTATTTTTAATTTTAATGTTCGGGCGTGAATTTAAAGACTATAAAGATTGGCTTTGGAAAAGTGGTAGTGGATGGCGGTGAGTGGCAGGGTTCGGCTGGGTCATAAGAGGTATAGCTTCTATACCCCTTTTATATAGTAATATTTATAGGTAGTAAAATAAAAATACTTTAGTTATATCGACCTTCTTTTGTTTTATACCCGTTAGCAACATTTTTTGTTTTGCTGAATAGGTGGACAAGGAACATTTCCATAACTACAATAAACACAACAGTCGCCTTGCTTTGGTTTAAGAACATGTTTGCACTTTTCACATTCGTAAAAATATTGGCAAGCATCTGTCGGCATTGTTTCTTCTTTCTTGTGTCCGCAGTTGGGGCAAGTGATTATTGATTGCAATTTGATTTCCATTTTAATTTTAATTTTTCGCGGTTACAGAATACCCTGTTGAGTTTATTGCTTTTTCAATTTCAGAAATATTTGTTTTCGAGTTGTCAAACTCTACGATTGTATTTCCATTTTCATAAGAAGCTTTTAGATTGACAATCCCTATCAATTTATTCACTTCGTGATTTATGTGTTCTTCACAACTTGCACAAGTCATTCCGCTAATCGTAAATTCTACTTTTTCAATATTGGATTTGTCCACTATTATGATTTGCTTTTCTGTCTTTGGGTAGAAAACACTTGAATAATATGGAAAAGCAAGCATTACTATTGCAAATGATGTTACAATTCCTAAAAACGTTTTCGACTGAATGAATTTTGGTTTTTCTGCTGTTTCACAATTGCAATCAATTTGCTTTTTAGGCTTTAACTTTTGATACCAAGCAAAACCAAGAACCAAAATTGTCAAACCGATAAAATACGGTCTGAAAGATTCAAGCCAAGAAAAAGTGGAGGCAAGTCCGCTTGTTCCTGCAATGAGAGCCAAAACTGGTGTAACGCAACAAAGTGAAGCTGCAATTGCAGTCAAAAGTCCTGCGCCGATAAGTTTGTTGTTTGTTTTCATATTGCTTCTATGACTTTGTTTTCATCAAGTATTTTAAAAAACGGTTTTAGCAATTTTTCATATTCCTTGGTCAATGAATAAAAAATAGTTTGGGCCTCCCTGTCTGTTTCTACTAGATTACGGTCTTTAAGTTTTCGTAAATGTTGTGAAACTGCCGAGATTGTCATTCCAAGAACGTCGCTTATATCGCAAACACAAAGTCGTTTTTCTTCGTAAAGTAGGAAGAGAATTTTAAGTCTTACGGTATTTCCTGCCAATTCAAGCCCATTCGATAAATAATCAAACGAATCGTTAAGCTCTAAAACCCGGTCTTTACAGCGGTTTATTTGTTCAATGTCTGCTTGTTGACGTATACAAGAATTATTACCCATAGTGCAAATATAGTTAATTCGTTTATTTAAGCAAATGCTAAAATACAATTTAACAAATCGTTTTAAAAGCAGATTTTAATTCCAAAAGATGACTTACTATAGTCTTCTTTTCTTTTTCTTCATCCTATTAGCAAAATCCTGTTCCTCGTAATCTTCCCCCTGTGCTTCAGGTATGAGCAAACCTCCAAAGGCTTCTATCAAACCGTCTTCGTGTTTTTCAGTATTTAAGAAGTCGAACAAATGATGTGGTTCTTCCGCAGGTAAATCCTCCGTATCAGTTGGTTTGGACAATTTTGGTAGGGGTGCAACTGGCTCTTTAATCTCCGCTTTGATATTATTGTTCCAATAATCATTAAAGGTATTGGCAGAAAGTTCTTTTGCCAATCGTGAACCGTTCCAAACGCTTTTAGAGTTGTGGTCAATGAACGACATACCGTAAATTCGTCCGGTATCGTTTCTGCGTATCACTACATTGATACCTTGCTCGCCTAACTGTTTTTTAAAGCTCAATTCGTCAACCGTTGATTGCAGGGCAATGGTAACGGCTGATTTTAAAGTCTGTTTGGTTGCGGTATCTTTCAGGGTTGTTTTGCATTTCGCAAAATGCAATTCCAAAGCCGGAAGCCCTGCGTTCTTTCCGAAAAACGAAGCCTTGAACGGATGTCCTGCTTTTTCGCCTTTCTCATTCAATGGAATGTACAATAAACCCTGCTGTGCCTTTCCGTGTAATTCTCCCTCCACTTTCTCGGTGGTAATATTGAACAGGGAAAGCAAAGCATTGTATTCTCCCAAAGTTTGGTATTGATAATAGTTCGGCAAGTGGCGAATGACCGAAGCAATCTGACTTTTTATATCACTTGCCCGATAATCCACCGGACGAAAAACCTTATCATTGTGATTACGTTCTTTGTCCGTTGCGGGTATCAGACCGTGTTTTCTTTCCAGTTCACGGCATACACTCATAGACCGCATTTTCTCAAAACTATCCGAAATTTTCACGCCCTGTTCGTCCACGCAGACCGATACGATATGGATATGACTACGGTCAATATCGGTATGTTTGAAGACCACAAAAGGCTGTTCGCCGTAACCCATTTCACGCATATATTCTTCCGCCATTTCCCTAAACTTATCATCATCTACATTATCCTTGGGATCAGGATTGAGCGAAATATGCAACGTATGTTTCTCGGTATTGCGGTTGGCGATGAGATAAGGAGCAAAAGATTGGGCTAATTGTGCTACGGAATAATGTCCGTTAGCAGTTTCAATTATCTTATTGGCGAACAAAATTTGTCCATTTTCGTTCTCCACTTTGAGCTGATTATATGCCAAGGCTCCGTATAAATTTGCGCTTCTACCAATTTTCGCAATCATTTCTGCTGTTATTTTTTCAGATATTTTACATCAAATTCTTCCGTTATCTGGACAATTTCTTTAAACAAGGCGGTCATTTCAGCCGTATGTTTTTCCAATTTATAGAGATATGCTGCTGCCTTTTTCTCCGAAAAGTTCTTATACAATAGCTTTACGACCTGATTATAATTCACGCCAATAGATCGAAATTGACTGTGAAACGAAGTCAATCGCATATAAAAATCAATTGTTCCTTTGTCTATTTTAACAGATTTTATCGTCTTATCGAAGATGCAAGAGGTTATAAAATGTGCCTTAACCTGCATACCGGACTTTTCAAATAAGTCAAGAAAACGGGCATGCTCTTCCTCATTAAAGGAAATCGTGTACCGGATTTTAGCGGGATCGTTTTTTAGAGGACGCCCGCCCTTTTTTAACTGCTTTCTGCTGTTTTCATTCATCACTAATCCATTTTTAATTCATACAAAACGCCGACTTCGGAGGACGTTTTCTGCCCCCGGCAGGGCAAGTTGTTTTGAGCATCGGAAATCTTTTCGAGATGCTCAAAACACAACTTGCCGTGTTCTGGTGAACACAAAAATCCGCCCTTCGGGACGGATTAAATGTAGCAGGGATAAACGGCTTGATGCCGTTCTGCTTTTGTCCAGTTCCTCAAGATGCCTTTGCATAAATCTGTTAATAAAATTCTATATACAAAGTAAGACACTACTTATGAGAGCATCACAATCAGACACATAGCCAAACACTGCCTTTGGGTGCCAAAGACTACCACCCATCAATAACGAGCCGATTCAATCGCTTTATTTGCCGTATAGTTTTAGTGCAGGTAATAAAAAATGTAATGAGGATAAAAAATAAATTGGGTTTTAGTACAGAAATTTTGGAATAAAAGCATAGGGTTTTAAAAACATAAAACTGTAAAAGCATAAAAGCGGTAAAGCAATTTACAAGTTGTAAGGTTTTCCAGTTGCTAAAAATGATTACCCACCAAGCGGTAATAAAAGCAAATAACAATCAAGAAAATTTCCAAAAGGGGAATACAGGCATATAGGAAATAGGTACTATTTAAATAAACCAATATTCAAACCTGCCAAACAAATAAAATGTGTAACAATAAATCTTTAAATAATGGAAACAAAAAAGAAAACTTTAAAAATTAGTTTTTCAACGCCTAAAGGCGGTGTTGGAAAATCTACTATGACCGCATTACTTTCAAGTGTATTGCATTATCGTTTAGGTTTTAATGTCCTTGTAATGGATTGTGATTTCCCACAACACAGCTTAGCCAATATGAGGGAAAGGGATTTGAAAACTATTATGCAGAATGATTACCACAAAAGAGCTGCAATGAAGTTGTATCAAAGTATCAATAAAAAAGCATATCCGATTATCAGTTGTAAACCGGAGGATGCCTTGTCAAAGGCTTTAGAATACGTAAATCAATCTGCAATAGAGCCTGATATAACTTTTTTTGATCTTCCCGGAACAGCTAATACAAAAGGTGTGCTCACGACCTTAAGAACAATGGATTTTATTTTTTCTCCAATTAGTGCTGACCGTCTAGTTATGGAAAGTACACTGAGCTTTACTAAAGCATTCCTTGGCTTGCCCGAAACGGAGGAGAGTAATGAAGATCAGAAAATGTGGATGTTTTGGAATCAGGTAGATGGTCGAGAGAAAACAGGAATATACGAGGCTTATCAAAGCGTTATTAACGAACTCGATTTATCTGTGATGAATTCTCGGATAATGGATAGTAAACGTTTCAGAAAAGAGACGGACGATACACCGAACAGTGTATTTCGGTCAAGTCTGTTACCTGCCGAACCTCAACTAATGAAAGTAACGAGACTGGATTTATTTATTGAAGAATTTTTAAAAATTGTTAATCTCTAAAATAGTTAAGTATGTCAACAGATAAGAGAAGAAAAGATTTTGATAAGCCCGATGTTGATGAAGAATTAATCATGAATATCATGAGTGGTAATCAATCTGTTACTATACCCGAAGTTATTCAACAACAGAAAATACAGAAGGAAACAAAACCAAAAGCCCGCAATAGCTCCCTAAAGAAGGTGGATTATGAGGAGACATTTCTGGTCAATCGTTTTCCTTCAGGTCGAAACGGAAAGGTCGTTTACATTCGTCCAGAATATCACGAAAGGTTGTTACGTATAGTACAATTAACAAGAGAAGAAAAGACTACACTCTATTCTTATATCGACAACATTCTTGAACACCATTTTAGAGAGTACGGGGACGATATTACAGATTATTTCAACGAACGTTTTAAACCAATTTTATAGTTATGGAAATTGTAATAGTAATATGCCTGCTGATCGTCATTGTCCTGCTTTTGCAGGATAAGATTATCATTAAGAAAAGGTCAAAACAAAAACCTCCGCAAAAGAAAGTCAATCCGGATCTGCCCGATATTATGGGACAGCCCAAACCCGTAGAACGCCTTTCAGTGCCAAACACTGCCAATGAACGCCAGATTGAGGAACCAGAGGTAAATCCCGATAATTTAGACATTGAATACGACGAAAATGAAAACAGGAGTATTCAGATTCCGCAGGAAGAGCTGGATGAAGTTTTTAGCAATCAACCTGATTTTGAAGAAGAGGAAGAAGAATGGAACAGGTACGGAATATCTGGTGGCGATAATGGTTTTGCCCAAGGGGTTACCTTTGAAGAACTAAGCTCCGTGGGGATGTTGCTTCAGCAAGAAAAACTGGAGTCATCTCAAAAGGAAACAGCGATAGCAATCGTTCAGAAAATACAGGGAACCGAATTATTTAGTCTGCTGGAAAATTCTATAGCGGGTGCATCCAGTAAAATTGCCAAGCTATTGGATAGCTCACTCTCATCTGAAACGGAAATCAGTTCTTCCACTTTGCGGAACAATGATTTAGATGATTTTGATATTGGGGAGTTTGTCTGAAACGGAATTATTTTAATTGAGCCTGAAAAACTAAATTTCAGGCTCAACTTATTTTTACATTTACTTTGCCAACTTCAATATTCTGTAAGCCCCTCTTGCTACAATTACAAATACAATAGCTCCAATAATCAAATCTGGATAACTTGAATTGAGCCAATTAACTAAAAGACCAGCAACAATAACTCCCGAATTGATAATGACATCATTTGATGTGAATATCATCGAAGCCTGCATATGCGCTTCTTTACTTTTGTTCTTTTGTAAAAGATAAAGGCAAAATACGTTTGCAATCAATGCTAAAACTGAAACGACAATCATTGTCTTGAAATCGGGCATAGCTTCAATTCCCATACAACGTCTGATTACTTCAACGAAACCTATAATAGCCAGTAAGACTTGGAAGTATCCTGCAAATCTGGCGATGTTGTTTTTTAAAGCGATTGTTCCACCCACGGCGATTAATGCCAATGCGTAAACGACACTGTCGGCAAGCATATCCAAACTATCGGCTACCAACCCCATTGAGCCTGAAAAAACACCGAATAACATTTCCAATCCAAAGAACAGGAAGTTGATAATCAATACGATCCAAAGTAATTTCCGTTGCTTGTTGCTTGTATCTGTTTCAACAACGAAATTACTTTTTTCGGTTGAAACCAATGTCGTATTTAGATTCAGTGTTCCCAGAGCCAAAAAAATTGGCTCTGGGTTTCCATCGTGATAAACGTCTAATTTTCTATTGGCTATATCGAATTCCAATCCTTTTACCGTATCAAAGTCTTGCAGTTTCATACGGATTAATTGCTCCTCGCTTGGGCAATCCATTTTAGTTATATTGAATATGGTTTTTTCCATTTATTTTAAAGCTTAAATTTTATTCCTCCGTTAATCACAAATCCGTCCAAAGGTGCATAAATGTCTTTAAAAACTGGATTGGTTATTGTTCCTGTATAAATGCTGTCAAAGCGTGTTTGTCGGGTGTCGAGGAAGTTTTCAAAGTTGATGTACAGAGAAAATCTTTCCCAAATCTTTTCAGCCATAAATCCAGTAATAAAGTAATCTTTGCCCGTAGTTCCATTATTCAGTTTTTGGCGACTGAAATAATAGGCTTCCAGACCAATTTTCCATTTGTCTTCTATTTCATACATCAGGATGGAATTAATGCGGTGTTTTGGTGTTAAAGGGCTTTCTACAGTCGTTCCATTATGGTGTAATCGGGCATCTGTATAGGTATAACCCAAAAACAATTTCAGGTCATCATAACCAATTTTAATATTGGTTTCTGTTCCTTTGGTATGGATGTAGCCAGGAGAATTAACAAACTGATACAGATTTGCCGAGGAGTTTTCAAGTAACAAGGGATTATCCAAATAGGTGTAAAAGAACAATTGATTTATGCTAAATGACCAATCTTCCCCAATGTAGGTGCGGTAATTGATGTCTGCATTTGCTCCATAACTTTTTTCCAATTTATTGGTCTTGTCGTCAATGGGCATTACATTTTGATATTGTAGGCGTTCGCTTTCTTCCGTAAAAATGGTAGGTGTTTTATAGCCAAATCCACCACCAACTCGTGAAGTTAAGCCCTCGGCAATGTGGAATAGAGCCGAAACTCTCGGTAAGAATACCACCCCATAATCCACAACATAATCCGTTCTAAAACCTGTTTCCAATTGAAACCAATCCGTAGCATTAAAAGAATTTTGTACAAAAGCACCGAATGTAGTCTGATTATAATCTCTCAACGGAGATGCCATAATCTGCTTTTCTTTGAAATTATCCGTCCAAATATTAATACCTGTGACCCATTCCGATTTTTCAGTACTGTTGGTGTAGTTGGCTTCGGTAAAACTTGCTGTTTGTGTTCCCTCAAACTGATAGTTTGGAATGGTAGTATTTCGGTTAAAATAACTTACACTATTTTTGACTTGAACAGTACTGTTTTCATTGATGATATGGTCGAAAATAAATTGTGTGGAATAGCGTTGTGTTTTATTTTCCTCAAAATATTGGTTTGTATTATCTCCATTTCCTTTGATGTAAAGCATATCACCTCCCAAACGGCTCTCGATCGTTGTGTTGATACCGAAGTTCAGTTTCGTCTTTTCATTGAAATAAACGAAGAGCTTCGGATTCAGTACATAGCGTTCGAATTGTGGAATAGCGGATAGTGGAGTTGCTACCTTTAGTGCGAGACAGATTTAATCAGTAATTTTAAATTTGATGATATGCATAGAAAATTTGATGATTCGTTTAAGATAATGGCTGTTGAGCTGAGTATTGTGAAAGGCTCAGTTTCGGAAGTGGCCAAGGAGCTGGATATCGATCCCAGTTTGCTCAGTAAATGGCGCAGGAACCCACGTTTCAATGGCAACAAAGTTCTTCCGGACAACCCCAAGATAAGCCCCCAGGAGCAGGAGTTGAGGGTTTTGCGCAAAAAACTAAAAGATGCGGAGCTAGAGCGCGACATCTTAAAAAAGGCCATCGCCATCTTCTCCAAGGGAGACGGTCCATATACCGGTTCATAGCAGCGAATCGAGAGGTATATTCCGTAGAGAAGATGTGCGATGTATTTAGTGTTAGCGCTAGTTGTTTTTACCGCTGGTTGGTTTCTCCAGAGTCCCCTGGTGAACAGCGGGTTAAAATACTTGTTGAGAAAATACAAAAAATACACAAGGAGAGTGATTGTATATATGGCAGCCCAAGAATAACAGCTGAACTGCATAAAGCTGGAGACCCGGTTTCCAGATCCTATGTAGCAAGGTTGATGAAGAAACATGGTATACGCAGTAAAGTGAAAAAGAAGTATAAGGTGACAACAGATTCCAGCCATGGCTATCGGATAGCTGAAAATCTCCTCCAAAGAGATTTTTCAGCGGATACCCTGTCGCAAAAGTGGGTCGGCGATATCACCTATATCCATACCAGCAAGGGCTGGCTTTATTTGACAACCGTTATTGATCTGGCGGACAGAAAAGTGATCGGGTGGTCTTTGAGCACCGATATGACAGCTGAAAACACCTCGGTAGCCGCCATGAACATGGCTGTTGGGAACAGAGCTCCCAAGAATGGACTGATCTTTCACTCCGACAGAGGGGTTCAGTATGCCTGTGACGAATTTAAATCGATACTCAGGGATAATAATATAACCCAGAGTATGAGTAGGAAGGCAAACTGTTGGGATAATGCGGTGGCTGAGAGCTTCTTCAAATCACTAAAAGCTGAAATGGTCTACCACAGAAGATTTATTGATCAGCAGTCCGCTAAATTAGAGGTATTCGGATATATTGAAGGCTTTTACAATACCAGAAGAACACATTCGGCATTAGGGTATAAAACACCTAAGCAAATGGAAGAAATGCTGCTGAACAAAGAAAAACTAGCAGCGTAAAAAAAGTCTCTCATTTTTAGTTGCAGTTCCATAGTCCGTTCTTAGCAGGATCATAAGCTGCGTTACGGTTATGGGAAGCAAATATAGTTGTTCCAATTTTATTAAACCTTTGTCCATAAAAGCCGTTTATATCCAAACCCCTGCCGGATGTTCCATTGAGGTGAAAACCTAAATCTCTCTCATAGGTCGGCGTTTTGGAAATCAGATTGACCAGTCCAGCTATTGCTCCGCCTCCATATAGTGTAGATGTAGAGCCTTTGATGACTTCTACTTGTTTGAGGTCAAGTGGTGGTATCTGTAACAAACCCAATCCACTTGAAGCACCTGAATAAATGGGGAAACCGTCTTTCAGGATTTGTGTATATCTTCCATCAAGTCCCTGAATACGAATACTTGCATTGGCACTGGTAGGCGAAGTGGTTTGTACGTGAATACCTGTGCTTTCCGCTAAAAGCATACGAATATCTCCCGGTTTCATGTTCCCTTTTTCGCCCAGTTCTTCACTTCCAATAAATTCAATACGGGTAGGGATATTTTGTATACTCCTTGTGCTTCTTGTGGATGAAATGACAACTTCCTCTAACTCCTCTGAACTTTCTTTGAGTAAGATTTCAATAGGACTGTTGTCAGCTAATGGAAATTCCAATGTATCTATATAGTCGTTAAAACCGATATAGCTAAAATGTATTTCCTGTATCCCATCAGGAATATTTTCTATTATGATGAGACCGTTTTCGTTTGATGTAGCGGCAAGCGAGGTTCCTTTTATAGATGCTGTCACTCCAATCAAAAGATTTTTGTTTTCACTGTTTCTAATAACAGCATTTAAAGTGTTTTGTGCAAATACACAGAGATTTAGTGTCATAAAAAATGACACAAAGACTATTTTTTTCATTGTATAAAAAAACATTAATGTTTGAAAAATGAGAATTGACGGTTTGTAGCACCGTAATCTGTTATTGTGCCGAAGACACTAAAAACATTAATTAATCTTAGGGGGTTGCCAAATGGAAGAGAGGAAGTCTGAAACAGCTGACGCTGTTATTACACCTAATTTCTTTTTAGGTTGTTGGACATAATTGGATGTTAAAGCATAAAAGGAAGTAATTACAAATCCAGTACAGGTATTGCATTTAGAAAAAGGCGAGCAACATTCCATACCGCAATCGTCGCTATCTTGTTCTTGACTATTTGTTGTTTGATTCACTAGGTCAAAACATTTATCTTCCATAAAGCTTGGCAAGGTCGATAAGACCAAAACCATTAATGCTAATATGTACGACAAGGATTTCATTTTACGAAGATAGTAAAAACCTCTCTCTTCCTGTCAACACCTCTCTATTTTCTTTAGCAATTCAGCCACCCACAGCCAAACAATTCCTCTCACTGCCACTTTGTTAGAACGCTTTGATTTCTGAAACACCTTTGTCACGAAGCTCGCAAGAAGCGGGAAGACAATAACAATTTAATGTGTTTCAATTATGAAAAAACAAAGAAAAAAAGTTTTGATGGCAGTCGTTGCAATGCTATCAGGAATGGGTGCATTCGCACAAGGAAACGGTACAGCAGGTATCACCGAAGCTACCCAAATGGTCACCTCTTATTTCGACCCTGCAACTCAATTAATTTATGCCATCGGTGCCGTTGTTGGGCTAATTGGAGGTGTTAAGGTGTACAACAAATTTAGTTCGGGCGACCCAGACACAAGTAAAACGGCAGCATCGTGGTTTGGAGCTTGTATCTTTTTAATCGTTGCGGCTACCATCCTTCGTTCATTCTTCCTGTAATCCTTTGTCCTATGAGTATTTATAACATCAATAAAGGGATTGGAAGAACAGTAGAGTTTAAAGGACTGAAAGCACAATACCTCTTCATTTTCGCAGGTGGATTGCTAGGTACGCTCATCTTCGTGATGATACTGTATATGGCTGGGGTCAATTCCTACATCTGCTTGTTTCTGGGAGCAGGCGGTGCATCACTGATTGTGTGGCAAACCTTTTCATTGAACAGGAAATACGGCGAACACGGATTAATGAAAGTGGGAGCAAGAAAAAGGCATCCTCGCTACATCATCTGTCGCAAGCCTGTACACCGCTATTTAAAATTCACTCCTAAATCGAATGCCGTATGAGAAATGTATCAAAAACGACCACATTGGAAAATAAATTTCCTTTGCTGGCTGTAGAAAACAATTGCATTCTTTCCAAAGATGCAGACATTACCGCCTGTTTTGAAGTGCGTTTACCCGAACTGTTCACGGTCGCATCTGCGGAATATGAAGCCATTCATTCTGCTTGGCATAAAGCGATCAAGACCTTGCCAGATTTTACGGTTATCCACAAACAGGATTGGTACATCAAAGAGAACTACGCACCTGATTTAGCAAAGGAAGATCAAAGTTTTTTAGCTAAATCCTATCAACGCCATTTCAACGAGCGACCGTTTCTAAACCATTACTGCTACCTCTTCCTAACCAAAACCACCAAAGATCGGATGCGGATGCAGAGTAACTTTAGTTCGCTTTGCAAAGGCACGTTGATCCCGAAAGAAATCAGGGATAAGGAAGCGATCCACCATTTTATGGAAACCGTGGCGCAGTTTGAGCGTATCGTGAACGATAGTGGTTTTGTAAGCCTAAAACGCCTCACCGAAGATGACATTATCGGCACGGATGAAAAGCAAGGATTGCTGGAACAATACCTTACCCTTTCTAGAGAAGTCGGTACACCGATGCAAGACATTGCGCTTGGGGCTGAGGAAGTCCGTATTGGAAACAAAAGATTAAGTCTGCACACCTTGTCCGATACAGATGACTTGCCTACAGCGGTTTCAGCAGATACCCGTTTTGAGAAACTATCGACCGACCGAAGCGATTGCCGTTTGTCTTTCGCTGCTCCTGTGGGATTGTTGTTAAGCTGTAATCATATTTACAACCAATATTTATTTTTGGATAATAGCGAAGCTAATCTCCAAAAGTTTGAGAAGTCCGCACGGAATATGCACTCTTTGGCTCGGTACAGTCGTGCCAACCAAATCAACAAAGAGTGGATCGAAAAGTATCTGAACGAAGCACATTCGTTCGGACTTTCTTCTATTCGAGCACATTTCAACATTATGGCCTGGTCGGAAGATCCAGCAGAGCTTAAACAATTGAAGAACGATTGCGGTAGTGCATTGGCATTAATGGAATGCAAACCTCGTCATAACACGACCGACGTAGCTACTTTGTATTGGGCAGGAATGCCGGGTAATGCCGCTGATTTTCCAAGTGAAGAAAGTTTCTATACGTTTATAGAGCCTGCCTTGTGCTTTTTTACGGAAGAAACCAATTACCACAATTCGCCTTCTCCGTTCGGTATCAAAATGGCGGATCGTTTGACAGGAAAGCCCATCCATTTGGATATTTCGGATTTACCGATGAAACGTGGGATTATCACCAATCGGAACAAATTTATATTGGGACCATCGGGTTCAGGAAAATCGTTCTTCACCAACCACATGGTGCGTCAATATTATGAGCAAGGTGCACACGTGTTGCTTGTCGATACAGGTAATTCTTATCAAGGATTATGCGAGCTGATTAAGGGTAAGACCAAAGGCGAAGACGGTGTGTATTTTACTTATACCGAAGACAACCCGATTGCTTTTAATCCATTCTATACCGACGACGGTGTGTTCGATATTGAAAAAAGGGAAAGTGTCAAAACGTTGATACTTACGCTTTGGAAACGTGATGATGAACCGCCGACCCGTTCGGAAGAAGTGGCACTTTCCAATGCCGTGTCCGGTTATATCGAACGTATCAAAAACGAGGATGTTTTTCCGTCATTTAATGGTTTTTATGAATATGTAAAAGGCGATTACCGTACGGTATTGGAAGAAAAACAGGTTCGTGAAAAAGACTTTGATATTGCCAATTTTCTTAATGTATTGGAACCGTACTACAAAGGCGGAGAATACGACTATCTGCTGAATTCGGACAAGCAATTAGACCTATTGTCAAAACGGTTTATTGTATTCGAGATAGATGCCATAAAAGACCACAAAATCCTGTTTCCGATAGTCACAATCATCATTATGGAGGTGTTCATCAACAAGATGCGGAGGCTGAAAGGTATCCGCAAGCTGATACTGATTGAGGAGGCTTGGAAAGCGATTGCAAAAGAAGGAATGGCAGAATACATCAAGTATTTATTTAAAACCGTCAGGAAGTTTTTCGGAGAAGCCATAGTCGTAACCCAAGAGGTCGATGATATTATCCAATCCCCGATTGTGAAAGAAAGTATCATCAACAATTCTGATTGTAAAATCCTCTTAGACCAACGCAAGTATATGAACAAGTTCGATGATATACAGGCGATGCTTGGATTGACTGAAAAGGAAAAGGCACAGGTGCTTTCCATCAATATGAACAACGATGCCGGTCGCTTGTACAAAGAGGTTTGGATAGGATTGGGCGGAACACATTCGGCAGTGTACGCAACGGAAGTGAGCCTTGAAGAATATTTGGTGCGCCCATAAGGGCATATAGTGAATGTGGTTTGGCAACCACTGGGCAAGTGTTTATAACGCCCATCAACAGCCGACTTATCCGAACGGGAAACCCGACGGGGAGTGTAGCATGTCGGAAAAGCCATAAGTCAACTAATTGTCGTGTTGCGACTGAATGGCGAGTTGAAAAGTTAGATATAAGGATGAAGTCTTGATTGATTGAACGACAGTCCGAACGGTCAGTTCTTAGGCAGTGACGGAAGACAGTTACCAACGTCACTTTGTGGTAATATCCTATTGACAGGTAGTAGTGATAGCATAAACAGACCACAACGTAACTGCAATAAGCAGAAAAGGGCGAACATCGCATCCGACAATCTAACGTGCCAATAGTTGCTATATGTCTAAATGGGGATTGCCTAAGTCGGAATGCCACAGGCGTGGCTATGGAAAAAGCTCCTGAATATCCGATACGGCAACGGAGTCTCCGTAGTAGTCCGAGCAGGGGAAAGCCCTGTACATGGCGAAGGGAGACAGTCAATTTAGTTTAATACGATTAACGGAAAATGTGAGAGACATTATGAGAAATCCAGAAAAAGTATTGAAAAGTCTAATAAGGCACAGCAGAAACACGGACTATAAGTTCGAAAGGCTGTACAAGGTTCTGTTCAATGAAGAGATGTACTTTATCGCCTATCAGAAAATCTACAGTAAAGTAGGCAATATGACAGCAGGAGTTGATGGAAAGACCATCGACGGAATGAGTATATCCCGCATTGAAAGGCTGATTGCATCGTTGCGAAACGAGACCTATCAGCCAAACCCATCCAAGAGGACATACATTCCGAAAAAGAACGGAAAGAAACGTCCGCTTGGTATACCATCTTTTGATGACAAATTAGTGCAGGAGGTTATCAGAATGATATTGGAAGCAATTTATGAGGGTAGCTTTGAGCATACTTCACATGGGTTCCGACCCAATAGAAGCTGTCACACAGCCCTATTAAGCGTCCAACAGTCATTCACTGCTGTACGGTGGTTCATCGAGGGCGATATAAAAGGCTTCTTCGACAATATCAATCACGAAATATTGATTGGTATCCTAAAGGAGCGTATCGCTGACGACAGGCTCATTCGGTTGATACGAAAGTTCCTCAATGCAGGGTATATTGAAGATTGGGTGTACCACAAAACATACAGTGGCACACCGCAAGGTGGGATTGTAAGCCCCATCCTTGCCAACATTTACCTTGATAAACTCGATAAATATGTCAAGGATTATATCAAGGACTTCGATAAGGGTAAAAGAACTACGGCAACACGCCAGTACAGGGTACACGAACAGAGACGATACCGCTTGGCCAAGAAACTCAAATGTGAGACAGACGAAACTGTCAGAGAGCAGATGATTAAGTACATCAAAGAGTTGAGACAGGAAAGAAACAAATATCCAGCTTATGACAAGATGGATGGCAGTTTCAGAAAGTTAAAATACGTTAGATATGCGGACGATTTTCTTATCGGGGTCATAGGTAGCAAAGAAGACTGCAAAAAGATAAAGGAAGACATCAAGGTTTACCTTGATGAAAAGCTGAAACTTGAACTGTCTGATGAAAAAACCTTGGTGACTAATGCTAAGAAACCAGCCAAATTCTTAGGCTTTGATGTCTCCGTGCGAAACTCCGATGAATCCAAGAGAGATAAGCACGGTAGAACCGTAAGATGTTTCGGAGATAAGATTGTACTCCGTGTCACAGCAGACGTGATGAAGAAAAAGCTACTGAGCTATAATGCCATGAAACTGGTAAATGAAAAAGGCACAGAAGTTTGGAAACCACGCTCACGCTATTTCATGAAAGACTTGGATGACTTAGAAATCATCAGTCAGTACAACGCTGAAATACGGGGCTTTTACAATTATTACTCAATTGCCAACAACAGCTCGTTTGTCCAGTCATTTTCTTACATCTTGGAGTACAGTATGTACAAAACGTATGCACTGAAATACCAAACTTCAATCAGTCAGGAAAAGACTAAAAGATGTATCAACGGAGTGTTTTCCATTCCCTACAAAAACAGGAAAGGAGATATAATGTACAGACGCTTTTACAAAGAGGGTTTCAAACGCCAAAAAGCTGCCCGTGGTGCTTACGTGGATAGTTTACCTGTCACGGTTACCATTACAGGAGGAAGAAACAGCCTTATAACAAGGTTGCAAAACCAGAAATGCGAATTATGCGGTACCAACGAGAAACTGGAAATGCACCATATACGCAAATTGAAAGACCTGAAAGGTAAGCAAGACTGGGAAAAACGAATGAGCGCAAGGAGAAGAAAAACCTTGGCAGTATGCTCAAAATGCCACGATAAGATACACGCAGGCAAGTTAGACTGAATAAATTGATGGAGAGCCGTATACCTGGAGACAGGTACGTACGGTTCGGGGGAGAGTTCTTGGAAACCTACCATAGTCAATATGGCAAGGCGCCGGGTCCTTATCCTACGCTTACACGACAGAAGAAACCGAAAAAATGGAAGTGATGCAACTCGCTTCCGAACTCGACGGTAACGTCGAACTCGCCATAAAGCATATCGCTATGCAACGGCGTGACAATGCAAATCAAACTACCTAACGGTAGTCAAGTAGGAATTAATCAAAATTTTAAGACAATGAAAAGAATGTTTTTAATGGCGCTTACGGCAATGATGTTTGCCGTTGCACCGTCCGCAAAGGCTCAATTTGTGGTTACCGACCCTGCAAATCTGGCATCGGGTATTCTAAACTCTGCGAACGAGATCATACAGACTTCTTCGACCGTGAGCAATGTGATCAAGAACTTCAAGGAGGTAGAAAAAGTCTATAAGCAAGGCAAGGAATACTACGATAAGCTACAGGCTGTAAACAATCTTGTGAAAGATGCCCGCAAGGTACAACAGACGGTACTCTTGGTAGGCGATGTTTCCGAAATGTATGTGCAGAATTTCGGCAAGATGATGAATGACCCCAATTTCTCCGCACAGGAACTGACGGCAATAGCAAACGGCTACTCGGCATTGCTCAACGAAAGCACCGAACTACTCAAAGAGCTGAAACAGATTATAACCTCTTCCAGCCTTTCGCTGAACGACAAAGAGCGTATGGATATTATCGACCGTGTGTACAAAGAGGTCAAAGAGTACCACAGCCTTGTCAGATATTACACGAATAAAAATATCTCCGTAAGTATCCTGAGAGCAAAGAAACAGAACAATACCAAACGAGTGCTTGACTTGTACGGAACTCCTAACCAAAAATATTGGTAATTATGGAATTTCAAAATCTGCACGAAGTCCTGCGCTCATTGTATGATGAAATGATGCCACTGTCCGCCGATATGGCGGCGGTGGCTAAAGGAGTAGCGGGCTTGGGAGCATTGTTCTATGTTGCCATAAAAGTATGGCAGGCATTGAGCAGAGCCGAACCCATTGATATGTACCCCTTGCTCCGTCCGTTCGCATTGGGTATCTGCATAATGTTCTTTCCAACTATTGTATTGGGAACTATCAACACGGTGTTAAGTCCGGTAGTACAGGGGACGCACGCCATACTCGAAAATCAGGTACTCGACCTCAATGATTTACAGGTTAAAAAAGATTTGCTGGAAAAGGAAGCGATGCTCCGCAATCCTGAAACGGCTTACCTCGTCAATAACGAGGAATTTGATAAGAAACTCGATGAATTAGGTTGGTCGCCCTCTGACTTGATGACGATGTCGGGAATGTATATGGATAGGTTCGCTTATCAAACCGAGCAAGCCATTAAGAATTGGTTTCGCAATCTGTTAGAAGTGCTGTTCCAAGCGGCTGCGTTGGTGGTCGATACGATACGAACATTCTTCCTGATAGTCCTGTCCATACTCGGACCGATTGCCTTTGCTATTTCCGTGTGGGACGGTTTTCAGTCCACGCTTACGCAATGGCTCATGGAGTTGCTACCTTTAGTGCGAGACAGATTTAATCAGTAATTTTAAATTTGATGATATGCATAGAAAATTTGATGATTCGTTTAAGATAATGGCTGTTGAGCTGAGTATTGTGAAAGGCTCAGTTTCGGAAGTGGCCAAGGAGCTGGATATCGATCCCAGTTTGCTCAGTAAATGGCGCAGGAACCCACGTTTCAATGGCAACAAAGTTCTTCCGGACAACCCCAAGATAAGCCCCCAGGAGCAGGAGTTGAGGGTTTTGCGCAAAAAACTAAAAGATGCGGAGCTAGAGCGCGACATCTTAAAAAAGGCCATCGCCATCTTCTCCAAGGGAGACGGTCCATATACCGGTTCATAGCAGCGAATCGAGAGGTATATTCCGTAGAGAAGATGTGCGATGTATTTAGTGTTAGCGCTAGTTGTTTTTACCGCTGGTTGGTTTCTCCAGAGTCCCCTGGTGAACAGCGGGTTAAAATACTTGTTGAGAAAATACAAAAAATACACAAGGAGAGTGATTGTATATATGGCAGCCCAAGAATAACAGCTGAACTGCATAAAGCTGGAGACCCGGTTTCCAGATCCTATGTAGCAAGGTTGATGAAGAAACATGGTATACGCAGTAAAGTGAAAAAGAAGTATAAGGTGACAACAGATTCCAGCCATGGCTATCGGATAGCTGAAAATCTCCTCCAAAGAGATTTTTCAGCGGATACCCTGTCGCAAAAGTGGGTCGGCGATATCACCTATATCCATACCAGCAAGGGCTGGCTTTATTTGACAACCGTTATTGATCTGGCGGACAGAAAAGTGATCGGGTGGTCTTTGAGCACCGATATGACAGCTGAAAACACCTCGGTAGCCGCCATGAACATGGCTGTTGGGAACAGAGCTCCCAAGAATGGACTGATCTTTCACTCCGACAGAGGGGTTCAGTATGCCTGTGACGAATTTAAATCGATACTCAGGGATAATAATATAACCCAGAGTATGAGTAGGAAGGCAAACTGTTGGGATAATGCGGTGGCTGAGAGCTTCTTCAAATCACTAAAAGCTGAAATGGTCTACCACAGAAGATTTATTGATCAGCAGTCCGCTAAATTAGAGGTATTCGGATATATTGAAGGCTTTTACAATACCAGAAGAACACATTCGGCATTAGGGTATAAAACACCTAAGCAAATGGAAGAAATGCTGCTGAACAAAGAAAAACTAGCAGCGTAAAAAAAGTCTCTCATTTTTAGTTGCAGTTCCATCACGAGGTATGTCAGCGTTTACCTGTGGTTGCCCGTAGCTGACCTGTTCAGCTCTATGCTCGCCAAAATCCAAGTTCTGATTATCGAAAAGGATATAGCAATGCTTGCCGACCCGACCTACATACCCGATACGGGCAATACGGTGTACATCATCTTTATGATTATCGGCATCGTGGGCTACTTCACGGTTCCGACCGTTACAGGCTGGGTAATTCAGGCAGGAGGTGCCGGAAACTTTACCCGAAATGTAAACCAAGCTGCTATGAAAGCCGGAAACGTGGCGAGTGCCGGAGCCGGTTCGGCTGCTGGAAACATCGGAGGTCAGCTACTCAAAAAATAATGTCAAACGAATAATCATTTAAAAATGGAATTTAAAACACTAAGAAATATCGAAAATAGCTTTAAGCAGATACGCCTGTATGCGATTGTGTTTGCTGTTCTCTGCACAGGAGTAGTAGGATTTGCCGTATGGAAATCCTATAGCTTTGCAGACGAGCAACGTCAAAAAATCTATGTATTGGACAATGGCAAATCCTTGATGCTTGCATTGTCGCAAGATGCAAGTATCAACCGACCTGTGGAAGCAAGGGAACACGTCAGACGTTTTCACGAGCTGTTCTTTACACTCGCACCCGATAAGAGGGCTATCGAAAGCAATATGAGCCGGGCATTTAATCTTGCCGATAAATCAGCCTTTGACTATTACAAAGATCTATCGGAAAAAGGGTATTACAGCCGCATTATATCGGGTAACGTGCAGCAACGCATCGAGGTGGATAGTGTCGTGTGCAATTTCGACAATTATCCCTATTCGGTGCGGACGTATGCAAAACAGTTTATCATCCGTTCGAGCAATGTGACCCGACGTAACCTGATCACTTCGGGCTACCTCGTAAACTCCGTTCGTTCCGATAACAATCCCCAGGGCTTTAACCTCGAAAAATTTGCCGTGGTAGAAAACAGGGATATCGAAGTTATCGAACGCTAAAAATTAAGGATATGAAACAGTTATATGATTTGGAAATGTTCGCAAAAACCCTGACGGATAAAGGCTATGACGGTTACTTCCACACGGAAGCTGCCTATGCAGATAAGTTGAAAGACAGTATCAATGGATTTTTGGAGGCTTGTGAGAAAGGTACCGACAAACCGATGCTGCCCAACATCTTATTGTTAAAGACTTACCTCCAATGGAATGGCGATGACAAGCCAAAAGTCGAATGCAACATGTGGGTAAAATACGAGAACGGCAGTTTCGATGTACAGGAAATGGATATTGAAAGAACAGACCGATACGGGCAGTTATTGAAGCAATCCAAACTGACCAACCTGACAACAGGTTCGGTTCCGACGGTAAAGGAAGCCATTGCCCAAGTATCCGAAAAACCTAAAGAACAGACGGTTTCCCGAAAACGAGGGTTCAGAATGTAATAACCCATAATCATTATGGAACTGCAACTAAAAATGAGAGACTTTTTTTACGCTGCTAGTTTTTCTTTGTTCAGCAGCATTTCTTCCATTTGCTTAGGTGTTTTATACCCTAATGCCGAATGTGTTCTTCTGGTATTGTAAAAGCCTTCAATATATCCGAATACCTCTAATTTAGCGGACTGCTGATCAATAAATCTTCTGTGGTAGACCATTTCAGCTTTTAGTGATTTGAAGAAGCTCTCAGCCACCGCATTATCCCAACAGTTTGCCTTCCTACTCATACTCTGGGTTATATTATTATCCCTGAGTATCGATTTAAATTCGTCACAGGCATACTGAACCCCTCTGTCGGAGTGAAAGATCAGTCCATTCTTGGGAGCTCTGTTCCCAACAGCCATGTTCATGGCGGCTACCGAGGTGTTTTCAGCTGTCATATCGGTGCTCAAAGACCACCCGATCACTTTTCTGTCCGCCAGATCAATAACGGTTGTCAAATAAAGCCAGCCCTTGCTGGTATGGATATAGGTGATATCGCCGACCCACTTTTGCGACAGGGTATCCGCTGAAAAATCTCTTTGGAGGAGATTTTCAGCTATCCGATAGCCATGGCTGGAATCTGTTGTCACCTTATACTTCTTTTTCACTTTACTGCGTATACCATGTTTCTTCATCAACCTTGCTACATAGGATCTGGAAACCGGGTCTCCAGCTTTATGCAGTTCAGCTGTTATTCTTGGGCTGCCATATATACAATCACTCTCCTTGTGTATTTTTTGTATTTTCTCAACAAGTATTTTAACCCGCTGTTCACCAGGGGACTCTGGAGAAACCAACCAGCGGTAAAAACAACTAGCGCTAACACTAAATACATCGCACATCTTCTCTACGGAATATACCTCTCGATTCGCTGCTATGAACCGGTATATGGACCGTCTCCCTTGGAGAAGATGGCGATGGCCTTTTTTAAGATGTCGCGCTCTAGCTCCGCATCTTTTAGTTTTTTGCGCAAAACCCTCAACTCCTGCTCCTGGGGGCTTATCTTGGGGTTGTCCGGAAGAACTTTGTTGCCATTGAAACGTGGGTTCCTGCGCCATTTACTGAGCAAACTGGGATCGATATCCAGCTCCTTGGCCACTTCCGAAACTGAGCCTTTCACAATACTCAGCTCAACAGCCATTATCTTAAACGAATCATCAAATTTTCTATGCATATCATCAAATTTAAAATTACTGATTAAATCTGTCTCGCACTAAAGGTAGCAACTCCATTAAAGCATGAAAAAGTTAAGAACAACTATGGACAGTTTTTTTGACAGGATGGACCAAAGGTGGCGGGCTTTGCCCACAGGCAAACAGCACCGATATACACTATACTTCTTTGTCGGCTATCTGCTATTGACCGCAGGGGTCGTTGCCAAAGTATGGTACGATACAGGAAAGTCAAAAAACGATATGCACATCGAGCATATCGAAAACCCTGTCCTCAAAAAAAACGAAAGCCCTACAAGATTGCAGGATACATTGACAACAATTTTAAAAAATCAGATTTATGAAAGAAAATGAGCATAAAAAGTCGGTTGTCCGGGTAACCGAAGGTAACCCGAACGAAACCGCCGATGTACTGCAAGACGGTACAGAGAACAAAACGGAAAAACTCAAAAAGCCATTGATTTTTGGTTTAATGGGTATTGTTTTCGTGGGCTGTATGTATTTGATTTTTAAGCCATCCGAAGACAAAAAGGAAATCGAAAACGTTGGTTTGAACGATGCTGTTCCCGAAGCTACCGGAGCCGGAATGCCTGAAAACAAAGGCAAAGCGTATGAATTGGAAATGCTGGAACGCAAAGAACAGGAAAAGCGTAACGCTTTGGCAACACTTTCAGATTACTGGAACACGGAAGAACCGACAGACGAATTTCCCGAAGAAGAGGAAAGCTATGGTTATGGTGGTTCTCGTAATTCTGGACAATATGGTGACAATCCTGCCGTAAACAGCTACCGCAATATGCAAAGTACATTGGGGTCATTTTATCAGGATGATAACTCGGAAACGCTGGAACTCCGCAGACAGTTGGACGAGCTAAAAGAACAATTGGCGGAACAAAATGTACCCAAGCCTGTAACGGTTGATGACCAACTTGCCCTAATGGAGAAGTCCTACGAAATGGCCGCAAAGTATCTTCCTGCGGGTACGACTGTAAATACTGCAGAACAACCTGTAACTGCAAACGGTACGACAACAGGAGCTAATCAAAAAGAGTATTTCGTGGCATTTACTTCAGCAAGAAAAAACACGGTATCTGCCTTATATGGAGATTTCGCTGAAACTGACCACCCGATTTCGGTTTAAACTGACCACCTATTCCGCTTGAAATTGACCACCCGATTTCGGGGGAAATTGACCAGTTCGAATAATGCGTGAATGCTATAGCGGCCAGCCTACTTTTGATGGATATATAATCCATCGAAATGGCCAATTCCACTATAAGCATGAGCAAGATCAGACAGATACTCAGAATGTATTCCCAAGGGCGTAGCAAGCTTTCCATCGCTACCCATACTGGTGTTTCCCGTAATACGGTCAAAGTTTATTTAAGGGCCTTCAGTTCCAGCGGCTGTAGTTTTGAGCAGATTGATTCACTTAACGATAAGGAACTGGATGATTTCTTTGGCAAGAGCCGTGAACAAGCTCCCAATAACCGGTTAATATCGCTTCAACGTTGTTTTCCCCGCATTGACCGTGAACTAAAGCGGACCGGGGTTAGTCGTATGATGCTATGGGAGGCCTATATGAAGGAGTTTCCGGATGGCTTCCAATATACCCAGTTCTGTTTCTACTACAACCAGTGGAAGAACAGGGTGAACCCCGTGATGCACTTGGACCATAAAGCGGGCGATAAAC
The DNA here is from genome assembly GCF_057837975.1 of Sphingobacterium sp. KH_072. NCBI lineage: Bacteria > Pseudomonadati > Bacteroidota > Sphingobacteriia > Sphingobacteriales > Sphingobacteriaceae > Sphingobacterium > Sphingobacterium sp. KH_072. The sequence continues at coordinate 701,628 of NZ_CM174457.1, read as the reverse complement.
TTTTTATCGATTTTGCGGGACAGAAACTCGCCATCGTAGACAAGAATACGGGCGAGGTAACCCAGGTGGAGGTCTTCGTTGCCATCTTGGCCGCCAGCCAGCTCACCTATGTTGAAGCGGTCATGAGCCAACAGAAAGAGGACTTTATCTCGGCCTGCGAGAACACGCTCCATTATCTTGGCGGTGTTCCGGCAGCCATCGTACCTGATAACCTCAGGGCAGCGGTTACCAAGAGCAACCGCTACGAGCCTACCCTAAACGATACCTTTGCCGATTTCGCAGACCACTATGGAACAACGATCCTGCCGGCCAGGGCATACCGCCCAAGGGATAAGGCACTGGTGGAGGGAGCGGTAAAGATAGCCTATAGCCGCATCTATGCCCCGTTGAACAAAAAGGTATTCCATTCGCTGTCCGAGCTCAATTCGGCCATACTGGAGGCGCTGGAATCCCATAACACACAACTTTTGAAAGGTCGCAACTACAGCAGGAGGCTGCAGTTCGAAGAGATCGAAAAAGAGGCACTGAATCCTCTTCCGGTACTGCGCTATGCCTTCAAAAAGCAGCACTATGCCACCGTTATGAAGAACGGGCACGTGAACCTAGGAGTGGACAAACATTATTACAGCGTACCATTCCGCTTTATCGGTAAAAAGGTCAAGATAATGTACAGCAGCTCAAATGTGGAGGTATTCTATCATTATGAACGCATCGCCATGCACAAGCGGATGAAAAGCCCCTACAACTATACCACCGACAGGGAGCATATGGCCACCACCCATAGGTTCGTTACTGATTGGACACCAGAGCGTTTTCTGGAATGGGCCACCAGCATCCATGACGACGTGAGGCTCTATATCTTAAAGGTACTGGAGCGCAAGCAACATCCAGAGCAGGCCTACAGATCATGCGTGGGTATCCTTGGCTTTGCCAAAAAAGCCGGCAACGAACGTTTGATCAATGCCTGTAGAAGGGCGCTGGGCTTTGGTATCTACTCCTATAAGACCATACAGATGATATTGGAGAAGAATATGGACCAGTACCCCGAAAGCCTCTTTGCCGATGAACTCCCTATGCCCAGCCATGACAATATCCGTGGCGAAGACTATTACCAATAACCCTTAAAATAGATAAAAAATGAACACGAGCACACTTGACAAATTACAGAAACTGAAGTTCTACGGCATGTTCCATGCCTTTAAGAGCAGCATCGAAACCGGACAGACCGACCAGTACACCTCCGATGAGCTATTGGCGCACCTTATCGATTCCGAATGGGATTACCGCCAGAACCGGCGGATCGAACGCCAGATACTGTATGCCAGATTCCGTTATAAAGCTTCCATAGAGGAGCTCCACTACCATGTGGATCGGAGCATTGATAGAAACCAGGTGATGAGGTTGGCAGACTGTACTTTTATCGACAGGTTTGAAAACCTGCTCATTACCGGAAGTACGGGGATCGGAAAAAGCTACCTCGCCTCGGCAATCGGACATCAGGCATGTATGCTGGGCTACAGGGTATTATATGCCAGTACGCCAAAGCTTTTTGCCAAACTGAAAATGGCCAAGGCCGATGGCTCCTATATCAAAGAGGTTGCAAAAATTGAAAAACAGCAGCTATTGATCCTAGATGATTTCGGCATACAGCCCTTCGATGCCCAGAGCAGGGCGGCTTTGATGGAGATCATCGAGGATCGCCATTCAAAGACCTCACTTATCATTACCTCACAGCTGCCGGTAAGCAAATGGCATGAAGTGATCGGTGAAAAAACCATTGCTGACGCAATATTGGATAGGATTGTTCATGATGCACACCGTATTGAACTCAAGGGAGAATCAATGCGAAAGAAAAGGATGCCTGTGCAAGAAAATAGCTTCCAATAAAACACAACTTTTAAATCACTACTTTTGTTAACGCCTCTATAGCATTTGCAACGTTCGTTCGCCAGCGAATTAGGTGGTCAATTTGCCACGGAATTACATGGTCAGTTTCTCCGAAATCTACATACAATCCTGTTTCGCTTTCAAAAAAACGCTGTCTGCCTAAATTGGCGGTCGTGATAATATCGTCATCCCACAACCTTACGGAAAGTCCTGCGTGTCCTAAAGCTATCAGACTTTCATTTATCTCTAACAAGGCGGTCAATACTTTTGAGCCAGTGCCACCTGCCCCGATAAGGTTTACCGTTATCGGATTGGTCGGGTTTAACAGGTAGTTATCTGTAAAATGTACTTTTGTTTTTTCGGTATTCATCTGAGTAGGTTTTTAAGGATTTTATTGTTCTTTTTTAAAGCTTCTTTCGGAAAGGGTTTGCCCGTATTAACAAGGTCTTTCCATAGGTTTACAATGTTTTGGCGTGTCAGATTTGCAACCAATGAATGGCTGAAATAGGAATTGAAAAAATAATGTTCCCACGCCTGTATAAATTCCTCGACCGAAGCCGAATTTTTAATATCTATGCTTACCGATCCCATACATACGTTGCCCTTTTCGTAGATGTTGAAAAATGGGGCGTAATGCAATGGCGTTTTTTCGGTGGGTCGCCTGTCGCTTGCCAAAGCGAATACGGTAAGACTGCTTTTGTTAGCTATCCAAAGCATTGCAGGTACTTGTGCCTTTCCGTTGGTTATGCCCAGACCGTCCACAAAATACAGTTGCCTTTGCTGTGCTTTTGTGTACCATAGCACCGTGCCTTTATCGTTACTCGGGTTGATATGCAGAACATTTGTCGGCAAAATTCCCTTTGGCTTTAAAAAAGCTTGGCTCTTTTCTTCATCGGTCTGTAAAGACTTCGCCAAAACATTGGCTTCCTTTACGCTCAAGGGATGGGCGTTGATAGGGTTGCCGCCCCTGTCCATATCGAAATGCTCTACATACATTGATTTTTCTGTTCCTTTGGCTTCGTAAAAAACCAAAGCGGATTTTGGGTGGTATAATGTCCCGAAATCTTCGGTTATATCTGTTGCATCGTTCATTTTTCTACTGTTTTATAGTTGTGCAATAGTGTACATAGGTCATCCAATAACACAAAAAGACGATTTTCAAAATCAAGATTGTTTGTGGTTATTTCAATTCCGTCAAATTGTTTGGTAATGGTCGGTTCTTCTATCGCTCCGTACTCGTTAAATTCGTTGTTGATACTGTCCGAAAGACTTTCATATAGCCAACCTTTGGTATCAGCGATAAAGGAAATATACTTTTGCATTCCTATGACCTCATTTTCGTAATCATCGTCATAAGGGTCTTGCTCGGGAATGGGTGCGTTTCTGAAAACGGATGCTGTAGGGTATTCCGTATAGAGGTCAAACGCATTACAGGCTATCTGCCAACATTCCCTGTCGAATGTGTCACGGCTTTTAAAAAGGTTTAAACGCTGTTCAAATACCGTTAAATTGATACGGTTGAATAGCCTTTGTTCTACGCTGTCGCCAATATATTCAGCAATCGAAAATTCACGTTTGTAGGTTTCCATTTCTTCTGTTTCATCGTCCTGTTCTACCCAATCTTTGTGCATCTCATATAGCCAATACAGATAGCTTTCTTCTTGCCTGTAATACGGAATATCCGCAATGTGGTACAGATAACTGTAAACCGAAATAAGTAATTGGGCATTCTTCTTATGCTTCGGGTCGTGAAGCATTTTAAAGAGTGGAACAATGGGGATATAATACAGGGTCGTACCTGTATCATACTTTTCCTCACTCACAAAAAAGGTTTTCTGACTGTCCTGTATCAGTTTTAAACTATCCCAATTTGCAACGGTTCGTTTCAATTGGTTATCCATATCCCACATAGCCAATACCATATTGTAGGGATAGCTGTAATCCTGTCGGGTCTGCATCGGTTCAATGCTGTAATGCCTGGCAAGTTTGGAAAGGGACTGATAAAAATCCCTTTCCGTTTTCTGACAAACCTGTACGGATTGTGCCGTTTTCAGTTTCGGCAGAAACGTACACTTTAGAAAACCATTGGTAGCATTGCTATCGGTACGGATTTCCCTTTGTCTTCCCGAACTTCGTTTGCATCTTTTGGTCTTTGCATCCAGTCTGCGAACTCGCCCAACTGTCGGTGTAATTGCCGTTGCCTTTTCTGTTCGGGTATGCTGATTGTTCCCAATATTTTGTTGCGTTGCATAATTCATTGCTTTTAAATTTTGGTTTAACCTTTCGTACTCATTACGCTTTCAAACCTGTACTCGACTGCATCGTCTTTTATCTTGGGTGCCGATACCTTTGCAGTCGTCAGTATCGGATACAAATTGGCGTAATAATTCATCACGGCTTCCACGCTCCAACGTGGTTCGGGGTCAGTCAATGGAATATCCTGTCCTTTATCTTTGAGTATGAAAACTCTCGGTAATACTGTTGCTAATAACATAATGTTCGTTTTTAATTGTTAATATTCTACTTCTTCGTTTGTTGTATTTATTGGGCAATAGGTAGCAACCTCCTCCGTTTTTGGTGGTTCGGGTTGCTCCTCCGTTACTCCACCAAAAAGGCTCGGTGTCCCGAACTTGTCGGACAATGACGTTTTGCGTTTGCGTATCTCGTCCGCTTTTTCGGGAAACTCCGTAATGTCGGGTACTTTCATCCACGCTTCACGGAACTTGCCCTCTTTCTCCAACTCGTCCACCTTTGCCATACCGTCTTTGTACTTCTTGTCTTTGGTTTCTTTTTCCTTTTTGGCTTTCTCGGTTTTCTGCTTCTCCATTTCGGATTGCAGTTTGACGGTTTCCATTTGCTTCATAAAGGCTTCCATATCCACCATTAAACCCGATATGGCTTTAATTGGTGCGTTTATCTGCTCAAAAAATCCCTCGTCAAACTCCTGCGGAGTGGCGTTAAAAATCAATGGGGGAATGAGGTTTTTCGCACTATCTCCGCATTGCTCATTGTTGAGCAATACTGTTACGATTAGTTTGTTTTCTATCCCCTTAGAAATGTTCAGTTGCAATATTCCTGTAAAATCCAACTGCTGTACTTGATTGAAAAAATTTGTGTTCATTACTGTGAGTTTTAATGTGTTGTTACTTGTTCTTTGATGGCTGTAAGTTTCTCGTACATATCCGCCCAATAGGCTTTTTGCCTCTTGTCGAACTCGGAAAAACGCTCGTCCTCGTGGCGGTATTCTTTGTACCGCCCTGCTATTTTTATGGCTTCCTTTAAATCCGTTACTTCGATTTGGCAACCGTTTAAATCTGTTACGTACATCATTAATCGTCTTTTAGGATTACCATCGTGTTATGATTAAAGGCATAGTCAAACGCACCGTTTGATACCCTATGCCTTCTTCGCAGTTCCACGCCCTCATCATCCCAACCAAAATCGGGAAGACCGTTTACCCTTGCCACAAGCTGTGCATTGGTCAAGTGCTTAAATCGCTCCCTGCAAAACTTTTCAAGGTCTGTTTCTTTGGTAATTCTATCTGTTGTTTCCATCTTTGATTGCTTTAAGTGTTAATGACTGATTTCTGCTATTTGGTCAATCCTGCCATAGATTATACTCCGTAGGCTCGTTTTGTCGGGTGCGCTGTATTCCTGCCAACTGTCGTACTGCTTCACTACATAGGTTTTTAGAATATCATCAAACCCAAACCGATAACCCATTAGGGGAACTGCCCTGTTAAAAAAGGCGTTTCGGTTTACCGCTTCCGCAATCCAATTTTTCTCGGCTCGGCTTAGCTTCTCGCCCTTGTTCAGTTTTTCCCTTAGCTGATAGACCTTTGAGGTTTTCAGCGTTTCCAATTCGGGTACTTCGTGGCTGACAAATTTTATCGCTATGGCGTTCGTTTCCATTGTAACTGCTTTTGAATGTTATGCGTTAATCTTCGGTGGCATAAACCCCATTTACATAGTAGCCGTATAATTTTTCCCAAAGGCGTACTAAACCGTTCGTGTCTATATAGAAATGCTCTGTACGATTGCAGTAAATGATAAATACGCTTTCGCCTTTGTGCTTCTTTTCAAGGCTCTTGGCTCTCGCCAAATTTTTGGCTTCCTCTATTGTTATCGCTTTCATAAAACTTATTTTTAACAGGCTACCACCGATTGTGGCGGTAGCCTGTGATTATCTAATTGAGGTTTAGGATTTCCGCACCGTCTTTCGCAAAGGCTGTACATAGGTCAAATGCTTTTTGTCCTTTCATTTGAGCCGTTCCACCCAATACAATACTCTGTAACTTGGCTTCGTCATCCCTGTAATTGCGTACATTTTGGAAGTAGCCTGTAACAGCATTGTATGCTCCGAACAATGTGCCTTTTGTCGTGTCCATTTGTTGCGTATCACTCGTCATTGCATAGGCAAACGCATCGTTCACGGTATTTTTAAACATTGTTGATATTTCGTCTTCAGCACCTTTTTTGATGAGCTCAAGGGTTTCTTTGTTCGGGCATAGTGCCAATTGGATTAGCTTTCTGACCTCTTGGTCTGTTGCCCTTATCGTTGTCCAGTCATTGAAAATACCCTGTAGCTGGTCGCTCAATGTGTTGGCTAACCCCATTATCCTGTGTGCATTCTCGATACGCTGTTTTGCTCCCGATGTGTGCTTGATACGGACTACATTGGTCATATTCCGCAATGAAGCGTTAAGGGTGTTTTGGCAAACGATACGGATAGGCGTAAACGCTGCGGTAATACTTCCGCTTCCGTCGTGGCTTGTGGTAAGGAAGATGTATTTTTCCGTTACATCATCGCCATTGCCGACACGGATATAGTCGGGCAATTTGGCTGTGATAAAAATGCGTTCGCCTTTGCCCAATGCCCCTGCGGTTTCGTACAGAATACCCTCGCCACCGCCTACAATGGCATCAAAGAAATTGAATGCTTCACGGTTCTGTACGATATGGTAATCTTTACCAACTACGCCCAATACGGCATTGTTATCGGTGCGTATGTTGGCGAAATAGTTGGGTACTTCCAATTCGCTACTGCCTATCTCGATACCTCCTGCGGTTTCGATAATGCCCGAACCTTTGGTAAACAGTGGGGATTTTATGACTTCGTAATCCAGTCCTGCGTGTCTGATTGCTTCCTCGCTTGTGGGGTACTGCTCCACGATTTGCCCCAAACCGTGCCACGCTTTTTGCTGTACGGTAAAGAAACTGTACTTTCCTGTTCTCTCGTTGAAATTGATATTATGTGCCATAATGCTTAAAATTTTGATGTTTGAAAAATGATTGAATATTCGTTGTTAAAATGGGAGGTCGTCCTCGGTTGATATTCCTGCAATACTGTTGTTTTCTACTTTTGCAGTAGGCTGTACGGTTTCGGCTCTCTTGCTACCTCCGTGCAATTTGATTTGTGAGGTATGGAAATTAAGTCCTGCCCTTGGTTCTCCGTCTTTGTTTACCCACGCTCTCGGGCTTACACGCCCTGTGAGTTCTACCAAAGTTCCTTTGGTCAGTAGCCTTGCCACATTTGGAGTTATCCAATAGGCACAATCGAAGTAGGTGGTTTGCTCTACCCGTTCGCCCTGTTTGTTACGGTAGCCGTCGTTTACCGCTACTGAAAAGTTTACTACCTGTTTTTCGTTCGACAATGTGCGTACTTCCGCATTTCTTGTCAGTCTGCCTGTGATGTTCATTTTTGCTAATTTTTAGTGATTGATATTTGATTTAATTTTTCTGATTTATTCGGTAATGAGAGGAGGTGCTGTTTCGTTTCATTACCATTTTCAATGCTTATAATTTTCATAACTGACATTTTTTTTATTCGTCCAAAGAGCCGGAGTATGCTATGTTTCGTTTCACGAGCATAAAAGGTTCGTGTTTAGCCGACACAAGGTTTTGAAAAATAAATACTACCCAACGGGTGGAGATTTTTTTTTCAAACTTGCTTGACCTTTTGGCGGTGTTAAGAACACGGAAATACCTTTGCTCTTGAAATGGGACAATAGTGCATACAGGCTTCTTTGAATAAAAGAAATGTGGAAGCCGAGAAAATTGCATTAGAAAATGGTCTGTTTTGAATTGAAATAATACTTCCAATTCGTCGGATTGATAAATGTTTTCTTAAGGTGTGGTTCTCAAAACCACAGAACAGGGATTTTAAAAATATCTGAAAATGGGAATAGCGGAGAGGTTTTTTTTAAAAATTTCTGTTTCAGAAATAGCCGGAAAGCTCTTTTACTGCGAGGATATTGCTATGGGAGGTAAATGTGCTTTGGCTGCAAAAAGTACGGGCAAAAAAAAAGCAGGATCGTCAAATCCTGCTTGCTATCATTTATTTTTTAATATTTTAATCCCTAACTCCCATCAACACCATCCATTAGTTTCCGGATATCTTCATACCGATAATACATCAATCCACCGATTTTCGTGAAGGGTAACGTTCCGTTTAGCCGAAGGTTTTGGAGTGTCCCCGCTGAAATCCCCAATAATTCTCGGATCTCGTAACTCTTGAGCCATTCCCGAGGCTCCTTTTCGGTTTTTCTCGGATGTGGTCTATTTCTCCTGATTTCTTCAAGAAGTTCCTTTTTAAAGCTATCTAAGTCTTCTTTAGTGATAAGTTCTACTTTCATTTGCGCTGCTTTTTAATGTTTCTAAATTCTCTCCTCTAGAACAGAATTGATTTATGGTCTTTTCTGTCTTTACGGATACAAATGAACCAAAAGTATCTACGAATTTGATCAACATGGCAGTCAGTGGTTGCATTTGGCGTCCAAAGGCACTCATATAGTATTGCATCCATTAAAATTACAACCTTACCTCGTTTCATTTCAATAATGACCTAGAAGTATCTATTCCTGGGAAGCCATTCTAACCTCTAACTTGTGCATATCCTCACTTAGCTTATGTTCCAACACCTTAGCATAAATTTGGGTGGTACGTATAGATGTATGGCCAAGCATTTTACTCACCGATTCAATTGGCACACCATTGCTTAATGTCACCGTTGTAGCAAAAGTATGCCTTGCGAGATGGAACGTTAAATTTTTATTGATGCCGCAAATTTCTGCGATCTCTTTTAAATAACCGTTCATTCGCTGGTTGGATATGACAGGGAAGATCGTTCCATTCGCCTCAGCTACCGGATGCCCTCTGTACTTCTTAAGAAGATCTGAAGCCTCGGGCAGCAAAGGAACTCGAACCGTTGTATCGGTCTTTTGTCTTTTTGTCGTCAACCAATCTTTTCCGTCGATTCCTTTTGAAATATTTTCAGGGGTCAGGTTAAAAATGTCGATGTAAGCAAGACCTGTATAGCAACTAAAAATGAACATGTCCGACACGGATTGCAGACGCTCTATTGAAAAGGATTTATTAAGCAAAACAGTTAGCTCCTCTTTTGACAAATGGCCTCTTTCTACCTTTTCAAACCGAAGTTTGTATTTGGCAAATGGATCCCTAACCAGCCAATCCATCGTAACAGCCAAATTGACCATCTTCCGCAAACGTTCCATATGTTTCATCACCCCATTATTATTTATGGGCTTATGATGATCTTTAGGTTTGTAGTCATTAAGGAAGTTTTCAAAATCCAAAATGAACCGATAGTTCAGTTCATCCAACGGTATGTCTTTTTTTCCATATTTTTGTTTTATAAATTTTTGAATATAGGTTTCGGTGGTATAATAATTTTTCATGGTACCGGGGGCAAGCTTACTTACTGCCACTTGTTTATGGTATTCCACTAGCTTTAGAAGAGTCATTGTTTCCTCTATGTCCTCGCCTAGGTAGACAGATTTAACCGCTTCAATGGTAACGGTTTTATTTTGCTGCACCAACTGGTGATAACAATCGAAAATAAGGGAGCGTACCTGCTCCATGTGGCTGTTCAGCTTTACGATTTCTTGGCGTTTTCCTTTTGCTCTTCCTTTTACTTCGTCCCAATTGTTGATCGATACTTTGCTTTTTAAGGAAATTTCAGTTCTACGGCCGTTTACTGTAATCCTTGCATAAACAGTGGCCATTTCATCTTTCTTGTTCTTGGGCAACCGTAACACGAATTGAATCCCAAAAGTGTTTTTACTCTTCATATCCATTTATTTTATGTTCAACTGATACACTTTAGTGCAGTTCTCTCAATCCAACTATTGGATATGATGCAGTAAAGAAGTCAAACAATAATAAATAGCATCAAAATAAATGTTGTAAATAAATGATTTACAGTTATTTATAAGCTATCCGGTGAGTAAATATAAAACTTAAAAAGACTCACCGTTTAACTCACATTTAGATTGATATTTATTGGGGTTTCCTGATATAATATAAAACAAAAAACCCTCAAATTCATAGAATTTGAGGGTTTTTGACCTTACTTAGTGTAAGTGTTGTCGGGGTGGCAGGATTCGAACCTACGACCTCCTGCTCCCAAAGCAGGCGCGATACCGGGCTACGCTACACCCCGAAAACGAATCTTTCTTCGTTTGTGTGGCACAAAGATACAACCATTTTCATTCTTGTCAATACCTAACACAAAAGAATCTACTAATTCACTGATTTAATGGCTATTATTTTTTCAGCCCACTAAATCATGGCTATCTGATCTCATTTGTACACATATGTATCCTATGAATAGGAAACATCCTTATACATTTTCAAAATTAATTTCAAAATGTAAGAAATTGTCCGTAATATTGCATTCCGATTTTCACAGGACAAAATCGTAATATAATTACTCGAAATCATGGATTTAGTAAAATTTGTAGAAGAACAAGCGGTAGCGAAAAATGACATCCCCGCTTTCAAAGCCGGAGATACCATTAGCGTTCATTATAAAATCCGCGAAGGAAATAAAGAGCGTGTACAGGTGTACCAAGGCGTCGTTATTCAATTGAACAGCGAAGGTGCTAACGCAACATTCACAGTACGTAAGATATCTAACAGTATTGGTGTAGAGCGTATTTTCCCTATAAACTCGCCTAACATCGACAAAATTGTTGTAAACAGCTACGGTAAAGTGCGTAGAGCCAAATTGTTCTACTTACGTGGACTTACTGGTAAAGCGGCTCGTATCAAATCAAGACGTGTATAATTAATTGTATCTTTTACCTGTCTTTGGGCAGGACTGCTACAATATGCGAATATATTCAAAAGGCTGATTTCTACCGGAATCAGCCTTTTTTTCATGGCACTTACTAGTAGTTACTACCTTTAGTTATTACCTTCTGTTAGGCGAACGATTTCCCCCGTCTTTACCGACTCATCGCACGCCATTGCAATGCGCAAGCTATTGAAGGCATCTTGCATCTCTCTGGTCAAGTCTAAGTTCTCTTGTATAGCGCGCAAAAAGTATTGCTGCTCGCGGTTACACAATTCTTGATGATCTGGCTCATCTTGTAAATCGATGTACTCATCTTCGTGTAGAAATTTATTCTCAGAATTGATCGCTGCGTGATGTACGCGAATCGATTCGGTTTTGGTATGTGCATCTATGGAATGTGATTTCCCCGTAGCAGATGCTTCTTTGGCTACGATAGACACACTGCCTTTGGGTCCAAACACGTCTTTCACGAAGAAAGCCGTCTCGCTAATCATTGGCCCCCAACCCGCTTCGTACCAACCTACGCTACCATCATCAAATCGGATCTGTAATTGTCCGTAGTTGTAATTATCTGGCGAAACGTCATCCGTCAATCGTGCACCAATAGCAGATACTTGCAGCGGCTTAGCATCAGTCATCTGACACATGACATCAATATAATGCACCCCACAGTCCACAATCGGACTGATAGTTTTCATTAAGTTACGATGCACATCCCACATGTAGCCTTGGCTTTGCTGATTTAAATTCATCCGCATCACCAGCGGCGTACCCATTCCGCGTGCTTGCGAAATAAACTGAATCCACGAAGGATGATAACGTAATATATAACCAATCACGAGCTTCTTATCGGCTTTGATTGCCGCATCCATCACGCGCTGTGCACCAGTAATGGTGTCTGCCATGGGTTTCTCCAAAAATACGTGTGCGCCTGCTTCGAATGCTGCAATGGCAAAGGGCTCGTGTGTATCCGGATAAGTAGAGATACACACCGCATCGGGCTTCGTTTCGGACAATGCCCAATAATAATCACCAAATAGCGGATAATCCGCTCCCAAGCTAGCATTCAATGCTTCTTTACTCTGACCTTTGGATACTAACCCGACAATCTCAAAGTCGTCCATGTGGTGATAAGCATGCGCATGAGAAGCTCCCATATTGCCACAGCCCACCACTAACACTCTCAATTTAGATTTCATAGTATATGTTTGTTCAAAAATTCGACCAATTGGATACAAAAAAAGCTACTTTGCTAGTTCTAGCCCTGCCAGGCTGTCTAACAAAGTAGCTCCGATATTTTTCCTAAAGCAATTGCTTAGATATCTATTCGCGCGTAGCGCGCGTTCTTCTCAATAAATTCACGTCGAGGGGCTACTTCATCACCCATTAGCATAGAGAATACACGATCACACTCTGCCGCATTATCGATTGTAACTTGGCGTAGTGTTCTCAATTCGGGATTCATCGTTGTTTCCCAAAGTTGCTCTGCATTCATCTCACCAAGACCTTTGTAGCGTTGTACATGCACGCTATCTTCACGACCTCCGCCCTTCAAACGCTGAATTGCGGCAAGACGTTGCTCTTCGGTCCAGGCATACTCGCCTTCTTTTCCTTTTTTCACTAAATATAAAGGCGGCGTGGCGATGTAAATATATCCTTGCTCGACCAACTCACGCATATAGCGGAAATAGAACGTAAGGATCAAGGTAGCGATGTGGCTACCATCGACGTCCGCATCCGTCATGATAATAATCTTGTGGTAACGCAGTTTGGCTGTATTCAACGCTTTCGGATCATCTTCTGTTCCGATACTCACACCCAAGGCGGTAAACATATTCTTGATCTCTTCGTTTTCGTAGATCTTATGTTCCATGGCTTTCTCTACGTTCAAGATCTTACCACGCAATGGCATGATGGCTTGGAATTTACGATCACGACCTTGTTTGGCAGTTCCACCCGCCGAGTCTCCCTCAACGAAAAAGATCTCACAAAGTGCTGGATCGCTGCTCGAACAATCGGCCAACTTACCGGGAAGGCCAGATCCGCTCATCACGGTTTTGCGCTGCACCAACTCGCGCGCTTTACGCGCTGCTGCACGAGCCTGCGCTGCGATAACGACTTTTTGCACAATCGTTCTAGCTTCTTTTGGATTCTCCTCTAGGTAAGTATTCAAGATTTCGCCAACGGCCATATCTACCGCACCCATTACCTCGTTGTTTCCTAATTTGGTCTTGGTTTGTCCCTCAAATTGAGGTTCAGCCACCTTCACGGAGATCACGGCCGACAAACCTTCGCGAAAGTCATCTCCAGTGATTTCTACTTTTAGGTTTTTCAATAACCCAGACTCATCCGCGTACTTTTTCAAGGTACGGGTCAGTCCACGACGGAATCCCGCCACGTGAGAACCCCCTTCTACTGTGTTGATATTATTTACATAGGAATGTACATTCTCCGAAAAGGTATCATTGTATTGTAGCGCCAGCTCGACCGGGATACCTTGCTTGATTCCTTCTATGTGAATAGGTTCTGGAATCAAAGGCTGCCGTGTACCATCTAGGTATTTCACAAACTCACTCAATCCACCTTCGGACAGAAAAACATCCTGACGGAATGAGCCATCTTCTATTGTTTCCCGCTCATCAACAAGGCTCAATTCGATGCCTTTATTCAAAAAAGACAATTCGCGAAGCCGATTGGCTAGCGTATCGTAATTATAGACGGTCGTCATCGTAAAGATTTCAGCATCTGGCTGGAAGGTAACCGTTGTACCTGTCAAATCACTCTCACCAATTTCTTTTACCTCAAATTGAGGTTTACCTTGCCGATATTCTTGCACAAACACTTTACCGTCGCGCTGAATCTCTGCGCGTAAATGGATAGATAGGGCGTTCACACAGGATACACCTACACCGTGTAATCCACCGGATACTTTGTACGTGTCTTTATCAAATTTACCACCGGCATGCAGTACAGTCATTACAAGCTCTAATGCAGAACGATTTTCTTTCTTATTTATACCGGTTGGGATACCGCGGCCGTTATCACGTACGGATATAGAATTGTTTTCATGAATAGTAACATGAATATTAGTACAATATCCAGCTACTGCCTCATCAATAGAGTTATCTACAACCTCATAAACCAAGTGGTGCAAACCTTTAACTCCGGTATCACCGATATACATGGATGGACGCTTACGTACCGCTTCCAACCCTTCCAACACCTGGATATTATCTGCCGAATACGTAGACACATTTTTATTTTCTTCGCTCATGAAATATAGTTAAAGACTTCTTGAAATTATCTATCAAAAATACAAAAAATCAGCCATATTTGCAAGGCAAAAACACGTCTCCCAAGGCGGTTTTCGGCATCAAACTACGAGATGGATTAGCGTTTTATCATTTTTTATGTTAGGTTTGCTTGTTGATTTGAAAATTGAACTGAGCATGAACACATGGACAAAATTGGCCACGACCGTTGTCGCAGCCGCATTACTTGCCTCTTGTAACCAAAATGGAGATAATAAGGCCACCACTTCTACCAATGACTCTACCGCAGTAGCTAGCTCAACTAGCGCTACCACGGAGAAAATTGTATACGTTAACTCCGACACTTTGGCGGAGAAATACGAATATTACAAAGAGATCAGAACAAAACTAGAAGCGAAGGTAAAGAAAGCGCAAACCGACTTGCAGTCTAAAGGACAGGCATTCCAACGTGAGGTAGCCGATTACCAACAAAAAATGAATACGATGAGTGCATCTGAGCGTCAGGCTACAGAAGAGCGCTTAGCGCGCAAGCAAGATGAGCTAGGTAGACTAGATCAAAATGCATCTTCTTCATTAGCGCAAGATGAGGCGACTGAATTCGGAAATGTGTACACTGCCATCACAGAATACTTGAAAAAACACGCTAGCGAGCATGGTTATACTTTGGTATTAACGTATTCGCAGAAAAACCCTAGTGTACTTTATGCGGATTCAAAATTAGACATCACCAAACAAGTGGTAGATGGTCTAAACGCGGATTACAAAAAGAAGAATACAGATAAGAAATAACCGAAATAATCTTTGGTGATATAGAACCGGCAAGAGCACTTCCTTGCCGGTTTTTTATTGTTGTATCCCTGCAGATAACTTTGTAACTTCCAAAAAACAATTGCCTCATGATACAACATGTCTTAGCTATTGAAGTGAATGGGTTTGATTGGTATGACATCACTCACCCTAGCGAAGGCGATTTCAACGAACTAGCCACACGTTACAACCTGCACGAATCTACGATCAAAAACTGCTTGGAAGTCGGTCATCTACCCAAGATTGAGGTGTATCCCGATTATCAATTTCTGATCCTCCGGTCGATCGCGGCAAAATATCCTGAACATTCGGATGTACTCATAGAACTTACCGAAAGAATCTCGATTTTCTATGGCGACAAATTTATCATCACGGTACATAGAGCGCAGATCGAGTGGCTTGATAAGATCAAACAAACTCCCGCAGACAACACGAAACTTAAGGGCACTAAACACGTCGTCAACCTGTTGGTATCGCAAGCGTTGAAGACATTTGAACATGAAGTGATCCATACTTTTTCAGAAAAAATCGACCAATACGAAGAGTTTGTGTTCTTGCATAGCCGGCGCAAACCATTCATGAAGAAGCTGTATTACCTCAAGCGCCAAATCGATCTGATCCGGATCATACTCACCTTATATCAGGATCTGGTAGAATATTTCCATATTCCAGAACGCGTCAGCACGTACCATCGCAACTTGCACGATCTTTATAAACGTACAGATACTTTGTATCGCAATCTGGCTGAAAATACGTCGCAGCTGCTATCGATGTACTTCAACATCGAATCGAATCATACCAATGAGATCATGCGCACCCTCACGATCATTTCGGTATTCTTTATGCCACTCACTTTCGTGGTCGGGGTATATGGGATGAACTTTGTAGATATGCCAGAGTTAGGTTGGAAATATGGTTATCCGGCCATTTTGATTTTTATGCTGCTGCTATCGTTAGCGATCTATGTTTGGTTTAAAAAGAAACGCTGGTTGTAGACCATTTCCCTGTGGACACAGGTTATTAAAACATCTTTTTGGGCATGGTAGCCACAAAATCCTTCAGATAAAAAGGTTCAAAATAAGCCACATCCTCAAAAGATTGATCTTTGTATTTTTGCCAAGCCAATGGAATACAATGTGCTGCCGAGTTTTGAAAGCCAAGCACCACCTCGACCCTATCATGCTCCTCAAACAGTTTCTGCAACTTATCCGCGCCTGTACCAAAGAGTATGGCATGTTTCCCTTTATCAGCCCAATGATCGAACGATAAACTATCTACAATCAATGCTTTGGTTTCTTCCAATTCTTTCAGATGCGTATCAAAGGTAGCCACATAAACCTCCATTCGTCGCGCATCGATCATCGGACAAAGCACACTATTTTTTGACAATTCGCTGTTATCCTTCACATAACCTTGCGCCATAGCGAGAAGCGAATTGACCGATATCAAAGGAATATCCAATGCATAACACAATCCTTTCGCCACGGAAACACCAATCCGCAATCCGGTATACGATCCCGGGCCTTTGCTTACTGCTATGGCTGAGAGCGAATCGAATGCAATACCACAATCGGCGACTAACTCCTGAATAAAAACGGTGAGCGCCGAAGCATGCATATTAGGCTCGCGCGCTTCTCGTAAACCCAACAGCTCTTGCCCATTACTCAACGCGACGGAACAGGTAGATGTAGCAGTTTCTATACAAAGAATATAATGTTGATCTGACATGCTGGAATTAATTTATCAAAACGGATTAAGGCACCGCATCTGGACCATGACCTCCCCAAGGATGGCAGCGAGCAATTCTTTTGGCCGCTAACCAACCGCCTTTGAAAGGGCCGTATTTCAAGATGGCTTCTTTGCCATATTGCGAACAGGTTGGTGTGTACCTACAATTGGCACCTAAAAATGGAGAGATAAAAATTTGGTAAAAGCGAATGATGCCGATAAAGATAAACTGTAACGGAATCTTAATCAGATAGGTGCTGATCCAAGCGATCACTCTCATGTTGGAGTCTTTTAAATACCGTAATCATCTTTTCGCGCAGTGTGGGCACGATGGCTTCTTCCTGCTTACCGATATACTGGATAGCAAATGCTAGATACAGTTTACGCTCTTCCAAAAGGGGAAGCAGCTTTTCTCCTTTTTCCAATCGGTACGCCTCACGCAATCGTCGCTTGATACTATTTCGAGTAACAGCCAACTTGAAACGCCGCTTGGACACAGAGATTAGCACTTGTGCAGCGCCAACATCTCGTTTTTCCAAACGGTATACTACCCGAAAAGGATATACAACAAAAGAAGAACCACTGTGAAACAGACTTTGAATAAGTCTGACGCTACACAATCGTTCTTCTTTATTAAAAGTATTCATCTGCATCCGAACAATGTATCTGTTAGATCACCGAGCACGGACACAAACCGGCTACAGAAGCCCTTATCCTTTGTGACGGTACTCGTCAGATACAGTAAGGCGTTTTCTTCCTTTAGCTCTACGAGATGCCAATACTCTTTTGCCATTGGCTGTACTCATACGCTCTTTGAAACCATGTTTGTTTCTTCTCTTCCGCTGCGATGGCTGAAATGTTCTTTTCATGACGCTTTATATATGCTTAATTATTTCGACTTAAACTCTATGTTCCTCTAAAACAGGAATGCAAAAGTAAAGCTTAAATCGAAATAATACAAATTAATCCTATACTTTTTTCCGTTAAAGATAGATTATCTTTATTCCTACAATCCCCTACTTGTTTTTTAGGATATCGCGAATCTCTGCAAGAAGCACTTCCTCCTTCGTAGGTACTGGTAATACATTGTCTTCTTTGACCTCTTCTTTCTTTTTCATTGAATTGATACCCTTAATAACCATAAAGATACAGAAAGCGATGATCGTGAACTGAATAACTACATTGACAAAATTACCGTAGGTAATCGCCACCTGCGCTATACCCTCTGCTTCATTCGCTTCGCGAATTATATATTTGAGTTGCGAAAAATCAACTCCTCCGGTCAGAAAACCTATTGGCGGCATGATAATATCATCAACCAATGAAGTCACAATCTTACCGAAAGCGCCACCGATGACCACACCGACTGCTAAGTCGATCACGTTGCCTCGTAAGGCGAATTCCTTAAATTCTTTTAAAATCCCCATGAGTAGAATGATTTAGATTGTAAATAAATTTTATTACTACAAAGTTGTACATTATTTCGACATTACAAAGCCCTTTAGGCGAAAAACATCGTACCATCATATTTTTTACCTACATGACGAGTATTTTGCAAATAGCCACAGCAACTTATAAAGATTTCACTAAATTGCAGTGATTTAACCGCTTCCTTGTATTATACGCTGAATGAACAATATTTTAATTGCAGACGACCACAGTATTGTGAGGCTAGGAGCCTCTGTTATTATTTCAGGATTGATAAAAAACGCTGTCATTGTACAGGCAGAAACGTATGACGAAGTCTATTAAAAACTTACAGATCAAAGTTTTGACTTGCTTCTATTGGATATCAATATGCCTGGGGGAAATAATATTCGAGTAATTAAGGAAATCTTACAGATACAACCAGCGCTGAAAATATTGGTCTTTTCTTCCTATGATGAACACCTTTACGCACTACGTTATATCCAAGAAGGAGCTTGCGGTTATTTAAATAAAAACACCGCGATGGACGAGCTCAAAGTAGCCATTCAAAGCGTACAGGAATTGGGCAAATACATGTCTGACACTGTTCGAGACTTGTACATTCAAAAACTCATCTCTAACAAAAACGAGGTACAAAAGACAAACCCGTTGCTCAAACTATCTAACCGCGAGATGGACGTGGCTAAGCACCTAATAGACGGCTTGGGCATTTTAGAGGTGTCAAATATATTGCAGCTCAGCTCTTCGACAGTATCTACTTACAAAAGCAGAGTTTTCGAAAAGCTGAACGTAAACAATATCCCAGAACTCATCGAATTGTTTAAATTAAATGAGGATTAACTACAACAAATCTTTCATTTGTACAATCGGCACGTGATGCTGTCTAGTTACTGGATTTAGCGACTGATGAACAGGTCGTACATAACCTGCCTCACTCAAAGGCCATAGCAAGGGAGAAAGGTAATTCACACAGGATTTAATCCCTTGATCGACGGCTGCTGGCACGCCGGTAT
Source organism: Sphingobacterium sp. KH_072 (assembly GCF_057837975.1). Classification (NCBI taxonomy): domain Bacteria; kingdom Pseudomonadati; phylum Bacteroidota; class Sphingobacteriia; order Sphingobacteriales; family Sphingobacteriaceae; genus Sphingobacterium; species Sphingobacterium sp. KH_072. The sequence goes on along the minus strand of NZ_CM174457.1, from coordinate 682,397 downwards.
CTTTCGAATTTTTAGCTTCGTTTTCAATTTCAAATGCTCCTACATACCCCCGCTCACGCAAGGTCGTGGTGAATGCATTCCAATCCATATTATCCGTACCACCAAATCCAGGTAGCATGGCTTCGTAATGATGCCTATCCCAATCATTTTGTGGAATCGACACGCCTGCTTTTTCTGCCAAAGAAGCATCTACCTGTTGCATCGGGTACATGCCTCCCCATTGAATGCGAGCCGCATTTTTCAAGTTTCTGGTGGTTTTCACGTGTACGCGTTTCAAACGCGAAATATCGGTTTGCTGAATGACGGCCACCGGATCGGTGTTTTGCCAGATATCGTGCGAAGGATCATAAATCTCGCCATGTGCCTTGCTCTCTACCATGGCATACATCAATTGGCGAGCCGCCAATACACCGGGCAAATTATTGTATGTCGTGGTATATCGCGCGGAGCGCCAACCTTCCATCGGGCAATTCTCATACGCAATCGTAACACCTAGATCTTCTGCATAGCGTACGATCGGTCCAAATATGCGCTTGTATTCATCTAAGTTACGCTGAAATCCATCTTCCATATTGCCCAGATCATGATTGTATCCGACGAAAGTACCGACGATGACATCATTCGCATCACCGCCCAACAGATGGGCAATACGAATTAAGCGTAGCAAATGATTCTGGTTCTTCACACGTTCGCTTTCATCGCCACCAATCATATTATCAAAAGCACCAAGCGACATGCGCAACTCGTTTTTATTAAACAGTTCGATTAGCTTCGCAGCATCATCGGCCTCAAAGGATTCATAGGCCAAATGTGTTGCCGTGTGGTCTGCACGATCACTATCGGTACGAAACACGCAAAGATCAATTCCTTGCACACCCAACGTCACAGCCTTATCCACCAATTGCTGCTGGTTTAATTTATCATACGCTGAACTCATCAGCCAAATCGCATTTTCCTGCTTCATAAGTAGTTATTATTATGCTCCAAATTCTTATCCCATTCGGATTTGCTTTATTTGCTTAGCGGTTTTGCTACCGCGAATAGTTTACACCCATATAGATACCAGTTTTAACGTACAAAAGCAAGAAAGCCTGCTGAAAATTATTCAGCAGGCTTTCTATCATTGGGAATTAACGCCCTATTCTCCGTACAAATATTTATAGGTTTCGAATAGCTTATCGGCTTCCGCAATTAATTCTTTTTGATTGGTAGTCTTCAATAGATTTTGATAGCGTTGAATCGAGGCCAATCCGAATCGCATATTGCGGTATTCAAGATTTGGTTTGGTTTCGGCCACCGCCATATAATAGTGGAGATTCTCCCGAATGTACTGCAAATTGCGCTTTACAATCGCATTCGCTTTCGTAGATTCTCCTACTTTATACATCACATCTACCAAAGGCACATAACTCAATACTTCGCCCATTGTATATACGCGATTTGGTAAATTCGCATAAGCGTTGTTCACCACATCTTTTGCTTTCTTTTGCTCACCCATCATCAACAAATCTTGCGCCGTCTCTCCAAAAATACTACCCGCATACATACTAATATAGCGGTACGAATCTGGATCTAGGTAAGAGGAACCAGCAATATTACCCCAAGTGTATTTGTTCATGATATTGTCGTACACTTGTTCTGCATTAGCCACTGGTCCGCCCATTTCTTCCGACTCAGACAAAGCGACAGGCATTAGCCGTAAGGCAAAACCTTCGGAAACCAAGAAGCGATCCAAACCAATGTAATTATCGGATGGCGTGGTAGTGGTGAAGTAAATCGGGCGTTCCCAGTTATTGTTCTCCAAGATCGATAAAATGGATAGCTCAGCACGGCTGACGTACTCCATACTATAATCCCATTGCATAGTATCTACAATAGCACCTTGCCATTGCTTGGGCACGACATTATTCGCTAACACCGCATCACGATTTACCTGCAATTGCATCTTTTTCGTTGGCAATAGATTTACGTATTCGCCGCTTTGCAATTGCACCATATTTTGTTGGTTATCTGACAACATAATAGCCAGTATGTTCTGAATGTCGATGTATTCTGCAATTTGATGATCTTGGTAATAAATAACATCGCGCACACCGTCTTTTACTTTGTCTGGATCAATATTGATCGGCAAGGCTGCTGCATCGTTGACCGGATGCATCATCTGCTTCATATACCAATCCGAGCTCAGTAAACTGAGGTTGACTACGCGTACATCCGTACGGAAACCTTCTACTTCCTGCATATACCAAAGCGGATAGGTATCATTATCACCATAGGTAAATAGGATCGCATTTGGCGCACAGGATTCCAAATAATTTTTGGCCATGTCTCTTGCCAAATATTTGCCCGAACGATCGTGATCGTCCCAGTTCTGGCTCGCTAATAAAACCGGCGCTCCTAATAGAGCAACACCCACTGCGATATAACCCGCCGTTTTTGGATTGACCTTTTTAGAAAGGAATTCGGCAATACCGATCACACCAAAACCAATCCAGATACAGAAAGCGTAGAATGAACCCGCATACGCATAGTCACGCTCACGTGGTTGCAATGGCGTCTGATTCAGGTAAAGAACAATCGCTAATCCGGTAAAGAAGAACAATAAGCCCACCACACCAGCATCGCGCTGTTTGTATTTAAAATGCCATATAGCACCGATTAAACCTAAAATAAGCGGTAAAAAGAAATAGGTATTGCGTGCTGAATTTTCTACTTCGGAAGTCGGCAACTCATATTGTCCGCCTAAACGCATATTGTCGATTGGTTTGATACCGGAGATCCAATTTCCTTCGGTGAACGAAGTATGGCCTTGAATATCATTTTGGCGACCGACAAAATTCCACATAAAATAGCGGCTATACATGTGACCGATCTGATAACCGAAAAAGAATTTCAAGTTGTCGACCATGGTTGGTTGCTCATCGGGACCTAAGCCCAAAAAGTCTCTATATACCTGCACATGTGGCCCTCGCTCAGAGTAGATACGTGGAAACAAAGTCTCTCTATCGTAGCTGTATTTCATTTTGGTGCGCGCTACTACGTAGCGATCGCCATCTTTGCGGTATACTTTACCTGCTTCGAACACATCTGTTGGTTTGGCATCAAAATACTTGCCTTTCAACAATGGCTCATCGCCATATTGCTCCCGATTTAGGTAGCTCAAAAATGTAAATGCATTATCAGGATCACTGTTATTGAGTGAAGGATTGGCTTTAGCACGAATCACGATCATCGCGAAAGAGCTGTACCCGAATAGGATAAATCCTAAAGATACTAATGCAATATTCAAGATCGGTTTGGCAGCTTTTACCGAATGCCAAATACCGTAAACCAAAGCGCCAACAACCAATATAGCAAAAAATGCAGCACCAGTACCGAAGCCCATACCTAAACTATTTACAAAAAACAGATCGAAATAAGCGGCAAATTTGATCGAGAATTGAATAACGCCCCACAGCACAAAGGCTAAGATCAGTACGCCGATCGACAACGCTTTGACCACACCTTTGGTGGTGACTTGTTGGGTTCTTCTAAAATAGATGACCAATGCGATGGCGGGTATAACCAATAAATTCAGTAAATGCACCGCAATAGAAAGTCCCATCATGTAGGCGATCAGGATCAACCAACGATCTGCACCCGATTCGTCTGCGACGGCTTCCCATTTCAAAATAGCCCAGAATACGACTGCCGTACACAAAGAAGACATGGCGTATACCTCTGATTCTACAGCGGAAAACCAAAATGTATCGGAGAAAGTATAGGCCAGCGCACCAACAACACCAGCGCCCATAATACGCACTAACGCTATAGTGGAAATTTCTTGATCCTGATATGAACGCGTGTAAATTTTGCGAGCTAATGCGGTGATACTCCAGAAAAGGAATAGGATCGTCAATCCACTACATACGGCCGAACCGATGTTCATCCAGAATGCGATACGTGTGGTAACGCCCATAGCAAGATTGGAAAAAAGGTTTTGGATCATCAAAAACAATGGTGCTCCAGGTTGGTGTACAATCTGCATTTTGTAAGCAGATGCGATAAACTCGCCTGTATCCCACCAGCTCGTTGTGCGCTCGGCAGTCAATACATAGGTAAGCGTCGCTATGGCTGCACATAACCAACCCAACCAATTATTAATTTTACTATAGTTCATATCCTATGATGAGATTATTTTGCGTTTTCGCTTCGAAAATAAGGATTAGTCCTTTATAAAAGAATTTATATAGCATTTTTTAACTGTTTAGCGGCTGATGAGCCCATATCGGCATTATGCTATTGCTGATATGAAAATTTATTCATTTGGTAATCAAGGCATATACAAAAAATTAGAAAGAATAATTTTGGATAAAACAAAAACCGCCTTATATTTGCATCGTCAAACAAGGGAAACACATCCTTTATGATAACAAGCTTGCCCGATAGTATAAGGGTAGTACGACAGTTTTTGGTACTGTTTGTCTTGGTTCGAATCCAGGTCGGGCAACAAAAAGTTGAGTTTTCATAAACTCAACTTTTTGTTTTTTACACCATTTTATCCTTCCATTTCCTTTGAGTTTTATGTGACTATTAAAAAACATTTATCTAACTTTGACCCTCGATAACTTTCAAGCGCAAGACAGATAAAACATACTATACCATGCCTTTGCAATTCAATACCGTAAAATTATTCGCTGGTTCGGGATCTCTCGAACTTGCCAACAAAATTTCTAAAAGCTACGGTAAACCTCTCGGAGACGTAACCGTATCCGAATTCTCGGATGGCGAAATACAGCCATTTTACAATGAATCTGTACGTGGTAGCGACGTATTTATCGTGCAATCCACCAATCAGCCTAATGACAATCTAGTAGAGCTTCTATTGATGATCGACGCTGCGAAACGCGCTTCTGCTCATTACATCACGGCCGTAGTGCCTTATTTTGGCTACGCCAGACAAGACCGTAAAGACAAGCCACGTGTAGCTATCGGCGCCAAATTGATGGCTAACTTAGTCACGGCAGCTGGTGCGCATCGGATCATGACAATGGATTTGCACGCTGCACAGATTCAAGGATTTTTTGACATCCCGGTGGATCACCTCGATGGCGCAATCATCTTTGTGCCGTACATCAAATCGCTCAACTTACCGAATCTGACGATTGCTTCTCCAGATATGGGAGGCTCTTACCGAGCACGTACTTTTGCAAAATACTTTAATGCAGAGGTCATCATCTGTGACAAACGCCGTAAGCGAGCCAATGAGATCGAATCTATGTCTATCATTGGTGATGTAAAAGGACAAGATGTCGTATTGATGGACGATATCTGCGACACGGCAGGCACTTTATCTAAAGCTGCTGCCTTGATCATGGAAAATGGCGCGAAGTCCGTTCGAGCAGTATGTACGCATGCTGTATTGTCTGGCAAAGCCTACGAAACGATTCAAAATTCGGCATTATCAGAGATAATTGTGAGCGACACCATTCAATTGCACCCAGAAAAAAAGCACTTGTGCACCAAAATTAGGGTTCTTTCTACGGACAAACTCTTTGCTGGAGCGATTAGAAATGTGAACGAACACGGATCTATTTCCGGATTGTTCGATATTTAATCTTCGATTATAAAGACAAATCAAAAGCGATGCAAAGATATTCCTTGCATCGCTTTTGATTTGTATAGGGGATTGTGTGATATTCTTTCAATGAATTAGGTGGGTATATTGCAGATTATAAAATAATTAGATATCTTTGCACCTCAAATTTTAACAAATTAAACATGAAATCAATTGCTATTAGCGGTTCTGTAAGACAGAACGTAGGGAAAAGAGATGCAAAGGAATTGCGTTACGAGGGAAATATCCCTGCAGTTCTTTATGGAGGTAAAGAGCAAACTCACCTTTCTGTATCCGCAGCTGATTTGAAATCTGCTCTTTATACTGCTGATGTGGTATTCATTGAATTGGATATCGAAGGTAAAAAAACGAGAGCGATCATTCAAGACGCACAATTCCATCCGTTGACAGACCTAGTTACTCACGTAGACTTCTTGGAACTATCTGACGACAAAGAGGTAACTGTAAATATCCCTGTAACATTGACTGGTACTTCTCCAGGCGTGAAAATGGGTGGTAAATTAGTTCAAAAATTGCGCAACCTTCGCGTAAAAGCATTGCCTAACAACCTTCCTCAAACGATTGAAGTTCCTATGGACGGTCTAGAAGTAGGTAAATCTTACCGCGTAAGACAGGTAGAAGTGAAAGATGCGAAAGTATTAAACAATTCTGACGATACTATCGTATCTGTAATCATGTCTCGTGCATTGCGTCAAGCAGAGCAAGAAGCAGCGAAAGCAGCTGTAAAAGGCAAAAAATAAGTTTAGCACACACTAAGCTTCAAAAGGCATCGAATATCGATGCCTTTTGTATTTTAGCATATTTTGCTACAATCTGAGTTTATTTATAATTTTAAGACATGAACTATCTTATCGTCGGTCTGGGAAACATCGGACGGGAATATGCAGACACAAGGCACAATATTGGATTTATGGTAGCCGATGAGTTAGCCAATCAAGCAGGCACTACGTGGTCTACATTGAAATATGCTTACTACACCGAATTCAAACAACGTGGACATAATGTGTACGTGATCAAGCCGACCACATTTATGAACCTCAGCGGCAAAGCAGTCAATTACTGGATGCATGCACTGAAAATCCCGAAGCAGAATATTCTGGTGATCGTGGATGATTTGGCTATTCCATTCGGATCACTTCGTATAAAACCAAAAGGTAGTGCTGCTGGACACAATGGACTCAAGTCCATCGAACAGCTTTGTGGTGGGCAGGATTACCCACGTTTGAAATTTGGTATTAGCGACAATTATCCAAAAGGTCGTCAAGTAGATTATGTACTCGGCCCATTTGATAATGAGGAATCCAGAACGCTACCTGCATTGATCGAACATAGTGTCAAGATGGTGCATAGCTTTGTCAATATCGGCATCGAGCTCACCATGACCAACCTCAATACGAAGTAATAAAAAAATCCGCTGGAGTAGCGGATTTTTTTATGCAGTGTTATTTCTTGTTCTTAACGTATTTTTCTAACCACTGATCCATCTCCCACAAGGTGTGCATGATGGATTCTTTGGCGCGATAGCCATGAAATTCTTTTGGCAGGAATACCAAACGCGTGGTACCTCCATGTCCTTTGATCGCATTGTAGAATCGCTCAGACTGAATGGGAAACGTGCCAGAATTTTCATCGTCCATCCCGTGGATGAAAAGAATTGGCGTTTTGATTTTATCAGCATAGCTGAATGGCGACATGGTTTTGTAAACCTCTGGCGCTTGCCAATACGTACGCTCTTCTGCCTGAAATCCAAATGGCGTAAACGTACGATTGTACGCGCCACTGCGCGCTAAGCCTGCCGCAAACAAATCGGTATGTGCAAGCAAATTAGCCGTCATGAAGGCGCCGTAAGAATGGCCACCAACACCAACACGTTTGCGATCTACATATCCTGCCTCCGAAAGGTAATTGATCGCAGCTTCGGCATTGGCTTGTAATTGCGGCACAAAGGTATCATTCGGCTCTGCCGCCCCTTCGCCTACGATCGGCATATCGGCATTGTCCAAAATAGCATAACCCCTATTTACCCAATAAATCGGCGATCCCCAAGAAATACGGGTGAAACGATACGGCGAACCTTTTACTTGGCTGGCAGCATCGGCCGTTTTAAATTCTCTAGGATAAGCCCACATTAGCAATGGCAATGGTCCATCTGACTTCTGATAACCTTTTGGCAAATACAAGGTTCCTGTCAGATTCAAACCATCGTTACGTGGATACGAAAGCTGTTGCTTCTGCACACCATCAAAGGACGGATAAGGATTTGTAAAGTTCGTAATAGGCGTCATCTTACGCGACTTCAATGCCACACGCTGATAATTGGGCACTTCTGTTTGCGATTCACGAGAAATAATCAATGTGCCATCATTCTTAAACGAAACCGGACTTTCGTACCATTCGCCACGTGAACGGAACAAGGTGTCTTTTTGTCCGCTCATCAAGTTCCACTTCAACAAGAATGGACGATCGCCTTCGGGCGATGCTCCGTCGGAGGTGGTGAAAACGGTTGGGTTTTTCCCTTTATCAGTGAGAATGACGGAACGGTGAAAATCATTGTCCGTAAGGACAAAACGCCCCGGATCTGCATACGCATCTTCGGATGAACGTTCTTCAATTACTTTAATCTCTTGGCCATCTTTGCTAGAGATCAAACTGTTTTTCACCCGTCTATTCGCGCGCCAGCGCTCGGAAAGCACGGCGTAATCGTTAGCAAACCATGTGATTCCACCGTAACGCAATGTTGTTTTAGCAAACTGAACTGGCGCATCCGTGAATGGCGCAGCTAATTGCAACACTTCGTCACGGAAAGGCACTTCGGTGCGGCTATTTCCTTCATCCAGCGCGTTTGCCCAATAAACCGTGGCTGGCTGATCGGCTCGCCACGCAAAACTCCGATAACCGGGTACGGTAGAGTCGAAACCCAGTGGGACGCTCTCTGCTAATGGCGCAGTATATAATGCTTTTACCACAGCACCCGATTGATCCAAAACATCGATCTGATAGGGAAACGAGCCAACCGATACCAAATATGAGTAGGGTTTCTTGATCGTCGTGGCCATCAGGTATTTTCCATCTGGAGATTTAGACACATTTCTATAAATGGCAGGCGCACCAATATCTTTTACTTGACCGTCCAACTGCACTTCAGAAAGTTGTGCGTTGAGATAATAATCGAATAGGCGAACATCGGATTCATTACGCAGCAAGTTTTGGTAGGTACGTGATGGCGCTGCTTTGCCTAGATTCTCCTGCACCACTGGACCTGTTGGCGTCAAGCTAGCCGAAGGAGCTGCACCTCGCTCTGGAATGCGAAGAACATATAATGAGGTATTATCTTTCCAGAATGCACTAGCGCCCATAATATCGTTGACCAATAAATTACCAACGCGCTGCGCTTGATAAGTAGCTATGTCAAGAACCCAAAGGCTAACGCCATCCACTGCGGCATTCAAAAAGGCTAGCTTAGTTTCATCGGCATTAAACTGCAGATTGCTGATGCGCAGATTGGCCGGAAGTCCACCAATATCGTGCACTTCATTGGATTTTAGATCTTGTAATTGAATTCCAGCGTAGCTCACTCCACCGATAGCGGTGGAATTGCTTGGGTTGATCCTCAATCCAGCTAGACCTATAATCGGCTGTGCGGCATCCTCAATCGTGATAAAGTCGGGGCGTTCCAACAGAAGCATTTTGTCGCCTTGGCGATTGAATTGCACTGCTGGTGTATTCTTTGCTTCCAGCAATTCAAGGATTTCGGCTGGCGGTTTCTGGTAGCTAAGGTTCTCTTGTGCCTGGCTCTGGAATACGCCCGACACCAAAAGAAACAAGGGTAGTAAAGGAAATTTGTTCATAGTCACTCTGATCGTGTTGTTAGTCTCTGCAATCTATCAAAAAAATACCGATCTATCCGTTTGCAACCAATTCTTTACTTGACGTCACTACAGCAATATCTTATTATATTTTCCCATAATTTAGTAAATTGTTAATATATTTTCCAGTATTCAACTTTCGCACGGCACTTACAAAACTCATTTGGGCTCATTGTTTATGAAAGATACCTTTAAAATAATATCGACGCTCTTCTTTGCATGCACTTTAATATCTAGCTGTCAGAAAGAGCAAGAACTCGTTGATGACGAAAGCAAGATGAATATCGTATTTTTTGAAGATGACAATCCCGTCCGAGGTATGGTGAAATATAACCACAACCAAGATCATTGCGGACAATTGCGCATCGTCACGGCAATACAGGAAAACCAGAATAGCTCTGCCGAACTTGAAATCACCATATTGACCAACGGTGAAATAGTTAATGTGGTATATAAAACTTCGCATTCATCCAACTTCCAGCGCTATCAAGCGCCAAACATGGAAGCTGGAAAATACTTCGATATAAAAAATTTCGACTATAATCAGTCAACTAAAAACTTATCTTTCGATTTTGAGGGAACCGTTTACGTAGATAGCACAGATACAAAGAGAATTCGTGGGAAAGTCAATGTAGCCTCGGTGAAGCAAACGGATTGTACCAGTCTTATCTTCGAGGCGCGCAGTATTAGTGAAGATTTTGAATTTTCTACGCTATCATCTAATGCCACACGGTTTAATTCTGGACCAGTACTACCAATACCTTATGATAATTTTATATATCACAGTAGATCGGCCAAGGGCCAATATCTAAGTTTGCGGTTGGCGAAAGAGATCTCCGAATTTATAGGAAAACAAATCGAGTTCGATGAAGAAAATGTAGATTATCGGGTGATCTACGGAGAATATTATGGTCCAATGATGTTTGGAAACGATACCTATAGATCAATGGATCGCTACTGGAAATATTACCAAACAGAGGGAACGATAGAAGTATTTGGAAAGTATACTGGTGCCAAGGAGGATAAGATTTACCAAGGTAAAATCACCATGGATATCCTAAATGATGGTATTGTGTATAAGAAAGGAGTCGAGATACCTTTTACAGCATCATCGTGGTAAAAACATCATCCGTTTTGCCGCGGTGAAAACACGGAAGCTTTCAAAACTTTTTATGCCACACTGGTACTGAGTTTTTTGTCAACTTGCTCCGGAATACTAGGTTGCTTTATCAGCTTACGGCCTAAAGTCGCGGCCGCCATACGCGGCATGAGCTTTTGGAACAGATAATAGATCGCCGCGCATATACCTATGCAAAGTAAAGGAATGATTATATAACAGATAATCTTCACCCATCCATTTTCGTAGATCTCCAGATCATAGAAAAAACCTTTCAAGAAATTGATGATGTAAATTTCGTGTGTCACGTAGATCAAGTATGTGAGCGAACAAAAGCCCAATAAATTTCTTCGCAACTTGTTTCTCTCTTCCAAATAAGCAAACAAGTTGATGCATGAAACTACACCGGTTATCAAAAATACACGAAGAAAATATTCATGATTGGGTTGTCCGTTTGCCAAAACCGCTAGTACCAGAAAAGCAATTGCCAATAACAACGCAATGACCTTAACCCCATCCAACACATACAGCAGATCTTTTTTGTGAATGGTAAAGTAGGCACCAGCGCTGAAAAAGAATATGGCGGTCGTGCTGAGTCCTGGTATATTGGACTCTATGTTTGTAAGATAGAGTGCCGCCAAACATAGAATCCCATAATGCTTCGATAGTTTAACGAAGCAAAAAAGGATTGGAAATAAAGCAATCATACACATCAAATCTCTGACATACCATAAGGGGAAGTTAATGGGATTTGTCCAAAAATAGTGCAAAAGCGATGAGTTGGACATGTGCAGGTATTCTACGTCATTAGTAAATCCGACAAGCTCAAAAATGATATTCTTCACCGCTATAACCAATAGCGTGATGATATTCCAAGCTAAAAAGGAAATCAATAGCACGGAAAACCTGCTTTTCCATTGCAAAGCAGCGAACTGGAATAGATTGCCTGCATATTTCTGAAAGAAGAAATAGCCAAAAACAAAAAAGAAACATCGCACTGAAATTTTGGCAAGATAATGGGAAAATAGTTCAGAGATTAATGTATATAGCTCATTCCTAGCATCTGGCAGGGTCACTTCCTGGAGTGTAAACGGAATTAAATGTGCCACTACGACGAGATAAATTAATGGGAATCGCATACCATCAACTACTCGAGACAACCTTGCATCATTCATAATTATAGAATTAATAATTGGTAGATAACTGAAAAATCAACTCACCACACAGTTTAGATATACGAGGATCACTCAAAACTACCTACTGGACAACGACTTCGTATTTGCTAAAAATCATCCTGTAGTATCATAACGACAGTTATGAAACGTAAGATCGTTCTAAAGCGTCGCCAACCACATAACGAACTGATAATGTGCCCTTTTATCGATCGCAAAACTTCAGACATTTGTTTGAATATACTTTGGGAGTAATTACTTAATTTCGTGGCCATGCAAAAGAACTCCAATGCTGCGCTGATTTTTATTTTCATTACTGTCGTACTGGATTCCACTGGTTTAGGAATTATCATACCGGTCATGCCGGCCTTGATTCGAGAACTAATCCATGGTGATATTAGTCAAGCGTCCAGCTATGGAGGCTGGCTTACGTTTTGCTACGCTTGTATGCAATTTTTGTTTGCAGCGGTACTAGGGAATTTGAGTGATCGGTATGGAAGACGACCCGTGTTACTCTTCTCGCTATTGGGCTTTGGTATCAACTATATTTTAATTGGTTTTGCGCCAAGCATATTTTGGCTATTCATGGGGCGGCTTGTCGCTGGAATCACCGGAGCTAGTCACACCGTGGCCGCGGCTTATATTGCGGATGTATCGCCGGCAGATAAGAAAGCGCAAAACTTCGGTTTGGTTGGCGCCGCATTTGGTTTGGGATTTGTAATCGGCCCGGTATTGGGCGGAATATTAGGTCATTATGGTGCTCGTGTGCCTTTTTTCGCTGCTGCTGGACTGACTTTTATCAATCTTGTTTACGGGTATTTTGTTGTGCCCGAATCCTTAAAACACGAACTACGGCGTCCATTTTCTTGGCGAAATGCCAACCCAGTGGGCACTTTTAAGCACATTGCACGTTATCCAAGCATCATTCCATTAAGCATCTGTATTTTTCTCATCAACGTAGCTGCACATGCCGTGCAAAGCACTTGGTCGTATTTTACGATGGAAAAATTCGCTTGGACAGAACGCATGGTGGGTTATTCATTGGGATTTATCGGGATTTTATTAACGATTATTCAAGCTGGTTTGTTGCGTGTCATCATTCCCCGCGTAGGTATTCCCGGCAGTATTATTGGCGGCATAATCTTGTACTGCATCTCGCTGCCCTTATTCGGATTTGCGAATGCTTCGTGGATGTTATTTGCGATTTCTGTGATTTATGTATTTGGTGGAATAAGTGGGCCGGCGCTTCAAAGTGCCGTATCCAACGAAGTGCCCGACAATGAGCAAGGACAAATTCAAGGTGGCTTAACCTGTATCATTAGCCTTACGGCGATTATTGGTCCACCCGTGATGACTTCCTTATTTTCACATTACACCAAGAAAAATGCAGCCATTTACTTACCGGAAGCACCTTTTTATTTAGGTACTATATTGGTGCTGATAGCGGCAATAATTGCTTTGCTATACTTCCGAAAAAAACCGGCAAAGAGTGCCGGTTAATTCGTATTTCGATATTAATCTTTCTGGATCAGGCAAACGGCATAGGCCACCACCCCTTCCTCACGCCCGATAAAGCCCAGCTTTTCATTAGTGGTCGCTTTGATCGAGATATCTTCTACCGGCAAGCCACTATATTGGGAGATGGCGGCCTTCATTTGTGGAATATAGGGTTTGATTTTCGGTGCTTCTAGGCACAACATAGCATCGATATTTTCGATGCGCCAACCTTTCTCTTGAATCAGAGCGACAGATTTCTCCAAAAGCACCAAACTAGAAATTCCTTTCCATTGATCGTCTGTATTTGGAAAATGATAACCAATATCTTCCAGATTGGCTGCGCCAAGCAGCGCATCACAAATCGCATGAAGTAGGACATCGGCATCCGAATGACCAAATGCACCAGCATGATGATCCAATTGTACACCACCCACCCAAAAAGGATGTTGATCCTTCATCTGATGCACATCAAACCCAAATCCAACTCTTGTTTTCCCCATGTTATCTTATCTTTCGAACATCATCTCTAGGATGATCTTCCACTGGTAATCATTTTTTAATTGCCAAACTCGCACGTAATTGAATTTGACTACTTTGTCTTTCAGCCCAACGGTAGCTGTACCGGAGGTATAGGCAAACTCGCCGCTGTAAGCGCGGCCTACATCTTCTGGCTCTGTATCGATCTCGATGCGCTCTTTGGTAAACATCGCAATCACATTCTTCCGACCGATGATTTCTGGTTGCCAAGGAAAGTAATACCGCACATCGTCTGCCAAGAACTCTTCATAGCCGGTACGTGTATCTGCCTTCAACACGTGCGAAAATAACTTATCAGTCTGAAAAACGACTTCTTCTCGTTGATTTAGACGCACCATCGAGCGGTGTTTTAAGTAGTCTTTGTCGTCTGGTTCAAAGTATTCCAACGAGGCAGCTTTCTGCTTACCGTAATTCTCTACCTCCGCACGTACGTGTACGCGCCATTTTCCTTTTTTATCTCTACGCCATACCGTCACGTATTGACCATATCTTTTGATCGCTCCCGTGCGCTGATATTGCAATGGGCCAGAGGTGACTCCCCAATCCATACTGCGTGAAACTAAGGCGAAATTTGGATCCCAACTCAACACGTCCGGTAAATTTGGACGATTATTCAAATAATTAAGTGCATTCACAGATGAAGGCACAAAAAAGGAAGATTCCTTGTCTACCACGGACATCAATCCTGCATGCGGATTTTCTCTACTAGATAAGTTGGCAGCATTACGATCTACCGTAATTAGTCCTCCCACTTTATTGGGTAACTGTCCGTACACAGCACCAGCGATCAATATATTAATGACGAACGCTACTGCACTTAAAAATCTCATATACTATTTAATTAACAGCTGCTTAATATCAAATCTTATTCCAAAGTGTGCCGTCTTTACTATCCTTCAACTGAATACCCAGAGCATTGAGTTCATCGCGAATACGATCTGACGTCGCAAAATCCTTATTCGTCTTGGCTTCATTACGTATTTGAATGATCAATTGCATCAGTCCATCAGCACTGCCATCGTCCGCGCCAGATTGATCATCTTTTAGTCCTAAGACGTCGAAGACGAATGCTTGGATGTATGATTTCAGCTTGCTGTGATCTGTCTCTGAGATCGTCAGTTTTCCGTCGTACACCGAATTGATAATCCGGACGACTTCAAATAATTCTGCAATCAATACCGGACTATTGAAATCATCATCTAAAGCTGCATAGCTTCGCGATTGGATTTCATCCAAATTAGGAATAGTAGATTTTTTGCTTGGCGCAATTTTATCTAAGAGATTGATGGCCGCTAATAGCCTTTTAAAGCCTTTATCGGCCGCATCCAACGCCTCGTTAGAAAAATCTAATGTACTACGGTAATGCGCTTGCAGCATAAAGAAACGCACCGACATCGGGGAATATCCACGATCTAATAAGGGATGATCTCCGGTGAATAGTTGACCCGGCAAAAAGCCGTTGCCCGCAGATTTGGACATCCGCGCTCCATTAACCGTCAGCATATTGGTATGCATCCAGTATTTTGACGGCGTGGTGTGATTACACGCTTGTGACTGCGCAATCTCATTGGTATGATGTGTGGCCGCCAAATCCATCCCTCCGCCATGAATATCAAATAGATCTCCCAAATATTTGCGGCTCATCGCCGAACATTCGATGTGCCAACCCGGAAAACCTACACTCCAAGGTGCTGGCCAACGCATAATATGCTCTGGCTTGGCTTTGATCCACAGCGCAAAATCTAAGCGATTACGCTTCTCATCTTGTCCGCCGAGTTCACGTGTATTGTTCAACAAATCGTCCAGATTACGATTGGTTAAGATCGTGTAGTTGTGCTCTTTGGTATAGCGATCTACGTCGAAGTACACCGTTCCATTCACCTCATAAGCATATCCATTGTCGATAATTTGCTGTACCATTTCGATCTGCTCAGAAATATGGCCTGTTGCAGTCGGTTCGATGCTTGGCGGAATGGTATTGAACAGGCGTAGCATATCATGAAATCCGATCGTGTATTTTTGTACGATCTCCATCGGCTCCAATTGTTCTAACTTCGCTTTTTTTGCAAATTTATCATCCCCTTCATCATTATCACCTTCCAAATGGCCAGCATCGGTGATGTTACGTACATAACGCACTTTGTAACCAAGATGGCGCAGGTAGCGAAAGATTAAATCGAATGATACAAACGTGCGGCAATTGCCTAGATGCACGTCACCATATACGGTAGGACCACATACATACATCCCAACTAAATTCGGGTGTATGGGTTCAAACTTTTCTTTCTTACGGGTAAGCGTATTGTAGAGCGATAGATTATGCTGTAACATAAAGTGGAGAAAGTCTTCGTTATTTTTGTCTAAAATAAACCTGAATAGGCACACCAGAAAACTCAAAGTTCTCACGCAATTTGTTTTCTACAAAGCGTTTGTACGGATCTTTGATGTACTGTGGCAAGTTACAGAAGAAAGCAAACATAGGCGATCTGCCCGGTAGCTGCGTAATATATTTGATCTTGATATATTTACCTTTAGTTGCCGGAGGCGGGTAATTAGCAATAATCTCCAACATTACTTCATTCAGCTTGGAGGTAGGGATTCTTCTGACTTTGTTTTGGTATACCTCCATCGCAGTTTCAACCGTTTTGAAGATACGTTGCTTTTCCGTTACGGAAGTAAACAATACCGGCACATCACTGAAAGGTGCGAGCTTCTCTAAAATACGCTGTTTGAATTCGACGGCTGTTTTATGATCTTTCTCGATGGTATCCCATTTGTTTACCAAGATCATGATGCCTTTTTTGTTCTTTTCTGCCAAATGGAAAATATTGACATCCTGCGCTTCGATACCATCATTGGCATCCAACATCAAAATAACAACATCCGAATCTTCCAACGCTTTGATCGTACGCATCACCGAATAAAACTCGATATCTTCATTCACTTTCGATTTACGACGTAGTCCAGCCGTATCGATCATCAAAAACTCATGACCAAATTGGTTGTAGTGAATACGGATCGAGTCACGCGTGGTACCCGCAATCGGTGTTACAATGTTACGATCAACGCCTAATAGGGCATTCGTCAATGAAGATTTACCCACGTTTGGACGACCCACAATGGTGAATTTTGGCAATTCATCTTCTTCCACTTCCTCTTCTTCGGGAAAGTGTGAAACTACCGCATCCAATAGCTCGCCTGTACCAGAACCTGTAGCTGCAGATACGTTATATATTTCGCCCAATCCGAACGCGTAAAACTCGGCTGAATCATGATGCAGTTTAGCGTGGTCGACTTTGTTGGCCACCACGTATACTGGTTTCGAACTTCTTCTCAACAAGTCAGCAATTTCATCATCTAAATCGGTAATACCCGTAGTCACGTCGACCATAAAGATAATCACCGTAGCCTCTTCGATGGCGATGTGCACTTGATCGCGGATCGCTTCTTCGAAGATATCATCCGAACCATGTACGAAACCGCCAGTATCAATAGCGGTAAATTTTTTACCGATCCATTCGGCGACTTCGTAATGTCGATCTCTCGTAACACCACTAAAATCATCCACAATCGCTTTCCGACTTTCCGTCAGACGATTAAACAGAGTAGATTTACCGACATTCGGCCTTCCAACGATTGCAACAATATTTGCCATACTATTTTATTTTATTAGGGGATCGCTCCTCACAATACCCACTAAAGATATACATATTTTTAAGGAGGGCAAAGTTACGGATAATTAACAGATTATTGGGTATACTATACTATCTTACCAACAACCGCCTTCCCATCCAACGGGTCTTAAGATAAGGATACATAAATACAGCCATGAGCACCAATACGGCACCAGCATAAAAACCGGTACTCATCGCTTCTTTCTGACCAAAGATGATCAAGGCTAAGATAATACCGTAAACAGGTTCTAAATTGGTCGCTAAAGCTACCGTAAATGCCGACAACTCACGCATCACTGATACGGCCAATACATAAGCCACCGCGGTACAACCTACTCCAAGAATAAGTAAGTAAACGATATCTGATTGATTGAGCATCATTTGCGCATCAAAACCACCAAATACACCTAACAGCACACTGACACCAATCACTGCACCAACCATTTCATAAAAACTGATAATTGTGGGATCCGCCGTTTTTACCATCCGCGCATTAAAGGTGGCGAAAATGCTAGCGCACAAGGCCGCTAATAAACCGTAAACAATTCCCCAGAAATACTGAAATTCAAAGGTGAAAATGAGGTAAATTCCAAAAATAATCAACAGACCAATCAGCACGTCTGAAACTTCAATACGCTTGCGATTAATGAGAGGTTCTAACACAGCAGTAAACAGCGTGACAGAAGACAAGCTCACCAGCGTGACGGAGACAGTAGAAATCTTTATAGAGTGAAAGAAAAGCACCCAATGCAAACCCACAACCAAACCAACACCTAAAAATTGCAGCATCTGCCTGAGCGGTACTATCACCGGTTTCTTGGACCAGCATAAATAGATGAATAAGGAGATCGCAGCAATCAGCACGCGGTACCACACCAAGTGCAAAGCCGATACGGATATTAACTCGCCCAGCACACCTGTAAAACCCCAGATCAACACCGTGAAGTGCAGAATCAGCACATTGCGACTAGCGCCAGATTTAGTCATTATTAAAAAACAGAAAACAGAAAAAAAATTACTTGGGAGCCTTGAACATTAAGTAAATACTCAAGACGAGGAATAGCACATTGGGAATGAGGACAGAGATCAAGGGATCTAATCCTCCCTTTACGGAAAACATGGTAGAAAATCGTTCTAAAACTACATAAATACAGCTCAAACCAATACCCACACCTAGACTGACCCCAATACCACCACGCACCTTTTTAGAAGATAGTGATACGCCAATAAGCGTAAGGATGAAAGCAGAAAAAGGGTTGATAAAACGTTTGTACTTTTCGAGCAACAATTCGTTCATCATACCGGTACCACGCGTTTCTTCTTTTAAGATACGCTCATTGAGATCTGCCTGACTCATGGTCGTAAATACGTTCTCATAAATCTCAAAATCTTTCGGTCGCATATCTAGTGTCGTATCTCGCTGCTCGCCAGCTTCCATGCGCTCACGAAGTCCATCTATGTGTCGTACGGTATAATTATGAATGGACCATTTGCTGGCAACAGAATCCCACGTGATCCGATCGGCCATAAGTTTTTCCGTCAGGATATCGCCATCAAATTTTTCGATCGTAAAGTTATATCCTACTGCCGTTTTCGTTTCGAACGTACCCATATACACATAGGTATTCGAATCCAGTTGCATGTGCGTGGAGGTAGATGTGGTGCTCACCTTTTGCGGTTTTACGTACACATTCTCGAAATCCACTTTCACCTTGTTGGTAAATGGGATAACATACAGGTTAGACAGCAAGATCATGCCGCAGATCAATCCTGCACAGAACATATACGGGCGAAGGAGACGGTAAAAGCTCATACCGCCGTTCAGAATAGGAACGATCTCCGTCTGATCGGCCATCTTCGACGTGAAAAATATCACCGCAATAAAATTAAGCAGTGGAGTGAGCATATTGATGAAAAAAGGCAAACTACCTACCGCATAATACAGCGTAAAAACCTGCGTCATGGTGGCGCGGTTCTTATTAAAATCGTCTACCTTCTCCGAAAAATCGAAAATAACAATCACCAAACAGAAGATGCATACCGTAAACACAAACGTGGTTAGGTACTTCCCAATGATATAGCGATCAATAATTTTCATCTTGAGCTTACAAACGTTGATCTAATACTTTGACCATTTTTTCTTTCCAAGCATAGAAGGTACCGTCAATAATCTTTTCACGTGCTTGTTTTACCAACCATAGGTAGAAATGCAGGTTGTGCAAAGATGCGATCTGCGCACCCAATATCTCCTGTGAGCGAATCAAATGACGTAAATAGGCTTTGCTATGCACCTGATCCACCAAAAGATCACTATTAGCTTCGATCGGACTGAAATCATCCGCCCATTTTTTATTCTTGATATTGATAATGCCTTCTTTGGTAAATAGCATACCATTACGTGCATTGCGCGTCGGCATCACACAGTCAAACATGTCGATTCCCAAGGCGATATTTTCCAAAATATTAACCGGTGTACCCACACCCATCAAATAGCGAGGTTTGTGCTCCGGCAAGATCTTGGTGACCACCTCGGTCATCGCGTACATCTCATGTGCCGGCTCCCCGACAGACAATCCGCCAATCGCATTGCCTTCTCTTTCGAAGGAGGCAATCACCTCTGCCGACTTTTCGCGCAAGTCTTTGTATACAGATCCTTGCACGATAGGGAACAGCGTCTGATCATAGCCATACAGCGGCGTAGTAGAATCAAAACGATCGCAACAGCGTTTCAGCCAACGATGCGTCATGTCTATTGAACGGCGCGCATAGTTGTAATCACAAGGATACGGCGTACACTCATCAAAAGCCATGATGATATCTGCGCCGATAATCCGCTGGGTATCCATCACGTTTTCTGGTGTAAACAAATGCTTGGAGCCATCAATGTGCGAGCGAAAGGTAACTCCTTCCTCTTTGATTTTGCGCACCTCGGTAAGAGAATATACTTGATAGCCGCCAGAATCGGTCAAAATTGGACCTGTCCAATTATTGAATTTGTGCAATCCACCAGCCTTTTGCAAGACATCCAAACCCGGACGTAAATACAAATGGTAGGTATTGCCTAAAATAATCTGAGCTTGTATATCGTTCACCAATTCGTGCATGTGCACGGCTTTTACCGTAGCAGCAGTGCCGACTGGCATAAATATAGGTGTCTGTATCGTACCGTGTGCGGTCTCCATCTCTCCGGCTCGAGCCTTGGAGAGTTTGTCTTGTGCTTGAAGCGTAAATTTCATCTATTCCCTCTAAACGAGTGCAAAACTACGATTATTTTCGGCAGAAAACTGGCTTGCTACAGCAATCTTAAGAATTATTAACAGCGGGA
This sequence comes from Sphingobacterium sp. KH_072, assembly GCF_057837975.1. Lineage (NCBI taxonomy): Bacteria > Pseudomonadati > Bacteroidota > Sphingobacteriia > Sphingobacteriales > Sphingobacteriaceae > Sphingobacterium > Sphingobacterium sp. KH_072. The sequence goes on along the minus strand of NZ_CM174457.1, from coordinate 661,592 downwards.
AAAACAAGCTCCCCGCATGCAGTTACGGCTTTACCGTTTAGTGAGGCTTTTCAACAAATCGTTATCGATCGTGATGTAACCTGGGTAGAAGATATTCGTTCCGCCAAGAGACATAGAAGGTTTGATTTTTAGAACAACGGCTCCTTGGCCTTCTTTCGTTAGTAAATCGGATAACAAACCTTCAATACCACGGTTCTCATCGACCACGCCAAACAAGTTTGCATTAAAAGATAGTGGCACAACAGCGCTCTCTCCTTGGTTCAGGCGTACCACGCGATCCACGGTCCCTTCGAAAAAGGGTTTGCCTTTAATTTCGATCAGGTATTTAAAAGCATTTATGCCGGTCACGTTAGTCGTCGGATTACTCACCTTCATATTCACGACCGCAGCCAAAGGCAGATCCTTGCGTAGGATACCCAAAGCCAATCCGGGAAGTGCATTCATATTTAAGGACGTGCCATTACCTTCTAACAAGCCTTGCGCTGAGCGACCTGCAATCGTCAGTCCGCTAATCGATTCTACATCATAATTATAGCTTTTTAGCATGTCCACCTGCTTGGCAGGATTCAAAGATCCACAGGCAGAAAGCAATACCGAGATCATCAATAATACCAATAGAAGTGGCGTGTGTTTGTGTGTCATGAGTTGTGTGTTTTTATAGCCATCTAATATAGCAATTTTATGCTTAGACAAAGTCAAGGCAACTTGGTTTACGCACACCAAAGGTGTATTACAAACTTTTCTTACGGATAGGAGCCGTACAGCAGTAAATAGCATTATCTTTGCAGCTTATGTTTTTTCCAACCGACGCGATCTATTCTTACTGGCCGTATGCCGCATACCTATTTCTCGGGATATTTTTTTGTATTCAGCTATATTATACCCTTTTTGTATATGGTAAGCTGGCCGCTCATCGCATCGTAGAAAATGCAAACAATCAAGCTTTGCCACCGGTATCGGTGATTATCAGCGCATACAACGAACAGGATAATCTCACCAAGTTCTTACCACTTATTCTTGAGCAAGAATACGCAACCTTTGAGGTCGTCGTAGTGAATGATTGCTCCGACGACGAAACACAGTGGTTGCTCCGAGAAATGGCTTCTAGGTATTCACACCTTAAAGTCGTGGACATTGGCGAACACATCCGACTCAAGCATACCAAAAAATTCACCCTCACTATTGGAATAAAAGCGGCAAAATACGAACATTTAGTTTTTACCGATGCCGACTGCGAACCTGCCTCTCTACATTGGCTACGCGCTATGGTAGCACCATTTGCCGAAGGCAAAGAAATTATATTGGGCTATTCTCCTTACTTCAAACATCAAGGTTTGCTCAACAAATTGATTCGCTTCGAAACCACGCACACCGCTCTGGCCTACCTATCGTACGCGCTAAAAGGCGATGCATATATGGGTGTCGGAAGAAACTTGGCATACACTAAATCTCTTTTCTACAAAGGCAAAGGGTTCAATGCGCATATGCACATCAAATCGGGCGATGACGACCTTTTTGTCAATCAAAATAGTAATTTGGTCAACACGGGCATTGCTATTTCGGCAGATGCACATATGTATTCTGTACCCAAACTTACCTGGAAAAGTTATTATAAGCAAAAAGCCCGACACGCCGGTGCTTCGGTGATGTACAAAACACGTCACAAGTGGATGCTAGCGACCCAGTTAGTATCTGCCATACTATTTTACATTTCTTTAGGCGTTTCAGTAGCTTTACTACCCACTATGTGGTACGTGCCCTTATCGGTGTATTTGTTGCGCCTAATTGCACAATACAGCGTGTATAGCTATACTTTTCGTAAGCTAGCCGTGCGAGATTTGTTAGTTTGGCTGCCGCTTCTCGACCTACTCTTTTACTTTTTCATTTGCCTGAATGGCTTATTTAATAGAAACAGGAAACAAACATCTTGGAAATAATATGAATCCATCCGTAGACATTATCTTCACTTATTTCCCGCACTTGAGCGAGATACAAAAAAAGCAATTCACACAATTAGCCGAGCTCTATCCTTTTTGGAATGACCAGATCAACGTCATCTCCAGAAAAGACATGGATTCCCTTTATCTAAAACATGTGCTCCATTCTTTAGGCATTGCCGCCTATGTACACGTGTTTGCTGCTGGCACACGTATTTTAGATGTGGGCACAGGTGGCGGTTTCCCAGGTATCCCTTTGGCGATCTTGTTTCCAGAGGTACAATTTCATCTCGTCGATTCGATTGGCAAGAAAATAAAAGTCGTTCGCGAGGTAGCTCAAGCGTTGGGCTTGACCAATGTAGAAGCGGATCACATACGGGCAGAGCAATTGGATTATAAATATGATTTTGTGGTTTCCAGAGCGGTTACACGTCTCAAGGATTTTCTTCCTTGGGTAAGAAACAAGATACAAGCGCAAGATAAAAATGGTATCCCTAACGGAATATTATACCTAAAAGGAGGCGATCTGCGCGAAGAAATAAAAGAAGCCAAAGTTACTTCAGATCTGATTCCACTTACAGATTATTTCAAAGAGGAGTTCTTCGAAACGAAATACGTGCTGTATATCCCGATGTAAGAACGATTTTTGAAGCTAAAACACCATCCCTATCTATCGAAAAGTGGTGGTGTTTTGCTTATTATTGGCAAGGCCAAATATTCGCGGATATACATCGTCGAATCTTGGAAATTCTTCAATCGTTTAAATAAGTAATCTAATTGATCGTACTCTTCTGCGCTTACCCACCAGCTATAATCAGGCTGATAATACCGTCGAAAATCCTCCAGTTGCTGACCTTCTAGTTTACTAAGTTGTTGCGTTAAAGGGTACCAACTTTGCTTCACTTTATCACTTTCAAACCTGTCTTTCAGCACTTTTTGCAGGCTTCGCGCTTGCTTTCCTGTTTTGGAGAAATGATTATAAAGCTTATTAATATTAATCAGCAGTACTGGCGGAAATATATTCACAATAAACATATCCTTATTATCTCCATTAAAATAGATAATTCTGTACTTACTGCTATCACGCTTAAATTGCTCTTCGGGAGTAAGCACCTCATGCTTAATGACGACTTCTTCAATGCCAATTGTATCCTGCAGCAGCACAACTGTAGCGTTAGCAGCCACTTCTTTATTTGTAGGCGCTGCAGCAGGCGGATTCCAGTTAATCCCCAAAATGACAGGAAACATAAGAAAGAGAAGCGAACGCAACATGTCACAATCGAATTAGGCCAACCCCATCAACAAACGGCCCCGTATACTACGCTTCCTGCGCAGTAATCTCTCGGCCGATCAACAGCACTTCTTCATCCATCCCAAATAAAGGCAATCCCGTCTCTGGGTGAAGTTTCAACCAAGCAGTCTCCGTATCACGTATGATCTGAACGTACTCTTTACCGTCTTTAAAGATGGTGTAGGTATCTTTCTCATCTGGAAAAACCGAGTAATCTACTCCATTAATCGCTATGTCGAAAGGTTCTGGCGTATTCATTTCCATGGTAATCGTATTTTTTGAATAGATTTATTTTACAGTCAAAGATAAGATAAATCGATTGTTGAGTATATTTTACATATAAACTTTGATATTTCTTTAAATAAACTATATTTATCTTTAAAAGAAACTAAATGGGTTTGGTACATAAAATAGCTTTAGGCATGATTCCGGGAGTGGGCCCTCGGTTGGCAAAAAATCTCTTACAATACTTGGGCAGTGCTGAAGATATATTTAGCGCTTCAGCTCAAGATTTAATGGCAGTAGCAGGCATCGGACCAGTATTGGTAAATACCATCTTACAACGCGATTTCATGCAGCGAGCAGAGCGGGAAAACGATTTTATCGAACGTCATGATATACAACCGCTCTGGATTGGTGATCGCAACTACCCACATCGATTACAAACCTGTGATGATGCGCCCCCACTCCTGTATTATAAAGGAAATACCAATCTCAATAATCGTTATATCGTAAGCATTGTGGGTACGCGCAATGCCACCACCTATGGAAAACGACTTTGTGAAGATTTGATTCGGGAGATGACGGATCTGGAGCCGCTCATCGTAAGCGGACTCGCCTACGGCATCGATGTGATAGCACATCGTGCTGCGCTGTCTTGCGGATTACCGACAATTGGATTACTCGGACACGGACTGGATCGCATCTACCCGGCGGCGCATCGCGACGTAGCAACAAGCATGCTAGAAAACGGTGGTTTATTAACAGAATTTCCCTCGGAAACAAAACCGGAAAGGGCGCACTTCCCGATGCGCAACCGCTTAATTGCTGGATTAGCAGATGTAACCATCGTAATAGAGGCTGGCATTAAAGGTGGCGCATTAATCACTGCCGAAATGGCAAATAGTTACAATCGCGATGTTTGCGCTTTTCCAGGCGCCATTCATCATACGTATTCTGAAGGATGCAACTATTTGATCAAAACACATCGCGCTCACCTGATTCGCCATGCAGAGGATCTTCGATATCTGATGAATTGGGAAAAATTCAGTCCACATAGTCAAGCAAAACAGCTATCTCTCCTTCCACCTTCGCTTAATAAAGACGAGCAAAAAGTATTTGCGTATTTGCAGCAAATGGAGCAAGCCACTGTCGATGAAATCGCGATGCATCTGGATTGGCCGCAGAGCAAATTGGCCATCGTATTGTTAGAAATGGAAATGAATGATATCATCCTTTCGCTACCCGGAAAAATATACAGGAGCATAATCACCTAACCACCGACAGCAAACCACACAATTTTCTAACTGTAAATCAAGCAGCTAGCGACAAAGCACATTTTTAATTTCATTGCTATCATTTTTTTCCTACTTTTGCCGTGGGTAAGTCCTTTACGACCAGCTCCTGTTGACTCCCCCAGGTTGGGAACAAAGCAAGGGTATATGGTTGAGCGGTGCGATAAAGGTAGCTTACCCATTTTTTATTTTCTTTTTTGTAGCGCTTATTTCTAGCTACAGGTATCTTTTCCAGAGATTTTCTTCCCACATTGTAATTCGTACTTTTTGACGTATCCTACGCTTGGAAAGCAATATTTTTCGTTTCTTTGTAGTTCGTTTAAAAAATTGCTATGAGTTGGTTTAAAAGAAATACGGCGGGAATCGTCACTGCTACAGAAAATAAGAAGGAAGCGCCAGATGGGATGTGGAACAAATGTCCAAACTGCAAAAAAGCACTTTTGAATGTCGAGCAGGTCGAAAACAGCTATGTTTGTCAATACTGTGATTACCACATTCGGATTGGTTCAGCCGCTTATTTCTCCATACTTTTTGACAACAACGACTTCCAGGAGCTATTTGCCAATATGCAAGCAGGTGACCCGCTTAACTTTGTAGATAGCAAACCATACAAAGAAAGATTGTTGGAAAGCCAAGCAAAAACTGGCTTAAAAGACGCTATACGCTGCGGACACGGAAAGCTCGAAGGGCAAGACATCGTCATTGCTTGTATGGACTTTAACTTTATTGGCGGATCAATGGGTTCGGTCGTAGGCGAAAAGATTGCACGCTCGATTGACTATGCTTTAGAACACAAAATTCCATTTATGCTTATTTCTAAGTCTGGTGGTGCGCGCATGATGGAAGCAGCTTTTTCACTCATGCAGATGGCAAAAACATCCGCCAAATTGGCTTTATTAAGCAAAGCTAAATTACCGTATATCTGTTTATTGACCGATCCGACTACTGGCGGTGTCACTGCTTCTTACGCCATGTTGGGCGATATCAATATCGCAGAACCCGGTGCATTGATCGGCTTTGCCGGCCCACGGGTAATTAAAGAAACTATTAAAAAAGATTTGCCGAAAGGCTTCCAAACGTCTGAATTCGTATTAGAACATGGCTTCTTGGATTTCATTGTCGATCGCAGACAGTTGAAAACCAAATTGGCTACTTTCTTACGTCATGTGAACTAGGGGAAATCTATATTACATAGAAAAGGGCACTCGGTGAAGTGCCCTTTTCTATGTAATATTTACCCGCTATTCTGCTACTTGAATATATAGACAACTTTCATTAAGTTTGTTATTGATAGAAACACCGGCAATGCCATACAAAGAACGCGAAATAAACAAATTGTATTATACTATGGGTGAAGTGACCAGCATGTTTGCTGTGAATGCTTCCCAAATTCGTTTTTATGAGCGGGAGTTTGACATCATCCAACCCAAAAAAAACAAAAAAGGCAATCGGCTATTTACACAAGAAGATATCTCCAATTTGAAGATCATCTTCAATCTGGTAAAAGACAAGGGCTACACCTTGCAAGGTGCTCGGGAATTTTTACGCCAGAATAAGAATGAGGCTCGAGAAAACCAACGCGTCGTCGAATCGCTGGAAAAACTAAAGCACTTTTTACTAGAAGTGCGCGACAGCTTGTAAGTGATCGTTTGTCAACGAACATTTAACTCAATCACTTCCATATTTTCTGCCCGATCACCGACAATGTCGAAACGCATCAGCGTACGCACCTTATGCCATCCTTGCTTGCCAGCTGCGCCGGGATTAAGGTGCAACAATTGCAGTCGGGCATCATATTGTACTTTTAGGATATGAGAATGTCCACTAATAAATAATTTAGGAGGATTTCGCTGAATATCGGCTTTTACCGCCGGTGCATACCTGCCCGGATATCCGCCAATATGTGTGATCCACACATCCATCTCTTCACAGGTAAAACGCAGATGCTCGGGATACGTCTGCCGTATATCTTGCCCATCAATATTTCCATACACGCCACGCAATGGCTTAAAAGCAGCCAACTTTTCCGCCACTTCGCCATTTCCAAAATCACCCGCATGCCACACCTCATCACAACCATCAAAGTGATGAAAAACGGCATCATCTAAAAAACTATGGGTATCCGAAAGCAAACCAATTTTCATGAGGATAAAGTTAGTTTGCTTCGAGGTAGATACCAAACATGGCGGCACTTTTACACTTTAAAAAGCGAGAAAAAAATCTTTGAGCAAGGTTTTATAGGCCGTGCTATAAACCCCTTTAGATTCGTAAATTATAAAATTGGAATGATTTGTTTGAACCTCATTCTTACATCTACTTAAACGAATAATGCAGCGAATACAAGGCGAATCAACAAAAGAGGAAACAGCTATGTTTCGCTCCAGCACAAAACCTAAGTCAGATGCCTTCGCAATCACGGCATCGGATAATTCGGGTGGTAAAATCAGCTCCATCGCCCCTATCGCAGATAGGTGCACCTGCGCATAGCGTAGCAGATCATCGAAGAAAGTCATATCGGTGTGCCGCGCTTGCTTTTTGCGCGCATCGGGATTGTGGAGTGTATTCACGTAAAATGGCGGATTACTCACAATCAGATCAATCGGAGTTGCCAGTTTAAAATTCTGAAAAGCACCTTGCCACACCTTAACCTGATTCGAGAAAGGAGATTGCTGTGCATTACTTGTGGCAGCTAAGGCCGATGGTTCATCGATTTCTACGCCGGTAATCTGCGCGTTGGCAAATCGTTGCGCCAGCATCAATGCAATAACACCGGTACCTGTACCAATATCTACTATCGTATTCGCATCTTCTGCTTGAGTAAGCGCCGCAAGCAGTACACCATCTGTATTAATGCGCATGGCGCAGCCAGTTTGATCTACAGCAAAGCTTTTGAAACGAAAAATACTCATCGCTGCAAAAATACATTTTTACTGCCAGTGTAGACATTTGTATATTTGCTTAAACTTTTTCAAAGTTTACAGGTCTAAGTAGTAGTTTTTTCCATAAACAAACAACATCAAATTATATGCACCGACTATATACGCTATATAGTGTTTTCTGTCTTTCTTTTTTAGCACTAGCTGTTCCGGTTATGGGACAACAGAGCGCATCGCAAGAATCATCTTGCGAACGGGTAACCGAGGCTGCCCTTCCCAAAATTGTCAGTTTACTAAACAATAACGACTTCGACGCCATGGAGCAGGTTTTACAAACCATCGAAAGCAATTGTGGGCCAAATGAAGTGACACAACGAATTCGTATCATTGGTCAACTTATTCGCAAGCAACCGACTAAACCGGCTATTCAAAGCTATATTCAGCAAGGTAAGGATGATGAGCTCATGATCCGCTGGGATAATGCCTCGGAAAATAATTACCAAAACATTTACAGCAAAAATAAAGCAATCTATCACTATGTTCCACTGCGTCATAGCGTGGATTCGTTGATCCAACTGAAAGCTGCTGCCATTATTGGCTCGGATTTATACAATCTCAATGAGATGGAGGAAGCCATCGCTTACCTTTTCTCCGATCATATTAGCACGTACCTAATTCGCATGCAAAAAGAAAAACCGGTGACGCGCATGGAGCAAATGCAAGAGGTCGAATTATATAAAATGGGTTGGGGTTTTGCCGCCAGCATCGGATTGTATCGCCCCGTGAACGCTGTTAATCCGGTATACAATAATCTGGCTATTTACGGATTCTCTTTCATTAGCCCATTGGCCAATGATTGGGTTTTTGATGGTTTCTTTAAATACCGTCCGGCAGGGAACTCCCGCGTTTTCGAATATCAAACGGAACCAAACAGCAATCAGCCTGATCTATTAGAACCGCTGACGACTTATATGTTTGGTGGGTCCGCCGGATATAAGTTTTTGGACATGGGCAAGTTCCTGATGATTGGAAAGGCTGGAGCTGCATATGAAATGTCGTACAACAGATCTCTTAATTTGCGCTATGGTGATGGTTACCCAGTATATGTGACCAGACCGCAGACCTTTAACCTTTCTACAGGTATTTCTGCCATGCAACACGTGGGCCGCACAAGCTTTATTGGCGCGCAAATTCAATACCACTATTCGCCTTATAGCATCGATAGTAGATTGGTTACGCCAATCGCATCCGATTACGTGAGTTTCGAATTATTCTTTAAGTTTTAACGAATCCACATACCACATTACAAAAGAAGCTGGCTACATGAGGTATCCAGCTTCTTTTGCTTTACAGACTAAATTTGTAGCAACTTTAGTGCTTTAGCACGCGCTGAATCTCATCAAGCTTCATCAATGCCTCCACTGGAGTGAGTGTATTTACATCCAGATTATTCAGCATATCCCGTATCTTTTCCAACACTGGATCATCTATTGCAAACATCTGCAATTGATACGCTTGTTTTTGGATTTTACGCATGCTGTCTTTAATATCTTCACCGCCGGTACGCTCTTGTTCCAATCGGCGCAAGATATCATTTGCGCGCGCTAAAAGCTTATTAGGCATTCCTGCCAACTTCGCCACATGGATACCAAAACTATGCTCCGATCCGCCCGGCACCAGCTTTCGCAGAAAAATAATCTTATTATTCAACTCCTTCACCGACACGTTAAAGTTCTTGATCCTCGGCATCGAAGTGCTCAACTCGTTGAGCTCATGATAATGCGTGGCAAAAAGTGTTTTGGCTCTGGCCGTCGGATGATGATGTAAGTACTCTGCAATAGCCCAAGCGATCGATATTCCGTCGTACGTGCTGGTACCTCGACCAATTTCGTCTAACAATATCAAACTACGATCAGACAGGTTATTCATAATGCTGGCCGTCTCATTCATCTCCACCATAAAAGTAGATTCGCCAGATGATAGATTATCCGAAGCACCCACACGCGTAAAGATTTTATCGACCAAACCAATCTGTGCTTCCTTTGCTGGCACAAAGGAGCCGATATGTGCCATCAGCACAATCAATCCAGTCTGCCGCAATAACGCCGATTTACCGGCCATATTAGGCCCAGTAATAATGATGATCTGCTGCGATTCCTGATCTAAAAAAGTATCATTGGTAATATAATCCTCACCGACCGGCAGATTTTTCTCTATCACGGGGTGGCGACCACCTTTGATATCCAATGCCTTCCCATCATTCACTTGCGGTTTCACATAAAAATTTTTCTCCGCAATAACCGCAAAATTCAGCAATACATCCAGCTTAGCAATCAGCTGCGCATTGAGTTGGATCGGCTTGATATACGCCGCGATATCCAACAAAAGCGCTTGGTAAATCCGGTTTTCGATGGCCTGAATCTTTTCCTCTGCTCCTAAGATTTGCTCTTCGTAGGTTTTGAGTTCCTCGGTGATATAGCGTTCTGCATTGACCAGCGTCTGCTTGCGAATCCAACCTTCCGGCACCTTATCCTTATGCGTATTGGTCACTTCTAGATAGTAGCCAAACACATTATTAAACGCAATCTTTAAGGAAGGAATGCCTGTTGCTTCCGCTTCGCGGCGTTGAATTTCCAGCAAATAACCTTTGCCACCGAAAGCTATCTTGCGAAGATTATCCAATTCTTCGTCTACTCCATCGGCAATGACATTGCCTTTATGTAACAATACCGGTGGCTCTTGCTGTACTTCTCGATCGATCTTGTCACGAATAATCAGACAGTTATTGAGCTGTTCAGAGATGACTCTCAGCGATTCTGACGTGGGCAGATCGGTTTTCTCCTTCAACTTTTCCACGGCATAAAGCGCCCTTTTCAGCTGGGTCACTTCGCGCGGATTGGCTTTCTGCAAACCAATTTTGGAAATCAACCTTTCTAAATCTCCTACCTGCTTAATCTCTTTGACAAGCTCATCGCGCAACGCGCGATTCTGATCAAAATGATCCACTACATCCAAGCGTTCTTGAATAGACTTTCGCTCCTTAAGCGGCATGATAATCCAGCGCTTGAGCAAGCGCGCTCCCATAGGCGATGCCGTATGATCCAGTACATCCGAAAGCGTAATTGCATTATCATTGGCCGACCCAATTAACTCCAGATTACGGATGGTAAAACGATCCAGCCACATGTACCGATCTTCTTCTATGCGCGCAATATGGGAGATATGTTGTAGGTTACGATGTTCGGTTTCGTTGAGGTAATGCAGTGCCACACCTGCCGCAGTGATGCCCGATGTTAGCCGTTCAATACCAAATCCTTTTAAGGAATTGACCTCAAAATGCTTCAATAACGCCTCCGAAGCATAATCGCCCGTATAAGGCCACTCATCTAGCGTGTAGGTATAATAGGTCGCACCAAACTGAATGACAAAATCATTCAGCTGCTTTTTAGGAAGAATAACTTCCGTCGGCTTAAAGCTTTGCAACAACTTATCAATGTAAGAAGCTTGGCCTTGTGCGACCGAAAACTCGCCGGTAGAGATATCCAAGAAAGCAATTCCAAACGTACTTTTATCTGCAAATACGGACGCTAAATAGTTGTTGGATTTCTCCTGAACGATATTATCACTATAGGATACACCTGGTGTCACCAACTCAGTTACACCTCGTTTGACGATTGTTTTGGTTTGCTTGGGATCTTCCAGCTGATCGCAAATGGCGACGCGCTGACCCGCGCGCACCAACTTCGGCAAATAGGTTTCGAGCGAATGATGCGGAAAACCGGCTAATGCCGTTTCCGATTCGGTACCGTTTCCGCGCTTCGTCAGCACAATACCGAGTATTCCAGCTGCCTTAATCGCATCCTCTCCAAATGTTTCGTAAAAATCCCCCACACGAAACAATAATAAAGCACCGGGGTACTTCACCTTGATCGTATTATACTGCTGCATTAAGGGAGTTTGCTTCTTTTCTTTCTTTGCCAATGGTAATCAGTTTTCGGTTTTAAGCCGAGTAAAAGTAATAAGGATATTATTAATTATCTTTGTATATGCTGAAAAAAGATCGATATAAAGCCTTCGTTGACTATTTTTCCACCCACAATCCAGATGCAGAAACGGAGTTGCATTACTCCAATCCCTTCGAACTCTTGGTGGCGGTGATCTTATCTGCTCAGTGTACTGACAAGCGAATTAATCAGGTCACACCAGCTTTGTTCGCGCGTTATCCAGAACCCGAATCGCTGGCTGCCAGTTCCGTAGAAGAAGTGTTTCCCTACATACGTTCGGTGAGTTATCCAAATAATAAAGCCAAACATTTGGTTGGCATGGCGCAAAAGTTACTGACAGAATTTGATGGCATTGTACCGGAGAAAATCGAAGATTTGATCAAACTGCCTGGCGTCGGTCGCAAGACGGCAAATGTCATCTCTTCGGTAGTCTACGACAATCCCGCGATGGCGGTAGACACGCACGTGTTTCGCGTAGCGAATAGATTAGGACTTACTCAAAAAGCTACCACCCCATTGGCGGTAGAAAAACAATTGGTAAAGCACTTACCCGAAGAAACCATCAAAGTAGCCCACCATTGGTTGATCTTGCATGGCCGTTATATCTGTTTGGCTCGTAAGCCTAAGTGTGAGATCTGTCCGATCACCTATTTTTGCCAGTATTTCAGCAAAAACTTTGGCAAGCAAGCCACTATCGAGGGTTGATAATAAACTAATTATTTTAGCATTTTTTATTTGTACACATCAGTTTTGTGTGTATATTTGACGTATTAAATAGACGAAAATGAGCAATTCAGATAAATTAAAAGCGTTACAGCTAACTTTAGATAAACTAGAGAAATCCTACGGTAAAGGAACCGTCATGAAGTTAGGCGATTCTTCTGTGGAGCCGATTGAATCCATTTCTACTGGATCTCTAGGTCTGGATATCGCATTGGGTATTGGTGGTGTGCCAAAAGGCCGCGTGATCGAGATCTACGGACCTGAATCTTCGGGTAAAACCACTTTGGCAACGCATATCATCGCAGAAGCACAGAAAAAAGGTGGGATCGCGGCATTTATTGATGCGGAGCATGCATTCGACAAATATTACGCGCAGAAACTGGGCGTTGATGTAGAGAATCTTTTGATCTCTCAACCAGACAATGGAGAACAAGCTTTGGAAATTGCGGACAACTTGATCCGCTCCGGCGCTATTGATGTGATCGTTATTGACTCGGTAGCGGCGTTGGTACCCAAAGGCGAGATTGAAGGCGAAATGGGTGATTCTAAAATGGGATTGCAAGCTCGTTTGATGTCACAAGCCTTACGTAAATTGACCGGTACGATTGCTAAAACAAACTGCTGTTGTATCTTCATCAACCAATTGCGCGAGAAAATCGGGGTGATGTTCGGTAATCCAGAAACAACAACGGGTGGTAATGCCTTAAAGTTTTACGCTTCCGTACGTTTGGATATTCGTCGTACTTCGCAGATCAAAGATGGCGATGAAGTAGCCGGAAATCACGTAAAAGTGAAGATCGTGAAAAACAAAGTAGCGCCTCCATTCCGCATCGCTGAGTTTGATATTATGTTTGGTGAAGGTATTTCCAAATCTGGCGAAATCATTGATCTTGGTGTAGAATATGGAATCGTGAAGAAGTCTGGTTCTTGGTTTAGCTACGGCGACACCAAATTGGGGCAGGGTCGCGATGCGGTCAGAAATCTGTTGATGGACAACCCAGATTTGATGGATGAATTGGAAGCTAAAATCCGTGCAGAAGTGACCGGAGTTGATTTAGATCAGAGTGCACTGAAAGTGGGCGAAGAATAAGCTAACTCTCTAACGCTATTAAAATAATGAATAGACAAACAGCCTGTAACCGCTAAGAAGTTACAGGCTGTTTGTCTAAAGCGCTATTCATTGCAATAATTTTTGAATATGCGTGGAAGTAGGTAACTTTGGAGCTATGGAAAATAAACCGTTCGTTCGGGAAAAAATCAACCTACCTAATGAAGGCAAGACGCTTCTTTTGCACTCCTGCTGCGCACCGTGCTCAGGCGAAGTGATGGAAGCGCTTATCTCATCAGACATTGATTTTACCATATACTTTTACAACCCAAACATTCATCCACGGAGTGAATATGATTTGCGCAAAGAGGAAAACATTCGATTTGCAGAAAAGCATAATATTCCATTTATCGATGCGGATTATGATGTAGATCATTGGTTTGAGTTGGCCAAAGGCATGGAAAACGAACCTGAGAAAGGCATTCGGTGTACCATGTGCTTTGATATGCGCTTTGAGAAAACTGCCGAATATGCGGCTGCAAATGGATTTGATGTGATCTCCAGCTCCCTCGGCATATCCCGTTGGAAAAATATGGATCAGATCAACGATTGTGGTGTACGAGCCGCATCTCGGCACGAGAATATGGACTATTGGACATTCAACTGGCGCAAAAAAGGTGGCGGAGCACGCATGCTGGATATTAGCAAGCGTGAACGCTTCTACATGCAGGAATACTGCGGCTGCGCCTACTCGCTTCGCGACACGAATAAGTGGCGTATGGAGACTGGTAGAGAAAAAATCAAGCTCGGCGAGAAATATTACGGAGAAGAAGAACAATAAAGGTTTTAAAAAAGAGTTGCAATCTATAGTTTTAACTACTATCTTTGCAGGCTCAAATACTGGATTGTGAAGTATTTAAAAAAATATAAAATACCATTTTCAGGCCTTTCGGCTGGTAAGCACAATTTCGAATTTGACGTCGATGACGCGTTCTTTGCATGTTTTGATCACTCCTTAGTAAAGAAAGGAAATCTCATAGCTAATGTACAATTACAAAAGCAGGAGAATATGCTGATTACAAACTTTGACATAAGCGGACACATCACACTTACCTGCGATGTATGCTTGAGAGAGTTTGAGTCCCCTTTAAGCACTAAGGAACGTGTGATTGTCAAATTCACACATGATGAATGGGATCAAGAATCGGACGAGATTATTGTATTATCACACAATGATTACGAATTCGACATTTCTAACTTGCTTTACGAATACATCAATGTATGCGTACCACACTATCCGAAATGTAGTGAACAAGGCGAGAATATCGATTGTGATCCAGAGATGCTGCGACAATTGGCAGACGAAGAGGCGATTAAGAATGAATTAAAAGAGGATCGTGTAGATCCTCGCTGGGAAGCATTAAAGAATATTAAAAATAACTAAAAATACACATACGAGATGGCACATCCAAAACGTAAAATGTCTAAGTCAAGAAGAGACAAAAGAAGAACGCATTATAAAGCGGATAAACCAAGTTTGACAGTATGTCAAGAAACTGGTGCAGTGCATTTGCCACACCGCGCATACACCGTCGATGGCAACTTGTTCTACAACGGCAAATTGATCATCGATAATACAGCAGCGATCTAAGGAGCTTCCGAAACATCCCAGTGACAGTGATTAATTCGATTTATTCCCTGTACATTGGGATGTTTTTTCGTATTATTGACTCATTAAATAATAACGAATGAAGATTGGTTTAGACGTACTAGGCGGAGATTACGCCCCAAACTCTACGATACAAGGAGCTATTGAAGCTCAGCAAAACCTCCAAAGTGACCAACGTTTGGTACTATTTGGAGATGAAGAAAATACCCGAGAACTAATCTCGAACGCCGGCGGTGATATTTCCGCTTTTGACTACGTTCATGCTCCCGACGAAATCGGCATGCACGAACATCCCACAAAAGCAATCACACAAAAACCTAACTCTTCTATATCCAAAGGATTTGAGTTTCTAAAAGATGGAAAGATTGATTCTTTTGCATCTGCTGGAAACACAGGTGCTATGCTCGTGGGTTCCATGTTTAGTGTCAAAGCTATTCCTGGCATATTGCGCCCAGCTATAGCCACCAATGTACCACAACTGAAAGGTGGAACTGCGGTGATGCTCGATGTGGGTGCCAATGCAGATTGTAAACCAGAGATGCTGAACCAATTTGCCCTACTCGGCAGCTTTTATGCAGAGCATGTGCTCCGCATTGAAAAACCAAGAGTAAGCCTGATCAACATTGGTGAAGAAGAAGAGAAAGGAAACTTGTTGACCACCAGTACCTACCCCCTACTCAAAACGAACGAAAAAATAAACTTCATCGGCAACGCGGAAGGCAGAGATCTATTTTCTGATCATGCGGATGTATTTGTCTGTGATGGTTATACAGGAAATGTGATTTTGAAATTAGCGGAGTCATTTTATGTGGTTACGTTGAAAAAGGGTTTTAAAGATGAATTCTTTGATCGCTTCAACTATGAACAATTTGGTGGTAGCCCTGTATTGGGCGTCAACGCACCTGTTGTCATTGGGCATGGTATTTCCACGCCTAAGGCGATCAAAAATATGGTTTTACAGTCACGAGATATGATATCCTCGAAATTCATCGAGAGAATCAAGTCTGCAATTAAATAATAGAACATGTCAAAAATCCGTGCTGCAATAACAGCTGTGAATGGATACGTTCCCGATTATGTGTTGACCAACCGGGAATTGGAGACCATTGTAGACACCAATGATGAATGGATTGTAAGCCGTACCGGCATTAAGGAAAGACGCATCCTCAAAGGAGAAGGTAAAGCCACTTCCGACTTAGCGGTACCAGCTATTGAAGGTTTACTCAAAAAACGCGGTATCACCGCAAAAGATATCGAACTGATTATTGTGTGTACCAGTACACCTGATATGATGTTTCCGGCTACAGCGAATCTTGTCGCACACAAAATCGGAGCGACAAATGCGTGGGGTTACGATTTGCAAGCAGCCTGTTCAGGCTTCTTGTTTGGATTGACAACCGCTTCTCAATTCATTGAGTCAGGAAAGCACACAAAAGTCCTAGTGGTTGGCGCCGACAAAATGTCGTCTATCGTAAATTACGAAGATCGCAATACCTGTATCCTTTTTGGAGATGGTTGTGGTTGCGTACTTTTAGAGCCAGATACGGAAGGATATGGTTTGCAAGATTCTATCCTAAAGACGGATGGCGCTGGAGCGGAATTCTTAAACCTAAAAGGTGGTGGTTCATTACACCCTGCTTCGCATGAAACGGTGGATGCTAAAATGCACTTTGCACATCAAGAAGGACGTAGCGTATTTAAGTTTGCAGTAACCAACATGGCAGACGTGGTCGCTGAGATCATGGAGAAAAATGAACTAACTTCGGAAGACATCAGTTGGTTGGCACCACATCAGGCGAATAAACGCATCATTGATGCGACCGCCGAACGTGCTGGTTTACCAGAAGAAAAAGTAATGGTCAACATCCAAAAATTTGGAAATACGACCAGCGCAACAATTCCAATGTGCCTTTGGGAATGGGAAAGTAAGCTGAAAAAAGGGGATAATATTATAATGGCAGCTTTCGGTGGTGGATTCACCTGGGGAGCTACTTATTTAAAATGGGCGTACGATCCTAAATAATATCGTACATAACTACTACAAACAAGACTATAAAATAGAATAGACTATGAGCATGGATATCAAACAAGTACAAGATTTGATAAAGTTCGTTTCCAAGTCTGGAGTAAACGAAGTATCTATTGAAGAGAAGGATTTCAAGATTACGATCAAAACGAATCAAGAACCTACATACGTGACTGCTACTGTACCTCAGGCAGCACCTGTTGCTGCGCCAAGTGCGGCACCAGTTGCCGAAGTAGCCAGTATAGCACCACAAGCTGCGGCAAAACCTACAGCAGATGATAGCTCGAAATATATTACGGTAAAATCTCCGATGATCGGTACATTCTACCGCTCAGCAGGCCCAGGCAAACCAACTTTTGCCAATGTGGGTGATGAAGTTACAACCGGTAAAGTACTTTGTATCATTGAAGCCATGAAATTGTTTAACGAAATCGAATCCGAAGTTTCGGGTAAGATCGTCAAGATCTTGGTGGAAGATGCCCAACCAGTAGAATACGATCAACCATTATTCTTGGTAGATCCTAGCTAATTTTTTCTTCTTTAAGAAGAGAGAACAAGCTGTTCCATTGTTTACTTTATCAAGAATTTATGTTTAAAAAAATACTGATAGCCAACCGGGGCGAAATTGCACTTCGCATTATCCGCACATGTCGTGAGATGGGCATTCAAAGTGTGGCGGTATATTCTACTGCCGATAGAGATAGTTTACATGTACGATTTGCGGACGAAGCCGTGTGTATCGGCCCACCGGCCAGTAAAGACTCTTATCTAAATATCCCGAACATTATATCGGCTGCTGAGTTGACCAATGCAGATGCTATACATCCAGGATATGGTTTCTTATCGGAGAACGCTAAGTTTTCTGCCATCTGTGCAGAATACGGCATCAAATTTATTGGTGCTACCGCCGATCAGATTGAGAAAATGGGCGACAAAGCATCCGCAAAAGCAACTATGAAAGCTGCTGGTGTACCGACAGTACCAGGCTCGGTAGGATTGTTACCCGATGTAAAAACAGGTATTCAATTAGCCAATGAAATTGGTTATCCGGTCATCATCAAAGCAACAGCTGGTGGTGGTGGTCGCGGAATGCGCATCATCTGGAAAGATGAAGAGTTTGAACCTAACTGGGATTCTGCCCGTCAGGAATCGGCTGCTGCATTCGGTAACGATGGTATGTATCTTGAGAAATATGTAGAAGAACCAAGACACATTGAAATCCAAGTAATCGGAGATCAATATGGCAAGGTATGCCACCTTTCTGAGCGTGACTGTTCTATACAACGTAGACATCAAAAATTAGTTGAAGAAGCACCTTCTCCATTTATCACACCAGATTTACGCAACGCCATGGGCGAAGCTGCAATCAAAGGTGCGATGGCGGTGAAATATGAAGGCGCTGGTACAATCGAGTTTTTGGTAGACAAACACCGCAACTTCTATTTTATGGAGATGAACACCCGGATTCAGGTGGAGCATCCTGTTACAGAAGAAGTCATTAGCTTTGACCTGATCAAAGAGCAGATCAAAGTGGCCGCAGGAATCCCGATTTCGGGAAAAAACTACGAGCCAAAAATGCATGCTATCGAATGCCGTATCAATGCGGAAGATCCATTCAACAACTTCCGCCCGTCACCTGGAAAGATCACCAATTTCCATTCTCCAGGTGGGCATGGTGTTCGCGTAGATACGCATGTGTATGCAGGTTATACGATTCCACCGAACTACGATTCGATGATCGCCAAACTCATCTGCACAGCGCAAACTCGTGAAGAAGCATTGAACACGATGGAGCGCGCTTTGAGTGAATTTGTGATCGAAGGAATCAAAACAACTATTCCTTTGCATCTTCGATTGATGCGTGATCCAAACTTCCGTGCAGGTAACTTCACGACCAAGTTTATGGAAACATTCGACCTTACAGAATACCCTGACGAATCGCAATCTTAAAGACTACGTTACAAACAAAAAAAAATACCATTCTTCGGTCGAAGAATGGTATTTTTGTTTATACTAGTCTTTGAATAACATAACTACATGTCAAATAAAAACTTAAAACTTCTACAGGCATTAAAAGATAAAGGAAAGAGCATAGAGGCAGAAATGTCTTTTTTTGAACACATAGAAGTCCTAAGATGGCATCTTATCCGTTCGGTAATTGCTATTGCTGTATTTGCTATTCTCTCATTTACCTTCTACGATTTTGTCTTTAACGACATCATTATGGGACCCAAAAATTTAGATTTTTGGACATACCGAATGATGTGTAAAGTCGGTGATTTACTTAGCCTAGATGGTTTCTGTGTAGAGCGCATTCCCTTCAACATTATCAACACCGAGTTGGCTGGGCAGTTTATGTTACAGATCAACTCCTGTTTACTGATGGCTGTCGCGTTGGGTTTCCCATACCTACTATTCGAAGTATGGTTATTTATAAAACCGGCTTTGACCGATGTAGAGCGCAAAGGCGCACAAGGCTTTGTATTCTACGCGACCATTCTATTCATCATAGGTGCTTTATTTGGCTATTATATCGTTGTACCGCTTTCGGTCAACTTCCTAGCCAACGTTTCGTTGAGTGACGAGATTACCAACCAAATTACGATCGACTCTTACCTATCTACCATTGCGACCTTGAGCTTAGGCTGTGGTATCATTTTTCTATTGCCGATCTTGATTTTCATCTTATCTAAGCTGGGCATCATGACACCAGAATTCATGCGCGCCAGCAGACGGTATGCGATCGTCATCATTCTCATCATCGCGGCTATCATTACGCCTACGGCGGATGTCATTACATTGCTTACCGTGAGTGCGCCAATGTTTATCTTGTACGAGCTAAGTATCTCCGTATCGGCACGTGTAAAACGCGGCAAATTGCAACGTGAAAAAGAGTTTTATAAAAAATAGTAAGTAAAGTAATATGTCTAGAAAAATAGCCATCGGCAGCGATCACGCAGGATTTGAATACAAACAACAATTAATCAATATGCTGGAAGAATCTGGCTATGCCGTGGCTGATTTTGGCCCTTCCAATGGCGATTCGGTGGATTACCCCGACTTTGCACACCCCGTATCTAGCAGTGTAGAGAAAGAGGAGAATGAATTGGGTATTTTGATTTGCGGCAGCGCCAATGGTGTGGCAATTACGGCCAATAAGCACCAAGGTATACGGGCTGCCATCGCTTGGTTAGAAGAAATTGCTATACTGGCGCGCCAGCACAATAATGCCAACGTGATCTGTATTCCAGCGCGCTTTATCGATATCGAATTAGCGAAGAAGATCGTGCAGGCTTTTCTTACGACAGATTTTGAAGGGGGCAGACATGCCAACCGCGTGAATAAAATCGCGTGCATGTAAGCAGGCATGTACAGCAATGTATAACGAGTAACTAACCACACGAACTGTAAAACATACATGAAAAAGTACCTTTCTTTATTATTTATCGTGCCAGCTGTTTGGAGCTGCACATTTGCCCAAGATGCCACACAAAAGAAATACGCCGGTGAGATCACCGAGGAGTTGGCCCGGAAACACTTAACCATACTGGCTTCTCCAGAATTTGAAGGCCGAGGAACTGGTCAAGATGGTGGCCGTAAAGCAGCAGAATATGTAGCGCAGCAATTCGAGTCGTTTGGGTTGAAAAAACCTGTAAATGGCTCTTACTTCCAGCCGGTCAGCTTAATCAAATCGGTGTATGCCGTCAAGAACTTTAGCATTGGCGGAAAGTCTTATGCATATGGCAAAGACTTCTACGTACAAGGCGAAAACACGTTGCAAAACTACAGCGCAGAAGAATTGATCTTTATTGGATACGGTATTGAAGATGAGAAATACAATGACCTAAGCGGTGTAGACGTTTCGGGTAAAGTGATCGTATTCATTAACGAAGGCGAACCAAAGGATGCGGCTGGAAATTCATTGATCACCGGCACAGACAAAGAGTCTGACTGGACACGCAGTCGCTTGAAGCGCCTACAGGAATTGATGAAGAAAAATCCAAAGCTCATCATAGCGACTTCGTCGCAGATCGCGCAAAATATCACGCGCATCGGCGGTCGATTAACTTCAGGACGCGTCAGTTTGAAGAAATCAGATAGCCCAGAAGTGAACAATGGTGTGCCGATGGTAATTGCTACCGAAAGCATGGTGAACAGCATTTTGGAATCTAAAAAAACCAATCTAGATCAGGTAAAAAAGAAAATATCAGAAACCAAAAAGTCGAATTCTTTTGTGATCAAAGCCAAATTGAAGGCTGAGATGGGCAACAGCCAAGAAGATCTAGACGATCCAAACGTATTGGGATTATTAGAAGGATCTGATCTGAAAGACGAAATCGTCGTTATTGGCGGTCACTGGGATCATGATGGGATCTTGCCAGACGGAACGATTTTTCCAGGTGCGGATGATAACGGAACGGGCACGGTAGCTGTTATTGACATCGCTCGCGCTTTTGCGGCAGCAAAAAAAGAGGGTAAAGGTCCGCGTCGTAGCATCTTGTTCATCGCTTATGCGGCAGAAGAGAAAGGTTTGCTAGGATCTAATTACTATGTAGAAAACCCAATCTTCCCTTTGGAAAACACCGTTACTTGTATCAACATCGATATGATCGGACGGATCGACGACAAGCACTTGGAAGGCAATCACAACTATGTGCATGTGATCGGAACGAACAAATTGAGCTCGGAATTAAATCCACTGGTAGAGAAAGCAAACGAAGAATATACGGGTCTGGAATTGGATGGCATGTACAACGATCCGCAAGATCCGATGCGCCTGTATTACCGCTCAGATCACTATAACTTTGCCAAAAAAGGCATTCCATCCTTATTCTTCTTCTCGGGCTTACACCCACATTACCACACCCCAGAAGATACAGTAGATAAGATCGATTTCCCTATGATGGTGAAACGCGAACACTTGATCTTCCATACGACTTGGGATATTGTGAATCGCGATAACAGATTAGTTGTCGACATTCCCGAAGATGGCGGCACACGCTAAGCGGACGAGCAAATTATAAAAAGCGAAAGCCCTTGAAATCATTCAAGGGCTTTCGCTTTTTATAGAATCTTCTAGCTTATGGTTGATAGAACCATTCATCAGGAATCGATATTACCTCGCCCCCATCCACACTGTATTTGAGTTCTAACGTAAAACCGCCACCCGCTTCGATAAAGTCAATGGCGAAGTCGTGCAAACCTTTTTTCAGCGCAATCTGTCCGCTCTTCATCACCGGAGAGTGGTTTCCATCATTGTCTACGACCATTTGCTCTGCGATCCGCAATACACCACCATCATCACACGTAAAGTAGAAACTATAGATGCCATCTTTTGGCACGCGGATAAAGCCGCGAAGTTGTGCAGCGAAAGCCGGCATGTTGACCGTATCGGCGATATGCACATTATTCAACACTTCATCACGTACGACTGTTCCTTTTATAGTCGCTACTTTCGGGAATTTCCCTTCGTAAAACTTCGTCTGTAAACCATTATTGCGACCTTTTACCGAAGCCTTCACCGGTTTCTTCCAAGTATCCATTACAAAGTCAACTTGGTACAATTCACTCTTTGCGCCGCTTTCCGTGATGGAGGCAAAACGGATTTGGCTTGGTTCGCGTACTACCAATTCATCTTTAAATACAGGACTAGTTGGCAATGGCAAACTACCGTCTGTGGTATAATAAACTTGGGCCCATGTCAGCGGATTATTCACTTTCAATACCGCCTTGCCATCTACGATGACTTGCTTATCGGCAAAGCCTTGCAAATCGGGCATACGGAAACTATATCCCAATCGTTGCCATGCTTGGTAATGATCTACAACACGATCTTGATACGAAGCAAATAGTTCTTGATTGGTCCATACACGTTCTGCTAAGGCAGTCAATCTAGGCAAAATCATAAATTCTAAGCGTGCTATCGAAGGGATCATTTCTGTCCAAGTATTGGCTTGCGCCCCCATAATACGGGTTCGGTCTTGCTCTGGCAGATCTGTTGGAATCGGACGGAAATGATACACACTATTTAGCGAACTGCTATTCGGAAGAAAATCAAAATACAACGGATTAGTTGGCGTCATAATGACTTCGTGTCCACGAGAAGCGGCTTTATGAGGTGCATCTTTCTCCCATCCGCGCCAGTACATCACCGTCATGGATGTATCTACTCCACCATCCAATACTTCGTCCCAACCAATCGCCTTTTTACCATTTTTGGTGATAAACGTATTCACGCGATTGACAAAATAACTTTGCAACTTATCTAGATCGGTAATATTTAATTCTTTCATGAGCGCTTGGCATAGTGGCGATTTCTTCCAACTATCTTTTTCTACCTCATCAGCACCAATATGAATATAGTTGCTTGGGAACAATTCCATCACTTCAGAAAGCACATTCTCTACGAAAGTATACGCTTCTTCTTTGCAAGGACAGATCGGTGTGGAGAAGGTTTTGCCCCAGCTAGCTTCGCCCGCATCTAATAGCAACTCCGGATAAGCTTTTGTCGCCATATACATGTGTCCTGGCATATCAATCTCTAGAATGACCTCAATATGTCTTGCTTGGGCATACTGTAAGATCTCGCGAATATCTTCTTGTGTGTAGTAACCACCATATTCGACCACGCCATTGCGCTCGCGCAAGTGCTCTTTAGGCAAGTCGAAATCAGGATTAGTTTTTGCCTTTTCTAATAATGCCGTATCATGGTTATTATACGTTCTCCAACCTCCCAATTCTGCCAGCTTAGGGTATTTCTTACTCTCCAAGCGCCATCCTTGATCATCGGTTAGGTGAAAGTGGAATTTATTGAACTTGTACATAGCCAGCAAATCGATGAAGCGGAATATATATTCTTTAGAAAAAAAATGTCTGGCCACATCCAAGTGTGCACCACGCCAACCAAAACTCGGACCATCTTCCATTTTGGCAAATGGTAATGCAACCGCTTGTTTTGTTTTAGCGGTTATAAGGAGTTGGTTGAGTGATTGCAAGCCGTAGAACATCCCTGCAGGTGTACCAGCGCTAAGACGTACACCTTGTGCGTTGATTTCTAATTGGTAATGTTCGGCTTTGATCGCGGCATCTTTCAATAATAAGATGTTGGCAGAGCCTGCATTGCGTGCGAGTTGTACAGTTGTACCTGCGAATACCTGCTGCGTCAGCACGTTGATTTCTTGCTCAAAGAAAGCAAGATCATCGCTGTAGTACTGCAGTAACTCGGACTTCGGAGACCAAGTGCCTTCTTGCGTCACGATGGACTGTGGATAGGGAATCAGTGGCAAATTTTGTCCTTTATTCGTGGACTGTGCATGGCCGAATTGAAACACAACTAAAAGGAAATAGCTTAAAAATAATGATGTTTTAATCATATTTAGACACATGGAATTTATCTGAATCGGAAAGATAAACAATTTTGCTTACTTCGGCTCTTCAAAATCTATTCAGGCAGCAACGAATAACTAATCTGCGTTGCGTTTATTCCAAATTTTTTCGGCCCAGCGCCCCACTAGCCAAAATGAAACCGCCAAGAACAAAAAGAATAGCGTACGATTCATATTATCCCACAAATATTCTACATAGCGGGTATAGATATTGATGATAAAGAATACAAAACCGATTTCTCTGGTAGTATTATCTTTGAATCGCAATCCATACAACACCAAACCTAGCGCAACGGCGGTAGAGATTAAGCCCCAGTAAAACATCTCGTACTGACGAATGGATGCCCAGCGATCCCAATCACTATAATTTCCAAAAATAGACAATGCCCACAAGGATATCATCAGGTATAGTAAACCAACCACATAGCTGGTCTTTCGAAACTCCTGTAAAGCTTTAATGCGTGGTACGACAAAGATGGCAACGAGCGTAATCACCAAACCGAATAAGGTGAAGCGCAGCGGGTAATTCATCCCCCAGAATTTAAAGCCCCAATTACTGTGATGCGCAGTCTCCGTTCCGAACCAGATACCCAAACTGATGAGCATAAAGATCCAGATAAGCTGTGATTTGAATCGTACCGCCAATACGCCATAGATGATCACCGATAATAGGAAAAATAAGGAGTAATGACTGGTATCCTTTCCTAGTATTTTACCCAAGAAACCAATGGATGCTGCCGTAGCAAATACGCCAATTAACATCATGGTTTCGATAGATAGCGTTTTAGTGGGATGTCGTAGTTTGTAGCGAAATCCAAGTGCATAAAATATCACGGCCAAAGCCGCAAAGAAACCGAAGTAGATCACATCTGGTGCATCGGACAAGCTTTGTACAAATTGCACAAAGGCTTCATCGATAAAGAGCGATAAGATCGCAAATACCAAGCAGCCTAAGGCTACCCAGAAAGCATAACGAGCCAAACGACCCCAGTCGAAGCTCTTCACATCAAGCGAGTCGCGTAGCTCGGCACTTTTTTGCGGATCCAAATACCCACGCGTTTCCCAAAAATCGATTGCCTCACTCAGTGTATCATGATCTTGGCGGGTTACATCTAATTTTTTCATAGCTAGTGCTTAGCTCCTTCCAAAACGCGTACCGAAAATACGACAGGAGTCAAAGGTACATCCGATGAATTGGTGTCCGCCTGATTAATCTGCTCTATCACATCCAAACCGCTAACAACTTTACCAAAAATTGTATAATCGCCATCCAAACGTGGTATGCCGCCGATGGTGGTATAAATTTCACGATGCTTTGCTGGAATTTTTATGGATTTAGCTTTTTCTAACGCATCCAATTCTGCATTGGTAATCACCTTGCCAATGACAAAATAAATCTGTGTTAGGTACGATGCTTTCTCTGGATTATCATCCCGACCTGCTCCTAACACTCCTTTGTAGTGATAGTGCTGTGGCAAGATTTCAGCTGGCAATCGTTCTCGTTTGCGCAGCCCATCTGCTTCCTCTTGGAGAATAGGTTCATCCAGTTCGCCACCCTGATTCACGAAACCAGCAATCACCCGATTAAACAAGGCCTGCTGGTACACGCTATCTTTCACCGCTTGCAAAAAAAGATCTCGGTGCTGTGGCGTATCGTCAAATAGCTCTACTTCCACGTCACCAAGAGTTGTTTCGAAAACGACATGCGTCGTTTGTCCGAACACTCCCAGCGCAAGACAAAAGCAAATGAATAAGGTAGAAATGATTTTTTGCATGCGACCAATCTACTAAAAAATTGGCACGATCAGGAGAAAAAAGAAAAGCCTCAGAAACGAATTTCTGAGGCTTTAGATCATTGTTGCTTGCGTAAGGATTTGGAATAGTCCAGAATCGCTTCGATAGTCTTTTCGCTTGGACTTTTAGTCAGTTTTTTGATGCCTGCCTGCAAGCCTAATTCAAATTGACCATCAGTAAGCTTTTTGGGCTGCCGGTCTACGGGATAAGCTAATGATTCATCTTTTGTAAAAACTTTAACCATAAGCGTTTAAATTAAAATATACTATCTAAACGCAAGATAAACATTAATAGTATTCGTTCGGGTTAATTTTTAAAAATTACCGTTTGCTTACTAATTCTTCCGCCAATTTTACGGCCTCATAAGCATTCACAACCCCTCCAGAGACGGAAATCTCATCCAGATATGCTTTTCTGGAACGTCCTTCGCCCGGTACTTTTACTTTTTGATCTACTTTCGTGACCGTTTTTAAGATGATGTCTTTCACCTCGAGCGCCGTCAAATCGGGGTAATACGAACGCAGTATTGCTGCTAACCCCGCTACAACTGGCGCAGCCATACTTGTACCTTGCTGCTCCTTATACTCGGACTCTGGCATGGTAGAGTTGATGCGTACACCTGGTGCAAAAACGTCGACACTGCGATATCCGTAATTCGAGAACGTAGCTACTAAGTCGGCATCTTGTTTCCATCCCGTAGCACCTACCGTGATCCAGTTCTTCGCTTCACCTTGCACAGATCCTAAGCTATCCGTATAGTATTTCATCGGATAATTTTTAGTGACATCTACATCTGCGCCATCATTTCCTGCTGCATGTACCAATAGTACATCTTTAGATTCGGCATATTTGACCGCATCGTCCACCGTTTGTTTATTGTATACATAGGCTTTTCCAAAGCTCATGTTGATAATCTTAGCACCATTATCTACCGCATAGCGAATGGCATTGGCCACGTCTTTGTCGTGCTCATCACCATTTGGCACGGTACGTACCGCCATAATTTCTACATGATTTGCTACGCCATCAATTCCGATGTTGTTACCACGTTTTGCGCCGATAATTCCGGCTACGTGCGTGCCGTGACCAGCATCTGGGCCTTTCACATCTGGATTGCCATAATAGCGCTCACTCACATCATCGTAATTGTCGCCAATAATCGTTCTAGGGTTGAAATCCTTATTTAAGTGGAAGTTTACTTGCTCGTCGTAGTACTTAACACCTTCGGTAAGGCTATCGTAGAATTTATCAAACGGATCTTTATCCAATTCCTTTTTGATAATCCGAATGGCCATTTTCTGGCGATCATTGCTTGGTGTTATTTTATCTAGATCTTCCTTCGTAATGTCTTTAGGCTCTTTGCCCGTACTAGCAACGATGCCATCAATATCCTCTTTTAACCGTGAATAATTGGTAGCGCCGAACTGCGCTTCATCCATCTTTGACGTATAATCACCAATCATCTGCTGATAAGCAACAAATTCGCGACGCTCCGCTTCCGAAAGACGAGTGCTTGGTAGCACAGAGATGTATTTGGGCTCATACATACGGATCAGGCGAGTCACTTCCAGATTGTCCTGATCCACGTTTTCACCATTGGCATTGCCTAAGAAATTCCATCCGTACACATCTCCAATATAGCCATTGCCATCATTGTCTTTTGTACTGCCTGCTTTTTCCTTTGGGTTGATCCACAACACTTCTTTTAGATCTTCGTGCGCGACATCGACGCCGCCATCCAAAACGGCTACGACGACGGGTTTTGCCGTTTTACTCTTTAAAAACTCATAAGCTTTCTCGGTACTTATTCCCATAATCCCATCTTTCTGAAAATCGAGATTGTACCAGTTTGGCGGTGGCGTATCTTTGTCCTGAGCGATACTGGCATAAGGGAATATCCCCAATGCGAGATAGAGTAATGCTTTGTTTATTTTGTTCATGTGTGTGTTTAGTATTGATGACCTATATAAACAAAGATAATGCAATATTGTAGCGGGCATTGTTAAATAGTTTAAAAATGAATTTTTTCTCTTACTTTTAATGCAAGCAGGACAGTATATGACCATTTATCTGCGACCGCTTTGTGTTTCATTCACCGAAGGTGGAAAAATCACGAGCCATACCACAACAATGTTATCTTAATCGGAGACACATGAATTTTAAAACATCATTTAGTTTGATTGCACTAACCATTATCGCAGGATCCTGCGGAACCCCAGACAAAAAGAATAATGCGCCACAATGGCCAGCTGATGTACAAGCGCCGGTAGCGGAGATCAATCCATATACGCGTGCCATCCACGGCGATACGGTAATTGATAATTACTACTGGCTGAATGACTATTTCAAGGAGGGCCCAGATTCGGCCAAGGTAGTCGCCTACCTGAACGCCGAAAATACGTATACGCAAGCGATGATGAAAGACACGGAAGGATTTCAGGAATCGTTGTTTAAAGAGTTGAAAGGCCGTATCAAGGAGGCAGACGAAAGTGTACCTTATTTAAAAGATGGCTATTATTACTACCGCCGCACAGATGAAGGCAAGCAATATTACAAATTGTGCCGTAAGAAAGGATCGCTAGATGCTAAAGAAGAAGTGTTGCTGGATGTCGATAAAATGGCCGAAGGTCATGCTTACTACGCAGTAGGCGGTACATCGATCAGTCCGGACAACAATCTATTGGCTTTTGCTGTAGATACGGTTTCTCGTAGAGAATACACCTTGCAGATCAAAAACTTGACAACTGGTGAAGTGTATACGGATCGGATTGAACGCACATCGGGCAATATGGTATGGGCAGCCGACAACAAGACGGTTTTCTACACTTCCCAGAATCCAAAAACTTTGCTTTCTGAAAAGATCAAAAGACATACTTTGGGTGCTGCCGCCACAGCGGATGTAGTCGTGTACGAAGAAAAGGACAAAACCAATTATATTGGGGTATCTAAATCGAAAAACGGTGCTTATATTATGATTTACTCGGGCGGCACCTTGAGTTCGGAGGTACGCTACCTAGCATCCGACGCTCCGCAAAGCGCCTTTAAAGTTTTCCAGCCTCGTCAGAAAAATGTGCTGTACAGCGTGACAGCGTTGGAAGATAAATTTATCGTAGTCACCAATGAAGATGCGCAAAACTTCAAGGTGATGGAAACACCATTAGATAAGACCGAAAAAGGAAACTGGAAGGTCGTCATTCCACATCGTAAAGATGTGTTGGTGGAAGGCATAGAAGAGTTCAAAAATTTTATGGTCGTATCGGAAAGAAAGAACGGATTAGCTCAATTGGCCGTGCATGATATCAAAGCAGGCACACAGCACTATCTGGATTTTGGCGAAGAGGCTTATACTGTCTATTCGGGTACCAATGCCGAGTACAATAGCGAAATCTTACGCTATGGATACACGTCGATGGTAACACCGAGCTCTACCTACGACTACAATATGCGTAGCAAGGAGAAAGACCTCAAAAAGCAACAGGAGGTTTTAGGTGGTTATGATGCGGAGCAATACGAAACCAAGCGAATTTTCGCAACAGCTACTGACGGCACCAAAGTGCCGATGTCGCTGGTGTACAAAAAAGGATTTAAACAGAAGGCACAAGCTCCGGTATTATTATACGCGTATGGATCTTACGGAATGTCGATGGATCCAACATTTAGTTCTACGCGCTTGAGTTTACTAAATCGTGGTTTCGTTTTCGCGATCGCGCATATTCGTGGCGGCGAGGATATGGGCCGACAATGGTATGAAGACGGCAAGATGATGAATAAAATTAACACCTTTACTGATTTCATCGATTGTGGAAAGTATTTGATCGATCAAAAGTTCACTTCCGCTGAGCATCTCTATGCTAGTGGCGGTAGCGCCGGAGGATTGCTCATGGGTGCGGTGATCAACATGGCACCGAAGTTGTGGAATGGTGTGATCGCGGCAGTACCTTTCGTGGATGTTGTGACTACGATGTTGGATGAAACGATTCCATTGACTACGAATGAGTACGATGAATGGGGAAATCCGAATGAAGAAGCGGCTTACCGCTATATGAAATCGTATTCGCCATACGAGAATATCGAAGCGAAAGAATATCCGAACTTGTTGGTGACAACAGGACTGCACGACAGTCAGGTACAATATTTTGAACCAGCCAAGTGGGTAGCGAAATTGCGTGCCACTAAGAAAGGAAGTAACGTCGTATTACTAAAAACCGACATGGAATATGGCCATGGAGGAGCTTCAGGCCGATTCGATTACCTGAAAGATTTGGCTTTAGAATACGCATTCTTGTTTAAGCTAGAAGGTATCGAAGAGTAAGCCTGTCCAATAGAGAATGTTTATGTAATCGTTAAAGGTTCATCTTTTGGATGAACCTTTAACGATTTTTTTGTACCCGAAAATAAGATGATGGATGATCGGATCCCGCAATCTAGGAAATGATGGGTGATGCTAGCTTACCCTGATTCAGTGATTGCATAAATTGATCTAGGATGCCGCCCAATCTTCCGGAAATTTCGCCTAAAATGCTTTCCCAATCTTTCACTGTACCATCGCAATTGTCTGAAACAATCTTGATGCTATGGAAAGGAAGATTTTTCTGGTAGCAGAAGCTAGCCAGCGCATAGCCTTCCATATCAAATGCTAAAGGATTAAAATGCTTGATATCTTGATAAAATGCCGTGGTAACATTGATAAAACGATCCGAGGTCAACAGCGCTTCTTCATACGGAAATTCATCCAATGGGATCGACTCTATCAATCCTTGCCCTCGTAGGAATAAAGTATTTTCCAAGAAAAAGCCATCTGTATACGCATCTCCTTGCGCATAAAATACTGGATAAAGCACATGACCAACTGGATGTCTGGTGGAGCCCACAGTGCCGACATTCAACAGCATGGGCTCAATGCCCAATGCTTTAATATCTTCGTACAATGTGGCGAGCGACAATAGCGCGTTGACTTTACCAACACCTATTTCACAGACGAAAATAGATTCGTCGGTCGTTGTAAAAGATAGCTCATCTTTGTTAGCTACCAAGATTATCGTTTCGATATCCTTGTGGAGGATCATTTAATTCTCGTCAATGTAGGGGTACTCAAACTCTAGTTCTCCAGCTTTGATCAGGTTCAGAAAATTCTCAGCGGCTTGAATCGACGCTGGGAAGTCCATGAAGGTATAATTTCCGCAACTAATCGGGTTTTGGAATGGAACTTCGTAACCGTCTTCAAGCACAATCTCTAATACTTCTTGCATCAACTCAGCTACTTGTTGTGGCGTACGATCTGTGCCAGCTAATACCACGTAAAAACCGGTGCAACAGCCCATTGGGCCAACATAAATTACCTCATCACCTAAAATGGTTCTGATTTCTGTTGCGAAGCAATGCTCCAAGGTGTGCATCACTTCGGGAGATAACATTCGCTCCGGCGAATTGGGTCTAATCATACGAATGTCGTACGTCGTATAAGTTTCCAGCTTACTGCTGTCCGTAGGAGAAGTCTTCGCATAGACTCCTTGTTTCAGCTTGGTATGATCTACCGTAAAACTATTTACTGTCGCCTTTTCTTTTGTATACATATGATGCCGTTTAATGCTATAATGCCTATGGCTCTACAGCGGTTTAAAGTCAAATAAAATATCTACAAAAATACTAGATTATCCGCAGAAAGAAGAAAAAACTACTATTTTAACACTTCGTAATGCTCAACCGTTGGGAATGGATCGTAGTAGTGATGCAGTAGTTTCTCCCACTCTTTGAACAAAGGAGACTCTTTAAAACCGATCGTGTGATCTTCCAAAGTTTCCCACTCGACCAACAGAATATATTGATTACCTTTTTCTATGCATTTGCGCAGCGAATGTGTGATATAACCTTTGCTCGCACTAATATACTGGCAAGCCGTTTTGTAATCTCTTTCAAAATTGGCCTGTTGCCCCTCGCTAATTTCTAATACTGCTACTTCTAAGATCATAATTTTATTTACTTATTGTTCTAAGTAAAGATATCAAAATATCTACTTTTCCCCTATTGATTTGGGGGTAAAAATTATACTACTGATACCCCATTTCTTCCATCAGTAACCTATCCTGCTCGATGATTTCGTCGGTATGCATCTTGGTAGACCAAATTTCTCCGTGCTGCAGATCGCTATAAACGACTTTGTACGTCGCATCTTTGCACACAGAAAAGGCGGTATAGTAGAATTCTCCCGGATTACGCAAGGTGTACAATATCAATTGTTCCTCCTGCTCTCCTACTCGATAGATCTTTAGTAAAGTATGTTCATCACGCACCAATTCGGCAGGAATATCAATCCCCCAACCAATCTGGTTCTCCGGCACACAATCTACTGCAGTAAGATCTGGAAATAGCTCGCGACTAAATCGCACATCTTTATTAAGAAACTGATTAATTTCTGCCTCATTCAAGGCATTCGGACTGCTAAAAACTAACCCCACCTGCGGGCCATTGGGCGATTGGTACACCGCGTGCACTAAATGCTGCCCTTTAGACCTTTTTTTCTTGTACAAATACCGATTGGACTTTGAGGTCTGCGCCAAATAGTTGGGGAAATTTCGTGTGCTGTCTTCGGATTGCCAGCCAACCACTTCGATCAGACTATCTGTGGGTAGATGTGTAACAAAAAGCACCTCCACATCCTTTGGCTTCACGCCAAAAGACTTTAGTGCACGAGCGCCAGCTGCATCCAATGCCTGCGTCTGGGTTTCTTTCGCGGCTGCGGCTACACTCAGATGGCTTCGCACATTATGGTAATGAGGATCATTTTCTACCATAAAACCATGTTTAGAAAACTCATAACTTCGGCACGAAGTAAAGGCAAATCCGAGCAAACAGATCAGTAAGAGATGGAGTGAGGGACGCATTTCGGTCAAGATTAGGTTAGATTTCACACAAGGACATCCAGTTATGTTAAATCTATAACGTCCTATTTGTGAGAATATTTTACAAGTCGTACCGTTTACGTTGTTGTTTCTTTTCCGACTGCTTCTTTTTGCGATCCAATCTTTGGAGTATTTTTGATTTGGGAATGCGTGTGGGGATGCGTTTTTTGGCAGGCTTTAATGCTTCTGCCAGTAACGAAAAGAAGCGCTCAATCACGGCTTCCTTATTCTCTAGCTGACTTCTGCTTTGCGAAGATTCCAGTAAAAGAATTCCTTCACCAGAAATACGATTAGCCAGTCGAGATAGAATACTATTCTTCTGAAATTCATCAAAAAAGTTGGAATGATTAACATCCCAAAAAAGCATCACCTTGCTTTCCACCTTATTGACATTTTGGCCACCAGCACCACCAGAATGCGCGGTCTTGAACCAAATTTCCCTCGCCAACTGTTCTTTATCCATTGATGTAAATATAACATTCCGATATAGAATTATTGCAAAACAATTATAAAACCCTCCTTATCTTTGCCACATCAGGCGAGTACCCGTACACCAGCAATGAGGAGAAAGATCATACTGGTACATCTACCTGACCAGGTTTTATTTAAGGAAGACGAATTCAACAGATGAAAATAGGAATAGTTTGTTACCCTACCTTTGGTGGTAGTGGTGTAGTGGCTACCGAACTGGGCAAAGCATTAGCTTCCAGCGGGCACGAGATCCACTTTATTACATACAGTCAGCCCGCGCGGTTAGATTTCTTCTCGGAGAATCTCTTCTATCATGAAGTAGCGATGTCGCAATATCCACTATTTGATTATGCGCCGTATGAGACTGCACTGGCTAGCAAGCTGGTAGACGTAGTGCGCTACGAAAAGCTGGATTTGCTACATGTGCATTATGCTATTCCACATGCTTCTGTAGCGTTTATGGCCAAGCAAATTCTATCTACCTATGGCATCAAAATACCGGTCGTAACCACCCTACATGGCACTGACATTACGCTGGTCGGAAAAGACAAAAGTTTTAGCCCAGTCGTAACCTTTTCTATCAACCAATCGGACGGTGTAACCACTGTATCTGAAAATCTTAAGCAGCAAACTTTAGAATATTTCGATGTAACGAACCACATTGAAGTGATTCCGAATTTTATTGATCTAAATAGATTTCACAGCAAAAATCACGAGCATTTCAAGAAAGCGATCGCACCCAACGACGAGCGCATTGTGGTACATACCTCCAACTTCCGCAAGGTGAAGCATACGGGCGATGTAGTTAGGATCTTCGAGCAGATCAATCAAAAGATTCCTAGCAAATTACTCATGGTGGGAGATGGACCGGACAGACGCAATTCGGAAGAATTGGCGCGCCAACTCAACATATGGGATCACGTCCGGTTTTTAGGTAAGCAGGATGCTATCGAAGAAATACTTTCTATTGCCGATTTATTCCTGATGCCATCTGGTTCCGAGAGCTTTGGCTTAGCAGCTTTAGAGGCCATGGCCTGCAAAGTCCCCGTTATCTCTTCGAATACTGGCGGATTGCCCGAACTAAACATCGATGGATTTAGCGGCTATATGAGCGATGTGGGTGATGTAGAAAGCATGGCAAAACAAGGTATCCATATCTTGGAAGATGATGCTAGATTGGCGGAATTCAAAGAAAATGCACTAGCAAGAGCGGAGGATTTCAAGATCTGCAAAATCGTTCCACACTACGAGCGTTTTTACGATGAGGTGATAGCGCGCGTGAAAAAAGCAGAATAAACGTAGCTGGCCGACAAAATTGTCTTATATTTGGCTTTTGGAAACACTCCAAAAAACACATATGAAATACAAACGGATCCTACTAAAACTAAGTGGAGAAGCTTTGATGGGAGAGCAAAGCTACGGTATTGATATCAATCGTGTCCAACAGTACGCCAAAGAAATTCAGGAAATTCACAGCATGGGGCTTGAGATCGCTATCGTTATCGGTGGTGGCAACATTCACCGCGGACTAAGCGCCGAGAAAGCTGGAATGGATCGTGTGCAGGCCGACTATATGGGTATGCTCGCTACGGTGATCAACAGCATGGCTTTGCAAGATGCGCTAGAAAAAAACGGCATGAAAACCCGTTTGCTAACGGCCATCAAAATGGAGCAAATCTGCGAACCTTTTATCCGCAGACGTGCCGTACGCCACTTGGAGAAAGGCCGCGTCGTGATCTTCGGAGCAGGAACCGGAAACCCTTATTTCACCACAGATACTGCTGCTTCGCTACGCGCCATCGAGATCAATGCCGATGCCGTACTGAAAGGTACACGTGTAGATGGTATCTATACCGCCGATCCAGAGAAAGATCCTAATGCGCAGAAATTCGAACAAATCTCCTTTACAGAGGTTTATGAGAAAGGGCTCAATGTAATGGATATGACAGCATTCACCCTTTGTCAAGAAAACAACCTTCCCATCGTTGTTTTTGACATGAACAAAGCAGGAAATCTAAAAAGATTGGCTGAAGGGGAAGATATCGGCACAATAGTTAGTTAATAAAGATTATCAAGATATGAATGAGTTAATTTCTCTCGAACTAGACGACTGCAAAGACGGCATGAATAAATCGGTAGCACATACCGAAAATGAGTTGACAAAAATTCGCGCAGGTAAAGCCTCTCCAGGTATGTTGGATGGTGTATCTGTAGACTATTATGGTTCGGCTACGCCATTGGCACAGGTGAGCAATGTCAACACGCCAGATGCGCGTACTATTGTGATTCAACCTTGGGAAAAATCACTAATCGGTGCCATCGAAAAAGCTATTGTAGATGCGAACCTTGGTCTTAATCCTCAAAATGATGGTATCGTGATCCGTTTGGCGGTTCCGGCACTTACCGAGGAGAGAAGAAGAGATTTAGTAAAGAAAGTAAAAGAAGAAGCAGAGCGTGGTCGTATCGCGATACGCAACATCCGTAAGGACGCCAATGAGTCGATCAAAAAATTGAAAAATGACGGCGTTTCGGAAGATGACATAAAAACAGGCGAAGCAGAAGTGCAGAAACTGACAGATGGCTATATTGTGAAAGTAGATCAATTAGCAGAGCTGAAAGAGAAAGACGTGATGACAGTATAAGGATCGTTCATTCGAAAAAATAAAAAAAGGATTTCTAGTTTATAGAAATCCTTTTTTTATTTTTGGTATAACCACAACAATAAACCCAACACAAACACATACCATGAAATCGATTAATCGCAGAAATTTCTTACGCCATTCTGGTCTCGGCTTAGCTGCAGCAGCATTGGCGCCACATTGGTTATCGTGCAACTCTTCAGATGATCTTACCGGTTCTCCATTCAAAAATATCGGAATTCAATTGTTTACATTACGTGACCTGTTGGACAAAGATGCAAAAGGAACTTTAGAAAATGTCGGTAAGATTGGCTATAAACACGTAGAAACCTTTGGTGTGAACACGGCGGAAAATAGTTTTTGGGGCTTACCACTAGCTGACCTAGTCAATGTTCTTAAAGATAACAACCTGAAAACTCATAGTGGACATTACGACCTCAGCAACTATTTGACCAAAGGGAGCACACAACCCGAAGACATCAATAAATACATCGAGATCGCACATACACTGGGTCAGGAATACATCGTGGCTCCCGTACCTCCGATGAATGACCTCAATAAATTGACGGCTTCCGATTATCAGTTTTTTGCAGAACAGCTGAATGCCGCCGGTGAGTTATCCAAAAAGGCGGGTATCAAAATGGCCTATCACAATCATTTCTGGGAATTCAGACCTTTCGGTAATGGCACCAAAGGTTTGGATATCCTGATTGCATTCACCGATCCAGAATTGGTAGACTTTGAATTGGATCTTTATTGGACGGTAAAAGCAGGTGAAAAACCACAAACTTATTTTGAAAAGTACCCGAACCGTTTTCCTATGTGGCACATAAAAGATATGGATCGCAGTTTTAGTGAGCCATTGGTAGCGCCTGAAGTAAATCCGCGTACTGGAAAACGAGATCCAATGGATCTAGGAGAAATCTTCAAACAGATCAAATACGCAGAGGTAGGATCAGGGAGCATTGACTTTGCCAACATCATCCGCTTCGATCAGGAGTCTGGCCTAAAATATGCCTTTGTAGAACAAGATGAAATCTATATGCCCGACAAATTTGAAAGCATCAAGAAAAGCTATGAGTACGTGCAACGTAATCTAGCCAAATAACAATATCCCTGTCATTTTTGCAGTACATTCCGTTAAAACCCGACAGATTGCACTATTTTTAAGAATCAAGAAAGATTGGACTATTTTTTGAACGTGCTTAACTAAATTGAGGAAAAAATGAGTTTATATTGGATTATTTTTATAGGAATCGCGGTAATTAGTTGGATTGTACAATACCGATTCAAAGGCAAGTTTAAGAAGTACTCGGAGATGCCCCTGACCTCGGGTTTATCAGGCGCTGAAGTTGCAGCAAAAATGCTGCGCGATAACGGACTAACGGATGTAGAAATCATTTCGGTCGAAGGGCAGCTTACGGATCATTATAATCCAGCTAACAAAACGGTGAATTTGAGTCCAGAGGTATATCATGGTCGTAGCGTAGCTGCAGCTGCTGTCGCTTCGCACGAATGCGGGCACGCTGTGCAGCATGCGACAGCTTATTCCTGGTTACAATTCCGTTCGGCTTTGGTGCCGATTGTGAGCATTGCTTCACGCATGACTACATGGGTATTATTGGGCGGTATTTTACTGATGGCCTTCTCTGGAAATGTTTGGGTATTAGCCATTGGTGTAGGCGCTTTGGCACTCACCACGCTGTTTAGCTTTGTGACACTTCCAGTCGAATTTGACGCTTCTAACCGCGCATTAGCTTGGTTAGATGGTGCACAAATCACGCACAGCGCCGATGAACATGATGGTGCAAAAGACGCATTGAAATGGGCCGCTATGACCTATGTTGTTGCTGCATTAGCATCACTAGCGACGTTATTATATTACGCTTACATCCTTTTTGGACGTAGAGACTAGGTATTCAATACCTTATAAAATTGATAAAGCCGGAGCAGAGCTCCGGCTTTTTTTGTAGCTTTGTGCTACGTATCATATTGCGGATAATACAGGATTATGTTTTCAAACTTACAAGACAAATTAGACAGAGCGTTTAAAGTCCTTAAAGGACAAGGTAACATTACGGAAATCAACGTGGCCGAAACCATGAAGGAGATCCGCAAGGCATTATTGGATGCCGATGTGAACTACAAAACGGCTAAATCTTTTACAGATGATGTAAGAACAAAAGCATTAGGTCAAAATGTATTGACCAGCATCTCCCCTGGTCAGTTATTGACCAAGGTTATGAGCGACGAACTGACCAACCTCATGGGTGGTTCGGTCACGGAGTTAGAGATCACCAAAAATCCTACTATTATATTAATCGCAGGATTGAATGGTGCGGGTAAAACTACCTTTTCGGGTAAACTAGCCAACTTTCTACGGGAACAAAAAGGCAAAAAGCCTTTATTAGTAGCGGGTGACGTATATCGCCCTGCAGCGATTGATCAACTAGAAGTATTAGGACAGCAAGTGGGTGTTCCCGTGTATGTTGATCGTGCATCGGAAGATCCGATTGCTATTGCTGTAGCCGGTGTGGCAGAAGCAAAACGCAATGGCAACAATGTTGTCATCATCGATACGGCCGGTCGCTTGGCGATCGACGAAGCTTTGATGATCGAAATCACGGCTGTTAAAGAAGCCACGCAGCCGCACGAAATTTTGTTCGTAGTCGATTCCATGACCGGACAAGATGCTGTGAATACCGCAAAAGCCTTCAATGATCGCTTGGATTTCACTGGTGTGGTTTTAACCAAGTTAGATGGTGATACACGTGGTGGTGCGGCGCTATCGATCAAATCTGTCGTCAACAAACCGATCAAATTTATCGGTACTGGCGAGAAGATGGAAGCGCTGGATGTATTCCACCCGGATCGTATGGCATCCCGTATTTTGGGTATGGGTGACGTGGTCTCCTTAGTAGAACGCGCGCAACAGCAATTTGACGAAAAAGAAGCCGCTGAACTTCAGAAGAAAATCCGCAAGAATAAATTCGATTTCAACGATTTCAAATCCCAGATCCAGCAGATCAAAAAAATGGGTAATATGAAAGACCTCATGGGCATGATCCCAGGAGTCGGTAAAGCCATCAAGGATATCGAAATTGAGGACGATGCTTTCAAACCTATTGAAGCCATCATTGACTCTATGACACCACACGAACGTCAAAATCCAGATGTAATAGATCAGAAAAGACGGGTGCGTATTGCCAAAGGATCAGGCACCAATATCGATGAAGTCAATAAGCTGATGAAGCAATTTGGCGATATGCGTAAGGTGATGAAACAAATGTCTAATCCGGGAATGATGTCTAAGATGATGCGCAACATGCCCAAATCTCCCGGCAAACCCTTTTAGATAGTAGGATACCTTTCTTTTATTTCTTGGACAGGGACATTTTCCTTAACTTTGTGCTATGGATGACCCCGCACAGTTATCAGAATATGGTAAAATACTGTCCCTTGCGATAGTAGGCCTTATTTTGGTGTGTGGTACGATCTTTACAGCGAAGCTGATTTCTCCGAAGAACCCGAATCCTATCAAGCAAAGCACATACGAATGTGGTGAAGAAGCGCTCGGCACTTCTTGGGTTCAATTCAACCCTCGATTTTATGTTGTAGCACTAATTTTCCTCCTATTCGACGTAGAACTCATCTTTATTTTTCCTTGGGCTACCGTTTTTGGCAATGCCGAATTTATCGCTTGGGACGGAAGATGGGGGTGGTTTACCATGGTGGAAATGGCCATTTTTATCGGCATCTTGATTGTCGGATTGGTGTATGTATGGAAAAACGGAGATCTCAATTGGATCAGACCGAAGACGCAGATACCTCGTGTTGATGTGCCTATACCAGCTTCGGCCTATGACGCTATCAACCAAAAGACATACGCTGTACGCAGCTATCAGCAAAATACAGCAGAGCATATCGAACCAGTGAAGGTAGAAAAAACGACAGCCGCTAAACCTAGTTTTACGCCTCGTTTCAAAAAAGTTAAAGATTAATGAGTATGGAGCAAGCAGGACAACAAGGTGGCGTTATGATCGCCAAGATGGACGACCTATTAAATTGGGCTCGGCTATCCTCTCTCTGGCCACTCAGCTTTGGAATTGCTTGTTGCGCGATAGAAATGATGGGCGCCATGGCAGCCAATTACGATCTGGATCGCTTGGGCGTAT
Source organism: Sphingobacterium sp. KH_072 (assembly GCF_057837975.1). Classification (NCBI taxonomy): domain Bacteria; kingdom Pseudomonadati; phylum Bacteroidota; class Sphingobacteriia; order Sphingobacteriales; family Sphingobacteriaceae; genus Sphingobacterium; species Sphingobacterium sp. KH_072. The sequence goes on along the minus strand of NZ_CM174457.1, from coordinate 621,141 downwards.
TTCCTCGTCCTTCGCCGCGACAGTCGGATGTGATGATTATTGCCGGCACGGTGACATTCAAAATGGCCGATCGCATCAAGAAATTATATGAGCAAATGCCCGAGCCGAGATACGTCATCTCGATGGGTTCTTGCTCTAATTGTGGCGGACCTTATTGGCAACATGGTTATCATGTGGTGAAAGGCGTAGATAAAATTATCCCAGTCGACGTGTATGTACAAGGTTGTCCGCCTCGGCCAGAAGCACTGATTGGCGCATTTTTAGAATTACAAAAAATAATAGAAAAACAAAATCTGCTCAGGGATAATATCTTCCCGCAAGCAGTATCAAATACATAATATGGGAAAAGATTTTTATGGGGACTTACGTTTGGGTATTCTGGGCGGTGGCCAATTAGGCCGCATGCTTATCCAAGACGCGATTAATTACAACGTGAACATTCACGTGTTGGATCCCGACCAGAATGCCCCTTGCAAACGACTCTGTAACCACTTCGAAGTAGGCTCACTCTCCGACTTTGACACCGTTTACAACTTCGGTAAAAGTCTTGATATGATCACGATCGAAATCGAAAAAGTTAATGTAGACGCCTTAGAAAAACTAGAAGACGAAGGCGTGCTCGTCTATCCGCAATCACGCGTGATCCGCTTGATTCAAGACAAAGGACTGCAAAAACAATTCTTCAAACAAAACGATATTCCTACTGCACCATTCCAATTTGTATCGGCCAATGAAGGGCTACAAAAAATAGATTGGTCTTTCCCATATATCCAAAAACTCCGCAAAGACGGATACGATGGTAAAGGTGTTAAGAAAATAAATAGCGCAGCCGATCACAAAGCAGCTTTCTCCGAACCTTCTATCATTGAGAAAATGGTGGATTTCGAGAAAGAAATTGCTGTTATCGTAGCGCGCAACGACCATGGCGATATCAGCACATTTCCGATGGTAGAGATGGAGTTCAATCCACAGGCCAACCTCGTAGAATTTCTGATCTCCCCTTCTACCTACTCCAAAGAGATACAAGCGGAAGCCGAAGAAATTGCGAAAAAGATTGCCAATGATTTGCAAATAGTCGGCTTGCTGGCAGTAGAGATGTTTCTAACGAAGACAGGCGAAATCTTGGTTAACGAACTGGCTCCTAGACCACACAACAGTGGCCATCAAACCATTGAAGGCAACGTCACCTCGCAATTCAATCAACATTTACGCGCGATTTTCAATTTGCCTTTAGGCAATACCGCCAACTTGCAGCATGCGGTGATGATCAATGTATTGGGAGAAGATGGTTATGACGGATTGGCTAAGTATGAAGGTGTAGAAGATATTTTAAGCATAGATGGTGTATACCTACACCTATACGGAAAAAAGATAACTAAACCTTTTCGCAAAATGGGACACGTATGTATCGTACATGCAGACCGCGAAACGGCAATTACTAATGCACGCAAAGTGCAATCTATTTTAAAAGTTAAAGCATAATGAGCACTAATAATCCGCTAATCGGCATCATCATGGGAAGCAAATCCGATCTTCCGGTGATGCAAGATGCTATCGACGTATTAAAATATTTAAACGTACCGTTTGAAGTATCTGTCGTATCCGCACATCGTACGCCACAGCGTATGTTTGATTATGCAAATGCTGCGGCAGAACGCGGTCTGAAAGTCATTATTGCTGGAGCTGGCGGTGCGGCGCACTTGCCTGGCATGGTAGCTTCGATTACGCACTTACCTGTTATTGGTGTTCCTGTAAAATCTTCGAACTCAATTGACGGTTGGGATTCTATCTTATCTATTTTGCAGATGCCCAATGGCATACCCGTTGCTACTGTAGCGCTGAATGCAGCAAAAAATGCGGGTATATTGGCCGCACAGATGGTGGCCATTGCTAGTCCTGAAATCACAGAAAGATTAATTGCTTTTAAAGCAGATCTGAAAGAGAAAGTAGAACAATCAGCAGCAGAAGTGGAGAATACAAACTTCTAAAATGCTTTTGTAAAATAAAATGAACGGGATAGTAAAGCCTAAATCGGCTATACTATCCCGTTTGCAATATCATCTGGTGATCTTCGATCATCTTGCGCAGATTGCTCAAAGCATACCGCATCCGACCCAAAGCCGTGTTAATGCTCACTTCCGTGACATCGGCAATATCCTTAAAACTCATGTCGCAGAAATGTCTCATGATGAGTACTTCCTTCTGATCATCCGGCAGGAGCTGAATCAGTTTTTTAAGATCTACATCGCGCTGATCTTTTACCAGCTTAGATTCGGCATTATCATCCGAAAATTGTAACACCTCAAAAATATCAAACCCATCATTATTCACCACTGATGGCGCTCTCTTCTCCTTGCGGAAATGATCGATCACCATGTTGTGTGCGATACGCATCACCCAAGGCAAAAATTTACCTTCGTCATTATAGCGACCCGCCTGCAGGGTATTGATAACTTTAATAAAAGTTTCTTGGAATATGTCTTCCGCCAAAAAATCATCTTTGACCTGAAGGTAGATCGACGTATAAATCTTCGATTTATGTCGTTCTAGAAGAACCTGAAGGGCTCTTTCATCACCCGAAACGTACGCTTGGATCAACTCTTGATCACTCAATTTTTTTAGTATTTTCATAATGGTCTCCTAAGTACTAAGAGTTTATGTCCTTTTTTGCGTAGTGTTGTTTCGATAGGCGAAGTATGTTTATTTTAGTGTTTACCAAATTGAATCAAAATATCTGACTATTCAAACATTTTGTTGTTCTTTTTAACGTTTATTCACACTGTGACGCTACAAAAATAGCTCCACTTTTTTCAAAGTGGAGCTATTTTATTTGTTCTATTTTATAAGGCTATTTGTAAAGCGGGAATTGCCCCATCAATTCCACTACCTTGCTATGGATAGCAGCTAATTGCGTGTCATTACCTGCATTTACTAATGCTTCGTCGATCAATTCACCAATCTGAATGATTTCTTGTTCTTTGATACCACGTGTGGTGATCGCTGCCGTACCAAAACGTACACCAGAAGTAACAAATGGAGAACGCGTATCGAAAGGAACCATGTTCTTATTCGTCGTGATGCCAGCTTTACCTAATACCGCTTCTGCTTCTTTACCAGAGATATCCTTGTTGCGAAGGTCTACCAACATCAAGTGATTGTCTGTACCGCCAGAGATAATATCATAATCTTTCTCCACGAAAAACTTCGCTAAGGCTGCCGCATTTTTCTTGACTTGTACGATGTAATCCATGTACGAATCTGTCAACGCTTCACCATACGCGATGGCTTTAGCCGCAATGGTATGCTCTAATGGACCACCTTGCGTTCCAGGGAATACCGCAAGATCCAACAATTGTGTGATCGTACGTACATCTCCTTTAGGACCTTTCAATCCCCAAGGATTTTCAAAATCTTGGCCTACCATGATCATACCGCCACGTGGTCCGCGCAACGTTTTGTGCGTTGTCGTCGTTACGATATGACAGTGTGGAAGTGGATCGGTCAATAAGCCGCGAGCGATCAATCCTGCTGGATGAGAAATATCGGCTACCACTAAAGCGCCAACCTCATCCGCTACTTTGCGAATACGTGCATAATCCCAATCGCGTGAATAAGAAGAAGCACCACAGATGATTACTTTTGGTTTCTCCTTGCGGGCGGTTTCTTCCAATTGATCATAATCGATCAATCCAGTTTCTTTTACAACACCATAAAAATGTGGCTCATACAATTTGCCAGAGAAATTTACAGGCGAACCATGTGTCAAGTGACCACCATGAGAAAGGTCAAAACCTAAGATCTTGTCACCTGGTTTTAAGATCGCTAAAAACACGGCAGCATTTGCTTGCGCTCCAGAGTGTGGTTGTACGTTTACCCATTGCGCACCGAAAAGCTGTTTAGCACGATCAATAGCAATAGTTTCAATCTGGTCAACAACCTCACAGCCACCATAGTAGCGTTTTCCCGGCAAGCCTTCCGCATACTTGTTCGTTAAAACAGAACCTGCAGCTTCCATAACTTGCTTGCTTACAAAGTTTTCTGAGGCAATCAGTTCAACACCTTCTTCTTGACGTTTTAGCTCTTCAGCTATCAGATTAAATATAGCCTGATCTCTTTCCATGTTGTATGTAAATTTTAGTAGATTTTAATCTTTAATAATTTTGAGCAAATATACTTCTTATTTAAGAACTTATCTAAAATATGAACCAATTTTAACGATCTAATCAATACATGGCTACTATCATTGAAATGTAGCGTTATTGTCAAAAACATACAGCTAAAAAGTTTGTACTAAAAAATGTGTATTTTTGTATAGGATTAAAGATTAAATGGTAAGGATTATGAGTACAGAAAGTATAGTAGCTCCAGCACCGCTCACGTTGACGGATGGTGCTGTAAAAGAATTACGAAAACTGATAGATCAGCAAGAGATTAGTCCTGATTTTGGATTACGCGTTGGTGTAGAAGGCGGTGGATGCTCGGGCATGAGCTATCTATTGGGCTTCGACCAAAAGAAGGAAGGCGATAGCGAATACACGATCGCAGGCATCCGTGTATTTATGAATAAGGGACATGGATTGTACTTGGCCGGTATGGAAGTAGATTTTAAAAACGGATTGGATGCTAGAGGATTTACCTTTAATAACCCCAATGCGTCGAGCACCTGTGGTTGCGGAAGTTCGTTCTCGGCATAGTGCTTTTCTAACGCAACTTATATTTAACAACACAACTCTTCGGAGCGAGATAACGATTAAAGGCGTTTATTCTACCTGCTTTAGGTTAGGATAAATGCCTTTTTCGATCATAAGATCGATGTAATTGCCAAGCGATCTCACACGCGTTATGTCCTGCCCTTTGTAGCTCATACTCTTTTATAGAACCATCCCCCTCTTTCGTTATAAAATGGCCTTAGTATCCAATATAAAACGATATTTCAATGATGCGGGATGAAGATGCATCCTTTCGGCGAAATTATGTAAATTAGCAACCTTTAAAAACGGATAATACAAGTCATGTACAAAGAATATAAACAACTGAATCTACCTGAAATCGGGAAGGAAGTATTGAAGCGTTGGGAGTCGGATAATATCTTTGAAAAAAGTATTTCAAACCGCCCTGCCAGCAAACCCTATACTTTCTACGAAGGTCCTCCATCGGCTAATGGTATGCCTGGCATCCACCACGTAATGGCACGGGCGATTAAGGATATATTCTGTCGCTACAAGACATTAAAAGGTTTTCAGGTAAAACGTAAAGGTGGCTGGGATACACACGGCTTGCCGATAGAATTGGCCGTTGAAAAAACATTGGGTATCACCAAAGAAGATATCGGAAAAAAAATCACGGTAGAAGCGTACAACGAAGCTTGTCGCAACGAAGTGATGCGCTACACGGATGTGTGGAACGACCTAACGATGAAGATGGGCTACTGGGTTGATCTAGAAAACCCGTACATCACGTACAAAAACAGTTATATCGAGACGCTATGGTTTCTACTGCAGAAATTATACAAAAAAGGATATTTATACAAAGGATATACGATACAGCCCTATTCTCCTGCAGCGGGAACAGGTTTGAGCTCGCATGAGCTTAATCAGCCCGGTACGTATCAGGATGTAAAAGACACGACCATTGTCGCGCAATTCAGAGTAGACAAAGCACAGGTGCATCCGCTGATCGGCACTTTGGTGGAAGATCGCGAAGAGGATGTCGCTTTTATCGCATGGACGACCACACCATGGACTTTGCCATCTAATACCGCATTGGTTGTCGGAAAAAATATAGATTACGTGAAGGTACGCACCTTCAATCAATACACCGGCGAACCGGTATCCGTCGTGCTAGCACAAAACCTGATCAATAAGCATTTCAAAGCCGAAGGGAAAGATGCCTCCTTTCAAGATTATACATTAGGAGACAAAGTTATTCCTTGGGAAATAGCCGCCAACTTCAAAGGCGAAGAACTGGTAGGATTACGCTATCATCAGCTGATGCCTTACATCACGTCTGATGAGTTGATCGAAAAAGCTTTCCGCGTCATTCCGGGAGACTTCGTAACCACAGAAGACGGTACTGGTATTGTACACGCCTCTCCTACTTATGGTGCAGACGATTTTCGCGTAGCCAAAGAGCAAGGTGTACCGGGCATTTTTGTAAAAGATGAAAACGGTAAAGATGTACCAACGGTAGATCGTACGGGTCGCTTTGTAAATGAGATTACCGACTTTGCTGGCCGCTTCGTGAAAGAAGAATACTATAGCGCCGAGGAGCGTGCTGATAAGGACTTCCGCCCGACAGATGTACTTATTGCTATCAAGTTGAAGGAAGAAAATAAAGCCTTCGATGTGAAGAAATACGAACATACCTACCCACACTGTTGGCGTACAGACAAACCAATTTTGTATTATCCTTTGGATAGTTGGTTTATCCGCACGACAGCCGTGAAAGATCGCTTGGTCGAATTGAATAAAACCATCAACTGGAAACCAGAATCGACCGGAACAGGACGCTTTGGCAATTGGTTGGAAAATCTGGTCGACTGGAATTTATCGCGCTCTCGCTACTGGGGCACACCACTGCCGATCTGGCGCAGTGAAGATGCGAATGAGGAAGTCTGTATCGGTTCGATTGCCGAGCTAAAATCACGCTTGGAAGAGGCCGTAAAATCTGCCGCACTCTCTGACAACGAGAAAGCGATTAATCAGTCGTATTTGGATAAATTCGGCACAGAAGAACTGGATCTGCACCGCCCTTACGTGGATGATATCGTGTTGGTATCTGATGGCGGACAGAAATTGTTTCGCGAGCCAGATCTGATCGATGTATGGTTCGACTCAGGTGCGATGCCGTATGCCCAATGGGGATTGGATCAAGAGAAATTAGCTGCTGGTGAGGACATGCCGTTCCACCCAGATTTCTTAAATGCTTTCCCAGCAGATTTCATCGCAGAAGGCGTAGATCAGACGCGTGGCTGGTTCTTCACCTTGCATGCGATCTCTACGATGGTCAAAGATTCGGTCGCATTTAAAAACGTGATCTCTAACGGTCTGGTATTAGACAAAAACGGCAACAAGATGTCCAAGCGATTGGGCAATGCCGTCGATCCATTCAGCACCTTAGAAAAATACAGTGCCGATGCGACTCGCTGGTATATGATCAGCAATGCATCACCTTGGGAAAACCTTAAATTCAATGAAGAAGGATTGGATGAGGTACGTCGTAAATTCTTCGGAACGATCTACAATACCTATGCTTTCTTTGCTTTGTATGCGAATATCGACAAGTTCTCGTACAGCGAACCAGATATTGCGCTAACCGAGCGTCCAGAGATTGATCGTTGGGTACTATCGCTATTAAACAGCTTGACGCAGGAAGTTGATACGTACTATAACGAATACGAGCCGACCAAAGCAGCGCGAGCGATTCAGACTTTTGTAGATGAAAATCTAAGCAACTGGTACGTACGCTTGTGCCGTCGTCGTTTCTGGAAAGGGGATTACAGTGCCGACAAAATATCGGCATATCAAACACTGTACACCTGTTTGGATACGTTGTCTAAATTAATCGCGCCAATTGCGCCATTCTTTGCAGATAACTTATACCTAGATCTAAACAACGCCACGAAAAAGGAATCGTTTGAATCCGTGCATTTGGCCGATTTCCCGGCATTCAGCACCGAGGTGATCGACACTGACTTAGAAGAGCGTATGCGCTTGGCACAAGACATTTCGTCACTGACATTGTCACTACGCAAAAAGACAAGTATCAATGTGCGTCAGCCGTTAGAAAAGATTTTGTTGCCGGTACTAGATAGTGCCTTCCAAGCGAAGGTGGAGAAGGTGCAGGAATTGATATTATCGGAGACAAATATCAAGCAAATAAATTTCATCACGGATACCACCGGTATTATTAAGAAAAAAATTAAACCGAATTTCAAAGCCCTTGGCGCTAAAGTAGGCAAGGATATGAAGACCGTTGCTGCTGCTATTCAGGCATTCAGCGCAGGTGATATTCAACAGCTAGAGACCAACAATGAACTGGCATTGAAGGATCTACCTTACACCATCACGTTGGAAGATGTGGAGATCATTGCGGAGGATTTGGAAGGCTGGCAAGTGGCAAGCTTAGGCAGATTGACGGTCGCATTGGATGTGCATATCTCGCCAGAATTACGGAAAGAGGGTCTTGCGAGAGAATTAATCAACAGAATTCAAAATATTCGCAAGGATAAGGGATTTGCAGTTACCGATCGTATCCAAGTGACTATCAGTGACAATACGGAAATCCGCGAAGCGGTTACCGATAATTTGTCTTATATTTGCACCGAGATTTTAGCTGACGCCCTTAACTTTGGCAGTATTTCTGTAGGAGACAGCGTTGAGATAGACGAAAAGAATTTATTGCTATTGGTTGAAAAAAATTAAATTATGGAAAAATTTGAAAAAACACGTTATGGCGACGCGGAACTTCAAGAATTTAAAGCAATAATTCTTGAAAAACTACGCGTAGCTAAAGAGGAGCTTTCCTCATTGACCAAATCGTTAAGCAATAGCAATGCGAATGGCACGGATGATACCGCTGGCACGTACAAGACTTTAGAAGATGGATCTGCTACTTTGGAAAAAGAACAGATCAATCAGTTAGCAGCACGTCAAAAGAAATTCATTGACAACTTGGAAGCAGCATTAGTGCGTATCGAAAATAAAACTTATGGTGTATGTCGCGAGACAGGCAAGCTGATCCAAAAAGAACGTTTGAAAGCAGTGCCACATACGACATTGAGTATCGAAGCAAAAAACAAGCAATACTAGACATTAATTTTACATTTTAAGACTGTCCAAATGGCCGGAGGGTACTTTTTATCAAAGTAGACTCCTATATTTGGACAGTTTTACTGTTTTGTATATATACATGAAAGCCTACTCGCGTCCGTTACTACTAATATTTGGGATATTATTGATCGATCAACTTTCTAAGTTTTGGATAAAGTTGACCATGACTATCGGACAGGATATCCCTGTACTGGGTGACAAATTCCTCATTCATTTCATCGAAAACAACGGAATGGCTTGGGGAATGGAGTTTGGCGGCGACTACGGCAAGCTGCTTCTTACCTTATTTCGTATTGCCGCTATTTGTGGTATCGGCTACGGTCTACACCACATGATCAAAAACAACTATCACAAAGGATTTATCTTGAACGTTGCTTTAATCATGGCGGGCGCTATGGGAAACATTATTGATAGTGTATTCTATGGTCGGATCTTTAGTGAAAGCACATTTTACCAGAAGGCAGAGCTGTTCCCTACTACCGGTGGCTACGCACCTTGGTTTCATGGCAAAGTGGTAGACATGTTGTACTTTCCACTTTTTGAGGGCACATTCCCTACTTGGTTTCCCGTATGGGGAGGAGAGAATTTCCTTTTCTTTAGTCCCGTATTCAATATCGCCGATTCGGCGATATCTGTGGGTGTGTTCTTGATCTTGATCTTTCAAAAAAGATACTTCAAAGAGGAAGACGAACAAAAATCCGAAAAGAAAGCCGCAACGGTTTAAAATAGAATCTAACTACTAACGAATATCCTATGTCTTTTTCGCGCTATACCTTCTGGATGATGGCTCTCTTCCTATTGTTGGGTACACCTGCTGTGCTGGCGCAATCGAGCAAAGCGATCCTGAAGCAACATATTTATTATCTGGCTTCTGACGAAATGAAAGGCCGAGAAACGGGAAGCGCAGAAGTAGAGCAAGCAGCACAATACATTGAAGAGGCATTTGAAAACTATGGTTTGCAACCCAAGGGAACAGATGGTTATCGTCAGGATTTTACCGCTAAAATCAGACGCGTACCCGTCAAAGACTCTTTGCGCAATGCAGCTAATATTATTGGTTTTCTAGATAATGGTGCAGCGAAGACGATCGTAATCGGCGCACACTACGATCACTTGGGGCACGGTACGATTGGTGGATCGCGCGATACGTTGCATATTGGCGAAATTCATAATGGCGCAGATGACAATGCATCCGGCGTAGCCGGATTGCTAGAGCTGGCACGTCACTATAGTCAGAACGAGGTGAAAAAATCTTTTAACCTGCTCTTTGTTGCCTTTGGCGCTGAAGAATTGGGTTTATTAGGTTCTAAGCATTTCACACAAAATCCTACTATTCCTTTGGATCAGATACATTGGATGCTGAATATGGATATGATTGGCCGCTATCAACCTGAAAATGGATTAGCGATCATTGGACATGGCACCAGCCCAGCATTCGTCGAAATCTTTGACGGCGTTACCAGCGACATCAAATTTTACACGAGCAAAGATGGTAACGGTGGATCAGATCAAACCTCGTTTTACAAAAAAGATATTCCGGTATTGTTCTTCCATACTGGAGGGCACCCCGACTATCATATGGCCAGTGATGATGCCGATAAAATTGACTATAAAGCATTGCAATCCATCGTCGATCTGGAAATAAAAATCATCGACAAATCAATGCATGTGGCAACAATGCCCTTTCAGTGGACCAACTAATTTCCCTTCGCTATGCGCGTACTCATCACCGGTTCTAATGGATTTCTTGGACAAAAGTTAGTGAAGCGATTAGCAGCAGAATCAGGCTACAGCTTATTTTGCACTTCCGGTTCAGCAGATCGTATTGGTTCCGAGATTCCTCATGACTTCTTACAAGCAGATTTCAGCAATCCTGTCGCTTTATTAGAGGCCATAGCCAGTTTCCGACCGACACATATTATCCATACCGCCGCCATAAGTAGTGTAGATATCTGCGAAAAATATCCTGCGCAATGTCAAACCGTGAATGTAGATATCGTTCGTGAGTTGGCAACTGCGGCAAAAAAGCAAGATATTCACCTCACCTTTCTGTCTACTGATTTTGTCTTCGACGGACAGCAGGGACCTTATATCGAGACAGATGCCACTGCAGCCTGCAATGCATATGGACAAAGCAAAATTGATGCGGAGAAGATGCTGCAAGAATCGGGTTGCCGACATGCCATTCTACGTACCATCTTAGTATACGGCACGCTCAATAAAGGCAGTAGTGCGCGTAATCTCGTTATCTGGGCAAAAGAAGCTTTAGCCAAACAAGAAAGCATTCGTATTGTATCGGATCAATGGCGCATGCCGACGTGGGTAGAAGATCTGGTGGAAGCCTGCCATCTGGCCGCTAAACAACAAGCGACCGGCATCTACCACATCAGTGGTGATATGATGCTTTCTGTGGAAGAAATCGTACGCGAAGTGGCTGATTATTGGAGTTTGGATCAGTCGCTGATCACAGCGATCACGGCGCAAGAAATTGGCCAAGGTAAAAATCGACCCCGAAAAACAGGATTTGTCTTGGACAAAGCCAAATGTGAACTCGGCTACACACCTACCCCATTTCGCGAATCTTTACAGCGGATCGACGAAGAATTAAACAGCATTTAAAAAATTGATGACCATGCAAGCAAAACCAGCCAATCATTCCTACACCGAGATGAACGAATTGGTACTACCAAATGATACCAACACCTTTGGAAATCTGATGGGCGGAAAACTACTCTACTGGATGGACATATGCTCGGCGATGGCCGCACAGAAACACTGCAATAATGTGGTCGTTACCGCATCGGTAGATAATGTTTCGTTCAGAAGATCAGTCAAACTGGGTGAAGTCGTAACAATTAAAGCACAAGTTACCCGTGCGTTCAATAGTTCTTTGGAAGTGAGGATGGAGGTTTTTGCACAAAATCTACCGAAAGGTACGATGGAAAAATCCAATGAAGCCTATTATACCTTCGTGGCGTTGGATGAAGAAGGTAAGCCAAAAGCAGTGCCCACGCTAATTCCAGAAACGGAAGGTGAAAAGGCATTGTACACCTCCGCATTGCAAAGACGCGAACTGCGACTCATATTATCAGGAAAACTAAAACCAGAGAATGCGGAAGTATTGCAAGATCTGATTGAGTTATTTCAAAAAGGAGAATAGCTAACGCTTAGCTATTCCCCATTTCTACAATACGGTCAAATTCTGCTTGTTTGAGCGGCATCACCGATAAACGGCCTTGCCTCACCAAGGCCACATCTTCTAACATTTTATCTGCTTTGATGGCTTCCAAAGTTACTGCACGCTCAAAAGATTGTACAGGCGCCAAATCTACGACCACCCATTTCTCATCTTTGGTTGTAGGATCTTGATAGAATTCTTTCACGACCTTGGCCATGCCAACCACTTCCTTGCCTTCATTGCTGTGATAGAAAAGTACGAGATCGCCTTTCTTCATCGCTTTCATATTATTGCGCGCTTGGTAATTGCGCACACCATCCCAAAAAGTTTGACCATCCTTATTAAACTGTTCCCAACTGTATTTGAAGGGTTCGGACTTTACTAAAAAGTAATTCATATCGCTGGAATGATTTAATAGTTTAAAGGTTGATCGCTTAGCTTTGCTGCTCTAGTACTTCCATCTTCTCGGCAAAATGAGCACAGTAATCGCGCAAATCTCCGATTACTTTCTCTGCCATCGGATCACCACCAGAAGCGCGTAAAAAGGAATCGCCAAGCGTTTGCACCGTTTCATAAAAGAAACGTTTCATCTCATCGTAAGGCATATCTTTGGTCCATAAATCAATCCGCAATGAGTTCTTATATTGCGCATCCCACAACGCTAAGAACATCGCTTTAGATTCCATCTCATCGGATGTCTCGCCATCGGATGAAGACCAACGGATTATCTCGGGAACATTTTTATCATCTAACTCGACATTGAGTTTTATTTCTGCTTTCTTCATATCTCTTACTAAAAATTATAAACGTGTTTTATAGCAACCTTTTCCAATTCTAAAAGGGTGATTACTTACATGATTTTGATGAGCACAGCACATACCGCTGTGAATAGAATAAACGTGATCTGCATCCACCACAGTTTTTGCGTATCTCGCGCCCACAGCCTACACAAAATATCAACGACCAGCACAACAATAACTAATAAGATCAGCCACCCCCAAGAAAATAGCGCTTTGCCCTCCTCTCCTAATTCGGAGATAGCCCATACTAAGATGCATGCCAGTACGATATTTAAGGGCGACAATCTCATCGGCGCTTTGCAGGCTTTTTGGTGCTCCGTTTGTTACCGCCGCTACCAGCCTTGGTTTTTTTTGGTCTCGGGGTGAATTTTTTCTCGTGAAATGCGCCTTTAAAGTCTGGATTTTCCCTACGCATCTGCATATCGATCTCCCGAGCAATGGCTTGCCGTTCATCAAAACCCGTTGGCTCTTCAATCACCCCTTCTGGCAGTTCCATAACAGGAATAGTCTGCCTAATCAATTTCTCGATTTTCTTCACATAATATTCTTCGGCCGGATTGCAGAATGTAATGGCATCGCCATTATTAAATGCCCGACCCGTACGACCGATGCGGTGTACATAATCTTCGATGACAATAGGCACATCAAAATTGATGACGTGACTTACATTGGAGACATCCAGACCGCGAGCCGCTACATCGGTAGCCACCAAAATGCGGATATCACCTTCTTTAAAGGAGTTGATCGAATTGATCCGTGTATTTTGTCCTTTATTGGCATGGATAACACGCACTGTATCCGATCCATATTTGCGGTTCAGGTATACAAAAATATTATCAGCTACTGTTTTGGTCTTACAGAAAACGATCACGCGGTGAAATGCTTCATCGTCCTTAAATAAAACCTGCAATAAATTGAGCTTCGTTCTCAGGTTAGGGGCTTTATACAGTACTTGCGTAACCGTTGCTGCTGGTGTAGCTTGCTCCGTTACTTCAATCACGGTCGGGAAGGCAAGAAAATCGCCCGCAATCTTGCGCACCAGTTCACTCATGGTTGCGGAGAAGAGCATATTTTGCCGTTTTCTAGGCAGCACTTCCAAGATGCGGTGAATTTTGCCGATAAATCCCATATCCATCATCTTATCGGCTTCGTCCATCACCAAGAATTTAATCATTTTGGTCTGGACATGCTCAGAAAGGTATAGATCTAAGAAACGACCTGGTGTGGCAACGATAATGTCACAGCCTTTTTCCAGCTGTTCTTTCTGCGTTTTAGGACCAAGGCCGCCATATAATAAGACGGTACGTAAGTCTAAATAAGTAGAAAATAAACGAATTTGCTCGTCGATTTGCATCGCCAATTCGCGCGTAGGCGATAAGATTAGCGCCCTCGGATGGTCACCTTGCGCATACTTGAGTGCCATTAACAAAGGCAGCACAAATGCTGCTGTTTTTCCGGTGCCCGTTTGGGCAATCCCCATGACATCTTGCCCTGATAACAAAGGCGTAATCGCCTTTTGCTGAATTTCGGTAGGCACGGTATAACCCGCCTCCGTAATCGCGTTCAACAGTTGTCTGTTGAGTTTAAAATCTTCAAAAGATGCCATTTTACAAAGATAGTAAAACCTACGACAACCCGTGTACAGGATGCTAATGGCGATGTCATATCAATTGGTTTTGTTTTCAGGAATATTTGCGCGAATTTTGTCAGGACTATATAAACACAACACACATGAAAAGAATAACGTTTATCTTACTGCTATCTGTAGTAAGCCTTGCTGCTTGGGCAGATGAAGGAATGTGGTTTTTGATGCATCTCAAAAGGCTTAATGAAGCCGACATGCAGAAAAAAGGACTGCAGCTAACCGCAGAAGAAATTTACAGCATCAACAACTCCAGTATCAAAGATGCCATCGTACAATTTAATGGCGGCTGTACGGCAGAGATTGTGTCTAAGACAGGTCTAGTATTCACCAATCATCACTGTGGCTACGGCGCGATCGCGGAGCTCTCTACACCAGAAAAAGATTACCTAACAAACGGTTTTTGGGCTCAGAACTATCAAGAGGAATTGAAGCCGAAATCGCTTTTTGTACGTTTCTTTGTTCGTATGGATGATGTCTCCAAACGTATCTTGGGCTTGGTGAACAATAGCATGAGCGAGAAAGAACGCGAGCAAGTGATCAACAAAGAAATCGCGAAGATCGAGCAGGAAAACAGCGAAGGTGGCAAATACGTCGTGTCTGTCCGTCCGTTTTATAATGGCAATGAATATTATTATTTCGTATACCAAGATTATACCGACGTACGCTTGGTCGGTACGCCGCCAAGCAGCATCGGAAAATTTGGTGGAGATACCGACAACTGGGAATGGCCGCGCCACACCGGAGATTTCTCGGTATTCCGTGTATATGGCGACAAAGATGGTAATCCAGCACAATACGCGGCCGAGAATGTGCCTTTAAAACCAAAGTATTCTTTGCCAATAAGCATTAAAGGAATCAAAGAAGGCGATTTCTCTATGATTCTGGGCTATCCGGGCAGAACGAATAGATGGATGAATGCAGCCGGTATTGATCAGAATGTGAAATTTGCGTATCCAGCATGGGTAGAAGCCTCGAAAGTTGGTATGGATGCCATGAAAAAACACATGGATCAGCAGCAAGAAGTAAAGCTAAACTATGCTTCTACCTATTCTGGCGTAGCCAATTATTGGAAAAACCGTCAAGGAATGATCGATGCATTGACCAAGCATGGCACTGCGGCTACCAAACATAAGCAAGAAAAACGCTTTGCGAAATGGGCAAATCGGAAAGAAAACAAGGAATTGTACGGCCAAGTCATACCGACGATCAATGCGTACTATGCTGCGACCAATGCAAAAGCGCGCCATGATAACTACTTGACTGGTTTGTTACGTTCTTCGTCACTGGCGGCTATTCCATCTTCGTTGGGCAATGGGCTAATTCAGTATAGTAACGAAAATGAAGCGAAGCGCCAAGAAATGCGCCCTCGGTTGGAAGCGTACATTACGAACAATTACGAGAAGATGTACTTACCTTTAGAGAAGGATGTACTAGCAAGTGAATTGAACCTCTATACGGCTAAGGCAGGTGACGTTGCACCTTATTTTGTGACGATGGCCAGCCAAAATCAAGGAAATTTTGCAGCAGATATTGACGCCGCAGTAGAAAAAAGCCTTTTTAAATCGATGGAACGACTCACCGCTTTTCTGGATAATCCAGATGCTGCAACGGTAGAAAATGACCCTTTATTTCAGCTATCATCTGCCCTAATGCAGAAGTACCGAGAGACTTCGCCAGAGCTCGAAAAAGAGAAAGATGCTTTCCAAACAGCGCAACGCCTGTATGTAAAAGGCGTATTAGAGATGGATCCGCAAGGAAAATATTATCCTGATGCAAATTCTACATTACGCTTAACTTACGGCAGTATTCGTGCACTTCCTAAAGATAGTCGCAATGATGCGACCGTAAATAACTACACAACATTAACCGGAACAATTGCAAAGTATGTGCCTGGTAATGAAGAGTTTGACCTACCTAAAAAGTTAATAGAGCTAGAGAAAAACAAGGACTATG
The DNA here is from genome assembly GCF_057837975.1 of Sphingobacterium sp. KH_072. Lineage (NCBI taxonomy): Bacteria > Pseudomonadati > Bacteroidota > Sphingobacteriia > Sphingobacteriales > Sphingobacteriaceae > Sphingobacterium > Sphingobacterium sp. KH_072. The sequence goes on along the minus strand of NZ_CM174457.1, from coordinate 604,734 downwards.
GACGCTATGCTGACCAAGCCGGACACATGCCGGTCAACTTCTTAAGTGACCAAGATATCACTGGTGGAAACTCCGGATCTCCCGTATTAAACGCTAAAGGTGAATTAATTGGCATTGCATTTGACGGTAATATTGAAGCAATGGCAGGAGATGTCATTTTCGATCCTAAATTGCAACGTACCATATCAGTGGATATTCGCTATGTATTATTTATCATTGATAAGTTTGCCGGAGCAAAAAACATTATAAATGAACTGACAATTGTAGATTAATATGCTTTAAAGGCATATTGAGATAAAAAACTAAAAAATTACTTTTTAATAGAACCTTTTGTATATTTATCCTATCTTAGGATATCATCTAGGTAAAAAACGACTTTTATATTAATTATTTATTATTGTATTCAAACATGAAAAATTTCAATCAACTTAAAGACCTTCTTACTTCAATCGAAGGTGACGCTGACAAGTTCTTCAACAATGGCAACGCTGCTGCGGGAACACGTGTACGTAAAGGACTACAAGAAATCAAAACTTTGGCTCAGGAAATTCGTAACGAAATCACTGCAGCAAAGAATGACACAAAAAAATAAGGTTTCACACCTTATTCTTCAAGATAAATGAGCTCAGTACTTAGAAGGTGCTGAGCTTGTTTGTTTATTGGGGGTGAATAGAAGAGTTGAGGGAGTTGATAAGGCAAGTCTTTGAGTAAAAGAACCCCTTCTCCTCCACGCAAGGAGGACCGACACGGCGATCTATTTTACTGAATTACAATTATACATCAAAGATTGCCACACCATCGTTCCTCGGTTTCGCAATGACGTAGTTATAGAGCATAAAAAAAGCAAAGACGAATTATTCGCCTTTGCTTTCTATATTATACCGTATTAGGAAAAACGCCTAACTCGAAATGAATCTATACCACTACTTCCTCACCTACAAACTCATCATACAAGGACGCGAATGCTTCATAATCCTCATCTCCTTGTGTAGGATGTAATCGGATACCTTGTTCCTGTACATGCTGAAGAATGGCATGATCTGCTGGCAGACCTGCATTGATGACCACATCTGTGAAGGAAAGTGCTCCCTTGTAAAGATCCGTATGCGATCCGTCGCCATAGCGAGCAGCATCCTCTGCGGATAGATCAGATTGACCAGCCATTTCACCTAACTTAGCAGACAATGTATCTCCTTCCACAAAATCTTCTTCGTACAAAGAATAGATGATTTTCGTGTCTTTGAATGCTGGATCCTGATTGTATACATTTTTGATGTAAGCAGGAATCATTGCAGAAAACCAACCATGACAGTGAATCACATCTGGAGACCAGCCTAATTTTTTGACGGTTTCGATTGCACCTTTTCCAAAAAACAAAGCGCGCTCGTTGTTGTCGCTAAAGAATTTACCCTGCTCATCGCGGAAAATCTTCTTTCTTTGGAAAAAATCTTCGTTATCTAAAAAATACACCTGCATGCGTGCAGCCGGCAAAGATGCCACTTTAATAATCAAGGGATTATCATTCCCATCCACTACGATGTTCATACCAGACAGACGAATTACCTCGTGAAGCCTATTTCTGCGCTCGTTAATACATCCGAAGCGCGGCATAAGGATACGGATTTCGAACCCGCGTTCCTGCATTGCTTGGGGTAATTGACGTGTGATTTCAGAAATTTTGCTTATTTCGAGGAAAGGCGACATTTCATGGGTTACAAACAATATTTTCGTTTTTGCCATCTCCACTTACTTTTTTTGTTTTGATAAATAAAATCGGTGTACAAAGATACGAAATTTTATCATTTCTACCAATCTATTGCTAATCATGGTTTTATAATTCCAAAAATATTATGCACCTTAGCAGGCTATTTTACCGAATACAGACGTGGAAATTTTCGTTACACCAAGCGCACTAAAGCAACATTTAGCAACCCTCCAGCAACAAGATAAAAAGATCGGCTTTGTACCTACCATGGGCGCATTGCACGACGGACATATTTCGTTGATACAAGAAGCTAAAGCGCTTACAGATGTGGTCGTATGCAGTATTTTTGTAAATCCCACCCAATTCAACGACCCCAAAGATTTAGAAAAATATCCACGCCCAATAGCGCATGATAAAGCGTTATTAACTGCAGCTGAATGTGATATTTTATTCTTGCCAGAAGTAGCGGTGATGTACCCGGAGAATGAGCCACATTGGGAGATCGATTTAGGCAGTCTCGAGAAGGTCTGGGAAGGTGAACATAGGCCTGGGCATTTCCAAGGCGTGACACAAATTGTGTACAAGCTATTTCAATTGGTGAATCCAGATATCGCTTTTTTCGGCCAGAAAGATTTTCAGCAAGTGATGGTGATCCAACGAATGATTGCCGAAAAGGGTTTAGGAGTAAAACTGCATATTGTACCTACCCTTCGCGATGGGCACGGACTAGCATTAAGCTCCCGCAATGCCCGACTTTCGACTCTTGGCTTGGAAAAAGCGCTTAGCTTATCAAAAGCGTTGAGGCACATTCAGCAGTATGCACAGGAAAAAGATGTGCAAACGTTGATTGCGGAAGCAACACAAATAATCGAGCAGGTAGCAGGCCTAGAACTAGAATATCTAGCCATCTGTGAAACGACTACGCTCGAACCCAGCACAGAAATCCATGCAGAAAAGGAGTATGTAGCACTTGTAGCCGCATGGTTAGAAGGTGTGCGCCTGATCGACAATATGCTGCTACAGTAACCTTGTTTTCTTTTCGTCAATACAGTGTAAATACAGGAATTCACAAGCCGTTACCTATTTCCACCCTATCGAAAAAAGCCGTAACTTTGCGCCATGATGATCGAAGTGATGAAATCCAAGATCCACCGTGCAAAGGTGACGCAAGCCGAATTGAATTATGTCGGTAGCATTACGATTGATGAAGATCTAATGGATGCGGCTAACATTATAGCCAATGAGAAGGTACAGATTGTAAATAATAACAACGGCGCTCGCTTTGAGACTTATGTGATCAAGGGCGCTCGTGGCTCTGGCACGCTTTGTCTAAATGGCGCAGCAGCACGATTAGTACAAGTAGGTGACGTAGTAATCATTATTTCGTACGCTTGGATGACACAGGAAGAAGCGAAGCAACATGAACCAGCATTAGTTTTCCCTGACGATCACAATCAATTGATCTCTTAGAATAATTAATATATAACACATCGATAACGGTCAAAATCAAATGCTGTAGCAGAACATGATTTTGACCGTTTATCATACATAAAGAACTTCAAACACTAAATTCTATGAAATTTTTCAAGTTAGCACCTTCGCTACTTTTCGCATGTTTAACGCTTTTTTCATGTTCCTCCGACGACAACATGACTCCTTTTGATGCAGAAGCACAATTAGCGTTGGAGAAAGAGACAATCAAGACATTTGTAGCTCGAGAATACCCGAATGCGATTGAAGATAGTACGGGGATATGGTATGAACTGTTAGACACGGCCAATTCAGCTACATTTAATTATAAGTTCAATCAAAATGGCACGGAGATAATTCCCAACGTTACGGTAAACTACAAACTTCAATTGCTTAATGGCACAGAAGTAGATAAAAACCAAACAACCGAGGGCTTTACTAGCCGTTTGAATGGCTTGATTACTGCTTGGCAAATCGCATTTTATCCACGTGCTGTAGGAAATCAAATTCATCTGGGATTGACCGCTAGAGGTCTTCAACCGGGTGATACGATGCGAATTATTACCCCATCATTCTATGCTTATCGCAATAGAAATTCTGGACCTATTCCAGCAAATTCTCCCTTAATTTTTGAGATTAAAGTTCTTAAGATCGTAGACTAATAGTATCATGTATTGATGCCCTAATTAGGGCATCAATACAAATGTAGCTAATACCTTAGACTCCGCATCTTTCAATTCTAAGCGATCATTTTGGATCGTATAGCTCTGTACCAACGGGAATAACTTTCCAAACCCATCTTCTACTTCCATATTATTCTCACAATACATCTTTGTAGACATTCCCATCGATAAGGTGAGTTGATTACCTTGCTTGATCTCGTACTGTCCACCTATCCCGTTACAGCCAGTAATAGCACCATAGCGTTTATCGGCTGATGCAAATGTAAGCGACGGCACTTTTCCATTAATTTCTTTCCGAACCGCTTTTCCCTCTAACTCCGTGAGGCGCCAAGTCACATCTTCTAATGCCGCAGCGGGATCAGCAGCGCCACTCTTCTTAGACATACTGCAGGATGCAAATAATACACTAACGACTACTAACATACTCCAAACATAATTTTTCATAGTTCTTCTTTTTTGAATAAATATATACGAACAATCTGATGACATTGCTACATAAAAACGACAATATCTATCGACATTTACACCACTTTATCAAAGCGTTTTCATTAAGTTTGCATCTAGTTAAGAATTGTTCTAAAAACATTGCACGAACTTCTATCCCATATCATCCCGCCAGTAGCAATATTTCTTTTTATTGCCACATTTACGTTGTTTGCCGTATATGCAGAACGTAAAATCGCCGGTTTTGTTCAGGATAGGCTCGGGCCAATGGAAACGGGTAAGCATGGTTCATTACAAACCATAGCCGACATTCTCAAATTACTTCAGAAAGAATTCATCACACCGACGGTAGCCGATAAGATCTTATTTGCGCTCGCTCCTATTGTGATTTTTATAGCCGTTTATATTGGTTTCAGTGTAATTCCTTGGGCACCGGGTTTTGCGCCAGCAAATACAAACACGGGCTTATTTTTCATCATGGCCGTGATCTCCATTGATGCATTGGGTATTTTGATGGCCGGCTGGGGATCGAATAACAAATATGCCTTATTAGGTTCGATACGCGCGATTGCACAAATGTTGTCTTACGAAATTCCGATCGGTCTTTCCTTGATTGCCGTGGTGATGCTGTCGCAAACTCTAAATCTCAACGACATCGCCTTCAATCAGGGTATTTTAGCGACGCAGGACATCAAATTTCTAGGTATCTGGAACGTCAATGAGGTCGGTGGCCTATTGGCTTGGAACATCTTTCAAGCGCCGCACCTGCTATTTGTATATCTTATTTTCTTTATCGCCACGTTGGCGGAATGTAATCGTGCGCCATTCGATATTCCGGAAGCGGAAAGCGAACTGATTGGCGGTTTCCACACCGAGTATGGCGGTATTCGCTTTGCTTTCGTATTCTTAGCCGAGTACGCGATGATGTTTTTGGTATCCATGCTAGGCGTGGTGCTTTTTCTAGGCGCATGGAATACACCGCTGCCAAACATTGGCGCATTGACATTGGCGACCTGGACTACTGGTCTTTATTGGGGAATCTTTTGGACGATTTTCAAATCAATGCTTATTGTGGGTGTACAAATGTGGATTCGCTGGACATTGCCGAGATTCCGAGCCGACCAGTTAATGAACTTGTGCTGGAAGATTTTGATTCCGGCCGCTTTTGTAGGTATGGCTATTTCGGGATTGTGGCGTATATTGGTAATGGTATAATTTTAAACGTGTCTGCTAAGTGATCTTAAAAACTACACTGTATGGATTAAAGACCGCTGTCAAAGGATTACTTCTGACGGTGAGACACTTCTTTGCCGCTGGCAAAACAAGAAAAAATCTCGATATCCGAGCAGATGGTTACTTTGACAAGCAAGATGGTACAGTCACCATTCAGTTTCCGAAGCAAAAAATCCCTATTCCAGAAGTAGCACGCTACCAATTGGACGTAGAAATGGCCGACTGCATTGTCTGCGATTTGTGCGCCAAAGCTTGTCCGGTGGATTGTATCGCTATTGAATCGATTAAATCGCCGGAGGCGATTGGCAAAACGTCGGATGGCAGCGTAAAAAGACTGTACGCCGAGAAGTTTGAAATTGACATGGCCAAATGCATGTACTGCGGATTATGCACCGTAGTATGCCCGACGGAATGCATTACCATGACCGATCAATACGACCGCACCACTACGAAATTAACCGATTTGATCTACGGCTTTGGCGAGATGACCGATCAAGAGATCGTGCAACGCAAGGAAGAGTGGACACGTTTTCAAGCTGAGAAGGAGGCGGCAAAATCTAAAAAATAATGGAACTCATTCTTTTTTATGCTTTTGCATTTCTAGCGATTACAAGCGCATTATTGGTCGTCAGCCTCAAAAATACGGCACGTGCCCTTTTTCTATTTTTCATTGTGCTATTCGCCATGGCCGGCTTGTATCTCTTCGCCTTGGCCGATTTTGTGGCTATTACCCAAGTACTGGTGTACGTGGGTGGCGTACTAATTTTAATGATCTTCGCCTTTATGTTGAGCAACAAAGAATTGTTGACCGATCTGCAAGATCTCTCCGGATCCTTCATCCAATTACCCAATTGGCAATCGCTGGCACTTTCGCTAGGATTTTTAGGGTTGATGGGCTACGGAATCTGGCAGTGGGATCAAACCTATTCGCCGGCTTGGATGGAACAAAATATGAGAACCGGACAGATCATCCTCTCTAGAGATAACAACATCAATCAGCTCGGCATGCTATTTATGTCGCGCTACATATTGCCTTTTGAGATTATTTCCATCTTTCTGATGATGACTTTGATTGGCGCAGCGCACATTGCTAGAAAGGGGGAAAAAGAATGATTCCCATTACGCATTTCTTAGCGGTAAGTGCTTGTATTTTCTGCATTGGTTTATATGCCGTGATCTCTAAAAGAAACGCCATTATGATCTTGGTCGGTATCGAACTGATGATCAATGCTGCCATTCTCAATTTGGTGGCCTTCGGCCGATATGATAAAGCAGACTATGGAGGCCAAGTATTTGCTTTATTTGCGATTGTACTGGCTGCGGCGGCGGTAGCTGTGGGCTTGTCCATAATCCTGATGGCCTATCGAAAATATAAAACCATTAATCCGGACCAAATCACAGATCTGCGCGACTAATGATGAATTTGCAACACATATCACCCATACATGCCAGCTTAGCGGTGCTGCTATTTCCATTCGCGGCATTTCTTTATCAAGCTTTGCGCGGCAAACAAGATCAATCGGGCATCGTAGGTTTGCTCGCTATTCTGCTGAGTACCGCAGCAAGTGCATTTTTCGTTTTCTTCCCTATTTGGCAACAAACACCTGTGGAAGCCACTGTTTCTTGGTTTACGGTCGGAAAACATACTTTTTCAGCGGGCATTCTGTTGAATAATTTGACCGTGCTGATGCAACTGTTGGTCTGTATCATTGCCTTGCCGGTGCATATGTACTCGCGCATTTACATGAAAGGTGATCCGGGCATTCATCGTTATTGGATGTACCTCAGCCTTTTTTGCTTTGCGATGCTAGCGCTTTGCGTAGCCAATAATTTATTGTTGATGTACGTATTTTGGGAATTGGTAGGATTTGCGTCTTACCTACTCATTGGATTTTGGTTTACCAAAGATGCCGCCGTACAAGCCAACAAAAAGGCATTTATCGTGAACCGAATCGGTGATGTCGGTTTCTTAATTGGCATTGCTTTGGTATATGCACACATGGGAACACTGAACTTGTCTGAACTATTTGGCAAGCAAAGCCCGCTTTTTGAACAGATTCCTTTATGGCATACCGAGCGATGGATGAGCTATGCTGGGCTCGCCTTTTTTGTCGGAGCAATGGCTAAATCCGCACAATTTCCGTTACACGTTTGGTTGCCCGATGCGATGGAAGGACCAACTTCGGTATCGTCACTTATTCACGCAGCTACAATGGTCGCGGCCGGGGTATTTTTATTGGCCACCGTCTTCCCATTGTTCAATGAAAGCATACTTTTAGTCATCGCTATAATCGGCACGATTACCGCACTCACCGCATCCTATTTTGCGCTGGCGCAACAGGATATTAAAAAAGTATTGGCCTTTTCGACCATATCCCAGCTTGGATTTATGGTAGTCGCTGTCGGAATTGGCGCTTGGAATGCCGCGATTTTTCATTTGGTCACGCATGCCTTCTTCAAATGTCTGCTTTTCCTTTGTGCCGGAGCGATCATTCATGAAATGGCACATGCGATTCCTGCTGCCGCAAAAGTAGACCCACAAGATATGCGCAACATGGGCGGATTGCGCCGCTTTATGCCATACACGTTCATCTTAATGGTGATTGCTTCGCTAGCATTAGCCGGATTCCCGCTTACTTCTGGTTTTTTATCCAAAGATTCGATCGTTATTGCGGCTTTCGAATGGGCAGTCGAGCGTGGTGGTGCTTATATCATCATCCCCATTATATTGGTATTGGTAAGTTTTCTTACGGCATTTTACATCGGTCGAATGATTTTCAAAGTGTTTTTTGGAAAACCCAAATTGTGGAGCGAGGAGAAAGTTACGGTATTTCATGAAGCGCCGAAAGGGATGCTGATCCCGATGGCTTTTCTTGGTTTGTGTTCGCTTTTCTTTGTATTCTCGTTCAATCCAATTTCCCACCAAAATGCAGCGCTGATGCAGGGCTTGACCTTACTAACGGGATTTCAACCGATCGATTCACTACATATGTTTATTCCAATCGTACTCATCACGGGCTCAGCAATCGGTTGGTGGTTGGGATATCGCTGGTACGTACAAGGCAAATATCCTTTTCAGGAAAATAATGCTTGGGTGCAACACGCACAAAAGCAAGGTTATATCAACGAGTTTTTTCAGCTCATCATTGTACGAAGTACGCTATATCTTTCGCGTGGTTTGTACTGGTTCGATCATTATATCGTAGACGGATTAACAGCTGGAGCGGCTAGCGCGACCCGCGCAATTGGTCGTGTATCGGCATGGATCGATCGTAATCTGGTCGATGGATTGGTTAACCTCGTTGCGCAAACGAGCTATTATGGCGGACATTTGCTGCGCTGGGTACAAAATGGGCGCTTACAAAACTACATGGGCTTTGCGTTTACGATGGTTTTATTTGGCATACTTTATTTGGTTTTAAGATAACATGGGATTTTTATCTATACTCATATTCCTACCCTTACTCGCGGCATTAGTCATGTTACTACTGCCCAAATCTGCGGCGGCAAGTGCGAAATATTTGGCTTTGGCTGCGACAGCTGTGCAATTACTGTTGACCGGATATTTGTATGTGCAATTTGATGCCACGCAGGCGGGCATTAACGATATCAACAGCTTCCAATATGTCGAGCAATTGTCGTGGATTCGTTTGCAAATCGGTGCGGATAAGCTTTTAGAAATTGACTACTTGCTAGGGTTAGACGGCTTGTCGCTGCCGCTGATCGTATTGAGTGCGGTCGTGATGCTCATGGCGATTGGTGCATCTTGGAATATTACGAAAAGTGTCAAAGGTTATTTTGCATTGCTGATGCTGTTAAATACCGCCGTAATGGGCGTGTTCTGCGCATTGGACTTCTTCCTTTTTTACGTATTTTATGAGGTGATGCTCTTGCCTCTTTATTTCCTGATCGGGATATGGGGTAGTGTGAGACGAGAATATGCGGCGGTCAAGTTCTTTATCTATACTTTATTGGGATCGGTCTTTATGCTATTGGTGATCGTCGGTTTGTATTTCTCAGTCACCAATCCGGCTACGGGCGCCAACACATTCAACATGTTGCACATGATGAATCCGGCCAATTACGGCGAAGAATCTTTCTTTGGCTGGGTGCGTAATTTCCACGAAATATTTGGCATTCCAGCGCGCTTGATCGGTTTTATCATTTTATTTATCGCCTTCGCGATCAAAGTACCTATTGTACCCTTGCATACTTGGCTTCCCGACGCACACGTGGAAGCTCCTACGCCTGTTTCTATTATATTAGCTGGTATTTTATTGAAAGTCGGCGGATACGGCATCCTGCGTGTCTGTATCGGCATTTTTCCAGATATGGCGGCGCAAAGCAATTGGTGGCTCGGATTAATCGGTGTCATATCCATTTTATACGGGGCATTTAATGCGTTAGCACAAAAAGATTTAAAACGTTTAATTGCCTATTCTTCTGTGTCACACATGGGTTTTGTGTTGCTAGGTATCGCAACGCTAACGACTGAAGGTATTTCGGGTGCCATGTTCCAAATGGTTAGTCACGGTTTTCTATCCGCCGCCTTATTCTTCTTGGTGGGTGTGATCTACGACCGCGTACATGATCGCGATATTTACAACTTCCGCGGTTTGGCGAGCCATATGCCGCGTTACACCGTTTTTGTCGCTATTGCCTTTTTTGCGTCGCTAGGACTTCCTGGTTTTTCTGCTTTCATTGGCGAAGCCTTTGTGATTATTGGCGCATTCAATAGTGAATCGGTTGGTACTGGGTTGCCGCGTTGGATGGCCGTTGGAGGTTCAATCGGTATTCTGCTTAGCGCGGTTTATTTCTTGTGGACTTTACAGCGTATGTTTTTTGGACAAACCCGATTGAAAGGTGGCGAAGAATGGGCGACTGCATTGACGGATGTTACCGCTCGGGAACAAATCATCTTGTATCCAGCACTGGCTTTAGCTGTTATTTTAGGCATCATGCCATCCTTGGTATTTACGCCATTGAATGAAAGCGTGATGCGTATTGTCTCTGTGGTTTCATCATTTCTATAGGTCGTATTCGCTATGTATGAATTTGCTCCTCAGATTACGCCCATCATTGACCATATTATCGATTCGGTTCGTTCTTTCCGGCCCGAGCTCGCGATAAGCATCGCTTTTATAGGTACGATATTCTGCAGCCTTTTTGCTGATCGCTATTGGAAACAAGCTTCGTTCAGCTTTTTCTTGATCGGATTATTAGCTGCTGGCTACCTGACCTATGTTCAAAACATAGAGAATGCACCCGTATTTTTTGACATGCTGCGTGTCGATGCTTTTTCCCAAAATGCGCGACTAATTATTTTATGTAGTGTAGCCATTATTGGCGTGTACATTCAGCAATATGGACATGATCAGTTGCCCAAGAAACGGATGGGCGATATCTATTCGATCTTATTGGCCACGACCTTAGGTTTGCATTTGCTGACCTTGACCACGCATTGGATCATGGCATTTATTGCGGTAGAAATGGTGTCTATAGGTTCATACGTACTCGTCGCCTACTTTGCGCAAAACAAAAAAGAATCTGAAGCGGCGATGAAATATGTATTGTTCGGATCTACCTGTGCAGCATTTATGCTGTATGGACTTTCCTTGCTATATGGTTTTACGGGCTCGTTGGATTTCACCAGTATCGCGCAGATGAAAGGCATGATTGCCGCTCCAATGGTATTGAGCACCGTAGCGCTGCTTTTCGTGTTTGTAGGCATTGGCTTTAAGTTGGGTTTCGTACCTTTTCATGTGTGGACGCCCGATGTGTATGAAGGTGCTCCCACTCCCATTACGGCATTTTTGGCGACTGTTCCTAAGGTCGGTGCCATTGTATTATTTAGTCGACTCATATTAGCTTGGACAGCGAGTCCATTTTATTTTGGAGAAGTGACCTTGCACTTCTTGTGTTTTGTCGCTATCGTTACGATGCTGATTGGTAATTTGGTTGCATTGCGGCAGCAAAACATCAAACGATTGATGGCCTATTCTTCGGTCGGGCATACGGGTTTCCTCTTGTTAGCGGTATTGAGCTATGTACATCATGAACCTGAAGTACTGTTCTTTTACTTGGCGACCTACACGCTGATGAATTTGGCCGTTTTCGGCTTCATTATGATCTTGGAAAAACAAACTGGATCGGCTAATCTGTCGGATTATGCTGGCTTAGGCAAGCGCTTTCCCATCTTGTTTACGGCTCTTACATTTGCAGGCATATCCTTAGTTGGCCTTCCGCCTACGGCGGGCTTTGTTGGAAAGCTTTTGGTATTCACCACTATCTTCGATATCTACCAAACATTGGATCAATCCATGTACTTGTATTTACTGATTGTGGGTGTGTTGACATCCGTTATTTCCTTGTTCTATTATTTGAAAATTCCGCTTTATGGCTTTTTACGCCAAGCACCTTCTGGTGCTACAGTGGATTTACGCGTCAGGATTTCTCGTCCTATCTGCGGAATAGCCCTGTTTTTCACGGTGCTATTATTAGTATTTGGTCTTTTCCCTGATTTGTTATTGGATTTCTTTCGCCTTCCGTAAGATCAGGCTTTGTGTTGGTGCTTTTCATCCATCATCCCGCAAAATAGGCCAAATTTTTTCCGGTTATAATAGTAAATTTGCACTCAATATAGATACTCACTTACCCTAGTAATGATTAAGAAACCACTTTTCCCGTACAACCCTAAATATCCTTCTGTAGCTGATTTGAAACGCCGTGCCAAATGGCGTATTCCAAAATTTGCTTTCGACTACTTACAAGGAGGCTGTAACGAGGAACTTAATCTGGAACGTAACGAATCGGATTTCGATAATATATACCTGAAACCACATTACTTGAAAACGGGTGGGGAGATCGATATGTCTGTCGAATTATTTGGCCGTACTTACAGTGCTCCATTTGGTATTTCACCGATCGGTTTGCAGGGCTTGATGTGGCCTAATGCACCAGAAATATTGGCAAAAGCTGCCGCAAAACATGATATTCCCTATACACTAAGTACAGTATCGACTTCGAGTATCGAGCGCATTGCCGAAGTATCGGATGGAAAAGCGTGGTTTCAATTGTATCATCCTACGGAAGATCGCTTGCGCGATGATATTCTCAACCGGTTGAAAGCGGTATCCTGTCCGGTATTGGTTGTGCTGGTTGATGTGCCTTCTTTCGGTTTGCGCTATCGCGAAATTAAAAGCGGATTATCGATGCCACCAAAGATGAATATCGAAAATATATTCCAGGCGATGATTTGTCCGGAGTGGGGCATCAAGACCTTGCAACATGGAATTCCATCTTTCGCCACCTTGAAACCGTACATGGAAAAAGGGTTGGATCTTAGCCAACTTGGTCAGTTTATGAATAAAACATTCACCGGTAAGGTGAATATGGAGAAAGTAAAAGCCATCCGTGACCTGTGGCCTGGACCATTGGTATTGAAAGGTATCGCCAGCGAAGAAGATATGGAAGGTGCAATCAGCTTAGGGGTGGATGGCGTCATTATTTCTAATCATGGTGGTCGCCAAATCGATGCGGGTGAATCTTCGTTGATTTCTCTAATTAAGCTGGCTAACAATCCAAAATATACCGGCAAGTTAAAAATCATGATGGACGGCGGTATCCGCTCGGGTGTGGATCTTGGAAGAGCGCATGCAGTAGGATCTGAATTTAATTTTATGGGCAGGCCATTTATGTATGGTGTGGGCGCGTTGGGCGACGAAGGAGCCGATCATACGATCAATCTATTTAAAGCGCAACTCTATCAGGTGATGCAACAGTTGACTTTGGAAAAGGTGAGCGAATTCCCGACAAGACTCATTCGCTAAGGGACAGCATGAACCTATATTTCTGTGCTCAAAAAATCTGTATCTTTGCGGCATGATTACAGCAGAGCGATATCACGATATATCTTGTGGCCACCGCGTGGTGGGGCACGAAGGCAAGTGCCGGTTTTTACACGGGCACAATTACCGGATTCACTTTGTGGTAGCTGGAGAGCAACTCGATGAAATCGGTCGTGTGCTGGATTTCTCAGTCATCAAAGAAAAGCTCTGTATGTGGTTGGAAGAATATTACGATCACAAGTTTCTGATCTGGGAGCAAGACGAATTGCTACCGCAACTGCAATCACTTAGTGGCGAAAGCTTGGTCGTCGTACCATTCAACCCGACGGCTGAAAATATCGCCCAGCATCTGGTGGAAGTAGTAGGACCTGCACAATTGGCCGGCACGAATACCAAGTTGATTCTCTGTAAAGTGGAGGAAACCGCTAAATGTGCGGCAACCTACCAGCTTACTGAGTAAGATTTTTGTTTATTCGAAGCGTTCTTTATACGCATTTTCTAAGCTAAACATTTCGTCACGCAGCTTCGCTGCCTCCAAAAAGTCCATATTCTTGGCCGCTTTCTCCATGCGCTTGCGAACGGTTTCGATGGCTTTGTTCAAATCCTTCTCGCCCATGTATTCGATTAAAGGATCTGCCGCCACCAAGCTCCCTGCTTCTGGCTCTATGTATGCTTTGGCTTCCCCACCTTTCAGATCAGCGACGGACGTTTGTCCAATAATCTCTTCACGAGATTTTCCAACGGTTCTCGGGGTGATACCGTGCTTCAAATTATAAGCCATCTGCTTCTCACGACGACGGTTGGTTTCCTCAATCGTGACATTCATACTATGCGTCATTTGATCGGCATACATAATCACACGCCCTTTATCATTCCGCGCTGCACGACCAATCGTTTGGATCAGCGATCTTTCGGAGCGTAAGAAACCTTCTTTATCCGCATCCAAGATTGCTACGAGCGTTACTTCTGGGAGATCTAGTCCTTCACGCAACAAATTCACACCCACCAACACATCAAATTCTCCTAAACGCAAGCCACGCAAAATCTCGACCCTTTCCAGTGTTTTCACCTCGGAGTGGATGTACCGCACCTTGATATTTAAGCGATTCATATACTTCGTCAACTCCTCTGCCATACGCTTGGTCAGCGTCGTAACCAAGATTCGACCACCTTCCTTGATGGCTTTATCGACTTGTTCTAATAAATCATCGACTTGGTTGACTGCCGGCCGCACCTCAATAATCGGATCCAATAAACCCGTTGGCCGAATCACCTGTTCCACCACCACGCCTTCCGTCTGTTGCAATTCATAATCACCCGGCGTAGCCGATACGTACAGCGTTTGGTTGGTCAGAGATTCAAACTCTGGAAAGTTCAGCGGTCGATTATCCAGCGCTGCGGGCAAACGAAATCCGTGCTCTACGAGTGAAATCTTTCGCGATCGGTCACCGCCATACATAGCGCGTACCTGTGGAAGCGTCACGTGGCTTTCATCAATCACCAACAAATAGTCTTTCGGGAAATAATCCAGCAAACAGAAAGGACGCATACCGGGCGTGCGGCCATCAAAAAACCGAGAATAATTCTCAATACCCGAGCAGTATCCGAGTTCACGCATCATCTCCAAATCATAGTTGACACGCTCCTCTAGACGTTTTGCCTCGAGCAACAAGCCATCGCCTTCTAATTGTGTTTTGCGTTGCATAAGCTCTTCCTGAATCTGCCAAATGGACTCGGTAAATTTCTCTTTAGGCGTTACGAATAAATTAGCTGGGAAAAGTGCCAGATCTTCGTGCTTTTCCAACGTCGTACCCGATACGGGATCAATGCTGCTTAGCTCTTCAATCTCATCCCCGAAGAAAGAGATGCGATAACCCGTGTCCAGATAAGCCGGATAGATATCCACGGTATCCCCTTTCACTCGAAAGGTTCCGCGTTTGAAATCGGTTGTCGTGCGCGCGTAGAGAATTTCCACCAAGCGGTGCAAAAAAGCATTGCGTGACACCGTCATCCCTACGCCAAAACGAAAGATGGACCGAGAGAAATCTTCTGGATTACCCATACCATAAATACAGGATACAGACGATACCACTATCACATCGCGTCGGCCAGACATCAATGCCGAGGTCGTAGCCAAGCGGAGCTTTTCGATCTCCTCATTGATCTGCAAATCCTTCTCTATATAGGTACTAGTTGAAGCAATGAAAGCTTCTGGTTGGTAATAATCGTAATAACTCACAAAATACTGCACCGAATTATTCGGAAAGAACTGCTTGAACTCTCCGTACAACTGCGCTGCTAACGTTTTATTGTGACTCAAGATCAACGTCGGCTTCTGCGTTTGCTGAATCACATTGGCCACCGTAAACGTTTTACCGGAACCGGTTACTCCCAACAGTGTTTGATACGTTTCTCCTGCGTTCACACCATGCACAAGCTCTTTAATGGCTTGCGGCTGATCTCCGGTAGGCTGGTATTCTGATGTTAATTCGAATTTCATGTGATAGCAATGTAAGCGATTATTATTACAATAACAAGGCGCTGGAAAAAGGGTTTTCGTAAACTATTCTAGCCCATGTTTGTTTAGCAACATAACTAACAGGAGAAACATGATTACGATCCTTACAGAACAGAATAGTCTGGTGAACCAGTACTTGGTAGAATTGAGAAATACCGATATCCAAAAGGATCGTATGCGTTTTCGCCGTAATCTCGAACGTATCGGTGAGATGATGGCATACGAAATCAGTAAAGTACTCCCCTATCAGCCTGCCGAAGTGGATACACCTTTGGGCTTGGCAGAGACTAATGTGCTGTCGCAACAACCGGTATTGCTTACGATTATTCGCGCTGGACTGCCCTTCCATCAAGGTTTTTTAAATGCTTTTGATGAAGCCGACAGTGGCTTTATCGGTGCGTACCGGCATACCAAGAAAAGCGGAGAATTTGAGATTCATAAAAAGTACCAAAACACACCCGATCTAGATGATAAAATCGTGATCGTGGCAGATACGATGTTGGCCACTGGCCAGAGCTTGGTACTCTGTTGTAAAGAATTATTGGCTGACTACAATATTCGAGAACTGCATATCGCTACCGTGATTGCTTCGGAAGAAGGGGTACAACATGTGCGTGCATTCTTGCCAGAAGCGAAAATCTGGATTGGTGATTTGGACAAAGAGCTAACGAGCAAAGCGTATATAGTGCCTGGATTGGGTGATGCAGGCGATCTATCCTACGGCACGAAGGATTAGCCGATGTAATGAAAAAGTTAAATCGTAAAAAATTAATAAATCCTTAATAATAAATAAGATACAAGTTCGTAAATTTAGGGATACGTAATCTCTTAATTATGAATTGGCAAAAATTCAATGGAGAAACACTCCACGTACCCATCCTGCAGGCGGTCGAAGATACCATCATTCGCGAGCACAAATTAGGAAACAAACTTAAAATCTACATCGGCACCGACTCTCAAGTAAAACGACAAATCGTGGAATTTGCGACGGTCATCGTATTTCTGCGCGAAAACCGAGGTGGATTTATGTTTATCCACAAAGACCGAAAGACCCACAACATGTCGATCAAAGAACGCATGCTGATTGAGGTGCAACATTCGATCGATATTGCTTATCAGGTTTGTCCATTGCTTGATCAGTATCATGTGGATCTAGAAGTACATGCGGACATCAACACCAATCCCAACTTTCAGTCCAATGCGGCGTTGAAAGAAGCGATGGGATACATTATGGGCATGGGCTTTATGTTCAAGGCAAAACCAGAATCCTTCGCTAGTACGAATTGCGCAAATAAGCTCGTACAGTAAACCGAGGGTTCATGTAAAGCCTGATTTTGCGGGGATAATGCTTATCTTTATTCCTGCTTACTCAGACACGCATGCCTCAATTTATTTTTGATTTCTTGCATCAGCTCAAGAGTACTTCGGAGCTGGAGTGGATAGGAACCGTCACTGGTGTAGCCTGTGTTTATCTGGCTGCCAAGCAACATATTTGGAATTGGCCCATCAGCATCGTGAGTGTGTGTTGCTATCTGATCATATTTTACCAGCATCGGCTGTATGGCGATAGCATCTTGCAAGTCTATTTTCTACTCACCGCCATTTACGGCTGGTATTATTGGCGCAAGCGCGATCTATCCGACGAAAAACCAATTAGTTCCCTTTCCTTAAAATACATGCTGTTCACCATCGCAGCGATTGTTGTCTTAGGATTCGTCCTAGGATTTTCCCTAAAGCGTTGGACAGATACCGATGTACCTTATATTGATGGTATGTGTACCGCGATGAGCTTCGTAGCACAATTCCTGATGACACGCAAAATAGTGCAAAGCTGGGCAATCTGGATCGCCGTCAATCTGTGTTATATTCCGCTGTATCTGCACAAGGAATTAGCCATGACCGCCGTTTTATATATTATATTTGCTGGAATAGCCTGGAATGGATATCGGGACTGGAAAAGAACATATTTAGCCAACACGTAAGAAAATGCACACACCTCCACTTCTTAAAATTGCCGTTGTCGGCCCAGAATCTACGGGCAAATCTACCATGGCTAAAAAGTTGGCTGAGAACTACAATACGGTATGCGTTCCCGAATACGCACGCTATTACTGCCAGAATCTTAACAATCAGTATACGTTACAAGACGAATTGAACATGTATTATGGGCAAGTCGCTTTAGAAGAATCGTTGATCCCTTTGGCCAGTAACGAGCTATTGATTGCGGACACTACGATTATGACTATTAAGATTTGGAGCGATCACTTGTTTGGCCATACACCCGAAGAAGTACTGAACGAGATAACCCAGCGCAAATACGATTTTTACCTGCTTATGGATATTGACCTACCTTGGGAAGATGATCCCTTGCGCGATTTCCCAGAACAAAGACCTCATTTTTTGGAGATCTGGAAGCAAGAATTGACCAGTCTACAAGCAAACTACGCACTAATATCTGGACAAGGTGCGGCACGGTCGGAAAACGGCATTGCTGCCGTCCAAGCTTTTTTAGCCAGCCACTTGGGTTAGTTCGTCTTCCATATCTAGCTCTACGCGCAGATTATTGACAATATGCTTTTGTCGATCCGGCGTATTCTTACCCATGTAGTATTCCAGCAGGTGCGATAGTTTATTTTCTTTGGAGAGAATGACTGGATCCAGACGCATATCTTTTCCGATAAATAGACCAAATTCGGAAGGAGAAATTTCTCCCAATCCTTTAAATCGGGTAATTTCTGGTTTTGCACCCAATTTCTTGATGGCCTTCTGCTTCTCTTCTGCAGAGTAGCAATAGATCGTTTCCTTCTTATTCCGAACACGAAACAGCGGCGTTTGCAAGATCGAGACGTGACCAGATTTTACGAGATCAGGAAAAAACTGCAAGAAAAAGGTGAGTAACAACAGGCGAATGTGCATGCCATCCACATCGGCATCGGTCGCTACGACGATATTATTGTAGCGCAAGCCATCTAGACCCTCTTCGATATTCAGCGCATGCTGCAATAAGTTAAACTCTTCATTCTCGTACACAATCTTCTTCGACATACCATAAGAGTTCAGTGGCTTACCTTTCAAGCTGAATACGGCTTGCGTCATCACATCGCGCGATTTGGTAATAGAACCACTGGCAGAATCTCCCTCCGTAATAAATAAGGTGGTTTCCAAATTGCGCTCATGCTTGTCCGAGAAATGCAGCTTACAATCCCTTAATTTCCGATTGTGCACTGAAGCTTTCTTGGCGCGTTCATTGGCCAATTTTTTGATTCCCGCGATATCTTTCCGCTCGCGCTCAGATTGCAAAATTCTTTTTTGCAAAGCATCGGACGTTTCTGGGTTGCGGTGCAAGTAATCGTCTAGCGCTTTTTTCAGAAAATCATTGATGAAGGTTCGCACACTAGGCCCTTCGGGGCCGATGTTTTGCGAGCCCAACTTCGTTTTTGTTTGCGATTCAAAGACCGGTTCTTGCACTTTGATGGCAATAGCGCCGATAATGGATGCGCGAATATCGGAAGCATCGTAATCTTTCTTGTAAAACTCCCGAATAGTTTTGACCACCGCTTCGCGGAATGCCGCTTGGTGCGTACCACCTTGCGTGGTATGCTGCCCGTTCACGAAAGAATAATATTCTTCGCCATATTGCTGGCCATGCGTCAGTGCGATCTCAATATCCTCTCCGCGGAGATGAATGATCGGGTAACGCATAGAATCCGTTTCTATATTGCGTTCCAGTAAATCTTTTAGACCGTTCTCGGATATAAATTTCTGCCCATTGAAATTGATGGTCAAGCCAGAATTCAAGAACACATAATTCCAGATCATGTTTTCTACAAATTCCATTCGGTATTTGTAATTTCTAAAAATGTCGTTGTCTGGATAAAAAGTAACCGAAGTACCGTTGCGCTGGGTGGTATCTTTTTTCTCATCCGATACCAATTCGCCTTGTGCAAACTGCGCAATACGCGTCACGTTTTGGCGATAAGATTGTACGGTAAATTGAGTAGAAAGTGCGTTTACCGCCTTGGTACCCACACCATTCAGTCCGACTGATTTTTGAAAAGCTTTGCTATCGTATTTACCACCTGTATTGATTTTGGACACCACATCCACCACAGAACCAATAGGAATACCACGACCATAATCGCGAATAGACACTTTATTTTCATTGACTGTGATATCGATCGAACGGCCTGCTCCCATCACAAACTCATCGATACAGTTATCCATCACCTCTTTCAAGAGTACATAGATCCCATCATCATAAGCCGAACCATCGCCCAGCTTACCGATGTACATCCCCGGACGAAGCCTAATATGCTCTTTCCAATCCAGTGATCGTATACTATCTTCGTTATATGTGCTCATGTGTATCTATGTGTTGTAATATGGAGGTGTGCGGTGGTCGGAATACAAAAATAACAAAATTAGCGCAATAGCCTTAATCAGACTTTTTAATAACGCCAATGCCGGGACGATCGGGCAGAATACATCGCCCATCTTCTACGCGCATGCCGTCGAACAAATCGTTATCAATCAACAAGGCGCCATCCAGATCCGCCCAATCTGCCAGTGGCGCTAATTGTGCCGCCGCCGATATCGCGCACGATGTTTCTGTCATACAGCCCAACATTACTTTCATATCTAAGGCGCGCGCCAACTCAGCCATTTGCTTTGCTTCGCGCATACCCGTACATTTCATCAGCTTGATATTGATACCGCTATAGATATCTTTCAACGCAGAAACATCAACTAAGCGCTGGCAAGCTTCATCGGCAATCGTAGGAATGGGTGATCGTTCCGTCAGCCACGCATTATCTTCCGGTCGATCTTTGGGCATGGGTTGCTCTAGAAATACGACATTTCTCTCGGCTAGCCAACCGGCCATATCCACCGCAAGATGTTTGTCTTTCCAACCTTGATTGACATCCGCACACAGCGGCACATCCGTGACGGATCGGATCGTTTCAATAATCATCTTATCCGTTTCCAGACCCAGTTTTACTTTCAGCATGCCGTAAGCACTGGCTTCTGATACTTTTTGCCGAATCATCGCTTCGGTATCTATCCCAATGGTAAAGGAGGTGGGTGGAATTTTATCATTATCCAATCCCCAAATTTTATAAAAAGGCTGTTGCATAATCTTACCGAGCAGATCATGTAAGGCGATATCTAGCGCAGCTTTGGCGGCGGTATTGTTCGCGGCAATAGCATCCACATAGGCCAATATATCAGCCGTTTCGAATGGCGAAGAAAATCGCGATAGATCTACTTGTTGCAGAAAAGCAAAAACACTTTGCTGCGACTCCCCCAAGTAAGGCGGCATGGATGCTTCACCATATCCAGTAATTCCTTCAAATTCCAGTTCCAATAAGACGACCGGCGTCGTAGTTCGACTGAATGACGCTACCGTGAATACATGGTGCATTTGCAAGGTATAGGGCATATACCGGAGTCGAAATTTACCTTGTTGATGCGTTGTCCAATTGATTGGAGCCGAAGCGTTGTGCATGACCGTGATGAATGTTTTCCTTTTTTGCTGTCAAATATTTACTTTTAAGCCCTGCTATATTCAATCGCTAAAAGACTTTAATAAGCGTGCGGTTATAATACGATAAACCACGACTTGCCGTAAGCTAAAATACGAATAAATCGGCATAGAAAAAGGACAACAACATGAATAAAAAGATAGATTCTAGACGCATTTTTATAAAAAAAGCGATGATTGGCGCGATTTCGGCCAGCGCGCTTCCAACTTCTTTGGCGACGGCAAATACCGCAACAAGAGCCGCTAAAAAACCAATCGTGATTTCGACGTGGGATTTTGGTGTGGCAGCGAATCAGGCCGCTTGGAAAATCTTGCAAACGGGTGGATCGGCATTGGATGCTGTGGAAGCGGGCGTAAAAGTGGCGGAATCGGATCTTTCGAATCCTACGGTGGGCAAAGGCGGCTATCCTGATCGTGATGGTCATGTTTCTCTGGATGCCTGCATCATGGATGCCGAAGGCAATTGTGGATCTGTAGCAGCATTAGAACATATTGCGCACCCCATTTCTGTGGCACGTAAGGTGATGGAAGATACCCCACATGTGATGTTGGTGGGCGAAGGTGCGTTACAATTTGCTTTAGAAAAAGGATTTGAAAAAGAAGATTTGTTGACCCCTTCGTCGAAAGAAGCTTGGCAAGAATGGCTGAAAGAACGCCAGTATAAACCGATCATGAATATTGAGAACAAATCTTTCAATACAGATCGATTGCCCGGCAATCAATACAATCACGACACGATCGGCATGCTCGCCTTGGATGCAGCAGGAAACCTTTCTGGCGCTTGCACCACTAGCGGCATGGCTTTTAAAATGCGTGGTCGTGTGGGCGACAGCCCAATTATCGGCGCGGGTTTGTATGTGGACAATGAAATTGGCGCTGCCACCTCCACCGGAGTGGGAGAAGAAGTCATTCGCACCGTCGGTAGTTTTCTAGTCGTAGAATTGATGCGGCAAGGTTATTCGCCGGAGGCGGCATGCAAAGAAGCGGTAGCTCGTATCGTCAAAAAGAAACCAGAGATCGCGAAAGAAATTCAAGTTGGATTTTTGGCGCTTAATAAAAAAGGTGAATATGGATCTTATGCTTTGCAATCGGGCTTTTCGTTTGCCATATGTCATAATGAGCAGCAGGACATCCTCGAAAAGGGCAAACATATCTTTTAGTACCGTATCTTTGTAGGGTGATTTGACCTATGCAGATCACGCATTATTTCATTTAAAATCATACTATTATGTTAGCGACATTTGGAGGAGGTTGTTTCTGGTGCACAGAGGTTATATTTCAGCAACTAGATGGTATTGTATCCGTGTTACCTGGTTATATGGGCGGACAGCGCGAAAATCCAACCTATGAGCAGATATGCACTGGAGCAACTGGTCATGTGGAAGTGATTCAGATCGAGTTTGACGAGACAAAACTTTCCTTTATCGATCTATTGGGTATATTTTTCAGAACACATAACCCGACCACATTAAATCGACAGGGAGCTGATGTCGGTACGCAGTATCGTTCGGTGGTATTTTATCACAGCGAAGAGCAGCATTTGCAAGCCGTACAATTTATCGATGAGTTGACGGCACAAGGAGTGTTTGCGGATCCTATCGTAACTGCAGTAGAACCTGCGGTGACGTTTTGGAAAGCAGAAGATTATCATGTCAACTATTTCAATCGCAATCCGGAAAACCAATATTGCCAAGCAGTAGTGGCACCGAAGCTGAAGAAATTTTTAGAGAGTTACGGAAACGCTTAAGGCGATTCCGTAACTTTTAGCTTATTTAAACTTTCTGAATTTCCCGAACACGCCTAGTGGTAATTTGACACCAGCGGTGGCTTGTAGGTATAATTCGCCCACTTCTAAATTCTGCACCGCTGGAAAAGAAGTGCGGATAAGATTCTCCACAATAACAGAAGAGAAACCAAGTGAATAAGTATTTAGGATCAAGAAATGTTCTTCGGGATCGAGTAATTGAACGACGTCACGCATCATATCGCGGATATTGTCTTCAAGCTTCCACTTCTCTCCTTTTGGCCCGTGGCCATAAGCCGGCGGATCCAATATAATACCGTGATAAGTATTGCCTCTTTTCAACTCACGTTGCACAAATTTCAAGGCATCTTCTACCATCCAACGGATATCTTGCAATCCGGATAATTCCTGATTTTCATTCGCCCAAGTCACCACCTGCTTGATAGAATCCACATGCGTCACTTCTGCTCCAGCAGCACGCGCGATAAGAGAAGCACCACCGGTGTAGGCAAAAAGGTTCAAGAACTTTGGTCTTGGATTTTTAATAGCTTTTATCGATTCGGATATATAATCCCAGTTAACGGCCTGCTCTGGAAAGATCCCTACATGCTTAAAAGAAGTAAGCCCTAGACGAAAACGAATCTCTACCAATTCATTGCGGTACGCAATATGCCAACGGTCGGCTTGTTTAGGATTTTTCTTCAACCATTCGCCACTGGTTGCCGATCTTCCTTTAAATTTGATGTGATATTTTTTTTCCCATTCGGCACTAGATAAGCTCTTTGGCCATACGGCTTGTGGCTCCGGGCGAATCAAGATCATATCTCCGAATCGCTCTAGTTTTTCAAAATCTCCGCAATCGATCAGTTCGTAGTCCTTCCAGTGCTTCGGTGTAAGCAGCTGTATATCTGTGGTTGTCGTCAAAATTATTGTATCTTTTATTGAGCAAAGATAACAATTTACGCATCATCCTACGTGTACACCTTAAGCTATTCTACGATCAGGTGTATGCCTGCCAACTCTGCCTTGTAGCGAATCTTTTCTATCAAACCATGATAACCCCAGTTTCGCAGTAGAAAAAGATCTTCTTTTGCCACAGCATTTTTAGGTGTTTGGTTTACCAAGATCAAGGTGCCTGCCTGATGGCGTATGCAAAAATCGACAAGTTGACGGCTATAGAGATGCAATTTGCTTTGCACATAGTTCTTTTCTTTTTGCCGGAATGTTTCTAAGCGCTGTAGTTTCTTTTTCTTGCCATGCCCACCATTATTATAGCTGCAAGAAGATTCAATGCGATGCCGAGCAGCTTGTATTGCTAATCGTCGATATAGAAACTCTTCTTTATTACCAATGCGATAGAGATCGTGACCGATCTGTACCACAACTGGATGCTCTAGCGACAAGGATGCTTCTGCTACCACACTTTGCTTCAATTCAATTTCATCAATTGGCTTTTCGAAGCATAGAAATAAAAATAGACCAGATTTTTCGCGCTTGATAGCACATTGTACAATTTTGATCTCACCTGCTATTATCTGTTGGATTAGCTTCTTCTTACGGCCACTGTCTCGCCCTAAAAAAGTACGGAAGGGTATTCTGAATAGTATAAATCTGAAATCCCGATCTCCTATCATACCTAACCATTTTAACAAATTTCCAGAAAATGGTATAGGCATATTTTTCTGATAATTCCGAAGCGAATGTTCTCCTTTAGAATATGCTTGACGATCTGTAAAAAATGCTTTGACAATTGATGTATTCAAATTGGTAATAATATTTGAATGCACTTTTCCTTTAAAATACTTAGACAATAACTGATATGTCGTATTTCGGCGTGAGGTCGTAAGTATTCCTTCTGCATTTTGCTTTGCGTCCAGCAATTTAACTTTAGCATCGTCTTTCAGATATAATATATCCTTTATATTTTCCTGCAAAAATTGATGTGTAATAGCAATATTAGAAGCCCTGAAGACCAAATCATTCCATTGATGTAATCGATGTTGATACACGCGTCGATTTTCGGGATTGGACTCATCTAGCAGAATTTGAATCTTGCTTGTCAGTATAATTTTCTTACCCGCCATTTTACTGCATCGTTAAATACTGATCACGAGCAAGTGACTGTTTAGTTTTTCGATAGGCGCGGACAAACAAACTGTTTGCAACAGCCAGATCTACATCTAATGCGGTTGCGATCTCTGTAAAAGTTTGTTGCTGGTTACACCGTAGATCTAGCACCAGCGCTTCCTCGGTATTCAGATTTGTTGTCTGTTGTTGCAAACAGTCTCTTTCTAGTTCCTGTAGTTTTTCTGTATTCTCAAAAACAGATCGCACATGCGCTATAGCCTGCTTTACTTTAAACCGTACTTCGTGAACGGATCGACCGCCTAAATGATCGGCAATCCTATCATAATTAAAGCTGTATTCTAAACACAGCCGAATGAGTGTTTGTTGATCTTGACGGAGATTGGGCATAAGTGCATTAATCTTTCGGATGTAAATCCGATCTTCAGGATCCTGCTTTGTGTCGTATGGCTCATCATCCAAGTCATTTATCACTAAACAATTTTCTTCAGAATAAAAAGGTTGTAGCGGCACGAAGTTACGCCTAAATTGCTCCGACGGATTACCATAGTATTCTCGTGTTGCTCGTTTAATCTCCTCGTCCAAAAAACATTCAACATTCTCTAGACTAATTATATGTTTCCGAAAAAGCCATAAACGAAAAAAAGCCTCCTGTACAAAGGTTCTGCTGACATCTATGTCTCCCGTGGCCAATCGCGCTTTTTTAAGTAGATCATTATAGAACCAAGTATAAAAATAATCCAATGCTCGCTCTTCACCATTATTTAGAAAGCTCACATATTGTTGCGAAGAATATATCGCCTGCTTTTTGCTCATAATATTATCATTAACTTATTTGATTTCGCGCTTGGTCTTACCTTTTGAAATTTGAGCCTTCAAAAAAGTCAATTTTGTTATTCCTTAGAATCCGTATTATATAATCTGCGGACGCTGTTGTGTACAACAATCAGTCAATAACGTGAGAACATTAATGTTTCTGAAAATCATTCAGTGAGCGACTAGAATCCTCACCCTGCGGCACCACAAGAAACCTCCACTTTTGTTTAAGTGTATTTAAGACTGTTTTAGCACTAACCAGAATGTTTATGTGATATAAACAAGAAATTTGTCGGGTTGAAAATCATTGAACCATTCTAAAACACGAATCAACCATACTGTTATTTCTTTAAAATTAATTATTATTCTTTATTTGAAATCAAATGTAAACAAAATATTTTATTAAGCAAATAATTATAGATTTTGTTTATTCCCATTTTGCGAGAATATTTATTCATTTTGCAATGTGTCTGAAACTAATGAATTAATTTTAAAGAAACTTGGAGATTTACTCCGATCACGGCGGGAGTATTTATCCTATTCGCAACGTGATGTAGCCAGTATGACCGGCCTAACGATGACTACAATTGCAGCGATGGAAAGGGGTTCAGGATCCACTATGCACAACTTTTTACTAGTGTGCCGAGCATTAAATTTTCAGCCTCGTAGGTTTTTTTCTGAAGATATAGACCTTACTCCGTTATACAACATATCACCGCAATCCAAAAGCCGGATTGATCTGCGTATAAAGCTTGAGAGACTAGTCTCTGAATCAGACTTTTTCACCGTACCGAGACGTGTTTCTGAGGTACTGGAAGAGCTCGATTATGATAAAAGTATAAGCAATAAATTCTCGGTTTACTTAACAGCCTACTGCCGGGAAGGCGAGTTGGAATACATCAAAACAGGTAATGTAAAACGATATATCAAAAGCAAACCAAGCTCAAAAAAATAACAAAATTCACGATTGTAATATTATAAACTTTCTTTTGCAGAGCGCATCAGCGGACTGGCAAACACAAAATCATTTAATTCTTGTATATCCGCCTGCAGCATATCTTCACTCGAACCTTCCCAGAATTTTTGTCCCTTATGCAAGAATAAAATATATTGCCCAATTCCCATCACAGAGTTCATATCGTGCGTTACCACTACTGTAGTGGAATTAAATTCTTCGGTTAATTCTTGAATTAGTTCATCGATCAAAATAGAAGTAGCCGGATCCAACCCAGAATTAGGCTCATCACAAAATAAATATTTTGGATTCATGCTAATAGCACGTGCTATACCCACCCTTTTCTTCATGCCACCAGAAAGCTCCGCTGGAAATAATTTATTTCGACCAGTCAGATTCACTCTTTCTAAACAAAAATTAGCCCGATCTAGCTTTTCAGCTTGGCTCATATTGGTAAACATATCTAAACCAAACACGATATTTTGCTCGACCGTCATGGAATCGAACAAGGCCGAATTCTGAAATAGCATGCCGATCTCTTTTCGAATGGGCACACGTTCTTCGAAGCTCAGTTTAGTGAATTCTTGCTGATCAAAAAAAACCTTTCCACTTTCAGGAGCATGCAAACCTACTATACACTTAAGCAAAGTACTTTTTCCAGATCCAGAACCTCCGATTATTAAACTAACCTTTCCCGGTTCGAAGATGGCATCTATTCCCTTCAAAACATGATTATCGTCAAAGGATTTATTGATATTTTGAATTTCGATCATAGTAATACTTATAACATTAATGCGGTTATCATATAATCACAAGCAAGAATAGCAATACAGCCAATAACAACTGCACGCGTACCAGCTTGCCCCACTTCTAAAGCGCCGCCCCGAACGTGGAAACCTTTATGTGCTGGTATAGAGGTGATAATAAAACCAAAAACTACGGCCTTGACCATCGCAACAGAAACCGTAAAGCCATTAAAAGATTCCCGAATCCCGAGGATATAATCGTTCGCAGAAACAGCTCCAGAAAGCGCCCCTCCGATCAACCCCCCAACCAACGCACAAACAATGGCAATCGTCACGAGCACAGGCACCATCAAAACGCCCGCCACAATTTTCGGCAAGATAAGATAGCCCGCAGCATTGATCCCCATAATCTCTAGCGCATCGATCTGTTCGGTTACTCGCATAGATCCGATCTGAGATGATATAGCCGATCCAACCTTCCCCATCAATACCAAAGCAGAAATGGTAGGACCAAGTTCTAAAATATTGGAATCTCGATTGATTTGCCCTATGATCGAAGTTGGAATTAAGTCAGATGTTAATTGAAATGCAATCTGCATCGTCATAACCGCTCCAATAAAACTTGAAATAATAACGATTAATCCGAGCGAGCCCACTCCTATCTCGTTCATTTCGTGCATTATTTCCTTCCGGTAAATTTTCCATTTCTCCGGTCTGCGAAACACTTGTTGCAACAATAGGAGGTATTCCCCGAAATAATAGAAAAACATATTCAGCTGTTTAAATGACGTATTTGGACAAAATATACTGTAAATAGCTAACTCGATTTGACAGAAAATGTTTCGACGCCACTATTAATATACAAATTTGTTTATTATTTCTTTACCGACAAAACGCGGAGGTTCACCGAATAATTGAATAATATAGCCTAATATAGGGCTTTATACCCTATTTTAGCTTGTAAGTTTGTTCCTATAAGAAGAAAAACAACACAAAAGATGAATAATAAAATCGCAACTGGAATCTGGCTTGTATTTATTGGAGCAATCATTTTGCTACACAATACAGATATAATACATTTCAATTTTTACGCTATTATGAAATATTGGCCATTGGCGATTGTGTCGGTTGGTATTTCTTTACTGCTACAGAACAGGCCTCATGGTGTATTGATCAGTACCATTTGCAATATCTTGATCTGTTCATTTTTGGTGTACGAGGGAACCACCGCTGGCGACCGAAGCTATGCTAACGGCGAAGCTGGAATAGATTCCCAAGCGCAAAGTCAGCGCGTAGCGTTAGATTATAATGCGGAGGTAGAACAAGTAAAACTGCATCTTAACGGCGGTGCCGCCAATTTCAAATTAGTAACTCCGGAAGATTCAACCAAATTGATAGCGGCGTGGACAGACAGCCCAAGTGTCGGCCTAAGACTAGACGAATCTGGAACAACGGAAAAAGAAATCGTATTCGAAGCGAAGCACAACGATAGCCGTTCCAAGAAAAATACGGTAGAATTTTATCTAAACGCGGCCCCGCTTTGGAATATGGAACTGAATGTCGGTGCGGTAAATTTCAAAGCCGACTTTTCAATATACCGTTTTCAGGCTTTAGCGATCAATGCCGGCGCAAGTAATATTAAACTCAGCTTTGGCGCGCCAACTTTAGAAAGCACGAAAATTGATATCAATACTGGAGCTTCTAATGTGAAATTAAACCTACCGGAAGGAGTGGCATACCGTGTGACCGGCAAAAACGTCATGTCGTCTACACGCTACGAAGGTGCGGAGAAAGTGAGTAAAGGAGTTTATGAAACCAAGAACTACCATACGGCCGCGATGAAGTACGACATCGAATTGAATGGCGCAGCAAATTCATGTTCTATTAACACCTATTCGTCTGAAAAATAGCTAACTTTGGTGCAAGATGGAAGCACCAAATTCGACCCGACTGACTGGAGAATATTGTAATACTAAGCTGGCATACAGCCGGTTTCGAACGCGCGAGGTTTTTGTAGGCAACATACCCATGGGCGCAGATAATCCGATCCGTATCCAAAGTATGACGACGATCGACACCATGGATACGATCGGATCGGTAGAACAAACCATCAAAATGGTCGATGCCGGCTGTGAATATGTGCGCATCACGGCACCCAGCATCAAAGAGGCGGATAACCTGCTCAACATCAAAAAAGAATTGCGTGCCAGAGGTTATGAAGTGCCTTTAGTAGCCGATATACATTTTACGCCAAACGCAGCCGAAGTTGCTGCTCGTATTGTCGAAAAAGTACGGGTAAACCCCGGCAACTATGCCGACAAAAAGAAATTCGATCAGATTGATTTTACCGATGCTGCGTATCAGTCCGAGCTGGAGCGGATTTACAAAAAATTTGCGCCATTGGTCGGGATTTGCAAAGAGTATGGCACAGCTATGCGAATTGGCACGAACCACGGTTCCCTTTCCGACCGCATCATGAGTCGTTATGGCGATACGCCAGACGGCATGGTCGAGTCGGCTATGGAATTCATTCGCATCTGTGAAGACTTGCAATACTATAATTTGGTGATTTCGATGAAATCTTCCAATCCACAAGTCATGGTGCAAGCGTACCGTTTACTCGTGGAGAAAATGGTGGCCGAAAACATGAATTACCCACTGCATCTTGGTGTTACAGAGGCAGGTGACGGTGAAGATGGTCGCGTGAAATCGGCGGTCGGGATTGGCACTTTGTTGGAAGATGGATTAGGAGATACCGTTCGTGTTTCTTTGACCGAAGAACCAGAGAAGGAAGCACCAGTCGCGCGAGCACTTGTGAATCGATACAGCAAAAGAGAAACGCAAATCACGAGCGAGCCAGCTCGCGAAATCTTGCATTTTCACGAAGAATCTCGCACTGAGTCTTTCGAAGCTGCAGAGGTTAATACTTTTGTGGGCGGATCATTAGTGCCACGTATCATCATTGATTTATCTCAAGAAAACCTCAAAGACCCTTTCATTCTAAAACAAGTCGGCTATCGCTACGATGCGCTATTGGACAAGTTTCATATGGGCGATCAATCGGTAGATTTTGTATTTCTTGGAGATGCTTTGCCTTCGTTTGCCATGCCGGGCAATTTGAAACAGCTGTATAACTACCAAACTTGGATCGGCATACAAGAACGTGCTAATATTCATCCTATATTTACGCTAGCAGAATTTAACAGCAGTACAGAAAAAGACGTTGTTCTGAATATGGTGTATATCAGCAATCAAGATTTGGCGACGGATAGCTTTGCTGACATGGTGCTAAATGAGACGGTTGTTTTTATTTTGGAAACGGATTATATACATGGTATGGCCGACCAACGTCAGTTCTTTGCAAATATGCAGAAATTGGCCTTGTCGAATCCCGTCATCTTAAAACGCAGCTACGCGTTAGAAGATTTCAGCGGTCCAGTTGGAGATATTATGAACCCCGAAGAACCTATTTCTAAAATTCAGCTTTATGCGGCTACAGATTTTGGCGCGCTGCTTATTGATGGATTAGGATCGGGTATCTGGATTGAGTCTCCAGCGACGCCGGTAGAAAAATTAGCTTCGCTATCCTTCGGGATATTGCAAGCTACCCGATCTAGAATTTCTAAAACGGAATACATTTCTTGTCCAAGTTGCGGACGTACTTTATTTGATTTGCAAGACACCACCCATATGATTCGCCAGCGTACCAATCATTTGAAAGGACTCAAAATTGCGATAATGGGTTGTATCGTGAATGGCCCGGGAGAAATGGCTGATGCCGATTACGGCTATGTCGGCGCTGGCCCCGACAAAATCACACTGTACCGCGGCAAAGAAGTAATCAAACGAAATGTATCTTCGGCCAACGCATTGGACGAGTTAATTAATATCATCAAAGGAGACGGTCTCTGGATCGAAGAAAACGAGGTGGCTTTATAAAGATTGTCTCTATTTTACTGCTCAATATAATTTCATGAAACATACTTTTTTACAGGATCTGAAAGACGGGAAACTGATCTTTGCAGATGTGATCGCTTACATAGAATCCGCATACAATCATACGCCAACGGCGTTTTGGAATGGAGAAATACACAATGAGAAGTCGCAAAATCAGGGAAGTGCCAAGGTATTGCAATTTGCCTTGCTCAAATCGTTGAGCGAGGAAGATACTTTACAGTTATTTGCCGAGCATTACCGTGCCGTACTAGATGATCCTAATGGAAATGACCATCAGAATATTCGGGCATTTATGCTGCATGGTTGGGAAGGTGTACGATTCGAAGGCACGGCATTGACCCTCAAATAAGCCGAAACTAATTTTCCGATTAGTTGTTCTCCTCTGTGACTGCTCTCGACAGAGCAGATCTCTACACGAAAAACAGAGTGATTTGCAGATGAGACAACAAACGAAGCTAGAGCGAGCGGTTCTGATCCTTGCCTTTTTTGGATTGAGCATCGCGCTCCTATATTTCGGAAAACCTTTCTTAGTTCCGTTTGCCTTGGGTGGTCTTTTAGCTATGCTACTGACCAAAGTGTGCGAACGACTGGAACGATTCAAGATACCACGTGGCGTGGCGGCTCTTCTGGCTTTATTCGGCTTTGTTCTCCTCTTTGCTGGTGTATTGACTTTGCTTGGCTGGCAATTAGCAGGCTTCTCCGAAAACATGGATGAACTGCAACAAAGAGCAACTGAGGTAGCAGCACAATTTCGCGCTTGGCTACAAAATAGCTTGGGCATAGATCATCAGCAACAACAAAAAATTGTAGACAGTCCCTCTGCTTCGGCTGGAAGTACGAGCAGCGTGCTAGTGGATTTTGCCTCTGGCACCATGAGCATCGCGGTCGACACGATACTAGTCATTGTATATACCTTTCTATTCATTACTTTCCGAAGACAACTAAAGAGTTTTGTATTGCTACTTGTTCCCACAGATCAGCGAGACAAAACCACCAAAGTACTGCATGAGTCAGCTAGCGTAGCACAGCATTATCTAGGCGGCTTATCCAAGATGATCGTAGCACTGTGGGTTATGTATGGCTTAGGATTTTCCGTTTTAGGAGTAGAAAACGCGATTTTTTTCGCTGTGTTTTGCGGATTGATGGAGATCATTCCCTTCGTAGGCAATCTGATCGGCACCTCATTCACCGTGTTGGCTGTCGCTGTGCAGGGTGGCGATAGCAAAATGATTCTTGGCGTTATCGGCGTATATCTGTTCGTACAATTTATTCAGACTTATTTACTAGAGCCGTTGGTCGTAGGCAATGAAGTGCGCATCAATCCCCTATTTACCATTGTCGGACTTGTACTTGGCGAGTTGATCTGGGGCGTAGGCGGCATGGTACTTGCCATCCCGCTTTTAGGTATTCTATTGATCGTATTCGATCATGTGCCTAGCCTGAAACCTTATGCATATCTGATTGGATCGTACAAAGACAAGAAAAAGAAGAAGTAAATCGGAAAGCGGCTAAGTTGTCTTAGCTGCTTTCCCTCCCTTTTTACTATTGACGGTTACGGTATACTTTCCACTTCCTTTCACAATCCAACGCACTGTTACGATGCCATTTCCTGGGATATTGGATATTTGAATATTTGCTGCATCTCGTTTCTGCTCTGTTGTCATTCCGAAATCTCGGTCGTTCACAATCATGCCAGCCACGACTGTTCCGCCAGTCAAAGTAGCAACATCAGGAACTTCAATTTTATTGGCCACATCCAGCGATGAATGTGTCGGTATAATCCGCTGATTTCTGATCACTGCGGTCACTTCGGATAAACCGGCGCCCAAATCTTTAACAGAAATTTCAGCCACTTCCAACTTCGGCGTATGGTAAGCATGGTAGATCACAAAAGAAGCATTTCGATGCGCATCACTTTCCATCAGAAAACCAGGATGCATACGACCGTAGTTCTTTTTAAATCCACCAATCTCGATCGCACCATATTGCGGGTGCTCATAGGGAGTCCACTCGACAAAGCCATCACCAAAGAGCAGAAATTGATCGAATATATATTGTTCATTTTGCGCATTCGCGTAATCATTGGGCTGTTGTCCTGTTTTTTGGAAGTAATAATTGGCCATCCACAGCTCATTGCTCATCGCAAAAATACCTCGCGCACTATGCATCCAATCAAATTCACCACCGTATACGGAATACAAATCTTTATAGGTGACGATGTAGCGATAACCCGGAATTAACAATTCCGCCTTTTTGCCCAACGCATCATACACGGCGATATCTGCCGATCTAAAATTTTCTTCGTCATCTTGCGCACCTGGGCCACGCAAAATCATACCGCCATAATTGTGAAAACTTTGCCCAGCAGCGATATTCGGATGCGCCATGATAAAATCGGCCACAGCACGATTCTCCGGCAAAGAAAACGGGTATTTGTAGGCGCCACTTTGCACATAATTCGGCTGCCAATTCCAGCCCCAATCTCGGTTTGGATCGTATCCGCCCACACCATCTTCGTTCACCAAGCCATCACCATCATTATCCAAACCTTCATAACCTAATAATTCGTATACGCCCTGCTGTCCTTCAGGTGCAGGTATTAATCTACGCGGATCTGCCGGATCGGTGATGAAGCGACCGTAATCACTCTTTCTCCGCATCTGCGTGATATGTCCGTCACCGTTCAAATCATCAAAATCATCTTCGTCAACCAAGCCATCGCGATCATTATCCAGTGGTTTGCGCCCCGTACGGGAAGAATGTTGTGTATTGGCTCCGTGGATGAAATTATCACGAGAATCTGGACTAATACTCGGCACGATATAAAAGGTTTTATCGGCCAATAGTTGTTGGAAGAATGGATTCCCAGCCGCGTGCATCTCGGTGACGTACCAAGCAATGTATAGGGCGAACTCTACGGTCTGCACTTCATTGGCGTGTATTCCACCGTCAATATACGTGGCTGGCTTCGTGGCCGATTCTCCTTTTTTCTTGTCAGAAATAGTCAGCAACCACAAATCACGCCCTTCGACAGATTTGCCGATGGATTCCAAATTCACCAAATCGGGATGTGCCGAAGCCATCTTACGATAGATCTCCAATAAAGCGGTATTGTCGTGGTAGCGATTCCAGCTGATCGATACCTTTGGGTTGGCCGGCGAACCTGCCGCAGCTAATATATTTTCTGCTTTCTGAGCGAATGACTGAGTAGCACAAAGTACTGCCAAGCCTATTACGATGGTATATTTATATAAATTCATTATTTCTGCGGCTAATTAGAGTGATACATTGACTGATTTTTTACCACTAGAACCATTTCCTGCTTCTATGGATAGCTTTCCACTTCCTTGGATCAACCAACTCAATTCGGTAAATCCATGTCCTTCCAGCGCTCCGATCGTTTGTCGGTTCTTTCCACTCAGCACTTTCTGTCCGCTACCGGTCTTGACTTCTACTACCACGTGTTTCAGAAAATAACTACGTTCACCTACCTGCGTCAAGGTAGGAAAAGTACCCTTATTCAGCACTTTCACAGATACGCGTGTTAGTCCGCCATCCAATTTCTCCGTCCGCACATCTACGATATCAATGATCGGTGCCATATCCGTCAGCTTGATTACAAAATCGGTGTGCTTGGCCACCAAACTATCGACCATATCGTATGGTGGATTGTGTAGCACGAATGGATGGATACCGCCCACTTCTACTGTTTTATTTGGGAAATCAGGATGAGAAACGGTTTTCCAAGGTGTATAATTGCCGGTTATTCCTCGCGCATCTGCCCACGAGAAATAAGAAGCGATGGGATCTTTTTCGGTATCGGCCACAAACCATCCCGGCGTCGAAAAGCTTAATCTCCCGTAATGATAATATGCCCAATCTGCAAAGTTCCCATTTCCGGCTTTTTGCTTTGGCGCATCACCGAGTTGCACGATATTATTGTAAATAGCGGAAACAGCAGCGTTGACCTGCGCATCTTGATCCGACCAGCTGTTGATCTTGCGGCCACCCGGTCGGCGACTGCCAGAAGGTGCTGCCGATTCACCTCCGCGCGCAGCTTGTTGCGGCGTAGACAGATTATTTTCTGGTCCAAACGAAACGACTGCGTAGACATTGAACGCATCGTATAGGAAATCGTACAAAGCTCTATTTTCTAGCTCCGATACGGCATGCTCACCTGCTCCTGGTTGGAAATTCTTATAGTTGTAGGTGTTGTTTTTATTGAAAGCAACTCCCTCTTCGCCATCTTCATTAAAAAGGCCATCCTTATCATTGTCCAATCCTTCGGAAAGCAATAGGTATTGACCGCGTTGATTTTTTGCCGGATCGGCTAAGAGCATAGATCTTGGATCTTTTGGATTAGGCAAATACGTACCACTTGCATCAGCAACACGCATCCAAGTGATCTTGCCATCGCCATCTAGGTCGTCGTAGCCATCTTCGCCTTTGCGGCCATCACGATCGTAGTCCAATGGACGCGCATTGCCCGTACGCTCGTATTGCAATTTGGCAAAGTATTGCTCTGTAGCATCTGGACTCATGTTTGGGAATACGTAAAACGTTTGCTGATCCAGTAAGGTGCGAATGCTGTCTTGCGAAGTATTGGCTAACAATTTTTCAGCAAATCCTACTGCCAATTCTACACCCAAAAGGTGATCTCCAGATATGCCGCCAACAATGGCGACTGCTGGTTTTTGCTCCAAATTTCCGTTACCGATGGATAGCATCCAAATGTCGGATCCGCCCAAGGTCTTAGTCATGGAAGTCACTTTTACCAATTGAGGATAGCGCGATGCCAGCGCTTTCACGCGCTGTGCCAGCTGCTGCTTGTTGCTGTAATCTGTCGGCTTTTGTGCCTGAGCAGTCATACCGCATAAGGACAGGATGCCCAGATAAAGGAAGATAATACGATTCATTAATAATGGTTTTCTAGTATTCAGCCACATGCTGCTTTCACGCCGAGCGCACAGCAACTCACTCTAATCTTACAATGGGTAACTCCCGAGATTAGAGATAGTCAGGTTGACCAACCTAAGGTATAAAATAAATCGCTTAACGAGTAATTAGAGTACGCGATTTTTGAAGGTTTCTTTTAAGGGTTGAGCTAAGTCAATGAGATAACCATTCAGCACAGCATATCGCAGTGTTCCAGCTTCATCTGCCAAGTAAAAATTAGCCGTCCCACCTAAGTCGATGCGCGAGGTGGTGTAAAACGCAGGTTGACTAAATACATGTATTGGTAGGTTATGAAATTGCTCTGCGCTGCCTAGAACTGTTGGCTTTAAACGAACGGCGATAAAGCCTTGTTTTAGCAAGGCAAAAGCCTGTGATTTAGACAGGTCGTTTACCGAAGAAATCACTTTATCCGACACTTTACCTTGCACAAAATGCAATGATGAAGCATCCACTTGATCGTACCCGAATGATTCTTTTAGATCGCCTAAATCTTCGACCCAACCACGCACAAAGTAATCGCGGCCTACTGTATTCTCTGCTCGGCGGATCGCAATATCCGTACGGAGTGGAATAGAATCTGAACCAATTTCTAGGTTTTGAATAAAGACATCATGCAATAAAGAAGAACCGTTGAACGGAATATCTTCGTATTGCGCGATTTCATATTGCTCATAGCTACTTTCTGCGATCTGCATCAAGGCATTTAGGATAATAATAAAGTTGAGCTTACGAATTTGCTGCTTCTCTACATCACCTTTTAGTCCTCCGGATTCGATGAGCACCGTAGCTGCGCCCCACTTTTGAAAATTATCTCCAAAGCCTCGCGGCGAATGCGTATCGTCGTATTTTGCTACCGCATCAGGCACATATTGCTGCACCATTTGTTGGATTCCCGCAATCAATTTCATGGCATTGCCGCGCGTTTTGTTGATTTCGCGCTCAGGATTATAGGCTGGTGCCAATAATGATATGGTGACCGGATTTTGGGTTTCGGGAACGTGGTAATAAATGGATTGATCGTGTAGATTGAAACCAAAAGAAGGTTTTACGGCATCGGCACGTGCTGCCAATAGCTTGCCTTCCACCGTCTGCTGCGCACGCGCATCCCGATTCAGATCTACGCTTTGCGCATTCCGACGATTGTAGATTTCTGCTCCATCTGGATTCAGCATTGGAATAAAATGGATCTGCAAGTTGCTTTTCAACAAATTCCGTAGGGAATCTCCATCATCTTCCTGACCTTCCAGAAAATTGAAGATATCCAACAAAGCCATCGTGGCGGTTGGTTCGTCGCCATGCATCTGCGACCACAGCATCACTTTAATATCGCCATCACCGTAGGTCAATTCAGAAATAGAACGGCCAGCGGCCGACGCACCGATTCGCTCTACCTGCAAAATACCTTTCTGAGCGTGCTGCTGTAACAGCGAATCTACATCTTGATGCTTGAATCGTCGGTGCTGGATCGAAGACTCCTGATAAGTCGAAAACAGCGAATCCCAGTCGGAAGTAGTGAGCGTCATAGCCGATGAATAATCTTTTTTAAACGAAGTGATAGTCTTATCCACTTGTTGGCAGCTGACAGTAAGTAGTCCAAGAATGCCTATATACAAAATAATTTTATCCATGGTATTTTTTTATCACGCTTTACTACACACTCCTCTACCGCATCCGCTCTTATTCTGCTTTCCCTCAACTATCGATCGAAAAGCATGCGATGGCCAGATCCTACTTCTTGTATTTGTCCTTGAGAATAAGCCACATTTCCG
Organism: Sphingobacterium sp. KH_072; assembly: GCF_057837975.1. Lineage (NCBI taxonomy): Bacteria > Pseudomonadati > Bacteroidota > Sphingobacteriia > Sphingobacteriales > Sphingobacteriaceae > Sphingobacterium > Sphingobacterium sp. KH_072. Next base: position 566,264 of record NZ_CM174457.1, on the reverse strand, counting down.
GACACGATCGTATGCTCAATACTCGCACTAAAGGTATTTCCTTCGAATGGTGACCATTTACATTTCGACAAAATATTTTCCTTTGTTACGGTATAAGGTTTATTCAGATTTACTAATACCAAATCTGCCCAATATCCTTCGCGGATAAATCCGCGTTGCTCGATTTGAAAACAGCGTGCCGTATTATGCGCCGTTTTTTGCACTAATTGTTCCAATGTCAACCGCCCTTCTTTGACCTTATCCAGCAATGCCTGTAGTGCATGCTGCACCAATGGCCCACCTGATGGCGCCTGCAAATAAGGTTGCGATTTCTCTTCAAAGGTATGTGGCGCATGATCTGTAGCGATCACATCGATCCGTCCATCCAATACTGCTCGCCAAATTTCATCGCGATCTGACGCTGTTTTTACCGCAGGATTCCATTTTATCAAGTTTCCTTTTGTGGCATAATCCGTATCTGAAAACCACAAATGATGTACGCAGGCTTCTGCCGTGATACGTTTCTTTTCCAACGGAATATCCTTGCTAAAAAGATGTGTTTCCTTACCTGTAGAAATATGTAAAATATGCAGACGCGTATCGTACTTCAAAGCCAATTCGACGGCTTTAGAAGACGATAAGAAACACGCTTCTTCCGAACGGATCGCTGGGTGCATATCGATGGTGATGGCCTCACCATACTTTTCTTTATAAACGGCCATGTTAGTGCGGATCGTGTTTTCGTCTTCGCAATGTGTTGCGACAAGCGTGGGTGCATTTTGGAAAATATTAGCCAAGGCCGTCTCATTATCCACCAACATATTTCCGGTAGAAGATCCCATAAAAACCTTGATACCACATACATCGCGTGGATTGGTTTTTAGCACTTCTTCCAAATTATCATTGCCCGCTCCCATAAAGAAGGAATAGTTGGCCAATGAGCTATCCTGCCCAATATCATATTTATCCTGCAACAATTTTTGCGTCAAGGTATTCGGCATCGTATTTGGCATCTCCATAAACGAAGTCGTTCCTCCGGCAACGGCAGCACGACTTTCGGTAGCGATATCTGCCTTGTAGGTAAGTCCCGGTTCGCGAAAATGAACCTGATCGTCAATCAATCCCGGCAAGAGATACAGCCCTTCTGCATTAATTTCTTGCGCAACCACTTTATCAATAGTTGGCGCGATCTGTTCGATACGACCATCTTTTATAAATATATCTAATACCTTGATTTCGCCTTCATTGACGACTTGTGCATTCTTTATTAATATCGTAGACATGATGTAAAAATAACATTTAATCCCCAGAATTTTGCCGTACGGCTGTTTCTCCGCCATAAAACACTGTATTTAAAACAGCTCACCACTTATTTTGTTGTAAATGGAATACATACAATGAATTACGCCACGTTTGGCCATAATATATTGGGGATATGATGAAGAACACTTATTTATTATTGATCATGAGCGGGTTTTGCTTCCCGGCTCTAAGTCAGGAACAGGATAGCACTTTATTGCAAAATAGCAACCTGAATACGCAAAGCGAAGATGCCCAAACCATTGCGCTCCTTACGAAGCAAGTAGAAAGCATGACGCGTGAGCTGAAGAACAATACCGAAAACATCAATATGTTGATGGCGAGTAAGGATCTGGATGCACAAAATCGGTATATGATTGTACGCCAAAATCTGGAAAATGCCACAAACGCTTACCGTCTATTGCACACCAAAATTCAGGTCATGAAAAATTACCCATCTAACCGTTTGTTTGAACCTTTAATCAAAGAATTGGGCAATCCAGAGAGCGATAAGCTGGGTTTTCGGTTTGATCAAAAAGTGGTGTCTTTGGTAGAAGATAATGTGAAGCCCAAAAAGAAAAATATGGCTTCGAAGATTTATGATGGGGTTACATCGATCGCCAAAAACCCGATCGTGAGCGCTATTCCTGTGGTATCTCCTGCAGCACAATTGACAAGTAGCGTGATGGGTTTTTTGCGGAGCACCAGTATCATGACTGATGATGTAGATCAAGCAACCATTGCCAAGATGGAAAATGAGTTGAATGGCTATATTCGCTTTTATAACTTATTGGCCGAAGCAAATACAGAATTTGATTACAATCTCAATATACAAAGGCAAGAGTTGTCTTTACTACAGCGCAACTTGTATGATCAGGTTCGCTATTTTGCAGAAAAAGTCGGCTTAGAACCCGAAGCCAGAGGCGACAAAGAAAGTGTTGATGAATATTTAAATAAATTATTCCTACGCTTGGATCAGAATTACATGGTGAGTTTGTTTTCACAGTTCGAACAAAAAAATCGCTCTGGAAATCGGGTAAACTACGACCAAATGTTGGTAACGGATGAAGGTAATGACTTGAAGGATGCCAATAATCGTTTAGAAGAATTTGTCGGTTTGATCAATCAGTTGGAATTCCAATATAGCAAGCATAATCGCTATACAGAGCAATATAGCGAAAAGATAAAAGTAGCATTGGATGAAGCTGCGACAACTGGCGTTACGGATGATCATATTCGATCTCAAATCAAGACCGAGGTCGATACTGCACAAACAGCAACGGATAATGAGTTCCGAAACGCGATCAATCTAGATGAATTGAGCAAAGCAAAAAAATCCATTCGCTATACCGCTAGGATTATTTAAGAAAATACTTATTGAAAATTGCCGCAGCCTCGTTCCTCTTCTTCGCAAGGACGAAGCTTTCTACAACTCTTTGATCATACCGTCCGCACGAGAAGGTAAGACGCGGTGATTTATAACTGAAATTATTTCTCTAATAAATTAATAAAAAAAGATCAGCGACAGATCTAAGCAGATCGCGATGTGTGATTTAGCGTTCTACAACCAATTATCCACGTCGACAACGAAGCAGCATCAGATCCAAAAAAATACTTTTTTAGAGTAAATATCCCCATCATTTTACAATCTCCTTACAAAATCATTTGAATTTTTTCATTTATTTGTAATTGATCTAAATAAAAACTATGTTTACCGCACGAAAACAATTATCGATGCGCAATACTTTTTATTTAACATCAATTTTTCTATTAGCATTCTATTATCCTGCTTTTGCACAAGACAACACACGCAATCAGATTGAGCAGGTCGTCGTCACAGCACAATTAGAAGCGACATCCTTAAAGAATTCAGTTTATAAAGTACGCACCATTTCGCAGGATCAGATTGCGCGTCGTGGTACGGTGGATATTAAAACGTTGTTGAATACCGAACTAGGAATCCGATTCAGCAATGACATGATGCTAGGAGAATCCGACATCGAGTTAATGGGCATGAGCGGTCAAAACGTAAAAATATTACTTGATGGGGTACCACTATTTGATCGAGGTGCCGAGCGCCAAAGCCTGACACAAATCGATGTAAACATGATCGAGAAGATTGAGATTATTGAAGGACCTGTTTCGGTGACCTACGGTACTAGCGCATTGGCCGGCGTGATTAACATAATCACCAAAAACAATATCGGTGGAAATCGCTGGCGAATTACTGCGCGATTACTCGAAGAAACTGCTGGTTCAGAATACAAGCCATTAAATGGTGAGGGCGTACACAATGCCTATTTAGGTATCTCTCATAATCTCAATAAATGGAATTTTGATGTAAATGCCAGCCGCAACACCTTTGGTGGGTGGCAGGGATCATCGACTTTACCGCAGTTGCAATGGCAACCAAAAGATCAGTGGTTGGCATCAGGCAAAATCGGATACAATGGCGCCAAACATCAGACTTGGTATCGCTTCGATTACATGAATGAAGATATTTATACACCAGGAGGTTTCAACCAGAATAATACCGTCGTTAACATCAACTACATTTCCAATCGCTACAACAATATGATACAAAGCAATTGGAAGTTTTCGGACCAACTGACAGCCAATGGTTCTTTTTCATTGCAAAACTACGACCGCAGCACAGTTACCAAACGTACGAACCTACAAACCAACGTAACGGAGACATTGACCGGAGCTGGTCAGGCTGATGTTGCCAAATTCAATACCGTATTCTTTCGCGGAACGATGCAATATCGATTCTCCCAACAAATCCATGCACAGCTTGGATTGGAATACGATGGTGAATCTGGTCGTGGTGATCGACTCCTAGAAAATGCCACCGTAGCACAATACGCAGCTTTTCTTTCTGCGGAAATTCGGCCAATACCCCAGTTGAACATACGGCCGGGCTTTCGCTTTATCGGAAACAATGTATTCCAAACATTGCCGGTGATACCTTCCATCAATCTTAAATATGGACTTGATGAGCAATTCGATATCCGCGCTGCCTATGCGAAAGGCTATCGTTCTCCTGCTTTGCGTGAATTATTCTTCAACTTTTTTGATGCGAACCACTCGATCATTGGCAATGAAAACTTAAGACCGGAAAGTTCCAATAGCTTCAATACCTACCTGTCTTACCACCGCAGCTTTAGCGAAATAACCAACATAAACTCGTCCTTGGGAGGTTTCTACAATACCTTTCGAAATATGATTGATTTTGGCTTCCCTGACGATGATCCAACGCTTTTCACTTATATCAACATTGCTGATTTCAAAACTACCGGTCTAGTGTGGGAAGGCACTTTAGCACATAAAGGTTTGCAAGCTGGGTTAGGTTTCTCCTATATCGGGAGATACAATCTATCTCGAGAAACCGACTCTTCACTTTCCGAGTTTTTATGGAGCCCGGAGGTAAACAGCAACCTTTCTTACCATTATACGCCTTGGGGCTTAAACGCTAACTTATTTTTTAAATTTTATGGCCGTCGACCAAGATTTGAAATTATACAGGAAATTAATAATGAACCGGTAACACAACAAGTATTTGTGGATAGCTTCACGATGAGCGACTTTAATTTAAACAAAAGAATAACCCATCAATTCAACATTACGGGTGGTATTCGTAACCTATTTGACATAAAGGATATTCGAAATTCCGCCACGGTAGGCGAAGGCGTGCACGGGGGTGTAAGTCCCTCTATACCGATGGCCAATGGACGATCTTATTTCTTAGCTATACAATTTAATATGACAAAATAAACAACACAAATCATGAAAACTACTCTTTTTAAAACCAGCTTACTCTGCGGGCTAATCCTCGCCGCTGCTTCTTGCAAGCGCGATGAAACCTTTGCACCAGAAATACCGCCTTCCGACGGAACAGAAATGACCTTACAAGGTGGCGAAGGTGCAGGCAATGCAGTTAATGCCGTTTATGTAGACTTAAGCGCGGAGCAGCAAACTTCTGTGCCCCGCAATTCGTGGAATTTAGGTTTTTATACAGGCTCTGATTTCCGCGTGATTATCAATAATCAAAATGATGCTACGGCATTGGCGACTACTTTTACGGATATTAACGCCGTAAATTCTTCTAATGTAGATTTCAGTTCTATGGTTTTTAATCAAATGGCACCATCTGCTGGGTTATTTGACCTAGTTGATGATACGGTGGGTCGCGTCTCACGTACAGCTATTGCTGAAATCAGTGCTACAGATTCACAAAATCGCGTGTACATCATCAACCCACAACTTGGGACAACGGTAGCTGCGGAAAACTTATGGAAAATTCGTGTACTACGTAACGGAAATAATGGCTACACCTTGCAGTACGCGCGACTGGCGGATACCAACTTCCAGACAACCAATATCACGAAAGATGCTACTTATAATTTTCAATTTTTCTCTTTTACTGGTGGATCAACAAAAGTGGAACCCCAAAAAGCTGACTGGGATTTTGTATGGAGCAAATCAATGTATTACACATTCAATAATGGCGCTTATCTCCCATATAGTTTTAGCGACATCATATTTATTAATCATTTAGCAGGCGTACAAACAGCAGAACTTATTATCGGAGGCGATTTCACAATTTCTTATGCGGACTTCAATGAATCACATCTGAGTCAAATTCAATTTTCAAATAATCGAAATGTAATAGCTGATAAATGGAGAACGATCACTCAAACTTCACAAGCTGTTCGTACCGACCGTTACTATATCTTGAAAGACAGCGCCAACAACATCTATAAGATTAAGTTTTTATCTATCGGCACGGCTGACGGCGGAACCCGTGGATACCCACAATTAGAATATAAATTAGTAAAACAAGGGTAATGCAAGTAATTAAAAAATTAGTATTCCCAGCTGCGGTAGCCGCAGCTTTATTAGGTAGTTGCAACCAATCAGCCGACAAACAAGCACGGCAAGAACAAGGCAATACCGACAGTTTGCGTATTGTATCTATCAATGGAGCGACTTCGGAAGTATTAGCACAATTCGGTTTATTGAGTAATATCATCGGCACCGACGTGACCTCTACATACCCAGAAGAATTAAACAAATTGCCCAGAGTAGGTCACAATAAAAATATTTCGGCAGAAGGCATCCTAGCTTTAAACCCAAACATCATTATCGGTACCGAAAATGATCTAAAACCCGAGACGCTCCAACAGCTTAAACAAGCCGGATTGCGCGTGCTACTACTTCCACATGCGCACAGCACTGATGGCAGTATTCAACTGATCAAATCATTAGCAGACTCGCTAAAAATCAGTAACAAAGGTGATTCGCTGGCGAATATCCTCAAAAAAGACCTGAAACACGTCGCCGAACACCAGAAAGAATCCAGCGTTAAACCAAGTGTTTTATTTATATATGCGCGTGGCGCCGGCACCATGATGGTGGGCGGCAAAGGCACCGAAGTAGATGAAATGATCGTATTGGCCGGAGGCACAAACGTGGCGCAAGATATTCAAGAATACAAGCCTTTGACGGCGGAAGCCTTGGTGGCCTACAATCCTGATGTGATTCTGCTTTTCGATTCAGGCTTATCCAGTCTGGGCGGCATAGATGGCATCCTCAACATCCAAGGTGTGAAAGAAACCAATGCGGGTAAAAACAAAAAAATCGTAGAAATGGACGGTGCTTTGCTTACTGGCTTTGGGCCAAGAGTAGCCAACGCGATTGACGAATTGCACCACAAAATTCATTAATGCAGTACCCAAAGAGAAAGATCTATTTTGTAATTTTAATGACCGTATTAATCGCCTCGTGCATCGCTTCGCTTTGCATCGGGGCGCTTACTATTCCGATGCGCTCTTTGTTTTCCATCTTAGGTGATGCACTCGGCAAGACGGATTCATTTGATTACAATGTACAGCAAAAAGCAGTGCTGCTCAATATTCGTCTTCCCAGAATGGCTTTGGGTATTTTGGTCGGCGCTACATTGAGCATTTCGGGCGCTTCCATACAAGGTTTGTTTCGCAATCCATTGGCCGAGCCCGGCATCATCGGTATTTCCTCTGGCGCCACATTTTTTGCCGTGCTGGTGATTGTGTTGGAGGCAAAACTGTTTCATGTGATCACAGGCCTACTCGGTTATTATACGTTAGCTTTTGCGGCCTTTATTGGCGCAGTCATTACCACACTGGTTATTTATCGCTTTTCGGTACGACACGGCCGTACCGATGTCACCTCCCTATTACTGATCGGTATTGCGATCAATGCGTTGGTGATGTCCTTTACTGGCTTATTGACTTATATCGCTAGCGACGATCAACTGCGCAGTATTACCTTTTGGAGCTTAGGTAGTTTGGGCGCCGCGAGTTGGCAAGCAGTCAGCACTTTGCTCCCATTTAGTCTGATTTCCATACTGGGATTATGGTATTTTGCCAAACCACTCAATGCGATTGCATTGGGCGAAGCGCAAGCAGAGCACCTCGGTATTCCAGTACAGCAAACCAAGAAGTACATTATTGTGCTGGCAGCGGTCGGCGTTGGTGCTTCGGTGGCATTGACAGGGCTTATTGGTTTTATCGGTTTGGTTATTCCGCATATTCTGCGGATTAGCGTTTCGGGCGATCATAAGTTTCTATTGCCAGCATCGGCAGTATTTGGTGCCGCAATTCTCATCGCTTCGGACTTGATTGCGCGTACAATTGCCGCACCATCCGAACTGCCGATTGGCATACTGACGGCGTTATTTGGTGTTCCCGTATTTTTATTCATTATCTTGAAAGATCGAAAAAAGAGGAATCGGCTATGATTGAGGCAAAGAATCTATCGTATCAGATTGGTAAAAAGCCAATTATTCGGCATGTTAATATGCAAGCGCAACCAGGCGAATTGCTGGCGATCATTGGACCGAATGGCGCCGGGAAAAGCACCTTGATGAAATTACTCTGCGGTGAAGTGAAAAGTCCTAAAAATTCTATTTTCCTACATAGCAAGGCTCTCTCTCTTTATTCGGCGAAAGAACTCGCTTTGATGCGGGCCGTGCTGACGCAAGCTAACGAAGTCAGCGTAGACTTCACCGTGCAGGAACTTGTCACCATGGGGAGATATCCGCATTTTGAAGTGAATCCGCGTGCTGCTGACCTCGAAATCATCGAGGCGGTACTGGAAGAAATGGGTATTCAACATTTCAAGAATCGTAGTTATCATTCCCTCTCTGGAGGAGAAAAGCAACGCGTACAATTGGCGCGTGTATTAGCGCAGATTTATGAACGCCAAGATGCGATCCTATTCCTAGATGAGCCAATCAATGGCTTAGACATTCAATATCAACAAATTATTTTAGAGAAGGCTAGAAAGATGACCGATCGAGGCTGGACGGTATTGTGTATTTTGCACGATATCAATTTCGCTTCGCGGTATGCCGACAAGATCTTGATTTTGAAAGCCGGCGAAGTGGTGAACTTTGGCACTCCTACAGAAATAATGACAGCAGAAAATCTGCTTAAAACGTATAACATTCGGGTAAAGGTATGGCATGATCGGGAGATCGGTTATCCATTTATTGTCCCTACATCTTAAAAAACATTCTACTATGATCAAGGATTTAAAAGAAAAATACGAAAGCTATAAAACAGCTAATCCCAAAATACGCATTCGCGATGCTGCCTCGGCATTAGGTGTTTCCGAAGCAGAATTAGTGGCGACCAACCCACAAAATACCCTCCTTACTCCTGCTATGCAAGAGATATTGCAACTAATTCCATCACTCGGTCCCGTGATGGCGCTCACCAGAAACGACTTTGCGGTACACGAACGAAAAGGAATCTACAATAACCCGACATTCAATGGCCACATGGGCTTGGTGGTCGGATCGGATATCGATCTACGCCTTTTCATGAGCAAATGGGCACATGTCTTCGCGGTTTCAGAAAATGATCGCCAAAGCATTCAGTTTTTTGACACCTATGGAAACGCAGTACATAAAATTTACCTAACAGAAGATAGCAATCGAGACGCGTATCTGGAACTGGTTGAAAACTACAAATCAAAAGATACCGACAACTTAGTCATTTTACAAGCACAGGCCACTACTGACTCGACCGAAAAATCAGATGAAGAGATTGACCAAGCAGCGTTCCAACAAGAGTGGCTGAGCCTGGAGGATACACATGATTTCTTTGGTCTATTGCGCAAACACGGTGTCACGCGTACGCAAGCGTTACGCCTGGCTCCAGAAGGTCATGCCACGCCTATTGCGGTGAGCAAAGTAGAAGATCTACTTAACATAGTTTCCGAAAAAGGATTAGAAATCATGGTTTTTATTGGCAATGCCAACTGCTTACAAATCCACACGGGCAAAGCAGAACGCATTATGCGAACCGGACCTTGGATCAACATCTTGGATCCCGACTTCAATATGCACCTACGCGATGAAGCACTAGACAGCGTTTGGATTGTGAAGAAACCAACGAACTTAGGCGAAGTACACAGCATCGAAACGTACGATGCGGAAGGCAATCTGGTTGCACAATTCTTTGGCAAACGCAAACCTGATATTCCCGAGCGCGAAGATTGGAGAGCAGCATTAGAATCCTTAACTTCATAGCATGCGAGTTATCATCAGCCTTTTGTTATATATCTGCCTGCACAGCGCGCACGCTCAGCTGGCACTTAACATCCATAATGCAAAGGGTGAAATCGTGTCATTGGACGATATTTTAGCGACTGCACAGGATAAGCAGTTTATTTTCTTTGGCGAGCTGCACGGCGAAGCGGCGGCTCATCAGTTGGAGTTGGAGCTGTTACAGCAATTATATACTAAGCACGGAAATAAATTGGTACTAGGCATGGAAATGTTTGAAACAGATGTGCAGCCGATCATCAACGAATATTGGCAAGGCCAAATCAATACCCGTAGCTTTGAAAGTGAAGCTCGCATTTGGGACAATTACGCAGATTACCGTCCGATAGTAGAGTTTGCGAAAGCACATGATATTCCTCTGGTAGCGACCAACGTGCCACGCCGTTACGCGAATGCTGTGTATCACCAAGGTGTTCGTATTTTAGATAGTTTATCGGATTACGCTAAAAACCTCTTACCCCCGCTACCGATGGAACTAGACTCCACTTTAGCCTCTTATCGGGAATTAAAAAATATGATCCTCGGTCATGGTGGAGAAAACATGTTGTATTCGCAAGCGCTCAAAGATGCCAGCATGGCGCATCAGATCTTGACTCGCACAAAGGAAGATCAGGTGATGTTTCACCTCAATGGTGTCTATCACACAAAGAATCGAGAAGGGATTATATCATTTATGAAGTCGATTCACCCCGACAAAATACTCACTATTAGTTCCCTTCCCGACGAAGCATCAAGTCCTGATTTCAGCGCAGCGGATTTCACCTTACTTATACTCGTAAAAAACGACTAGGTAATCTAATCATTCCAATACGACAAAAGCCAATTCCGAAGAATTGGCTTTTTAGTGACATAGTGATACGGCACCTCATATTACCCAAAAAATTTTTTGATAATATTTAGTTTCGAAGATGATCGTGGATAATATTTTAGTCCAAATTCGATCCAAGTCGGTTTGTCGAGCACGCTTTTATAATGTGTAAAACTTTTGAAGCCAGCTTCGCCGTGGTAGGCACCCATACCACTATTCCCAACACCACCAAAAGGCAATTTGGGATTTGTGATGTGCATGACCGCATCATTCACAGCACCACCTCCAAAAGATAGTTCATGCAGAATCCGCTTCTTGATCTTATTATCATTGGTAAATACATAACAGGAAAGTGGGCTAGGCAGCTGTTTCACCTGCTGAATCGCTTCCGAGAGATCTTGGTAAACAATCACCGGTAAAATCGGTCCAAAAATCTCTTCCTGCATCACTGGATCATCAAAACTAACATTCGTCATAATGGTTGGCTCTACATAGCGGCTTTCGCGATCCACCCGCCCACCAGCATATACTTTCGTCAGATCGATTAATTTGGCCAATCGATCCACATTTTTATCATTGATAATCTGAACCAAAGTACCGGCTTCAAAGCTAAACTCACTCTTCTTCATTTCTACAGTAAGCCCGTCCAAGAAAGCTTGCTGTACCGAATGGTGTACAAGAATATAATCTGGCGCAATGCACGTTTGTCCAGAATTCAGAAATTTTGCCCACACCAACCGCTTTACCGACATTTTCATATCACAATTTTCTGTAATGAAGGCCGGACTTTTTCCACCTAACTCTAGCGTGACAGGAGTTAGATGCTTTGCTGCCGCTTGGTATACGATACGACCAACGTTGGTACTACCTGTGAAAAAAATCTTATCAAAACGTTGCTCCAGCAAAGTGGTCGTTGCTTCTACATCGCCTTCTACGACAGCGAGGTAATTCGAGTCAAAGTTATTGGCAATCATATTGGCCATGATGCGACTAGTATTGCTGGGCAATTCGCTAGGTTTTAGAATCACCGTACAGCCAGCGGCTATCGCCGGGATAATCGGCGCTAACGAAAGCTGATAGGGATAATTCCATGCGCCAATTACCAATGCGACGCCCAGAGGTTCTGGAATGATATAACTACGCGCTGGAAAATTGATCATATTCGTACTCACGCGGCGTACTTTACTCCAGCGTTTCAATTTTTTGATCGCTTCATCCAGATCATGATACAACAAAGACAATTCGTTGGTATAGGTATCGAATTCGGATTTTCTAAAATCAAGGGCAATGCCTGCTATCATTTCTTCTTCGTGCGCTTTAATTACACTTTTCAGCTTCTTGAGTTGTTGCAACCTAAAATCAATACATTTAGTTGCGCCACTCAAGAAGTAGCTTCGTTGCTCATTGACTAGATTTTCGATACTATTTTCCATAATTGCTTGTTTTTAACGTCCTTTAAAATCATCCATCGTCTTATAAATCCCTAACACATTACCCACAAACCAATCAAAAAACCGGATGGGGAGTATCCCTTGAAAAAATCGCACGAAATGAATGCTCCACGGCATACTAACAATCGGTTTACCAAATGCTATACCTCGTAAAATTTTTTTTGCTACTTTTTCAGGGTGCAGGATCGGAACTAAAGATCGTACACCATCAAACATACCCGTATTAATGTAATAGGGCGTGACGGTAGTTACACGTATATTTTTCTTCAATAGCTTCATCTCAATACGCAAACTATCCGACCAACCAAATATAGACCATTTACTTGCCACATATACCGACATCTTCGGATTAGATATATAAGATGCCGAAGATGCTATGTTGCATATGGAGCCATTATTTTGCGCGATCATATCAGGCAAAAATAAGCTGGTGATGTACATGGGTGCCATTGCATTGATATCCATAGAGCGTTTAATATCTATTTCGGAATGTTCGTGAAAATATTTGCCAACTACAATACCGGCATTGTTTATTAACACATCGATCACCCCGTGGTTTGCTTTTACCTGTTGAAAAGCTTGCTGCAACCTATTTCGATCTGCAATATCAACGGTATACCCATACACTTCGCCTTGATCGGAAAACTCTTCTACCGTGGCCTGTATCGTAGCGGTATTAATATCCCAAATAATTACTTGACCGCCCTGCTCTAAAAATAGTCGGCTCATAATTTTGCCAATTCCCGAAGCTCCGCCGGTAATCAACACATTTTTTTGATGGAAATTTCTCATAACAAGGTGGTTGCACAATTGCACATAAGATACCACAACAAAAAATAAACCAAAAGTAAAAACTACAGAAAATCGAAAGTTCAACTATTCTTGATCCGGAAAAAGTCGATTGTAACAGGAAATCTGGGGAGAACCCAAAATAAAGGACAAAAATAAAGCCGTTCATCTCTGAACGGCTTTTAGTAGCGGGGACACGACTCGAACGTGTGACCTTCGGGTTATGAGCCCGACGAGCTACCAACTGCTCCACCCCGCAATATATTTTATAGATTCTGCGTTTATTTGGTGTTATTCGCAGATATTGCTTTCTTAATTGTTTCACAAAGATATAACTTGTACTTTTGAAAAGCAAATAAAAAATGAAAAATGTCTCATAAAGCTGGATTCGTAAGTATAATAGGTAAGCCGAACGCGGGGAAATCAACGTTAATGAATGCGTTAGTGAGGGAAAAGATGTCTATCATCACTCCCAAAGCACAAACCACTAGGCATAGAATTATTGGTATTGTGAATGAAGAAGACTACCAAATTGTCTTTTCGGACACCCCGGGCATCATCAAACCCAACTATTCCTTGCAGGAATCGATGATGAGTTTTGTGCAGGGATCGATTATCGACGCCGATGTCATTCTTTTTGTGACGGATATACATGAGCGCCATGATGAAGAGGATGTGATCGAGAAACTGCGTAATACTCAATCTCCGGTTGCTGTATTAATTAACAAAGTAGATAAATCTTCGGAAGAAGAAGTGAAAGCGAAAGCAGCATACTGGAAAGAAAAGGTAAACCCTGATGTGGTCTTTGCCCTATCTGCACTACTCAAGTACAATGTAGACGGGATAATGGCTTACATTAAAGAAAAGATGCCTGTACATCCACCCTACTATGAGAAAGATGAGCTGACCGACAAATCGGTTCGTTTCTTCGTCTCTGAAATGATTCGCGAAAAGATTTTCAAATTGTATGACAAGGAAATCCCATATAGCACGGAGGTCGTCGTGACGTCTTATAAGGTAGAACCAAGGATCACCAGAATTGCTGCAGAAATTATTGTAGAAAGAGATTCACAGAAAAATATCATCATCGGGACCGCAGGCGCCATGATCAAAAAAGTGGGCACATACGCACGTCAAGACATTGAAGAGTTTATCGACGGGAAAGTATTCTTGGAGTTATTCGTGAAGGTATTGCCAGACTGGAGAAGCAAAAAGAATTACCTCAAAAGATTCGGTTACGAGGATTAAACGCAATCCGTTTTAGCGCATGATCTAAGCGCAATCATAGCTCCTAATTTCAAGCTATGATTGCGCGTTTTTATTTAATTCGGAAAGTGCTTCCAGATCACTCAGCTTTTTACGCACCGGCTTTACTTCTTTCGATGAGCCGCTCAAAGCATTCCAGATGTTCTTAGACTCTTTGGTAAGCAAGGGGGAAATGATAGAGAGCAACAACACGTATACCACGACGAAAGATTGCACGACAGGCAATAGACCACCAGCCTTCCCAATGTTGGCCATGATGATCGAAAACTCTCCACGGGCAGACAAAGTGAAACCAATATCCACGGCATTCCTTGGTTTTAGATCCGAGAATTTAGTCGCAAAATATCCGGATGCCACATTGACCACGACGGTAATTAATGCCGCTAAAGCGCCCCAACCTACCGCACCACCTAACGAATACATATCAATAGATAATCCGAAGCTGAAGAAGAACATCGCACCGAAAAAGTCTTTGTAAGGCAGTACCATGCCCTCAATTTTTTTGATGTATTTAGAATCAGCCAATACCAAGCCCGCCATCAGCGCACCGATTGCTTCGGCCACGTGAATGGTCTCGGAGAAGCCCGCAATCACAAACAGCAAGCTAAAGATGATCAAGATGAAAAGCTCCGAAGATTTATCCTGCAAGACTTTGTCGATCGCTGGTACCAATTTACGCCCCAATACCAAAAAGGTAAGGATAAACGTTAAGGCCAATGCGGACGTGCCAGCAACCGCCAAGATCGATGTAGATCCCGTGAGGATCAAACCTGACAAGAAGGAAATGTGCATGGCAATAAACAAATCATCGAACATAATCATGCCCATGATCACCTCCGTCTCTGGATTGGCAGTACGCTTTAGATCCGTCAATACCTTGGCCACAATCGCCGTAGAAGAGCTGGTCATGATACCGCAAAGCACCATCATCTCTTTGAAAGGCAACTCCATCATCCACCCGATAAATAAACCGGAGAAAAAGTTGAGCAACACGTAAAACAAACCACCAGAAACGATGGATTTGCCCGACTTCATGAGTCGGCCAACGGAAAACTCCAAACCGAGATAGAACAACAGGAACAAAACGCCCAAGCGCCCCATAAAATCGATGAAGGGCTTACTTTCGGTAAAAGTAAGATCTACCGCTCCGAAAGTAGGCGCGTGCTGCCCCAACACCATACCGATCAATATAAAAAATGGAATAACAGAAAAACGAAGCTTGTTGGCTAACAAGCCAACTAGCGCCACTAATAAAACAGCAATTCCGATTTCTAATATTAAGGTATGACTCAGCATGAATACAAGTTAGGTTACAGCAAAATTTCTTTCAGCAGTTTGATATTATTTCTTTTTCCGGCAATGACTAAGGTCGTACCCGTGGTGATCACATAATCTGGACCCGGATTGATGATGGTATCATCGTCTTTGATGGCTGCAATGATAGAAGCTCCCGTTTTTTGGCGGACGCCCAATTCTCCAATGCTTTTGTTTTCTACACCGTCATTAGACTCTCCAACCTTGTACCACTCGATACGCAGATCATCCAAAGCGACTTCAATCGTTTCCAAGGCTTTGGGCTTATAAGAAAGTCCGCCCAAAATACCCGCTACGTGACGCGATTCCTCATCGGAAAGAGTCATGACACAATGTGTTTCATGGTCCGAACGTTCGTGGCGGTACAGTTCTCTACGACCATCGTCGTGAATAACCACTACCATCTGGTCACCGGCTTCTGTATCAATTTCGTACTTCTTCCCGATTCCTATCAGATCGCTTTCTCTAACTATCGACATGATTTACTTCCTTTTAATGATATAATATTTTTGACAAATGTACTTATTCTGCAACTTCGATCAACTTGAAGGTACCGTCTTCCTTCTCTTCTGGGCGACCGATTTGTATGGTTTTGGAATGGTAAAATAAAAATAGCCATCCTTCTGGCGCTCCTTTTTCCCAAAAATCGGTACGCAAATCGCGTGATTTCTTTCCATCGAAATCATACTTCGCCACAAAGTTGCGAAAGATTTCGCCCGGCTCGGAGAGCACATCGCCTCCAAAGAAATAGTGTTCGCCACCCGTTTTGATGTGAAATACTTGGTGAAACTCCGAATGGCCACCAGTCAATTGGTAAGAAATTTCATCATTCACTTCGCCATCGCCATCTACCAACACCAAATTGCCACTGCGCTGCAGGGCGCGGAAAAGATCCGTTCTGTACGAGGCCGACTCGGTGCTGTAAGCTGCTTCCCATTCTTTTTCCTGCACGATGTATTCCGCATTCGGAAAAGCAATCCGCGTAGATCCATCTTGTATATCGACAACGCCACCCATGTGGTCTTTGTGCAGATGCGACATCAATACATATTTAACATCCGCAGGGTCGAAACCCAATTGTTTAATATTATGATGAATCAAGAGTTCATCATCTGCTGTACGCTCGCCCAAACCGGCATCAATCACTACTAAACCATGACTGGTTTCTACTAGAAAAGGCCGAACTTGAACAAATAAAGAGGCTGGTCTGTCTTTGGGATCATCTTTCTCTGGATCAAAAGGAACAAAAACCTTACTGGCATCTACGGAAAAAGATCCCTCGTATAGGGAATGTGCTTGTATCATTCTATATAGTTGTTACTATGTACTTTACACCGCATCGTAAAGGTATAGGACGTAGAAATTAGGCTATTACGTGTATAAAACCGTACATTTACCGTTATTTCACAAAGCAAAGGTATGCAAAAAAGGTGGTTACTAAAACCCAAAAATAACGCAGCAACAACCCGGCATTTACGCGATGAACTCGGAGTAAGTGACGTAGTTGCCAACCTTTTAGCTTACCGAAAAATAGAAACATTCGAGGGTGCACGGGAGTTTTTCAGACCTTCCCTATCGCTGTTGCACGATCCCTTTCTGATGAAAGACATGGATGTGGCAATAGCTCGCATCACAGAAGCTATCAGCAACAAAGAAAAGATCTTGGTATACGGCGATTATGATGTGGATGGCACCACCGCGGTATCGATCGTGTATACATTCTTCCATCAATTTCACACAAAATTAGCGTATTACATTCCTGATCGCTACGCGGAAGGTTATGGCATTTCTTACCAAGGGATTGATTACGCACATGAGCACGGTTTCACGTTGATCATCGCGTTGGATTGTGGCATCAAGGAAATTGAAAAGGTAGCTTATGCAAAGGCTAAAGGTATTGACTTCATCATTGGAGATCACCATTTGCCCGGCGATACTATTCCAGAAGCATTAGCTGTGCTCGATCCAAAACGAGTGGAATGCGATTATCCCTACAAGGAGCTTTCGGGTTGTGGGATTGGCTTTAAGATTATACAGGCTTTTATCCAATCGAATGATATGGATATGGAAATGGCGTATCAGTATTTGGATTTGGTAGCCGTGAGCATCGCCTCAGACATTGTACCTATTACTGGAGAAAATCGTCTGCTTTGTCATTTTGGACTTCATAAACTAAATAGCAATCCCTCGTTTGGGCTTCGCGCATTGATAGAATTATCCAACAATCGAAAAGATTTTTTCACGGTCAACGATATTGTATTTCAAATTGGACCACGCATCAATGCGGCAGGCCGTATTGAGCACGCCAAAGACGCCGTAAAATTGCTCACGTCCAAATCGGTGGCCGACGCACTGGTATTCTCTGAAAAAGTTGACTTGCAAAATAATGAACGTAAGGATGTTGATCTTCGGATCACGGAAGAAGCCATGGCACTTATCGAGCAGGATGAATCCTTACAAAAACGCAACTCGACCGTGTTATACAAAGCAGACTGGCACAAGGGTGTTATCGGCATTGTAGCATCGCGACTAACCGAGAAATACTATCGGCCAACAATTATATTGACACTCACGAATGGACATGTGGCGGGTTCTGCACGTTCCGTTTTAGGCTTTGATTTATATCAGGCATTGGAGTTGTGTAGTGATTTGCTAGAGCAATTTGGCGGACATAAATATGCCGCTGGCATGACCATGCCCGTAGAAAATGTGCCTTTGTTTCAACAACGTTTTGAAGAGGTCGTCACACAACGTATCACGCCGGAGATGCTTACACAGGAGATTTCTATCGACCTGCCGATACACTTGCAAGAGATCGACGCGAAACTCTTTCGCCTACTCAAACAGTTTGAGCCGTTCGGACCACAAAATGAACAGCCCACCTTCATCTCCAAAGGCGTAACTATACAAGGGCAAGCACATATCGTGGGCGCAAACCACTTGAAGATGACTATCGTACAGGAAGACAGTGCGCCATTAGCCTGCATTGCTTTCGGTCTGTCAGAACATATTAACCATATTAATTCTGGTAAGCGGTTTGATATTTGCTACACCATTGAAGAAAACACCTGGAAAACTCGGAAGAATTTACAGTTGAACATTAAGGCAATTCGATATTAACCGATATATTTGTAGGTGAAGAAGTTGGATACATGATACTAAAAGCGGAACACCTAGTTAAAAAATATCGGCAACGTACGGTTGTAAATGATGTCTCATTTCAAGTAGAGCAAGGCGAAATCGTTGGACTTCTAGGCCCGAACGGTGCCGGAAAAACGACTTCCTTTTACATGATTGTGGGATTGATCAAACCCAATGACGGACATGTTTATCTGGATGATGTAGATATCACCCAAGATGCGATGTATCAACGCGCGCAGCGCGGAATCGGATATTTGGCGCAAGAGGCCTCCGTTTTCCGAAAAATCACGGTAGAGAATAACATTCTCGCTGTCTTAGAAATCCACTATCCCAACAAGCAAGAACGCAAAGAAAAACTCGAGGAATTATTGACGGAGTTTAGCTTGCATAGGGTACGCAAAAATCGCGGTGATTTACTTTCTGGAGGTGAACGTAGACGTACGGAGATTGCGCGAGCATTGGCGGCCAATCCCAGCTTTATTTTGCTGGATGAGCCTTTCGCTGGTGTAGACCCGATTGCGGTAGAGGAAATTCAGACAATCGTAGCCAAACTAAAAACCAAGAACATTGGTATCCTCATCACGGATCACAATGTACAGGAAACGCTTTCGATCACGGATCGCGCCTATTTATTGACCGAAGGTAAGATCATGCTAACAGGTACGCCCGAGGAAATCGCCGATAACGAATTGGCGCGTAAGTTTTATCTCGGTCGACATTTTGAGTTGAGAAGAAAAAAACTCTAAATTAGTAGCTACCGAAATTACACTAAACCTTTATGGCCATTCTTAATTCTTTATTCACATGGTTTATGAAAAAGCGCATTCATCAGATTGAGCTTTTTATGAAGTATCCTCATGACGTGCAAGAAGAATGGTTTCAAAGCTTGATATCGACTGCGGAAGCCACAGAATGGGGCAAGCAATACGATTACAAAAGCATCTTTTCGGTTGAGGATTTCAAAAATCGCGTGCCGATACAAACGTACGACTCCATTAAAGGGCATGTAGATCGGATGATCAAAGGCGAGCAAAATATCTTGTGGCCGTCGGACATTAAATGGTTCGCAAAATCTTCGGGAACCACGGCCGATCGCAGCAAGTTCATTCCCGTCAGCCGAGAAGCCCTAGATGAATGTCATTATCAAGGCGGAAAAGACATGCTGTCTATCTATTGCCATAATAGACCGGAAAATAAGGTATTTACCGGCAAATCGGTCGTGATTGGCGGATCTTCGCAATTCAACAACTTTAGCAGCGATTCTTATTCTGGCGATTTATCCTCGATCTTGATCCGTAATCTGCCATTCTGGGCAGAATTCAAGCGCACACCCACACTGGAAGTGACGCTAAACCCCAACTTTGAAGACAAAATAGATCAGATTGCGCGCATCACCATAGAGGAAGACGTAACCAGCCTGGCTGGCGTACCTACATGGAATATCGTGATGGCGCAACGCATATTGGAAATAACCGGAAAGCAAAACCTGTTGGAAGTATGGCCCAACTTAGAATTCTACGGTCATGGTGGCGTAAGCTTTAAGCCCTATCGGGAAGAGTTTAAAAGGTTGATTCCCACGACCGACATGTACTATTTGGAGAATTACAATGCATCAGAAGGTTATTTTGGCATCCAAGATCAATCCGACTCTGAGGATTTGCTACTGATGTTGGATTACGGGATTTACTACGAATTCCTTCCGATGGAAAACATCGGCGATGCTAACCCAAAAACCTACAGTTTAGGTGACGTAGAATTGGGTAAAAATTATGCTTTAATTATATCTACGAATGCGGGACTGTGGCGCTATATGATTGGCGATACCATTAAGTTCACTTCGCTTTCACCTTATCGCTTCCAAATATCTGGACGAACCACAGCGTACATTAATACATTTGGAGAAGAATTGATTGTAGATAATGCCGATCAAGCCATTCAAGCGGCGAGCATTGCTACGGGAGCAACGGTAAAAGATTATACCGCCGCACCAGTATACTTTGATAATGGTAAGGCGGGAGCGCATGAGTGGGTTATCGAATTTGTGCAGCAACCTACCTCGTTTCAGCAATTTTGCGAGGTACTAGATGCTAAATTGAGGGAAATAAATTCGGATTATGATGCTAAGCGTCACAAAGATATGGCGCTGACCTTCCCAATAGTACATAACGCACCAGCGAGCACATTCTACCAGTGGATGAAATCACGAGGAAAGTTGGGTGGCCAAAATAAAGTTCCTCGATTAGCGAATGATCGGACTTATATAGACCCTATTTTAGCGGAAATACGCATAAATGATCAGTTGGGGCGAACCGCAACTTTGTAGAGATACACAAAATATCCAGCAATAAACTGAATCATACTCACCTTTTCTCTTTGTTTAATATTCTCTTTTTGAAGCATTTGCGTAGTATCCATCCTGATAATTATTTTGATTCTCCCCTATTAAACGCGTAATGTTTGAATCTGCTACAAAGCTAGCTTAATTTTATCCCAAATACAATAAAATTATTTATTAGGCGTTGCACCTAACGAAAAAGAAATCGTCTCAATTCTTTTTTTTTGTCTAAATTGCACGCATTCAGCATAAATAATTTCGCAATGAGCAACACTAGTATTCGTCTAGAGCAAACACAGCAATCTAGATTATCTGCGGTCGATTTTGACAATTTGGTTTTCGGCAAAATTTTATCTGACCATATGCTTGTTGCAGAATACAGCAATGGCACTTGGAATGACATCAGCATCGTACCTTATGGCGATATTTCGATCAGCCCGTCTATGTCAGCACTACATTACGGTCAGGCCATCTTCGAAGGCATCAAAGCCTACAAATTCAATGATGGTACGGTTAGCATTTTTAGACCGGATCAGAACTGGGAACGTTTCAACAAATCTGCTGCGAGATTACAGATGCCAGAAGTACCTAAAGAAATCTTTTTGGATGGCTTAAAGCAATTGTTGCAAGTAGATCAAAACTGGGTACCTAACAAAGATGGTGCTTCTTTATACATCCGTCCATTCATGTTCGCTACGGAAGCAGCTCTCGGTGTACATCCTTCAAACTCCTATAAATTCATCATTATTACTGGACCGGTTGGTGCTTATTACAGCAAGCCAATAAGTTTGAAGGTAGAGACACACTATACACGTGCAGCAGATGGAGGGGTTGGTTTCTCCAAAAATGCCGGAAACTACGCATTGGCTTTGTACCCGACAGAATTGGCACACAAAGAAGGTTACGACCAAGTAATGTGGACTGATGCCCGCGATCACAAATACATTGAGGAAGCTGGAACGGCAAATTTACTTTTCCGTATCGGCGATACGATTATTACGCCGCATGGCGACACGATCTTGCACGGTGTTACGCGCCGTACCATCATCGAACTGGCAGACAAATGGGGATTGAAAACCGAACAACGTAAAGTATCCGTAGCAGAACTTATCGAAGGAATTGAATCAGGCGCGGTGACAGAAGCTTTTGCTGCTGGAACGGCCGCTACCATTACCCATATCTCAAAAATTGGTTACGAAGGCAAAGACTATGAATTGCCCCCAGTAGAAACACGTGAGTTTTCAATTAAAGTATTCCAATATCTGAATGATCTTCGTTATGGCAAAATCGAAGATACATTTGGCTGGAACTTCATCGTATAAACGATTATACTGCCAATAAAGAACGCTCCTCTTTCAGAAAGAGGAGCGTTCTAAGTTTATGGGTATAAGGATATTAAAGTTGCATCGCTGCTAAGAGCAAATTCAGCTGCTTTTCCGACAGCCAATTGCTCATGGTCTCGCGCATTTTGGCTTCCATCTCACGTCGTGTCATCGCAGTAGCGCGCTTGCCACCGATGTTAGTTTTAATCACGGGAGAAGAGAAATCTACTTTAGTAGCGTACATATTAAAATGTTGCTCTGGAACGACTAAACCCAAAATCATACCCGGCAGACCGTGCATCACGTTGGGTCCGGCAGACAAGGGAATTTGATCCGTGTAAAAGGCAACCACGTAAACCGAATCTAAGACCACACCATTGGCACGACGGCACGAATAACCGGCGATTTCACGATATTCATCCGTGATTTTCCATTTCACATTCAATAGTGAATCTTTGACATAAATATTGGATCCAGCCAAGTCAAAAGAGGATTGCGTTTCATCCGTCTTGATATTCTGATAGGCGGTGTTTTGGTAATCCACCAATCCCATATTAAGCAGGTTAGTGACGATTGGATTCATGGTTTCCTTGATGGGTTCCCAGTTGGTTTCATGTCCACTAAAGGACAGCTTTTTCTTCAACACAATGGTTTCGCTCACCTTAGGAATAAGCTCTTCAATAAAGCGCTTTTGAAAGTCACCATCTTTTAAGGAAGTAACGTGGCGTTTGAGTAAGTTTTTGATGTGCACCGTCTTGTCAAAGGTAATCACTCCTTCTTGCGGAAAGTAGGCGTACTGAGCCGTAGCCGAATACATGGGCAACAACGCAACAAGCACCAATAGCTGTAATATCTTTTTCATTGTTTGATTTTTCATCGTCATTAAATTTTACTAATTAATCGGCAGACATACCACCCATCATACTGAAGTCCCAAGATACTTTCACCATAAAGAAACGTGAGATCGTATTGTAATTCTGCTGAGAAATCATACCTGCTTGTTGAAAACGACTGAAACCAATATTTTGGTTAAACACGTCATTTACATATACTTCTGCCGTCAACGTTTCATTCTTTAGGAAGCGTTTCGAAACACCTGGAGTAAAGATAAACCGTTTGAAGCTCTGATCGAATACTTCAGTAGGTGCTTCGTACGTATAGTTTCCTGTTCCGTATAGCTGTATTTTCCATGGCAAATAAGCTTTAAACCAAAGGTTGGAGCCCAAGGTAAAGCCAGAGCTATTGAATTGTGGCTGTAGTGATGAAGCTAAGCGTCTCCAGCCTGGATTTATCCCAACACGGAAGTCAATGTTTTTCGTGGTATTTCTTTCAATGTTCAAATCAAAACCGTAGTTGTAATTCTGGTTTCTGTTCAGGTCACCATTCAAGAAATTGTAGTTGTCATTAATATTACCATTGACACCATAGCGCGCATCAATTTTGTATTTTTTGATCAAGGTCCTACCCATACCCGTCCAGATATTTGCATTGTTGTTTACGCGTTCGCGCATATTATCAAAGATGATGGTTCGCACGCCCGACTCACTGATGTTTACATTTTGTTGAATTGCATTGTATTGTTGAGAGAAACCAACAGAAGCATACATCCATGTATTTTTCAATAGATCCCAAGAGTTGTAAGACAAATTATAGCTATTGCTCTGAGCCGGCGTCAAATCAGCATTACCTTGTACAATATTCAATGGATCATTATTCTGGCGCAGAGGTTGAATCTGTGTTAAAGATGGTAGGATATTGTTTCGATTGAAATTGAGACTAATCATCTTCGCTTTCGTAATGTTGTAGCGAATTCGCGCAGATGGATTATAGGTAAGAAACCCACGATCCAGCTCCATATTCTCATGATTGTTGCGTTGGAACAAATCATCATTTCGTAGATTATTATTAAAGTTAAATTCGATTTTATCCGATTTATAACCGACCGAAAGATCTCCAGCGTTGCGCACCGTATTGAAGTTAAAGTCATTACTAAATTCGGCATCAAACACATTGTAATCGCCATTAGTATCCGCATTGAATGAATTGTTGATAGAATGAGTTCTAGAATTATTAAACGTATACCCGATCGATGTTCTCCATTTGTCGGTAATTGGCTCCGTATAAGTTGCAGATGTTTGTAAGTTATTGGAGTTCCGCGCTATGTCTTTGTACTGATCCGTAATATTGGTATTTACCAAAGTACCATCCGCATTAAATTGATTTGTGGTAGCATCTAGAAATGAATCACCGGTGTCATCTGCCACATTACCCGCCACGCGTAATGATAACGAGCGACCAACTTTGCTAAATTTGCGCGTGAGCAAACCATCGTACGTGATATTAGAGGTCTTTGCATCGGTGACTAATCGAGTTGTATTATCGTTAATACGCACGTTTGCTTCGTTGACACTAAACGCTTCGCTATAATCATTGGACTGGCGCTGTCCGCGTGTACCAGATAACTTGACGATCAAGGTGGTTAATGAATCGATATTCCAATCGTATCTACCATTGAAGCGATGACGTTGATTCTCGACATAGTTATCGCTTAACGTATTTTGATTAAATGTGCCGTTGGGTAAATTCTGCTGACTCAACCCTGTCGTAATTTCATTGTTCTCAATGCGACCAAACTTGTAGCTTAAGTTGAGCTTATTATTTCTTTTGCCAAACCTATCCATAAAGCTGACACCCGTGTTGAGTGCCTTAGGACGACCGCGACCATTCCAGTAACTAAACTCATCGCCACCGCCTCCAAAAAACATCATACTGCCATCATCCGACATCTGCATTTGATCGTTTTCCAGTCCGAACTTTTCTTCATCTTGCCAACCGAGACTCACTGTGCCATCATTAGAAGTTAAGCCATAGGCAGCTATTTTGCGCGAACCCTTAAATTTATTGACAGCGACCTTACCCATATAAAAGTCATCGTTACCGACCGCACCTTCTACTTTTCCAAACATGCCATTTTTAGCATCTTCTTTTAGCGTGACATTGATGGTCTGAATACGTTCGCCATCATCTACACCCGTACGCTCTGCCAAATCAGATTTCTTTTCATAAACCTGTACCTTATCGACCATATCCGAACGAATGTTGCGGGTCACTAGTGTGGGATCATCTCCGAAAAACTCTTCACCATCTAGCAATACCTTCTCCACCGTCTTTCCCTGAGCGGTAATCTTACCTGCTGCATCGACTGTGATGCCTGGAAGTACTTTTAGCAAGTCTTCGACCTTCGCATTTTTCTCGGTAACGAAACTACCTGCATCATATTCAATCGTATCGCCTTTAATCACCACTGGAATACGACCCGTAATCATAACCTCTTCGATCAAGTTGGCCACACCAGTAAGGCCTATTTCACCAATATCTACATTCCCAGCACCTTTCTCCAAGAGCTGAGAAAACGACCCATATTTTGGATAGCTAATCATCAATAGATAATCTTGCGAATCAGACTTGGTTAAACTAAAGCGCCCAGCTTCATCAACGCGGCTAAAGTCTACTAGAATGGAATCCTTCGCTTGCAACAGCATAACTGTTGCATTTTGAAGACCGGTTTTATCCGTTTCATCCACCACTTTACCACCTACTTTGGATTGCGCGTACCCTCCCAAGGCACACAAAAATGTTAGAACAATTACTAAAGGAATAGCAAATTTTTTCATGTATTAAATTAATTTTGTCAGTCAGTCGGGCGCAGAATTATCCTTCTTACAGCATGCACATTTTTTCTTTCACAGTAGACTATGAACCCTTCTACTAACTTTGTCGCTCGAAAGCGAATAATGTTACAAGTTTTAACAAAAAATATTTCAGTATTTTTGTGGAAACACAAAAACTCATGCAAAAAATTAAAGATTATGTATCGGCAAACACCGATCGCTTCTTGGCTGAATTATTTGAGCTACTACGATTCCCATCAGTAAGTGCAGATCCTAAATTCAAGGAAGATGTCGTAAAAACGGCTGCTTTTGTTGCGCAGAAACTCGAGGAAGCAGGTGCAGATAAAGTAGAAGTCTGCGAAACTGCTGGATATCCAATTGTATATGGAGAGAAATTAATCGACCCGAGTTTGCCGACCGTATTGGTCTATGGGCACTATGATGTGCAACCTGCCGATCCGCTAGAATTGTGGGACACACCTCCTTTCGAACCTACGGTACGCGATGGAAAAATTTATGCTCGCGGCGCAGCAGACGATAAAGGACAATTCTACATGCACGTAAAAGCGTTCGAATACATGATGAGTGAGCAAGAGCTACCCTGTAATATCAAATTCATGATCGAAGGTGAAGAAGAAGTTGGTTCTTCTAACTTAGGCACATTCGTGAAAGAAAACAAAGAGCGTCTAAGTGCTGATGTGATTGTGATCTCTGATACGGCCATGATTAGCTTGGAGCAGCCATCTATCGAAACTGGACTGCGCGGACTGTCGTATGTAGAAGTAGAAGTGACTGGCCCAAACCGTGATTTGCACTCTGGTGTATATGGTGGTGCAGTAGCGAATCCAGCAACCATTTTATCCAAAATGATTGCCTCGTTGCACGATGAGAATAATCATATTGCCATTCCTAGTTTCTACGACGACGTAATAGAACTATCTGATGCGGAACGCAAAGCGTTGAACGAAGCTCCTTTTGATGTCGAAGAATATAAAGCAGATCTTGGTGTAGCCGATATCTGGGGCGAAGCTGGCTACTCTTCCATTGAGCGCGCAGGTACGCGACCAACGTTGGAAGTAAATGGTATTTGGGGAGGATATATTGGCGAAGGTGCTAAAACCGTATTGCCATCCAAAGCATTTGCTAAAATCTCCATGCGTTTGGTTCCTAACCAAAATTCAACGCGCATTACCAAACTTTTCCAATCACATTTGGAAGGTATCGCGCCAAAATCAGTAAAGGTAAAAGTAACACCGCATCATGGTGGCGAACCGGTGGTAACACCAACGGATAGCATTGCGTACAAAGCAGCAGAAAAAGCGCTAAACGAGACATTTGGCAAAATGCCTATTCCAACACGCGGTGGCGGATCGATCCCGATCGTAGCCTTATTCGAAAAAGAATTGGGCATCAAGACCGTGCTGTTAGGATTTGGCTTGGATAGCGACAACCTACACTCTCCAAACGAGAAATACGGTATCGACAATTACTTGAAAGGTATTGAGACAATCCCTCTGTTCCACAAATATTTCACGGAATTAAGTAAATAAGTAAGAGGGTTCGCGGCGAGAAAAGTTTGCGAATCCTTATTACTTGGTTTTACGATTTTTTTGAACGGCCTCAGGTTTCGGGCACGACGTTATATGAAGTTATTTTTACGAAAGGCGCATCGCATCTATTATTTGAGCATGGCATTTTTATGCTTTCTAGTCTGTTGGCCAATTCTCATAGTACTCGCGCGCAAGCCCGAACGTTATTACCGGCAGCTCGTTTTTTTTCGCAAATGGATCAGCGTAATTAGTGCTGCGGCAGCCGGCATTCGTTTTCAATTTCATTTTGAGGTTTCCATCGATTGGTCTCGCCCCTATGTGCTATGTCCCAATCACACCTCCATGCTAGATATATCGGTGTTGACGCATTTGTGTCCGCAGCCTTTTTCATTCTTAGGCAAAGTTGAATTATTGCGCAATCCGGTGACCGCCATCTTCTTTCGAAGTATAGATGTGCCGGTAGATCGGAGCAACCGCATGTCGTCCTTTCGGGCTTTTCAGCGCGGAAGTGAACTACTAAAACAAGAACGCTCGCTAGTGGTCTTTCCCGAAGGAAAGATCGATGATGAATACCCACCACGTTTACATCCATTTAAGTCGGGGCCTTTTCGATTAGCAAAAGACAATCAGGTGATGCTATTGCCTATCGTGATTCACAATGCTTGGGAATTGTTGTGGGATGATGGCGGCAAGTACGGATCGAAGCCCGGCACCGTTTATATCTCCGTGTTAAAACCGATTGCAGCAGACAATCTGATGACCGAAAATATAGCCCCCATAGAGGAGTTGGCCTACAAACGCATGCAAGAATCGCTAAGTCACAAGAAAATTAATAACCTATAAAATAGGTAGTTACAATTTTAAAAAGCAGCTATTCGTAATAAGACTTGCATAAAACAACTATTTTGCTACTTTTGCGAAAAGTAACAAGCTTAAATAGAGAAGACTATGTATTGGACACTTGAATTAGCTTCGCATTTGGAAGATGCGCCGTGGCCTGCTACGAAAGACGAGTTAATTGACTACGGAATTCGCTCAGGAGCACCGGTAGAGGTTATTGAAAACCTCCAGGCACTGGAAGACGATGGTGAGCCATACGAAAATATCGAAGAGATATGGCCAGACTATCCCACTAAGGATGATTTCTTCTTCAATGAAGATGAATATTAAGACCTTGAAAAGCCGCTTGACACGAAATCAGGCGGCTTTTGTTTTATCACGTTGTCGTGCTTTCGAGCGAAGACGTTCTAATACAACAACAGAGCAGCTATAATTATTACGCTCATTTCGCAAACTTTTAATCCTTTCCCCTGAATAGCTGTCCAACAAAAAACACCGTGATGAAAAAGACTTTATTGGCGCTATTTATATCCATTGTCAGCTTACCGCTCTTTGCGCAGATGCGCATTAAGCGCGAGAAAACGCCGCAAACTAAAGCCATGCAAATCCACACGGCAACTGATACCACTGCGGCAGATGCACCACGATCGAACAGCGTGCGTACAGCACAACAATTCATTGCAGATCTTGCGAATCCAAACCTCGCGCTAGATATCGTACTGAGTAAACATGTATTGGTACAGGATGCTGATGAAGAAATGTATGATTATTTGCTGGCCAGCTTAGCAGAAATACGCCTGAACCTGATGAGCAAGCGCATGGAAGATATTCGGTACGTAACGTACCAAGAAATGCCGCGCAAGGAAGTCGCAGACATTGACATGGAAGGAAATAATACGGCCGATATGGTCTTTTTGTACTCGGGCAAGCGCCAGATGACCGCTTTATTAACACACAATAATAAGATCGCTTCCTTTACACTGGTATCAAAAGGAGGAAATCGAGCACATTTTGTGATGTATTGATTGTCATATTATTTGTTTTATTAAAAAGTAATCGCAATATTTGTTTTACAGAAACATGAGAAATAACAGTACATTTAAAGCATGGTGGTGGCATAACGGATAACGTTGTGGCAACATCCTATGTCTTCAAATTATACTGATAGAAATAGTGGGCTTGCCTTTTTGGCAAGCCTTTTTTTATGACCTGAATTGCGCTTGATAAGCACAAATAAAGCAGCAAGCGTACTTCAAATAGCGTGATAAAACGCAAAATAAATACAGATGAAAGAAATATTATCCCATCTATTCGAATACAAATCCTTCGATCGCAAGGAAGCGTACGATATACTCACAAATATTGCCACGGGCAAATACGATAGTCACCAGATTGCCGCTTTTATGACCACCTACGGCATGCGTAGCATTCGAGTAGAGGAACTACAGGGTTTTCGCGATGCGATGTACGACCTGTGCCTAAAGGTAGAGTTCCCGGGTTATCGCCTCATTGACATGTGCGGTACGGGCGGAGATGGTAAAGACACCTTTAACATTTCCACATTGGCTTCCTTTGTAGTTGCAGGAGCTGGTTATCATGTCGCCAAACACGGCAATGTGGGTGTTTCATCTGGCTGCGGATCGTCAAACGTGATGGAATTATTGGGTTATACATTCACCAGCGACCGTGATGCTTTGCAAAAACAATTGGATGAAGCCAATATTTGCTTCTTACACGCTCCCCTATTCCATCCGGCGATGAAAACCGTGGCGCCGATTCGTCGTGCGCTCGGCGTCAAGACCTTTTTCAATATGCTGGGGCCATTGACAAATCCGACAAATCCAGAATTTCAGTCCGTGGGCGTCTTCAGCCTAGAATTAGCTCGTTTGTATGCGTACCTGTATCAAGGTGGCGAAAAGAAATACAGCATTATGCACGCTTTGGATGGCTACGATGAGATCTCCTTAACCGGTGATTTTAAAGTAATCGACAATGCGGGCGAACATTACTTTCAAGTTTCAGACCTCGGCTTCGAACCCGTGTTAGCAGCGCAAATCGGTGGCGGCAGCAATCCAGCCGAATCAGCCGCTGTTTTTCGCAAGATCATTGGCGGGGAAGGTACCGAGGCGCAGAATCAAGTTGTTTTGACGAATGCGGCCTTTGCCATCAAAACGCTAGAGCCGGAGAAAACTTTTGGAGACTGCTTTTACGAAGCAGAATCATCCTTATTGGGAAAGAAAGCCCTCAAAAGTTTATTGAAGTTGACTAATGGATAAGAAATTAGCGGTAAAAGTCTGTGGAATGAAGGAAGCGACCAATATCGCATCCTTACTTCAACTGCCGGTAGATTATATCGGCCTGATCTTTTATGAGAAGTCTCCAAGGTTCGCTGGAAGTTTAGATCCGCAGATTTTCGATCAATACGACATACGCAAAGTTGGCGTTTTCGTTAATCAACCACTGGAAGAAATAGTTGAAAGACAGCAAGCATTTCAGCTGGATGTGATACAACTGCACGGGAATGAGTCGCCAGCCTTTTGCCAAACGGTAAAAGACAAAGGCTTGACGATCTGGAAAGCCTTTGGCGTGAATGCAGACTTCGATTTCGCGACGCTGGATGCCTATAGCGATGTCGTTGATCTCTTTTTATTTGACACAAAAACACCTGCGCATGGTGGCAGTGGAAATACCTTCGATTGGGATTTATTGGACCGCTATACTGGAAAAATTCCTTATCTGCTGAGCGGTGGTATCGGCGTACATAATCTGTCGTCCGCACTAGAAAGAAAAGACAATAGAATGGTCGGGCTGGATCTCAACTCCAAACTGGAAATTGCCCCCGGCATCAAAGACATAGATTTAGTACAAAAAGCACTCAAAATAATTCATCATGAGCAAATATCAAGTAGATAATCGTGGATATTATGGTCCGTTTGGCGGAGCATATGTACCCGAAATGCTTTATCCGAATGTAGAGGAACTACAGAATGAGTATTTGAACATCATCCAAGATCCCAGTTTTCGGGAGGATTTCATCAAATTGCTAAAAGATTACGTGGGTCGGCCCTCGCCTTTGTATTTGGCCAGCCGCTTATCGGAAAAATACGGTGCCCGGATCTTTCTAAAAAGAGAAGATCTTAATCATACGGGTGCGCATAAAATCAACAACACCATTGGACAAATTTTGCTAGCTGAGCGCTTGGGCAAAAAACGTA
Source organism: Sphingobacterium sp. KH_072 (assembly GCF_057837975.1). Lineage (NCBI taxonomy): Bacteria > Pseudomonadati > Bacteroidota > Sphingobacteriia > Sphingobacteriales > Sphingobacteriaceae > Sphingobacterium > Sphingobacterium sp. KH_072. The sequence goes on along the minus strand of NZ_CM174457.1, from coordinate 534,673 downwards.
TTATTGCCGAAACGGGCGCTGGCCAACATGGTGTTGCGACGGCGACAGTTTGTGCGCTGAAAGGTTTGGAATGCGTGGTATATATGGGCGAGATCGATATTGAGCGCCAAGCGCCCAACGTTGCTCGCATGAAAATGATGGGCGCCACCGTCGTACCCGCCACATCGGGCAGCAAAACATTGAAAGATGCGACGAATGAAGCCTTGCGCGATTGGATTAATAATCCAGTAGATACACATTACATCATTGGTTCGGTCGTAGGACCGCATCCTTATCCCGATATGGTAGCGCGTTTTCAATCCATCATTTCGGAAGAAACGCGTAAGCAACTCGTGGAACATACGGGCAGCAGCCACGCCGACCACGTCATTGCCTGTGTAGGTGGCGGTTCAAATGCGGCAGGCATGTTTTATCATTTCTTGGATGATGAAGCTGTGAATCTTATTGCCGTGGAAGCGGCAGGACATGGCGTCACTTCGGGAGAATCTGCCGCAACGACCGCTTTAGGACGCGAAGGCGTATTGCACGGCAGTCGCTCGATCTTGATGCAAACCGATGATGGCCAAGTCACCGAGCCGTATTCCATTTCTGCCGGATTGGATTATCCCGGAATTGGGCCGCAGCACGCGTGGTTATTTAAAAGTGGTCGAGGTACGTTTGTGAGCGCTACAGATGATGAAGCCATGCAGGCAGGATTGCTATTGACGAAGTTGGAAGGCATCATTCCGGCGATAGAAAGTGCCCATGCTTTGGCACATTTGGAGAAAATGACCTTCACAGGGGATGAGACCGTCGTGATTTGTCTTTCTGGCCGCGGCGACAAGGATTTGGATAATTATATGAAATACTTTGGCTTTTAAAAACACATGCGTACACTAGATCATACGAGAAAAATATTACAGGGAGAACGCCTGTTATCCATTTATTATACCGCTGGCTATCCTAAGCTGGAATCTACTTTGGATATTGCAGCGACCTTAGAAAAAAGCGGGGCAGATTTCTTGGAGATCGGCATTCCTTATTCTGATCCCGTGGCCGATGGCACGGTAATTCAGGAAAGTTCACAGAAAGCATTGCAAAATGGCATGTCGTTAAAAGTGCTATTTGAACAGCTGAAATCACTACGTGAACAAGTACAAATTCCCGTCTTCTTGATGGGTTATTTTAATACGATACTACAGTACGGAGTCGAAAAGTTTTGTGAGGATTGTCAAGCGGTCGGCGTAGATGGGGCGATTATTCCAGATCTTCCATTGTATGAATACGAGGAAATGTACCAGCCGATTTTTGAAAAATACGGAGTCAGCAATGTATTCTTGGTCACGCCACAAACTTCGGATGAACGGATTCGTAGAATCGATGCACTAAGCACGAGCTTCATCTATTTATTGAGTTCTAATGCGACCACAGGCAAAGAATTACAGGTTGAAGATCGATCAGAGGCTTATTTTTCACGTATCAAAAATATGGGGCTATCCTCTCCAATCGTGATTGGATTTGGCATCTCTAATAGAGAAACCCATCAAAAAGCAACAAACTATGCCAATGGCGCAATCGTCGGAACGGCTTTTGTGAGAGTTTTAGGAAAAGAAAATGTCGCAGCTGCTGATATTTCAGAATTCATTGCCACGTTCAAATAAAACCTAATTCCACATGAAAAGATTGTACATCATTCGCCACGGAAAAGCTGAGGATCCCAATTTTTCGAAACGCGATTTCGACCGCAATTTGGTAGAGAGAGGGCGTCAGGACGCAGCGCGCATTGCCCGCGAGATCGTAGAAAACACCACTTTTGATGCCCATACATTGATCATTTCCTCCTCGGCAAATCGGGCTATTCAAACAGCAGAACTGATGTGCAACGTATTTGATCATTCTACAGATCAGATCCAGCAGGCTGTACAGATCTATGAAGCACATCATCTAGATATCTTAAAAGTCATTAACGAAGTGCCAGATCATATATCTACGCTAATCGTGTTCGGACATAACCCTGGGCTTTCAGCCCTCGTAAACTATTTGACGGACGAATACGCGGAACTCAAGACAGCTAATGCTGCCTATCTGGAATTTCCGAATAACATGACCTTTTCACAGCTTTCTGGAGAGACCGCAACGCTAAAACACGTTTTTGAATAATCGTAATCATCCATCACAATCATGGCCAACAAATTAGCAAACGAACGCTCCCCTTACCTTCGCCAACATGCACATAATCCAGTCGATTGGCATTCTTGGTCTGCCGAAGCATTAGAGAAAGCTAAAGCAGAAAATAAACTTTTGATCGTGAGTATAGGTTATTCTGCCTGCCACTGGTGTCATGTGATGGAGAAACAGAGCTTCGAGAATGAGGCTATCGCACAGACGATGAATAAATTCTTTGTGCCGATCAAAGTAGATCGCGAAGAACGGCCGGATATTGATCAGATTTATATGATTGCGGTGCAGTTGATGACCAATGCCGGCGGCTGGCCGCTGCACGCTGTTTGCTTACCCGATGGGCGCCCCATCTATGGCGGCACGTATTTCAAACCACAAGATTGGCAAAACACCTTGCTGCAGATTGCCAAAATGTGGGAAGAAACGCCCGAGGTAGCCATCGAATACGCGGAGAAACTGACGGCAGGAATACATCAGGCAGAGCAATTGCCCATTACTGCCATTCCAGAAAAATACGCGCTGGACGATTTGCAAGATATCGTACGACCGTGGAAAGCCACCTTTGATTATAAAGATGGCGGATACGATCGTGCTCCAAAATTCCCACTCCCAAACAATTGGTTATTCTTTCTGCGCTTTGGCGCACTCTCTAAAGATCCTGAATTATTGGAGCATGTGCATTTTTCGCTAGAGAAGATGGCCAATGGTGGCATTTACGATCATGTAGGTGGCGGATTTGCGCGTTATTCGGTGGATGGGCGTTGGCATGTCCCACACTTTGAAAAAATGCTGTACGACAATGCGCAATTGATCGGATTATATAGCGAAGCCTACCAACATCGTCCCTCTTTATTGTATAAAAGAACCGTCGAAGAAACCATTGCTTGGTTGATTCGCGAGATGAAAGCACCAAATGGCGGATTTTATAGCGCATTGGATGCCGATAGCGAGGGCATTGAGGGAAAATATTACACCTTTAATCACGAGGAATTCGATCTGCTTGGCGAAGACGCGGATCTATTCCGCCATTATTATCACATCACCGCAAAAGGCAATTGGCACGAAGAAGCTACCAATGTACTCTATGTAAATCAGGATGAGGAAGCATTGATTCAGGAAGCCGGTTTTAGTGAAGAAGAGTGGCATGACTATCTTCAAGAAATAAAGCACAAGCTATACTCCTATCGGGAAAATCGGGTAAGACCTGCTTTAGACAATAAACAGATCGTCACTTGGAACGCCCTTTTAATGAAAGGTTTTGTAGATGCGTACCGCGTATTCGACAAACCGGAATACTTACAGCAAGCAATCGATATCGCGGAATTTATTCGCCAGCATGGTTTTGCTTCCGACGGCAGCTTATTACATCAACCGGCTGATGACAACCGAGAAATCGGCGGTTTTCTCGATGATTATGCGTTTACCATAGAAGGTCTGAGCAGCTTGTACGAAGCCACTTTCGATGAGCAATGGCTAGATTTTGCGCGAACGCTTACCGAGCAGGCCATTCAGCTTTTCTATGATCCAGCCGCGCAGACATTCTACTACACCAGCTCCAGCAGCGAAAAGTTGATTGCGCGCAAGAGCGAAATTATGGACAACGTGATTCCCGCTTCGGCTTCTACGATGGTGCGTCAGCTCTTCAAACTCGGCTTACTGTACGATAAGCAAGCATGGACGGAGATCGCAGAGGAATTATTTGCCAATGTATTTCCTTCTATAAAAAGGTACGGATCGGCTTATTCCAATTGGGCGATTCAACTCACAGAATTGGTCTATGGTACCAATGAAATTGCGCTCACCGGAAAAGATGCTGCAGACTGGCGCAAAGAGTTGGATCAACACTATATTGCCAACAAATTGACACTCGGGGGAACAAAAAGTACACTTCCGTTGTTGTCTAATAGACAGGGTTTGGAATCAAAAGCATACCTTTGTCGACATCGCACATGTAGTCTTCCGCAAGACTCTGTGCAATCAATATTAGAATTAATAAATCAGTAACGGGGAGTATTCAAGCTCCTCCTAAAACAAAAAAAATGGCAGTAGAAAACAACAACGTGGTTACGTTGAACTACACACTCCATACCGTGGAAGAAAACGGTGAGAAAACGTTCGTAGAACAAACTTCTTCAGAAAATCCTTTGACATTTTTACATGGCGTAGGCATGATGCTTCCTAAATTTGAGGAAAACATCACTGGCTTAGACGCTGGAGATAAGACTTCTTTTGAGCTAAATGCAGTAGACGCATATGGTGAGCGTGATGATAAAGCTATCGCACAATTACCAGCAGATATGTTTGGTGAAATGGGTTTACCTCCTGTAGGTGAAGTATTGCCCTTACAGGACAACGAAGGAAACCAGTTTCGTGCTGTCGTGGTAGAAATTACTCCAGAAGCAGTTGTTGCCGATCTAAACCATCCGATGGCAGGAAAGAAATTAAATTTCGACATCGAGATTTTGAGTGTACGCCCAGCTACCGAAGAAGAGTTGTCTCACGGACATGCTCATGGTGCTGACGGGACAGAAGCTCACTAAATGACATAAGAAAGCCACCGGTCGGTGGCTTTCTTATTTTTTATAACTTGGTAGCACGGAGCATCTCTCTTTTGCCCGGCGCTCCTGGCGCCTTCTCTATGGAGAAGCCCAATGCATTCATACTTCTTTTCAAATTTCCAGTTATTGCGTAAGTGACAAATACACCACCAGTCACGAGCAGGTTGGCTACATGACTCAATACCTCATCGGTCCACATCTCTGGTTGATGAATCGCGGCAAATGCATCAAAATACACCACGTGAAAACGTTTTGTTGGTGCGAAATCCAGAATCTTCTGGTGCGCAATCGCTAATGTAACGGCAACATTCACTTCGCATTCATGCTTTAGCGCATTTCCGTAATTATTCAGGAATCTTTCCCACAATGCCGGCTCTGTATACGCCTCATAACCTGTTTGGCTAATCACTTCTGTACTCAACGGGTACGCTTCTACACCGCAGTAATACAGATTTAGGTGTTCTGTAGTAGCGTAATCAGCCGTCAACAAGAAATTCAGTCCTGTTCCAAAACCAACTTCTAGAATATTCACTTCCGTATCCGTGGGATTCCCCGCTAGATAATGTTGCAGGCCTTGCCCCAAGAATACATGTTTACTTTCTTGGTGCGCGCCGTGTTTGGAATGATAATGTTCACCCACCTCGGGTTGATACAAGGTGCGAGAGCCATCAGCCGTCACTACAAAATGTGTATTATCCATGCGTCAAAAATACGATTATATCCGGCATTCCCGATCGGTATACATCTTGTCCGAAAAAGCAGTAACTTAGAAGCATGCGCCACATTTTAAAAAATTATCAATCGATCATATTGCTGCTCATCGGGATCGCGCTTGGCAGTCTGATCGGGGTATTTGCGCCAGATTTTGTGACGTATTTGAAGCCAATTGGCGATATTTTTCTGAATCTACTTTTCGTTGCGGTCATCCCATTGCTTTTTTTCGCGATCACCGCATCAATTGGCACGATCCAAGATGGTGGTCATTTGGTGAAGATTGTCGTGGTGATGGCAGCTGTTTTTGTGGCAACCATCTGTATCGCATCTATAGCAACGATTACTGGTCTTTGGCTCGTGCCAGTAACCGCCGTAGCCGATGCGGATGCGACACAATCTTTACTCAACACCGGCGCAACAAACGAATCCTGGGGAGATCGGATCGTCCGATTTCTGAGCGTAAGCGAATTTCAAGAGCTTTTGTCGCGGCAAAACATATTGGCGTTTGTCCTATTTTCGGTGTTGTTGGGTATTGCTGTACGCAGGACTGGTAAAGCTGCGGATGCCTTTCTTGCTTTTTTAGCCTCTGGAAACGAAGTGATGCAGCAATTGCTCGCCCTCATTATGAAAGCAGGACCACTTGGCTTAGGAGCTTATTTCGCCTATCAGGTCAAAACATTTGGCCCTGAGCTTTTCGGATTTTATGCTAAACCGATGGCCTTTTATTATCTCTTTGGCTTACTGTACTTTATCCTATTTTTCAGCTTGTATGCCTATGTTGCACGCGGATTTTCAGGAATTGGCACGTATTGGCGTCATAATATTACGCCCAGCCTGACAGCAATCAGTACCTGTAGCAGCTTGGCGACGATGCCTTCTAATATTGCAGCCGCGAAACGAATGGGCATTCCGGATGCTGTTGCTAATGTGGTCATTCCTCTGGGAAACACGCTCTATAAAAATGGCTCCGCTATTTCCTCCATCTTGAAAATATACGTCGCCTTTGCGATTCTAGGTTGGAATTTCTTTGAATTAGAACCTTTAGTGCTTGCCGTCGGCATTACCCTTTTGGTGAGCATGGTAGCTGGTGGCATTCCAAATGGTGGTTTCATCGGTGAACTGTTGATGATTTCTATCTACAATATCCCGAACGAAGCTGTACCGGCTGTATTGATCATTGGTGCATTAGTAGATCCATTAGCTACTATTCTCAACGCAACGGGAGATACGGTTGCTGCTATGCTTGTCGCTAGATTTGTTAACGTAAAATCTATTTCCACAGAACAATCTGCCATCTAGGATACGTGATAATTTGGTTACACACACATAGCAATTTACCAGCAACCATCTCCTAATGGTTATTAAAGCGGTCAGATCTCTTTAGAATATTTCTAAATAATTAACGAAAATTGTAAAATTCATTCCTTCCCTGCTTAATTCGTAATTTTGCAATTCGAAAAGAGCATAATATGAAAAAGAGTTCTATTTTATTAATGGTCATCATTGCTGTAGCGATTGCGATGATTTTGGTGATCTACACCGATTCCAGCACCTATTCTACGTTTAGTGAGGCCAAAGAAAAGCAAACGGAGCTATATGTAGTTGGTGTTTTGAATAAGGAGAAATCTTTGGATTATGACCCGGTGAAAGATGCCAATCATTTCTCTTTTCACATGTATGACAATGATAGCACCGAATGCATGGTGGTTTTCAACGGGGCTAAACCGCAGGATATTGAACGCTCTGAGCAAATAGTTTTGACAGGAAAGATGGATGGCAATGTATTTCATGCATCCAAGATCCTGATGAAATGCCCGTCGAAATACAATCAAGATCAGATGGAAGTCATTGAGACATCTTCCGCCTTCAATACAGCTATTGTAAAATAAACTCCTCTACATCCCAATCTCCGATATGGATATCAACTTTATAGGCGAAAACTCGTTACCCGGCCAGATCGGTCAATTTTTCGTTATTTTATCTTTTGGCGCCGCATTGCTTTCTTGTATTTCGTACTTCTTTTCGAGCAAAGAGCCGAACGATACAGCGTGGAAAATCATTGCCAGAGGTGCATTCTGGATCAACACAATCTCTGTGATCACGATCGGGTCCATCCTGTTTTACATCATCTACAATCACTTATTCGAATACCATTACGCCTACGCGCATTCATCCAAATCTCTACCTACACATTATATCATCTCTTCTTTCTGGGAAGGTCAAGAAGGTAGTTTTTGGTTGTGGATGTTTTGGCAATGTGTCTTGAGTACAATTCTGGTAGCGACCGCCAAATCTTGGGAAAGTCCGGTGATGACCTTTGTGATGCTTTGTCAGACGTTCTTAGCTTCTATGCTGATTGGTGTCGAAGTATTTGGTACACGCGTTGGTAGCTCACCATTTATTCTATTACGCGATGCCATGAACTGGCCAATCTTGAGCGATCCGAATTATCTATCCATGATTTCTGATGGGCGCGGACTGAATCCACTTTTACAAAATTATTGGATGGTAATTCATCCGCCTACTCTATTTTTAGGTTTTGCTTCGATGATCGTTCCATTCGCATTTGCGGGAGCAGGATTGTGGCAACGTCGTTATAAAGATTGGATTTCACCGGGATTACCGTGGGCACTTTTTGCTGTTATGATCTTAGGTGCCGGCATTATCATGGGTTCTTTTTGGGCGTATGAAGCCTTAAATTTTGGTGGCTTTTGGGCTTGGGATCCAGTAGAAAATGTGTCGATTATCCCATGGTTCACGCTCATCGCAGCGGTGCATGTGATGGTCGCGTATAAGAATTCTGGCCACGCTTATTTTACGGCAACATTTCTGGCGCTAATTAGTTTCGTGCTAGTGATCTACGCATCTTATTTGACGCGTAGTGGCGTTTTGGGCGAAACATCAGTACACTCCTTCACCAGTCTGGGGATGTCTGGTCAATTGATCATATTCAACGCTATTTTCTTCCTAGTGATGGTAGGCCTATTGGTGTGGCGTCGTAAAGAACTTCCTAGCACACAAAAAGAAGAAGATATCTATTCTCGGGAATTCTGGCTATTTATTGGCGCTTTAATCTTGACGGTTGCGTGTATTCAGATTATTGCGACCACTTCAATTCCCGTATTTAATGCCATCTTCGGCACGAAAGTAGCGCCTCCAATTGATCCTATTCCCCACTACAACAAATGGCAGGGCGCGTTTGCGGTAGTCGTGATGTTGGTGACGGGCTTTACGCAATTCCTGAAATATAAACGCAGCGATGCGAAGAAATTTTGGACTTCGATTCTAATCTTTTTAGCGGCAACCTTAATCATATCGGCGGGTGTGGTGTATGTGACCAAGGTATACACCAACATCATGTATATTTTGATCACCTTTGGTGCAGTCTTCTGCATCATAGCCAACGGCAGAATATTGACGGACGCATTTAAGGGCAAATGGCGTCTTGCTGGTTCAGCCGTATCTCATATTGGCTTTGGCTTATTACTGATTGGTGCTTTAGTTGCTGCCGCAACGAGCGAAGTGATTTCTCAGAACAGCAGCGGTTATATCGCTGTAGCGGGCTTCGATCAAGTCGAAAAACCGGGCGAGAATCTATTCCTTACGGAAGGTGAACCGGTGCAGATGGGCGATTACCGCCTGACGTACATTGGTGATAGCGTAGCCATGCCGAATGTGTTTTATAAGATCAAATACGAAAACATCGACGAGGAAACGGGAAAAGTGAAGGAGGAATTTGTATTGACACCATTTGCACAAAACAATCCGCAAATGGGTGGATTGATCGGCACACCTTCTACGAAACACTATGTCACGCACGATATTTATACGTTGATTACCGCAGCAGCTTCTGATAGTCATAACAACGATCCAAAAGCGAACGATAGTCAGAAATCTGGATTCGAAGACTACGACGAGCCTGCGACATATGAAGTAAATCTCGGTGATACTTTGCGCTACCGCAATGGTTTTTTTATCATAGAAAACATTAATCGGGATGCAAAAATTGAAAACATTCCAAAAGGAGAAGACGACATCATCTTCGGCTTAAAGATCCGTGTCGTAGCGGCAGACGGCAAAGATTTTCATGCGGAACCTTTGTTTCTGATTAAAGATGGAAATGTGTTTGATTTTCACAAAGATGTGGAAGAACAAGGTCTAAGATTCCGATTCTCCAACATTAAGCCGCAAGCCGATAAACTGGAACTGATGGTGTACCAGAAGCCATTGCCAGAGAAAAAATGGGTGGTTTTCAAAGCGATCAAATTCCCATACATCAATTTCTTCTGGTGTGGTACTATTGTGATGACGATTGGTTTCTTGATGGCGATCTACAGGCGTTGGAGAGATAACCGGACGCCGCGAACTGCATAGCAATGGATATCGTACTGATCGGAAGCGGAAATGTAGCGCATCATCTAGGCGCAGGACTGCAACAGGCCGGTCATCGTATCGTACAAGTATATAGTCGTAAGGCGGATCACGCGCAGCAATTGGCTGACAGATTGCAAGCAGACGCGACAGATTCGCTGCGAGATGTGCGTGCAAATGCCGATCTATATATATTAGCCATTCGCGATCAAGTGCTTCCGGAAATCGCACAACAATTGCCTACCTCTTGGCAAGGTATCGTAGTGCATTGTTCGGGCGCAACACCATTGGATGTATTGGACCAATGGGAAAGACACGGCGTGATCTATCCTCCGCAAAGTCTTTCTAGAGACGTGCCCACAGATCTTACTCGTATTCCTTTTGCTATCGAGGGCAACACCAAAGAAGTTACCGATTTCTTATTACAGGAAATGCATGTCATAGCGCCCCTTTCGTTTGAGGGAAATACCGCGCAGCGCTTAGCTTTGCATTTGGCAGCCGTGTTTGCAAACAACTTTTCTAACGCGATGTATCACATTGCTTTTGACATCTTAAAGGCTCAAAATCTCTCGGTCAATCTGATTCGACCGATCATATTGGAGACGGCGCATAAGGTGCAAAACCGACTTCCTCAAGAAGTACAAACCGGTCCAGCACGCAGAAATGACGAGCAGACCATGGAAAAGCATTTGGACTATCTCAAGCAAGAGCCAGATTGGCAAACGATTTACCAATTAATATCACAATTCATTAAAAAAAGCGAGATTTAAAATCTGTTTTTTACCAAATAGGTAAATCTTTTTACGGAGCATATATTTCTTCTATATACTCTTTGATCTTCCTAATTTTGCAGTACGATTTGCATCATCTATCCACATCGAGGAGAGAAACAAATTTTGTAGTATTGCATGGCTACATTTTTGCGATGATTGGTCTACTAGTAATATTGTGAAGAGATATTAAACTTAATATATACGTATTATGCGTGTTAGAAATCTGATCCTTGGAACGATCATCGTCATTAACTTGATTATCATATCGTTCGGCCTTATTTTCACCCAAAGCTGGTTTTGGCTGTTAATCATACCGGTTCCGTTATTAATTATTGCCTTGTACCACAGCTTTCAGAGTGGGCATGCCATTTTAAGAAACTATCCTTTGGTGGGCTATTTTCGGTATATTTTTGAATCGATTCGTCCAGAACTTCGTCAGTATTTCTGGGAATCGGATACCGACGGTCGTCCATTCAACAGACGTCAGCGTTCTATCGTATACCAGCGTGCTAAAAACCAACGCGAAACGGTAGCATTCGGAATGCAGACCGATCCGCAAGCTATCGGCAACGAGTGGGCGGCGCATTCGGTATTTCCGGTGCATATTGAAAACCACGACTTACGTACTATGGTCGGTAACTTTCAATGCAAGCAGCCGTATAGCCTTAGTGTGTACAATATTTCGGCGATGAGCTACGGTGCATTGAGCCGTACTGCCATTACTGCGCTCAATAAAGGTGCAGCCTTACAGAATTTTGCACATAATACTGGTGAAGGTGGAATCAGCCAATACCATATTAATGGTGGCGATTTGATTTGGCAAATCGGTACCGGATATTTTGGTTGTCGCGATGATTTGGGCAAGTTTAGCCCCGAATTATTCCGAGAAAAAGCCACAAAGCCTTACGTGAAGATGATTGAAATCAAACTTTCGCAAGGTGCAAAACCAGGCCATGGCGGTATTTTGCCAGCGGCAAAAAACACGCCAGAGGTCGCTGCGATCCGACATGTCGTACCGGGTACAGACGTGATGTCGCCTCCAGCGCACAGTGCCTTTTCTACGGCAGAAGGTTTGATCGAATTTGTGCAACATTTACGTGATTTATCCGACGGAAAACCGGTGGGTTTTAAGCTTTGTGTGGGTGATAAGCAAGAATTCATTGACATCTGTCATGCCATGCAACACACGCAAATATTTCCAGATTTCATCTCCATTGATGGTTCGGAAGGTGGTACAGGTGCAGCACCATTGGAGTTTACAGACAACTTGGGTATGCCATTGTACGATGCGCTGGCCTTCATTACCACGACGTTGATCCGCTTCGGTCTGAAAAAACACATCAAGCTGATTGTTTCTAGCCGCATTGTAACAGGTTTTGACATTCTCAAAGCCATGGCACTTGGTGCTGATGCGTGTTACAGTGCGCGCGGAATGATGTTTGCCTTGGGATGTATTCAAGCCTTGAAATGTAATGAAGACGTTTGCCCTGTTGGTGTGGCCACACAGCGCCCACATTTATACAAAGGCCTTGATGTGGAAGATAAATATGTACGTGTGGGTCAATTTCACCGAAATACCTTACGCGCAACGGTTGAGATTATGGAAGCCTGCGGCTTCAAAACATTGGAAGATGTGAGTGCCGATAAGTTTTTCCGTAAAGTAGATAATCAAACCACGCTGAGCTTCCACGAGATTTATTTCCGCAACACGGGTAAGTTTGTCAATAACAGAAGTGGATTTGAACCCGAGATTTTCGAATAAAAATACAACAAACACAAACAAAGCGGAACCCTTGGCTCAGACGAGTCAGGGGTTTACTTTTTAAACGACGGGCGCTCTTTCAAAAAAAATCGGTATATTTAAGAAAGGATTCGTTCTTGCACACCTGTATTGGATAATTCGAATGAAACAGTCTTCTTCTTTGTATAACGCCCATTGCGCGCTATATAATGTGGATTCTAAAAAGATCAAATAGATGGAAAGTATTATACCTGTACTTCTTGTTGTCGGTGGATTGATTTACAAAATCTACCAAAATTATCAGGAGGAAATGGAAAAGGCGAAAAAACGCCAGCAAAATTTACCGAAGAATACTAATCCGAAGACTGTTGTGGCAACTCCGCGTACCACTACAGCGAAACGTCGGGAAACCACTGTACCTGTACCTCCAACCCCAAAACCAGTCTATGATCGGCAACTTGGCCGACCAAAGCCGACCAAAATTGTGCGTAAACCTGTAGAGCTCCCCGAAAAAATGGTATTGGAACATGAGATACCTATCGAGGTAACTCGTCTGCGCGCGCAAAAAGCGAAACAAAAAGCCACTAAAAAAATGGAGGTATTGCCCGTAGCGGAAGCTTTGCCTGAAAAGCAGCAAGCACATTTCGACCTCAGACAAGCGGTCATTCACGCGGCTATCCTAGAAAGGCCATACGCAGATTAAGCTGGTCAAAAATTACTATTAAAGAATCGTGAACTTGTCTTGGTCTTTCAAGAATGGCAGGTTTTGCCGCGTTTCTACCAAATCTTTTGGATTGAGCGTAAAGGTATATAAATCCTCATCTTCTGGTTTATAATACACCACATCGCCAGCGGGTGATATACACATCGATCCGCCAGAATAATATGTTTCATTGCCATCGTGCCCTACCCGATTCACACCAATCACATACGATTGATTTTCTATCGCTCTTGCTGGTATTAGTGCGCGCCAGTGTGCCGAGCGTTTGTCTGGCCAATTGGCGGTGTAGACCAACAGATCGTACGCGTCATTCTCATTGCGCGACCAAACAGGGAAGCGGAGATCATAACACACCATCGGGCAGATGCGCCAACCTTTTATATTGAGTACGACGCGAGATGATCCCGCAGTAAAGTATTCGTCTTCTTTGGCCATGCTGAAAAGATGCCGCTTATCGTAATGCACAAAAGTGCCATCAGGTGACATCCACACAAAGCGGTTATAATAACGTCCTTCTTCTTCAATAATTAACGAACCAGCAACTACGCAGTCAAACTTTTTAGAAAGATCAAACATCCAATGCATGGTCGGCCCAGACATCGTCTCAGCACAAGCAGCCACATTCATGGTAAAACCAGTATTAAACATTTCTGGTAGAATAATCAAATCTGTTTTCTCGCGCAATCCAGATAGGCGAAGCGAGAGATTTTGAAGATTCTTCTCGGCATTCTCCCAGAATAGGTACGCTTGAAATATTGTTACTTTTATTTGCTCCATAAATACGTGTTCGATCGATACCTTTCGGCACCCTTTAATACAAATTAGACAATAATTCGCAGTAATCCTAATGGATTAACGTGTGCGAACCATCAGATTCTGTGCTAAATCCAGTAAAGCTGCTTTTTGCTGAACAGCTACTGGGATCTTTTCTAAAGCTTCGTATGCAAGTTCGGAATACCGTTCTTTTAGCTTTTCGGCAATAGCAAGCACGTCGTATTTGGCATACAATTGCTTCGTGGTCTGCACCTTAGTCTCCGCATCCGCTTCGCTTACCAAACTGGCCAAAACCACCGCGTCTTGTGCATCTACGAGTTGTTGGAGATGTATACGTAAGATGGTTTTCTTGTCGCACAAAATATCTCCTCCTACTTGTTTTCCAAAATTTTCTGGGTTACCGTATACATCCAAGATATCATCTTGCAATTGAAATGCGATACCGAGGTTCACACCAAATTGGAATAGTAATTCTTGCTCTTCGGCAGGCGCATTGGCTAGAATTGCACCCATTTGCAGAGCACCACCCAACAGTACGGACGTCTTGGCGCGGATCATCGCGATATAGTCATCCTCTGCTACCAAATCTTGTGTTTCAAAATCCATATCCTTCTGCTGCCCTTCACACACTTCTAATGCCATGCGATTAAACACCTTCAACAACGCTGGAATTTTGGTCGGTGTACATCGCGCGATCTCTTCGTATGCTTTGACCAGTAGAGCATCACCAGAAAGGATCGCCACATTTTCACTCCATTTCTTGTGCACCGTCATTGCACCGCGACGTAATGGTGCTTCATCCATGATATCATCATGAATGAGCGAGAAATTATGAAAATATTCTACTGCCAAAGCCGCCGGAATCGTAGATTCCATGTCTTCAAAAGCGAATAAGTCTGCACCCAACATCACCAGTAAAGGACGAACACGCTTACCTGATAAACCTAAAATATAACGAATAGGGTCGTACAGTTTTGGTGGATCTGTCGGAAATTGTGCTTGCTCAATGGCTTCGGTGATGTGTGTACTATATGTAGATTGTGTCAGCATGCGAAAGAAAATATGACGAATATACAAAAATAACTACTTTTGAGGATCTCATACATGCGCGTACTCTTTGTTCATAACTACTATCAGGATCTTGGTGGAGAAGATGTGGTCTTCCATCAGGAGATGACTGCATTGTCGGAATCTACCGATTATGAGGTCTTTTCGCTTACCTATCAGAATGAAAAAGGTTGGAAAGGTCTGTGGCAATTTTTGTGGTCGCCGTGGAATATTTTTGCAGCGAAAAAATTGCGCGCGGCTATACGACGCATCAGGCCAGATGTCATCCATTTTCACAATACGCAGTATGCATGCGGACCCATTTTGATTCGTACCGCAAAAAAAGCCGGTATTCCAGTAGTGATGTCATTACACAATTTCCGCCTACTTTGTCCTTCGGCTACATTGTTCTACCGAGGGAAGTTGTTTACAGATAGTGTGTATGCTGCTTTCCCTTGGAAAGCTATTCGAAACCGCGTGCTAGATCATTCTTTCCTAAAAACAACATTAACGGCCATTAGTTATTGGCTGCACCGCAAAATGGGCACGTGGAAGATGGTGGATCGTTTTCTGATTTTGGCAGATTTTTCGAAGGATTTATTCGAAAAAAGCTCACTCCATGTCGCTGCTCAAAATCTAGTCGTGAAACCGAACTTTGTCGAGGTTGCGACACCAAATATATTACCTGAACGGCAGACGCACTATCTTTATGTCGGTCGATTATCAGCAGAGAAAGGGATACTGGAGCTATTAGAAGCGTTGAAAAATACCGACTACATGCTACGCATAGTCGGATCTGGACCTTTGGAGGAACAGGTACAAGAAATCGTAAAAGCGACGCCAAACTTCTCTTATATAGGTGCATTACCTAAAGAGGCTGTATATACAGAACTGTTGCAGTGCAAAGCACTCATCGTGCCTTCTGTGTGTTACGAAGGCGGTACGCCACTCACGATTATCGAAGGCATGATGTTGCACACACCGATTATAGCGAGCGATATTGGTGCCATTGCAGATGCCGTGAAAGAAGGCGAAACTGGTTATGTTTTTCAACCGACAGATGCGGCGTCGATTGTGCATGCGATAGATCGGTTTGAAGGTGACAGTACAGCAGCTCATCAGATTATCACTGATCGCGCGGCCGAGCAGACTAAGATCGTACACAGTAAAAAGCGTATTATGGCTTTATTACAACATGAGTATGATCGAGTTTGCGCCCGAAATACCTAAATTTGAACGATGAACTCCGCTTATGCAGTTCATATAGTCGACAAAAAAAGAATATATATGAATCAAATAATTGTGATGGATGCTATCGGCATTGCGCCACGCATCCGTGAAGTACTAGAGACAATTTATGACCCAGAATTAAAGCCTGCGAACATCGTGGACTTAGGTTTGGTATACGAGATCATCACGAAAGCAGATGGTTCAGCAAAAATTGTGATGACGCTTACGGCACCTGGTTGTCCGGTTGCTGGGGAGATTATGGATGAAGTACAACGTAAGGTAGCGGATATTGACGGAGTCAATCAAGCGGTCGTCGAATTAACATTCGATCCACCTTGGAACAGAGACATGATGTCGGAAGAAGCGAAATTGGAGCTTGGCTTTTTGTAGGTTGAGTTTATGAAGGGGTTAATCAAGGAGTTGATAGAGTTAATAAGGTTGAAAGAGTTAATAGCTTAGATTGCCGCACCTTCGTTCCTCAGGTTCGCAATTACGTGTTCTTGTTCGAATCTCGCTTCCTTCACGTCGTCCTTGCGAGGAGGCACGACGAAGCAATCTAAATTTTTAAATAACAAAAAAGCAACTCGGAGATTGCCGCACCTTCGTTCCTCAGGTTCGCATGACGTGTTCTTGTTCGAATCTCGCTTCCTTCACGTCGTCCTTGCGAGGAGGCACGACGAAGCTATCTATTTCAAGACTTAATAGTGAACCAGTGACACCACAACCCTACTCCACCTCGGCAAAATAGGCACGAAATGCCGCAATCTGTTTCTTGTTCAACAGTTCTGCGAGCTGTTCATCACTGGCTTCCCGTGTTTTTTTGGCTGACTTAAACGTCGTGAGTAGCTTTTCGACCGTCGTCTTGCCGATTCCGGGAATCTGTTCCAATTCCGACACGAAGGTTTTGCGGCTACGCTGATTGCGGTGAAAAGTAATTCCAAATCGGTGGGCTTCATCCCGAAGATGTTGAATAATGCGAAGCGTTTCCGATTTTTTGTCTAGATACAATGGAAATTGATCACCTGGATAATACAATTCTTCGAGCCGCTTGGCAATACCAATCACGGTAACTTTTTTCTCGATTCCCAGCAAGCGCAAGCTCTTCAATGCGGCACCTAATTGCCCTTTACCACCATCGATAATAATCAATTGCGGCAGCGGTTGATCTTCGTCTAATTGGCGGCGATACCGGCGGAAAACCGCTTCTTCCATCGTGGCAAAATCATCTGGTCCGACGACCGTCTTCACATTAAAGTGTCGGTAATCTTTCTTCGAAGGTTTCGCATCCTTGAACACCACGATGGCGGATACGGGATAATTTCCTTGAATATTGGAGTTATCAAAACATTCGATATGCTGTGGTAGCACATTCATGCGTAGATCCTTTTGCATCTGGGATAAGATGCGCTCGGTCTTCAATTCGGGATTCAGCTTTTCGTACTGATTGAGGCGCTCCTTTTTGAAGTAAGCCACATTTTTGAGCGACAAGTCTAATAGTTTCCGCTTATCTCCCATTTTGGGCACATGAAAATGAATATTTTCATCTTCTTGGATATCCAATTCAAACGGCACAATAATCTCCCTCGACAAACTTTTGAAGCGCGATCTGATCTCCGGAATGGCCAACGCAAGTAATTCTTCATCACTTTCATCCAGTCGTTTCTTCATTTCTAAAGTCTGCGTCTGAATAATTACACCGTTTACGATTTTCAGGAAGTTGACAAACGCGTAGCTATCCTCAGAAGCGATGCTAAACACATCCACATTGGTGATGGAAGAACTTACTACCGTAGATTTGCTCTGGTAATTACCAAGTTTATCCAACTTTAGCTTCAAAGTATGCGCCTGTTCAAAATCCATCTGCTCTACCGCAGATTGCATTTGTTCTTTTAGGCGATTATTTACGACGCTGATTTTGCCGTTGAGAATATCTTTGATGTTAGCTAGGTTCTGATTATAAGATTCTTCTTCTTGGTAACCCTCACAAGGACCTTTACAATTGCCGATTTGATACTCTAAGCACACTTTGAACTTGCCTTTTCGAATATTCTCTTCGGATAGATTGAGGTTGCAGGTACGCAGTGGAAATAATTCACGAATCATATCTAGCACGATATGCATCATGCCCACCGAAGCATATGGTCCATAATAGCGTGAACCATCTTTGATATATCGACGTGTCCAGTAAATACGTGGAAAACGCTCGTGTTTGATGACAATCCATGGGTAAGTTTTGTCATCTTTGAGCATCACGTTATAGCGTGGCTGATGCTTTTTGATGAGGCTATTCTCTAGCAGCCAAGCGTCGATCTCCGTATCTACAATGGTGAATGCAATACGATTGATCTTGCGCACCAGCACGCGCGTTTTGCCATTGAGCTGATGCGGACTATTAAAATAGGATCCTACCCGATTGCGCAAATCCTTGGCCTTGCCGACATAGATCAGCTGCTCTTCTTTATCAAAAAACTGATAAACACCCGGTTTGTGCGGTATGCGCGTTAATTCCTGTTTATAATCAAACACGTAAACACTCCTCTATTTTAAAACCCTAATCGGTCGTCTTGCAGTGGCGTCTCTTCTGGTACACCAAAGAACTCGGTATGTCTGGAGCAATCTATCTCAAAACGATTAATACCGCCCGGAGGCAATGGAAAATCTTCCTGAGAATAATTTAATGCTTTATCTGCATAGACTTTCCGCATGAATTTACCAAAAACTGGCATGGCAGAACGCGCTCCTTGTCCGAGCGCGGTGCTGCTAAAGCTAATTCCTCGATCTTCGGCACCAGTCCACACGCCTGTCACTAATTCTGGTGTAATACCCATAAACCAAGCATCCGCGTTATTATTTGTGGTACCCGTTTTTCCTCCAATCGGATTTTTTAGTCCGCCAAAATCCGGATCCCAACGCAATCTACTCCCTGTACCACCGTCTACAACGCCTTTCAAGATGTCTACCATTGCATAAGCAGTTTCGCTGTTGATGGCCTTTACTACTTTTGGTGCTTTCTCGTAGATCGGCGTTCCGTTTTTGTCTTCTACACGCAGGATCATGGTCGGCTCTACCCAAGTTCCATGATTCACAAAGGCAGCATACGCACCCACCATATCAAAGATCGAGGCATCGTACGAGCCTAAAGCGATGGAAAGGTTATTTGGTATATCGGATGTGATTCCCATTTTTCGGGTGAATGACGCTACGTTATCTGCACCAATTTCATTGATTAAATAAGCCGAAGCCTGATTCTGCGAAAACTTAACCGCATTTTTCAACGTAATTGGATCTCCGCCACGAATATCTCCGCGCGGACTCCATCCGCCGATATTCTGTTGGTGATTGGGAATGGTATTACATGGTGTATATCCATTATCGATCGCGCAAGCATATACAAAAGGCTTGGCCGTAGAGCCAACCTGTCTTGTACCTAATTTCACTTGATCGTATTTGAAATGTTCGAAATTAATACCACCTACCCACGCTTTGATGTGCCCAGTTTGGGGCTCCATAGACATCATCGCATTACGGAGAATTAACTTCGTATAACGAATAGAATCCAGCGGAGTCATCACGGTATCGATATTGCCTTCCCAACTGAAGATGGTCATCGGTATTGGCTTCTCAAATTCTTTGGCAATATTGCTTTCCGACATTCCTTCGTCTTTTAGCATCCGATAACGGTCAGAACGCTTCATTCCTCTGGTAAGTATTTTAGCATTTTCACCAGAGAAAGCATCGCGGCGACGCCATTCTTTGCTAAACTCATTCTGTAACTTACTCATCCACTCCTTCTGCGCGTCCTCAGCATGTTGCTGCATTTGGAAGTTGATCGGCGTATACACGCGTAATCCATCACGGTCTAGATCATATGGTGTACCATCTGGTTTGGTAATAGCAAGCCTTTTGAATTCTTGACGGATCTGCTCTTTGAGCACCGCACGGAAATAAGGACCTATACCTTCGGAGTAACTAGAAATGCGCAATTGCAAGTCAAGTCCATCTTGTTTAAAATCATTGTAATCGTTCTGAGAAAGGTATCCTTGCTCCACCATATTATGCATGACGAGATTTCTTCTGTTGAGCGCATTTTCAGGATAGCGCACTGGCGAATAGATTCCTGGACCTTTCAGCATGCCAACTAACAAGGCCGCTTGTGGTGCCGTTAGTTGATCTGGTGTGGTATTGAAGTACGTACGCGCGGCTGATTTGATTCCAAATGTATTGTATGCGCCAAAATCTACCGTATTGAAATACATCATGATGATTTCGTCTTTCGTATAGTTTCGCTCCAGTCGAACAGCAGTAATCCACTCTTGGAATTTTTGCATCACACGCTTTAAGAAACTTTTCTCGCGTCTTTCGGAGAAGAGATTCAAGGCCAGCTGTTGGGTAATTGTACTACCACCCTGTTTGTTGCCCGCTAGTGTATGAAAAATAACGCTTATGGTACGAGAGTAGTCGATTCCGGAGTGTTTGTAGAAACGCTTATCTTCGGTAGATACCAACGCTTGTATTAATGCAGGAGATAACTCACTGTAGCGCACGTTGGATCTATTGTGTACATAATAGGTACCTAAAACCCGATTATCATCGGTGATAATTTCGGAGGCTAAGTTGCTATTCGGATTTTCCAAATCTTCGAAAGATGGCAACTGACCAAATACACCGATACGTACACTGACCATAAACAGTATCGCAAAAAGAACAAACCCGACGATAACCTTCCAAAATAGGCCTGTATACCTCTTTATGTCATCCGGTGTAAGCTTGCTATTCTTCGATTCTCTTTTCATAAAACAATTTTATCAATATAGGTGGCTCTTAAATACACCGAAGGGGTATCCTGACAACCCAAGTTTTTCATCTACAAAAATATCATAATTTTTGGGAGGATTCGAGATATTTTATATAGTTCACTAGCACAAATCTGTTTCCGTACAGTTGCTTAGTGCAAATAGTTAAAATTAAAAAGTGGAATGGTGAGTTGCTAAAATGAAATTTAGCGGATGGAAATCCTCTTAATGATAGTTTCGCTACCCGATGTAACACGCACGAAATAAAAACCAGCTGGCAATTTGCTATTGGTATCGAAGTTCAAACTTTGCACGCCTCCATCTAATTCTCCATTCATCAAACTCATTACTTCATTACCCAATGCATCCATCACACGGATAGAAACATGACTTAGTTTAGAAAGTTTGAATGAAACAGCTACTTGCTCCGCAACAGGATTATAAAAAACTTTGACGTTGGTAATCGTCTTATCATTTAACTCAGCGGCTGATACCCCATCTCTGCGAGTGCGTGATGCAATCGAGGCCAAGTGACTAGTAGACAGAGAAACACTAGAGGCCGTATCCGGCTTAAACAAGCTATGCGCTTCGGTAGCATAAGACGTATTGACTCCTATCACCAGTGCTACTACACTGATATAAAGCCAAGTCTTGATATACTGAAGATGCTTTCTCATTTAATTTATTGTTCTGCATTTGTTTGGCGTCGTAGCCAACAAAGAGTTTTTTAATTGGATGTTTCCTGTATACAAATATAACCTTTAAACTGAGATTTTGTTGATCTCATGGAGATTTTTTTGAGCTCTTTAACAATTTTTAACCAAGACTGACGTTAGCACAGCTTCGGTGGCTAAAAACGGGGATTTTAACGAAAAATTTGTAAGTGTTTTGTTATTTTTTGCTGCGTTTATGATCGGTTTTCGGTATTTAATTTCGAATTTTTATAACCATATGCAAAATACACAATCAAACCGATCAATAACCAGATCACAAAGATGATCCAATTGCTGGCTCCCAACTCACTCATCAGGTATAGATTGATAAGGATGCCAATAACCGGAAGCAACGAAAAATTGTGCTTGAAACTCATCACACTCATCACTAACCACACTAACCAAAATATAATAATTAATGAATTGTGCAACAGGGTATTACTGAGCGCCGCATCACGCTTTCCTGCCAGCGGGGCGCCATAGATATACACCAATACCAAACCGACGATAAAACTCAGACCGACAATGTATTTACCATTAACATATGGAACACGAAATTTTGCTTTAGCCGTCAATCCTGCATGATCCATGTAGAGCACACCGCCACACACCATGATAAAAGCAAAGAAAGTCCCGACGCTCGTTAGATCCACAAAGAAATCCATCTTGAAGAATAGTGCTGGTACGCCAACCACTATACCTGTAATGATTGTCGCAAAGGAAGGTGTTTTATATTTTGGATGAATTGTGGCAAATTTCTTCCATAACAATCCATCGCGACTCATTGTCATCCAGATTCTTGGCTGAGCCAGCTGAAATACTAAAAGTGCACTGGTAATAGCTATTACGGACGTGACCGAAACGACACCCGCCATGTGATCAAAACCTACATACGAAAACACGTATGCTAATGGATCTTTCACATTCAACGCACTGTAATTGACCATGCCGGTCAATACCAAGGTAATACATACGTACAACACCGCGCAGATCAACAAACAGTAGATCATAGCGCGTGGCAGATCGCGTTGAGGATTTTTACTTTCTTCGGCAGTGGTAGAAATAGAATCGAAACCAATGAATGCGAAAAATACTGCAGCTACACCGCTAAGAACGCCTTCCATGCCGTTGGGCGCAAAAGGCGTCCAGTTCTCTGGCTTCACGAAAAACATTCCACCAAAAATAACAGCTAGAATAACACCGATCTTGACGAGTACCATAAAGTTGCTGGCACGGCGCGACTCTTTGATACCAATATATACGAGCCAAGTGACGAACACCGTGACTAAGCCAGCAGGCAAATCAAAAATAATGGGAATATTGGCGAGGCGCGGTGCCGTTTCGTACGCTTGTAGTGCGGCACGATCTATGCCCTCCAAGTTATCTACGCCGACAGCCAGCATTTTGGCATGTGCATCAAAGGCATATGCTGGAGCCATGGTTAACCATTTGGGCATTAGAATACCAAACCCTTCCAACATCGACACAAAATATTGCGACCAGGATATGGCCACCACCATGTTGGAAACGGCATATTCTAACACTAGTGCCCAACCAATGATCCAAGCGAATAATTCACCAAAAGAAACATAAGCATACGTGTATGCGCTTCCAGAAACGGGAACAGCACTGGCAAACTGAGCATAAGATAAAGCCGTAAAAACACAGGCAAAGGCAACGAATAGAAATAGCAAAGAGATGGCAGGTCCGCCATTGTAACTGGCCAAGCCGATCGTACTGAAGATCCCGGCTCCTACAATAGCGGCTATTCCCAAAGAAACCAAATCACGAACTCCTAGTACGCGCGCTAGACCAGAGCCTCCCTTTTCTGAATCAAGCAGAATTTGATCTATACTTTTCTTGCGGAAAAGCTTATTATTACCCATGTCGAAATGATTATCAGCTAATAGAAGTTATTTTTTTAGATCAGATGCTCATGGTAATCGAATTTTTTCTTCAAATCTTCGAATTATCACCTATATCTATGTCCGATCGTTTACAAATGTCTAAAATAATCCAGAAAAATGGGCATAAATATTTGTATATCTCTGTATTTGCGTCCAACGACTAACTTGAAAAGACGAGTAGTTGCACAGCGTTAAGGCAAAAAAAGCGGAAAATTTGCAAAGTGATTGATGGAGGAATATTACTACAGGACTAGTTTATCTTGCACATAACGAAAAATGTCGCGAAAACCAGATAGCGAATCCGATGTGTATTGTTCGAGCGCATCGCTTAGTGCGTAGCGATCAGCTTCTGTTTCTTGAAAACTCCAGATTCGCTTGGAAATATTGAATAAAGGCACAGACAAACTCCTGAGCTCAGCGTACTCATGCATGTATTTCCACTCTAAAAACTGATCGTAGAAATGGAAAAATTTGCTAGTATCCGCCAAACCAATGATTCCCAAAAACTTCTTCAATATCGGTCGGTTTACATTAGCCAGATGTTCATACAATCGATTTACATTGACCATTTCATGCTCAATAAGTAGATGATCCAGCAGTAATTCTAACGAGATATGCCCCATAAAAGAAGCACGTATGGGCAGGTGGGTTAAGATCGGATCTAGCTTTTTGCGGAGCTGATGGTTGTGCTCCAGAAAAAATGGGCTACTATGAAAGATCTTATCGACCTCCACATGCCGATACCAGCCTTGATAGATTTCGATCAATTGCGGATGCGCAAATAATTGCTCTTCAAAGCGATTGGGATGAAAGACGTAATCTTTGTCTACATTCTTTAGCAAATCTGGCAAGAGACAGCCTACCACCCGCGCCGACTCGGATGCATAACGTTCAAAATAGAAATGCGAAAGAAAGTTCACTTGCTGAATGGATTGATCAAACCGAATATAATAACAGTAAGATACGCTTTAAGTTTTATCTTTGCAATCTTAGAATAAATGTTAACAAATTGGCTACTTATGCGTAAGTGAGGTATTGCAACACAGGCGAAGACCCACTAAAACGACATAACCGCTTAAAAATCAAATCATTTAAAGATGAATTTTGTAGAAGAATTGCGTTGGCGTGGCATGCTCCAGGACATTATGCCCGGTACAGAAGAAGTATTAAGCAGCGAGCGAGTTGCTGGATATATTGGCTTCGATCCTACAGGAGATTCTTTGCACGTAGGGCATCTCACACAGATCATGACGTTGATACACTTTCAGTCTGCAGGGCACAAGCCCTTCGCATTAGTTGGTGGCGCAACAGGTATGATTGGTGATCCTTCGTTCAAGTCAGCAGAACGCAATCTACTGGATGAAAGCACCTTGCAACACAACCTGAATGGGTTGAAGGCGCAGCTTTCGAAGTTCCTGTCTTTCGGAGAAGGAGAGACAGATGCACAAATGGTCAACAATTATGACTGGTTTAAGGATTTCAGCTTCTTGGATTTCATCCGGGATGTCGGCAAGTTAATTACCGTCAATTATATGATGTCCAAAGATTCGGTGAAGAAGCGATTAGAAGGCGAAAATGGGCTTTCCTTCACTGAATTTACCTATCAACTTATCCAAGGATACGACTTCTATTATTTGTGGAAACACCACAATTGTAAGATCCAGATGGGCGGCTCCGATCAGTGGGGCAATATTGTGACCGGAAGTGAGATGATTCGTCGTATAGATCAAGGAAGCGCTCATGCGCTGACGACGCAATTAATTAAGAAGTCGGACGGACAGAAATTTGGTAAAACGGAGTCTGGAGCGGTATGGCTTGACCCAAAGAAAACCTCTCCTTACAAATTCTATCAATTTTGGCTGAACGCAACCGATGATGACGCGAAAAGCTGGATCAAAATCTTTACGCTAAAGCCGAAAGAGGAAATTGATAGCATCATTGCGGAGCACGATCAAGCGCCACATTTGCGTATTGTACAAAAAGCTTTGGCGCAGGATATCACGATCCGCACCCATTCCGAGCAGGCATATGAAACGGCGATCAAGACATCGGATTTCTTATTCAACAATGGTTCGTTGGATTTCTTATCGTCCTTACGTGAAGAAGACGTACGTGAGGTATTCGAAGGATTGCCACAATACGATCTAAGTCGTACAGCATTAAATAATAGTATTCCTATTTTGGATTTCTTAGCGTTGAATACGCAAATATTTCCTTCTAAAGGTGAGGCGCGCAAAATGCTACAAGGCGGCGGCGTGTCGCTCAATCGCGAAAAAATATCCGACGTAGATCTCGTAGTATCGAGCGGTCATTTGATCAACGATCAGTATATCATTGCCCAAAGGGGCAAGAAAAACTACTACTTAATTGTAGTAAAAGACTAATTAAGGGTGTTGAATCACCGTATATAGCGAAGTCTGATCATTACGATCTTTCTCCGCTAAAGAACCTGTCAACCAAATCGTATACACACCTTGGTTGGCAGGTTTTAATTCAAAAGCATGACTTGCACTTGCGCTGCCATCTGTCGTAAAATGCAATGGGTAATCCGCTACATCAAAGGTCATGAATGTAGAAATCTTTCCAGCCGCCAATCCCCGAAAAAATCCCGCCCGATCCTTCGCTGTACCTACAGAAACCGTTACTCCATCTGGATTTGTATTGACAAAGCGCACTTTAAATTGACCACTTCTTGGCAAAAGCAAATCATCTTCGACCAATGTGGATTGTATAGGATTTCCGTTAGTAAGGAGCAAAGAATAATTTTTGCCAGCACCCAAATTAAGATCTGTTGCTGGTGGAGATAGTGTTTGATTGCCGTAGCGCACATTCAACGTCAATCTTCTACTACCCGGATATACCGTTCGATGACGTATAAAGTCGCCATACCCCAACATCTCAATAGTGGTATTTTGTCGTTCACCATTCAAAAACACCTCCATCTGATCAGAGTCGGGGACACCATTAAATATCGCTAACACAGCCATCTGATTAGTAGCATCATTACTTAATTGATCTGATAGCAGATCATTGTTATTACACGATGCCAATAGCAAGGCAACAGCGGCTATGAATGCAGAAAATTTTCTCATGATAAATCATTTTTGAAATGCCTATATTCTGGCACTAATACCTTAACAAACGTAGCTAGAAAGATAGTCGCTACAATATACAACTTCGCTCCTTGCCAAAACTGGAGTTTTGTCTATTTTTAGTAAGTTTGTAAAAGGCATAAACTGTCGTCTACATGGCTAAAGGAAATTCATTCAAAAATGGGAGTACGGGTACTGGTGGGGCAAGACGCGCGAAAAGCACAACGTCTTCGTACGAACCAAAGAAGACAACGCGTACCTTTCGTAAAATAGATTTTACGGAAGGACAGCAAAAGGTAATGAAGGTGCTGGGATTGTTTTTACTCATCACGTCTGGACTTTTTGCCGTAGCTTTTATTTCTTACCTCTTCACTTGGAAGGCAGATCAAAGTTATATATACATCACCAATGGCGGCTGGGACACCCTATTTAGCTCTTCAGAAGAAGTGCTAGACGAGACGCTAGAAACACCCGTTATTGAGAATAAACTTGGGAAGTTTGGTGCCCTATTAGCCAATCAGTTTATCTTCGAATGGTTTGGCGTCGCGTCTTTCTTATTTATTCTAGTCTTATTCGTAGTCGGATACCGACTGCTGTATCTTCGTGCGTTATTACCCGTTGGCAAAACCATTTTGTATTCGCTTATTGCGATCATTTTCATCTCTCTTACGTTGGGATTTCTACAAGATTTCATTACCGATACGCCACATATTCTGGAAGGAAAATTTGGCTACTGGACCAATCAGATCCTGACTTTGCAGATTGGAACTGCGGGTGTGGCCGGTATTTTGATTTTTGTCTTGCTAGCAGCGCTCATCCTGATCTACAATTATGATCTGAAGATTTCTTTTCAAACTGCACGATCGGACGAAGGAGGGGAATATGAAGAAGGAGAAGAGACAGACGATTATCAAAGCAATGAGCGGCTAGACAGACCTGCGGTGAGCAATAGCTTCAGCGAAGATAGATCCACTCCGCGCGAACGTATTGTACAACAATCAAGAAATGATTCGGAAGCGAAGAACAGCTTAGAGCAGCATCAACAAGCAAATCCTACTTGGGAACCAGAAATAAGCGCGCCAAAGGAGAAAAACACACTACGATCGGAAGAACAATCTGGCACGATCTCTTTTGATGTGGTAGATACACATACCCCAGAACCAACAATTCCGGCGGTAGAAGAGACCGGAGCGGTGGCACTTTCGGTAGAACCAGATTTGTCCGTAGAAATTGAAGAAACGGCTGAGGAAGAATTGGCACTCACGGTTGAAGCCGTCAAAGAAGAAAAAGCGGTGGAAGCGAGTGATTTGGTGAAGCAGTTCGGAGAATACGACCCGAAATTGGATCTGTCCGGCTACCAACATCCCCCACTCGATTTATTGAAAGAATACGGTACAGGTAAGATTACCATTAATCAGCAGGAGCTGGAAGCCAATAAAAACAAGATTGTAGATACACTACGAAACTATAGCATAGAGATTGAGCATATCAAGGCAACAATCGGCCCGACTGTTACGCTGTACGAAATCATCCCTAAACCGGGAGTGCGAATCTCGCGGATCAAAAATCTGGAAGACGATATCGCGCTAAGTTTGGCGGCATTGGGTATCCGTATTATTGCGCCAATGCCCGGAAAGGGAACGATTGGTATTGAAGTGCCCAACAGCAATCCCGAAATGGTATCGATGCGATCGGTCATTGCGACCGAGAAATTCCAGAAAACAGATATGGATCTACCTATCGCATTGGGAAAAACGATTTCGAACGAAGTCTATATTGCCGATTTAGCAAAAATGCCTCACCTGTTGGTGGCTGGTGCCACCGGACAGGGTAAATCCGTAGGTATTAATGCGATTCTGACTTCATTACTGTACAAAAAGCATCCTGCCGAACTAAAATTTGTATTGGTGGATCCAAAGAAGGTAGAGCTGTCGCTGTTCAAAAAGATCGAACGCCATTTCTTGGCGAAACTTCCGGGCGAAGATGATGCGATCATCACGGATACCAAGAAGGTGATCAATACGTTGAATTCTTTGTGTATCGAGATGGATCAACGCTATGACTTGTTGAAAAATGCTCACGTCCGCAATTTGAAAGAGTATAATGCGAAGTTTGTTGGTCGACGATTAAACCCAGAGGAGGGTCATCGATTCTTACCATTCATTGTACTCATCGTAGATGAGTTTGCGGATTTGATGATGACGGCTGGAAAAGAGGTAGAAACACCGATAGCCCGATTAGCACAATTGGCACGTGCCGTGGGGATACATTTGGTGATCGCCACACAACGGCCTTCGGTGAATATCATCACGGGTACGATCAAGGCCAACTTCCCGGCGCGTTTGGCGTTTCGTGTGTTGTCTAAGGTCGATTCCAGAACGATTCTGGATTCGGGCGGTGCGGATCAGCTGATCGGTCGTGGAGATATGCTATTGGCTACTGGAAGCGAATTGATTCGGATTCAATGTGCTTTTGTGGATACACCGGAAGTGGATCAGATATCGGATTTCATTGGTGGACAACGCGGTTATCCTTCGGCTCATTATCTACCAGAATATGTGGATGAAAATGGCGAAGGTAGTGGCTTGGCCGACTTCGACTTATCGGATCGAGACGTGCTTTTCGAAGATGCAGCAAGGCTGATTGTGATGCACCAACAAGGCTCGACATCGTTGATCCAACGCAAACTAAAACTAGGCTACAATCGAGCTGGACGGATCATTGATCAGCTGGAGGCTGCCGGTATTGTCGGTCAATTTGAAGGCAGTAAAGCGCGCGAAGTGCTGTACCCAGATGAGTACTCCTTAGAACAGTATTTGGAGACATTAAAATAAGAAAGCAAGTATGAAGATTATACCGATTACACGAATCCTGATTGTAGCCCTTTTGTGCCTACCTATTGCGGCAGCAAAAGCACAAACGAAAGCATCTACCGCTAAAACAACCTTGGATCAGGTATCCAAAAAATACGATAGCTACCGTACCATGCTGGTGGATTTTTCTTTCGCCGCTACGCAGGCCGATGGACAGCAATACAACGATAACGGATCGTTGAAATTGGACAAAGTGGGCAATAAATACCGCATCAAACTCAACGCGCAGGAGATTATTAGCGACGGCAAAGCGGTTTGGTCTATACTTCCAGAAGACAAGGAAATCCAAGTGAGCGAAGTGGACAACAGTGCAGAGACACTCGGCCCGCAAAACTTGTTTACCTTCTACCGTACAGGCTATACATACACGGCGTTAGCCGATGAGCGCGTGGGCAATCAGTCTTTAAAAGCCATTCAACTTACGCCCACGGATAAATCGTCTAGCTATGCTAGGATCAAGATTCGTATTAACAGCAATAATCATATCCATGATATTACAGTGTATGACAAAGCGAGTTCCAGCTATACGTATACAGTGACTGCCTTGTACGTGAATCAGAAAATTCCGCAAAGCACTTTTACCTTTCAAAAGAATCAATTCAAGGATTTTGAGCTGGTAGATTTACGTTAATCTGCTGCCTCAAAATAGCATTTCTACTAAGCAAAAAACATGGGAAATATCACGTTAAAAGAGTTGGCAAAGATGCTGGGATTATCGGTCTCATCGGTATCGAAAGCGCTCAATGATAGCCATGAAATCAGTGTAGAAACGAAGCGTAAAGTGCAAGAGCTGGCAGCAGCGCACCATTACCGTCCGAACATGTTTGGTAAAAGCTTGAAGACGGGTCGTACGAATACGGTAGCGATTATTATTCCGTATCTGGCCAACCCATTTCAAGCGCAGATCTTAGAAGGCGCCCATCAGGCAGCTTATAGCAGCAATTATAAGTTGATTTTCATGCAGAGTCGCGAGGATGCCGATACGGAGATGGAGCTTTTGCAGTCGCTCTTGAGTCAGAATATTGATGGTATCTTGATTTCGCCTTCGGCGAATACCAGTGTGGAGTTCTTGCAGGAGGTGCATCAAGAAGTGCCTATTGTATTAATTGACCGTATCGATTTTGATTTGGAAACGCACAAAATCGGCGTCGATAACGAACGTGGTGCTTTTGATGCTACCCAGCACCTGATCGATATGGGTCGGGATCATATTTTGGTACTGAATGGCAAAGATTTGGGCGTTACGCAAAAGCGTACCGCCGGATACAAAAATGCGCTATTGGCCAACCAGATTCCGTTTACAGAAAACAATCTTATTGAGGTCGACTACCAACTGCCCAGACAAGATTTGGTAAAGAGCTTACGCGAAATGCTGCAAGCTAAACTCGCAATGGTGCAAAAGCCAATCGGAATATTGGGTAATACCGACATGCTCACGCTTAGTGTTTTGGGAATCCTATCCGATTTGGGAATCCGCGTACCGGAAGAAGTGGCCGTGATAGGCTTTTCGAACACGGAAGCAGCGGATTCTTTAAATCCAGCTTTGTCGACCGTGGTACAACCTGCACTGGAAATGGGAAAGCTGGGCATCGAACGACTAGTGGAACTCATCCACGGTAAAAATCGACATCAAATCGCTGTAACGACAACAAAACTGGAGCCTGTGCTGGTGTTTCGCAAGTCGACTACAACTCGACCGGTTTCATCTTAGGCACTAAGGTTTTCATCACCATCCATGCCAGCAAATAGGCCACTCCGCAAAACGAAAAGATGATCAGGTAACCGGTATTTATCCCATTACTAACAACCTCACCTGTAGACGAAAGCTGGTTTAAAAACTCTTCGATATTGACTACCCCGTGCTGTTCTAATAAGATCTTTTCGGTCTCTATGTTTTCAAATTGCGGAAATGCCTCATGAAGCGATGTTCCATTGATCTTACTCCAATGCCTTTCTGCATAATCAAACAGCATTCCCGAACATTTATTGATCAGGAAAGCACCAACGCCACCTGCTAAACCGCCAATCCCCGTAACGGTAGCAATGGCTCGCTTAGGAAACATATCGCCTACTACGGAGTACAGATTAGCGGACCAAGACTGATGCGCGGCCGCACCAATACCAATCAATAAAACAGGATACCAAAACGAAATCGCGCCCAATGGCTGTGCTAACAATACCACCAAAGGAAAAAACGCAAAAATGAGCATGGCGCGCATACGGCCTGCATAAGGATCTAAACCATATTTATCGACGAAATACGTGGGCAGCCAACCTCCTATAATCGACAACATCGTGATGCTATACAAAACAAAAAGCGCGATCTGGCCAGTAAAATCTGAAGACTTGATACCATATACGGAGCTGAGATAGGCTGGCATCCAGAATAATAAGAACCACCACACACCATCTGTCATGAACTTACCCAAGGCAAAAGCCCAAGTTTGCCTATATTGCAAGCATTTTGTAATGGTTACTTTGCGTTGTTCAACAACTACTTCTGCGGTAGCTGGACGCAGACCTGTTATCTCATCTTGTTGAATATAGGCGAGTTCTTCGGCGGTGACGCGAGGATGTGTTTCGGGTTTTTCGTACATAAATATCCAGAAACCCATCCACACAAAACCGAGTGCACCAATAATGATAAAAGCCATCTCCCAGCCTAATGCTTCGGCGATATAAGGAATGGTTAGTGGAGCAGCCAAAGCACCAACCGTGGTACCTGCATTGAAGATACTGGTAGACAAAGCCCGATCTTTCTTCGGAAAATATTCTGCTACGGTCTTGATGGCTGCCGGAAAGTTGCCGGCCTCACCTACCGCCAACACGAAGCGTGCAAAGATGAATAAGACCACACTGACATTGACCACACGGGAAAAGTCATGCACATGGCTAATCGCTTCTTTGGCTCCTTCAAATCCAACAAACCATTCGCCTGCGGTAATCCCCGAAGTAGCAATACCACAAAATGCATGCAATATCGCGCCGATAGACCAAACACCGATGGCCCACAAAAAACCTTTCTTCGTACCAACCAAATCGACGAACCGCCCGGCCAGCAACATGCTGATGGCATAGAAAATGGCAAATAAGGCCGTTATATTTCCGTAATCATTATTGGTCCAATGAAATTCGGGAGCAATGAAGTCCTTCCAGGTTAGAGACAGCACCTGCCTGTCCAAATAGTTGATGGTTGTTGCAAAAAATAACAATCCGCATATCACCCATCTGTAGTTTCCTTTTACTTTGCTCCCCATTCCTCGTATTTGGTTTATTTACTGGTATTTGTCACTGTTTTGGAATAGATTAATCCTTCCTCCAATCCACGTAGTTCTGCTAAACCTCGTAGTCGTCCGATAGCAGAATATCCCGGATTGGTCACTTTATGAAGATCATCTAACATCTGATGCCCATGATCTGGACGAAACGGAATCGGTTGTGCTCGCGTCTGATTTTCATCAATAAAGATATCCACTACCTGCGCCATATCGACATCGCCGCTTAAATGATCAGCTTCATAAAAGTTGCCGACAGCATCCTTCTTTACATTACGGAAGTGAGCGAAATGCACACGATGTTTAATAGCTCTCGCAATCGCTGGCACATCATTTTCCGCGCCAGCACCCAATGATCCCGTACAGAAACATACGCCATTAAAAGGCGCGTCTACTCCTTCGATAATCTTCACGTAATCCTCCAAATTAGAAGCAATGCGTGGTAATCCTAATATGGGGTACGGTGGATCATCCGGATGGATGGCCATCTTGATGCCATGTTCCTCGCAAACCGATTGTATTTCACGCAAAAACCAGCAAAGATTATCTAACAAACCTGCACGTCCTATTTCCTTGTACAGGATCAGATTGCGCTGTAGATCATCTAAGGTGATGTCTTTCTCGCTCGGAATTCCCATCAGGATTACCCGTTTCAATTCTTCGATATCGGCGGCACTGAAATTGGCAAATCTTTTTTTCGCGTCGGCAATTACTGCTTTGGGATAATCCTTTTCTGCCTGCTCTCGCTGGAAGATATGTAAGTCGAAAGCAGCCAGATCAGCCCAATCGAAATACAAGGCTTTCGCCCCGTTGGGCATTTCCAAATCTAGTTTGGTACGCGTCCAATCTAACACGGGCATAAAGTTGTACGTGATGACGCGGATGTCGCAGGCCGCTAGATTGCGTAGCGTTTGTCTATAGTTTTCGATGTATCGATCAGCATCTTCTCGCTTCGTTTTGATGGCTTCGTGCACCGGCACACTTTCTACGACGGACCAGACCAGTCCGGCCGTCTCAATGATGCGTTTACGTTCTTCTATATCTTCCAACGGCCATACCTCGCCGTGCGCGATATGATGTAATGCGGTGACGATACCTGATGCGCCAGCCTGCTTTACATCTTGCAAGCTTACTGGATCTTGTGGGCCGTACCAGCGCCAAGTTTGTTCTAATTTTTGCATCGTATTTTTCTTATTATACACCAGACCAAGCGTTGAAGCCGCCATCTACATAAACGGTCTCGCCGTTCACAAAGGCAGACGCATCGCTCAATAGATATACTAATGTTCCATTCAGTTCTTCGGGATCACCCAATCGTGAGAATGGCGTACCATTTACAAACTTTTGTGCGCGCTCAGTGTAAGATCCGTCCGGATTCGTTAATAGAGTCCTATTCTGTTCGGTTAGAAATACACCAGGAGCAATGGCATTGACACGGAGCTGATCGCCATACCGAAGCGCCAACTCGGAAGCCATCCATTTGGTGAAACCAACTACGCCATTTTTGGCGACGGTGTATCCCAATACACGACTGATCGCTTGGCTAGAAGATAGCGAGGCGATATTGATAATGCTACCACGCCCTTGCGCCGCCATCACTTTCCCAAATACATGTGTGGGAATGATGGTACCAAAGAGATTTAATTCAATGGCCTTCAAAGTGTCTTGGATATTCGCTTCGAAAATATCCTGATCTGGACCAATCGTAGCGCCTGGAATGTTGCCACCGGCAGCATTAATCAATCCATCAATGGTTCCCCATTTTTCAACAATGGCGTCTTTGGCTTGTTGCATGGAAGTTTCGCTCAGCACATCCGCTACGACCATCATTCCTTCTCCACCCAAGCTATTGACTAGTGCCAAGCGCGCCATAGCGCGTTCTTCATTTCGGCCAACAATGGCAACTTTGGCGCCTGCCTCTGCTAGTGCGCCCACAAAACTCTTTCCGAGAACTCCGGTAGCACCGGTTACGACAATAACTTTGCCCGCGAGGGAAAACTTATCCAATATGCTCATGTGGTTTATTTAGCGTTTATAACAATTCAATATTATTAAAATTAGTCGGCTCATGAAAGGATTAGTTACGCTAACGTTTGCGAGGAATTCTAGTTGGTAAACTAGTCTCTCTTAAAAAAGAAACTGTACATTAGAAGGACTACAACTAAATAGCTAGTCTACCTTGCTCCATGAATCCGTACTTAGAGGTATATTCGAAGAGCAGGTATAACCAATAAAATTGAATTGTATTCGAATGAAGAAAGTACTATGTTTTGGAGAGATTCTCTTACGTTTGCAGGCTGTTGGAGCTAGTTTCTTTGAGAAAGATCGCAATCAGCTACGGGTATTTCCGGGAGGATCAGAAGCCAATGTAGCCAGCGGACTGGCACAAATGGGCACAGCGACAGCCTATTGTAGCGCGTTCCCAGAAAATCAATTGAGCGTAGAAATCCAAGAACAACTGCAAACGTTGGGAGTAGATACCGGCAAAAGCCTAAGCTTTGGCGATCGCATTGGTTCGTATATTTTGCTATCTGCAAATGGATTGAGCCAAGGCGAAGTGATCTATGATCGACGGTATTCTAGCTTCAGCCAGCTCACGTTAGAAGACATCAACTTCAATCAGTTATTTGACGGAGTCGATTGGTTTCATTGGACGGCACTATCACCTGCTTTGAATGAAAATATAGCAGAGCTAATCGAACCCATATTAAAAGAAGCAAAAAAACGAGACATCAACATATCAGTCGATTTAAACTACCGCTCTAAACTTTGGCAATATGGCCGAGAACCCATCGAGATCATGCCTGATTTGGTGGCTTACTGCGACGTGGTGATGGGAAATATCTGGGCAGCGAATAAGATGTTGGGCACGTACGTAGATGATGCATTGGATCGTCAAACGTCTACGGCGGATTATTTCGAAGCAGCCAAGCAATCTGCCGCCGAGATTTTCGCGCTATTTCCGTCGGTTCAGCACGTAGCCAATACCTTCCGATTTATTGATAACCCACAGCACAACCTGTTCTATGGCACTTATCACAATCGCTCGGAAGACACCATATCCACGATCTACGAAACCGATGATGTGATAGATCGCATTGGTAGTGGCGATGCTTTTATGGCGGGCTTTATCCATGCACTGATAGCAGAATCACCAGCTCAGCAAGTAGTGGATATCGCCACTGGCGCTGGTTACCAAAAACTGTTCGTATCTGGAGACTTTGGAAACGGAAAATTTTAACTTTTAGCCTTTAAAGAATGAATAAGCTACTCTCTCTTATACAACAGTATCCTGCCATTCCCGTATATTACAATGATGATCCGCAAACCTGTCTTGAGGTATTGCAAGCCTGCTATCAGGGCGGCATTCGCGTCTTTGAGTTCGTCAATCGTGGTCCGCAGGCCAAAGCCAATTTCGAGGCTTTGTTGGCGTACAAAAAGGAACATTTCCCAGATATGGCGCTGGGCATCGGTACGATTAAGACCGCGCAAGAAGCGAAGAACTTTCTGGCATTGGGTGCAGAATTTATCGTTAGTCCTATTATATCCGCAGAGATTGCGCACGAAACCATAGCCAAAGGACATTATTGGATTCCGGGTTGTATGACGCCATCCGAGATTGCCGTAGCCGAATCATTAGGTGCATCACTCGTTAAGCTATTTCCAGGCGATATCCTAGGTCCAAAATTCGTAAAAGCGATTAAGCCCTTATTTCCAAATCTGCGTTTTATGCCTACTGGCGGTGTAGATGTTAGCAAAGAAAGTATCGATGAGTGGTTCGCAGCTGGCGTATTCTCAGTCGGTTTGGGCTCTAAACTCTTCCAGAAGCCGGATCATAGTGAAGCCGGTTACCAATGGCTGGTTGCTCGTGTACAAACTTTGATGACGTTGGTGAAACGCTAAAAAAGATTTATCTAACAGATATCCACCAATACGAAATTACCACATAAAAAAGGCCGTGCGTATTGACTTCGCACGGCCTTAATAATTATAATTACAATTTTCTAAAGAAGAAGACTAATCTTCTTCTTTAGATGCTAATAGCTGATCGTACTCTTCGCGAGAGCCTACGATAATATTGCTGTACTGACGTAAACCGGTACCTGATGGGATTAAGTGACCCACAATAACGTTTTCTTTCAATCCTAACAAATTATCACGTTTACCGGCGATAGCTGCCTCATTCAACACCTTAGTAGTTTCCTGGAAGGAAGCTGCTGAGATGAATGATTTGGTACCTAAAGATGCACGCGTAATACCTTGCAACAAAGGACTAGACGTTGCTGGAATTGCATCGCGCACTTCCACCAATTTCATATCCTGACGTTTCAAGACAGAGTTCTCTTCACGTAGGTTACGCATAGTTACAATCTGACCTGGGCGAAGGGTTTTAGAATCACCGGCTTCCACGATGACTTTTTTGTCATACAAAGAATCGTTTTCTTCCATGAAGTCCCATTTGCTTACCGCTTCTTTTTCTAAGAAACGTGTATCTCCTGGATCCTCAATATTTACCTTCTGCATCATCTGGTGAACGATTGTCTCAAAGTGCTTATCATTGATCTTCACACCTTGTAGACGGTAAACCTCTTGGATACCATTCACGATGTACTCTTGTACTGCAGATGGGCCTTTGATTGATAAGATATCTCCAGGAGAGATCTGTCCATCAGAAAGTGGCATACCTGCTTTAATAAAGTCATTATCCTGTACCAAGATGTGTTTAGACAATGGTACTAAATATTTCTTCACCTGACCGTCACGTGATTCGATAGAAACCTCGCGGTTACCACGTTTCACACCACCTAATGTTACCACACCGTCGATTTCTGTTACTACAGCTGGGTTAGATGGGTTACGCGCTTCGAATAACTCCGTTACACGAGGTAGACCACCCGTAATATCTCGGGTTTTTCCTGTAGAACGAGGAATCTTAACCAAGATCGCACCATCTTTTACTTTCTGTCCGTTAGATACAGAAACGTGGGCACCAACTGGAATGTTGTACGAACGAATTACTTCGCCCTTCAAATCCATGATCTTGATCGTCGGGTTCTTCGTTTTATCACGAGTCTCGATAATTACCTTCTCCTTGTGACCAGTTTGATCATCTGACTCTTCACGGAAGGTTACCCCTTCGATGATCGCATCAAACTCTACTTTACCAGCAAACTCCGAGATAATTACCGCATTATATGGATCCCAGTCAACCAATTTCTGGCCTTTTTCGACGGTATCTCCTTCTTTTACGAATAAGTTAGATCCGTAAGGGATGACTTGTTGATATACGACACGTCTTTCTCCGTTCAAGATTTTAATCTCTCCAGAACGACCTAATACCACTTCGAATTTACCATCATCTCCTTCTTTCTCTACGGTACGTAAGTTTTCAAACTCAATAATACCTTCATGCTTTGCAATGATTGCAGAGTCAGAAGCAATGTTGGAAGCAGTACCACCCACGTGGAATGTACGAAGTGTCAACTGTGTACCCGGCTCACCGATGGACTGTGCAGCAATTACACCAACAGCCTCACCTCTTTGAACACGTTTACCAGATGCCAAGTTACGACCGTAACAACAAGCACATACGCCACGTTTAGCTTCACAAGTCAATACCGAACGAATTTCGATACCTTCAATACCTGAATTTTCAATCACCTCTGCAATTTCTTCGGTGATATCTGCATTGGCAGCAACGATTAATTCGTTGGTCTCCGGATGTAGTACATCATTCAATGGCGTACGACCCAAGATACGATCGAACAATGGCTCGATCACATCATCGTTGTCTTTCAATGCCGTCGTGTAGATACCGCGCAACGTTCCACAGTCTTGATCGATAACGATCATATCTTGCGCAACATCATGCAAACGACGTGTCAAGTAACCCGCATCGGCCGTTTTCAAAGCCGTATCGGCCAAACCTTTACGCGCACCGTGGGTAGAGATAAAGTACTCGAGTACCGAAAGTCCTTCTTTGAAGTTGGACAAAATCGGGTTTTCGATAATCTCACCACCAGATGTACCTGATTTCTGTGGCTTAGCCATCAAACCACGCATACCACATAGCTGACGAATCTGCTCTTTAGAACCACGTGCTCCAGAATCCAACATCATGTATACCGAGTTGAATCCTTGGTTGTCATTAGACAAGATATCCATAACGTGCGCCGTTAAACGGTTGTTGATACGTGTCCAGATATCGATAATTTGGTTGTAACGCTCGTTGTTCGTAATGAAACCCATATTGTAGTTACCCAATACTTCTTCCACTTCTTTCGTTGCTTGGTCTAGCAAATCTGTTTTAGCTGCTGGAATGTTTAGATCCTGCAAGTTAAATGACAGACCTCCTTTGAAAGCGGTTTGGAAACCTAACTCTTTCATATCGTCCAAGAATCTAGCTGCACGCGCCATACCTGTATTCTTCACGATCTCGCCAATGACGTTACGTAAAGATTTTTTGGTCAACAAATCGTTGATATAACCTACTTCTTCTGGTACGATCTGGTTAAAGATCACACGGCCAACAGTAGTCTCAATGATTTGTTGTTCGAAGTTACCTTCTTTAGTTTTAATCTGTGTTTTTACTTTGATGAAAGAGTGCAAGTCAACTTGTTGCTCATTCAACGCGATGATGACCTCTTCTGGAGAATAGAAGACTGTTCCCTCTCCTTTCATACGACGGTTTTCATCTGTCTTACGGCCTTTGGTAATGTAGTAAAGACCCAATACCATATCCTGAGAAGGAACCGTTACCGGTGAACCATTCGCAGGGTTCAAGATAT
This sequence comes from Sphingobacterium sp. KH_072, assembly GCF_057837975.1. NCBI lineage: Bacteria > Pseudomonadati > Bacteroidota > Sphingobacteriia > Sphingobacteriales > Sphingobacteriaceae > Sphingobacterium > Sphingobacterium sp. KH_072. The sequence goes on along the minus strand of NZ_CM174457.1, from coordinate 495,143 downwards.
TGTGTGCTGCCAACATCAAGATTTGGGCTTCCAAGATTGCCGCATTACCTAGTGGTAAGTGGACTGCCATCTGGTCACCATCAAAATCGGCGTTGAAAGCCGTACATACTAATGGGTGTAATTGAATCGCTTTACCTTCTACCAACGTTGGTTGGAATGCTTGGATACCCAAACGGTGAAGCGTAGGTGCACGGTTTAATAATACCGGGTGACCTTTCAATACATTCTCCAAGATATCCCAAACGACAGGATCTTTGCGATCAACAATTTTCTTCGCAGATTTTACTGTTTTCACGATACCACGCTCGATCATCTTGCGAATGATAAACGGTTTGTAAAGCTCCGCAGCCATGTCTTTAGGAAGACCACATTCGTGTAATTTCAAGTGTGGACCTACGACGATAACCGAACGTGCTGAATAATCCACACGTTTACCTAGTAAGTTTTGACGGAAACGACCTTGCTTACCTTTCAAAATATCAGAAAGAGATTTCAAGGCACGATTACCTTCGGTTTTTACCGCATTTACTTTACGAGAGTTATCGAACAAGGAATCTACCGCTTCTTGAAGCATACGCTTCTCGTTACGCAAGATTACCTCTGGTGCTTTGATCTCGATAAGGCGTTTTAAACGGTTATTACGGATGATTACACGACGGTACAAGTCATTTAAATCGGAAGTAGCGAAACGACCACCATCCAAAGGCACTAATGGGCGCAACTCTGGTGGAATAATTGGTACGATTTTCACGATCATCCATTCTGGACGATTTTCGATACGCGTGTTAGCACCACGGAAAGCTTCTACTACGTGAAGGCGTTTCAACGCCTCATTTTTACGTTGTTGTGAAGTTTCGTTTGCTGCTTGGTGACGTAGATCGTAAGACAACTGATCAAGATCCAGACGTTTTAGTAATTCTTCTAAAGCGTCAGCACCCATTTTAGCCACAAATTTTTGTGGATCATTGTCATCTAAATATTGGTTTTCTTTCGGTAAGGTATCTAGGATATCTAGGTACTCTTCTTCCGTTAAGAAATCCATGTACGAAAGACCATCATCTTCTTTGATACCGGCTTGAATAACCACATATCGCTCGTAGTAGATGATCATATCCAATTTCTTGGTAGGAAGACCTAGTAAGTAACCGATTTTGTTTGGCAAAGAGCGGAAGTACCAGATGTGTGCCACAGGAACCACCAAGTTGATGTGGCCCATACGCTCACGACGTACTTTTTTCTCTGTTACTTCTACACCACAACGGTCACACACGATACCTTTGTAACGGATACGTTTGTACTTACCACAGTGACATTCATAATCCTTTACCGGGCCGAAGATGCGCTCACAGAATAATCCATCGCGTTCCGGCTTGTAGGTACGATAGTTAATCGTTTCCGGCTTAGTTACTTCACCGCTAGAACGCTCCAAGATAGTTTCCGGAGAAGCTAAACTAATCGTAATCGACGTGAAGTTACTTTTGATTTTATTATCTTTTTTATAAGACATACGTTGTATAACTTAAAAGCTGTATATAAAGTTTGGGAAGCTCGCACCTCCCAAACTAAAATTACTTGATTAATCTAATGTGATATCCAAACCTAGACCACGTAGCTCATGAACCAATACATTGAATGATTCTGGTACAGATGGTGTTGGTAAGTTGTTACCTTTTACGATCGCCTCATAGGTTTTCGCACGGCCAATCACATCATCGGATTTCACGGTTAAGATCTCTTGTAGGATATTAGATGCACCGAATGCTTCTAATGCCCAAACCTCCATCTCACCAAAACGCTGACCACCAAACTGGGCTTTACCACCCAATGGTTGTTGTGTGATCAATGAGTATGGTCCGATTGAACGCGCGTGCATCTTATCGTCTACCATGTGACCTAGTTTCAACATATAGATTACACCTACTGTTGTTGGCTGGTCAAAGCGCTCTCCTGTAAGACCGTTGTACAAGTACGTACGACCTGATGCAGGAAGATCTGCTTTTTGTACCCATTCTTCTACTTGGCCCATTTCTGCACCATCGAAGATTGGAGTCGCGAACTTCATACCTAATTTCTGACCTGCCCATCCAAGAACAGTTTCATAAATCTGACCCAAGTTCATACGAGAAGGTACACCTAATGGATTCAACACGATATCAACCGGTGTTCCATCTGCCAAGAAAGGCATATCCTCATCACGTACGATACGTGCAACGATACCTTTGTTACCGTGGCGTCCGGCCATTTTATCACCGACTTTCAACTTACGTTTCTTAGCAACGTAAACTTTAGCCATTTGAACAATACCAGATGGCAATTCATCACCAACAGATACCGCAAACTTGTCGCGTTTGAATGCGCCTAATTCTTCGTTGAACTTGATGCCGTAGTTGTGCAATGCAATCTTGATCGCATCGTTCTTCTCTTCATCTGTCGTCCAACCAGCTGGATTTAGGTTAGCATAATCTAAATCAGTCAGGATTTTTTGCGTGAATTTGGCACCTTTTGCTACCAATAGCTCTTTGTACACGTTGTAGATACCTTGGCTTGTTTTACCATTCACTACGGTGAATAATTTCTCTACCAAACGCTCTTTCAACACGCGCAAGTTTCTCTCGTGCGTATTATCCAATTTCTCCAATGCTTTTTTCTCAATGTCTTTAGACATTTTCTTGGCACGAGAGAACAACTTCGTGTCGATTACCACACCTTTGATAGATGGTGGCGTTTTCAACGAAGCATCTTTCACATCACCGGCTTTATCACCGAAGATTGCACGAAGCAATTTCTCTTCTGGTGAAGGATCTGATTCACCTTTAGGTGTAATCTTACCGATTAAGATATCGCCTTCCACTACTTCAGCACCGATACGGATAATTCCGTTTTCGTCTAGATCTTTTGTCGCTTCTTCGGATACGTTCGGGATGTCTGAAGTCAATTCTTCTTCACCACGCTTGGTATCACGAACTTCTAGTTCAAACTCTTCGATATGCAAAGAAGTAAAGATATCCTGAGATACCACACGCTCTGAAATTACGATCGCATCCTCAAAGTTGTATCCTTGCCAAGGCATGAATGCTACTTTTAAGTTACGGCCTAATGCCAACTCGCCATCTTCTGTGGCATAACCCTCACATAATACTTGTCCCTTTACTACCTTTTCGCCTTTGATAACGATCGGTTTCAAGTTGATACACGTATTCTGATTGGTTTTCTTGAACTTGATTAATTTATATGTTTTGACGTCGTCGTCGAATGATACTAAGCGATCAGCATCGGTACGCTCGTACCGGATATGAATCTCTTGTGCATCCACGTATTCTACGACACCGTTTCCTTCTGCGTTGATCAAGGTGCGCGAGTCAGAAGCCACACGGCCTTCTAATCCTGTACCTACGATCGGTGCTTGCGGACGCAACAATGGCACCGCTTGGCGTTGCATGTTGGATCCCATCAAGGCACGGTTGGCATCATCATGCTCCAAGAAAGGAATCAAAGATGCTGCAATCGACGTAATCTGGTTAGGCGCAACGTCCATGTAATCCAATTTCTCCGGCTCAATAATCGGGAAATCACCCTCATATCTTGCTTTTACTTTGGCATCTTCGAAGTTACCTTTATCGTCATAAATGGCATTCGCTTGCGCGATAGTCTTGCCATCTTCATCTTCTGCAGATAAATATACTACAGGATGATCTACCACGACTTTACCAGCATCTACCTTACGGTATGGTGTTTCGATAAAACCAAGGTTATTGATTTTCGCGTGTACTGCAAGTGATGAAATCAAACCAATGTTTGGCCCCTCTGGAGTTTCGATAGTACACAAGCGACCGTAGTGCGTGTAGTGAACGTCACGAACCTCGAAACCAGCACGCTCTCGAGATAGACCACCAGGACCTAACGCGGATAGACGACGCTTGTGCGTAATCTCGGCCAATGGATTGGTTTGATCCATAAACTGAGATAACTGATTGGTACCGAAGAAGGAGTTGATAACAGACGATAAAGTACGTGCGTTAATCAAATCCGTAGGTGTAAAGACCTCATTGTCACGAATGTTCATACGTTCGCGGATGGTACGCGCCATACGAGCAAGACCTACGCCAAACTGGGCATAAAGTTGCTCACCAACGGTACGTACACGACGATTGGACAAGTGATCGATATCATCGACTTCTGCTTTTGAGTTGATCAGATTGATCAAGTATTTAACAATCGCGATAATGTCTTCGCGCGTCAATACTTTTGTTTCTGATCCAGTAGATAAGCCTAATTTACGGTTGATACGGTAACGACCTACATCACCCAAATCATAACGCTTATCTGAGAAGAACAAGCGATCGATAATACCGCGAGCTGTTTCCTCATCAGGTGGTTCGGCGTTACGTAATTGGCGATAGATGTGCTCCACCGCTTCTTTTTCCGAGTTAGACGTATCCTTTTGTAATGTGTTATATATAATAGAATAATCTGCATTGTTAGATTCATCGTCTTTCGCTAAGATAATAGACTTAACGCCAGCATCGATGATCATTTCAATGTGATCTTCTTCTAGTACGGTTTCACGCTCAAGGATGATTTCATTACGATCGATAGATACTACTTCACCTGTATCCTCATCTACGAAATCTTCTATCCATTTTTTCAATACTCTTGCCGCCAAACGACGACCAACGTATTTTTTAAGACCCGATTTACTTACCTTAACTTCATCAGCTAAGTCGAACAATTCTAGGATATCTTTATCCGAATCGAATCCGATAGCACGTAATAAAGTGGTAACCGGGAATTTTTTCTTACGATCGATGTAAGCATACATGACGTTGTTTACGTCTGTTGCAAATTCGATCCAAGATCCTTTAAAAGGAATTACCCTAGCAGAATAAAGTTTTGTTCCATTTGTGTGTCTACTCTGACCGAAGAATACGCCAGGTGAGCGGTGTAGTTGGGATACAATTACCCGTTCCGCACCATTGACTACGAAAGTACCTTTTGGTGTCATGTAAGGAATAGTACCTAAGTACACATCCTGTACAATCGTCTCGAAATCTTCGTGCTCTTCGTCGTTACAAGATAACTTTAATTTTGCTTTTAGAGGTACACTGTACGTTAAGCCACGCTCGATACACTCTCGAATGTCGTAACGTGGTGGATCTATGAAATAGTCCAAAAACTCTAGCACAAAAATGTTTCTTGAATCAGAAATAGGGAAGTTTTCGGCGAAAACCTGATAAAGCCCTTCCTGATGGCGATCGTCAGAAGTAGTTTCCAGCTGAAAAAACTCCCTGAAAGATTCTAATTGCACGTCCAAGAAATCAGGATAATCGATAACCTTCTTACTTGTAGCAAAATTCACTCTTTCTTTTTGAATATTGTTGTTTGCCAAGGGAATAAGATTTTAGTTTTAATAAACTGCGCTAACATTGTTGTTGAAAACCTGAAAATCGATGAGTCAACAACACCACATCGAGGCTTAAATAGTATAAACAGGGAAAGACTCTGATAGAAAATCCATCAGAGTCTATACCTTAAAGGTGCTTTACGCAGGAGAGATTACTTAACCTCAACTACAGCTCCAGCTTCTTCTAGTTGTTTTTTCAAAGCTTCAGCTTCGTCTTTAGAAACACCAGTTTTCAATTCTTTAGGTGCACCATCAACTAAGTCTTTTGCTTCTTTCAAACCTAGGCCAGCTAAATCTTTAACCAATTTAACTACTGCTAGTTTTGAACCACCAGCTTCTTTCAAGATTACGTCGAAAGAAGTTTTTTCTTCTGCAGCAGCAGCACCTTCAGCAGGAGCAGCAGCAACAGCAACTGCAGCAGCAGCTGGTTCGATGCCATACTCGTCTTTTAAGATATCAGCTAGTTCTTTAACTTCTTTTACAGTTAAGTTTACTAGTTGCTCAGCAAGTTGTTTTAAATCTGCCATTTTATTTTGAATTTTTGAATGTACTAAATGAATATTGTTAATTAAAATTTTAACGAACGTTTACAAGAGGGTTCGTTAGCCTCTGTTTTCTAAAGCTTTAAGCAATCCTGAAACTGTATTTCCGCCTGATTGTAGAGCAGAAATAACGTTTTTCGCTGGAGATTGAAGTAGAGCAATAACGTCTGCGATTAATTCGTCTTTCGATTTTAGGTTCACCAAAGCATCTAGCTGAGAATCACCAACGAAAGCCGTTTCTTGGATATAAGCCGCTTTTAATAGGGGCTTGTCACCTTCTTTACGCAATTGCTTGATCAATTTCGCAGGACCGTTCCCAGTCTCAGAGAACATCATAGTAGATGCTCCTTTCAATACGCTAAAGATCTCTTCCGAATCTACTCCTGCCTCTAATAACGCTTTCTTGATCAAAGTATTTTTCACTACTTGAACCTCGATACCGCTTTCGAAACATTTGCGACGGATTTTACTCACTTTCTCTACAGACAAATCAGCTGTGTCAGCAATATAAAAATTGCCGTAGGATTTAATCTGCTCTGCCAAAGCTTGAACAATTTCTTGTTTTTCTTCTTTTCTCATGATTAAATACCCGCTACTGATTTAGTCTCGATATGAATACCAGGACTCATAGTCGATGAAATGTGAATACTTTTGAAGTATGTACCTTTCGCCGCAGATGGTTTAAGGCGAGAGAGTGTTTGCAACACCTCTAACGCGTTATCATAAATCTTGTCTGCTTCGAATGACACTTTTCCAACTGAAGTGTGGATAATACCGGTTTTGTCGACTTTGAAATCAATTTTACCGCCTTTTACATCAGTTACTGCTTTTCCTACTTCCGTAGTTACAGTACCTGTTTTAGGGTTAGGCATCAAGTTTCTTGGACCTAAAATACGGCCCAATTTACCCACTTTTGCCATTACACTAGGCATAGTAATAATGATGTCAACGTCAGTCCAACCACCTTCGATCTTGCTGATGTAATCATCAAGACCTACGTAGTCTGCACCTGCTGCTTTAGCTTCTTCTTCCTTATCAGGAGTACACAATACTAAAACGCGAACAGTTTTACCTGTTCCGTGAGGTAACGTTGCAATACCACGAACCATTTGATTCGCTTTACGAGGATCTACGCCCAAACGAACGTCGATATCCACAGAAGCATCAAACTTAGTCGTTGTAATCTCTTTTACCAAAGCCGCGGCTTCTTTCAAAGAATACGCTTTACCAGCTTCAATTTTGGATAGTGCCGCTTTTTGATTTTTTGTTAATCTAGCCACTTTCTTAAACTGATTTCGTTAATTAATTGTTCCAAGGAGCGTCACCTGATACGGTGATACCCATACTGCGCGCCGTACCCGCAACCATTTTCATAGCTGACTCTACAGTGAACGCATTCAAATCTGGCATTTTATCTTCTGCAATCTGTTTTACCTGATCCCAAGTAACCGAAGCTACTTTCTTACGATTAGGCTCACCAGATCCGCTCTTGATTTTGGTAGCGTCTTTCAACTGTACCGCAACCGGAGGAGTTTTGATGATAAAATCAAAAGATTTGTCCGTGTAAACTGTAATGACAACTGGTAGAATTTGACCAGGCTTGTCTTGCGTACGAGCATTGAACTGCTTACAGAAATCCATAATGTTCACCCCTTTAGCACCTAACGCAGGTCCTACTGGTGGTGATGGATTGGCCGCACCGCCCTTTACTTGTAATTTTACTAACGCACCGACTTCTTTTGCCATTTCGTTATAAATTTAATATTTGTAAATGTTTGTTAGTAAGTGGAAGCTATACTGTAACATTTATTCGCCAGTTACAAAACAGGTCTTGTAACCAAACGAGGTGCAAAGATATACAATATACCAACACAAACAAAATCAAATATAAAAAATTAGAACTGTAAACCCTTGATTTAGAACTCTACTTCGATCGTTTCGTCCCACTCCTCATTGATCTCTATCTGAAAACTCGTCTGAAATGGCAACGTGCCCAACAATTCTCCTCTAAAAAGCACCTGTACATTATTGCGCGCAGCGGCTGAGACGTCTAAAGTACGCAGTAGTTCGCCAGATATTCCAAAGATAAGTAACTGGTAGGATAGATTGACTGGATTATCGACTCGGCCAACAAACTGATTAAACTGCAACTCTTTGCTTTCTGCAAAATTGGGCGTGATTTCAATTTCTGACTGATCTAGCACAGGATTAGCCATTTGAGCATTGAACGGGGCATAAAATTGGGGCTCACCCCTTCGCACAATAACGACCCGATCTACGACTGATAGATCTTGGGCGTCTGTAAATTGAAATTTTATTTGGCTGAAGTAACGATCGAGTTGTGCAGATTCTTGGATATTTTGATTGACGAAGATGGATTTTTCAACGCCATATATTTCTCCGGCGTACGCCGAAAACCGATTACCTATATAATAGGTATTGGCAGATGCGACGAAAGGAGGCATAAGTAGATCGGACAGAGCAGTATGCCGCACGAAGGAAAATCGATATTGGCCATGTGGCAAATCCATAGAAATAGTAGGCATGCTCGGGGCATATTCTTGTATAACCGAGGAGATCAGATTTCCAGTAATCTCATCGAATGCATAGATTTGTAATCGATCTCCTTCAGATCGCTCTTCTTCTTTTACTGTTCCGCGGATTCGTAAATTATCTATACGTAGCGCACCACTGTTTTCATTGTAAGCGCTTCCTGCTCCACGCTCACCCGCCGCTGTAACTAAACGAAAACGAATTCGATCAAGCATCGCTAGCTGCAGATTACTTAGAGTAAACGTAAAACTATTGCGAGCTTGACTCGTCAGGAAATTTGCAAATTGATTTTCGCTCTGCAACAATTCCCACGTTGTATCATCATTGCTATAGTATAGGTCAAATGCTTTTGGACCGGTGGCAGAGGAACTGATATCAAAACCGAAACTTTCAAGAGATCCCACCACTTGAATCGGTACTTCTAAAATTAACTCTTTGACGCCTGTCATAGACAGAGCTCGTCCGGCGGCGTAATCGCCATAAGGCCAACCTGCCGCAAAACCAGCAGGAATCAAACCTTCATTATAGGTGATTTGAGCACCAGGCTGAATTGCCACATCAGGTTGCAGAGTTTCATTATTAAATGACCAGAAGAAGAGATATTCGACAATAGCATTCAAATTATCCACTTGCTGAACCTGCCCTAGCGAACCGGAACTCCCTTGGGAAGAAGCAAATATAGCATCTTGTACATCGAAATTGATTGTATAAATTTCGTCAGTTTCAGTTCCAGAATTACGAGGATCTTTCTGGCATGCGATCAGCAACATTAGAAAAAAGAGCACACTTAAAAACCTAAGTGCGAGAGAGATTGGCGAGTACAACATAGCGTAAAGCGTTAGGGCACAAGCAAAATAGCAATCATATTTCTTTAAAAGAAATATGATTGCTATTTAAGTAAATTATATCCTACACAAATAGGGATTTATCTAATAAATCCTAATTCACTGGCCGTAAATCCTTCATCAGTAGCTTCTACAGCTTCAAAACGTATAAATTTATATTGCACATTTTTGCTAAGCCGCACCACCTGCTCAATTGGGTTCGACTTGATGTTGGAAAATTCACCTTCATAGAAAGTTTCCCAATTTTTGTTGTCCTGACTTCCAGCAAAGCGATAACGTGTCACCATGCCATCTTTTTGCCCATCTTGTCTTGGCAAGTAGAAGAAACCAGCCACGGTATTGTCCCCTAGTTCGAAAACTAGGTTCTTCTCTTTCACTTGTACCCAAGTTTTTGGATCATTATCGGTCGCAGCGGATAGATCTGTTGCAGAAACGATTTTATAATCAGCAGCTTTAAGACGATTGATTTTCTTCGCATCCTCAGTCACCTGATAATCTACAAATGCTTCTTTATATAAACCAAAATCACTCAAAGTCGGCGCTACTGGAGCAAACAATTCGATGCGCACTTTGGTTGCTTTTACAGGCTGATTTAGTTTAATAATGCGTGTAGCTCCAATACTAGTTGCTACCGCAATCTTTTGCCAATCTTGCCCGTCCCATGTCGCAATGTGCACACTGTCTAGACGTTGCCCCAATTTAATATTTTCGCGTAAACGGATTAAATCAAATTCTTGTTCGCTGCCTAAATCCAACTCTAACCAAGGTTCCAAGACATCATCATCCGATGCATAATACGAATAACGATCGTCATCCAGAATTTGCTCTGCGGCATACGCTTTATGATCGCCACGCGTATTCAATGTTTTGATCTTTGCCTTAGCCGCCAAATTGGTCGCAAATGTTTTATCTAATTTCTCACCAAAACCTTTCAACGAAGCAACATCATTAGCATGTAATAAGCCATTTGGCATCGGAGCCAATCCGAGATTCATATTCGCACCGCGGCCTACCGATTTCAAATAAATTTCGAATAAAGCATCTGGACTTTTCACCTGCCCATCTTGTTCAGGGTGATAAAACCAACCCGAACGATGCGGAACATCACATTCGGCCGGTATCCAAGCTTCGCCGCCGCGCGTACCGGTTGACAAGTTGCTATCATCCATAAACCCTGGCATTGGTTCTTTTCCTTCTTTACCTTTCAACGTGATCGTTGCCCAACTCGTCTCGGCCGCATGACCGTGCTCATTACCTACCCAACGCATATCCAAACCGATATCTGAAAAGATCATCGCCATCGGTTGATGCTCGCGTACGATAGGCCATGTTTTATCTTTCCAACTATAATATGTGGTGCGATCGATCGTGCGCTTTTCATTTCTGCCACCATAATATCCATCGCCCCCATTAGCACCATCGTGCCAAGAAGTAAACAAATCACCATAACCCGTCATCAATTCAGTCAATTGTTGACGGTAAGCTTCTGGATAAGCTTCGGATCCATAACGTTCATCATTACGATCCCAAGCGGATAGATATACACCAAACTTTAAATTATTCTTTTTGGCCGCTTCCATAAATTCTTTGACCATATCGCCTTTACCATCTCTCCATGGAGATTGTGCAACGCTATAGTTAGTCGTAGCCGTTGGCCACAAGCAAAAGCCGTCGTGGTGTTTAGCTACAGAAATTAATCCTTTAAATCCGCCAGCAGCCGCTGCACTCGCAATTTGATTCGCATCAAACTCGGTCGGATTAAATATCGCAGGATCTGCATCGCCAAATCCCCATTCTTTATTCTGATAAGTTGTTGGTGTAAAATGGATCAACGCGTAGGTTTCCATCTCATGCCAGCGTAGCTGACGTTCGGTAGGCAATACACCATACGGTTCTGGTGGTGGCGGTGTACTCATCTTACATGCGGTAAGTGTTCCTGCTAACAATCCTAACGCTACGCCTATTTTTTTGGTAAATATCATCGGTAGTTTGTGTTTGAGCGCTGAATATACGGTTTTTCTTACAAAAAGAAGCTCTACAGCATCTAAAAGCGCTAATCTGGAAGCTTTGCAACCAATATTGACTTTCACATGAACGATATCTAGCCCGAAATGGATAAATTCGCATTTCAATATAAAATTTTAGATGGCGAAGGTAGAAAAGGATATTTCCAGAGAAAAATCAGGTCAATTATTCGAAGAAGCAAAGGGCTATTTCCCAGGTGGCGTGAATTCACCCGTGCGTGCATTCAAGTCAGTATATGGCACTCCTCTATTTATTGAGCGTGGCGACAAAGCACATTTGTGGGATGCCGATGGCAATGAGTTTATCGACTTTTGTTGCTCTTGGGGGCCACTTATTTTGGGTCACAACAATGACGCCGTACGCGAAGCGGTGGCAGAGCAATTACACAAAGGCTTGAGCTTTGGTGCACCTACCGCTTTAGAAAATAAGCTGGCCAGCCTCATCATCAATAATAACCGATACTTAGAAAAGATTCGTTTTGTAAGCTCAGGCACAGAAGCCGTCATGTCGGCTATTCGCTTAGCCAGAGGATATACCAAACGGGATAAGATCGTCAAGTTTGACGGCTGCTACCACGGCCACTCCGACGCATTGTTGGTAAAAGCGGGATCTGGCTTGGTGACTTTCGGGGAAACTTCGTCGGCTGGCGTGCCAAAAGCCTTTGCGGAAGAAACCATTGTGATCGCGCTAAATGATTATGATGCGTTGAAGCAAGTTTTCGCTGATTTCAAAGATCAGATTGCCACCGTTATTATAGAAGGTGTACCAGCCAATAATGGTTTGCTAATGCAAGACAAGGAATACGTTCAGTTCTTGCGCGAGATCACGCAGGAGAATGGTGCTCTTTTAATTTTTGATGAAGTAATTACTGGATTCCGCCTAGGCTTTGAGGGTGCAGCTCGTTATTACGATGTCAAACCAGATATCATCACTTATGGAAAAATCATCGGTGGCGGCATGCCGGTAGGCGCCTACGGCGCATCCAATGAATTGATGAGCCATATATCGCCAGATGGTGGTGTGTATCAAGCCGGCACGTTGTCAGGCAATCCGGTAGCGATGTCTGCAGGCATTGCGGCATTGAGCATCTTGGCACAAGATGGATTTTATGAAAATATTGAAGCAGTCACGCAAAAATTTGTGCAGGAAATTCTAGCATATATTGCGCAAAAAGAATATCGTGTCAAGGTATTTACTATTGGATCGATCTTTTGGTTTGCCTTCACCGACCAAGAAAGGATTCAGCGTGCCGACGAGATCGTCCACGAGTCGATGGAGCAGTATAAGGTGATGCACCGCGAGTTGCTAAACCGTGGCATTTACTTTGGCCCTTCGGGTTATGAGGTGGGCTTCATCTCCGCGGCTCACACGGAAGAAGATCTTCGCACAACCATCGTTGCGATCCAAGAATCGTTGGATGTAGTTTTCGCAGAGTAATCTGAGTTCGTTTTTAATCCTTTATATTATTGACAACGGTATGCTTGTCCTTAAGCCGGACAGGCTCCTACTTTTTTTCCCGCAAAAAAGTAGGCAAAAAACTCGCCGCTTACCGTATTAGCACAACGTTAGTGCATCCCACTGCTATTGCCAATCCGCTGAGGCGGCATTCGATGAAGATGGAAGGATGATGCTTAAGCGAAGTGTTATGTTATGACTAGTAGACTCTACCGCCGACCTAGCATTCCGACTGCGTTAAACCGAACGAAAGTAAATCCGTGAAGAACAAAAATCTGTTGGAAGGAAGCGAGGTTATTTGTGTTTAGGGTTTTTGAGGTCGGGTAGCAAAGCAATAATAAATAACAATGCCTGCTTCGTTTTCGAAGCAGGCATTGTTATTTGATCGCCACCTTGAATAAAGATTAAAATCCTGCCGGCTTCAAGTTCAAACCAGCACGTTCGTCCAAGCCGAACATTAGGTTCATATTTTGTACCGCCTGTCCAGAAGCACCTTTCAACAAGTTATCCGTCGCATTCAGAATCAATAATTTATCACCATGTTTCTCCACATGCATGATACTCTTATTGGTATTCACCACCTGCTTCAAATCTATATTTTGCTCACTCACAAAAGTGAATGGATGCGATTGATAATAATCTGCGTACAAGGCATACGTGTCAGCTTCTGCCAAATCCACATCCACATAGATTGCAGAGAAAATTCCACGCGCAAAATCACCACGTTGAGGAATGAAGTTAATCCTTTGCTGCGCACGCGCTAACAACGATCCATCGTCCGTTGGCAAATAACCGTTTTGCAATTGATCTAATGACTCGGAGATTTCTTGCAAATGCTGGTGCTCGAAAGATTTGTAAGCCGACAAATTATTGTTGCGCCAAGAGAAATGCGTCGTAGCGCTCGGTTTCTGTCCCGCGCCCGTAGATCCCGTGGTGGCGTTTACATGAATCTGATTGGGCAATAAGCCAGCCTGAGCCAGCGGCAACAGCGCCAATTGAATATTAGTCGCAAAACAACCTGGATTTGCCACGTACTGTGCTTGCTTAATCGCTTCTCGGTTCAGTTCTGGCAATCCGTACACAAATTGACCATTGGTATACGCTTGATGATCGCGTAAACGGTAATCTTGTGATAGATCAATAATTTTGACCTTGGTATCTACAGGATTTTCGTCCAGAAATTTGCGCGCATCACCATGACCTAAGCACAAGAATAGCACATCAATATTAGCGTGGAAGTCAGTCGAAAATTCGAGTTCGGTATCGCCCAACAAGTCATTATGCACCGCATAAACTTTCTTGCCCGCATTGGATGCGCTATTGGCAAACACAATCTCCACCTCAGGATGATAGATCAACACTCTCAACAATTCACCTCCGGTATAGCCAGCTGAGCCTACTATTCCTGCTTTTATCTTCGTCATGTACTTTCTTCTTTTTTGGCTGTCGATAATTACGACTGCCCGTTCACTTTAAACCAGATTCCTACTTGATTACCAAATATTTTAGAAAAGCCTTTTACATCGTCGCCGGTGTAGCCTTCATTCATTTCGCCGTAGCTTCCGAATTTGTTGTTCATCAAATCATGATCCGACTCTACACCAATAATCACAAAGCGGTGCGGATGTAGCTCCACAATCACATGACCCGTTACTGTAGCTTGAGCGCTGCTCAAGAACGCTTCGATATCTCGCATCACCGGATCGTGCATCTGTCCTTCGTGCATATAGTTCCCGTAGAAAGCAGCGATTTGGTCTTTCCAAGAAAGTTGCCATTTCGTCAGCGTATGTTTTTCCAACATATGATGCGCTTTGACCAAAATGATTGGACTAGCAGCTTCAAAACCGACACGACCTTTGATGCCGATGATGGTATCGCCGACGTGAATATCACGACCGATGCCATAAGGCTGCGCCATTTCTTGCAATTGTTGGATCACTTTCACCGCACCAATTTTCTCCCCATTCAAGCCAACAGGCTCGCCTTTTTCAAAGTCGATGGTAATCTGACGCGGTTGATCTTGTGTGATTGGCGTTGGCCAAGCCGATTCTGGCAGGTATTGATTAGAGGTAAGCGTTTCTGCACCACCTACCGACGTTCCCCAAAGGCCTTTGTTGATCGAGTATTTGGCTTTTTCTGCCGAATATTCTACACCATGCTTGTTCAGGTATTCAATCTCCGCTTCGCGGGATAATTTAAGGTCGCGAATCGGTGTAATGATTTCGATGCCCGGAATCAAAGTCTGGAAGATCATGTCAAAACGTACCTGATCGTTTCCGGCGCCCGTAGAACCGTGAGCCACACAAGTTGCACCGATTTTCTTGGCATAATTAGCAATCGCAGTCGCCTGCGTTACGCGCTCGGCCGATACGGATAATGGATAAGTGGCATTCTTTAGCACATTACCAAAGATCAAGTACTTGATCGTATCTTTATAATAATCTTCTGTTTCGTCAATCGTGGTATGTGATTTTACACCTAATTCGTACGCGCGTTTTTCAACGGCTTCTAACTCTTCGGCAGAAAATCCACCGGTGTTCACAATAACTGAATGTACTTCCAAACCTAAATCTCTTGATAAGTATATACAGCAAAACGAGGTATCCAAACCACCACTGAATGCTAAAACGACTTTCTTCATTTTATTGTTATAATATATAAATTAAAATCCCTTGACTGGTTTTACTCCAACTGGGAATACAAAAGTGACCATTTTCTTGGTGGATTTCCAGAGCTTCGACTCGATGCGTTTAAGCAGCGATTGCTTTTTAGCAATACGATTTAACCGTTCCTTAGCTTCGGCTTTTCGCTGGATCTTTTCTTTCAATTCCCGTTCTTTTTCGACTGGATCCCACAGCATGGCGGTGCACATACAGTTCTTCCGCTCCTTGGCCGTCAGAATATCGAAATTTACGCATGATTGGCATCCTTTCCAAAACTCTTCGTCTTGGGTAAGCTCGCCATAGGTAACCGGTTCGTAACCGAGGTCCGAATTGATCTTCATGACGGCCAATCCCGTCGTTAATCCAAAAATTTTGGATTTCGGGTAACGCTCGCGCGACAACTCAAAAATCTCTTTCTTAATGGCCTTAGCTAAACCTTCTTTACGAAATATGGGATTGACAATGAGGCCCGAATTGGCCACATAATCGCCGTGGCTCCAGGTTTCAATATAACAAAAACCAGCCCAACGGCCGTCTTTATGTAAGGCAATAACGGATTTGCCTTCTTCTATCTTCTTGGCAATATATTCTGGCTGCCGACGGGCAATACCTGTTCCCCGTGCCTTGGCAGACTCAAACATTTCGTCACAAATCTGCTGAGCATAATCTTTATGCGTGGCATTGGCAGGAATAATCAAAAAATCTGAAAGTATCATTCTGAGACTTCGACCTAAAAAACATTCCACTTTACATGGAATCTATACGTGAATTTAACGATTGTAATAGCAGCACACGCTCGAGCGTTGAATGGTGGCCGCCTATCCGGAAATTTCCTGCCCCTTTATCAAGCTCGAGGCAGTATTGGTCGTCGTAATCTCAGAATTGGACAACACAAGGCATAATCGTGGCGCATAGCATATGCTACAAACCTACTATTGGCTTGCAAAACTATGTGCTGATTGTGGTTATGACAGTGCATCCTATCTTCTTCTTAAAATTCTGACAGACAAAAGTATGAAATATTTCCGTGTCAACAATGGTATTCAACTATTTTTACGAATACCCTAATGGTAGTGCAAAAATGTGACCAATTAGCAACATGCCTTCTGCACATTCACATTAAATCATCATTAAGAAATAAGACACAAGAACTTTCATCAAAAAATAACACCTTTTAACAGAAAGCACAATATTTCAAAATAATTTAATATATATCTTAGAAGTAAAACAACAACCTCATTAACTCATTGAAATTAAAAACACTATTTAACCAAATTATGCTGCTAACAAAAGATTTCAGCCCATTAGTTCGCGGCTTACAATATGTAATAATACTCTCCTACATAACCTTAATAGCAACACCAACGAACGCACAAACAAAACCTGTCACACTAAAGGGCACAGTCGCTACCTCAGAAGGAGAACCTATTTCGTTTGCGACAGTTACACTGAAACGAGTCGGTGACGAAGAGATTTTGACGAAATTCACGGATGAATCGGGATTTTTTGAATTTCAAGATCTAGTTAATGGTTCACTTGCAATTACGATTGAAATAATTGGCTAGCAGACGTTGACGCAAGAATTATCTATCACAGGGAACACTAATTTGGGTCTGCTAAAACTCGATCGAGATCAGAATTTGTTAGAAGAAGTTTCGGTGACGGCTCGCAAACCCACGATCTCGCGCAAACGCGATCGCTTGGTCATGAATGTCGATAATATGGTATCCGCAGCGGGGAGATCATCATTGGAACTGCTCAGCATGGCTCCTGGCGTATTTGTGATGCTAGGCAATATCTCGATCAATGGCGTATCGGGCACTCGCGTGATGGTGGACGGGCGCATGCTCAATATAAGCGGTGATGAGTTGAGGGATTCCCTGCGGAATCTCAAAGCAGAAGACATCGCATCGATTGAAGTCATTGCTCGGCCGCCAGCAGAATATGAAGCGGCAGGATCTGGCGGATTGATCAACATTGTTATGAAAAAACGCAGAGAAAGTGGTCTGCAAGCTAGAGTAGGTCATGATTATTCAAAAGGTTTGGGCAGATATCCTTCATTTCGACCATTTGCTGGCGTCAATTATAATTCCGGCAAACTTACCCTTTCAGCAGATTATTCGTTTTCCAATAGCAAAAGCTTTGAAGACATTATCTGATCAAGGTGCCTATACGGCAACTAATAATAGTATAGATCGATCAAAAAGTCATCGCGTTCGTCTTTCGAGTTTTTACGATATTGCAGAAAACCACAACCTATCCATAGATTATACTGGCAGGTTTACAAAAGCGGTGGATAGTGTATTTTCCCACACGGAGATTGTTTATCCCAACCCTGCTGAGAGCATCATTTCCATCGGTCAGTTTCCAATGGACAAGCCTGTTGATTACCATAATATTGGAATAAACTACCTTTGGAAAACGGATACATTAGGTTCAAACTTCCGATTTGTAGCAGATTATACCAATAGCAATAAATCTTTCCGAAGCAGCACATTTAGCAATACATTCAATACACAAGATCAATTGATTCAGGACACTGCTTTCGTTTTTCGATTCCCTAGTGTATCGCAGATCTTCACGGCCGAAACTAAATATCAAAAAAAATGGGCCAATGGTTGGGAAGTACAAGCGGGTGCAAAACTATCCAATACAGATATCACCAATGAGAATGCCTACGATATATTGCAGCAAAACACTTGGCTTAATGATCAGCGCGCGTTTGATTACCTCTATAAAGAGCAAATCGCCGCAGGTTTTGCGAGCTTAAGTGGAGAATTGTACGGAGCCGAATTTAGCTTGGGATTACGAGGCGAAAATAGCCGAATCAGAGGCGAAATCATTGGAGATGGACAAGATACCTTGATTCGTGCCGACTATTTTAATTTTTTTCCCTCTCTACATGTACAAAAAAGTTTGGATCAAGAAGGTAAACACATCATGACGCTCTCCGCAAACAGACGTATACAAAGACCATCGTACAATGAGCTGAATCCGTATCGTTATTTCTTAGATAATTATTCGGTAATCACCGGCAATCCATTGCTCCGTCCACAAATTACAGTAGGTGGAGAACTCACTTATTTATTTAAGCAAAAATACTACCTCGGTTTCGGTTACAATAATACCAAAGATGTTATTTATCAGATTATCGAGACTGACCCACAATCTGACATGCTTCTAATTTTGCAAAAGAACACCGGAAGAGAGGAAGTATATACCGCTACGATTAGTGCACCGGTACAATTCTTTTCTTGGTGGAATGCCACCAACAATCTTTTGCTCACCTCTACCAGCTCGGTTGCTCCGGAATTTGATCTTCATTTAACCTCATTTATCTTACAATCCGAGCAAGAATTTTCATTCAAAAAAGGTTGGACGGCAAGTCTGAGTGCTTTGTACACACCGCGTGTCTTACAAGGAAATATCATTACAGGCTTTATATCGAACGTGGATGTGGGTGTACGCAAACGGTTTTTCAACGATCGCCTTACAACGGCTATATCGATTAGCGATATCTTTCACACAGGTAATTTTGATGCGAAGAGCTACTATAATGATGATATCATTACTGTATCAAGCCGTCAACAAACCCGACTTTTTACCCTTTCGCTCACGTACAATATCAACGTAGGCAAAGCTTTTAAGATGAAATCTTTAATCAAGAGCAATTCGGAAGAAAGTGGGCGATTGTAAGGGCTCACGATCGGATGAACGCTGGATTGCAAGACTTATGATACCGCGAAATTTGAGCGTTGAATTTGGATCAGTAATTTTATGACGTTAAAATTTTAAACTATACTGGGTAAAAGCCTACTTTTGCAGGATAAAATTTAGCACATTATGATTACTCCAAGTATCGTTTTCTATCTCTTTTTTGCGATCCCCTACATCGGAATCATGTATTGGTTGATCAAGCAGGATAAGAAAAAGCATGCATGGGGTGTCACAGTGATTACCGTAATCGCTATTGCTGGTTTTTTTGTATCACAACGCGCAAGTAGAATTGCGGTGCAAAACTACAAACAGCATCAGATCGATGCTCGCCAACAAGAACGGGAAGCCGACAGCATTTTGCGCACCTTAAACCGCGATACGGTTAAATAGGTTAATCAATAATATTTAGTAGATCGCAAATTTTGATTACTTGGTTTGCTCGCACATAAAAAAGGAGCTTTCATCTACGATGAAAGCTCCTTTTACTTATCAAGCAGGCAGCCGAGCTGCCTGCTTATTTTATTCTACTCCTAAAAACGGGTAACGGTAATCCGTATCTGGATTGAAGGTTTCCTTAATTGTACGTGGAGAAACCCAACGCAATAAGTTAATCATCGATCCCGCTTTATCATTGGTACCTGATCCGCGCGCACCGCCGAATGGTTGTTGACCCACGACAGCACCTGTACATTTATCGTTGATATAAAAGTTACCCGCCGAATGACGTAATGCATGACTTGCTTCTTCAATCGCATAACGATCTTGAGCGATTACTGCACCTGTCAATGCATAAATAGAAGTCGTATCTATTGTTTTCAACGTTTCAGAAAACTTCTCGTCTTCATAGACAAAGATCGTCAATACAGGACCGAACAATTCCTCTTGCATCGTCTCGTAATAGGCATTTTGAGCAACAATTACCGTAGGGCGAATGAAGTAACCTTTTGATTTATCGTAGTCTCCCCCGAAAATAACTTCTGCTTCAGCAGATTCTTTTGCACGGTCAATGTATTTCGTGATTTTATCAAACGATTTCTCGTCGATAACCGCGTTGATGAAGTTAGAAAAATCTTCTGTTCCGCCCATTTTGAAGGTTTCCAGATCTTTACCCATAAATTCTTTGACAGCTGGCCAAAGCGATTTTGGAATATAGGCACGAGATGCCGCCGAACATTTTTGTCCTTGGAACTCAAAAGCACCACGTACTAAAGCCGTGCTCACCACTTTCGCATCCGCAGAAGCGTGTGCTAAGATAAAGTCTTTACCTCCAGTCTCCCCGACAATACGTGGATAGGTTTTGTATACATGAATGTTCTCTCCGATTGTTTTCCATATGTCTTGGAAAACTCCTGTAGAGCCTGTAAAATGGATACCGGCAAAATCTGGGTGTTTGAAGATCACTTCTCCAGCATCTGGACCATGTACGTAGACCAAGTTGATCACACCTTCTGGCACGCCAGCTTCAAGAAAGATTTCCATCAACACATTGGCCGAGTAAATCTGCGTGTCAGACGGTTTCCAAACTACCACATTACCCATCATCGCGGCAGAAGTTGGCAAATTACCCGCAATGGCAGTGAAGTTAAATGGCGTCAATGCAAAGACGAAACCTTCTAAAGGTCGTTGTTCGACGCGATTCCAAACTCCCTTAGGTGATACCGGAGGCTGCTGTGAATAGATCTCCGTCATGTATTTCACATTGAAACGCAAGAAATCGGCCAGCTCACAAGCAGCATCAATCTCTGCTTGAAAAGCATTTTTGGATTGACCTAACATCGTTGCTGCATTTAGCTTGTAACGGTATTTGGTGGAAACCAATTCCGCCGCTTTCAAAAATATAGCTGCACGGTGCTCCCAAGGCAAGTTTTCCCAAGCTTCTTTAGCAGATAACGCCGCATCGATCGCAGCGGTTACATGCTCCTTGGTACCTTTGTGGTAATGACCTAAGATGTGTTTGTGATCGTGTGGTGGTGTTAGAGGAGATTTGTTTCCAGTACGCACCTCTTCTGATCCGATGTACATCGGTATATCTACTTCCTGCGCTCTGGCAGTCGCAATTGCTTCTTGAAGTAGTTTTCTTTCTTTGGTTCCTGGCGCATACGAATTGATAGGTTCGTTAATTGGGTCGGGAACATTAAAAAATCCTTTAAGCATATCTTTCCTTTTTATCTTATTCTTACCCGTAAAGATACAGAAATGCTCGTAGAACTCATAAACGCCGATTGTCTGAATATAAACATATATTGCCATATACACCTAAGACACTTACAGCTGATTATCACAATATAACGCTAATAAACAACCACATAAGATCATTAAACCAAAATGAAACAAGAAAAAACTGGAATTAATTATGACAAATTTCGTCTATATGCTATACCCCGTACTGTTGCACGTATTGGCGAGGCGAAGCGCCCATTACTTGCTTGAAGACCCGATTGAAATGTACCGCATTTTTGAAACCTACTTGGAATGCCGCTTCCGCGATGGATTCGGTTCGCCGATTTACCAATAGCTGGCAAGATTTCTCGATCCTCACTTCATTTAAGAAGCCTACATACGTTTTGGTGGTATGTTTTTTAAAGAATTTACAAAAGGAAGTGGCCGTCATATGCACCAAGGTGGCCACATCCGCGATGGCTATATCGTTCTGCAAGTGATCGAAAGTATATTTATAGACCGCACTAATGCGAGCACCGTCTTTGTCGGAATAACTGATCTTGCGTGCGCCGGAATAAAGCGACTCGGCTTCTTGCCGATGCTGTGTGAGCGTGTGCAACATACTGATAAATTCCACGAACCGTGGAATTCCATTCTTCTGGGAAAGCTCCTGAAAAAATGGTTGCAAATCATGAGCGCGCTCCGCGCGAACTCTTTTACTGGCATCCAAGCCAATCAAATAACTACCAACCTGATCGAATTCGGGAATCACAAATAGTTTCTCCATCCGTTCGAGATGCACAAAAACATGTACCAAATGAATATCTTCATTTGGCGAATTTGGCTCCTCATATTTCGTAAACATGTGCGGTTCGTCGGGGCGGAGAACAAAGACATCTCCCTGCTGAAAAGATTGCGCAATATTGCCCACCACGATCGTTCCTTTGCCTTGCAGCACACAGGTCACTTGCAATTCGGAATGCCGATGATAATAACCATACAGTTTACCTCCCTTGTTTTCCAAAGTCGCAAACACGCCTTCACCATACACGGGAACGGTAAACTGAATGGGTTCCATTGAAAAATAACTACTTTAGCTTGTCTGCAAAGACCTTTTTAAACTTTTCCAATTTGGGCTGTACCACGAATTGGCAATAGCTATTACCCGGATTTTTGTTGAAATAATCCTGATGATAATCTTCTGCTGGATAAAACACATCAGCCTTTTCGATCGTGGTAACAATAGGCTTCTCATACGCTTTCTCGGTATTCAGTTGCGATATATAATAATCTGCCTTTTCTTCTTGCTCAGCATTCAACGGAAATAACGCCGAACGATACTGCGTACCGGCATCATTACCTTGGCGATTAAGCTGCGTAGGATCATGCAATTGGAAGAATGCTTTTAGCAATTCATCATAAGAAATTACCTTTGGATCGTACGTGATTTTGACCGCTTCGGCATAACCGGTTTGCCCAGTCGTTACTTGTGCATAGGTGGGATTTGCCCCTTTACCGCCAATGTAGCCAGAGATTACGGTATCCACTCCTTCTAGCAAGCCAATCGAAGTTTCGATACACCAGAAACATCCTGCTGCCATGATCGCTTCTTGCCGATCATCATTGACGGGCAATGTCGCCAAAGAAACCGGTTTAGACGTATTGGATGTTGCTTGGCAAGACGTAAAAACCATCGTGCACAAAGCGAATAAATACATTATTTTGTTGCTCATAATTCCTCCTATTATTTATCACAAAATACGAAAGAAGCTGCCTTTTGGTTTTCGCCAAGGCAGCTTCTTAACATATTTAACACAATAGCGTAAGGACTAAAATTATCCTTTTGCTGCTGCGTATCTTTTCGCGACAGCATCCCAGTTAACTACCTCAAAGATAGCTTCCAAGTAAGCTGGGCGCTTGTTTTGATACTTTAAGTAATAAGCATGCTCCCATACATCGATACCGAAAACAGGTGTTCCTTTTACTTCTGCTACGTCCATTAATGGATTATCTTGATTCGGCGTAGAAGTAACGGCTAATTTACCATCTTCCCCTACGATTAACCAAGACCAACCTGAACCAAAACGTGTAGCACCTGCTTCTTGCAATTTCTTTTTCAAATCTGCGAATGAGCCAAATACTTCATTGATCGCTTCTGCCAACTCACCAGTCGGCTCGCCACCCGCATTCGGACCTAATACAGACCAGAACAAATCGTGATTGAAGTGACCACCACCATTGTTACGTACGGCAGCAGGGTATTTGCTGATGTTTCTGATCAATTCTTCCAAAGATGCGCCAGCGGCATCAGTATCAGCGATAGCTTTATTCAAGTTATCCACGTATGCCTGATGGTGACGATCGTGATGGATTTCCATCGTATCTTTATCAATGTGTGGTTCTAATGCGTCATTAGCGTATGGTAACGCTGCTAATTCGAATGCCATAATTGTATAATTTTAGTATAAATCAATGCTGCTTATGCTGCGTTACGAAGATAACAAATGTTTGGTTTTTATGTTTGAAAACATACTATTCTCCGCAATCTTATCTTCTTTTATTACGAAAAAATGATTGTATTAACTCGCTGCAATCCGATTCAAGTACACCTCCCACAATTTCCGTCTTCGGATGAATAATGCGATCATGAAAAGCACTGTAACCGCGTTTGTCATCTTTCGCACCATATACGATTCGATCTAGCTGCGCCCAATAGGCTGCACCAGCACACATCACACAAGGCTCTATCGTAACATACAGCGTACAACCTTTCAAATATTTGCCCCCCAAATGATTGGCGGCAGCCGTAAATGCTTGCATTTCGGCATGTGCCGTGACATCATGCAGGCGTTCCGTCAGGTTATAGCCCTTCGCAATAATCTGTCCGTTGGCGACGATCACCGCCCCAATTGGAATCTCATCTTCATCGTATGCCATCTTCGCTAAGCGCAACGCTTCACGCATAAACAATTCATCAACCGATTCCGACGTTTCTCCCGCAGCACTAAAATACCTCATCTACTCTTCTCTTCCACTTATCTAACTTAATCTCGTTCCGTTCGGAACGGCCTTATCTACCGCTGTTAGCACAATATCTCCATTCGCATCTGCAAAACCGGTAACCAAGCATTCAGAAAAGAAATTGGCAATCTGTTTTCGTGGAAAATTTACAACAGCAACTACTTGTTTTCCAATCAACGCTTCCCGTGTATAATGAACGGTGATTTGCGCACTGGATTTGCGCACACCGATATCTGCTCCAAAATCAATCTGAAGCTGATATGCCGGCTTCTTAGCCTTTGGAAAATCTTGCGCGTCTATAATCGTCCCGACGCAAAGGGCTACCTTCTCAAAGTCCGACCATGTAATTTCTTCCATTATTTATAACCTGTTAGTATGAATATCCTGCAGCTCTTTACCTAAGGTAAACCTCACATAATCGGCATTACGACGGATCCTTTTGGCCAATCGTTGCACCAATTGCTCTTCCTCGCCCTCCACATACGCTAGATCTTCCTCACTTAATGTGTTGTATTTGCGCGTAATCTTGAATCGAATAACTTTCCAGTCGTTCGCTGATATTTTTAGGCTAGTCATGATTTCTGATTTTTAGTGGCTTAATTTTTGTGATTCTCTTGTATCTTTGAAAACGTTAAAATTAAAACAATACTATGAAAAAACGAATACTTACGCTGATCGTTGCGATCACAACTATCTTTTCTGCACAAGCTCAGCTCTTCCCTTCTTTTGATTTAGGATTAAAAGCTGGTGCGAACTTTACAAGCCTTCGTTCGAACGGAAATTATTTTGATTCTAGCACGAAAGCAGGTTTCTTGGCAGGTGCGTGGGCACGTGTCGGCGTTCTTGGATTCCACATACAGCCAGAGCTTTATTATACTTCAAAAAACACTTCCTTAAATCGTGGCGGCACATCCGAAGATGTTAAATTTTCTACGGTAGACCTACCTATATTATTGGGAACCAAAATTGGTTTAGGTCCAATCGGTGCACGTATTCAGGCCGGACCTTTGTTTTCATTTATTGTAGACAGAGACAATGTGACGAGCTTTGGATCTGAGGTAGATTACAAAAAGAACTTTGCTGCTATTGTCGGTGGTGTTGGAGTAGATATTTCTAAATTATCTTTGGATTTACGTTACGAAGCCGGCTTAGGCAACATCAACCGCGGTGAAAACAGACAGCGATTGAACCTTTGGACTTTAGCTGTAGGATTTAATTTCTTGTAGAGAATTAGAAGATTAACAATCTTTACATATATCCCTCTTTAGGGCTAAAAAAATAGGGCTACCGGATCTCGGCAGCCCTATTTTTTTAGAACAATTCTAAATTGTCCTTTTTACTCCTATCCACGGGACTTATTATTGTTTATATGATAAATTTGTGACTAAATTATATAAATTCAGAAGACTAATGAGTAAATCAAAGCCGGTGTTAACTTCTTCGCTAGGGAAGAAACTCGTGATGAGCTTAACAGGCCTATTCCTGTGTACATTTTTAATAGTCCATTTGATCGGTAACTTGCAGTTATTTAGTGACGACCTTGGCTATTCATTCAACAACTATGCATATTTTATGACACACTTTACCCCGATTAAAGTAGTTTCATATCTATTGTATGCATCTATCATCGTCCACGCTATTTATGCGTTGATCTTGACCATTAGAAACAAGGCTGCTCGCCCGATTCAATACAAAGAGACGGACGGTAAAGCGAATAGCACGTGGAATTCCAGAAATATGGGTATTCTAGGTACGGTGTTATTGATCTTTATCGCTACGCACATGCAGAATTTCTGGTTTCAATACAAATTCGGAACTACGCCCTATGTAGAGTATCATACGGATATCGCTACAGGTGACCGTCAAACTGACCAGTTCGACAATGTACCAGAAACTTACACCGGCTACCGCAGTTTTGTGGATAATGGTGTAGAGACGGTTCAATCAAAAGACCTTTACACACAAGTGGCGGTGACTTTCAAAAATCCACTACTCGTGTTATTCTATGTCGTAGCGATGGGAGCGCTTTCATTTCACTTGATCCACGGGTTTCAGTCTGCTTTTCAGACCGTAGGTTTTAATCATCGTCGCTATATCGGCGTGATTCGTGCGATTGGCGTTTGGGGATTTGGTGTAATCATTCCAATTCTCTTCGCTTTAATGCCTTTGTATTTTTACTTTTTAAAATAATGTTATTTACAGATGTTGCTCAGCAGCATCTTTTAAATATATAGATCGTTAACTATGTTAGATTCTAAAGTACCTGCTGGCCCATTAGCCGAAAAATGGTCCAAACATAAATTCAACATGAAGCTGGTAAACCCAGCCAACAAACGAAAATTCACTATCATCGTAGTGGGTACCGGTTTGGCGGGCGCTTCGGCAGCTGCTTCTTTAGCAGAACTGGGCTACAATGTGAAAACATTCTGCTACCAGGATTCTCCACGCCGTGCGCACTCTATCGCAGCACAAGGTGGTATCAACGCGGCAAAAAACTATCAGAATGATGGTGACTCGGTTTATCGTTTATTCTATGACACTATCAAAGGTGGAGATTATCGTGCGCGCGAATCGAATGTGTATCGCTTAGCTGAAGTTTCGGTTAATATCATTGATCAATGTGTGGCGCAAGGTGTTCCATTTGCGCGTGAATATGGTGGTCTTTTAGACAACCGCTCTTTCGGTGGTTCTCAGGTGTCCCGTACGTTTTACGCACGTGGTCAGACTGGGCAACAATTACTATTAGGTGCTTATTCTGCCCTGAACCGCCAGATCCAAAAAGGAAAAGTAACGTCTTACACCCGTCATGAAATGCTTGACTTGGTAAAGATCGATGGACATGCACGTGGTATCGTAACCCGTGATATGATTTCCGGAAAAATAGAAACACACGAAGGACATGCTGTATTGTTGTGTACTGGAGGTTATGGTAACGTATTCTTCCTTTCTACAAATGCCATGGGCTGTAACGTGACCGCTGCATGGCGTGTACACAAACGTGGTGCTTACTTTGCAAATCCTTGTTACACGCAGATTCACCCGACTTGTATTCCGGTAACAGGAGATCACCAGTCGAAACTGACGTTGATGTCTGAATCATTGCGTAACGATGGTCGTGTATGGGTTCCTAAAACAAAAGAAACCGCAGCAAAATTGCGTAAAGGTGAATTGCACCCGGCAGATATTAAGGAAGATGACAGAGATTACTTCTTGGAGCGGAAATACCCTTCTTTCGGTAACTTAGTGCCCCGTGATGTGGCTTCTCGTAACGCCAAAGAAGCGGTGGATGATGAGCGTGGTGTAGGTAAATCTGGTGTCGCGGTATTTTTAGATTTCGCGGATTCAATTGCTCGTTTGGGCGAAGATACCGTACGTGCCAAATATGGTAACTTGTTTGACATGTACCACAAAATCACCGACGAAAATCCATACAAACAGCCGATGCGTATCTATCCAGCAGTTCACTACACGATGGGTGGTGTATGGGTAGATTACAACTTGATGACGTCGGTACCTGGTTTGTATGCTTTGGGAGAGTGTAACTTCTCCGATCACGGTGCTAACCGTTTGGGAGCTTCTGCATTGATGCAAGGTTTGTCTGATGGGTATTTTGTGATTCCATTCACCGTAGGTGACTACTTAGCTAATCTTGGTTCATTTGCACCGGTAGACAAAAATCATCCTGCATTCGAAGAAACGCGTAAAGAAGTAGAGACTAACATAAATGCTTTACTTGCGCTACGTGGTACGAAAACGGTGGATGATATCCACAAAGAATTGGGTAAAATCATGTGGGAATACTGTGGTATGGCGCGTACAGCTGAAGGGCTGACGAAAGCAAAAGGCATGATTCAGGAATTGCGTAAAGACTTTTGGCAAAATGCAAATGTATTAGGTAACAACGAAGAGCTAAATATGTCTTTGGAGAAAGCAGGCCGCGTGGCTGACTTCTTAGAACTGGGTGAATTGATGGTAGACGATGCGTTGAACCGGAATGAGTCTTGTGGTGGTCACTTCCGTCTGGAATCGCAGACTGAAGAAGGCGAAGCCATGCGTAACGACGAAGAGTATACCTACGTAGCTGCATGGCAGTACACGGCCGACAATCAGCCTGAGGTCCTTCACAAAGAGGAGCTGGTATTCGAGAATGTTAAATTAACCCAAAGAAGTTATAAATAAGATCCATTGGGCCTTTGGCTCAATGTGTTACTCTATATAGATATTATGAGTGGACATATGAATTTAACGCTAAAAGTTTGGCGTCAGAAAAATATACAAGATAAGGGGCAATTTGTCACTTATCAAGCAAACGATATCGCGGATGATATGTCTTTCTTAGAGATGTTAGATATCGTGAATGATGATCTTACGCGTAAAGGTGAAGATCCAGTTTACTTCGATCACGATTGTCGTGAAGGTATTTGTGGTATGTGTTCGTTGGTCATCAACGGCCGCCCGCACGGACCAGAATATGGCACAACAACGTGTCAATTACATATGCGTTCATTCCACGATGGGCAGACTATCGTGATTGAGCCTTGGAGAGCAGCTGCTTTCCCAGTCTTGAAAGATTTAGCAGTAGATCGTACCTCATTTGAGCGCATTCAACAAGCTGGAGGTTATGTAAACGTAAACACAGGTGGTGTACCAGATGCGAACTCCATTCCTATTCCAAAGCGTATTGCTGACGAAGCATTCGAGTCTGCAACTTGTATTGGTTGTGGTGCTTGTGTAGCGGCTTGTAAAAATGCCTCTGCAATGCTATTCGTATCGGCCAAAATCTCTCAGTTTGCTTTGTTGCCACAAGGACAAACAGAGCGATACGAACGTGCACAAAGTATGGTGGATCAAATGGATGCAGAAGGTTTCGGTAACTGTACAAATACAGGTGCCTGTGAAGCAGAATGTCCAGTAGGTATCAAAATGACAAACATTGCCCGTATGAATAGAGAATACTTTACGGCAAAATTGTTCCGCGAAGAAGACGTCCACAACTAGCCTTCGCTTAAATACTACAAAGAGTCCGCGCCATTCAGTTTGCGCGGACTTTTTTGTTATATTTAACGATCTAAACAATCTTTTGCATGGGAAATAGAGTGCTTCTTTTATTGTCGACCGTCATGTTTTTGCTTTTTGCAACAGCGTTGATCATACACAATACGATCACAGAAGCAGATATGCTAACAATCAATACCGAAACTATTTCTAAAAATATTCATAGAAAAGAGAAGGTTGTAGAAGACTTGTTTGCAGATTCATTAGCACTGAAAACATTTGCAAATGTAGAGCGCTACCCTACCCAGGCGCTGGAAATGACCACCGAGCTGTCCGACGATAATCAGTTAATCTATTTTTACGTTTATAAGAATAACAATCCGATATTCTGGAGTTCTAACCTAATCGTACCTCCAAGCGATCGACCATTCGTACAAGAAACGACTTTTGTTGATACCGAACCTCGATCTTACATTGTCAAGAAAAAGAAACTAGATCAGGATATGTCTGTCTTGGCGGTCATCTTGGTGAGGCGTGCATTTAATCACTCCAATAGTTATCTTTCTAATCGCTTCTACAAGAATATTATCCCTTCTGACAACTTAGAAATCGCCCGATACAGCGATAATGATATCGTTCGTAACGTATACAGTAAATCCGGCACCTATCTTTTCTCTGTAAAATTTAAACAGGGAAAGTACCACAATGTATACCTCACTATGCAACTGCTCGCTTGGGTATTAGGTTCGATTATTTTCCTTTCATTAATTAATCGGGGTTGTTTTATACTGGCAAAGAAAGGATATGCTTGGCCTTCTGTCTTGGCGATGGTGGCCGTACTAGCACTTTTAAAATGGATTTCTCTGCAGGCAGACTGGCTTTCGGCCACCTCTAGCATGGAGCTGTTTGATCCAAAATACTATGCGTATAATCCGTTTCTACCTAATCTTTGGGAATTTATAATCACTACGGCTAGTGCAGCATGGTTGGTCTTTTACATACGTAGTATTCAGGTTTTTCTGGCAGCACAAAATCCGTTTAATCGAAATTTCAAAGCATTATTGTTAGCTGGTGTTGCGTTAGCTAGCATTTATTTGCTTAGCAATCTTTTGTTGGAGCATCTGAGTACGTTGATTACCCACACATCCAGCATCAATATAGACTTTACCAACATCTTAGGTTTTAGCAGCTACAGTTGGTTAAATGTGTTTTTATTCTGCGTCAATATTATCCTATTGCTATTGTATATTGATTTTGCGATTGGACAGGTCCGCACTATGTTACGGAATCTGACAACAGAGATCAACATACAATTGATCACTTTGATCACGTTTCTGCTAATCAGTGCCTTATTTTTTGAGCAAGCGATTTATTACAACCTATTGGTAGGCGCTGTCTTGCTAATCCGCTCCTATACGCGGCATAAAAACACACAATATTCATTTTTTAATATTGTCATTGTTTTACTCTCTATATCACTCTTATCTTCTTTTATCTACCATCAAAGCATTCGCAAAGTAAAACAGAAACAGATGGCTTTGACACTAAGATATCTGGAAGCTGAAAATGATCTTAATGCGATTTCCATCTTTGCAGAGATAGAAAAAAATCTGGCTAATGACTCGACAATTATGCGCCAATTATTGCTAGACGCTACCGCTACCCACCAAGTGCAGCTTCTAGACAGTCACATTAAAACGCACTATTTCGGTGGTTACCTTTCGCGATATGAGCATCAATTCTATTATTACATAGACGAAGTGCCGTTGGATGAGTACGGCAGTAATAAGATGCTAGAATATCGTGAAAAAGTGATCAATAATGCTGTACGTGTGCCCAATACAGATCACTTCTACCGCGTACGCAGCGAATTGGGTACGCACGAGTATTTCTTTCAGGTGGATGTGCCTTTAGACGAAAAGACTAACGCACAAATTTTTGTCAATTTACGGAATTACGCACACAGTCCCTCTCTTCCCTATCCCGAATTCTTAGTTGATAGTAAGGTTGATATCATTCGAGAGCATTATGCCAGCGATGCTGCCTTTGCATTGTATAAAGATCGTGTATTGTTGACGCAGAACGGAAACTATGTTTATCCTTCCCAAGATGGCGAATTTCCACCAGATTTGCACAAAACCATCGAACTACCAGACGATAAGGGATTCTATCATATGGTATTCCGCCCGGATGTACATACGACCATTGTGGTGAGTAAGCCAAAGTTTGACATTTCACAATCTCTTGCGATCATTTCATTTCTCTTTATTTCATTATTTACGGTATATCTTTTAGCGCTGATGATTCAATACCTGACCACAGTGGTATTTCGAAGATCTTTCAATTGGCGTACACTACAATATCAGTTTATATTATTGCGAAACAAACTGCGCTATAGTACCAGAATACAGACTATTGTAATTTGCACGGTTATCCTTGCCATTCTAATCTCTGGTACGGTTGCATTCTTCACCATTCGTAAGCAATTAGAAACGAGCAACTTGGCGCTGCAAGAAAGCTATAGTAAGGAAGTCTCTCATAAGCTAGAAAACCTACTATCTAACACCGAAAAGAAAGCGTGGACGGAAGATGCCATCGAAAGAATTCGGGAAATTAACGAATTTTCTAATCTCGACGCTAATATATACGACAAGCGAGGTATTTTGGTGTACTCCTCTCAACCACGCATATTTGAAACAGGATTAGTCTCCCAATTCATACATCCCGATGCATATAATGAACTCAATGTCATTAAGAAAACGAATGTGACACTCACAGAAAGGATCGGTGATTTTGACTTTAA
Source organism: Sphingobacterium sp. KH_072 (assembly GCF_057837975.1). Classification (NCBI taxonomy): domain Bacteria; kingdom Pseudomonadati; phylum Bacteroidota; class Sphingobacteriia; order Sphingobacteriales; family Sphingobacteriaceae; genus Sphingobacterium; species Sphingobacterium sp. KH_072. Next base: position 462,963 of record NZ_CM174457.1, on the reverse strand, counting down.
CTCGAGCTATTCAACGATTAAAAATGAAGATAATAGTTCGGCCGCTTTTGTGAACATTCCTAATTATGCGGCCAAGAAAGAGGAGATCAGAAATAGTAATCTGCTACTTAACTCCCTGCTCAACATCTATACGGTAATTATATTGATTGCTGGGTTTATCGCGGTATCGGTATCGCGCCTGATTACCAGGCCGCTGTTGATCATTGGCGAGAAGATGGTAGAAACAACCGTTAGCGGCAAGAATAATGAACCACTATATTGGGAGCGTGACGATGAAATTGGTGCCTTGGTAAAGGCGTACAATCTGATGCTGGTAAAAATGGAACAAAACACAAAACAGTTAATGAATGCAGAACGGGAATATGCTTGGCGCGAAATGGCTAGGCAGGTAGCTCATGAGATCAAAAATCCATTGACGCCTATGAAACTAGGTATACAGCAATTGATGCGTTCTTTCGACGAAAACGATCCAAGATTTGAGGATCGTTTCAAAAAATTTTCTGATTCGTTTGTCGAACAGATAGATAGTTTATCAAAGATCGCCGTCGAATTCTCCAATTTCGCAAAGCTACCCAACACCGATTTGGTGAATATTGATCTCTTGGAAAAGGTGCGAGAAGTTGTCACATTTTTCAATAGCTCCATGAACACCAACATTCTAATTGCGAACAAAACTGGTCGGGACAAGCTTTTTGTGTTGGGCGATAAAGACCAAATATTACGTAGTTTCAACAACTTGATAAAAAACGCTATAGAGGCTTCCCGTGGTCGCAAGAAAGTGATGATTAAGATTAGCTTGTCTTTAGTGGAAAATGAACTATTGAAGATTGCTATTGGCGACAATGGACTAGGCATACCGCTAGATGTGATTCCGAAGATCTTTCAACCAAACTTTACTACTAAAAGTTCTGGAACTGGGCTGGGACTTGCATTTGTCAAGAAAACAGTAGAATCAATGCAGGGAGAAATCACTTTTCAGACCGCAGAAAACGTGGGGACGACATTCACGATCGTGTTGCCAATGACTGCGCCATCAATTAACAATTCTCGATAAATGAATAGCGATCGCAACTTAAGTTTATTGCAAAATCACTACAAGAGGTTTGATAAAGAAAAGTCTATTTAAAGACCACGCTAGCACGCCCCATAATGGCGTTATCAGCATATAGCAATACGGTGTAAGCGCCTTTCTTAAATCCCGATTTCTCATCAGACCAGAATAATTGATATTCTTCACCGTTATTGGTAAAATTGATCGTTTCTTTAAAAGTATACTGAAGCTTCTCGCCGTGCACATAGAATAAATCCTCTGAGTTGGCAATAAGATTACCGCTAGGATTAATAATACGTACAAAAACTTCTTTCTTCCCGATCTCCGCAATCGGATTGTCAGCAATGGTAAAACTAATCTGCAACTCATCAATGCGCTTGGCTCTCACATTGGTGGTATGTTCACCATCGCGTTTAGTAGATACACCATTCAGGCTCACGTTGGACACCTTAATAGAAGATGCTTTAGACATCTTTGTAGTCATAGCGGATTGCCTGTCTTTCAGTGAAACAATTTGGCGTTCGCTTGCGTCCAATTCATCCTTCAATAAACTATTTTCCTGAGCTAATAATTCCGTTTTCACACGTAGACCAACTACTTCATCCCGAAACTGGGAAACACGATCCTTAAGACCGACTACCTCATTTCGAACATTCACTAACTCAGTTTCCGAAATATCAGTCTTACTCAAATCTTGGCGTAAATTATTAATAACCATGCGAGCTTCACTTTCGGAAGCTTCCAAATCGCCGGTGTATTCCACGCCTTGATTACTGGCATTATCCAGCTCGGCTTCAATACGATCTATATCGGTCTGCAGGTTTTCACGCTGCAGGGTTACTGTGTATAATTTCTCACCCGAAGATTTAAATTTTATATAAAAATAGACATTAGTCGCTACTAGGGCGGCAATGGCTATGATAAAGAAGTATATATTTTTATTTACACCGGATTGTGGTGCTTTTCTTTCTTCTTCTCTTTCTAATTCTACTCGATCAACATTCATCCCTTATGTACCCAAAAGTCGAGAAAACTCTAACTGTAAAGTATCTAAATTTTAACGATTATATAACATGTAAACAAAAACTATTCCAAGGTAGATTTATTCGAAATAGTTCAACGTGTCAAATCCGCCTGCTTTAAGGTAAGCATCTTTACGCATCAAGTGCAAATCTGCCTGTACCATCTCACTTACAAGCTCGTCCAACCCGTATTTTGGTCGCCAGTTCAACTGGCTTTTTGCTTTATTTGGATCTCCTACCAAGAGATCTACTTCGGTCGGGCGGAAGTAGGCAGCATCTACTTTCACCACCGTTTGTCCTAATTTGATGTGGTCTGGATTAATATCCAATTCTTTCATTCGGTCTTGATCACGATCGATCACGACGCCTTTTTCCGTAATACCTTTGCCACTAAACTCGATTTCTACTCCCAGTTCCGCAAAACTTAGACGAACGAAATCGCGCACACTAGTCGTTACTCCAGTCGCAATCACGTAGTCTTCTGGTATATCTTGCTGCAACATGAGCCACATCGCTTCGACATAATCTTTAGCATGGCCCCAATCGCGCTGTGCCGATAGATTTCCTAAAAACAATTTGTCTTGCAGTCCCAATGCAATCTTGGCAGCTGCACGTGTGATCTTGCGCGTTACAAAAGTCTCTCCCCGCACCGGACTTTCATGATTAAACAAAATACCATTGCAGGCAAACATATTGTACGCTTCGCGGTAATTAACGGTGATCCAATACGCATACATTTTAGCAACAGCGTATGGACTTCTAGGGTAAAAAGGCGTAGTTTCCGATTGTGGTACCGCTTGTACCAAACCATATAGTTCGGAGGTAGAGGCTTGGTATATTTTCGTCTTTTCGACCAATCCCAATAAACGAACCGCTTCCATGATACGTAATACACCTACGCCATCGGCATTTGCGGTATATTCTGGTGTATCGAAACTGACCTTGACATGCGATTGTGCGGCCAGATTGTAGATCTCGTCAGGCTGTGTTTCTTGGATGATGCGAATTAAATTGGTCGAATCGGTTAGATCACCATAATGTAAGATTAGATTACGATGCGGTGTATGTGGATCCTGATACAAGTGATCGATACGATCTGTATTAAAGAGCGAACTTCTCCGCTTTAGTCCGTGCACGATGTAATCTTTCTTCAGCAAAAATTCGGAAAGATAAGCCCCATCCTGCCCAGTTATACCTGTAATTAACGCTACTTTTTGTTGCATTGTAATCTGATAATTTGTCCAAAAATAAAAAAAACCTCCTAAAGTGTGTTACACATTAGGAGGTTTCAGCTGGTCGATCCAGTTTTATTGCCTTGGAGCCTAATCTAAGCGAGTAAAATTAAAAACTAAATTTCCCTCTCCCTGATCTAAAGGAATCGGCATACGCATAACCATCGTCTCGCCATCTGCATAAGATAAGTCTAAACGGTAACCGGTGGTTACGTTAGATGCTTTATCACCAGCATACAATTTCTTGAATTGGAATTGTGGCTCACCCATTCCTTTACCCGGACTGAAGATAGACCACACAATGTTGCGCACAGCTCCGTTAGCACAAAGTGTACCTTCGCTTCTAAATTCAATACTTCCGCGGTAATTTCCTGTCGGCAATTCCCACACGCTACCTACGAAACATTCCACAGGAGCTTCATCAAAAATATTTTTTACGGTGTATGCAGCAGGAATATCTTCCCGATCTACCGTATTCAATACCCATTTGCCTTTTACTCCTGCACGCCATTGCGACGCAGTTGGTCCAGATTCTGCTGCGGCAGAGCCGGCAGTTTTACGTGGTGCTCCACATGAGCCAAACACAAAGACAATCGCTAAAAGCGATAATATCGACATTACCTGTTTACGCATAATACTAAATTTGATATTTTTGAGCATTCTTATAAATTATTCATTACTATGAAGAGTTCGTCTTCCAAAAATCATACCACTAGCAAGATCGTCGCAAAGTCAATATTACGATTATTTTTTGTTTTGTTCGCGATGTTGCTGGCTTTTTATATCACACAGGATGCCGCTCAATTGAGCAGGATCAACCTTTACTTTACAAATAAATGGGTACTACTTTTCCCATTCGCCCTATTCGTGATTTTCGTTGCACTATTGATTATGGTGTTGAAAAGTAAGTACATGCGTACGGAATTCAACTGGCTCATGTCCTTAAGTGGCGGCTTCCTAATCGCCTATACCTTGCTATTATTTGGGCGGATTTATCCTTTGGTTTTTGGATAAGGTATTAAAGCAGTATCATATCAACGTGAAAAAAGATAAAACATCGTAAATAGGAAATAAATAGCCGTGATAGCTATCAGTTAAAAATTTTCCAAAACATCTGGGCACCGAAAAATTACCCATGGCTACAGAGGTAGCATCTCAATTAGAATCATCATCTTTACCCGACGTAAAATAAAAAAATAGCATGGCGAATATCATTATTACTGGAGCAAGTAGCGGTATAGGTTTTGAAGCGGTCTTGGATCTGACGGCAAAGAAGGAAAACAAGGTTATTGCCTTAGCAAGATCTGCTGATAAATTGCGAAAATTGCATGAAATTACGAGATCACTCAATCCCAACGGCGGAACTTTGTACCCTGCACAGTTTGATATCGTCAATGATAACTACACGGACTCACTAGTTCCTTTTATCACATCCAAATTTGAGCACGTGGATATTTTAATCAATAACGCAGGCGTACTAGTAAACAAACCATTCTTAGAAACTTCTGCGGAAGATTTTGCACACGTATTACAGACGAATTTGCTGGCACATAGCAAGATGATTCAGCACATCGTGCCGATGATGAAAGCAGGTGCTCATATTGTGAATATTGGTAGCATGGGCGGTGTTCAAGGTTCGTCCAAATTCCCAGGATTAGCGGCTTATTCAGCAAGCAAAGGTGCTGTGGCAATCTTGACAGAATGTCTTGCAGAAGAATTTAAACCGTTAGGTATTTCGGTAAATTGCTTAGCACTAGGCTCCGCACAAACAGAAATGTTTGAACATGCATTCCCAGGCGTACAGGCCGGCACACTCGCCTTCGAAATGGGCAGGTACATCGCAGAATTTGCGCAAACAGGACACAAATTTTTTAATGGCAAAGTACTGCCCGTGGCCAATACAACTCCGTAGATCTGCTCACATCAGACGCAGCTACAATCCTTTAATCCAATCGGCAATATTTTTCAACAGTGTTGGATCGATCGTAGTTTCAATAGTATAATACTCTTGTAACCCGCCAGTTTTGGCCGGTTGTAGCAAGTGATTTAAGTTGGGATATGTCTTAATTCTGCTTTGCGGATTGCCCGGAAGATTGGCGACCAATGATTCCTGATTTTCTTTGGCAGGTACTTGCACATCTTTGTCGCCGAATGCCGCATATATTGGGATGTTGATCTTTTGAATAAAAGGCACGGGATCTATGCGCATAAAATAGCGGTAAGGCTCTAGCAGCATCACTTGCAGCTCTTTCTTCAGCGCACCAGAAGCGCCACCCACCGACTTCATATTGTCCAGCAACTGTGTCATAGCCTGCGGCGCAGGCAACTCACTTTTGACCGTTTCAAAATTCTTGCGATTGACAGGGCGCACTTTGGCCAATTGTGCTTCGCTCATTCCCTGGCTCTTGCCCACGTGATACAATTGCAACACCATGAGCGAATCGATTGGTAGGGAAGGCCCAGCCAAAGACACGATAAATTTTAGATCGGGTGCATGCTGCCCCGCAAGCAGGAGCGATATCAATCCGCCTTCACTATGTCCGATCATGCCTAAGCGCGTAGAATCTACTTTTGCTTGCGATTTTAAAAACGACAAGCCGGCTAGCGCATCTCGACTAAAATCAGCAATATTACTTTGTATAAAATTACCAGTGGATTGTGCTACTCCGCGATCATCGTACCGCAGCACGACCACACCTTGGCGCGTAAGATAATCGGCTAACACTTCAAATGGTTTGTGATCCTCGACTTCCGAATTACGATTTTGTGGCCCAGAGCCACTCACTAAGATCACCGCAGGATATTTCCCCGGCGCTTTTGGTTGGGTCAGGGTGCCAGCCAGTGTTATCTCACTCGACGTATTATCAAAAGACACCTCTTTCAAGTCATAAGGAAAAGGGGCTACAGGTTGTTGCGGTCGTTTGACTGTTTGCGTGCTATCATATCTTCCCAATTGCAGAGGCGCCGTATAATTACCTTGACGAAAAGTGCCTTCTACATGTTCGCCATCTGCTGTGATGCGACCATGATATGACATGCCTAATGCGGCAGATTTCAGATGTATAGAATCTCCGATAACTTCAATGACGTTGAGTTTAAAATCTAATCGTGTTTGCGACGGACTGCGCATCGTACCGGTCCACGTATCTCCTTTTTCCAGAGAAAACTGAAGTGGCAAGGTGCCCGTTGGCACCGCTAAATCACCTTTCCATCCTCCTTCAAACGACTGCGAAACACCGCGACAGGAGTAAATAAGCGTCATCAATATTATAAAAGCAATTCTCATTTTATCTATTTAACGTAAGGGCCCCACAAATGAAGCAGTGTATCTGCTAACAAGGTGACTAATATAATCCATACCGCGTGAACCCTTTTCTTAGAATTCATGGCTATCTTCATGCCAACAACCAATAAGTAGAAAAAATAAACGAGCATAGCCAATCCAATTAAGCCTGTAATGGCGGTTACAAATAGATCAAAAGGCGCCACTGTTTCTAACCTCATGTCGCCTGCTTGCACCGCAGCAAGCAGCAATTCACTTTTGGATCTGGCATAAGGATTCATTATCAAAAAGCCGGTAATATAATTGACCGCTTGCGATAGTAGCAGCACGATCAGCACATCCTGCCAGCGAACCTGATGGTAAAGCACCTTGGCCAGCAGCCACAATAGCGCAGCTGGAAATAGAATATTGATCGCGACATTGACAAAACCGGCATACCATGAAACTTCCGCCACTAGATGCTGCTGAAAAACACCATCAGGCACATAGCGAAATAAATAAACTTGTACCGAAGCCCACACATAAGCGATTAAACCAACCCGAAGCATGGTGCGGTCAGATAAATTAGCAAAAGGATTTATTAAGACTTGGCTAAAGCTGTTCATGCTTGATTTGATCTAAAAATTGTTGTACTTCTTCAGTCCGTTGCGTGCCGACCAATATCTTTTCCCCATTTTTTAAATGGATTTGAAAACCATACTTTCCTTTTACCGTATATGCCGTACCCTTGGGACCTATCCGATATCCCCACCCTCCGTAATCCAACAAACTGTACTTTTTAATTTGCACATCAGCGATTTTGTCCCAGCGCCACACCTTACGCCATAGAAAAGGTTTAAAATCGACCATTATCCCAGTTCTATCGACCGAAGTGCGCAGCCTGACAAAAGCAAAAAATACAATCGTCAAGAAAATGATAGACAAGCCAATAATCGGCTCTAAACTCCACTCCTTTTCTCGGATCGCGCCAAAAACGCCTACTCCAACTAACAATAGGAATAAGACGAAGAACCATCGCGACCAAAAGCTTTGGGTTTCTACATAAATATTATTCTTCATAATCTATGATTTTAAAAGCGTCTACCGACTTATCACTTATTGGTTTTTGTGCTTTTTAACTTTGAGATAAGATCATCTAACTTATTTCTGACCGTCGGATAACTTTTGCCCATCTGGCTGGCCATTTCTTTCAAGCTACCCGAATTTTCTAAAAAGCGAATCACAAACTCCTGCTCTTCTCGATCCAGCAACATCAATGGTGGCAAATCGTATGTGCCACTCACCGCTGTACCGCAAGCAAGGCATTCCAATTGGGCAACGCGGAGATCGGCATCGCAACTAGGACATATAGTGGGTAGTCTCATCTTCAATTTTAACTTTATTAAATATAATATAAATAATATTAAAAACAAAATTAACATTGTAAACACATTCGCTTTGCTCGAGCTATCGGACATTTTGTATCTTTGCAAGTAGTTTAAATTATGAGAAAAATTATTGGTTATCTGCTATCACCGATCTTCTACGCCGCGTTTGGTGTGCTGATTGTGATCTTTCATCCTATTCAATGGCTTTGCTTGAAATTAGGAGGTTATGCTGCGCATAAGCGCAGTGTAGACATCTTGAATGGGGGCTTGGTGGCTTGCAATTATTTACTGTTCAATCGTGTACGCTTTATCGACAATCCGCGATTACCCACTGGCAGACCGATTGTGTTCGTCGCAAATCATCAAAGTATGTACGATATTCCGGCGCTCATTTTCTTTCTACGCCGTTTTCACGGAAAATTCATCTCCAAGATAGAGCTGGCCAATGCTAGCATTCCGAGTATCTCGTTTAATCTAAAACATGGTGGTGCGGCCAACATTGATCGTAAAGATCCCAAACAATCTATTGCCGAAATTTTGAAACTTGCGCAAAATATGCATGATCAACAATGGTCTGCCTTTATATTCCCAGAGGGCACACGCACTAAAACCGGACAGATGAAGACCTTCTCGATTGGCGGCATTGCTACGCTATTGAAGAAAAATCCGGATGCATTGGTGGTGCCGATTGCGATTAATGGCTCGTACAAAATGGTGCAATGGGGTATGTTTCCATTAAGACCTTTTACGACGATGTCTTGGGAAGTATTGCCTGCTTTAGAAAAAGGAGATCTGCTGTTGGATGAAATCGTATTGGCCGCGGAGAATGCGGTTCGTGCAAAGATAGACGCTTAATTTTTTATTTGACGGTCCGCCCCTTCCAATCGTATTTGCCAATATTGCCGGCTACACCAATATAAACAAGGTACAAGGCGTGTGCAAACGATAAGAAAGGAAGATATCGTAATAACTCTGTACGACGAACAAATTGGGTAATGGGCAACAGAAATATAAACTCTACCGCCACTTTTAGTACAACGCAGATAGCAAATACCCAATCAAACACAGGGAGCATATAAAAGAAGTGCACCGTTCCCCACAATAGTGCCAGATTGAACAGCCAAATCACAATGCCTAGCGCCACAATGCGCTTATCTTTATATTTCGTACTCTTAGATGCCCAACGTTTTCTTTGGCTGATGAAAGAAGCTAGCGTAGGTTTGGCTTCGGTGTATACGATTGCATCAGATGATCTGCAGAAACCAATTCGATGCGCTGCGCCCTCTGAAACTTTATGCAGCAATAATTCATCATCCCCCGATGCCAAATCATCTATTCCTTTAAAACCACCAACTCTATAAAAGGTTTCTTTGCGGTACGCCAAATTCGCACCATTACATGTAGTGGGTATGCCATTGCCAATTCCAGATGCTCCCAAGCCAATTAGGTAGAGAAACTCCAGAGTTTGTAACCTTTCGAATAGTGACTTCTCTTCGTGATAAGCGACAGGAGATGATACCATTTCTAAACTGCCGCGTTCCATATAATCTACGACGGTTTTCGCCCAATCAGCCCCCATCCGACAATCTGCATCGGTGGTCATGATGATATCACCGGAAGAAAGATCAATCGCCTTCGCAATAGCTAGTTTTTTATACGAATTGAGCTTATCACCTTCATCCAATTGCAGCAAACGGACTCCTTGATCTTGGTAGCTACGTACAATTTCGGCCGTGAGATCGGTAGAATGATCATCAATCACAATCACTTCTAACAAATGCTTGGGATAAGATTGCGCGATCATACAATCTAAGGTTCTGCCTATATTATCCTCCTCATTTCGAGCGGCGATTAACACAGATACCTTATTTACATTACTTTCCTGTGTGCGTATGACCGAGAGGCCCGTACGATACCAACCGAAACGCATATACAGCACTAAACCCACGTACACCAACGTGACTAGCAATAAACAACCGTTAAGACTTTCCATTACCCCCAACATAATTAACTTGAAACACAAAGAAAGTACCTATAATAGCTGGTAAGATCAGGTTGACAAACCATACAAAAGACACGATTGCCATGACTGCAATTTCCTGCGTGGTAATGTAGGCATATAAATTACTCGCGACGAAGCTGCGCACGCTGAAATCAAAAAGATCCAGAGAAGGCACCGCGGCCTGCACAAAAAATAAGATAAAAATCATTAATACCATGGATAACACTGGTAGCTCTGGCAAGAAGAAAAGCATGAGCACCATATATTGCGACGTGAAGATAGCAAAGCGCGCAAAAGAAATCAATAGTACGTGCCACAATTCGCGAGAAGAGAAGTTTTCCAAAATACCGAAGAAGGGCTTGACCTTGGCCAAAAACTTAACTTTCCCAACCAAAGTATCGATCCAGTGCACATTGAAATAAAGTATAAGGAAAGCACCAGCGTAGATACTGGCTATCATCCAAACGGCCAACTTTACAAAAACGGGTGTAGGGAGAAAAGTCTGTACAAACCAAGCAATACTCAATGCACCAAATACAGTGGTCAGCACGAGCTGCGCGAATAATCCAACGCCCATGGCGACTGCTCCTGAAGCGCGATTCTCGGGCTGTAGCAACAGCACACGTCCGCCATATTCTCCAATGCGATTGGGGGTAAAAATTGCCCAGGTTAGTCCACAAAAAACCGATCGAATGGCAGTCCACCAACCTAGTGGTTCAATCTTTTGACTCAAATGGCGCCACTTTACGACTTCCAGAAACCAATTCCCAAACATCATTACGACGACCAAACCCAAAATCAACCAGATGGACGATCCGTCGAATTCGTTGATCAAATCGTTGAACTGCTTCAAGTTTTGTTGATGACTGATCTTGCTGTATACAAACCACGACGTCAACGCTACGATGAGCACTTTGATGAATATATTGAGATATGTCTTCTGTATTTTATTCAAGATAATTTTGAAAGCACAATGTTAAGAATTTTTTAACACATACTCGGGCAAACAGATCGGTAATTTATTGGTGATTTGAGCGTATCTACACGCACTAGACCGTGTAAACCGCGATCCAGACTGTCCATAATATTTTGTAATATTGCTCCATGCAAAGGGAGAAGGCGAAAGAGCGAATTATATTGGGGATAGATCCCGGCACGGTCGTATTAGGTTACGGCGTCGTGAAGGAGGTTGGCAGTAAAATTACGCTGGTGAGCATGGGCGTCATTAAGATGGGACATCTGGACGATCATGCACTCAAGCTACAACGGATCTTTAAAAAAACCACTTCGCTAATCGAACAATATAAACCCGATTGCATGGCTCTGGAAGCTCCTTTCTATGGCAAAAATGTACAGGTAATGCTAAAACTAGGGCGCGCACAAGGTGTAGCCATGGCGGCAGGACTGAACTACGATCTGCCGATCTTCGAATATGCTCCACGCAAAATAAAACAGTCGGTAACCGGAAGCGGAAATGCGACGAAAGAGCAAGTCGCTGCTATGCTCAAAAGCCTTTTGCAATTTGAGGAAAGCCCCGAATTCTTGGATGCGACGGATGGTTTGGCCGTAGCCGTTTGTCATTCCTTTCAAAAAGTCGGTACATCAGGCAAAAGCTCCAGCTATTCTGGCTGGGAATCCTTCGTGAAAGACAATAAATCGCGGATAAAGTAAAACACCTACAAACGTACCTGTCGGATCACATTTTTTACATTCAACTCTACAATATCGATCATCGTCTTGCATCGTTCGTACGCGCTGTTTTTATAAAATTCCGCATAGCCTGATTTGAGCTGTTGAATATTTTCCGGCGTAGATACGGGCTGCATACGCGAAGCATCACGCAGATCCTTGATGCGATGCCGTTCGCTACGTACGCGATGCACAATAGACGAATGCTCCTCTTGCTGATATTGCAAAACCGTCCGCTCCGTAAGATATTCCATAGAAAGCTTCACGTATGGAAAGTTTTCTTTAAAAAACTGCGGCATGTACACTTTGGGATTGCCTTCGTAGAATTGCTGATCGAAATCTATCGCTCTAATCCGGAATTGATAATCGTCGAAATCTGGCGTAATCTGCATGACAAAATTATAGGCACGCATATCTCCTAGCAGTGATATGATACAACGTTCATTAAATTTCACAAACTCTTTGGCAATCCGAGTTTGGTTGAAATCTTCTCGATGCATACTGGTTTTTGAAAACACATCACCAGGGATGCCCACGATATGCTCCTCTACCAAAGTATCCCGATCATAAATATAATTGACCTGATTGGGCGAGATGATCTCCTCCAACTCTAATCCTAATATGCGCGAAGCATCAGCCTGCTTGATGTAGAAGTAGTCGTACACATCGTTCAAGCGATTAATAATCCGTACCCTAAAAGGTTTCGTATTCCCAAATGCACAATATTCAATCCGATCTACAATCTTGTGCTCTACAATCTTGGTGTTACCAGATGCTTTTAGACTAGCGTACACGACCTTGAGTTTGGCGTGCAACTGCTCCAATGTATGCTGCGGATACAGCGGAGATTCCCAATAGGTATCTTCCCCATGTTTATCGTATACGGGCACCGATTCATCAAATTCTAGCAAATCGGTATAGGTTAATGGCAAGCGTGCATCGCGCTGATAAAATTTGAGGTACTTGGATAACCCAGCATGTACCGGAAAACGCGGCTTCTTTCTGGAAATATTTACATCATCTTGCATCTGTCTTGATATTGAATTTGAGTGTGGTAATACGCGCCTATGTCATTAGCAACTAGAAAATCAGCTATTTATTAAATACATCAGGAAATCTTTCGACGCTATGAACGAAGGCCTGCTATCACTGTAACCTCATAAATTTAAGCAATCTATTTGAGTCGTACATATCCTACAAGTATGATAATATCATAAAAAACAGCCCTCAATATTACAAACAAAACATAATAATACGGTTAAATCTTATTATTTTTGAAAAAGTTTAATCTACTGACTTAACTGAATTTTATATGGAAAAGAAATATGCGAATTATGATCTAGATAATTTGGATGTTCAAATCTTGTCAATTCTAATGGAGAATGCATCCATACCTTATACGGAAATAGCTAAAAAGCTAATCGTATCTGGTGGAACGATCCACGTGCGCATGAAAAAAATGGAGGAGTTGGGCATTATCCGCGGCTCTCACTTGATGATAAATCCTCAGAAAGTCGGATATGACATCACTGCGTTTCTAGGTATTTATTTAGAAAAAGGCTCACAATACTCTGATGCGGTGGATCAGTTAAAAGAAATCAAAGAAGTCGTGGAGCTTCATTATTGTACTGGACAATACAGCGCATTTGCTAAGATTGTTTGTCGTGATACGGCACATCTTAGAAAGGTGCTGAACGAAGATATTCAAGCGCTAAAAGGTATACAACGCACGGAGACTATCATCTCTCTGGAAGAGAGTATCAAAAGACAGATTACGTTATAAAATCTCTTGCAGTAGCTGGATATAGAGCTCGACACCGTCGTTGATCTCGGCTACATAGATAAATTCATCCGCGGAATGGGAGCGTGCGGAGTGCCCTGGACCTACTTTTAATGAGGGAATTGGAAGTAAGGCTTGGTCGCTCATCGTCGGGCTCCCATACGTCTTTTTGCCCAGTTTCACTCCCGCTTTCACGACCGGATGATCCATGGATATCGTTGACGAGTTCAGTCGGGTAGAACGTGGCGTTACGTCGGACTGCACTTGTGAGCGGATGATTTCCAATACTTCGGCATTACTATATACATCCGTTGTTCGCACATCGACCACATAATGGCATTCGGCGGGCACAACATTGTGTTGCGAACCTGCATTTACCATCGTGACCGACATTTTTATAGGACCTAAATAATCGGATACCTTGGAAAATTGATACGAGCGAAACCAGTTAATATCTTCGATTGCTTGGTAAATAGCATTTATACCTTCTTCACGTGCGGCATGTCCAGATTCACCGTGCGCTACGCAGTCTAGTACCATCAAGCCTTTTTCTGCTACGGCCAAGTCCAACAAGGTCGGCTCGCCCACAATCGCAAACTCGCAGGGTTTGATAGATGAATAAGCCAACTCAACCCCATTCTTGCCAGACACTTCTTCTTCGGCTGATGCAATGAGACATAAATTATAAGCTAAATTGGGTTTCTCATAATAATGGCAGAAAGCGGCTATCAAAGCAACCAAGCAACCACCTGCATCATTAGAACCCAAGCCATACAATTTACCATCAACGATCTCGGCTTGAAATGGATCGCGGGTATATCCTGGATTTGGTTTTACCGTATCGTGGTGCGAATTCAGTAAAATGGTCGGTTTTGCGGTATCGAAAAATTGGTTGTAAGCGATTACGTTATTTCCCACACGTTGAGAAATGATTTCTTTTTGAGTCAGGAAGTTTTCAATCAATTGCGCGGTATGCTCTTCTTCCCTGCTAAATGACGGTATTTGAATCAGCTGCTGCAGTAAGACAAGGCTGTCTTGTTGCAACCGCTCAATCGTGCTTTTACTCATCGTACAGTCCTCCTGCTTTTTGTGCAGATAATTTGATGCCTTTGATGAATGCAGAGCTAAAACCATGATGTTCCATCTCGTTGAGTCCGGCTATGGTACATCCTTTTGGCGAAGTCACTTTGTCGATCTCACTTTCTGGATGCGACTGCATTTGCAACAATAAATCTGCGGCACCTTTGGCGGTTTGCACCGCCATTTTTAAGGCATCATGCGCGTGAAAACCTATTTCTACACCGCCTTGTGATGCTGCACGAATACTGCGTAAGAAGAAAGCGATTCCGCAAGCGCACAAAGCCGTCGCTGCAGTCATCAATTCCTCTTGGATAACGACGACAGAACCGACGGTATTGAACAGTTTTTCGACCACGGCTACTTCATCGCTGGTGGCATGATCGGTCGTAATACACGTCATCGACTGCCCGATGGCAATGGCGGTATTGGGCATAGCGCGTACGATAATCGCTTGCTCACCCAATATGGCACGCATGTCGGCACAGGAAACACCAGAAACAACCGAAACGATGACCTGCTCCGGTTGAAGTGCTGCACGAATCTCTTCCATCACCAGCTTTGCTTGTTGTGGCAAAATGGCTAGTACGACAATCTCCGCTCCTAGTACGGCCGCTGCATTATCTGCGCTGACGGAAAAACCAGCCGCAGATTCTTGCGTGAGAGACTGTACTGAGCGCCTGGTCAACGTAATATCTCCAGGTCTATAAATGCCTGCCTGGGCAATCCCCTTGGCTAGAGAAAACCCGATGTTGCCACTTCCGATGATGGTGATTCTAGCCATGATGCTCTGTTTTGAAATTTTATAGCCGGTTATGCAGACAGCCGCGTACCGAATTTTTGTTGTTGAAAATGATGTAGATTGTCGGCATTGCCGATAAATACATCTACTACTCCTTTTGCAATCGCATCAAAAGCATTTTGCAATTTTGGAATCATACCAGCGTGTACGACCTGATTTGCTTTCAGCGATTCAAATTCGCCACTTCTAATGACTTCAATCACCGAGCTATCATCATTGACATCTCGTAATACACCATCTTTCTCAAAACAGTATAATAGGGAAACATTGTACGAAGACGCTAAACCTATAGCAAGTGCTGATGCAATCGTATCGGCATTGGTGTTGAGCAACTGGCCTGTACCATTGTGTGTGATAGCCGAAAACACGGGTGTAAAACCCGATTCCAGAAAACGTTTGATCGCATGCTCGTTCACGGAATCTGCTAAAATATCCCCCGCAAAACCATAATCAATCTCACCGACTGGTCGCTTTACCGCTTTGATGGCATTACCATCTGCACCACTTAAGCCAATGGCATCGCAAGAATATTTTTGCAAGTACGCGACGATTGATTTATTAGTGAGACCCGCGTACACCATGGTTACTACTTTTAGCATTTCTGCATCGGTAATACGTCGACCATCTACCATTTGTGCTTCCAAACCTAAATCCGAGGCCAAGCGCGTCGCAATTTTGCCTCCGCCGTGTACTAAGATTTTTTTTCCGGGCAGTGCTGCAAATTTCTCGAGAAACGCATTCAATCTGGATGAATCATCAATGATATTGCCGCCGATTTTTATAATACTTAAATCCGAATGATTTGACATGTTTAGTATACGTGCTATTTAAGGTTTTCCAACATACGTTTCAGCACCAATTGTGCTGCCCAGACTCTATTGCTGGCTTCCTGTACGACAAGGGAATGTGGACCATCCAACACTTCAGCTGACAGTTCCAGATCCCGGCGCACAGGCAGACAGTGCATAACCTTAGCAGCATTTGTCTGCTCTAATCTTTTGTGTGTAATCAACCAATCTTCTTCTACCGGATATACTTTACCATAATCCTGAAACGAAGACCAGTTTTTGACATAGACAAAATCTGCGTCTACCAGCGCTTTGTTCAAATCATTAGTAATGTTTACTCCGTTGGTAAACTCCTCCGATAATTCATATCCTGCGGGATGTGCAATCACGAAATCGACCAATCCTTGTTCCTGCGCTTTGCCCATCCATTCGCTGAATGAATTGGGTACCGCCTGTGGCAATGCTTTAACATGTGGCGCCCACGCGAGTACAACTTTAGGTTTCTCGACCTTTTTATGTTCTGTGATCGTGATAAGATCCGTCAAACTTTGCAAAGGATGGCGCGTTGCACTTTCTAAAGAAACGACGGGAACACCACAGAATTTGATAAATTTATTAAACAAATCTTCGGTATAGTCGGCTTCCTTGTCTTTCAAGGATGGAAAAGAACGTAAGCCTAAGATATCACAGTACTCTCCCATCACGGCGGCAGCTTCACGAATATGCTCTACGGTGGTGCCATTCATGACTACGCCGTCCTGCGTTTCCAATGCCCAGCCATCTTTATCCATATTCATGACCATCACATCCATTCCAAGTTGAACAGCAGCCTTTTGCGTGCTTAAGCGCGTACGCAGGCTAGGATTTAAAAAAACGAGGCCTAAAGTTTTGTACTTTCCCAATTCAGCGTGTGCTCTTGGGTTGGCTTTCAATGTTAACGCTTCTTGTACAGCTTCAGACAAATTGTCAATGTCTGCTGCTGAGAAAAATTTTTGCATGCTTGTATTCTAAAGTTATGTTTGCTGCTTCTATTGGAGCAATCTATTGCTGATAAATCAATTTGATCCTGCCCGGATCTATTAAGCCGTAACCTGTGCTGCTTGGAGCTGTTCTGCAAATGCTGCCAAAAACTGGTCGGCGTGCTCCATACTAAGATTCAAAGCAGGTAGTAGTCGAATTACATTTGGCTTCGCCTCACCTGTGAAGATTCTACTTTTCATTAAAAGATCTTTCTTCACTTGGCTCAATTCAGCTGGTAATTCTATTCCAATCATTAGACCACGACCGCGCACTTCCAATACCTGATCAAATGCTTGCAATTGCTCAATCAGGTAATTCCCAACTTTGGTCGCATTGCTCATCAGATCTTCTTGTTCCATTACATCCAACACGGCGATCGCGGCTGCACAAGCTAAGTGATTGCCCCCAAAAGTGGTACCTAACATACCGTAGGACGCTTTGAATTTGGGCGAAACAGATATCGCTCCAATTGGGAATCCATTTCCCATTCCTTTGGCCATGGTATAAATATCGGCTTCTACGCCGGCATAATCGTGCGAGTAAAATATTCCTGTACGACCATAACCACATTGCACCGAATCAGCGATGTAGATTGCTCCGTACTGATCACACAAACGTCTGATGGCTTGCAAAAATGAAACAGAGGCTTCACGAATACCGCCTACGCCTTGTATGCCTTCAATGATGACGGCGGCAATATCGTTTCCTTGCGAAGCAAAGACTTGCTCTAATGCTTCCTCATCATTGAAAGCGCTAAAAATAATATTATCGGTTTCGTTTATTGGAGCCACAATCGCTGGGTTGTCGGTAGCAGCTACCGCTAGTGAAGTACGTCCGTGAAACGCTTTGGAAAAAGCCAATACTTTTTTTCGTCCGGTATGAAAGGAAGCTAATTTTAAGGCATTTTCATTGGCTTCTGCACCCGAATTACAAAGAAATAGTTCAAAATCTTCTTTACCGGATACACGACCTAATTTCTCGGCCAATTCTCGTTGTAGAGGCATCTCCACAGAATTGGAATAAAACCCGATACGATCTAGCTGCTGCTTCAGCATATCCACATAATGCGGGTGCGTGTGGCCAATGGAGATCACGGCATGACCACCGTAAAGATCGAGGTACTGAGTGCCTTTATCATCCCAAACGGATGATCCCATTGCCTTGCTAATGCTAATCGGGTTAATGGGGTAAACGTCAAATAGTTTCATTGCAGTAGTAATTTGCCAGCTCTACGAATTTGTAAACATCTGTACTAGCAAATATAGCTAAGGAGAATTGAAAAAGGATGGAAAATAGTAATTATCAATAGCATAAAAAAGCCTGT
This sequence comes from Sphingobacterium sp. KH_072, assembly GCF_057837975.1. Lineage (NCBI taxonomy): Bacteria > Pseudomonadati > Bacteroidota > Sphingobacteriia > Sphingobacteriales > Sphingobacteriaceae > Sphingobacterium > Sphingobacterium sp. KH_072. Next base: position 444,526 of record NZ_CM174457.1, on the reverse strand, counting down.
CGTGCATTTGCACAACAGGCTTTCTGTAAGTTAGAAACTAATAAAGTATTAGTCTTTCTTTTCTTCTGAAGAATCTTCTTCTGTAGCTGGAGTTTCTTCTACAGCTGGTGTAGCGTCAACTTCTTCTACTGCTACTTCTTCCGCCACTACTGTTTCTTCAACAGGAGCTGCTTCTTCAGTTGCTTTTTTCTTTGCACCACCACGACGACGAGTTGTTTTCTTCTCTGTCTGTGCAGTTTTGCCGTAGATCTCGTTATAGTCTACCAATTCGATGAATGCCATCTCTGCGTTATCACCTAAACGGTTTTCCATTTTGATGATACGAGTATAACCACCTGGACGATTAGCTACTTTCTCAGAAACCTCACGGAAGAGCATAGTAACAGCATCTTTATCTTTAAGATAAGCAAATACTGTACGACGAGAGTGCGTAGTATCATTTTTAGATTTAGTGATTAATGGCTCTACATATTGACGTAAAGCTTTCGCTTTCGCCAAAGTAGTGATAATACGTTTGTGCATGATCAATGAAGTCGCCATATTCGCTAGCATAGCTTTACGGTGACTGTCAGTGCGGCCTAAGTGATTAAATTTTTTTCCGTGTCTCATTTTTTTTTGTTTTTGTGCGTACCGTTCTAATTCGAAATAAAAAGTATCCAGTAAATAATCTCATTACTCAATACCAATTACTCAATACTACTTAGAGGAATTACGCAACAGGTCGCTTAAAATTATTTTTAATTCTTACTAATCTTCTTCCAATTTGTACTTAGACAAATTCATACCGAAAGAAAGACCTTTTGCTTTCACCAGCTCTTGAATCTCGCTCAATGACTTCTTACCAAAGTTACGGAACTTCAACATATCTGCTACGTCGTACGTAACCAACTCCGCCAAAGTACGGATATCCGCAGCTTTAAGACAGTTAAGGGCACGAACAGAAAGATCAAGATCTACCAATTCCGTTTTCAAGATCTTACGCATGTGCAAGATTTCCTCGTCTACAACTTTGGTTTCTTCTTTTGTCTGCGATTCCAATAGCATATTCTCATCAGAGAACAACATGAAATGCTGAATCAAGATACGAGCAGCTTCTTTCAAGGCATCTTCTGGATGAATAGATCCATCAGTAGAGATATCCAATAACAATTTCTCGTAATCGGTCTTTTGTTCTACACGATAGTTCTCAATGGTATATTTCACATTTTTGATCGGCGTGTAGATAGAATCAATCGCGATGACACCTACTGGACCATCAGTTACTTTGTTTTCTTCCGCATTGACGTAACCGCGACCTTTAGAAACAGATAGCTCTACTTCGATAGTCACAGATGGATCCATATTGCAAACCACAAAATCAGGATTCAACACCTCGAAGTTGTTAGAAAACTTAGAAATATCACCTGCTTTAAACTGATCTTGTCCGTTCAGCACGATAAAGATTTTCTCTGAATCACCTTGATCACCGGTTTTCTGGAAACGTACTTGTTTTAGGTTTAAGATGATATCAGTAACGTCTTCAACAACGCCTTTGATAGTCGAAAATTCGTGCGAAACGCCTGAAAATCTTATTGACGTAATTGCATATCCTTCTAATGAGGACAATAAAATACGGCGCAAAGCATTACCAATAGTTACACCAAAACCTGGTTCAAGTGGACGAAACTCAAAAGTACCATCAAAATCAGTCGATTTCTGCATGATTACCTTATCCGGTCTTTGAAATGCTAAAATTGCCATTTATCTGCTTTTAATTTTGTTACAAATTATATACTTACACAATAGCATTAGGATAGTGAATACCACTATCCTAATGCTATCATTTCTTATTTAGAGTACAACTCTACGATTAAGTTCTCTTTGATATTCTCTGGGATATCAGATCTTTCCGGGTAGGAAATAAAAGTACCCTGTAAATCGTTTGCGTTCCACTCTAACCAACTGAATTTATTGATTTTGTGACCAGCAACTGAATCCGTGATTGCTTCAACTGATTTTGAACGCTCACGTACAGCTACTACATCACCCGGACGTAAACTGTATGATGGAATGTTAACGACTTCGCCATTAACAGTAATGTGCTTGTGGGATACGAATTGACGAGCAGATGAACGTGTTGGCGCAATGCCTAAACGGTATACTACGTTGTCTAAACGCGCTTCTAGCAATTTCAAGAAGTTCTCACCAGTAACCCCTTGTTTTGAAGAAGCTTTGACAAATAGGTTAGAGAATTGGCGTTCCAAAACTCCGTATGTGTATTTTGCCTTTTGTTTTTCTAACAACTGAATAGCGTATTCAGATTGTTTTCCTCTTCTTTTTGATGGTCCGTGCTGACCAGGAGGATAGTTCTTTTTATCTAACGCTTTATCTGGGCCAAAAATAGGCTCTCTGAATTTACGTGCAATCTTGGACTTAGGTCCTGTATATCTTGCCATTTTTTCTTATCTGTTTGAAGTATCAATCAGCCTATAACTGATGAATCTTATCTTAAACAATTCTATTAATTAAACTCTTCTACGTTTCGGAGGGCGACAACCATTGTGTGGAAGTGGCGTAACATCTTTAATAAGCGTTACATCGATACCCATCGTTTGTAGTGTACGAATAGCGGACTCGCGACCTGATCCAGGACCTTTCACGAAAACCTCTACTTTACGCAATCCCAAATCATGTGCGACTTTACCGCAATCTTGAGCTGCTTGTGATGCCGCATAAGGTGTGTTCTTTTTAGAACCTCTGAAACCCATTTTACCGGCAGACGACCAAGAGATAGTTTGTCCTTGGTTGTTTGTTAAAGTTACGATAATGTTATTAAAAGTAGCGCTGATATGGGCTTGACCCACTGGCTCCACAATAACAATACGCTTTTTAGTAACTTTTTTAGTTTTAGCCATTTCTTAATTCTTATTTAGTAGCTTTTTTCTTGTTTGCAACAGTCTTACGTTTACCTTTACGGGTACGAGAGTTGTTTTTAGTACGCTGACCACGAAGTGGTAAGTGCTTACGGTGACGAAGACCACGGTAACAACCGATGTCCATCAGACGTTTGATGTTCAATTGAACTTCAGAACGCAATGCACCTTCTACTTTAATCTCCTCGTTGATGATCGTACGAATAGTTGTCAATTGCTCATCATCCCATTCTTGTACTTTCACATCGTGGCTAATGCCCGCTTTATCTAAGATATACTCAGACGTCGAACGACCAATCCCGAAAATGTACGTAAGGCCGATAACTCCTCTTTTGTTTTTAGGTAAATCTATACCTGATATCCTTGCCATATAATACTTTAGCGATTATGTTAATAACTACCCTTGGCGTTGCTTGAACTTAGGGTTCTTTTTGTTGATTACAAATAGTTTTCCTTTGCGGCGGATTACCTTACAGTCCGCACTGCGTTTTTTAATTGATGCTCTAACTTTCATGTTTAATAAGATTTTTAAAAGCTGTAAAACCAAATGGGAATTACCCGCTATTTGTAACGGTAGGTAATTCTTCCTTTGGTTAAATCATATGGGGACATCTCCAATTTCACCTTATCCCCAGGCAAAATCTTGATATAATGCATCCGCATTTTGCCAGAAATATGGGCGATGATCTCATGCCCATTCTCCAACTCTACACGAAACATAGCGTTGGAAAGTGCTTCCCGGATAATTCCGTCTTGTTCTATTGAGGCTTGCTTAGCCATATATCCCTTGTAATTTACGTGTTAAAAGCCTGCACAAACAGGAGTGCAAAGATAAACAAAATAATTGAAAACCAATTACTTTTTACTCAAAACCTCTTCGATTTCCTGAAAGTCCAGCAGTACATCCGGACGACCTTTTCGAATTGCTACCATTTGCTCAAAATGAGCAGATAGCTTTCCATCGATCGTACTAACCGTCCATCCATCATCCCAAAACTTGATTCCTGCCTTACCAGCATTAATCATGGGTTCGATACAGATCACTACACCTTCTTCTAACTTAGATCCCGAGCCGCGTTTACCATAATTGGGCACCTCCGGTTTTTCGTGCAACTCAAATCCTACGCCATGTCCGACTAGTTCACGTACGATTCCGTAGTGGTACGGCACGACGTGATCTTGAACTGCCGCAGAAATATCACCCACACGCTTACCTGCTACTGCCTGCTCTACTCCTTTTACCAAAGCCGCTTTCGTTACATCAAGCAACTGCTGCGCTTCGGCAGAAATAGTACCTACAGCAAAGGTATATGCCGAATCACTGATGAATCCATTCAGGTTCACGCCACCATCTACCGATACAATATCGCCATCTTTCAACACGTAATCGCTTGGAAAGCCATGTACGACTTGATCGTTGACAGAAATACATAAAGAATAAGGGAAGCCCTGATAATTTAAAAACGCTGGCGTACCGCCATGGTCTTTGATGAATTCAAAAGCGAACTTATCTAGGGATAAGGTGGTAATGCCCGGTTCGACACGACCTGCAATTTCAGCTAATAAATGCGAGAGTACCTTAGCGGACTCTCGCACTTGCTCGATTTCTTCGTCTGATTTCAGAAAGATCTTCGACATGTATTGATTTTATAATGCCGATTGATCTACACCTTCTACTGCAGCAGCCGAACGGCCTTTCACACGACCAGTTTTCATCAAACCGTCGTAGTGACGCATCAATAGATGACTTTCAATCTGTTGCAATGTATCTAACACTACACCAACCAAGATCAGTAATGACGTACCTCCGAAGAAGTGTGCAAACTGATTGTTGACGCCAAATAGCGCTGCAATAGCTGGTAAAATGGCGATAATTGCTACAAAAACAGCGCCTGGGAATGTGATATGTGAAATCACATTGTCAATGAATAAATTGGTATCGTGCCCCGGCTTGATGCCTGGGATAAAGCCACCATTCTTCTTCATATCTTCCGACATTTGCTGCGGATTCACCATGATAGCTGTATAAAAGAATGTAAATGCAATGATCAGGATGGCAAACACCATGTTGTACGTGAATGACGTATAGTTACTCAAAGACCGAAGAAATTCGGATTGAATATCTGGAAAGAACTGAATCAAAGACATCGGTAAAAACATGATCGCTTGTGCGAAGATGATTGGCATTACGCCCGCTGCGTTTACTTTCAACGGAATGTATTGTCTTACACCACCCACTTGCTTATTTCCAACGATTTTCTTAGCGTATTGTACCGGGATTTTCCGCACACCTTGTACGACCAAGATGGTAAAGATTACCACGAATAACAATGCGACAAACTCCACTAATAATGCTATCGGACCACCCTGGCCTCCCATACGAGAAACCGTTTCTGCTGAAATACCAGCAGGAAGCTGCGCGATAATACCCGACATGATGATCAAGGAGATACCGTTTCCAATTCCTTTATCTGTAATTCGTTCACCTAACCACATGACAAATAACGTACCCGCCGTCAAAACAATCGCTGCCAGAATAGTAAACATCGGATCAGCAATCAATTTGGCATCAGGAGTAATTTGCGTTCTGACGTAAGCAATGGCTTGTACCACCGTAATCGCTACCGTTAGGTAACGGGTGATCTGAGTCAATTTCTTACGACCGGATTCGCCTTCTTTCTGCATTTTCTGAAAAGAAGGCACTGCTATTCCCAAAAGCTGCACAACAATGGATGCGGAGATATACGGCATCACGCCTAAGGCGAAAATAGCCGCACTCGAGAATGCTCCCCCAGCAAACATGTTGATGATATCAAGTATGTCTGTCCCGTCTCTACCACTTCCTATCATCAATTGAGCCGGATTTACTCCAGGCAAAACAACGTGACATCCTACACGGTAGATAAAAAGCAACAAGAAGGTATACAAGATACGCTTACGAAGCTCTTCGATCTTCCATATATTGGTTAATGTTGTGATTAGTTTATTCATGAATTAAATTTTAACGATAGAACCTCCAGCTGCTTCAATAGCTTTCTGAGCTGATGCCGAGAAGGCATGAACTTGTACATCTACTTTAGCGCTTAACTCGCCACGACCTAGTAATTTTACTAAATCATTTTTAGATGCAAGACCATGAATTTTTAAAGTTTCGAAATCTACCGTAGTAAGATTGTGCTTAGTAACTAATTCTTGTAATACATCCAAGTTTACACCTACGTATTCTACACGGTTGATGTTTTTGAAACCTACTTTAGGAACGCGACGTTGCAAAGGCATCTGTCCACCTTCGAAACCGATTTTCGTTTTGTGACCAGAACGAGAACCTGCACCTTTGTGACCACGAGTGGAAGTACCACCACGTCCAGAACCTTGACCACGACCAATACGTTTTTTGTTTTTTGTTGATCCTTGAGCCGGTTTTAAATTACTTAAATTCATTTTTGTTAAAATTGTGTTATGCCTTCGCTCTCACTAAACAGGCGATAACGATAAATACTAGATAATAAACTATAAATGGAAAGAACAGTGAGTGTCCTTTCCATAGATGTCCTTACTTAGACGGTCTCTACTTTTACTAAGTGGTTGACCTTTCTTACCATACCGATAATAGCTGGTGTGGCTTCGATTTCAACGGAGTGATTGATTTTACGCAATCCCAAAGCCGCTACTGTTCTTTTTTGGCGCTCGCTTCTGTCGATAACGCTCTTTATCTGGGTGACTATAATTTTTGCCATGATATTAACCGTTAAATACTTTATTCAAATCGATTCCACGTTGCTGCGCTACTGTATAGGCATCTCTCATGCTACCCAAAGCTTCGATAGTCGCTTTTACCACGTTATGTGGGTTGGATGAACCTAGTGATTTTGCCAATACATCTGTAATACCAGCACTCTCCAATACGGCACGCATCGCACCGCCGGCAAGTACTCCAGTACCACTTACTGCAGGCTTGATCAAAACTGATCCACCTGAGTATTTACCCAATTGTTCGTGAGGCACAGTACCGTGAATGATAGGAACTTTTACCAAGTTCTTTTTCGCGTCATCGATTCCTTTAGTGATCGCTTCAGTGACTTCTTTAGCTTTTCCTAGGCCAAAACCTACGATACCATTTTCGTCACCTACAACAACGATAGCAGAGAAACTGAAGGTACGACCACCTTTAGTTACTTTCGCTACACGCTGAATGCTTACTAAGCGATCTTTCAATTCCATCTCGCTTGATTTTACTCTTTTAATATTGCTTGTTGACATCTCTTCGTTTGATTAAAAGTCTAAACCACCTTCACGAGCACCTTCAGCCAATGACTTGATACGGCCATGGTACAAATACCCATTACGGTCAAACACTACTTTTTCTACACCTGCAGCTTTTGCTTTCTCAGCAACCATAGTACCTACGGCTTTAGACTGATCTACTTTGTTGCCTGTTGAAGCAAATTCTTTCGAAATGCTAGACGCAGACGCCAATGTTTTACCAGTACTATCGTCGATCACTTGTGCGTAGATCGCTTTATTACTTCTGAATACGGTCAAACGTGGACGTGCAGTTGTTCCGGTCAGGTGTTTTCTAATTCCTTTTTTGATTCTCGTTCTACGAGATAATTTACTTCCTGCCATCGTTATTATTTTTTAGCTGATTTACCTGCTTTTCTTCTTAACACTTCGCCAGCAAACTTGATACCTTTACCTTTGTATGGCTCTGGCTTGCGTAGGCTACGGATCTTAGCCGCTACTTGACCGATCAATTGCTTGTCAGTAGATTCCAACGTGATTGTTGGGTTCTTACCTTTATCGGCAGTAGTCGTTACAGTGATCTCTTTTGGCAGTACGAAAACAATCTGGTGCGAGAAACCTAAAGTTAACTCTAGTGTATTACCATTGGCAGTGGCACGGTAACCCACACCAACCAACTCTTGCGTAGTTTTGTATCCTTCAGTAACACCAACAACCATGTTGTTGATCAATGCGCGGTACAAACCGTGCAACGCTTTGTGTCTTTTTTGCTCAGTAGGACGAGTAACTACGATATTACCATCTTCTTGACTAATAGTAATGTCGCTATCTACCTGCTGTAGTAATTCTCCTTTTGGCCCTTTTATCGATACCAGATTCTTATCTGATACAGAAATCGTCACTCCCGCAGGAATGGCGATAGGCGCTTTTCCAATTCTTGACATTTGTTCGAGTTTTTCCTAGATTAATAAACGTAACATAAAACTTCACCACCAACATTTTGAACGCGAGCTTCTTTATCTGTCATTATTCCTTTGGAGGTAGACAAGATAGCAATACCCAAACCGTTCAACACGCGAGGCATGTCGTCCACACTTGCATACTTTCTTAAACCAGGTTTACTCACACGGGTCAAGGTGCGAATAGCCGAGATTTTGCTAACTGGATGATATTTCAAAGCCACTTTGATAGCGCCTTGAGGACCTTCCTCTACGAATTTGTAATTAGCAATGTAACCTTTGTCGAAAAGCACTTTCGTGATTTCTTTCTTCAGGTTCGATGCAGGAATTTCAACAACCCTGTGGTTGGCCTTAATGGCATTCCTTACTCGTGTAAGGTAATCCGCTATTGGATCTGTATTCATTATATAAATAAAATTGTGACAACGGTTTCCACGTGCTAACCTTAGCTGCGGACCTGTTATCGGTTCATAAAATTGCAAAGCAAATGCCCTGATAAGCTATTTGTAAGCTTATCGGGGCAAAAGTAAAGATTTTTTTTAAATTACCAAGAGGCTTTTCTCACTCCCGGGATCTTACCATCAAGAGCCATCTCACGGAAAGTTACACGAGAGATACCAAATTGACGCATATATCCTCTAGGACGACCAGTCAATTTACAACGATTGTGCAAACGAACTGGAGAAGCATTCTTAGGCAATTTGTCCAATGCAGCATAATCTCCGGCAGCTTTTAATTCTGCGCGTTTATCAGCATACTTTGCGACTAACTTTTGACGCTTGATTTCGCGTGCTTTTACTCCTTCTCTAGCCATTGTTGTTGGTATTTTGATTTTTGAATGGTAAACCGAATTGTTTCAATAACTCCAATGCTTCGATGTCATTGTTAGCAGAAGTCACGAAAGTGATATCCATACCTTGGATCTTGTTGATTTTATCAATGTTGATCTCTGGGAAGATAATCTGCTCAGTAACACCTAAGTTGTAGTTACCACGTCCGTCAAAACCTTTATCATTGATACCGCGGAAATCGCGAATACGTGGCAATGATACAGAGATCAAACGATCTAGGAATTCGTACATATTGTTGTCACGTAATGTTACGCGAACACCAACAGGCATACCTTTACGCAATTTGAAGTTGGAGATATCTTTCTTAGATTTAGTAGATACTGCTTGCTGACCAGTAATCATTGTCAACTCCGCTAATGCGTTGTCGATTAATTTCTTATCTGCTGTCGCAGCGCCTACACCTTGAGATACAACAATCTTCTGCAGTTTAGGAACTTGCATCACGCTTTTGTACTGAAATTTTTCTTTCAGCGAATTACGAATTTCATCCGCATATTTCGCTTTTAATCTTGGTGCGTAAGTCATTATTTAATTTCCTCCCCTGATTTTTTTGCGTAACGAACAATTTTACCATCTTCATTAACCCGACGACCTACGCGAGTAGGCTCTCCTGTTTTAGGATCGATCAAAGTTAAGTTAGAGATATTGATGGCAGCTTCCTTCTCGATGATACCACCGTTAGGGCTAGCTGCGCTAGGTTTAGTGTGTTTTTTTACGATGTTAGCGCCTTCTACGATAGCTCTACCTGAGTCCACTTTGATTTCTAATACCTTACCTTGAACACCTTTAGAGTTACCAGCGATAACTTTCACTAAATCTCCTTTTTTAAGTTTGATTTTGTGAGTAGTTGTTTTTGTCTTTTGTGCCATAATTATAAAACCTCCGGTGCTAGTGATACAATCTTCATGAACTGCTTCTCACGTAACTCTCTCGCCACTGGACCAAAGATACGTGTGCCGCGTGGCTCATCGTTGTTGTTTAACAATACTGCAGCATTGTCATCGAAACGAATGTAAGAACCATCTTTACGACGGATTTCTTTCTTCGTACGGACTACTACAGCTTTAGATACTGAACCCTTCTTCACATTTCCAGAAGGCATCGCGCTTTTTACGGTAACAACAACTTTATCACCGATAGATGCATAACGCTTGCGCGTACCGCCTAACACACGGATTACTAAAACTTCTTTAGCTCCAGAGTTATCGGCTACATTTAATCTTGATTCCTGTTGTACCATTATTTAGCTCTTTCTAAAATTTCTACCAATCTCCAGTTCTTTGTTTTACTCAGCGGACGAGTTTCCATAATTAATACCGTGTCGCCGATACCGCAGGTATTTGTTTCGTCATGAGCTTTAAATTTAGTAGTTTTTTTAACGAACTTACCGTAGATCGGGTGCTTCACTTTACGTTCAACCGTTACGACGATAGACTTGTCCATCTTGTTGCTAACTACTAAGCCGATTCTTGTTTTTCTTAAATTTCTTTCCATTTCGACTTTAATTTATGCCTCAGAGGCTGTTTCTTGCGCTTTCGCTTCGTTTTTACGCTTAGTAATCTCAGTAGAGATACGCGCAATATTTCTGCGAGCTGCTTTGATCACGTTAGGGTTTTCAACAGCAGAAACAGCATGTGCAAATTTCAATTTGTTAAGGGCAGCTTTCTCTTCTTTAAGTTGAGCTACTAAATCCTCTTTTGATAATTCTACGATTTCTGAATTTTTCATCATGTCTAATTTTACCGGGTTATCGCTGATTTATAGAGTGGCTTGTGGGTAACGGCCACAAGCCTAAATCGTTGACATTACCGATGATTATTATGCTTCTACGTAATCTCTACGTATCACAAACTTGGTTTGAACCGGTAATTTCTGAGCAGCTAGGCGCAATGCTTCTTTGGCAACTTCCAAAGGTACACCTTCTGCTTCGAATAACATCCGGCCTGGGCGTACAACTGCCACCCAATACTCTGGAGCACCCTTACCTTTACCCATACGTACCTCTGCAGGTTTTTTGGTAACAGGTTTGTCAGGGAAAATGCGGATCCATACTTGACCCTCACGTTTCATGAAACGAGTAACCGCGATACGCGCTGCCTCGATCTGACGACTGGTGATCCATGCTGGTTCCAATGATTTGATACCGAAAGATCCGAAAGCCAACTCTGCTCCACGAGTAGCGTTGCCTTTCATGCGGCCTTTCTGCATCTTTCTGAACTTCGTTCTTTTTGGCTGTAACATGTTCGTATTCTGTTTAAGTCTGCATCACGCAGACACTTACTTTAATCTAATCAAATTATTAATTATCCTCTTTTAGCACCTGCGCCACCGCCGCGGTTGTTGTTGCCGCCACGTCCGCCATCACGACGTCCGCCACGAGCACCACCACGATTGTCACGACGATCGCCAGCACCTTCGTTGCCGCCGCGTGTTTTGGTGTTAGCCCCTTGTCCGATGTTCGGAGAAAGGTCGCGTTTACCATACACTTCGCCTTTACAGATCCACACTTTTACACCGATCTTACCATAGGTAGTCAAGGCTTCAGCTAGTGCATAATCAATATCAGCACGTAACGTGTGTAGAGGAGTTCTTCCTTCTTTGTACTGCTCGGTACGTGCCATCTCAGCACCACCTAAACGACCAGAACACATAATCTTGATACCTTCGGCACCCATACGCATCGTAGCTGCAATAGTTGTCTTCATGGCGCGACGGAAAGAAATCCTCGCCTCCAATTGTTTAGCGACACCTTCTGCTACCAATTTAGCGTCAAGCTCCGGACGTTTGATCTCGAAAATATTGATTTGAACATCCTTTTTAGTCAGTTTTTTCAACTCTTCTTTGATCTTATCTACTTCTTGACCACCTTTACCGATAACGATACCTGGACGTGCTGTATGGATCGTAACGGTGATGCGCTTAAGTGTTCTTTCGATAACCACTTTTGCTACGCCACCTTTAGAGATACGTGCAGAAAGATATTTTCTGATTTTTTCGTCTTCAACTAATTTATCGGAATAGTTGTTGCCTCCGAACCAATTAGAATCCCATCCTTTGATGATTCCTAATCTGATACCTATTGGATTTGCTTTTTGTCCCATTCTTGTTTATAAATTAGTTATTAACGTTTTTTAAACTATCTACTACCAAAGTCACGTGATTCGAACGTTTACGAATTCTATAGCCACGACCTTGTGGAGCTGGACGCAATCTTTTCAATTGACGACCACCACCTACAGATACTTCTTTCACATACAAAGTGCTATCTTCTACTGTAGCGCCTTCATTGCTAGTTTCCCAGTTTTTGATGGCCGACAGTAATAGTTTTTCAACACGAATAGCAGCTTCTTTACCTGTATGTTTCAAGATGTAAAGAGCGTTTTCTACTTTTTCACCACGGATCAGATCCACTACCAAACGCATTTTGCGCGGAGAGGTAGGGCAGTTCAACAATTTGGCAGTAGAAGCTCCTCCTACTTGAGCTTTTTCCTGCTCTTTGCGCTGTCTAATTAAGACAGATTTTTTGAGTTTTTTTGTTGCTTCCATTACCTATTATTTTTTCTTTTCTGAGTGGCCTCTGAATGTACGCGTAGGTGCAAACTCACCAAGCTTGTGACCAACCATATTTTCCGTTACATAGACAGGGATAAATTTATTCCCGTTGTGCACTGCGAAGGTATGGCCCACAAAATCAGGTGAAATCATAGATCTACGAGACCAAGTTTTGATAACTGACTTTTTGTTTGTTTCATTCATAGAAAGAACTTTTCTTTCTAAGTTGTGATCGATATAAGGACCTTTTTTAATTGAACGCGCCATTATTTTTTCCTTCTTTCAATGATGTAACGATTCGATGTTTTCTTTTTGTAACGGGTTTTGTAACCTTTCGCTAACACACCCGTACGAGAGCGTGGATGACCTCCTGATGAACGTCCTTCACCACCACCCATAGGGTGATCGACCGGGTTCATAGCTACACCACGAACGCGTGGACGACGACCTAACCAACGCTTGCGACCTGCTTTACCCAATACCTCGTTAGAGCGCTCGGCATTAGATACCGAACCAATCGTAGCAACACAAGTAGAAAGAATCATACGTGTCTCACCAGAAGGTAATTTGATAATTGCATATTTGCCATCACGCGCCGATAATTGAGCGTATGTACCAGCCGAACGAGCGATCGAACCGCCTTGACCTGGATTCAGTTCAATGTTGTGAATGATAGAACCCAAAGGAATTTTTGCCAATGGCATTGTATTTCCAATTTCTGGGGCAACTGATTCACCTGCTGATACTGTCATGCCTACTGTTAAGCCGGCTGGAGCAATGATGTAACGTTTCTCACCATCCGCGTAGTGCAACAAGGCAATACGTGCTGTACGATTTGGATCGTACTCGATAGTAGCTACATTTGCAGGGATATCTTTTTTATCGCGTTTGAAATCTATTAATCGGTATACTTTTTTGTGTCCCCCACCGATATAACGCATAGTCATTTTACCGGATTGATTACGACCGCCTGATCTTTTGTTCGTTCCTACTGTTAACGACTTTTCAGGGACGTTAGTAGTCACATCAGAGTAGTCTGCACCAACTCTAAAACGTGTACCAGGGGTTACCGGTTTGAATCTTTTAACTGCCATTTCTTATTATAGTGTAGTGTAAAAGTCAATAGTATCGCCATCCTTAACAGTGATGACGGCTTTTTTGTACTTAGGAGCTCTTCCAGATACATTTCCAGCTTTTGTAAAACGGCTTTTAGCTTTACCTGCTACGACCATGGTATTCACGCCGACAACAGTTACACCAAACATCGCTCCTACAGCTTCTTTGATCTGAATTTTATTAGCTCTATGATCTACTTTGAAAGCGTAACGGTTTTGTTTTTCCGTCCATATAGAAGCTTTCTCCGTTAAGATTGGTTTTTTGATAATTTCCATAATTACTTAGCGAATGCCTCCTCCAAAGTTTTTACAGTATCTGCTGTCAACAATAGTTTCGTTGCGTTCAATACATCATATGTATTCAACTCAGAAGCTACGATTACTTTTGCTTTCTTCAGGTTTCTGCTTGATAAATAAACATTGTTATTATATGCTGGCAATACCAATAAAGTCTTGTCATCAGCAATGTTCAACGCGTTTACTAAAGCCAAGTAGTTTTTAGTTTTGATAGTATCGAAGTTTATTTCGTCTAATACCACAACATTGTTTTCTTGTGCTTTGTAGCTCAACGCTGATTTACGTGCCAATTGTTTCAATTTTTTGTTCAATTTGAAAGAATAGTCACGTGGCTGTGGACCGAATACACGACCACCACCATTAAACAATGGAGACTTGATAGAACCCGCACGAGCACCACCTGTACCTTTTTGCTTGTGTAATTTACGCGTAGAACCAGCGATCTCATTACGTTGTTTTGATTTGTGTGTTCCCTGGCGTTGGTTCGCTAAGTACTGTTTCACATCCAAATAGATCGCATGGTCGCTTGGCTTAACACCGAATACCGACTCAGGAAGCTGCACCTTGGCACCTGTTTCTTTTCCTGATAAATTAAATACGTTAATTTCCATCTCTCTCTACTTGTCTACGATTACATAAGAACCTTTGGCTCCAGGAATGGAACCACTAACCACGATTAGGTTTTGCTCAGGGTAAACTTTCAATACCTGAAGGTTTTGAACTTTCACTCTGTCACCACCCATACGACCCGCCATACGCATCCCTTTGAATACGCGTGAAGGCCATGATGAAGCACCTAATGAACCTGGTGCACGTAGTCTATTGTGCTGACCGTGAGTCGCACCACCTACACCACCAAAGCCATGACGCTTCATTACACCTTGAAAACCTTTACCTTTAGAAGTACCGACTACGTCGACAAACTCGCCTTCTTCGAATAAAGTTACATCAATAGTGTCTCCTAGTGCTTTCTCATCCTCGAAGGTTTTGAATTCCACTAGTTTACGCTTAGGAGTCACTCCCGCTTTTGCGAAGTGCCCTTTTAGAGGAGATGTAGTATTCTTTTCCTTAGCATCATCATAGCCAAGTTGAATAGCAGAATAGCCATCTTTCTCTACCGTACGTATCTGCGTTACCACGCACGGCCCAGCCTCAATTACTGTACACGGGATATTCTTTCCCTCTGTACTGAACAGGCTGGTCATTCCTACTTTTTTACCAATAATTCCTGACATGTTATAAAATAAATAAATTAAACGTCCATCGAAGCAGTAGGGCTTCGCTCAAGACACACTTCCCCCATTTAGGGTTTGCAAAGGTATACATTTTGTTATAACTATCAAATAGTTAGTGTATTATTTTTTTAAAGGTTATTCTGATTTCTATTTTAAGACCAACACGCGAATTGCTCATCACACGATCTGCTATTTCAAAATAAAAAATAAAACTCAGCGTACTACTGACATACTGCTGTCATTGACCGATGCTAAGTTTGTGCCATACATTTATCAATAACATCTCATTAAAAGACATTATCATGAGCACATCACTTATCTCAAAACACGACTTGCTAACACACTGGTTAGAGCATCGCAACTTGACACGTCGCACGCTGGAGAAGTTTCCGGAAGACCAATTGTTTACGTTTCACGTAGAAAACATGCGCACCTTCGCCGACCTTATCAAAGAATTGCTCAGCTTGGCTGTACCCGGATTGAATGGCATCGTGCATCAGGAAATCAAACCGTACGATCATGACCTACCTTACGAGAGCAAAGCAGCATTGCTGCAGGCATGGGATGAGGCTACCCCACAAATTGAAAAGTTGTTTTTGCAGATCCCCGAAGAGCGATTCGAAGAAAACTACAACTTGTTTGGTCAGTTCAACTTCCCAATCATTCACAACATCTTATATTTCGTGGATAATGAAATACATCACCGCGCACAGGGTTTTGTATACTTACGGATGTTAGGCATCGAACCACCGTTTTTCTGGGATCGCAGCAAATAGAAGTTAAGATTTACTCTTTTTCTACAAGAGCTCAGCTAGCCTGAGCTCTTGTTCGCTTAATCAACGGATGGCTGCTCCCACCTGTGCAAGCTAGTCGATAACAAGTCGCGAATTCTGTGACGAAGTCTTACGGGCGCTACTACGCTCGCCTGATCGGCAAACATCATAAACCAGCGCGCGAAATATTCATCCAAATTATCAGTCTGGAAATGCATTTCGACTTCGTCGCCCATCGCCACTTCGTGCGTAAAACCGTAATTTACGCGATCCCAATTCAAATACCTCGCGATAGCTACATCCACCCGAATAATCACATCTATTTTCGGCGCGTGACTTTTCTTCTCCAGATAGAAAGCGAGATCTTGATGCGTTTGTATGAAAGCATCTGTCGTAAGACGTATATACTGGATGCGATCTAAACGAAATTGTCGATAATCTTGACGCATCTGGCAGTATGCCATGACATACCAAAACCGCCCTTCAATAAAAACGCCCACTGGCTCGATGATTCGTTCGTCGGCAGTGGAGTCTGCTGGCTTTTGATATCGTATGTGTACACATCGCTTAGATACAATGCTTTCTAGTAATATGCTCAAGCCATCTGGCAGCTCTTGGTTAAAGACGTTCTCCATCCCATTTACCAGCAACTGAGCATGCGCGTCTTCTAAGTGCTGCTTTTCGGAGTACCGTAGCAAGGCCTTCATCTTGCTGATCGCCTTATTAAAATTGTGTGAAAGCTGCTTGTCGGTATATTGACTTACTAATTTTTCTGCTGCCACAAAGCTCAGCGCCTCCTCTCTAGTAAAAGGGATCGCCGGTAGCCGAAATTCTGGCATCATAGAATAACCTGCACCTGCTTCGCCATAAATCGGAATGCCAGCTTGCAACAAAGATTGCACATCTCGATAAATGGTACGAATACTCACATGATATTTATTGGCAAGCTCGGATGCTGTGACCAGACGTTTTGTCTGCAAATAAATATAAATGGACAATATACGATCGAATTTTTTCTGGATGTCTGACATACGTATCAAAGATACATATTACAAGAATGACGGCATAGTTGTTAAAATATTGTTAAACGTAAAGCTCCAAAAGGCAATGGCACAGATCTTGATTATGTACTAGTATTCATAATTTAGGTTAATAATTGGTTAGTTAGTGAAACACCTGAAGTTCCCCGCTTCAGGTGTTTCTTTTTTATATCTCCAGACTATCGATCTATCTATTCAGGATGCTATTCTTCTGCGATCTTTAAATCATTTGTACCGTTGGTTGTTTGCTATTTAAACAGATGACGGCGACATCTTTTGAGAATGCCGCCGCCGTACATATTAAATATCTTGCTAATATCTTAGAACTGTCCGGTATTCAACATCACTAAGGTACATGCTTCTACCACTTCAATACCAGCAGCATGTGCTTTCTCGCTCAATTCTGGATTTTCTGTACCAGGATTCATGATCAAGCGCTTTGGTTTGGTGTTGAGGATATAATCGTAATAGACCGATTGATTTCTTGGACCCACATATAATGTAATGGTATCAATGTCTGTATGGACCGCTTCTGCCGGTTCGATTTCTACTCCTGCTACTGCTCCTTGTTTCAGACCAACATTTACGATAGTGTGGCCTTTGCGCGTTAGTTTATTCGCTACTAAGTATGAGTATCTCGCTGGGTTGGTGCTCGCGCCCAATATCAATGTCTTTTTCATATCGTATCCAAGTTATTTAGTTTACTAAATCGCCGTTTGAATTGTAGGCGTTTTGTCTCAAAATAGGCATTTTCAGAATTTTATACAAGTCATCTAACTGATTTAAACTTCCGTTTGCCATATTAGTTAACAAAACTATCGTAATATCGTTTTTCAGGTCGCGCACATATAAACTTTTAAAACCATGCCACCAGCCCGTATGGTATACGATTGGGTTATCTACTGGGTTAAATGTGCGCCAACCGTAACCGTAGCTAAACAAACTGCGACGCGCATCGCTACGTGCTACATAACTCGAATCCTGCGTTTCTTGCTTCAGCAAGCGACCATCTCGCAGTGCACGGTCAAACAAAAATAAATCCTGCACGGTGCTGTATGCACCTTTATCTCCTACTGGGCCATCCAAGTAATTTTGTACAACCGATCTACGCCACGTTTTATCATGACCGATCACATCCGTGGGGATTTTTTCGTACACGGCTCGAGAAAGTATAGCGGTGTTTTTCATTCCGGCAGGATTGAACACATGCTCTTTCATATATACCGCAAAATCTTGTCCAGTCACTTTCTCCACGATAGAAGCCAATACCATGAAGTTGGAATTGTTGTAATGGAAGCGGCCATCGGGCGCGCCGTAGCGGTTGGGCTTATGCTCAGCCAATAGTGCCATCGCATCCATATTGCTCATTCCTTTCTTACGATCTTTCCAATGATCTTCGGAGAAATACACATAGTTGGGCAGGCCCGATCGATGGGATAGTAATTGCTGAATAGTGACCCCCGGAAACGGAAATTCAGGAAAGAACTCCGTAACTTTCTGATCAAGGCGTAGCTTGCCGGCTTCCACTAACTGCATCACACCAACGCCGGTTAATGGTTTGGAAACGGATGCTAACTCGAATTGCGAGTTGACATTCAAACTATCTTTCAGCAAATAGTTGGCCCAGCCAAAGGCATTTTGATAGATGATCTTGCCTTGCTTGGCCACCAATACATTGCCGTTAAAACCTTTTCGATGAAGGTTACGCATAAATTGGTCGATCTCCGGATCAGCGTTGACCGGATCGTACACCAAGGCAATACTATCTAAATTGGCTTGCTGCTGCTCTGCTTCGGCTTGCTTCTCTTCAGATGAAGCGCACGATACAAAGATTAATACACTAAATAATATATAGGATAAGATAAACTTCACGCTACGATATTTGCTAAAAAAATAGAGATAATAAAAAAGCCACTTCTAATGAAGTGGCCTTAAATATAAGAAATCGGGTTACGCCAACAAACGAATTGGCGATTCGATCAAACTTTTTACAGTCTGTAAGAATGCGGCGCCGGTTGCGCCATCTACTACTCGGTGATCACAGCCCAATGTCACTTTCATTACATTGCCTGGTACTACTGCGCCGTTCTTCACGACAGGTACTTGCTGTATTGCTCCTACGGATAGGATTGCGCCATCTGGTGAGTTAATGATGGATGTAAACTCATCGATACCAAACATACCTAAGTTAGATACGGTGAAGGTAGAACCTTCCCAATCCGAAGGCTGTAGTTTTTTCGATTTTGCTTTGCCAGCGAAATCTTTTACTTCAGCAGATATGTGTGATAATGATTTGCCATCGGCAAAGCGTACTACTGGTACTAGAAGTCCATCTTCCACCGCAATCGCCACACCGATATTGGTGTGCTCGTTGTATCTCACCTTGTCACCTTGCCACGAAGAATTCACCGCTGGGTGTTTTTTCAAGGCTACAGCTACCGCTTTGATCACGATATCGTTGAATGAAACTTTTACAGGAGCAACCTCGTTGATCTGAGCACGAGCTGCCATCGCATTGTCCATATCCAAACTGATCGTTAGGTAGAAATGTGGTGCAGTGAATAGTGACTCAGACAATCTACGCGCAATCGTTTTACGCATTTGATTAACTGGTTTCTCGGTATAACGCTCTTCGCCGATGTATTGCGGAATGCTGATGGTCGTTTTCTCTGAAGATGCTGCTGGAGCCGAAGCTTCTTTAGCAGGAGCAGATTCCTTCGCCGAAGGCGTGAAATCTTCTACGTCTTTCTTCACGATGCGTCCGCCTTCTGCAGAACCTTTCACCTGAGTCAGATCAATACCTTTATCTTTTGCGATCTTACGTGCCAAAGGAGAAGCTTTTACGCGTGCATCATCAGACGATGATGTGCCTTCTGCGCTCTCTTCTTTTGCGGAAGAATCTTCTTTTTTATCTGCTGATTTTTCTTCTTTCTTGCTATCAGATGAAGATTTTGATGAAGAAGATTTTTTGTTCAACAACGGTTTGATGTCAGTACCTTCTGGCCCTACAATGGCAATGATCTCATTTACTTGAGCCGCAGCGCCAGCTTCTACACCGATGTACAATAATGTACCATCTGCATAAGCCGTCACTTCCATCGTTGCTTTATCGGTCTCCACGTCTGCGATCGCATCATCAGATTTGATGGCATCACCTACTTTGAAGTTCCATTGCGCGATGACACCTTCTTTCATGGTATCACTCAACAATGGCATGGTCACGACAGTCACACCAAGATCTTCTGCCGTAACATCGTCACCTGATGTATCTTCGTCTTCTTCTTCGGTATCTTCTTTTTTATCGGATGATTCCGTTTTTTGCTCTTCTTTCTCATCAGATTTTTCTTCTGATTTATCTTCCGATTTGCTTTCTTTAGAAGAAGAACCACCGTCTTTCAACAAGGATTCATATTCTTCACCTTCTTCACCAAGAACTGCGATAACAGCATCAATTTCTACTGCTTCACCTTCTTTTGGGCCGATGTAAAGGATAGTACCTTCTTGGTAGGACTCAAAGTCCATCGTTGCTTTGTCGGTCTCGACCTCTGCGATCAGATCGCCAGAGTTTACTTTGTCGCCCACTTTTTTGTGCCATTTTGCGATAACCCCTTCGGTCATCGTATCGCTCATTTTGGGCATTTTTACTACTTCAGCCATTTGGTAGGATTCTAATCTATTTAGTTAAAGTAATTATCTAATTTATTAATCCATAATGAATGGATAGTCTTCCTGTACGTAGACATCTTTGTAAATTTCAGATGCATCTGGGTATTCAGACTCCTCTGCAAACTTCACAGATTGTTCTACTTCTTTTTTAACGCCATCTTCGATCTCTTTGAACCAAGCTTCATCAGCATATTTGTTCTCTAAGATGGCATGTTTTACATTGATGAGTGGATCTCTGCCTTTATATTCTTCTAACTCGTCTTTTGTACGGTATTTAGCTGGGTCAGACATCGAGTGTCCTTTATAGCGGTAAGTACGAATTTCTAAGAACGTTGGCCCTTCACCAGCACGAGCGCGTTGTACCGCTTCGTCCATCGCGTTGTGTACAGCTACAACATCCATACCATCTACTGGAGCACTAGGCATATCAAAGCCCAATCCCATTTTGTAGATATCTTGCATGTTGGTGGTACGTTTTACAGAAGTTCCCATGGCATAGCCGTTGTTTTCACAAACAAATATTACCGGTAATTTCCACAACATGGCCATGTTCAAGGTTTCGTTAAACGCACCTTGACGCACAGCACCATCACCCATGTAACAAATATTCACATTATTTGTGCCTAAATATTTTTCCGCGAATGCGATACCAGCACCTAATGGGATTTGTCCACCAACGATACCATGGCCGCCCATGAATTTGTGTTCTTTCGAGAAGAAGTGCATAGATCCACCTTTACCTTTGGAACAGCCAGTAGCTTTACCAAAAAGTTCGGCCATACATGCATCAGCAGAAATACCTTTTGCCAAAGCATGTGCATGATCACGGTATGCCGTAATCATGGAATCCTCTGGATTGATCACCGACATAGTACCCGCAACTACGGCTTCTTGACCGATGTACAAGTGACAAAAACCACGAATTTTCTGCTGTCCATATAGCTGGCCTGCTTTCTCTTCAAATTTACGCATGAGTAGCATGGACTTATACCACTCTAGATAAGTTTCTTTCGTTATAGCTGTTGAACTCATTTCTAAGTATTGAATTTCTTATTATTCTGACTACAAATCTAATAATTAATCACGACATATGTGCCATGGCTTGTGCCGATCGGTCGATATTATCCTAGAGAAAGTGAAGATCGTATTTTTTCGATGGCCGCAGCTTCGTTGAGGATTTCTTGCTCACCGGTTTTCATCTCTTTCACCGCGATGGTATTTGTCTTTACTTCTTCCTCCCCGACAAGCCACACAAAAGGAATGCCTTTATTGTCGGCGTAGCCCATTTGCTTCTTGAGTTTGGCGGGTTCGGGATACATTTCGGCAGCGATTCCTTGCGCACGAAGACGATTTACGATCGGCAACGTATGAATTTCTAAATTTTTCTCAAAGTTACAGATCAGCACCTGTGTCGAGGCGGCAGATTGTTCGGGAAACAAGCCTAATTCTTCCAATACATCATAGATACGATCTGCTCCGAAAGAGACACCCACACCGGTCAGGTTTTTCAAACCAAACATGCTAGTCAGATCATCATAGCGTCCGCCGCCGCCAATACTACCCATCTGCACTTCATTGGTTTTTACCTCAAAGATACAACCAGTATAATAGTTAAGACCACGCGCAAGCGTGATATCGACTTCTACCGAACTGGCAAGCACTTCGCCCGTCGTATCCAAAGCGTGGATGTACGCAAATACTTCTTCTAATTCTGCTACCCCAGCCAAACCAACGCCCGAAGAGGCCAAAACGGTCTTCAAAGCGTGTAACTTTTCTGTGTTGGTACCAGCTAATAGGATAATTGGTTCTAAAACAGTTAAATCATGATCGCTAAAACCACGCTCCAAAAGTTCTTTGTTTACGCCTTCTAAGCCGATTTTATCCAATTTATCAATGGCCACCGTCATATCGACGATCAATTCTGGCTTGCCAATTACTTCCGCGATGCCAGAGAGAATCTTACGATTGTTGATCTTGATATCGAAGTCCGACAAACCCAACGCGCGCAGCGCTTCATGATAGATGAGCACAAACTCGGCCTCGTTGAGCAAAGATGGCGAACCAACAACATCAACATCGCACTGGTAAAACTCGCGATAGCGGCCACGTTGTGGTCGGTCTGCGCGCCATACCGGTTGGATCTGAAAACGTTTGAATGGTAAAGTAATATCGTTCTGATGCATCACGACATAGCGTGCAAATGGCACGGTGAGATCGTAGCGCAATGCTTTTTCTGAAATTTGTGGGATGAGCTTCAGCGAATTTTTATCAGCTAATAATGGTTCCGAGGCTTTGGCCAAATAATCTCCCGAATTCAAGATCTTAAAGATCAATCGATCTCCTTCTTCACCATATTTACCTGTTAGGGTCGTTAGGTTTTCAAACGAAGGAGTCTGTATTTCGTTGTATCCGTATTTGCGGAAGATCACGCGTAGCGTATTGAAGATATGATTACGCTTCTCCATCTCCACTGGAGAAAAGTCGCGCGTACCCTTTGCCAGAGTAGGTTTTACTTGTGCCATGGGGCAAAGGTAATAGAAGAAAGTGATATGTAAAAAGGTTTAAGCACCGAAGACGGACGCTTTATACCACATCCAGGATTTTGAGGTGTTCGCAAGCTTTTTCAGCAGCTAGTTTTTCGGCGCTTTTCTTGTTGAAATCACGACCAATCCCACATTCTTCACCATCTACCATCACACGTACAGAAAACATTTTGGCAGTTTCTCCCTCTGGATTTGCGATCGGTTCAAAAGCGACTTCTTTGTTATTGTGCTGGCACCATTCGATTAGGCGACTTTTAAAATTCGTCTCCGTCATTTCTAAGGTATGGATATCTATATGTGCTTTCACAATCCGCTCTAATAACAGTTCGCGGGTAAATTCATAGCCTTTATCCAGATATACAGCGCCAATAAGTGCCTCAAAAGCATCTCCAAGTAACGAACCTTGTTTGGCAGAAAAATGAATTAATCGCTTATCGTATTCAATCAGCTCGTTCAACCCTAGCTTACGAGAAAGCTGATTAAGATTGGCTCGAGATACGATTTTCGAGCGCATTTCGGTCAAGAATCCTTCGCCTTTGTAGGGATACAATTTGAATAACAATTCTGCGATGACGGATCCTAAGACGGCATCTCCCAGAAATTCTAACCTTTCGTTGCTGTTTTTCACTCCTTCTTTTATAGCTACCGCTACCGACTTGTGTCGGAAAGCCATCTGATAGAGTTTGATATTACCGGGCACGAATCCCAGTATATTCTTCAGCTTCTTATAATATTTCCGTTTGGGAGAAAGGTATAATTTGTAAACGTTGAGCGCCATGCACGATCCTTAAAAAGAAATAGGTAGCCTCGTTTCGAAGACTACCTACCAAATTCTTTATTACTTGTATAATACGATAACCATTACGCTTTATACTTTTTAACAATAACGGTCGCATTGTGACCGCCGAAGCCAAATGTATTGCTTAGTGCGGCATTCACCACACGCTTCTGCGCTTTGTTGAAAGTAAAATTCAATTTACTGTCAATCTGTGGATCGTCGGTAAAGTGATTGATAGTCGGTGGGACAATATCATTCTTCACCGCAAGAATAGAAGCAATTGTTTCTATCGCACCTGCAGCTCCGAGCAAATGACCCGTCATCGACTTCGTCGAACTAATATTCAAATTATAAGCATGTTCTCCGAAAAGATCGACAATTGCTTTTGTTTCGCTGATATCACCTACTGGTGTAGATGTACCATGTACATTGATATAATCAATATCTGCAAAAGTCAACTCCGCATCTTCTACCGCCATTGTCATGGCCAATTTAGCGCCGAGTCCTTCTGGATGCGACGCGGTTATGTGGTAAGCATCGGCACTCATACCGCCACCTACTACTTCTGCGTATATCTTCGCTCCTCGAGCCAAAGCATGCTCTAAGCTCTCTAAAACGATCGCTCCAGAACCTTCTCCCGACACAAAACCATCACGATCTTTATCAAATGGACGTGAAGCAGTAGCTGGATCATCATTGCGTGTAGACAATGCGTGCATCGCGTTGAAACCACCAATACCCGCTTCGTTTACCGTGGCTTCAGAGCCACCCGTTATAATCACATCTGCTCTACCCATCCGAATATACGTAAAGGCATCGATCAAAGCATTTGTTGCCGAAGCACAAGCAGAAACCGCAGAGAAGTTAGGCCCACGCAAACCATATCTCATAGAAATATGCCCTGGCGCGATATCTACCAACATCTTTGGAATAAAGAAGGGATTGAATCGTGGTGTACCATCACCTTTGGAATAATTAACAACTTCTTCCGTGAAAGTGGTAAGCCCGCCTATACCTGATCCCCAGATTACACCGATTCGATTTCTGTTTAAATTTTCAAAATCAAGATTTGCATCTTTGACGGCCTCATCGGTAGACGCGATGGCGTACTGCACAAACGGGTCCACTTTACGTGCCTCTTTCCGATCCATGAATACATGCGGATCGAAGCCCTTTACTTCACAAGCAAATTGGGTCTTGAACTTTGATGCATCGAAATGCGTAATAGGAGCAGCGCCACTTACACCATTTATCAAACCATCCCAATATTCTGAGACGGTATTGCCAATAGGTGTAAGTGCGCCTAATCCTGTAACAACTACTCTTTTAAGCTCCATTAATTATGCTTGGCCTAATAAAAATGTTAGTTAACGTTCTTCTCTAAATAAGTGATAGCTTGACCAACTGTACTGATGTTTTCTGCTTGATCGTCTGGAATAGCAACGTTGAATTCTTTTTCAAATTCCATAATCAATTCAACAGTGTCAAGTGAGTCTGCACCTAAATCGTTTGTGAAAGAAGCTTCAGGTGTAACTTCATTTTCATCAACACCTAATTTTTCAACGATAATAGCTTTTACTCTTGATGCGATATCTGACATGATTCTCTAATTTAATTGTTTAATAAATCTGTGCAAAGAAAAATAAATTTACTCATAAATCAAACTCCGATTTTGAGAAATACAAATAAAGAACAATTCAGCTGCGCTGTTGTTTTGCAGGAAGTGTCTTTCACAGACTATAGACACTCAATTATAGGCATAAATCTACTACTTCGCAACTTTAAATTATCTAAACAATCAAATAATATAAATATAAACTGGCCACACAAAGTGGTTCACACCGAAAATACTACCTTTGTGCGTCCACCAAATGTCGGCAACTTGTGAGTAAAGTTACTTTTAAACTGGAAACAGATTTTGATCTCGAGTTGGATTTTGTACTGATTGGTATCAGTTCCTCCCTCCGAGATTATCGCTTGTGCCATTTTGTAAATAAGCACACCAACCTCCAACTTACACATGGCAAGGAAGACTACATTGACCACAAAGGCATCCCAAAAGAGAAGTCGCGCAATGAGATGGACTACCACATTATCTACGAGCAAAAACGCGGTAAGACTGCCTCTATGCAGCATTTTACGACCTTTAGATATATCAACACAACGTATGACCACGAGTATTATCTGATGAACAACCGCGGCGAAGAAGGTGGCCTGCTGATACCAGAAGCTCCCAATTTCGATTATTTTATTCTCATCAAGCACTTTATCGACCAAGATGATTTAAAAATATTAATCGAAAGCTTAAAGAGTGTCGCAGATATACTCTTAGTAAAAGAAATCGATCCAATAATATTGAAATCCAAAGAAAATCTGATATTTTAGCGATTTATTAAAGTGTAATTGATACACTTACATAGCCTAGGAAAGTTGGATATTCTCCTAAACAACCTGTGCTATTAGTACAAGAATTGATTTAAAGAAACATAAATATAAAGTAAATGGAAAAGCTCAAAAAGCGCACCAAGATTGTCGCTACAATAGGCCCCGCTTCAGCCAACAAGGAAGTTTTAACTCGTTTGATTGCTAAAGGTGTCGATGTATGTCGTCTTAATTTCTCTCACGGTGCGCAAGAGGATCACTTGAAAGTTATCAACACGATCAATGAGATTAATCAGGAAAATCCATTTAACGTTGGAATCCTAGCCGACCTTCAAGGTCCGAAAATTCGGATTGGCAAAATGAAAGAAGGTGGTGCTATTTTGGTGAATGGCAGCCGTGTAGAAATCACGACGCATGAAAAAATCGGCGACGAGAACAGTATTTATATTACTTACCAAAACTTCCCGAACGATGTGAAGGAAAATGAGGTAATCTTGTTAGACGACGGTAAATTGCAACTTCGCGTCATCTCGACTAACCGTAAAGATACCGTTACTTGTACCGTAGTACATGGTGGTATCCTTACATCTCGTAAAGGTGTGAATCTTCCGAATACCAAAGTATCTATTCCATCATTGACGGAAGAAGATTTAGATAACCTAGACTTTGCTTTAGATCACGGTGCAGACTGGATCGCCATGTCGTTTGTGCGTTCGGCGGATGATATCATTCAGTGTAAAGAAATCATTGCTAAAAAAGGCTCTCAGGCGAAGATCATCGCTAAAATCGAGAAACCAGAAGCGATTGAAAATATTGACGCGATCATCGCAGAAACGGATGCAATCATGGTAGCACGTGGAGACCTTGGTGTGGAACTTCCAATGGAAGAAGTACCAGGTTTACAGAAAATCATCGTACAAAAATGTCGTGACCTTTCTAAACCAGTTATCATCGCAACGCAGATGTTGGAAACAATGACTACTACCCCACGCCCTACGCGTGCAGAGGTAAATGACGTGGCTAACTCGGTATTAGATGGTGCAGATGCAGTGATGTTAAGCGGTGAAACTTCGGTAGGTGAATTCCCAGAGATCGTAATCGAGACGATGGCAAAAATCATCACACACGTAGAATCTACTTCTTATCCATACTACAGCGATAAAGATAATGGTGAGTCGGTAAACATCACGAAAATAGCGGATGCGATCTGCAACAGTTCTATTTTCTTGGCAGAAAAAACAAATGCTTCTGCGATCGTAGCCATGACTTCATCTGGTTATACGGCATTGGAAATAGCAAGTTTCCGTCCGAATGCAGATATCTATGTATTCACTGGCAACAAAAAATTGTTGACTATGCTTAGCTTAGTATGGGGTGTACAGACATTTATCTACGATAAATTTGAAAGTACAGACGGTACAATCCAAGATGTCAATGAGTTGCTAAAAGAGCACAAATTGGTAAATCCAGGACAGATCGTGATCAACACGTCTTCTACGCCATTGCATGCTAAAGGCAGAACGAATACTATCCGCGTTTCTGAAGTTCAGTAATTTGAGATATTAGTATTATAAATACTATATTTAAACAGTCACCAAGGCATGCCTTGGTGACTGTTTTGGTTTATTGCAGTATAGTTACGATTAATCAGCTGCGCTAAATGCTGTTAAATTGTGTTAAACTCACTGTAGACCGCATTTGCCTAATTATTTTTGCACCTATGAAGAAGAGAAGTATTACTTTAATTATCTGGTTCATGTCTATTGCCCTGCTCGGTGTGATGGCCATGCAGTACTTCTTTATTCGCCAATCATATATTCAGAAATCTCAAATATTTGACGAGAGTGTCAAGGCTTCTTTATCGGTTGTAGCCAATAAGATAGAACGCCAAGAGGTATATGAATACACAAACAAACAAGCTAAGTTAAATCAGAAAAAATTCGCAGAAGATCAAAAAATACAACGAGAGAAAGAGATCATCCTAGCCGAACAAATTGCTTTGCAGGATGAGATCAACAAGCTTAGGGTAAAGAACTTTGATGCGCGCGACCGCTACAGAAATGAAGAAGAAGATCTCAAAAGAAACTTTCCAAATGCCGCTTATGTGAGCAATGCTTTCTTCGAAACGTACGTACGAAGAAAGGATTATCATCATTTAATTACGTTCTCGATTGAGAAGAGTTACGATATTTTAGACCCGACCTTACCCACAATTTCTACCGTAGTAGGTGCTAGAAAGCGCATTGCCGAAGTCGGCGGTCGTGATGACAGTACGCGTTTCATCATCCCAATTGTGAACGACGCTACGCTACAAGTACATTCATTTGCTTGGGCCACTTTGCCACCTACAGAAGATGCAGCCACTCGAGTGCGATTACAAGAAGTGGAACAAGAATTAAAAAAACTAAACTACCGAAAGCTTTCGGTAGCGACCAATTTATACGATACGATCGCCATCTTGGGCGGTAAAGACAATAAAGTGATGGAGGATATCACGGCGAGCATCGCGATGTCCAAGCGCCCACTGAAGGAAAGAATCAAAACAGACTTGGCCATACATTATCTGCAAGAAGAATTATACAATCGCGGCATTGTATCACCTTTCTTGATGGAAATCCGATCCAATCCGAGTGCCCCACTCATTATACAGGCAGCATCTCAGGTGGATGATCGTGATTTGTTGCGCCTCAAAGACGCCGTTGAATACAGTACGGCACTATTTCAGGGCGATCAAGGCAAATCTCCCGGCTTGCTCTCTATTTATTTCCCGTATAAGGAAAGTCATATCGCTGGCAACATGACTTTTATGGTGATCGCTGTGCTTGCCTTACTGTCATTACTTGTGGGTTGTTTTGCGTATACGCTAACCATCATTTTTAGACAGAAAAAGATCTCCGAGATGAAGACAGACTTCATCAACAACATGACGCACGAATTCAAAACGCCTGTAGCCACGATCATGATTGCTAGCGAATCGCTCCGTGATAAAGAGATCGCTTCGAATGAAAATCGGGTAGCCAAACTGGCCAACATCATCTATGATGAAAATGTACGCCTTGGTTCTCATATCGAGCGCGTGCTCAATATTGCCCGTCTAGAAAAAGAAAACCTGAACATCGAACGCACCAAGGTGCATATGAATGCGCTAGTAACTGATGTATTGGAAAGCATGAATTTGCAAATGGACAAGGCAAATGGTACATTACAAGTAGATCTGGCGGCTACACGCGATGTCGTGATTGGCGATGAGCTGCACCTTTCGAATGTGATGTTCAATCTTTTGGACAATGCCATTAAATACAGTAAAGATTCGCCGCATATTACAGTCAAATCATTCAGCACCAAAAACAGCATTACCATTTCGGTAGCGGATAAAGGCGTCGGCATGTCCAAAGAGCATCAGGAAAAGATTTTTGAGCAGTTTTACAGGATACCAACAGGTAATATTCATAACGTTAAAGGCTTTGGATTAGGACTTAGTTATGTCAATAACATCATTAAGATCCTCCATGGCAAGATTTCTGTAAAAAGCGAAAAAGATAGAGGCACACAATTTGAGGTGACATTACCACTTCATGCTACCAAAAGCACAAGCATAGCTTGATTATTAACACATATTAAAACGAACTTATGTCTCAAAAAATACTACTAGCAGAAGACGATCCCAATCTAGGCGATCTCTTAAAAGATTACCTCGAACTAAAGGGCAAGTTTGACGTTGTGCTGTGCAAAGATGGCATTGAAGCACTGGAAGCATTCCGCAAAGATGAATTTGATCTATGCATCTTCGATGTCATGATGCCAAAGAAAGACGGATTCTCGCTAGGCAAAGATATCCGCAAAGTGGATCAAACAGTTCCAATCATTTTTGCGACAGCCAAGGGAATGATGGAAGACAAAACACAAGCCTTTGAGTTGGGTGGCGATGATTATATCACCAAACCATTCCGAGTAGAAGAGTTATTGCTCCGCATTAATGCCCTTCTCAAGCGTTCATCGCGTGATAAAGACGACGAAACGCCAGACAAATTTGAAATTGGCGGATATTTCTTTGATTACACCAATCAGGTGATATCGTACAAAGGGCAACAACAGAAATTATCGACCAAAGAAGCCGAACTATTGCGTTTACTGTGTTTGAAGAAGAATGATGTACTGACGCGTGAAGAAGCCTTGGTAAAAATCTGGCATGATGACAATTATTTTACGGGCAGAAGTATGGATGTATTCTTGAGCAAACTTAGAAAGTATTTGAAAGAAGATC
This sequence comes from Sphingobacterium sp. KH_072, assembly GCF_057837975.1. Lineage (NCBI taxonomy): Bacteria > Pseudomonadati > Bacteroidota > Sphingobacteriia > Sphingobacteriales > Sphingobacteriaceae > Sphingobacterium > Sphingobacterium sp. KH_072. The sequence goes on along the minus strand of NZ_CM174457.1, from coordinate 413,917 downwards.
CAAACGTCGAAATTGTGAATGTGCACGGCAAAGGATATAAACTTTTGGTAAGCTAAACCTTTTTTCATTGCTCTTTTCGCAAGAAATTTGGAATTTATATATTTGTTACATAAGTTTGTGATGCTTATAGAGAAAGGCAGAGGGAATAGACCCGTTGAAGCCTTGGCAACCTGTCACTTGGACAAGGTGCTACATTCTACTCTTACCCTGTACGGGAGCGATAAGAGAAAGATAAGCTGAAGTCACTGTTTCTGGTGCCATTCTCTGATAGCAAATTAGTACATCCGAAAAAAATTAGAGAAATAAAACTATGTTAACGACAAACAACTTAGGTTACCCAAGAGTAGGTCCTTTCCGCGAATTGAAAAAAGCGAATGAGGCGTATTGGGCAAAAAAAATCAGCCAAGAAGAACTTCTACATACCGCAAAAAGCATCCGCGAAGCCAACTGGAAATTGCAACAGGACAATGGCTTTACATTGATTCCATCGAATGATTTCTCATTTTATGATCAAGTATTGGATTTGTCGCTGACTATCGGGGCAATTCCTGCGCGCTACCAATCCCTTTTAAACAAGATTGATGGCGACTACAGCTTAGACCTATATTTTGCCTTAGCAAGAGGTTTCCAAGCAGAAGGAGTGGACGTTACGGCTATGGAGATGACCAAATGGTTTGATACCAACTACCACTACATGGTACCTGAATTCACCAAGAATCAGGAATTCAAATTAACTTCCGAAAAATTCTTAAAAGAATACAACGAAGCAAAATCATTGGGTATCGAGACCAAACCGGTATTGATTGGTCCAATTACGTACCTGTTGTTGGGTAAAGAAAAAGAAGAAGGTTTTGACCGCATCGACCTGATCGAGCGTTTGTTGCCGGTATACGAAGAGATCGTTTCCAAATTAGCGGCGGCTGGTGCACAATATATCCAGATTGATGAGCCGTACTTGGCGTTGGATATCGACGAAAAAGTAAAAGGATTGTACAAAACGGTCTTCGAAAAATTGAATGCAGCGGCGGGCGACACCAAATTGATCGCTACAACGTACTTCGAGGCACTAAAAGACAACGAAGATCTAGCATTGAACCTGCCAGTCCACGCATTACACATCGATTTGGTACGCGGCGAAGATCAACTGGATACCATCTTAGCAAAAGTTCCTGCTTCCTTAACCCTTTCTTTGGGTGTGGTAGAAGGACGTAACATTTGGAAAAATGACTACGAAAAATCCTTGAGCAAAATCCAACAAGCAGTCGATGCATTAGGCAAAGAGCGAGTTTGGGTAGCTCCAGCTTCTTCCCTATTGCACGTACCATTTGATTTGGATAATGAAACCAACGAAGAGTCGCTTCCTGCTGAAGTTAAAAACTGGTTGGCATTTGCTAAGCAGAAATTAGCCGAGGTAAAAGACCTAGCTACTTTAGCGGATGGTGAAGTGGATGCAGAAACAGAAAAACGTTTTGAAAGCAACAAAGCGGCTGCAGAAAGCCGTCGTACATCGCCATTGATCCACAAGCCAGAAGTAAAAACGCGTACGAGCAACATCACCGATGAAGATGCCAAACGTACGTCGGTATTTGCGGATCGTAAAACGGCACAACAAGATAAATTCAATCTTCCAGCGTTTGCAACCACCACAATTGGTTCATTCCCACAAACGAAAGACGTGCGTAAATGGCGTGCAGATTTGAAAAAAGGCGCTATTACGCAGGAAGAATACGATAAAGCGATTGCAGAAGAAACCGAAAGCACTATTCGCTTGCAGGAGCAATTGGATATCGACGTATTAGTACACGGTGAGTTCGAAAGAAACGACATGGTGGAATATTTCGGTGAGCAATTGGCTGGATACGCATTCACACAATACGGCTGGGTACAATCCTACGGTTCTCGTTGTGTAAAACCTCCGGTTATTTATGGAGATGTATACCGCCCACAAGATATGACGGTACGTTGGTCAGCTTACGCACAATCATTGACAAACCGTCCAGTAAAAGGGATGTTGACAGGACCGGTAACGATCTTACAATGGTCATTTGTTCGTAACGATCAACCACGTTCTACGACGACTTACCAAATCGCCTTAGCGATCTTGGACGAGGTACAAGCGTTGGAAAAAGCGGGTATCAAAATCATTCAAATCGATGAGCCAGCTATTCGCGAAGGATTGCCTTTGCGGAAAGCAGATCAAAAAGATTACCTGACATGGGCAGTACGCGCCTTCCGCGTATCTTCTTCGAATGTAGATGATGATACACAGATCCACACGCACATGTGTTACTCCGAGTTCAACAATGTGATTGAAGATATCGCAGCGATGGACGCAGACGTAATTACCATTGAGACTTCTCGTTCTCAGATGAAATTGTTAAATGCATTTGCTGGTGATTTCAAATATCCAAACGATATTGGACCAGGTGTATACGATATCCACTCACCACGCGTGCCTAGCACCGACGAAATGGTGGAGCTATTGCGTAAAGCAAAAGCGGTGGTGCCTGCTGCACAACTGTGGGTAAACCCTGACTGTGGATTGAAAACTCGTGCTTGGCCAGAAACCAAAGCGGCGTTGGAATCTATGGTAGAAGCTGCCAAAATTTTACGTGCAGAGTAATCCTCCGGTCGTTAAAATATAGAACATATATATATAACCCCGAGACGACATGACGTCTCGGGGTTATTTTTTTACCGACAAAAAAGGTATTTCACGCAGTTGTGTCAAACATTACGGCTCTACTATTGTTCGTACATGTAAACAAAATAATTATGAAAAGATTTATACCTATGGCGTTGCTATTTATATTAGCCGCTAATCTATTGACAGGCTGTCAAGCCATCGAAGGAATTTTCAAAGCTGGTATGTGGACTGGTGTGATCGTAGTGGTCGCTATCGTTGCACTGATAATTTGGATTATCTCCAAAGTAGCCGGCGGAAAGAAATAATAATCGGCCAACAAGGCATCTATCAAGAAAAGCGGCCTCATCAAATTATTGATGAGGCCGCTTTTCTTGATAGATGCTATATTAAGCAGCTTGTTCTTCTTTTTTGGAAAGCACGAATTTGCGCACGATCCATTTTTCAATTTCTACCACCACAAAAACTGCCACACCTAAGTACACCGGATATTGCCAGAATGATAAAGCGATCGGCTTCGTATCAAAAATTGTATTCATAAACGGCAAGTAGGTAATCGCTGCTTGCAATACAAACAAGATGACTGCCACAATATAAATCGCTTTGTTGGTAAAGAATTTTCGATCGAATGCCGTACCATGAATACTGCGGCAATTGAACAAGTGAAATAATTGCGCAATCACAATGGTTTGCATCGTAATCGTACGGATCGTACCATTCTCTATACCCTGCGCCGATAAATACTGCACCAAATACAACGTACCGCCACCAATAAGCACCGAAACGAATATAATACGCCAGATGAAATAACCACTCAATAGCGGTTCTTTTTCCTTACGCGGTGGTCTTTTCATCGTGCCATCCTCAATTTCTTCAAATGCCAATGCCAAGGATACGGTCACGGAAGTCACCATATTGACCCAAAGGATTTGCAGCGGCGTCAGCGGCATCATATAGCCAAACAGAATACTGGCCATAATCAATAAACTTTCTGCGCCATTGGTTGGCAAAATGAAGAGAATGGTTTTCTTCAGGTTGTCGTAGATCCGTCTTCCTTCTTCTACCGCGTCGACAATCGTGCGGAAGTTGTCGTCGGCCAGCACCATTTCCGAAGCGTCTTTGGTAACCTCGGTGCCTTTAATGCCCATGGCGATTCCGACATCTGCTTTCTTTAATGCAGGCGCATCGTTCACGCCGTCGCCTGTCATAGCGCAAATTCGCCCTTCGGCTTGCAACGCCTCCACCAAACGCAGTTTGTGCTCTGGGCTCGTACGTGCAAAAATATCGTACTCTTTCACGGCTTTGCGCATTTCTTCGTCGCTCATCTTTTCCAGATCCGCACCACGACACGCTTTCTCCCCGTCTCCGATACCCATTTCTTTACCAATCGCTTTGGCAGTATCCACATGATCTCCGGTAATCATTTTTACACGAATGCCGGCATCTGTACAAATTTTGATCGCTTCGATCGCCTCTTCGCGCGGCGGATCGATGATGCCTGCCAAACCAATAATCACCAAGCCATCTTCCAAATCATCGTGATCAATCTTCTCGCCGCTCGACTCTAATTTTTTATACGCTGCCGCAATAAGGCGTTTGCCTTCCTTGGCTAATGCAGATACTTGCTCTTCCCAATAATCTGCATCCATATCGACTTCTTCGCCATCTTTACCCAATTGTTTGGTGGCCAATTCAATCAGGCGATCTGGCGCTCCCTTTACATACATCAACCCTTCACCATCCTGCTCGATGAGCGTAGCCATGTATTTATAGTCCGAATCAAATGGTATCGTAGATTCGCGTTTGGGTTTCTCTTTCTCCAATCCGCTTTTCTCATACAGCGTGACTAATGCCCCTTCGGTAGGATCTCCCTTAATGCTCCAATCGCCATCCTTGTCTTTGTCCAACGAGGCTTCATTACAGATGTACATGCAGCGCAATAGCGCTTGAAGGTTTGCGTCATCTTCCACGTTTACCGCTTTGTCTTCTTGTTGGATTTCACCTTCTTCTGGCGAATAGCCAATGCCGGTTACGGCGTATTGCTCTTGTGCTAACACGATATCTTTCACCGTCATTTCATTCCGCGTCAGCGTACCTGTTTTGTCAGAACAGATCACTGAAACAGATCCTAAGGTTTCGACGGATGGCAAATTGCGGATAATCGCATTCCGCTTCGCGAGGTTTTGTACACCAATGGCGAGAATAATAGACAAGATGGCTGGCAAACCTTCTGGAATGGCTGCTACCGCCAAACCAATGACAGACATCAGCAATTCTTCGGAGTCATAATCACGAAGGTAGTAGCCGTAGGCAAATGTTGCAGCCGCTAATACCAGCGTAGCTAATGCCACGGTTTTACCAAATTGCGCTGTTTGCCGAAGCAAAGGCGTCGTTAACTGCGTTACATCAGACATCATCTGATTGATCTTGCCGATCTCTGTATCTTTTCCAATCGCGATCACCACCCCCTTTCCCGTTCCGTTGCTCACGGTAGTACTGGTATAGGCCATATTCTTGCGGTCGCCCAGATCCATATCTTCTTCCAATGGCTCTGTATTTTTTTCGGACGATTCGGATTCGCCCGTCAAGGCAGATTCTTCAATTTTGAGATTATCCGATTCGAACAGCCGCAGATCGGCAGGTACTTTATCGCCAGCGGATAGCAAAACGATATCACCCGGCACGACTTCTGTCGCATCAATTTCTTCCCGCTTGCCATCGCGCAGCACCGTCGCTTTGAGTGATAAGATACCCTTTATACTTTCCAGAGCTTTCTCTGCTTTTCCCTCTTGCACAAAACCGATCGCCGCGTTGATAATAGCGACCAAGATGATGACAATTGTATCGGTATAGTGACCTAGAATAGTGGTGACGACCGCAGCCCCCAACAAAACGTAGATGAGCACATCGTGGAAATGCTTGATAAAACGGATAAAGGTACTTTCCTTTTTCTTTTGCGGAAGTTCATTACGACCGTGTTTTTTTAGCAGTTTTTCTGCAGTCGCCTTATTAAATCCTTCAGAGGAATCAGCTTCTAGCTTGGATAGTACGGTATCTACATCTAGTGCGTGCCAATACTCCGCCTTACTCTTTTCCTCTTGGGTAGAATTTGCCATTTGAAATAATTGTTGGGTTTATTTATAAAAATTTTATTACCATTTAAACAAATAAATCAATACAACTGTTTTAGCATTTTTCAGTCTGTTGTACACTGAATTTCATACCGAAATAAAAGCCGATTAGGAATTATGTCTGCTTTGGTTGTAGCTTTGCATTTTAAATTGGGATTATACCATCACCATGGCGATTAAGCGTAGTACAAAAATCAGTAAAAAGAAAAAGGTTACGAAAAAGAAGAACAGGGTTCTCTGGTGGGCTGGACGAATTTTTCTCGGCTTGATCGCTTTCAGCTTCTTGTGGGTTATTGCGCTGCGCTTTATTAATCCGCCGATCACCTATTTGATGATCAAACGCGGATTCGAATGGCAATCGCAAGGCAAAGGTTTTAAGATTGATAAAACCTGGCTTCCTTACGATGATATGTCTGATAACCTCAAAAAAGCAGCTTTGGCTGGTGAAGATGCTTTCTTTATGACGCATCATGGGTTTGACACCAAAGCAATTGAGCAAGCCTTGAAACGCAATCAGTCGGGCGATGCGCTGCGCGGCGGTAGTACAATTAGCCAACAAGTGGCCAAAAATGTCTTTCTATGGCCAGCAAGATCTTGGTTTCGCAAAGGATTGGAAACTTATTTCACGGTCTTGATCGAGTTTTTTTGGCCTAAGAAACGGATTTTAGAGATGTACCTCAATGTCATCGAGATGGGACAAGGTGTGTATGGAGCAGAGGCAGCATCACAATACTATTTTGGCAAATCGGGTAGAAGTTTAAGCCGTAAGGAAGCGGCGCTGATTATTGCGATCTTGCCCAATCCACGGAAATGGGATGCGCGCAGACCTTCTGCTTACATAAACAGACGTGCCAACAGCATCGTCCGATACCTCAACCATTACAAAATTCCAGAATAATTAAAAAGCCAGTTGTTGCCTGATCTCCGAATCAGGCAACAACTGGCTACAGTTAGTTTGTGTTAGGTGTTTAGCGTTTCTCTACGGTAAGCACCGCCGCTTGATTACCCGCGCTTACATCTACGGTAAGCACATAAGTGCCACCTGCTTCTAATGACGCTCCGGTAGTGATGCCCAAATTACCAGAATCTCTGCCATTGATGCCATCACCGATAAAAATCAATTCACTTTCTGTGCGAATGTGCGTGCCGCCAAATTCATCGCCCCATCCTTTCTGATGGAAAAATTTAAAGTTGATATTGTCCGCACGCAAGGATTCTCCGCCTACTACTGTAATGCGATAGCGTTTGTTTCCAATTGGCGCCATACATAATGCTTTCTCCGTCGTCCAACCGACTTGGTTAGCTAAATTTGGTTTTCCAATGCCTTCGCCAATAATCCAGATCGCTCCAGTTCCATCGGTGTTTAGCTTCGCTAATTGGCCAGCTTGCAGCGCTTCGATAATAAAGTATTTACGGACGAAATCGGCCGTAATGCGGTATGTTCCATTCATGGCATCAAAACGATATTCGCCGTTCTCCTGGCGGATATAATCGGCATCGATAGACCAATCTGCTAAATCTGCAATGCCGTCAATACGCAATACTTGATCTTTCTGCAATGATAAGTCGGCGGTATACAGCTCTTCACCAGATAGCAAGAGATCTACATCGTTGATGCTGTAACTCAAAAACGGACCCGCTTCGTAATTAAACGTATTAAAACTAATCGGATATATTCCATCAGAAAGGTACGAGAACGAGATCAGACTGTTTGTACCTTGTGTGATTTTATCACCCGTATAGCCGAATTGTACCACATTGCCATGTTGACCAAAAGCCGGCGCTTCGATGTAGCCTTTGAGTTTCATCGGGAACTCTTTCTCTACCGTATAGTGATAAAGCGCTGTTCTACTCATCTCATGCCGCGTTCCGTCTTCTGCCACCAACGTAAGGTGTGGATAATCCGGACGTTGAAGCGGCACCACTATTTGCTCTTCTCTTGTTCCCTTGTTAATATTTTGCAATACCAACTTTAACGTAGCAGCGCCATTCGGGATTTCTGCATAATATGGAGCAAATAGTTTGCCTTCGTAGCGGCCATATTCTTTGGTGCGGATGGTCTTTTCCGACACGATCTCATCGCCATAGTACAAATACGCTTTTACCGTGGATAAGGGAACTCCACTGCCATCGCTAACATCTACACTAAACTGTAGACTGTCAGCAAAATAAGCTGTTTCAAAGGTAGTATGTAGGGTCAATTCCAGGCTGCCGTCCATCGCAGATTGCTCTTTCTTGCAGCTAGTGGTCGCCATGAGAGCGATCACGCACCCGATCAAAAAGGTATATCTTTTCATACGAAATCTTATTTACTCCATTGATAAGAAACAACCGAGTTAGCCGGCACGATGTGCGTGAAATGCTTATCGCCATCACTAAAAGTCACCGATGTATCTACCGAGTTGCTATTCGCCAATACAATCGCAAAGCTATTGTCTGGATTGCGGAATGCGCTGTGTACGATTCCTTCGGGCGTTTTACCTTTTGAACCAATGCGTACCGCACCCGATTTCACCACGGCCGAAAGATGGCCAACCACGAAGTAATGGGAGTTTTTCTTGATGGTACGATAGTCGGCAGCGATATCCACCGCACCATAACAGGTAAGACAACCGCCTTCACGCGTTGGGCCGCGATCGGCATCCAACATCAAGTTCCACACAATGACGCCGCGACTCCAGTTGTTGATCGTGCCTAATCCTACCTCGCGCATATCCGCGATTAATTGCGTGCTCAATACATTTCCGTTGTTCCACGTACCGATGGAAGTTTCAGAAAAGATCAACTCTTTATCTGGGGCTTTGGCATGAATATCCAACAACTCATTGCGATCGCCACCGTAGTTATGATACGCTGCGCCCGCAATGTATTGCGATGCTTCGGTATCCTCATAGATGCGTACGGGATAACTTTGTTGATCGGCCATATTATCATAGTTGTAGTTATGATCGTAGGCATAGATCTTCGTTTGCAATCCCGCGCCGCGTAATTTAGGCCCTAAAGCTTGCTTGATGAAATCACGTTGTTCTTCCCACTTCATTACCATCGAGGCCGAATTCAAATGATTCAATGGTTCATTTTGCGGTGTGATGGAATGGATATGAATTCCGTGCGATTGCATTGCCTGAATCCAATTGACAAAATAAGTTCCGTAATCTTGGTAGTAAGCCGGATTGAGATGTCCACCGGTCCAAGATGCGTATGGAGCACGTTCTTGTAGGTTATTGATTTTCATCCACAAAGGTGCCGTCCATGGAGAGCCCATGATCTTGATATCCGGATTGATGGCCAAGATCTCTTTCATCACGGGGATGATATATTCCAGTTCTTCTTTTTGCAGGGCAAAGTTCTCGATACCAGGCTTATCGTTGAGCGTATATTCACTGAGCGAAAAGTCTGAACAGCCAATCGCAATACGCACATAGCTTTGTCCCATACCTTCCGTCGTAGAGAAGGTTTCCTTCAGGAATTGTGCACGATCTGCTGCAGACATTTTTAACAGGTTGTAAGCAGAAGATCCGGTGATCGCCGCGCCAAAACCGTCCATCGTCTGGTAGGTTTGCTGCGGATCTAAAAATAAGGTATTAGGCGATAGATTGTCATTCGCACTAAAGTTGAGGTACGTTTTCTTGAATTCCTGAATACGGTATCCGGAGGTCACGTATAAGGTCACATCGCCAGAAGTTGGCTCAGGTTCTGGAATCATTTCTGTGAACGAACTCTCGGAACCGCAGGAAAGCATTAGCAAAAAGCCTAAAGAAAATTGTAGCATCATATGTCGTTTTATCATGGTTATCATCATTTATCGGTTAATAGCCTGGGTTTTGGTTTAATTTTAAATTCTGATCCAATACGCCTTGCGGAATAGGCAACAAGTAGGAATCAGTGCTGAAAGAATATACTTGTGGACGGCGACCAGTATCACGGCCGTATACGCCATTCATCACTTCTTCTACCTTTTCCCAACGCACGAGGTCAAACCAGCGTTCGCCTTCAAAAGCCAGCTCCAGGCGTCTTTCTTTCATCAAAGCTTGTAGCAATTGATCGCGATTGTTTCGTACCGCAGCCGACAATACCGGCAAATCAACCCGTTGTCTTACTTGATCGATGATCGCTGCGGCTTCCGTCAGGTTGGTAGACGGACCGAGTAGCAACGCTTCTGCTTTCAGCAAAAGGATATCCGCATAGCGGTACTTGATAATGCTATTGAATGCCGAGCGCGTTTTGAACATGAATGGGTAATTGTTGGATGGATAATAGTTGCTCCAACCTGTTGTATAATACACGACAGATTCGCGGAAACGTACTTCATCATTTTCCGCTTGAAATACGCGAATCAAATCACGTGAGGGCGTAATCCATTTGGCCCAAGAGAATTGGTTATTGTAGTTGGACAAATCACGCCCCAACATCCAAGTCACCCAGTTACCATTACCAGCAAAGAATTGTGCTTCTAAGATCGATTCGCGCGTGTTGCGCATCTTGGCATCGGTGTTATTGCCATTCATGCCAAATAGGTTTGTAAAATCTTCTTCTAAACCAAATCCATCTGCGGCAAGCTGATCGGCATATTGCACTACTTTGGCATAATCGCGCAATGGTTTTTCGGCGTATACCTTTGCTAATAATGCTTTGGCAACGGATTTGGTAAACAGCGTTTTGTTAGCTGGATTATTTGCGGGAGCATACTCCAAAGCTTCCAATAGGTCTTTTTCAATTTGCTGATAGACTTCTTCGGTCGTATTCTGATCAGGAAAGTAATCATTGTACACATCCGTGACATTTTCGGAGGTAATGTCGCGACCTTCGATTGTGACTACCGGTACATTGCCCCAAATACGCACCATATCAAAATACACCATCGCACGGAAGATCTGTGCTTCGGCTTTGTATCTTCTGCGCTCCGCGCTAGTTAGTGACGCGTCGGTTACCGAGTCGATATTCACGATCAATCGGTTGGCTCTCGCCACATCGACCATGTAGCGATCCCAATCTCTTCCCAATACCGAGTTGGCGCCATCAATGGCATTGTTCTCAAATGGCAATACCTCGGCGCCTGTCGTACCGGCATACGCATTATCCGAATGACCTTCGGCGATTAGCAATAGATCCAAATACCAATGCTCTTGTCGGTCGCGCATTTGTTGGTAGATGGTTTGCAAATGACTCACCACCGCCGCTTTGTCTCTAAAAACGACCTCGTTTCCTTTTTCGTCGACACCTTCGGTCACATCGGAATAACTATCCAATGGATCAAGCCCTAAAGAGCAGCTGCTGGTTACCAACACACCTGCCAAAAGGATTATCGTATATATTTTCTGTATCATCAGATTTATGTTTTGTAGCAATTAAAAATCAATGTTTACACCAAGCACGTAGGATTTTGTCTGCGGATACGTTCCCCAGTCAATGCCTTGTACGGCACCACTATTTCCCCACTGATTTACTTCCGGATCCATACCGGTATAGTTGGTCCAAGTCAGCAAGTTGGTCGCTGAAATAAAAGGCTGTAAGCGTGTGATCCCCATTCGTTTCAATTTATCTGCTTGAATATTATAAGAGAAGGACAGATTTTTCAGACGAAGGAAACTACCGTTTTCGATAAAGTAGGTCGAGTTGCGCATGGTGTAATTAGCGCGTGGCACATCCGTAATTTGGCCTGGCACCTGCCATCTGTCTAAGACACGTGTCGACTGGTTCTTCCCATCGTACATACCTTCCATCTCCATACGTGAGGCGTTGAAAATATCATTGCCATACGATCCTTGTAAGAATACCGATAGGTTGAAACCTTTGTAGCTGAAGTTGTTGGTTAAGCCAAAGGTAAACTTCGGATTCGGATCGCCAATAAACGTACGGTCACTCGGTGAGATTCTGCCATCTCCGTTTAGATCACGGTAGATCATATCGCCCGTTTCGGGATCTACACCATCTGCGATGTAACCAAAAAAGCTCCCAAGTGGACGTCCCGGTGTATTACGTACAACAGGTTCATTCACTACATCGGAGGTATTTGCCGTATTGTAGATCTGCTGCAACTCCAGTTTCTCTAAGCGATTTCTGTTGAACGAGATATTGAAATCCGTCGTCCACATAAAATTTTGCACGAGGTTGCGGCTGCTCACATTGAACTCCATACCACGGTTCAGCATCTCGCCTTCGTTTCTCACTAAGGAGTTCGCTACCGAAGCTCCGGCAGGCAAGGTTACGTACATCAACATATCACGCGTGTACTTGTGGTACAAGTCAAAGTTCACCGTCAATCGGTTATTAAATCCGGTAAAATCAATACCTAGGTTAGTTTGTGTCGTCGTTTCCCAAGTCAAATCTCTTGTTCTAAGATTCGCCTGATTGATAAGCGGCAGTGCATTCTGTTGCCCCGTCTCAAACCACGGCTGGCGCTGAATATTGTAGAGTTGCAAGTACGCATAATCTCCTACGCCCGATTGGTTACCGGTTTGTCCCCAGCCACCACGGATTTTCAAATCATTCAACCAAGACACATCCGCTAGAAAATCTTCTGCAGATAACCTCCAAGCAGCCGACATGGATGGGAATACGCCCCAACGATAATCTGGGTGTAGCTTAGAAGAACCATCCGCACGGATATTTCCGGTCACGATATATTTACCATCGTAATTATAGGTAGCCCGAGCAAAGTAAGACATAATGCCCCATTGCGAAGCGCCAGTACCGGTATTGTCCCAGGCGATTCTGTTCGCTGCATTCAATGTCTGGATGTAATCGTTGATATAATGAGAACCATTGATCCAGCTATTTTGGTATTGCGAGCTTGTCCATGAACTTCCGGCCATCGCTTCGATCTGGTGTTTGTCGAAACGCTTGTTGTAGTTCAACACATTGTCGAACGTAAGCACGGTGTTCATATTACGTGCATCAGAAGCCGTACCAAATTGGCTACGCCCCCAATCGGTCATGATCGGATCCAAGAATGTCGTTGTCAATCCATTTCTGCGGTCGATCGCAAAGAGTGATTTAAACGTCAGATCCGGCGTAAACAAAATAGTGGCACTACCCGATCCTACTAAGCGATTTTCGCGACTCTTGTTGTTGCGTGTGCGCTCCATATTCTCCAGCGGATGCGTAATATTGCCTACACCGTAAAAGTTATTGTAGTATTGGTTTGGAAAATCTGGATTCCAGATTGGCGCATACGTCGGCGTATTGATGACCGATAAAATAACACCGCCCCGATTAGCTCCTGTACCGCTGACAATACCATTGTCGGTATTGTCTGAATAACTCACATTGGCATTAATCTTTAACCAGTCGCGTACATTGTTTTCAATGTTTGCGCGGAAATTATAGCGTTTGAAGAAAGCGTTGTTCAGCACGCCATCTTCGCCCAAGTAACCTCCAGAAAGGTGGTAACGCAGCTTTTCCGTACCATCGGAGATGGAAACTTGATAGTTTTGTGTCAAGCCATTTTTGTAGGTTTCGTTGAACCAATCGGTCTGATCTGTGAGGCCAGATGGCACATTGACCACGCCGATCTCTTGTTGCAAATCGCGGTATTGCGCCGTGTTGAGCACATCGATTCGGCTCGTGACTTGATTGATCGTACCTAGCGTATTGAACGCGATCTTCGCTTGACCGGCACGGCCTTGTTTGGTCGTAATTAAGATTACACCATTCGCTGCGCGAGAACCATAGATAGCGGCCGAAGAAGCGTCTTTCAGCACTTGCATATCGACAATATCGGTGGGCGCCAGAAAACTGATATTATCTACCGGCACATTATCTACAACGTACAATGGATCATTGCTTCCGTTGAAAGAAGTAGCTCCACGAATACGAATAGATGTTTGACCACCGGGCGCACCGCTAGTTTGTACGACCGATACACCGGCTGCTCTGCCTTGAAGAGCTTGTGTCGCAGATACGATCGGGCGCTCTTCCACATCTTCTAGCGATACGGAAGAAATCGCAGTGGTCACGTCTTTACGTTTGACGGAGCCATAGCCGATCACGACGATATCTTCTAATGCCGTCTCGCCGACCGCCAGCGTGATCGTCATCATATTGCCGGAAATTGGCAATTCTACTGATTGGAATCCCATGGCCGTGACGGATACGCGTGCAGAACTTCCGGGACTGGTAAAACGGAAATTACCCGTTTCGTCTGTGCTAGTTGCTCTCCCGCCAGGCAACAGAGAAACGGTGGCACCAGAAATGCCACTGCCATCTGCCGCGGAAACGACCCGCCCTTCCAATGCCGGACGATCCTGCGCCTGCACGGATAGGAAGATCCATATCCCAATAAAGGTAAGAATAAGTCGTGTTACTTTGAACGATAACATAAGTATGAATTAAATGGTATTGTAGTTTATAATGTGAAAAGCTCGTGTTGCCACTTCCCTTTTCTGGTTATGACAAAGGTATCCACAAAAGGAGGCAGATATTACGTCTTGGGAAAGGCTGCAACACAAAAAGTAACCAAAAGTGAATTTAAAACAGCTGTATATCAGTTATTTACCGAATTATGATTAGACAAAAAAGTAACGTGATTTTGGTATTATGAACCGATATTCGAGTCTTCATTACCGATATTCATCAGTAGTTTTTCGAAATTATCTTTGTCGCCAGCCACCTTGTTTCTGGTCTTCACCCGGTAGTTGTATACGGTGCGCAGCGAGTACCGAAGGAAGCCCGCAATCTTCGCATTATCGGTAATGCCGAGGCGGATCAGCGCGTAGATGCGCAATTCCGAGTTGAGATGTTCGTTGTCTTTCAGCACAATCTGCTCTTGCGGCAATAGCAATTTGTTGAATTCGGCCACGAAAGTGGGATATAAATTGATGAATATAATGTCAAAGTTGGTGTACAGATCTTCCAACTCGGCCTTGAGATAATCGCTGGATTGCAATTCTTTTTTCAGATCTCGCGTATCTTGTTGCACAACCTTTTTCAAAATCTCTTTGCGCATTACATCCATCTTGTGGATGTAGGTGGAGCAGATATCGAAAAACTGCGCAATGTAAGCTTCCTTAATGTGATCGGACTCCTGCAATCGGGTGTTGGACGATAGGAGTTGGAGATTGAGCTCCCGCAATTGGTCATTGGTTTGATCCAATGCTTTTCGAACTCGCCGCAGGCGAATCATTTGTCGGTAAATAAATAGCACACCGCCCAGCAGCACGACAGACAGTAAACTGATGGCGATCAATAGATGGAGCAGCTGCTGTTGTTGCTCTTTCTCTTTGTCGATAAATGCAGCGTGGATAATGGGATAAAATGTGGAACTTTCTATGGTGCGGAATCGCACATTGCTGAATACCGCATCATTGATAGCGCGTTCGATATACAAGCGCGCCCGATCTACATCGCCTTGCTCATAATAGCTCAGCGCAAGACTTTGCATAGAGGCATTATCTCGGATCACATTTTTGATATCGGCAATGCCCGACATGGCAAAATAAGCCGTTTGCGCTTTCATATCACCGGTTTCGCGGTAAATTAGTCCTAACAAATAGGTAATCAAAGCGCGATCTTGATGCGCATCATCCAAGCTGTCGCACAAGCGACGTAATACCGGCTTGGCCGCAGCATAATCTTTAGCATACACCGTTTTGGTGACCCAAGCGACCTGATACGGAAGTGATTGCGAATCCATAACAGAAAGCATAGAATCGCGGTAACGCTCACTTTCCTGAAAGTATGCGCGATTGTTGCTGCTCAATCCATAGTTGCTGTAAAAAGTAAGCATAGCGTGATAATAGCGCTCGGCTAAATTTTCGGGAACACCGCGCAGGGATAATTCGTCTAGCAGCTTTTTGGCTTCGACAAACTTACCACCGGCAGATAACAGCGTAGACATGGCAATTTGCGATTCCTGCTGTTTAAATTCGTCGCCTAATTTTTCGGCGATGGCTACATTCTGCTTCATGTACAGCGCCGCAGAATCGATCTGATATTTTCGATACGCTTCGTACAGTCGTGTATGGTAATCGTAACGTTTGGACAAATCATTGCCCGCACGCGATAGATCTTGCTGAATAGCTTGAATATGTTTCTTCTTGATGCCTTCATAATGATCGGCACGCAGCATCACCTCATCTAAAGCCGCCTGTACAGAGTCGAGGTTTTGACTTTTTGCCTGTCCGGCAAAAAGCATTATCATAAAAATAATCCCCCACCCTTTCATGGCTATTCCGCTGTTTTTGTCCAGTCGTTCATTCCTCCAAAATACACTTTCAGGTTCGTAAATCCCTTTGCTTGCAAGAAGGAAGAAGCAATCGCTGCCCGATCGCCACTTTGGCAATATAGCGCAATAGGCCGTTCTTTTGAGATCTGTATCAATTGCTTAGACATCGTGCCCACAAATACATGTTGTGCACCGTCAATATGCCCTTTTTTAAATTCATCGGCATTGCGCACATCCAGCAATTGTAAATTCGGTTCGGAATCAATCAACTGCTTCAGCTGCACTTTATCGACTACTTCTGTCGTTGCCGTGGCTAATGATGCTACCTCAGATGGTTCGATAAATCCTACGACATAATCCATACCGATACGCATCAATTTACGAAGCGCATCTTGAAGCTGGCTTTCTGTGATGATTAACACAATTGGTTGCTCATAATTCAGCATCCAGCCACACCAAGTAGCAAAGGAATTATTAAGCTGTATGTTCCACGTCTTCGGCACATGAGCTTCTGCAAATTCATGCTTATTGCGCACATCCACTATTTGCGCATCTTGCTTTTGATACGTTTCGAATTCTTCTAGAGAAAGTTTGGATATTGCCGGCACTTGTAACAGCAAAGGGCGTTCGCCTTTGTTGCGCATCTTCATTTCTTTGAAATAAGTCGGCGCTGCAGGTTGTCCGTCCAATAATTTTTTGACGAAATCTTCTTCATTGGATTCTTCCAAAGCCCAATTTCGCAATTTCTCATAACCGACGGTGCTGTTAGGAACGGCGCCTAACGCTTTCCCGCAAGACGAACCAGCACCGTGGCCTGGCCATACCTGCACAAAATCTGGCAGGTTGACAAAACGTTGTAAGGAAGCATACATCTGGGCTGCGCCCCGTTCTTTCGTTCCGGCGATTCCAGCGGCCACCTCCAATAAATCTGGGCGTCCCACATCACCCACAAACACAAAATCTCCGGTGAAGATCATCACTGGATGATCAGTAGCCGGATGATCAGTAAGCAATAAGCTGATGCTTTCTGGTGTATGACCGGGCGTATGAAGTATTTCAAACGTCAGGTTGCCCAACGTGATAACATCACCATGCTTCAAGCCGTGATGTGGAAATTGGTATTGCCAATCGGCTCCGCCTTCATCAGAAAGAAACATCGTAGCGCCAGTAATAGCAGCCAACTCCCGCGTTCCGCTCAGGAAATCAGCATGAATATGTGTCTCTACTAATTTGGTAATTCGGAGGTTATTTTGCTTCGCAATCTCCACATAGGTGTCCACATCGCGCTTAGCATCGATCACAATCGCCTCGCCATTGACTTGACAACCTATTATATAACTGGCCTGCGCCAGACTCTTATCATAAACCTGCTGAAAAAACATACCAGATCCCCCTAATTATAAAACCATTTCTCTAACAAAGATATAGATGCCCATGCATAGTACAAACCATCCAAAGCCGACTTTTAACTTTTGACCGTCAATTTCCTTCGCGATCCGTGCCCCGATAAAAATACCCAAGATAGATAGGAAAGAAAACAGCAGTAACAATGGCCAATTGATCGGATGATCGTCGATCTCCCAATAACCCAAAAATCCTATTAAGGAATTAAAAGCAACAATAAACAACGAAGTGCCAATCGCACGTTTCATCTCCATCCGAGCGGATACCACTAACGTAGGAATGATTAAAAATCCGCCACCAGCGCCAACCATTCCGGTCACCAAGCCTAAGACAATGCCTTTGAAGAATACCGTAACGTAATTGAATTGTTGATGTTGTACGAAATCCTCTTGCGGCCGATTGCGAATCATGGAAAACGATGCCAGCAGCATCACCAATGAAAACAACACCATCACAAAAGTTTCTTTGGGTAACGCGCAAAGCGTATCTGCAAATAAGACGTCTGGAATATTGGGCATGATGAATGTGCGCGTCGCTAACACCATGAAGATGGAGGGAATACCAAAGTACACGACGGTCTTATAATCGACCATGCCTTCGATTGCTTTACGTAATCCACCCACCAAAGCACTTGCACCTACAATAAATAGGGAATACGCCGTGGCTGTAAGCGGATCAATTCCAAGGAAATAGACTAAAATCGGTATAGTTAATATTGATCCTCCGCTACCAATAAGTCCCAACGAGACCCCGATTAAAATAGCTAGAGCATAGGCAAAAAACTCCATCATCGAA
Organism: Sphingobacterium sp. KH_072; assembly: GCF_057837975.1. Classification (NCBI taxonomy): domain Bacteria; kingdom Pseudomonadati; phylum Bacteroidota; class Sphingobacteriia; order Sphingobacteriales; family Sphingobacteriaceae; genus Sphingobacterium; species Sphingobacterium sp. KH_072. The sequence continues at coordinate 395,778 of NZ_CM174457.1, read as the reverse complement.
GGCGAAGTTATTTCTTTTTTACACAATCAACTAATTAACTATCAAATATTTAAAATGATAAACTATATAGATTTTGTGGGGTAAAATTTAGACGTCTGAAATAGCTTCCTCTATTTCACTTAAAAATAAATCCCAAATAGGCGTTTTGTATTTGCTCCTAAAAAAACCGAAATGACCGATGCTTTTTAATCCTAATTCTGCTGGAATCAGGTGTTTTCTTTGAATTGTAGCGTTCGAATATTTATCGGTAAGCCAATCCACAGTTGTTTTGGGTGCAAAATCATCATCCTCAGCACTAAAAGAAATTATTGGACAATGGATAGACTCATACTTTTGTTTAGCATGAGGATAGTGGTCAAATAAATAGTTCTTACTACGGCACCATTTTCTCCATTCTAATGCCATATTCTTAGGCAAGTCTTCTGACAAACCTAATCTTTTCCCTGGAAAATATCCAAATAATGCGGTGAGTGTCGGAATAAGAAAATGCCAAATGGCATACATTTTAATCATATTAAAACCTTTCCAAAATTTCCAGTATCCAGTTTGCGCAGCTAGTAATATGATGGCATCAGCAAGTTGACTAGATGGAGCTAGACCAATTAATTGTCCGCCGATGCTATGCCCTATTAGAATCAACTTGGTATCACTATGAATTCCTTTAACATACTTAATTGTAGCTTCTAAATCATTCATTGCCCATGAGGAAGCAGAAGTGTAGATTTTCTTAATTGATCCTTGTCTGGAACCACCGATACCTGCATAGTCAAACGTGTATACGTTAAAGTTTTCTACTCTTAAAAACTCAGCAAATTTCTGGTAATACTCTTTCTTCACACCGGTAGCAGAAGCTATCAAAATTGAGGCTTTTGCAGGCGCTGAACAAACAAATTCCGAAACTGATATTGGGTGATCTTCTGCCGTATTTATTGATATTTTATTCATGAATTGTATTCTATAGCCTTAAGAATAGCACTAGTGATTGCCTCAGTGTTTAAAGGTTCAAAAACAGCAGAAATAACAACTTATTATTACTGCTTAAACCAAACTCAGATTAATAAAGTATGGGATTTACTTGAAAAGTATGGACTTATTTACTATTGACGAATCGTGTTAATCCAAAAATTACTTCGCAGATTTAACTTGATTTATTAACATTGTCGCCATATTGTTTTTAGACTCGAATACTTTACTGAGCGCTAGTTTCTTATTTTTTTCTGCTTCCGATTTGGCATTTTCAAAGGCCGATTCAAATTCTGAATGGCTATCCACAAATTTCAAGCTTCGTAGAGCCGTTTGATCGAAGACGCTTTCTACTTGAAGGACAAGCCCTGGTAATCCGCTAAATATCTCTGGTCCCGACATGACAGGTATTTCTGTCGTAAACCAGACAGCATACTCTCTCAAGTTTTTAAAAATGGCTTTGGTGCATTCATAGTTTCCAATTTTACGCGTCTCGCTCGTTATCTCCCAATTTAGCTCTTTGGCGTTTCCTTCAAAATAATGCACATTCTGAACAAAGTTTTCCTTACCAAGTATAGAACCATCTGATTCACGGATAACAAACTCAATATTCCCTGCCGCATTAACATCCTTAACCTTATTCAGAGAATCTAATTTATATATAGATTGGTTGGTCTTGGTATCATGTATCAACTGGAAATAATAACTATGATTACTTAGCTGGTTCATTATTTCATTGTATTGATCCTTGTCCGGCACTTTTTTTTTCAGCGTTTCCACAATTATTGGCGAAATTGGGTTAGTCACATACTCTGCTATTAGATACCGTTTTTCTTGAGCACTAACGTATTGAGTAAATAGGCTAATAATAAATAATACAACAACAACTAGTGTACAATGGTATTTTGCTTTGTTTTTCATCTCTTAAGTTTTTAGATTTTTTTATTATTAATGGAGTTAATTGATCCGATATTTTAAAAACAGCAACATATATCTGATGGCTTGATTATTCGTGACCACCGTATTGATACCTTGGTTAATGGTGATGTAATTGTTAAAAGCGGCATTGTTGAAAACAGGCACTAAAGCGTCGATATTCCTACCCTTTATACCAAAACTGTATTTCTGTTTGCGATACTCCAGATGTACTCCAACATTCTTGCGGTCAAATCGATTACCGTATAGATTGTCTATCCAATACAAAAAATCGACTCTCCCTTCAAAGCTTCCTTTTCTGGTGATTAATTCCAGGGAAGATTTAACAGATTGCGCATCAAAAACTTGATCCAATGAGGAAACGGAGAACAGGTTACCATTGCTCCGAAGAGCAAAGTTAAGCCAGCCAGGACTTAAAGATTCCAATTTCACACCCAGTTTAGGACCACGTTGCGTCATAGTAAACTCTTGCTCTCCATTAAAGGCTGTATTGCGAGTGTGTTGATAACCCAAATCTCCAGACAAAGTCGTCGGATAGGTACTGGACAAAACTCGTCGCCCTAAATTAACACTAGCTGTTGCCGATTGCACGCGCGGAATGATCCGAGTTTCAAAATATCGGATACCAGCTTCATCCACTTCCGAGAAATTCTGTCCTACATTGTTTTGAAAATTATCGTAACTCATGACAGCCCCCCAACTACGTCCGGCAAATAAGTTAGTCCGAGAATACCCTAGTCTATAATTGTCTTGAAAGTTAACACCATTCATTAAGGCACTATTTCCCAGCGTAACGTCCATATAATTTTCGATGCGATCTACGGCGAATGCTATATCATTGACTTGATATTGTCTCTTGGCACTAGTGTACCATCTATCCAGTCTCTTATCATAGCTAATAATAACGTTATATGGAACCACCAATTGAGATTCATTTTTGATGGAATAGGTATTTAATCCTAATGATGCTTCATACTTCACATACTTATATATCTCTTGACCAGAAACCCCCACATTAAACTGTTGTGTGATCAAATCCCGTTGGTATATGAAATCATCTTGTCTCTGAGTAGCCTTTTGATCCGAAATCTTTAAATTATAATCGACCCAAGGCATTATGGTGATCCGTCGTTTGTGCTGTAATTTAGAAGAAACTGTAAAATCAGACATTGCGAATTTTGGTTGCCTGCGCAATAGCGGTTTATAATACTCCCCAAATATTGGACAGCTGATTAAATTCGATAATTTAACAGTTGAAAATGAAAAAAGAGCGTAGAAAATTCAGTCCGGTTTTCAAGACCAAAGTAGTCTTAGAAGCCCTTAAAGAAGTTAGTACCATGCAGGAACTTGCTTCCAAATACAGCCTTCATCCCACACAGATCACCGCTTGGAAACGGGAATTTCTGGAGAAAGCTGACACGGTGTTCGGTTCAGAGAAACCTACACAGAAAGAAGAGTCTAAAGAGAAAGAACTTTATTCCAAGATTGGTGAACTTCAGATCCAAGTTGATTTCTTAAAAAAGGTATTGGGGAAATGAGCATGATTGAAAGGCGCGGACTTGTTTCCCCAGGATATAAACCGCTAAGTATTGTGGGGCAGTGTAAGCTGCTGAATCTTCAGCGTAGCTTCTATTATTTCAAGCCTAAAGGTGAATCCTTGTTGAATCAGTCCATCATGAAGCTAATTGACCGCAAGTTTCTGGACTGTCCATTTTACGGTGTGGAACGGATGACTGCGTATCTCAACAAAGATCTAGGGTATCGTATAAATGCCAAGCGCGTACGGCGTTTATATCGGCTAATGAGCCTTCGGACCATTTACCCAAAGAAGAACCTAAGTAAAGCAAATGCAACACATTACAAATACCCGTACTTACTCAAAGGCTTAAAGATAGAGCGGCCAAGCCAAGTTTGGCAGGCCGACATCACTTATATTCCTATGTTTAGAGGCTTCATGTATATGTTCGCCATTATAGATGTGTATAGTCGAAAGATTGTGGGGTGGAGTATCTCTAATACCATGACGGTGGAATGGTGCAGGGATGTGCTGTTGGAAACAATAGCAGAGCACGGCACTCCTGAAGTATTCAATACCGATCAGGGTTCACAATTTACCAGTCCGATCTTTACCAAAGTCCTCAAGGATAATCGTGTGAGTATATCAATGGATGGAAAAGGAAGAGCGCTGGACAACGTGTTTATCGAAAGGTTCTGGAGGTCATTGAAGCAGGAATACATTTATTTGAACCCACCTAACGGTGGCATGGAGTTATTCCAAGGTGTGAAACGGTATGTCGAATTTTACAATACGGAAAGAAGACATCAGTCTATGGACCATTTTACCCCAAATCAGGTATTCTATCAAAATAATAAAAAAGTGTCGTAAATAAACTTAAGTTTGAACTATTGCTGTCCAGCAAAAAGGGAGTACTATAGTTCGCTTGCCTGCAAAACTTCTCGATCGTCACTGGTACGTACATACTCAAACCCCACCTTATTCTCCTGGAGTAAGCTTTTCCCATATCTTTGCTTGTGATACATTTCTTGAAAAACCCGCACATTATCTGTGCTTCCGATCGAGTTAATCGGATTAGAAATGACTGCTCCGTTGTCATACAAATTCGTCAAACTACTACGGTTATCCCGCTTCCAGATCGCATTCACATTGATATTAAATCCAAGTATTAGATTTTGATTAACCCGCCAATCTATTGCACTTTTATTTAAGATAGCGTTGAAATTATCTCTATTTCTATTTTCCTGCGACAACAGAAGATTGCCGTCTGGAGTAATATTATCAACATTTTGTGTCGCCCCTCGATTGTTAGACAAATAGTAAGTGACTGAATGAACACGATAGTTTTCTTTCTGATGTCTTATGGTCGCAGTGGATGTAGATCTAAAATCGGTAAACCGTGCTATATTGCCATCAAAAAGACTGCTCACTAGATTCTTCTCGACTGTAGAAAAAGAACCATTGCTATTAAACATCTGATTAATTTCGTTGAGTTCAAGATTTTGACTACCGAAATTGTTTGTGCTATGCGTAAAAAACGTATTAACAGGTCTAGAAAAATACAATAAGCGTCCTCTCGCCTCGTATTTATCCGACAGACCGTACGCTCCCTCGCCTTCTCCCAGCACTATATTCTTCATATTTTCCTTCGTATTAATGTTCAATAAGGTTTCCCTTCTATCCTCGAAACTAAGCGTAAATTGATCTTGAAAATTATTGCGCACACTGACATCTTCAATCATTCGTTTCTCGAGTGATTCTAGGGCAATTTTATTCTGATTTATGAAGGCCGGCGTATTATTAATATTGATCTTATCTATATTCTTCCCTTTGTATAAGATAGCTCCATCTTCACCAACCGAGAACGCTGGATGTTTGGATAATATTTCTTGCAATGTACTGTTTTCGTGTAAGCCAAGGTTCTCTATTTCAATAGCTACAGAATCGGGCTCTACATCGGATCGTTGAACTATCACTTCTTCCATAACTCTAACATCTGTTTCAAGAACAAAGTATTTTACCATCTCTTTATCATCAGGTTTAGTAAAAACATACTCCTGATTTAAGTATCCAATCGAGCGCACTGAAAGCGTAAATTTGCCCTTTTCTTTAAATGGGATAGCATAAGCGCCATTTGAATCACTGGATGCGAAGGCTACTATTTTCTTATTTTCGTCTGAAAGAATAATAGTTGCACCACTAATGTACTTTCCATTGACGTCACTAATTTTACCCTGAATATTTTCGATGCTTTGTGCGCCTGCAAATTTCAGAATGAATAGAAAGATGAGCAGCAACAAAAACTTATTAACTAGCCAAGGCATTATCATTAACCATAATAGCAATTACAAACAACACTCTTATTTAACTAAAAATATAAATACAATAAAAATAAGTTAAACAAAATTCATTTCAAGACTATTGTTTTAAGTATTAACTATAACCTTAAGCAGCTCCATCTTACTAAACCCCTAATCGGCGAATCCATTAGTAACCTGTATAGTTATTTTAGGACAAGACATACAACTATCATTCAGATCTAGTAAAAACTAACGATTTAGTGCTGTTTAGAAACCTAACAAGAGAAGATGAATTATTAACGATTTAGCATTTGAGAAGCTCTGGCATGAGGCACATGCTAAAGTACCGTTGGAACATGGCAAAATGAGATTCAGGTAAAAAATTATAAAATAGCAGATTTGAAACAGCAATTTTTACTCCGCTGAATCGCCTTCTTTCCAATCATCCTGCAAATCATCGATTTCCCGACGATCTTTCTTGGTTGGGCGGCCAGTTCCACGATCTCGTTTCAACACCGGCGCGTGGAAAGCCGATTTGTACGCGAACGTTTGTTCCTCTGGCGTCTGATCTTCGTAATTTTGCTGTGCGGTAGTGGCATCGGCGCGTCGCTCCAGTAATCCGGTCACGAGGATGACCTTACGTTCGATTCCTTTTTGGACAGAAAACGTTTCTCCTACTTTCACTACATACGAAGGTTTCACATTCTGTCCTTTCAGCTTCACGCGCCCAGCCTTACAAGCCTCTGTCGCCAAACTTCTGGTTTTGAAAATGCGAATCGCCCACAGGTATTTATCAATACGTAATTTTTCGGATGCTTCTGCCATATGCAAACTTACTTATCCTATGATTTAAATGCAAGCCAGCCATTATATGATCCCCAGCATGACTAAACAGTCTTACAATGAGAGGATCGTTTAACCTATTTTGACAGATAGCTTAGTACAATTTTTCGGTAAAATTTGACATCTTTGTAGTACAAGTAAATAGATAGTTTTAGAATACGACAATCCATGTTAGAGAATTACAAAAAATTAGTTGAGGAGGCTTGGGAAAACAGACAGCTTCTGGAGTATAAAGAATATTTTGAGGCCATTCACAGCGTGATTCAGCGTTTGGATTTGGGTGAATTGCGCGTGGCAGAACCAATCGGTACACGTTGGCACGTGAATGACTGGATCAAGAAAGCCGTGATCTTGTACTTCCCGATTCGCGAAATGAGTGTGATCGAAAATACCCCATTTATCTACCACGATAAAATGGCGTTGAAAACGAATTATAAAGAACTAGGCGTTCGCGTCGTACCTGGAGCTTCAGCACGTTATGGTGCTTACTTGGCAAAAGGTGTGATCATGATGCCTTCTTACGTAAACATTGGTGCTTATGTAGATGAAGGTACAATGGTTGATACTTGGGCAACCGTAGGTTCTTGTGCTCAAATTGGTAAAAACGTGCATTTATCGGGTGGTGTTGGTATTGGTGGCGTATTAGAGCCGGTACAAGCTGCTCCAGTTGTGATTGAAGACAACGTATTTGTTGGATCTCGCGCCATCGTAGTAGAAGGTATTCGCGTAGAAACGGAAGCCGTATTAGGCGCTAATGTGGTATTGACCGCATCGACCAAAATCATTGATGTATCTGGCGATGAGCCGGTAGAATACAAAGGATTCGTTCCGGCGCGTTCAGTTGTGATTCCAGGATCTTACACCAAGAAATTCCCAGCAGGAGAATATCAAGTACCTTGTGCGTTGATTATCGGTCAGCGTAAGGAATCTACAGACAAGAAAACTTCGTTGAACGATGCTTTGCGCGATCACAACGTAGCGGTATAAGCATAGCATGCGACAAAATAATACATATGTAGATCGGGATGATGTCTCCAAAGCATTGGAAACTTTGCAGGCTGGCGGCATCATCTTGTATCCTACAGACACCATTTGGGGAATCGGTTGCGATGCGACCAATCCAGAAGCGGTAGAAAAGGTTTTTGCGCTGAAAGGACGCGATCAGGCCAAAAGCATGATCCTATTATTGCACAATGACAACCAACTGGCTAGTTATGTCAATGATATTCCGGATGTGGCGTATCAACTGATCGAAGTGACGGATCGTCCGCTCACGATCATCTATTCCTTGGCCAAAAACTTACCCGCTAATGTGTTGGCAACAGACGGCTCGGTCGGTATTCGCGTGGTAGATCATCCATTTTGCCAACAATTATTACAGCGCTTTCGCAAACCCATTATTTCCACCTCAGCCAACTTGAGCGGACAGCCTTCTCCCCGTAATTTCATGGATATATCTCCCGAAATTACCGAAGGAGCAGATTATGTGGTGCAGTTTGGCCAGCAGGATATGGAGGTGCGTGAGCCTTCCATGATTATTAAACTGGATCCAAGTGGTAAAATTGAGTTTATTCGTAAATAGTACTTCTTAACATCACGAAATATGAAAAAGTTATTCACCTTATTATTCAGCGTTGTGGCATTCGCCACGATCGGATCTGCGCAACAAGCCGATATTCCGGCTGCACATGCAGGAGTACAGTATGGCAAGAAAGTAGAAGCGCAAGGTGCGATCTCGGTAAAAGCCTTAGAAACGGCGCTGGCGAAATCCAACGATTTCAGCGGAAAAGTACAAGGCGAAGTAGTACAGGTGTGCAAGAAAAAAGGTTGTTTTATCACGTTGAAGCGTGAAGGAACTGCTGAACCAATCATGGTGCGTTTCACGGATTACGGATACTTTATGCCGCAGGATATCGTCGGCAAGACCGTCGTATTGGAAGGCAAAGGCAAAGTAAAAGAAACTACCGTAGCGAAGCTACAGCACGATGCGAAAGATTTAGGAAAAAGTGACAAAGAAATCGCTGCCATCAAAAAACCAAAACGCGACATCACATTTATCGCAGATGGCGTTGTGGTGGTCAAATAAACGATGAAGCATTTCTCCACGCATCCCGCACCGAGCATTCGTTTGGGAGGTAAACTGATGAGTTTTGAACTTCCCAAAATTATGGGGATTCTCAATCTCACGGCTGATTCCTTCTACGATGGCGGACAAAACACGACCATAGACGCGGCATTGCGCCACGCGGAAAAGCTGTTAAAAGATGGTGCTGATATCCTCGATATTGGTGGACAATCCACGCGCCCCGGCGCAGCGCTCTCACTCGAAGAGGAAGAAGTGAATCGCGTCGTCCCAGTGGTTTCCGCGATTCGCCAAGCATTTCCAGAAGCAATTATGTCGGTAGATACTTATCGTGCGCGCTTGGCCGAAGAAGCGATCGACGCAGGTGCGCATATTATCAATGACGTATCCGGCGGACAATTGGATTCGCAGATGTTTGCTACGGTAGCCAAATTGCAAGTGCCTTATATATTAATGCATATGCGTGGCACGCCAGATACCATGCAGCAGCACACCGATTATACAGATATCGTGAATGATGTGGCTGTCGAGTTGGGACATGCTATCGCATCCTTGCGCGCTTTGGGCGTGCGCGACATTATTCTTGATCCGGGTTTTGGCTTCGCCAAAACATCTGCTCAGAACTATGAATTGCTATTGCGCGTGGCCGAATTACATTATCATGGATTACCGATCTTGGGTGGTATTTCTCGAAAATCGATGATCTATCGCAAATTAGATCTTTCACCGGCAGAAGCACTCACGGGCACCATTGCACTCAACACCTTACTACTGGAGCGTGGCGTACAATTGCTACGCGTACACGATGTGCAGGAAGCCAAACAATTAGTCGACCTGCTGTATTCTTAAAAAGAATAGATTATCTAAATACTGAAGTCGGCACGTCCTTGCGAACCTGAGGAACGAGGGTGCGGCAATCTTTATAACCATCTCATTATTTTTCGTACCATATCTAGTATCTAAGTACGGTAGATTGGTTTTTTGTGGAGCACCAATCCATAACAAAACAAGAAAGCTCCCGATCAGGGAGCTTTCTTGTTTTGTTATGAGCTTAATTAATCAACCGATTCTCGTCGGATGATTTTAAGATATGTGATTTCAAGTCGTTTTCGGCCTGTACCAATTCGCCTTCGGCGACTTTTCGTTTCTCGCGGCCTTCGCGCTGAATGCGCAATACCTCGTCGATCGTAGCGATAATATCCTGATTTGCTTTCTTAATCGTATCGATATCTACGATGCCACGCTCCGTTTCGCGCGCGATCTGAATCGTCGATTCTTTCAACATCTCACTATTGCGGCGCAGCAAGTCATTGGTCGCATCGGTCACGGCCTTTTGCGCCTCCAAAGCGCGCTGCGAATGCGCAATACCTAGCGTTAACACCATTTGATTCTTCCACAGTGGCAAAGTATTGACCAAACTAGACTGAATTTTTTCCATCAAAGCGCTACTATTGCTCTGAATCATGCGGATCTGCGGTGCATTTTGCAACACCACCATGCGCGTCAGTTTCAGATCGTGCACTTTGCGTTCGAAGCGCACGATATGCTGCTCCATATCCTTATATTCTTGGATCTTGTGCTGATCGTTGCTGCTTTCTGCTTCTTGGCGCAACTTCGGCAAGATCACTTCATGCGCTTCCTGCAATTTCTCCGTACCAGCCTGAATATGCAAGGATAGATCTTTGAAAAACAGCTGATTTTGTGTGAATAGCTTATCAAAGATCACGACATCTTTGGCGACATTCTTATAATGTCCTTCCAGTTTTAGTTCGATCTGATGAATATTCTTCTCCACCGACGCATACTCCGTTTTGATACGCGTGATACGCTTTTTCAAGTTGTCTAGAAAAGGAATCAACGGCTTCTTGCGCGTTCCCTCATCAAATGAACGAATATCCGACCGCAGGTTGATCAAAATATCTTCTGCACCGCCCATATCTTTAGTGCGCACTTGTTTCAGTATTTCGCTAGAGAAGTTACCCACTTGCGACTGACTACCTACACCAAACTGGATGATATCCATGGTGGATGTCAGGTTAATTTTATCCTTATACTGCGCGATCTTGGTGCGTTCTTCGTCCGAAAAGTTCACCGACATATCCATCGACGTGTCCTTCGGTTTTTCGCTGTCACCGCCGTACTGTGCTAAATCCAATTCTGCCATAATTATACTTTTTTAATCTTTTAATAGATTTCTGCTTTTCAATGTTTGTAGATACACATCCGTCTCGGCGGATATTTCCAGCATGCCCATTCGGAACTGCTCCGTTACCTCCTGCTCTATCGCCACCGCGGCCTGCCGCACTACATGTACCAGTTTCTCTTTTGATTTATCCGTTACTGCGTTGCGCAAGTTCGAATTTTCCAGTTCATCGTATTGGATCAATACATTAACCACCGTCGAGTGCCTTACCAGAAATTTTTCCGCTTCGCGAATGTCTTTCTTTTCCATCAGGTAAAATAGACGGATGATCTTATCAATATCCTGATGCAGCACGCGATTATTAATTTGCTTGCGCCAATGCAATAATCGTTCGATGAACAATTGCGGTGTATCGAGCACCGGAGTTTTCAACTCGCGGCGTTTTTGCCCGTTCGGGCTACTGATCCATTTTAATGGGCGCACTTCACCCAGCTCCAACCGTTGTAGAAAAGGCTTTGCCTGATTCAGCAGTATGCCATTCCCTACAATATAAGAAACAGAAGATCCCGCGATCGTGAGCAACATGGCTCGGCTAAACGTACCGAAGAAATAAATGAATGAACCAAATAGCGCCACTTCGACCGCTAAAAGTACCCAAGCCATTACATACCAAAGACGTACCTTGCTTTTGGAGGCTTGGCTCATCATCACAAACGGATGGATGTGTAAGAACGGCACAAACATCAGGATAGATAGGAAGGTCAACGTCAATTGCCTTAGCTCCCATCCCCTACTTTTTTTTGTCGCCCATCCCATAGTATTTGCTGTTATTTTATATAAATATACTGGGTAAATATCCAAGTCTAAAATTTATGTTGATGCAAGATAGCTCGGATTGCTATCTTATGAGGAAGCTTAATCGGTCACGCGGCAAAAAAGATCGGTGAAGCCCCCAAAAAAAAAGGCGAATATCGTGGGATATTCGCCTTTTTATCAATCTGCATTCCTTAGAATGGCAAATCATCATCATCCGCACCGGAAGAAGAAATGTCTACTGGAGGCATATCACCCACATTGTGCTGAGGTGCAGCTGCTGCTGTTCCTGCCAATTTGGTTACGCGCCATGCGACCAAGGAGTTAAAGTAGGTTGTTACGCCTTCTTTATTTGTCCAAGGACGTCCACGTAGATTAAATGAGATCTCAATATCCTCTCCCACTGTCAGGTTATCAAAGATGTTTACCCGATCTTGTGTTGCCTCAAAACGGATGTACTCCACAAACTGTGGATTTTCCGCATGCGCAACGATCAGATCTCTCTTCTTAAACGACTCCGTTACTTGCTGAATGCCACCAATTTCGTGAACTTTTCCTCTTATTTCCATAGTCAAAATTATTAAACCCTAAAATTACACATTTTTTACGTCTTAGAATCCCTAACTTTGCACAAATATGATGGAAGTTTTCAACACACCGGCCAAGATAATCATTACCTGCAATAGAAGATTATCGCCTTATTTGCAAGAAGAAGTAGAAGAATTGGGCTTCAAAGTAGTACGCCCTTTCAACACCGGCGTGGAGATTAGAGCCTCTATCAATGAATGCATTAAACTCAATCTAAACTTGCGCGCAGCCAGCCAAGTGCTGTACGAATTGCGCTCGTTCAAAGCAAACGATCCCAAGGAATTGTACGATGAGTTGGTTAAGATCGCCTGGGAAGATATCTTACCGTTTGATGGCTATTTTTCGGTCACGTCTCACGTACACAACGAAACCGTTACCACGCCTTTATATGCCAATGTAAAGGTAAAAGACGCGATCGTCGATCGTATCAAAGATAAAAAAGGTATGCGCCCCAATTCTGGCCCATCCTACGACAAAGCAGTGATTCACCTGCATTGGATGGAGGAGCGCGCAGAGATCTTTATAGATACTTCTGGCGAGACCTTGGCCAAACATGCTTATCGTAAAATTCCCGGAAAAGCACCGATGTTGGAGGCCTTGGCTTATTCGACGATAGCCGCCACCAAATGGGATGGCAAATCTCCTTTCATCAATCCGATGTGTGGATCAGGCACCTTAGCCATTGAAGCAGCACTGATCGCCCAAAACCGTAGACCGGGATTGTTGCGCATGAATTATGGTTTTATGCATTTGATTGGCTATGACGAAGAAGTATTTTTTCAAGAGCGTCGCGTGCTGAAAGAGCAATCGGACAGAGCGATCATGCCGGTGATTGTTGCTTCCGATATCTCCGAAGATGCCGTGGAAATTTCCCGTCAAAATGCGCGTACCGCTGGTGTGGAGCACTTAATTCAGTTCGAAACAGGTGATTTTGAAAAAACAACTATCCCTGCGGAAGCGGGCGTGATCATGTTCAACCCGGAATATGGCGAACGCTTGGGCACGCATTTCAAACTAGAAGCGACCTACAAACGTGTTGGTGATTTCTTGAAACAATCTTGCAAAGGATACCGCGGTTATATATTTACTGGAAACCCAGATCTAGCTAAAAAGATTGGCCTAAAGGCTTCCCGCAGATTCGAGTTCTTCAACGGGAAGTTGGATTGCCGCCTGTTGCAATACGAATTGTACGACGGGTCTAAAGATTAACGTTAAATCCGGAGCTATATGGATATCATCGAAAAGACAGTTGCCTTCGTGCAACACACCTTATCGGGTGCAGAATCTGGACACGATTGGTGGCATATATTACGCGTGTGGAACAATACCAAATTGATTCTACAAACGGAGCACGCCGATCCGCTGATCTGCGAATTGGCGGCGTTGCTACATGATATTGCTGATAGCAAATTTCATAACGGCGATGAAAGCATTGGCCCGCGCATCGCTGGCGAATTCCTCAATAAAGAAGGAGTAGATACCGCGATTATCGAACATGTGCAGCAGATCATTCTAAATATGTCATTCAAAGCTTCTTTAGGAGAGATCAATTTTGATTCTCCAGAGCTGCGTGTGGTACGCGATGCGGATCGCCTAGATGCGATCGGAGCCATTGGCATCGCGCGTGCGTTTAATTATGGTGGCTTTAAGAATCGGGAAATCTATAATCCCACGATTCCGGTAGAGCAAAACATGAGTAAAGAGGCGTACAAAAACACGACGGCGCCGACGATCAATCACTTCTACGAGAAATTGCTCCTGCTGCAAGATAAGATGCATACGGAAACCGCCAAACGCATTGCCGCCCAACGGCATCAGTATATGGAAGGTTTTTTGAAACAATTTTATGCAGAATGGGACGGTTTGGCATAAGTGCCGCTTGATTTAATATGCTTTTAATATGGGATTGTTATCTTAGCAAGCATCAGGATGCCAAATCCTGATCCATAAAACACAATCACATGAGAAAACACTTTTTATCCTTATTGGTCATGACGGTAATAGGATTATCAGCGATCGCGCAAACGAAAGTAATTGCCCATCGCGGAGCTTGGAAACAAGATAATTTGCCTCAAAACTCCATTGCTTCTCTGCAAAAAGCAGCAGCGCTGAAAGTTTGGGGAAGTGAATTTGATGTACACCTAACCAAAGATGATGTATTGGTGGTAAACCACGATGCCGACTTCTACGACATGGACATCGCCGAGGTCACGCACGCCGAATTGCGCACAAAAACACATCCGAATGGCGAATACATTCCTACGCTAGAAGAATACCTAAAAGCGGGATTGAAATTAAAAGGTTTAAAACTTATCTTGGAACTAAAAGCGAGTAGCTTGGGCAAAGCTCGTACACAAGATGCTGTGCCGATGGTATTAGCGGTGATCAAAAAATTGAAAGCGCAAGATCGTATCGAGATTATCTCTTTCGACTATGAAGCATGTCTAAAATTTCGTGAACTAAATACGACGATTCCGGTGCATTATCTGACTGGCGACAAATCTCCACAGCAAATCAAAGACGCAAAATTGACGGGTGTAGATTATCACTACAGCTTATTCCAAAAGAATCCAACTTGGATTCAGGAGTTTAAAGCGTTGGGACTGAAAACCAATGCATGGACGGCTAATAAGGAAGAAGATATCCAATTCTTGATCGATCAAAAAATCGATTTCATCACCACTGATGAGCCAGAATTGGCGTTGAAATTGGTAAAGTAAACGAATATACATTAACGGGAAGGCTGCCAGAGGAAAAGACTCCGGCGGCCTTTTTCATTTCACGGCAGATGACCTGTTTTCCGTTATAAAATCTTAATTTTGAAAGCAGCGCGCTTCTCCTGCCGGTAGCTATTATCGGTGGCAAAACAGGGATTGACAAAACGGCATTTTGCATTCGCTGAAAGCGCTAATCATACAACAAAAACACATGACAATAAACGACATTACCACCTATGAAGTTGCGGATCGCTTCACGCGATACGTACAGATAGATACCCAATCAGATCCGTATGCGACCAGCTTTCCTTCTACGGAAAAGCAAAAAGATTTGAGTAGAATATTAGTGCAAGAACTGTTGGATCTCGGTATTAGCGATGCGCATTTGGACGAGTTTGGTTATGTTTATGCGACCATACCAAGCAATACAGACAAGCAAGTGCCGGTGATTTGTTTTTGCTCACACGTAGATACGTCGCCAGATAGTTCGGGCACGCATGTAAAACCGCTAATTCATCGCAATTATCAAGGCACGGACTTGGTATTGCCGGATGATTCGAGCGTAGTAATTCGCTTAGCGGATCATCCGGATTTGGCGAATCAGATTGGTAACGATGTGATTACGGCCAGCGGCAAAACGTTGTTGGGCGCCGATGATAAAGCCGGCGTAGCCGAAATCATGGATGCCGCGCGCTTGCTGATGCAAAACCCCGAAATCAAACACGGCACGATCAAAATCTTATTCACGCCCGACGAAGAGATTGGCCGCGGTGTCAACCACGTAGATATGGCCAAGCTCGGTGCAGACTTTGGTTATACGATGGATGGCGAACGTGCCGGAACAATCGAAGATGAGACATTTAGCGCCAATGCGCTGACGGTTACAATTCAAGGCGTATCGGTACATCCTGGCTTCGCTAAAGGAAAGATGCAAAGTGCGGTGAAGATCGCGACGGATATTATTGCGGCGTTGCCGAATGATCGCTTGTCGCCGGAAACGACGCGCGGAAAAGAAGGCTTTGTACACCCGAACAGAATCAGTGGAACGGTGGAAGAAGCGACGATTGAGTTTATCATTCGCGATCATAATACGGCCTTGTTAGACAGTCACCAGAAAGAGGTGGAAGATATCGTAAAATCGGTGATCGCCAACTATCCAAAATCCACCTACCAAATCGACGTACAGGAACAATACCGCAACATGAAGGAAGTGCTCGATCAGCATCCACAAATTATGGAAATCGGCATCGAAGCGATTCGCCGTGCCGGCATGGAGCCCGAGCGCCGTAGCATTCGTGGTGGCACGGATGGCTCACGCCTTTCGTTTATGGGATTGCCGTGCCCAAATGTTTTCGCTGGCGGACATGCTTTTCATGGCAAACAGGAATGGGTATCGCGCCAAGATATGGAGCAGGCCGTGAAAACGATTTTACATATTGTCGTGCTGTGGGAAGAGCGTGCATAATACATAACACTATTTTTAAACATACATACAACAACATACGATGAGTAAAACCAATGAGGTGTTGCAGGCGATCCAGAATAGAAGATCCTTGATGCAACCTAGTTTTTTAGATAAAGAAGTAAGCCGCGAAGATATCGAGCTATTGCTCGAAGCTGCGAATGCAGCTCCGACGCACAAGAGAACGCAACCTTGGCGCTTTGTAGTATTCAAAGGTGCAGGCTTGGAGCGTTTGGGTACAGAGCTAGCGCGCGTGTACAAGCAGGTTACTCCTGCGGAGAAATATGCAGAGCAAACGGAAGTAAACATGGCCAAAAAAGCGACCACTGCTCAGGTGGCGATCGCGATCGTGGTGAACTATACCGGCGAATTACCAGAGTGGGAAGAATTAGCTGCGACGGCTTGTGCGGTGCAAAACCTGTGGTTGGCTGGTCATTCGATCGGCATCGGCGGTTACTGGGCTTCTCCAGGTTTGATCAACCACATGGGCGATTTTCTACAACTAGAAGAAAAACAAAAATGTATTGGTTTATTCTACCTTGGCTACGCAGATACGGCACACGAACGTGAGCCAGTACGCTCTCCTATCGCAGAAAAAGTTCGCTGGGAAGAGTAAGGATATATATTGGCTTCGGCTGATTTGTGGATATTAGAAAAAGAGATGCTGAAAGGTGTCTCTTTTTTTGTTTGTTGGTTGGAATGATTTAACGAAACCGCATCATCAGAGATAATTTTGTGTTATATTAGTTAACACATATCAAACTAATACCAATAAGTTCGGTTTATATCAGAACTTTAACTATCTTTGCACTATTACTTCATGAGAATAATCGGAAGGAAGATCCTAATTAAGATTAAGAAAAAGAACATCGGCAATTCAAAGCTATGTTATGAAATTGATCGACTAATTAGTGATTTAGAGAATTTCAATCCGAACATCGTAAGTATTGACAGCATTCGTAACGATGCGGATAAAGTGCATGCAGATGGGTTTTATTTCTTTGATATAAACATTCACCGCACATTAATACTGATTGAGTTTGATGAGGATGGTGAGGCCACAATTGTAGGGGCAGGAACGCATCAGGAATATGAAGCGACATTTAAAAACAACAAATCTACTATCGAAAAGTGGTTGCGTAAATACGGTTACATAGGATAATGAAGACACATTTTGACATAGAAAAAATAGTGGAAAACGGCGTAATCAACAATGAGTTAGATTACGATAGAGCGCTTATTGCCGATCGAAAACTGCGTTTGCTTTCTAAAGAAAATCCTCCGCTTCAAAACTTGAGGATGCGATTGCGTGAAATCATTGCCACCTATGAAAATCTGGAATGGAGCGACCTCAACAAGATCGATGACAACAAGCTAGCAGAAAGTGAGAAGTCAGAAGCGGTAGCTGAGCAGGAAAGAGTGTTTCTAGAGAAGCGAAAAAAGGCCATACGACAAAAACTCAAACAACTGGATTTAACGCAAGAGAATTTGGGTTCGATCTTAGGACATAAAAGCAAAACGCATATGTCTGAGTTGATGAATGGCATCAAACCTTTTACCCTTAAAGATCTTATTGTAATTCACAAGCTACTTAGAATAGACATTGTCCTTCTGATTCCTGTATTTCTATCCGTGGAAGATCAAAACAAGGTGACTGCCGCTGTTTCAAAACTCAACAAACCAAATGTGAAGTTAGCGACTGTGGATTTGGCACATGAGTAATTGGTACTTGGAAATGATGATCTGTCAATAAATCCGCAGCATCTTTTCTATAATATATCGAACAATACTAAACGTAATTCACGCCATTCGGAATATTTGACTTATTTCAGTATTTTTATTGCATAAAATCTACCAGCAATAATTTACTATGAGCAAGCGTCGAGTTTTCGGAGAAATAGAAAACATCTATGAGGGGGATTCCTTTCTATCTCGGGTTTTATCGAGGTCTCACGTTCACAAACATATACAAGCTGGCATAAGCGGCTCTGAGTTGGGTGGTGCTGATTCAATCGTCATATCAGGAGGATACGAAGATGATGAAGATCATGGTGATACCATAATATATACAGGTCATGGAGGGAGAAGTAACGAATCTAAACATCAAGTAACAGACCAAACACTAACCAGAGGTAATAAGGCATTAGCCCTATCTTGTGAAAACAGGCTACCAGTTCGAGTTATAAGAGGCGCTCATAAAGAATCTAAATTCGCTCCAGAAATAGGCTATAGATATGATGGCTTATTTTACGTAACAGAATATTGGTCGGATAAAGGCAAGAATAATTATATAATATGGCGATTCCGACTCGAAAAAATTGAAAAACTTCACAAGGAATATCTCGATCATGATGCAGACATAGGTCTTAATTACGAACCAGTTACCATCTTTAGTGAAACCACTCGAAAGGAATATAAAATAAACCGCATAGTTCGTGAAACCAAAACAGCTGCTTATGTTAAGCTTCTTTACAAAAACACTTGTCAAATTTGTAGAATTCAAATTGTTACTCCTGTTGGCTTTTACTCAGAGGCAGCACACATAAAAGCTTTAGGAAAACCGCACAACGGACCAGACGTAAAGGAAAACATATTATGCTTATGTCCGAATCATCATACAATGTTAGATCTCGGCATTATCAGCATCGATGATAGTTTTTCAGTGAGCGGTTTTGATAATGGCAAGTTACATGTCGATCCATGTCACAACCTAGATATGAGTTACATTAAATACCATAGAGAACATCATTTTAAAGAAAAAACTTAAAGGAGCTTATTAGCGGTCAATTAATGATCAGCTTAACCACTACCCCTCCACCAACTCCGAAACCGAAATTTCCAGAGCTGTAGCGATCTTCATCAATGTGCTTAGGCGAGGATTGGTTTTGCCATTTTCGATCATGTGCAGTTGGGTTCTGCCGATCTCACAATAGAAGGCAAAAGATTTTTGATCGAGTCCCTTCTCTTCCCTCAATTCTTTAATTCTTAGCCCTATACTTTTGAAGTATTTATCTTCTATCGTGTTCACTATAACGAATATCCATATATAATTCATATCTTATGTTCGTAATAACGAACACACTAAATGAAGCCCACACGAAAATTAAAAATACATAGTAAATTTCGTAAGAGGCGCTGGGACAATATCTCCATTCCAGAAATTAGACTAGAAGGGAAATGGTTGGAAGAAGCGGGGTTCAAGCAAGGTGAATATGTGAAGATCCAAGTAGAGCAGAACAAATTGACCATCAGTCTCGACAAAACCTAAATAAGCGCTGAGAAGACAAACATAGCATCAGAAAGCAATCCTCTCTACTTTATCTACCTTGATTCATCAGCCTGAAATTAGGTTTTCGAATAAAAAATAAAAAATCTACTAAGGTTTCCAGCGTGAGGTCGTAATAGTCATGTTAACCACTATAAACCTATGAATGCTACGGAAAGAATAGCCGAGCTAATAAAACGATATATCGAGGGCAAGCTGACGACGGAAGAATCAGAAACCTTAACGCGTTGGCGCAAGCTAGATGATACCAATGAAGCCTTTTTCCAGCAGATCACGCAGGGCGAAGAGGTTTTTGCGGATGCGTTACGATGGATCGATATGGAGGATGAGCACGAGGAGCAGCAACTTGAACAGATCAAGCAGTTAACCTTCGACAAGCTTCATCCAGCATCCCCTATTTCATTACGTCGGCGCTGGATTTCCCGTTCTATGTACAAAAGAGCGGCAGCAGCCCTATTAATTTGTGCTTCCGTATTTGCTTACTTCCAACTACGTGAGCAAGCCACATCATCCGAAAACATCGAAGCAGCCAGCATCCTTCCGGGAGGAAATAAAGCCGAGTTAGTCTTATCTGATGGTCAAAAGATCAACCTACGTAGCGACAAAGACGGTATCGTGCTCGATCAAGAATTGAGCTACTCTGATGGCACGCCACTGCTTGCTATTGACAGAGAAAAGCTGGCACAAACTACCGCGAGCATCACCGTTCCGGTAGGTGGCAAATACCGCGTAACACTAAGCGATGGCACACATGTGCACCTCAATGCGCAGTCGAAATTAACCTATCCTTTGTTGTTCAATAGCGAAAAGCGGCAGGTGAGCATAGAAGGCGAAGCTTATTTCGAAGTGGCACAACAATATGCGAATAACCGTAGGGTACCTTTTGAGGTGAATAGCAAAGATCAGATCATCCGAGTCATGGGCACGAGCTTCAATGTCTCTGCCTACGGCGACGATCCGCAAACACTGACCACATTGATAGAGGGTTCTGTAGAAATCGAAACGACCAAAGGTCGGCTATCGTTACGCCCTAATGAGCAAGCCGTAGTACAGCACGATCGAATCAATAAAAAGCAAGTGGATGTAGCGTCCTATGTTGCTTGGAAAGACAACAACTTCTTGTTTTTTGAAACCGAGCTTCGCGAACTTATGAAACAGATCAGTCGATGGTACGCTGTAGAAGTCAGCTATCCAAAGGCGATCCCTCCCACCTATTTTTACGGCGAGATTACGCGCGAAAAAAATCTTTCTGAAGTACTTCGCATCTTGGAAAAGGCAGGGGTAAAATTTGAACTAAGCAAAGCGGGCGGCAAAGTGCGCCTACAAGTAAACCAGTAATAAACAAAATCTACACACTATGAAAACATTTACCAAAAGCTATCCAACGTAAGCCACTGGGCAAGAACAAAAAAACCGAACCGGATTCTCACACCCCAGTTCGGCTAAGCTGTTCACATGCCAAGATAAGCGCTACCGACCACAATAAACCCTTATTCATCAACACATGTAATTGTACAAAAATATGATTTTTATACAACAGGTCGATTATGCCCCGAATGTGGCTAGATCTAAAATTAAACGTTGGGTAATCATTATGAAATTAACCATCTTATTTACCGTTTTAAGTATCTTAAAACTCACCGCCAGTGGCTTCGCGCAGCCGATCTCCATCAAGGCGGTCAACACGCCACTGGTCAACATTATGCAATCGGTGCAAAAGCAGAGCGGCATGCCATTCTTACTCAATGGCAAAGACCTTGCGGCAGCAAAACTCACCGCCGACATCAAGGATGTACAGCTGGAAAAAGCCCTCAACTTGTTGTTCGTAGGACAACCGATTGCATGGGAAATCTCCGAAGGCACAATTATCCTACGTCGGCAAGCAGCCGCTACCGCAACAAACGCTGTAGCGCCAGCCACGCAGCAAGAGCGCAGGATCAGCGGAACAGTGACCGACGAGCGCGGTGTGCCGATCCAAGGCGCTTCCGTACAAGTTGTAGGAA
Organism: Sphingobacterium sp. KH_072; assembly: GCF_057837975.1. Classification (NCBI taxonomy): domain Bacteria; kingdom Pseudomonadati; phylum Bacteroidota; class Sphingobacteriia; order Sphingobacteriales; family Sphingobacteriaceae; genus Sphingobacterium; species Sphingobacterium sp. KH_072. The sequence continues at coordinate 374,125 of NZ_CM174457.1, read as the reverse complement.
GCAATGTAGGTACGAATACCGACGATCAAGGAAACTTTCAATTGGTGTTGCTTAGCGGAAACAGGTCTGTACTGCGTGTTAGTTATATTGGCTTTTTGAGTACCGATATTAATGTCGGGGATCAACGGACACTGAATATTACGCTAAAAGCTAGTTTGGGCGATCTTGACGAGGTAGTCGTTGTAGGTTATGGTACACAAAAGAAAAAATTGGTTACCGGCGCCACGGTAGAAATTAAGGGCGAGGATCTAGAAAGATTAAGCACACCCAACATTTTGGAAGCGATGCAAAGTCAATCTCCCGGGGTACAGATCACCCAAAATTCAGGTATGCCTGGCGAAAGTTTTAAAGTCACAATTCGTGGTTTAGGAACGATCAACAATTCATCACCACTCTACGTGATCGACGGAATTCCGGGAGGCGACATCAACGCCTTAAACCCCTCGGATATCGAGCGTATCGACGTACTGAAGGACGCTGCTTCGGCCGCTATCTATGGTTCGCGTGCCGCTAACGGGGTTGTGCTCGTAACCACCAAGCAAGGCCGTGAAGGAAAGCTTGCACTGCACCTAGATAGTTATGCGGGCTTCCAAAATGTGTACAAAATGCCTTCGCTGCTTACCGCAAAAGAATACATGACCATTCAAGATGAGCGCCGCTTTAACGAAGGCGCAGCACCATTCAACTGGGAACAGCTTATTCCAAAACAGTATGAACAAATTATGAATGGCAGTTGGAATGGTACCAACTGGATGAAAGAAATCCAAAACGAAAATGCCCTATTGCAGAATACTTCCCTGAATATGATGGGTGGAAATGAGCAGTCGCGCTTCTCCATGGGATATTCGCACACGAATCGCGACGGTATCTTAGGCGCTCCTGTTCAACCTGATTTTCAAAGGCAAACTGCTCGTCTAAACTCTGAGCACATTCTATTGAAGAATGATGAATTTGATATCATCAAATTTGGTGAAAACCTCAACTACGCGTACACGAAGCGTTCGGGAATCGGTATCGGCAATATTTATTGGAATGATATCCACAATATGTTGGTAGGAAACCCACTACTTCCTATTCGCAATGCGAATGGCGGTTATTACGATCTAGCCAGCAAAGTAGCCGATGGATGGGCACTAGATGGTGCTACAGCCAACCCAGCGGCCGAAATGGATTATCGCCGTGGACAGAATCTGAGCAAGAACCACGCACTTTCGATCAATGCGTATCTGGAAGTACAGCCTATTAAAGACTTGGTATTCCGCTCTAGCTTTGGTTATCGGCTAACTGCCTCTTCTTATCGGCAGTACACGCCAGCGTACGAGCTATCAACTACCACGATAAACGCCATAGATGACATCTCTCAAAATCAAGGCCTTGGCTACAAGTTTCTTTGGGAAAATACGTTGAGCTACAGACTGCATCCCTTTACCGATCATCAGCTTGACATGGTCGTAGGCCAATCCCTTGAAAAGAATGGACTAGGCGAAGATGTAGGAGCAGCAACAGCGAACTCTTCTTTCCCGGGACAATGGGACAAAGCTTGGCTGAGTAATGGACAGGGTTATGACGGGTTTGTGCCAACGGTGAACGGTGCGCATTGGCCGCAATTTAATATCGCTTCCTACTTCGGGCGCTTGAATTACAATATCAAGGAAACCTATCTGGCATCCTTTGTATTACGTGCCGATGGCTCATCTAACTTTGCTCCTGGCAATCGCTGGGGCTACTTCCCCTCCGCTTCTGCAGGCTGGGTTGCTACTAATGAGGCATTCCTACAAGATCAATCTTGGTTGAATTTCTTGAAATTTCGCGGAAGCTGGGGCCAGAATGGAAATGCAGACATTCTTCCTTTCCAATATTTGGCTACGGTAGCTATCGACACCCGAAATGGCTACTACTTTGGAAACAGCAAGAGTACGCTCTTGCGCGGAGCTTATCCTGAAATTCTACCTAACCCTGATGTGAGCTGGGAGACTTCCGAGCAGCTGAACATTGGTTTTGATTCACGCTTTGCGAATAATAGATTAGCCGTTGTTTTCGACTGGTACCGCAAATCTACGATCAACTGGCTGGTGCAAGCACCTATCCTAGCCATATATGGCACGCAAGCTCCTTTCATCAACGGTGGTGACATCGTCAATAAAGGTTTTGAATTGGGCTTTAACTGGAATGACACGAAAGGTGAATTTCGCTATGGCATTGGCATTAACGGTGCGTACAACAAAAATGAAGTAACCCGCATTGCCAACAGCGAGGGCATCATCCATGGTAATCCCGATGTATTGAGCCAAGGTACGAAAGAAATGTACCGCGCACAGGAAGGCTATCCAATTGGCTATTTCTACGGCTTCAAAACCGACGGCATATTTCAAACGCAGGAACAGATTAATGCCGTTCGTGCATCAGGCCATGGCGTACTTTCGGGCGCACAGCCTGGCGATGTCTTCTTTCGCGATACGAATGGCGATGGCGCTATCACCGACGACGACCGCATGATGATTGGTAATCCGCATCCTGCGTTTAGCGGTGGATTAAACCTAACATTTGGCTACAAAGGTATTGACCTAGCGGTAACGGCAATTGGTTCTTTCGGCCATCAAATCGCCAAATCATACCGCTCTTTTGCCGATAGTCCTTTACAGAACTACACGACGGAGGTCTTCGGGCGCTGGCACGGTGAAGGCACATCCAATCGTTTGCCTCGCTTAACCAGCGGAAGCCATACGAACAATCAGTATATCTCCGACATTTACATCGAAAACGGTGATTTCGTCAAGATTCAGAACGTTACGTTGGGTTATGACTTAAAACAGATTTGGAAAAAGGCACCATTTAGCCAAACGCGCATATACGCCACCGTACAAAATCTATTCACCTTCACCAACTATAGCGGCATGGATCCCGAGATCGGTTACGGTTACGATCAGCCTTGGGTAAATGGTATTGACTTGGGCTTCTACCCACAACCACGCACCATAATGTTTGGAATGAACCTTAAATTCTAATGAAAGACATGAAAAAGATCTTATTTATCTTATTCGCTGCGGGGCTATTGACCTCTTGCGATAAGTTTCTAGATACGGAAAGCTACGATAAAAAGAACACCGGAAACTTTCCTGCCACAGTGGCTGATGCCAATAGCATGCTTGTGGGCATCTACTCTAGCTTAAATGCGGCTATCTCTAACGTACAGAACTCCCATTTTTACATGGCCGAACTGGCCTCTGACGACCGCTTTGGCGGTGGTGGTGAAAATGACCGCGACATGCAAGCGCTCGATCATTTGATGAATACGCAGCCCGATCGCTTTCTGACGTTCTGGACAGCACGTTACCAAGGCATTTTCCGCGCAAACACCGCGCTGGAAACTTTGGATCAAGTAGAAGGATGGAATAATGACACGCAGAAAAATCAGGCTTTGGGAGAAGTTTACTTTCTTCGCGCACTTTATTACTTTGAGCTATCTCAGCTTTTTGGAGAAGTGCCTTTGGTAACCAGCACATCGGTATCCAACATACCTAAAGCCACGGCTGAAGAAACTTATGCACTCATTGCTGATGATTTGCAAAACGCCATCAATCTGATGCCAGCTAATCCTTACACCAGCGTAGCCTCGGGCCACGCTACAAAATGGGCTGCCCAAGCACTTCTAGCACGCGTTTACCTATTCTACACAGGCTATTACAATAAAGGCGAGCTCCCACTAGCTTCGGGCGGAAGCATTAGCAAAGCCCAAGTGCAGCAAGGCTTGGAAGAATGTATCGCCAATAGCGGTCATGATCTGGTCGCCGATTTTCGCAACCTGTGGCCTTATTCTAATGAGTTTACGAAGAAGGATTATTCGTACGCAAAAGACAACAACCTAAGCTATGCCGGCGATGGCAACAGAGAAACGGTTTTTGCCGTCAAGTTTGGCACGTTGGTCGACTGGGGCGATCAGTATATGTTAGGATATTCTAATCAACTCAATCTGCATTTTAGTTTACGCTCCAATAATGGACAAGCAGGAACGTTTCCGTTCGGGCAAGGCTGGGGTGCTGGCCCGGTAAACAGTAGCTTATGGAACGAATGGCGACAAGCCGAGCCGACCGATGTTCGTCGGGTGGGATCTATTATCAATGTCGATACCGATGTGGATAGTTACATCTACGGTGCCGATAATCAAATGGAAGAAACTGGCTTTTGGCAAAAGAAATACATTGCCATAACGGCCTATGATGACGGCAGGCTAATCCCTTCATATGCTATCTTGGCCGATGCAGCAGCAGCTGAGTACCAATTGGCGCATACGCAAGATTTAGTGCTTATCCGCTTCGCGGATGTACTCTTGATGCATGCTGAGCTTTCTGAAACCAATACGAGCCTCAATCGCGTACGTGCTCGCGCCAATCTTAATCCAATAGGCTATTCACTAGCAGCCCTAAAACGGGAACGCCGATGGGAATTAGCATTTGAAGGATTACGCTATTTTGATTTGATGCGTTGGCAGGAAGCAAGTACAGCGCTCGGCCGTCAAGAAGGTGTATCTATTCGCAACAAAGGAATTGATACGCAGATGCGCGCCTTTGGCGGTGGTTATACAGCACGGTACGAAGCTACGGGTGGCTTTTGGCCTATTCCGATCTCACAAATTGCGCTATCCAACGGTGTATTGACACAAAACAAAGGTTGGGGCGAGTCTACTCATGAATTTCCAGGTTGGTAATCTTCTAGCAAAATAAATTATGAAAAAATTCTGGTATATACTCTGTATTGGTCTTACCCTACTATCCGTAGGTTGTGAGGCTATCGAAGACAGAATGGAATTGGGTTCGGCCATTAGTGCCGAGCAACTGCAGCTTACCGCAACACCGGTGATCGTTGACGGTAAGAAAAGTAACAAAGTCGTATTAGACAATAAAAGTCCAGTACTCTCCTCTTGGGATTATGGTGTAGGATTGACGCAGCGCAAGACCGACACGGTATTGCTGGTATCTACGGGCGACAATGAAATTATTTTCACGGGCTTAAACCCTGATGGAAGCAAAATCACTAAAACCCTACAGGTTACAGTGGATGAACTGACTTTTGCAGTTCCGTTGGAATGGGGATTCTTGACTGGTGGCGCCGAAAAAACGTGGGTTTGGGATACTACGAAGCCAGCAGTTTGGGGTAATGGTGGCTATATGGGCAATTCCGCTCCAGCATGGTGGACTTTACAAGAAGCCGACATCAATGGCCAAGCGGCCGGCGAAGGAGTCGGTGCCAAGATGGAGTTTGCACTGCGTGGCGCGCGGCTTTCTAAAATCAAATCAAACGGACAAACCGAAGATGGCTCCTTTTCATTTGATATGACTAAGAAGGTTACATTGGACGATGGCACCGTTTGGGCCACAGGAAAATTGACCACAAAGGGCGTTACCGTACTGTGCGGCATATCGCCGAATGAAAGCAATGCGCCCGTCTATGAATATGATATCTTAATCATAAATGATACAGAAATGGTTCTTTCTTACCCTGAACCTGGAGTAGGCGCATGGGGAACAGCGTGGTTCTGGGTGTTTCGCGCTGAATAAAATACGATTTGCAATTTAGTACCTGAACGCCTGATCTTTCGATCAGGCGTTTTTCTTTGGCATTAGCTTCATCAGCATCTCAGCGATTAAATTTCCCATTGCAAATAAATGAACGCTAGTACTTTTAATTCTATATTATTTACAGTAGATTTGGATATCAACCTAGATAGTACAACCTACTATAAACCTGCTACCTATATGGATAAGTTTGACAAACAGATTTCTGATTTGCAACAGGGCAAAGAGACGGCATTATGTTTCTTCATGGATCAGTATGCCAACGCACTCCAATTCTTTGCGTTTAAACTCACCAAAGACAAGGAAGCTAGCGCCGAGATTGTTTCAGATGCCTTTGTGAAACTATGGGATCGAAGACTAAATTTCCAAGCGGCAGACGGACTAAAATCTTTTTTATATCTGGTAACCCGAAATGCCTGTCTGGATCACCTCAAGCAGAGCAGAAATAAATATGCACACGATGAAGCATTGCTGCTCGATATAGCGGCAGCTGACAATGATATCCTAAAAAAAATCATTTACAATGAACTGGTGGAATTGATTGTTCTTGAAATCAAAAAACTTCCAAAACAGCAAGCTCAGGTATTTCAGATGGCTATTATGGAAGGTCGCAATACGCAGGAGATCTGCGATGAATTGCATACCAGCGCCAGTACGGTGTATTTCGCTCGCTCAAAAGCTATCGCCGCTCTAAGAAAGGTTTTTGAACAGAAAAAAATCTCTGTGCATTACATTTCTTTATTGCCTCTGGCCGCAGCCGGCGGTTCTTTTATTATCTAAAATCTACAGAGATTAAGGCTATTAGAGAATTTGTAGAAGGTTCTCATATGTAGAAGAAATTAATAGACAATGAATCCACGATTATTCCGCATAGGTATAGAAATAGATACGCCGTAAATTTCCGCCGTGAGATACATTATAATCTTTAATGCTGTCCCTGTTTCTAATCTGCTCTTCCATGTACTGACAAGCATCTAAATCACCCTGATGATAACGTACGGATGCTATTTCTCCGTGATCGTTCAACATGGATATCATATTGACCCCATCACGTGGTGTGAACATATTATCTGCCACAAAAATGTTTTTATGGTACAAATTATGTGCAAACTCTTCTATCATGGGACTCTCATGAACGTCGGAATCCCAATGCATAGCATACAAATGCGAAATCCTTTCGGGCAAAGCCAGCGAAATACGCACACGTATGCTGCGGCCATTATTGGAGCTGGGCATCCATGGTATTTCAGTCTTCAAAAAGTTAGATAAGATAGGATTATACACATTGCTTTCGTTTGTGACAATGTTACCATCAAAATCTAGATCGAAGCTGTACCAACTTATTTTGCCCATCGTTATATATTTCGTCGTGGTATCCACAGGCATCACCTTTTGAACATAAGTAGCCCACCTTTTCCTAAAGGTACCTGTACCTCCTAGCGCTTCAATTCGTCGTTTATTATAGTCGCCAAACATGCGAACTCTGGTATATTCATTTGCCCAATCACTAAAGAATAACTCGTCTGTATATCCATCAACTACGTAAGAAGCACTTAAGTGCAAACTATCTTGATCAATGTACAAGGATGCTGGTACACGACTTGACAGTGATGTCATCGCGACATCTTTTGTGGCATAATCGCGTTTATTAGTAATCAGCAATCCGTTTGAATCACCTTTCATATATTTAAATTCAATCCTACCCCATCTTGCTTTCAGATCAGGTTTATAAGTCTTGATCTCTTTCTCTATCCAATAGGTCAAACTATCCCAATCATTGGGACGCTCCTGAGCACTCACAGATAATATTGACCATAGCATTATGAGTATAAAAAAGGCTTTTCTCATAAGGATTTATTCAGGTTTAGCTTTTTTACTAACGGCAGCTACTTACTCTCGATCGTTCAGCAGCAGTATCGCACTGATCGCATCACATTATGCCTAGCTATAAACCGAGCGATTCGATTAGTTCTTTGGCTACGATACGCCCCGCTCTATTTGCTCCGATAGTAGAGGCGGAAGGGCCATACCCTGCGAGATGAATTCGAGGATCCTTGGCGACCTGAGTCGCTAATTTTCCAGACATCACAATACCACCGTCTTCATTCGTAAGTTGTAAAGGTGCCAGATGATCCAAAGAATGGTGAAACCCCGTGTTCCAAAAGATCACATCTGCATCTAACGTGGTACCATCTGCCCATCGAATGCCGGTTTCGGTGATTTCGTCGAACATGGGTTTTCTATCCAGAATACCTTTCTGCATCATACCACGAATCGCGGGCGTCGTCGGCAAACCCGTGACGGACACCACAGATCTGGGCGGCAAACCATCTCTCACGCGTGCCTCTACCATCGCTACCGCTTCGCGCCCAAGATCGGGATTGAAATCAAAATCTTTAAATTCAGGCGGTCTGCGCGTGACCCAACTCGTTTGCGTCACTTTCGAGATTTCATCTAATAGTTGAATGGCCGAAATACCCGCTCCGACAACGATCACATGTTTTCCTTTAAATGCTGCTGCGTTTATATAATCTGCGGTATGCAATTGCTGGCCTTTAAATTTTTCTGAGCCCGGATAGGTTGGAATTCGAGGTGTTTTCCACGTGCCTGTCGCATTGACAATGCCTCGCGCCTTGAACTGAACGCCATCCGTATGGATAAGAAAGTGATCTATTTTCTCAGTAACGCGCTGTACTTTCAGTGGACGAATGACGGGAAGTTCAAACGTTTTTTCGTACACACCATAATACTGAGGCAATGCCACACTAGCCTTCAATGTTTTATCTTTCGTGTTTACCGTTTCGTCGAAAGCTAATCCCGGCAAATCGTTGATACCATTCACATTATCTAAGGTCAATGAATTCCAACGGTGCTGCCAAGCTCCGCCGGGGCCAGATTCATCATCAATGATTACAAACCCTTTTCCCGGTTTAATACCAGCCCTTTTCAAGTAATAAGCAGCCGACAAACCGGCTTGCCCAGCACCTATCACCACAATATCCACATGGTAAAAAGTTTCCAAATTCGCACCGCTTGTCGGCGAAGAGTCTCTATGATCGCTTTCTTCAGATATCATTTGTTTTTTAGGATAGTTTATTCTTCTAAATAACGATAGAATTCTACGCGACGATATATAGTGCTTTCCGTATAACATCCGAAGTGCTCGCTGCCTTTCACTAGTTCTTCCATCTGTTTGCAATCGGCCACATTCCCGCAATGATACGCGAAAGCATCCGGTTTTCCATTGTTATCTACAAAGGATATCGAGTTGTAGGGACTTTTCCACTGACGACTTCCATCATAATACATGATTTTCTCATCTTCGAGCCCTAGCACATACTCTTCTAAATAGAGTTCCGAATTATAATAGAAGGGATTTTGTTCATCGTCTTTTTTTGGTTCTATTTTAACGATTAGCGAAGCCTTAGTTTTGAACGGTCGCCCACAACGAATTCCTGGTTTCCATTTCCTATCCTGCATCAGAAAAGGATTCAAATACTTGGCGATAGGTGTAGAATCTAATGCCGTAACATGTCCATTTTTCTCGACATCAAAGCGAAAAGAATGACCTTCCACCTGCTGCTGTATCGAATCAGGTAATTGCAAAAGATAATCATTCAATCTTTTTAAAAATTGCGTCGTACCGCCAGGAACTTCTGGATGTACAGAATAAGTAACAAAGGCCTTATTCATTTTGTCCATCGACTTCAATGGAGATAAAAATAACTTGTCGGTCAGATCATCAAACCTAAAACCTGCTGTCAGATCTATAGCCGGAGAGTTTGTAGAAACCAATAAATCCTTAAGGGCCAAAGATGCGTGTTGAATAAACTCCTGATCCAAAATACGTTGTGGAGAAGTCTCAATCACAACAGCATTATCGCTATCGGGTGTATATTTTATAGTGATCCGTCCGCCCATATATCGGTATGGAAGATTAGCTTCCGCAAAATACTGTCTGAGCCAAGCATCCAAATTCAGTGGTTCTTGTGCACTAGCTTGATGTGCTAGCAGAAAACCCAATACGATGGTGAATAAGACCTGTAGTCGCTTCATAACTTCCTTATTTACTCCGCACCGATATGCAGACGGAAACGTGCTTTTTCACCTTCCCAAAGTAGTTCTTGTTGAATCGTCTCTTTGATCTTCTCGACAAAATGACTATCGTTTGTCCCGCTGATACGGATTTCGTCTGCATGCCCATTGACGATATCAAATTGGACATCGACGGAGATCGCACTCGTATACGAGGACAGGTTTTTGTGGAGCTTTTGCGAAAACCGATCCCAACCTTTTAGTGGTCGTGCATCCGAATTTTCTTCTGGTACCACTTGCACACGAAGCGCAGGCGTGATAATCGTGATGCCTTCCACTTGTGTGGAGCTAACAGGTTTTTGATGCAAATGACGAAACACCAACAGCGAACACACGACCACAAACATGACAGCAGCCACCAACCCAACGGTGAGCCTTTGCCAGCCGAAGAATCGTCTGTTGCGCTCCAAACTTCTTTGCTCTATGCGGGCAGCTAGGCGCTTTTGCAACAAACTCAGAGGGGCGGTTTCTACACCATTCTGCAGCTTATAACCATCAATCGCATCTTGCAAAAAAGGATCGTTGATGGCTTCGCGTTCCAAGGCATGCATATCCTCTCGGCTCATGAGCCCGGCCACATAATTGTGAATTCGAGATAACTGATAATTATTGTCCATTATATTTTTTCCATGCACAGCTTCAGATTTCGTTTCCCATTCTGAATATAGCTTTTCACTTTATTCATCTCGAAACCCGTCATCGCTGCAATTTCTTTATAACATTTCTTCTCCAGGTAAAATAGGCGTACACACTGCTCTTGTTCCGGTATCAATCCGACCAAGCACACCTCCAGTTTTTCAAAATCCTGCTCTAGCCATACGACCTCGTCCGGCACAGATAATTGCGCTTCGACCTCCGTCAGGTGTTGATCAATCGGGATTCGGTTTTGGCGCTTATCTTTTCGCAATTGCATAAGGCAATAGTTGCGAGCATACACGTAGAGCCAACTTTTAAAATTATCTACCTCGTGTGTTCGCAACTTAATGACGAGTTCTTCAAAGATTTGCATCACCGCATCCTGACTCTGATCCTGATCTTGCAGGTACTTGTAGCACACACCGTAAAGCAAAGACATATAAGGAGTATATAATTCTCCCAGATCTTGCAGATTTCCGGTCTGTCTATAGCGTATGAGCAATGTGCGTTCGTCCATTTAAAGTATTTTACTTCGCTATCATAATGATGCCGGAAGATACCAATTTCCATAAAATCTATTCGAAAAAAAATAGCCCGCTACTCCTTATTGGGGAGTAAGCGGGCGTTGCTTGGTTTGTTAGTTTGTATTCTTCTATTTTATCTCCAGGCGTAGCGCAGCGTAATGCCATACGTCCGTGGATCTCCGAGCACACCGGCATAATGGCCGGCATTCCCAGCACCAGGAAGTAATTGTTCAAAGTAGTTTTTATCAAAGATATTGCGCGCCCACACAGTGACTGAAACACCATCTTGTGAGCGAAAACCAATGCGTGGGTTGACTAAGGTATAGCCGGGCACGACTAGATAGGCGGATGGCGTAGGATTAGACGAAAACGTAGAACGGTAAAATCCATCGGCCGCGAAGAAATATTCACCGCGCTGCCCGAGGAAGCGTGCTGATTTCGATTTTACTTCTGCCCCGAAAGAAGTTGCCCATTCTGAAATACCCGGCAATCGGCCACCAGACACATCAACAAAATTCGGTCCACCCGTGCCTTCCAATGGCGGCGGCGCATTGGTAAATGAAATATATTTACCATCGGTATACGCTAGAGATCCATATACACTAAGCCAATCTTGCACGCGCGCATTGGCATCTAATTCTATACCACGTACGCGTACTTTTTCTGCATTGGCGAGATAGCCGCGGTTGACTGCCAGATCTGCCGCTTGTACCTGCGTTTGATAATCGCGTACATCGGTATTATACGCTGTCAAGTTTAGCTGTGTACTTGGCGTTGGATTAGTTTTGATGCCGACTTCATAATGCGTGACACGTTCTGGCCGGATCACGGCGAGCTCCAGCATCGGTTGTCCATTTTCATTTGGCAATCCGCCCAAGTTCAAACCTACTGGTTTAAAACCGGTAGAAAAGGTGGCAAATGTGTTGATTTTCTCATTGGCTTTGTAAGCGAGCGTAATTTGTCCGGACAGATTGGTATCATCTACACTAGCCTCAAATGCCTGATTGGAGTACAGCCCGTTTTGTAAGGCGATCAATGCTGGATCATCCGTCTGCAAGCCACCAAATACTTCTCGTCTAAAGTTGACGGATTTATCATCGTAGTTGAGTCGCAAGCCAGGCAATAAGCGCAGATTAGGCAAAATAGCCCAGTCGAATTGGGTAAATAATGCTCCGCTAAACGACCGCATACTTGGATAAGAACGAATACCCAACCCATCGAACAATCCCGGCGTTTGCCACAGTGGGCTGGTTGAACTTTGCGCGAAGCGCCATTGATCTACTCCGGCCTGCTCGGTATGTGCTGGATCGGCATCCAATTTTTGTCCAAACACATACACCCCAAATACAGCGCTCAATGTCGACGAAAAATCGCCTGCCCAACGTACCTCTTGCGACCATTGATCGTGGCGCGATGGCGCCTGCGAAAGCGCTAAAGCTTGCAAACCGGTAAAATCACGGTCGTTGGAAGGATCCCAATTCCAGAAACGCCAAGCCGTAGTCGAAGTCAGTGTACCGCCGCCTAATTTGACATCTACATTGGCGGATAAACCGCCCAAATCCTGACCGGAACGCCAAGGCGTATCGTGATCTATAATACGATCAAATGGGTTTCTGGACGGAAGGTCATAGTTGAGATCAGCGATGATGTTTTCAAACTGCCGATAATCAGCACGTAAAGTTGGTGCTACACCGGCAAAAACTTGTGCATAGCCATCTGGCCGTTGCCGCGTAAGATCTCCCGCGAATAGTACATCGACTTTGTCGGATGGTTGGTACAACACCTGTCCACGCAAACCCAAATTATTGAGCTCATTGGTATATTTTTGTGTTGCTACATTGTAGATCAAGCCATCTCTTTGTGTACCGCTAAATGATAGTCTTGCTGCAATTTTATTGGTAATGGGTCCGCTGATCGATCCTTTTGCTTGGACAAAACCATAGTTCCCGTATGATACTTCGGCATCCGCCGTACTATAAAATGTAGGTTTACGTGTGGTGATATTAAAAGCACCAGCCACGGTATTCTTACCAAATAAAGTTCCTTGAGGCCCACGTAACACTTCGATCTGCTCCACATCGATAAAATCCAATGTGGTCACCGCATTTCGCGCATAATATACCCCATCTACATAGAAACCTACACCGGGGTCAATACCATCATTCGTTAAACCGAAGGTGGTGCCCAGACCACGAATACTAATCCCCGTATTACGTGGGTTGGATGAGTAAAGTTGTACTGACGGCACAATCTCTTTGATACGATTAACGTTGAAAGCGCCCGATTCTTCGACAAACTTGCCACTCACGACCGAGATGGGAATTGGCACATCTTGCAATTGTTCTTGTCGACGACGTGAGGTTACAATCACCTCCTGGACTTGATTTTCGGCTTCTAATCGCAATGTAACCCCATCTTCGAAAGATTTATTTTCGAACAATAGCTCCGTCGTACGGTAGCCGATCGAAGCGGCTCGGATTCGAAATGGCGGCGCTTCGGTTGGTATCACCGAAAACTTCCCCTCTGCATCGGCCGAAAAACGTTGATTCGTTTCGCGAATGGTGATGGTAGCGAAAGGCACTGGTTGATTCTCATGGTCAACAACTTGACCGCGTAAAGTAGCCTTCTGCTGTCCGAAGACGGCGAAGGAGGCCAATAAAAAGACTGTTGTAATTAGTATGATCTTATGCATGAAATTGGGAATAGCGTGTGATAAATAGTGTGTTTAATATTTCCTGGCGGAAGCATTGGACATGCACATGGGATCTACGAGATGGCGAGGTCTAACAAAATCTATAAATGGGGGATGATACACCGTAAAATTCTTTTTTATTATAAACATCTCTCTCTTGATAAAAAGCTGATCGACTGATAATCGACAGACAAAAACAAAGATATAATAATATTCATAAAGACTATAGATTTAATAGACTTTTTGTGTTTATTGTAGCACTTTAGCTATATATGAAATGTAAAAAGCCTCAATAATCATCCTATCACATTGATTGACAGGATGATTATTGAGGCTTAGCGCAAAGATCTATTATGATCTACCGAATGATACTACCAACTTGGATCTGACTTCCCGGTTGGACGAAGTCCAAACGACCATCAGCATCTTCGGCCATCAAGATCATTCCTTGCGACATAATCCCTTTGATCTCTCTCGGTTCTAAATTGACTAAGATGGAGACTTGTTTGCCAAGGATATCTTCCGGTTTAAAGAACTCGGCAATACCCGAAACAACGGTACGTTGATCAATACCGGTATCAATTTTTAGCTTTAATAGCTTTTTTGTCTTCGCCACCTTCTCTGCTTCGAGAATAGTTCCGACGCGCACATCCAGTTTCACAAAATCATCAAAGCTGATATTCGCTTTTGCCGGCGCAGCCGGAATGACTTTCTTGGCGTTGTTAGCCTTCGCTTCTACGAGCTTCTGCAATTGCAATTCCACCTGCTCATCGGTAATTTTCTCGAACAATAAGGCCGATTCATTCAACTGATGTCCAGAGGTGATCAAAGATGCTTGGCCAGCATGCTCCCAAGGTTGTGCCGTCAGATTGAGCATATCAAACAATTTGTCGGCAGTTTTTGGTAAGAATGGCTGTGCCATGATCGCCAAATTGGCCACGATCTGCGAAGCCACAAATAGCACCGTTTTCACGCGTTCTTCATCGGTTTTCACGACTTTCCAAGGCTCTTCGTCCGCTAAGTACTTGTTTCCTAAGCGTGCGGCATTCATAAATTGCGCCATCGCCTCGCGGAAGCGATATTGCGCAATAGATTGCTGAATCAGTGTTGGATATTTCGCCAGTTCCTCAAAGACGCCATTATCTTCTGGCGTCAATTTCGTGCCCAAGCTCACCGTGCCGTCAAAATATTTGTGTGAAAGCACCATGACACGGTTCACAAAGTTACCTAAGATGGCTACCAACTCATTGTTCACACGAGCTTGAAAATCTTTCCACGTAAATTCACTGTCGGAAGTTTCAGGCAATATTGAGGTCAAGACATAGCGTAGCTCATCCTGTTTCTCTGGAAATTCCTGCAAATACTCATGCAACCACACCGCATGGTTACGTGAAGTTGATAGCTTCTCCCCTTCTAGGTTCAAAAACTCATTGGCAGGCACATTTTCCGGCAGGATATAATCGCCATGCGCATGCAAGATCGCCGGAAAGATAATACAGTGAAATACGATATTGTCTTTACCGATGAAGTGAATCAACGTGGATTCATCTTCCTTATTTTCTTTGGCTTTCCAGTAATCTTCCCAGTTTTTGCCGTGATCCAAGGCCCATTGTTTCGTAGCGGAGATGTATCCAATCGGTGCATCTAACCACACATATAGTTTTTTGCCTTCGGCTTCTTCTAATGGAACATCTACACCCCAATCCAAATCGCGCGTCATAGACCGGGGCTGTAAGCCCGATTTCAACCAAGATTGACATTGTCCGAATACGTTTGATTTTAGGACATCTTTCTTGCCTTCGATCAGCCATTGCTCCAACCAAGCTTGGTATTTATCCAATGGCAAATACCAGTGTTTGGTTTCTTTTAATACCGGAGGTTTGCCACTGAGCGTTGATTTGGGATTGATCAAATCGGTCGGACTAAGCGACGTGCCGCATTTCTCACACTGATCGCCATATGCGCCTTCGTTTTGGCAATGCGGACAGGTACCAGTAATATAGCGGTCGGCCAGAAATTGTTGAAACTCTTCGTCGAAATATTGCGCCGAGAACCGCTCAATAAACTCGCCTTTATTGTATAGATTCAGGAAAAAATCCTGCGATAATTCGTGATGAATCTTTTCGGATGTACGGTGATAAATATCGAATGAAATGCCAAACTCCTCAAAGCTTTCTTTGATTTGCTTGTTGTATTGATCAATGATTTCTTTGGGTGTTACCCCTTCTTTTTTGGCTTTGATGGTGATTGCTGCACCATGCTCATCCGAGCCACATACATACACCACATCTTTACCCTGCAACCGCAAAAAACGAACAAATATGTCGGCTGGAATATAGGCTCCCGCTAGATGCCCAATATGCAACGGTCCGTTGGCGTAAGGTAAAGCGGAAGTTATTGTATAACGTTTTTTACTTAAAATATCCAATGTATCTCGAAAATAAATGTTAATATTAAACAGCAATTGATGAATGGCTGTGTAAAAGCAAAGATAACTCAAATTGCGCGATTTCATAATTGGTTTGCGGACTATATTTATATAACAAGGGATTTGTGATGAAAACACCTCCTTACCTTAAAAAAGGGGATACTGTGGCTATCGTGTGTACGGCTAGCGCCGTGAAAGGCGGCATAGCAGATGGCATTAGAATATTGAAAAGCTGGGGATTACAAGTACTAGTGGCCCCGTCGGTGTCTGCCACGTGGCATACTTTTGCTGGTAGCGATGCGCTACGGCAAGAAGATTTGCAACAGGCACTG
This sequence comes from Sphingobacterium sp. KH_072, assembly GCF_057837975.1. Classification (NCBI taxonomy): domain Bacteria; kingdom Pseudomonadati; phylum Bacteroidota; class Sphingobacteriia; order Sphingobacteriales; family Sphingobacteriaceae; genus Sphingobacterium; species Sphingobacterium sp. KH_072. The sequence continues at coordinate 357,845 of NZ_CM174457.1, read as the reverse complement.
GATGATGTAGCCCTGAAAGCTGTATTTGCGGCGCGAGGTGGTTATGGCACGGTACGCATTATCGATGCTATCGACTTCAGGTCATTCGCACAAAGCCCTAAATGGTTGATTGGTTTCAGCGACATCACGGTGTTGCATAGCCATATTCAACGACAAACCGGCGTAGCATCTATTCACGGACAGATGCCCAAAAGCTTTGAAAAAGGAACGACATCCTCTTTGGAATCGCTCCGCAAAGCCTTATTTGGCGAAGACGCAACGATAGAATATACAAGCGCGAATGCTGCACATCGGGATGGCGAAACCGATGGTGTGCTGATTGGTGGTAACTTGGCTATTCTGCAAAGTATTTTGGGTTCGGCGTCGGATCCCATATATGACGATAAGATTCTGTTTATTGAAGATGTGGGTGAAGCTTTGTACAATACCGATCGCATGCTGCGCACATTGAAAAGAGCGGGCAAACTAGCAAAACTTCGGGGACTGATCGTGGGCGGATTTACCGCCATTCGAGAGAGCGATCCGCCGTTTGGGCAGGATATACCCCAGATCGTGCTAGAAATCGTTGCAGAATACGCGTACCCGGTGGCTTTTGATTTTCCGGCAGGACATATCAAGGATAATCATGCGCTTGTATTTGGCGCAAATACGCGTCTTTCGGTCGCGAATAATAGGATAAAACTTACTTACCTTACATAATATGAGAACTACAAAAGCAAAAGATATTGGCTTACTCATTATTCGATTGGCAGTTGGGGCCAGCATGCTTATTTTTCATGGAATCCCCAAAATTAGTGGTGGAGTTGAAAAGCTAGAAAGTATCGGAAATTCGATGAAACACGTTGGCATTACATTTATGCCGATAATTTGGGGCGGCGCAGCCGCTGGAGCATAGGTGCTAGGCTCACTGTTATTCATGCTTGGTCTTTGGACGCGACCCGTAAGTGCTGTGATGGCTGGAACGATGTTGGTGGCCAGTATCTATCATTTAGGAGAAGGACATGGTTGGGCTAAATCATCGCATACGATCGAGTTGTTTTTTGTATTTGTTGCCTTTGCGTTGATGGGCGCTGGCAAGTATAGCGTGGATAAGAAATAAGGAGTTTAAGTTGCTTGCTTTAGCCGACAAACCAATTTAACGCCATCACGCCAAACAATCCGATCAAGGAAACCAAGGTTTCCATCACTGACCAAGAACGGAAGGTATCGCGCATGCTTAATCCAAAGTAGGATTTGAACATCCAAAACCCGGGGTCGTTCACGTGAGAAAACATCAAACTTCCTGCACCTGTAGCCAATACCATCAGCTCAGGGCTCGTTCCTGTTGCTTGCATTACAGGCAACACAATGCCTGCGGCAGTCAATCCGGCCACCGTGGCAGAGCCAATAGCTAAGCGGATCACAGCTGCAATGGACCAAGCCAACACCAAAGGCGACAAAGCTAAGTCGGCCGTACTTTCGGCAATATAAACCGCTACGCCACTATCGACGAGCACTTGCTTGAATACCCCTGAAGCGCCGATGATAAATAAGATCATCGTAATGCCTCGAATCGCATCTTCAATACCTTCGGATTGTTGCTTTAAGCTTCTTCCCTGTCGTATTCCCATCGTATACATCGCCAACAATGCCGCAACCATCAGCGCCATTACGGGATCGCCTAAAAAGCGAACCGTAGCCAAAGCTGTCGATCCTTCTGGCAAGAATAAATGTGCAAATGAGCCAATGGCAATCAGTAAAACGGGGAATAATCCGGTAAACAAACTGATGGCAAAACTAGGCATTGGTCGACCTTCGGTAGACGTGGGCACGGTAAATAACTCTGGCGGTGGATTGGTGGCAATACCTTTCAACGTACGCCCGAAGAATGGGCCACTTATAATGATCGCAGGAATAGCGACGATAATGCCGTAAACCATCGTCAGACCAATATCTGCCTGATAGGTGATGGCAATAGCGGTAGCGCCCGGATGCGGTGGCAAATAACCATGCGTGACTGATAGCGCTGCCAATAAAGGAATGGCTACATATAGCAGTGGTAATCGGTTGGATGCGCAGACCATGAATACAAAAGGCACGAGCACAATAAATCCAACATTATAAAACAGAGGAATACCGACCAAAAAACCGGTGAGCACCATCGCCCAAGGTAGATTGCGCACGCCAAAAACATCGGTCAGTACGCGTGTGATACGTTCGGCTGCGCCGCCATCGGCCATGAGCTTCCCTAATATTGAACCAAAAGCGAGCAGCAAAGCGAGTTGCCCCATGGTGCTGCTTACGCCTGCTTCTACAGATCGTACAATATCCATACTATCCATACCCATGGCAAAGCCAACGGCGATAGATGTGATCAACAGGGAAATAATGGTATTGAGTTTTACGACAGTTACTAAAAGTAAAAGCAGTAAAACGCCACAAAATACTATGACTAAAGGCATGCGTTTTTGAGTTATATTGGTTAAAATTCGTCTTTCAACTTGTCGTACAAGCGTTCGAATTGCTGAAAGTTTTTCATATAGATCAGGTGATGTTCTTTGTTGGGCTCATAGGAATCGTCTTCGTTTTCTGAAGCGGGATGATTTTCTGCGTTGCCCTTTATTTCTAAAGCTTCCAAACCAATCAGTACAGCGCCCCAAGCAGAACTTTCTACCGTTTCTTTCACAAAAACCGGTTTGTTAAATATATCTGCCAAAATTTGCACCCAGACTGGAGAACGTGCTAATCCGCCGCTTGCATAAATGGTATGAATCGGGCCAGTGGTTTCCTCCAACGCGAGCCCCACGCTATACAGCGCGAACAACATGCCTTCGATCATGGCACGGCCAAAATGGCCTTTGGTATGTTGCAATTGTATACCAAAGTAAACACCTTTGGCATTGGCATTCCAATGGGGTGCACGTTCGCCGGTGAGATAAGGTAAAAACACCAAACCATCCGAACCCGGATTTACCGAATTGATAACTTCATCAAATAAGCGCGAGGTATTGATATCTTCTGGCAAATTTGCCAACTCGGTCATGAAGGTATCGCGAAACCAATTGCGCAGTACACCGCCATTGTTCACCGCGCCGCCAACGACAAATTGCTGCGGATGCAGTAAGTAGCTAAACACTCGCTGTTTTTGATCTGCACTGGCACGATTGCTGATCACGCGCACGGCCCCGCTCGTGCCGACGGTCACGGATGCAATACCGGGATGCGTAGCGCCGACGCCCAAATTGGCCAAACAGCCATCGCTGGCTCCAATCACGAATGGCGTGCCGACAGGAATACCAAACTCGGTTGCTCTTTCGGCATCTTGCAAATGAATGGTGTGCAGAATGGATACCGGCTCAGAAAGATGACTGGCTTGGATGCCTGCGGCCGATAGTGCAGGCTCGTACCAATTTAAATGCTCAATATCGAACAAGCCCGTGGTAGATGCGATGGAATGATCAATCACATAGCTTCCAAAAAGTCGAAAGAATAGGTATTCCTTAATACCGATAAATTTATGCGCACGCTCAAAGGTGTCTTTGGCGTGTTGCTTCATCCACCTGATTTTGCAGAGTACCGACATCGGGTGGATCGGCGTGCCCGTTTTCAGATAAAGATCCAACCCTTCTGGTGTTTCTTTAAACGCAGTGGCAATAGCTTCACTTCGTTGATCTGCCCAAATAATACTATTGGTAATGGCATTTCCTTCTTCATCCATCGCAATCAGTGCGTGCATCGCACTGCTCAAGGAAATGCCTTGAAGCGTTTCGTCTGGATATTTCTCACGCAGCACCTTCATCACCTCCCTTACCGAGCTGATACAAGCAGCATAGATTTCGTTGGGATCTTGCTCAAAATAACCAGCCTGTGGTATTAGGATCGGATACGCAATGCCATGTTGTGCAAGTACTTCGCCGTGAAGGTCAAAAGCGACCGCCTTAGTAGATGAGGTACCAATATCTAAACCAATAATCATAGTATTATAATTGTTCAGGCTATCATTCGCTTATGTTAGCTACCTGAATAACGCCTTGTCGAAAAAGCAAGATACTGATTTTCTCCTACAATCGTCAGCGTATGGCCTTACAATCTAAGATGCTTTCTGCATTAATATTTTGCGGGTGTGCCCGCTGCCGGAATGCTGTTTTTGATAAAGCTGCGGATATCTGCATTTCCTTGTTCCAGATCTGGTTTGCGCAAGTACATCATGTGCCCACTGCGATATCCTTTGAAAGACATGCGGTCTTGCAGACGACCCGATGGATCCATCTGCCACATGGTATATTTCGCGTTGAAATAATCACATGCTCCATCGTAATAGCCCGATTGCACCATCAGGTGCAGAAAAGGATTTTGCGCCATAGCTTGTCGCAGGTTTTCGCCGGTGCGATCATTGCTGCGATCCCAAGGATATACGGATCCAAACATATTGTACTTTACATCGGTGACATAGTTCAAATCATTGCGCATATAATGGTTGATGGCCGGCGTAAAAGCATGCAACCATGCGGTGAGCTCGGCATTGAAATCGGGGCGTTCGCCACCATCTTTACGGTCTATTCCGCGATAGCGAGAATCTAAACGACCTACAGTGTAGCCGCTGTCGCGTAATAATTCTTTCCAAAAAAGATTGGTGCTTACATCGAGGTTATTTTGCAGAATCACCTGTTCTGAAAGACCCGAATAGCGCGCCATTTTGGTAGCTGCAGCTTGCCGCTGATCGGCGGTCAACAAACCACCTTTTGCCAAGGTCGGCAACAATTCATTCATGGCGAAAGCTTCTACTTCTGGCAACAATTCTTCCAAATCCCGACGCTGTAAATCGGCTGGTAATTTTTGATGATACCATGCAGTAGCCGCATAGTAAGGCAATCGCAAAGCCATATCCACAGGGCCACCACGCTCAATGCCAAGCGTGGTTGGTGATACGAGTACGACACCGTTCAAATACATCCAATGAGAACTTTGCAACTCCAGAGCCAAACCAGAAACACGCGTGGTGCCGTAGCTTTCGCCGATCAGATATTTTGGAGAATTCCAACGATTACGGCGTGTCACGAAGGTATTGATCCACGAAGCTAAATATTTGACATCAGCATTCACACCAAAAAATGTATTGGTATTCACATCTTTGTCTAAGATGCGTGAATAGCCTGTATTGACGGGATTGATAAAGACGATATCGGCAATATCGAGAATAGAATAGGGATTTTTACCGATGCCATACGGCTGAACCGGATAACCTTCGTCATCGATATTTAATAAGGCCGGCCCAGTATACGCGATCTCCATCCATACCGAAGCAGAACCTGGTCCGCCATTAAATGAAATCACTAAAGGGCGGTTTTCTTTGGCTACGCCATCGCGTTCGTAATAGGTATAATCGAGTGTTGCGATCGCATCACCTTTCTCGTTCCACACCGGCTGTGTGCCTTTATGGGAGGTGTACTTGATGGCTTGCCCAAGAATGGTGGTGCTATGCTTGGTGGTAATGATTGAATCCGCCGGAATGGCTACTTGCGCCAAGGAGGAAAATACCACAAAACAGGACAGGAATAGCGTAGCGGAAAGGTATCGTTTCATAAGATTGTGTTAATCGGGATTGTCGTTAATAATCCCAATTTACTAAAATCCTATCTTGTTGCGGTTATGTTGTAATTATATTACAAAAGCTTTGGCATGCCAGCTTTCTTGAAAGGGCAATTCCCATTGGTTAGGAAACTCTTCGCCAGAAGCTAAAAGATTATTGAATACAATGGTATTTGTCGTCACCTGACCTGATTTAACAAGTTGCGCAAACTCATTGCGTGAAACCAATTGTACCGCGCCTGCTGCATCGCGGTAAGCGACCATCAATCGATCAAACAAGCCAATATTCAGCTCTTGCTCCAGCTTTTTCAATAAATGTACCGATTTATCAACCGAGCAACCGGTAGTACTGGCGACAGATTCGTCGACTTCTAATACGATAAAAAGATGGTGATAAATGTGCGCTTTGCCTGCTAGCTGATCGCCGTGCGCTGTCCAGCTTTGCACGAATTGTTGTAAAACAGACAAGGCTTTTGCTTCTTCGGCTTCGGTGAAGAACCGATTAGCCTGATAAATCCATACTTTTTTCATCACCTAAATTTTCAATGTGTACAACAATACGACAGGATAGCTTTTCGCAACAATTGCTTTTAAGCTGCCGCCGTGAGTTTAGTGCGTGTAGTACGGCGAGATCATCAAATACACGATCACACCCGTAACGGCTACATACAACCACATGGGATACGTAATTCTAGCCAAACGCTTATGACGCTCGTACGCACCAGCGATCCCTCGCACAAAGGTAAACAGTACAAATGGAATGATGATAATAGATAGTAGAATATGACTAATTAGGATAAAAAAGTACACTATACGGATAAAACCTTCGCCACCATACGGTGTAGAAATGGACGTCATGTGATAAGCTACATACATCACTAAGAATAGGGACGAACATAGCATACAAACCTTGATTAGGTTTTCATGCAATTTGGCATTTCCTCTTTTAATAGCCGATACTGCCCAGACCAATAAAACGGCCGTTAGGCCGTTGATGCTCGCGTAAATCGGTGGCAGAAAGCTCAAGGGTTCTACATCGTAGCCCAGCTTTTGTAAATTCACACCAAATAAAACAGCTACCGCAATGGGTATCACGATAGATAAGGTCCAGATAATGCCCTTATATTTCTTCTCTTCCGCAGTCATTCCCATAATAACCTAATTTCTTTCTACCCGCATAGGGTGATCTCTTATTTCTTCTACTAATTGCAGTTTGATCTCATCTTCTAACCTTTTCAGCTCTGTGTGCTGACTTAGCGGATAGAAGCCGCGAATGCGGTGCTTACCATCGATCAAGATAATCTGATCATCGATCATATATTTGGTCGAATCTTGCGCATCCCGACTGGCGTTGAGCAGCATTTGCTCGCGCGCGTAAGTCAACATGTCTACTGAAGGATTACCGACAATGTGCCACTTGCGACGATCTAAATCCCCAAAGCGATTGGCCATCTTCGCCAGTACTTCGACCTTGTCATTGGGATCTACTGTGATGGAGAACAAGTGAACACTGGCTTTACTAGCAAACTTGGTAGCTAGGTGATCCATATAATCCAACGCAATGTCTGAGAAAGCAGAGTCCGAACTGTAAATCAGATGTGCTACGCTGATGATAGAATCACTGCCCATCCACGAAACAGGCCGACCATCCCAATTGGTCAATGGCAGCGGTGCTAATTGATGGTAAATCGTATCAGGCCGTTCTCTGCCCATAACACGACGCATTTCGCCAGACAAAGATTTCTCTCCATAAATGGGCAACTTCACGTACTCATGGCGACCTAAATTCTCCATCAATAAATACAAAAATCCTGGCACAAAGAGTACAATGGCCAGGATTATGATTTTTGAAAACTTCATTGGACGAATGACTGGATTCATCTATGTTTATGGTTCAATTAATTGTTCGGATAAACCGGGTGTGATTGCAGCGCTCCATGTAGGAAGCTACCTTCTACCAGCATCAGCACAATAAAATAGGCAATGAAAATAAATACTATAGAGCTACACACAATGAAACTTGATTTCTCAAACTTCAAGTGCATAAAAAATGCGACGATATAGAATGCTTTGACCAAGGTAAGTAGGATGTAGATAACATTAACAACCATTCCCTTCTCTAAAATCTGCCAGTGGTGTACAAAACCAAGGGCTATTAAAAACTCTAGTGCCGTCAGTGCCAGCAAGACAAAGAATACGGACCAGATTTGCTTAGCACCCATTGTTTCATGGTGCTCATCGTGTGCTACTGCTGTATGATCGTGATTAGACATCGTATATGTTGTATTACAGGATAATTATTAAATAAATCAAATAAGGTAGAAGAACGTAAATACGAATACCCATACCAAATCCACAAAGTGCCAGTATAAACCTACTTTTTCTACCATTAGGTATGTACCGCGACGCTCAAACGTATTGTTCAATGTCATACAAAGAATGATGATATTAAGCAAGATACCTATGGATACGTGGAAACCGTGGAAACCCGTTATGGTAAAGAACAAGTTTGAGAACTGCAATGCTGCTGTATAAGAAATATCTCCCGTGAAATATGGTCTAAGCGCGTCTACAATAGCGGTCTCCCCTTCTAAGCCCGTAGCAGGATTGCGACCGAACCAGAAACCTTCATGGTGTAAGTGAGTCCACTCAATAGCCTGACAACCTACGAACATCAAACCGCCTAAGATCGTCCACAACATCCATTTGATAACAGCATTACGATCGTTGCGGTGACCCGCATCTACCGCTAATACCATCGTAACCGAAGACATAATCAAAATGAAGGTCATGATACCGACGAATACCAATGGCTGACCAGTCTCGGCGATACCTGGAATAGATTGAAACACTTTATCAGGATCAATCCAAGTCGCATTAGCGAACTTCTGAGCGCCATAATAAATTAAGAACGCAGAAAAGGTGAACGCATCAGATACTAAGAAAAACCACATCATGATCTTTCCGTATTCCAAGTTCCACGGTGATTTACCACCACTCCAAGGTCCGTCTTTAACCTTATCCAATTGCGATACAGTCGTTGTACTCATTGTTTAGTTTTATTGATTCAAAAGTAAGAAAACATAAATATAAATCCATAATAGATCTAGAAAATGCCAGAAAATAGTGGCTATTTCCATTCTATATTGGTTTTTATCCAAGGGAATACGTTTTACCGCCCCGATATAACATCTTAGCAAAACAATCACGCCAGCAATGATGTGCATCAAGTGTAACCACGTGAACACATAGATAAAGGATTGCGAAGCATTAGGGTTTTGAAAATAGATTCCCCAATCTATCAAGGTTGACCAGGCATTTAATTGTGACACAAAAAACACGATGCCTAAGGCAATCGTAACAAGTAGCAGCATTTTTTGGCGACCTACCTGTCCTGCCTTAGCGGCCGCGTATGCAAAGTGCATAGTCGCACTACTCAACACAATCGCTACGGTACTGTAAATAAATGCGTAGGGTAATATCGTTTTAATCCCTTTATCGATACCGCTAGCGGTGTACACGATGAATCCGCTTGAAAGTGCCGCAAACATCATGAACATGCCAATCATGCCTAGCCAAAGATTAAACTTTTTGGCTTTGCGAGACTGTATTAATTGCTCATTGCTATCCATCATCCTATCCATTCTTCCTTAAAAGGGTCTAAAATCCAATAATAATGCGATCTGTAAGATCGGTAAGTACGCGAAAGAGGTAAACATAATCTTACGCGCAGTACTATCTTGTGGTGATTGTATGTGTTGGTAACCGTACCAAGTAAACAACAAGCCACCCAATAAAGCGATGATGGTAAATATCCATCCGCTAAACCCATAATACAACGGTAAAAATCCCACCGGAATCATGGCGATGCAAGATAAGAACAACAGCCAAGCGGAGGTTTTATCTTTGCGTGTGGTTGGCAATAATCTAAATCCAGCACGCTTATAATCCTCATCAGTTACCCAAGCAATCGCCCAAAAATGTGGAAACTGCCACGCAAACTGAATAACAAAAAGAACTACTGGTGTGATAACAACTGCTGCTTCACTCACTGCACTGTATGCCAAACCAAAACCTGATGCTTCAAATGCCGCGTAATAACCAATCAGCGGCGGCAAAGCTCCCGGAAAAGCTCCCACAAAAACCGCGATTGGCGACTTTTGTTTGAGCGGCGTATACACAAATGCGTATAAGAAGATCGAGAACACAGAGAGTAAACCCGCTATGAAATTGAGCTCTACCAACACCAGCGTACCGGTAATACCCATGAATACGCTTAACACTAGGGCCTGACCATTGGTCATCCTACCTGATGGCAACGGACGATCTTTCGTACGCTCCATTAGCTTATCCAAATCCTTCTCAATGATTTCATTGAAGCCATTTGCTGCACCAGTAACCAAAAAGCCACCTAAAGTCAGCAAGAGCCAATTCGTCCAAATGATGTCTCCTCCCTGTTGAACAGCACCAATCAAAAACGATATTGAGGCCGAAAACACAACGGTTAACGTTAACCTCAACTTGACAAGCTTATTAAAATCCGAAATAAACGTCCCCATGGATCATCATCAAATTAATTCGCCGCAAAAATACTTTAATGCTTGTAATGCGCACGTCATACTTTTGCTTTCGTCATTAACAACATCAGGTAGTACTGAGCTCCGAAAAATAAGCTCGCTACGACCAAATGTGTTGTTTGCACATACGGCGGTAATGCAAAACGAGCAAGGATAATCCCTGAGCCCATCTGTATCACAGCCAATATTATTATGATCAAAGCAAACTTGCTTTGAATACTTTCTTTGTTAAATCTCTTTTTGACCATCCAACAAACTACCAAAGTCAATCCAAAAGTAATATACCCTAGGATTCGATGATAGTCATACGCGGTACCAATAGCATCTATCCAAGCACTACGGGCTATTCCTTGTCCTCGCAACACATCGACAAGCTCTCGTACTTCTGTTCCCATGATTATCTGTACAAATAGGATGAGCAGAGCGAACAGTGAAAGCCATTTTATGCCAGCAGATCGTTGATTCACCAGCAAAGATGGATTGCGCTTGGTCGTAGCCAGATAGAAGGTGTAAATAGCGATAGCCAAAATCACCAAAGCCAACACCATGTGAATGGTAATGATCCAAGGCATGAGGTTGGTAGATACCACAATAGAACCTAGCCAAGCCTGAATAACGACAACAAAAAGATTAAGAACACTCCATATGGTAATGGATGGTATGACTTTTCTGTACTGCCACGAAAAGTAAGCGGTAGCTAACAGGCAAAAACCGACAAGAACACCGACTAATCGGTTAATGTACTCTGTCCAAGTTTTCGCAGCATTGAACTCTTCATGTACTAAGATCGATGGATCAGTACGGATTTGTTCTGCTTCTTTTTGAAAGCCAAAACGTTGTACTATTTTGGCAAAACGCTCATTTTTCTTTTGTCTTCCTTCAATATATTGTTGCTCATACCCTTCAGGTAATTGCGATACATCGGTTGGAGGGATGACACGATTAAAGCATTTTGGCCAATCGGGACAACCCATTCCTGACCCCGTACTTCTTACAATACCACCTGCCGCAATGACCAAAAACAAAAAGATTATTGTAACCCTATTGGCAATAACAAATCGTTTTTCGGTAGCAGGATACATGGGTAGATACAATCAAAAGAACTAGTTTAGCCTGAAGACAAACACGCCTTCAGGCTAAACAAATATTAATGAAATGTTACGTCTTCGCGCTCATTTTCTTTATTCCAGGCTTTCTGGATGCGAATCGCTTCTTCGTCTCCCTCAAAGTCATGCAAATGATTTGAGCTCATCGTTTGTGAGTAAGGAATATGCTGAGGAATGAAATCCTCATCGTGACCCGGTTTAGAATAATCGTATGGCCAACGGTGTACCTCAGGAATTTCTCCTGGCCAGTTACCGTGGAAATGCTCTACTGGTGTAGTCCATTCTAAGGTATTCGAATTCCAAGGATTCTGAGGAGCACGTTTGCCCAACCAGATCGATGCAAAGAAGTTCCACAAGAAAGCTACTTGTGCCAATGCAGAGATGATCGCTGCCCAAGTAATTAATATGTTTACAGACACCCATTTTTCCATGAATGGAAAATCAGTGAAAGAGTAATAACGACGTGGAACGCCATCTATACCCATAAAGTGCATCGGGAAGAATACTAAGTATGCGCCGATAAACGTCAACCAGAAGTGCAAGTAACCCAAACGCTCGTCCATCATACGGCCAAACATTTTTGGATACCAGTGGTACACACCACAAAGCATTCCGAAGATCGAAGCAGATCCCATTACCAAGTGGAAGTGAGCTACTACGAAGTACGTATCGTGCAAGTTGATATCTAGTGCCGCATTACCTAAGAAGATACCAGTTACACCACCAGATACGAAGAAGGATACCATACCAATGGCAAACAACATCGCTGGAGTAAATCGGATATTACCACGCCACAAAGTCGCAATGTAGTTAAATGCTTTTACTGCTGATGGTACCGCAATGATCAACGTCGTGATCATAAATACACCACCTAAGAATGGACTCATACCGGTCACAAACATATGGTGACCCCATACGATAAATGATAATACAGTAATACCAACTAAAGAGTAAACCATCGCGTGGTAACCAAAGATGGGCTTACGCGCATTGGTAGAAATTACTTCCGAAGTCAAACCTAACGCAGGCATAACTACGATATATACCTCTGGGTGACCTAAGAACCAGAATAAGTGTTGGAACAAAATTGGAGAACCACCTTCATTCGGTAAAATTTGACCACCTACTACTAAATCAGATAAGTAGAAAGATGTACCTGCAGATCTATCGAAGATCAAGAGAACAACAGCAGAAACCAATACCGGAAAGGATAGTAAACCTACGATAGCCGTCAGGAAGAAAGCCCAAATCGTTAAAGGCATTTTCCAAAGATCCATACCTTTTGTACGCATATTCAAGATTGTACTTACATAGTTAGTACCACCTAAAACCTGAGATGCAATGAACAGGACCATACTCGCTAACCACAACGTCATACCCAAACCTGAACCTGCGATAGCAGTTGGTACGGCAGACAATGGCGGATAGATCGTCCAACCAGCGGAAGCTGGACCAGACTCGATGAAGAACGATGCGATCATGATGATACAGGCTACAAAGAAGAACCAGTACGAAAGCATATTCATCAAAGGCGAAGCCATATCACGTGCTCCAATTTGATACGGAATCAATAAGTTACTAAATGTACCTGATAAGCCGGCTGTCAATACAAAGAACACCATCATCGTACCGTGAATGGTCACTAATGATAAGAAGAACTCTGGCTTAATGCGACCACCCTCAGCCCATTTTCCTAAGAAAACTTCTAAGATTGGAAATTCAGCATCTGGCCACGCGATTTGAATACGAAACAAGATCGACAAGATCATAGCAAAAACGGCCATGATAATACCCGTAATCAAGAATTGCTTGGCGATCATCTTGTGATCCTGGCTAAATACATATTTAGTCAAGAATGTCTCATGATGATGGTGATGATCGTGCGAATCGTGATCTGCTGCGCCGTGCGATATAACTGTAGTTGACATATCTAAAATTAAAACTCTTTAAAAAATTAATTCAATGAAGCTGTTTTCAAAACTTCTTCTCCTTTATCTGCCTGAGCATACTCTTGCTGCAGGGACTCCGTGAAGAACTTCGGTTGTTTAGCAAGCCATTCTTTATATTCCGCTTCGGTCACCACTACGACCTTTTTCTGCATATTGAAGTGACTGGATCCACAGATCTTAGCACACAACATCACGAAGTCATACGATTGATCGTTCAACTTATCACGCATATCACGTGTGGTGGTAGTCGGCGTAAATTGGAAGTAATTCGTCATACCCGGTACAGCATTGATCTGCACTCTGAAATCTGGCATGTAGAAAGAGTGAATAATATCTTTCGAAATGATGTGGAAACGAACTGGTTGATTTACCGGCAATACAATATCGGCTCCTTGTACATCATCCCAAGCAGTTTTGTCTGTAAAGTCAATACCGTAAGGATTCGTTGGTGACGTCAATTTGTAGTTACGCTTACCGATACTTCCATCAGCTCCAGGATAACGAACCGTCCACATAAACTGCTCACCCATTACTTCTACTTGAAGCGCTGAATCTTGCAATTCTTGAGGAACGTTGGTAATCTTTCTCCAAGTAAAGAAACCGAACAGTACTAACACGGTCAATACGATAGCCGGTACAATAGTCCACAAGCGCTCGATCGCGTCATTGTGTGGGTAGAAATAAGCTTTGCGGTTCAGACGCATGCGGTATAAGTATGCGAAAACCAACAGAAGAATATGCACCACAATCATCACAAAAGTGGTGATGATCAACGTGATGATAAACATCTGATCGATATCTTTACCATGCTCGGTAACTGCTGCTCTCCATGACCATACTCCCCATACTGCGTACGAATAATACGTGCCTGCTAGAAATAGCACTAGGAAAACCAGAAGCAAGGCCGCCTGAAGGTTGTTATTTGCTAATGGATTGTACTTCCCGTTGATACGGCGAGATAATGTGTAGATGTGTTGTATCTTACCAATGACTGCCACGATGATACAGATCAGTAGGAAATACATCAAGTAATAAGTAATATCCTTATATACTTGCGAATCGATCTGCTTATCTGCCTCTACCGATGCTGTTGCAGCACCAGTAGTCGCTTGCTCATCCGGAGAAACTACTGCCGAAGTAGTAGTATCACCAGAAGCATCATCCGTAGCTACCGTTATGCTATCTACCTGTGCTTCATCACCCGGCGTAGCTGCCTCATCAACCTGTACATTGCTCACTACCGTATCTTGTAAAGAAGCGGATGCTGGCAAAGCCACGAATAAATTCAACAGGAGCAAACAGCCTATTATCGTCTTGAACTTGTTATATTTTGTAAACTTCATTTTCTATAAAAACGTTTATACGTAATACGCTACTTAACCCTTAAATCTGATGATGTAAACTCTCATCCAAGAATGGATGATGTTTCGGTGCCAATGCATGTTTGCTCAGCTTACTAAGCACTAGGAAGGTGAACAAGCCGGAAAAGCCAATCGCTGTACCTATCTCAATGATACCAAAACCACGATGCGCTTCTACTGTACCAGGCATAATCATAATGTAATAATCTAACCAGTGACCTAAAAGAAGTAAGATAGCGACACCCATCATAAAATTCTCTTTACGTTTTGCATCACGATCTACTAACAGTAGCAATGGTGCTACAAAGTTAATCACGATACTCAACCAGAACCAAGGCTTATACTCTGGTTCCCATCTTTTGTAAAAGTATACTGTTTCTTCCGGAATGTTAGAGTACCAGATCAACATGAACTGTGCAAACCACACGTATGTCCAGAAGATAGAGAATCCAAACATCAATTTACCTAAGTCATGTAAGTGGTTTTCATTCACCCACGACATATATCCAGCTTTCTTCAACAAGATCAAGATCAATGTAATAGCAGAGATACCGCTTACCCACATCGCTGCGAAGTTGTACCAACCGAACATGGTAGAGAACCAGTGTGCTTCTAGAGACATAATGGTATCAAACGACCAAATTGGCGTCGTAAAACCAAAGACTACTAGAAATAGAGCCGATAATTTAAAGCTCTTTTTATAGCCAGTCAATCCACCGCTTAAATCCTCATTGTAAGATAACTTAGCTAAGATAAAAGCGAAGATGCTGTAAGAACCCATGAACAATACCTGACGGATCAAGAATCCTGGTACATTCAAGAATGCTGCTTTTCCAGCTATTAAGGCATCATAGTTAGGACTTGTTGGATCTGTAAGACCATCAGCATGCCAGTGGTGATATAGATTGTGTGTGTATAATCCTAAACCAACGATGATCAATAAAATTAAAGATGCGATCGGTAATACACTTGCCATTGCCTGCGGAATGCGTAGTAAACCTGCAGACCAGCCAGACTGAGTGACTAATTGTAATGCCACGAAGAATGCGCCAGCGGCACATACACAAGTGAAATAATAGCCCATCAATAATAAATTGGCGTAAGTACGCTCATGGATGATGTGATCATGCGACAACAAACCCCATGCAATACTTGCTATACCAATTACAACAGCGACAATGCTCAAAATTTTGGCTACGCCACCAAATTGAAACTGCTCGCTAAAATTATAATCGTGATGATGATTGTGAGTTCCCATTTATTAACTTGATGTTTAATTATTTCTTTTGTAATTCTTGCACATACATAACAACTTTCCACCGATCTTCTGGTGAGATTTGTGATGCGTGCGGCCCCATAGAGTTCCATCCGTAAGTGATGGTGTGAAAGATCTTACCAGCAGTCAATTCAGACATTTGCCCACCACGTGAAGATGGTGTACCAGCAGACTTTTGGTAAGAAGGTGGCTCAGGGAAGTTCTCCAAAGCACGTTTGCCTCTAGAATCTTCTACTTCTCTGTCCTTTGTGATCGTACCGTCACCATTTCCATCTGCTCCGTGACAAACTGCACAGTAGGTCACGTATAATGCATGCCCTTCCTTCAAGTTCTGCTCAGTAACAGTCAATGGGTTGGTCGTGATCTCAGCACCTGCCAATTCATATCCTTCTACACTGTTTTCGTAATCGAAACGTGTGAAACCAATCGGTGTAGTACCTGAAGGTGGCGTTTGAGCCGTGATCCCGTTTTTAAAGTTTTTATTTGGCTGATCTGGATTGAAAGCAATCGGATCATACATATTGCGAGAAAATTCCCAACCTGTACTACGAGTAGTACCGTCTCCGCAAGCAGAAACTACAGCAGCTAATGCAACCGCCGCACATACAGTTCCAAGAAAGTTCTTCTTATTCATAGCTAACATATTTCCTTTCATTGTATTTAACCTCTACCGCTCCAGCGTCTTTCAACAAGCCGTCAATAAGGGTGTGATCTGTATTTTCATTCGCATCGATAGCGATGATAAATCTATCATCAGATGCACGCAAGTCCATCACACGTGGTGTACGACCTGGAAACAAATGATTGCGATAGAAGAACGTAGCCACCATACCCAATGCACATAGTAAGATCGTTACCTCAAAAGTAACCGGTACAAAGTTGGGCAAAGGTAAAGATGGTTTACCACCTACATTCATCGGCCAATCGTATGCTGTTGTATAAAACAACAAGCTAAAACCTAAAATCGTTCCTGTAGCACCTGCAACAAAAGCTGCGATAGGTAAGCGAGATGGCTTCACGCCTAACTTCGCTTCAATACCGTGAATCGGCATCGGTGTATAGCAATCGTAAATGCTGATATTGTTCTCCTGCAATTTATCGATCCCGTGCATCATCTCGTCGGGATCTGCAAAACTACCTAGTATATATTTTGTGTTGCTCATTGCTATTATTTTTTACGTAAAGCATTAATATCCTCTTCCGAAACGGAATCATACTTTGTTAACGAATCTCTAAAGTGCTGTACTTGCTCCTCAGGGAATGCACCCTCTTGAACCAATTTCGTTTTTTGCTGTAGTGAAGCACTTTTCAATAGCAATTTCACCTCTGCCATAGCAATACTTGGCAAGAAACGGATAAACAGTAAGAACATAGTAAAGAATAGACCGATAGATCCGATGAAGATACCCACATCTACCCAAGTTGGGTAAAACATTGCCCAAGATGATGGCAAATAATCACGGTGAAGTGACGTCACGATAATTACAAAACGCTCAAACCACATACCGATATTTACCACGATAGATAGTACCCATGAGATCGGAATACTGGTACGGATTTTCTTGAACCAGAACAACTGTGGAGAGATTACGTTACACGTCATCATCGCCCAGTAAGCCCAAGCGTACGGACCAGCCACACGATTGGCAAAAGCGTACATCTCGTATTCGGAACCCGAGTACCATGCTACAAAAAGCTCTGTCAAGTAGGCAATACCTACAATAGATCCCGTTGTCATGATAATCTTGTTCATCGATTCGATGTGGAACATCGTGATATAGTTCTCAAAGTTCATCACTTTGCGAAGAATCAACAATAGTGTCTGTACCATGGCAAAACCAGAGAAGATCGCTCCCGCAACGAAGTATGGAGGGAAGATCGTGGTGTGCCATCCCGGAATTACCGAGGTAGCAAAGTCCATGGATACAATGGTGTGTACCGAAAGTACCAGTGGTGTAGAGATACCGGCTAATACTAAGGAAACGATTTCAAAACGTTGCCAAGTCTTTACCGATCCATTCCAACCAAATGATAAGGTTGAATAAATTTTCTTTTTCAAACCAGTGGCACGGTCACGTACCGAAGAGATATCCGGTAATAAACCTACGTACCAGAATACTAATGATACCGTAAAGTAAGTAGAGATCGCAAAGGCATCCCATACAAGTGGAGAGTTGAAGTTTACCCAAAGTGAACCATATTGATTCGGAAGTGGGAAAATCCAATAGGCTAACCAAGGACGACCCATGTGAGCTACTACGTACGTAGCGGCACAGATTACAGCGAAGATCGTCATCGCTTCTGCCGAACGGTTAATGGAGTTACGCCAGTTTTGGCGGAAGAGCAAGAGTACAGCGGAGATCAACGTACCGGCGTGACCGATACCTACCCACCATACAAAGTCGGTGATATCCCATGCCCAACCTACGGTCTTGTTCAAACCCCAAGCACCAATACCAGTCCAAAATGTGTAACCGACACTGATAACCCAAAGCATGGCTCCGCAGACAGCCACGATAAATCCTATCCACCAAGCTTTGTTAGGCTTGTTTTCTACCGGAAGCAATACATCGTTCGTGATTTGCGCGTACGAGATATCTTTCCCGGTAACTAATGGTTCTCTTAATATTGATTCGTTATGCGATGACATAGTTGTTTATTTCAAAAATTTGAACAAGATTAAGCTTCAAAGCTGTTTCTAACTTTCGTCATATAACCGATGTTCGGTTGTACGTTGATTTCTTCCAATACGTAGTAGATACGCTCGCTACGCAATGCTTTGGAAACTTCTGAATTAGGATCGTTAGCATCTCCGAAGATCATAGCATTTGCGCTACAAACGCCTGAACATGCCATTTTGATATCTCCATCTTTCAGCGGACGACCTTCTACTTTTGCTTGAAGCTTACCTGCTTGGATACGTTGGATACACATCGAACATTTCTCCATTACCCCACGTGAACGAGTGGTAACATCTGGGTTCAACACTAATTGCGTGAACTCATTGTTCAAGTAGTTATCAAAACGAGAGTCATTCCAGTAGTTGAACCAGTTGAAGCGACGCACTTTGTACGGACAGTTGTTCGCACAATAACGTGTACCAAAACAACGGTTGTAAGCCATGTGGTTCAATCCTTCTGACGAGTGTACAGTAGCTAATACCGGACAAACCGTCTCACAAGGAGCGTGCTCACAGTGCTGACACATCATCGGCTGATGTACCACTTTCACATTCTCGAATGAAGAAAGGTTAGCAATATCATCTTCTTTGGTGTAATCTACTCCGTCTTCTTCGATCGTGTAATAACGGTCGATACGCATCCAGTGCATCTCACGACGACGGCGAACCTCGTCACGACCTACTACTGGAATATTGTTTTCGATGTTACATGCTACGATACAAGCACCACAACCTGTACATGCGTTCAAGTCGATCGCCATCACCCATTTGTGACCTGGCTGCTCGTACTTGTTCCACAAATCGTACGTTTTGTGATCATCAGAGAACTTACCGGCTTCAGAAGCTGGGTTCTTTAAGAATTTAGAGAATGTCGTTTCACGAATGATGTTACGACCTTCAATAGTATGGTGTGTTTGCGTCTGTGCCAACTCGTAAATACGAGAAGCTTTCGTAATAGATACTTTATTGACAAACTGCAAGCTTCCAGCTTTCACTTGTGCGAAAGGAAACGCGTTCACCCCTACATTATTACCTGCTTTACCGACTTTAGTACGACCGTAACCTAAAGCTACTGATGCTGTACCCAAAGCCTGACCTGGCTGTGCTAATACAGGAAGTTCTACTTCGAAATCACCTGCTTTGATCGTAGCCGTGCTTTTTTCTCCAAAACCAAGACGTTCTGCATCTTTAGGATTAAGGGCAACATAGTTGTCCCAAGTAACTTTAGATACTGGATCTGGCAATTCTTGCAAGAAAGCATTGTTGGCATAACGTCCGTCGCGGATTGCAGCAGATTCGTACAACGCTAATTCGAAGTCGTCACCTGCTTTAAGAGCTTGAGCAGCTGTAGTTGCCGCAGAAGCTGCCGCATTTACATTACCTGCAAAAGAAGCCGCACTAGCCGTAGCATTACCTTTATACTCAAATCCTGTCTGTAGGATATCCGTCCAGTTTTTGGTGCTACCAGCTAAAATATTAGTTTCCCAAATAGTGCGAACGTACGTGTAGATGTCCGTGTTGTTACCTGCCCAAGTTAGCAAGCTAACTTCAGCTTGGCGGGTGTTGAATACCGGATTGATCGTTGGTTGTACGATGGTGTAATAACCGACTTTTGATGACTCATCACCCCACGATTCCAAGAAATTGCTAGTCGGAGCAATTGCTTTCAATTCTGAAGCAGTCTCGTCTGCACGATCGGAGAATGAAAGTGTGAAATCTATTTTTGAAAGGGCTTGCTTTACAGCAGCACTATCGTAGTAATCGTATACTGGGTTGCTATTCCAAAGGATAGCTGTACCGATCTGACCTGCATTGGCCATGCCCAATAAAGCGGCAAATTCAGATTCAGAACCTTGGTATTTCTTAGAATAGTTTGCAAGATCTATTGTCGTACCGTACGCGCCAATAGCGACATTGATCGCATTGGTCAACGTTTGGATATGTACATCATTAGCGCCAGCTACGACCAATGCTTGGCCGCGGTTTTTCAACAATTCTTGCGCCGCTAGCTTAATTGCTTTTGCTGCGTTTGCTTGTTGAATAGCTCCAGCTAGTGAAGAACCGGTGATCTCGTTGTATAATGAGATCAAAACAGCTGCTTCTTCCGAAGGCTTGATGGCAATACGCACATCTGCATTGGTACCCGTCATGCTCAATCCAGTTTCGAATTGGATATGACGCGACATTTTGCCTGCTTCTAAAGATTTATAGTTTCTATTCTTAATGTAGTCTTGTGTGTGCTCTTCGCCATCCAACCACGTTCCTAAGAAATCAGCGCCTACTGAAAGGACTACTAATGCTTGTTCGAAATTGTATGATGGCACTACTGCTTGTCCGAAGCTAGCTTCATTGGCCGCGCGAATACCCGAGTAAGAGATCGAATCCAATTGTACGTGAACTGTACCAGGATACTTATTCGTGAACTCTGCAATAGCAGCCAATGAAGTCGGGCTATTGATTGTTCTTGAAACGATGGCAACGCGTTTTCCGGCTTGAACCGATTTATTTAATGCCTCAATTACTTTAGCATCCAATTTTGCCCATTCTACATCTCTACCACCAATCTGTGGATTCTGTAGTTTATTCGTCATGTCGTACAAGTCCAGTACCGAAGCGACCGTAGCCGACTCTGTACCTTGTACTAAACCAACACTATTTGGGTTTGCCTCTACCAAGATAGGACGACCTTCACGTGTACGTACTAATATACTCTGTCCATTAAAAGATGAAGCATAATAGTTAGGAACACCTGGCGTGATCTCCTCTGGCTTGATTAAGTAAGGAACGGCCTTGTGAACAGGTGTCGTTTGACAAGCTGCCAAAGAAACCGCTCCCAAACCGAAACCTAAAACCTTTAGGAAGTCGCGGCGAGGCGTTTTGGTGCTCAATCCTTCTTCATTCAACACATCCTCTACAGGAATCGACTCAGAAAACTCTCCCTTGCTCGATTGTACGAACGCAGGAGTTTGATTTAGTTCTTCTAACCCTTTCCAATATTTTTTGTTGCTATCCATGTAAAGCTATATATTAAGATTGCGTTTTTTCTGATTTGATTAATAGTGACACTTACCACATTCTAGACCACCGACCATAGCGGCTGTCATTTTCTCTCCTTTTTTCAATTTATCGTGTGCCTCGATTAATTGATCATAGTATTGATTGTCGGTATCCACCGAAGTTTCGCGGTGACAATCGATACACCATTTCATGGTTAGTGGAGAATATTGATATACTTCTTCCATCGATTCGATCGGACCATGACAAGTCTGACATTCTACACCTGCAACAACAACGTGTTGTGAGTGGTTGAAATAAGCGAAATCTGGAAGGTTGTGGATTCTAATCCATTCGATTGGGCGTGTATCGTTACCATAAGTACGTGTCTCTACATCCCAATCTACCGCACGGTACAACTTGGCAATCTCTGGTGAGATACCGCTCTCGTTGTCGTAGTGATCGCCAGCAGTAATCGTATTATGACAGTTCATACATACGTTTGCAGATGGAATAGATGCATTCTTAGATTTGAACGCTCCACCATGACAGTATTGACATTCAATCTGATTCACACCTGCGTGAATCTGGTGCGAGAACTTGATCGGCTGTACCGGCTGATAGCCTTGGTGCACACCTACATTCCATCCAGTCTTCCAACCGACAACACCTAAAAGTGCAACAATCATTAAGACTGCAAAGAACACCAATTTCTTATTACGAACGAATGCCTTAGCAAACTGACCCAATTTGGATTCCCGAGTAGCATACTCTGCGGTAGCAACATCGATCGATTCTTTGTTGGTATCGATTACTTTCTCTAAAGTCTTCGCAATGCGAGACAATAAGATAGAAACGCCTACAACAATAACCACGAGTACCGACACGATGACAATCATCAACGAGCTAGCACCTTGGCTACCACCAGCACCACCACCTTGGGCAGCAGCTTGTTCTTTCTTCTCAGCTGCCTTTACTTCTTCTGCTTGCAGGTACGCGATGATATCACGCACATCGTCATCAGACAGGTTGCTGTAAGAAGCCATCATTGTAGGGAATTGCCCTTTCAGCTCTACCGCTTGCGGATCACCAGAATCCACCATGGCTTGCGGACTGTGCACCCACTTAATAATCCATGATTCTTCACGACGATCGGTTAATCCTGCCAAATCTGGCCCCGTCAATTGACGACCTACAGCATGACAAGAATTACATGCGTTCGCTTTAAAAAGAGCACCTCCATTAGAGGCATCCTGCGCATTTGATACACTTGTAGCGGCAAACAACAACACCAAACCAACTGATATTGACTTCGCCAGTTTTCCCAAAACGGATGAGATATTTCTCATATTTAGCACTTTATACTATTTTAATGTGTATGATATATTCAAAATCTCTTTGAAAGCAGTGTTTTCACCCCACTAAACTTTGCACAAAAGTATAACTATTTAAACAATCCCTGACAATTTGGTGACTGAATAGTTTAATTTATAAACGTTCTAAATAGTCAGCTTAAAACGCCATTTAAATGGGTTTATTTCGTATTTTTGTATAGAGATACAAACAAATTTAGCATGAAATTAATTATAATTTTGGGCATCATTTGGATTTCATTACTACAGGTGAATTGTAGTAATGAATCTACTAAAAATCGAACGGAAATGAACAACGGCAAGTATAACGAATTAACAGCAGAAGAGAAATATGTAATTGAGGATAAAGGAACAGAGCGACCATTCACGGGCGACTTGCTAGACAATAAACAGCAGGGCACGTATTTATGCAAGCGATGTGACGCTCCGCTATACCGTTCAGAAGACAAATTTGAGTCTTTTTGCGGATGGCCAAGCTTCGATGATGAGATCGAAGGATCTGTACGCCACGAGACCGATGCAGATGGTCGCCGGACAGAAATTTTGTGCAGCGCGTGCGGTGCACACTTAGGTCACGTATTTAATGGTGAAGGCTTTACAGAGAAAAATACACGTCATTGTGTGAATTCGATCTCGATGAAGTTTGTACCGGAAGTGGTGGAGTAGGTTTTGGGGGAGTTAAGAAAGTTGACGATAGTAGTTGAGAAGGTTGATAGTGTTGAGGGTTGATAATGTTCATAAAGTTGATAGCGCTTTAGATTGCCACAGCCTCGTGCCTCGGCTTCGCAATGACGATTTCACTTAACCGATGACCTTCCTTTACATCGTCATCGCGCGGAAGCACGACAACACGATCTTAATTATTAGAATACAGAAAGTTCAAAGATTGCCCATCCTTTCACACACGCTGTTCCCATCATTGGCTATACATTGCCGTATGCTACGCATGCTATACTACATAAATAGTACATTCGCAGTACACTCACACCCGAGAAAAGGTTAAGTAGACGACTATCTAACCCGAATAAATGCCCTATCTGACGGCGCGAAACACCGCCGTAATCAAGAAACAAATGTGCTTTGTAAGACGACTTTTACGTAACGGATAACCTCCTCTGATCTCGTCATCGCGCGGAGGTACGACAACGCGATCTTAATGATTAGAATGCAGAAAGTTGCAAGATTGCCACAGCCTCGTGCCTCGGCTTCGCAATGACGAGGTATTCTAACCAAATTAAAGCAGCTCTTTAATCCGAATATTCCGAAAGGATACCGAGTCCGTATGGTTTTGTAAAGCAATCCTACCTGAAGCATACTTTCCAAAGTCAGGGTAGGCCGTAATCGGACTATTGCTCACTAATTCGTGAAAAGCAGGTGAATCCACTTCGCGCTCGAAAGTTAGTTTGTCATTCAACCAAAAGCTCACCTTACCCTTTTGCTGCACTATCCGCGCTTTATTCCATTGCCCGTAGGGCAATGGCAAAGAATTCTCCGCCTTACAATCTACCGAATACAAGCAGCCTGCCCAATGCGTCGAATCCCGCTGATGTCGCGGCTCGGCATATTGATTATCTAATAATTGCATCTCTAAGCCTGTAGCAAAAGTAGCAGCATAGGCCGAATCTTCTTTTACGTTGATCAGAATGCCGCTATTTCCCCCTTTTTTCACTTTCCACTCCAGATCCAATTCAAAATCTTTGTATTCCTTATCCGTGATGAGATCTCCAAATACGCCATCCGATTTGTGCGGATCGCAGATTAATTCTCCCTGCTGCACTTTCCATTTCGATGCTACATTTCCCGTATTGTACAAATGCCAGCCCGTCAAAGAATCACCTTTCAGCAAATCATTCCACTCTCCTATTGTATCTTCTTGCTCCACTGCGGTCTGTTTTTTTTCCGACTGCGCACAGCTTGCTAGCAATAGAACAAGTAAGATATTGAATACTATTCTCATAAAGTCTATATTGAGCTCACAAGATAGGGATTGCATGGAGAAAATAGATGATGCTATCGTCAGATGTTACAAAGCATCTAGGTACGCTATATATAAAGGTACACTACGGGCAATCCATGATTCTTGCGTATTGAACTCCAGATCGTAGTACGCAAACAATGGGCGGTAGTCTGCCTTAATATAATCGAAGGTCAACTCGAAGGGTCGCGTTAGTTCTTCTAACGTGTATTTATACTTCTCTTCGGCCCTATATATATGTTCTGCTACGCCCACCGAAATCGCGAGCGCAATTTTCTTATCAGCCATCTTAAAACCACTTTTACTGCCATACGCCCAACCATAGGTGAGCACCTCATCCTGCCAAGTCTTAAAAAGTGGCGGACTGCTAAACCAATACAGCGGAAATTGAAAAACAATTTTATCATATTGCCCCACAAGACGTTGCTCTGCCGCCACATCAATCACACCATCTGGATAGTGGCTATACAAATTATGTATATGGTATCGATCAGGATATTGCTGCAACTCACTGATCCACCTTTTATTGATCACCGAATTTTGCAGATCCGGGTGTATGACTATAATTAATACTTTCTCCATACTACGAGTTCACATTTTCAATTCGAAGATCTCGCTTTATTTTTCGACTAATGTCATCCAGTGATAATAAAGCATTTTTGTAACTTCGCGTTATGACGTCGGATATCATTCAACTATTGCCAGATGCTGTGGCCAACCAGATCGCTGCTGGAGAAGTTGTACAACGACCCGCTTCGGCTGTGAAGGAATTGGTGGAGAACGCGATTGATGCTGGAGCAGATCAGATCAAACTGATCGTGAAAGACGCCGGAAAATCGTTGATCCAAGTGATCGACAATGGCTGTGGCATGAGCGTGACAGATGCACGCCTTTGTTTTGAAAGGCACGCTACTTCAAAAATTCGAAAAGCAGAGGATCTCTTTGCCATTCGCACGATGGGATTTCGTGGTGAAGCCATGGCTTCTATCGCCGCTATTGCACATGTAGAATTGCGCAGCAAACGGGTGGAAGATGAACTGGGCACGATTGTACAAATCGAGGGCTCTACTGTGCTTGATCAATACCCCGAAAATATTCCTGCCGGAACTAATATCTCTATCAAGAATTTATTTTACAATATCCCGGCTCGCCGCAATTTCTTAAAAAGCAATGCGGTGGAGATGCGACATATCATAGATGAGTTTCAGCGTGTGGCTTTGGCACACCCAGAAATCAGTTTCTCACTGCATAGCGATGGCAACGAAGTCTTTCGCTTGCCAAAAGAGGTATTGAAACAGCGTATTGTACATTTATTTGGAAATAGCTACAACCAGCGGTTGGTGCCGGTAGAAGAGGATACTACGATTCTACGCATTCAAGGTTTTGTGGGCAAACCAGAGTTTGCCAAGAAGACACGCGGCGAGCAGTTTTTCTTTGTGAACAAACGCTTCGTAAAAGACCCATATCTGAATCATGCGGTGATGAATGCTTTTGAAGATATCCTTCCCTCTGATTCTTTTCCATTTTATGTGCTGTGTATTGACATCGATCCTGCAAAGATCGATATCAACGTGCACCCGACGAAAACGGAAATCAAATATGAAGATGAGAAGTCCATTTATGCCATTCTTCGGTCTGCGGTGAAGCGATCGCTGGGTAGGTACAATATCGCACCTACGCTTGATTTCAATCAGGAGACGAGTTTCAATAATATGATCTCCCAAAAACCGTTGGACGAGATCCAAGCACCAACAATTACATTCAATCCAAGTTTCAATCCATTTGAATCGGAAGGTGGCACCACGGCTCGCACCTCCACACGAAGTGCAGATTACGCGAAGGGATTCGAAAAAAAGGCCGGCATTCCGCAAAACTGGGATACGCTATACCAAATCACCGAACAGGACAACGGTGCACAACAGCTGCCACTGATACCTGCCGATGAAGAAGAAACTTCGGAAAAAGAAGAAGTAAAAACCAACTTCGTCAAACAGCCGTTTCAGCTACATAATAAATACATCGTATCCCAGATCCATTCGGGCTTTATGCTGATCGACCAACAAGCGGCACACGAGCGTATATTGTACGAGCAGTTTGTGGAACATCTAGAACGGCAGCAAGGATTGAGTCAGCAAAGCCTCTTCCCACAAGCCATCGAATTAAGCAATGCCGATGCGGCATTGATGCAAGATCTATTGCCCGAGATACAGTCTCTAGGATTTCAGCTACGCCCATTTGGAAAAACAACGTATATTGTAGACGGTATTCCGGCAGATGTGGGCAACCACCTGAACGAAACTACGGTGATTGAGCAATTGCTGGAAGATTTTAAGAACAACAAAGATGAGCTCAAAATGAGCAAGCGAGAGAATCTAGCCAAAAGTCTGGCGCGCAGCGCTGCTTTGAAAACTGGCACAGCACTTGACCATGCTTCGATGGGAGACCTGATAGACAAACTGTTTGCCTGTGCGGCACCGAGCATCTCTTTACAAGGAAAACCGATCATTATTACGTTTACGCTACAGGAGCTGGCCGAACGATTTGGAAAAACACTATAACACAAACTATACTTTTAAGATTGTATGAATCCGTTGAATAATTTACCACCAATTGCCAAAAACCTACTTATAATTAACGTAATATTCTTTGTCGGGTCGGCAATCTTTTCCGGATCTACGTTCTTTTTTGGCGTTTTTTATCCAGATTCTCCTTTATTTAAGGTTTGGCAACCCATCACATACATGTTTATGCATGGTAACTTGATGCATATCTTTTTCAACATGTTTGCCTTAGTGATGTTTGGTGCGATCATTGAGCAGGCTCTGGGCAACAAGCGCTTTCTTAATTACTATTTGATTTGCGGTTTAGGCGCATTGGTATTGCAATATGGTGTGCAAGCCGTCGAAGTATATCAAATTACGGGAACGGTAAGCGCGCGCGACTGGTTGGACATCGACCTCTATAGCAATAGTGTACGACCGACTCGCCCGATGGATCCAGATAGTTACGATTTACTTCGTTCGGTATATACCACTCCAATGGTTGGTGCATCGGGCGCCGTTTTCGGCCTTTTATTGGCCTTTGCGTACCTGTATCCCAACATGCCTTTGCAGTTCTTATTTATCCCGGTACCTATCAAAGCTAAATACTTTGTAGGTGGATATATTCTGATCGAGATTTACCTGGGCTTTGCCAATAGTGGCTCTTCTATTGCTCATTTGGCGCACGTAGGCGGCGCACTTTGTGGTTTTATCCTGCTTAAAGCTTGGGGAATCCGACGTACAAATTTTTATTAGAATAGGTGATGTATAACGAAGGGACTTTGAAGGAATTTCTCCGAACGACATATCGTTCAGGATCTCCTGTACCCTATATTATCTCGGCGAAAATCCTGTTGTTCGTACTGATCCACATTTTTGATCTTCTGTATGACACCGAAACCATCGCCGCGCCCTTGTTTGATCAAGCGTTGGCCCTGCTGAGTCTTCCAAAAGCATTTCCTGTTTTTTTACAGCAGCCATGGTCATTGCTGACCTATTCTTTTCTCAATCAAAATTTACTCGAATTACTGTTTGATTGCCTTTGGCTGTACTGGACTGGGCGCATTTTCCTCAATCTATTACAGACTCGTCAACTGATTACGGTATATATTGGCGCCATAGTATGGGGCGCTGTGATCTATTTGGCGATAGGTCAGATCAACTTCTTCGCACAACAAGGGACTTCTTATCTATACAGCGGCGCGGTAGCCAATGCTGCTGTGATCGGATCATTACTCATTTTAGTGCCGGAAACGGAAATTCGATTGTTTTTATTTGGCAATGTGCGCCTGCGCACCATCGGTCTGATATATTTGGCATTACAATTGGGTTATTATACCATGGTTGATCAATCGTCCGCCGGATCGTATGTAGCCGCTATAATTTGGGGAGTAGGTTTTATGCATGCGCTAAAGCAGGGTAATGATTGGAGCTACCTGTTTCGTCAGAAAAAGAAGCATTCACTAAAGGTGGTGCATCACAAGCCGACAGGCCCAACATATAAAAGTTACCGAGCAGATCTTCCGAATCAGGAAGTGATTGACGAGATCTTAGACAAAATATCACTGAATGGATATGATAGTCTAAGCGCATTTGAAAAAGAAATCCTCTTTAAAGCCAGTAAGCAGGAAAAGTAGTACCATGCCCAGACAGACGAACAAACTTGGTTTTTTCAGCAAAATTATATTGTTGCTCAATGCATTTGCTGTGTTGACCTTATTAGCTAGTTACTCGGCATCATTCATTAATCCGACTTTATTTTGGCCTACCGCTATTTTTGGTCTAGCCTACCCTCCTATTCTTCTCGCTAATATCGTCTTTGTAATCTATTGGCTCATTAAGAAACCAAAATTTGCCATCGCATCTCTTGTCGCCATTCTAATTGGATGGCCGCTTATGAGCAAACATATCGCCTTTAATAGCGCGACTGCGGCACACGCAGAAGATAGCACACTTCGCGTCATGTCGTACAACGTACACCTATTTCAGGCCATTCAAGATAAAAACACACAGACGCACGATAGCGTGATCAAGCTAGTGCAAGACCACGAGCCGGATGTTCTTTGCATGCAAGAATTTCAAAGCACCGTGACTGGCGAGCAGAAATTCACTGAAAAGCTGAAAAAGGCCTGCGGTTTTAAAGATTACTACTTCTCGCCGGCCAATGAGAATGCGTATCATGGCTACGGACATGTGACCTTCTCTAAATATCCGATCGTCGATGCTGGGGTGATCAATGATTACTCTTACGGTATCAACCGTATTGTATTTACCGATATCGCCAAAGATCAGGACACGATTAGAGTGTATAATGTACACCTGCGCTCTTTCTTGTTGCAGGATGAAGACAAAGATTTTATAAAAAATCCGTCTGGTGCTGATGATGAGAAAGCAGCTAGTAAACGCGTAGGCCGTAAATTGAAAGATGCCTTTTATTACCGTAGCAGACAAGTGGAGTATCTTCTAGCGCATTTTGAGACGACCAAACATCCTAAGTTGGTGATGGGAGACTTCAACGATACGCCAATGTCGTTTAGCGTGAATACGATTGGAAAAAACATGAATAATGCTTTTCAAAAGAAAGGCAATGGCTGGGGTGTTACCCACTTTGAGGTGTTTCCAATACTACAGATCGATTATATCTTTTCGGACTATGATGTATTGGATTATGGCATCATTAAACGCAAGTTTTCCGATCATTACCCGATCTGGGCAGATGTGAAGCTCTAAGATTTCTATTTTAATATTCCCAACGTGGCTTGGGCACACAAGTAATATCTGCCATTTTTCGTAACACAATAGGTCGTTGGTCAAAGCGGCTTACCAACACCACACTATCCGCGCTTTTTGCCGTTATTTTGAATCGCGGAATATACGTTCCCGACCGGTAACAGCCCGAAATCTTCTGTTTAAAATTGGGTTTGGTGTACAAGCCATCAACGATCAGACTGTCGCCACGCACCACATAAACGCCTTTGGCATATTCGGTCCAACTACCGGATCCAAAACAGCTATCCGGCATATTTTTAACCGTCGAATTAACGTAAAAAGTAGCGTAGATAGAATCACAAGTCACCTTAAATTCGTGTAGTGTATAATGCAACATTTGCTGCTGATCTGCCGTAGAATCCTGCGCCCATTCCCCTTGAAAAAAATCAGCTCCCGTAGTCTGCATCTCCGATTGCCTCACACAGCTGGCAGAAAACAAAAGCATGCCCACTAAAAGTAGGCATGCTTGGCTACGATATGTATTTATCATCGTAAAAATAATATACTATTTGATGTTTCCAACCATCGTCTCTGGGCGTACCCACGCATCGAAGTCTTCAGCAGTTACATAACCCAAACGAACCGCTTCCTCTTTCAAGGTAGTGCCATTTTTATGAGCCGTCTGCGCGATCTCCGCCGATTTGTAATAACCGATTTTAGTATTCAATGCGGTCACTAACATTAAGGAGTTGTCCACCAACTCTTTGATACGCGTATGATTTGGTTCGATTCCTTGTGCACAATGCTCATCAAACGACATACAGGCGTCGCCAATCAAACGGGCGGACTGCAAGAAATTGTAAGCCATCAATGGCTTGAATACGTTCAATTCATAATGACCTTGCGTACCTCCGATCGTGATCGCTACATCATTACCCATTACCTGCGCTGCCACCATCGTCAAAGCTTCACATTGCGTTGGGTTTACCTTTCCAGGCATGATAGATGATCCGGGTTCGTTTTCTGGGATCAAGATTTCACCAATTCCCGAGCGTGGCCCCGAAGCTAGCATACGAATATCATTCGCAATTTTATTGAGTGAAACGGCCAACATCTTCAATGCACCGTGTGATTCCACAATCGCATCGTGTGCCGCCAAAGCCTCAAATTTATTAGGCGCCGTTACAAATGGAAGTCCGGTAAAGTCAGCAATGTATTTTGCGACCAACACATCGTATCCTTCTGGGGCATTCAATCCTGTACCTACGGCTGTACCACCCAATGCTACTTCAGACAAATGCGATAGGCTGTTATTCAACGAACGCAAACCGTAATCCAACTGTGCTACATAGCCCGAGATTTCTTGTCCTAAGGTTATTGGTGTAGCGTCCATCAGGTGTGTTCTACCAATTTTTACTACTTCTTTGAAATCGGCAGATTTCTTCGCCAACGTATTACGCAATTGCGTTACGCCAGGAATCGTCGTTTCTACCACTGCTTTGTACGCCGCGATATGCATTCCTGTCGGATACGTATCATTGGAAGATTGCGACTTATTGACATCGTCATTTGCTTTCAACACAGGCTCGCCCTCTCCGATCTGACCGCCAGCCAGTACTTGCGCACGATTGGCAATTACTTCGTTCAGGTTCATATTAGATTGCGTACCAGAGCCAGTCTGCCAGATCACCAATGGGAAATGCTCGTCTAGCGTACCAGCCAATATTTCATCACACACCGCAGCGATAGCATCTCTTTTCTCGATAGGCAATACGCCCAAATCGTAGTTAGCGTAAGCAGCAGCTTTCTTCAAGTAAGCAAAACCATCGATCACTTCCTTCGGCATAGAGGCCGATGGACCTATTTTAAAATTATTGCGTGAACGCTCCGTTTGTGCTCCCCAGTATTTGTCTGCAGGCACTTGGACTTCGCCCATGGTATCCTTCTCGATTCTGAATGACATAGTAAAATATTATTGTTGTGTATACAGCAAAGTTAATGAAAATAAGCCTTTTTGGGGAATCTATAAACCACCGCAGGCAAGCTGAAATGTCACATTAAGGTCACATACCCAATCTCCTATTCACATGCTCTTTGATGTGGTGATACAATTGTTTGGGCTTCAGTGTACGCCAAGGAAAATCATTGAGGTAATCTCCAAAACTCACATAATAATCGATCTGATTGCGCACAAACTCCTCGATCACATGCGGCCGAAAGTTGAGCCCAGCAATCCAGCCGTCTTCAATATCTTGAAACCATTCTTCGTAGTAAGAATCATCCGACGCATGAAAGTTAAGCACATTCTCTCCGATCAGCACAAATTGGTTGATGCCTGCATCGATCATTACGTCGATAAGTTCTCGTTTCATGATCATAATATCATTATAGATGGCGTCATTCCACTCTCCGATCAGCTCGATAATCGCGTAACCACGATCGTAGTCGGCATATAAAATTTTGAGATATAAGGTATGAGATCCAAATTCATCCCACTGCGGGTGCAACAGAAAATTATAGATCTTCTTATCAAATTCAAACTCACTATACTCCATTCCGAAGAATGGACTGCGTTCATCATCCGACGCAATGTAATCATCTCTCCAGTTGTAAAAAGGCTCTATTTCGTGCATTTAAAGATTTTTTCAAATATTATAAATTATTTATTTTTATAAAAACATGTTGGACTGTATTTTGTACATAAAATAATTGTTATTATGTTTTTAACATTGTGATTTTGCAAGTAATTTTGCTTTCCAAACCACGTAGATGCAGAAGGAGACTAGGAAGAATATTTTTGTTGCCGCCACCTATGGCGCGACCTTAGTGTTGGGGTTAATTTTGGGGCAAAACTATGCAGATCAGCAAGGTAATAAGCCAGGCAATACGCTGGTGCCTATTGGCCTTTCTGATAACACCTACAAGTTGCAACAAGTGGTTGACCTGATCTCTGCGGCTTATGTAGACAGTATCAATACCGACTCCGTACAAAACGGAGCGATCAACCATATTATTGCCCATCTCGATCCTTATTCCACATTTCTGCTTCCGAAGGAATCTCAAGCCCAAACCGAAATTTTAGAAGGAACTTTCGAAGGTATTGGAATGGAATATTTCAACCTGAATGATACGCTTCTGATTGTCGGGCTTATTACGAATGGGCCAGCAGATAAGGCGGGCTTCAAAGTGGGCGACCGCATCCTGCGCATAGATAATAAGCACTTAGCTGGCGTAGGCGTATCGAAAGAAGAGGTAGATAAATTGATCCGTGGCAATCGCGGCTCGGAGGTGAGTTTTCATATCAAACGCGAGAATGTAGAACTACCCGTACCGATCAAAGCGATTCGCGATCAGATCAATGTGAGCTCTTTAGATGTAGCTTACATGATCGAGCCCACGATCGGATTCGTACGTATCCGCA
This sequence comes from Sphingobacterium sp. KH_072, assembly GCF_057837975.1. NCBI lineage: Bacteria > Pseudomonadati > Bacteroidota > Sphingobacteriia > Sphingobacteriales > Sphingobacteriaceae > Sphingobacterium > Sphingobacterium sp. KH_072. The sequence continues at coordinate 324,316 of NZ_CM174457.1, read as the reverse complement.
GATTTGGTCAGCGTACCGCGGATGAATTTCGCTCAGCCATCATCCAACTAAAAAAGCAAGGCGCACAAAGCTTGGTATTGGATCTTCGAGATAATGGCGGCGGATATTTTCACGTGGCCATACAATTGGCGGGTGAATTTTTCTCCGACAAACGCCTCATTGTGTACACCGAAGGAGCGCACGAAAAACGTCGTGAATATTTCTCGGAGCGCACAGGAGAATTTAAAGATGGTAAATTAGTCGTATTGGTCAATGACCGCACGGCATCGGCTAGTGAAGTCGTGGCTGGCGCTATCCAGGATTGGGACCGCGGCACCATCATCGGGCGCCGAAGCTATGGCAAAGGGATCGTGCAAGAGCAGTTTGATTTTGCAGATGGATCAACGATTAATCTCAGCATTGCTAAATATTTTACGCCGCTGGGACGAAGCATTCAGAAAAAATATAGCGCCAATTGGTCCAATATGGATGCTAAGACAAGTTTGTACAAAGGATTATGGGCGCTAGACACGTTGTACGCGCACGGACAGACTTACAAGACGGGCATGGGCCGCGAAGTATATAGTGGCGGTGGCATTGTGCCCGATATTCTGATTCCAAGAGATTACAATGAATTGAGCCTGTTGTATCAGCAGATCACGAAGTCCAATTATCTCGATCAGTTTGTATACGAGCGGTTCACCAAACAGCTCCCTGCTTATTCAATTGAAAACTTTTTGCAAGGATACAATCTGCCGTACAACGAATACTTGGCTTTTATTGAGTTTATCAATAAAGCAGGTGGCATAGTGGTGTCGCCACAGAAACAACGCGATTTGCACGATCTAATTCAGACCGACATTGAAGCATTGGTCGGACGTTATTATTTTGGGCGCGAAGCATATTTTAAAGTCAAAAACCGAGATGACAAATACATTCGCAAAGCGATGGAAGCCTTAGCACCACCATTGATCGTACAAAAATAAGCCTCTCGAAAATCACTTCCGAAAGGCTTATCTATATCTTATTGTGCTTTCGCACAATGAAATGAATTCCTGATTACTAGAATTTCCAGCGTACGAATGCTTCAATCGCTTCGTAGTTGGCCAACCCAAGCTGGTGGTATAATCCGGCAGTTTCGCTCGTACGATCTTCTGCACGCACCCAGAATTCGCGTGGATCATCACCCGGGAATACCGGTACATCTTTTTGTGATTGGTGTTTGAAGATCGCAATACGTTTACGTTTTACCTCCTGCGGAGAAAGTGGGACGGCCATCTCAATCTCATGGATCGGATATTCGTGCCAAGCACCACGGTACAACCACAACCAACAATCTTTCGTCCACTCATCGGTTTCTCTCAAGCGGATCAATGCTTGTAGAATAATATCAAAACAGACGCGGTGCGTGCCATGTGGATCGGCAAAATCACCTGCCGCAAACACTTGGTGTGGTTTTACCTGACGAAGTAATTCTATCGTCTGTTGGATATCGTCTTCGAAATCCACTTCTTTTGAGAATTTGCCTCGATCATAGAATGGCAAATCTTGGAAATGAATGTGCTCATCTGGCAATCCAACAAAACGTGCTCCCGCAATCGCTTCCCCTTTGCGAATCAAACCTTTGATCGTACGAATCACTTCTGGATCTACTTGATTTGGTTTTTTAGATTCGAAGAAGGTTCTGGCTTCGTCGTATATTTTTTGCTTCGCTTCTTTTTCTTCAGCGCTAGATGCAAAATCAATCACAAACTCCAAATAACGCAATACATCATCATCCCAAACCGCGGTATTGCCAGAAGTCTGGTAAGCTACATGTACCTGATGGCCTTGATCTGCCAAACGGATAAACGTACCGCCCATGGAGATCACATCATCATCTGGATGCGGTGAGAATAGGATTACATTTTTAGAAGCCGGATTGGCACGCTCCGGACGATTGGAATCATCCACTCCCGGCTTACCGCCTGGCCAACCCGTAATGGTGCGTTGCAATTCATTGAACACGCGAATATTGATACCATAAGCTGGACCTTTTTCGGTAACCAACTGCGCCATACCATGTGTATTGTAATCGTCGTCTGTCAGCTTCAGAATGGCTTTATCCAACTCTAACGAAAGCCATACGACCGCTTTTTTGGCTAATTCATCTGTCCAAACTACATCTTCGGCCAACCAAGGCGTGTCAAAGCGCGTCAGCAAAGAAGCGGCATCTTGATCTAAGATGAATTCTACATTATCAGACAATTGTAAGTATGTAGCAGGGATGTCTGCCGAAAGTTCCCCTTCGATGGCTTTCTTAACAATTTCGGCTTTCTTCTCATTCCAAGCCATCAAGATAATCTCTTTGGCTTTGAAGATCGTGCCTACTCCCATCGTAATGGCTTTGGTAGGAACATTTTCTTTACCACCGAAATCTCTTGACGCATCTCTACGAGTCAAGTCATCTAGAGTGACTAAACGTGTACCAGAGTTTGGCGCAGAACCGGGCTCATTGAAACCAATGTGCCCCGTACGACCAATACCCAACAATTGAATATCCAAACCTCCGTAGCTGCTGATCTTGCGCTCATATGCTTCGCAATAAGCGTGAACCTCATCGGCGGCTACCGTACCATCTGGAATATGAATATTTTCAGTAGGAATATCGACCAGATCAAACAGATGTTTTTTCATGAAAGAAACGTAACTCTGGTCTGCCGTCGGGTGCATGGGATAGTATTCATCCAAGTTGAACGTGACAACATTTTGAAAGCTTAATCCTTCCTCGCGGTGCAAACGTACTAGTTCGCGATACACTTTGATCGGAGTAGCACCGGTAGCCAAGCCCAAAATTGCTTTTTCACCATTGTGCTGTTTGCTTTGAATTAAATGTGAGATACGATGGGCTACGTCGATCGACGCTTCATCTGCTGTTGGATATACCTTCACAGGCACCTTCTCAAACCGAGTTTCTTCCAATAAATTTAATCTGGCCATTCTATTAAAATAAGTTTTATTACGGTAGTGATAGAATAGCAAATGTAACGAAAAACACAGAAAATTTTGGCTGGATTGAAGAAATATCAAGCAAAAATATTCGGATACATCCATAAATGAGAAGATTGCTCCTATGTGCTCGCTACAATATTTAAACTTTTTGAGGCTAGCCAGTCTAACTTTAATTAAGTTTACAAAAACGAGAAAAGTATGAAGTCAATAATTGCATTGCTCCTATTTTGCCTACCTATCTTGGCGATTTCGCAATCTAAAGAAGAATTGATAGAGAAAATATCCGCAAACCCGAAAGATGTAGGTAGCATTGCCTTGATCCAGAAAGTTGGCAGCTACGATCCAGACTATAAAGAACTGACTGTTTTATTTAAAAAGCTGGACAAGAAAGTGCGCAAAAGCACACAAGGACAGATTTTTGACCGCTACCTACAAGCATTAGAAAATAGTTCGGTCGGCAAGAAAGCGCCAAGCATAACCCAGTTCGATCTAGAAGGGTCGCCGTACGCCCTCTCTGATTTGCAAGGACAATATGTGCTGGTTGATTTCTGGGCAAGTTGGTGCCCGCCATGTCGGGAGGAAAATCCAAAATTGGTCGCGCTTTATGAAGAATTCAAGGGCAAAAACTTTGAAATATTAGGCATTTCCTTCGATTCAGAATTCGAAAATTGGGCAAAAGCAGTGAAAGATGATAACCTGACTTGGAAGCATATCTCGGATTTGCAAGGTTGGAATAATTACGCTAGCCTAATATACGGTGTGAAAGCCATCCCTCAGAATATCCTAGTAGACCCAAAAGGTATTATCATCGGGCGCAATCTGCATGGCGACGCACTTCGTACAAAGTTGATGGAAGTATTGTAGTCTTGCCAAAAAGCACCCACCCGAATAGTCTACTATCTTGCCAGACTTTTTCTTATATTAGAAAAAAAAGAGATTATGAGAAAGGTAGAAACGGATTTGATTCACGAAGGCGAGCAGTACAATGATACACGGGCGATAACTCCGCCCATTTATCAGACAGCCACCTACACGGCTAGCGCAACCATTGAGGAACAATTAACAGATGCTACTGGAACCAAATCCCCTTATTTCTATCATAGACATGGTAATCCGACCAACAGCCAGCTCGGTGAACTCTTAGCCAAGCTGGAAAAAACAGAAGATGCGCTCTTACTAGCTACCGGTATGGCGGCGATATCTACTTCGGTGCTCGCCACTGTCGTAGCAGGAGATCATGTCGTGGTGCAGCATGCGCATTATGCCGCAGCGCAGGTTTTGTTCCGAGAATTTCTTCCTGCGTATGGCATTGAAGTAAGCCATGTAGATCAGACGAATATCTCCGAATTTGAACGCGCTATACAGAAAAACACCAAGCTGATTTATTTGGAAACGCCTTCTAACCCAAATCTCGAAATAACGGATTTGGAAGCCGTAGCGCAACTGGCGCGAAAAAACCAGATATTTACGATTGTCGACAACACGTTTGCCTCTCCAATCAACCAGACACCACTCGACTTTGGGATCGATGCTGTAGTGCACAGTGCGACGAAATATTTGGGTGGCCATAGCGATTTGACCGCTGGCGCAATCTGCGGCAGTAAGGAATTTATTCATAAAGCTTGGCGTAGATCACTGCTGTTAGGCGCTTCGCTTAGCCCGATGGATTCTTGGCTATTATTACGCGGGCTAAAAACACTTTCTTTGCGAATCAAGCAGATCAATGAAAATGCGTTGCGACTTGCCACATGGCTACAAGGACAGCAGGGGATAAAAAAGGTGACATATGCCGGCTTGCCTTCGCATCCGCAACATGCATTGGCTACAAAACAAATGCGTGGATTTACAGGAATGCTCTCGGTAGAATTGGCTGGGGCGGATGAACAGACCGCTTACGCCAACGCGCAACGTCTGTTAGAGAAACTCGAGATCTTTGCCAATGCGGTAAGTTTGGGTGGCGTGGAGTCGTTGATTACGCATCCGGCCAGTTTGTGGAATTCTACACAGCAGCCCGGAGCGCAAGGCAAACCAGCTTTCCCTTTAGGTTTGCTGCGTATCTCCGTCGGGATTGAGCATATTGACGATCTCAAAGCAGATCTACAGCAAGCGCTGGAGTCAACGCTTTAGTTAGAAATCTTCGCGGCAGCGCATTACGCCTGTCCGCGAAGCAATTCGAAGATCGTAATCTCAGGCAATATACCGACACGGCCGGGATAACCTAAAAAGCCAAAGCCTGTATTCACGTACAATTGCTTATTTCCTTCTTTGTATAAACCTGCCCACTCTGGATAGATATATTGTGCCGGACTCCACTGAAATTGCTCGGCACGCACGCCAAACTGCATCCCATGGGTATGACCAGCGAACATCGCGTCTACATCGGTATCTAATACTTGTGCGCGCCAATGTGATGGATCGTGCGACATCAACAATTTCACCGCATCTTCCTCCGTACCTTGCAATGCTTTAGTCAAATCTCCTTTTTTAGGAAAACGGCCCATACCCCAGTTTTCGACACCGACAATAGAGATGCTTTCGTTGCCCATCGTAATACGACGGTTTTCATCACGAAGCAGATCCCATCCCATCACTTTGTGGGTATCCACTAGATTTTGAAAGTTTTTACGCTTCGCCGCCGACTCTTCAAACCCATATTTGTAATCTCCATAATCGTGATTACCGAGCACAGAGAATACGCCCAATTCGGCTTTTACTTTGGAGAATATATCTTGGTAATCGCGCATTTCCGACGCCTCGTTATTCACCAAATCACCCGTAAAAAAGATCACATCCGGTTTCTCACCCAACAACATTTCCACGCCGCCTAATACCGCTTTGCGGTTGTAGAAAGAGCCCGAGTGTACATCGGATAATTGACCCAACTTCATACCATGAAACTCTTTGGGCAGGTTGGGAAGATATAATTTCTGATGGCGCACCTTGTAATCGTAAGCACTGGAGATCACGCCCCAAGTAAGCGGGAAGAAAGGTATTGATGCCACAGCAAGACCAGATTTCAACAAGAAATCTGATCGACTGATTCCATGCTTTTTCGTATCCACTTCTTCTTGCTGCTCTTCTACCGCCGGACTAGTTTCTTTTTTACGGAATAGCCTAGTCAGCCACACGCCACCACGGCGAATATCATCGATCAACAGAATAATCACATAGATCAGCTTGCACACTACCGTGATGAAAAAGGCGACCAAGATGATAGATCGATACATCAACGGGATACTATATTTGTACGAAATCAGCACTCCTGCCGCTAGGATTACGCTATATCCCCACCAGACCCAACTAAACCATTTCTTTTTGGCAAATTGTATTCCCGAACTGCGCAGCGCAAAGAATATGTACAAGTCAAAAACAAACAGTAAAATGGTATTATAGATAATCATCATAATTAATTCGTTTCATTTAGCGCCAAGCGCTTCAAAGATTCAATCCATTTCGGATTGAGGTTTAGACTCTCCACCATAGCCACCTCTTCGCCACCCAATGCTTTAAATTCATCGGCGTACTCCACCTGAATTTCATCCAGCGTCTCGATACAATCTGCCACAAAAGCCGGACTGAAAACTAATAAGCGTTTTTTGCCCGACGTGGCCAAATCGTGCAAAGCATCCGAAGTATACGGCTGTATCCAAGGCGTTTTTCCTAAACGAGATTGAAAACAAACGGAATATTGCGCTGGGCTAAGACCCAATTTCTGTACGATTGCTCTGGTAGTCGTATAACATTGTGACACATAACAATACGGATTGGTATTTTCGCGACAGACGGCACACCCATTGCTTTCGCAAGGGGTTTCATCTTTGCGCGGATTGATTTTTTGCAATTGCCTTACCGGCAGTCCATGATAGCTGAAGAGAATATGATCAAAGCTATTTAGGTCATGCCGTTGTGCATGCTCCGCAATCACATCGACTAACAGATCATCATCACAAAAGCTATTCACAAAGCTGATTGCGGGAATGTATTGCCATTCGCGTACAATCTCCATTACCCGATCGATGATCGATCCAGTTGTTGCGGAAGCATATTGAGGAAACATTGGAATAACGCGAATAGATTCCAACAACATGCCTTCCATCTCTCCGAGCACATCAGCCAAGGAAGGATTTTGATACCGCATCGCTAAAGCCACGTGGTATTCTTCACCTAAGGCTGCTTGCAACATTTCTTGTTGCTTCACACTATAATACATCAAAGGCGAGCCTGTCTCTTCGTCCCAAATGGTTTTGTACGTTGCGGCTGATTTTTGCGCTCTTCGTGGTACGATAGCGCCTTTCACGAGCAAAGAACGCGTAAAGTAAGGAATATCAATCACCCGGCCATCCATCAAAAACTCATCTAAATAACGACCAACATCGCGGGTAGTAGGCTTATCCGGTGTACCCAATTGCACCAGCAAAATGCCTTTTTTTGCACTCTTCTTCATGTACCAACAAATTTAAGATTTCTTGATTATTACGACCGTAAAACGCACGCAATGTGATGTAAAAATGACCTTACAATGCTTCAATTGATGCTTTTACATCCTTCATCAACCACATCGGTGTAGATGTAGCTCCGCAGATGCCCACCGACTCCTCGGGTTGGAAAACTGCTGCATCTAACTCACTCACATCAGACACAAAATAGCTGTTGGGATTAGCCGTTTTGCACACATCATATAAGACTTTTCCGTTAGACGATTTCTTGCCAGAAACGAAGACAATGCGATCATAAGCCTGCGCAAATTGCAACAAGTCTTCATAGCGATTAGATACTTGGCGACAGATCGTGTCATTGGCTTTCACTTCGTGACCGCGATTAATCAACTCTTCCTTGATCGCGTAAAATTTATCGACACTTTTCGTGGTTTGGCTATACAAGGTAAAGGATTGTGGCAATTCTACATCATCCAACTCAGCGATATCCTGAAACACGAGCGCTTCATCATTTGTTTGCCCTTTCAATCCAATCACCTCGGCATGACCATGCTTTCCGAAAATGAGTATCTTTTCTTTGTTATCGTGGGAAGTTTTGATCCGGTTTTGCAGTTTTAATACTACTGGACACGAAGCATCGATCAGCGTAATATTATTTTCCAGCGCCGTTCTATAAGTTTCCGGAGCTTCACCGTGCGCCCGAATCAATACCTTGGCATTCTGCAAGCTGGGCAAATCTTCGTGGCTAATGATCTGCAATCCTTTCGCTTTTAATCGCGCGACTTCTTCATCATTATGCACTATGTCGCCCAGACAGTAAAGCTGTCCTTCTTCTTCCAAGATCTCTTCGGCCATATCTATAGCATAGACCACTCCAAAACAGAAACCTGAATCCTTGTCAATGGTAACTTGTAAATTCTTCGACATCGTGTTACAAAGATAATCAATAGATGCGAGATCCAACTCTTTGTCAATCTGCATTTATATGCAACGATTATGCGTACAATTTGTTCATATTTATATATGATATGGCACGAATTTAAAATACCCGAACGGCAAGGTGTATCTTCTATCGAGGTGGATGGAAAAAAACTTTGCCTGATTTATGAAGCAGGACAGCCTCACATTACCAGTGCAAAATGTCCTCATGCTGGCGCGGACCTATCACAGGGCTGGTGCGAAGAAGGAAAATTGATCTGTCCATTTCATCGGCACGCATTCGACATCAAGACAGGCAGAGGAAATCCCGGACAGGGAAATTACATCAATACCTACCCTATTAAGCAGGAAAATGGCAATTGGTATGTGGGTATTTCTAAACCATGGTGGAAAATATTTTGAGATCATCACTAACTTATTTATATTTGATCTAAATAAATATAAATAAGCACATGTGTCATTCTCGAATGCTCAGCTCCAATGGGCAAACTCATATCACCTATTGCCTAAGTTGCAAAACCTATTACATCTGGCAAGATTCTTCACTGCTCTCTTTCGAGGAAGAACATTTCCAGCATTTCGCCGAATGTGTGCATACCTACAAAGGGCGAGAAAGATTCTTTAATTGCCCTGACGGCGTATCACGTATGATCTTGCCCACACCACTTCCCGAGTTATCATTGACATTTACTTTTTCCGAATGGGGAAATTTTATTCTGTCGCTCGAAGAAGCTCGGTACATGACTGAAATCTATCAGATGGTTGGGCAGCTCTAAAAGTATCGCTTTAGTAACGATAACCTATCGCCATAAAGTAGCGCTCGCGCTACAGTTGAAATTAATACCTACATTTGTAGGTAAAATTTCGACGACTAAACATATTTTAAATGATTAAAAAGCGATTACTTCCTATCTGCATGGTGATTACTTCCATTGTAGTAGGTTGTGGAGAATCTAACCAAAACGACACGATGAGTAACCCATTGTTAGGATTCTTTGACACCCCTTTTAATGTTCCTGCGTTTGACAAAATCAAAGACGAACATTTCCGTCCAGCATATGCTGAAGCCCTCCAATTGCACAATATAGAAGTAGATTCTATCGTCAATAACGAGGAAGACCCTACGTTCCAAAATACCATTGTGGCTTTGGAAAACGCAGGTTCTATGCTTAGCCAAGTAGCGGTAATTTTTGGCAACCTTAATTCGGCCAACAAAACGGATTCGCTACAAGCGATCGCTGCGGATATGGCGCCAGTGCTATCTGCACACCGCGATGAGATTCAATTAAATGCGAAATTGTTTGCTCGCGTAAAAGCCGTATACGATCAAAAAGATGCTTTGGGTCTGGATAAAGAAGATATCAAATTGCTAGAAGAAACGTACAAAGGATTTGTCCGTTCGGGGGCTAACTTACCAGAAGAAAGCAAAGAAAAACTAAAAGCGATCAACTCGAAATTATCTACGTTGACAAATGCTTTTGGCGAAAACCTACCTTCGGAAGCGAAAACTTACGAGCTGGTCATCGAAGATGAAAAAGACTTAGCAGGCTTACCTGATGGTGTGCGTGCTGCCGCAGCCGCTACGGCCAAGGAAAAAGGCAAAGAAGGAAAATGGGTATTTACCTTATCTAACCCATCGGTAATGCCATTTCTACAATATGCGGACAACCGCGAACTGCGCAAAGAAATCTGGAATGCTTACCAACTGCGTGGCAACAACGGCGGTGAGTTTGACAATAAGAAAAATGCCATTGAAATCGCTAACCTTCGTTTAGAAAAAGCGAAACTGTTGGGCTACTCTTCGCATGCAGCTTATGTATTGGAAGAATCTATGGCCGAAAATCCAGAAAATGTGTTCAACTTATTGAATAAATTGTGGGGACCTGCATTGGCCAAAGCCAAAGTAGAAGAAACAGATCTGCAGCAAGAGATTAAATTGGCAGGTGATACCTTCCAAGTAGCACCATACGATTGGCGTTATTATGCGGAGAAAGTTCGCGTAAAACGTTTTGCATTGAATGAAGAAGAAATCAAACCATACTTTGGCCTGGCGGAAGTGCGCGAAGGCGCTTTCCAAACCGCCGCTAAACTGTGGGGATTGAGTTTCGTAGCGTTGAACAATGTACCTGTATACCACGAGGAAGTGGAAGTATATGAAGTAAAAGACAAAGACGGGTCGCACTTAGGCATCTTGTATGCCGATTTCTTCCCACGCGATTCAAAACGCTCTGGTGCATGGATGACGTCTTACCGCTCGCAGTACACCAAAGATGGTAAACGTGTCGCTCCCGTAATCTCTATCGTGTGCAACTTTACTAAGCCGGTAGGCGACAAGCCTGCCTTGCTAACCTTTGACGAAGCGAGTACTTTGTTTCACGAATTTGGCCATGCATTACACGGTTTAATGTCTAATGTGAAATACAAAAGTTTGTCGGGCACATCTGTACCACGTGATTTCGTAGAATTACCTTCACAAATCATGGAAAACTGGGCAGCAGACCCAGCGGTAATGAAATCTTATGCTAAGCACTACAAAACAGGCGAAGCAATTCCAGATTCATTGATCGAGAAAATGCAGGAGGCAGGCACATTTGATCAAGGCTTTGCTACAGTAGAATACTTAGCAGCGTCGTTGCTAGACATGAATTACCATGCCGCAACTTCGCCGATCACCGCAGATGCTATCGCTTTTGAAGATGCTGCCATGCGCAAGATCGGATTGATCGATGCTATCATCCCGCGTTATAGAACGACTAACTTCCAACACATATTTGCAGGTGGTTATTCTTCGGGATACTACAGCTATATCTGGTCGGAAGTATTGGATTCTGATGCATTTGCTGCCTTTAAAGAGAAAGGTTTGTACGATCAATCTACGGCAAGTTCATTCCGTCGCAACATCTTGGAACGTGGCGGGACAGGCAATCCAGCCGAGATGTATCGCACCTTCCGTGGTGCTGATCCAAATCCAGTACACTTAATGAAAAAAAGAGGATTAAACTAATCCCCTTTTCCTCTCAAAAGCAAAAGAGCCAACTCGATGGAGTTGGCTCTTTTTGTTGTTATTTAGTAACCGTATTATCGCTCGATTCTACATCGGCTAAGCGCTGCGTAGGATCTATTGTTACTTTCCTTGGCTTTTTAGATAAAGCGATGTTGTACGTAGGTTTTGTCCAGAACCAATCTTCCAGCACCGTCCGTTTTACACCATCATACAGCGCGTATCCTTCCGCAGGTTTTTGTCCGCGCATTTCGCGAAGCGGAATGTAAAACAACTCTTGGCTGCCGTCTTGGTATTCTACCAATACATCCAATGGCATGGCCAGATCCGACTTATTCCGTAATACGATTTGCTGATCCGTTACCTGCTCTATACCATAATCTATCGTGCGTGTAGTATTGATGAATAGATTGAAGTACCATTTCAGATTGATGCCTGAAACCTCTTCAGCCACCCGTTTAAAATCATTCGGAGTCGGATGTTTGAACTTCCATTGATCATAGAATGCCAAGAATGTTTTCTCTAAGTTCTCTTTACCAATGATATAACCCAACTGCTCTGCCAACACAGAACCTTTTGTGTAAGAACTTTGCGTGTAGCCATAGTTGGTTTTATAGTAATCAGCCAACAAGCTCATCGGCTCTTCTTTTCCTGATAGCACAAGTTTGTAATACGCGCGGTACGAATCGATCATCGGGTTAGTTTCTACAGCGCCTTTCTTGTCGAACAACTGTTGGAACGCGATGTCTTGCACATAGCTCGTAAAACCTTCGTCAAACCATTCATCGACCGTTTCATTGATACCAAACAGATGTTGGTACCAAGAGTGTGCTGCTTCATGGAAAATCACGCCCACCAATCCCTCTAGTTTTCGTCCGCCAGTTACTAGCGTTGCTGTTCCGTATTCCATGCCACCGTCGCCACCTTGCAAAATGCTGTACGTCGGCCATGGATATGCACCAAATTTTGCGGAAGCAAAATCAAAAAACTCCGTCGCCAAACCTAACGCCGTTTTCCAGTTTTGAATCACCTCCTTATCTGTGGGCAGAAAGACCGTATACACCGTCACACCACCGTTGGTTTTCGCGGAATCGACCATCATTTTGGGATCTGCCGCCCAAGCAAAATCGTGTATTTGATTGGCTTTGAAATGCCAAGCCACTTTATTGTTTTTGTCAGCCTTTGGTTTGGCCGACCGATCATATCCTTTCACTTGCTTAGGGTTTTGTAACTTACCTGATCCGCCCACCACAAAATCTTTATTTAAGTGAATCGTGACATCAAAATTGCCAAATGGTGCAATGAATTCACGCGCCACATATTCGTCCAGGTGCCATCCGTAATCATCGAAATGGGCCATTTTTGGATACCATTGTGTCATCGACAAAGCCACACCTTCTTTGGAATTGCGACCGCTACGGCGAATCAGCTCAGGCACCTGCGCATCCCAAGTCATATGAAATTCGCCCACGGCACCGTCTTCTAACGTCGCAGGCAATTCTACTTCCAATATGGTACCGCTTACCGCGTACTTTGTGGGAGCCCCATTAAAGGTCAGCGATTTTATTTTTTGATAGCCGATCTCATTAGGTTGTAATAGCGAAATTCGACTTTGCAGCGCACTCGAATTACCAGACTTGGCCATCATCCGCTTATCAGGATCTGGAATGGTTTGCAATCGGTAATCCATCATGCTACCGGGCTGAAAAGCATTGAAATACAAGTGAAAATACACTTTATTTAGTGGCTTGCCGGAGTTGTTGGTATATAATAATTTCATATCTCCAGCATATTGATATGCTTTTTCGTCGACATCAATATGCATGGTATAATCCACTCCCTGCTGCCAATAACCTTTTCGCTGCGCTTGAGCTTGCAACATCAAAAGAGAAAGGCCAAGGGAAAGAAAAGTATAAAGTAGCTTCATAGAAGCCAAACTTACAAAACAAAAGAAACTATTGGCGAGAAGGCTTCGTAAAAAATATGCGATAGAGCAGTACTTGGTGACTTATGACTCGCTTTAGGCCAGCGTTACCGGCACACCCAAGCTTTCCAAATGACGCAGCATTTCAGCCATCTCATCGACAGATTGAAACAGTTTATTGCGCCAAAAACGAATGGGTTGGAATTTTTTCTTTTTGTGAATGGCTAGCAGATTGCCGCCAGAACGCAAGTGATTTTGAATATGGGTAATCTCTTTCAGGTCAAATTCCCAATTTTTGCTACCTTTTACAATGTGCAACGTTCCTGCTTTGGTAGACCATGTGGAGGGTTGCTGACTCCCTTTGACACTCAAAAACAAAAGCAATGGTAGACAAAAAAGAAGTGCAATAATCTTTGGGATCTCTTCTATATTGATATAAGAAGCTCCAATTCCGACCGCAAATAAAGAGCCGAGCAGAATTTGGATAAACCGCCCCCGATGTAAGGTATGAATGACGAAAGTGGTTTCGCTCATGTTAAAAATCGCGTAATAATGATGGCTTTAGTCGGCTTTACTTGCTAATAGCATGGGCTCACGCGCATCGGCTACCGTAACAGCACCGATCAACTGTCCGCCCATATCAACCGAAAATTGTGCTATCGCTGCATTGCCATACAATTTACCTACTGACTTGAGTGTAAGCGTTTGACATTGCACATCACCCTTGACATGGCCATATATTATTAATGTTTCGCAGGAAATATCACCATCTACAAAAGCCGACTCGCCAATAATCACACCTTTATTCATGCGGATATTGCCCTTGATCTTACCATCAATGCGCAAACTTTCTGTACCAATCAAATCACCTTCGATAGAGATTCCTTCCGCAATGACCGTGCTGATTTGGAAATCTTCTGGACGATTTAGTTTGCGGACTTTATCTTGCTTGGCGTTGAACATAATGGTTACTATCGACTTTATATGGATCTATTAAAATTGGAAATACTTTTCAGGATTAATCGTACGACCGCCTTGCAACACTTCGTAATGAAGGTGCGGCCCGGTGCTACGACCTGTACTACCCAACAAACCAACAATAGTACCTACATCAATACGTTGTCCAGATTTCACTCGAATTCTACTTAGATGCGCATAACGAGTCTCGTATCCATTAGCATGCCTTACAGCAACTAGGTTTCCATATCCACCTTTGTATCCGGCAAATATCACCGTTCCTTTAGCGGTAGATTTGATGTTTTCACCGGTACGACCTTTGAAATCAATACCAGAATGTCTTTCACGGCCACCTCCGGTGAATGGATTTCCTCGGTAACCGTAGCGAGATGTAATGCGACCGCTGTGTGGGCGACCGAATGGAGCGCCGTCCAACCGATTTTCTACATCTTCGAGCATGTTGACATAATATTTGGCTAATTCTTCAAGATTATCATCGTCTTCTACCAGTGGGCCACCGGCGTTGTTGAGAGCTATGGCTTTCAAGCCACGTTTTTTCATTTTAGCATTGATGCGGTTGAGGGTGCTATCAAAGCTATTGATGGAGCGTCTTACATCATCTATATTGACCTGCTTACTCGCATCGTCTAATGTAAGCTGCTGATTACGCTGTCGAAGTTTATCAATCTTCTCCAAGTATACATCTGCATACAGTTTCTCATTTCGATGGTTCACGAAATAAACAATCCCCACAACACCCAACAATACAACTGTAGCAAATGAAAACGCAATATGTTTCCAATAAGACAGTAAGAATGTAGGAATCTGAATCTTCTTGTTAGGGTTACCATCAGCGCTAACAATCAGTACAGAAGTCTTCTTCTTCAGCATAATTTTTTGCTCCTATATTTTTTTACACAGTCGCAAACTTACTGATTATTCAAACTTACCCTCATATTTTCACAATTTTTAACACTAATTTTTGCAATTCGGCACGATATTTTCAAACTTTGGCCTCATGTCATTTTCTTCAAAACTCATCGCGTGGTACGAAAAATATGGGCGAGAGTTACCTTGGCGGCAAACATCTGATCCCTATATCATCTGGCTATCGGAAATCATTCTGCAACAGACACGTGTAGAGCAAGGCCTACCCTACTTTCAGATTTTTGTAACACAGCTGCCAACGGTTCGTGATTTTGCGCAAGCAGAAGAAGATTTTATTTTACGACTATGGCAAGGCTTAGGATATTATTCGCGTGCTCGCAATATGCACAAAGCAGCGAAGGCGGTGCTAAGTGATTTCAATGGCGCATTTCCCACTTCATATGAAGAGGTGATTAAGCTACCAGGTATTGGCACATACACCGCCAGCGCCATTGCCTCATTTTCCAGCAATGAAGTGCGTGCGGTGGTTGATGGCAACGTGTACCGTGTATTATCTCGAGTTTTTGGCATTGACACCGACATCAACAGCGGGGCAGGAAAGAAACAGTTTCAAGAATTAGCTGATTCCCTGATTAGCACCAAACAACCCGGCTTATACAATCAGGCGATTATGGATTTTGGCGCTACAGTGTGTAAGCCGAAGCAACCTTTGTGTGCTGATTGTATCTTTGTCGATCAGTGTGATGCTTTTGCAAGCAATCGCATCGATCTGCTACCTAGAAAAGTGAAAACGACCAAAATACGAAAGCGGTATTTTCATTACTTTATCATTCGCCGTGGTGCAGAAGTGATGGTAGCCAAAAGACCGGAGGGCGACATCTGGGCAAACTTATATGAGTTCCCTATGCTGGAGACAAACGCTCCAATATTGGTGGACGAATTGCAGAACAGCGACGCCTATATTGCGCATTTCGACTCTGCAACACCCATTCCATTAGGCGCTCCGATCAAGCAAGTATTGAGCCATCAGCACATATACGCCCAGTTCTATTTGCTTCCAGAAGACGTGATGATTAAAAATAAAAAAACGGACTGGGAATACATTTTGTCAGATAATTTAGATAAATTAGCTAAACATAAGCTGATCTTCTCCTTCCTAAGGACGGACAACTTCCCAAACTAACACCCTAAATTACTCCATTATGGCAAGCGTAAACAAAGTTATACTAGTTGGACATCTTGGCAAAGATCCTGAAATTCGCTATTTAGACGGCAACGTTTCTGTTGCAAGTTTTCCACTGGCTACTTCCGAATTTTACAATAAAGACGGCAAAAAAGTGGAACAAACCGAATGGCACAATATCGTACTGTGGCGCGCTTTGGCAGATTTAGCGGTTAAATACTTGAAAAAAGGCAAACTCGTATACATTGAAGGTAAGTTACGCACCCGCACCTACGAGGACAAAGAAGGTGTGCGTCGATTTACCACGGAGATCGTAGCTGAAAGCTTCAATTTGTTAGGTAGACGTTCTGATTTTGAGCCGCAGTCGGGAGAGCGCAGTAGCGATAGACCCGAAGATCAACCCGATGAGGAAAAGGTAGACTTCCGCGAGAACGATGATGATAATGATGGCCTTCCATTTTAATTCAAGATAGCTAAAGCAACAGATTCTTGTTGCAACACAGAGGTGCAAGGAATTTTTAATATTTTCCAGTATCTTTGAGCCATGTTGCAAGATAAAATAGCGCAGTATACGCAGGAGATTCAGGAAAGTTCATTGACCAATACAGCCGAGATTGAAGCATTTCGCCTCAAATTTTTGGTGTCTAAAGGTATTGTAAAATCCCTATTTGAAGAATTTAAATCGGTTTCGACCGAAGAGAAACGGACGCTTGGAAAAGTATTGAATGAATTCAAAATCCTGGCAGAATCTACGCTACAGAACGCGATTGACTCCGTGGGCGACGCTAGCGACAGTCAAGAAAAGGCTTTCGACGGTGATTTAACGCTTCCGGGCGAAGGATTCCAATTTGGTTCCCGTCATCCGCTTTCTTTGGTTCGCAAGGAAATTGTGGAGATCTTCAAAAAATTGGGTTTTATCGTAGCAGAAGGGCCAGAAATCGAAGACGATTGGCACAACTTCTCTGCACTGAACTTCCCGCCAGAGCATCCCGCTAGAGATATGCAGGACACGTTTTTCATCAAAAAACAAGATGGAAACGACATCGCGTTGCGCACGCATACTTCCTCGGTACAAGTTCGTCTGATGCAAGCTGGTCAGCCGCCTTTCCGTGCGATCATGCCGGGAAGAGTATTCCGCAATGAAGCGATATCTGCGCGAGCACATTGCTTTTTTCATCAAGTAGAAGGTTTGTATGTAGATGAGAATGTATCATTTGCCGACTTGAAACAAACGCTCTTTCACTTTGTGCAGGAATTATATGGTGAAGGTACGAAAGTGCGCTTCCGCCCTTCTTATTTCCCATTTACAGAGCCTTCTGCAGAGATGGACATCTCGTGTACGATCTGTAAAGGTAAAGGTTGCCAACTTTGTAAAAACTCAGGTTGGGTAGAGATCTTGGGCTGTGGCATGGTGGATCCTAATGTGTTGGAAAACTGTGGGATTGACTCCAAAAAATATAGCGGATTTGCTTTTGGTATGGGTATAGAGCGGATCACCAACCTCAAATACGAAATCCGCGACCTGCGTCTTTTCTCTGAAAACGATACGCGGTTCTTATCCCAATTCGAAACAGAAATCTTATAACAAAGTAGCGCGACAAACGTTATAAACATCCGCCAAAGTAAAGCGCGACCTTATGGATACGGATATTATTGTAAACAATATTAAGAAATCTGCTCGCGAGCTGTTTAGGCGATATGGTTATAATAAAACCAGCGTCAACGAGCTCGCCAAGCATGCTAATGTGGCAAAAGCCACTTTTTACAAGCATTTCAGCAGCAAAGAGCTCATCCTGCACGCTGTGCTGATGGATTATATCCAAGAAAACGTACAGGATATTCTGAGTAAAGAAGTCGGTCAACAGGATTTACGCACCTTTCTAGCAAAAACGATTCTTCGCGTAAGTCGCGTCACGTACACGGTGTGTAATGAGTTTATTGGTTGGGAGTTTATCCGTGAATCGGCCAATGCGCAAGAATACCTCAAAATTCTATCCGACGATTTGGAATTTCTGCTACTCAGTTCCTTTATCCAAAATGAAACAATTGGTGCTGTCGTACCGGAGGAAAAGTTGACGTTTCTGATCAAATGCAGCAAGAACATTGTATTCTCCTTTGCTTTTACGGCAGTATCTGACGCAGATGTCCGCAAGAATTTCATCTCTTTCCAAAAGGATATGCTGCCGCATTTAGTGGCTGCTACACTCCAGTAGACAGCGAGCAATTTGTCATAGAGCTACGCTTTTTTTCGCTGTCAAATTCATACCTTTGCATAAAATTTCACCCAATATGGCAACTAACAGAACTTTTACGATGATTAAGCCGGACGCAGTAGCAAACGGACATATCGGAGCAATCTTGAATGACATTACCGCTGGCGGTTTCAAAATCGTAGCGATGAAATATGTACACCTTTCAGATACAACAGCAGGTAACTTTTACGCAGTACACAAAGAGCGTCCATTCTACGGAGAGCTAGTACAATTCATGACTTCAGGTCCCATTGTAGCGGCTATTTTGGAAAAAGAAAATGCTGTAGAGGATTTCCGTACTTTGATCGGTGCAACCGATCCCGCTAAAGCGGATGCGGGTACAATCCGTAATAAATATGCAAAATCTATTGAGGCGAATGCGGTACATGGTTCCGATTCGGACGAAAATGCTGCGATCGAAGGAAATTTCTTCTTCTCGCAATTAGAGCGTTTCTAGTCGAACCCGTTTATAAAACAGAAGGCCTGAATTGCATAATTCAGGCCTTCTGTTGTTATTAGCTAACGCAACTCGTCAAAACGAGAAATCATATTAGGCGAATGCTCTCGTACCCAAATAATGATCTTCTTTGGCAGTCATTAACTTTTTGTCCGCTGCTTTTTTATCCAAGTACCCACAAAGGTGTAGCACACCGTGGATAATCACGCGATGCAACTCATCGCTCTCCGGCACGCTAAACTTTTGCGCATTATCCTGAATACGATCTACGGAGATAAATATATCTCCAGCAACTACATCTTCGTCTTCTGAGCTATCAAATGTCACGATATCGGTAAATGTATCGTGATTTAGATATTGTTTATTGATCTCTAACAGATACTCATCCGAGCAAAAGATAAAGTTCAACTCCCCAACACGGCCAAAGCCTTCGGCTTTGATGGTATCAGCGATCCATTGACGCACCTTTTGCTTTTGTTTTAATGTAAAGTCGATCTCTTCGACGAAGAAAGTAATATCTTTTAATGCCATTAGTAGATGGATTTGCTATTCATATAATCTTGTAAGATGATGGTGGCCGACAAGGTGTCAACCGTCTCTTTGTTCTGTCTTTTCTTGCGGTTCATGCCGCTCTGCGAAATAACGGCTGACGCCATTTTGGACGTAAATCGCTCATCAATCTCCACGACCGGTATGCTTGGAAATTCCCGTTGCAATCGCCTCGTAAATCCAACTACGTGCTCCGCCGATTGAGAATCGGTACCATCCAGTCGCCGCGGTTTGCCGACGACAAATGTAACCACCGCTTCGCTTTGCAAGTACTCGTGGAGGAACGGCCACAATTTGTCGGGATGCAACGTCGTTAAGGGATTAGCGATGATCTGCAACGGATCTGTCACGGCGACACCTACTCGTTTGGTTCCGTAATCGAAAGCCATTATACGCATATCTTTTTTTACAAAAATACGATTTAAATGCTAGGATGCCAGACTGAGAAAAAATCTCTACATTTGATAAACTAATCCACACGCTATGCATCAGGCTATTATTATTCTACTGTGCATGATCCAGACCAGCACGCTTATGGCACAAAACATTTCCGCGGAGCAAAAAAACGTATCCACTTTTGCGGCACACGAACGCAAGCTCATCACCGAGGGAACAGGAACGATGCACGTTTATTTGGTGACAGATGAAAAGGAATTGGCCGTATTGACGACGATTTCGGAGGATATTAATCCGACTGATCCGCTCGTGCAAAACCTCGCTGCGCGCATGCTGGCGACGGTACAAGATGAAGCGCATGCGGGCGTCGGGATTGCAGCGCCACAAGTAGGCATCAACAAAAACCTGATCTTAGTACAGCGCTTTGACAAAGCCGGTGAACCGTTTGAAAGTTACATCAACCCAAAAATCATCTGGCGATCTACTTTACTGCGCACTGGCGCAGAAGGTTGCTTGTCTATTCCAGATCGTCGCGAAGAGGTGGAGCGTAGCTACGCGATTCGTTTACAGTATGCTGTACCAACTGGCGATATCATCGAAGAGAATGTGGAAGGTTTTACCGCGGTAATCTTTCAACATGAAATTGACCACTTGCATGGCGTTTTGTATCCAGACCGTGTGGACGAGCAAGAAGCTGCGCCCAGTAATTCTTTAAATTCAGCAATAAAATTCTCTGCCAAAGACGGCGCTCCGCGACTATAATCTATCTCGGCGACAGACGCACTTCAAATAGTTTTGTCCAGTCTTTTCCAGTTACGTAGAAGGTTTTGGTATTGGCATTGTAAGCAATACCATTCATTTCATTGTTTACTGGTTGACGCTCGCCATCATAAAGACCTACAAAGTTAATTTTTCCCTCTACGACACCCGTTTCTGGATTGATGATAACCGCTTCGTCGCGATCAGCATAATATAGGTTTGCATAGATCTTGCCGTCTACATATTCCAATTCATTCAGGCTATCGACAGGTCCACGATCGTCAAACACTTCAATTGATCCTAGCTCGCGGAAAGTAACTGGATCCACAAAGTATAAGAAGGAAGATCCATCGGTTTTGATCAACCGTGTGCCATCGTAGGTAATGCCCCAGCCTTCTTGCTTTGGATTGGTATAATCAAAGGTTTGTAATCGCTTTAAGCTAGATTTGTCATACACAAATCCAACTCCGCTTGTATAGGTCAAGAAGATAATTTTATCACCCACGATAGTCATTCCTTCTCCAAATAGCTCCCCGTCTAAATCGGTTTTTTGAATCACATTGCCGGTTTTCAAATCGACTTTGCGCAGAGAAGAGCGCCCTTGCATCCCCGTAGATTCGTACAAGACACCATTTTCGTATTGCAATCCTTGGGTAAAGGCCTTAGGATCGTGCGGATAGGTATTAAGCACTTCGAATTGATATGCTGTAGCTGCCGGCGGCACAATGAGGATATTGGTATACGCGATATCTTCTTTGCCTCCGTAGTATATTTTGGCACTTAAGCTGCGATTACCATAATTAAATTGATTACTATCGAATTCTACCGCCGTGGTATCTGTCTTGCTTGCCAGCAAAGCTCCATCTACCGAATATACAATTGAGTCCACGGTCTCTTCTGGGAACCGCAGTGCTAATTGTAGCTTCTCCCCTTTCAATACA
Source organism: Sphingobacterium sp. KH_072 (assembly GCF_057837975.1). Classification (NCBI taxonomy): domain Bacteria; kingdom Pseudomonadati; phylum Bacteroidota; class Sphingobacteriia; order Sphingobacteriales; family Sphingobacteriaceae; genus Sphingobacterium; species Sphingobacterium sp. KH_072. The sequence goes on along the minus strand of NZ_CM174457.1, from coordinate 302,664 downwards.
GATGTGCCCGCTTCCGGTGTTACAAATTCGAATCTTCCTTTTTGACTCTTACAACCTACTAGGAATAAACAGGCGGATAATGCTATCGCAAAAGCTTGGTATTTCATATGTGTATTTTTTTTGACGGCTAACTACTCATCTTAGATCTTAGTTCAAAAATCTTGTTAGCGCTACTAATATTGCCAAAAGGCATCTTTAATATGTTCTATTATAACTTCATCTTCGGAAATGATGGATACAATATCAAATCGTATTTCTCCCTCATGCCCATATTTTGCGAGATAAACATTCGCCAGCCGAACTAGGTTTTTTTGCTTGGCATAGTTCACGGATTCTTCCGGATAGCCATACCGCAACGAAGAACGGGTTTTGACTTCTACAAACACAAGGATGTCACCATCCTTCATGATGATATCGGCTTCCACATGTTTGTGTCGCCAATTTACCGTAAGTATTTCGTAACCACAACTCCGAAGATAAGCTTGTGCGCGTTGTTCGCCAAAATCGCCCTTATCTTTTTTTTCGGTCATGCAGTAGTTTTATTTAACGATCGTATTGCCGAGGTACACGCCCAACATCATTTCCATATCCTTGTATTTCTTGTATTTGGCCAACAAGATTTCCATGTCGACAGCCGATTGCGGCGATTTCAGCTCTTCCCGAATATTTTGCAATTCCTGCTCTACCTTCCTTTTTTTGAGACGGTAAACGGTTTCGGTCACCAAGCTTTTCAGATGATCAATTTCTGTGGTGACATGGATCTTGCGTTTATCGTCGTTCCAGTTTGGACTAAGCTCATACCTCGTGGCGATGAGCGTAACCGCCAAATCAGAAACGCCGGGGTGCTGATCGGAAATAAAATGTTTGGCTTCGGGTATATCGAAGGTGACCATTTTCTTTTTGAAAACATCGAAGATGTATGCACTGGCCGGATCTTCGAAACTAATATCATCAAAGTTATTGATGAGATACGGCGCAATCGGCATGTTCTCCACTTCTGGATCCCAAGTAACGAGTTCGTTGCCGTAGTTTAATAATATGCGGATCAATTCTCTTTCCTGCAATATTTCAGGCGATAGCTTAGTGCTTTGCGGTGCGGCTTCCTGTTGTGGCATTACAGCACCTTCATCCGAACCCATCATCGCAGCAAAGAATTCTGCCGGAGGCTGATCGCCAGCGCTAGCAGCCGCCTTTTTCTCCTTGGCGGCCGACTTATTGATGCGCATTTTGTTTAATTCCGATAGGAGAATCCGCTCCTCCATATCCAACAAAGTGCTACACTGACGGATGTAAAGCGACACCTTTATTTCGTCGGGTATTAACGAAATACTTTCGACTACATCCCGAATTACTTCGGCTCTCTTGACGGGATCATTCCCCGAATCTTTCAGGAGAATATTGGTTTTGAAAAACACAAAATCCTCGGGATGCTTATCAATATATTCCTTAAAATGTGCCGAGCCAAACTTCTGCACATAGGAATCGGGATCGTGCCCATCGGGGAAGAGCAAAACTTTGACATTCAATCCTTCTTCGAGCAGCATATCGGTACCGCGCAAAGACGCTTTGATACCGGCCGCATCGCCATCGTACAGGATAATGACATTTTTGGTGTATCTGGAGATCAGGCGAATCTGGCCGCTGGTGAGCGATGTACCAGAGGAAGACACCACATTTTCTACGCCTGCCTGATGCATGGAAATCACGTCGGCATAACCTTCTACGAGGTAACAAACATCGGCATCAGAGATCGCTTTTTTGGCCAAGTTAAGGCCATATAGCACATCGGATTTGTGGTAGATCTCACTTTCGGGTGAGTTCACATATTTCGGTACGCTCTTCTCGGTCTTGAGCGTTCGTCCACCAAATCCGATGGCGCGCCCCGTGACATTGAAGATTGGGAAGATCACCCGACCGCGAAAGCGATCGTACATACTTTGATCTTCACGCTGGATGGCAAGGCCAATTTCTTTGATGTATTCTTTCTGAAATCCGGCATTCTCGGCCGCAGTGACCAAAGCTTCCCATTTATCGGGCGAATAGCCCAAGGCAAACTTGCGGATAATATCTTCGCGGTAACCGCGCTCTTTGAAATAGGACAAACCGATGGAACGGCCTTCTTCCGAATCCCAGAGTTGATCTACGAAATACTGACCTGCCCATTTGCTGAGCACGAATAGGCTCTCGCGTTTATCTTGCTTGGCCATCTGCTCGGGCGATCGCTCGACTTCTTCAACCTGTATATGGTATTTGTTGGCCAAGTACCGGATCGCCTCTGGATACGAGAATTTTTCGATCTCCATCACGAACTTGAGCGAATCGCCTCCCGCGCCACAACCAAAGCATTTGTAGATACCTTTGGCTACCGAAACGTTGAAAGAAGGCGTCTTTTCATCGTGAAATGGGCAATTGCCAATTAAGGAAGTGCCACGTTTTTTTAGGGGTACAAAGTCGCCTACGACTTCGTCTATGCGCGCCGTATCCAGGACTTTGTCTACTACCTCCTGCTTGATCATACCCGAATGTACTAAGGATAACTAAAAAGAAAAAATTAATGTTTTTGCACCGCTTCGTTGTGCGCGTTTGGAACATCCAGATCCATAAATTTGGAGTTCTGCGATGTAAATTCTGGCACCAGCGCTTTAACCCGTCGCACTAAGTCCATTTGATCTTTTTCTGGATCTGCGTCGTGTACAAAAATGCAGAGGTCATCGATCTGCATCATACTCGTTTGTGCATCTTCGCTATTCACTAATGAAATCATAATCTTCTTATGATGCGTTTGTATGGTGTTTTCGTCACTAGCTAGCAGTTCCTCGTAGATCTTCTCGCCTGGGCGTAAGCCCGTGTATTTGATTTGAATATCTTCTGGATAACGGTATCCTTTGAGAAGAATCATGCGCTTGGCCAAATCGGTAATCCGAACGGGCTTGCCCATATCAAACACGAATACCTCACCACCTTTGCCCATGATTGCCGCTTCTTGCACCAATTGGCAAGCTTCGGGAATGGTCATAAAATAACGCGTAATATCATGATGCGTAACAGTCAGTGGTCCACCATTTTTCAATTGTTTTTCGAATAACGGAATGACCGAACCATTAGAACCCAACACATTGCCAAATCGAGTTACGATGTAGTTGGTGGCGCTTAATCCATTCAAGGCAGAAACGTAGATTTCGGCAATCCGCTTGGTCGCGCCCATCACATTGGTCGGATTCACTGCTTTATCGGTAGAAATCATCACAAACTTATCCACGCCATATGCACTAGCAAGATCGGCTACGATTTTCGTGCCGTATACATTGGTGCGTACAGATTCGTATGGATTATGTTCCATCAATGGCACGTGCTTGTATGCTGCCGCATGAAATACGATGGCAGGTTTGTATTTTTTGAACACGCTATCCATGAATTGCTTATCGCGTACATTGCCTACAACAAACGCACTATCCGAAGAAACAAGGTGCTTTAGCTCTTGTTGTAGATCATACAAGGGCGATTCGGCCTGATCCAATACGATCAATTTAGCTTCAGTATTCATCGCAATTTGTCGGACCAATTCGCTTCCAATCGATCCTGCCCCTCCGGTGACTAATATCACGCGACCCGCCAACGCTTCGGCAATTATGGGATTATCCAACTGAATAGCAGCTCTGCCCAGTAGATCGGCAATCTGTAATGGCCGTAGCTGATTCACCGCGATCTGGCCCTGCAGCATTTTGGCAGAGGATGGCAAAATCTTTATTTTCACTGCACAGGCTTCGATCATCTGCGTGATGTGATTTAACCGTTCTTGATTATTATCATCCAGCGCGATAATCACTTCGTCGACATTCATATACTGCACGGTATCTTCATTGAGCCGATTGATGTCCAAAATTTTATATCCGTGAATCATCTTACCAATCCGCGACGAATTATCATCGGCAAAGGCCACCACTTTGTATTTCTGCTTGATATCGCCCCGCAAAATATTGAGCGTGATCGCGCCCATATTTCCTGCTCCAACGATCAATACCCGAGTCAGTTTACGTCCGTACAGAAAAAGGGATTCATAAACCGTACGATAAAATACGCGCGCTGCCACCAGTGCCACTGTGGTCAAAAACGCGTGCATAAACACCACTGCATGCGATAGTCGGAGAAATTGGCCCAACAGCTCTTCTCTTTCCAGCGTATTGCGCGCTATCAGCGAAATCACTACCAGTACGCCCAATGCACTAAAGGTGGCAACCATAATCCGACCTGCATCTTGAATACCGGCCTGTCGTACGATACCGCGATACGTACGATAAAAAACGAAGGAAATCGTGTATGCTACTGTGACGGTAAAGGCTTTTTGAAACATCAGCTCGTAATCAAATCTTCCTTTGGAACTATTGATCATGTAACTGGAGAAAAAATAACAAAAAAGCACAATCGTGATGTCGATGAGTAGAATCACCCAACGAGGATTGTCTTTACGAAATCTTTTTGCAATGGATAGAATCGCCATGAAATGGTAATATAAGAAAGCTTTAGCGTATTACTCGAGCTAAAAGGAGTTCTTCCACATCATGCTTTCGACTGGTCGTACGGTTTTAGTGTTGTATTTAGCATTTCCTTTGGTATTGTAAAGTGTCTCGATATCACCTTCTACATCAAAGTAAATTAACTGTCCAATAGGCATTCCAGCATAAATACGAACCGGTTGAGCTACGGAAATTTCTAGCGTCCAGGTATTGCAAAAGCCAACATCACCTTTACCTGCGGTGGCATGAATATCAATACCTAATCTTCCGGTGCTAGATTTTCCTTCCAAAAACGGAACATGCTTGTGCGTTTCGGTGTACTCCAGTGTTACCCCCAAATACAAGGTATCCGGCTGTAAGACAAAACCATCTTCCGGAATTTCAAAATGATCTATCTCGTTGTGTTTCTTTGCATCCAAAACACGATCACGATAGGTAGCAAGGTACTTGCCCAAGTGTACGTCGTAAGAATTGGTACCAAGGCAGGTACGATCAAAAGGTTCAATGACTATCGTGCCCTCTTCAATCTCTGCCAGTATTCGCTTATCAGATAAGATCATATTTTCTCTCGTTAAACCCGACATTAGGAAAATAGCCGGGCATCAAAAATACATCATTGAATGATATTCAGCAAATTTCACTTTTGTTGCTTATTTTTGAATATGGGATTAGTCTATCTACGGGAGCTCGATGCAGACTCTAAATTTGCGATTTGGAAAATTGAGGAAACAGCTGACGAGTTATTGTCCTTTCTACAACTCAATGACGTCGAGTCACATACGCTAAAAACCTTAAATAAGGGACAGCGTACATTGCACTGGTTGGCTACTAGAGTGTTGCTACGGCAATTGTTACAAACGGAAGAATATATTCAGTGCGTACCAGACCCAAATGGCAAGCCATATCTCCCAGATTACCCCATGCAGATCTCACTTACACATTCTTTTGACTATGCCGGCGCCATGTTGAGCAACAAAGGAGCGTGCGGTATTGACCTAGAACTGGTGAAAGATAAGATAGAACGGATCAGAGAGAAATTTCTTCGGCCAGAAGAACTTGCTTTTATTCCTGCTACCCTGAACCGCATCGAACAGCTGTATGCGTGCTGGTGCGCAAAAGAGGCTGTGTATAAGTTGCAAGGCAACAAAGGCACTTCCTTCTACCACAACATGACGATCTTACCTTTTGAATACACGCCGCAAGGCGTGATGCAAGTTCGCTTGGAGGCGCATGGTACGTCGCACGTTTTTGATGTCTACTACGAACGCTTCAACGACTACATGCTAGGCTATGTAGTAGGACCTTAACATCCTGAAATAAAATATTTCGTATCTTTGTGCCGCTATGTCGGTAAAAATTGGAGATCATATAGATTTGGGCGCGTTCCCGCTATTACTTGCACCTATGGAAGATGTAAGTGATCCGCCGTTTCGCTTTGTTTGTAAGCAAAATGGGGTGGATATGATGTACACCGAGTTCATCTCATCAGAAGGATTGATTCGCGATGCGGCCAAGTCACGTCAAAAATTAGACATATTTGAGTACGAACGCCCGATTGGGATTCAGATCTTTGGCTCTGAAATCGACCACATGCGCATGGCCTCAGAGATCAGCTCTCAAGCCGGACCAGATCTGATCGATATCAACTATGGTTGCCCGGTCAAGAACGTAGCTTGTCGTGGTGCAGGCGCCAGCCTGTTGCAAGATATCGATAAGATGGTCGCTATGACTAAAGCCGTCGTTGAAGGCACGAATTTGCCGGTAACCGTCAAAACGCGCTTAGGCTGGGATGACAACACGAAAAATGTGTACGAAGTTGCCGAACGGCTGCAAGACGTGGGCATCAAAGCGCTTTCGATTCATGGTCGCACCCGTGCACAAATGTATAAAGGACAAGCAGATTGGACGATGATCCGGGATGTCAAGAAAAATCCGCGTGTAAAAATTCCAATTTTCGGAAATGGTGATGTGGACTCCGTGGAGAAAGCAGCGGCATGGCGCCAAGAATACGAAGTAGATGGCATTATGATTGGCCGTGCTGCGATTGGTTATCCGTGGATCTTTAGAGAGATCAAACACTTTTTTGAAACGGGTGAACACTTGGATGGCCCAACCATCAAAGAACGCGTTGATGTGTGCAAAACGCATTTGACAAAATCCATCGAGTGGAAAGGCGACAAAACGGGTATTTTTGAAATGCGCAGACATTACGCCAACTACTTTAAAGGCATTCCAAATTTTAAAGAATATAGAATGCGCTTGGTGAGCCTCCCTACGCTGGCTGAGATCTTGGAAGTACTGGAAGAAATCGAGCATCAATTCGATGCGGAACTTACGTTCTCCTAACCGGAATCACAAAACTGTTTTCTAGCCGATTGGCTTAAACCGATCGGCAATATATTGCTCCAACAGGTGATTGACCTCGCTCCAATAGGTGAGCAATTCTTCGGCCTCCGTCATTTTATCTTCCTGATTAAGTAAGGCCTTTTCCAGTGGTTTTACGGGACGAATTTCCTTGACTTTAATCTGCGCGAAGCGCGAACTAAGCTTATGCACCAATTCTCCTAGAGCGACCGTATTGCGCTCACGCAGATAACGCATACCATCTTGTAACATGGTGCTATTGCCTTGCTGCAACTCCTCCAATACCTCTTCCAGCATAGCATCATCCCCCATCGTGAATGCCTCTAAATCTTCGAGATAAAACATCGGTTGTGATGAACCATTGGAAGCAAGACCAGACTCTTGCGGTCCAGATGTATCCCAAGCCACCCCTAGGATTTCGGTGATCGACTTCAAGAGTTTGATCTTTAAGATTGGCTTGGATATGTATGCATCATAAGCTTCTAACTCATTTTTTTCTTCGTCGTTCAACAATACGTTGGCGGTAGACGCAATCACTTTCTTTGGCCGCGCGCCATCTGCCGTCAAAGCTGCAAGCAATTCGTGTCCCGTCATCTCCGGCATTTTGACATCCGTGATGACTAGATCATATTTACCCCCTTCTTGCTTCAAGTGCTGGTAGGCCTTCAGTGGTTCGTTTATAGAAGATACATTTGCCCCATACTCGCTCAAGATCATTTCATACAGCTTCGTGATAAGTGGATCATCATCGACACAATAAATTTCTTTTCCTTTCAGCAAGGATTTTGACAAGCTAGCAATTTCATCTTTAGACACCGGTGCATCTGCCTTTTTCAAAGGCAAAAAGAGGTGGAATGTAGAGCCCTCTCCTACCTTGCTTGTGACCGAAATAGTTCCGTCTAGTTGTTGCACCACTTTTTTCACCAAGCCCAAACCTAGTCCAATGCCTTTAGATTTGTTCTTGTATGTACCAATTTGTTGATATTCTTCGAAGATCCGATTGATGTTAGATTCCTGAATCCCGATGCCCGAGTCGGCCACATCGATATTCACTTCGTAAATTCCATCTGTCTCTACTACACCGGCAGTTAGTTTGACAAAACCCTTATAGCTAAACTTAATCGCATTGTGGATTAGGTTATAAATGATCTGCTGAATACGGTAGGGATCTGACGCTACGTAGAATGGTTCTTGCGGCAGGATGTACTGCGCTTCCAATTTAGCATCTGCAATCATATTGACCGTATTATCTTTGATTTGTTGCAGCAGCTCGGTCAGATCAAACACGTTATCCGAGATCTCAATGATGCCCGACTCGATCTTGGCACTATCCAAGATTTCGTTGGCTACGTTGAGCAGGTGCAGCGAAGATGACTTGATGGAGCGCGCCTTGGTATCCGACGCGTCAAGCAATTCGGCGTAGCCAATGATCGATGTAAGCGGTGTCCGTAGCTCGTGACTCATCGTCGTCAAAAACTGTTGCTTCGCAATTACTTCTCGCTTGGCCTTCTCTTCATTATTCAATATCTGTTCCTGATATTCCTTGTTCTTATTGATATCTCGGCCTACCAGGAATACCAGTAAGAAACTCAACACCGCAAATGAAACAATGACAACGATGATGGTATGCTGGAAATTCTTGGAGAATGCGGCCGTGCGACGCGCCTGCTCCATCGTCTGATTATTCTCCTGAAAACGCAAATCATTTAAGATCTGCTCGAGATCCATCGTGATACGAGCACTTTTCTGATAAAGCTTAACCTCATTTTGATTAATTCGCTCCATGAGCTCCAGCTCATCCGTATAATAATTCGTGAAAGCATCTTTTATAACCTCGGTCACCCGATCTTCTGTGGGTGGCAGATCGACACGTTCGACCACGACGGTATCTGTCACCGTGTGCACAACCGTATCCGAGATGGTTTTATAGGTTTGCTGCAGCACCTTCGGTTCTGACCGTGCTGGCTTTGATTTTGAAAATAACCTCTGGAAGAAGCCTCTCTTTTTATCACCAGTGGCTTCCTGCTGGAAAAACATACTATCTGGGATATTTCGCCTGCGGATTTCTAGCGAGATACGATCCACAATATTGAGCGAATCACTAGAACTAAAGGTATCCAGCTTCGCTAATAGATCCTCCTCTAAGTTATCGAGAACCTCCAACTGTTTTTCACTACGCATGGATTTCAGCACGCGAAACTCATTCTTTATCTGTTCTAAGACCACCGGAATCGAGTCTAAACCTCGAATATCCGCCGAGTCTAGCTCACTTGAATAAAGTGACCGTAATTGGCGTATATTATCTCCGATAGAATCGATCAGCAGCACGTGCTGGCTGTCGAAATCTTCCGCAGGGTGTAGACTTTGCGTGTAAAATACATCATTGAGGCGATGTAAATCAGACGTGATCTGTCGAAAAAGCTCCCATTTCTTATTCGGATTGGACAATTGCGCTACACGATCCGTGAGTTCAAACAGGTTATTGATCGAATAAAAGCCTATCCCGCCGATACAGAGTGCCGACAGCATAAGAATGAAGAATATCTTGCTTTTTAATGAATTCACGGACGAGCAAATTTATGTAGCCATATAGTAATCGCATGGCACTGCTAGCGCCATGCGATTAACATGAAATGAGAATATTTCTATTTCAGAAGTTCCAGTAGCTCTGAGGGATTGAAAGGTTTGTTAAGGAAAGTAGTGACGCCCAAAGACTGCGCTTCTTCTCGCAATTGCTCATCGAGCATGCGGCTCATCACAATCACTTTGCTTACCTGTGTATTTTCTTTGATCCAACGTACCAGATCGACGCCGTTCGTATCTGGCAAACGGTAATCCACCAGTGCTACATCAAATTCCGTTCGTTGTAATTGCTCCTTCGCAGAAGCACCATCTGTAGCCTGCGATGCTTGATGCCCGTTTTTGTTCAAGTAATTACTTACAAGCTTACAAAACATCAAATCATCCTCTATAACCAATACATTGTTCATATCTTTCTCTTGTTTAATCAAACATTCTTTTAGCTTGTTGATCTATCGTATAAACGGCCATACAACTTTGCACAAAACCTTCAATCAACTCATCCAGACCAAGACCTAATATACCGAAATTTTTAATATCGAACAAGATCAGGCGCACGTCGTCGTAAGACCAGCCGTCGGTATTCTTGACCGACAGATTAGTACCATACACTTCCCAAGAGTCCAGCCCTTCTGGCAAAGGTTGATTAAGTGGATACTTAGATTTACGAGAATAAATGGCTAATGGCCTCATCCCTTTATCTGTAGCATGCACCATCATCCGTGCGTCGAAGGCAAAGCTTCGGTTCTTGGTATCTGGCAAGGTACCTATATGGTAAAAGGCATTTTCGAACTTTTCGTTTGCATTGCTGAAAATTAATTCCTGAATGAGGTATTTATCATCTGGATTGACCGATAGCGCTTGGTACGCTTTATCAAACTCCGCTTGCGAAGTCACCGTGTACACACCTTGTCCTGCATTGCTATCCGGAACTTTTATGACCATGCTTCCTTCCAGTTGATCGTAGTACGAAGCCAATTCACCCAGTGATACATCTAAGAAAGTTTTGGGCACGTAAATCTCCAATCCATCCTTCTTAAATTCTTGGTTGAAATCTGCATACGCTTTGTAAGCGGCACTTTTGTTTCGGCCTCCGGCCAAACAAGCTTCGATAGGATTCAATAGCAAGGTTTTGGATTTCTCCGGAATGCGATCCCAAGGATGCTGCGTAACATAGCGAAACGCCGCTCTAATTGGCACCCAATTGCCTTGCTCATCTTGGATATGCAGTTTACCGTTCTCAAACTTCACAGATTCCGTATCGCTTGATTTATATTCTGCCAAATACACGGGCTCACCAAACACATCGGCAATCGCCGAAGCATAGCCCACATTTTCCATCGGATTCTTATCGTAGATCAGCGCGAGTGCGCCCGTCTCTTCGTGTGCATCGACAATCGGCTTGAACGTATCGTTCATCAATTTGTAATAGCCCCCACTTTCTGGATCAAACTCTGGCAATGGCATCGATTTCTGACCCGATGGGCAAGAGTTGGTTTCGATAACTACGAGCTTTTTCTGGCCCTTGCTATTCACCACGTGCATCAAGTCGGTACCCGCCCATTTGAAATACTTAGGCGTGTAATTAATCACCTTCTCTAATGCTTCACTTTGCACATGCGGATTTAAGCGCACATAGCGCTCCACTAGCTGATGATTGTTTAGATTTAAAAAATAAGACACCAATGGGTGTAGGTTGGAGTTCAACGCGCGTGGATACCAGTGATCCGCCGGCTCGAAATCTCCCGGCTCTACCAAATGAACCCCTTTAGAAATGGACAGTTTCATATATATAATTTTGTCTTTTAACGGCCTTATGCACTATCTGAATGTGCTGCATGCATAATGTATATAGCAATCGCAGATAGCACCTATCTAACTTTTTAATTTTTCATAGTCATATATCCTGCTTATGATCTTGTAATGCTCATAAGCATACTTCATTCCAATTAAATGGATACATCCGACAAATACGAAAGGATGTATTCTTTGTTTTTAATCAACATATAGATACCACTCAGGACCATACTAGACACCACGATCATGCGAAACATGTATTCGGAAATGCGTCCTAAAAGCTTGCGCCCGAAGTAGACGCCAACCATGGAGGCCGCACCAACGATCAATCCGTATTTCACAATTTCACCATTAATGAGCCCTAAGGCAGCATAGCTGATGATTTTAGTAACGTGTAATAATATCGCGTTAGCAGAACGGGTTCCTAACAGTGCTTCTTTGGACATGCCGTACTTGAGGTATGCCGAATTCATCAACGGACCTACGCCACCAATCAATCCCGAAAGAAAGGAAACAACCAATCCCATGGGCGCAAAATGCCAGGCTTTGATCGATTTTTTATTTTCTACTTCCGTTTTTTCTGGCGCTTTGAATTGCACGACAGTAGAGACCAGAAACAGCCCGATGATAACCTGTAGCAGATCTGTGGGCACTTCGGCCAACAGGCGCGCCCCAATCACCGACCCGATAACAGTAGAAGGAAAAAGCCATTTAAATAAATGCCAATCGATATCTTTCCAGAAGAAAAATGTTTTAGAAACGCTGCTACAAGCGATTCCGATCGTCATGATCGGCGCTACACCTTGCACACCGATAAATGCTGCGATGATCGGCATGACTAACAAACTGGCTCCTCCACCGCTGAGGACACTTAAGATAAACGTTATGATAACCCCAATAATGAGGAATATTAAATACATATAAACGGGTTTGATTCTGCCACTATGCTGACACAAGAATCAAAAATGATGCCTTTTAGGTAAAATAGAATAGGCTAGAATAGCCAATCAATCGTTTCAGCTATGTTAAGCGCGTATTTACCGTAAAATGTTAACGTTTCTTAACTTTATGAGAAAATTATAATGCTTTGCATAAGGCTTAGGTTAGCCTTTCGGTATTCACCCCATCCAATGCGTCATGCAACTGCTGAGAATCCAATTGCTTTTCCCAGCGCGCTACAACAACCGTTGCGACTGCATTGCCCACCAAATTGGTCAGCGCACGGCATTCGGACATAAATTTATCCACGCCTAAGATCAAAGTCATACCCGCAACAGGAACTTCGGGCACGACGGCAAGCGTAGCTGCCAAGGTAATAAATCCAGCTCCAGACACTCCAGCCGCACCTTTGGAACTGAGCATCGCGACCAAGAGCAAAATAATTTGCTGATCCAACCCTAGCTCGATGTCACAAGCTTGCGCAATAAATAACGCGGCTAAGGTCATATAGATATTCGTGCCATCCAGATTGAAGGAATAACCAGTCGGCACAACAAGCCCGACAACGGGTTTTGCACATCCTGCCTTTTCCATCTTCTGCATCAAGCTGGGCAAAGCTGATTCGGAGGAACTAGTGGCTAACACTAACAGCAATTCATCTTTCAAATACCGCAACAGTTTAAAAATGTTAAAACCATTGTATCGCGCTACCGCTCCTAAAACCACTGCGATAAAGAAGAAAGCCGTCAGATAAAATGTGAGCACCAAAAACAGGAGGTTGGACATCGCACTCAAACCGTACTTGCCGACGGTGAAAGCCATCGCGCCAAAAGCACCCACTGGAGCCAGTTTCATCAACATGCTGACCACTTTAAAGATCGGGAAAGAAAGTGCCTGTAGAAAATCGTACACCGGCTTACTCTTATCGATGGTCGTAGCGATGCCGATTCCAAAAATAATAGCGGTAAACAGCACTTGTAAAATATTCGTACCGGTGAGTGGACTAACCAAAGTTTGAGGAATGATGTTCATGACGAACTTGACCAAGGAAGATTCCTTGGCGCCAGCCACATATTCCGAAACGCTATCCACATCCAAACTTTCGGGATCAATATGCAAGCCGTTGCCCGGCTGAACGAGGTTGCTCACGATGAGTCCGATGATGAGTGCAAGCGTAGAAAAAGTAAGGAAATAAATGAATGATTTCCCGGCCACACGGCCAACCTTCTTCATGTCATTCATCGAGGCGATGCCCAATGTCACGGTGATAAAAATTACTGGCGCAATAATCATCTTAATGAGCTGGATAAAGCCATCACCTAAGGGCTTTAAGGATTCGCCGACATTAGGATAAAAATGACCTAAGAGCACACCTGCCGCTATCGCAAATAGTACCTGCACATAGAGCAGCTCGTAAAATCTCTTCTTACGAATAGGTTTATCCACACGTATATCTTGCGGCTCGATGGGCATGCGATTGGGTTTAAATTTCAGAGATTACTTCGATGGCTGACTGGAGGCTTTAACAGCTCCTTTCCAGAGGCGCATAATCATGGCCTTTTCGCTAATCGCTACCACAGCGATATATAACAGCAGCAACACATTACACCACCAAAAATTGCTATTTAATGGCCCTTGCATAATCGCAGACAATATAATAGCACTTAGTAAATATAAAGAAATCTTACCAACCGTGTAGGGAATGGGATAGTTTTTCTGCCCCCAGAAATAAGACAACGAAATCATACATAGATAGGTCACAGTTGTACTTAAGGCTGCTCCCACATAAGAATAACGTGGTATGAAAATAATGTTCAGCACGATAGTGACGATAGCTCCAATCACCGATATATATAGACCATACCGTGTCTGATCGGTGAGCTTGTACCAGATAGAAAGGTTCATGTAGATGCCTAATAAAACGTAGTTAAACATCAAAACAGGCACAATAAAAAGCCCTGACCAGTATTGCGCCTGCTTGATAGGGTCTTTCGCACTTAGGTAGTACTTTACCCAATCTAGATTAGCACACATAGCCAGCATACCCACCACCATAAATACAACGAAATAAAGCATGATGTTGGCGTACGTTTTCTTGGCATTTTCATTTTTGGCGTAGGAGAAGAAGAAGGGTTCGGCTCCCAAACGGAATGCGGTTACAAAAAGACTGATAAAAACGGCGATCTTCGACACAGCACCATAAATCCCCAAATCGACTTTACCCGATGCGCCCTCAAAAAGATGGGGAAACATCATCTTATCCAAATGTTCGTTGATAATAAAAGAGATATTGGCTATTAAGATCGGAAAGCTGTACCACAGCATACTTTTAATAAGTGATTTATCAAGTCGCAACCGAAGACTGAAAATTTGAGGCAGTAGTAATAGCAATGTGGACATACTGGCGATGAGATTGGCTAAAAAGATATTGCCTAACACCCAGTCTGCCTGAAACCAGCCTGCGAAAAACATCCGCCAGAAATCGCTATCTGCAATAAGCTGCGGAAAGAAGAACAGAAAAAGTAGATTAGCACCGATATTAACAGTGATATTTAGAATCTTCAGCGCACCGTATCGCATGGCCTTACCTTCGGCACGTAGCTTCGCGAACGGAACAACGGCAAGTGCATCGGCAATTAGAATACCCAAAAACAATTGAATGTAGGTACTATAATCTGCGGATTCTCCCCCCTCATTGAACCAAATCGCGATATTATCTTTCGTTAGATAAATGGTAATCCCTAAGAACAAGGAGGTTAACAAAGTCACAAAAAAAGCATGATCAAACACCTTTCCCTTTTCTTCAGGTTTCACTTTTTGCAAATATCTGAAAAAGGTCGTTTCCATACCGAAGGCCAGAAGCGCATTGAACATGGACATCCATGCGTACAAGTTGGTATAAACACCAAATGCGGCTGGCCCATTAAGCCTATTAACAAAGATGGGGGTCAAGAGAGCATTGACCAGACGGGAGACAATGGTGCTAAAACCATAGATAATTGTGTCCGTCAAGAGCCGTTTGATACCTGCCACCTAGCGCTGTTTTTTGAATACTTCAAAATTGTGGCATGCCTTTGGTTCGACTTCCACGATCTGTACATCTTCTACCGCCGCATAATCTGGCCCTTCCCAGCACCATTCTTTCATGCTTTCTAGGGCAAAATCATCCCCCACGGCCTCCAGAAACACAGAACCATCGGCTTGGTTGACGACATAACCTTTGACGCCTAATTGATCTGCAACGGCTTTGGTAGATGCCCGAAAATGCACGCCTTGTACTTTACCCGTTACGGTGATATTCCACTGTTTCATGATTACAAATATAGGGGGACATTTTCAATTTAATCCCATTCATTTTGCAACCCGATAAAGGTATCGCAGTTATTTCGAAAAAAGATTAAACAATCCGTTGTACTTCTGATTGTTCGGTGAGTGACAAACTATCCAAATCCTTAATTAGAAGTAATCCAGGAGATTTACCAACTTCTAAAGAACCATACTTATCCTCCAAGCGAAGCGCCATGGCGCCGTTGATCGTGGCCCAAGCGATGGTGGTTTCCAAAGACAAGTCTGTAAACTCCCGATGAATGGTTTTCAATTCTTCTAAAATATCCAATGTATCATTAGAGGCCAAACTATCTGTACCAATCATAATCCTCTGCTTGCTGAGTACGAAGCTTTGTATTTTTGGCAAGCGACCTTCTATATATAAATTGGCCTTTGGGCATACACAGTAGTATACATCCCTTCCGATTCGAGTCACATAATCCATATCTTTTGGGGCGGTATAGGTATTATGTATCAATAGCACCCGATTCTCCTCCGGCAAGAATTGGATGCTATTTTGCAAAGCATTCTTGCCATTGGGCATGACGTGTTCGTGAGATATGTTATTTTCTTTATAGAAATCTAGAAATGCACCTTGTTTGTAACGAAAAAACTTATTTTCTTCGTCACTTTCCTGATTATGGATACTGAATATATTATTTGCATCCACCTTACTGGAAAGCGATCGCAACAATTTTTTGGAGCAGGAATAGGCGGCGTGCGGCGTGATCGAAGTGCGCTGCGGTTCGAATTCGTATTCCGTATCTCTTGCTTGATCTACTCGCTCATCGGCTACCGCCGGATCAAAACCCATCAATTCTACAAACGTATGGTATAGGATCGGACTTTTCGCTTTCACGGTCGCTGAAACAGGAGTATTCACATGATCGCCAACTACTTGTATTCCCTTGGCATACATGTCCTGATCTGCTTCGATCATAGCTTGCATAATATCCTCTTGCGAAGCGCCTCGCTCCGACATCACCGTGCTCAGGAACTTAGGTAATCCAGTACCCAGAGGCACTTTGCCTCTCATATGAGAAAGTTCAAGATGGCAATGCCCGTTTACAAACCCGGGTATCAAAACACCCTCATAGCGGGTCAATTCTTTATCTTGAAGTTGTGGATCGGCAGGGTGGTAAACCCCGATAATGAGGCCCTTTTCATCCAAAGCAACAACTCCTCCTTTTATGACTGGAGAAGTGACGGGAATAATGTAATCCGCAGTATAGTAAGTTATCATCTAGCGCAAAAATGAGTTTATGTGAAGAAATAACCCTCCACCCTTGTAATCAAACGTAAAGAAAACTGAGCGAATTTAAAAATTAACGGTGCTCAAAAATTTGCTACTTCTGAAATTTAGGCTTTTATATTCTACAGGAAAAATTTAGCTTTGCGCCATCGATTAGGGGTGCCTTGTTTTTAGTAACACAAATACAGGCTGAGATTATACCCAGTTTCACATAAGCGGGAACATACCTGATCCGGATAATGCCGGCGTAGGGAGGGAAGTTAAATAGAAAGTGTTGTAAACCCCTTGCAGCACTCCGTTTAACGATTAAAAAAACAAATTAACATGATGAAGCACTATTTTGCTTTATGGGCGCTTTGCCTAATGGCCTGTGTGGCATTCGCACAAGAAAAATTTACTGTTCTGGTGGTCGATGAGCAATCTCAACCTATTAGTGGAGCCACAGTAATTATGGGCAATGTAACACAAACGACCAGTTCGCGTGGTACTGCACTATTCACCACGCGCGCAGCGTCAACATCAGTAAAGGTCAGTTATGTAGGATACGAAGCGGTATCACAACCCATTCCGGCAGGACAATCTACCGTACAAATCACTTTAAGACCTGCGATACGCCAGACGGGCGAAGTATTCGTCCAATCCACCAGAGCGCGGGAAAACAGTGCGACCACATTTCGCAACATCGGCAAAGAGGAGCTACGCAAAACAAATTTGGGACAAGATATTCCATTTCTATTAGATCAAACTCCTGGCGTGGTCGTTAGTTCGGATGCAGGCGCCGGCATTGGCTATACGAGCATGCGTATTCGCGGATCGGATAATGAGCGTATTAACATCACTTTAAACGGGATTCCGCTGAACGACGCCGAAAGCATGGGTTCTTTTTTTGTGAATCTACCCGACTTTGCCTCTTCTGTAGAAAGTATACAAGTGCAACGCGGTATTGGTACGTCTACCAATGGTGCCGGTGCTTTTGGTGCTTCGGTCAATATTCAGACCGATGTATTGGAAACACAGCCCTACGCCGTGTTGAACAATTCCTACGGATCATTCAACTCCTGGAAAAACACGGTGAAAGTAGGATCGGGTTTATTAAAAGATAAATATGCTTTCAACGCACGCTTGTCTCGCATTGCTACGGATGGGTATGTAGAGCGCGCCTCGGCCAATATGCAATCTTTCTATCTGGATGGTGGATTGTACACACAAAAGCATACCTTGAAAGCGACCTTGTTTTCGGGCAAGCAAACAACCTATCAATCTTGGTACGGCACACCGGAGCCTTTGCTCACCGGTAATCGGGAGCAACTGCCAGCCTATGCCGATGCGATGGAATTGTATGATGGACCAGAACGCGAGCGCTTATTAAATGCTGACCGCCGCTACAATTTCTATACTTACGACGGGCAGACGGATAATTACCAGCAGACGCACGCACATTTGCAATATACCTACACGCCTAGTCAGAAATTGAGTTTGCAAAGTGCCTTGCACTACACACGCGGAGCAGGTTATTTTGAGGAATTCCGGGCAGATGATCGTCTTTCTGGGTACAATCTTCCAAACGTTATCCACGGCACCGACACGATCTCTCGGACAGATCTGGTTCGCCAACGCTGGTTGGACAATCATTTCTACGGGGTGACCTACGCCGCCAACTACAAAGCATCCAACAACTTACGATTTACAGTAGGCGGCGCATACAATGAATATATTGGCGATCATTATGGTGAAGTCATTTGGGCACAGTATGCGTCTACTGGAAATCTAGGCGATCGCTATTACTTCAACGACGCCAAAAAAACTGATTTCAACATCTATGGTAAAGCAGATTATCAGAAAGAGGATTGGTTGTTCAATGTAGATCTACAATACCGCAACATCAACTACCGCGCAGAAGGACCTGACCAGCGTGCGGTATACCTGAATTTCCGAGATAACTTGAATTTCTTTAATCCAAAGGCCGGGGCTACGTATTTTATCAACCAGTCAGCGAACATCTATGGCTCGTATGCGTACGCGAGCAAGGAGCCGGTGCGCAAAGATTATGCAGAAAATCCACTCAACGAATTCCCAAGACCAGAGCGCATGCATAATGTGGAAGTGGGCTATCGCTTGCGCCAAGGGAAGTTTAATTTGGGGGTGAATGCCTACGCCATGATCTATAAAGATCAATTGATCTCGACAGGTGCTTTGAATGATGTAGGTGGATCTATCCGGCAGAATGTTCCAGATAGCTATCGTACCGGTGTGGAATTCGATGGCGCTTGGATAATCTCTCCACAGTTCGAATGGAGAGCTACTGCAGCGCTGAGCGCCAATAAAATTCGCAATTTCGTGGAATACATCCCGATCTATGATGCAGCTTGGGAGTTAGCCGGGGAGCAGGTGAATACGTATGACAAAACAAACATTGCGCTGTCGCCGAGTACGGTTTTATCCAATGATTTTACCTACCGCCCATTGGAACCTTTGGCCTTGAGCCTGACGAGTAAATATGTATCGCGCATGTATTTAGATAATACGTCCTCCTTGGACAGAAGTATTGATCCTTCTTTTGTCAATAATCTTCGTGCGGTATATACGCTATCTGCTTGGGGATTGGAGCGCGTGGATCTGAATTTAGCAGTCAACAATGTGCTGAATGCCAAGTTTGCTACCAATGGCTACACCTGGGGATCTATTGACCCAACAGGTACGCATAATTTTTATAATTTCTACTTCCCACAAGCGACAACCAACTTCTTATTCGGGTTGAATATTCGTTTCTAATATCATGTAGCAACGCTGCTGTCGATCTTATTTCACCTGATCGCCAGCAGCGTTTTTACGATTCTTTCAGTTTCGTCCAATACACTACCGGCCGATTCCCATACTTACTTGTAGATAGACTGTACCGGTACGATCGCGTGGGGCATTCATGAGTTCGGTGCTACCCACTTTCCAAGGTTGGCGACTGAGACCAGTCTGGTAGCCCATTTTGAATTTTGTACGATACGTTGCTGTAAAGAGATCATACGTTTTGAAGGTAATGCCGAGATCTACCACCGGTGTGGTGTGACTAAAGTGTGTTTGATTGGACTCTCTGGTCAAATAGTCATCAAAACTACCCGCTATATTATCTTTATCAAGGAGCGCAGAGGCAAATTGTGCACCAACACCCAGCGAGGGTACCACCACCCAGCGATTGATGTGCAGCATATTGGTAGCGATAAAAACGGTTGGTGTTGTTGCGCCAAATTTACTATCTCGACCCACACCATACATCCGCGAAACATTACCACCTACGAGCACCTTACCCAATCGATAACCGATGCCCAAGGCGACATTGACGCCTACTGGCGAGATACCACTCAGATCTTGATCTTCCAGTGCGCGATTGAAAGACGGAGCACTAAAGTGGCTTGCGCCGACATGCACATTCCACTCAAAGGGAAGGCTGTTAAACTGCGCGGATGCGCTGTGGCAAAAGACGAAAAGAAAAAAGACGACAGCGTAGTATCTGTTCATAGCATGTGTAAGCATAAATTAATTGAACACGGATGTAATGGATAACCGATCAGATCGGCGTATTTATAACAGCTAGCTCGTTCACTAGTTTTAATCTAGAAGCAATATGTGCGTGCTTAAAAATTTTCCTATTGCATATATTTCAAATATCAGTAATTTAGCTTTTATATATAACCTATACCAACGATACTTTCTATCCATGATAAGCGTGCTTTACCACACCGATATGGCTCCTATTATAATTCTGCGCTGATATGTCGGACTGGGAATTATTGGCGGGACTTGCTGCGGGTGATAATCGGGCTTACAAGGAATTGTATGAAGCGCACTATTATCCGCTATGTATATATGCTGATCGGATCATTAACGACGAATATAGCGCCCAAGCTATCGTAAACGACGTTTTCTTGAACTTATGGCAAAATCGCACTAGCTTAACCGAAATTCAAGCGCTCCGGCCTTATCTGCTTCGATCAATTCGTAACCGCTGCCTAAACCACATTAAACAAGAAAATAGAAGAAGCAAGATCAATCAGCGATTCCAAAACATATCTCTCGAAGATTCAGATCCAGCCTCCGGAGACAATACGATTAGTAAGATCTTGGCCACCGAGTTAGATTTAAAGATTGCTGCGGCGATTGAGCTGCTTCCTGCCTTGACGAGAGAAGTATTTACGCTAAGTAGGTTTAGCGACAAAAAATATGTCGAAATAGCTCATGAGTTAAACGTTTCTATAGATGTTGTCAAATATCACGTGAAACAAGCGCTTGCATACCTAAGAAATAGTCTCCAAGAATATCTTTAAAAAAAGTTAACATTCCGTTTACCCTCTCTTTACTTCCGGTTGTCTTACTAGTAATTAACCGTCGTATTACCGACCCCTAAATCAATGACAAAAACTGAACAAGCATATTGGTCTACGCTCATTTATGATGTATTGAGCGGCAACGCTTCCGAACAGAAAGTCGAGGAGCTACAACAGTGGCTACCACAATCTGCAGCGCATGCCGAATTTTACGAGCAAACCGTCGCACTGTATACTGCCATGGATTTTGTGCCATACGGTAAAGACGATGCAGCTACTAAAGAAGCATATCAAACATTCGTTACCGCAACAGCTCTAAAACGGTATCTGCCTCTTCGTCGGGCGCTACCTTATATTGGCGCAGCCGCGTCACTGATTGTGTGCTTTTTTCTCGGTTTGCTTGTTGCGCGGCAATCAGGACATTCCTCCACGGCTTATCCATCCACCATTACTGTAGCCAAAGGTTCTAAAACACAAACGACCTTGCCCGATGGCACATCGGTGTGGCTCAATGCCGAATCTACTTTACACATACAACCAGACTTTGGTGTAGGCGAGCGTAGGGTAGAAATAACCGGAGAAGCCTTTTTCGATGTGGCGAAAGATGCTAATCGTCCCTTCATTGTAGAAACCGCAGCGGTGAAAGTAAAAGTACTGGGTACTTCCTTTCACGTAGCCAACCGCCCTAGCCGCCGCGAAGTGCGCATCGCACTCGTGGAAGGCGCTGTAGATTTATTCAGTACGAATGGCAAAAAGCTCAGCATGAAACCCAATCAAACCGTGGTGTACGACATACAAAGAAACCAATTTACACGGACACAAGATGCGACAGCATATGAATATGGTTGGCGCGATGCAAAATTCATATTCAAGAACAAAAAATTTGCGGAGATCACCGACGAGTTAGAACGTCTTTTTGATGTGGAAATAAAAGTAAATAATCCTAAGCTGGCTTCTAGAAAGTTCACAGGTGACTTCGAAAACAATGAAAGCCTCGTAGATATTTTGGATGTGATTGCCGAATTAGGCCAATTCCGATATGATGTCCGCGGACGCATCGTTACCATTAAATAACCCTACAAACCAAAATTATACACGTTTTAAACCGATAAAAATTATGATAACCTAGTAAACAAAAAACAAGTAAAAAAGAGAATCGGAAGATATTGCAGCACCCTCCGATTCGAATTGGAGCAACACATCATTGTATTAACCTCAATCAATAGCAAATGTATAAAAAAATACACTGCGGCGGCTTGTTTTGCCTCTTAAAAACACATCGTAGAACCTTGAAAATTATGAAATTAACCTCACTATTGATGTTTGTGGGTGTTATGGCCGTTTCGGCATCTGGATATTCACAAGATGCTACCGTCGCGCTAGACATTCGCAACCAACCTTTGTCCAGTCTGATTGCCGAGATCAAACGGCAAACGACGTATTCCTTCCTTTTTGATGCCGACGAGGTCGACATTGCCCAGAAGGTCACCTTGAGCTCATCGAAAATCACCGTTAAAGATGCCCTCAAGCGTGTTTTACAAAATCATGGTTTGGAATCCCGCATGAGCGGAAACCACATTTTATTACTTAAAGCCAATACCACACGCAATAGTCAGCAGCGAACGCTTTCTGGCGTCGTGAAAGATGCGAGCGGTGCTTTCGTTCCCGGCGCAACAATCACCCTGCGCGGCACATCAGCCACGACACAAACCGATCAACGCGGTGTATTTCGCATCGCCGCGCCAACGGGCAGCCAGACCGTCAACGTTTCCTACACAGGACTCGGCGCCACCGATGTGACTTTTGCGGCCAACCAAGACTTCTTGGAAATCACCTTACAAGGTCAGGTATCCGACATTGAAGATGTCGTGGTTACGGCCTTAGGCATTAAACGCCAAAGCCGATCGCTGACCTACAATGTACAACAGATCGAAGCTGATCAGGTAACGCGCATTCCAGACCCCAATTTTGTCAACAATTTAAACGGTCGTGTGGCCGGAGTGACGATCAACGCTTCTTCGTCTGGTGTGGGCGGCGCTTCCAGAGTAGTGATGCGCGGAGCAAAATCTATTTCTGGAAATAACAATGCCTTGTATGTGATCGATGGTATACCAATGCCTAATTTATCCTCGGAGCAACCAGACGGCATTTTTGCTGGCGCAGGACAAACGGGAGATGGAATTTCGAATTTAAATCCAGAAGACATTCAGAGCCTTTCGGTGTTAAGTGGACCGGCAGCAGCAGCGTTGTATGGTAGCGCTGCCGCAAATGGTGTGGTATTAGTGACTACGCGAGGCGGATTGAAAGATCAAACCTCCATCAGCCTTTCGAATCAGACCGTTTTCTCACAGCCATTGATCCTTCCAAAATTGCAAAACAGCTACGGCCCTACCGAGCCGGGAAGTTATTACAGCTGGGGCGAGAAACTCAATGCGCCATCAGATTATGATGCGAGAGATTTCTTCCAGACAGGTTTCAATACCACCAATGCTATCAGTCTTTCGACGGGAACAAGCCGTAGCCAAACTTACGTATCCGGTGGTTTGGTCAATGCCAATGGCATCATCAACAATAACGACTATAAGCGTTATAACTTCTCTGTCAGAAATACCACCAACTTCTTCGATGAGAAGCTGGTGTTGGATCTAGGCTTTATGCATGCCAATGTGAACGAGCAAAACATGACGGCGCAAGGTCTTTATTTCAATCCGCTCGTACCGATTTACTTATTCCCGGCAGGCGATGACTTTAGCAAGACCGCGCTATTTGAGCGGTACGATGCTTCGCGTAACTTCAAAACACAGTTCTGGCCGTATGGCGATCAAGGCCTTTCATTACAGAATCCGTACTGGATTACGCAACGCGCCCTGTTCCCTAATCAGAAACAGCGTTACATGACCAATGCATCATTACGATATAACCTATCGGACTGGATCAACCTAACTGGTCGTGTGAAGATGGATCGTAGCAATGACCGTTTCGAGCGTAAATTCCACGCCTCAACCAACATGTTATTTGCCTCAGAAAATGGATTTTACTCCCTCAATGAAGCACAAACACAGCAAGTGTACGGTGAGTTTATTGCCAACATGAATAAGCAATTTATGGATGATGAATTGCGTGTGGTCGCTTTAGTGGGTGCCAACGTAGAAGATATCCAATACGAACAAAACATGTACGGTGGCAAACTGCACGGTGTGCCCAATCTATTCTCTTACGGCAACGTCAATAACGCGACGGCCGAAGCAGCACAGACAGGCTACCGCCGCAACAAGCAAGCGGTATTTGCCAGTGCACAACTGGGGTACAAAGATCGTTTGTTCTTGGATTTGACTGGTCGTAATGATTGGCCTTCTACCTTAGCCTTATCGCAAACAAAATCATTCTTCTATCCGTCGGTCGGCGTATCAGCGGTGATTACCGATCTATTCCCAATGCCTTCCGATCGTTACCTTTCGTATTTGAAAGTGCGCGGGTCCTATTCGGAAGTGGGTAATGAGCCCGAGCCGTTCTTAACGATTCCGACTTACGGTCTATCCAAAGGATATCCACAAACACAAACGCGGATGCCAAACACCGATTTGAAGCCAGAACGTACCCGTTCTTTAGAGGCTGGTTTGAATGCGACATTTTTCAGAAATCGCTTAACATTGGATGCGACATTGTATCAATCTAGCACATTTAATCAATTTTTCGAGCCAACGCTTTCCGCTTCGTCAGGATATACCAGCGTCGTGGTGAATGCCGGCCAGGTGGACAACAAAGGTATTGAGCTGACAGCGCGCTATCATCAGCCGATTGGTAGTGCTTCTTGGAATACTTATGTGACCTACTCACTCAACCGCAACAAGATTGTAGAACTGCTTCCCAACTGGACGAATCCGATCACCGGCGATCAAATTTCCTTGACTGAGTTGGATATGACCGGCACGGGCAGCTACAAGATGATCTTGAAAGAAGGCGGCCGAATGGGTGACATCTATGTCAACACTTTGCGTGTAGATGAGCATGGTGCCATTTATGTGCACCCAACCGATCAAGTGGTGGTTGCAGAAACCAATGAATATGCTTTTGCAGGAAACAGTGCACCGAAGTATAATCTTGGGTGGGGTAATGATTTTCATTATCACGGCATTCGTTTTGGATTTTTGTTCAACGCACGCGTTGGTGGTGTAGTGGTTTCTAATACGCAAGCCGTATTAGATGCATTTGGCGCTTCGCAAGCGACTGCAGATGCACGTGATGCTGGCGGAGTTATGGTCAATGGCCGTCCGATTCCTACCAAACCTTATTACGACGTAGTCGGCGGCGGATCTTCTGGCGGTATCGGCTCCATGTATGTATACAGCGCAACCAACGTAAGATTGGGCGAAGTAAGTCTTGGATATGATCTGCCCGTGGCCAAATGGATGCGCGGTGTCAAAGGGGCAAACGTTTCGGTAATCGGAAAGAACCTATTCTTCTTATATAATAAAGCACCTTACGATCCAGAATTGACGGCAAACACCGGCACCTACTTTCAAGGTATAGACTATTTCATGTCGCCGAGTTTGCGCAGTATAGGATTTTCTCTTCGTTTACAATTATAAGACATCAGCTATGACCAAAAATATATTTATGACCATGCCTAGAGCAGGATTTGCCCTGGCAGCGCTTGTACTTGGGCTGCATAGCTCTTGTACCAAGAACTTTGAAGAGTACAATACCAACCCGCATGAGGCGACGGAGGACATGATGACGAGAGACAACCTGAAAACAGGTGCTTTCTTTACACAGATGCAGCGAAACGTCGTTTTGTTTAAAGATGGGTCTAATGCCGATTCCGATTATCAGGTGGCACAAGGATTGACGAGCGACTTGTACTCTGGCTATCTCGCTCCTACCGGAAGTTGGTATGGTGGTGTACACAATGGTACCTACTACTTTATCACCAATTGGTTGGAAACGACTTTCCGTTCTGGTTTTTCCTCCATTATGCCCGCATGGCAAGCGATTGTAAGAAATGCTGAAGAGCAAAATTTGCCTGAGGTGGCCGCATTAGCGACGGTCATCAAAGTGCAAGGAATGCACCGTTTGGCGGATACCTACGGACCGTTACCTTACATAAAATATGGTAGCGGTAATCTCACCAACGAGTATGATGCTTTAGCCGATATTTATGCCAAGTTTTTCGAGGAACTCGATCAATCGATTACCGTCTTGACCAATTTTGCACAAGCAAATCCAAATACCAATCTATTGACTACCTACGATCTTATCTATGGTGGCGATGTACAGAAGTGGATCAAATTTGCGAATACGCTACGACTAAGGTTAGCCATGCGCGTGGTATATGCCGATCCCGCGATGGCCAAAACCCAAGCGGAAGCCGCCGCCGCCAATCCTTTTGGATTTGTTGCTCAAGCTGCCGAGAAAACCTCGCTTAAGCATTCGTCCAATCTAGTGTATTATCATCCACTGTTTGAGATTGCTTACAACTTCAATGCAGGCGAGGTGCGCATGGGCGCCACGATGGATGCGTACATGAATGGATATCAAGATCCGCGCCGCGCTCGTTATTTCCGCCCGGCTAATGATGGCAATTACCACGGTGTTCGTTTAGGTATTGTTACCTCGGTATGGGCCCCTTATGTGAGTCCACGCATTTCCAATTTGAATGTAGACAATGGCACGACAGAAATTGTATGGATGACGGCAGCAGAATCTCATTTCTTACGTGCCGAAGCCGCGCTACGTGGATGGAATGTCGGCGGCGGAGCCAAAGCCTTTTACGAAAGTGGCATCAGCGCTTCATTTGAAGAAAACTCCGCGACAGGTGCTGCTGCGTATACGAGCAATAGCACCTTGCAACCGATCGCTTTCACGGATTATGCCGAAGGTTCGGCCTATCACGCGGCAGCACCAAGTACGATTACGGTCGCGTGGGCAGATACCGATTCTTTTGAACGCAATCTGGAAAGAATTATTACGCAAAAATGGTTGGCGATGTACCCCGATGGACCAGAAGGTTGGGCAGAATTTCGCCGAACAGGTTATCCACGATTGATCCCTGTGGTCGTGAACAATAGCCCGTCGATCAATAGAGAGGTACAGGTAAGACGTATCCCCTATCCGCAAGCCGAGTACAACAACAACCGAGCTGGTGTATTAAGTGGCGTAGCCAAATTGCAAGGACAGGATAATGGAGGAACCAAACTATGGTGGGACAAAAAATAGTAATCGATAGATTAAAAAATTCTGTGATGAAACATATACTAAAAACAAGCATTGCCAGCCTTTTTGCGCTACTCCTAGTCATGAGTAGTTGTGATACGGATATTGAAAACCTAGAGATACAGAAAGTGAAAACCTACGACGCGCAATATTTTGCAAATGTACGTGCATTTAAGAAAACGGATCATCAGATATCCTTTGGTTGGTACGCTGCCTATGCACCTATTGAGGGCGTAACAGGCTTTAAAGATCCAGCCTCTTGGGGCGAGCGCATTCGTGGCATTCCGGACAGTTTGGATATCTGCTCGCTATGGGGCGGTATTCCAAGCAACGACCCAAATAGCCATCTGTATGCACCCATTGCGTATGAAGATCTACAATATGTACGCGAAAACTTGGGTACACGCTTCGTAGTACCAACCATCGTGCGGATGAACAAAGTGATCAAACTAAAAGATGGTCGGGATTACGATCTTCGCGAAAACAAAACAGAGGAAGGCGTACACGTCTACGCACAACAGTTAGTCGATGATGTACTCGATTACAATCTCGATGGAGTCGATCTGGATTATGAGCCCGAAGGCGATTGGTTACAAGGCGATAACTTCACCATCATGGTCAAATACATTAGTCAATTTTTTGGCCCGAAGGGCAAGTATCCAGACAAATTGCTGATTGTAGACTTCTATTCGCAGTATCCGCCAGCGGAAACAGAACCGTATGTCGATTACTTCATCCGCCAAGCCTATACACAAGGTTTTACGGAACATTCTGCAGCGCGCTTGCAAGGTTATTATAACAACATTAGCTGGGCGCCGCCAAGCAAGTTTATCGTAACAGAAAACTTAGGTAGTTTCTATGAAAACGGTGGTTCGCCGTTTATCGAAGCCAATGGTAATCGACTAACGACGAATGGTACCACCATGTATTCTTTAGAAGGAATGGCACGCTGGAATCCAACGCAAGGTCGCAAAGCGGGATTTGGTGCTTTCTACTTTGATCGTGATTATTATAATACAGCGGGCATCCCATATTACAATATGCGAAGAGCGATACAGATCGCGAACCCAGCAGTACACTAGATTTTTGGAGCTATAGAGCAGCACTGTTGGTCGTCGCTAGGCAGACATCAACAGTGATAATTAAAATATTTGAAAAATGAAAAAATCAACAAGAATAATAGGCCAATTGTGTCTCTTTCTATTTCTGTGCAGCGGCTTGATGTCGTGCAACGAAGGTGATCGATTTGATTACGACAAAGAGGCAATATTAATGACCGGAACGGAAGTAAATCCCATGGTTCGCTTCGTCGTAGAAAATACGCCATCTACCTACAACGTCACCGCTAGTGCCACCGGAAAAGTAGACGAAGATGTAACCATCAACTTCGCTTATGACCAATCCAAATTGGATGCGTATAACACGGAAAACAACACGAATTTCTACGCTGTGCCAAACGGTTCGGTAGTTGTTGAAGGCTCGAGTGGCGTCATCAAAGCAGGTAGCGCTTCATCCACCGGCGTGCAAGTTCGCGTGGTATCTACCGACGAATTTATCGATGGACGTACTTATGTAATTCCCATGTCTATTACGCAGGTATCTGGCGGCAATATGCAAGTATTAGAAAGCGCACGCACCATTTACTTGCGGATCTCGCGCGTATCCAATTTCTACTCGCTAGATATGAACAATACTGCACTCTACAGCAATTATATTTTTGAAGATAGCAAGGCGGTAAACTTAGATAAGTACACGTACGAAGTACGCTGCTTCATCAATGACTGGCATACCACACCAGAGCCTATCAGTAGGTTGATGTCGTTTACCTCCAAAGATGAACAACGCTCTAACATGCTCCGTTTCGGGGAAAATGGACAAGCGATCAACTCCCTACAATGGGTAAATCCAGGAGGTAGTTTGATTTCCAAAACACGATTTAATACGGGACAATGGTACACGATCTCTCTTGCGTACGACGGTACACGGTTTACGATGTATGTGGATGGCGTGAAGGATTCAGAGATGGCAGGATCTGGAAATGTCACTTTCCAACGTTTGGAGTTGGGCATGTCTTGGGCAAACTATCCTTCCATGCAGTATTTTAACGGGCGCATGGCAGAAGTTCGCGTATGGAACAAAGCCTTGACGGCTGGCGAAATACAAAACGGTATCTGCGGCGTAGACCCTACATCTGATGCGCTGGTCGCGTATTGGAAGTTCAACGAGATGGATGGTTATATTTTCCACGATGCAACTGGTAAAGGCTATGATATTGATTGGTCGAAAACCGTACGCGATAATGCTGGAAACGGCGTATTGAATGCCTTCGACAAACGCGGCGCAGTCCGTTGGCTATTGGATGAGAAGAATAAATGCACACAATAATTTAAGCATGCTATGAAAAAGATTATGATAAAAGGATTGTTGGGTATGGCATTGCTTGTCCAATTCTCCTGCTCAGAAAAAGAGCATTTTGATGTGACCGGTGACGAGGTAAACAGAATATTTGTCAACACACGCTCTAGCTATGTTAACGAAGTTAATTTTAATGTGATCCATACGCCGATAGGTAATATGGGAGATGATGTCGCCATCAAAATCCCCGTGAGAGCAACTATGCCAGTATCGAATTCGACACGGGTCACATTAGCATTAGATCCGAGCTTACTAGACAGCTATAATGCGCAGCAGCAAACGGCTTACAAAGCAGTACCTGCCAATTTACTGGAAATCGACAATGGCGATTTAACCATTCCGTCTGGAGCTACCTTATCTACTGATTCGATATCTATAAAGGTGCGTGATATTGCCGCGTTAACAGAATCTTCCTATTTGATTCCGCTAAAAATCATGGCAATCTCTGGCGCAGTTGATGCAGCTATTAGTGAGAATCTTAGCACGGTATTTTTGCGCATACAAACGCGTCGTACGAATGTGTATGATAGTCCAACTTCCGTTCCAGGCACTTTGATTACGGATCGTGCTGGTTGGACAGCTCAAGTTTCGCCAGCACCAACTGCAGGCCAAGTTGCGTGGATGTTCAATACCTCTACTACGCAGCATTGGACTTTAGCACCAGCTGCACAATGTGATATTGATGTCAATATGGGGAGCATCAAAGAGGGCATACAGGGCATTAGGATGGTGAGCGCCAACAATTATCGCATTACACAAGTAGAAACATTTACCAGTCTGGATGGCATAACGTGGGATTCCCAAGGAATATCCACCGTTTCCAACGCGAACAATCAATTTATACGTTTTTATGCTCCGGTAAGAGCACGTCACACGCGTGTACGCGTATTAGGTTGGCAAAATGCCAATTTCATCCGAGTAATCCAATACCACATCTATCAATAAAACCGGATAAAATCGTTTCATTAAATGTTCTTCAGAGCTGGTATCCTTACATCGGATACCAGCTTTTTTCGTAAAAATTTTCTAAACATGTACATACTTTCTGCTGTTATATGAATTGAGTATAAATTTCAATCTGTATCATCTCATAACTTTGTAGCGTTACTATGGCAAAACCAGTCTATCAAGGTCGCTAATAAATAGATCTATTGTTATCCATCTTGCATGTAAATTTACCTCACCTTAGAACACATGCTTAAACCATCTATTCTGGGCTTAGTCAAAGTTTACTTAAAGAGGTAATAACGAACACGATACAGACATAGGTTTAATTACGAAAATTAATTTTTTTTCGCAATAAGATAATGTTGAGATTATTTTTATATTTGCATACATTTCTCTCCTAACAGAATTTTGTTGGGAATGATAATGTCGCTGAGATGAGATAAATCTTTCCATATTGTAGCGTAGATTCATTTATGTTCGTTAATACGATTATGATACAATCAAACATTCATTGGAAGATTAAAGGTTGGATATAATTTAGATATGGGTTTTTTTTCAAAATTTTTAGGTCGTAATCAAGAAAAAGGGAACGTGAAGGTCATCGGGAAATTGGCTTTTCTCGAAGTAGATATGCATAATCATCTCCTCCCAGGGATCGATGATGGTAGCAAATCAGCCTCCCAATCCATTCGGCTTATCGATGGATTACAGAACATGGGCTTGAATAACTTCATTTGTACACCCCATATTATGGATGGGGTACACCCTAATAACAAATCCACCATTAATCGCGCTTTTGAAGAATTACAATTAGCCGTCAAAAAAGAAAATAAAAATAT
Organism: Sphingobacterium sp. KH_072; assembly: GCF_057837975.1. Lineage (NCBI taxonomy): Bacteria > Pseudomonadati > Bacteroidota > Sphingobacteriia > Sphingobacteriales > Sphingobacteriaceae > Sphingobacterium > Sphingobacterium sp. KH_072. Next base: position 271,160 of record NZ_CM174457.1, on the reverse strand, counting down.
TCAGATTCAAGCTGCTGCAGAGCATATGATCGATGATGGTATTCATAAAATGATAACCGACGATTCTCTGTGTGTTATGCCGGGCGGATATGTGCTCATTGAAATGTCTTATCTGTCAGAGTCGCGGTCTTTGTTTCATACAATACAACAGATTCGCAATCTCGGCTACAAACCGATCTTGGCTCATCCAGAACGGTACAATTATTATCATATGGATTTTAAGATGTACAAGCAGATTAAGGACGCGGGCTGTCTCTTACAATTAAATTTATTGTCCATCAGTCGTTATTACGGAGAATCTGTCAAAGCCATCGCTTTAACACTCATTAAATCTGGGATGTATGATTTTGTAGGAACCGATTTGCACCACGAACGCCATCTAGCAGCTATGGAGCAAGTGGTAGCGAAGTATCCTGTTCGCGATTTATTGAAAACGTGTAAGATTCTCAATCCAACATTATTAGATCATAACACCTCCAAATTATCTATCGCAACTGGATAAAAGAGTCTATTTTCAGAATATTAAACAATATTGATTACAATTTTTTAGATCCCTTCTGAAAATAAACTTTCAGAAGGGATCTTATTTCAGTAAGGTCGTCAGCAATCCTAGACATCTGAAATCTGACTATTAAGTATTTCTTCCAATACGCTCTCTCAGAAGCTTTTTGATATCCCTACTCTCCAGATTTTCCATCGCGATTTTTCCGTTTCCGTGTTCACCAATCAGATCTTTCCCAAACAATACGCTATCGTTCTGGTTCTTATCAATATACAAAACAGAAAAGACATGAAAAAGATAGCCAACTTAGTTTGGGTCGCGGGTGCGGCCGTATTTTTAATGAGTGCTTGCAATAGTGGTCCACAAAATGCCCATGAGCAAGCGGTTGATCCTGCTTTGGAGGAACCAACTACTGGAGATGACAATATGCATATCGACTACAAGGTAGCCGATCACTTCTTGGTAAAACACACTATTCAGGAGGTACCCTCTAATCCAAAAATAGAAACCAAAGAAGAATTCGACCGCATCTTTTACTGCACCGAAGAAGACAAGAAAGCACATGAGATTGATTTCTCCAAAAACTACGTCATCGCCGTTTTAGCGCCAGATGCAGCATTGCGCACGACTGTGCAACCGATTAGCTTACGCGATTCTGAGCCTGATGAAGTAGTGTTCTCATACCGTTGGGTGAGTGGCTCATCACAGCCAGATACCACACGCTCCAGCATTGCGCTGATCGTAGATAAAAAGCACGATGGCACGGTTATACTCAACGAAATGAAATAAACCTATCTGAGATAGACCAACTATACGCACAGCGCCTGATAATCTAGATTATCAGGCGCTGTTGCTTTTAGCATCTATGCTGATGACCTAGTATTCGGTCTGGAAGGTACGGAAGGTAGATCGCAAACCGATAGTAAAGATATTAGCCGTAGTTTTTCCTAACGTATTTGGTGCATCTTGAATTCTGTTGATAAAGCCTACTTCTGCTCGTAGGTTATATCGTGGATTGATAATGTACGCTGCTCGGATCTCATTGTAAAATAGGTTGCGCAAATCACCTTGTCCGATCCGATAGCCCATGGAAGGATTTCCAGAGCGAAGTACGTCTTGACCGACATTGGTGGCCGTTGTAGGATCTACCCCGTAACGAGCATACATGCTTTGTCCATAAAGATCAAAACGTTTCCAACGATAAGTTAGTATTCCTAATATTTCTCGGAAGTTCGCGCCATTTGGATGTGCCAATGACTCGCCATTATTACTGTAATTGATGCGGTTATTGGCATTCTGATATGTATGTGGCGCCGCTTGGTTGTATTCAACTGTGGCGTTCAACCGATCTACGTTGAAAAGATCATGGGTTTTCACACCAAACTGGTAAGAGGTACGACGATCCTTATCTTTGTTGAAGCCAAATTTTGAAAGCTGATCAGCAAATAATTGTCCATAGACCACCCACTTCGGAATGGGTCGGTATTTGACATTCAAACCTAATCCGCCATTTGCTCCCGATTCACCTGCGGTATTGTCCTGCGCCCAGATCAAGGAATGAAAGGCGCCAACCGTGAGGTTATCGGCAGCGAGGTAATCCACGTATTGAAAAGCCGCATATTTTACACCTTCTCCCAAACGTGTCGTAAAAGCTTGATCACCACCGTAAACACGTGGATTGAAGCGATCCAACATCGTTCCCCAGATACTATTGTATTGGAAGCGTTTTACCTTTCCAGAAAAATGAGCATGCGCAAAGTTGTACGGACTTTCGGACACCAACATGGAGCGATAGCCATCGCCAATATGCAATTTGTCATACGCCAAGGTTACACGAAATGCAGTATCGACCTCGTAAGTCATATTCACCGTGGTATTCATCCAATCAAACTCACTAGTCGGGACATTCTTAGAAAAACCCTGCCCTGGTATACCGCCAATACGCATGGCGCTATTGTCAATATGCGTTGGGAAACGTGCTTGGTTTTCGAAGAAATTGACATACAGGGAGAACTTCTCCCCTACGGTCAGTCCGGCCTGTGCGCCACGCGTATTGGTCCACAAGTTTTTTTGATTGGTACCACGCTGCGTACCGACTATTAAATCCGGCAAAAAATCAAGATAAAAGGTATGATCATCCTTTACAATCTGCACCAGATGCTCATCAAATACTTTCCTCAAAAACCAATTTTTTGATGTATCTGCGGGGCGCAGAGGATCGTCAGAATAGCCGAGTGATTGTTTCACCAAAGGTTTTACAGCGGTGTGTCCGAAAATGGTATCGTTGTACAGTTCCTTCTGATAGTATTGGTATCGTTGATAGGAATAGGGTTGATAGGTAATCTGCCCAACAGCAAATTGTGTCAGCCCGGCAAAGAAGAGAAAAAGCGATAATCCTTTAGTAAAGTAGTGTGTCTTTTTAAACGTATCCATCGATCCATCAAATATTGATGAATCGAAGATACGCTTTTTAAGAATAGAATATTCGCCTTAGTTAAGTTTGTACTAATCGATCAATTTGGATTGATGCTTTTCCAAGGTGTTATATACTTTTTTGACATCCTGGGATTTTTCCTTTTGAACAAATAGCATGGCATCTGGCGTAGATACCACAATGGTATTTTTCAGGCCAACAAAGGCCGTGTACAAATCTGACCCCAACACCATATTACCGTTTTCATCCACTGGATGCCCGGTTTGCACTAAGTAATCGTAGAGAGATTCAAACGATCCGAGGTCCGACCAAGCAAATTCGGTCGCCACTACGCGGATTTTCTTGGAGCGCTCCATTACGGCGTAGTCAATACTAATGGATGGTATTTTCTTCGACAAAGCTTCATCCAAATGTCCTTCCTTCTGACTTTTCCAAGTGGCTAATGCGGTGGCATATACCTGCGGCTCAAACTGCTGCAACTCGTGTAATAGCGTATCTGCTCGGAAGCAAAACATACCTGAGTTCCAAAGGAAATTTCCTCTTTCGATAAAATCTTCGGCGGTATCTTGATTGGGTTTCTCGCGGAAGGAAAGCACTTGATCCTCTTGAAATTCAATATAGCCGTAGCCTGTTTCTGGACGTACTGGTTTAATACCAAAGGTCACAATATAGCCTTGTTGCGCTTTGGCTATCCCAGCTTGCATCGCTTGGCTATAGGCTTCTTCACCCACGATCACATGGTCGGATGGTGTTACAATCAGAATATCATCTGGATTTGCGGCGAAAGCAGCGAAGGCAATAGCGGCAGCCGTGTTACGAGGCGTCGCTTCAATAATATCGGTATAGGCGATATCTTGTGCATCCATTACTTCTTGACTAAGTTGATGGTTGTCGCAGTTGCCCACCACGGTCACTTGGTCGCACAGCGTTTGGTTGCGCATGACGGTCATGGCGAAGAGCGAACCTTCTTTAAATAGTTTTAAATATTGCTTTGGATTGCTTTTTCGAGATAATGGCCACAGTCGACTTCCTACGCCGCCTGTCAGAATTACGTGGATGATATTGCTCACTGCTTGATGACTAAGTTTGGTTGTAAATAATGATCTGTTCGTAAAGTTATGGTATTTCTCCTTGCCTTATCCTTCTCCGATGGCATAATACGAAAAGCCTAATTTTTCTAGCTCCGCTCCGTCTAGTAGTTTCCGGCCATCGAACAGGAATGCTGGACGCTTCATATTTTCTTTGATTTTCGCCCAATCGTATTGCTTAAACTCATCCCACTCTGTCAATACAGCCACGGCATGTGCGCCATTTACAGCTTCTTCCGCTGTATTCACCACAGTTACCAAACGACGGTTTTCCTCCGAGGACCGTGTGCCTAGATAATCCAAGTCGCGGTAGATTTGCTCAGCAGATACTTTTGGATCGTACACGATGATATTTGCCTCCTCATCCAACAGATGATCTGCGACATAAATCGCTGCCGATTCGCGCGTATCATTGGTATCCTTTTTGAATGCCCAACCCAAGAAAGCGATTTGCTTACCGTTAACCGTGTTGTACATGGTTTTGATGATTCGCTCAGCAAAACGTGTTTTTTGATGATCATTTAACAAAATCACTTGTTCCCAATAATCAGCCACTTCGTTTAAGTGATAAGAGCGAGCGATGTACACCAGATTTAGAATATCTTTCTGGAAACAGGAACCTCCAAATCCTACCGATGCTTTTAAAAACTTGCTACCAATACGGCTATCCTTACCAATGGCATGAGCTACTTCATCGACATTAGCACCGGTTACCTCACACAATTCGGAGATAGCATTGATACTGGAAACACGTTGCGCCAAGAATGCATTAGCCACCAATTTAGATAGCTCCGAAGACCAAAGATTGGTGGTTAGGATCCGTTCTCTTGGCACCCAAGCTTCATACACCTGTACTAAAGCTTCTATTGCTTCGGCATCTTCACCACCTATGAGTACACGGTCTGGATTGTGCAAATCGGTCACTGCTGTACCTTCTGCTAAGAACTCAGGATTGGAAAGAATATGGAAGTTTACACCATTACCCGTGTGATCCAAAATACTTTTTAGTGCCTCTGCCGTACGAACTGGAAGCGTTGATTTCTCTACTACGATTTTGTCTGACTTAGCTACTGCCGCAATCTGACGGGCGCATAATTCAATAAACTTTAGGTCCGCCGCCTGTCCTTTCCCTTTTCCATAAGTTTTGGTGGGCGTGTTCACCGAGATAAAGATCATATCTGCCTCGTCAATGGCTTTATCCACATCGGTGGAGAAGAAAAGGTTTCGGCCACGAGCTTCACCAACTACAGCATCCAAGCCTGGCTCATACACCGGCAGTTTAGAAAGATCTGCATCATTCCATGCGGCAATTCTTTGCTCATTTAAATCGACCACGGTGATTTCTACGTTCGGATTTTTCTGTGCAATCACAGACATAGTTGGTCCGCCAACATAGCCGGCTCCGATACAGGTTATTTTTTTTATGCTAGTCATATTATTGTTTAGAAATAGTATTACAAAAAATGATTTAGAAGAATTTATTTACTTTTAACATGATTCCAAGACTATTATTTAGCATCTTCCCATAATCACATGCGACAACACCACTGATCACTATGTTATTCCGAAGATTTCGTTGGCCCTCTATATACGCAGAGAAATGATTTACAGGAGTAAACAATCCGGCTGAAAAATTTTGCGGAATACGTTTACCATTAAACCATTGTGTATCTGGTCCGCTAGTGCGAAAATCACCGTAATGTCTAGCAAATGTACCTTTTGCTATAATGTTCCAATCATAAAACAATAGTTCGGCACCCACATGTCCTGCTACCACCCTATTACTGATAAAATAGTTAGACGGATGATTCACTTGACCTTCACGAGCATCTTTCGCTGGAATGATTAATGGCGTACCAAGCCCCAGTCCACGGTAAGAAAAACCTTCCGGATATACAGCATGGTTATAATAATATTCTGGACCAGAGGGCGTCCAGCGAGCGCCATAATCTCCTGCTTGATTTTTTGAATAGAAAACTTCAGCTAATATTTTTTTCCAATGGAAAACTGAATTTCTTTGCGCGCGATTACTTATAGCGACACCCGTGAGCCCATCTCTTAAATTGGCAAAATGAGCTATAGCTCCCTTTTCATAGAAAAACTGACGATAAACATCGAGCTGTACATTTGAGAAATCATATTGAAACTTTAGATCTATCGACCCTAAGTGATTTCCTACCTTGGAAATATCTACTTGTCCCTCATATCCAGCTGGAGGGACATGGCTTCGACCCGTAACAACATGCCAAAACTCGCGTAACCAACTAAGATCATATTGATCTCCAAAAATATCTTGATCGGATCCCCAAATCACATCGTGGTGTATCGCACCATAAAGTCTCCATCGGGCATCTGGCTTACCTACTCTACCATAGAAAGACAAGTGATGGAAGTTCGTAGGGACACGATCGCCACTATTTTCTCCATATCTGATTCCTACATTACCCATCCATCCGTAACTAGCATTTCCCTTTAAAGCTAACCATGTACCAGTGTAAGGAATTGACCAATAATCTGGGATACCAATGCGCACATTGGGCACACCTAATGCGTTACCCGAAAGCGTAAATGATCCAGAAGAAAGCAAAGAATCTACTAAGCCTTCACGATCACGACTTCGTCCTACTTTAAGCTCAAAGATACTCAGACGACCTTTAAAATACGCTTCCACGGGTATAAACTCCACACGATTCCCTACGTTTAATCTGAAATCAACAACACCAGACCAATCTACCAATCGTTCGGATGTAGAGTACTCATAGTTTTTAGTAACATTACCATACACCGATGTAGACAACCCGGTTAGAGGAATACTACCATACTGATTGCTTCTCATCCATAGCGGTGTTGCATTTCGATCTGTTACATTAGCGCTTAACCCGATATTTGATCGAAACTTCTGAACTCTCACGCTGTCACTTACCTCTTGTGATCGTACCTCGAAGCCGTAAAAAGCTAACGAAACTAATAAAAGATAAATGTATAGTCTATTTACAATTTTTTCGTCTGATTTGTCCCTCAAGTAATGCATATTTAATTCTTTAGGTTCACTAGATGTTTTAGTTCTTCTTCAAAATCAGTTAATATCTTGTCTTTCTCCAAGTACTGCTCTGAATAGCGGCGCGCATTTTCTTTGATCAATGCATTATCCTGACTTAAAGCGACATGAATGGTTTCAGTAAGCCGTTCAACATTTTCTGGTTGAACTAAAAAACCCATTTCATATTGGTCCACCACATCATAAAGTGTTGTACCTGGTTCTGCAGTAATTAATGCACAACCACCAGCAGCCAATATTCCAGTGAGTTTGCTTGGCATCACCAGATCCGCAGCCGAAGCTTTCTGCAGTACCAAGTGCAAGTCGGCCATTGCTAACAATGAAGCTAATTTTTCGTAGGGTTGCAAGCCAAAAAAGAACACATTATCCAACACGAGCTCTTTGGACATATCCACTAACTTTTGTTTGGCACCACCAGAACCGCAGATTACAAATTTTATTTGATTGTTTGTACGCAGTTGTGATGCGACTTGTATGATTGCATCTAGACCTTGCTTTTCACCCAAATTCCCACTATAAAGAACAATTTTATCGGTATCTGTGAAACCAAGCTCTTGGCGCATCGATAGCTCCCGACTCAAAGGATATACAACTTTGCTATCTACCCAATTCGGAAAAAATAACAACCGCTTGGCTTCAATTTTTTTAGCCAATATTTTCTTTTGCATTCCTTCACTGATCGTTGCTACGCGAGTCGATCGGTTTAAAAAGAAAGCTTCCATCTTGAACATGATGTTTAGTAGCGCTTTATTTTTAATCATCCCTAGATCCTTTGCAGCGTCTACTTGCAAATCTTGAATGTGATTGATCCAAACTGTTTTTTTAAACCAACAATAAATCCACGGAGCTATGGCTAAATGAAATGGGGGCGCAATACTAAAAACAACGTCAAACCGCTTTGTAAAAAGTAATTTAAACCAATGTGCACCACTTGATAGAAGGAATGAAAATTCATGGACTATTCTTTTTGCAGCACCAACATCTTTTGGCACATACAAGGGGGTCCGATGTACATATACTCCATTTATTTGCTCCGTATGCCACGCTTTCCCTTTATACGCAGCATGAACCGACCATTCTGGATAGTAGGGCATTGCGGTAATGACGTGTACTTCATGACCTTTAGCCGCTAACCATTCCGTCATTTCTCCTGTGTACTTTCCGATACCAGTCAATTCTGGTGAATAATTTATACCGTATAATAGTATTTTCATCTTATTTTTATTGTTAATGTGTTGCTGGTTTCCAACGTTGCCCGACAAGTTCTGCTGGATTCCCTCTATACAACCCATTTGCACAGGTGCTCTTCGTGAGTATAGAACCTGCTGTAATAATCGTATCAATTCCTACAATCACATTAGGACCGAGAAAGCAACTTGCACCAACCCAACAGCCATCTTCCAGAGTAATGACCCCATTACGGTAAGGCATTTCCGTTTGTCTAAAGTCATGATTACCACCACATAGAAAAGCACGCTGACTGATACAAACATTATTACCAATAGTACATCTTTCAAAGTTTAAGATAAAAACCTCTTCTCCGATCCAAACATGATTGCCTATACTAAGCTTCCATGGGAAGTGAATATTCACTCTCGGCTTTATGATAACACCATAACCAACCGTTCCTCCGAATAGTCGAAGCAGCCAACACTTTAAAGCATTTGGATATGGAATAGCTGACAAGAAAAAAACAACTTTCACAAAATACCACACAATCTCTTTGAAGAAATTTGCACCTCGATCTAATCCTTCATCAGATTTGAAGTTATTGAGTTTAACTTTAGATTCGTTTGAGACCATTACAATTTAATCGGTTTATTTCTTACATTACTTAGGACTTCTCCGTACAACATCTCTATGTGTTTTTTCTCATCAGAACCGCTCATAAATCTTCTTCTAATTATCCTTGCAGGAACTCCGCCTACGATCTGAAATGGTGGAACATCTTTAGTAACTACCGATCCAGCGGCAACAACACTACCATCACCGATTGAGACACCGGTCATAATGATACTATTAGTGCCTATCCAAACATCGCGACCTATTGATGTTTTGGCTAAAGACGGTCTCCCTGAAAATGTCATTGGTACCCCAACTTGCTCGAAATTATGGTCTCCTCCAATAATTTGTACGTTTGGCGCCAACATACTGTATCTTCCTATGGACACTCCTGGATATATCTTTGCATTTTCTCCTACATAAACATATTCCTCAGCTACCAGATCTGGACTAATCTTACATTTGCCACCTATATTAAATGTTGAATGAACCTTTTTTAATCCATACCAATATTTTGACTTCAAGCGTTTTAAAGACCTATAAAGTAATGCTATGTCGTCGCTCTGTTTAAGTATTTCAATAATTTTCATCTTCATTTATTTTTTTAGAACATTTCTAAAAATTGCTGCTTGATTAATCGGATTATACTTGGTATCGATGACATTATAACAAGTGCTGACCAGCGACTGGCTTTTAAAAGGATTCTTTATTAACCAAGTTTCGATTTCCTCTGCTAGGCTTTCCAGTGATTCATATTTGTAAAGACTTCCAGTCTCACCTTGAATTATCGCCTCGACCTCAGGCATTTGAACGTTCAAATTATCATGTGAAATCACTGGCGTACCATAAGATAACGAATGTATCGCTGTAAGTCCCACTTCGCCAGGCGTTACGCAGAGGTCAGAGTTTGCTAGGTATGTAGCGTTCTCAGCTTCATCATAGATCGCTCCTAAAAACTTAACCGTATTACCCAAGCCAAGTGTTGTCGTTTGAGTTTCTAAATTCTGTTTTTCTTCACCGTCACCAATGATCAACAAATTAAAAAAGGCTGTATTATATTTTGACTTCAAAAGAGATTGAACTTGGATAAGCATATTTAACCGCTTAATCTTATTAAGTCTTCCTATAAAAACAACAATCGGTACATCAACATTTCCGAAATGAGTGCTTCTAAACAATTCAACTCTTTGCTTATCATAGGGCAGGCGTAAGTTGAGACTTTCACTGTAATTCAGTGAATTATAAATCACGTGAATGTTATCACCCGTAGTTACATTATACTTTAATAACGTTTTAGCCGATCTATTTCCATAAAGAAAAAAACCGTGAGCAAGCTTATAGAAAGCAAATAGCTTTACTCTATCAAATGCTGTTATCTTTTCTCTATAAACACCATGCATCCAAAAATAAACTTGTTTACCCTTCAATCTTGCGAGAGCTGCGGCTACCCATGTAGAAATAAAATATGGTGATCCGAGAAAAATATAAGTATCTGAACTAGACTTTAAAACATGTCGTACTAAATCGCTTTGCCATAGCAACTTTTTCCTGAACAACCAATAGTTTTTAAGTATTTCCCATCTTAGTCCTCCTTCATAAATTGGCTTTTTTGAAAGGGATGGATCAACTTTTTTAATATTAATTTCGCTAGTAACGCCAGATAATATAGTCAAACTTAAATCAGAATCTAAGGCCATCAACTCTTGGAAAATAGGCAAGCGATATAATGCTACATAATGATAAACAATTGCGATTTTTTTCATAGGTTACTAGCTAATACTTATATAATTTTTCATCCTTCGAGCTCATTTCACTTTCCTACTTATTACATTTATTGCCATTTAAAATCTGGATTAACTCCAATAAAAATTAAAGGGCGTCATTCCATTGGCACCTGTGAAAATTTCATAGTAGAATATAAGTAGAGCTATAGAAACAAAAACAAATCCTACAACCTTATCAGAAAACTTACTAGATATATAAAATAGATAATAACATAGATAGGCAGCAATGATAAATCTAAAAGAATAGAAGTATACGTTTATTCGATTCATTACCATAAAAGAACCAAAAATAGGTCTTAACAAAACTCCGATAAAAAAAAGATTGTAGTATATCTGAAATCCAGTAGCTTTAAATATTCGAGACAAATATGGATAGTAGTACACTATCATGAAGATCATAATCCAACTTAGAAGTGTACCAAGCCCTGTATTCTGAGCTATTTGAGTTTCGCCCCGACCGTCACTAAGATCATAGGCAGAATACCCCAGAGACATAAAAACACTTGAAAATGTATTCCAAAGATAACTAAGTAATATTTTACCCAGTATGAAGGAAATGCCTATTAAGATATATTGCATTACCCTCCCTTTGAAAATATTATCTCTATTAACTAGGTAATAAAAAGGGAGTAACACTATCGCACTTTTGTGAAAAAGGCTTGCTAAAAAAATAGTTAAAGCGTAACGTATAACAGATCTTTTAAAGATAAATGTCGTACCATAGAAAATAATCATGAATGCTATGTATTGCCGCATGACGTTATTCATGGTCCCAAGTAAATACGTGACTAGAAAGAAAGAAGATAAGGGTAGCAGGAATAACAAACGCTTATTCAGATGCCCACCAAAAAAGAAAATTATCTGAAAAAACGAAGTAGCAATAAACAATGAAGAAAAGTGAAATTGGTAGTCTGCAAATGTATTAGTAATTAAAGCATAGAAATATTCCCATCTATCCCCATCACTCAGGGATCCTACTCCAGTTTTCATAATATGCTGATACTCGAGCATATAAGCTTCGTAGTCTATTCCAACTTTAAATCTTGAGCCATTTAAAATAGAAAATACACATACTATCAGTGACAGAACGACGTACGAAGTGTATCGTTTGGTCGGATCATGATACGTACGCTTTATCCACAAAGCTCCCAGTACCAAACTGACAAGATATACTGTATATATTATTATTGCAATCATCCCTTCGATACAAACCTATTTTCTAGCCAGACATATAAAATATTCCATACGCCTCCTGATCCATGCTTTTTATGTATCCTTCTAAATTCAATCAACTCCCTCAAGCCGTATTTTGCGGCTCTTTTCAGATAGATAATTAAAGAAATTTGATATTTCGACAAATCTCGGTTTTGCAAAAAGGCATTGTACCGAACGGCAACAGAGAATCGACTTCTATTTCTATTTTGATCATAACTACTTGTAAGACTCCCTTTGGTTACCGTGACATTATAGAGGCAATCGTAAGATGCTTCAACTTTGGTTGCAAAATAGCCCGTCAGCCCTGAAAACATCATATCATTACTTGCTGGCACTTCGTCAAAACGTATGTTATTCCGGTCGATCAAATCTTTAGCAATCATTTTCCCCCAAGGCACGAAGTGCATTAGCCTGAGTTTCATCTCGTGATGTTTGGATTTATTTTCTAAATAATCATTCACTAACTCATTATAATTGTCTGCCCGATTAGCCACCACTCCACTATCAGAATGTGTTGATTTACTCTGGAAATATATTACATCTGCTTCGCTATTATGGAATCTATGAAGTGTATCAAAGGCCTCAGGCAGAAAAAAATCATCAGCATCGGCAAATACGATCCATTTACCAACTGCAGAATTTAAACCTACGTTTCTCGCGTGACCTGCACCTAACTTCGGATCTGAATATAATATCTCTACGCACCCCCTACCTTCAAAACTATTTTTCGGAATGCGAACTTCGCTATTGTCAACTACAACAATTTGAATATCTTCAAGCTGAGGTATAGACGCCAAAAGTCTTTCAAGAAGCTGGAAGGAGTTTTTATGAGGTATTACAATAGAAATATTAATCATATAATCCTACTTAACTGCCCAAACCTTATCCCACATTGTAGCAGACGCTTGTTTTAATTCTGATTGCTTAGATTGCAATTTTTGTTTTACATTCCCATTGTTCTCTGAGTCTAAGAATGAACGCATTCTATCTAGAATCACTTCGGATGTAGTGCCAACATCTAGAACTTGGTTTTCTAACCCATAATCTTCGAAAAGCAGCTGATACTTATGACTCCAACTTGTAGCTATACAAGGAATGGATTGGCTTAATGCACTCGCAACACCATGAAATCTAGAAGAAAAAACGGCATACGATTGTCCAATAACACCCTTTATTTCTTTAGCATTTAAACCAGAAATAATGGGAATTTCATGGGCCAGCTTACTATTTATCTGCCTACATATTTCGAGGTCGCCTTCTCCTTCATGATTAAGTAAAAAAGCTTCATACCCACATTTTTCAACAGATTGAATAACATTCATCACACAATCTAAATATGCTCCAGGCTTCAACCCTCCGTGGGTGACCATTTTCTTGTTTGGAATAATGCACACTTTGCCCTTAACATCGACATTTGCTGGTACAGTTCCACTTAGGAGATTTGTAAAATCGGTCGAAACAATCGTTTTATTCGATTGAGGATTAACTTCTAAAAAATACTTATAAGAAACATCTTCTCTTGCAATTACAAGATCTGCATATTTTTCAATTATACTAGCAACCCGCTTTCCATTGGGAGTTCTAAATGGCCCAAGCGCTTGAGGAAGAAAGATTATTCTAGTATTAGCCTTTTTCATATTCTTCATGTAAGACTCAAACACATCTACATATTTACTATCCCTGTTCCATTGATCTCCATACTTGAAACCGCTTCCATCAAGAAGTATATCCACTCTATTTGATGGATGCATAGTGGTAAAATAACTATTAGGTAACTTGAATTTAGATAGAATTACACTTGGGGTAATACCAAATCTCAACCTAAGGTATCCAGTAACTCTTTGGTTAACATCTAAATCTTTATATCCACTATCGTAAGCATTGTAAACTATTTCTGCCTGCGGATAAACCTTTTCTATCTGTGCTAATATTGAATAGAGCATTAATTCTGCTCCCTTATTCAACGTATTTGTACCATCAATCTGAATTACCATTTTTTATTAATTAAATTTTCTCAAACTATCTAAATTCATTTTTTCGGAATACGCCACCATACCTTCAGGATCTGGATATCCAACGGCCATACACATAATTGGTCTTTGATGAGGCTTCAGCTTGAGGCTCTTTGACATTTTCTCTTCCAAATGCTCTATATCCGGCCAATTAATGGAGCATGAACTTAACTTCAATGTTTCCAACGCTAAGATGAGACTCATATTTGCTAATGAAGCGTCAATATAAATGACATGACGATCACGTTCATTAAAGTAAGCATCTAAATTTCCTATAGTTACGATTAGCATTGGCACATTGTGTTGATATCCTTTAATGCCCATTGGAATATTAACCACTTCCTTAAGTAATTCAGGATCATCAATAATTCGGTATTCAAAAGGTTGTCGATTACATGCTGATGGTGACTGATTAGCAGCTAAAAGGGCTTTGTCAACCAAATCGCGTGGAACACGTTCTTGTAAAAACCATCTTACCGACCTTCTAAATTTTGTTAATTGCAGGAAATCTTCGTAACTAATTTGCGGTCTATTCTCCATATTTCGTTTATATGGAATTGACCTGACATCTAAGTTTCCTTCTCCAAAATCATTAATGATTTTTTGAAATCGATCCCGCTGCCGATCTATAACTATGTGCTGGCCTGTAACTTGAAAATATTCTTTCAGGACATCATAGGCCCACTTGATTTGGGATCCCACTACGCATTGATTAGAAACAAATATCGATTCAAATTGATCAAGAGTTTCAACTAAAAAATCGACCGCAAATACTTCTCTACGTGGTATCATTAGTAGTCCTTTTTCAATCCGATGGATATTTCGAACCAAAGTATAAAGACTCTCTTTCTGATTTGTACTTTCTTTGAGGTGCTTAACTCGTCCATTAAGCACTGCATGCATCTCTCTTCGAAATTGAGAATTGACTGCAAAATAATAGAAACTACTCCCGAACCTCGTCTTCGAGAAAAATTTGGGAAGAATTTCATTTTTTAATTTTTTCAAATAAACTTTCATAAAACTTTTTTTCTTACCTTCAAAACCAAATCTTTAACAACCTGCTTCTCAGAATATTCCAATCCAAAAAACCAAATGCAAAGTGAGTACAACAAACTAGATGTTACAAAAATCAGAAAGAAGTTAACCCAACCATCTGTCAAGTTTAAGGACAAAGAATAAACAACTATTACAGATGGAGATAGTGTGAAAATGCTCTTCAATATGATAGAAGTGAAATATTTCTTGACCTTAAATCCGGTGAGATATTCAAAATAAAACATTCTAAAAACTGTAGAGAGACATTCTAGACCAAATGATATGTATAGGATTGATTGTGGTGGATAACCACGTTGTAAAAACAAGTATCCAATTGGAAGTGTAAGTAACTGCATCCCCCCAGCTACGATCTGATACACACGAATTTTTCCAATCGCCTGAACAGCCGTCATCAGACCTAGATTTATCTGATTTGCCATAGTCAGTAACAAAATGGCTTGACAGAATATAACTGTATATTCAGGCACCTCCTTTAGCCATTTACTAAGCACAAAGTTCATCTGATAAAACATGGGTAATGCAAAGAAAGTAAATAGGTAAAATGAAAGCCTATTTGCACTTAACGCTAACTTAATCATGCGATCTCTATTATTAGCTCCTTCGCTCTTCATGATTTGAGGCCGCATAGCTGTCATCAACGTTTGCGAAAAAAACATCAGTTGACCATTAATTTGATTTGCAATTCCGTACGCCGCATTGACCACAGTTGAATAAAACAGATTTAATACAATTGCTACACCTTGATTTCTACCAATTGCACACATAGTTCCAAAAAGATTCCAACTAGCAAATGTCGTCAGTGTCTTTATTTGATCACCATCAAATTGACTCCAAATTGCACCTCTGCATTCCTCGTATTTAAGTCTTGAGTACCTTCTCTTTATAATCCTTATTATTATTACTGAAAAAAGAGTAAACAATCCGAAATACATTAGTTTATCTCCAGAAACGAAATAGAGACTCGCAGCAACGACTATTTTAAAGATAGCTTCGAGTACACTTATGATAGCTAGGAAAACCATATTCTCTCTTGCGTTAATCACTGCGTCATAAGGCACTGAGATTACCGTAATGAATGTTGATATGACAAAGAAATGCAATATGATTTTCGCAATTTCTAATCTATCAGATGGAATTTGCAGCTTATTACTAATCAAGTACAAACCAAGAGTCTCCAATAATAAAACTATAATTAACCCAATAATTAGATGAAGCAAGATACTGTTGGCAAATATTTTCTCCAACAAATCTGGTTTCTGCTGCCCCAAATTAAAAGAGATAAAACGTTGGGTAGATACTGTCATAGCTGCATTCAAGAAGGACAAAGAACTTACCACCCCACCAATTACATTAAATAATCCAAAATCTGACGCACCTAGTGATTCAAGTAGAAGCCTAGTCGCATAAAACGTAATTAGCGCAGTTAATACCGCTCTCGCATATGTTATACCAGTATTAAAAACAATTCTGTGAGAAGATTTCAAAATATACAAATTTTGTTACCCTACAATATGCTCCCATTGGGTATTGTAATTCCCTTTCATCAAGGCAATATCAGACACGACCATTTCGGACACTAATGCCGCTAAATCGTATTGTGGTTTCCAGCCTAACTTGGTTTTTGATTTTGTAGGATCCCCTAATAATAAGTCTACTTCAGTGGGTCTGTAATAGGTAGGGTCTACGCGTACGACAACTTGACCTACTTCAAATTGATACTCCGTATTGTTCACGCTCTTCACCGTGGCAATCTCCTGTTCGGCTTCGCCGGTAAACTCTAATTCTACTCCGACTTCTTGGAACGCCAAACGCACAAAGTCTCGCACCGAAGTAGTGATACCCGTTGCAATTACATAATCCTCCGGTTCATCTTGCTGTAAGATTCGCCACATGGCTTCTACATAATCTTTTGCATGCCCCCAATCGCGTAAAGCATTCATATTACCTAGATACAAGCACTCTTGTTTTCCTAAAGCAATGGCTGCCGTAGCCATCGTAATCTTACGGGTCACGAAAGTTTCGCCACGACGAGGTGATTCGTGGTTAAACAGGATACCATTACATGCATACATATTGTAGGCTTCACGGTAGTTCTTCGTAATCCAAAATCCATAGATTTTGGCTACACCATAAGGAGAACGTGGGTAAAAAGGAGAACTTTCATCATAAAAGCCCTCGGAGTTTTTATTTTCTTCTAAACCACCATATAGCTCTGAAGTAGAAGCCTGATAAATCCGTGTTTTATTCTCTAGTTTTAGGATGCGTACTGCTTCCAAAATACGTAAGGTACCTAGACCATCTACATTACCCACATATTCAGGCGAATCAAAAGAAACTTTTACATGCGACATCGCGCCTAAGTTGTAAATCTCGTCTGGTTGTACTTCCTGAATAATACGAATTAGATTAGTCGAGTCTGTTAAATCACCATAATGCAGCTTAAAACGCACATGCTGCTCATGCTGATCGATATACAGGTGATCAATACGGTGGGTATTGAAGGAGGATGCTCTACGCTTCACGCCATGCACCATATATCCCTTTTCTAATAATAATTCGGCTAGGTAAGAACCATCTTGCCCCGTAATACCTGTAATTAATGCTGTTTTCATGTATTGTCGTAATTAGTACAAAGTAGGTAGATCATAAATACTACCTAAGGTTGATGTCTATTTTATGAGATTGGTTTCCTTTAGATCTGCCTTCGGCGGTTGTCGTTGCTCTCCTCGCAATGACGATATCTTAAAGTTTGAATCCTTATCCGCTTGGCTTTCCAAGAGATCGCTTCGTCGTTGCTCTCCTCGCAATGACGGTGTCTTAAAGCTTGACTTGCTTGTAATCTTGCTGATTGGCCAAAAACCATTCGTATGTCTTGGCAATTCCTTCGTTTAATGCTACGGTGTGCTTCCAACCAAGGTTATGCATTTTAGAGATATCCATAAGCTTCCGCGGCGTGCCATCGGGTTTACTGCTATCCCAGATAATATCTCCTTTATGCCCGACAGCCGCTTGTATGGTCTCCGCCAGTTCTTTGATCGTCAAATCTTCGCCCGTCCCCACATTATATAGATACTCTGGTAATACATTCTCCAAAGCAAACAAAACAGAATTGGCGAGATCGTCTACAAATAGAAACTCGCGCATAGGCGTGCCCGAACCCCAGAGTGTAACGGGTACATGACAATTTTCTTTGGCTTCATGAAACTTGCGAATCATGGCCGGTAAAACGTGAGAGGTATTTAGATCAAAATTGTCATTAGTACCATACAGATTGGTCGGCATCAGGCTCACAAAGTCCTTTCCAAATTGCTTGCGAATAGCTTGACAGGCTTTAACTCCCGTAATCTTGGCAATGGCATACCACTCGTTGGTCGGTTCCAAAGAATCTGTTAATAAATATTCTTCTTTCAACGGTTGTGGCGCCAATTTTGGATAGATACAAGATGATCCCAAGAAAACGAATTTCTTAACATCGTTTCGATAGGCAGCATCAATCAGATTATTCTGAATCTGCATATTCTCCATCAAAAATTGGTAAGGATAATCATTATTCGCTAGAATGCCACCTACACGAGCCGCCGCATCAATAACTACATCCGGTTGCTCTCGCTCAAAAAATTCTGAAACAGCTTGTTGATTCCGCAGATCCAATTCGGACGAGGTACGTACAATCAGATTGGCATATCCATTACTTTCTAACATTCTCATGACTGCTGAGCCCACCATCCCTCTGTGTCCAGCTATGTATATTTTAGCCTGCTTTTCCATGTATCGTTTATTTACGCTTGAATAGTTGTTGCCACCATGTTTTGCTTTTCCCTTCTTGACCGTATTCACCATAGCCGTATCCATAACCATAACCGTAGTTACTGTAATAGCTTCCGGTAGCCTTCACATCATTCACCACGAGTTGTATCGGCTTAATACGATCTTTGGCAACAAGGTCATTTGGAATACGCAGTTGCTCTTTATAAGTATGGCCATGTCTTACCAAATAAAGACATAGATCCGCATAACGATTGAGCAATTGTGCATCGGTCACCATACCAACGGGAGGAGCATCCATCAGCACATAATCGTATCTTTCCTTTACGGCCGACATTAATTCTTCTGCCCTTGCACTAATTAACAACTCAGCGGGATTAGGTGGAATAGCACCGGCCTGAATTAGATCGACATTTTCATGCACACCGGATGACATAACCACATCTTCTAACCGCATTTTGGGACGTACGACATAGTGAGAAAATCCTTTTCCGGCGGACAAGCTGAGCTTAGTGGTAATGGAAGGCTTTCGTAAATCCAGCTCCATTATTAGAACTTTTTTGCCTAATAAAGCCAGAGACACAGCCAAATTAAGCGCCACATAAGACTTTCCTTCACCCGACATGGAAGAAGTAAAAAGAATCGTTTTGTTGCCTTGCAAGGCAAACTCCAGATTGGTACGTATCGCGCGAAACTGCTCGGCAATGGGTGAGCGGGAGGTTTTGGTAATTACGACCTGCCCTTGCTCGTCTGAATGAGAAACAGTACCGAGTATCGGCAACTTATTTTCTCGCTCAATATCGTCCATACTCATCACTCGAACATTGAGTAGGTTTTTGATATAGAGCAATCCAATTGGAAAAATCAAACCAAAAATCAAACTAAAAGCATAAACAATTTTTTTCTGAGGAGCAAAAGGTAGCTCTTGAGATTTTGGCGAATCTATGATTTTTGAATTAGAAACATTGGCAGTCCTACTTATAGCTGTTTCTTCCCATTTCTCCTGAAGGAAAATATATTGTGCTTGTTTGATTTGTTGTAACCGAGCTAAATCTATATATCCTCGTTCAATCGTTGGTACACGCTGAATCTGAGAGGTCAATTGATTAGACATCTGAGACTGTTTGGAACGCGACAACTCGAGATTACGTTTTGTAGATGCCAAACTGCTAATCATATCTTCTCGTACTCCAGCAATCTGCACCGTGATGTTCTTTACCAATGGATTATCTTCTGTATTGGCAAGCAATAGACGCTCTCGCTGTAATATTAATTCGTTGTAGCGATTAATTAATGCATTAAATGCTACATCATGAAGAATCACAGAAGCAGGTACCACACGGGGATTGTTGGCATCACGTAGGTAGTTAGACATGGCATCCAAGCTAGAAAGTTGTACATCGATCTCAGCCAAACTCTTAGTGTAACTTGCCGAATTCTCTAGCAAGATTCTACTCTGCTCAGCCATATCCGCCAGTTGCGTACTCTGTTTATAGCCAGAGATGCGATCTTCTACTCCAGCCAACTCTTCTTTAATAGTGCTTAATCGTGCGTTAATGAACGAGAGAGTTGAGTCAGCAATTATATTTTTGTCTTGTAGATTTCTTTCGACATATTTTCTAATCAAAGTGGAAAGCAATTCTTCTCCTCTTTTTGGTATAGATGTTTCCAAAGTAAGATCAATAGTTGACACAAGTTTATTGGTTACCCCGACCGATAATCTATCACTGTAAGATGCTACAGCTTTTTCCAAAGGTTGAACTGTAAAACCATACGTCTCCCCTTCAACTACTGGCTCATTGCTATAGCTAACCTGAAAAGTACCGACTTGCCTGATAGAAAATGAACTACCAACAGAAACGATTATACTGGTGTCTCTATTCTCAAGAATCACCTCGTGATTTCCAGCAGCTCTAAATTTGAAACTAGTACTGATACTAATTGAATCAGGATTACTTAGTAGGTTAAGTCTATACGGGGATGCTGCAACTGGAACATTATGCACTTTCCCAAGATTGTAATAATTGATGTAAGCCGATTCAGCTAAAACCATCTCACGCATAAGATCCGCTGTTCGCAAGACTTCAACCTCGTTATCAACAGAACTCTTCCCCCCCATAATCCCAGATAAATCACCCAGTACTGACGAAGATAGAAGGCTACCACCTTTTTTTTCATCTGAAACTAAAATTTGAGCTCCTACCTTATACGACGGGATTGTATAACGTAAATAAGCAAATGCTAACAAGAAACCTATGACAATACATATTACAAATACATACCAATTCGCTATTAGCTGTCCTAAAAATCTAATAAACTCCCTGTTATCATTAATTTCTGATTTCGAATCGATATGGAGATATTCTTTTTTTTCCACTTTTCTATCCATTTAAGTTATAACGTAAATTTTCAACAATTATCAGTTACTGTACGTGTACTGAAACTATCAGTCAATTTATCGTGCAATTACAAGCGTGTAATAACAATTATCAGCAATGATACAATTGAGCCAATGATCGCATAAGTTTGCGTTCTTGATGCATTATTAGCAGCAGCTTTTGCCTTGCCTGGCTCTACATAGATCACGTCGTTCTGGCGTAAATAATAGTAAGGCGATTGAAAGATGTCGCTATCGTTTAAGTTGAGTCTTACCATAGCTTTTTGCCCATTTTCTTCGCGTACGAGCAACACATTCTCCCGCTTTCCGTAGATCGTTAAATCACCAGCTAAACCTAAGGCATCTAAAATCGTTACTTTTTCGTTAGGCACCGTGTAGGTCGCGGGTCTTAAAACCTCACCGAGTACCGTGATTTTGTAGTTAGCAAAACGAACTTGCGCAGTAGGATTACGGTAGAATCCCGATGCTTTTTGGGTAATTAGTTCTCTGGCTTGATAGGTGGTTAGACCAAGTACTTTTACTTTCCCAAGCAAAGTCATGTGCACGTAACCATCTTTATCTACCAAAAAACCAGATATTATCTGATTGCCCACATTACTCGCGCTACTCGCACCGACGGCTTGAACCGCTTCGGCCTGGTTTACTACACTACTCGTAGTGGGATCTAATGTCTGTACAGTAATGCTTAGGATATCGTCTGCCTGAATAATGGGCTCAGTAAAGTCCGCGGCTGCTTTCATGACTTTGAGAGAGTCTGCCGGAAGGTCATTGAAATACACGATGTTCTTGACCGAGCAGCTTCCCAACAGGATCGCGAACAATAAACCGCTGAGTAGGCCCCAAACGGGTATTCGTGGTAAAGTCTTTTTTAAGTTGTTAGTCATTGTGATTGTAGTTGTAGTTTTAATATGTCATGTTAGGCATGTGTCATGTCGAATAATGCCTGATTTTGTAAATTGCATTGCTTGAAAGAAGGCCATAAATCTTCTTTTCCGATCCAGTGTTCCAATGCTTTGATATGCCGCATATGATGCACATCGCTACCGACCAGATCTATCAAACCTTTTTCAGTTAATTGCTTAGCTGCCTTTCTTTCATTAGGACCATAATAGCCGTAAAGTGATAGCAGATTGAGCTGTAACAAGCATCCTAATTCGCGTAAGCGTTTTACGGCTTTTAGATTGCCATGGTAGAAAACATAACGCTCTGGATGTGCCAAGATGGGCTTGAAACCATTCATCTGTAAGTCGAAAATGACTTTCTCAATCAACGAGCTTTCCTGAATGTAAGACATCTCAATGAGGACATGATTGTCGGGCAATGTGGCCAACGGATCTCCTTTTTGTATTAGACCATCAAAATACGTGTCGACCATATATTCTGCGGCATAACCTCCAAGGGTATCTGCATATTTGCTATTCAAAATGCTTTCGTATGCCGTAGCAATACGTGCTGGTGTGTTGGGATACATGCCTTGAAAAATATGAGGTGTGAAAAAGAATTTTCTAATCCCCAATCCATTCAAGCGTTCTAACAATTGTAAACTATCTTCCAAAGTTGCAGCGCCATCATCTAAGTTGGGCAAGATGTGCGAATGCATATCAATCTGCATCCATTCTAAATTCTGAAACTTTCTTTTTCCTCGGAAGATGTTTAGCATATATTCTCCTGATAAGCGAAGTAATTGTAGAAATACCCGGACGGAGCGACCGTCCGGGATATTTCCCTACAATTACAAGCTAACACTTGTTTCTTTCGTAAACCATACTGCTTTTATTCTCCAAACTATCATTCGAAGAGTTTCTAAAAACCAGATGGAATACACTGTCTTTCACGTTTAATTTATATTATAATTTTCCGCACTCTTCGGTCAAGATCGCCAGGTTGGTTGCACCGGCTTTTTCGCCCATGATATCACCTGGCTGTATACCCACCGTAGCAGTGTTATCTACGCTGATGGTCTTGCCGCCAACCACTTTCACGCGGTTGTTCCAGATTGCTCTGAAATCGTATCTAGTACCGTCTGTACGCAACAAGGTTGTTCTCAAAAATCCATTGGTAACAGTTCCTAAGAATGTATACGCCTGCGTACCTGTTGGACGATAGTACAATTGGAATGTCGGCAGCAACGTAATTGGATCTACCTTATCCGGACAACGTACATATAGTTGTAAGGTTGCTGTAGTGTTGGTAGGATCACCTGGGTTAGGTAAGGCGACCAAAGTAGTCTGACCACAAGCGGCAAGTGCTGTTTCAGCCAAAACGGTTCCTGCAGAGTTTCTAACGACTATGCGTACACCCGATGCTGGAAGATTAGCGATCGAGATCGTAGGGCTAATTGCTGAAATAGAATACTCGATGGAAGCAAGTACACTTCCTGCCCAAATCGCTTCTACAGTTACTGGGTAAGTGGAGCTATTGGCCATCCATTCGCCTGTAAATGTAATGGTATGCTGCACCTCACAACCTTCCGCAAATACACCTGCCATATAAAATGTTAAGTGCGTGATTGGAAAGCTAACCGAATAACCAGAGGCAGCAGATCCTGTAACCGTACTATTTTGTTCGAAACGCCAAATCCCGTCCGTATCACTATTACTGAAAATTGTTAAGGCAGCTCCGTTCGTTAAACTCTGGTTCGTAACAGGATTCACGTAATCGGCATTGATCGGCATACTAACGGTAATAGGCTGGCTGAATTGACGAATTTCGACACCATTAACATACATCCGGATGTCGGATAATGCGGCGGCACTGAAAGCTCCAGCAGCTGAAGAACCATCTTCTAGAACCACATTGTCACTCCGTAAATCACCTCCTGGTAAAAGAGTCTGTGCTTCCTCTTCGTCCGAATCAATACTAGCAACAATAATCTGAACCGTATTTCCGGTTACTACATTGCCCGCTGCATCGCGAAACTGAGTTCCAGCTGGAATGGTTAAGGATACATTACCTTCTGCAGTAGCTGATGGAAGGGTGATCGTAGTGGCTACCAAGGTAGCACCATTAGCTGTCAAATCTACATTCTGTGTTTTCTGCTCCACACCGTCAGGAATCTGCAACGGTCTATTAAGCACAATGGTTTCAATACCTGCCGAAGCGTCTGTAATCACAACAGGCACGATCTGGGTGGTGTAACCACTCGCACTGATCGATACGCGAAAGCGCACCGGCGCGGATGCCGAAGCAACCCGTTTTGGGTCTAAACCAAAGGTTACTAGGTTTTCTGTGGGCTTGAAGTCACGGAAACCATTCATATTGTAGATGTCTTGGGTATCACCAGATTCTAGTGCAACCGCTATGCCATTGATGGTATTTCCATTTTGATCAACAATGCGTAAAGTCGCAGAGTGCCTGATCACCTCGGTGCTGATGAGTAAATCAAAATCTTTTAATGGGTTCTCGCAAGAACCAGCAACACTTATCAGAATAAGCGCGCATATATATGTAGCTAATTTTTTCATTTTTGTAATGTCTTTATGGCTGAAAGTGACTTACCAAAAACGGTAACTAAATCCAATTTCTACACGCGGCAAGAATCGATAATTGCGGATGTTGTTTTCAATCTTTGATGCATTAGCCACATTCTCTTCCAATAAACCACTGGCTTCCATACGCACAGATGGTTTTGACAAGTAATAAGTACCCAGATCAATATTCATCGAAAAACGGCTATCAATAATGATATTACTCCAACCTATACCCGCGTAAGGATTGATCGTCTCTTTCCAGTTGACATGTGTGGTAATCGTACCAACGTACTCTGGATCGACCGCTATCTCCCCATAACGGTATGGATCAGCTAAGCGAGTTTCCAATCTGCCATCCAATTTGAAGAAATATGCTCCTCCTAATTGTACATTAAATGAGCGGAAAAATCCTGTTCTAGAGGCAAAAGGCGTCCAGCCAAATAGTAAGGACACATTATGTGCTTTCGCAAAAACATTAGTTCTGGTATCGCGATTACTGTAGTTGCCCTGAATTTTAGTATTAAATGGCATAATACTACCTGCTAATCGCGCTCCGAAATGTGTTCCAAGCGGTTGATAATAATGTAAGCCGACGCCGGTAGTACCAACGTGGACACCTAACCCTACAGGATATGGATAACCATACTCATAGGCCGATGTAGGGATACTGTCTCGATCGCTACCATTTGCAAGCACGCTTGTGCTCGCGAATAGGCTGCAGAGACCGAACAGCATCATCACGACAAATGTGAATTTAAATTTCATAAAGGTTGATTTGATATTAAAAAAAGATTTAGTTGTTAATAAGCATTTTCTTCCCCTTTGATCATATTGATTGCCGTCATACAGACAATCTTAAAATCAAGCATGGCTGACCAGTTTCTCAGGTATTCGATATCATACTCCACACGTTTAGCCATCAACGCGGGATCTTTGGTTTCTCCCCTAAAACCATTTATTTGCGCCCAACCGGTAATCCCTGGTTTCACGAAGTGACGCACCATATAATGTTGGATCAATTGACTGTAGTGCTCTGTATGCGACAACATATGCGGACGCGGCCCAACGACGCTCATCTGACCTAGAAACACATTGATGAACTGTGGAAACTCATCTAAATTGGTTTTTCTAAGAAATTGACCAATTGGTGTGATTCGCTTATCGCCTTTGCTCGCTTGCTGTGCATTAGATTGCTTGTTGACGACCATACTGCGGAATTTGTAACAACCAAAAGCGCGATTATTTCTACCAGAACGGGGCTGTTTGAAGAAAATAGGGCCCGGACTCTGAATTTTGATAATTAAGCCGATAATAGGAATCATCCAACTCAAAATAAAAATCATGACCATGCTGCTAATAAATAGATCGATCAAGCGTTTTTTAAATCTATTCTCCATGGTAGACATGGGCTCCTCGTGCGATTTCAGCACAGGCAAATCAAACTTGACTGTCGTATTCTCACTACCGTTATAGGTAATTCGTGCACTAATGGCAGGCACAAAATTCAGTTGTACACATTGAAAATCAGCCGCTACGATCAGATCTTCGCTGTAAGCACTAACCTCGGGTGTGGTGACTAGAAAAACATCGTGAATACCGTCTCTGGATACTGTTTCGAAATATTCTTTGAAGCGCTGTAGCGTCTTTTCTTTATTATCCAAAGCATCTTGATCTTTATAACCGATCGTGTTGATACTATAGAAATCTCCTTGCTTTTCGAAATATTCTGCAACTGGTGCCAAATGGTCTCCATGACCAATGATCGCTACGCGCTTAGACCAATTAAATCGTTTTGCA
Organism: Sphingobacterium sp. KH_072; assembly: GCF_057837975.1. Classification (NCBI taxonomy): domain Bacteria; kingdom Pseudomonadati; phylum Bacteroidota; class Sphingobacteriia; order Sphingobacteriales; family Sphingobacteriaceae; genus Sphingobacterium; species Sphingobacterium sp. KH_072. Next base: position 244,799 of record NZ_CM174457.1, on the reverse strand, counting down.
AATGCGGGATAGATATAAGTCATGAAAAAACGAGATACAATAAAGTAAGTTGCTAACCCGACTGAAAGAATGGCTACAAATGGCCATGCGTGTGCTAATTGAAAACCCGACATCACGCAAACACCGAACGAAAGAATCAGACCTGTACCGCCTCGAAGTGTTGCACGGAACATATTCTCCAATCGCTCCATAGAAATATCACGATATAGATGAGACAGCAGCGCGGCTAAAATGGCTAGTAGATTGTACATCATCCAAAGGGACTGAAAAGCGGATGATGACTTGTCGATGTATTGAATCAAATTTAATTCTAAAGCCAAATCAAAGGCTAGTAGAAAGGCCAAATTCACACAAATAAAATCCGTTGCTATCCAAAAGGCTCTCAAGTATACTAATACTCGATTTTGCACGTACCTAAACATAGTTTTTCATGAGTTAGTGGATAATTCTGTAAAAACTCCTTAATATTTGAAGTAGATTTTTATGAATATCTTCTCCGAAGAGGGGGTAGCCTTACCTGTTTTTCAAACCAAATAGAAATATTAAATTTAGTTTGTTAAACATTATGAAAAAGAGCAAATTTTCAGAGCATCAGATCGTCAATATTCTTAAAGAATATGAATCAGGTAAGGCCACTAAAGATATCTGTCGGGAGCACGGTATATCAGCACCAACTTTTTATCAATGGAAGCAAAAGTACGGAGGTATGGATGCGCAGCACCTAAAAGAGCTAAAGGCTCTGCAGGAAGAAAATTCACGGCTGAAGCGCATGTTCGCCGATTTAAGCCTCGATCACCGCATTCTAAAAGATATTATTGAAAAAAAGCTTTAAAGCTTTGTGAACGTAAAGAGCTGGTGGGGTCTGTAGTGACTGAGGAAGGGATCAGTATTCATAGAGCTTGTAAAATTGTCTGCATGAGCCGCAGCATGTACTATTATAATCACACGAAAGATGATGAGGAAGTGGTTGCTAAACTCATGGATCTGGCAAATTGTTATCCAACCAGGGGCTTCGAAACCTATTATGGCAAAATCAGAATGGAGGGTTTGGTGTGGAACAGAAAACGGGTTCTAAGAGTCTACAGAAGGATCAACCTGAAGCTTCGTAGTAAGCGTAAGCGTCGGATTCCGTCCAGAATTAAAGAGAAACTAATCGTTCCAGAAGGAATCAATAGAACATGGTCAATCGACTTTATGAGTGATTCGCTTTCTAACGGACGCAGGTTTCGAGTACTAAATGTGATGGATGATTATAACAGAGAATCTCTGATAAATGAAGCTTTCTATTCGATTCCAGGTATTAGGCTGGTTCAGAAATTGAAAGAATTAATCTTTTCTCGGCCTAAGCCTAAGCGTATCCGAACCGACAACGGACCAGAGTTTCTGTCTAGGGTTTTTGTTGATTTCTGTAAAGAGAATGACATCGAACTACAATATATACAACCCGGTAAGCCTTCGCAGAATGCTTATATCGAAAGATTAAATCGAACGTTTAGAGAGGATGTCTTGGACGCTTACTTGTTTGGATCACTAACAGAAGTCAATGCTATTTCTTACGAATGGCAGATCGACTATAACAGTAGTCACCCTCACAAATCATTAAATGGACTAAGTCCGTGGTTATATATGAAGGAATCTTTGAAAACGTAAAGAACGTTTTTATATTTATTCACTGTTTGAAAAAGGGTAAGGCTTCAAGGGCTATACACAAAACTTTATTCAGTAATCGATTTCAACACTTCATTTAAGTTGTCAAACTCTTCAAAAGATTGTCCCTAACTTTTGTTGAGGACTTGCTGAATCTTAATTTTCGATTACTCGCCAAAGATACATGCAGATTTTGCTCGAAACAACGATTCCGAACGTGCTAGGGGTAGACAAATAAGGGACAATTGTAGAAATAGTGCGTCAGAACCTCTGAGAGTAGCATTTGAAAATAAGATGTCCACCCTTTGTCCACCCCATTACATATTAACAAAAACACAAAATTACACGCATTATATTAACAATTACGTAACACAAGCGCGCAATATTTAAAATTTTTGATGTTATAACAACTAAGCTTGTTCGGAAGAATCTTCCATTTTCTTCTTGAGACGCTGTTTACCTTTCTTAACACCATCCATGGAGATACCTAACAGCGTGGACATCCCCATATTGCTGTACTTCAATTTCATCAATGCCAGTAGTCTCAAGTCTCCTTCGGTAAGTCGGGGATACTTTACCTTTTTCTTCTTTAAATAATCTGGAAAAACTTGATCAAAGGTGAGCTTGAATTTCGCCCACCGATCATCCGTCATAATAGGCTCTTTTAATAACTCATCCAATACCTCCACGGAGCGAACTTTTATATTGGTATTTTCTTTACCTAACTTCTCTAAGTCATTTTGAAGACCTGCTATCAGCGAGGTACTTTCTTTCGATTTTTCGGTAGCCTCTTTCCAGGAGTTTGTGATTGCTTCGAGCTCCTTATTCAACACCTCGCGCTCCAGCGCGTAGGTCAATTGTTCTTTCTCTAATAGGGTGGATTTGATCTTATGCTTATTTTTACTTCTATTGAGAAGTAGGATAATAATAATTAAAACTGACGTGAGCAGGAGTCCGAATGCTAACTCCAACAGTAGCGTTGTCTTTCTTTCCTCCTGTGAAGCGGCGATAGAACGCTGGAAATCGTCGGACTGCCATTGCCAATACGCCCGTTGCAGTTCATCATAGCGTTCGGTAGCACGCAAGCTATCATCATAATGCACATACTGCTTTAGATACTGCAACTCATCGGCTTGATAACCCTTGATATTCGCAATCTCAGAACGAAGTTTAGCCACTTGTGTCTTGATAGGTAGAAAGAAAGGTTTGGATTTGACATACACTTCGCTACGCGAAAGGTATACCTCTGCTTCTTGCCAGCCACCTACATCGATCAGTACATCAGCTAGCTTGATCATAGACCGCATAGCATCTAAATGCTCGTGATACTTTATCGATAAACGCACATTTTCCTTCAACAAACGGATGGCCTTATAAGGGTTCCCCTTTTGCTCCTCTATAGAAGCGAGGTTGCCAAATATAATTCCCATCCATAAACTATCTTGATTGCGCTCGGCAATACCAAGTGCTCGTTGAAAATGTACGACTGCCTGTCCTAAAAGCTGTTGTTTTTCGCTATATACCCCCATGGAATTTACCATGCTTATATGCAACGCTGTGCCATCTTTACAGTATGGCAGACCTTCTTGGAGGAGCTTGATAGCGCCAGTATAATTTCCAATATATCCGTAGAAAGAGGACATCTGATGTATATGCCGGCTAAACATGGGTACGGATTTATATTCCACATCTCCAATCAATTCACCCGCTTGCAAAAAATACGGAATTGCTGCTTCTAATTCTCGATATACAAAATAGTAATACCCTTGTCTGATGAGCACGATGAGACGAAGCCCGTCGTTTTGAACACGTTTTGCTGCTGATAGCGCCTTCTTATAATACAGATCTGATTTGGAATTGACTTTATCGCTCAATCGAGAGTAATGATCTGCAGCCAGTAAGTCATGGACAATCTCTAATTCGGGGCTTTTTTTTGTTTTGGCTGTCTGAAGTAATTTGTTCAACTGTTCTACAGCTGCTAAACTATCTTTGGATTGATACTTCTGATCCATTAAGATAGATTCTAGAAAAGCTACGCTACCTACGTTATTAGATTTATTCGATAAGGATCTATGTTGGGCAGGTACGTTCACACTGCACAACAAAAAAGCTATCACGCAAAGTAAACGAGACATGTGTAGAGCTAATCTTTTCAAAGGTTGACATTACAATGATACCGATTGTGAATCGAAAATCAAATTTTTGTCATAAACTTTAAATTTCAGCTCAAAAGAACCAGAAAGTGCAATAATGGGGATCTCGGCTGTAGTTAGAGCTTTGTAAACGTCTTTCTGTTAGCAGATATTGTTATCATACTAAGCGTATATGTTAGAAAAACTATTGTGGAGGAAACTATCCAACACTTTCAAGCCCATCTAATTCGCTATAAATAGAATTTTGGGATTTATATTCAGGAACGATGCATTTTACCATAGCTACTATACGCCGTTTATCACCTACTTGATAATTTTTTTTAGCAAAATCAGCAAGTTCATCAATCGCTATCATATTGCTCGCTGGATCACCGATTGCGACCTTCGCAATCATGATTTTTTCATTGTAAGTTTTGACTGTATTTTCATGCGTAGCCAACAACTCTTCAAACGTCTTCTCGCCAGGCCTCAGCCCAACGTACTGTATATCTACATCTTCAGGATACCGCAATCCTTTAAGGCGAATCATTTTAATGGCCAAATCAACGATACGAACAGGCTTACCCATGTCGAATACAAATACTTCACCTCCATTCCCCATGACTCCAGCTTCTTGAACTAACTTACACGCTTCTGGAATTGTCATAAAGTAGCGCGTAATATCCGGATGAGTAATAGTTAAAGGGCCACCTTGTTTAATCTGCTTCTCAAAAAGTGGTATCACCGATCCGTTAGACCCTAGAACATTCCCAAAGCGAGTCACTATATAAGCAGTCTTCGAGATAGCATTTAAGGAGGATACGTAAATTTCTGAGATCCTTTTAGTAGCGCCCATGACGTTAGTGGGATTGACGGCTTTGTCGGTAGAAATCATAACGAACTTCTGCGCACCGAAACGATCTGCAAGAAGTGCCACATTACTGGAACCACAAACATTCGTGAGAACCGCCTCATAGGGGTTGTCTTCCATTAATGGCACGTGCTTGTATGCCGCAGCATGAAAAACAATATGTGGTCGATATTGAGCAAAAATAGTTTCTATAAATCCATAATCGCGTACATTTCCCACCACGCATATAATAGGGCATTTACCATTAAGAGATAGTAGTTCTTGCTGAATGTCATAAAGTGCAGACTCTGCTTGATCAATTACCACCAACTTTGTACATTCTGTCCGAGCAATTTGCCTTACAAGCTCACCGCCGATAGAACCAGCACCTCCTGTAACCATGATAACCTTGCCCTTCATCTCTTCGTTAACCAAAGGATTATTAATATCAATAGATTTTCGACCGAGCAGATCATCAATTTTTAAAGTCCGAATTTGCTTGGTCGCGACCATATCCTCCATCAACTTCGTAGATTTAGGGATAATTTTCAGCTTCACTGGTAAACCTTCTGCTTGGGCAGCAATTCTTTGGAGTCGGGCTGGCTGGTGATCGTCAATCGCAATAACTAATTGTTGCACTCCTCCAATCCGATCAATGAAGTCGATTGTGAGTGCACTCAGTGGAAGTATACGAAAGCCGTGCATAGACTTCCCGATTCTGGAAGAATTATCATCAACAATAGCTACGATCTTGTACCTATTGCGCGAGCCTAACTGAAGCAGATCAAATGTACTATGCCCCATATCCCCAGCTCCAAACAATACCACTGGAATCGCATTCTGCCGACTATGCCAAAAGAAAAAACGGTAGATATTTTTATAGAGTAGCCTTAGCGTCGCCATACCAGCCCCTACGACAAGCGCATGAATAAAAAGATGTCCCTCTAATAAAGTGAACGCATTTCTGCTCTCTTCACCAGATAAATAAAACCGGTTGTACATAAAATTGAAAATCACCAGAACAATCAAAGCTGACGCCACCGCATTTCCTATGCAATAAAGCTCGGCCATTCCTGTTTGGCGGACAATACTACGATAAGGCTTAAAATAAAAGAAGGCACAGCCATAAATAGCCGAGACAAAAATGGATTGAAGAATAAGGTTGTCTAGCACCAAAACTCCAGCATGCTGATAGACGAGGATATAACTAAGCAGAAACGCAACGATTACCATGGCCATATCCACCAATAAAACAATCCAACGAGGCCCGTTCTTGTCCATCGTCCTTAAAAGGCTTCTACTATGCATAAATAAAGTTCATCGGTAAATGATGTAATATACTCCTGCGTTTTACAACACAAATTACGTTCCACAATAGCGCGCAACTAGATGTGAATACTAAAAATTGAGGCATCCTATGTTAGGATGCCTCAACAATTTTTGAAAGACCTATATTTTTGCTTTTTTAAATAATGTCTTCATACGATGTTTAATCTTTGAAAATACTGATCTATTTCCTGACTCACCATAACCATAACCATAGCCATAGCCGTAACCTCGAGCAAAATCAACATCGTTGATCACGAAGGCCATATTCTTAAGCTTTCCATCCTGATACAGTTCTCTCGCCACATTCAATAATCTTTTATCTAAATAGTTTGCACGAGATACATAAAGCGTCAAGTCTGCGTTATCTGCAATCAATAGCGTATCAGTAACCAAACTAACTGGCGCAGTATCTACAAGTACGTAATCGTAGTGCTCCTTCGCATAATTAATCACATCCTCAAAATGCCCATTCATTAATAATTCAGCGGGGTTTGGAGCCACATAGCCCGAATAGATAATATCGAAATCGTAATCTTCTGGCTTCTTAATGATAATATTATTCACATCCATATCTGGATTGATCAAAAACTGCGTAATGCCCACATTTGTGTGTTGCAAATGCGATAAGACTAAATAATCCAAGACCTTCGGACTGCGAATATCAGCTCCAATCAATAACACACTTTTGCCAGACATGGAAAGAATTCGTGCCAAATTGGTAGACACAAATGACTTACCCTCTCCCGATGTGGTAGAAGTAACGTATATAACAGTAGAATCTTTCTTTCCACCTAACATGAAAGACATATTGGTGCGCAGTATTCTAAATGCCTCAGCTAGAGGGCTCCGATCACTATGATGAACCACGGGATCTTTCGCAGAAGGAAGTTCTCCTAGCACTGGTGCGCCCACCATATCTTCAATATCTTTTCGCGACTGAACCTTATTATCTAATAAAAACTTTACGTAAAGAAAGCTAAGTGGCACGAGGAACCCTGCTATTAGCGCTCCTAACAATATTATGGCCTTCTTAGGAGCTACTGGATTTGCAGAGCTATAAGCCGAATCAATAACCTTTAAGATGTCTGGTCGCGCAGCCGCTTTAATTTCATTTTCTTCTCTTTTTTGTAGAAGAAAGAGATAAATTGCCTCAACAGTCTGCTGCTGTCGCGCAACATCTTTGAATCCAGACTCCTGCTTAGGAGTTCCCGCAATCCTACCCTTTATTTCTCCCTGTCTTTTCTCAACACTTTGTAGTGAAAGTTGTAAAGTAGATCTGTAATTGGACAACGACTTGTTCAGATTTCGATTAAACTCTAAAATAGAATTGGTGATATTCTTTACCATTGGATTATCCTCGGTAGAGCTTCTAAGTAAATCTTGCCTTTCCAACACGAGTTTATTGAATTCTATTAGAGATTTTTCAATCGAAAGATCAGTCAATCCAATATTACTCGGCAGAAGTTGGAACTCGTCATTATTTGCCACAGATTCTCGCATATGATCTACCAGTTGAAGTTGGGTACGAGCATCTAAAACCTGCCGATCAACATCCGATAAATTTTTTAAATTTAATTCTGCTTCAGCTTCCAAGTCGGTCAATCGATTAGACGTTTTAAAGTCTTCGACCTGACGATCTGCGCTTGCAAGGTCTCTGCTAATTAACTCCAAACGACCGTTAATAAACTCGGAAGTCGCTTTTGTGACTTTACTCTTATCTTCAGAAACATCTCGATTATACGTTGATATCAAATTGTTTACAACACCAATAGTTCTTTCCTTTAACGGATCCGTTATGGAGAAGTTTATAATATAGGACTGTTTTTCTGTATTAGGAGTAATTTGGATATTTTTTCTAAAGGATTCAACGGCATCAATGACTGGGGAAACAGTGATATCTACCACATTGTCCGAATCTCTTTTACCTCCCATTTTACCCCGGACAAACTGCAAAAGTCCAACCTCCGTTTGTAAAGGAGTATCAAAAGCTATTTCGAAAGTCTTTTCGTTACTTAAATCGTTAACAAGTAGCTGATCATGTTGTATTTTTGCATTAAAATGAACAGCTTCTGTTGCTAAGTTCCCATCGATGAATTCTAATATTATAGGACTTTGCTCTTTTAAAACTTCCCGAGAAATAAAGCCATCCATAATTTTGTATGCAATTGACAACTCGCTTTCTAAGACGACATTTTGGGCAAGCCTTCTAGATTTCAAAACATCTATTTGATCAACCACAAAGGCGGATGCACCTGCTCCTCCTGTAATATTACTAAGCTCAGCTAATCCAGCAAGATCACCGGTGGCTTTATCTTCGCTTTGTAATAAAATTTTCGCTTCGACTTTGTAAAGAGGAGCCGCATATTTTACATATAAAAAAGCTATCCCCGTACATAATACCAGTGAAACAACAAACCACTTCCAATAGTATAGGTACTGTTCAGCTATCTGTTTCAAATCTATAACCTGCTCAATCCCATTATGGGGTTTATTGGCCATTTTTTTATCCATATTTATTTATCGACGGCTATTTGTAACAACCAATGTTAAAATACTAATTATGACGCTAGAGACTGAAATCAAAACATTTGTATTAGCCCCTAAGCTCGAACCTCTTACCTGGGCCCCATTAGGCTCAATATAGATTACATCGTTTTGCGCAAGATAATAGTAAGGTGAGGCAAGTAGTAAATCAGAAGTCAGATCGAGTCTTTCAGTTTCTCTTACACCGTTACGTTCTCTGATTAATAAAACATTATTCCTCATCCCCCTTATCGTCATGTCTCCAGCAAGACCCAATGCTTCCAAAACTGTTACTCGTTCTTGAGGCAGTGTATATGTACCCGGCTTCGCCACCTCACCCAAGATAGTCACTCTAAAATTAGCGAAAGTAAGATTGACACCTGGATCTACAATATATTTACTAAGCTTCGTTCTTAATAATGCTGTAGCCTCCAAGCGAGTTAAGCCCCCTAGCTTTACTTTGCCTAATACCGGAAAATCAATTTCACCATTTTCGTCCACCAAATAAGTCGGCTTAAATGCTAAATCCTGACCCGCTGCAGCCTGCATCTGATAAGGATTTTGCTGATTAAATGGCATGGTAGCTTTTATATCAGCAGCAGAGATAGCAATAGTGATCAAATCTTCCCCTTGGATTCTGGGGATAAATCGCGGGTTAACCTCATTTGTTATTGAATCAGAGGGTTGAAAATAAACGATACTTTTTCGAGAAGCACAGGAATTTAGCGTTGCTATAAACACTAAAATGAGAATAACTTTATTCATTAAAGGATGATATGTGAGCTTTTTTTAAAATTAAGACCGAGCTTAATCGCAAAAATAAGTTTTTTTATGTATATAATACCGATTTAACAATTAGAATTATTGAAGGGTATCAAAACTTGCTGAGGTATACGATTGATGAAATAATTTAATGACCAAATATAATCATCATTTTTGGCATGTTCAATTGGAAAATTGGCCTACACAAGCAACTTGCTATCTGGAATCGTTGCTTGAAAAGCTGTGCCATAACCCGCTGGTAAATGTACGATTTGCATCTGTTCAGCAGTCAGTACCATTTTCTCTGCTGGAAGTTGCATCGATGCACATGCAAAATCATCAATTTTCACAAGATCAAGCGCAAAAGCACCCGATAATACATAAAACCAACGTTGTTCAATACGGTGTGCGCGCCAGCCACGCACCAGTTTCATGTCTGCATTTCTGATGATGTAAAAACGCTTAACTGCGCTCATATCGAAATCATTCACGAAGCGAATTTGTCTCCGTTGAGCGTGAGCAATTCCTCCTCTTATACTTTCCATTAATTCGTCTTTTTATTTATACAATTGAAGACACGATCATTTTGTACTTATAGTACATATCGTTTTATAATATAGTTTTTGCCGATCAGATAAATTGCACTTAGCAGTAGCAAGAGGATTGTCGCAAATAGCAACTGAACCTCAAAACTTTGAGTTGCAAAATACATAACCACTAGGCCAATAAAAAACTGAGCAACACCATAAGAAAAGGAGATAAACAATTTATTGACGCCAGCTTCATTAGCTAAATATTGATAAAGATGGGAACGGTGAGCCTTAAATATATTTTCACGCAAGTAGATTCGGCGAGCTATAGTCCAGACCGTATCTATACCATAAACTGAGAGAAAGAGTATATAAATAACTTTTCCGGTCGTCAATATAAGCGCGCCAAGCGCAAATAAAAGAATGTATGCGATAGCTACAGATCCGACATCACCAGCGAAACATTTAGCTTTTGTTCGAAAATTAAAAAAAGCAAAAACCAATACGCCTATTATTATATATATAAGGAGGTCTTGATCAATAAATTGGATGGTACGATTTGCCAACAGAAGCAGTCCCCCAACCGCCAAACTGTAACATGCTGTTATACCATTAATGCCATCCATAAAATTATAAGCGTTGATAACACCAACAACAACAACAAAAGTAATGAGCAAGACATACCAGGGCATATCAAAAACGTTCAATTCAAAGGCCATAAGCAGGACAGCGGAAAAATGAACGAGAAGACGTAATTTGTTGGATAAAGTGAAAATATCGTCTAAAAAAGATACGACAGTCATCATAGTCAATCCTAAAAAGAACCAAGGGTAGGAATATCCCGAGACGGCAAAATATATTGCCGCTGCAAAATAAAATATAATACCACCCCCCCGAAGAGTAGTTACGCTATGCGAGCTTCGTAGATTGGGTTTGTCTACTATATTAAAAAAGTGTGCGATCCGAAAATAACCAAGTTCGAACACCATTAACAACAAAAAAATTATTAGATAATGCATATGCGATTTCCTTCTAAGAACATTTTTTTGATTTCAAATTTCTTATTGTTTGTTGAAGGCCTTCTTCAGCGGTCATCGGAAGCATAATTACCTTCAATGTAGCCTTAATTTTACCATTATCCACGATCAAGTCTGAGGTCATTTTCTCCAGTTTTATAGTATTAAAGAAGACGCCCAACTTGTCACCGATCTTCGCCAAAAATCTGACATAAGATTGCGGTATCCGTAAAATCCTCGCCGTCTTTCCCATTTCGCGGTTAATCAGGTGGATTATTTCATTGGTAGAGACCTGCTCGTCGTCGGCAACATGATAGATACCACTAGGAAAGTTCGCCATTTGCTCAAGAAGCTTGTCGAGTATAAAACAAAAATTCCCTATACCAAGAAAAGATCGGCGGTTTTTGAACGCGCCCAAAGGATACGGAACCCCCTTACTGACAACCTTATATAGAAGGCCAAGGTTACCTTTGTCGTTCTCGCCATGTATCATTGGAGGGCGTAAGATTACTAATTTCTTATTCGCTGGCAAGGGTTGCATAGTGAGCCACTTTTCTGCAAGGAGCTTAGACTTTCCATACCAAGAGTTTGGACGCGGAACAGTATTTTCTGTTAGTGGAAGCTTAGACTCAAGTTCCTCTATTGCCGCGATAGAGCTAATATGGATAAGCAGTTGCGCTTCACTTAGCAAAAATGCGGCAAAAACCTCTTTAACCAATTCAACATTGGCGAAAAGAAAATCTTGTTCTGTAGCCACTTCTTTATGGTCATGTGCTTTGCCCACCAGATTGATTACAACTTTAGAGACGGTAAAATCCAGCTTGCTTTCTCTATTGCGTAACGAATAACCCTTAGCAGCTTTCCCGAAATGATTCATCAAATGAGTACCTACAAAGCCTGTAAAACCTACAACCGCTATTTTCATCTTTCGAGTTTTTCTAAAATATGCTTATTTATTCTTATTCTTCCTTTATCGATGAACCATCCCCATTTATTAAAATAATATATTGCGGATTGTATCCCGATCTTTGTTAGGCGCCACGACTTGTGAGAACCTTTTTCGAAGTGATGATAGATTGAAACCTTGGGATAAAACATCGTCCTGTAACCACCAGCAATGAATCTTCTACATAAGTCCGTTTCTTCACCATACATAAAAATGTTTTCATCAAATAGTCCTACCGTTTGCAGTGCACTCATGCGCAAAAACATAAAACAGCCTGATAGATATGGCACTTCCATTTCTTCATTATATCCAGTAAATCTTAATTCAAATAATTCGTTTCGTCTATCCACCATCTTCTTAAACGGATTAAACCTTCTGCCTATCCAATCATAGGGAGTAGGTAATAGTTTACAAAGATATTGGATATTCCCATTAGGATAAAGAACCCTCGGCATAACATTGGCTACATCCTGCCTTGAGTCCATGTATTCCAAGAGCATTTCCAACACATTCTCCGAATAGAACACGTCCGGATTCAATACCAAATGGTAGGTGCTCCCTATCATCATAGCTTTATTTATTGCAATATTATGCGCAGCGCCAAATCCTGGATTTGCTGGGTTGTGAAGGTATAAAACACGTTCATCATCCACCAAATCTGTCAATACATCCTCCTGTGAATTGTCTATTAGATATAGCTTATCGACAACTGTACTGTTAAGAAAACTCTCAATTGCTTCCAAGAGTACACCACGATTATTATTGTATAAAACGATTGAACCTGTTATCATTACGTTAGTTTATTTATTCTATTTGGTGCCCTACAAAATAGTCTATAGTCTCCATCGACTATTCTATGTTTATCAGAGGCTAATTTTGGTAACACCAGCAACTTTCCGAGCTCATCTATTACGCCAATATCATAACCTAGTCTTTGTACAAGGCGGGACAACCTTGCTTCTCCAAATTTTATGATGGCTAACTTGTAGTTTTCACCATCTCCAGGGAATTTACCACGATTGGCATCTACAATCTCTCGTATCATAGATGAGGTGGTAAGCATAAAAAAAGATTGTATGTGCGGGTTAAAATTATTCTTTATCAAAGACTGGTATATCTTCGAAGAATAAGACACACCCAATAATCCAAGATTTTTGTTGGCAAGGAAACAATCGACATAAGTATCTAAAAAATCGTGAATATCATCGTCGATCGACGTATTAGTTAGCAATACAATCTTATTGTCACTAGAATTCAATAAATCACCTACAACATATGAATATCCTGAAAAATCCATCCCATCATTATTAACTGAAACGACAGTGAAACTTTCATCAAAAAAATCTGCGCGCTGCAACCTTGCTAAGTATGCATCATCAGCTCCGGAAACTGTTAGAATCTTTTTTAACGACCTAACACCGCTGTAACGACTAGCGCGTAATATTGCCGGTTTTAAACCGCATGAAAAATCGTAATTCCTGTATCGAATAGTCTTTTTACGTTCATAAGGGTAGCCAGCCCATTCATGTATGTGATAAACAACTGTATTCGAAAGATCACCATCCTCTCTTTCCTTCACGGTGCCTACAGAAACCATTCGATTCAATGGGAACAAAACTATTTCCTCAAGAACCGAAGTCCAAAATCTCAACTTCGACCGAAATAATTTAAACGCTCTTCTCATATATTCACAGATAGCTTTTATAAAGTTCTGCAAGATCTACTAAACCTGCTCTTTCATATTTTTCAATATCCCTTTTCAGAAACCCAAACTCTTTAGAATAGTATGGTCCCGTCGCATGTAAACATCTAACCCCCTTTAAGACTGCAATTTTTTTAAATAAAAGGTATTTCATAAGCCTAACTAGCGTGCCATCTTCCCCATTGGCCATTGACAAATTCATACGTGAAAAAACTGGTCTAATTCTTTTGAAGTCTCGATGCCTCATCGCTGCGCACCAGCCGCCTGCAGGACCTATATCAATTTCAACTCCTTGTTTAGTTCGTGTGGAGCGATAATGTTCCGATCCGGGCTTAGCTCCATTGGTAAATTCGTTTTGAACGACATCCAAGGAAATAAAACCAATTTTTGAATTTAACCTCAAGACATCAACTAGCTGAACATCAAAAAGATACGGAAATGAAATGACATCATCGTCCAATATAATGATGTAACCGTCACTACACATATCGAATAATCGTTTATATTCCTGTAATCCAAAATTTTGATCGTTGATAAACAGTTTAATATTTGCATCAGATTTTGCTACCTCCTCAAGATACTGGGCTGTTCCATCAGTGGACGCATTATCTATAATGAAAAAATTATATTCTAAAGCACCTTTAGTACTATAAAAGCTCTCCACTAAAGTCTTTACAAAAGTGAGCCTGTTCCAGGTCAGCATGACGAAATTAATCATAGAAAATCATTTTGTAATTATTTTAACGACATTTTACTTCGTTCATCCATTCTAAAATTTTCAAATCCTGTCGTCAAATTAAGTTTTTTCAAATTCGAATTCTCAATCGACAAGTTACCTACCGATTTAGGATTTTCCGGCAAAAGATAGGTGATAATCTCCGATCCCGAAATCCCCCGAATGTTGGTAAGCCCAACATCCCTAACCTGATACATGAACAGATTACTATTTTCAAGGCTTAAGTTATTTAATTTTATTTTCGATAGGGGTTCTTTTTGCATTCCTGCCAGATAGACGCCACCCTGCTTGTACTTCCCCCTAACCTCTACATTAGAAAATTCCAAAATATTCTCTCCGCTAAGTGATCCTCTAATGCCCTTGTTCAAAATGTTCATTGCGTTTGATCTAATCAACAACCCATCAATGGTCACGTGAGAATTCTCCGCAAAAACATGTAAGGCCGAGTTATCTCCGACCAAATCCAATTTGCTCCGTGATGATATATCGATAGAGCTATTTTTTAATACGACATTCTCGCTGCATTCGAACCAAATGCCAGCAGACGGGTTATTTGACATTGCGGCGCTGGAGCTGCAGCTAACATGTAAGTTTTCGCCCACGAAATTTTCGTTTCTATCCGAAGTAATGCCAATTGATCCGTAGTCGATGACTTGGGCGTCGGTAATTTTGTATTTACCGAAGCTGACGATACAATTGAATGATTCTTGGGGCATATGATGTCCATCTTTGCGCGCATACCTTTTGTTGTCTACGTAATAGAACTCAGGCAAAATCCCTGTATTCCGAGTTTTAATCTTAGCAACCTCGGTGTAGCCTCCTTTCTTGCTATCATCGTAATTAATGTGATAAACATGGAAACCCTTATTACTAAGATTTTCAAAATCTATATTTTTAAAATTTACCTTTCCTAAGCTTCGGATTAGTACTGCCGATTGCGCATGGAGATTGCGAACTTTTATATTATTAAGATCTATGACAGATCCCGTATCCAACGATTCTATAAAAAACAATTCGTTAACGGCCGGCATAATGCTCTTAACCCCATTTTCAGTGGAAAAGATTTTCCATATTTCCTTTCGGGATGTAGATCTGTCACCCGTAACGTCAATACCACTAAAACTAACATTATTGGAAACGATCCGAAGATTCATTTGACTGCCCCCCGCATTTCCCGTTATTACCTTGGTGTTCCTAAACACCAAAGAAGACACTTCGGCAGATAAGTTTCCAGAAATTCGATATGAGCGCCCCTGCCCATCAATTATCAAATCACGTCCTTTAAACTTTTGAAAGATCTGTTGAAAAATCTTGGAATCATCGGTCATTCCGTCGCCATGCGCTCCTAATTTGCTAGGATAAATAACTTCTGCATCGGCCCTACAGCCGTAAAAAATAAATAAAAAAATAGCAAGAACAGTAACGCCCCCGACATTGTACTTATCCATCACCATCTAGATTTTTCTTATTAATGTATAATAAACCTTTATCAAATAGTACCGGAATATACCTATACCATCAACTGATTTCAAAAATTCAATATGCTTTCGGTGTCCATCCAAAGTTTCACCGGCTTGCTTTAACTTCTGCACGAAATAGCCACCGTCTACTTTCCGAGCCCCAACTTCGTTCCGGCCGTGCTGTCGATAATAGATCAATGGTTCCTTTATATGCAAAACCTTACCTCCATTCCACAATGAACTAATTGTCAACCACCAATCGTGCATAGGGACAAGCTCAGGATAGGGAAAACTCACTTGCTTAGCTGCTAAATTAAATGCCATCGTACAGCCTGTAACACAATTGAAGACCTGTATAACTAACTTATTAGCGATTACATTCGGTTTTATTCCAGACGATTGCCAAAACGACGAATGTATGATATTAAGTTCCTTATCAACTACCACAAGGTCTGAATGTACAATAACAGGCATACCCGGATTATCCATGGTAGCCTTATGTAGCTCATAGATGGTTCTATCGACCTTAGACGGCATCCATACGTCGTCATGATCGGCAAAGAAATAATAATCTGAATCAATGGTGGCCAGTAATCTCAAAAAACTTCCTGCCGCACCTAAACCGCTATTCTCATCCTTAACAAGGTGTATTCGCTTATCCTTTTTTACATATTCTTCTATAATGTCTACTGTTTGGTCACGCGAGCCATCATCCCTTATATAGAGATTCCATTCACGATAATTTTGACTAACAATAGAGTCTAGCTGCTGTGATAAATAGTTTGCACTATTATAGCTGGCCATGAGTATCGAAACTGTTGCCATACTAATTTCTTTTTAAATATTGTTTAAAAAATGCGAAAGTCTTATGCTGAATTGATAGAAACAACACCCGAATGAATAGATTGCGATCATGATAATATTTATCCAACCATCCGTAGGACTCATATTGCTTTACATCACGTTGATAAATAATAAACCTTCTCATCACCGACTCAATATTTGAGTCAAAAGCAGAGAAATCTTGCATGCATACTGCATCAATTACATAAAAGTCCGTGCTATATTTTTTATAGCGTTCTATGAATTGAAAATCAGCCCCGTCAAGTCGAATCTTCTCATTGTATCCCCCCACCTGAAGGAAAATATCAACTTTCACGCAAAGGCCGCTATTTACCGGAACATATTGGTTGAGTGATTGAATCCCTGCATTAATAGACTCAATAGCTTTCCCACGATGGTTTTTATATCTACATGGGGACATAACCAATCCATTATTCATCTTTAATATCGGTACAAATAATTTAATTTGCTCATAAGAAGCTATAGCGTCATCATACTTTTTAAGTATACCACGTTCAAAATTTGTATCTTGATCCAAAAGTATTAAGTAGGTTTTGTTATTATTTTTCGCAAAATTCGCTCCAATATTATATGCAACACTCAACCCTGGATTTTTTGGATCATGCACATACTCTACATTCCAATCACTTGGCAGCTGATCCGAATAATTTGACGGTGAAGGGGAATTGTCAAAAAGTAAAATCGAAATATTTTCCAAACCCTCTAACATCGTTTTGAACGTGCTTGATTCAAGAAGATTTATTTTGTAAAGGACGATAACAAATTGAAATTTATCCATTTTCTTGTAAGAATATTAATAATGTCTCGGCTCTGTAGTGTAGGTAAAATAGAACCATTGAAAATATAACGATAAAAACGTAACTTAAGACTCGAGGTCGCACGACCAATGTTATCATAGGAATGACAATAATTTCCACAACTGACAAATATTCATTTAGTCTAAAGGCGAGTGTTGACACTTGTGAAGTTAAGATTAATGCTACCAGAGATAGGATATATACTTTCAATAAAATAATACAATACTTATTTAGCTCCTTTAGTTCATCAATCTTCCCAATCATAAATAATATGATAAAATACCTCAAAAACACCAGTGAATTAAAAATATTTACACCCTTCTCTGCATCCTGCTGTTGTAAAGCAATATAGGTATCCATTTTCGACTGCACGGTGGGAATGGGAATATAGCTAATTAAACTTAAAGGGGTTATATTGACGAACAGAAGAATATAGGATGAAGGAATAACTATAGCCCAAAACCAACGGTTAATTCGCTTTGAATCCAAAAAAACGAATAATACAATAATAAGCGAGGTGTAATGAAAGAGGATGGCAACAATGCTAATGAAAAAGAACTTTTTTTTCTCACCATCAACGAGTAATAGAAGTCCCCACATTAAAAGTGAAGCACCTACAGCAGCTCTTATTTGCGTAAGGTCCTGGATTATATATATATTAGCAAGTAAAAGTAGTAACGAAAGAAAAAAATTGTCCGATCCCTTACGAATAGACAAATATTTAAAAATTAAGCTAATAGAGGAAAATGCAACAAAAAGGTATACGACCTCATCACTGAAAAGCTTTATAAAAGAGCCTATAAAAAAGAATGCAGGTTCAATGAAACTGATGTTTGGAGGCTGTAAGTTAACAAAATTAGCCACATAGTTATGATAATCTCGATCTATTCCCTCACCACGAACGCCGGCTACTAACGCCAATATCACTGAGAAAATAAGGAGCCAAACGTTTTTGATCCGCTTATCTATCGGTAAAATGGCAAAGACACCAAATACTACGAATAAAAGTGATATGATATATATCAAGCGCTACTAGAATTAGTTATTGATGTTCAAAATTAAATTAAAAAAAACACTTCCTCAATCTTTCGAGAATAGTGATTGGGAAGATACTTATAAAAAAAATAAACATTCTTGGATGACGACCATATTTCGCAATCCTTGCACCAAATTTCAAGTACTCATTTTTGGTAAAATAGCCTTTACTACGTAAAGCCAATAAATTTTTCAATGAGAATAATCCAGTCTGTTTCGCATGTTCGCGCAAAACACCATTTCTTAAATCGAGGTGTACAGACTTACTCAGATTTTTCAACGTATTATCAAGATCCTCTATAAAGACAGTAAAAATTGAATTGTTCCAATAGCTTACTTTCTTTGGATTTGATCGTACCAGACGTTGGTTTATCCAACTTAAAGAACTACCATCAATCTGCAACATAATCTCTAGAATCAATGCCAATTGAGGGAAATTCTTAAATCTATCAACTGAGATCTCTACAGCATCAACAACTTCCCTCCGGTAGATGGTGACTCCAGTCATTGTCAAATGCCACCCAATACTTTTTAGTAACTCATTTGTGTTTTCAACACGTCTTGATATTAAAGGCATATCGAATATTCGATCAGAGTAAATAGCTATCAAATCTGGGGCTTCATCTTTTATAGTATTAAGTATTATTTCTAACGTGTCATCATGTATAATTATTGAATCGCCCAAATACCATACATATTCTGTATTCGCCATTTTAATTGTTCGAATACAGTTCATGTCATGACCTAAGGATGGTACATTTTGGTTGTAAAAAATATGAGGATAACGATTACTTTTGAACGACTCCACAGCGATTTTGGTTAAGTCATTGCTACTGTCATCAGAAATATATATCGGTATTTGGAACTTAATCAAATCCGCTAAAACTCGATCCAGCCCCTCTATCAGAATCTCTGGTCGATTGTAGGTCGGTATTGCTATTGAGAGCTTATTGTTCATTTTGAAAATTTCGTCTATAATATGCAATCTGCCTTTTAATACCATCCCGTAAAGGCGTATATGTAAAAAACACTAGAGAATTTAACTTCTCTACACTAAGATCTATTCGGTTGACGTCGAATTTCTTGGATAGCTCGAAATTTACCTGAGGAGTTACACCCGTTTCATCACGAATCACGTCTATCACATCCAAAAGAGAAACACTATCTGGCCCAGCTAAATTAATAGTTTGGTTGACAACTTCTACTTTTAAAAGCTCTTCTACTATGGAAACAAAATCGCCAATGTACAAATAGTTGCGAAAGTTATTACCATCGCCCCATACATTGATGGCTCGACCATTCAAAATTCGGTCTATAGCTACAGCAATGAAGCCTTGTGATTTGTTAAACAATTGTCCTTCGCCGTAAACATTGGACGGCCTCAGAACTAAATAATCCAATCCATCTGCCCTGTTTTTATAAAAAATATACTCTTCTATAAGTTGTTTAGAAAAGCCGTAATAATTTTTGGGCTTAGCTGTTTCCAATTCGTCAAATTTAGACGTCTCAGCATTTTCGCCATATATTGTTCCACCGGAAGAAATGAAAACAAATTTTATCTTCAATTTCGTGGCAACATCTATGATCTTATAAGTAGGCAAAAGGATTTCATTAAAACTTTTGTAGAAGTCATCGCTCGAGCTAGAAGGAATAAGAGAGGAGACAAGATGGATAATAACGTCAAATTTATAAGTCTCAATGTAATGCTCTAATGCATCTATTTCTGAAATCCTTGCATTGAACGATTGAACATCATGCCTCGCAGATAAAGATGCAAAAAGTCTACTCCCAACGAAACCGGTAGCTCCTAAAACTAATACTTTCATATACAATTCATTAATGCCATAGCCTTCTATACTTTCTATAAACTAAATACGTCCAAGGTAAGCTGATAAGTACAATCGTCGCTGTGTACCCCATCACAACGCCGGAAACGCCATAAAATTTGCCTAAAAAAAACGTCGACAACGCTGTTAATCCCCCCACAACCAAAGACATATAAAGTAGAGGTTCCTTTAAATGGCATCGAAGATAAACGGCAAAAGAAGATATCAAAAGGTTGCTGACAGTGGCTAAAGATAATAAAAACACAAATCGCAAATCCAAAAACCGGTTGAGGTAAGTGACATTATATTCCCTCATAGTTAGTAAAATAACAATAAAGGCCAACAATCCCAACGAGCATATTATTGAAGCCTGAATATTTGTCCTCTTGAAAACCTTATCCAAACTTTGAAAGTCGTACATCGCAATCATATTTGTCCAAGATGGTATTTTGGTATTTATCCAACTCATTGCAACAGTCAATATACCGTTGGTCACCGTTAACGTCATTCCAATCTTTCCTGCTGCTTCCGCTCCATCAAAAGCGAAAATTACCGGATTAAATAATTGATACATCAAATAGCCACTTAACCAGCTTACTGAAATTTTCCATTGAAAAGGAAAAATATCATTACGATAACTTACCTTCGACGATCCTAAACGTCCCCAAACGTGCTGCAAAATTTTGAAATTGGATGATTTTCTTAAAAAAAAAGAAATAAGTAGCACCGAGAGTATAACGCTTAGAGGTCTTGCGTATAAACCAAAATGAGCGACCAATCCAGCAAAGAAGAATACTATCTGACTCGAATATTGTATAAACCTCAATTTCGATGTGAACTCTATCTTACCAATACCCTCTAGAAATGAAAGTATGGGAGTGATCAACAATATCAAGGCGGTCGATAATGTTGTCAAAACCCATGGCGCTTCCCAATCAATTTCCAATCCAACGCTATTATTGACCTTGAAAAACACGTAGCCTAGAATACTTAATAGCGCAAATACCGCTACTGCCGCTATTAAAAACCAGTTCACACTAAAGCGAAGTAAAGATGACACATATGATACATCAGCAATGCTTCCTTCCATCACGTACCCATTGAGCCGCAGATTAGCGAAATATTTTGAAGTAAACTGCGTGATGATAGTTGTAAAACCTAACTCAAAAAAAACTTGTAGCGCTAGTATACTATTAAAAGTATAAAAATAGCCCTGCTCGTTTGCATTTAAGAATCTCGCGATAAAAAGCACAGACACAATTCCACCCAAACCTTGAATTATCCTGCCAAGAACAGTGTAGACAATTGCGTTATCCATTCCTAGCAAGCGAGACAACATATTACCGCCAGCCCCTACCTCCCGATCAGCTTTACTCATGATGAATCAAATACCTATTGAAAATAAACAACTAGTTAGCAAGCTGCTTCAAATATTTTCCGTAACCACTTTTAACTAAGGGTTCAGCTATCGTTAACAACTGAACTTTATCAATCCATCCCATACGATAAGCAATTTCTTCTATAGCCCCAATTTTCATGCCCTGACGCTCTTCAATAACTTGAACAAACTGTCCAGCCTGCATCAGCGATTGAATTGTACCGGTATCTAACCAAGCAGTTCCGCGATCAAATACCCCTACTTTCAGCTTACCTTGTTCTAAATATACTTTATTGACATCCGTAATTTCCAACTCACCACGATGCGAGGGCTTTATATTTTTAGCAATCTCGACCACATCGTTATCATAGAAATACAATCCCGGCACGGCGTAATTTGATTTTGGATTAGTAGGCTTCTCTTCGATAGACACTACTTGGTTTTGCTTATCGAATTCGACCACACCATATCGTTCCGGGTCATGAACCTGGTAAGCAAAAACGCAACCACCTTCGGGATCAGCATTGGATTGCAGCAGCTTCGACATGCCAGAACCATAGAAAATGTTATCGCCCAAGATCAAAGCCACCTTATCGTCGCCTATAAATTCTTCGCCCAAAATAAAAGCTTGCGCAAGGCCATCTGGCGAAGGTTGCTCAACATACTCAAATCGACAACCGATCTGCGAACCATCCCCCAACAACTTTTGGAAGTTCGGTAAATCCTGCGGTGTGGATATGATCAAAATCTCGTTAATTCCGGCAAGCATCAAGGTCGATAATGGGTAATATATCATGGGTTTATCATAAACCGGCATTAACTGTTTGGAGACGGCTAGCGTCAAGGGGTGCAAACGGGTACCGGAACCTCCAGCAAGTATTATTCCTTTCATCTGTCTATTATCTAATTAAAATGTTTCATATATATTAAAGCTTATCTAACATCTGTTGCAAACTGTCTTTCCATGCCGGAACGACCACAGTAAATTCAGCTCTAATTTTACTTTTATCAAGCAGGGAATATCTCGGTCGCTTTGCAGGAGTGGGGTATTGCTCCGTAGAGATGGCATTGATTTTACAATCCAATCCTTTTAATTCGCGAATAGCAACAGCAAAGTCATACCATGAGATTTCACCTTCATTACTGTAATTGAAGATACCACTTTTCCACCTGTCGCTATGAACGATGTTCAGAATACCTAGAGCCAAATCACGGGCATAAGTCGGCGAACCAGTCTGATCGGAAATCACCGAAATCTCATTTCGTTCTGTCATCAAGCGAATCATAGTCTTAACAAAGTTAGCACCGTAAGTCGAATATACCCACGCCGTACGAATAATAATTGCATCTGCACCGGATTCTAGAATTGCTCGTTCTCCCTTTTGCTTTGTCGCGCCATAAACATTAATAGGGTTGGTCTTCTCGTCTTCCGTTAGTGGCATGCTACTGTTTCCTTGGAACACATAATCCGTAGATATATGAACCAACTTTGCATCGTTTGCTTTGACCCATTGTGCTATACCTGCCACTGCTTGATGATTAACCACATCAGCTAACTCAGGCTCTGATTCTGCTTTGTCAACAGCCGTATAGGCACCTGCGTTAATGAGGACATCTGGAGAATAATGATCTAAAACTTCTTCAATTTTCTGCAAATCATTCAAAGGCATTTCAACCCGTGTGACAAAAGTAAAATCATCATTTGCATAATTTCTACTTATATCCCGTAATTCGTTACCTAACTGTCCGTTTGCTCCAGTTACTAAAATCTTCATAAATACTTTTTAAAATCAGCCATTTTTCGCCTCATTATTTTTTCACGAAAACTTCTTCGAAAGACGGCAATATGGCATCTTTATCCGATATCAAAAGTTGATCGTGCGGCAAGATCCAATCAATTCCTAATGCCGGATCATCAAAGCGAATACCTTGCTCCGCATCTTTATGGTAGAAATTGTCGCACTTATAGAAAAAGGTAGCGGTATCACTCAGCACAACAAATCCATGCAAAAATCCACGAGGAACAAATAATTGCAAATTATTTTCAGCAGATAATTCTACCGCGACATGTTGCCCAAACGTTTCTGAATCTGGACGAGCGTCTACCGCCACATCCAAAACAGTCCCTTCCAACACACGAACTAATTTAGCTTGTGCAAACTCTTCAGCCTGAGCGTGTAAACCTCTCAACACCCCTTTGGTAGAATAGGATTGATTATCTTGCACAAAACGAGTTTGAGCCTGCGTAACGTCATTAAATGTTTGTTCGTTGAAACTCTCGAAAAAGTAACCACGGCTATCGCCGAACTTTTTCGGCTCTAAAATGAAACAGCCTTTCAGCTTAGTCTCTGTTGCTTTCATATCAACTAATTATACTGTTTCTCGTAATAGTTTTGGTAATCCCCAGTAGTCACATTTTGCAACCACTCTTTATTGTTCAAAAACCAATCTATAGTTAATGACAATCCTTGTTGAAAAGTAACAGATGGCATATAACCCAACTCCTTGTTGATTTTTGCAGCATCGATCGCATAGCGAAGATCATGACCCGGTCTGTCTTTTACGTAGGTGATTAAGCTTTCGGAAGTCCCCTTCGTTCTACCTAACTTTTCGTCCATTTGTTGGCACAATTCCTTAACCAAATCGATATTTTGCCATTCGTTGAAACCGCCGACATTATAGGAGTCGCCATTTTTACCGTTATGATATACCAAATCAATGGCTTTGGCATGATCGATCACAAACAGCCAATCGCGTGTATATTTTCCATCACCATAGATTGGCAAAGGTTTATTATTTAAAATATTGTGGATACATAATGGGATCAGCTTCTCCGGAAAATGGTTTGGCCCATAGTTGTTCGAGCAATTGGTCAAAACAATTGGCAAGCCATACGTATCATGATATGCGCGCACGAAGTGATCGGAAGATGCTTTGGAAGCGGAATATGGAGAGTGCGGATCATAACTCGTTTCTTCTGTAAATAAACCAGTACTACCTAAAGCACCAAAAACCTCATCGGTAGAAACGTGATGGAAACGTTTTCCTTCGAAACTGTCTTTCCAGATTTCGCGAGCGGCGTTCAATAAATTGACCGTACCAATCACATTGGTCATCACAAAGGCAGATGGATCTGCAATAGAACGATCTACATGAGATTCTGCCGCCAAATGGATCACGCCATCGGGTTGGTATTTTTTAAATACTTCCAGAATATGAGCCGCATCGGTAATGTCTGCTTTGACGAAGGTGTAATTTGGTTTGTCCTGAATATCCTTCAGATTTTCCAAATTTCCAGCATAAGTCAGGGCGTCCAGATTTATAATGCGGTAGTCTGCATATTTACTAACAAACTCTCTTACCACATGGGAACCAATGAATCCGGCTCCGCCGGTAATTAATATCGTTTTTGACATAGCTATGTATAGATAACTTTATAAAGGTAGCGCTTTATTTATTGTTCTTCGCTGCTTCTCTTTCCGCAACAATTCTTCTCAGACCTGAACTGGAAAAGCGGTGATCACGGCTATTGAAATACAATTCGATGCCCTTTTGCTCGCAATAGGCACGACCCGTAAAATCTTTCTCTGCGTACTCATCCCCAACGATACGGACATCAAGCTTGAAGGACTTCAAAATATCTTCCAGATCTTGTTCCGTAGAGTAAGGCACGATTTCGTCTACGTATTCACAACCGCGCAACTGAATGTAGCGTTCTACAACAGTTTGTGTAGGTGCATTCTTCTCCGGACGATCTAATGTGGGATCCATTTGCAATCCGCAGATCAGATAATCACATTGTCTTTTTGCTTCTGCCAACATCATAATATGTCCTGCATGAAGCAGGTCGAAGGTAGAAAATGTAATTCCAACGCGTGGCCCTGGATTGTAGTCTTTTCTTTTATTTTTTTCCATAGCGAATGATTGGTCTATGTATTTACTTTTATCTATTATATAACTCTAAATTTCAATGGACTCACACCGGAAGGCAGGTAGTATGCACAGCGCCCAATCCACAAAAAATATGCCAAGCAGCGGAATCTCTTTGCTATTAAAGTCGCGCGTCGACTATAGCTCTGTCTAGCACTCCTTTAATATCAAAAACCACGACACGCTCTTTACAAAAGCTCGTCAAATCCAATCGTAAAAACTCATGATGTGATACCGCCATGATAACCGCATCATATCCACCCGATTGCGACGCTTCGTCCATCGATTTCAAACGTAAGCCATATTCATGTTCTACTTCTTCCCTACTTGCCCAAGGATCTACAACATCCGCCTGCACACCGTAATCTTCCAATGCCGCATGCAAATCTTTTACTTTAGTATTCCGGATATCTGGACAGTTTTCTTTGAACGTAATTCCTAAGATCAAAGCTTTAGCACCTTTTACGGCGATGTCCTTGCGAATCATTAATTTGACCACTTTCGAAGCAATAAATTCCGCGACAGAATCGTTAACCCGTCGACCGGAAAGAATTACATTAGGATGATAGCCGAGCTGAACTGCTTTGTGCGCCAGATAATACGGATCTACCGATATGCAGTGACCACCAACTAGGCCTGGTTTGTAAGGAAGAAAATTAAACTTGGTGCCAGCGGCCGCTAACACATCTTGTGTATCAATACCCACCCGATCAAAGATCAAAGCCAATTCATTAACGAACGAGATGTTCACATCACGTTGCGCGTTTTCGATCGCTTTGGAAGCCTCTGCTACCTTAATGCTCGGTGCTTTGTGCGTACCTGCGTGAATAATAACTTGATAAAGCTGATCGATTTCTTCGGCAATAGCTGGCGTAGAACCAGAAGTCACCTTCTTGATTGTGGTCAACGTATTGACCTTATCTCCCGGATTGATCCGTTCGGGAGAATAGCCAGCAAAAAAGTCTTCATTGAATACCAGTCCCGATTCTTGTTCCAAGATCGGAACACAATCTTCCTCGGTGCATCCTGGATATACGGTGGATTCGTAAATCACGATATCGCCTTTTTTCAAGACCTTGCCCAACATGCGCGTTGCACTGCGCAAAGGCCTGAGATCCGGCGCATTAAACTCATCAATTGGCGTAGGAACGGTAACGATGTAGATCGTACACGAGCGTAGATCTTCCACAGCACATGAAGCGATATAACCTTTCTGACCGTCTGTATCTACCGAAAATTGAAGAGCCGAACGTAAAACTTCCCGATCTGCCTCCTTCGTGCGGTCAACGCCATGGTTTAGTTCGCTGACGCGCGCTTCATCAATATCAAATCCGACTACTTGCGCATGCGAAGCAAACGCTAATGCCAAAGGCAACCCGACGTATCCTTGTCCGATAACGGCTATTTTCTTCATTCTCTACGAATGTACTAAATAGTCTGATATTTCAGAAAATTGAAAACCCGTAATGTAGTATTTAATGTACTACGGCGTCATTTCACGGACTAGTTTCTCGGCTTCCTTCTCGGCAACAATACGGCGCAAACCCGAACTAGAAAATCGGTGATCGCGGCTGTTGAAATAAAGCTCAATGCCCTTTTGTTCGCAATAGGCTCTACCCGTAAAGTTCTTATCCTGATATTCATCACCCACAATACGCACATCGAGTTTGAAAGACCGTAAGATATCTTCCAAATCCTGCTCTGTAGAATAAGGGACAATTTCGTCGACATACTGACAACCGCGAAGCTGAATATAGCGCTCTACCACCGTTTGCGTTGGCGCATTTTTTTCCGGACGATCTAGGGTAGGATCCATCTGTAAACCACAAATGAGGTAATCACATTGTCGTTTGGCTTCGGCCAGCATCATGATATGACCAGCATGCAATAAATCGAAAGTAGAGAAAGTAATGCCAATACGCGGCCCAGGATTGTAGTCAGGGTGATTCTTGTTTTCCATGTTGATACGTTTGTCTATTTGTGTTCACAAGGATAAATTATTTTTTTAGTACACAAGGTGGACATCAGCGAAACGGCCGTGGACAAAAGGTGGACAAAGCACGATCTCGAATTAAAATCGTTCCGCATTTTGTTATCCCACACCGTTTTCCCATATTTGTGATTGCTTATAGAGAAAGGCTGAGGGATTAGACCCGCGGACGCCTTAGCAACCTGACTCATGTCAAGGTGCTACAATCTACCCGTTCACAACGAAGGGAATGATAAGCGAACAGGAGCACTAACCAGCACCTCTTCTCTGCAAGCCTTCCATTCAAGAAACAGATACATATGAAGATCATCGATCATATCACGAATGCACAAGGAAAAACCTTGTTTTCTTTTGAGCTGCTACCTCCTGCAAAAGGTCAGGGAATCCAAAACATCTTCCAAACCATGGATGAGTTGATGGAATTCAAACCACCTTTTATCGACGTCACCTATCATCGCGAAGATTATTTGTATAAACAACATCCAAATGGCTTGTTAGAGCGGGTTTCTTATCGTAAGCGCCCAGGTACAGTAGCTATTTGTGCCGCGATTATGAACAAATATAAGGTCGATGCCGTACCACATTTGATCTGTGGCGGTTTCACCAAAGAAGAAACAGAAAATGCCTTAATTGATCTGGATTTCTTGGGAATAGATAATGTATTGGTACTTCGTGGTGATGCGCGTAAAGGCGATGCCGATTTTATCCCGACCGAAGGCGGACATGCCTATGCCACCGATTTGTTGCAACAAGTGAAGGACATGAACGACGGAAAATACCTGCATGAGGATATCACGACTTCTTCGAAAACTGATTTTTGTATCGGCGTAGCTGGCTATCCTGAGAAGCACTTTGAAGCGCCAAATGCACAGGCCGACTTCAAATGGCTAAAAAAGAAGGTGGATATGGGCGCCGAATTTATCGTTACGCAAATGTTCTTCAATGTAGACCGTTACAAAGAATTTGTCACCAAATGTCGTGAGCATGATATCCATGTGCCGATCATCCCCGGATTAAAGCCATTGACTACTAAAAAACAACTGATCACTTTACCGCGCATTTTTCACCTAGATATACCCGAAGAACTGTCTGAGGCGGTAGAGAGTTGCAAGAATAATGCAGAAGTACGACAAGTCGGAGAAGAGTGGTTAGTAAATCAATGTCGAGAACTCATCGCTTTTGGCGCGCCTGTATTACACTTTTATACCATGAGTAATCCCGGGCCGACCAAAAACATTGTGCAACAGCTAGCTTAGCTAAACAATCATTAGCGATTCCTGTTTAGGTAGTTGTATGGTCAAACATCTACCAAAAAAAATTGCCATCGTAGGATCGGGAGCTAGTGGCGTAGCTTGCTTTATCCAACTGGTACAAAAGCATCTTACGCAGGGAAACCCGTTTCCGATTTCCATCACCCTATTTGAAAAACGGAAGGAATTTGGCGACGGGCTGGCCTTTGGCACCGAGCAACAAGGCCATCTTCTAAATACGAAAGCAGGGCTGATGGGTATCTTCCCAAAAGAGCGCATGCACTTCGTACAATGGATGCATCAGCATAGTGAGTGGATCGAAGAAAGTTATCCGCAGGTAAGCACGCACCCCGACAGCTATCCGCCTCGGATGTTGTACGGCAATTATGTTCAAGCTATGTTGGACACCTATCGCAGATGGGGACAGGAAGCTGGCCTTGATATCAAAACAGATCCGACTGAAATCATCGCCGCAGATATCTCTGCAGAAAACACGGTCATACTACAAACCGACGACGAACGCAACGTGTCGTTTGACTACGTGATCCTAGCAACAGGAAACCCAGAGTCTTCCACATTTGCGAAGCTGAAAAAGACCGATCATTTCTTTTGCTCACCTTGGCCTACCAGCCGATTGCTCCAAGAGATTCAAGATAAGCAATCACGTGTGAGCATCGTGGGCAGTAGCCTGACGGCGAT
This sequence comes from Sphingobacterium sp. KH_072, assembly GCF_057837975.1. Lineage (NCBI taxonomy): Bacteria > Pseudomonadati > Bacteroidota > Sphingobacteriia > Sphingobacteriales > Sphingobacteriaceae > Sphingobacterium > Sphingobacterium sp. KH_072. Next base: position 215,397 of record NZ_CM174457.1, on the reverse strand, counting down.
TGACGCCTTGATTACGCTGGTGGATAATGGACATGAGGGACCGATTCAGTTCTTCTCACTCACGGGCCTATTACCGCGCGTGCAAACGCCTTCCGAGATACCGTACGACCGAAAGGTGTTGACTTTGTCCAGCATCCGTAGTATCATCCGCCAACAGCAGAGAACACTTCGCATCATAGATCTTATCCGACTTTTTCGCTCGGAAGTAGAAAGCGCTTTAGAAAAACGCATCGATTGGAGCAGCGAAGATCGCATCAATAAAGATCAGTTAACTTTGTTGGAGAAAGACATTCAAGAAGCGACGGGCGACGGCAATATTTTTCAAACGGTATTATATTCCTTGCGCGAAGACTCGTACAGCATCTGGCGTCTGCTGCCACCTGATCAGAAAATGCTTTTTGGCAAATGGGTAAAACCGCATTTCGACATCAACCGGCACGCTATTCCACTGGAGAATGCAATCAAGATCCGCAACATCTTGCGTTCAGGACAGTTGGAAATCATTGGGCACACCGATGATATTGAGTGGAAAAATGATCGATTCATCCTAAAACAACAAGATGGCACCACGTACGAAGCCGATTATGTGATCAATGCTTCTGGTCCATCCAGCGATATCGAAAAGATGCAAGACCAACCATTGTGGCCAGATTTACTGGAAAAAAAGCACATTGAACCGCATCCAATCGCTGGCGTATTAGCCGATCTGAATACGATGCGCGTATGGACTTCCTCCCGGAATGAATTATCCCCTTTTTACGTGATCGGACATCAGCTTGCTGGCGCGCAGCTGGATATCAATTCATTGTGGTTCAATGTCGAACAGGCAGACCTTCTCACCAACGACTTACTTTTACAACTCGGCCATGGATATCATTAATGAATTAGCGACTCGTGTGCTGCCGCTTTATGGATTTATCCTATTAGGTTGGTTTGCGCATGCCAAATGGAACTTGAAGAGCAAATGGATTTCCAAGGTCTTGTTATTCGCATTGATTCCGATTCTGATTATTGAGAATTTGCTGAAAGCTGATCTTGCTGAAACAGCCGTATCTGGTTCTATGATATTTTTATTGGCCTTAGCCATGAACATTCCGGCGATTATCGCGAACAAAAGTTTTGCTTCGGATTACGATGGTAGCCTTTTAAAGGGATCATTTTCCTATTATAATATTGGTTGGTTTGGTATACCCGTTGTGATGGCACTATTTGGCGAAGAACAAATGCCGTTGATTATCTCGGCGTATGTGGGCAATGCCTTATATGGCGATACCATTGGATTCTATCTGATGTCGCGCACCAAAGATGTGCCAACCAAAGAAGCGGTTAAAAAGGTGTTTCAAATTCCGGCCGTCTATGCATGCATTGTCGCGATCGGGCTCAATTTGCTTTCTGTGGAACTTCCCGAAAGCGTCGAACCGGTGGGCAATGTGGTGAGTTGGATCGTTTCTGCTTTGGGCATGCTCATTATTGGCGTTACGCTCGGTGGGATCGACTTTAAAAAGGTAGCTTACGCCACATTTAGCAAGATATTAGGTTTGCGTTATGTCGCTGGCGCAATATTCTTAGGCCTTTTGGTTTTCGCGGAAGCGCAATGGGTCGGCGTGTTGGATGATGATCAGTCGATGTTAATGTTGCTCATGGCCAGTTTTCCTATCGCCGCTAATCTGGTCGTATTTGCATCATTTTTAGAAACGGAGGAAGAAAACGCCGCATTGCTTGTAGGAATTTCATCTATTGTTTCATTAATCCTAGTTCCGATCGTCAGCGTACTATTGTTCTAGGTAGATTTAGTATTCTTAATAAATAGTCGTTTTGAATGAAATAACTGTTTTTGCAACTCATATCGTAAAATAAATAGTTCACCGACATTTACTTGTTGGCCATCGCATCGCCGACTAATTTCCCTTAGAAACAATGCGTGATCAAGGCGTAGAAGTAGTAGATAATGAAGATAGATAGCTGCTTAACTTTCACCATAATACTATGATAGGCAGAAAGTAGAGTTTGGGTTAACGTTTATCTATTAAATGTTTGATACAAATCAGTCAAAAGACACATAATTTTTCGGATTCGGTCGACATTTAAAAGAAAATCAACGCGCCCTCCCATTTATAGTTTCCCTTGTAAGACTTAAGATTTTATGAGTGAAATTCAGGTTTTTAGCCGAGTTTCGACCTCCAAACTCTCTCAGGTTCAAAGGATCAAACATCATTTCGCGCTATGCAAATAGCAGTTCACTTCTAGCAAATGGCATTATACGCATATCAAACCTATTCCCCGAAAAGGTTAATTATCTTTGAAGATCAACTATATATGAATATTTAGCCTGCTACTATTAGAATATTAGACAATATATTTACTCTATGAAGAAAGACGCCAAAGCCCTCAATATCTTTTTTCAATTCTGGTCAGGGTATGTTCAGACCGACGAATATCAGAGGCAATGGGCTCGAGACAATCTGCACCCAATACATGTAAGTCGTGGCGAACTTTTATACAGCCATTCATCCCCACAAAGAAACCTATATTTCGTCTGCCAAGGAATGATTGCATTCGTATCGACTGATCCTTCTATCAAAAAAAGAAAAATTGAAAGTGTTGCTCTAGCACATAACTCCTTAAAAACAACCAACCATCTTTACACCAACACCCCCAGAGCAGGGAGTATCATAGCACTTCGATCAAGTTTAATTCTACGCATAGCATACGAACGTGTAAAAAAACTTAAAAACCGCGATCCCGCAATTGATATTTTATTTGATGTGCTCACCAATAGAGAAATAAGACAGCATAGAAGTCATATCTCCATTTTGCTATCAAAATCGCCATTTGATCGGTATAGGCTTTTCCGCGAGAAGCTCGCGGGCATACATTCAGTTATGACCCAGCAGGAACAAGCAGATTATTTGGGCATATCCAAACGAACCCTCCAAGAATGCCAATATCTTTTCCTAAAAAGCTTAAATCGCTAAAAATTGCACATTTGATGTGCAACTCATGCATTTTAACTTATATAATTTTGACTATCAACATTTAACAATAGTATTAATACGATTGAATTATAGAATTGCTTAAGATATGTAATATGAAAAAGTTCAAGATGAAATTTGCGCTCTTCTGGCTAAAGGCCTACTCGCTAAACGCTACTGGCAAGTAGGCCACCACAGTAAAAAAGATCAAACGCCTTTTCTGGGCAAAGGTCTGCTTAGGAAATTAAAAAACATTCAAATTTTAAAAATATGAAAAATACATTTGCAGTGAAGACATCACTCTTCACATTAATATTAGCGCTAATTGCAATCGGAACGTTTGCATTTACCGCAGTGATGAATAATAAAGGTAATAAAGTTGAGGCGGTTGGCACCTTGAATCAAACCTGGTATTTTACGGGCACCGATCAAAATGACCCGAATGATCCAACTTTGTATTCTCTTGAGCCCATAGATGGTGTACAATGTGGGGGTAGTTCACCTACAGTCTGTAGCATCGTGGATCAAGCCGATCCTTCAAATTCAAATCAGCCGAATATGACTCATGGCCAAGTCAATCAGGATACTGGAGACCTTTACCAAAAATCATTCAGAGTTGATTAATGCGATAATGAGTTATAGGTCCACTTTGTGGATCTATAGCTTCTTTAAACGTCCCCTGACCATTAGCCCTAATAAAAATAACACACCCCTATGCAGTCAAATTAGATATATGTGAAAGAAGTTTACGAAACGGATCAAACCTATATCCGCCGTGACACATTATAACATGATGTCTGAACCAGTTTTACAGTAAATACGTCGCATCTACAAGCTATGGAAGTACGTTTCTCAAATTCTAATGTCTTTTAAAGCAACTGCGCCGAACTATCCCTTCCCGTAATTCAAAAATATCTGCCGATCAAAATCTTTTAGCAACATCTCCAAAGCTTTAGTGGCCACCTTGGCAATCGCTGTATCGGGAAAGTAGGAACCTATTAATCCCCTATTGCAACAAGCCATCAAGATGTCCACCCTTTCCAAAAACTCTGAATCATGATACTTTTCAAAAATCATCAAAATACGCCGCAATAGCGCAGCATCCTTTTTTTCCAGCTTGCTAACAATAGCATGACTCTGTAAATAATCTTCAATAATTCTACGGTTTATCATTTCTTTTAATATTGTTTGCAAACAATGTTTATATTTTCCTAGCACATAGGTGAAGTAAATCCTCATAGTTAGGAGTTCAGACAAATCCCCTTCTTATCCCAATTTCTATCGGTAATCAGGATTAAAAACTAAGAAGTTTTCTGGATAAGGTATGTTGAAATTTGCCACATCAAACGAGTATTTCTCGGCTCGTAACTCTCTGATCATACGATACTCATCGCCATCTGTATAATGGTAGCGCTGCATGTCTTGCCAGCGAATATCTCGAAAAGCAAACTCCTTGCGCCGCTCAACTTTGATCAAACTATCTATCGGCGCGCCGCTTACATACCCCGGCAGATCAAACTCCGACCGGTATCTATGACGCAGGAATTTTTCCAAAGCCGTTCTACTCTCTTCAATTTGACCCGTCCGCCATAGCGCTTCTACCTGATTAAGAACAACCTCACTGGTGGTAGGACCGGTAAAAATTCCTAGTGTTCCATTATAAAGCCCTTTAAAACGGGGCGTACCATTTGGATTGCGCCTGAAATATAGTTCTCTGCGAAGATCACCTGCTCCATAAAGCGCATGAAGCTCCGGGGAAACACCATCTGTAAGTGCGCGGTTCACTAGGTTAATCCCGCGATACACATGAAATATGACCTCTGCATTCATGGCAGCAAAAGGAAAGTTCGCAGATTTATCCAGTGTAGCGTAGTCCATGATACTGCTTTTCAAACTTAGCGTACTATCTGCATACAAGCGCGTTTTTTCGTAATCTCCTTTTAGCAGGTAAAATCGGCTAGCAAGCGCATACCCTGCCGCTTTATCAGGCGCAGTCACAATGCTTACCGAACTGGGTAGCCTTGCTATGGCATACAGCATATCCTGCTCCACTTGATGATAAACTTCTCCCAAAGTATTGCGCATATTAGGAGCATTAATGTCGGAAACCACCCGAAGGGGAATAGCCAGCATCTGGTCTCGCTGCGCAGTCCACGGACCGCGCCAAGTAGACACCAAGGCCAAATGGTAATACGCTCGAAGGAAATGTGCCCATCCCTTGATCTGCTCCAGACGGTTTACATCTCCTGTATGTGCTAGACTGATTCGCTGGGACTGCTCAATAACCAGATTTGAATAGTAAATAGCCAGATAGCAATTGTTCCATGCATCAGCCAGCAGACCATCCGCAGATGAGTTCGGTGCTCGCCATACATACAGGTTTTGGTCGAATTCGGGTTGAGCATTGATAAAATCGGGCACAAAATAGACATTATCCGAACACACCTCTCCCATTCCAGCCGGAACATCATTAAAAATACCTGAGTTGTTCAACAGCGCTTGAAGATCATCGATGGTTTCCATCTGCTTGAGGCTCTGATCAGACTTCTCTTCGAGGATTTTGCTGCATCCAGCAAACGTGCCTAGCAGCAGGGCAACTAAATAAATGGATTTGACGTTTGTCTTTATATCATTCATAGGAGTATTGCATTAAAATTGTAATTGCAGATTCAAGGAATAGGTGCGCGGCAAGGGTATGCCTGTCGGAAAATCCGGATCAATATCCCCATGCCCAGCGCGCCATAGTAGCCCGAGGTTGGTGATATTCACCCCTACTCGAACAGATTGCACAGCCTTAAGAGGATCTAAATTCAGATTGTAAAGCAGGTTTACTGTTTGTAGACGTACATGACTGCCAGATGCTACGGTAGCCTCAGAAAGTGGATAAAGGTTATCCGATGGTGAGATAGGGTAGTCAAACCTAGGAATGGTGGTGTACAGCTCATCACCCGGCTGCTTCCACCGCCTGGCAAAGTCTCCCGATCCCGGCCCCATGCCCAGCGGCTGCTGGGTGCTGAGCACGCCATACCGTACCGTCGGCCTGCGATACACATAGCCCGCCTTCCAGTTGAATATCGCTCCCAACTGCCAGCGATGGTAGCTCAGATGTAGGTTAACATTACCAAAATGCAGTGGAGTAGCCACCCCAGAGTAGACCAGGTTGTCTATATCGGCATTCAGTATTGCCGAATAATCGGCGGAAGGCTCTCCCATGAGGCGCGATATCATCTGCCCGTTTTCATCGAGCCTTTCAAAAGGATACGACACCACCGGGTAGAGCGATTGTCCTTCCCTGATGCGCAGCAGATTAAGACCATCGTTGATGTTATTTCGGCTGACGCGGTCAAAGTTGCTTCGGTATTCAGTAACCGTATAACGGTTGTAATTGTATAAAAAGCGGGTTTCGAAGTTCAAATGCTGGTTGTTTATCCAGCGCACTAGCAAAGAAGCCTCCACTCCTTCGGCCTGCATGCTGCCGACGTTACGCACCACATACCGATTAGCGCCATTACTTAAATCGTTGAGTGCTGGAGCAAAGAGGTTTTCGTTCCACTTGCGGTATACATCAAGCTGTCCTGATACACGTGCCGACCACATGGAAAAGTCCAGCCCGCCATTGATCGTTCGCGTGGTTTCCCATTGCAGCTGATCATTAGCGTCTTGGGCAACCGCTGCCCGGGGTTGTCGAGATAATGGTTCTTGGCCTGCAAAGCGGATAATCGTCAGTGCACTTTTGCTGGGATCCATATTCCCGGTCATGCCGTAGGTCAGCCGCAGCTTGAACAAATCAAAAAGTCCCTGCGAGATAAACGACTCATTGTGCAGATTCCAGCCCGCACCAAACGACCACATTGGGTTCCAGCGTTCGTTCGCAGCCATCCCGAAATTATTAGAAGCATCCCGCCGTGCGCTAACAGTCAATAGGTACTTACCATCCATGTCATAGCCGGCATTAAAAAAGCCGGAAACAAAGTTGTCCTGTCGCGTGCGAAACACGTGCGGATCTGGAATGAACTGATTAGTGCCCAGCAACAGGTGGCGCGCCGGGTCTATATAATTTACCAGTCCGGAGGTTAGTGTACCCGGATCATAACCATATACCCCACCCTGCACCAATGATTCATTAGTCTTACGCACCTCCCCTCCGGCTAGTGCGTTCAAATGATGACGCCCCCAGGATTTGCCCCATGTCAGTTGACCCCGCAAGTTATGACTCCGCAGATCCATTGTACCGTCTTGCCGGATCCCGCCGATAGGTACTCTGCGCAAAGGACCATTATCGCTAAACTGGGTAAAGGTATTGATCAGGTTCCGGGTAAAGTAGCTACCTAGTTCGCGCATGTGCAGCAATTCCTGTCTTTGGCGGTCATAGCGGTATACCGCTTGGGCGCTCAATCCATCCATGATGGTGTAGGTCAAACCGGTAGAGATAACCGCTGATGGGGTGATGGTCTGCTGGCGATCCAAGTCCTTTTCCTGTAACGGGTAGCGCCGCCAGTCCAGCAGCTGACCAATCTCCAGCATGCTATCAGCATAGCCCCGCTCCAGATTATAGTGAGGTATGTGCTGACGGTTATCATCCACCAAGTTTAGGTATGGCCGGTTGTGGTAACCTGCAGCAGGATATCCGCTATGCCCACTTCGCTGGCTGCTATGAGCTAGTTGCAGGCTATTGTTCCAGTGCAAGCCTTCCAGCAATCGGTAGTTGTAATTCACCCGCATGCTGAATCTTTGCAGGCGGCTGGCAAGATTACTGACATTTCGGTCATAGCCCGCAGAGGCGTAGTAGGTAGATCGGCGTGTAGCTGAACTTAACGAGACATGATGCTGCTGATTGAATGATGGACGGTACATGAGCTCTGCATACTGCTGGCGGTTATCGGTATTCGCAATATCAGCGAGCCGGCCTTGCAGAGTTTGTGCATCCAGCGTGCCATCTCGATGAGCAAATAAACTTTCCACTACCGGAGACAGCCAGGTGCGCTGAACATTGTTTAAAAAGGAGTTGTAGACTCCCCGATCAAACATTTCCCGCTCTAACTCAACCAAGCTACGACTATCAATCACGTTGGGATAATATAGATCGGGGATTTCACCCACAGTGGTGATGGAGCTGGCCGTAATATTGCTGCGCTGGCCGCTAGTACCCTGCTTGGTAGTAATGACAATTACTCCATTACTGGCCCGAGCACCCCAGATCGAAGCCGCCGAAGCATCTTTTAGTAAAGTAATGTTTTGCACATCCAGCGGGTTAATCGACTCTATATCTCCTTGATATGGAAAGTTATCCAGAATAATCAAGGGCTGGGTATTTCCTTCCATCGTATTTATCCCTCGAAGAGTAAGTGCTGGGCGCGATGCCGCCTTATCAAAAAGCAGGCTCGTCTGTCCTTCCAGTTTATCTAAAATGTTATGAGATACGACGTTCTCCAACCTTTCCGCATCAATGGTCTCAAAAGCACCCACCGCCCGCTCTTTGGGAATGCGCTGGTAACCGGTGCTGGCAGCGATATCCACCTGCTGAATTACCCCCGAATCTTCTGTAAGTACAACATCCAGCGTTCTCAAATCTGGAGAGTATACGATGGCGGTGTCGCGAAATCCAATATATTTAAAGGATACTAAATCATCCGAACTAAGTCCGATAAGCTGAAAAACTCCTTGTGTATCACTTTGTTGAGTAATACCGCGAGCCTGAACAGTTACATTCACTCCGGGTAGAAAGCGCCCTGATTGGTTTCTAATTCTACCAGAGATTGTATCTTGCTGCCCGTAGCAAAAAGTGATAACAAGAACAGCAGCGATCGTGGTCAATAGATAGCGGATACTCATCGGTAAATCTGATTTATAATGGTAATGACTTTCGGATCAACAAAACTCGAACGGGTAAAGGCATATACTGTCCCTTTAGGATTAATCCACACTTGATAAGGGATACCAATGTGGGGAAAAAGAGATTTGATATAGCTATCCATGATAATACTGTTAAGTGTTCCTCGCCAGTATTTTCCTTTAGATCTCTGATAGCTGCCAGCTACCTTTTGGAAGTCGTCTCGCGTATCTGCAGTATTTACCAGCAAGATGTTTGCCTGCCCGGTAAAGTCTTTAGATAGGGATTCCAGCTTACCAAGTTCTACTAAACAAGCGCCGCACCAGCTTGCCCAAAAATCCAGAATCAGCAGCTTACCGCGGTAAGATTTTAAGTTAGTACGGATGGTATCACCGTCTTGGTAGATTAAATGCTCCATGCTCCAAAAGGCTTCAGGAAGCTGTGCACCAATTAGCAGGGGACCTGAAAAAGTAACCTCTGCTCCAGCCCCACTATCATCGCGGAACTGGGCAAAGGCACGATTAACAAACACGTATGAACTAATAATGACTGTTATGGCTAGCCATGAAAAGGCTCTATAAATGTATTTGGATTTAGGCCAAAGCGCGGCCAGGGCGTATTGATACGTCATTTCAATAAGGTTAATAATATTGATATTGCAATTAGCTATATCTCATCCACGCCTCAAACTATAGGCATTAGTGACTCAGGCCAAAATCATCTTGGAGTATTGAAAAAGAAAAGCTAATTTTAGAGTGCTTAAGAAAAAGAATCTACAGTTTATATTTGCCTTGTAAAATAGAAGGATTGGCAAATTTTACTAATGTAGATTTGGAGTTCAGGAATAATTAGCAACGGTATCATTTTCAGTTAGTACTATCTCCTTATTCAAGGTGTACCTCATGGGTATCTCAAGATGCTTCCTTTTTAGATACCTTGCCCTATATTCCAGATCCTAACTTATTCAGGGGCACAAGTGATGTTCTTTGTTTGATGTTTGCGGGAAAACCATGATTGCTGATCTTGGATCAGGCAATTGGTTTTTGTGCTGTACTTACGGTTCGTTGTCATAATTCTTTCTGGTTTATGATAACAGTGTCTAACCGAAGCAAATTTATTGGGACGAACTAATGGGTAAACCAATAGGGCGAACCTTGCTGCTTTCATGGCTGAGGGAAACCGGCAAGTAACCCTTGCAGTATAATCTTCACGAGATTCTTCTGCTTTACCTCCAGAAAAGACTTCTACAAAGCTCGCCCTATCGGCTTATATAATATCCAAAGATAATAATAATCCGATAGCAAAGGGCGAACTCGCAGTCTTCTCGCAGGTAAAATTTGCCGGTTTTCTCAAACGAGAGACATCGTTATGTAGGCATATCAGCCTACCTAATAGTCGCTTAAATAATAACTTATACAAATATAAAACAATAATCCAACTATTCGCCATCGCGAACACTTTTTTTACACAAGAACTCCATCTACCCCTTTGAAATGATGAATAAAGAAGATCTAAATAAACTGCTCTGCCAATTCATAAGAGAAAAGTTTTTTAATCCATTCAAAATTAATGGTTTAGCCACGACTCAAAATAAATACGCTAAAGCTTGCAATTTGACATCCTCCACTATTTCAAAAATTAATTCATTAGATGGATATGACATTCCAATTTTTACGATATACAAACTTTGCCAATTCGAAAATATATCGATGGCAGATCTCTTTAAAAAATTTGAAAAATATCAATCGGGAAAAAGCAAATAGAAATTGTGACATTGATACATCAAAAGTATTTCAGACGTGTAATCTGAATTTTATTGGTCATTTATTTCAAAAAGATATTTAAGATATAGCCAATAATTAAATTCTATATTTAGTGATGCCGCTAGGTAGCCTTACCTGTTTTTGAAGCCTTACCCTTTTTCAAACAGTGAATAAATATAAAAACGTTCTTTACGTTTTCAAAGATTCCTTCATATATAACCACGGACTTAGTCCATTTAATGATTTGTGAGGGTGACTACTGTTATAGTCGATCTGCCATTCGTAAGAAATAGCATTGACTTCTGTTAGTGATCCAAACAAGTAAGCGTCCAAGACATCCTCTCTAAACGTTCGATTTAATCTTTCGATATAAGCATTCTGCGAAGGCTTACCGGGTTGTATATATTGTAGTTCGATGTCATTCTCTTTACAGAAATCAACAAAAACCCTAGACAGAAACTCTGGTCCGTTGTCGGTTCGGATACGCTTAGGCTTAGGCCGAGAAAAGATTAATTCTTTCAATTTCTGAACCAGCCTAATACCTGGAATCGAATAGAAAGCTTCATTTATCAGAGATTCTCTGTTATAATCATCCATCACATTTAGTACTCGAAACCTGCGTCCGTTAGAAAGCGAATCACTCATAAAGTCGATTGACCATGTTCTATTGATTCCTTCTGGAACGATTAGTTTCTCTTTAATTCTGGACGGAATCCGACGCTTACGCTTACTACGAAGCTTCAGGTTGATCCTTCTGTAGACTCTTAGAACCCGTTTTCTGTTCCACACCAAACCCTCCATTCTGATTTTGCCATAATAGGTTTCGAAGCCCCTGGTTGGATAACAATTTGCCAGATCCATGAGTTTAGCAACCACTTCCTCATCATCTTTCGTGTGATTATAATAGTACATGCTGCGGCTCATGCAGACAATTTTACAAGCTCTATGAATACTGATCCCTTCCTCAGTCACTACAGACCCCACCAGCTCTTTACGTTCACAAAGCTTTAAAGCTTTTTTTCAATAATATCTTTTAGAATGCGGTGATCGAGGCTTAAATCGGCGAACATGCGCTTCAGCCGTGAATTTTCTTCCTGCAGAGCCTTTAGCTCTTTTAGGTGCTGCGCATCCATACCTCCGTACTTTTGCTTCCATTGATAAAAAGTTGGTGCTGATATACCGTGCTCCCGACAGATATCTTTAGTGGCCTTACCTGATTCATATTCTTTAAGAATATTGACGATCTGATGCTCTGAAAATTTGCTCTTTTTCATAATGTTTAACAAACTAAATTTAATATTTCTATTTGGTTTGAAAAACAGGTAAGGCTACCAAAACAGGTAAGGCTACCCCTATGAAAATCCGATAGCAGAACGACTTAATGGTATTCTTAAATCTGAATTCAAACTTAATCGCGTCTTCCAATCAAGAAGTCAGGCATTATCGGCTGTCGCCAAAAGTATAGAATCCTACAATCATCTACGCCCTCATATGAGCTGTAATTATTTAAATCCTATAGTTGCCCATAGCACTAATGAGCCGCGTACCAAAAGGTGGAAAAACGGTAGAAGAAAGGGTAAGAAAAAACAAGAAAAACAGTTAATTTTATAATTATTCACTCTTCCAAAAACTGTAAACCAAAAAACGTATCAGACCAACTATAAAGACTTTTCCGGACGAGACATATCTATATAGCCAGATATATTCACATCCTGATGTCTAGATATATATATCGAAATTTCTTTTGCCCTTTGCTACTTCATATGATACTGCCTCTTTGTTGGACAACATTTTTACAAAAAAAGATATAATTACGATACATTTTTGATTTGCTGAACATTGGTCGGGAGTTATCCGCCCAATTGATTTGTGTCTTCTTTCGGTGTTGTATAAAATGATGTATTCTCTGATCTGTCTATAGAGATCCACTCTCCCATTTGGTGGATTTAGCACTATTTATTATGCTGCTCACTTTTTACAGCTATGGTAGCTTTGCAAAAACTGCTTATGAAAAGCCGTTGCAACTTTGGGAAGCAGGCAGCAGCACAGAAGCTGCCGCAAAATTAGAACGCATTGCGGCAGCAGAAAAAAAACAATGGCTCCCGTCGTACTATCAAGCGCTGATCTCGATTACAGAATCATTTCGCGCCTCAGACGCCACTCAAAGAGCGCAACTAATACAACGTGGAAATACCATCATCTCACAAAAAATCACACTTGGTGCTTCATCGGAATGGTTGGTATTGAAAGCGCTAGCACTCACTTCGGAGCTGACGGCTGATCCAATGAATTTAGGTCAAAAATTATCTCCGAAGATCATCGAAACCTATCAACAAGCATTGAAAGCCGACACTGAAAACCCCCGAGCTATATCTGGATTAGCAGAATTTCAGATACAGACCAAAAAGTTTACAGGCGGCAACAGCGACAAAGAGTATAAAGACTTGCAGAAAGCCTTATCTTTATACGAGAACGATCAGCACAAAGAGCCTTTCTACCCGACTTGGGGAAGGGATAGAGCCGAAGCGATGATTCAAAAACAACCTTAGATAATACAAAAACCTACTGTGAACGCCAGAAAATTAGTTCCCGACTTATTTATATCATTACTGTTCGGATGGGTGATTATGCTGATCATTTCTATGCAGGAATGCGGATGCAATATCTCCAACATTCCGGTAGAATGGTTAGCATTCACTTTGTTACTGAGCACCTCCTTATATTTAATCAACAAAAATTTTGCGATAGCACTGCAAAAGCACCTTGAAAAGAGATGGCATCGTTTCTTTGTGTATCTATGCGTGAGTCCAGTAGTGACTGTTGCGGTATTATTCCTAATTCGATTCTTGATTTTCGGGCGCGAATCCAACTTTCAACCTGTGGATTTCTTGTTAGGAGAATCGTTGCAGTTTTATCTATTAAGCGCAGCTATTGCATTAGTTACTGGCGGTATTTTTTATGCTTTCAATGCATTAAAAGCATTGAAGGATGCGCAGATTACGACAGAAAAAGCGAAGTCGAGTCTTTCGGAAACAAAATTTATTCATCTTAAAAACCAGATTGATCCACATTTCTTATTCAACAGCTTAAATGTCTTGAGCGGTCTAATTGAGGAAGATGCAGCCAAGGCATTTCGGTATACGAATAGCCTATCGGCGATTTATCGGAGTATGTTGAGTCAAAAAGACAAAGATCTGGTGCCATTGCAAGAAGAACTGGCAACCGGCAAGGAGTTTCTCTATCTTTTGCAGATCCGCTTTGAAGGTGCTTTGACCTATGAAATTGCATCAGGCTTTGAACAAAAGCAGAAGTGTGTGGTACCACTTTGTCTGCAATTATTATTGGAGAATGCTGTGAAGCACAACGAAGCTTCGGAAGCTCGCCCACTGCACATCAAGATCGACAGCGATTCGGATTATTTGATAGTAGAAAACAACTTACAACCGCGCAATTCTTTCGTTGAATCCAACAAGCTAGGCTTGTCGATCATCACCGAACGCTATAGCAGCCTGACGGATAAGTCGGTTCGCATCCAGCAAAATGAACAAACATTCCGAGTAGCACTTCCATTAATGACAAAAATTTAATGCTATGCACTTTCTAATAGTTGAAGACGAAAAACCGGCAGCACGCCTTTTACAACGCAAACTGGAGAAAGCAGGATATCATCACACAAGCATGGTACATTCTGTGGCAGAAGCAGATACTTGGTTTGTCAATAACAAGGCGCCAGATCTTATTTTCATGGATATACAGTTGTCTGACGGTACGGCTTTCGATTTGTTAGAGAAGCGAAATATTCCTTCTGCCATTATCTTCACCACGGCCTTTGATGCGTACACTTTGCGCGCTTTCAAGGAAAACAGCGTGGACTATCTCCTCAAACCCATCGTGGAAGAGGAGCTGACGAATGCCATCGACAAGTACTTGTCGCGCACTGCGATCGGTTATGATTTTGCCGCAATAAAAAGCTTACTAACAGCAAATCATCCGGCATACAAAGATCGCTTCACCGTCAAGATCGGGCAGCTATTGCGCCCGGTCGAAGTGAAAAATATTGTTTGTTTCTACAGTGCACACGGCGGCACTTACATACGCACGGTAGATAAACACGATTACTTGATTGAATATACACTGGATCAATTATCTGCGTTGCTAAATCCGAAAGATTTCTTTCGGATTTAGCAACGCAGCCATATTGTTCAGCTACACGGTATTCGAGATATCGCCATTCATTCGAATTCTCGCTTAAAAGTGAGTTTGCTAAACTTCTCGAATCCGGATCTGATCGTCAGTCGAGAACGAGTCGGCGCGTTTAAGGATTGGTTGGGGTAAAGTCTTTAAATCGTGAAAAAGTATTTTGTTAAACCAGATGTGTTTAATCTAGCATCATTTGCCCAATTTTTAGGGGCTACGACAACTTTATGTGGACAACTATTCAGCCATGCTGCCCACCAACTAAGCGTATTATTAGAGATAATCTGGTGATTACACAAACTCATTAACTGCATATCTATATAGGAATCTTTCTCCTGATTAAGATCAAAAAACTGCCCATCTAGATGAGAGAAATGTTCCTTGCACCAGGCTATGTCATCAGAGAAAAAGAAAAACACTGGGTTTTCAACATGTTTTTCAACATAAGAAATGCAATTACGATAAAATGCTATATCACAAACATCGGCCAAGTTTGGTTTTAAGGACTTGCGATTTACATAAACAGCAACACTTTCAGTTTTCGAAACAATTTCAGCGATACTTTTATGGTGCTCTGCTTCTAGATCTGGAAATGTAAAAACCCTACTGACCTCGTCCTTTACAAACCGCATGTAATCAATATGTTGCCAATATCCCGAAAAATAAGCCGCAGACTGATGATTCAAGTAGTAAGCATGAAAAGAAAATGGCGGTTCATCAGCTCTAACCACTTTCCGAGTACCAAATAGCTTTCGTTTTATTGTCCAAAAAACACCCTCACCGTCTTGTTTGATATAAAGTTGACGTTCGTGATCTGTAATAGATTCCAGTTCGATAGAGAAAACCCTTTCTAACGCACATCCACTTTGCACGGCATTATCTTTGAAATCGCTGAGGTCTGCTTTTACTTTGTTCCATTGCTGCCTAAGCGCTAGCAGAAAAACATATTGAAACATTTGATCGCCAAGGCTACCCATTATCTTTACCACCTTGTCCTTTTTTAGGGCACTTGGCAGCACAAATCGTTTTAATGCTTTGCGTAGTTGCGAAGATGAGTAATAATTCCAGTGAGAATGAGGCAACCTTAGTAGAAGTGACAATGCCTTATGTGGCGACTTGTTCATTATCACAGTATACCAAATTTGGTGAATTGCTTTATCGAAATACGTTGGATGGTATGTTTTACTTTTACGATTCTGTACAATTAGAGTTGATAAAAAAACTGCATATTCCTGAATACCAAAAGCATTGGGCTGATAATAGTTGATAAGCATCTCTGATTCATCCTCCGTGCCAAGCATACTGAGTTCGTTAAGTTGCTCCTGTTTCACTTGATGCATCATTTCCAACACTTTCAACAGACTTGTCTTAGTGATGTTGCTATCATGCCTGCGGTATCGACAGATAAATTCATCCAAATTATCGACTTCATATTTCTTAGCAATTTCGATATACAGAGCAAGATCTTCTACCACAGGATATTTCAACACGGGATAACCACCAACTTCCCGAAAAACCGACATCCGCATCATCACACTAGAGTGCACAAATGGATTTTCAAAAAATAGAGCGGCTTTGTTTCTATAGGATCCTGAAGGGCTATGTGGTATCTCACCCTGAAGGTTACCGAGGTCGTCGATAACATACGCACGTCCTCCTAACAGCGCCAAATTCTTACGTTGTTCAAAGGCGTTTAATTGTTTTTCTAATCGATCTGGGAGCGCCAAATCGTCGCTATCCAACACCGCCAAAAAATCTCCTCGGGACTCTGTTAAAGCTAAATTTCTACTATATACGATGCCTTGATTCGTAGTATTAGTTAAGACTCGAAGCCGCGAGTCATCGATTTTTGATAACACTTCTTGGGTAGTATCCGTAGATCCATCATCAACCACGATTACTTCGAAATCCTGCACGGTTTGACTCAAGATGCTTTGTATAGCTTGGTCAATATACGCCGCACTATTGTACGCAGTGATAAAAACAGTTATTAAAGGCATTTTATCGCTATTTGTGATGACTATTTAATTTTATGATTATTGATTTGCTATTGAAATGACGAAACTTAAAGATCTTTGTATGCCTTAAACAACCCTAAATAATGTCCCAGCTTTGCCCAACCTGATTTTTTAACACGTTTCACGAGGTCTTTTCGTGTGAAATGCGCTAAAAATAAATCTTCTAAGTTAGTGCCTGTTCGTTCAGACATTTTCACCAGAGCTACCCAATGCCAATAAAGTGCGCGATCTGCATTCTTATTTGTTGACATGCCCTTATCATGAACTCTGTACAGATACAAGGATTCGTCAATGTGCTTTACAGGAGCGACTTCACACAACTTCATATAAAGGTCTTTATCTTCTGCGCGTTTTATAAATGGATCAATACCAGATGTTTGTTCATAGAAAGCTTTCTTAAATGTTGCGAAATGAGAGATTTCACCTTGAAAATTGTAAAACGCTTCTCCAGAAGACTGCTCAACTTGTACTGCCTGATGATCTTGAAGTGGCATTAAATGTGCATTGCACCACGTAAAATTGCTATATACTAAACTGACCTGTTCGTTTTCATCATGTATTCCTAACGCTTTCTCTAAAGCAGCCGGACGAAGAGCATCATCAGGATCCAATCTCGCCAATATGGGTGCTTTCGACAATTCAATTGCTTTAATTGTGCATCTTTGATACCCAATATTCTCCTCGTTCCTATAGAATTTAAAACGAGCGTCTGACCCAATACATGCTTCAATTTGGTTGATTGAATCATCCGTAGAACAATCATCGATCACGATCGCTTCCCAGTCCTGCTCCGTTTGGGATAATAAGCTCTCGCAGCAATCTTTAAAATATTGACCGTTGTTAAAATTCGATATCAGTAAACTTATTTTGGGCATTCTATCAGCTTAAATTTTAATCCAATTTTCTGGAACTATATCATCTATATTAAAAACTACAACTTGCGTATTGAACCATTGCTTTGGAGCTATATTTATTCCCCCTACTTGTGAAGACAACCAAGCGCCCCACCAGCTAAAAGAGCTATTTGCAATGATATGATGCGCACAGCACGACATCAGTGCCATATCTTTCCAAGCTTGATGATCATTATTACCCTCAACGATCACCGCATTGCTGTAATCACTGAATTGAGCACGCGCAAATGACACATCGTCCGAGAAAATAAATAATCGCAAATTGGGCACTTCCCTTCCTAAAATGAGTAATGCTTCTCTATAATAATCTAATGACAGCAGACCATG
Source organism: Sphingobacterium sp. KH_072 (assembly GCF_057837975.1). NCBI lineage: Bacteria > Pseudomonadati > Bacteroidota > Sphingobacteriia > Sphingobacteriales > Sphingobacteriaceae > Sphingobacterium > Sphingobacterium sp. KH_072. The sequence goes on along the minus strand of NZ_CM174457.1, from coordinate 197,376 downwards.
ATATTTCGCAATATGAGGTTTCACATAATCACCACGCCTAATATGTACCGACACGCTATGGGATCCGGCAGCTATTATCTGATTTTTTATGTGTTGATTCTTTGCATCAAGATCCGGAAATTCATAGATCTGTAGAAGTTTTTGCCTGACATGTTGAAAGTATTTTTCTGATTGAAAAAAACCATCCAAATATACATGCCTAGCATCTGGTACGTGTACAAATTCATTGCCTTCTTGCTTCACAATCGCTGCCTTGCTTACCTTTCTACTAATTTTATGCAACAGACCTCGTGATAAGAAAAACTTTCTATTTGATCGTTTGAGTTCTTTGAATGCAACATTTGAAAAAAGTTTTAGTTCAAAGGATCTTTGAGTAAACGTTTCGGAAGAAGGCTCTTGCGATGCTAAAAAATCGAAATCTATAGATACATCCGGGTTTTGAGCATACGCCGTAGCAAACTGAAATAGTTGATTGCCTAAACCTCCCTGCAATTTAACTGCAATCATTTATTAAAGAATTTATGTTGAACTTTTTGGAGGCTGGAAACAAATCCGCTCCATAAGCCTTTACGCTTAAAAGGAGATGGTAACAGAAATGGATTAGCATATTCCTTGCGAAAATCTTCACCATAGTGTTTCACCTTATCTCTTATCAAGATCTTCACGGGAAACGGAAATTCCAATCCTTCTGGAAAACCATAGCTTGAAGGCAAAACCAGAACATCCTTTTGCAAGAAATAGGCATTAATATGAGACTCATCATGAAAACATGCAATGATATCATTTTGCTCATCTATTTTGATATTATCGCTACAAACTCTGCACAAAGTCATAAAATCCCTGATCCGACCTCCGTTCAGGCCGCCCATGAAATAGTGGTATTTTAATCCCTTTATGTTAGGTATATATGCTGTAGATTTTTGATCTCGCTCATAGGGAAACTTCTCCTTAGATACATTATAATAACCCGGATGTAAGGTTCCCATAAGACCTGAGGGATTATCTAATGGCAACATTTCGCGACCTACATGATCTAAAAAAAGCATGTTCGAATTAAAGAAAAAGACAAAATCCATCGATTTCAAATCTTCTTCTATAGATATAAACATATCAAATCTACCAATCGAGTCTGCAGGAAAACCTTCCGAGGTTTTGTAATATGTGTGGATGAACGTACTAGCTTTTATTACAGGTGAGTCTGTAAAAACAAAATAATGTTTTTCCAAATCAGGATCAACCATAAAATATTTTTGCGAGGACTCATAAAACCCATCCCAAAAACTTGCATACTTACCTGTACATATATATAGAATTCCTATTTTCATTTTTTAATTTCTTCGCTGTTTTATTGTATCCTAAATTGTTACTCCAAAGCTATTTCAAAAGCTGCACCGTTATGTTACGGCTTATCTCATATATACGTGTCTTTCTGCATATTTACTACAAATAAATTGTGTAAACATAAATTCCCCAGTATAGACTTCACTTAATTCCTAAGTAACAAACAACTGATCTTACTACGACAAACCGCATCATAATTAGCAATTATTTCTACCTGAGTCTTTTAAAAAGCACATAAACTAGGCCAGTATAGGTAAAAATTTCAACAATACGGATTCTGAATTTATTCTATTAATTTAGCCGTGTATATCACTCTAATCATCACTGATTTTTCAAATTTTATAAATGGGACTAACACAACCATTAATTAGTATAATCATACCATGTTACAACGTGGCGAATACAATTTCGGACACAATTTCTTCTGTATTAAATCAAACGTACAAAGATTTAGAAATCATCGTTGTTAATGATGGCTCAACCGATAATTTAGTAGAAGTGCTTCAACCTTTTTTGAAACAACACGAAACTCTACATTTTTATGAACAAGAATACAATAAAGGGCTTCCATCGACTAGAAACCTTGGCTTCCAAAATTCTCGAGGAGATTATATCGTTTTTTTAGACGGGGACGACCTAATAGCACCCGAATATGTAGAAGAATGCTACAAAAAGTTTGAGCAAGATATGTCTCTAAGCCTTGTACATACAGAAACTATACTTTTTGAGGGCAAACAAGGAAAATTCAAGTTACCTACGTATTCCTTCCGACAAATGCTAATAACTAACTGTATTACCGCTACGGCAATGATTAGACGTGATTATCTCCAAGCTGTTGGTTTGTACGACGAAAAACTGAAATTTTTTGAAGACTGGGAATTATGGATACGCTACTTAAACAAATACCCAAAAACAGTAAAAGTTAATAAACCTCTATTCTTTTATAGACAAAGACTAACAAATGACTCCATGTCAAATCAAGATAAAACCAAAAATGTTTCAGACTATGCTTTGCTATACATTTACCACAAACACTACGAACTGTACAGAGAGCACGGATATGGTTTAAATAATTTAATGTGGTTGTCCACTTATCGAAAGAAACACTACTTAAAGTGGTATAGACGCTTTTTTTATAAGCTTTTTAAGCCAAAAAAATTCCGGAAATTAATGAAGGAGTTGCACTAAGCTGAAGAAGTGATTAAAAAATTCATCTATAGCGACTATCTCTACTGCAAACTTTTTTAAAGTACTAATCGAGACTAATCATTCAATTTGTCCGCCATTAAAATATACTGATCTAACCTCGCGATCGTCTCCGAGTCAATGTAAGTAAGCTTATGCATACCAACATTTCGAAATAATTCTTGAGTAGAAATATTATAAGATTTATTACAAGCTAATACAAGCAAAATATGTGGCGAAACATCAGATTCAATTGGCGGTTCGATTGCACTGTACTTACCATTGATTAATTCATCATATAGGATCTGAAAAAAGAAATAATTAATCACCTTTTCTTGTGTTTTCCAATAATGCAACATCAATGAAATCATTGCTTGGATTAGCGGGCTCTCCTTTTTCGCGAATATAATGCTGTTCAGCATCTTTACGCGATATCCGGGACTCCAACTCCAATAAGTAGAGTGCGGCCCCAGCCAAAAAGTTTTATTTGGTTCATCGGCATCGCGTTGAAAAACGAAGTGATCAAGCTTCAGATATTCTTCGTTGATTGGTTTGGTCAATAAAACTGTGGCATCTAGCCATATGCCTCCGTACGTATGGAGAAGTGCTAAACGTAGTAAATCAGAAAAAAATACGACAGAAAACTTACTCTCACCCTCGTCATTCCATACGTAATCTGGTAAGTTCAGATATTCAGAAATATTATTGTTATGTAGTCGCACTACTTCAAAACTACCCTTATACTTATCTACAGATTTGAAACACCGTTGCACAACGGCAGGAAGCTGATCAAACGGTAAGTCATCATTCCAGTATTGCCAAATTACAGGCTTAAAAAATTCTTTCTCCTGATGCAACTGTATCGCATTTATCTTACCGTCAAAAAAAGAATCAATTTGAGTTTTCCAAAACTTTGCAACTCTCGCGTGCCTACGTGATACAATGATGTTTCTTATTGGAAACCATAGCCTATTCAACACAGAGCCGATCTTTATATTCATCTTAAGAGCTGGTAAATAAAAAATGTATCACTGTTGTCTCGAATTTACAAAGTTAATTTGTCTACAAAATCATATTATTGTAACAGCAATGGTACGATTTATGCCGTATTAACTACGAATTCACAGCAACATTATTCAAAGATCGTAATATATATAGATGTAGCAAAATACGTGACACATCCGTACTTAGAGAGTGACATTACAAATACTACTATTTCTTTAAATCATATGAATAATAATTTTAAAGGAAAATCAATAATCATAGGGCTTCCTAAAAATTGGCAGCTAGATCAAGTTCTTATCAAAGAACTTGCCCATTTAGGCTTTGACTCGATAACAGATGTATCTTACCAGTATAGCGGATATAAATACACGAGTTTTTTTCAGAGAGTCCAAAGCTTTTATATTAAGAACTTCGCAAACCGTCCTGATTATAAAAGATTATTAGCCTTTAAATCAGTAGAATCAGAGTATATTGAAAAATTAAAAAACGTTCCAGATGCTGATTATGCATTTCTGATTCGCCCAGATATCTACTCTTCTCAATTCATTGATATGATTGGTACAAAAGCAAAAAAAACGGTCGGATATCAGTGGGATGGACTTAACCGTTTCCCTGCAATTCATCCTCTTATTAGAAAGTTTAATCGCTTCTTCGTCTTTGACACGAATGACCTTAATCACTGTGACGTAATGCCATTAACTAACTTTGGTGTTATGTCTTACAAACCCGAAGCACTACACGATGAAAGTAGGAAGTCAGACGTCTATTTTTCAGGCTCCTTTTACCCAGAAAGAGCGGATGCACTCTCAAAAATATTAGCTCAATTATCTTCCTTAGACCTGAAGATCAATTACATATTAAACTCTAACAAACCTCGCAACTCAAATGATTTAAACTTAAATATCACCTCAAATACGGTGACATTTGAAGAAAATCTAAAGAATACTTTCAACGCAAACATTATTTTGGATTTGGTTATCGAGGGGCATCAAGGATTATCTTTCCGAGTATTTGAAGCTTTGACATTTGATAAAAAGCTGATAACTACCAACAAATCCGTAATGCAATATGATTTCTATGATCCAAACAACATTTTTGTTTGGACAAATGCTTCAACAAAGAAGGAATTAGATAGATTTGTCAATTCGTCTATCAAACCTGTAGGTAAGCATCTTAAATACAAGTATAGCTTCGAAAACTGGCTTAAGTACGTTTTGAATGAAGGAGATTTTATACCTATAGATTTACCAAGAGCATAGCTTTATACATTTTTTTTATAATTAAACAGTTACAAAATACATGAGATTATCCCGTTGGATTCGTTATAAACTACCATTCCTTTGGGAGAAAACCCCGCAGCTTGGAAAAGTACATGTAAGAACTTGGGGAACGCCTAATGAAGAGGCCAACCAGATTAATGAAATTCCCAAAACTATCTGGATTTATTGGAACAACTATCCGATAGATTCACCTACCGTAGAGATCTGTCTAGCGGAGATTAAAAGACTTCATCCAAACTATAAGGTAGTGGTTTTACATCAAAAAACTTTACTAGAATATCTACCTAGCTTTCCGCTCGAGATATTAAAAAAATCTCCCGCACTAAGTTCAGATTTGATTCGACTTAAGCTCTTGGCAGAATATGGCGGATTCTATTTAGATGCCAGCACCTTACTGTCTGAAAATCTGGATTGGGCGCGTGAACTACAACAACAAGATGGATCTGAAGCCGTATTATATTACACAGATGAGAACACGACCGACTTACCGTATCCCATGTTGGAAAGTTCATTTATTGGTGCTACAATAGGGTCAACGTTTATTAAAGAATGGTTGAAGGAGTTTGAACTATGCTTATCTGCGCACTCTTCGAAAGAATATATGGATAGGTTTGGTAATTTTGATGTTGCAGAATTTCCGCTGGATCTAGAGTATTACCCTGTCTATCTGACTGCTCAAGTAGTGATGCGCAGAAACCAAAATTTTCGGTTAAGCATCATTCGGGCAGAAGACGACTTTTTCCTTTATTCCCTTGGGATTAGAAAAAACTGGGGAGAAATGGCGATGGCAGAAATATTATTACTAAATGAAACTCCTGATCCAAAACCTAAAACGGTAAAGCTAATACGCTATGCACGAAAAAGGTTAGACTTCTATATTAAAAGAGGCATGTATACAGAAGGCTCGTGGATGGGAGATCTAATATTAAAAAGGCAGTCAAAATAATCTACCGAAAAACTTTTCGCAACAAATACGTCAATCTCCCAGTATCTATTCCAGGGATTTTGAGGTTATGCTTGCGCGCAAACTCTTTCCGAAATGCTTTGGCGTGCGACCAATCCAACCTTCTCTTCTCCCGATGCGCCTTATCTTTCTTGCTCATTATTGAGTTTTCGCGGTGGTAGTAGATATATTCCGCACCAGGAACAACGACCACACTTTTCGCATAAAAAACAGCAGGAAGTGAAAACGTCAAATCCTCAATAAAACGCCCTTCTTCAAAACGTAAGCCTTGCTCTTTAATAAAATCTAAACGGAATAAATAACGCCAAACATAGCCCCATTTACCGACAAATGTTGCTTTTAATTTATCCTTTGCCGTGTGATAGACTGCTTGTTTTTTAAAACGCCACGTTTTGTAACTATGCTTTTCATTAAGCATCCCGCCGCAGGCGATATCGGCTTGAGTTGCCATTACCGCATCAGCCATCTGTTGATAGTACTCTAAGTTGATACCATCGTCTACATCCATAAAATGAATGTAAGTACCTGATGCTGCGTCAATTCCTGTATTCCTTGCTGCCGATAAACCGCGGTTCTCATCCAAGCGAATCAATTTTACCGGATATTGCAACGCAATCTGGCCGGAGCGATCAGACGAGCCATCATCCACCACAATGATCTCCAGATTCTGGTAGCTCTGCGCAAACATATTGTCCAAACACGATTTGACATACTGCTCCCCGTTGAAAACAGGGATAACAACAGAAATCAAAGGCCCTTGCGTCATATAATGATAGGATAAAATAATTATGTTAAACGATCAGCCAGCTCAAATTGCGAGGGCTGTGGTAGAATACTTTCGAATGATTTTTCGACTTCCATCATAGTTTGATCGAAGTTCGGCATGTGCTCATTATCATTGATACACACCAATGAATAAGCTTGTTCTCTAATAGCTTTAATGGCTTTTTTGGAGCGAAACAATAACGGAAACATCTTGGTATCCTGATAGGTATTGTAAGCTTCAAAGTTAGATTGGCAAATTTGCCAAGTTCTGAACAATTCTTGTGTAAAATCATCTGGAGAGCGGAATTTGTGTTTCGACATTTCCATCAACTCCTTTTCCGCATACTCCCAAACTTCGGTGAAGGTGCTCTTAGTATAAGGTTGCGCATTGTGCGGCGTACGCAGCGTGATAAACTTATTATACCACGATAGCAAGTACGTCAATCTAGCTTTGCTTCCATACATCGGATTGTACCACTTATCGTGATCACGTTTCATTACTGTAGGTTTATCAAACCGCTGATTGATTACGCGGATATTGTTTTTCAAACATTTGCTCCACAATGACATCCCCATATTCATACGGAAAGCAGCAATATCCTGCGGAACGCCATCCTTATTAAAGAAACGGCTTGGATTCAAGTCATTGATAACAAAGAAATCATCATTGAAATACACGAAGTTTTCTGCAAGATCAGGAATACGATGCAAGTGCACTTCAAGCACGCTTGAATTGAATAACGGAAGAAATTGTTCTGGAATATAATCTTCGTGATGTACCAAGTTTAGTTTGGGATGATCAGCATCGAGCCAATCTGGTTTTTGCCCGCAAGTCACGAAATGAATCTTGCGTACCCAAGGAGCAAATTGCTCTACGCCACGAAACCAATATTTTAATAGTCCATGATCCCGAAAACGTGCTTCCGACACCTCATTCTTGGCATTGTTGATCTTTCCAGAATGTTTTGCAAAGCTTTCCTGCCAGATCGGGTCATTCATATCCACCCAGGTGATCACAAAATCTATGTCCATAGCGCGCTCCTATCTTTCACTTTTTTTGGAGTGCATAAAGATAGATATTTTCCAGCATATGTATTCTAAGCCCTAGAAATAATGCCTATATTCGTTCTCCACCAACATGTCGTGAAATTACAATGAAGCAAGCGCCTTCTAAACGTATACTTATTACTGGTGCTGCCGGTTTTTTGGGCTCGCACCTCAGTGATCGGTTTATACTTGAAGGATATCAGGTGATAGGCATGGACAACTTGATTACGGGTACTCTACGCAATATTGAACATCTTTTCAAGCTCCCAAATTTTGAATTCTATCAGCACGATGTCTCCAAATTTGTACACATACCGGGGCATTTGGATTATATCTTGCACTTTGCCTCACCAGCTAGTCCGGTGGATTATCTACGCATCCCGATCCAAACGCTAAAAGTAGGTTCGTTAGGAACGCACAATCTTCTAGGTCTAGCAAAATCTAAAAAAGCGCGAATACTAGTTGCTTCCACATCAGAAGTATATGGCGATCCTTTAGTCTCTCCGCAAGCGGAGACTTATTGGGGAAATGTCAACCCCGTTGGTCCGCGAGGTGTTTACGATGAAGCCAAGCGTTTTCAAGAAGCCATGACCATGGCTTACCATAACTTTCACGGTGTCGATACGCGCATTGTTCGTATATTCAACACGTTTGGACCGCGAATGCGTCTTAATGATGGACGTGCATTGCCTGCTTTTATTGCACAGGCACTTCGCGGCCAAGATTTAAGCGTTTTTGGCGACGGTCAGCAAACGCGCTCTTTCTGCTATGTTGACGATTTGGTGGAAGGCATCTTCCGTTTGCTACATGCCGATTACGCTGAACCGGTCAACCTTGGCAATCCCGACGAAATCACGATTACTGATATTGCCAAGGAGATCATTCAGCTCACAGAAAGCGACTCGAAACTAGTATTTTCAGAGTTACCCGTTGATGATCCGAAACAACGACGGCCGGATATTGCGTTAGCAAATCGGCTATTGAACTGGTCACCCAATGTATCTCGCATAGAAGGTTTACGCAAAACAATCGCTTACTATCGGTCGATGGACAAAATAGATTTACAAGAAACCACTCAAATATATTTTAAAAGAGATGAATAAGATTTTAGTAACAGGCGGCACTGGCTTTATTGGCTCACATACCGTAGTCGAATTATACCAAGCGGGCTATACGCCAATTATTGTGGACAATTTATCTAACTCCAGCATTCGTATCTTGGATCAGATAGAAAAAATAATTAGCTACCGTCCGGAGTTTCATCAGTTTGATTTATGCGATGAAGCTGCCGTGAAGAATTTCGTCGCTAATAATCCTGACATCTCGGGTATCATTCATTTTGCTGCTTCCAAAGCGGTGGGCGAATCGGTTCTAAAACCTTTAAAATACTACCACAACAATTTTTTCTCCTTGATCAATTTGTTGAATGCATATCAAGGAACACCTATTAATTTCGTTTTTTCGTCTAGTTGCACGGTTTATGGCCAACCGGATGAATTACCCGTATCAGAGTCTGCGCCCGTAAAAACCGCCGAATCTCCATATGGTAATACAAAACAAATCGCGGAAGAAATTTTGCGCGAGACCGCTCAGGCGCACGACAATTATCAGATCGTATCGTTACGTTACTTTAATCCTGCCGGAGCGCATTCCTCTGCACTAATTGGTGAACTACCAATAGGCGTACCGCAGAATCTATTGCCATTTATCACGCAAACGGCCATTGGAAAAAGAGAAAAATTAACCGTCTTTGGTGGTGATTATGATACGAACGATGGATCTTGCGTACGAGATTATATTCATGTGGTTGACTTAGCTAAAGCACACGTAGCAGCAATCAAGCTGTTGGAAAAAGGAAATCCTGCTGGAAAGTATGATGTGTTTAATATTGGCACTGGAATAGGGTATTCGGTATTAGAAGCGATTAAGGCTTTTGAAAAAACATCAGGTGAGAAATTAAAATTTGAAGTAGGCCCTAGAAGAGATGGAGACATCGTAAAAGTATGGGGAGATGTGACAAAGTCAACAGAAAAACTTGGCTGGAAAGCGGAATTGGGCATTGAAGAAATGATGAAATCTGCCTGGGCATGGGAAAAATATATTCAGCACAATCCGCTAACGGATTAACGTATGTCGGTACACCAACAACCCGAGCTTAAAGCAGCCATTCTTGCACTTCCTGATAAGGAAAAAGACAAATTGTTAATCCGCCTGATCAATAAAGACAAGTTGCTGATTAAAAAACTACATTTTCAATTATTAGAGGACGAAATTGATCTACAGCATCGCATTGAAAACCTGCGCGAGCTTCTACAATCACTTTTTGCTGTTGCCGCTAAATCGATGGCAAACAACACCAGCTTGAGTAGCATCGTAGCATTAAATAAATTGATTCGCCAAGCAAACGGCATAGTGAATGAGCATGAAAAAGTAACTAATGACAAGGTAAGTGAACTAGAATTTCGGTTATTAATTCTAAAGGAAGCTGTAGAACATTTTTCTCCAGCGATTGAAAGAAGTCATCTTCACGCCAGTCATAAACTCCATCAGTATTTGGCGGCTCGTATTAAACTTATTTATGGTAAATGGCTAAAACTTCATGAGGATCTTCGATTCGACTTTTTAGACGACTTGCAATACATTATTACGTTTGGGTACAAAGGATCGCTAGCTTCCTATTTAGTGGAATATAAAATCCCTCAGAATCCAACATAATTTCACTCTAAAATGAAAAAGGAACTCGTCAAAGCACACCAATTGTAGTGCTTTGACTACATAGTTTAAAAAAAAGAGGGTTTTGTCTCGATTGATCAATATATTTGCAGGGGATTAATTACAAAGGATCTGTTGATTGAGATGAGAATCTTAAGGTCATTTGTGATTATAAAAAATAGTGAACCATACCATAACATTCGTTAGCAATGAAATATACATTCATCTTAATCCTGGGAATTGTGACTCACATGTCCGTTTCAGCCCAAACTTATGAGATTCGTCGTGATACCACAACAATTATACACGACGACAAGTACAAAGTAGAAACCAATCGTTTCTTCCAAAACTGGTTTATCAGTGCTGGTGCCGGTGCTCAGATTTATTTCGGAGATCACAACAAGCAAATGGATTTTGCAGATCGCATTACGCCAGCTTTTGAGCTTAATTTGGGCAAGTGGTTTACACCAGGTATCGGTGTACGCTTAGGTGCCAATGGCTCTAAAGCAAACGGCCTAACCCAAAACCGCAGTTATGTTGTAGGACCGTATGACAAGCTCCCATAGGAAGGCTATTGGTTGGAAAAACAGGAAATAAGTTTTTTGCATTTTCGTGGAGATGTATTATTCAACCTATCCAATTTGCTTGGCGGATATCGCGATGACCGTTTTTACGAAATCAGCCCTTATGCAGGGTTGGGCTTAATGCTAAACACGAACGATAAATCAGAACGTGTAGGAAGTGGAAGAGAAATAAGTGCTAGCATTGGTTTATTAAACACATTTCGTTTGAGCCCAGCATTTCATCTTGCTCTGGATCTTCGTGGTTCAGTAGTCGGAGACCGCTTTGACGGCGAAGAAGGAAATAGATGGGAAGATGGATTAGGTTCTGCTACATTAGGTATTAGATACAATTTTGGTAAGAAAAAAGATTGGGACAAGCCTAAAACGACTATCATCAAATACAACGAAGAAGATCTTAGTGCATTGCGTAGTGCTGTTAACAAATTGGCTCAAGACAATAATCACTTGAGAAAACAATTGGCGGAAGCTAAAAATTCTACCATTACCGAAGTACAGATCGAACGCAATATGTTAGTAGCTCCAATTTTGGTTACTTTCCAAATCAACAAAAGTGTCGTAAGCAACGAAGCGCGTGTCAACCTCAGTTTCTTTGCTGATATGATCAAAGAAGGTGATCCTAACATTAAATATAGTATTACAGGTTATGCAGATAAAGGCACAGGAAACGCCAAAATCAATGACCGTCTAAGCCGTGAACGTGCTGAGGCAATTTACAATGTACTTGTTCGCGAATTCAACGTATCACCGTCTCAATTAGTTAAAGAGTACAAAGGTGGTGTAGATAATATGTACTATGATGACCCACGCCTAAGCCGTGCAGTGATTGTTATAGCAGACTAACTGTTTCATCAATACAACTACTTTTAATAGCCGGTGTCGAACTTCGACACCGGCTATTTTTGTTATATTTAGCGCTTTAATTAACCAAATTCATATATGTTAAGAAAGGTTTTACCATTTATGGTTCTCTTGGCTGGGCAAGCTACAGCATCCTACGCACAAGAGGAAACACTGCTATTGCGCAATCCAAGCATTAGCGACAAACACATCTCTTTTGTATACGGCGGTGATATCTGGCTTGCAGATAAAAACGGTGCCAATGCCCGCCGTATTACGGTAAATCCGGGCGTAGAGCAAAATCCTATCTTCTCGCCAGATGGCTCACAAGTTGCCTTCACGGGCAATTATGACGGCAACACCGATGTTTACGTCGTATCTATTCAAGGTGGCGAACCGCGTCGCGTAACGCATCATCCTGCTTCGGATGTACTGCGTGGATGGTTGAACAACAATGAAGTATACTTCACCACGTCTAGAGAGTTCACCTATTCGCTTGGATCTCGTTTGTATAAATCGAATCTAAACGAAGGCACAGACCAACCTTTGACTATGCCCGAAGCTTATCAAGGATCGCCTTCGGCGGATGGAAGATATTGGGCCTATATCAAAAACGGAGATCCTACCGAACGGGATCGCGTGGCATTCAAACGTTATCGCGGTGGTGGTATGCCGTCCATCTGGATTTTTGATTCTAAAACGCATCAGGTGGAAGTCGTACCGGGCGAAAACTGTAACGATGTAAAACCAGTTTGGCTTGGTGATCACGTGTACTTCCTGTCCGACAGGGAAAAGACGGTAAATATCTTTAGTTATAACATCAAGACCAAGAAAGTCGAAAAACTGACGAATTTCAGCGATTATGATGTCCGTTCACTACAAGGAAAAGGCAATGAGTTAGTATTTGAGCAGAATGGAAAGATCAATTTGTTGCAAATTAGCTCCAAATCAGTCACTCCTCTAGCTATTCAAATTCATGCAGATGCACTATACAAACGCCCACACTATGTGCAAATGAAAGATGGCATCCGCGGCTGGAACATCTCCCCGACTGGTCAACGTGCACTTTTCGAATCGCGCGGTGAAATATTCTCCGTTCCTAAAGAGAAAGGCGATGCGCGGAATTTATCGAATTCTCCCGGTACACACGAGCGTTTCCCGGCTTGGTCTCCCGATGGCAAATGGATCTCATTTATTTCGGACAAAAACGGACAATATGAATTAGTGCTTCGCGACCAAAAGGCAGAAAAAGAACCTACCTACATTAAATTAGGTGAAACCGCCTTCTATTTCCAACCAACATGGTCGCCAGATAGCAAAAAGCTATTCTATAATGATGCGCATTTGAACTTGTATTACATCGATGTGGATACCAAAACTACGGTAAAAGTAGATGACGATTATTTGGCTTCGCACACCGGTCGTACGTACAATCACTTCCAGCCGAGCTGGTCTAATGATTCGAAATGGATATCATACATCAAAGCCTTGCCAAATGGCGTCACGGCTGTATTTATGTATAATTTGGGCACCAAAAAAACACAACAAATCACCGATGGGATGAGTGCCGTACGCCAGCCGGTATTCACACGTGATGGCAAGTACCTCATATTCCAAGCCAGTACCAATACAGGATTAACTAATTCTGGACTGCATATGACTGCCTACGATCGCAATCCGGAGTACAATACCTATGCCTTCATCTTATCTAGTGAAACACCATCCATCTTCAAGAACGAAAGCGATGAAGAAACGGTGAAAACTGAAACACCGACCGCAGACAGCAAGAAGAAAGACGATGCGGACAAAAAAGATGGAAAAAGCGACGAGCAAGAAAGTAAAACTGCGAAAAATAAAGATATCAAGGTAGACTTTGAGCACATCAATAGCCGCATTGTTGCGCTGCCTATATCAACCGGTGTTGGTCAGTTGAGCGGATTAGTGGAAAACATGTTGGTTTACTCCAAAGGACGCAGCATATTCTCCTACGATCTTAACAAGCTCGAAGAGAAAAACTTGATCGATAATAGCTACAGTTTTGTTATCAGTGCAGATGGTAAAAAAATGCTGTACCGTACATCGGAAGGATACTACATCGTAGATGCTGGTAAAAAGCCAACTGGCGCACCAGAAAAGCTGAAAGTAGATGATGTGCAGCAGCTGGTAGACCCTAAAGCAGAATGGGATCAGGTGTTCAACGAAGTGTGGGCCATGCAAAAAGAATTTTTCTATGTAGAAAACATGCATGGTGTAGATTGGAACGCGATGAAAACCAAGTATGCGAAGTTCCTTCCGTACGTCAATCACCGCTCAGATCTTGGATATTTACTCAACGAAATGATGGGCGAAATGGTCGTCGGTCACAATTATATCTATCCAGGCGACGAGCCATCCACGCCATCCGTATCCGCAGGTGTATTGGGTGCGGATTACGAGATTAGCAACAATCGCTATCGCATTGCGAAAATTTACACGCGCATGGATTGGAATCCTTCTTTCAAAGCACCATTGGCAGAACCGGGGTTGAATATTAAAGAAGGCGATTACATCTTAGCTGTAAACGGAAAAGAGCTCACGGCAGACGTGGATATCTACAGCCTTTTTGATCATACGGTACATAAGCAAGTAACGCTAAAAGTTAACTCAAAAGCTTCTTTGGATGGATCGCGAGAAGTGATTGTAAAACCAATCTCTTACGCTAACGAAGTAGGTTTGCGCCGCCAAAATTGGGTCGAGAAAAACCGTCAGAAAGTAGATGCGGCCAGTAACGGACGGATCGCTTACGTATACATGCCAAATACAGGTCGTGAAGGATATGATTCTTTCAACCGCTATTACTTCTCACAAATGGACAAAAAAGCCTTGTTGCTAGATGAACGTAACAATGGCGGCGGCTCGGTGGCCGATTATGTTATCGACTTGCTTTCTCGCGAATTGATCTCCGGATGGGGAATCCGCGATGGAAAAAGCTTTACCACGCCAGGAAATGGTATTTACGGACCAAAAGCCATGATTATCAATGAAAATGCGGGTTCTGGTGGCGATATGATGCCATATATGTTCCGTTTCAAAGGTTTGGGCAAATTAGTCGGTCGTACCACGATGGGCATCTTGGTCGGTATCTCTGGCTACCCACCACTATTAGATGGCGGAAGCATTACTTCACCAAACTTTGGGGTATTTGACCTGAAAGGCAATTACATCATCGAAAATGAAGGTGTAGCACCAGATATTTTTGTGGAGCAAATGCCAAAAGACTTATTGGAAGGCAAAGATCCACAACTGGAGCGCACGATTAAGCTTCTTTTGGAAGAGATGAAAAACTATCCGTACCAAGAAATGAAAAAACCAGCAGATCCAATCCGGGTCAATTAAACGCTGATTTTTCGAAATCTTTTAAGGGGTTGCCTATTCATTTAGGCAGCCCCTTTTTTGAAAGATTTTACCTATTTTCGAGCTATGCAACCACTTAAATCGCCTACCAATTCGCCCGGAATTTCTCTTGTCATTCTTTTTGGATTGGTATTGCTTTGTTCTATCGGAGTCCAAATAATTGCTCTTTTTGGTTATACCATCATTTTTGAAGATATCGGCGCCTTACTTCGTGGCGGGTCGGATGCCTTCGCATTGGGACAAGGCAGCGTCGGATTGATGTACACGATGCTTGCCAGTAGCAGCATTTCTACCTTTTTATTGCCCCCGCTTATCCTACAATTTATCGAACGAAATAGCACGATTCAATACTTGCCAATGTCGCGCACTACACCTATGCTGTTTTTCGGATTGGCCGTGTTATTTTTAGTCGCATTTAGTCCGATAATGAACCTCATTGGCGAATGGAACAGAGATATGCTGCTTCCGCAATCTTGGAACAACGTAGAAAGCTGGATGCGCCTGAAGGAAGACGAGATGGCGATGCTTACCGAAAATCTAGTTATGAATGACTCCTTATCTCGACTGGTATTGAATCTTCTCACGATTGCCATGCTACCAGCCATCGCTGAAGAGTTTTTCTTCCGAGGCGCTTTACAAAATATTTTGGGGCGATGGATCGCCAATAAGCATGTCGTTATTTGGGTGACGGCCATTATTTTCTCCGCAATCCACGTGCAATTTTTTGGCTTTTTCCCAAGAATGCTTTTGGGAGCTATATTCGGCTACATGTTGGTACTAACCAACAACATATGGATTCCGATTTTGGCTCATTTTGTTAACAATGCCACCGTGGTGTTTGTAGCCTTTTATTACACCAAAAAGGGCTATTCCTATCAGCAGCTGATGACGGACGATCCGTACCACATCAGCCTTTATTTTGTGAGTTTAATTGCGAGTGTCGCTGTAGGTTGGTATTTTTATAGGCAATCAACAAAACTAAAATCCAAACTATGGAACCAGGCTGGGTAAAAATAAATACGTATAGCATTGTGGTGGAGGCAGAAATTGTGCGGCAGATGCTCATCGAAAATGATATTCCGGCTGTCGTGGTCAACAAACAAGACGTCTACGTCCGATTTGGCAATGTCGAGTTGTATGTACAGCAAGAGAATGAAGCTGCGGCCTTACAACTGATCGATCAACAATCCAATAATCCGGTCGATTAATGCTTCAACGAGCCATCACAGGAGCGGTATTTATTACCGTACTAATTGGATCCGCACTTGCTGGAGCCACCATCTTCACGATCTTCTTTTCTGCAGTTGGTGTATGGTGCTTGTATGAATTTTTTGGTATGGTTCGTCAACAGCAAGATGTACTCCCTGTGACCGCAATCGGAATCTTGACCGCAATATTACTCGGTTCATTACTGGGCTTACATCATTTGGAAATGCTCCCGTTGCGTTATACGGCGATTATTATCCCGTGCATCAGTTTGATTTTTATTGTGCCGCTGTACCGCGGGAATGCCAAGCCCTTTCACGATATCTCGTATACATTGACCGGCTTATTGTACACGACATTTCCATTTTTCTGTTTTGTCGCACTCGGTTTTATTCGTGGCAATTATCACGCACATATACCGCTTGGCTTTTTATTCATGCTCTGGAGCAATGACACTGGCGCTTATCTGGTTGGTCGTAGCATCGGTCGCACCAAGCTATTTGAACGCATCTCTCCTAACAAAACATGGGAAGGATTTTTAGGTGGATTGGCGTTTGCGATGGGCGTTGCCGCTGTGTTGTCGCATTTCTATCCCATATTGCCACTATGGCAATGGCTGGTGATGGGATTCATTATCGGTACATTTGGCACGTTGGGCGATTTGGTCGAATCCATGTTAAAACGCACCTTAGGTTTGAAAGATTCGGGTAATATACTGCCTGGACATGGCGGTTTATTAGACCGATTTGATGGCTTGCTGATTGCCGCTCCTTTGGTTTGGATATTTTTACTTTTAGTGTAATATGACAACGCAGATCTATCCAACAACTTTTGCATTCTTAAGTGAGTTAGCGGAGAATAATAATCGTGAGTGGTTTCAAGAGCATAAAGCGCGTTACGATGCTGCGCAACAGAATATGAAGGAGTTTGTACAAGCGATTATTACGCGTTTGTCAGAGCTAGATCCTCATATTCATCAAGACATCAATCCCGCCAAATGTTTGTTTAGGATCTATCGTGATGTCCGTTTTTCGAAGAATAAAGCACCATACAAAAATTGGTTAGCAGCAGGCATTTCTGTGGACGGAAGAAAGTTGGATGGTCCCGAATATTACATTCACGTCGAGCCAAATAAGATATATCTTGCCGTGGGCTATTGGCGACCAAATAAAGCGCATCTTGATTTAATCCGTCAGGAGATTGATTACAATGCCGAAGAACTGCATACCGCTTTGGAAAAAGGACAGTGGAAATGGACTGACTTAGGAACGGAAGATAAATTGGTTAGGCCGCCCGCAGGATACGAGGCCGATCATCCACATATCGACATAATCAAGTTGAAAAGTTTCACACTAAGTAGCGAAGTGCCGCAAAAAACAATGGAAAGCGAGGGTGCACTAGATGCTGTTATGGCAGTTTACGCATCTTGTATCCCATTCAAAAACCATATTCATCAGGCCATCGATCAATAAGGAAAGCTGATTTTTCCCATACAGATTGCTGGCGAGCCAGCAATATGTGCTACGTGTTCTGGCGCTCCCGCAATAGTTTCATTGGCTAAAACGGCAAACAAAGCAGCTTCCTTGGCATCCGGATCGAATCCAATCACATCGAATGAGTGCACACGACAATCCGGTAATCCTTGCTCAATTCCCTGCAATAAATACGGATTATGCAATCCACCACCACTGATATAAACAGATACAGCGTCTAGCTCATCGACTGCACGGCGTATGCCATCCACCACACTATCAATTGTGAATTGTGCCAGCGTCGCTAAGATATCTGCGTGATCTAACTCGGTCACTTGTGCCTGTTGCATAGCTTGGTCTAACAACGACAAATTGAACAATTCTGGACCAGTTGTTTTAGGGAAATCTTGTGCTAAAAATGAAGTTTCGAGCAGCACCTGCAACAGTTCATCATGCACTACACCCCGACTTGCTAATTTACCATCGCGATCCATCTCTTCACCCAAATGCTTTTGCATATATTGATTCATCAGGGTATTTCCAGGTCCCAAATCTGTCGCATAAGCAGATAATCCAGAAGACTCCCTGGGAAGGAAGGTAAAGTTGGCAATGCCCCCGATATTCAATAAGATGCGATGTTCTTCTTCTGAAGCGTATAATAAAGCATCGCCATACACGACCAATGGTGCTCCATCGCCGCCTGCGGCGACATGCTTTTGTCGAAAATCAGAAACGGTGATAATACCGGTCTTCATCGCGATATGATCCCCATCTCCGATCTGCAATGTGCTGTTCGGTTGATGGGAATGACTACCTTTTGGCGCATGAAATACCGTTTGTCCGTGGCTTGCGATGAGGTCAATATCTTCGCTCCCAATACCCCAAGATTTCATACTCGAAAGTACGAGATCAGCATGTACTTGTGCTACCTTCACATGTAGCGTACTCCACAACAAGTGATCTACCTGTTTCTGTGCAAATATTTGCTTCACCTCATCCCGAAAGTCATCAGAATAAGGTGCTGTG
This sequence comes from Sphingobacterium sp. KH_072, assembly GCF_057837975.1. Lineage (NCBI taxonomy): Bacteria > Pseudomonadati > Bacteroidota > Sphingobacteriia > Sphingobacteriales > Sphingobacteriaceae > Sphingobacterium > Sphingobacterium sp. KH_072. The sequence continues at coordinate 178,559 of NZ_CM174457.1, read as the reverse complement.
GTAAAGTTCAACAAGCGAAGTTGCGTATTCTTACCGCTGCCTGAAATCTGACATAACGCGATGTCCAATCCGTCGAGCGACGTACCAGACATTAAACCGATGATAAATCGCTCTTTCTTTTGAGCGATCTGATAGAGCTTTTCGATCTGCGCATTCATTCAAATAAAGTTACATTTAACTTTTGGATTGTCAGCCGATAATGATAAATTTGAAAAAACTATAGAGAAATAATGAATTTTCCAGCAGATTTAAAGTATACAAAAGATCACGAATGGGTTCGTGTGGAAGGTGATGAAGCCGTTATCGGCATTACGGATTTTGCACAACGTGAGTTGGGCGACATCGTTTTTGTAGACATCAGCAGTGTTGGTGAAGAGGTAGCAGCAAATGAGGTTTTTGGAACAATCGAAGCAGTGAAAACGGTTTCTGATTTGTTTATGCCTGTTCAGGGAACGGTACTTTCTGTGAATGAAGCGATTGACGCTTCTCCAGAATTGGTAAATAATGATGCTTATGAAGCAGGATGGATTATCCGTGTTAAATTAAGCAATCCAGATGATGTAAATGGCTTACTATCTGCTGAAGAATACAAAGCAGAAGTAGCTTCTTAAGAACCGATATCGGTTTATTATACACAAAAGAGAGCGGCATCTTAATCAGATGCCGCTCTCTTTTGTGTATAAATATCGCTCGCCGTTTATTGCTTTTCCATTACAGTCTTATTTGTAATCGAAGCACCTTGCGCATCGACCTTCGAAGTCACCTCCGACTTTACAACTACAAACGTACTAGGATCATACAAATTATAACCACTTGCGGTGATGCTCATAGCTCCTTCTTCCTCTACAGGCTCAGACTCTAGATTAACGCGAATCAAATCTCCCTCTTTACCAGCATAGGTCAATTTGTAGTTCAACTCTACTCCTAACTGCTCATTGGGCACAGACATTGACCAGCTTTCTCCTTCTGCGATAGGTTGCTCTGGAAAACTTGCCGCGCTAAACATCGACTTAATATCGCCTATTCCAGCGAAAGCTTCTGCATCGGCTACATCAATTACTTCAGCGCGATCATTGATTTTTACGTTAATATCCTTCTTCAATAATGGAGCAAACTGCTCACCCATCTGTTGCGAAACAGGATTGCTATCATCTGGATTCTCCGAGTCATAAGACATCATCATCATTTGCATGTTCATGTCCATTTTGATAGACTCGATCTGCGACACGATATTGAATACTTGATCAGCACCTTTGTCTTTAGCAGTTTGTGTCATGACCATATTGATATCCATGATCATAGACTGCTCTCCTTCTATATCCATATTCATAGCCGTATTATAGACTAATTTTTCTCCGATAGGAGGATTATATCGAAAGGATACCTTTTCCTGCGCCTGCACGCCTAGCGCTACGGCTAGAAACAGACAAACACTTAATTTTAATTTCTTCATGTTGAGTTACTAAGTATTTATAATAGCTAAATATAGCAATTATGACTGGTATTTTCACTAAAAAAGGAAACCTCCATGCTTGGGGCATGGAGGTTTCCGAATGACTTTAGTATTAAAATCTTACTTTTTGATGTAAGATACTTCCTTGATGGCTTTCACTACTTTTGTGATGCTCGGAAGAGATGCTTCTACCAAAGTAGGCGCATAACCCAAAGGTACATCTGCCGAAGTAACCCGTGTAACAGGCGCATCTAAGTAATCAAATGCATCTTTCTGTACACGGAAAGTGATTTCTGAAGAAATCGAAGCCAAAGGCCAAGCTTCTTCCACCACAACTAATCTGTTGGTTTTCTTGACAGAATTAATGATCGCTTCAAAGTCAATCGGTCTTACGGTACGTAAATCGATCAATTCTACGCTAATACCTTCTTTCTCCAATTCCTCAACAGCAGGAATCACTACACGTGGCACCATTTTACCGAAAGAAACTACAGTTACATCAGTACCTTCTTTAACCACTTTGGCTTTTCCGATCTCGATGTAGTATTCTTCTTCAGGCACTTCGCCTTTATCGCCATACATCACCTCAGATTCCATAAAGATTACTGGATCTGGATCGATGATCGAAGATTTTAATAAACCTTTTGCATCATAAGGATTCGAAGGAACTACTACCTTCAATCCTGGTGTATTAGCATACCAGTTTTCAAAGTTTTGGGAGTGTTGTGCCGCCAATTGACCAGCATTACCAGTCGCACCGCGGAATACGATCGGACAAGAAAATTGTCCGCCACTCATCTGGTGAATCTTTGCTGCTGCATTGATTACCTGATCTATAGCTACTAGGGAGAAGTTAAACGTCATGAATTCAACGATTGGCTTCAAGCCGTTCATCGCCGCACCCACGCTGATACCTGCAAAACCAAGCTCTGCAATTGGCGTATCAATTACTCGTTTAGCACCGAATTCGTCGAGCATACCTTGACTTACTTTGTAAGCGCCATTATACTCTGCGACTTCCTCGCCCATTAAAAATATCGTTTCATCTTTGCGCATCTCTTCGTTCATTGCTTCACGAAGCGCTTCTCTGAATTGTATTTCTCTCATCAGTATTAGTGAATAGTCTGTTTTTCCAAGGCAAAGCTACTACAATTTATCGAATTATGGTAGTGGGATTCAAGTATTTTACTTCATCAACGCTGCTGCGAAATTAAGTATCCACGCAACCATTCGTGTAGGTTTTGAATCGCTTGTGGTATATCCCAACGACTCGTATCTCTAGGCTCTACATAATTGGAAATCGCACGAACCTGTACCACGGGTGTGTTTTTCTTATGCGCAGCATGCAGCACAGCTGCGCCTTCCATAGATTCAATGGTGAGATCATTTTTCAACCGCTTACGTATCGCTTCGATCGCTACGACATTACCATGCACCGTATTGACGGTGATACCATGTACTTGCTGCAAACCAGTTGGCGCGATAGTGCCGACGATTGAATTCGAAGAAAACAAGGATTGGCCAAATCCCATTTCTTCTATCGAGAGAAATTCTTCTCGGTTTTGAGCTCCCAGCTCGATCAGTCGATCTTGCACAACTTCTACCACATCACCGATTGTTAAGTCTGAAGAGAATGATCCTGCTATGCCCACGTTCAGTAACAGATCATAATGTTTTGCAGCAAGCTTTTCGCCGAGCGCAAAGGCGGTTTCGACCATACCAACACCAGTAACAAGCACGTCAATCTCTAGCTCATGCAATAATGGTAAAGAAGGCTTTAGCTCGCGTTCTGTAGCCGCGACAATTAATATCTCCATATGAAATTTCGGTAATCTCGAACAGACAAAGTAACTGTTTTTTGATGTATATTTGGCATTATGGTCTACATCACACGTCGCGAACGTTTTAGTGCTGCGCATAGATTATTTCGGGCTGATTGGTCCGACGAACAAAATTTGCGCGTATTCGGAAACTGCTCCAACCCTCATTGGCATGGCCACAACTACGAGCTATTTGTTACCGTAAAAGGTGATATCAATCCTGAGACAGGCTTTGTGATGGATCTAAAACAGATGAAGGCGATCATCCACGAATTGGTGATCCAACAGGTAGACCATAAAAACATCAACATAGAGGTCGCTTTTATGAAAGGCAAAATGGCCTCTACAGAAGTGATCGCGCAATCTATATTTGAAGTCTTGAAACCATCTTTTGACCAAGAAGGTGTGGTGTTACATTCCGTAAGATTGCACGAAACAGAAAATAACTACGCTGAGTATTTCGGCACTAATACCCCCATAAAATAATTGACATGAACAATTTGCACCATTTGGATGACGACGACGACGAGGTGGAAGGATACCGCAAAATCGATCAATACAACACCAAAGATGTGGAACGTATCGCGGCACATTACACTGATATTCTGGATGCTTTGGGTGAAAAACCAGAGCGCGAAGGATTAATAAAAACTCCCGAAAGAGTCGCCAAAGCTTTACAGTACCTCACGCATGGCTACAATGTGGACGCCGCAGGATTATTGCGCAGTGCCATGTTTGAAGAAGAATATAGTCAAATGGTCGTGGTGAAAGATATCGAAGTGTACTCCATGTGCGAACACCACATGCTGCCATTTTTCGGAAAAGCACACATTGCCTACATTCCGAACGGTCATATTGTTGGCCTCAGCAAAATTCCGCGTGTGGTCGATGCTTTCGCAAGAAGACTACAAGTACAAGAGCGCCTCACCAACGAGATTAGAGACTGTATTCAAGAAACTTTGCAGCCGAGAGGCGTAGCCGTGGTGATGGAGTGCAAGCACATGTGCATGGCGATGCGTGGCATCCAGAAGCAAAACTCGGTAACGACTACATCAGCCTTTACTGGGGCTTTTGAAAATGATGTAACTCGATCAGAATTCCTACGTCTGATCACCGCATCTTTAGATTAAACATACCTATATATATCATCAAGCCTGCCTTCCGCAGGCTTGATTTGTTACTTTCAAAATTCTTTCAAACATCTACAGCACAGTTGATTAACACTTTTTAACTTGTCTATGTGACGGGAATAAGTATATTTGTCGCGATGAACATGCCTGATGAGAAGTATAGCGAGTATCTGGAAAGCACCTGTGATCAGGAGCCAGCGCTATTAAAAAAGATCAATCGGGAAACGTATTTGAAGGAGACAAAAGCACATATGCTGTCCGGTCATTTTCAAGGTCGGGTCTTGTCCATGTTAAGCAAATTGGTGGCTCCGAAGCAGATTTTAGAAATCGGAACTTTCACGGGATACGCCACATTAGCTTTAGCAGAGGGATTACGTGCAGATGGCATTATTCATACGATTGACATTGATGAAGAATTGCATGATCGGGTACAGCACTATTTTGACCAAGCCGATCAACGAGAGCAGATTTGCTACCACATTGGGGATGCGATAGACGTTATTCCGACCATTGAAGGGCAATTTGAGCTTGTTTTCATCGATGCGGATAAGAAACGAAACAAAATCTACTATGAGATGGTTATAGACAGGATTCCATCTGGCGGACTGATTCTGGTAGATAATGTGTTGTGGAAAGGTCGCGTGCTAGACGAAGCACCCGACAGTCAGACTAGACAAATTTTAGAATTAAATACTTTTTTAGCGGCAGATCAACGTGTTGAAAAATTGATCTTGCCCATTAGAGACGGGCTTTTTGTGTTACGCAAAAAGTAATGGTTGAACCAAAAAAAGGACTATGTTAAAAAATTGGATGAAGGTACTAAGTGTACTTTTTATCACGGTAACCATCGGCGCATCATTATGTACTGCACAAAGCAAATACACGCCGACAAGTTATCTGGAAAAACACAATAAAGCTGCCAAGCAGCTGATGCGGGAAACAGGAGTACCCGCTTCTGTCATCTTAGCAATCGCTATTCACGAAAGCGCCTATGGTAATAGTCGAATTGCCACATACCTCAACAATCACTTTGGCATCAAAGGTAAAAACAGCAGCAAAAAGATTAAATCTGCTTACAAAGATTACGATTCTACACTCGCTTCTTATCGCGACTTCGTAGAACTACTACAACGTAAAAAGTCCACACAACCTCTTTTCTTGAAGCACGACTCAGAAGATTACCAATCTTGGATAAAAGGAATCGCAAGATCTGGATATTCTACTTCTGGAGATTGGTCTCGCAAGGTCTTGGCGACAATTGATCGCTACGATTTGGATCAATACGACGAAAAGACGACGCTTAATTAAGCATACGTACACTGGTAATTTTTTTATTCCTATAATTGACTAATGGGATACAAGTTCGGGTTTGCCATACTCTTAAGCGCTTTGTTAGTCTTCTCTAGCTGTAGCTCGAGAAGACCGGGTACTTTACGCACCTCGAAGACCTATCCCTCGTCGTCAAATAATAAGCCTAATTCTTCTGTAAAGTCTGGCGGACAAGCAACTAGCACGAGTGGCAATGCTTATATTGACCGATACAAAAGCATTGCGATAGCTGAGATGAATCAATATGGCATTCCAGCCAGTATCAAGTTAGCACAGGCTCTGTTGGAGTCCGGTAATGGCAACAGCTATTTGGCAACACAAGCAAATAATCATTTTGGAATCAAATGCGGTGGCGTATGGAGAGGACGCAGCATTACACGCCCTGACGATGGCCCGAACGATTGTTTTCGCGTGTATAACAACCCCGATGACTCTTTCCGGGATCATTCTCAATTTTTGCTCCGTAAGAGATACGAACCGCTTTTCGCACTCAAAAAAGATGATTATAAAGGTTGGGCGCACGGGCTTAAAAAAGCCGGTTACGCCACCAATCCGCGCTATGCCTATTTGTTGATCGATCTCATTGAGCGATACGATCTGCACCAATATGATAGAGCAGAAACCTATGTGGAGCGAGAAAGACGCGAGGTTCAGGTTGAGGAAATCATCACGGAGAAGGAAGTATTTGAGGAGGTCGTGCCGCCAGAGGAAGTAAAGAAACCGGTGGCCATGATCATTTACCAAGTAAAAGCCAACGATACGCTGTACAGCATCGGTCAGCAATACGGACTGTCGGTAGAGGAGCTAATCCAGATCAACGCCTTGGAAGACGAGAATCTTGATATCGGGCAGCTCATCATTGTTTCCAAATAATATAGCATCTCCAAAAAGATGTTAAATATTATAAATCTTCTCTTTGAACATGTAGTTTTACGGTAGTGAACCTATTCATCTATATCATCGTCTTTATCCTATCCATTCTACCTTTGTTTTTGCAGGGGCAGATTCAACTGGAAGGCATTGTCTATGACGAAGAATCTAAAGATCGACTAGGTAGAGTACAGATTTACAATCCTAGAACGCACCAGCGCATATTTAACAATGCCAAAGGCGAATTCCGCTTAGAGGTAGAACCCACTGACACACTCGTTTTTATCAAAGATGGTTTTCTCGCGGATACGCTTGCCGTACCGAAAAACCAAATTTTAGTATTGTCTATGCTACGAGATTTTCGGTATATTGAGACGGTTAAGGTGAATGCGCGCAGATCGCCGATCGAGATCTACGAAGAATCAAAGCGAGTGTACCGAGATGCCTACAACCTAGCAGATCCGGGATCGCTGATTAGCGTAGGACCGACCGGAGCTGGGCTAAGTATTAATGCGATCTATAATTTATTGAGCAAGGAGGGGCGCAATGCCCGTAGATTTACAGCGTATATGCGGCAAGTCTATGAAGATAATGTCGTTGACTCTATATTTACCCCCGATCTTGTGTATAATTTACTCGGTCTTGAGGGTGATCAACTTCAGAATTTTATGATTCGCTACAGGCCTTCATACGCCTTTGCCACACATGCAAGTCATTATCAATTGACACAATACATAAAAAGTAAATACAATATGTTTAAAATATTGCCAGATTTACGACCTTTGCCAGAACTACCCAAGGTAGACTTTGACGTTAAACAAGAAAATTAAGTATGAAACAGATAATTTGCTTCGTTGCGATAGCAACATGTGTAGGCTTGGGTACTACGAATGCGCAAGACTTAAAAGATCTACGTGCGCTGCCAGATACCAGCATTGTGGGTAGCCGCGCCAACAAACCGCTTAGCATTCGCAACGTAAAAGTACCTATCCCAGAATTGGGTTTATCTGTAGATTACTGGAAGCACTGGACGAAAATTGGCCTCAATTTGAACCAAGCATCCTTTAGCGAAAATTGGCGAGATGGTGGTGTAAACTCCATGGCGTGGACTACCACCGCTTGGCACAAGTCGGAATATAATCGTAATGACTTTAATTTTACGACGGAGGCAGATTTACGTTATGGTGTATTGGCTAATCAAGATCAAAGATCGCGTAAAAACGTAGATCGAATACTTTGGGATAACAAGTTAGGGTATAAATTTTCTAAGCATTGGCTCATCTATACTTCACTCGCGTTTGAGTCCATCTTTGCTCCCGGTTACCAAAGTCCTTCACAAGAAGATAGAGGAAATATCATTACTCGATTTATGTCCCCAGGATATTCTACCGAAACTTTCGGTTTGGAATACGTACCGGACAATACCTTTTCATTACGTTTGGGTGCACTTTCTGCTCGTCAGACCTTCGTATTGGATTCGGAAATCCCCTTTAACGGTGTAGATAATCAAGGCGATTCTACTACCTTTGGTGTGCTGCCGGGCAGACGTTTAAGAAATGAGCTGGGTGTGCAAATATTGGCAAATTTGGATCGTGATTTGACAAAAAATTTGCACATCAAATCTCGTTATATGTTAATGGCCGATTACAGGGAAATAACTAATCCCGATCATCGCCTAGATGTAACATTAACTGCTAAAGTCACCAGATTTATCAGTGTAACAGCTAATGGAACTTTATTGTACGATAGAACATGGGTTTCTGAAAATGAGACAAAGCCAGGCGTACAGTTCAGTCAAGCGCTAGCGATGGGTTTGTTATTTAATTTCCCAAGACAGTAAACGACCACATCGTATCGGATATTAAAATATAACAGCGGTAAACAAGATTGAAGGAGTAGCTTAAGATGATGAAATTTAAATGGCTTACGTGTGGAATGATTTTGTTAGCTGCGGCAACATACAGCTGTTCTAGTTCCAAGCAAAAAACCAAAGCAATCGTGGCTCCCGCCGTCGTTAAAACGGCTCCTTCTTCCGAGTCGATCGTGATCGATATTGAAGAGCAGCGCGTAGCAGAAAACAATACTGCTGTTGAGCAGTCGCAATCCACCGTAACACCAAACACACCGCGCGAAAATATCCAGCAACCAGTCTCCACGCCAGAGCTAGAAGTAGCCGAATTGCATGCTACAGGTATTCAAAGAAATTACGACTTTGCGCCCACCATACATTATGATCTTCGCAAACCGCAGTTTGTGATGATCCATCATACGTCGCAAAACAGTATTGCGCAAACCATCAGAACCTTTCAGTTACCGCATACACAAGTAAGCAGCCACTACGTAATTGGGCGAGACGGACAGGTGGTACAAATGCTCAATGATTATCAGCGTGCTTGGCATGCCGGTGCAGGAAAATGGGGCAATATCACCGATATGAACTCCGTGTCAATCGGAATAGAATTGGATAATAATGGCAGCGAGCCCTTTCCAGATCTACAGATCAATGCTTTATTGATTTTGTTGAACAATCTCAAAAGTAAATACCGTATTCCGCAGACTAACTTTATTGGCCATTCCGACTATGCACCTGGTCGTAAAGATGATCCAAGCACTTACTTTCCTTGGGAAATATTAGCCGAACGAGGATTTGGGATTTGGTACAATGCGAACTATCTTGCGCCACCGCCACCCACATTCAATACCAGCGATGCCTTGCGTATTATTGGTTATGATACCTCCAACTTGCGTACTGCAGTGCGTTCTTTTAAAAAGAAATACATCCGTACTGATGTATCATCCGAACTAACACCTTATGACATCATGGTACTATATGATCTCTATAGGAAATTCTATTAGAAAATACTGATTTTTTTAAACAGCCTTAGCCGGCTCTCGATCATATAACTCCGGTCGGAAACGAAAAGATGGCGTCATCCAATACAGTAAAACGATACGGGAATACCGGTAATTGAAAGGCGCTAAAATAATCACCGCTGCACAAGCTACGGTCAAATACAACCAAGGTGATTCTGCATTGCCCGTAATCACATAAGTTGCTATGCAAGATGCGATCAATTGTGCCACCACAAACACGTAGCTCACGTACATGGCTACGTAGAAATATCCCGGCTCTTTTTCAAACAATAATTCGCAGTGCGGACATACCGTCTTCATTTGACGGGCAGATCGATTGAAACTGAGGATCGGACCGGAAAACATATTCCCTCGACGGCAGCGCGGACATTTGCAATTCCATGCACTTTGAATAATACTAGGGTATTCTCTATCGTCTGTATCTTTCATAACTGTAATGATTATGGAGGTGCTGAACATCCTCCAAATAGCACTCATAAACCTTTTTACAAAGATACCACTTACAAGTAGCATTATTAATGCGCTCGCATCGACCCCACCGACAATAATCATTTTCTAAAAAAATAACACCATTTGTTGCAATTTTTAAACAAAACCCTATATTTACGTTACGAAACAAACAACATTAACACCAAAATATAACTAACTAACCTTGTTATTAACAAAATGCTAAGCATCAGCGCGGCGTATGAAGGAGTCCTACCAAAAGTAGGACTCCTTTGTAATTTTCGAAGACCAACCTCTTTGGAATAAATGCGCTGCATTTGCTCGCATCGGTAAGGTTTTTGTACATTCGTACTCAAACTGGTATTACGAGTGGATATTCAAGAGATCATCAAAAAATATGGCGCCTCCGAGCAGCTAACTACCTTAGGCAAAGAGATCACCAAAAAAAGCCCAAAAATTCATGCAAAAGGATTAATCGGATCCTCGGATGCTGTCGTAGCAGCCAGTCTATACGAATTACAACAACGTCCTTTTGTCTTTATTTTGCCTACGCACGAAGATGCTTCCTTTTTCTTAGCCGATCTAGAAAGTCTGTTTGACAAGCAAATTTTATTTTTTCCTTCCTCCTTTCGAAAAGCATACGATTTTACCCAGCTTGATGGCACCCACGTTTTGCAACGTGCAGAAACACTCAGCTCTTTGCACCATGTTTCGGAATTGCCGAAGATTGTTGTTTCCTATCCGGAAGCTATTGCCGAGAAAGTCATCAATAGAGATGATCTGGAAAAAAACACCTTAGAAATCCGCGTCAACACCAAATTGAGCATCGATTTCATCAATGAGTTTTTGTACGAATATGATTTTGAACGCGTAGACTTTGTATACGAACCGGGCCAATTTGCGATCCGCGGCGGTATTGTTGACATCTTTTCTTTTTCTAACGACCTACCCTACCGTGTAGAATTTTTTGGTGATGAGATTGAGACGATACGCACATTCGACATCGAGAGCCAAGTATCGGTCAAGAAAATCAATTCGGTCACCATCGTGCCCAATGTACAGGCCAAATTTTTGTCCAACAACCATATATCGCTATTAGAATACATTTCTAACGATGCCGTGATCTGGATTAAGGATGTACAATTTACCTTGGATATCTTGCGCGAAGGCTATCAGAAGGCAGCGCAATTTTGGAAAGCACTATCCGAAGACGATATTAAGAACAATCCGGAATGGGTAGATCCTCGTTTTACTTTTTCGGATGATAAGAATGTGAATGCCATGCTTTTTGAATTCCCAATCATCGAATTTGGAAAGCAATTTTTCTATAACGCAGATGCGACTGTACAATTTGACACGCATCCGCAACCATCCTTCAACAAGGATTTCAACCTGCTGATCCACAATCTCAAAGAGAATGAGCAAAAGAAGGTCACCAATGTGATCTTTTCGGACTCGAATAAACAGGTTGAACGCATATATGCCATTCTAGATGATTTGGACAAATCCGTACAGTTTACGCCCGTGTACAAAGCGCTACGCGAAGGGTTTCGTGACGACACCATTCGGGTGGCCTGCTACACCGACCATCAAATCTTTGATCGTTATTATAAATACAAACGCAAAAAAGGATACGAGCGCTCTCAAGCCATTACACTGAAAGATCTGCGCGATCTTAAACCGGGAGATTTCATCACACACATCGATCATGGCGTCGGTAAATATGCCGGACTGGAAAAGGTAGAGGTGAACGGCAAAACGCAGGAGATGATTCGGCTGATCTACGCCGATAATGATTTACTGTACGTTAACATCAACTCGCTGAATCGTATTTCTAAATACACCGGCAAGGAAGGTGCGATTCCCAAAATGAATAAGCTCGGCACCGACACTTGGGAGAAACTCAAGAAAACCACCAAGAAAAAAGTAAAAGATATTGCTCGCGATTTGATTAAGCTTTACGCGAAGCGAAAAGCGCAAACCGGAAATGCATTCAGCCCTGACACCTATCTGCAAAAAGAATTGGAAGCGTCCTTCATTTATGAAGACACGCCCGATCAGGAGAAATCTACGGCCGATGTAAAGCGCGATATGGAATCGCCGCATCCGATGGATCGTTTGGTCTGTGGAGATGTGGGTTTTGGAAAAACCGAAGTGGCGATTCGCGCTGCCTTCAAAGCGGTGGCCGATAGCAAACAGGTTGCCGTATTGGTTCCAACCACCATTTTGGCACTGCAACATTATCGCACGTTCTCCGAGCGTTTAAAAGATCTTCCGGCTAATATTGATTACATCAACCGATTCAAGACCAGTAAGCAGGTCAAAGAAACGCTCCAACGACTGGCCGATGGTAAAGTAGACATCATTATCGGTACGCATCGTCTGGTGAGCAAAGATGTGAAGTTTAAGGATTTAGGGTTAATGATTATTGATGAGGAACAAAAGTTTGGCGTATCGGTCAAAGAAAAACTGAAGCACATGCGTGCTAACGTAGATTCGCTAACGCTTACTGCCACGCCAATTCCACGCACGTTGCACTTCTCCTTGATGGGCGCGCGCGACTTGAGCATTATCTCTACGCCCCCACCTAATCGCCAGCCGGTACAAACGGAACTCCATGTATTCAACGATGCGTTGATTCAAGAAGCCGTATCTTTCGAGCTGGATCGTGGAGGTCAAGTTTTCTTTATTCACAATCGTGTGGCTGACTTAAAGCAGCTCGGTTTATTGATCCAGAAACTCGTGCCGAATGCACGCGTTGGCGTGGCACATGGCCAATTAGAGGGCGATGACCTAGAAGATGTGATGTTGAAATTCATTAATCACGATTACGATGTCTTGATCGCCACCACCATTATTGAAGCGGGGTTAGATATTCCAAATGCCAATACCATTATCATCAACCAAGCACATATGTTTGGCTTGAGTGATTTGCACCAGATGCGCGGTCGTGTCGGTCGATCCAATAAGAAAGCATTTTGCTATTTATTAAGTCCGCCATTATCGACCTTAACTAACGAAGCGTACAAACGGCTTTCAGCGATTGAAGAATTCTCGGAATTAGGCTCCGGATTCAACGTAGCGATGCGCGATTTGGATATTCGTGGCTCTGGAAACTTATTGGGTGCCGAGCAATCGGGTTTTATCGCGGAGATCGGCTTTGAGATGTATAATAAAATCTTGGACGAAGCCGTACAAGAACTGAAAGACGATGAATTCGGCGAGCTATTCGCCGACGAGCAGAATCGTACGTATGTTACCTTCACGCAGATCGATACCGATTTAGAGGTTTTGATTCCGGACGAATATGTGACTAATATTTCGGAGCGCTATAACCTATACACTGAACTTTCGAAGTTACAGAGCGAATCGGAGCTCGATGGTTTTACCAAAGCCTTAGAAGATCGTTTTGGCCCAATCCCTGCACCAGTATTCCAATTGTTTGACACGCTGCGCCTGCAATGGCTAGGCAAGGAAATTGGCTTAGAAAAGATTACTTACAAGAAAGATACCTTGAAAGGCTTCTTTGTATCGAATGCCAAATCCAGTTATTTTGAGTCGCCACAATTCGGCCAAGTGCTCACGTTTGTGCAGCAGCACGCAACTATCAGTAATCTGAAAGAAGTAAAAGGACAACTACGCATCGCAATCAGCGGCGTCAGCTCGATTGAATATGCGCTCCATCTCCTTCGGGAAATGCGCGCCGTAACGGCGTAACATTATTGCGAATGACTTATATAAAAATAGGGATCTGCGATTAGCAGATCCCTATTTTGTTTATTTCTTTGTGCTAGATTGATCAGCGAAGAAACGGTAATTACCAGCGACCACTTGCGCCGCCACCGCCAAAGCCTCCTCCACCAAATCCTCCGAAGCCGCCACCGCCGCCGCCTCCGCCTCCGAAACCGCCGCCAAAGCCTCCACCTGAGCTTCCGCGACCACCGCCGCCCATTTGGCTCAGCAAAGTCCACCAGAAAAGGTCAGAAGCACCTTTGCCATTCATCATTTTGCCACCACCACCTTTTCCACCACCTTTGGAGAAGATAGAAAACAGGATAATGATGATAAAGAAGATCACAACAACAGGCACACCACCGCTGCCAGAGTTACCTTTCGGTTTTGGATCGGCTTTGTATTCACCTTTGGTATACGAAATCAGCGCATCAACGCCGTTGTCAATTCCTTGCCCATAACGACCACTTCGAAAAGCCGGTTTGATTTCATTCTCAATAATACGATACGCTATGACATCGGGCACCGAACCTTCGATACCGTAACCGGTACGAATCGTCACGGCGCGATCTTCCAAAGCGACCAAAAGTAGTATACCATTATCGTATTTCTTATTTCCTATACCCCAATGCTTCGCCAGACGATCGCCATAATCCGCAATATCATACTCGCCGGTAGATTTCATCACAACGACGGCCAATTGAATAGAAGTAGAATCTTCAAAATTTAACAGCTTCTGCTCCAGCTGACTTACTTCGGATTGACTTAGCGCACCGACATAGTCGCTGACCAGACTTTTTGGCTGCGCCGGAAAATCTTGCGCGATCGCAATACCTGAAACCCAAAGGCTCAAAAAAGCCCAGCAGAAAATAGTTTTGTATAGCGATGTGGAAAGCACTTTTGTTTTAATTTTCACCAAAGTGTATATCATCTGGAAGTTCATTAACATCATCTTGTCCCTTCGGGAAATAAATCCCCAATTGTTCGCCCGCTTCTGTAATACCCGCAATCAGGCCATGTGCCACATTACCTTCTTTGAAATGCTCCAGCATGTGCGACGATACCGTCTCCCAAAAGTCGGCCGGAACTTTTTTATGAATTCCCGAATCGCCGATAATCGCATACGCATGATCATCATGCGCCAAATAGATCAGCACACCATTGTGTAGTGCTGTGGCGCCCATTTTGAGCTTATTAAAATAATGGGTAGCTCGATCTATCGCTTCGCCTTCTTTTAGCTTACGCTCTACGACCAATCTGATCTCGCCAGAAGTATGACTTTCGGCCAAGCTGATCGCCTGCACGATCGTATCCTGCTCTTGTTGCGTAAAAATATCCATCTCTCTTTCTCCGTAAAAATTCAACAAATCGTTTCCTAAGCAGCCTTAGGAAACGCTAAAAATTTAGAAAGAGACCGTTGGTGCTTTATCCGATCCTTCTGCCGCAGTGAATGTTCCTTTCGCTTTGAAGCCAAACATCCCAGCCATGATATTGTTCGGGAAGCTACGCACGGTAGTATTAAAGTCTTGCACCGCCTCATTGTACGCACGGCGCTCTACCGAGATTCGGTTTTCCGTACCTTCCAACTGCGCTTGCAATTCGCGAAAGTTTTGGTTTGCTTTCAAATCCGGATACGCCTCAACACTGACCAATAAACGGCCAATTG
Source organism: Sphingobacterium sp. KH_072 (assembly GCF_057837975.1). Taxonomy (NCBI): domain Bacteria; kingdom Pseudomonadati; phylum Bacteroidota; class Sphingobacteriia; order Sphingobacteriales; family Sphingobacteriaceae; genus Sphingobacterium; species Sphingobacterium sp. KH_072. The sequence continues at coordinate 163,238 of NZ_CM174457.1, read as the reverse complement.
ACTGCGAGAATGCATCTTGTGTTTGCTGAAAGTTTGCGATTTCTTCTTCCGACAAATTCGAAGGATCTACCGTTACTTGCGTTGCTTTAGCACGCGCTTCTACTACCGCAGTTAAGGTACTCTCTTCATGGTTTGCCGCTCCTTTTACCGTCGATACCAAATTAGGAACCAAATCTGCTCTACGTTGGTAGGCATTCTCCACTTGGGCCCATTTACCTTTGACGTTTTCGTCTTTGGAAACCATCGTATTGTAGCCACATGAGCTTAAAGATACTGCCGTAAACAAACTCACAACAGTTAGCATTAAAAATCTTTTCATCTGTAAAGTTTTTCTTTTCTATATGGCTAAATATACAAAATTTACGATGTATTTTTTCAAAGTATTTTGACCGTATCGTCGTAAAGCAGATTCTGTATCTTTGTACCAAAATTTGGGATAGCAACCCAACAACCATATTTATGCAAAAAGAAATTGAGTTAGCCGTAAGCCCCGACCTGATCCTCGATGAGGCCGCAATCCAACGAATGGGCGCGAAGAAATTAGGCGTAGCAGCCAGCAGAATTGGTGGAATCCATATCCGCAAACGATCTATTGATGGGCGAAGCCGGCAAGTCGTATATCGACTTCGGGTGATTTTTTATATTGATGAATCACCCACGCCATTCACCTACACCTCCAATCTAAAACAGGTAAAAGACGCCAAACCAGTCATCATTATAGGTGCAGGACCAGCAGGATTGTTTGCTGCTTATCGCTGCTTAGAACGCGGATTGAAGCCCATTGTGCTCGAGCGAGGCAAAGCGGTGCAGGATCGTCGTCGCGATCTGGCGCGCATCAATCGCGAAGGCGTGGTCAATCCAGAATCCAATTATTGTTTTGGCGAAGGCGGCGCCGGCACCTATTCAGATGGGAAACTGTATACCCGATCAGACAAGCGCGGTGACGTTCAAAAAGTCTTATCCATCTTTGTGGAACATGGCGCAGATGAAGATATTTTGGTCAATGCGCGGCCACATATCGGCACCAATAAATTGCCGCATATCATTCAGCTGATGCGCGAGCGAATTGTGGAACAAGGTGGCGAAGTGCACTTTGATGCAAAAGTGATCGACATCTTAACATCATCTGGCCAAGCTACCGGCGTGAAGCTCGCTGATGGCTCAACAATCAACGCCAGTAACATCATTGTCGCTACTGGACATTCGGCTCGCGATATCTTTTATCTATTTCGCGACAAAGGTTGGTTATTAGAAGCCAAACCTTTTGCATTAGGCGTGCGTATTGAACATCCGCAATACATTGTGGATAGCGCTCAGTATCATTGTGTCGAACGGCATGAAAACTTACCGCCGGCCTATTATAGCTTGGTGGAGCAGGTCGACGGTCGTGGAGTATTTTCTTTCTGTATGTGTCCTGGCGGAATCATTGCCCCTTGCGCCACCGATCAGGAAGAAATCGTGGTGAATGGTTGGTCGCCGTCCAAACGAAATAATCCACATGCCAATTCGGGCACGGTCACACAGATAAATCTGGAGGATATTCCAGCAGCGATAAACAATCCATTTGCGCTGCTCGAATTTCAACAAGCAGTAGAACTAAAGGCTTTTCAAGCTGGCGGTGGCGCATTAGTTGCGCCCGCGCAGCGCATGGTCGATTTTGTGGAAGGTCGCCTTTCTAATGATCTGCCTAACCATTCTTACAAACCGGGCACCAAATCTGTGGAACTGAAAGAAGTGCTTCCTGATTTTGTACATAAAGCGCTTCAAGGTGCATTGCCACGCTTTGGCAAGAAGATGAAAGGTTATTATACGAATGAAGCGATATTAGTTGGCGTAGAATCTCGTACTTCTTCGCCCCTAAGGATTCCGCGGGATAAAGATAGCCTGCAACATCCACAAGTCGCTGGTTTATACCCTTGTGCCGAAGGCGCAGGCTATGCGGGCGGTATTGTTTCGGCAGCTATTGATGGGATGAATTGTATCGATGCGATCAATTAATGCACTTTTTTTCACAAAAGTGTTGACATATAACGGTGGAAATATTACCTTTGTTCCACCAATGCGAAAGTAGCTCAGTTGGTAGAGCACGACCTTGCCAAGGTCGGGGTCGCGAGTTCGAATCTCGTCTTTCGCTCCAGCAAAAAAGTCCATCAGCAATGATGGACTTTTTTTGTTTATAATAATCGTCGTCATGGCGAACCTGATGTACGAGGGTGTGGCTATCTCAGCGTGATATTTTTGTGTTATGTAATAATCTAGATTGCTTCGTCATGCTTCCTCGCGAAGACGAAAGAATGTTGGTTAAAAGCTTAGTTTGCCGCGTCATTGCGAACCCGAGGTACGAGGTTGAAGCAATCTCATCTCGCGAAGACGAAATCATAACACCCAAAACCAAAGAAGCCTTCCATATCTGGAAGGCTTCTTCGTGTATAATAACCAAACAGCAAATCTTACTTCACCAATTGTTTATGTTTTCGTTTGCTGATTTTATCGGCATTGACTGGTTGAGGCACTTTTACATAATAGCCCGTGCCGTCGTATTCGCGCTTGCGCGGATGCGTCATACATACTGGCGAGCAACAGCCTTCTAGCTTTTCGCCGCAGGCATCACATTGCGTAAAATGCTCATTGCAATCCGGATTAGCACAATTGATCATTTTTGCAGTCGTTGTCCCACAATTCCGACAGGTAGATACCACCGACGGATTCACCGAGTTGACATCTACCGTCACCCGATTATCAAATACATAACATTGTCCGTCGAAATCCTTTCCACCAGCTTCTTTGCCGTATTTGATAATACCGCCGTGTAGTTGGTAAACATCTTCGAAACCTTCTTTAAGTAATAACGCCGAAGCTTTTTCACATTTGATCCCGCCGGTGCAATAGGTCAAAATCTTTTTGCCTTTATATTGCTGCAGTTCTTTGATTTTCTCTGGAAACTCACGAAAGTTTTCCATATCTAAGGTAACTGCATTTTTGAAGCGACCGACCGAATGCTCGTAGTTAGAGCGCACATCCAGCACCACCACATCGTCCTGATCTTTCATCTGCATGAAATCTTGCGGCTCCAGATGCACACCTGTTTGGCGATTCGGATCGATATCTTTAGGATTTCTCAACCCCGAGTGCACAATCTCTGGCTTATAACGGCAATGCATTTTGATGAAAGATAACTCCTCCACCTCATCAATCTTAAACTCCGTTTTAGCAAAGCGTGCATCGGCATGTACCGCTTCCATATACGCTTTACACGATTCTGGCGAACCCGAAACCGTACCATTCAGACCTTCGTCGGCCACAATAATGCGACCAACTAAATCCAATGATTTACAAAAATTTAAATGATCTACAGCAAACTGTGCTGCATCTTCGATAGGGCTGTAACAGTAGTACAGCAAAGTATTGTATTTTCCCATGAGCATTGATACCGCTGCAAACGGCGTTTAATGAATTGCGGCACAAAGATACAAATATTCTATTCTACCTCTTGTTCCAGTTGGAGTAATTCTTCGTAATTCTTATTCAATCGTTTCAATAGTAACCCGTAAACGATTCGGTAGTAGAAACGCACCACACGAATAAACAGATAGGAAATAATTGCCATCAGTATTGCAAACAATACGATATAAACTATCAAAGTTCCTATACTTTTGTTGGAATCGGCCGCCACTTTTTCGTACAGCGTAAAACCACCTGCTGTTAAAAATCCGAAGTAAAAATAATAGATATTAAATTTGATATAACGCTCTACGTGAGCGCGCGTATCGATGATCGAGGTCAGTAAAGATTTGGTATCTTTCGTATTGCGAATCGTACGAAAACTCGCGAAAAACTGATAAATAAAGTAAATAATAACAACGTAAAAAACGACCTCTAGCGTCGTAACAAAAATCTCTTCAAAAGTAGACCGATACTCGACCGAAGGCAAGAAAAATGAAATGGCCCAGCCTAGAAAAAACTCTAGAATACTAATCACAAAAATCCATTTCACCACCGAAGAAGAGCTTCTGTGCGCCATAGCCCGAATTTCCTTTGCTTTTATCTGCGGAAAACGTTGCTCTTTCTGCCAATGATTTTTTAAGAAATCTAATTCATCCATTATAATGCCCCTCTTTGGCTGAGTATGACTTTCAATTTTGTTTTAATACGGTTCATCCGTACGCGTGCATTTACTTCACTTACCCCTAGTGTCTCGGCGATCTCTGCATAATCTTTATCCTCCAGATACATAAACACCAAGGCCTTCTCGATATCATTCAATTCCTGCACCGCAGCATAGAGATAGCTCAACTTATCTTCCTCTTCCGAACTGTATTCTTCGTACTGTATATTATGTACGGCATAATCCCAGGTTACGGTTTCCACACGCCGCTTTTTTACGCGATAAAGCGATATTGCGGTATTCAATGATACGCGATAAGCCCAAGTGGTAAACTTCGATTGACCTTTGAATGTGGGATACGCTTTCCACAACTGAATCACCATTTCCTGAAACAAATCCTTGTGCGCATCACGATCTGCCGCATACAGCTTACAGATCTTATGGAGGATATTTTGGTTTTCCTCCAAGAGAAGCACAAATTGTTGTTCAAGCTCTGGGTTCATTTTCTAGGTATTTGACGACAATACTACTGCTTTGTTACGGTTTGTCCTTACTTTTTTTCTAAATTCGTGCAATGGCGAAAACTAAATCTGCTTATTTCTGTCAAAGTTGTGGCTACGAATCTCCCAAATGGCTAGGGCAATGTCCATCCTGTAAGCAATGGAATACCTTTGTAGAAGAAGTGGTAGACAAAGGTTCGTCGCGCGTGCCCGAATGGCGTAGCTCCACCGCTGCTGGCACTCCGAAACGCACGAACAAAGCGGCTGTGATTCATGAAATCGTGTACAGTGAAGAGAAACGCATCCTAACGCCAGATCATGAATTTAATCGCGTGCTAGGTGGCGGAATTGTTCCGGGTTCGCTCGTATTAATTGGTGGCGAGCCGGGCATTGGCAAATCGACGCTCATGCTTCAATTGGCTTTATCCATACCGCAGGTAAAAACCCTGTACATTTCTGGTGAAGAGAGCGAACAGCAGATTAAAATGCGTGCCGAACGCCTGAACCAAAGCAGTAAGGCGAATTGTTTTATCCTGACGGAAACTTCCACCCAAAACATCTTTAAGCAGATCGAATCGGTACAACCCGATGTCATCGTGATTGATTCAATCCAGACTTTGCATTCTTCGCAGATCGAGTCGGCTCCTGGCTCGGTATCTCAAGTAAAAGAATGTACTGCTGAACTTTTGCGCTTTGCGAAGGAAAGTGACACGCCCGTACTTATCGTAGGGCATATCACTAAAGATGGCGCTATTGCTGGGCCAAAAGTATTGGAGCATATGGTCGATACGGTGTTGCAATTCGAGGGCGACCGACATCACGTGTATCGTATCTTGCGCGCGGTGAAAAACCGATTTGGTTCATCTTCCGAATTGGGGATTTATGAGATGCAGGGCAATGGTTTACGCGAAGTATCCAATCCTTCCGAGATCATGCTTTCGCAACGCGAAGAATCGATGAGCGGCGTGGCTATCGCTTCTATGCTAGAAGGCATTCGTCCGCTCATGATCGAGGTACAAGCCTTGGTAAGTCCTTCGGCTTACGGCACCCCACAGCGTAGTTCCACCGGTTTCGACACCAAGCGACTGCACATGCTGTTGGCCGTGCTAGAAAAGCGATTTGGCTTTCGATTGGGTACGCAAGATGTGTTTCTAAACATTACTGGTGGCTTGCGCGTCGAAGATCCGGCGATTGATTTAGCGGTTATTGCCGCTTTGATCTCTTCTCAACAAGATATCCCACTTCCGGGGACTTCCGCATTCGCGGGCGAAGTCGGTTTATCAGGCGAAATTCGCGCGGTGAACCGCGTCGAACAACGCATTGCGGAAGCAGAGAAATTAGGTTTTGACGGTATTTTTATCTCCAAATATAATCTCAAAGGTATCGATCCGAAAAAATACAACATTGCCATTCGGCCGGTGGCTAATCTGGAAGATGTCTTCCGTTCCTTATTTGGGTAAACCGCGCCGAATTCTTCGGTTGCTTTTCTGGAATATACTCACTATCTTAGGTTTAGTATAATCCTAAACACCCTATAAAAGACTTTTTTATTATGACAACATCTCCCGGCTTCATCTGGAAAGCCTGCATTGCGCCTATCGCGCTAGCCATTACCCTAAGCTCTTGTAATCAAAACGCCAACACCGCAAAAGAGACAACAACAGACAGCATTAATGTCGGCGTTGCTGCCACTGACTTTGCCGGATTGATTGGCCAAGATTCTGTAAAACTATACACGATTAGCAACGGTACAATTACCGCAGCGATTACCAATTATGGCGCGCGCGTGGTGAGCCTGCTTGTACCAGATAACCAAGGTAATCCAGTCGATGTCGTATTAGGCTACAAAGATTTAGAAAACTATCAGAGAAAAGGTGAAGGCTTCTATGGCGCTATCGTCGGTCGCTTTGGAAATCGTATTGCTAAAGGACAATTTAAGCTGGATGACAAACCTTATCAATTGGAGTTGAATGATGGCGTGAATACCTTACACGGCGGTGAAACAGGTTATTACACGAAAGTGTGGACGGTGAGTAAAGTAACCGACAACAGCGTAGAATTGCACTTGTTATCACCAGATGGCGATGCCGGATATCCGGGCGCTTTGGATATTTATGTCACGTATAGCATTACATCAGATAATGGATTGGACATTGCGTACCGCGCAACGACAGACAAAAAGACCATCGTCAATTTAACCAACCATGCTTACTTCAATCTGAGTGGTGAAGGAGCGGAAACCATCACCGATCACGAACTGATGGTAAAAGCGGATAAATATACGCCAGTAGACAAGAACTTGATTCCTACCGGAGAATTGGCTTCTGTAGAAAATACCCCATTTGATTTCCGTACGGCCAAAGCGATTGGCAAAGACATTGATGCGGACGATGAACAACTTAAAATTGGTGGCGGTTATGACCACAATTTTGTGTTAAACAAGAAAGATGGTTTGCAGCATATTGCCACAGTAAGCAGCCCGAAAACAGGCATCCAGATGGAAATCCTGACGGAAGAACCAGGCTTGCAGTTTTACAGCGGTAATTTCATGAAAGACATTAAAAATGCTAAAGGTGATAAAACCTACGGCTTGCGTTCGGCATTTTGTTTAGAAACACAACATTTCCCAGACGCACCCAATCAAGCGAATTTCCCATCCACTGTGCTATCACCAGGGGAGACGTACAAAACACAAAGCACCTACCGCTTCACGACGGTAAAGTAATATCATACACGTAAAAACGGTCTCCTTCTTTATCAGAAGGAGACCGTTTTGTTTCTAGCTAAATGAGATTAGAACAGCCTTAGGGCTGTGGGATAAAATGTAAGAATGAACTAAACTTATCCTTATACGTTTCTTGATCCAATTTGTAATAGAAGGCTCCTTTGCGGGAGCCTTCTTTATCTTTGTCGGCTTGCTTCACCAGCAAGCCTGTAGAACGCAGTTTGCGCATGAAATTACGCTTATCCAGCTCCACATTATACACCTGTTCGTACAGTGCCATGATCTGCGGAATGGTAAACTTTTCGGGCAAGAGCTCGAACAAGACCGGATGTAAGGCCGCTTTGTAGCGCAAGTGTACTTTTGCGGCAGCGACCATCTCATCGTGATCGAAGATCAACGCCGGCACATCCTTCAATGGAATCCACTCTGCACGGTATGCATCACTCAGCTGCGTTTCGTACTCTTTGATATTAATCAATGCGGAGTACGCCACACTGATGGTGCGCTCCACCGGATCACGGTTTGGCCTGCCAAATACCGAAAGCTGCTCCATGTACACATCTTTCAATCCGGTCAATTTGTATAGCACGCGTGATGCCGCATCGTTCGGATCTTCCCCTTCTTCTACGAAACCACCCATCAAGCTCCAATTGCCGATCTGTGGCTCTAATGCGCGCTGCACCACCAGCAGTTTCAACTCCGCGCCATCGAAACCGAAGATAATACAATCGACGGCAATAAGAACGCGGTGTTGTGCTGAGTATTGAGCCATGCTATCTGATTATCTCGGAGAAATAGTTGGTAGTAAAAAAAATCACTACCAGAATTTAACATACAATGCTCCTACCACTAATAGCGTAAACACAATTAGTATCAAGGTAGAAGGATCTACTTTAAACATTTTTCTATCGATCTCAAATGCTTTAGGATTGACCTTCGGACCTGCTAAACTTAAGATCACCATGAGTAATACCGCAAAGACAAACGCCCAACCCATACAAATCAAGAACGGAATCTCATATTTGCCATTGGCATTCTGGAATGCTGTGTACAACCATGTTTCTGGTCCAAATACAGCTGGCGCAAACTCATTGAAGAATACCGAAAGTAAGAATCCAGATAATAGACCCACAATGGCTGCTGTACCGGTAGTACGTTTCCAAAACATACCCAATAAGAACATAGCCAATACGCCCGGACTAACATAACCAGTATATTTTTGAATGAAGGTAAATCCACCCGCTCCACCAATACCCAACACATCGTCCCAAGTCAGTAACAGGGCTAATAACATCGACACGACAATGGCAACCTTTCCTACCCAAACCATTTTGGTTTCAGAAGCGTCTTTGTCTAGGTATTTTTTATAAATATCTAGGGTAAAAATCGTCGCAATACTATTTGCTTTCCCTGCTAATGATGCTACAATCGCAGCCGTCAATGCCGCTAAGGAAAGCCCTTTCATACCATCTGGCAGGAAACTTAGAATCGCAGAGTATGCATTATCGGCGTGAAATTCACCTCCTGGTGCCATCTCTTGTTGTAACGCACCATTTTTGTATAGCACATAAGCAGCGATACCCGGCAACATTACGACAATCGGCATTAATAATTTTAAGAAACCGGCAAATAAAATACCTGTTCTAGCTGTTTTTAAATCTGCTCCTAGCGCACGCTGTGTGATGTATTGGTTACAACCCCAATAATTCAAATTCACAATCCATTGCCCTGCGAAATACATCGCAATACCCGGTAACATCAAGTATTTGTTAATTTCTTCTTGCGATGCATCAGGTCCTGGTTTCTCGGCGATCATCTGGAAATGCGTCGGAGAATCTTTCATCATCGCCTTAAAACCAGCAATGATATCGGATCCTAAACCAAAATGCTCACTGACCAAAGTAAGCGCTACATAAGTCGTCGCCAATCCACCAATAATCAATACCAATACTTGAATCACATCGGTGAATCCAATGACCTTCATACCGCCCAGCGTGATGATAATGGCAAACACACAAAGTATCGTCATGATGACCTCAAAATTCTCGCCACCAGCGAAGTTATTGATCGCCATGGATCCTAAAAATAAGATCGAAGTAAGGTTAACTAGAATATAGAGAAATAACCAAAAGATCGCCATGATTAGCGCCGTCGTCTCATTGTATCGAATCTTGAGAAACTGCGGCATGGTAAATATGCCATTCTTGTGGTACATTGGTATAAACCACACGGCCACAATAATCAAGGCAATAGCAGCAAACCATTCGTATGCAGCCACGGCCATACCCACCGTAAATCCATTTCCGCTCATACCAATAAATTGCTCCGCAGAAATATTGGATGCAATGAGTGAAGCACCAATGGCCCACCAGGTAAGAGAACCTTCTGCTAAGAAGAAATCTTTGGTTGCAGAATCACTCTTGGTTTTACGACGGTAAATCCAGTAACCGTACCCCGCTACGATCACGAAATATATCAGGAATATAACGTAATCAATTGTTGAAAATCTAGTCATTTGTTTGAATAAAATTGGTTAGAAAAAGAGCGCAAAATCGCGCTTCCTCTTATTGCACTATAGTTTTTTAACGATTAAGTTTATAAAAAATGCTACGCTGACGCAGCACGGTATTACACAGGTATTCAGATTTAATGTTCCAAATATTACAAAAAAAAATGTCAAAATGACATTTATGTTTAAAAACTTTTTGGGGAAGGGATAAAGTGGTGCATAACGCGCGTGAAACTAGCGTTTGACTAAGGGCTGTAACAAGTACTCCAGACCATTGAGTTTGATCTCGTACAAGGTAGCGAGTTGGACCCCAAGCTTTCCAGGAGGAAAACCTTTATTATGAAACCAATTGAGATACGCCTCAGGAAGATGTCGTAGGTACGTATCTTTGTATTTTCCGAAAGGCATCTTCGCATTGGCTACTTCGACCAACAGTTGCGGATTAAGCAGATTATTCTCTAGATTTTCCATGTTGCAATCGATAAAACACTAATCTAATCCCAATGATCAGATGGTTGAAGATATTGGTGAGCGTTCCGTAATGTTTTTTGAAGATTTCGTAGCGCTCTTTCAAACTTTGCTGATGTCGCTTCTGCGACATGCCGCCTACGAGGTATTTCGCGACAACAGCATGCACATTTTTTGTGGTTTTAGCTTTTTTCGCTGCGCGAATCACCCAATCGATATCCGCACTTAATTGATAGTTGGTATCATAAGGAGAAGCGATACTTCTACGCACATATATCGCCTGATGGCAAACACTCATTCCGTAGCGGAAAGAGCGCCAATCGAACTGTTCTGGAGCTTTATGCCGACGATCGCCAATGATGCGACGATCTTCATCCACCAATTTGGTTTCTCCATAAATGATATCGGCATCATTGCCCCGCTCGACCACGGTGTGCAAGGTATCCGCGTCGCACAATGTATCACCAGAATTGAGAAACAACACATAATCGCCTGTGGCACGAGTCAATCCTTTGTTCATCGCATCGTAAATGCCATTATCTTTCTCTGACACTAGGATATCAATATGCGCAGCATATTGATGAATCACATCTAATGTACCATCCGTAGATGCGCCATCAATCACAATGTATTCGACCTCCTTGTAACTTTGCTCCGCCACAGATGCTAAAGTATATGCGATATCCCGCACATTATTATACACGATGGTGATAATAGAAATGGTAGGAAGTGAACGAGATTGATCGGACATGGTTGTGGTCAAAAGCTAATAAATAGACGTTTAGCGGAGCTTATTAATCGCAAAGCGGTATGCCCGTTGAAATAAATTTCCTTTTCGATGTTTAAAGAAATGCCGCAGTGCGGCATAACCAGCTTGATTTTCTACCAAATCAGTTGGAAACCGCGTTATCGGCGTGGATCGTATGGAAGTTTCAAACATGGTGTTGATTCCTGAATGCACACCCGAGCCATCGTGACCGATGTTTTCGATGAGCGATTGGCTAGGTTCGATCGCCAAACCACCTTTTAAGAAAACGCTGGCATACCACCGCACCGCCCAAGAATCGACTTCTGCTTTTTGCTGCTGCAAGATCGTCCGCCAGAAATTCATGGTGTGATCAAAAGTAAACGCTGCGATTTTGGCGTCATCAAATTGCGCGATGATATGATCGATATTGGGTTCAAAATGTTGCCAAGCGCGCGACCATGTCGCCCAAGCCTGGCTGGCTACATAACGAGTTACGAATGCTTCATCTAACCCAGAGCGATCCAGCTCGTACATGAATCCACCAATGTGCATGATCTTTTCTTCGTTTTCATACCGAATCAAGGCTTCGTTGAAGTATTGCAGCGTGTGCGGTGCAAATAGCACATCATCTTCCAATACGATCGCACGGCCATGTTCTTTCATCACCTGCCCTACGCCATCCATCACATTATTAGCTAACCCCCAATTGCGATCGCGCTCGATGATATGCACTGCTTTGAAGGCCCAAGCTCTTTTGAGTACATCTCTTACTTGCTGCACGCTTTTCGTAGCGCCATCATGCTTTGCGCCGTCCGCAAATACATACAAAATGCTGTCTGCAGCGCCCACGTTCTGCTCCAACGCTTCCAATGCGCGTTGTGTATGTTCGGGTCGATTGTAGGCAAAAAGAATAATGGGACTTAGCTGCTCCATGGGCGTGTTAAATGAATAGACGAAACTCGCCAAAAAAGTCTGCATATGCAAATACGCAGCCTAGGACGGACCGCATTATATTTAGGTGTTTCTTTTCCTAGTCTGGATAACGGCCGCTGTCTTCGCCAAAACCTGAAAAGCAACAGTAAGATACGAAGTGAAGCCATTATAAGGTGAAGCGGAAGGTCGTTGAAAAGCCTTTTTGATCGGTGCTAATACGCCGTAGCCAAACGCCTTCGGAAAGGAATGATTTACATTGGCATATTCCGTCAGGAAATAGATGAATTCTCTTTTAAAAAATTGTGCTTTGGAAAGGTTCTTTCTGTTTTGTCGATCATGATAGGCAATGGCTTTGGTATTGACCATGATTTTCAAGCCATGGTGCTGTATGCGGTTGGCATAATCGCTGTCTTCGCCATAATGATAGAAGATCGGTGAAAATTGTCCCACTTCTTTTAGGACAGCAATGGGAATCAGCCAAAATGCGGCATTCACAAAGGATACAGCAAAATGATCAAGATCCATTTGCTCTTGATTCACATACCCAGCAAAACCTTCATCTAACTGCAAACCCGTGCCATCGTAATGCATTGGCGATATAATTCCTACGCTCGATCCATAATCTTCTTGCATCAAGTGCGCTAAACATGCTGGATGCAGCCAAGCATCTTGATTAACTAGAAAAACAGCATCATACCCATTCGCGATCGCATAATCGAAACCGATATTATTTGCACGGCCGAAGCCTAAATTTGTATCGCTCTGATGCAAAATCACTTGCGGATAATCTTGCCTAATTCGGGCTACCGTACGGTCGCTCGATGCATTATCAACTACGAAGATATCCGTGGGATAAGTCGAATGTAGCAGGCTATCCAAGCATTTGGTGAGCCAAGGCTCAAAATTGTATGAAACGATAATGCTGAGTAACTTCTTCATAGCTTGTTGCGAAAGAAGTTTTGAATTTCCACAAATGTATCTCTAGAAAACAAGTAACAAATACCCAAATAAACTGCTCCCATCGATAATACAGACACCCCTAATCTTAATACCGCGTGTGGCAAGGAGTCAATCCAAAAATAAGTCGCAAGAAATCCAACCATGGCGCTAAGTGCATACGCGTATACATCGCGCCACATGAAGCGATAACTATATTGCAGGCTTTTCCGCGTGATGAAAAACCAGGTATTCAACCAAAGCAGATTCATCGTCGCATAACCCAGCACGATGTACAATACGCCCAAGTGTTTGAGCGCAAAGAATAAGCCGACCTGTAAGATGCCAAATACGATCATATTCCACATGTAGGTAGTAGATCGACCCTTGCTCAAGGTATAGTTTGAAAAGGCATTGCTCACCACGGCGAATGCGCCTCCAAATGCCAAAACGCGCAGGTAATCGGCGCTTTCTAACCATTTGGCACCGCCAGCAAGCAAAAGAAAATCAGGCGCAATGAGCGCTAAACCAAACATTAGTGGAAAGGTGATGAAAGAGATAAAGGAAAGCAGCTTGCGGAATACACGAATTTTGCGCTCTTCTTCGCTGTGCGATACCTCCGTCATCAGCGGTTGGATGATGGTATTGGAAATACTCAAAATCAGATTTTGTCCCATGAGATTCCACTTATTGCCCGAAGTATATTGTCCGACTTGCGCTACGGCCACATATTTACCCAGAATGGCGGTCAGGAAATTATTATTGACGTGGAAAAACACATTGGTAATGATCAGCTTGCTGCTGTACGACAACAAAGGCTTGACCGGACGAAGATTGATCCGCCATGAAGGACGAAAATGAGAATAGTACCAAAACAGCGATGCGGAGATCACACAGTAGGTCAGATTTTGGACAACCAAAGACCAGTACTTCAGCCCCTGCAGCGCCGCAACTACGCCGATGACATTACTGATCAAAACGGCAAAAAGCAGCGCGGTCGACCGCTCTTTCACCATTAAATTACGCGTCAGGTACGCGCTATGCGCGACGCCAAAGCTGCTAATTAAGAAGTTCAAAAAGGAAATTTTAGCTAATGGCTCTAATTGGGGCAACGCATAGAAATCGGCTAAAAAGGGGCTCACGGAATACAAAACCAGATAGATTCCGGCACCTAAAAGCACGCAAAACCAGAATACGGCATTATAATCTGCCTTCGTCACGTCCTTCTTAATGCTTATTGCACTCACAAAACCAGATTCTGTCAATGCGGATGCTATAGCGGAGAATATGGTGAGGATTCCAACCATACCGTAATCTTTAGGATCCAGCACGCGCAGCAGCACAAGACCGAAGATCAAGCCAATTACTTGTTGCACACCGTTGGATAGGCCGCCCCACAAAAATCCTGTGGCGGCTTTCTTCTTTAAACTTTCTTCTGGCGCGGGGTTTACTGGATCCATTGCTTTCGTTCGCTACTGATCGTCTTTGGGCTTGCTAGGCTTCGTTACGCCAGCTTTAAAGCGTGGCTTGAAGCCAGCAGGTTTATTAATCGGCGTAGCCAATTCTTCTGCTGCCGATTTTTCTTCCGCAGCAGGAGTTTCTTTATTTTCTGCCGAAATGGTTTCTTCTGACTTTGCCGATTCTGTAGAAACGGTTTTAGTAGCACCGGCTTTGAAGCGTGGCTTGAAGCCAGCGGGTTTACTAACCGGCGTAGCCGATTCTTCTGCTGCCGATTTTTCTTCCGCAGCAAGAGCTTCTTTATTTTCTGCCAAAATGGTTTCTTCTGGCTTGGTTTGTTCTGTAGAAACGGTTTTTGTCGCACCAGCCTTGAAGCGCGGCTTAAAGCCGGCAGGTTTATTAATCGGCGTAGCCGATTCTTCTGTTGCCGGTTTTTCTTCCGCAGCAGGAGTAGATTCCGCGCTGTTTTCTGCCGAAATGGTTTTTTCTGGCTTTGTTTGGTCGGAAGAAATGGTTTTTGTAGCACCGGCCTTGAAGCGTGGCTTAAAGCCGGCGGGTTTATTAATCGGCGTAGCCGATTCTTCTTCCGCAGCAGGAGTTTCTTTATTTTCTACCGAAATGGTTTCTTCTGGCTTTGTTTGCTCGGTAGAAACGGTTTTCGTTGCACCGGCCTTGAAGCGAGGCTTAAAGCCGGCAGGTTTATTAATCGGCGTAGCCGATTCTTCTGTTACTGGTTTTTCTTCCGCAGAAGGAGTTTCTTTATTTTCTACCGAAATGGTTTCTTCTGGTGTTGCGGATTCCGTAGAAGCAGCTTTTGCAGCGCCGGCCTTGAAACGTGGTTTAAAGCCGGCTGGTTTTACGGCAGCTGTTGCTGGCTCAGAAGGCACAACATCCGAAACCGGTTCCAAAGGCGCGTCTGAAATCGCTAATGGTTTTTCTGGAACAGGTGCTGGTTCGCCTGCGGCGAGCAAATACGTTTTCCGGAGCTTATTGAACCAAAATTTCTTAGTATGATCAAAGCTCTTCTCTCCCATTGCCGCGTAATGCTTCGAAAATTCTGCATACAACGCCGGCTCACCTGCCTGCAAAGCAGTCAGGTCAATCTTTTTCTTATGGAAGAACTCTTCAAAACTGAGCATGATCAAAAGTAAAAAAAAATCCCTGCGAAAGTGGTTTCGCAGGGATTTTTATGCATATCAATATCGCTTAGTCCATATTATGATAAACGGCCTGCACATCATCGTCTTCCTCGATTTTATCGATCAACTTCAATACATCTGCCGCTTGCTCTTCGGTTAATGAAGAATGAGATAGAGAAATACGCTCCAACTTAGCCGAAGAAACTTCGATGCCTTTCTCTTCTAGTAACTTTTGCATGTTACCAAAATCTTCAAACGAAGTTTGCACGACGACTACGTCATTGCCTTCTTCGTCAGCCTCCACATATAATTCGTCCAAACCGCCGTCAATCAACTCCAATTCCAATTCTTCTACATCCAGATCCTCAGGTGCAGGGAAACGAAAGATCGATTTGCGCTGAAAAATGAAATCCAACGAGCCGGTTTTTCCCAATGAGCCGCCTGCTTTGGTAAAATAGCTTCTTACATTGGCTACGGTACGATTGGTATTATCTGTTGCCGTTTCGATGAGCACAGGCACACCGTGTGGGCCATATCCTTCGTACACATATTCTTCATAGCCTTTCGCATCTTTTTCCGAAGCGCGTTTTATAGCAGCTTCTACACGATCTTTTGGCATGTTAACCGCCTTGGCATTTTGCATGGCAGTACGCAAGCGTGAATTACTATCTGCATTCGGGCCACCCTCTTTTACGGCCATGGCAATCTCCTTGCCTAGTCGCGTAAACTGGACGGCCATCTTCGCCCAACGCTTAAATTTTCTCTCTTTCCTAAATTCAAAGGCTCTACCCATTGTTATATCGTTGATTTTAGATTTTCAATCATATCCTTCGTCATGGTTTCCAGATCGAAGGAAGGTTTCCAGCCCCAGTCTTTTCGCGCATAATCATCGTTAATACGCTTTGGCCACGAATCTGCAATAGCTTGTCTCGGATCATTTTCCGTGTAGGATATCTCAAAACTAGGAAGAATTTTTTGGATTTCTTCGGAGATATCTTTCGGTGTGAAACTCATTCCTGCTAGGTTGTAACTCGAGCGAATGCTTAGTTTATCCGCCGGCGCATCCATCAATTCTAGTGTTGCACGCACGGCATCTTGCATATACAGCATCGGCAATTCCGTTTCTTCAGAAAGGAAACTGGTGTATGCGCCATTTCGCAAGGCTTCGAAATAGATATGCACAGCATAATCCGTCGTACCACCGCCTGGCTCTGTTTTCCAAGAAATAACACCCGGATAACGAATGCTACGGACATCCAAGTTATATTTTTTATGGTAATACTCGCACAATCTTTCTCCGGCCAATTTGCTAATACCATAAATACTGTTGGGATCCATTACGCAATATTGAGGCGTATCCACCTTCGGTGAATGTGGTCCAAATACGGCAATAGAACTTGGCCAAAAGACCTTTTTTATTCCCAACTCAACAGCGAGATCCAACACGTTCAATAAGCCGTTCATATTTAAATCCCAAGCTTTTTGAGGATATTGTTCGCCCGTAGCGGAAAGCATCGCAGCCAATAAGTACACTTGAGTAGGTTGGTATTGTTCCAAAAGATGTTTTATTCTCTCTTTGTCCAATACGTTCACCAATTCGAAGATTTCTTGCTCAGCGCGTTCGCGCGGCTCGCGGATATCCGACGTAATGACATTGTCTGCACCAAATTTCAGACGTAGTGCGGCAGCCAGTTCTGATCCAATTTGTCCGTTTGCGCCTAGTATTAATATGCGTTCTCCCATGTTTAGATTTATTCACTTCCGTTTTCGCGTTCAAAAAAGCAGATTTAATGCCAGTCTGCGCTCCAAAACGGTTAATTCTCGTGCAAATATACTGTTTTTTGATTCCTACTTTAAAATGGGCAATGGCTGTTTTTCAGGCGTAGCCTAATTTCTCAATAAAAAGGATTCTTTGAAGGTCTGACGCTGGCCATTATCGTGATACGTTTCCATCCACATTAAGTATACACCAGAAGGCGCTTGTTCACCATTTTCCCTTTTGCCGTCCCAAGTAAATCTGCCCGTATAACCCACCCCTTGATTGCGAACAAGTCGATTTATACTCCTCCCTTTATCATCATAGATCGTGAGATTTACCATGGTATTCTCTTGAACAAACTCATAATGAATAGATAGCAATCGATCTTCGCTTGCACTATTTGGATACATCGTACGCGCAGCTAGGAATACGTTATTCTCGGTAATCGTGCCCGCACGAAAGCGTGAATTCTCATAGCCGGGCGTTGCGCCTTCGCTGTAGGTGGATGCCGAAATGAAATTTCCGCCAACATTCGTGGGAACATCTGGTGAAATTCGTTCTAGTGAAACCCCACGTGCATTGCGGATAAAAGGCTGATGCATCGCGGCAGTATAGCGCAAACTATCCATTAAAGCTGCTGGTGAGAAAAGTGTAACGATTCCTTGCAGGTTAGCATAAGCCGGAAGGCTTGGAAGCACAATGACTTCACGTAATACTGCACTGGGATAATCTCGCTGCAACGGATCCGGATTCGTGGTGATCACACGGTAGGTATTTGGTGGGAAAAGTAATTGGCGATTTGAAATTAACCGGTTTCCTAGAAACCAGTTTTGGAGGTTGACGATCTTGTTCGATCGATTGTAAATTTCGACAAAGGTGGGACTGCCCGTATTGGGGTTGAATAGCACTTCATTGATGACCACATCATTATACTGTAGGGATGTTTCCGTAAACACTGTTTGCGACAGTGTGATGGTTCTACCACAATATTGTCCCGCAATCGTCACTTCGTATGGAAAACCTTCGGGCAGCTGCTGACCGAAGGAAATCTGTATGGTATCTCTGGAAGTCCGCCAACTCGATATTGGCGGTAAACCGATCGGCATTTGCACTTGCTGAATGGTTAAACTATTTCCAATGTCCATATTGAGCACAAAACTCAGATCCTGATCTTGCACAATAGTTTGCCGAATTTGCACATCTGGGATAGCGTTTGCACGATATACACTGTTTTGCGCGCCCGGCGTACCTCCTTCTCTAGCTTCAGATTCTTGCCAAGCCGATGCAGGATTGCAACCAAACTCTGGATTGATCCTTTCCAAGCTCCAACCACCACTTCTTTTTGATGTACTAGCATACCAATTACTGGCATAGGATACTTGATCGACTGTTCCGACTTCTTGATGAGTAAGCGAGATGGTAGCACCAGCATTACTCATAGTCGGCCATCCGGCAATGCCACACACATTACCAAATCCGACAAATGCTTGTTCATTCTGCGCAGCAGTAACGATCACATATTGCTTAGCAGGGAGATAGATATCTGGAAATTGGAAAGATGTATTATTATACGTTAACGTATAGTTTTTCAATAAAATAGCCACGTTAGAAGGATTGTACAATTCTAACCATTCTCGCAGCGGAAGGTCTGTGCCGCTCGGATTCATCATCAACTCATTGATGACGGGGTGCGGCGCCACGTAGCGCAGCTCATCTTCCAATACAGGAGCACAGCCATAACAGCAAAACACAGAGATCCAACATAATACAACAAACGACTTCAAAGTCATGTTAAGCCTGATTAAAATCTACTTTCGCAGTAGATTTAAGAATAAGAATCCAAATAATTTAGTATGTTTGGGGTTGATTACGTGTTAAATATACTTAATCTGGTTTATTTATTTAAAGTTAAACGATAATTTATTTATGAAAGTTGCAGTAGTTGGCGCAACAGGTCTTGTTGGGTCAGAAATGTTGACAGTATTGGCGGAAAGAAACTTCCCAGTAACAGAATTAATTCCAGTTGCTTCTGAAAGAAGCAAGGGTAAAGAAATCGAGTTTAAGGGTAAGAAGTATAAGGTGGTGACTGCTCAAGATGCTATTGCACTCAAACCAGATGTAGCACTTTTCTCTGCCGGAGGCAGTACCTCTACAGAATTTGCTCCTTTGTTTGCTGAAGCAGGCATTACTGTTATTGATAACTCTTCAGCTTGGCGCATGGATCCGTCAAAAAAACTGATCGTGCCAGAAGTAAACGGAGATGTATTGACAGCGGATGATAAGATTATCGCCAACCCGAATTGTTCTACCATTCAGATGGTGGTCGTGATGAAACCATTGCACGAGAAATACAAAATTAAACGCGTCGTAGTTTCTACTTATCAGTCGGTGACTGGTACGGGAGTAGCGGCTGTAAAGCAATTAAATGACGAGCGAGCGGGTATCGATGGCGAAAAAGCATACCCACACCAAATTGATCTTAACGTGATTCCACAGATTGATGTTTTCCAAGATAATGGATACACCAAGGAGGAGATGAAGATGATCAAGGAAACGAACAAAATCATGCGTGACGATTCTATTCGCGTAACCGCAACAACGGTACGTATCCCGGTGATCGGTGGTCACTCGGAGTCTGTAAATATCGAATTCGAAAATGATTTTGACCTTCAGGAAGTTCGCGATCTATTAGCAGCTCAAGAAGGTATCATTGTCGTGGATAATCCAGCAAAATTAGAATATCCAATGCCAAAAGATGCACACGGCAAAGATGAGGTTTTCGTGGGTCGTATTCGCAGAGATGAGTCTCAGGACAAAACGCTTAATCTTTGGGTAGTAGCAGACAACCTCAGAAAAGGAGCAGCAACCAACGCGGTCCAGATTGCAGAGTTACTACATAAAAAGCAATTGATCGGTTAATCAGTTCAATTTGCTTCTTCCCTGAAAAATTGGATAAACAAAAAAGAGCCGGATGATTATAACAATCATCCGGCTCTTCTTATTGTAAAAGATACTCCGCTATAGAGTATCCGTTTTAGTCTTACTTATCTTACAGGTGTAAATACCAGTGTTTCGCTGTAGAACTGCTCGCGACCTGTACCAGCAGAACCCGTTGTGATATAGCCATTGTTACCAATCGCGAAGCCAACTGCTTTCTCACGTGCTCCACTACCTTGTATCGCTTGATGTTGATTGGTCCAAGTATCACTTCCTGGATCATATTTCCATACGTTAGATACCAAGCCAGCAGGCGCTCTACCACTTACGATGTAACCTTGACCACCAATAACGAATGAAGAAGTGTTATGACGTCTTACATCATACGTTTGATTCGCATCATTGCGGTTTAAGTCATTTAACTTAGTCCAAGTTGTGCCATCAAAAGCGAAGAAATCTTCTGGTAATTGATTGTTGAAACGACCGCCACCAACGTACGCTCTGTTACCAATCACAAAAGCGAAAGCACCCGAACGAGTCCATCCGAATTGCGTAGGTACTAATGTCCACGTATCGTTCGAAGGATTGTAGCGATAGATATCACTAAATGTTTTGCCTGACGGAGTCTCTCCCAAACCTACATATCCGTTACCTCCAAGCGAGAAAGCTACTGCGCCAAAACGCGCTTCTCCAGGGAAATCAGCGATTTTAGTCCATGTATTTGCAGCTGCATCAAAACGATAAAAATCATTCAACGCATTGGTACCATCGTATCCTGTACCCACAAAGCCGGCTTCACCAATAGAAAAACCTACCGCGCGGTGACGCGCTGGGCCAGAAAATTGTGCTTTAGGCTCCCACTGAGATCCATTGAACGCCCATGCATCTTGTAAAATAACACGAGTAGCTGTGTAGCCACCCACAAGGAATGCTTGATTATTAATCACAAAAGATGCCGCACCCTCTCTAGGATCTTCTGGTGCTACCGTGGATCTAGTCCATTCTACAGGCCCAGTGTCTCCTGTAGCCGTTTCTTCGTCATCTTTCGAACAGGATTGGAAAGATGTCGTCGCGATCGCACCAACTAAAAGTAATGCTAGCCAGTTTTTCTTCTTCATATGACTAATTAAATTTTGTGTATAAGATGTTTAATTTGATTTTAGGTTTATTGTCTTCCGTAGCGATTAGCAACGAACTTGCCGTACCTACTAAGGAAGCTGGTGGTAAAGATAGCACTAATCCGCTAGGCGCATTAGTCTCACTATTGATCGTACGTACGTACTCAATTAAGTTGAATGTATATCTCGCGTTTTGTCCGGTATTATTTGCCGGGATAAACTGTCCACGTTGAATCTCCGTTGTAAAAGGCGCTCGTATAAAATTCAGTGCCACTCCGCTACTATTTGCTAAAAATAATGACGGCGCATCCTGCCCTGTAGGCAATGGGAACATTGCGCTTTCATTCGATGCAACTTCTACCTCTAACTCCAATTTATTGACGGCGATACCCGGCGTCTGTAAGAAATTACGAAGAGATGGAAAATCGATGCGAACTGCCGCACCTGTGCCTGCTTGTACCAAACCTATGCCGTTAGTTTGCGCACCAGATACCGGCGTAGTGGCCGACAAGTTTTGAAAAGAAGTACCGGATCTATCTGCCGTATATTTATTATATTTTAGGTTATAATCACGTATCACAAGATCTTTCTGTGCAGTTTCACGCAATCCCCCAGCTCCAATGTATGAGTAATAAATCTCCGCCTGAATCGTATCATTATAAGCGATCACACTAGTGTTCTCTTCATCTGGAATAACCGCAAAGCCATTCATGTATTCTGTAAAGTTGGCCGCCGACATGACTCGAGCATCATCTGCCTGCATTTTGTCAAATAAATCTTGTCCAAAAGCATCGGCTAAACGAATCGATAGTCGTTGTCTTCTTCCCGGCGCTGGTAAATAACTCAACTCTCCAAGCGGCGTTTGACTTACCTGAAAGGATTGTTGACCAAAAATAGCTGGCGTTTGTACATAGAAAGGAATCTCTACATTGTTGATACCTCCAGCCTGCAATGTAGTTGTTTCCAGACGTTGCGTAACTCGGTGCACTCGGATTGTATGTGATTTAGTGGTATCACCTTGCACGTGCAATTGATTATGGCGGCGCAGTACTAGTCTGACCGAATCAAAACGCGCATCCTCAGGGATATCACTATAAGTATACGTTTCCGGCTCTACTTGGAAATAGGGAGCTATAGAAACACTGCCTACGCCTTCACGCAGATACCGGCCTAACAAAATTGCTCCCGCTCCAGAAGTTGGAATGTACTGTAAAGATAGGTTTGTAATTTGCACGGATAATGAATCCACCGAAGCTAAGTTCAATGCATCTACGTTATCGTTGTTCAATGCGATAGCCATATCTTTCTCACAACTGGACAATAAGACACTCGCGCCGAAAAAAACGACTCCGAAAGCAATAAATATGAAATGTTTTAGCATAAAAACCAATGAATTGCAAATGTAACCGAACGTTACTGTTAATCAGTGTTATATTTTGTTAAAAATCAACAATTACCTATGCGGTGCAAATCTACTAAATTAAATTTGTTTTAATCATGTTAAAAAACCACAAAGTCCTAGCACTACTTATTGTCTTAATCACTGCTGGAATACTAGCAGTCCTCAGTTTTTGGCTATACAATTCGTATAGCGACCACCGGGAATTGACTTTTGCAAAAGCCGATCAAGCATTGCTTAGCACGTTGAGTGATTATTACGCACGTAACGAAATAACCGGCAATAACACACGTAATAGCTACCAAAAAAATCTTGCAGAAGATATCAGCCTTGCGTATCCAAACATTGCAATTGATAGTATATACGCGTGGATGGAGAAGAACGCTACAAGACGGCAGGATAGTATTCGCAGGCAATATCGTGAAACGCATCGAAACGATCCGCAAGAACGCAGTGACCGCCGCAAACCAAGAGAAATCAATCATTGGATGCTACAAGGAAGAGATGCACAGCTATCTGTCGCCGCTTTAGATACTTTATTATTGGAGTACAAACAGGAGCTCGCTTACCAAGGTATACAACATGCCAACGTTCAACTAAAGCTCCATGAAATAGCACGTAGAGTGTACAAAGAACCGCGCGAGATGCGAACTAATGAAATCCTAACCACGCGGCCGATATTGATTAATGCAGAAAATAACCTATATCTGTATGCCGAGTTGACGCACATTTGGAAACATATTATCTCCAATATGCTCTGGCAGATCATTTTCTCCTTTTTCTTACTCTTCGCATTGATTGGCACTTTTCTCGCTTTGTTTAAAACCATTCGCAAGCAAAATAAGTTGGCGGTCTTACAACAATCATTCGTCACCAATATGACGCATGAACTAAAAACGCCGTTATCTACTGTCACAGCAGCGGTAGAATCGCTGCAACGCTCAGGCGCGAAGAACGATCCGGAGCGGTGGAATAGGTATTTAACCATATCTAAACGCGAGTTGGAACACCTCAGTCAGATGGTAGAAAATGTGCTGCAATTTAATAGTAATGTGCGCAGCGGTATTGACTTTACGTATACAGAATTTGATCTTAGCGTTCTCCTACAAGAGATTGTAGACTCTTTCCAATTGGTTAACACCGCAAAAATAGATTTAATACTGCCGGCACAAAATACCGTTGTATTATTACTCGGCGACCTAGCCCACCTTCGCAATACGTTTTCTAACGTGATAGATAATGCGATCAAATACAATCAGTCGCCTTCACCGCGGGTGACGATTACCTTAACGGCGACGGACAAAGCCATTCAGATCCGCATCAGCGATAATGGCATCGGCATTCCGAAAGTGTATCACAAAAATATTTATGATCTGTTTTTCCGCGTGCCCAATGGCGAATTGTATAGCGTGAAAGGCTTTGGCCTAGGATTAGCGTATGTTCAGCAAGTGGTGCATCAGCACGGCGGCAACATTGTTGTAGATAGCGCAGAGGGCGCAGGAACAACTTTCATTATATCATTACCTCACAATAACACATCACTAAAATAAAGACTTACATGCTC
This sequence comes from Sphingobacterium sp. KH_072, assembly GCF_057837975.1. Lineage (NCBI taxonomy): Bacteria > Pseudomonadati > Bacteroidota > Sphingobacteriia > Sphingobacteriales > Sphingobacteriaceae > Sphingobacterium > Sphingobacterium sp. KH_072. The sequence continues at coordinate 138,940 of NZ_CM174457.1, read as the reverse complement.
AAAATTTTATATGTAGAAGACGAACTCAGCTTGGCGATGATCGTAGGAGAAAGCCTCGAGGAACATGGTTTTGAAGTGAAACATGCTGTCAATGGACAAGATGCGTTACAAATATTAAAAAAATTCAGTCCGCATGTGATGGTATTGGATGTGATGATGCCACTCATGGATGGATTTACGTTGGCCACCGAAATTCGTAAGATCGACACCAAAACACCGATTATCTTTCTAACAGCCATGACGCAGACAGCCGACTTGGTCAAAGGTTTTCACCTTGGGGGCAATGATTACATCCGCAAACCATTCAAAATCGAAGAGCTCATTGTACGCATTGAGTCGGCGCATCGTGCCACACGACAGCACCACGATCAGCAACATTATGAGATTGGCACGTACCGGTTGGACACGCAGAAATTTTTGTTGAGCCACGAGGATCATACCGAGAAATTATCATTCCGCGAAGCGGAATTGTTGCGTCGCTTATTTGAGCGTAAAGAGCAGGTAGTACCACGTGAAGAGATCATCCGCACCTATTGGGGCGATGATACGTATTTCACCGGACGGAGCTTAGATGTATTTATCAGCCGCATCCGAAAATACCTTTCCAAAGACGATCGGATTAAGATTACAAACATCCGTGGCGTAGGCTATCGGTTAACGATCGATTAGTTATATTTGGGTATGAAAGCACTTATCATTGTCGATGTACAGGTCGATTTTTTACCCGAAGGCGCATTGGCTGTGCCAGCTGGCGATACGATTATCCCTGCCGTTAATGTTTTGCAAAAAGACTATGATCTAGTGATCGCTACACAAGATTGGCATCCCGCAGATCACGGTAGTTTCGCCAGTCAGCATCCCGGCGCACAAGTTTATGATAAGATCGAATTGCATGGTCTAGAGCAAACGCTCTGGCCAGACCACTGTGTCCAAGGTACGGCGGGGGCCGAATTGGCCGCTGCGCTGAATATAGCTGCCATAGAAGCTATATTTAGAAAAGGAACAGACAAGCAGATCGATAGCTACAGTGGTTTTTTTGATAATGGTAAACGAAAGACGACCGGACTGCAGGGTTACTTGCAAGCTAGAGGTGCGACCGAAGTACACGTTTGCGGACTGGCGGCAGATTATTGCGTGTACTTCACGGCAATAGACAGCTTGGAAGCAGGTTTCAAGACTGCCATTATTTCTAGAGCGACTAAGCCGATTGATAAAACGACTTTCATGGACAAAAAGGAAATATTCCTGCAAAAAGGCGGTCGCATCCTTTAATTAAGACAAGGAATATCATTTTTCGATATCTTTGTCACAGACAGTTAACTATGAAAGAAACAGCCCTTAGTAGGAAAGATAGAATAATACAAACCGCCACCTCACTATTCGCTGACAAAGGTTTTGCTGATACCTCTACCAAAGAAATTTCTCTGCAAGCAGGCGTATCAGAAGCATTGATTTTCAAGCATTTTGGCAATAAAGACCGGCTTCTTTCCTTTATCATTAAAACCGGGTATAGCCGCGTGGTGATGCACCACAAAGGCATGCTTACGTACAAAGGCGCTAAAGAGTTTTTGCGCAACATGATTCTGCTACCTAATAAACTGGTCGCGGAAGAGCCTTTATTTTGGAAAATGCAGGAAAGGCTATCCCACGATGAGCTTTCGCGAACTCAGCATGAGCACTTTATCAAACCGGTACAATCTATTATCTTGAAAGCCTTTCAGGAATTGGGTTATGCCAAGCCTGAATTAGAAACACAGTATCTATTATTGGTTATTGATATGCTGTGGAAGAAAGAAGCTTGCGGCGAAGTACAGAATGCACAAGAGCTTACCCAGTTGATCCAAGACAAATACCAGTTGATCTAACACCTCTCTACCACCTCTTTTTAATACATCTATGAAACACATTTTCCTCGTCATCGCCTACATTAGTCTGCTTACATCTTCGAGCTATGGTCAAGCGAAGCGCGATTTCGTCCCATTCATTAATCAATCTCATCCTTGGGTAGAGCGCACTTTTCAACAACTTACGCCTCGCGAACGGATTGCGCAACTGTTACTCATTCGCGCACATACGGATCGTGGCGCGCGTTATGTGGATTCCGTCGGCCGTATTGTACGACAGGAGAAATTGGGTGGATTGGTTGTTTTCCAAGGTGGACCAGTGCGACATGCCGACATGTTCAACCGCTATCAAAAAGATAGCAAAGTGCCGTTATTGATCACCTTTGATGGTGAATGGGGATTGGGCATGCGCTTAGCTGATTCGACTACGTCGTTTCCCTATCAAATGACGCTAGGCGCTATTCAGCGCGACGAATTGATCTACGAAATGGGCAAGCAAGTGGCAAAAGATTTCCTACGATTGGGCATGCATTTTAACTTCGCACCTGTAGTAGATATTAATAATAACCCCCAAAATCCCGTCATCAACTACCGTTCGTTTGGAGATAATAAAGAAAATGTAACGCGTAAAGCGAAAGCGTATATGGATGGTATGGTAGCTGGCGGTATTGTGGCTTCCCTCAAGCACTTCCCCGGACATGGCGATACCGATGTAGACTCGCATCACGACCTTCCGCAACTGGATTTTTCGAAGAAAAGATTGGATGAATTGGAGATATTTCCCTTCCGAGAATTGATTCGCGCAGGCGCGCCAGCCATAATGGTGGCGCATATGCATATTCCTTCACTAGACAACACACCTAACATTCCATCTTCCATCTCCAAAAAAGTAGTGACTGATCTGTTGCGCAATGAATTGGGATTTCAGGGCCTTTCGGTAACTGATGCCATGGATATGAAAGGCGTGACAAAGTTTTTCCCGAACGGGCGTGCCGATGTGATGGCCATAGAGGCGGGTAATGATTTGTTGGAAATATCAGAAAACAGTGGCCGCGCGATCCAAATGATCGAGCAAGCCATTAAAAATGGTAGCATCAAGCAAGCAGATATCGATCGTCGTGTTAAAAAAGTATTGGCGACCAAGTATTGGCTCGGTCTGGACAAATACCAGCCTGTATCTACCAAAAATCTATACAACGATCTGAATAGCGCGGCATCCAAACAATTGGTACAGCGCTTAGCAGAAGCATCGATCACGGTTTTGCGCTCGCAGCGTGCGATTAATTCGTTCAATCGTGGCCGCCCTACGTTGTTAATTAGTGTTGGCATCAACAAGCCGCAGGCTTTAGAGCAAGTAATCGCGAGTCGCGTGCGTGGAATTATGCAAATGTACGTGGCCAATAACGAATCGCCCGAGCGCCTACAAGAAATCACGATGGAAGCGCGTAAATATGGCCAAGTAATTCTCGCCATTCACGACGCACGCAACAGACCCCAAAGCACATTGCCATTCTCAGAAGATGTTGTAGGATTTATCGACAAAGTGACGAACAAAAACACCATTACAATCGTACACGCCAACCCATACACACTCAATAGCCTTGACGTAAGCCAAAGCGGCAGTATTATTCTAGCCTATCAGAACGAAGCATTCATGCAACGGGCTGCGGCCAAAGTGCTGTTTAAAGATATACGCTCGGAAGGAAAGTTGCCGGTAACTATATCGCGCAAGTATAAGTTTGGCACTGGCATGTAGATAAACACTTAATTAGCAGTACCATTAAGCACTTGTTAATATTTCATAATTAATAAAAATACGCGCCTTTTATACCGTAATTTTGAGAAATTATTAATCTCCTTATGGCTAGCGAACAGATTTCTATTTTTGACATGTTTAAGATCGGCATTGGCCCATCCAGCTCTCATACCTTGGGGCCTTGGCGCGCTGCGCAACGATTTGTACAAACGGTAGATGCCCGTGCCGGAATAGAAAATGTACAGCAAGTCAACGTATTACTATACGGATCATTAGCAAAAACCGGCGTTGGCCACGGTACAGACATCGCCATCTTACTAGGATTGAGTGGAGATGATCCGGTCACGTTTGATGTGTACGATGTCGTCCCGAAAGTGGATCGCATCAAATCTTCTAACAAGATACAGCTTGGTGCTACGCATCAGATCGATTTCGTTTACAACGAACACATGCTGTTCTTATACAATGAAAGTTTGCCTTTCCATCCGAATGCGGTCACCTTTCAAGCTTTTCTGAGCGACGGCTCTGCACTGAGTGAAACCTACTATTCCATTGGTGGAGGTTTCGTGGTACAAGAAGAAGAGCAGGGCGCTACAGCTACCGAAGTGGATCTTCCATTCCAAATGGATACGGCAGAAGATGTATTATTCTGGTCTCGACGAACGGGATTAAAAATCTCGGAGTTGGTGTTGGAAAATGAATTGGCGTGGCGCACAGAAGAAGCAACGAAAAAGGGTATTTTAAATATATTCTCCACCATGAAAGAATGCATCTACAAAGGTTGCCATACCACTGGCATCTTGCCTGGTGGATTGCAAGTAGAACGCCGCGCTACGAAACTGAATAAGCGCATCGTCAAAGATCGTCCGTATGATGACTTTGATTCTTGGTTGGAAGCGATTCGCGCAGGCGGAAAAGATTTCGGGTATATTTTGGATTGCGTGAGTTGTTTTGCCCTAGCGGTGAATGAAGAAAACGCCTCATTTGGTCGCGTAGTCACTGCGCCAACTAATGGAGCTGCCGGCGTAATTCCTGCGGTTTTGCAATACTACATTACCTTCTACGACGCGTTCAACGAGCAGAAAATCATTCAATTCATGGCGACCGCATCCGAAATAGGATCAATCTTCAAAAAAGGCGCTACGATCTCCGCCGCGATGGGCGGCTGCCAAGCAGAAATTGGTGTTTCGTCGGCCATGGCGGCTGGTGCGCTCACCGAATGTCTTGGCGGTTCGCAGCGACAAGTATTGATGGCAGCAGAAATCGCGATGGAACATCATCTGGGATTGACCTGTGATCCCATTGGCGGATTGGTGCAGATTCCATGTATCGAGCGCAATACGATGGGCGCCATCAAAGCGATCACTGCGGCACAATTGGCGCTGCAATCGAATCCAGAAAAAGCGAAAGTGAGTTTGGATGCTGTAGTCGGCACAATGTGGGCTACCGCGCAGGATATGAATGTAAAATACAAGGAGACTGCCGACGGTGGACTCGCCGTAAAAGTGCCGCTCAGTCTCCCTGAATGTTAGATCGAAGCTAAAAATAAATCTTGCGTGCGCGGCGGTATTAATTCCAGTCGCTCCGCTTCGCTAAAAAGATAATTGACGGAAGCACGTCCTTTTTCACCTAGCTTTTCAGAATACTTATTGACATACAAATCGATATGCTGATACATCACCGATTCTTCCATTTCTTGCGCATGACTGCGGATATAATCTAAGCCAGACTTCGGGTTGGCAAAGGCAAATCGTACGCTATCCGCGATGAGTTTGTTAACCTGCTGTTTGACCGATTGCGGCAGAGATCTTTTGATCACAATACCGCCCAACGGAATAGGATATCCGGTATCTCGTTCCCAAAATTCGCCCAAATCCTGCGCCTTGGATAGTCCGCGTTCACTGTAAGTGAAACGATTTTCGTGAATAATCAACCCCACATCTACCCGACCATCCAATACGGCATTTTCAATATCAGAAAAAACCAGTTCTTCCTTATTGGTCAGTTGTGGATACGCCAATCCCAACAAGAAATTGGCTGTTGTATATTTACCTGGAATACCGACGCGTAATCCGACTAGATCTTCTGGCAAATCTTGCCCAGCGTAATTCGACAGACGCTCGGCAAGATCTTTATCCTTAGTAATCAACAATGGCCCGACGCCAAAGCCCAACGCACTGCCAGCATCCAACAATTCGTAATCTTTGGCCGCGTAGGCGAATGCGTGATAGCTTAGCTTGGTAATATCCAATTGCTGCGCAAAGGCCATTTGGTTCAAGGTCTCCACGTCGTGATAGCTCGGCTCGAACGAAAGATCGCCCGTATCAATCTTACCATGAATCAGTGCATCGAAGATAAACGTATCATTCGGGCACGGAGAAAAACCCAGACTTAATTTCATATTACTTGTTTCACCTATGATTAAATTCCCAACAGGTTGCGATTAAAGGCTTCATCGGATCCGGTCGAAGCAAAATCATCAAATGCTCGCTCGGTCACTTTGATGATGTGGTCGTTAATAAACTGCGCGCCTTCGGCAGCACCATCTACGCTATTTTTGATCGCACACTCCCACTCTAGCACCGCCCAACCTTCGTAATCATAAGCCGCTAATTTGCTAAAGATGGATTTGAAATCTACCTGTCCGTCGCCAAGCGAACGGAAGCGACCTGCTCTATCCAACCAGTTGCTATAGCCGCCATAGACGCCTTGCTTTCCTGTTGGATTAAACTCAGCATCTTTCACATGAAACATTTTGATACGCTCATGATAGTGATCAATATAGCTTAAGTAATCCATTCCTTGCAACAACAAATGCGATGGATCGTATAATAAACATGCTCTTGGATGGTTGTTGGCAGCTTCTAAAAAGCGCTCGTAGGAAACGCCATCGTGCAGATCTTCGCCAGGATGCACTTCATAACACAAATCAACGCCATGACGATCAAACTCGTCCAAAATCGGCAACCAGCGGTTTGCCAATTCTTTAAAACCTGTTTCTACCAAACCTGCTGGACGCTGTGGCCAAGGATACACCATGTGCCATAATAGCGAACCGCTAAAGGTAGCATGGGCATTCAAACCTAAGTTGGCCGATGCTTTAGCGGCTAATTTAAGTTGATCGATTGCCCACTCGGTACGTGCTTTTGGATTATTGTGTACAGCAGCTGGCGCAAATCCGTCGAACAATTTATCGTAGGTTGGATGTACAGCCACCAATTGTCCTTGTAAATGCGTTGAAAGCTCGGTGATCTCCACCCCGATCTCCGCTAGTCGGCCTTTGATTTCATCTGCATAAGTTTTGCTTTCTGCTACCTTTTGCATATCAAAAAACTGCGGATCATTGGTGGGCACTTGCACTCCGACATATCCTAATGATTTCACCCATTTGGAAATATTTTCTAACGTATTGTACGGTGCGGTATTATCAATAAATTGTGCCAAAAAGATCGCTGGCCCTTTTAGTGTTTTCATGGTCGTTTCTTCTTTTATACGTTTTAAAGGTACTAAAAATATCCGCGTTAAGCCAAGTTATCCACGGTGTAAAAACCACACGCAGATTGATTGAACAGAACAGACTTTGTACCTACGGACTTTACATTCAGACAACGTAAAATTGCGTAACTTTGCCCCGTGCAAGCAAACACTCAACGCTACTTTTTGGAAATCGCATACAAAGGCACTGCTTATCATGGATGGCAGATTCAGCAGAATGCCGTCTCTGTGCAAGAGAAGTTGCAGCAGGCGCTACAAACCGTTTTGCGGCAGGAAGTCGAGACGGCGGGCGCCGGCCGCACCGATACTGGCGTGCATGCTACGCAATTGTATGTGCATGTGGATATTCCTTCGGAAAAAATTAGCTCTACGCAACGATTTGTACACGCTCTGAACGCCATACTGCCTTCGGATATTAGTGTGCAGCGATTGTTTCCTGTACACTCGGAAGCACATGCTCGCTTTGACGCGACTTCCAGATCCTACGAATACCACGTGCATTTTAGTAAAGATCCTTTTCTGCAAGATGCTTCTTGGTTGCTTCGTGACGTGCCAGATGTCGATAAAATGAATGCAGCAGCACAATTGCTATTAGGTAAAAAGGATTTTGGCTGCTTTAGCAAAGCGCATACGCAAGTATTTACCAACATCTGTACCATCACCGAAGCGCGTTGGGTACGAGATGGTCAGCGATTGACATTTCACATCACCGCCGATCGTTTTTTGCGTAATATGGTGCGAGCCATCGTGGGCACACTATTGGAAGTGGGCCTTAAAGGGAAACCTGTGGAGCACGTTTCTGAAGTGATTGCAAGCCAAGATCGAAGTCAGGCCGGTGCATCGGTGCCTGCCTGCGGTCTGTACCTTACCCAAATTATCTACCCTTATATCGATCAACCATCGTGAAGAAAGAACAAATCGCTGGAAAAGCCTACGATTCAAAATTGCTGAGTCGATTGGCACAATATATTCGCCCGTACCGCACTGTATTTTGGATCTCTGTGGTGCTCACTATTTTGTTGGCAGCGGTAGCGCCAGCATTACCGATGTTGGTAGAGCATACCGTAGATCGCTATATTCTGGCAGGCAATCCGGGCGGATTAACCAAGATGCTAATCGCCATGATTGCGCTGTTGCTTTTGCAAACTGTGATTCGCTACTTTCACACCTTGATGACCAATACATTGGGACAATCGGTGATTCGCGATATCCGTATTCAGGTCTTCGAACACATTACCAACCTACGACTTAAGTATTTTGACAACACGCCCATCGGTCGCTTAATCACGAGAACGATTTCTGATTTAGAAACGATTGCCAATATATTCTCCGAAGGATTGATTCAAATTATTGGCGATTTATTGCAGCTGGTGGTGATTCTATTGGTGATGTTTTATACGGATTGGCGCTTGACTTTGGTCATTCTGATTCCCATGCCGTTGATGATTGCAGCGACGTATATTTTTAAAGAAGCGATGAAGTCGGCCTTCCAGAGTGTGCGTACGTGGGTTTCGAATCTGAATACGTTTCTACAAGAGCATATTTCGGGCATGGCTATCATTCAGTACTTCGCGCGCGAGGAACAGGAAATGCGGAAGTTCAAAGAGATCAATGCCGAACATAGAAATGCGCATATCCGTGCCAACTGGTATTTTTCGATCTTTTTCCCTGTATTGGAGGTGATCGTAGCCATTGCTACCGGTTTATTAGTGTGGTATGGCGCAAAGCAGATATTGGCGGATGCCATTTCTCCAGGTGTGGTGGTTGCTTTCTTGATGTATATCACGATGATCTTCCGGCCAATCCGAGAATTGATCGACAAGTTCAACACCTTACAAATGGGTATGATCTCTGCCGAACGCATTTTTGAGGTGCTCGACACACAGGAATTTACGCCGGACGAAGGCAATTATAAGCCAGATATCGTACGCGGTAAGATTGAATTCAAGAACGTTTGGTTCGCTTACAATGACGAAAAATGGGTATTGAAAGATATCAGCTTTACAGTGCAGCCCGGAGAAACACTCGCACTAGTGGGCGCTACTGGTGCCGGAAAATCTTCCACGATCAATATTCTAAGTCGTTTTTATGAAATTCAACGCGGACAGATTTTGCTTGACGGAGTCGATATCCGCGAGTACAATCTAGAGTATCTTCGCCAGACGATCTCGACGGTATTACAAGATGTATTCTTGTTCTCGGATACGATCTTACATAATATCAATCTATATGATACCACGATCTCTATGGATGCGATCGTAGATGCATCGAAGAAAGTGGGCGCAGATGAATTTATAGAAAGGCTACCTGGCGGATATGATTATCAGGTACAAGAACGTGGATCTACCTTGTCGGCAGGTCAAGGTCAGCTTATCTCCTTTATCAGAGCGTTGGTGCATGATCCTAAAATCTTGATCTTGGATGAAGCGACTTCTTCGGTAGATACGGAAACCGAACATTTGATCCAATCGGCCATCGAGAATTTGATGGATGGAAGAACCGCAATCGTGATTGCACATCGTTTATCTACCATCCAACGAGCCGATAAGATCATCGTCTTGGAAAAAGGGGAAATGCTAGAAGCAGGATCTCATCAAGAGTTGCTTGCACTAGATGGCGCGTACAAAAAGTTGTACGACCTACAATTCAATTCGTCTGGACTATAATACGACTGAGTACTATTGTGGGAATTGCCACTGCACGTAGCTGATGTTCTTGTCGTCTGCCAAGTATTTCTTTTCGTAATACGTTTTGATAGACAGCACATCATTGACTAAATCGGATACATACAAATCTGTAGTTTCTTTGGTCACTGGCATTTTGCCCGCCTCAATTTGTTCTAAAGTGTATGCGTAAAAATCGTCATTGTCGGTTTTGAGGTGCATGATACCATCATTCTGTAAGATGATTTTGTATTTCTGCATGAAACGAGGGCTGGTTAATCGCTTTTTCTCGCGACTATCTTGGGGCTGCGGATCAGGAAAGGTAATCCAGATTTCAGAAATTTCATTCTCTTCAAAATGCTCCAGAATGCTCTCGATCTGAATACGCAAAAAGCCGACATTATCGATCCCCTCTTCCAAGGCTGTTTTTGCACCACGCCAGATACGGTTTCCTTTAAAGTCGACACCAATAAAGTTAATATGTGGAAAAAGCTTAGCCAAATTCACGGTATATTCCCCTTTTCCGCAAGCCAATTCTAATATTATCGGTTGCTCATTCCTAAAAAATTCTTTGGCCCATTGGCCTTTATAATCTTTACCTGCATCCAACTGCACTACATTTTTGAATGTAGCCACCTCTGCAAATCTGCGTAGTTTATCTTTACCCATTGTTAATCTTGTACTTTTTTGCGGTTATGAAGTGGATCGTTTACATAGCCAAAAATGGCTCAGCACTAAACTACCCCACGGGATAACTGGCGCAAAAATAACCTTATATTTGTGGTATGAAGAATAGAGAGAAAGTATATTCTAAAAAAACGAAGAAAACTTGCTCGTGGTAAACTTGTAAAAAACAGATTAGGGTGGATAAAAAAGCTAAAATATATGTCGCCGGACATCGCGGTATGGTAGGCTCTGCGATATACCGGAAATTGCAACAATTAGGCTATGAAAATATCTTGACGCGAACTTCTAGTGAGCTGGATCTTCGTGATCAAACTGCCGTTGCACAGTTTTTTGCGGAAGAAAAACCAGACTTTGTCTTCTTGGCTGCCGCCAAAGTGGGCGGCATCGTGGCCAATAATACCTATCGTGCAGATTTTATCTATGAGAATTTAGCGATACAAAACAACGTAATCCATCATGCACATGTGCATGAAGTAAAGAAGTTGATGTTTCTGGGTTCTTCCTGTATTTACCCAAAAATGGCACCGCAGCCATTGAAAGAAAACGCCTTATTAACTGGTTTGTTGGAGCCCACGAATGAACCTTATGCGATCGCCAAGATCGCAGGAATAAAAATGTGCGAAGCGTATCGCACGCAGTACGGTGATAACTTTATTTCGGTGATGCCGACGAATTTGTATGGTTTAAATGATAATTACCATCCTGAAAATTCCCATGTGCTGCCAGCCTTAATTCGTCGATTCCATGAAGCTAAAGAGAAACAATTGGACGAAGTGGTCATTTGGGGCTCGGGTACGCCTATGCGTGAATTTCTATATGCCGATGATCTGGCAGAAGCTTGTGTTTTCTTGATGGATACCTACAGCGAAAGCGGCTTTATCAATGTCGGAGTCGGTGAAGATATTAGTATCAAGGATTTAGCACAGCTAATCAAAAAAATTGTGAGGTATGAAGGTGCTTTGCGATACGACAGCAGCAAACCGGATGGCACGCCTCGTAAGCTGATGGATGTTCAGCGATTGCATGCGCTGGGCTGGAAGCACAAAACCTCGCTAGAAGATGGTATCCTTTTAGCTTATCAAGATTTTCAACACAAACAACAGCGGGGTTAATGATCCCGCTGTTGTTTGTTTCGACTTACTGAGAGTCATCTACGTGGAGAAATATTCAAGCTCAAAACCATCAATCCACCGCCCAAAAGCAACAAATCCTTCAAGATAAAAAAATCCGTGATGGGCATACCCTCAACGATTTTAAAAACTCCTGGTGTAGTAAACAGGAAGCTCAATGTGGTGAGTAGTGTAACCGTTAGAGCGACGATGGATATCGTTCTGAAAGCGGCTACTTTAAGACCGATAAGGATACAAATAGCGGTCAGTATCTCTACTACCCCTACTAGGTTGGAGATCATTTGTTCACTTATGAACTGATATGCCCATCCGCTGAATGGATGATTTTCCAGAAGTGGGCGTATAGCAGCTGCTTCCGTGGCCGTGAACTTAAAGGCGCCAAGCCATAATAAGATGAGCAGCAAACCGCCCAAAGAGGTGTAATATCCAGCAAAGAATAATCCTCGATTGTACACGCGAACCTGTTGATGTGATACCATACTAATAATTGTTAGTTTAATAATTTCTTAGCCCATCATCTCTGAAAAAGCTAAGATTCAATGTTAGTTCCTTAATTTTAGGTAGTTAAAGTTACGTAATATTGGCGAATATAGTCCTTCACCCGATTTTTTGCACAAATGAAAAAGCGTTGCCTAAATGGCTAACGCTTTTCAATGTGTTTTATAAAATGTAACGGAATTAGTAGGCTTCACTATCCCTCGGGATACCATATTTGTTTCCTTCTACTGCCTCCTCGGCCGTAATCTCTCCCGGCACCAATTTAGCTTTTTTGACTCTCTTTTTCGGACGAATGAAGTTCGCGATTCCTGCTACAGCACCAGATATATTACTTTGGTTCACCTGTGACACCGCTGTTTCAGATGCAACTGTAAATATGGCTTTTTTGAACCAACCCGCATTTCTCAATAAGGTGCGGTTGAGTACCAGCGGTGTTGCTAAGCGCAATACTTTGGTAATCCAATCCGATTTTCCAGTGCTTTGCCCGCTGTTGGCAGAGATAGACGATACGACATCGCGCACACGGTTTACTCCAGGTACGTGAGCCGTGATCATATTAACGAATCTAACTGGAGCTTCGATCTTATGCTTCAGAAGCTTGTACTGTGTACCGAAATATAGCTCCTGTTCATCACGAAGAACACTAATACGCTCGATCTCGTTCAACAGATCATCAACATTAGCTATCTTACTTCTCAACTGTTTGTTCGTGCTCATCTTCTATGATTTCTATTTCTTCCTTAATCTTAGCTGCTGCTTCCTCTGCCTTGGCGGCCTTTTTCCGCAACCTACTAAGACGGTCTTCTTCCAAATGATCGTCTTCCTCGTGCCATTTGCCCAATACTTTCCGAATGGTCAAATCCATCAGCAGTAACTCTAACTTGCCCTTTGCTACGTTGATAATCACAATGATGATAGCAAAAGCGACACCAGCTGCCAAAAATCCTAAAGCATAGTTATTGAATAGCTGCCCTAGGTAAAAAGCTAAAGCCATTGCAAGAAAAAACACCACCAATAACATGAGTAAAATCTTACTAACGTCTAATACTAACGATGCTAAAATTCTTGAGCCACGAGCTATTGATCGCAGTTTGACTAATTCAATCTGCGTATCGACATACTCTTTCAGTTTAGTAAACGACCCAGAAAATGAAAATTTTTGATCCATCATGCAAATATGGGTTTGGAGGAATCTGTCTTACCAATATTGGCTATGACTCCCCTAACTTGTGTTAATTAAAAATCCTATGCACTGGGCATAGGTAAGCAGATTACGCGTGCTCTTCGATCTCTTCGTCGATAGCCGCTTCTGCTTTTGCTGCTTTAGATTTCAAAGAAGCAACTAGCTTTTCGCGCAAATCACTTAATTGATCCAATTGCTCTTCGGCACGCTCTTTAATGGCATCACCCAAATCTGCTAGCGATTCATTAAGCTTGTCACGAGTTTCTGATCCTTTTTCTGGTGCAAATAATACACCTAGTACTGTTCCTGCTGCCAAACCTGTTAACAATGCTGTTAAAACTTTTCCGCTATAATTCATGTGTATAAATATTAAAATGTGACAATTGTGATGATTGACTTACTAAAATAACAGCAAAGAATACAAAGTGTTTTTACGAGTATGATGAAAATCTCCAAGTATCGTTTAAAGAATATTGTTTTATTTAAAAGAACAATACTATCTTTATCCACTCTGGGCACTGCTGTCCTATAAATATACCGAATTATGCTCGTAAAAACGCATGCAAGCTCTTGTTATGGCATTGATGCTATCACCATAGGAGTCGAAGTGAATATCACAACAGGAACTAAATACTATATTGTCGGACTTCCAGATAATGCAGTTAAAGAAAGTTTGCAACGTATCGAAAGTGCCATCTCTGCTGTGGGCTGCCGCATGCCACGACAGAAGATTGTGGTGAATCTGTTTCCTGCAGATATTCGAAAGGAAGGTTCTGCTTATGATCTTTCTATTGGCGTAGCTGTTTTAGCCGCTTCTAATCAGGTGCAGCACACCGACCTTCCCGACTATCTTATTATGGGCGAATTATCTTTGGATGGCTCATTACAATCTATTCGAGGCGCTTTATCCATCGCTTTACAAGCCAAGAAAGATGGTTTCCGTGGCCTTATCCTTCCTGAAGCAAATGCACCAGAAGCTGCCGTGGTCGACGGCCTAGAAGTATATGGCGCGAAACACCTTCGCCAAGTTATTAATCATTTGGAGGGCAAGGAGAAAATAGCACCATTGCAAATTGATATACAAGCGCAGTTTTCGCAGCAATTGGATGCGCATGAGGTAGATTTTGCAGACGTGCAAGGTCAGGAGAACATCAAGCGGGCGCTGGAAATTGCGGCAGCCGGTGGTCATAATCTCATCCTCATCGGTCCGCCCGGCGCAGGTAAGACGATGTTAGCAAAGCGATTGTCTACCATATTGCCACCACTCACGCTGGAAGAATCGTTGGAAACTACCAAGATTCATTCTGTAGCGGGACAATTGAATACGAAAGATGCCATACTGACCATTCGCCCATTCCGAGCACCACATCATACCATCTCCAACATAGCACTCGTTGGCGGAGGCACCAATCCACAGCCTGGCGAGATATCGCTAGCACATAATGGTGTGCTATTTCTAGATGAATTGCCTGAATTCAAGCGCAACGTATTGGAGGTGATGCGCCAACCTTTGGAGGCGCGCAATATCACGATTTCTCGCGCGAAGTTCAGTATCGATTACCCCGCCAGCTTTATGCTAATCGCTTCGATGAATCCCTGTCCTTGCGGTTATTACAATCATCCAGAGAAAAGTTGCACTTGTAGTAGTCAGACTGTGCAAAGGTATTTGAGTAAAGTATCTGGCCCACTAATGGATCGTATTGATCTCCATGTGGAAGTGACGCCCGTCGCTTTCAAAGAGCTCAGTGCACAGACAGGAAATGAGAAAAGTACGACGGTACGACAACGTGTGGTGCTAGCTCGTGAACGGCAAGCGAATCGATTTACCGAACATCGCAACACGTATAATAATGCGCAGATGAGCCCAGCACTGGTGCGTAAAATGTGTCATTTGGATGAGCGAAGTCAGCAATTGCTGAAATCTGCGATGGAACGATTAGGATTATCAGCTCGAGCTTATGATCGTATTTTAAAGGTTGCGCGCACCATAGCAGACATGGATGCCAGTGATGATATCCAAGTGCAGCACATTGCTGAAGCGATCCAATACCGCAGTCTTGATAAAGCGAATTGGGCGAATTAAAAACCGAATTGTTCAGCAAAATGTTGAAGAATCTACCGGTATATTAATGGCCGTAAAATCACCATTTATTACTTCGTTATTCTTGATGTTTCGTTCTCGGAAATACGTTGAAACACCTGCTTTTTCCAGTTTTGCATCATCTCATACAGCTTCTCTTCATTATCATCTTGATCACTTTCTTCTGCTATTTTATCTTTATGCAGCATCGCTTCGGCTAGTGCATGTTTTCCTTCGTCGGTATCAAGTAACTTTTTAATGGCTAGCAATTCCTCCTCTGTACATCTTTCTTCAAGAAATTTCTCCAATAAATTCAACAATTCTATCTCCATATATCCTTTATGTAGTTATTTAAACAGGAAAAAATGAGTAGACCACCTATTGAAAATAAAATATTTTTTTGTTCTATTACATAGGCATTCTGCCAAGATTCTTTGCTGCTTTCAACCTGTCTTCCTCGCTAAAAAGCAGAGTTATTTAACACGTAACCAATCATTTGCAGAAACTGTAAATGAGCATTTAACCAAATGCATCGCTGTAGAATAAGGCGACGACCAGAGTGGCAATCGGCTACGAGTTGCTAATTACCTAATAATCTGAAAACAATTTTAACCGCAAATGCTTACCAGTGCAACTGTTTTTCTTTTAAATAGTTAATCAAATACGCTGGTCGATCGGTTTGTATCATACGCGCTCCCAAGGCATTAATTAAATAGCCATAGGCGCCATCGGGATCATCCAGCGCCATATCATCATCGTGTCCACCACAGAGTGTATCCCATAGTGAATTGTACCATATCAGCGCATTTCCCTGGAGCAAACCACCGGCTATTTCTTTTGGTAAAGGGTTCGCATCGTCTTTGTACAACAGCTCGAAGGCAACCGGATGGAGCTCTTTATTGAAAACCTTGATATGCTCCAGCGCATTGCTGTCATCCAAGTCAATAATCGGCATGTAAATCACTTCGTGAAGGTATTTTCCAAATTTTTCCTGTACCTCTTTCGGACTTCTGCTTCCTTTCATGATGATTTGTTCGGTAGTTCCGGTCTTTTTTGCTAACTCATATATGTCGTCAAAATAGGGATCAGCTTTATCCAAATTGAGCATGATCTTTCCTTTAGCGAGCGATAATGCTTCCTCAAGCGTTGGTATATGCTCTTTGGTTTTGATTGCCAAACCATTCTTTAGCTTTAATGTCCGTATTGAATCCAGATTCCAGTCTGACACTAGCCCCTGACCGGTTGTGGTACGATCTAACGTTTTATCATGCATCACGATGATATGACCATCTTTGGTACGCTGGAGATCAATCTCAACAATATCCACACCCATAGCAATGGCATTGCTGATGGCTGGTAGGGAGTTCTCTGGGGCATTGCGCCAATCTCCACGATGAGCTATAACCATTACAGCGCTAGCATCTCGATTTAATAACCGGTTTCGAATCTCGGTTGCTCGATTCTGTGCGAAAATCATCTGCCCAATAAATTGGGATAAGAGGAGTAGGAATAATCCGTTTTTCATGATTATAGTATGTCTAATTTTTCAATGTTCTGACGAGCTCTGCCACCATAGGTTGTTAGAATAGATGTACAAGAATAAACAAAGTGTATAGCGGTGGCTACATCGTAACCGAAAGAAAGTACTGTGCTCATAACATTATTCAAACATGACCGCCATTATGCTTACCTAACTTTGATGGTTATCTCTAAGCGTCGCTAACGCGGAGGCCATATAATTCTTTACCGTATTCAAGGATAGGTTCAGCCGTTTTGCTATCTGTGCATAGGTCAATCCCTCTTCCCTGCTCATCTTAAAAACCTTAAGCCTTTGCGGGCTCAATAATCGGAGCGAACTTTCATACAGTTGATCCATTTCCTTACATCGAAGCGTATAATCGGCACCCCGGGAATCTGCTTTTGGGCTTTGGTTCACGCCTTTTTGTGAATCCAGCTTTTGCAGGTTTTTGTGAAAATAATTCACAATTCTATTACGCATTGCGCGAGCCAAATATGCCTTTAAATTACTTCCTGCATCTGGATTCAACTCATTTCTTTTGATCCACAAATTTAAAAGAAGATCCATTACAAGTTCTTCGGCATCAAAATCAATCTTTATCCATCGTATTGCCTGCTTGTAAAGCAATGGTGCATAACGTTGGAACAACTCATTATAAGCACGGATATCTCCATTTTGGTGATCTCGCCATAGTTCCTTATCAGAAAAGTCTCTATAGTGCATAGTTTAGTAAGGTTATTCGCCAAAACTAATCGGTTCATTATTATCTCAGTATTAACTATAGGTTTTTTTTATTATCAAAACATTTATTTGACACGTAAAAATAGAAATATAATTTCCTAAAACAAACCCTAAAGCATATTTAAACTTGCGAAATAATCCATTTTACATCTTGATTTCCAATGAAGTACGAAAATTTGATTTATCACTATGGTTAAACAATGGATTATCGTTTACCTCTTTTCTTTTTTTTAGCGTTCTCAAAAAAAATCGCTGTTTCATTTGAGGACAACTTCACTTTTTTTAACTAGCGTGAATAAAAAACTTCAGCTCGGTAGGTGGTAGAGTGACAATTATCTTGTTTATATACGTAAAGACGCATTTGGTAGATTACAAGAAACGAGATAGCTAAAAAAATTTAAACCCAAAAAAGACCGACGTTATGAAAAGAAGAATAATACAACTAAAACTCTTGCTACTCTTTCTGATAGCCACTGGCGGGGAAGTATATGCCCAAAATGACGTTGATAAAATTATTCACATTATTAAAAACCGAAAGGAGTATCCTAATTATTATCTAGTCGCTGCTCATCGTGGCTATTGGGCCAATTATCCTGAAAACTCCAATGCCGCTTATGATGCAGCTATTGAAATAGGCGCTGACATCGTCGAAATAGATGTCAGACTAACCTCGGATTCCGAGATGGTTGTTTTTCATGATGGTTGTTTAGAACGTGTTACAAACGGATCCGGAAGATTATCCATGTTGCCTTTATCCTATGTAGAAACGTTACGACTTAAAATGACGGATGGTACACAAACAAATTACAAAGTATTAAAAGTCAGTGAAGCTTTAGATCAGTTGAAAGGAAAAGCCGTCGTATCGATAGATATCAAAGAATCTGGTAGTGCCTTCGCAGAGACTATGATTAGGGTTTTGAAGATGGTGAATGAGAAAGGCATGCTAAATCAGGTAGTTGTTAAGGGAAGATTAACATTAAATGATTTGAGAAATAATGTGCTTAATCCCGCAAAGATGGGGTTAGATGATTTTATCTATACTCCGATAGCATTCTCCAACACCACAAATATAGATGATTATATTACTAATTTTATCAATACAGGGAATATATACGCCATTGAGCTTGTGTATAAACAATCCTATGAAAACATACTAACCTATGTTAAAAAACTACAAGACAAAGGCATTTGGGTCGGACAGTTTTCCTTTTGGCCAGAGACCAGCTATGGCATTTTTGCGGAAAAAAATCCACTAACGGATTGTGACGTCGTTTTACGAAATTATAATTTTTTGGATGACCCCAATAGCCCTCCTAATAAATGGGATGATGGTCGAGGAGATTGGGATTGGCTTTTCGTTAATGGTGCCGATTATGTCACTACAGATAGAGCGGAATTAATGATCGAATATTTAGAAAAATTAGGTAAACGCCAGAAATAGATTATTTATGAAAAGATACCTACTTCTTATACTGTTCATAGTGTCGAGTATAAGCCCGGTGGTTTTAGCACAAAATTCGGATAATAACCCCATTCATATTCCTAATCCGATTCGTAACTATCCTTTTCGTAACGGAGAAGTCGAAGACGTTGCTAACTTTAAAAACGGAACCAAAATTGGGAGTGTCGAGCCTACCTCCGACAGGTTTGGCATCGCTAACAACGCGATAAGGTTGGCGGAAAATAGTTATGTATCTACACCTAGTTTTTTTGATGGAAGCAATATTGCGAATGGTTACACCATATCATTCTGGACAAAAATTGATGAAAAAATCACAAAAAATACAGGAAATTCTCCTTGGTTGCCAAGTGATAAGATTTATCATGGTTTTTTCGGATATTCTGGTGCCTCTAACGCTGATATTGACCTTTTAGGCTTTTCACGCAGACGAGATCGGGCTTTGATCGATCGGTATGCCGAAGCAGGAAATAATAAAAAAAATTGGAGTGTGTGGTATTGGGATCCGATTAATTTTACCGAACGAGAAGGCTGGTATCATATTATTATAGTATATGCTAAAGCACAGGTATATCTTTACGTATACGATCCCACTACAACTCTTCAAAGTGGCGTGTATTACTTTAGACTACAAGATCTCACTAGTGTTACAAGTTGGGGCATTGGAGGGCGTCTAAATTCTTTAAAATATATAGACGATTTTAAGGTGTTTGACAAACCTTTATCACGTGAACAGGTAGTCGAACTCCACGGTCAAGAAGCTGTCCCTGCGGGCGGTATGTATAGAATATCTCCAGTTTATGATGACGATAAATCAATAGGAACTATCGGCCAATCTAGGGTCGGAAATACTAAAGTAGAATTATACAATAAATTTACTCCAAACACCTCTACGTATCAATGGGTTTTTGAGCCTGTAGCTGGAAAGGAAAACGTGTACATGATCAAGATGGCATATGAAGATGATATGTATCTCCACCTCACCAATAGTGAAATAAAAAATGGCGTAAGAATAGAAATTAGTCCGAAAGCTAATTTTAACCCCACTATGTTTGAATGGTTGGTGGAACCTGAAAGAAGGAGTACTGGTGGCTATGGAAGCAGCTTCACTATACAGAATGCACTATTTCCTTCCTACGGTATTCGCCCGGTCAATAGTACAACTGTTTTAGGTGCTCCTCTAGAATTGTACGAAGGCCCATTATTCCACTGGAAATTATCTTTGATAAAGACATCGGAGCAAATTAATAACGTTCTTCCGTTTTTAAATTCACAATATGGAACGAACATTAGATCAACGGAAAATACGTTTTTCAATTTGATGAATCTGGACCCGCTTTATTT
Source organism: Sphingobacterium sp. KH_072 (assembly GCF_057837975.1). NCBI lineage: Bacteria > Pseudomonadati > Bacteroidota > Sphingobacteriia > Sphingobacteriales > Sphingobacteriaceae > Sphingobacterium > Sphingobacterium sp. KH_072. Next base: position 118,541 of record NZ_CM174457.1, on the reverse strand, counting down.
GTCGACAACCGTCTCTAGAATAGGTCTTAGTCGAGTACCATTTCAATTGTGGGGAAGTATATGGCATATAACGAAAACATTAGACGGCAGCTATTATCTTAGAGGTTCGGAATCTTTATTTCTACACCCTGAGGGCAATAGAGAAGAAGTAGGCACTCCCTTAGAGATATATCAACAGCCTAATAATAACCGCCAACGTGTTACAACTCGCTGGGACATAACACAAGCTTCTCCTTTCAGTAATAATTATGTAATTCGTTCCGTTTTTAACAACACGCTTGGTATTGGTGCAGATATCCCTGAAAAAAATGGTCAAGTGATGAAATTGAAGGTAATTCAGCCGGATATCAAAAAAGAAGACAAATGGAGTATATCTCCTTCACGACCTGGATTTAATGAAATCTATTATATCAAACCCGGCGTCTATAAGATTGCACTGGCTGTTGATCCAAACAACGCGTTTATCAAGGCAACCTCTAGTCAATCTGGAACTCCCCTGGTAGTCAATCAATTTGACAATCTTAAGTCTACTTTTTACTATTGGCAAATTGATTACGAATATAATACTTATGGCGACCCAGTAAGAGATGGAACGTATATGATAAAGCTTTTGGGTACTTCTGGGAATTTCATGCATACTGTACAAAGTAGTTTGACGGAATACACCAAGGTAGAGGCTTCTGCGGTTTCACAACCAGAGCAAATCGGCACGTACAAGTGGTTTATTAAACCTTCAGAAGACAATTCAGGATATTATATACAACCCGCGGGAGATAAGTCCATGTATCTTCATATCTATGCAAATAACACTAGTAATACCACCACTTTAGATATAAGCAAATATTACGTCACTTCGGCAAATGCATCAAAATGGTCGTTCACGGAACCTGAAGAAATCAAACCTCCACTTCAGGATGGCAACTATGTTATTTACCAACGAAGTAGGCAATCCTCACTTTTTGTAGTTCCAGAAAACTGGAGTAATAATGATGGAACACCGCTTATAACCTCTTCCGGACTGAGTGAGCGTCCTGATGCAGAGTACCAATGGTATCTAGAAAAACAACCTGATAGCACTTATTTAATTAAACGGACTGTAGATGAAAAGAAGTATATCCATCCGAAAGGTGGCAGTACGGCTGATAAAACTGATCTCGAACTTTATCGATTTGATACGAAGGAAAATCCGAGGGTGTATAAGTGGATCATCGTAAAAAACGAAGATGGGAGTTATCTTTTGAAAAATGTAGAAGACCCTGATAGATGGATGCGTGCTAAAGATGGAACTATTGGAAATAGGAAGAAAGTTGAAATATATAGATTCAGAGATCACGAACAAACATCTAGATCATATGAGTGGATAATCGCACCCAGATAAAGACCTATGGATTCGAATTGAACTTACTAATTTTTTCCTATTCACAGGTGTCGTTAGAGTGATTAACTCTACAGTATGATGCTGTAGTATCCGATAGCAATATTGGAAAACGAGCTAACTGCGAGAATCGGTATGATCTTAAAACTAATATCTAATATCATTTTTTCACTTAAAGAACTCCGCGTCGCTATAGAAATATCTAACTTAAATAAAAGGGCAAAACTAAAAACCGAATTGTTCAGCAAAATGTTGAAGAATCCACGGGTACAACAACAGCGTGACCAGTAAACCCGTTAATGCGCCATAGAGATGCGCATCGTGATTCACTCCATCGCGCGCATTTTTGGCGGCCCAGATACAATAACCTAAGTACAGAAATCCGAATACAAAAGCTGGGATCGGGATGGCCATAAATAGATAGAGCATCGTGCGTGGATAGAAAAGAATAAAGCTAAAGAGCACGGCACTAATGGCACCAGATGCGCCCAAGCTGTGGTAATTATAGTTGTTCTTTTGCTGTACGATCGTTGGGATATCACTTAATACCAGCGCGACTACATACAAACCTGCGAAATAAACATGGCCAATTGAGCCACTTTGTGCGACTAAAATACCTTCTAATGCAAAGCCAAAGAAGTAAAAGGTTAGCATGTTGAAGATCAAGTGCGTCCAGTCTTTATGAATAAGACCGCTGGTAATCACCATTCCCCACTTGCTACGATCCCGAAAAACCGTATAAGGATGCAGCATCATTCGCCCGTATATTTCTGGGTTTGAAAATGCGTAAATACTCAAACCAACCGTAAGTGCAAAGATCACGCTAGCTACCGGAGTGTTGATGATATAGTCTGATAACATAATTTTAAAATCTATCTTCCGTCAAAAATACATAACACTGCTCCGACCCGTGTCCACCATTTACTGGCGTATAGCCAATCGAATTGGTAGCACTAGGCCCAGTTATTGTCGTAAGCATGGACGGGATTTGATGAGGATAATGATCTTGCACCTTTTTGTAGGCGTGTTTAAGATCCATCACTAATTGTGAGGTCGTGGCAAAAACAATATGAATCGGCGCAAATATACTTAATCTTCGGCCCGAAGGACTCGCGTTTGACAACAATACACTACCAGTTCTAGCGATCAGCGATTCGCATGAAGTGATCCCGATCTCGACCTGATCCAGCTCTTGATCGGAGCGCAGGTACGGAAACCCAAACTGATCTAATAAGCGCTGTAACTGCGGCTCCCAGACTGCAATCTTAGTCAACTCCAATCTCTCCACTAACACGACCAGATTTTCGATCAGATCGACCTCTCCATCACAATATATAAAGTGGCCGCCTGCTGCCGTGAACTCATGCGCAAAGGTGACATCCAATGCTTCTTCCTCATCGGCATACAAGGGCGCATCCTCAAAATCAGGATAAGGGTTGTCTCGTTTATGGAGCAACGCTTGTCTGATTTGCTTCAGCATCTTCTCCTTGGCTGTGGTATTGCGAATATTCATAGTAAAAAAGGTGCAGCAAAATTACTCGGCTGCACCTTCCATTTTATATGTAAACGATTCTTATATTATTATTCATTCGTAGAATTGCTCGTTTCAGGCTGATCACCTTCCACGACCTCTTCCTGAACTGGTGGCAATTGTAGATCCGTCTGTGGTACCCCACCATTTACAAACTCTTCATAAGTAGTTCTGTTCGAAAACGGTCTTTTCCCTAATAATTCTTCTAAATCAGATTGGAATAAGATTTCTTTTTCCAACAATTTCTCCGCTACTGCTACTAAGCCTTCTTGCTTATCTAACAATAATTGACGCGTACTTTCGTACACCGTAGAGATAATGGTACGCACTTCGACATCAATCAATTCTGCCGTCTGATCAGAATATGGTTTTTGAAATTGAGCGTCGCCAGATGCATCTCGGAAAGACACATTACCCACTTTATCATTCATACCATATACGGCAACCATAGCATAAGCTAATTGCGTGATACGCTCCAAATCGTTTTGTGCGCCCGTACTTATTCTTCCAAACGTAATATCTTCTGCTACGCGACCTCCTAAAGTCATCGACATGCTATCGACCAATTGCTCTGTCGTGTACAAGAATTGCTCTTTTGGCAAATATTGCGCATAGCCTAAAGCGGCCACACCACGTGGTACAATAGAAACTTTAACCAATGGATCGGCATGTTCCAAAAACCAGCCCGCAATCGCATGGCCTGCTTCGTGATAAGCCACGATTTTTTTCTCTTCTGGAGATATGATTTTATTTTTCTTCTCTAATCCACCGATCACACGATCTATAGCATCTTGAAAATCTTGCATATCGATCGCAGACTTATTTTTACGTGCCGCGATCAAGGCAGCTTCATTACACACATTGGCAATCTCTGCACCCGCAAAACCTGGAGTTTGCGCGGATAACTTCTTCGCATCGACTTCTTCCGCCAATTTCAGTGGTTTCAAATGCACTTTGAAGATATGCTCACGACCAATTAGATCTGGTTTATCAATAGAAATCTGACGGTCAAAACGTCCAGGACGTAATAAAGCTTGATCTAATACATCCAATCTGTTTGTCGCAGCCAAAATGATAACGCCGACATTGGTACCGAAACCATCCATCTCGACCAATAATTGATTCAAGGTGTTTTCGCGCTCATCATTGCCCCCCATCACGGAGTTTTTACCACGTGCTCGACCAATCGCATCGATCTCATCAATGAAAATGATACAAGGCGCTTTCTCTTTTGCTTGCTTGAATAAATCGCGCACACGCGATGCTCCTACTCCAACAAACATTTCGACGAAGTCGGAACCGGACAGAGAGAAGAATGGCACTTGTGCTTCACCAGCCACTGCTTTGGCCAATAACGTTTTCCCTGTTCCCGGAGGGCCTACTAACAAGGCTCCTTTTGGAATTTTACCGCCCAAATCGGTGTATTTTTTCGGGTTTTTCAAGAAATCAACGATTTCCATCACCTCCGTTTTGGCTTCTTCTAAACCAGCCACATCGTTAAATGTGATATTGATCTGTGATTCCTTATCAAAAAGCTGCGCTTTGGACTTGCCTATATTAAACAGCTGTCCGCCACCGCCGCCGCCGCCGCCACTCATCCGGCGCATCAGGAACATCCAGAGGGCAACTAAAATAACCAAAGGCAAAATAAAGGATACTAACCAACCAGCCCAAGGATTCGAGCGGTCTTCATAGTTCACAGATACTTCCGCATGATCGGCAGCAGTCAAGCTATCTTGCGACACCTTTAACTTGGACTCTAATATCTCGGCAGAAGGTTCGGTGAAAAGGTACTGCGGACCTACATTTGGGGACAACGCTAATGCATTGTCTCTTGGCGCCACGTCTTTGTACTTATCGTCTTCTGTCAGCTTGTCTTTTTTGATGTAGACTTCTACTTCCAGCAGATCATTATTTTTATAGGCTACCAAACGATCTACATCACCTGGAATTAGCATTTTCGTTTCAAATTCTCTGTAAGTGATCCGTTTCGAAGGCTCGGAACGGAAGAAATACTGCAAACCTATAAAACCAATAATCATGGCGATCCAAATCCAGATCATACTGAATCTAGGTGGCACTGGGGTAATCTTTTTATTTGGTATTTTCTTCATTTTCTACATTGATAGTTGAGACATCCGTCTCGTTAGGCACTCTGGTAGGCTTGTGAGGCGGCATCACCCCAAAGATCTTCTATTCCGTAATGGTTACGCTTATCTGTTTTGAATACATGCACCACCACATCGACAAAATCCAGCAAAATCCATTCGCCATTTCCTTGGCCTTCTTTACGCCATGGGTCTTGACCTAAAGCTTTGTATACTTCATGTTCTACACTATTAGCTATGGCATTCACCTGCACATTGGAATCAGCATGACATATCACAAAATAATCCGAAACAGACCCATTTATTTCGCGCATATCCAAACGCACAATCTCGTTTCCCTTTTTCTCCTGCATCCCCAACACGACAATCTCTGCCAGATTCTCTGACGACAACAACTTTTTGTCTTTACCCATTAAAAAATATTCTATTTTTGGTGTGAGTCACTCATCTTTATTCCTTTGCAAAATAACACATTTTCGGGAGATTTCGCCGGTCAGAACATAATTATCGTTGATGAAGTATCATCTACGAATGACTACTTGAAAGCTGAAGCTTCAAATTTCAAGCCATGCGACAACTTTACTGCCATTATGGCAAAACACCAATCCAAAGGTCGTGGTCAACGTGACAATTCATTTCACAGCGCCGAAGGCAAAAGTCTGACATTTAGTTTCATTCTGTTTCCTAAACAATTAGTGGTGGATGATGTTTTTGCGATTCAAACTTTGATTAGCCTTAGCTTGCACCAGTGGTTAAGCCAATACACCGATCAATGCCGCATTAAGTGGCCTAATGACCTAATGATCGGTGATAAGAAGGTCTGCGGTGTGCTCATTGAAAACACGATTAAAGGCTTAGAAATTCGATATAGCATTGTGGGAATAGGTGTGAACATCGGCCAGCACGAATTTCCTGCAGATATCGCACATAAAGCCACTTCACTATTGATGGAGCTACCAGATTTGGCAGATCGCCCGATGGAGGATTATTGTGCCGCCATTCTTTCCATCATTCAGCAAAAGTATGAGCAAGATTGGGCTCACCCCAACCGTATGTTGTCAGCCTACAACGAATTGCTCTATCGCAAAGGAGATCTTTCATGGTTTGAGGCAAATGGTGAAGTCTTTGAAGGCAAGATTTTGCATGTGAATAACCGCGGGATTTTACACATTGATCACCACAATGTAATGAAGCCCTATTACTTCAAAGAAGTTACCATGCTACGGTGATTTTATTTCCTATATTTGACTATTCGTTAAACCCAAGTACTAATTCATGGTCTTAATGAAACCGGCTACACAAGCCGCTTAACAGAACAATACGTATGAAAAAAGCATTATTAGCATTCACTCTTGTATTTTTTGCGCTTTCAGGCGCTTTTGCACAAATACATACTCCAGTAAAATGGACAGTAGCTACCAAAAAATTAAACAAAACCGAAGCGGTCGTATTTATTAAAGCTACGATCGATAACGGATGGCATATCTACAGCACGGCAGTACCTAGTGGTGGGCCGATTGCTACGAGTTTTGCTTTCGCAAAATCCAACGACTTTACGTTAACGGGTAAAACCATGGAGCCAAAACCACAATCTAAGTACGAAGAGGTTTTCAAGATGGACGTTCCTTACCACAACAAAGAGGTTGTATTCCAGCAGAAAATTAAATTAAATGGTAACAAAGCAACCAAAGTATCAGGTACGGTAGAATTTATGGCATGTGACAAAACAAAATGCTTGCCGCCGGATGAATACAGCTTTTCTGTTACCGTAAAATAATCATTCGGTAAATATCTGTATATAAAAGGCAGCCTTATCTGCCTTTTTTTTATTTTTACGATGTTTTCAATTTTGCATATGAAGCGTGTAGCAACTTTTCTACCTATAATTACTCTCCTATTTAGCTTGTCTTTTGGTGCATTGGCTACCCAAGCGCAGGATACCTTGATTCCTTTCGAGGATGTCGAATTTACCGAGTCGCCCGCTTCGGAAGGCGAAACTGAATTGTTGGAAGTCCCCACAGACTTGCAATTTGAAGATGGAGCAGATACTACGTTGGATGAAGATCAAGTAGTAGATGAAGCGCAGGCAGCGCAGACCCAAGATGCAAAACAATCTCTTTGGGGGATTTTTATTGCGGGATTATTGGGCGGTTTTGCGGCTTTCATCATGCCGTGTATCTTTCCCATGGTACCTTTGACGGTCAGTTTCTTTACCAAACAATCCAAAACGAGAGCTGCTGCGATTTCGCAAGCGCTTTTGTATGGCGTATTTATTATCGCAATCTATGTGGCGCTGGGGATGTTGATTACAGTAACCTTTGGTTCCGACGCGCTAAACGCCTTATCAACGAACGGCATCTTTAACTTCTTCTTTTTCTTATTGCTCGTCTTCTTTGCCGCATCATTTTTTGGTGCATTTGAGCTGACTTTACCAAGTTCGTTCGTGAACAAGATCGATGCAAAATCAGATCAAGGCGGTTTTATCGGTCTATTTTTTATGGCTGCCAGTTTAGCAGTAGTTTCATTTTCATGTACTGGTCCTATTATCGGCACCCTTTTGGTCGAGGCCGCTTCTAAAGGCGAACGCCTTGGACCGGCCATCGGAATGCTGGGCTTTGCCATTGCATTGGCTATTCCATTCGTACTTTTTGCGATCTTCCCTTCGATGTTGAAATCTATGCCAAAATCTGGCGGATGGCTCAACAGTGTGAAGATTGTATTGGCATTTTTGGAATTGGCGTTGGCGCTTAAATTCTTATCGAATGTGGATTTGGCGTACCACTGGAACTGGTTGGATCGCGAAGTATTCCTATCGTTATGGATTGCTATATTCAGTTTGATGGGCTTATACCTGATTGGCAAGATTCGCTTCTCGCACGATAGCCCCTTAAGCCATCTTTCGGTGCCTCGCACTATGATCGCGGTCATTGTATTTGCTTTCGTTGTTTATATGGTACCTGGACTATGGGGCGCACCGCTGAAATCTATTTCTGCATTTTTGCCACCAAGTGCTACGCAAGATTTTGATCTAAGCACAGGCTTTGGACAATCGGCGGCTTCGGCATCGCCTGATTCTGCCAAGAAAAAATACTACGACATCTTCCACAAGCGCGGCACGCCAAAAGGCTTCGATCCATACTACGACTATGAGGAAGCATTAGCTGCCGCAAAAGAAGTCAACAAACCGGTGTTGATCGACTTTACTGGCTGGAACTGTGTGAATTGCCGCCAAATGGAAGCCAATGTATGGACAGATCCCAAAGTGGCTCAGATTTTACGAGAGGAATTTGTGATGGCAGAACTTTTTGTAGATGACCGTACCGAATTATCAGCAGAAGAGAAATATACCTCTACATATAGTGGTAAAAAAATAAAAACAATAGGTAACAAATGGAGTGATTTCCAAGCAGACACCTTTAATAGTAATTCGCAGCCATTGTATGTCATTGTAGACACGGATGGTAACGTATTGATACCACCAACGGGCGCAGACTACAATATCAGCAGCTACACCGCCTATTTGCAAAGTGGTATCGATGCGTTTAAGGCGAAGAAGTAAGTTGCTTGCTTTTGCCCATTACCTAAAAAACAATTTTTGATGAGTCAAATAAAAAATATAGCAGTATTAACTTCCGGAGGAGATTCTCCGGGTATGAATGCGGGAATCCGCGCCGTGATACGAACTGGTATCTACCATGGCTTGACTATGTACGGGGTGCGTAGAGGATATGATGGCCTAGTAAACAATGAAATCGAAGCAATGGACGCGAAGTCTGTTGCCAACATCATCCAACGCGGTGGTACAGTCTTGAAAACAGCACGCAGTGATGAGTTTCGCACGTATGAAGGCCGTAAGCGCGCTTATGAAAATCTGAAAGAATTTGGAATTGATGCTTTGGTCGTGATTGGTGGCGATGGTACATTTACCGGAGCTTCTAAATTTATTGAAGAGTTTGATATTCCCATTATTGGTATGCCGGGCACGATTGACAACGATTTGGCGGGCACGGACTTTACCATCGGATACGATACGGCAATCAATACCGTCGTAGATGCGGTGGATAAAATTCGGGATACGGCAGAGTCGCACGATCGTGTTTTTGTGGTTGAGGTGATGGGACGAGATTCTGGTCTGATCGCACTTCGTTCTGGTATTAGTACAGGAGCTGAAGCGGTGTTGATACCCGAGTTAACCGTGGATTACGACGCGATTATGAAGCGTCTGGACAAATCTCGTTCTAATAAGTCTTCTCGTATCATCATTGTAGCCGAAGGCGATAAAGATGGTGGCTTAGTGGTAGCCGATAAAATCAAAGAAAACTTCCCTCACTACGATGTGCGGGTATCGATATTAGGCCATATCCAGCGCGGTGGTAAACCGACTTGTATGGATCGTGTGCTGGCCAGCAGATTGGGCGTGGCTGCGGTAGAAGGATTGATAGAAGGTCGCCGCGGAGAGATGGCGGGATTGATCTGTGGACAGATCCAGTACACTCCTTTCGAAAAAGCGATCAAGCATATCAAACAGGTGAATACCAACCTGACACGGATTGTAGAGATCTTATCTTTATAACATGTACAGATGACTGCTTGAAAGCAGTCATTAGATACTAAAAAGGGCTGCTTCCGACATGGAAGCAGCCCTTTTATTTTTAACCGTTTGGCAGAGATTGACAATTAGTCAATATCCCAGAAGATACGTGTAGTACGCGTATCTTTTGCTCTTACGGCTTCGTAGTTCATGCTGTTATTCGTTACCTCGTTAGATGGGTACAACAAACGTAGCGGAGGATTTTGGAAGCCATTCAAGTTCGATACGGGGAACGCTGGCAAAACAGGATATCCCGTTCTGCGGTAATCAGCCCATGCTTGCTCTGCTTGCAACCAACCAAAGTGCAACCATTTTTGCGTTCCGATCAATTGTAGTTTTGCTTGCGCAGCACCTTCGTAAGCGATGTTAGAGTTCTTGATAAAATCTTGAACAGCTGCCGAAGAAGGTCTTGTCGCTTTCAAGCTGTTGGACGAAGCACCGTTTAGGTAATAGTAAAAATCTACAGACTGCTCTACAGCCGTTTCGTACGCTGTACGTGCTGCGGCAGTATTTCCCCAACGCTCTTGCGCTTCTGCTTTGATGAAGTTTACCTCAGAAGTCGTCATCAAGACACCTGGAAGGTTGTTATTGATCCAAGAAGTAGCTGAATCCACAATCGCATAGCGGCGAAGCGCGGCATTACTGTATTCTGTATCTGCTGCTGCCTCTGACGTCGTGATCGGCAATGCTTGGTAATCCGCATTTGGAATCACACGACCGCCTTCTGTTCTACCATATTTACCGAATAAAGCATGGATACGAGGATCATTCGCAGTTTTCAATACCGTATTCAACATATAATCCGGCGCATAGTGGCTGTTCAACTCACGTACGGCATCCAATAAACTGGAGGTATAGGTTGTCAATTTTTGATTCAACACATCATGACGACTACCTGATTCCAAAGATGCTTGCGTACCATCTATTAGTGGATACGTTTCTGGCGCACTTAACATGGCCATAATGTCTGTACGCGCTCTTCCCTCATCAGATTTGGAGATCTGCATCAACGCACGAAGTCTCAATGAGTTAGCATATCTGCGCCATTTCTCACCGTTTCCTCTGTTAATAATGTCTGCACGGATAAAATCATTCGTACCTTGATAGGTGCTGAAAAATTCTGCTGCTTCTGCAAATGCCGTAATAAATTGGTTGTACAATTCTTTTTGGTCATCGAATTTACCCAATACAATCTGATCTGTTGCTGGCAAACTTCCGGCTTCACTGAAAGGAATATCACCAAAGTTATTCACCAATTTCGCTGCTTGACCATATACAATCACGCGTGTAGCATGCATAAATGCATCGTACTCTGCGCGCTCTGCCTCTGGCAATTCATCATACGTACGCTCCATTACACGAAATACGCCTAACATGCCTGGAGAATAGAAATCTCTCCAGTAATCATTCGTATACGAATCTTGCTGTTGGTACATCGTATTGTTATTGGCGAAGTACGTGGTTTGCGTATAACGCGCATGATGCGGCAATACGAAAGTACGGTAGTGCCAATATTCGGAGCGAAGGCGCGAATTGTTTAATATTTGGGTCATAAAAGCCCGAATATTAGGAATGTCCGTTTGTTCTGGATCCTGATAACGCTCGTCTAGCTCGCTTTTGCAAGACTGCACAACCGTCAAAGAAAGAGCGGCGATCAGTAGACATATAATGTTTCTTAACTTTTTCATGTTGTTTCTTTTTTAACTGCTGTACGTCTTAGAAATTAGCATTTAACGAGAAGCCAAAACTTCTAGTGGCTGCGGTAGAGCCGATATCAATACCTTGAGAGTACCAGAAGTTTCCAACAGGCGCTTCCGGATCGATGTTTTTGATGGTTCTGTAGAAATAGAACAAGTTACGACCAACCAATGAAACGCGTAGGTTATTCATCTTCAAACGATCGCTGAATGAGCTTGGTAGTCTGTAGCTAATCACCGCCTCACGCAACTTGATGAAGTTATTGTCCAATACCGCTGCTTTTTCATTCCAAGCATCGTTACCCCAGTAGAAGTTGTTCATGTAATATTCCGCACCAGTAAGATTTACATCATTGGCTTGTCCTGTATTTTCATTCACACCGTCTAATGTAATACCTGTCTCGCGGTATTCCAATGTACTTTCTAGACGACCAGCACCATATGCATATTTATGCGGTGTAGAGATCATCTGTCCACCAAAACGGTAATCTGCGGTGAAGTCAAAGGCGAAGTTCTTGTATGCAAAAGTATTGCTCAAACCACCAATCGCTTTCGGCATAATGTTACCCGCTTTGATGTACGTGCTTTTGTCGATGATGTAATTACCTTCGTCGGAGATCAACAACTGACCATCTGCATTCGTAGCACGTGGATGTACATAGATATTTCCTAAAAGTTCACCTTCTCTAGCTTCAAGGCGGATCGAACTTTGATCTGCATCGTAGAAAATTAAACGTGGAACTCCGTCGATTAATTGATCTAAACGAGAACGGTTGTTTGCAAAGTTCAAACGTGTATTCCAAGTAAAGTGCTCACTGCGAATCGGCGTACCGGTCAAAGACACTTCCCATCCACGGTTAGAGATATTACCTACGTTCACGATTTGTGTAACCGCTCCTGTAGAGTAAGCATTGGATAATGGCATAATTTGATCTTTGATCTTATTGTTATAATAAGATACGTCTAAGCCCAAACGGCTATTGAAGAATTTCAAATCCAAACCAAATTCAACCTCGGTTTTCATCTCTGGCTTAAGATCAAAATTACCGTAGTTCTCATTCACGTTCAATGCCGGTACCGGACCATTTCCTGTGATGATCGCACTTTGCTTGTAAGCAATATTAGACACATACATTGGTGCATCATTACCTACCACACCGTATGATGCACGAAGTTTACCAAAATTCATGAACTCTGGAGTTTCAAATGCTTCCGTAAATACAAAACCAGTATTCACCGATCCATACAGGTATGGGTTATTTTGCGAAGGTAGTGCCGAAGAGTATTCTTGGCGACCAGTAGCTTCTAAGAATAAGTAATTGCGGTAGCTAAAGTTAGCCAATCCGAAGTAAGCATATTTAATCAACTGCTTACGAACGCTCGTTGTGGTTGCTTGCGCAAAGGTATTGTTCAAACTAAACCAGTTTGCCGTAACCAAACCGCCCTCTGTACTAGAAGATTGATCATTATAGTCTTCCATACGAGATTGGAAACCACCACTTAAGCTGAAATCCACATCGTCAGAAATTTTGTCGGCGTACGTTAACAATGCGTCTCCGTACACGATGGAATACAATCCTTTAGAAACAGCATACCTACCGGTACTATTGGTTTCATTGAAACGCGTAGCATACTCATTATGCTCTTTGTTTTCGATATTCAACGAAGTTACATCCGTTCCAAGGCGTCCTCTCAAGTTCAATTTATCGACAATCTTCCAGTTCATCGTTGCACTGGATAAGAAACGATCTTCCTTCTCGGTGTATTCATTACGATTCTGTTGCCAGAAGTAATTTAACAAGTTTACACCACGATAAGCTACCGGAAATTCTTCCGGACGGTTAGATCCAACGGTAGAAAACTTATAGCCATCAGAAGTACGATACAATTGATCGCGCATCTTGGCTACATCTTCCGCACCGCTAAAGAAACCTCCGTAAGAAGCTAATACATCGCCCATCAAACCAGGGCGGTTATTAGTTTTGGTAGAGATATACGAAGCTACTACATCCAAACTAAGGTCTTCATGTAATTTTACATTACTATTCAAGTTGAATGTACTTCTGTTTTGTTTACTTCCCGGAACAATGGCTTTGTAATCCATGTTGGTCGCAGAAAAACGGTAGTTTAACTTCTCTGTCTGGTTAGAGATACTCACGTTGAAGTTGCTGTTGTGACCTGTTTGAAAGATGTCACCGTAGTTTCCTTTATTTGGAGAATAGGCACGCACGGAGCCATCCCACCAACGTACATCGCCACCATCATATTTAGGGCCAAATTGTCCCCAAGCATTGTAATTCAAAAGACGCTCGCCTGGGAAAGAAGGATTATTGGTAATCCAACCTTCTTCGTTAGCTCCCGCTTGCAAATTCGTTGCCGCATCATATCCCGGTCCATACTCATATTGCAAGCGTGGTAAGAAAGCAGCCGTTTCGATAGAACCCGTGTAGTTGAAGTCGATACCTAATCCACGATCTTTAGATCCTTTTTTAGTCGTAATAACAATAACGCCACTCGCTGCATCCGATCCGTACAATGCCGTAGCACTGGCACCTTTCAAGATCGTCATCGATTCGATATCGTTCGGGTTGATATCCAACATACCGTTGCCACGGATTCTGTTATCATTCCAGATCGCCTGTCCACCCGGATTAGTAATACCACCGGTGTTGTTCACACCTGCTGCACCACCTTGTTGATCATTACGAATCATCACACCATCTACCACAAATAAGGGCTGACGATTATAGTTCAACGAGTTGATACCACGAATCTGCATGTTCACCGCACTCGAAGCACCACCTGGCGCCGTCGTGATCTGCACACCTGGTGCTTTACCGTATAATGCCGAACCGATGTTGGTATTTCCAGCTTCCGTTAATTCCTTAGCAGAAATCGTGGTCGCGGCATAACCCAAAGCTTTGGTTTCTCGCTTGATACCCATTGCGGTCACCACGACCTCACCGACTTCCCCTGCTTCTTCTCTTAGCACCACATTGATTGATCTGTTGGTACCGATGGTGAAATCTTGCGATACGAAGCCGATCATCGAAAAGCGTAATACTTCGCCTGCGGCTACATTAATGTTGTACTTTCCGTCGGTATCCGATTGAGTTCCCCGGCTAGTCCCTACCACATTAACTGTCACACCCGCGAGTGGACCATCTGCACCTGTCACGCGACCGCTGACAGCTTGCTGTGCGAACGTAACTGTTGTGCATACGGATAGCAGCAGCAGCAGTAGAGCGCAACATTTGTTGTGAAATTTGCTCATTTGTTGTTTGTATTTATGGTTAATTGTTATTTAGTATTTCATAGGAATTCAGATGTTCCATTTTGCTTTATCCAAAGCCACACATGCCCCACCCAGTAATTGTACCTGACTTAAATCCGAAATCAATAAGCTAGTGTGTTTAGAAAGTCGATCGATGCTATATTTCATCAAAGCACTCTGAATCTGCGGTAATAAAATACGCCCCACCTTCGCCCCGCGTCCAGATATCACGACATATTCAGGATTGATAATGTGGATCAGCGTAGCCACTCCCTTGCCTAGCATAAAAGCTATTTTGTTGAGCGATTCCATCGCCAATTGATCGCCCTTATTTGCCGCATCCATCAATTGATCGCCGCGGATGCTTCCCTGTGCGCTATAAATGCTTTGCAGTGAAGAAATTTCTCCCTGACTCAGCCGCAGGCTAGCAGATTTTACCGCAGCAGTAAGCGATGCCTCTACTTCTAGGCAGCCTCTTTTGCCACAGGAACACAAGGTATTTTCGTCCGACAGCGGAATATGGCTGAATTCGCCTGCATAACCGCTATGCCCTTTAAACAGACGATCATGGATAATCATGCCCAGTCCCACACCCCAGTTAAGATTGACGACCAAGACATCTTGCGATCGCTGCGCCTCGCCAAAATTCTTCTCAGCAATAGCAATGGCGGTCGAATCATTCTCCATCCAAGTTTGAATGCCAAAATGATCCTGAATCGTTCTGCATAGATTAAATAAAGGATGATCTGCTGTGTAAGAATGATTTTGTCCGGTCGCCGAATCCACAAAGCCAGGGATGGTAAGCCCAATGGCCATAATTGGCTGACCGACATGCGCTTCTAGCCACTCGGCAATCATCGTTTTGATCGCAGCGACGCATACGTCGCCATCTGCAACTGGATTACGAATAGTCGTGACCGTTCCTAAAATTTCGAAGGATAAATCGTAGATCGCAACACTCGTATAATACTGATCAATGGAGACAGAAAGTATATTAGGTAGATTTTGATGATTGAGTCGGTATTGTAATGGCCTCCTACCGCCGCTAGATACTGCATAACCGCATTCGAGCACAATACCCATCGCAGTTAACTGGTTGATAACCTTGGTCACATTAGGTATACTTTTGCCTGTGCGAACGGCCATATCTGCAACCGCTTGCATTTTAGCAAAGCATAAATTCTTCATTACCAATGTCTGCGCCGCATTCATAAAAAGGTCTTTATAGGACGCTCCAAAGATATTGAATTTAATAATTAATTAACAAGAGCTTTTTAATTTTTTTACAAACTTTTATAAAGTTAAATAAGGATGGTCCAAAAGACTGTGCAGAGAGGTAGAAATAAATTTTAGGATTTTGGTTGTTTCGCGCTGAGAAAATATGCGCTCTGGGTAAAAGTAAAAAGCATCAATTTCTTGATGCTTTTTTTGGAGTGGAGGATACTGGGTTCGAACCAGTGACCCCCTGCTTGTAAGGCAGGTGCTCTGAACCAGCTGAGCTAATCCTCCTTTTTTTACTATGGTGGAGAATACTGGGTTCGAACCAGTGACCCCCTGCTTGTAAGGCAGGTGCTCTGAACCAGCTGAGCTAATTCTCCTTCTTGTTTGCGTGTGCAAATATATGCCTAAAATCTGATTTTCAAAACTATTTACCCAAATTAACGCAATAAAACACCAATCATACGGATTATCAAGGAGATAGATTTCTACAACTCGCCAGACAGCTTCTGTAAATCTGCATGCAGCGCATCTAAGTAAGATGTACGCGGTAGCAATGCCGCAGCATCCTGTTCGTTGCCCACTTCTGCAGCCGCTACCGATAACCCAATCATTAATGAGTTGACGCGATATGCTAGCGAATGAAACGTATACAAACGCCGCCAATTCCGGCGTTTGGCACCAGGTTCACGACGCAATTGATCCATCGCCGAAGAGAAGGCTGCCAAAGCGCCATGCGCCATCTTCCTAGCCAAACGAAGATCATTGGCATCCACATCTAGTCGGCTAATTTTTTGTAGCACTACCTTACGGTACTCTTCTCCTCTATCCACCACATCGGCCGCCAATTTTGTCAATCCTTTGCTCTGCCGTACCGGAATGAAAAACCACCCCGCCAAGGCCAACAGACTACCAATCAACGTAAAGATAATTCGGCTACCCAGTATATCAACCATATTGCCTTCATATACATGCAGCGCCATGATAATTCCTGGCGTAAGGCATAGCACGCTGAGCATATAGTTGATCCGATTGAAAAAGAAAAATCCAAATAAGCCACAAACCGCTAATGACAATAAAACAGCTGGAGACGATATCAGTAATAACAGCATGGAGCCCAATAAGACGCCCGCTAACGTTCCGATAATTCGCTGGGTATTTCGCGTATTTGTATTGGCAAATCCAGGTCTGGCCACCACGACCAACGTAATCAGAATCCAATAGGTATAATGATATTCTGGCAAAAGCAATCCGATACTGCCTCCAATACCAAATAACAATGCCAAACGTAGCGCAAAGGGAAACACGGCCGTACGAAAGGAAAACTGATACCGCAACGCACTCACACCACGCGGAGCACGTGCTATGTAGCGTGAATAACTATATTGCCCATATACGGGCTGTTGCGTATCTTTCCCATCCAGCACCCATCGGATTCGGTGAATGCATGCTATAATAGAACGGGAATTGCGAATGGTGGCTCCCAACACCTGCGCCTCTTCACCAGAGAGCGTATCGAGTTTTGCGGATAACGTACGCATAATCTGCTCTATTTCCGCATCCTTCGTATGGCGCTTGGTCACTTGCAGGCCGCGCGCACTTTTCCACGATAGGAAATCTACCTCGTCAGACAATAATAGTATTAGCGTTCGAATAGATTCTAATACCTGCCATGGCGCCAATAGCTTTCGAATCGCATCGTAATCGTGATCCAGCGCAGCCAACAATTCATATAGGTCGGTGACGCCCAAAGTTTGCTTGATCCAATATTCACTAGCATCAGATGATGAATCTGTCAACCGTTTTTCCCGTAGCAGTAGATTGCGTACGTTTTCCTGCTGCTCACTCACTTGCAGATGCCGTTTACCCAATTGTTTATAAGCACTTTCAAGTGGTACTCGTTCATCATAAAATTGCGCCTTATTTTTTAGCATCACCGCCATACGATAAAAGCTATCTGCAATCGCATAGCGCAATGATCGATAGGGGAATAATAGCACTTGTAATACGCTGATGAGGAAATACCAAAATACACCCAATGTAATATACAGACCATAGGTGAGTGGGTCTGCTGGCCAAAGGCCAACGGTAAACGTAACTAAAATCAAGGCCATCAATCCCATCGCAGCGAAGCGTCCGCCATAAATGGAAATCATGGTGAAACCAAATGCGGCAATCATCAACCACAAGATCAAAACAACAGGAAAGGTAATCGCACTTGCCGTGATCCAAGCCGTAATACCAAACAAAGGAATAGTCCACAGTGCCGATTGCAACTTATTCTTACGATTGCCCGGCAGATCCGTAAGCGATGCAAATAAAGTCCCCAAGCCAATCATAATGGCTTGATCTAGGTATCCGAGGTGAAAGAGAAGAAGACCGGGAATAATAGTGGCCAATGTATTTCGCACGGCATCTCCTCCATGTTCGCCTAGAATAAACAAGTGAATATGATTAAATACCAATTTTTCTTTTGATTTTTTTGAAATACTTGAAACTATGTTCTGAATTTTACCCATTTCACTACAAAAGTACGCATATTAATTTATAACCTGATGTCGTGGTGTACACCATGGTTAAACCATCTTATAGCATAAATTGATTGAGGTTTAATAAATTAATCGTAGAATTTCCACGATAATCCAAAGCGGATGTTGGCATCTTGCATCGGATATCTTCTAACGGTGTAGAATCCATTCGGTGCAATATGTTGGTTTACGAAATTATAACTTAAGAATAAATTTACGCGTTTGATATTGGCCGTAGCCCAAATATCGAAAATCGGATAAGTTGAGAATTCGATATCCGCGTTGTCGTTGTAAAACTGACCCGCATTTAATGCATACGAAGGATTTCGAAATGGCGTGTTGAAGCGAGCATCCAATCCTAATCTAAAATCTAACACCTCACTAAGTACGTCGGCATAGTAAAAGCTATGCCACGTGTATAATTCTGGGATAGCCAGTACGTCCATGGCATCCGATTTTTGATAAACCGCTCTATTGTCCAAATGAAATTTTCTAAAGCTAAAATTTTGTGTCACTGTTAGCTTCAACAAATTTAGTGCTCCATGCTGCGCCGGCTCAATAACACGACTAAAAGCAGGATCGTCTTGCGGATTAGCCACTTCTCTGAAATAGAGAAATCCATCCATTAGAAAATACTCGGCCTTACCAGAGAAGCGTAACTTCGGGTTCACATAGGAAAACGAGAGATTCTGCGTTCTTGTGTTACTAAAATTAGTTTCTTCAGGGCGCCATTGATGGTACGACAAGTTGGCTCGCTGAAAAATCATTTCTGGAGATTTACTTTGCGTATAGGCGCCTAATTGGATATGACCCAAATTATCCCCTCCGGAAATATTAGCTTGTGCTTCGTAGAGAAAATCTCCAAAATTCTCCCCCAATACAATTTGGTTTACACCCAAGCTTACATCTACGCGATCCGAGAACTGATAACCTAAACGGCCCTTGATCATACTATTTTGAAACGTTGTTCGATAGATGGTATCTTGCAATAGCGCGATATTATTAGAGTCGCGTTGCCTATCTTCCCCATACCAAATCAAATCATTCTGAAAGCCCAAATCCAACTTAATTTCGTTGGCTAATGATGGACTACGCAGAAAGAAACTATACGTAAATTCATTCGTCAATGTGGTTACTCTAGTAGTATCTCCTACCTGCACCAAGTTGTTGAGTGGAAATATCCCATTGGCATCAGCTTCGTTCTTGTAAAACATATAACGCCGATTTTGCAAATAGAGATTATGCGCCATGACATTGGTAGGCCGGATTTCCATCTCTGGAAGATTTTTATTGATCGTATCAATACGGCCAACATAAAGCGATTGCCGCATAAAAAAACCGACATCCTTCCACTTCGTCCGCGGACGATCCGCATTCGCACCCCGAAGATTAGGAATTTCACTTAAGGACCCTCTACTTTCTGGATTATTGGAGAATACCTCATCATTCACAATAGAACCATTTTCTGAGGCATCCAACGTATTAAACGTAAAATTCGTCAAGAGGTTGTATCGCAAACTAGGTGATTCATACCAAGAGAATACGCTTCCTTTTCGGTCACTATATTGTTGATTCTGATAAAAACCATCCGTGTTGGCCGCATTATATTCGGCCCCGATGTTGAGACGAGAGTGAATATTTTGTGCTAGCTTTGCCCGAAAGATCTGATCATTAAAGAAAAAACCAACGGCATACAATTCCGAATACCGAGCTCGCGCACGGTAATATTGCACAGAGTCTGCTTTCACCAAATAACGGTCTAGCGCATTATATCCCGTTTGAAAACCGATACTTTTATTGGGATTGAATAATAAATCACGGGTCGCTAAACCATATGCCCCCAAATTGATACTAGGATTCCACGGCTGCAGTTGCTTATTATAATACTGAAAGTTGTGATGCGTGGTGTCGATCTGAAAAGTCTGTGTGCGTTGCTTAAGCGCTGCTAAGGTAGTATAACGCACAAAGCGCGCCGAGAAAACCACCGAATCTTGCTTGTTATCCTCTGCTGCTCGCGCAGAATCTAGGGCCGAACTGAACTCTTGCTCTTGTGCAATAGCCACAAAAGACAAACAACATAACACGACACACAATAGAAACGCCCTCAACAAGATCATCTTTAGTAAATTCCCGGCAAATTGAGACAAAAATACATCTTATGCGCCAATTTATTGCAACACAATTAGTTCTTTTAACAGTCGCGTTAATTTGGGCTCCGCATCAGATGCGACTTCCACAATCTCTTGCAAAGAAACTGGATGCAGATTCGCATGAAACCCTTCGTCGGTCACGACGGAAATCGCACAAACGGGCAAACTCATATGATGCGCTACGATCACTTCAGGCACGGTGCTCATCCCGACAATGTCGCCGCCAATAATACGCATGTACCGATATTCGGCACGCGTTTCTAAGTTTGGTCCTGGCGCAGCAACATATACCGCTTTATGTGCCTTGTAACCCAAATTATGTGCGATCGATAAGCTTTGCTCGATCATCGCCGCGTCATATGGCTGGCTCATATCGGGAAAACGCGGCCCAAAGTCGTCATTGTTTGCTCCGCGCAGCGGATTATCGGGCAGCAGATTGATATGATCGTCGATAATCGCAAGATCTCCTCTTTTGATATCTGGATTTAAAGACCCGGAAGCATTGGATAGAAACAATTTCTGAATCCCCAACAGCTTCATAATACGCACCGGGAAAGTGATCTCTTGCATATCATAGCCTTCGTAATAATGCAATCTACCCTGCATGGCTACGACATTGCGGCCATTTAATTGTCCAAAAATCAATTTCCCTGTATGAAACTCTACGGTCGAGATGGGGAAATTGGGAATATTGGAATACATCAACTGGTGAGTGATATCAATTTCATTGGCCAACTTTCCTAGGCCTGTGCCTAGGACAATACCAAATTCAGGCACAAAATCGCCTATCTTCCGACGGATGTAGGCAATGGTTTCATTGTAGCTATCGTGCATACTCAAAATATAGATCTATGATCAAACATAAACGATTTTTACTAGCTGCGCAAAAAAGCAATCATTAGTTAAGTTCTTTTAACAGTATGCCTAACGCCTGGGCACTTTCTGCACCAACTCATTTTCAGCAGGCATCTTACCCGGAGAAGTCAGTAATAGCAATAGAAAGGTGAGCAAACCATTATAAATAATGAGTTCAAAACCGACCTGATAACTCCCCAGCGCAAACAGAGAATCTGTATTAATGACTAAATAAATAATGGTTGGAGCAATCACGCTGATGATCGGAACCAACTGGTCATGTACACGCAAACGCGTTAATATGCCAAAAGCAAATAAGCCCAACAAAGGCCCATACGTATAACCAGCCGCCGTGAAAATTGCATTTACCACCGAATCATCATTCACGATCCGGAAGATCATAATCACCAATAGCATAATGACTGAAAATCCAGCATGTACGTAATTCCGTTGGCGAATCAAATGTGGGGCATTCGGATCTGCTTTCTTATTAAATTGTAGAAAATCTACACAGAATGAAGTGGTCAAGGCCGTCAATGCAGAATCTGTGGTGGCAAATGTAGCCGCCGTAAGTCCCAACATAAATATAATACCGGGCAGTACGGTCAGATAATTTAGCGCAATCTCTGGATAAAGATAATCTGGCGTACGCATTGCCGAAAGATCCACCTGATTTTTCGCGGCGTAGATGTAAAGCAATGCTCCGACGCAGAGGAAAAATAGGTTGATGATGATAAATATACCCGTGAAGGTCAGCATATTTTTCTGCGCTTCACCAATCGTGCGCATACTCAAATTCTTCTGCATAAGATCCTGATCCAATCCGGTCATCGCAATCGTCACAAATGCACCGCCAATCACATGCTTCCAAAAATGGTTGCGCGAACCTAAAAAGTCTTCCCAGACGAAGATCTGCGAATACGTACTTTCCTTGACCGCATCGAAAGCCTCCAACACCGACAAACCCAAGCCATCGGCCATAAAATAAATAGACAGCACAACCGCCAACAACAAAAAGAATGTTTGCAATAAATCAGTAATGATAATAGTTTTCAGTCCGCCTTTATTAGTGTACAGCCATATCAATAGGAGACAGATCGCGATCGTTACTACGAAAGGTACATTCCATGCATCGAAGATAAATTTTTGGAGAATAATCGCGACCAGATACAATCGAAAAGCCGAACCAATGGTGCGTGAAATCAAAAAGATCATCGCCCCCGTTTTGTAGCTACGATGTCCCAGCCGCTCTTCCAGATAGGTATAGATCGACGTAAGATTAAGTCGGTAATACAATGGCAACAACACGTAAGCAATCAGCACAAAGCCGAGTGCATTCCCTAGCACAAACTGAAAGTAACTGAAATCATTGGCGCCTACAGCTCCGGGAACAGAGATAAAGGTAACACCAGAAAGCGCGGTGCCAATCATTCCGAAAGCCACCATATACCATTTCGCATTGCGGTTAGCCACAAAGAAAGTAGCGTTGTCAGAAGATTTTCTGGAGGTAAAATGCGCAATGGACAATAGCACGCCAAAGTACACAATCAGAAAACATAATAAGATAATCGGCGACATAAATTAGGGCGTTAAGAGTTTTTCAGATCTGCTTCATAATGCGTAGCCGCAGCACGCACACTGC
Organism: Sphingobacterium sp. KH_072; assembly: GCF_057837975.1. Taxonomy (NCBI): domain Bacteria; kingdom Pseudomonadati; phylum Bacteroidota; class Sphingobacteriia; order Sphingobacteriales; family Sphingobacteriaceae; genus Sphingobacterium; species Sphingobacterium sp. KH_072. The sequence continues at coordinate 95,572 of NZ_CM174457.1, read as the reverse complement.
CATACTTTTCTAGGTAAGCTTTTGCACTGGCTTCGTTGGCACCCGTTTCATCCATCACCATCTGTACCGCACGCGCGACTAACTTATGATTGGATAGCTGCATATCCACCATTTTATTTCCTTTTACGCGGCCGAGCTTAATCATCACAGCTGTGCTCAACATATTCAAGACCAATTTTTGTGCAGTGCCAGCTTTCATTCGTGTCGAGCCAGTCACAAATTCAGGGCCTACCACCACTTCTACCGGATATTGCGCTGCTGTCGCAATAGGCGATCCCGCATTACACACAATACAGCCTGTTGCCAAACCAGCTGCGTTTGCGCGCGCTAATCCGCCAATGACATAAGGCGTCGTTCCTGACGCGGCTATGCCGACTATGACATCTTTCGAATTAATGTCATACGCTTCCAGATCTTTCCAAGCTTGCTCCGCGTCATCTTCTGCATTTTCGACCGCTTTGCGAATCGCGGTATCGCCACCTGCAATCAATCCCATCACCCAATCGGCTGGCACACCAAACGTGGGCGGACATTCAGAAGCGTCGACCACACCTAAGCGACCGCTCGTGCCAGCTCCAATGTAAAAAAGGCGTCCACCAGCTTTCATCCGATCAGCGGTAATATCTACTAACTTCTCAATAGCTGGAATGGCCAATGCTACCGCATCGGGCACGGAATGATCTTCTTGGTTGATATTAGTCAACAATTCGGTGGTCGACATTTTATCCAACCCTTGGTGATTCGATTCTTTTTCGGTCGTTCTGATGATCATAATAGGATAAATAGAGTGCTGGTAAATGTCTGTTTTTACTTTATTCAAAATCTGGATATAGCAAGTACTTCTTGCGCATTGTTTTATAAGTCGTCAATTCTTCCTTCCACGAATTCCTGATTTCCGATTCCGTCATACCAGCGATGATTTGCTGCCGCAATTGATCGGTACCCGCCAGCTTGTCGAAGAAATCCGAACGGGTGAAAAATCTTTTCTTATCCGGCATTTTCTGGTAAAAATCTAATAGGTAATGCAACGTAAACTGCTGTTGATCGGGATCTATACCGCGCAGATCCAATCCGTAATTTAGCTGCCCTTTGCCTTCCACGTGCTTGGCCATACCCGATTTTTCGCCAGGTGTAAATTTAAAATCTCCAAACACAGGGTCTGGATATCCGACAACCTGAAAAGGCCAATCAGTGCCTCGGCCGATAGAAAAATCGGTAGCCTCAAATAAACACAAAGAAGAATATAGCCGCACAGAGACATCGTTTGGTAAACTTGGAGATGGCACCACGGGCAACACATAGCGTGTAGCGTGCGTATAATGTTGAACAGGAATAATATGTAGCTCACAAGTGCGGCCTTCTTCGAGCCAGCGTTCTCCATTAATCATTTGCGCCAGCTCTCCAATAGTAAGGCCATGCACCATCGCAATTTTATGAAAGGAAATATTGGCTTTAAAACGATCATCCGATCGGACTGGTCCATCTACTTGATCGCCACATGGGTTCGGGCGATCTAGAACGATGAGTGGCTTATTGTGTTTGGCACAAAGCTCCATCACGCGATGCAACGAAGTAATGTAGGTATAGAATCGTGCACCCACATCTTGCAGATCAAAGATCATCACGTCGATAGATTGCACAATCTCATCCTGCTTGTCGTTGCCACCGTACAAAGTCGGCAACGGAATGCCCGTTTTGGCGTCTACCTCATTGTCAACTTTTTCGCCACGCTCTACTTGCCCACGAAAGCCATGCTCGGGTGCAAATACAAACTTCACGTCGACATCTTCGGCTAATAAATAATCGACCAGATGTGTACTCGTATCTCCGACGATCGAAGTCTGATTGGCCATCACGCCCACTTTCTTCCCTTTTACTAAACGCAGATATTTCGCTGCCTGATCGGCACCCGTCAGAATTTGTGGCACTTCCTGCGTCACCGAATCTGTCGGTGTCACCGAAGATTCTGCGCGTTTGCTAGCGCCAGAAGAACAGCTTACTTGATAGAGACCACTTAATAGGAAGATGATAATAAGTCGAGCGTAGATCATATCAACTTTTGTTTTTTATAAATCTATTCAAAAAAATCAACTTCTTAAAGTGCAGCACAAACCGCTATTGCAAAGCCGCTATTTCACGTCGTACGCGAGATAATCACTCGCATTGCCTAATCGATCTATAGCTTGTACCCCTACGCCGCGCAACTTAGCTCCCTGCTTATTGGGCGAAAATTCGGTCGATGTAATATCCCGATCGTAGATCGTATATTCCCAATTCTCACCGTACTTGACATATACTACCCAGTGATTGACGTCTTCTGGCGAGCGATGCAGCCATTTGGCAAACACAGCGCCTGTTTTTTCTTTCGTGAGTAACAAGGTTGGCGTGATCAACGGCGTGGTTTGCAACCAAGGTGAGGCAGGCACCAAAGCTTTCTCCTTGTACGGCCCATTGACTAATGCTTGCACCATTGCCGGACTTTTGGTCAAGCCGGCAATACTCCAGTGAATAACGCCTTGGCTATTCGGCACTATTTGACGCGTCAATTCTACTTGGCGAACGATTTCTGTCGGGCGATCTGCCGTACGCACTTCCACGGTGTTTAAGCCCGGCCAAAGGTGGCGATTGTGCTTGTTCTCCGATTGCCACCAACGCAATAAAGCGGGAAAGCTTTGACGCGGAGGATCGATCGCCCAATACAATTGTGGCGCAAAATAATCTACCCAACCTTCGTTTAACCACAATTTGGCATCGGCGTACAATTCATCGTATTGAGATGATCCGGTAATTCCTGATGGATATCCCGGTTTCCAGATTCCAAACGGACTCAATCCAAATTTAACATGCTTCTTTTCGGCTTTGATCTCTCCGTAAACGCGCTTGATGAAGCGGTTTACTTGATCGCGACGCCAGTCGGGACGCGAGAGATTGCCGCCGCGTTGGCGGTAGGCATTCCACGAGGTATTATCTGGAAAGTCAGCGCCTCCATTATAGGATGCATACGGGTAAAAATAATCATCGAAATGCACGCCATCAATATCATAGCGTTTTACAATATCACGTACCACCATCGAAGCATGATCTTGTGTGGTTTGATCCGCTGGATCAAACCAGTACATGCCGTTTTTTAAACGAACCACATTTTGTGGAAATTTCTTCACAAGCGACGCGCTTCCCACACCACCACCGGAACTATGATGTGCCCGATATGGATTGAGCCAAACATGTAATTCCAAACCGCGCTTATGCGCTTCTTCTACCCAAAACTCCAAAGGATCGTAATACGGATACGGTTTGCGACCCGTTTCGCCCGTTAGGAAATAAGACCAAGGCTCCAATGATGAATTATATAATGCATCTGCAGATGGTCTTACTTGGAAGATCACCGCATTAAAATTATTCTCTTGTAACAGATTCAAAAGCGTGATTGCTTCTTGTTTCTGCTGCTCTGTCGATAGGTTGTTTTTCGATGGCCAGTTGATATTGGCTACCGTAGCGATCCACGCTGCGCGAAATTCGCGACGAACTTCTGGCAGCTGCGCACGTATCGGTTGCGGAACTTCTTTCTCGGCTACTTTCGTCGCTTTTACGACTTCTGCGGCACGAGATGTCTGTGCTACCTCAGCCTCCTTTGGCCCTTCTAGCTCCGGTTTGCCCTGCGCTACGCCTGTTACTTCGGTATTTGGTTTTACCAATACTTTGCTTCGCCGATTCTTGCTACCGCAAGAAAACAAAACAAACATCATCACTAATCCTACACATAAAAAACCAATTCGTTGCCTCATATTCAAAAAGTTCATAACAAGCAAAACTACAATTTTATCTCTCAAAAAAAAGAATTGTCCATCAAGGTCATCGGCAATTAAATTTTAGATTTTTGCTGCTGTGTCGTACATTAGCTGTACGCATACGAACAGCACAACATATTTACATCATTACACGTTATATCCCATGTCTGAAAAGAAGATATTTAATACAGAAGCAGCACCAAAAGCCATTGGCCCTTACAATCAAGCGGTGCAAGCCGGAGACACCTTGTACGTTTCTGGCCAGATTGCATTCTTACCAGAAACCATGCAATTGGTAGCGACCGGAATTGCCGATGAAACGCATCAAGTGCTCAAAAATGTATCTGCTATTCTTACGCATGCTGGATACAGCTTCAACGATGTGGTCAAAACGTCTATCTTCATTAGCAATATGGACGACTTTGCGACAATCAACGAGGTATATGCACAGTACTTTGCGGAAAACCAGCCTGCGCGCGAAACCGTAGCTGTGAAGACTTTGCCCAAAAACGTAAACGTCGAGATCTCCGTCATCGCCTGGAAAAAAGGCTCTTAAAAATCTGATTTCCCGATATGGCTGTATTGACAGCGATAACTCCCATAGAATATCTTAAAGGCGTCGGCCCACAAAAAGCCGACGTCTTGAAAAAAGAGTTGCAGATTTTCACGATCGGCGACATGCTACAGCTATATCCATTCCGCTACGTCGATCGTACACAATTTTTCAAAATCCGGCAACTGGATTCTTCGTTATTAGGCGCACAGGTGTTGGGCCGACTGATTCGCCTGCAAGAGGTTGGCGAAAAGCGCGCGAAGCGCTTGGTCGGATTGCTCAAAGACGAAACCGGAACGGTCGAATTGGTTTGGTTTCAGCAGCTCGCTTGGCTTAAGAAAACGCTACAGCTCAACGCCGTGTATATCATGTACGGCAAGCCGACCTCATTTAATGGTGCACTTTCATTCACGCATCCAGAAATGGAATTGTACCAATCTTCTGAGAAAAAAATCGGCAACCAAACCTTGCAACCGGTCTACACTTCTACCGAAAAACTGAAGAAATTCAATCTGGATACAAAAGGTTTGCAGAAGTTGGTGGCTCAAGCCTTAGAAACGGTATTACCGAATTGGGAAGATGATCTGCCCGCAGATTTGCGGCAGAAACATCGTCTAATTGCGGCTCGCGAAGCCATATTGAGCATTCATTTCCCGACCGATCAAACAGCGTATGAAACCGCGTCGCGTCGGCTCAAATTCGACGAATTATTCTGGTTGCAGTTGCGCTTGCTGCGCAATAAACAGCTCAACACCAAAAAATACCGTGGTCACCGGTTTACGCAAGTAGGCGATCATTTCAACACCTTTTTCAACACGAGGTTGCCCTTTCCGCTCACCAACGCGCAGAAACGCGTGATGAAAGAAATCCGTATTGACACCAATACCGGCGCACAAATGAATCGCTTGGTACAAGGCGATGTTGGCTCTGGCAAGACGGTGGTCGCGCTTATGGCGATGTTGTTGGCGATCGACAATGGATTTCAGGCCTGCATGATGGCGCCCACAGAAATTTTGGCGACACAACATTATCACGGCGTGAAGGAATTACTCGGTGAAGATTTGTGTCAGGTGGCCTTGCTAACGGGATCTACGTCGACCAAAGAACGTCGTCGCATTCATGAACAATTAGAAGACGGCAGTCTGGATATTCTGATCGGTACACATGCCTTGATCGAAGACAAAGTACGTTTCAAAAACATTGGCTTCGTCGTGATCGATGAGCAACACCGCTTTGGCGTGGAACAGCGCGCCAAACTCTGGCGGAAAAACACCATTCCGCCGCATATGCTGGTGATGACGGCTACGCCGATTCCGCGCACCTTGGCCATGACGATGTATGGCGATCTGGACATTTCGGCGATTGATGAATTGCCGGCAGGGCGAAAACCGATCAAAACCGTGCATTTTTTCGAAAACCAGCGCTTGCGCGCTTTTGGTTTTATGCGCGAAGAAATCCAGAAAGGTCGGCAAATCTATATCGTTTATCCACTCATTAAGGAAAGCGAAAAGCTGGATTTACTAAATCTGGAGGCCGGATTGGAATCGCTGATGCGCGAGTTTCCATTGCCCAACTACCGCATTAGCGTCGTACACGGCAAAATGCCGGTGAAGGACAAGAATTTTGAGATGCAACGCTTTGTAAAGGGCGAAACACAGATCATGGTGGCCACCACCGTAATTGAAGTCGGCGTTAATGTGCCCAACGCATCCGTGATGATCATTGAAAATGCCGAACGCTTCGGCCTTTCGCAACTACATCAGTTGCGCGGCCGTGTCGGTCGCGGTGCAGAGCAATCTTTCTGTATTCTGATGTCGAGCAACAAGCTGAGCAAAGACGGCAGAAAGCGCTTGGAAACGATGGTGGAAACCAATGATGGATTCAAAATTGCCGAAGTCGACCTCCAATTGCGCGGACCCGGCGATATTTCTGGCACTCAACAATCCGGTATTTTGGAAATGAAAATTGCTAACCTCAGCACCGATCAAGCACTGCTGACCGAAGTACGGGAAACGGTGATCGACATTTTCTTGCAAGATCCCGAACTACAACGTCCAGAACATCAGCTATTCCTTCAGAAACTCACCCACAAAAGCCCAGCTATCGCGTGGGACAAAATCTCTTAAAAACACGTATATTTGTACTTTACAATAAATAAGAGAGAGATTTTTAATGGGAAAAGAACCAAAAATATACGATACCGCAGCGAAGCAAGAAACGGCTATTTTAGTCAGTGTGATTCCGCAGGGCGTTTCGGACGAAACCGCCAAGGAATACTTGGGTGAGTTGGATTTTCTGGTACAGACGGCGGGTGGTATTGTAAAAGGCGTTTTCACGCAAAAATTAACCAAGCCAGATCGGGCAACATTTGTTGGATCGGGAAAGTTGGACGAAATCAAAGCATTCATCAAGGCAGAAGAAATTGACATGGTCGTGTTCGACGATGAGCTTTCGCCATCGCAACTGCGAAATATAGAGAAGGAATTTGAGATCAAGGTATTGGACAGATCCAACCTGATCTTGGATATTTTTGCCAACCATGCGAAGACCGCTCAGGCGAAAACGCAAGTAGAATTGGCGCAATTACAATACTTATTGCCACGACTAACCCGCATGTGGACTCACTTGGAGCGCCAACGTGGTGGTATTGGTATGCGTGGTCCCGGTGAGAGCCAAATCGAGAGTGACCGTCGGATGATTTTGAATAAGATTTCCTTATTCAAAGAGCGCTTACAGCACATTGATAAGCAGAACGAAACGCAGCGCAAGAACCGCGGCGAACTGATTCGCTTAGCCTTAGTGGGTTACACGAACGTGGGTAAATCGACGATCATGAACTTGTTATCTAAGTCGGATGTGTTGATCGAAAATAAACTATTTGCGACGTTGGATACCACCGTACGCAAGGTCGTGATCGAAAACCTGCCTTTCTTGCTGTCGGATACGGTTGGATTTATCCGAAAACTACCCCACCATTTGGTAGAATGTTTCAAATCGACTTTGGATGAGGTACGCGAGGCGGATATTTTGATCCACGTAGTAGATATATCACATCATAGCTTCGAAGATCACATCCGTGCTGTGAACGATACGCTGAAAGATTTGGACGCATTAGACAAACCAATTTTGACGGTTTTCAACAAGATAGATGCCTATAAGCCCGCGGTAGAACAAGATGAGGATGGCGAAGAGATCAAGGTAACCTTGGATGACTTTAAGAACTCTTGGATGGGTCGCCACGCTGCGCCAGCTATTTTTGTGTCGGCTACGGACAAAGTGAATGTCGAAGAGTTTCGCGAGAAACTCTATGAAATGGTTTCTGAACTTCATCTGGCACGCTACCCTCACAACAATTTGTTGTACTAAATAGTTGATACGGTCGAAAAACTAAAGGTCATGCAAAACAAACAGACGCAATTTATCGATTGGGGTTTGGTGGATTACCAAGAAGCTTGGGATCGGCAAGAATCGGTGTTCAACCATGTGCTAGATGCCAAACTACAGAATCGTACACAAAATACAGAAAACCCAACGCCCAATTACCTGATCTTCACCGAACATCCGCACGTCTACACGCTGGGGAAAAGCGGCCATTTGGAATATCTGTTGTTGGACGAGGAAGGACTGCAAAAGCATCAGGCGACTTTTTATAAGATCAACCGTGGTGGCGATATCACGTACCACGGACCGGGACAGATCGTCGGATATCCGATTCTGGATCTAGATAATTTTTTTACCGATATTCATCGGTATTTGCGCGTACTGGAAGAAGCGGTGATTCTGACGTTGGCCGATTATGGCATTGCAGCCGGCAGATATCCCGGTTTTACCGGCGTGTGGATCGATGCCGACAACGAGCGTGCGCGCAAGATCTGCGCGATGGGCGTACGTGCTTCACGCTGGGTGACGATGCACGGTTTCGCGTTCAATGTGAATGCAGATCTGAATTATTTCAACCACATTGTGCCTTGCGGCATCGACGATAAAGATGTGACTTCTATGCAGCGCGAGCTCGGCTATGCACTAGATATGGAAGAAGTGAAAGCAAAGCTAAAAGGCCATATCGCTTCGCTTTTTGAGATGGAATTGACGGCTGTTACAGCGCCAATTCCACCACAGTCGGACAATGATCTGAGTGCACTGCCTCGGGTATAATGCTGGAGCTTACAATCTGATTTTCCAACGCTTTGGATACCATATTGTAATCGATGCGCCAGCCTAAGTTTTTGCCGCGCGCACCAGCGCGGTAGCTCCACCAGGTATAATTGTGTGGCTCGGGGTTGAGATGGCGAAACGAATCGATGAAACCAGATTCTAAATACTGCTCCATCCATTCCCGTTCTTCTGGCAAGAAACCCGAAGAATTGGCGTTTGACTTGGGGTTGTGAATGTCGATCGCGCGATGACAGATATTGAAATCTCCACAAACTACGAGCTTGGGTTGTTCTTCGATCAGTTTGTTGCTGTACGCCTGAAAATCATCCAGAAAGCGGTATTTAAACGTTTGACGAATATCGCCTGTCGTTCCCGAAGGGAAATATACGCTCATCACCGAAAGCTCTTCAAAATCTAGGCGGATCATGCGGCCTTCAAAATCATAATCCTCGTGCCCACAACCATAGACGACCTGCTTTGGTGTTCGGCGTGTGAAGATCGCCGTGCCGCTATAGCCTTTCTTCTGTGCCGGATACCAATAATGTTCGTATCCCATTTGTTCCAGATAAACCAATTCGGGTACCTGATCGGGTGTCGCTTTGATTTCCTGAATACAGATTACATCCGGCGCAGCTGTTTTCAACCAATCTAACCAGCCCTTTTTGAGCGCTGCACGTATCCCGTTGACGTTATAGGTGATGATTTTCATGAATTATTTTTTGCTCGGTGTTAGCACGTATTCTTGTGCAGGTGCTTTAGAGAATATACTAGCGAAAAAGCCGCGCTTTGGCACTGCTCCTAATTCGATTTTCAAGGCTTCATCACGCGTTAGCGTACGCATAGACATCCGTTCATTCGCAACAGGGCGATCGCGCCCGTCGGTTTCTACCTTGGCAATTCCATCAACTACATCCAATCCATCAATGATTTCACCGTACACCGTGTACTCGCCATCCAAATGTGGCACGCCGCCCATAGTGGTATACGTTTCGCGTTGTTGTGGTGTGAGCTTTTTCTTCAACCGCATGGTTTCTAAGGAATCTAATCCGGCATCGGAATACTTCTTGCCTTGCACCAGATAGAATTGTGACCCCGAAGATTTCTTTTCTGGATTATTATCGCGCGCAGCGCCAATCGTACCTTTTTTGTGAATCAGCTGCTCTTGGATTTCTGCTGGCACATCAAAACCTGGTCCGCCTTCTCCCAAACTTTGTTTATCTACCGCAAACTTAGACCCCGGATCACCTCCTTGTATCATAAACTGATTGATCACGCGATGAAACAACAACGAATCATAAAAATTCGCACGAACTAATCGCACCATATTATCGCGATGCAAAGGCGTTTCGTTGTATAATTTTAAGATAGCATCGCCCTTGCCTGTTTTGATCTCTACATAGTAGTGAGTAGGTGATTGCGCATATGTGACGCTGTTGCTTAGCAATAGCGCGCAAACTAGTAGTACTGCGAACTTATATAACCTGTGCATCTTCAAAATAATCTATGATTAATGATTTGATAATTAATTCTTGCTCCATGAGCGTGTAATTGGGGATCGGCTTCACCAGTTCCCAGTGCGGCCAACCTTCTTCGTCCAAGCCCTGCAACTCATAAAAGCCCATGGAACTAAACAAACGGCAGTTAGCGATATGCATCAACTCTTCTTTCTGTCTCTTCGAGAATTCCTGCGGACCTTTCCCAAGTTCTTGGACGCCGATAAGGAACAACATTACCTTGAGGTCGGGAATATCCATATCAAACTGCTCGGCAAGTACCTGTTGCAGATTTGCCCATTTCTTATTTACTTCTCCGGCGTTCATACTTTGTCCTCCTCTCTTTCGGATTGCCAAGTTTTCAATAAAACTTTTGCCTGCACATCAATCATATCATACACAGGCTCAAACATCGTATCATCAAAATACGGATCTGGCACTTCGCCTTCTGGTAAGAATAACGTCACTTTTTCGCGTTGTTCATCGGTTTTAGCTTGGCCAATCACGTCGCGGTAATTCTGCCGATCCATCACGAGAATCTTATCGAATTTGTCAAACATATCTGCTTGAAACCATTGCGCCTGCTGCTTAGATATATCAATTCCATAGCTTTTTGCTGTCGCGATGGAGCGTCTGTCTGGTGCTTGGCCCACGTGCCAATCGCCCGTACCGGCTGAATCTACCTGCCAGTCTAATCCTTCTTTATGTATCAATGCTTGCATAATGCCATGCGCCAGCGGCGAACGGCAAATATTACCCAAGCATACCATTAATATCTTCATGTATTGCTAGTCCATTTTGTGGGTGATCGAAATTACTACATTATGCGGAGATATTATAATTCCGCTGCCGCAATAGCCCGATTTATCTAAAAACAAGAAAGCCTCCCCAATTGGGGAGGCTCTTCCATTGGGATGGAAACTATCTACTTTTTATCGTTGCAAGGGCACATTCATTTCACGAATGCTTCCTCTACGTGGCACCGCCACGATGTTAATCATATTTCTACGCGTGTTGGACAAAGCACTTTCTACATCGTCTACATTGTTTACTGGTTTACCATTGATCTCGGTAATCACCAAACCAGACTCATAACCAAAGTACTCAAACAATCCACCACGGTGTACCTGCGCGATGGTTACGCCAGAATTGACACCCAATTCTTTTTTCTTCGCGTCGGTAGCAGGCACAAAGCTAGCGCCCAGTTTGTTAAAGATCTCTGCACCACTCACTGAACCGCCTTTCTCTTCTGCCGCTGTTTTAGTTTCTTCGCCTTTTAAAGTAACTGAAACCTCTTTTTCTTTGTTGTCGCGTTTGTACGTCAGTTTCACTTTATCGCCTGGACGAAGTCTCGCCACGCGCTCCTGTAAATCGGGCGTTGACTCGATCGTACGTCCTTCAATTTTCGTCAACACGTCACCAGCTTTGATGCCTGCACCTTCCGCAGCGCCGCCTTTCACCACATCTCTCACATATAATCCAGAAACATCGTCAATACCGAATTCTGCCCGCGTAGCCGCATTAATTTCTGTAAAAGTAACGCCTACATAACCGCGTTTTACACTACCAAATTCTTTGAAATCATCCAATACTTTTTTGGCCAAGTTGATGGGAATAGCAAAACCATAACCAGCATACACACCCGTAGGAGATGCAATCGCCGAGTTGATCGCGACCAGCTCACCACGTGCATTCACCAAGGCACCACCGCTATTACCGCGATTGATAACCGCATCCGTTTGGATAAAGGATTCGATTGCGGTATTAACCATCTGCTCTTGCTGTTCCTGCGGATTACCAAATCCGCGTTGACGCTGCTGTTGTTGTTGCTGTTGCTGAGATTCTCCTAAAATCCCGATCTGACGGCCTTTTGCACTCACAATACCTGCCGTAACGGTAGATTCTAAACCAAGCGGATAACCAACTGCCAACACCCACTCGCCTACTTGTACATTATCCGAGTCGCCTAGTTTCACAATAGGCAAATTGGTGCCACTTACTTTGATCAACGCTAAATCCGTATTCGCATCACGACCAATTACTTTAGCTTCAAAAGTCCGTTTATCAGTCAATTTTACTTCGATCTTGTCTGCATCCTGCACCACGTGATTATTCGTCACGATATAACCGTCTGGCGAGATAATCACCCCTGATCCCGATCCGGTAGATTGGCGTGGCTGTTGTTGTCGGCGTTGTTGCGGCATGCCGAAAAATTCCTCGAAAAGATCAAACGGTTCACCACCGCCACGTTGTGAACCACGCGCTGTAGACGTCACCGTAATATGTACAACACCCGGTGTCACGGCCGCAGCTGCTTGTGTAAAATCTGGGTTTCCGGTAGAGGACATGATTTCTGCACCAGGATTATTCGCATAAAAAACTTTCTGTTGTTCTTCGAAGGTCATCCGATCCAGCTGCCGATTCTCGAAGAGCTTATAGCCCCCCAATGCGATAGCTCCTCCTATCGCCGCTACCAATAATGTTGCTCCTATTTTTTTCATAATGATTTTAATTGTTGAAACATAAATAAACACCGCTACTAACCGGTGCTGCTTTGATTAAGTCAAATGTAATACCATGCGGCCTGCTGGTACAAGTTTTGTCAGTTAAATAATGTTAATCAAAAACGCTTAAAGCAGGTTTTTAACAAGATTTAACCATATTGGTCTCTTTTGTAACAAGATTATTAAATTTGTAGCATATTTTAAAGGACATGAGCAGAAAAATTGCATTCTCTAAATATCAAGGCGCGGGCAACGATTTTATCTTGATCGATAACCGAAATAATGATTTCGACCATTATAACCACGATTTGGTGGCCAAAATGTGTGATCGTCGTTTTGGTATTGGTGCCGATGGCCTAATGTTGTTGGAGCATACAAAAAATTCTGGAATTTCGTCTGATTTCGATATGGTCTATTACAACGCCGACGGCCAGAAAGGTTCTATGTGTGGTAATGGTGGGCGATGCATTGTCGCTTTCGCACGTGATCTTGGCGTAATAGAGCAAGATACTGTCTTTATGGCAGTTGACGGTGTTCATCATGCCAATATCCAAGCCGAGCAAGTACAACTTGGCATGATCGACGTGAACACCTTCTCGCGTGATGGCGAAGCTTATATCTTGCAAACGGGATCACCACACTACGTAGAATTTGTAGCCGGATTGCCGGAGCTAAATGTGTTCGCCGTAGGTGGTGCGATCCGAAATAATGCCACTTACAAAGCGGATGGCATTAATGTGAACTTTATCGAAAAAGAAAGAGAAGATGCTTATTTCTGCCGCACCTTTGAGCGCGGTGTGGAAGATGAAACATTTGCTTGTGGTACTGGCGCTACAGCCGCAGCCATGGCCATTGCCTTGCAAGAAGAACGTGAAGGACATCAAGAGATCGCCATTCGTGTGTTGGGAGGCCAATTACACATCGCCTTCGACAAACATGGAGATTCCTTTACCAATGTGTTTTTACACGGCCCTGCCAAATGGGTATTTCAGGGTGAATTTTAAACTTTAGCGAGAGAATGGTATATTAGTGGTCTTTTTTGCGAGACAGCACTACAATCATTTCATGCAGCAAGTTGATTCCACTCTTCCTTTTCGTTTAATTTACTCCTTGGGGGAGCACCCTTACTTGGGCTACCTTATCGAGCCGCATGTGGTGCAGCTTAATAGCAATGGATCGCTGTCACTCACTTACAAAAGGATTTTTACGAATACGGCAGCTGAGTACGCGGCAGGATTGTCTGAAGCAGATATGGAGATGATTCGCTTGCTCGATGAAGTCGAGCAAACGCATATCATCAAGCGGTATCACAAAAAACCGATCCGTCCGGCAGATTATTTCACCAAAATATTTGACCAAAAAATATATCAGTTTGTTCGCCCAAAGATCGAACAACGTTTGCTCAAGGTAATTGATCAACTGCAAGGCCGTCCGCTCTTTCTGATGAGCAAAAAAGATGGTTATCCGGCCGAAACCAGATTGGAGATCGCGCAAGAGCCCGCTTCTATCCTATTTCATTTTAGAAGAAATGAAGAGGAAACACGCTATTTCCCGACGATCAAATACCAAGGGCACCGCATGGAGTTCATGTATAAGGACGCGAATGTCATTATACAAGAGCAGGCTTGGCTATTACTCGAAGGTACATTGTATCATTTCGATCAGCCGCTGGACGGCAAAAAGCTCAGTCCATTCTTGCAAAAGCGTTTTATATCGGTGCCGCGCAACACCGAGAAGAAATATTTTGAAACTTTCGTCTCGAACTTGATCGAGCGCCACAATGTCTACGCCGAAGGTTTCGAGATCAAAACCATGAAAGAAAATGCGGTGCCGATCTTGACTATTCGCTACGCCGAAGGGCAAGCACCGCAAATAGAGTTGAGCTTTCGCTACGGCGACTATACGTTTCCACCAAGCATTGAGCGCCCGATCACGGTACGATTGCAGCACGATGAAGCGCAGGATGCGTATACTTTCACCCGGATCAAACGATCCGTGAAATGGGAACAAAAGCAAGAAGCTACACTGATCGAATTGGGCTTGCAATCCAAAGATCGCCTCTTCGGCTCATTCGGCGTAGCCGCCTCTTCGAGCGAACACAGCTTTTCGATTTTCGAGTGGCTGAATAAGCATGTTGAACAGTTAGAAGAATTGGGGTTTGTGGTAGCGCAACAGACCGGCGCCAAACGCTTCTTTTTGGGTTTAGCTAGCATAGACATGACGGTGGAAGAAAACAATGACTGGTTTGATCTTCAAGCTTTTGTTTCGTTTGGCCCATACAAAATACCTTTTGTGCAATTGCGCGACCATATCCTAAATAGGATTCATGAATTTGTATTGCCAAACGGGGAGATTGCTGTCATTCCCGAAGCATGGTTTGCGCAGTACGAGCACCTATTTCATTTCTCCAACTCCACCGATGGATTGAAACTGAATAGAATGCATGTCGGTATTCTCCAAGACATCAGCGAGCATACGATGGTCTCCTTCCAGCGCAAGCTGGAGAAACTAAACTCGTTTGAAGAGATTGAGCAGATGCCGCCGCCTTTGCATTTCAAAGGACAATTGCGTGCCTATCAGCAAGCAGGTTACAACTGGTTTCACTTCTTGCAGCAATACCGCTTTGGCGGTATTCTGGCGGATGATATGGGACTTGGAAAGACGGTGCAAACCATTGCTCTGCTGCAACGGCAGAAAGAAAACCGCGCCGAAGGCGAGCATGCGGTTACCTCGTTGCTGATTTTGCCCACTTCCCTATTGTACAACTGGCAGAAGGAAGCCGCTCGTTTTGCTCCCAAACTCCGTGTGCTGCTGCACACAGGGTATGCACGCACCAAAGATTCGTTTGCATTTACACACTATGATCTGGTGATTACGACCTACGGTGTGGTTAGAAGTGATGAAGCCTTGTTCAGTGCCTTTTTCTTCGATTACATTATCCTCGACGAAAGTCAGCACATCAAAAATCCGCGATCCAAATCTTTTAAAGCCATCAAAACGTTGCGCAGCAAACATCGCTTGGCACTCACGGGTACGCCGATTGAAAATTCGGTGGCCGACCTATGGACACAGATGCATTTTTCGAATCCCGGATTATTGGGCAATTACCATTATTTCCAACAGGAATTTGTGATCCCGATCGAAAAGAAGAAAGATGAGGATCGTGCGCAGCGCCTGCAAGCCATGATTAAGCCTTTCATCCTGCGTCGTACGAAGAATCAGGTGGCTACGGAACTGCCTTCTAAAACGGAACAAATCGTTTATTGCGCGATGAACGACAAGCAGGCGGAGCTGTATGATAGCACGAAATCTGCTTATCGCAATGTCTTATTGGATGGACCTGTCGCAGGCGAAAACAGTCAGATGACCTTATTGCAGGGATTGATGAAATTGCGGCAGCTGGCCAATCATCCGCACATGGTAGATCAGGAATACGCCGATGGCTCCGGAAAATTCGATGCGGTACTGGAGATGTTGGAGTCGGTACCTACGCAAGATAGCAAGATCTTGATCTTCTCGCAGTTTGTGAAGCATTTGGATATTTTCCGCCACCATTTCGACCGCAAGAAAACGAAATACGCTTACCTTGATGGAAGCACGAAAGACAGAGAAGCTGCTGTGAATCAATTTAAGAACGACTCGGAAACACGCATCTTTCTGATTTCTA
This sequence comes from Sphingobacterium sp. KH_072, assembly GCF_057837975.1. Lineage (NCBI taxonomy): Bacteria > Pseudomonadati > Bacteroidota > Sphingobacteriia > Sphingobacteriales > Sphingobacteriaceae > Sphingobacterium > Sphingobacterium sp. KH_072. The sequence continues at coordinate 79,412 of NZ_CM174457.1, read as the reverse complement.
TAAAAGCGGGTGGTGTGGGGCTTAATCTGACAGAAGCGGATTATGTGTTTATTCTGGATCCGTGGTGGAATCCGGCGGTAGAGCAGCAAGCCATTGACCGCAGCCATCGCATTGGCCAAGAGCGCAATGTGTTTATCTACCGTTTCATCAGCAAAGATAGCGTAGAAGAGAAGATAGTTTCCCTACAAAACCGAAAAAAGAAACTCTCTTCCGCGCTAATCACGACAGAAGAGAGTTTCGTAAAATCTTTATCCCGCGAAGACTTAAGCATCCTCTTGGAATAATCAGTCTATTTATATAGAATTCTGAATTTGATCGTATTATCGATCTGTTTCAGTTGTTTTAGCATGTCTTTATCGTACTGTGCATCCACATCGGTAATGGCGTAGCCAATTTCATCTTTGGTCATCAAGAACTGCGAGAAAATATTGACTTCATTCTCCGCATATACATTATTAATTTGCGCCATAATGCCCGGTACATTCTTGTGAATGTGTATCAAGCGGTGCGCATGCTTCAACTTTGGTAAAGTCATTGGCGGAAAGTTGCGGCTCATATATGTATCGCCATGGTTGATGAAATCTGCCATACGGCGTGGAATGAACTCGGAATTACGTTTTTTGTGGCGCTTATCATCAAAAATGACGATGCCCTTTTCACAACAAACGGTGCGCGACACATTGCCTTTTACATCGCCTAGATAGCCTAATACTTTGAGCTTATTCGCACGACGAAGCTGATCAGGATCAATCGCTACGTCATTCCCCAGCAATAACATGCCGACGTCCTTTACGTATTTCTCTTCGAAGCTGTCTTTGATACGTACCGAAAAGCCATCATTCTTCAATATCTCGGCCGCCACATTTGGTACATCACCGATAATCAGACATAGAATCCGATTTTTAGGATACGAGATCGCGCGTGGCAAATCATTGACGTACAGAAACTCGTCAAAACTTGGCGTTACATGATCCGCTTTCTCGGTAACAGACTGGCGCGCAATATTTTCCGTAAAAGCATAGAACCGTTCGATCAGCCCGGATTCCTTCAACTGAAAATCGGAATAACCATCGCCAATACCAAATAAGCGGCCTTGTACATTAAGCTCTTTCAGCAATTTTACCTTGCCACCTTCGTCGGATAGCGGATTGGTATCGTCATAACCTATTATGTTACCTTCGGCATCAAACAAGAAGGTGTTGGCATAGATGTTTTCGGTCTTGATGCCGTATGGCGCCACGACGGGCGTGATAAACTCCTTGAATCCACCAGATACAATCCAAGCCGCATCGGCGTTGGCTCTAAAAAAAGCACGATTACGATCAAAGGACTTCGAAACCTTCTTCTTGAGGTGTTTGATCAATTGATCCAGATGGGATCTATTTGCTTTTAGTAAACTAATTCGGCCGGTGAGGCTTTCGCGAAAGGAGATCTTTCCTTCCATCGCCAAATTGGTATAGCGTTCTATTTCGCGATATACGGTTTCTTGTTCCGGACTTCCTTCTAAGGATATTCTGGCGAGTTCGTCCAGCGCTTCTACTTGTGTAAATGTGCTGTCGAAGTCAATGATATAATAATTCTTCACGCTCCGTATGGATTATTTGGCATAATATGCCTGGTATACATTTTTAAGGGTTTCGGCTACTGGCACGAAATCATGCGAAGTAAGACGGATGATCTTGGAATTGTCGTAGCTCATTTTTTCTGAGGCTGCCCTGGCGGCATATTTGGTGAGCGCCGCTGGCTGCCCGAAAAGCGTCGCCTTAACCTTCGCCAATCGCCAAGCAACGGACATCAAGGTTTTGCCCGCTTGTATGCTGGGCGCCGGTCGTCCCATCAAGGCACTGATATCGGTCAGCAAATCACGCGATGAGACATTTTCACTATTCAAAATAAATCGCTCGCCAGAAATTTCGGAATTCATTAGCCAAATCATAATGCTGGCGACATCCGCGACGTCGACGATGCCGACAGAACCGAGGGGATAGATTTTAAGTCCTTTTTTTACTTGGTCGAATAAGGCATTGGCGGCAACTTTGCCTTTGCCCAAGCCTACGCCCATCATGATCGATGGATTGACAATGACCGCATCCAGACCTTCTTCCATCCCGCGCCACACTTCCATCTCCGCATCATGCTTCGCACGAGAATACAAGGCAGTTTTTCGCGTCATTTCCCATTTGGCTTCTTCATTGACCGGCTGACCGTTTTTGTTTGGCCCCAGCGCAGCAATTGAGCTAACATGCACTAAACGTGCCTGATGCGCTACGCACAGATTCACGATATGCTTAGTGCCTTCTCTATTGATTTGGGTGATCTGTATAGCATCTCTGGACTGATTGGAAATCATTGCCGCACAGTGATACACGTACTTAATGTCTGAAAACACTTCCTGCAAGGCGAAATAATCCGTGATATCGGCATCTTCCCATTGTACCAAGGAAGATGCTTTTAGTGCATCTGGTATAATAGATTGTGGCCGCTTCAATGCGATTACGCTATGACCTGCATCAATCAATTTTTTGATCAATACAGATCCCAAAAAACCGGTTCCTCCAGTTACTAAAATCATCTTTTAACTAGGTGTTTGAGATTGCTTTCTTCAAAAGTATAGTAATTATACATACCATGCAAATGCTTATTTGAGGGAGTAAAAGCGAAGGAATAAGTGCATCTTTGTACTAAACAAAAGCTATTTATTCACGGAAAGCCCCTTTAGTCCTATCATACTCATGACTCTAGCAGATTTTTTTCAACCGATTACCTTAACTGAAATTACGTCTACCACGGATTTTCTTAATTCACAACTCGGCAAAACCATCGTACGTTACGAAGACAGCTTCCCTGATTTGGAGGATGCAGATACTAGACCGCATCTCGCTATCGTGGGCGTAGAAGAAGATCGCGCCGCGGTGAACAACCGTGGAACGGCAAAAGCACCAAACGAAGTGCGCAAGCATTTGTACGAATTGTATGAAGGCGATTATACGCTACGAATTGCCGATTTAGGAAATATCAAAGCGGGCTCACGTATACAAGATACGTATGCGGCACTACGCAACGTAGTAGAAGAATTGGTAAAAATGCAGATCGTGCCCGTGATTATTGGTGGCGGACAGGATCTGACGTATGCGCAATATACGGGGTACGAAAATCTAGAGCAAAAAGTAGAGGTGGCGGTTATTGATTCCCGATTTGATCTTGATCAGGAAAGTGATGAGAACACGTCACTCAACTCGACGACTTATCTCAATCACATCATCTTGCACCAGCCAGATTATCTGTTTAGCCTGAGCAATATCGCGTATCAAACTTATTTGGTGAGCAAGGAGTCGATCAACATGTACAACAAGTTGTTTTTCAACACTATGCGCCTTGGCGCAATTACCGGAAAACTAGATCAGTCCGAACCCTTGATCCGCGCAGCGGATATGGTGAGCTTTGATATGGGCGCGATTCGTGCTTCGGAAGCAGGTGGCAATGCGAATGCAACACCGAATGGATTGTATGGAGATGAAGCCTGTCAGTTAGCGCGCTACGCGGGCATGTCCGACAAATGTTCGTCGGTAGGATTTTATGAATTTAATCCAACTTTCGACCCGATGGGACACAGCGCAATGTTGGTAGCACAGATGATTTGGTGTTTTGTAGATGGTTTTTATTCGCGTAAGGGCGATGCGCCGATGTATCCAAAATCCAATTACATCATTTATCGCACCTCCTTGGAAAGCGATGACTACGAACTGGTTTTTGTGAAGAGTAAAAAGTCAGATCGTTGGTGGATGCAGGTACCTTATTTCGGCACCAAATCGGTGAACGAACGGTTTTTCTTGGTTCCATGTCGCTACGAAGATTATCAACTGGCGGTAGACGGCGAAATGCCAGATTTGTGGTGGCGCACTCATCAGAAGTTACAGTAGGTGTTTTTATTCAAACTTTTTCTTGATAAAAAGTCTGGCAAAAATCAAGACTGCGTTCCTTACTGCTATCCTGCCTCAGAAATCCTAAACAAAAATAAACTCGCTTTGCTCAAACAGATTTTTTTTCTTTAAGGATTTACTTTCGGCCGGCTTGACCCAGTCGGAACGCTAGGTCGGTTGAAGCAACCGCTGTTCTTATCCGTTTTTAAATCGAATTATATAAGCCATATTGCGTATTGGAAACCAGAAAGTCTTCTCAATACGCAATACTAAATACTCAAATCTAAAATCAATATCCCCTCGCTACATCATCGCCGCGCGGATCTGCGCCGGTTTGCAGTTTACCATTCGGCAGCACAATAATATTCTCTACACGTCCGATATTTCCGCGTGCGTGGAATTTGTAACCAGCTTGCTCCAAACTTTTGCGCGTATCGGGTTTGATGGCAGTATCTTCTACATCGATCTGATCGGGCAGCCATTGGTGGTGAAACCGCGAAGCGGAAACCGATTCTTGCGCATCCATACCATAATCAATGACATTGGTAATCGTTTGAAATACCGAAGTAATGATTGTAGAACCTCCCGGCGTGCCGACGACCATAAATAGCTTACCCTCTTTCTCGACGATCGTTGGCGTCATCGAACTCAGCATGCGTTTGTTTGGCGCAATAGCATTGGCTTTGCCGCCGACTAAACCATATAAATTAGGCACGCCCGGCTTAACCGAAAAGTCGTCCATTTCATTGTTCAACAAGAAACCAGCGCCGTTCACCCATACGCCAGCACCGTAAGCGCCGTTCAACGTAGTGGTCAACGAAACGGCATTTCCATCTTTATCGACGATACAATAATGGGTGGTTTCTTCCGACTCGTAACCTGCGAATTTGGAAGCCAACACTTCACTACTTGGTGTGGCTTTGGCGAACTTAATTTCTTTCATCCGCGCTTTATTACGGTCGTTGTCCATCAGCTTATTCAACGGCACGCGGTGAAAATCCGGGTCGCCCATGTGCGTTGCACGGTCGGCATAAATCCGACGTTCGGCTTCTACAATCACGCGTACCGCAGAATCACTTTGAAAACCCCAATCTGTCAATGGATACAACTCCACCGATTGCAATAAAGCGATCAGTGCCGCACCGCCACTCGATGGTGGTGGCATAGAGATCACGCGGTGGCCGCGATACACTCCTTCTACCGGTTTGCGCCATACGGCTTCATAATTCTCCAGATCCGCTTTGCTCATAATACCATTGCCGCGCTGCATTTCTTTTACAATATGATCGGCCGTTTCGCCTTTGTAAAAACCATCACGACCCTCATTCGCTACACGCTCCAATGTACTGGCCAACTCCGGTTGCTGAAATACATCGCCTTCTTTCCACACTTCGCTACGAATAATCGCTGCGCCATCGGTGTTGAGTTTTGAAAAAAGCTCCTGATGCTTATTGAATTCCTCGGCTTGCATGCCGGTAATTTTGAAGCCTTCTTTGGCGAGTTTGATGGCTGGTGCAACAAGCGCTTTCCAATCCATCGAGCCATATTTCTCATGTGCGGCGACCATGCCGGCAACGGTGCCCGGTACACCTGCTGCCAGCTGGCCATAAAGACTTAAGTCTGTAATCGCATTACCGTCGGCATCCAAATACATGTCTTTATCGGATTTTTCTGGCGCTTTCTCCCGAAAATCCAAGGCATCTACGCCACCGTCGTGACTTCTATATAGCATAAAACCGCCACCGCCAATGTTTCCCGCATTTGGATATACGACAGCTAAAGCAAATTGTACCGCGATAGCAGCATCGATGGCATTACCGCCATCTTTTAAGATTTGTACGCCCACATCGGACGCCAGCGGGTGCGCTGCTACTACGGCTCCATGTTCGAACTCGTTGCTTTGCGCGGTGTTCTGATTGTTGCTGGAGTTCTGACACGAACTGAACAGCAAGAACGCAATTAATAAATGAGATAGTATTTTCATATATGTTGTTTGCTTGTTAGTATTTGATGATTTATCTGAGCTTCTCATTATTAGCATGCCGATCGGCATCACGGACGGTTTTCTTTTCCAAGTTCTTTTGAAGCGCTTCGGTGAGGTTAATGCCCGTTTGATTGGCCAAACAGATTAATACAAAAAGCACATCAGCCATCTCATCGGCCAGATTCACGTCTTTGTCGGAAGCTTTGAAGGATTGCTCTCCGTATTGGCGCGCCATAATCCGCGCTACTTCGCCCACCTCTTCCATCAACATGGCCGTATTCGTCAATTCATTAAAATAACGAATTCCCGTGGTATTGATCCACTCGTCTACCTTTGTCTGTGCTTGTTCAATCGTCATATTTTTAGTGTTGTGTGTTTCGTCTTCTTAAAAATTCTCTCTGTCTTTGGTATTCATCATGATCGTCACGGGTCCATCATTCTCCAGACTGATCTTCATATCTGCCCCGAAGATTCCGGTTTGTACTGGCTGTCCCAATAGCTCGCTGCACCGTTGAATCATGTCTTCGTACATGGGTTTTGCCCTATCCGGCTTCGCCGCCCGAATAAACGATGGCCGATTGCCTTTCTTGGTTTGCGCATACAAGGTGAACTGCGAAATGAGCAATAAACCGCCGCCCACATCTTCTAAAGAGCGATTCATCAATCCTTGATCATCAGAAAATATGCGCATGCTGCAAATCTTTGCGGACAGCCAAGCGGCATCTTCTTCCTTGTCAGCCTCCTCTACGCCCAGCAAAACTAATAAGCCATGCCTAATGGCTCCAGTCTGCACACCATCGACATGGCAAGCTGCGTGATTGACCCGCTGTATTACTGCTCTCATGGTTTAAAATTAGGCAAATTTGCCGAAATGCCAGAAGCGCATATCCTGACAGCTTGGCACGCAAGTTTTGCAGAAATCTGCCAGTCCGGAGAGCGGTCTATGCAAAAATGTCTCCTAAATATGTAAAAGCTACTTTGGCATAATTGGTGATGCGTGCAATGTATAAACGTAAATAAAACATAAAATAAATAGAATAATTATGGCTTTAAGTATCAAACCTATCGGCGACAGAGTCGTAGTCGAAGCGGCACCTGCAGAAGAAAAAACAGCGTCAGGAATCTATATTCCAGATACAGCGAAAGAAAAACCTTCTCAAGGAACAGTGGTAGCAGTAGGAACTGGTAAACCAGACGAACCATTGACTGTACAAGTAGGCGATAAAGTATTGTATGGTAAATATGCTGGTACGGAGATCACGTACGAAGGCAAGGAGTATTTAATCATGCGTGAGTCTGATATTTACGCGGTACTGTAGGTTTAGTTTTAATAGATTATTAAAGTTCAATAAGAACAAGAAATGGCAAAACAGGTAAAATATAATGTAGAAGCGCGTGAAGCTCTTAAAAAAGGAGTAGATACGTTAGCGAATGCGGTAAAAGTAACTTTAGGACCAAAAGGTCGTAACGTGATTATCGAGAAAAAATTCGGTGCTCCAGCGATCACTAAAGATGGTGTAACGGTAGCAAAAGAGATCGAATTGAAAGACGCTGTGGAAAACATGGGCGCACAAATGGTCAAAGAAGTAGCGTCTAAAACTGCTGATCAAGCGGGTGACGGTACTACTACGGCGACGGTATTGGCGCAAGCGATCGTAGCGCCAGGTATCAAATCGGTAGCTGCTGGTGCAAATCCAATGGATTTGAAACGCGGTATCGACAAAGCGGTATCTGCCGTAGTGACTAACTTGCAATCGCAGTCTCAAGCTGTTGGCCAAGACAACAACAAAATCAAACAAGTGGCGTCTATCTCTGCTAACAACGATGATGTGATCGGTTCTTTGATCGCTCAAGCGATGGAAAAAGTGGGTAACGATGGCGTGATCACGGTAGAAGAAGCAAAAGGTACTGAAACTGAAGTAAAAACAGTAGAGGGTATGCAGTTTGACCGTGGATATTTGTCTCCATATTTCGTGACAAACTCCGAAAAAATGGAAGCAGATTTAGAGAACCCTTACATCTTGATCTACGACAAGAAAATCAGCAACATGAAAGAATTGTTGCCCATCTTGGAAAAGCAAGTACAAACGGGCAAACCATTGTTGATCATCGCAGAAGATTTAGATGGTGAAGCATTGGCTACTTTGGTCGTAAACAAAATCCGTGGTTCACTGAAAGTGGCTGCTGTAAAAGCACCAGGTTTCGGTGACCGTCGTAAAGCGATGTTGGAAGATATCGCGATCTTGACTGGCGGTACGGTTATTTCTGAAGAGAGAGGTTACAAATTGGAGAATGCTGAACTAGATATGCTAGGTCAAGCAGAGAAAGTGGTAATCGACAAAGATAATACGACTGTAATCAACGGATCTGGAAACGGTGAAGAAATCAAAGCGCGTGTTGGTCAAATTCGTTCTCAAATCGAAACGACTACTTCTGACTACGATCGTGAGAAATTGCAAGAGCGTTTAGCGAAGCTTTCTGGTGGTGTAGCGGTTCTTTACGTTGGTGCTACTACCGAAGTGGAGATGAAAGAGAAGAAAGACCGTGTAGACGATGCATTACACGCTACTCGTGCAGCCGTTGAGGAAGGTATCATCGCCGGTGGTGGTGTTGCTTTTATCCGTGCAACAGAGGCCTTGAAAGACTTGAAAGGTGATAACGAAGATGAAAACATCGGTATCGACATCATTCGTCGTGCGATCGAGGAGCCTCTTCGTCAGATCTGTTTCAACGCAGGTATCGAAGGTGCGGTAATCGTACAAAAAGTAAAAGAAGGTTCTGGTGACTTCGGTTACAATGCACGCACAGATGTGTTCGAGAACTTAATCGCAGCTGGAGTTATAGACCCAACTAAAGTATCTCGCGTAGCCTTAGAAAATGCAGCGTCTGTAGCTTCTATGTTGTTGACTACGGAGTGTGTGTTGGCAGATGAGCCAGAAGAAGCCGGCGCAGCTGGCGGCGGTGCACCAGGCGGTATGCCAGGTGGCATGGGCGGCATGATGTAAGACAACAATTAGTTTAATTATAATAGTGCAAAAGCCGGATATCCTGAGGGATATCCGGCTTTTTTGTTGGTGTTAAACGATGCCGTGTAGTGAAACTATTCGGTTCGCTTAAACATTTTCGGATCGTACGCTATCACAAGAAGCAGTTTTACGTGTTATACAATAATTCGATGTAGAATCACTTAAACGTTGTATGATCATAAAATTATTTGACGCCCATTTTCACATTATCAATCCGCAGTTTCCACTGGTAGAGAACAATCGTTATCTTCCTCCAGAATTTACGGCAAGAGCTTATCTTCAAGCAACTGATGCCTATCAACTAACCGGCGGAGCGGTGGTATCTGGTTCTTTTCAAGCTTTCGATCAGGATTATCTAATTGATGCTCTTAAAATCTTAGGAGATGGTTTTGTAGGCGTGGCTAATATCCCGCATACGATATCTGAGCAAGAACTGGCTTTATTAAATAAAGCAAATGTAGTAGCCGTGCGTTTCAATGTAAAACGAGGTGGCTCAGAAAAACTAGAGCATATTGAGCAACTATCCAATAAACTGTACGAGCAGTATGGCTGGCACACGGAACTGTACATTGACAGCAAGGATTTGAAAGAGCTAAAGCCGGTATTGCAAAATATACCAAAATTCTCCATTGACCACCTCGGACTTTCCAAAGATGGGCTAGACAATTTATATTATTGGGTTGAGCAAGGCGTAAAAATAAAGGCAACAGGCTTTGGTCGTATCAACTTCGACCCGATACACGCGATGAAAAAGATTCACCAAATCAATCCAACTGCATTGTTATTTGGTACCGACTTGCCTTCCACACGCGCTAAAGTACCATTCAATGATAAGGATGTGCAATTGATTGCTGACAATTTCTCAACCGATGATCTCGAACAGATCATGTACAAAAATGCAGAAGCTTGGTACAGGAAACTGTAAATGAACCATACGGATTAAAGTGGGTATTGAAGTAAACGTCAATACTAGAAAAGAATAATCAGATAAATATAGAATGATCTATCTATTTCTGTCAAAAATTTAGAGCACCTGTTTCACAAACTTCTTAACTGATTTCAAGTCATTGGTATTTCCGTAGATTCCTGACGAAACTACAGCGCCTTCTACCATTAGAAAGATCGTATTTGCCAATTTGGTTTTGCTGATCACAAGATTTTTAGTTTCTCCGATTTCAGCGAGAATACGTTCCATATACTCCCGTTGCTGTTGTTTATATTTACGGACTAACTGATCCACACGATTGTCCTTACGCCCCAATTCAGCGTTAATCTTAATAAAATGACATCCCAAACAATCGGATTCTTCCAGGAGCTTGATACGATAATCTATCAATTTACGTAGTTTGAGGAGCGGAGTTTTCTCGTCTAGCAGGTACTTGTTCAGGTTCGTGAAATAATCATCCCCCTGTTGTTCTAAGTAAAAATAGAGCAGGTCGTTCTTTGATTTGAAATGTTTGTATAGTGACCCAATAGCAATGTCGGCCTCAGCAATTATTTGGTTGATACCCGTCACATGAAAACCTTGGCGATAAAATAATCTAGATGCGGTATCTACTATCCTTTGTCTTACACTATTGTCTCTATTCATACCTTACATTCATTTACAATAATAACTAAAAAATAGATAGGTCTATATATTTTATGTTTATATTAAATTTCAATACTCCCTGCGGTATACATCTCCCATTTGCTGTTAAACACCAAAGTATCAAAAAGTAGTTTATATATATATCTATCATTTGCACATTGGTTGTAGATAGTAGGTTCTAGCACTGGCGGTTCGGGAACGTACAGCGGATTACCCTTATTACAGGATGCGACTAGGAACAGATAGAAACCATCTGTGATGAACAGTGATTTTAAAAGGAATTGATATTTTTTCATGATCGTAATAATCAGCGTTGACAACGCTTGTCAGATATTTACGGTATTAAAAATATTTAAAACCCGATGTGAAAAGATGCGAATCTTCTCCGAAGGGCAGTGAGGTTATAGCTTATATCCCATGGAAATACCATAAACTATATTTCTGATACTCCCTTTGGGACTGTCGCCACCAATTCTGGGGGCGAGGTTGGCCACTCCAAATTGACCATTGAGCTGCACAGTAATCCTACGCATTATCTCATAACCCACGATGACATTTATACCATAATCCCAAGGCTTTCCATAAAGGTAATTGCCAAATTCTCCATCGGCAACATCGTTTCTGAAGATGACATCACCACGCGGCTCGATCATAATATCACCGATCAGCACTTGAGCTTGATCAGCTTTCCATTTACCCTCGATTGCATATCCAACGTAAGGTCCAGCGCCGAAGATCAGGTTACCTGACCCCAATTGCGGCGAATAAAGTAGGTTTACCGGAATCTCGAGATAGGAAGCTGTGGCTCTAAATTCTCGGTCCAATTCGGCCAGCCATCCACCATCCTGCTTAAAACCCTTGCCAGAGTAAAGTGCTGCCGGTTGGATGGAAATATCTTCCGCAATAGGAATCTCTACTGTCATCCCAATCTGAAATCGCGGTATCATTCCAGTCTCCTGCTTTTTCGCAACTTCATCGACTAAGCGAAGGCCGGCGAGGTTCATCCCGGCTCGGACACCAAACTGAGTTTGACTAGTGGCGTTTTCTACACCAATCAGCATAAAGGCCAATAGCATAGCAACAGAAGTTATCTTTGGACGCATATTCAGAATTTAGGACTGTTAGATTATTGAATAATACGTTTTTATATCAGGAAGTGCTACAGTTGGACACTATTTCTGTTTATAGACAGTTCGTATTAAATGGGAGAAAACTATTAGAGAAACGCAATAAAATCACCTTTATAATAAGCTATCAAGAGATAAAAGAGCGCTCTATTTTTGATAATGGTTAAAATCAACATACTCGCAACACCATAATTAAGCGCATGCAAATCAAGAAAATATAGCAACAATTAAACTTCTCTAACGACTAAGTTGTTTGTAGCCCCGAGCAGAATCGAACTGCTATCTAATGTTTAGGAAACACCTATTCTATCCGTTGAACTACGGGGCCAGTAGGTCTTTACAAAGATTTGAAAAATTAAGTCCATTATCAAATTCAAGCATCATTTAATTCACCCTAAAAACTTCATAGCCATGATCAATAAGCCACAGCCAAATCTATAGATTAAGTTGATATGATATTGATAAATTCGATAGGGTAAACGCGGCATTTATATGTACTTTTGTCCATCGAAATTAATACGAAAAACAAAATATCTTAACTATGAGCTTTACAGGCAAAAACTTCCCCAACATCACCGTAGACGCAATTGATTACATGGGAGATTATATCTCACTAAATATTTTTGAAAAAGCACAACAAGAAAATAAAAAGATTCTTTTGTTCTGGTATCCGAAAGATTTCACTTTTGTATGTCCTACTGAATTGCACGCTTTTCAAGCAGAAGTTGCTGAATTGGAGAAACGTAATACCATCGTGATTGGTGCATCTTGTGACTCTAATGAAGTACACTTTGCTTGGTTGAATACAGCAAAAGAAAATGGTGGTATCGAAGGTGTTGAATATCCTATCATTGCAGATACGAACCGCAACTTGTCTAGTGTATTAGATATTTTGGAAATGAAAGAAGTAGAGCATCCAGAATACGGCACTATGGTAGAAGGTTCGGCAGTGACATACCGCGCCACTTACTTGATCGACGAAACTGGAAAAGTATTCCACGAGTCGGTAAATGATATGCCATTAGGCCGTAACGTAAAAGAATATATTCGTCTGATAGACGCATACACACACGTGCAAAAACATGGTGAAGTATGTCCAGCAAACTGGGAAGAAGGAAAAGAAGCCATGAATGCAACGCGTGATGGCGTAGCTTCTTACTTAGCGAGCAACTAAAAACAAAGCCGACATTCGGCAATTGCGTAAATTTTTGGGGCTGACTAGAAAGCGTTTCTGCTACAGTGACATTTTTAGTCAGCCCTTTTTGTACACCATTAATCGATAATAGCATGTTACAAGAATTGGATAATGATAATCTTCAAGAGATCGTAAATAGTAACGACACCGTATTGGTGCAGTTCTCTGCCTCATGGTGTGGCAACTGCCGCATCATGAAACCGAAGTTCAAAAAGCTTTCCGGTGAAAATGACAACGTAGCTTTTGTGATTGTAGATGCGGAAAAATTTCCAGAATCCAGAAAACTAGCTAACGTAGACAACCTGCCAACTTTCGCTGCATTTAGCAATGGTAAGTTGGTCAATCAGGTACAAACAAACAAAATTGATGGCCTAATAGATTTATTAAATGAAGTTACCAGTAATTAAGCACCTCACCACTTTCATCGCCGAGAATGATGTGGATTTTGTATTAGAGACCATCGAAACCCTAGAATCCTTGACCGAGGTTTCTACGCTCAAAGATGAAGAACTAGACGTGATTGGTGAATTGATTTCCAATATGTATGCCGCTGTTGAGGTTAACAAATTGGTAAAAGAAGGTCAAGCTCCAAAAGATGCCATCAATACCTTTATGCAACGTGTAATGGGTTCCATAGACAGATAGCTACGTTTTCCACAAAAAGCTGTGGAAAACGTAGTTTTTGTGGAAAAGTTTTTTATGACCTTTTGCACCTATATAACATATAATGTCCTACTTTTATAGAAATGAAATTAATGCCTGATAACCATTTCACTTCCGAGCGGAAGAACTATCAGGTTTAGTATCAAGGGTTTTTAAAAAGGATTTTTAATTGTTGGTAAAAGGAATCAAATAGCTATTTGATTCCTTTTATTGTTAATGTACACTCATACATGTTGCGCACACTTACTTTCCTCGTACTATTAATAACGTATACTTCTTCTTTCGGCCAAACGATAATTCCCCAAAATTCTGCTCAGATCAAAGCTGGCCTAGAGAAGCTCCATGTTTTAGGGTCGGTTCTATATTTTGCCGCTCACCCCGATGATGAAAACACCAAACTGATCGCTTGGCTTGCGAATGAAAAAAAATATGAAACGGCTTATTTATCATTAACCAGAGGTGATGGTGGTCAAAATCTGATCGGCACGGAGATGGGCATTGAACTCGGGCTGATCCGCACACAAGAATTATTGGCAGCACGCCGTATCGACGGCGGCAACCAATATTTCAGCTCTGCATATGATTTTGGATTTTCCAAAACCTTTGAAGAAACCTTTGCTTTTTGGAATAAAGAAGAAACTTTGCGCGAAAGCGTATGGCTGATTCGCAAGCTGCGCCCGGATGTGATCATCACGCGATTTCCGCCTGATCCACGCGGTGGCCACGGCCATCATCAGGCGTCCGCCATTCTAGCGCATGAAGCGTTTATGGCAGCAGCAGATCCAAAACGTTTCCCAGAACAGCTTGACGAATTGGACGTGTGGCAAGCCAAACGCTTGCTGTGGAATACGGCCAACTTTGGTGGACAAAATAATACTTCGGACGATCAATTAAAGATTGAAACGGGTGCTTTCAATACATTACTTGGCGCTTCGTACGGCGAAGTATCTGCCATCAGCCGTTCGCAGCACAAAAGCCAAGGCTTTGGCTCGGCATCGTCGCGCGGACAAAGCATCGAGTATTTTGAACATGTGGCTGGCGAGCAAGCAAAGCAAACATTATTTGATGGCGTGATCACAGATTGGTCGCGCGTAGGGAATGCTGGATCGATCGCGCAGCAAATCGCCGATCTGAACAAGAGCTTTGACGTGAACGCTCCACAAAAATCCATATCTGCGTTAATTGCACTGCATAAGAGCGTAAAAAATATAACAGACAAGCATTGGCGCACTGTAAAAACGCAAGAGATCGAGGAACTGATCTTGGCCTGTGCTGGCTTCTATGTCGACAATTACACCTTGAAACCAGTCTGCATTGTGGGCGAGTCAATAGACGTGTTTCAGGAGCTCATTGTACGGAACCCGAATGTCCGAGCCAGCGTCGAGCGTATTGGGGCGCAATCTATCGGCCAAACGTTAAAAAACAACAGCACGTTCCGTCATCAATATCAAATCGCACCGCTGGCGATTACGCAACCATTTTGGCTACGCAAGCCATATACATTGGGCAAATTTGACGTAGAAGAAGTTGATTTCGGCGCAGCCGAAAGTGGCGATCGCCCACAAACGGAGATCATCGTTACTATTGATGGTCTTCCCATCACGATTCATCAGCCGATCACACATCGTTATGTAGATCCGGTACGTGGAGAAATCCACAATCCGCTGCACATCTTGCCGCTAATCACGGCCTCGGCAGTGCAAAGTGCGCTTCTATTGACCGATGCGGAGCAACCGCACAAATTACAGGTCACCTTTACACGGCATGATGATAGCGCTCAAGCAGAGATTACCGTAAACGCACCAGTGGGCATAGCAATATCGCCATCCACAGCCGTTTTAAATTTTGGCACAGCCAAATCCATCACACAGTCTTTTGACGTGAAAGCTGCTGCCGGCAGATCCGCAAAAGCATCCGACGCATCGACCAAAGAAATTAGCTTTAACCTCGGAAAGGATACGATTCGTCAGTACCGATTGATCGAATACAATCACATTCCATCGCAGGCTTGGTTTCCTAAGTTGGCGATCAAAGCAGAAAAGATTGATTTGGATGTATCTGTGAAACGCGTAGCGTATGTAACTGGAGCAGGCGATCGCGTGCCCGAATCACTGCGCGCTGTAGGCATCGTGGTCGATGTAATTCGGCCACAAGAAATCTCGACGGTGAGCGCTGTGCAATACGACGCACTGATCGTTGGCATACGTGCTTATAATGTGCATGCTAATCTCGCTGAATATACGCCGGCATTATTGCGCTATGCAGAGGCGGGCGGCACGGTGCTGGTGCAATATCAAGTTAATTCCGGCGTAGCCGGAAAAGATCTTGGGCCTTATCCTTTTCAGGTGACGCGTGCACGCGTCACGGAGGAAGATGCTGACGTAAAATTTCTTTTACCAAACGATCCTTCTTTGCAAAAACCAAACAGAATTACTGAGGCAGATTTTGCAGACTGGATTCAGGAGCGCGGATTGTATTTTGTGGAAAATACGGATGCCACGTACCGCAAACCGCTTTCCATGCATGATAAAGACGAAGCTGCTCACGACGGTGCTCTGATCATCGCCCGACACGGAAAAGGAAAATTTGTGTACACATCCTTGGCCTTTTTTAGGCAATTACCAGCTGGAGTTCCGGGAGCTTACAGATTATTTGTAAATTTACTGGCGAAAGAAGAAGAATAACAAAATACAACGCATAACAATAACATGGAAAATACTAAAAACGAAAAAACAACTTTGCACAATTCTCTATACCTAATTGGTGCTGTAATGGGTGCCATCATCGCATTTGCTTCATCAGGCGCACCTTTGAGCTTGGTTACAGGTGCAATCGGCGGATTGATTTTCGCTAGCATCTTTGTAAAATTTGTTATCCCGCACAAGCCTAGTGACAGATAAGGGCTTGCCTTCCTTTATTGGTAGCTGGCGACGATTTTATTGGCTAGTTTCCTTGTGGCTCGTAGTCAATATTGCGTTGATGTATTGGTTTACAAAATGTTTTGAATGAGCGCTCTCGATTGGATAGTGCTCATTCTCACGTTGCTGGGTATCGTAACGTATGGAATCTACAAAAGTCGTAATGTACAGAACATTGATGGCTATATGCTGGGCGATCGAGAATTGCCTTGGTACAATGTAGGTTTTTCGGTGATGGCCACACAAGCCAGCGCCATCACCTTCCTTTCGGCTCCGGGCTTAGCTTACAGCTCAGGCATGAGCTTCGTGCAATTTTATTTTGGTCTGCCTCTGGCCATGATTGTGTTATGCGTCACCTTTGTGCCTATCTTCCACCGGCTAAAAGTATATACCGCTTATGAATTCTTAGAAAAACGTTTTGACGTGAATACGCGTGTGCTTACCGCGATCCTATTCCTGATTCAGCGGGGTATCTCCACGGGCATCACGATCTTTGCTCCAGCTCTTATCTTATCGACCATTTTTGAGATTGATCTTACACTCACTACGTTAGGCATCGGTATTATGGTGATTTCGTACACGGTCTATGGTGGTACAAAAGCGGTTTCTTACACACAGCTCTTGCAAATGTCCATTATCTTTGGCGGTTTGCTATTGGCGGGCGTTTTAGTCGTACATTTCTTACCCGAAGAAATTGGTTTTTCGGAAGCGCTACATATTGCCGGGAAATCCGGCAAAACCAATGCAATCGATTTCAGCTTTGATTTGAATAACCAATATACGGTCTGGACCGGATTGATCGGTGGATTTTTCTTGCAACTATCCTACTTCGGCACCGATCAAAGCCAAGTTGGCCGTTATCTCACCGGATCTTCCGTGCGCGAAAGCCGCATGGGCTTGCTGATGAATGGTGTATTGAAAATCCCAATGCAATTCTGCATTCTCTTAATTGGCGTGCTAGTATTTGCCTATTATCAATACAATACTCCACCGCTATTCTTTAACCAATCGGAGGCCAAAAAACTGGAGAACAGTACGTATTCTGCGGAATACAAATCCTTACTCGCGCAACACGAGGAGACCAAAACAGCCAAGGCTGCAGATGTGGAAGGATTGATCCAGGCGATGAAAGCGGGAAATGCGCAAGCAGAAGAGCGATACACAACAGCCTTGGCCGCGCATAATCAATCGACCGATTCACTACGCGCCCAAATGGTCGATTTGATACAACAAAACGATGCTACAGCTGACACCAATGACAACAATTATGTGTTCTTGTCTTTTGTCAAAGCGGTCTTTCCGAAAGGTCTGGTTGGATTACTCATTGCGATTATTTTCTTAGCCTCTATGGGAGCGACAGCAAGCGCCATCAACTCCCTATCGTCTACCACGGTGATCGATATTATTAAGCGCTTCGTTCGTAAAACGGGCGATGATAAAACCTATTTACGTATTTCTCGATTCACCACCTTGTTTTGGGGCATTTTTACGGTAATTATTGCGCTCTACGCTAATCGTGTGGGCAATCTACTAGAAGCGGTAAATATTCTCGGATCCCTTTTTTATGGAACGATTCTCGGTATTTTTCTAGTCGCTTTTTACCTCAAAAAAATAGGTGGAAAAGCCGTTTTCATTGCTGCATTGCTCACCGAAGCCTTGATCATCTACATATGGCAACAAGATGTAATTGCCTTCTTATGGCTCAATTTGATTGGCTGTATCGGCGTGATTCTGATCGCGTATCTGATCCAGATCTTCTTACCAGCACACAAAAGCATAGCACAGTAGCAGGGCTCTAGTTTCCCTTAAATATCTTCCTTATCCAACCATTTCGGCACATTTGGAGCTTCATATTTGTCCATCTTATCTAATAGATCGGCGATATTATCAGATACTAGTAACATATCTCTATTCTCTGATTTAAGCAAGCCGACGTCTACCATCTGATTAATAAATACAATCAGGTGATCGTAAAACCCATTGACGTTCAAGATGCCGACGGGCTTACTGTGTAAACCAAGCTGCGCCCAAGTGATCATCTCGAAAAGTTCTTCTAACGTACCAAATCCACCCGGCAACGCGATGACACCCCCACAGAGCGTGCTCATTTTCATCTTGCGCTCATGCATCGTTTCGACCACGATAAGTTCTGTCACGCCATGATGGCCTACTTCTTTGGCATCAAGAAATTCTGGAATCACTCCGATTACTTTTCCATTGCCCGCCAACGCTGCATCAGCTACAGCGCCCATGAGCCCGACCTTGCCACCGCCATATACCAATGTGATTTCGGCTTGCGCCAAATGCGTACCAACTTGACGCGCGCTCTCCATCCACACGCTATCAAAACCGGGACTTGAAGCACAAAAAATTACGACACTTTCTATATTCATAACTCAAATATATATCTTTTTCGAAAGCCGTAAAAAAGAAATCCTCCCTTTTGCAAAGGAGGATTTCTGGTTTTAGCTAGGATTTTTGAGTGCCTATTGTGCACGATCTCTTTCGTCGTTTCCGCTATCTGACTTGCGAACATTCTGTTTCAAGTTACCGAAACGGAAGGTGTACGTCAGCCGTACAGTTTGGTTATCATTGTACTGGCGGATATCGGTAAGGAATGCGCCAAAGTTGGTACTGACATTGTTTCGACTGGTGCGAAAGATATCTGTCGCCGCTAATTTCAAGGTGCTACGCGGATCTTTGAAGGTATAATTCACGCCTACATCCAAATTCCAACGGCTGTGGATTTTGTAGATATTGTATATAAATGGAGATGTATACGCCAATGATGTTTCGGCAGAGAGTGACTTATTGATCTTAAAGTTGTTCATATTGTTCAACTGAAACATGAAGCCACCTTGATCTACAAATGAGCCCGCAATTGGGCCTTTAAAGTACATATGCACCAAAGTCATGTTATTATTAATGCTCCAGAAGTTGCCCACCTTATACGGCGTATTGATATTCAAGTAACTGTTCACCTGACGGCCGAGATTCTCGCGAATCACCCATGACTGCTTCGTTTCTTCATCTTGTCCCATACTTTCGGTGATCGCATCGTTGGTGATATCGCTACCCAATGTGAAGTTGAACATCTGCTTCCACGTATAATTCAAAGAGAAGCCATGTGTATATTGCGGTTGCAAAAATGGGTTACCGCGCATAAACGTAAAGCGATCAATGAAGTACTCAAACGGATTAAGGTAACGGTAATTAGGTCGTGAAATTTTCTTCGCGTAGCTCAAAGAGATAATGTTGTTCTCATTAAGTGTACGCGTAATGCTTGCCGACGGGAAAAGATCGAAATAACGACGCTTTACATTGCTCTCCATTGTACGCGATTCTCCATTAGACATCGTCAATTCCCCTCTTAGTCCGGCTTTTATCGACCATTTATTGATCTCTCTGCTATAATCTGCATAGGCAGCAGCCACTTGCTCGGTATAAATAAAGTGATTCGGGCGACCGGCAAACTCCTGCCATACGCCATTGACAATGTGATCAAATTGCATGTTATTGTCCGAACGGACATTACTATATTTCAACCCTGTTTCAAACTTATCTTGATTTTTAAACGGCTTGCTGTAGTCCAATCGCCCCACATAGATGTCAATATTTACTGGCATAGCACTGCGCTCAAACTCTGGATCATACAATAACGATCCTTGTGCAACACGCATTAGGTATTCATAGTTGATGGTATTGGTATTTCTAAAACGAGTTAAATCGGCATCCACGACAAGCTTCCCGCCAGAAGTATCTGTCAAAAAGGTATTGTTTAAGTTCAAGGAATAGCGATTGAATCCCGCACGCCCCATGGTGTTGGAGTTCAACATAGAATCAATTGGCCCACTTGGGCGACTCATCTCGGTGAAACTGACATTGTCTTCTGTCTCAAAAGAATTATTAGCCGAGAATTGGGCCAAGAAAGTATTGCGTTCTGACGTTTTTTGTTCTATGCCAAATCGGTAGGTGTGTGTCTTATCGATCTGAAACAAATCTGAAGTTTGATCGAAAGCCGTGGGCTCTTGCTCACCTACAACCCGATAAATATCTAAATCAAATTTTCGCTTATTGTGCATATACGAATACGTTCCGAACAAGGTGGTATTGTTTTTCTTGTAGTTCAAACTTGCTGAGGTATTTCCACGGGCATAATTACCCTGCGCCAAGCTTCCAATCAACGTACCATTAAAGCCTTCGATTTTATTCTTTTTCAAGACAATGTTGATACTTCCAGAGGAGCCTTCTGCATCATCTTTGGCACTGCGCGTGGTGGCGACTTCAATATTTTTGATCTGTCCGCCATCCATCGATTTTAAAAAGGATGCCAGTTGTTCGCCGGTCATGAATGTTTGACGGCCATCAATGGTGACATTGATGCCTTCGCGGCCCATCAACAGAATATTTTCGTCTTTATCGATAGTAACTCCTGGGGCACGCTGCAAAACTTCTAAAGCATTGTTCCCAGCAGCCAGAGTAGAATTTTCGACATCCATTACCAGTTTGCCATTGCTGCTTCTGATCAATGGTTGCTGTCCGGTTACCGCTACCGCCTCAATGGATGTACTTTGCGTGCTCAGCACAAAAGCAGGCATTTCCAACGCTTTTCCAGCAAACTCAAAAGGAGCTGATTGTACAGAAGTGTATCCGATAGATCCAACTTCCAAGAAATAATTCCCGTTGGGCACGTAGCTAATGGCATAATGTCCTTTAGCGTCCGTAAGTGCAGATTTCAACAAAACCTTCGAGCTGCTAGTCATTAAATAAACCGTTGCTCCTTCTACTGGTTGTTGCTGATCGTTGTTTACTAGACCTTGTATGTGTACAGTTGCCTGTTGGGCAAATGCTTGATTTAGTAGGGCAATAGCTGCCCCTGCAACTATAAATAGTATTCTAATCATTGGTTGTTAGGATGTAAATTTGTTGATTCTATCTGTTAGACGCTCGTTAGGATTCAGATGTTACACTCTCCTCGATGTTTTTTTCTTCGCCCTCTTCTTCCGGGTTGGCGGTGGCACATTTCAACCCATTTTTTGTCATCACCCACTCGGTAGATTTGTGATTGATATCTGGATAGCAATCGTGCGTATTTACGCTATTCCGTACTTTATACTCCATGTTATTCATGATAGTCACCTTCGTACCTACCGGCAGAAATACGGTTACGTCGACATATTGATCACGATATAGTTTTTTTGCGGAACTAAAGGAGAAATGGCTATCAAATTGCAAACTTTGCTTTTCCTGTACTACTTTATACACGATATCCGAAGCGTTGTCTGAAGCTTGTTTGAAGCTGCGTCCTTTGGCCGTATAATTATATTGTATGTATGGCTTTTCTAACGAGTCCAATGATTCTATGCGAATACTCAAATCATCACGAAGGCTAAATCCATCTTCAAATGCTTTTAATCGCCCATTGTCAAAATCCTCACTGGACGCATCGATCACACGAACATCATTCTCTGAAAAGACATAGTTAGATGCCGATTGCAATGGCTTTTCCACTTTTACAGTACTGGTTTCGCGGAAATTTTGTGCCGTAGCCACACAGAAATAAATGATTGCAATGATTGATAAACCCCAAACGGTAAGCAATGTCAAGGAGGCATAATTATTCATCTTCGGCGCCTTAAATAATATCCGTAATAGCAAGTAAAACAACGCCATAAACGGAATAAAATTGGCCAAGAAACCAGCTAGCAATGCAAGATAAGCATCAGCAGGATCAAGCAATTCTAGTGGCGGGAAGTGCATATCTGTCTTGAAACCTATGAGATATAATCCACAGAATATGAAGAAAATAAATAGTCCTAACAAAGTGAGACCAACCGAAACCAGAAGGATAGTTCCGAAAACACGACCAATCATGCGGAAAAATGAACCGACAAACGACTCAACGGATCGTGCGCCACGACCGATGTATTCGCGAGTACCAGACAACTGCCCTGGTTGCTCATCCATCTCGTAGGATTTCTTGAAGTTCTGTAGGTTGGGTGCTTCACCGCGCATCGCCATTTTATCCGCTCGACTTACCGCTTTGGGCATGAAAATCCATAAGACTACATACAGCATGGCGCCAGATCCTGCAAAAAGAAAGAAGGCTAAGAACATGACTCGAATCCATTTTGGCTCAATGCCAAAATAATGACCTAATCCGCTACAGACACCACCTAAGATCTTGTCATCGGGATCTTTCATCAGTCTTTTTGCAAAATAAGAAGGCTCCACTTTCGGCGCTTGTTCCTCCGTTTCTACATGCGGCGCACTCGCATCAGCTGTAGCTTCAGCGCCAGACACTTCGTCTTCATCACTGATTATACCCGCCTCAAAATCGCTTACACGCCCCATCTGTGCAATGACTTGATTGACATCGTCAATACCAATGACTTCTTTCTTGCCAGACTGAATGCGTTCGGAAAACATTTCCGCAATGCGGTTCTCAATGTCTTCCAATATTTCTTTGCTATCCTCCGAGCGGCCAAAGTGCCGCTTGATATCAATCATGTAAGAACGCAATATCTCGTAAGCATCCTCCTCAATGTGGAAAACGATGCTGTTTATGTTAATGATTATAGTCTTATTCATGGTTTTAGGGTTTTTAATATCTTGTTGTCACTTAAATTGTTCTGTGTTCTAATGAGGTTTCTACCGCAAACAGTAGTTCTTTCCACGTCACATCCAGCTTTTTGAGCACGGCCATGCCTTCTTCGGTTATCTCATAGTATTTGCGCGGAGGCCCAGAAGTAGATTCCTTCCAATTATAGCTCAAAAGTCCATTGTTTTTGAGCCGCGTCAATAAAGGATAAAGCGTGCCTTCTACGATGAGTAACTCCGCTTTCTTCAACTCCGCAATTATATCCGATGCATAGATCTCATTACGAGAGATAATAGAAAGAATACAGTACTCTAGTATCCCTTTCCGCATCTGTACTTGTGTGTTTTCAGCTACCATAACAATACAAAGATATGTCTTTAAGACAGTACTTTGCAATACATAGTACTGTATAAAATCAAAAATTGTTCCCAAACAACTGATAATCAGTGTGATAATTTTTAACGGAATGATCTTCAAGCAGATATAGTGTGGCGGTAAACCTATAAAATTCGTTAAAAGCTTTTTTCTTTAGTGGATAAAGCCGACTTTTACGACTATGCGATTTATTCTAAGCTATTCCTGGGCTTTCCTATGGAGCATCTGTATGCTGTACCTCATGTTAAAATCGCCAGGAACCACTTCAATACCACTTTACGAGGGGTTTGACAAGATTGCTCACTGCGGTTGCTTCTTTTTACTTACAGCACTATTTCTATATGGAGCAGTGGCCTACACCAAGGGGATGGCACGAAAATACCTCACGGCATTCTGGGTCCTTTTAGGAACGGGTTCTTTTGCTTTCTTTACCGAGTTTGTTCAATATTACTTCACCAGTACGCGGCAAGCAGATTGGTGGGATATCTTTGCGGACGCGGTTGGTATTGGCATGGCCTTATTTGCTTATCTATTATTCTACCGGAAGCGCTTTTAGCCGGTCGCAAGCGTCCATTTCTTAAATTTCTCGATATCTCACCGCGATTTATGCGCGCGCTATGGTAAGTATGGATATGGTACAACCTAAACCATCTATTAGCTGCTGGGCGGCTACAGAAATGGTCGCACCTGTTGTAATCACATCATCCACTAATAGCACATGTTTCAGAAGCTGTTTTGCCCCTTTTTGTGGCACAAAAGCAAAGGCATTTTCTACATTGTCATAACGGGCAGTCCGGGATTTGCGTGTTTGGGAAACCGAATTCACGTTGCGCTTTAGTAGCGTAATATCATATGGTATGGCCAACGTTTTACTCAAGCCGCGTGCAAAAAACTCTGATTGGTTGTAGCCACGTTTTCTCCTTTTGATGGGGTGAATAGGAATTGGCACAATCAGATCTACATCGCTTACGATCGGATGGTGCTTTAGTGTTTCACCATACATCTTGCCCAGATAAATGCCAATGTCGGGTTGCTGGCCATATTTTAGATGATGAATGAGCCGCTGTACGCGGGATGATTTGGTAAGTGTGAGCATGGAAGCCGCGTGCTGAAATCTGACTTTGCCCCACAGCTGCTTCGCCGTTTCATTTTCGAGATCTTCGTGGTGGTTGGTTTTGGGCAAATGATACAAACAGCTGGTGCATAAAATCAGCTCCTGATGGAGCAAGACGGTATCACAGCCCGCACAGCGCTGCGGGAAGAGAATGTGTACTAATCCATGCCAATATCTATCCAGTCTATGCATGTAGAATAAACGAATACTGCCACAGATAGCGCTTTATGACACTTCTTCGGCAGTTTTATCTTTAATCGCTAATTGACCGCAGGCTGCGTCAATATCTTTACCACGACTACGTCGTACATTGGTAATTACGCCCTGACTACGCAAATAATCGGCAAATACATCGATCTTATCTGCTTCTGCATTCACAAAATCGGCTAAAGCAATCGGGTTGTACTCAATGATATTGACTTTACATGGAATGTGCTTACAGAATTTTGCGAGATCTTTGGCATCTTCCAACTCATCGTTGAAGTGATGAAACACAATGTATTCAAATGTGACCGCGTTCTTAGTTTTGGCGTAATAATATTTGAGCGCTTCGGCCAACGCCTTCAGCGTATTTTGCTCATTGATCGGCATAATTTCGTTCCGTTTCTCATCATTAGCCGCATGCAAGGAAAGCGCCAGATTAAAACGGACCTCGTCGTCACCCAATTTTTTGATCATCTTGGCAATGCCCGCCGTACTTACCGTAATGCGTTTGGCCGCCATATTCAGACCAGTTGGCGAAGTAATACGCTCGATGGATTTCATCATATTGGCATAGTTAAGCAAAGGCTCGCCCATACCCATGTATACGATATTCGATAACGGTTGTTGATAATGATCTTCCGCTTGTTTGGCAATTAGGACCACTTGATCGTAGATCTCGTCGGCAGTGAGATTACGCTTGCGATCCATATAGCCTGTTGCGCAGAACTTACAGGTCAGACTACAACCTACTTGCGAGCTGACACAAGCCGTCATCCGTGAATCAGCAGGAATCAGCACGCCCTCAATCACATTGCCATCATATAGCGTAAACGTGCTTTTGATCGTTTTATCATTACTGATCTGCGACTGGCGTACCTGTGCTGCGTTGATCGTAAAATTGGTTTTAAGGTTTTCGCGTAGCGCCTTGCTCAGGTTGCTCATCTCATCAAAAGAGGTACATGATTTTTGCCATAGCCATTCATATATCTGCTTTGCACGAAACGCCTGCTCCCCCATCTCCGTAAGCTTGACCTTCAACTGATCAACACTCAAACTTCTGATATCCACCAATTTTACATTATCTTTCACAGCAGCAAAGATACAGAAAGCCTGCTAAACCTTTGACATTCTTAGCTAATTTTGATAAATTAGGACATTCACAAAACACACTACCATGAAGAAAACACTAGCATTACTCGCCCTTTCTGCGCTGACTTATTCTGCTCAGGCTCAGCACAAACTCGAAAAATTGTGGGAATCTACCGAACAATTACCTGTTCCAGAATCGGTATTGCCACATGCTGCTCAATCCACGCTATTGGTATCTTTGATTGATGGTGGCGGCAGTGAAAAAGACGGCAAAGGCGGCGTCGCGGTATTGCAAACTGACGGAAAGATGAAAGATGCCACTTGGGTAACTGGTCTGCACGCGCCAAAAGGAATGGCCATGCACGGCAATCGCCTGTATATCGCCGACATTACTGATGTGGTCGTAGTGGATTTAAAGAATGGAAAAGTGCTTAAAAAGATCCCAGTAGCTGGTGCTACTTTTCTAAATGATGTAACCGCAGATGCAAAAGGTCGTGTTTTCGTCTCCGACACGCGCGAGCATAAAGTGTATCTAATCGAGAACGATAAAGCGTCTGTGTATTTGGAAGACGCTAATAATGCGAATGGCGTGCGCGTAATCGGCGATGCATTGTATGTGTTAGCGGGTAAGGAATTGTGGAAAGTGGATCAAACCAAAAACAAAACTGTCATTACCAAAGATTTGGAAGAAGGCGGCGATGGCTTGGAACCTGTTGGCAATGGCGACTTCTTAGTGACATGCTGGCCTGGGCTGATCTACTATGTGAAAGCAGACGGCACATTGGAGCAGCTGCTGGATGTGCGTGGCAAGATGAACACGGCGGACTTGGGTTATGATGCCATATCTAAAACGCTATACATACCTACATTCAACAACAATAGTGTAGTCGCGTATAAGTTGGTTAAAAAATAAATCCGATGCCGGTCTCCACTATGTTGGAGACCGGCATCGGATCCAATGGAGACTTGTTTCGTCGGTACTGGTAGTTGGCTTTCAGCACAATGTTTTCTTTCGTGTTGAAGTTAACCCCCAGCGTAATAATGCTCAGGTTGCTTTCTGCTCGAGGAAACTCTTGCAGCACAGGATTTACCTGCTGATGCGTATTCAGTCGTTCGTACCTTCCAAATAAACTTAGCTTCATTTCGTGCGAGTCAAACAAGAACGAAGAACGGTGCGGACGCTCCTTTGGCGCTCGGCCGCGCAGGTAAGGTAAGATATCGCTACCCAATTCGAAAAGATAACCGTACGTATTACTTCCTAATACTTGACCGCCATTTTCCGAGTGTTCAGCGGTCCGTTGATATATTTTCTCGGTATCACTGAGCGTGCCGTATGTACCGAGTGCTACGAAACGAAAGGTGCTCCAGTGGTATGTTCCATAAGCGGTAGTGAGGTTAATTCTTCCTTTGATATCTTCATCCCGATCGTTGATTCGAACGGAATTCCCTTGGCCTGAATTGCCATAATATCCCGACACAGAAAGCGTAGCACCGGGTAGCCCGTGGTAATTGATTTGCGGATTTATCGCGAGAGAACGTGGCACGCCTAAGCGAATTTCACGCCCCTGCCTAATCCAGCTCCCGCCGACAAAATCCTCACTATTGAGCCCCTGCGAAAAACCCAACGCATAACTCCAGTCTTTCGAAATATTGCCATAAAACATCGCCCCAAACTCAATCCATGTAGAGGGCGTAATCAATCGCTCCACCTCAGAGCGATTAACGGAATAGAACATCACCGGTTCATCATTATTATTTACATAACCGATCGTCAGTGGATAAAAACCCAGACGCGCTTTCAAATAATCGGCATAAAGGTAATCGACAAAGGCTTCTACCAGAAATTCTTGGCTCGTATTACCATCACGATCATGCAGAAACTCGATTTGCAACTCAGAATTCCAGATTAATTTGTCTGTGAGGCGATAGCCAAAAAATGTAGCGTACCGATATAGACCAGAGTAGTAGAGCTCCAAATCACCCAGATCGGTGCTCACATTTTGTTGAAGCGGCACATAATTAAATTCGCCAAAGCCCCCTACAGACCACCGTTTCTCCGAAAAAAAAATTTTAGATGCGGCTAATGCTAGCCCAGGTTGTTGCTGAAAACGAGGCTTTTCCTGCTGGATGCTATCTTGGATTGTTTCCAGCGTATCTATGGTACTCTGCGCCCAGGCACCCGTGAAGCACAGGAATAACGTTGCTAAAATGATGATCTTTTTGTGCATATAGAAGCCCTCCTGATTTTAGGTAATCGAATTCGCGTGCAAAGTTAGCTTTTAATTACAAAAAACACCATAAACAGCACAAAACCTTTAAAATGAAAACGTAAACTTTCTCAAAAATAAAAATGTCATTCTCCCGATGAAGAATTTCACCGGTAGAATGACATCAAGCAGATCATGAATAAAGTACCTTTTTTTACGCTCCCAAGCGTTACTCGGTTCTATCCTCGTCGGCTACCGCCTCTTGCCAAGTGCTCCA
The DNA here is from genome assembly GCF_057837975.1 of Sphingobacterium sp. KH_072. Taxonomy (NCBI): domain Bacteria; kingdom Pseudomonadati; phylum Bacteroidota; class Sphingobacteriia; order Sphingobacteriales; family Sphingobacteriaceae; genus Sphingobacterium; species Sphingobacterium sp. KH_072. The sequence goes on along the minus strand of NZ_CM174457.1, from coordinate 51,121 downwards.
TTTGGCTACACCTGCATCATAGCCATCATAGCCGAAGTTTTGACTTAGCACGCCTTTGGTGTTGGCCGTGATAGCAGCATACGGTATCGGCCAGTACATATTTTTCTTGTCCATCGTGTAATTTGGACTACTATTTCCGGTCGCATTGATCTGAATTGGCCCTTTGTTGTACATGCTGTAATGATTGATGCGCTGATACCAATAGCTTCCGCCAGCATCATCCGTACCAGATTGCTTGTCGAAGTTGACCAAGCTATAGGTATTTCCCCATTCGTCGGGTCTTCCACTACGCGCTAAACAAAGTGACACGCGTTTCAATTCCACATTACGCCATTCCTCCCAATACAATTCACGGGCACGTTCGTTCATAATATCGCCGATCGTGACTGCGCCTTGGTACAACTGCGCGCACTGCGCTCGTTGTCGGATAATGTTCAAGTCATCTTTGATTGTTCCATCATTGGGATTCAGATAATATTTCGCTTCGGCACGCAGCAAATATGCTTCTGCCAAGCGGTACAGATACCAATCAGCAATTCCGCCGTTAGTTGCTCCACGAAGACCATCAGAACCGACAATGTTTGCCTCATTCACTGGGTCATTTAAAAAGAATTTATAATGTGGCACATCAAACCAACGGCGAATGGTATCGCTACATAATAATGCACCTGTCGTCGGGTGAAATAGCGTCAGGTTTTGGCCAAATTGCGCCGAGGCTTTGTTATTGACCTTGTAATCTTCCATGCGCATCCAATTCCCAGTACTCGAGCTGTGTCGAAGATCGGTCGCATCCACTTCTCCATTCACATTCCATACGGCATGCGTCTGAAAATACGTTGGCCGAAACGTTGATATTCCACGACCAAAAGCACGCATATAGTCGTACAAAGGATTGTAGTCGCCACTGTTACGACGAATATTGAGCATGGCTTGCCGGCCATCCGGCGCTAGCACCCTGTTGTCGAATACAAATGGATATAAGATGCGCATGGTTAGCATTTGAGAAAATGATTCCGCATCAGACCCACGATTGGGCATTCCCATGATGACTTCCTTATTGGCTGCGATGAGCTTGTTTTCTGCACGGTGCATATCCCAAATTACATTTCTGGTGATCGGCCAAGTTCGCGCTTCACCGCCTGGGTTGAATGTGCCAAACGTGCCCGTCATCAGTGAATAACCGGATTGGTTGATCAGAATATCGGTTTGATCTTTGGCCTTCTGGTATTCACCCATCGCCAAATAAAGCTTCGTCAACAGCATGCGACAAGCGCCTTTATTCACCAAACCAATCAGATTAGTTTCCTGCTGCGTAGGCACCCATTCAATCGCAAACTCCATGTCTTGTACCAACATCTGCAAAATAGCATCGCGCTCGGTACTGCGGTAATTCTGCTTAGGCACTTCCAATAGTTTGCTCACTAAAGGAATATCACCAAACTGAAAAACCAACGCCATATACCGAAAGGCACGATGAAAATAGGCTCTGCCTTTGTACGCATTTTTAATATTTTCGTCCAATCCCTCTACCCGATCTACAAACTGAATAATGGTGTTGGCGTAGGAAATGCCTTTATACGTTTCTTGCCACAGATACCAGATACTATTGGTTCGATCAATACTTTGTAAGCTGGTTTCGCTGGTTGGCGTGAGCATATTGGCAATGTCGCACAGCATGGTTCGCTTATCTGTTGCGCCAGCTACCATCAGCTCCGAGAAGATATATTCTGTACCGAGCGTGAGCACCTCGTTGTGTTCGGTGGCCCAATACAGTTTAAGATGGCGGTCGCAGATCGCCATGGCAGACATCAATCCCGATTCGGTAGAAAAAGTGGCTGTTGGCTCATAAATAGAAAGTGGATTCGGTTTCAAAAAATCTTTAGAGCAGCTGCTGATCAGCAGGATACCACCTACTATCGCTGCAATGCAATAGGAAATACGGCTAGATCGTTGATGAATATTTTTCATGATAAAGTATTTTAAAATTTAGAAAACTAGATTTAAGCCAAACGTGTACAAGCGCGGCGCCCAACTACCCGTTTCCGGATCTCCGTACGGCCATCCCGGCGACCAAGTCGCTACGTTGCGCACCGCACCAAATAGTTTGATGCTATTCAAATCTAGGTTGGACGTCCAGTATCTTGGTAAAGTATAACCTACCGTAATATTCTCCAATCGTACGAAAGAGCGGTTGTACAGTTTGTTAACACCAGCAGCGCCAACTGGACCACCTGCTTCAATACGGCCAAACTCATTAGTTGGGTTCTCTGGTGTCCAATATTCTTTGCGCTCACGGTTTGACAAGCCATAGGCCATATGCCCACCATTATCATCGTTATTCAGGTAATTGCCGTTTAAACTTTTGTGACCGGTGTATGCATACAAATTGAAAGAGAAAGTCAGATCTTTCCACAAGGTAAAATCACTTCGCAAAGACCATTGAAAAGGTGCTACGCGACGTCCCAAAAACTCTTTATCCTGATCATTGTATACTGGTTTGCTGGTGCCATCGGTATTCACCCCATCATCTTCCGTATGGTTATTCGCTACTTTAGGATCGCCCGGTAGCTGCCCGTACCGCGCAGCTTCTTCTACTTCATTAGTCTGCCAGATTCCGGTAACGCGATAGTTCCAAATGGCATCGATCGGCTGATCAATAAACCAACCATTCGGAATGTCATTTACTTCCCGACGACTCAAAACGCTACCATCTGGTGCGATCACATCTTCGTATTGATAGTACAAGTGCTTGATGCGGTTCTTGTTGTAAGACATGCCAAAATTGGTGCTCCATTGGAAGTTTTCGCGCTGAATGTTGAGCGTATTTAAGGTCAGCTCAAAACCCCTGTTGTCCACCTGACCCAAGTTGGTCGCGATCCGCTCAAAACCCGTGAAGGATGGTAAGCGCTGTTGCATAATCATATCTTTGGTACTCATGGAGTAATATTCCATCGTGGTTGAGATTCGATTATTGAACAGGGAAAATTCCAGACCTACGTTCCACGAAGCCGTCTTTTCCCATTGCAAGAATGGATTTGCCAATCGATCAGCCATCAAATACCGATACAAAGCTAATTCGCCAGCATTATTGAGGTATCCCTGCATCTTACCAGCTCCTTCATATAGATTGGCCAATGCCAAATTGGGATCTGCCAACGATCTATTTCCATTCTCGCCGTAGGATACACGAAGTTTACCATTACTGACAAGGCTTTGCGGATTAAAAAAGCTTTCGTTAGTAAAATTCCATGCTACCGCAGCAGATGGGAAAATAGCATGTGGATTGGATGTACCAAAACCCGAATAGCCATCACGTCGAAGAGAGGTAGTCAGTTGATAGCGGTCATCGTACGAGTAAAACAAACGTCCTAACATACCATCAGCTGTTTGCCGTGTATCAAAACTAGAGTACGAGCTATCTTCTTTCATACCATTTCTCGTATTGTGAAAACCTAATGCATCTGATGGTAAAATGTTTCGAGCATTGATCATATCTTCCCAAAACTGGCGCTCTTCAGCCTCATACACGAAGGTGGCATTGATGCGGTGCTTGTCATTAAACTCTTTCTCCCAGCTCACCACATTGTTGATCGACCAGTCAAAGCGTTGCGCTTGCGAGCGGTTCACACCACGTGATTTAGGGTCTGAGCCTGGCAAAGCAGCCGACATAAAGTAGCGATCATGAAAAAACTGAAAGCGCGGCGATGCATTGAAGGAGTAATTGATGTTGAATGGCAACTTTACTCGCGCTTGCAAAATGGAATTCAACGTGGTGAAACCTTTTTCTAGCTCTAGAAACTGTTTGACAAAGTCATAATTATAGCCACGCTGGCTGAATTCTGGGCCCAATGGAAACTGAACTGGATTGCCATCGGCATCCGCATAATCGCCGAAAGGGCTATTGCGTAGCGCCTGTGCCTGATCGATATCTACGTTGCCATCGGATCTATTTTGGAAATTGACATTCGCGCCTAGCTCAAACCAGTTGGTGACCTTGGCGTCAATCTTCATATTAGCACGCACCGCGCGATAATTGTCGGAGACAACAACGCCTTGATTCTTCATATAACCCATAGACAGGTAATAATTGACCCGATCTCCGGCTCCGCTCACACTGGCATTGTAATCTTGATCCAATCCAGTACGAAATACATGCTTAGACCAATCAATAAAATTGCCATCTACGAAGTTTTGCAACGCATTGCCGGTGAAGCCCAATCGCCGTCCCCAGATCGCTATATCCGATTCTCCATCTGTGTTGGAGGTGTATCCGCGCCAAGTATCTGCAGAAACACCTGCAGGCAATCGATCTGGTCGCACAAAGAAGCCCGGTTGCTGCGCAAAAAGGCCAGTTTGATAGGCTTCATATGCTCCCGTTGTTGGATTTACACCATACGTATTCTTGGTAAACCAATCTTCTCTATGTTTGAGATATCCCGCTTCATCAAATGGCTCACGGAATGTGCTCAACGTAGAAGCGCCTACATTGGTGCGCAAGTTGACAATAGGTTTGCCGGGCTTGCCCTTCTTCGTGGTAATGATGATAACACCACTGGCTGCCTGTGCGCCATAAACTGCCGCCGCAGACGCATCTTTCAAAATATCAATCTGCTCAATATCATCGGGGTTAATTTCGGATAGTTCACCATAATAAATCATTCCATCCAAGATCAATAACGGACTATTGTGGCCGCCTTCGTCGTAAACAGAACGTTGACCACGGATTTGTAGACTACCTCCACCTTTGGCCGATGGATCAAAACCCACGCGTACACCCGGCGTACCACGCAAGATGTCCTGCACCGTTCGAGGATTTTCGTTCGCAATATTATCGGGTCGAATCTGTGTAACGGCACCGGTCAAATCTTTCTTGCGCATACTTCCGTAACCCACAACAACGACTTCGTCCATACCGTGCACATCCGTGCTCAGCGTAACGTTGATCGTACCGCGGTTTTGAATAGGAATTTCCTGTACCGCATATCCGGTACTGGTGAAGATGAGCGTGCTGCCACCCGTGGTAGGAAGTTCCAATGTATAGCGCCCTTCCACATTCGTCGAAGTAGCGCGATCAGAGCCTTTCACACGTACGGTTACACCTTCTACAGGAATGCCTACTTCGGAGGTGACGACGCCGGAAATCTGCGTATTTGGTGATTGCGCGAGCGCAATGGATGCCCGATAGGGACTTAGGCTTGCCAACAGAATGACAAGAATAAAGTAGCATTTATTCATCATGATTAAAAAACTGCTTTGCGAGCGCGCTATATGATCGCCTTTTCGTTATAAGTTGGCTTGGATTCCAGATAGCATTTTTTAAATAGCAACTGTGCGGTAATGAAATTGTCTTAGCTTTGCATCTTCAAAGAACACAGCGATGAAAAAAATTGCAGACTATAGAAATTTATTGGGAGTAGACAAAAACGCTACGCTAAAAGAGCTTAAGACCATCTACAGAAATGCGATGAAAGATACTCATCCTGACAAGTTTGTCGATAATGAGGCCGCTAAAATCGAAGCGGAAGAGAAGAGCAAAACTGTTATTGAGGCATATCATTTTCTGGTAAGCATACATGCTGAAACACAGGAAAAGCATAAGGAAGAGTACACTGAAACGACTACAAAATCTAATATTCATGATTTTTATTTAGAGAAGTCAATTCTTAAAGTGCAACATCTAAACGGGCACAAGTTCGAATACATCGGCGTTCCAAAAAACATCTATATTAAGATGGTAAACTCAGATTCGCCGAGCCGTTTCGCAAGAAGACATATCTACGGAAACTTTATATACAGGAAGTCTGGTGAAGCGATGACTGATTAATTTTCTACAACTATGAACCCCGAGATTAAAGTACAGCAACTTACCGCCATTTTAGATGTTTTGCAATTGGCTGAGCGATTAAAATTTGAACTTCGCCATAGCTGGCTATCCAATGGAAGACAAGAAAGTGTGGCCGAGCATACGTGGCGCATGTCTTTGATGGCTATTTTGATTGAACCCTTGTTGGATCAAAAAGTAGATTTGGCGCGTTTGCTAAAGATGATTATCATTCATGATTTGGTGGAAGCCGAGGCCGGAGATGTATCGGTGCTGGATCAGATTCGTAATCCTGAAATCAGAAAAGTGAAGCAACAAAGAGAAGAACTGGCGATCCAACGCCTTCGTGATATGTTGAGCAAAGCCAATGGTCAAGAGATTTACGACCTATTCTACGAATTCGAAGAGAAACAGACCTTTGAAGCCAAGGTGGCGAATGCCATTGATAAATTGGAGGTACAGCTACAGCACAATCATGCGGATATCTCCACGTGGGAAGAAATTGAGTATGATCTATCTTTCGTGATCGGTAAGCATGTCGCTTTTGATGAAACCTTCACCTTATTAAAAGATCTGATCGAGCAGCAAGCATCCCAGAAACTGGAAACCGCGGGGCTAAACGTCGATGAAATCCGAATTCGAGCTTTATCTACCTTTAGTTAACCACTTTTCCTTACCCAACAGCACCTGAAAAGGCTTCGCCTGCTTGCCGACTTTCCAACAAGCTATCACACAGGCTATGCCAAGAAGCAAAAAGAGCATATCGATTAGGAAGACGCCGTTGGCTCCCATTTGCCTTGTTTTCCAAAACCACAACCCCGTGGTAAATCCATTGGCTACCGGCACCAGTAGACAGGCAATGGCCGACAAAATCAATGTATGCAGATTCACTCTTGATGGATTTCGTAAGGCGATCAGGTAGATACTTAGTACAAGCCAACTGTAAAAATAGACACGATAGATCACTTCTTGATTTATCGTCGGTAAAAACTTCAGCATGATGAAGGTGAACGCCGTAACTGGCAACATCGCTAAACAGGCAGACAGAAATACATTGCTTGCCCAGAAGTTGAACCTCCTTTTATACAACGGAATGTCATTCTTATTGCGCGCTACCAACCAGATCATAATACCAGAGATGATGACCGCACAGCCCATTAACCCTAAAACAAAGAAAACCAGACGCAACGGTGTGCCACCGAAATCCCCAAAATGCAGGTGATAGATCAAGCTGCGTACACCATCTACATAGTTTGCGACGTCGATCGGCGATTTCGATTCTAAAACCTCGCCCGTAGCAATATTTTGCTTTACAAAACCAGAGCCAGCAAAGCGTTGTTCTGCGTTTGGTTTTGCCTCCAATACAACCTGCATGTTTTGATCTTGGAAATTACGAATGTGAATGCGCGAAATACGGCTTCCACCCCAAGTCTGTTGCCATTCGGCAACGTAGGCATTCATATCAAAATCTTTATCTAAAGCTTGGTAAGCATAGGGCACTTCGATCGTACGATTGTACTGCAGAGCCTCAAAAAGTTGTTCTTGTTTGCCCTCATACAAGAAGTGGGAGAATGGCGTAGTTAGGACGAAGTTCGTAATCAAAACCACCCCCGTTACCGCAAACAATAATTGAAACGGAAACCCAATAACACCCAAGACCGTATGCATATCTGTCCAGACGGTTTTCCATTTGCTCCAGGGGCGGAACAAGAAGAAGTTGGTTTTGATTTTATCCCAATGCAATAATAAACCCGTTATCAGTGCAAATAGAAATAGAAAAGATACGATACCGGCAAGCAAATAGCCAAATGGTGCCCCCAAGCGAATGGGAATCTGATTGAGCGGAGCCAGAAAATGCAAACGATACAAAAATTCGCCCATATCGTAGCCTTCAGCATAGCTTGTTGGTTTCTTGTTAGCAAAGAAATACAGGAAATAAGCAGAATCACTGGATGGCTGCCGACGACCTCTCTTTGCCTCGACCGGTGCAGGTTTACTAATCGTGGTATCTTTAGACGCCGACATATTGATGTAAGCACCCTGCCCGCTATTAAGCAGGTAAAAATCAAAATCGCGCCCTTGTAGATTATAAGTTTTCGAGAGCGAATCGATCAAATAATTATAATCAGCGGATACGTTTTCTCCGTGTGTTTCCGCTTTTTGCCAGGCGCTAATGCTGTCTTTAAAGAAAGCGAAAGAACCTGCGAAAAAGATCACATAGAGCAAAGCGGCAATGATAATGCCGCTAATCGTGTGCGTATGGAAGTAGATATTGTATTTCCTTTGATCCATCTGATTTTTATGCTTTAAGAAGAAGGTACAGTCCGTAAAAAATGCCGGTGGCCAGTAAGTAGATCAGCCATACGCGCCAGACATTCTTGTCCACAAATGCCCAAAGCAAAAGGAACGCCCACAAAATATAGCCAGTAAAAAAAGCAGTGGCCACCACATTTTCTTTCGGAAAGAATACGGTCATGAGCAAATGAAAACTAAACATCGTACTATAGCCTCCCAATGTACCTGCAAGAATTTTGCTGAGACGCAACCAGCCCGATTTGGTGAGGTATTTTTTATTCGCTGGCATAATTACAACAGTTCAAATAAAAGACAGAACAAATACAAACCAACTACGTACGGCACGCGAAGCCAAGAGAATGGAAAAAACAAAACACAAACTCCGCCCATCATCATGAGGATCACCACCGCCGCAAACAAACCACTTCCGACTCCCAAGGCCAGCGTACAGCCAATCGTGCCCAGGACAAATAGCCCGACAGCTACTTTCTTGCTGATCTCACGACTTTGCCAATGGGCTAACCATTGCGGTTTATCCGGCCAAGATATTCGTTTGGATGTACTCATCCACAGTAAAAAGCCGGTAAAAAATAAAAAGCAGCTGGTGGTGATCATCTTATTCGTTAAAACGTATAACCTAAGGTCAATCTAAATCCGCGCGGCGGCAACGCTCTCCAACCATAGTGCGAATAACCCCATGCTCCAGGATAAAAACCCGTGTAATTATAGCGATCCATCACATTGTTCACGACCAAAGCTATATTATAATTGTCTCTTTTGAAAGATGCACCTAAGTCGACAGAAAACAAATTGTCTGGAAGATATTTCTCAACAGTGGATGGCCAAGCGGCACGGTTTGCCTGTAACTCATAACCGGCCGAAAAGCCTAACCCTTCTAAAGCACCATTCATCAAAGTATAATGCAACCAAGCATTCGTAATGTGTTCCGCATTTCCGTACAACATCGTTCCTACTCGTGCCGGATTATTGTCTTTCGTAATTTTTGCATCGGTATACGCGTAGTTGAACATCACATTGAACGAAGGTGAAATACGACCGTTTATATCCACTTCAATTCCTTTGGACGTCGCTTCTCCCGATTGCTCAACCAAACCGGGACGATCAGGTCCTGCAGTAGTTGTAATATTTGTACGTACCAAATGGTAAGCCGTAATTCCTGCTAACAAATTGCCATTAAACCACGTTTTTTTCAGACCCAACTCTTTGCTCGTACCACGCGAAGGATCTACTGGATTACCGTTTACCTGCGTACCTGTTTGCTCCTGAAATGTCTGATCGTACAAGGCGAATGCGGTAAATGTTGGCGTAATCAAACCGGTAACACTAAACCTTGGTGTCAAGGCACTGTTCTGCACACGGGCACCATTCGAAGCCGCGCTAGTCCGCGTAGTCGACGTATAACGTAATCCCGCACCAATGCGTAACTTATCATCTAGAAAATGAGCCTCATCTTGCACATGCAAAGAATAGTAGCTGTATTCTGTCAGATATTGTGCGCCTCGCTCCCGCAATGAACGGCTGCGGTCGTAAGTCGGCAAATCAGATTTTCTTAATTGGCCATACACCGGATTGTAGATATTGAATGTCCCCGGCAGCGTATCCAAATTCGTCCAATCTGCTACGTACGATTTGGTACCCATGTCCAAACCAAAGAGTACATTGTTCTGCACTTCGCCGACATTGAACTTACCTTTCATAAATACTTGTCCTACGGTCGAAGTATTCATCGCATCGCCAATGGCTAAGTTTCGTTTTGTATTTCCCAGGCTATCCAATGTGTTGAAAGTCGCGTACAACGATTCACCTTGCATTTGCGAATTGATGTAACCGAATTGTCCGGTCATCATCCAGTTATCTGAAAAATAATGGTTTACCGTACCAAATACATTGTGCTCACGCACCACGGTTGGATCAATAATCGGATCAGAAAAGCTAAATTCTCTTGGCAGTTCTTTAAATCCATTGATACCATATGCGTATTTAGAGAATCCACCCGTGAATGCATTTTGGGATAGAATGTATTCCGCCGTAAAGTCTGTTTTTTCGGAATGCACATATTTTATGGATGGATTAATCACAAATTGCTCATTGGAAGCATGCATCACATGTGAACCTTTCTTGGTGCCCATCACGCTAAATCGGCCTAACAGCTTACCATCTTGCGAAAGCTTACCATCTACATCAACCTCGGCACGATAAAGACCAAAGCTACCCAGACTCAAGCGAGCACTATTGACCGCATCGTCTCCTTTTGGTTTTTTGGTCACAATGTTATAGAAACCACCCGGCTGCGTATTGCCCATCATAAAACCGGCCGGACCTTTCACAAACTCAATACGATCTACGAAAGCCATATCTTCGCGAAGCGGACCGAAACTGCCACTCACATCCATTCCATTTCTTAAATTGGAAGCAGAATAGCCACGAACAGCGATACCAGCGCTCGCTTCTTCTTGATGATAGATCGTACGCGCGCCACTGACATTACGCGTAAAGCCTTCTGCAGTAGAAAATATCATCTGATCGTTCAATAAATTCTTGTCGATCACCACAATATTCTGCGGTGTTACTAAGAGATTTTCCGACAAACGTAACGTCGATGACGGTACATTTCTACGATTAGCAGATACGACGACAGATTCGATTTCATCATGATTTACTTCCAACTCAAAATCCAGTGTAATCTTGGATCCAGCTTCGATCACCACACTTTTCTGAGATTTGGTTTTGCGATAGGTCGCTATGATTTCTAGTTTGCCCGATGGTACATTTCCCAATGTATAGCGCCCATTCTCATCAGTTACTGTTTTTTGTGCGTTATTGGCAATGGTAATAGCTACTCCAGATAGTGTTGTACCATTACCTGAAACTACGCGACCGACGATCTCACTTCCTTTCTGCGCTACGACTTCGGCAGGAAAAACGATTAAGCTAAGGCATAAAGCCACAATGGCAAGCTGCATCGAATGGCAAGCTGTTTTATAGTTGTTCATTGTCTTATTTAGAATTAGTTTAATTAACTTTGGCAAAAGTAGACAATGCCTGTTATCGTTTTTGTTGCGATCGGTATAAATGTTTTAGAATTCGGGAGAGATATTTTATGGTAGAAAGCGAGCAAAATGCAGTACAAGACTTCTTTTATCTGGATGAGATTTGGCAGGGTTCTGGCCACAAAAGCCGTTGCGAAGAGAAGTCACTGCACAATGAATTGGGTGATTTCAAAACTATATATATTCATGAATCTGACACGCTGGCCATTCGCGAATATCACTCCTTATATCATGAAGATTGTACACTGAAAAGCACGGTGACGGACAGTCTTTATGTAGAGATGAGTTTTTTTCTACATGCACACACCATAAAAGACCTTATTGACGGGCAACCAAATGAGTACCTTCCCTATCACAGCTACGTATATTTTGTGCCAAAAGGCGCGGCCTTTGAAGTGACATTAGACAAAAATAAAAACTACCGACACGTGGATATCTATCTGGAAATCGGCCATCTCGAAGAGTGGATCGCAACACACTCCTTTGTGAAAAAGTTTGTGGAGGATGTGCGCGCCGACCGTGCCGCACATTTGTTCCCTGCCGGCATCCCAATTTGTCCAGATATAGCGAATCTACTGCTAGACATTAAAGCGAACGAACTCGACGAAATCAGTCAAGAATATTTTATCAAGGGAAAGATCTATCTGCTATTGAGCCTGTTATTTCAGAAAGCGCAAAATAAAACAGCCCCTAACTCAAAGCCGTTGGCCTTGCGTGAAAGTGAACAGGAAAAACTCGAGCAAATCGCACAGTTGCTTGCTCAAAATCTCGACAAGTTTTATTCTACCGAATATCTTTCTAAAGCATATGGGATTAATGAGTTTAAGCTCAAAAAAGGTTTTAAACAACGTTATGAGATGGGATTGTTCGAATTTGCAATCAAAATCAAGATGGATAGAGCAAAAGAGCTGATTGGCAACCGCAATCACACATTTAAAGAGATTGCTTACTTGCTGGGCTACTCGGCACCGTCGTCTTTTTCAGTCGCGTTTAAGCGGGCTACAGGTTTATCGCCGCTTCAGTACAGCAAAGGGATGGATCGACCTTCTTTAGCCAGGTAGCTCTGTTACATATTTAAGATGGCTATTATAGGTTTCGATTACCTGCTTATATTATTACGCTACACTCTTCTAGTGCACACTCAAAAAGCATTAAATCGCGACACGTAAAATTAAATCTACTAAATTAGTAGATTTTTTTGCTTTTGTCATTTTAGGAGATTATATTTGTTGTATCATAATTTTAGGTTTATAATTGGTTATCGAAAGGTTTTCTCTCTCCCCGTTTGAAAACCTTTTTTTATGTTTAATAGTAGCCATTAATCCGTAGTCACCAAGATATATCCCGCCCCATACACGCTATCGATCTTAATCGTTGTTTCGTCTTTGAGTAACTTTCGCAATCGTGAAATGAACACTTCCAGACTTTTCCCATTAAAGTAGTCGGTATCGCCCCAAAACTTCAGTAAGATTTCTTTTTTGAGCACTAAGGTGTCTTTTCGTTCGGCCAAGAAGCCTAATATTTCCGCTTCTCGAACGGTCATACTTGTTTGTACACCGGCAGCTGTCAACAATGCCAAGCGGTTCTTATGAAAAGACATTTTGCCTAAAGTGATCACCTCATTATTAGAATTGGAATCTGCTACTGATTGGTTTGCAGTAAAGTGGAGAATATTTTGAATTTTGAGCATCAGCTCATCCATCTCAAAGGGCTTCTCTATGTAATCGAATGCTCCAAGTGCTAGGCCGCGCTTCCTATTTTCCTTGCCAGCTAATGCTGTCAAAAACAAAAACGGCTGTGTCGGCGATAGCTCTCTCACTTTCGCAGCAAAATGAAACCCGTCTTCGACCGGCAGTTGCACATCAATAATCATAAGACGAAAGAACGTGGAAAGGGCTTTATCAAAAGCATCTTCTGCCGAAGTACTCCATGCGACTTTGAAACCTTGATTTTGCAAATAACGCGACAGAACCGCCCCCAACGCTGGTTCATCTTCCACCAATAAAATGTCCATTTGCTCTTTCATCTTAGCTGCTTTTACGTGGGATTGATATTTCAATGAGCGCACCTTTGCACGAAGCTGCCGCAACGGCAATTTCCCAACTCATTTTAAAAGCACAGAGGTAGCTATAATACAATCCAAGACCAAGGCCGGATCTAGATTGTGCCTTTTTTGACCGATAGAATTTCTGGAAAATATAATTCACATCATCTGCACCGATACCCTCGCCATTATCTTGAATACACAACTGCAACACGTCTGCATTCGTAATTTGCCAGAATAAATGAACGTGCTTATTCTTTTCTTTGTTGAATTTACAGGCATTCTCAATCAAATTGTCGAGTATGCACAAGTACAGCAAGGAATCTACCCAAACATAGAGAGGTTCATCCGCCTTTTGGTAGGTAATGTTGATCTTCCCTTCAAAACGTAAAGCACTATCGCGCAGTAATACCGCCGTCAGCTCGTTGATATCCGATAATATTAGTTCTGGTTCCTGCTCTTCTAGCGTGATCGACATCAAAATCTGTTTTACATACGAGCGAAGCCGCATGCCTTGGCGCTCGATGATGGCGCTTGTTTCCTTCACTTCTTTTTCATTCGCAGCTGCGAAAGGCATATCATGCAAACTGCGCGCGGCTACCACAATCGTGGTGATCGGCGTATTGAACTCATGTCGAATATGCTGCATAAAATCATTTTTTAGCGCTGTTTCTTTCCGTTGATTTACCCAATTCTGGAACGTTCGGTAATTGATGAGTATGGTGAGAAGAATACAGGCCGCTGAGAAAAATAACACCAAAGACATATCTTGGATCACTTGCGCCACACGATTGGGACGATCTACAAAAAGACTGTAGGTAAAGCGATATTCGGCGCCTTGATTGTTATTGATGGATAATTGAAGTGCTCTATTGTTGCTCGAAACTTTTCTCAACGTGCCTGCTATGGAAGCTTCCGGATCATCTGCTGCCAATTTGTAAATACTCATCCAGCCTTGGTCAGAGTTTTTGATGATTTCCAATTCATCAAACGTCAGCTTATAGATAAAATCTCGATCCAAATGCTGATCATACAAGATACGGTTGAACAGGGCGTCAAAATTGTGGTACTGCCGGAGATGGTTGATAAGATCGCCCACTATGCTGTCTTTTGTGGCTTCAAACAGCGCTTGATCATCGATAGAAAGTAAGCGTGGAAGCCGTTTTTCAAAATGATCTGCAAAGAGTTTATTCCCTCCCGGAAATACTTTTTCATTCTTTACATATTGGCCGTAGGCCGATACCATACTTTCTTTCTGAAAAGCATGAAAGCGTTCGTCTTTCAGTTTGAAGGTATTGTACACCAAGAAAGTAACCATAAAAGCCAAAGCCATGGAGCTAAGCACCAATATCCATTTGTAGACCTTTGGATTGTCTTTCACTTTCATACCCTAAAACTAGAATAAATTCTGTGGTTCGAGTCGGCCGTTAAGCTTTTGTTAGGCATTATTTAGGCTTTCATTAAGTTACAATCTACTGGCAACAGTCTATTTTTGTAGATAAACAAATCAATTATGAACAAAACTTATTGTGTATCTCTATTATTCCTATTCCTTAATCTATTCACGTTCGGTCAGCTAAAAGCCCAGACATCGCCACAAGAAGCACAATTGCGCAAAAATCAATTGGATTTTGTCAATTTGGGGTTTGGTATGTTTATCCACTATGGTATGCCCACGTTTATGGATCAAGATTGGTCTGATCCCAACGCACCTTTATCCTTGTTTGATTCGCCAAAACTAGATGCAGACCTTTGGGCTAAAGCCGCCAAATCCGCGAATATGACCTATGGTTGCTTGACGACAAAACATCATAGCGGATTTCCTATTTGGGATACGAAAACGACAGATTACAATGTGATGAATACGCCGCTAGGCAAGGACGTAGTCAAAGAGTTTGCCAATGCTTTTCGGCAGAATAATCTGAACGTGATGTTGTATTATTCTATTTTGGATACGCATCAGGGCATTCGACCAAATCAAATAACGGCACAACATATTGATTTAATAAAAGCGCAAATCACGGAGCTGCTGACGCAATACGGTAAGATTGATGCTTTGGTGATTGATGGTTGGGATGCGCCTTGGTCGCGTATCTCTTACGATGATGTTCCGTTTGATGATATCTATTTCTTAGTAAAATCATTGCAGCCGGATTGTCTGGTGATGGATCTGAACTCGGCCAAGTATCCCGGCGATTTATTGTTTTATACCGACATCAAATCGTACGAACAGGGAGCTGGTCAATTTATCTCCAAAGAACACAATACGCTGCCTGCGATGGCCTGTTTACCACTACAGCAAAATTGGTTTTGGAAACAGAACTTCCCGATCACGCCGGTTAAAGACGCTAAGAAATTGGTCGAAGAGTTTATCATTCCTTACAACCAAGCGTATTGCAACTTCATGCTCAACGTAGCGCCCAATGCAGATGGCACTATTGACCAGAATGCCTTGGATGCTTTGGCAGAAATTGGCAAACAGTATACGAATAATACCAACTACAAAGCACTGCCGACTTACGAATATCCGATCACGGCAAGCAATATCGCCAAAAATGTAGTCAGCAACAGTAGTTGGAGCGACGATATGAATATCATGGATTTTGCCAATGATGACAGCTTCAACAGCTCGTGGGTTTCTAACGCAGCAGATCCTGGCCAGCCTTGGTACGAATTGACCTTTGATCGCTCTCAATCGTTTAACACGATTGTCATCACCGAAGGCAAAGATCACCCAGCAAATTATACAGTCGAATATTTAAAAGATGGCAAGTGGCAACCGATCCAAGCCAAACCTTCGGTTCAAGGCCGGATCAAGGTGTTCAGATTCGATGGCATCATTGGCGACAAGATTCGATTGAACATCGCAAAAACGAAAGCACAAGCGGTATTATCAGAAGTCGGCGTATATCAGGAAAGAAGATAATGCAGCCAATAATGTAATTCATCATACATAGGGCAGTCCTGTAGCGATTGCCCTATGCATGATGAGTTATCACTTTCTTCAAAACTTGACGGAGAAACTCTTCGAGTGATTTTTTTATAATTACTAGCTATTCAGCAATAAAACTAGGTATGGGCTTCTGCTCTTAATTCACTTAAATTAAGTCGTTTTGTATACATTTCTAAAGATCCGTCAGCTTTCTTTGGCCAAAGTTCTTGGGGCTTGTCCCAGTACAACTCCACGCCATTGCCATCTGGATCATCTAAGTAAATCGCTTCAGAAACACCGTGATCGCTGGCGCCAGTCAGCGGATAATTGGCATCCTGCAACCGGTTCAAAATCATCGCCAAATCTTTTCTAGTTGGATACACGATCGCGGTATGATACAGCCCAACACCATCAGGAGATGCTGCTGGAAAACCTTTACTGTGCCAGGTATTTAAGCCAATATGATGATGATAGCCGCCTGCAGAAATAAATGCGGCCTGATCACCGTACATCGTCGTGATTTCAAAGCCTAACAAATCGTGGTAAAAATCTAGTGCGCGCTTAAGGTCAGATACTTTTAAATGTACGTGCCCGATGCGGGTCTGCGCAGGTATTTTGTATTCTTCCATATTGTCTTCTTTAGTATTTAGCTCTCAAAAATAGAGACGCAGCTTTTTCGCTAAATAAAAATACTAGATTAGGTTGTGGTGAACAATAGCTGCTTGCCATTTTATATCTGAATAATATCATTCAAAGATTGCCATAGCCTCGTACCTCGCCTTCGCAAGGACGAAATCAAAAAAAAACACACTTCAAGCAAGCCTGAAATGTGTTACAAGGAGGTACCGTTACCTATTAAAACTTTTCTACTAACGTACAGATTAGCTCCGCAATCTGATACACGTATCTCATAATCAAGAAGATCATACGGCGTTAATTGATGAGATTGAGCCGGACATTCTGGCCAATAAAGTCTTTACGAAAGTAATTCTTATCGCCAGAGACATTCAGTAAACCTATTTGATTGTTTTCATCTTGCCGTGTAGACGACACGCTGCTTTTACCTGCTAACTTAACATCCATGGTGTCTACCTTTAGATTGGGCGAATAACGGATCAAACCATCCTGAAGATCCGCCTGCAGTTGTCCCACATGATAATTATCTACATATGCTCTGGATTTTCCAGAAATAGAAAAGCGAAGATTCGGAATCACACGTTGAATGGTGTCTTCTTCTCCTCGATAAGGCGGACCTAAAGTAAAATCACTACCTCCAAGGATATTTAACTGCATATCATCAACCAAGTCCTCGGCAAATGATGTTGATAGTTTAGATTGGTTAACTGTCAATTCGCGAATGGAGTTCGGAACATCTAAAACGAGGTAGAAGCCATCTTTATTAAGCGGTTCCAGGTATAGTGTATCATTCTTCACTTCCATTTTTACATCTTTTCGCAATACATTCCATGCTTTTGCTGTATCCACTTGGCTCTTGTTCACAACCAAAGATATCTGCTGTCCTTGACCATCTAATTGGATATAGTAAAAATTGTTTAGCACCAATTCACCTTTATCTCGATTAAAATTCTCAAACCAGAATTGTGACAAAAAATCCGCAGGTTTATTTTCATGATCATATTTGATCAGGCCTACGAGCTGCGGTATGCAAGCCACCACAAGCAGTAACGCTAAGGTGCTGGCAAATAGAATATTTGATGTTTTCATTTTAAGTTTCTTTATCGATTTTGATAATAAGTATTCACTTCCTCCATGCTGATATCCAGCAGATCCATGGTACGGAATACGACCGTTAATTCTTCATTTAGGAAATGGTCTTTGCGCGTTTTCAGAATCAGCGCTTTGGCGCTGTTGCTTGCAAAAAAGCCTATTCCACGTTTATTATAGATTACTTCTTGTTGCTGCAAGTGATCGTAGGCCCGCATGACGGTATTAGGATTCACTTCGAGATTTGCCGCCAAATCACGTACCGACGGGATTTTTTCCTCGGCTCGCCATTCTTCGAGCAGGATCCGATCCATCGCGTACTCCCCTATTTGGAGATAAATCGCTTTTTCGTTATTAAATTGCATATTAATAAATCTCCTTTTCTCTAAGTTTGAAATAGGTGGTAACGACCACACCAATAGCTACGATGCTAAATAATACAACCATCGCGTTAAACGAAATCTCTGAGGTATCAAAACGGTAATTGACATCTCGGTACAACGCTTCAAACACTTTAAACGCCACGTAAAAGAATCCAAGTAACATCAGCGCAAAAAGCGGAATACTGTATTTGCGGAAAAACAGGGTTGACAGTTGATACAAACAGGCAAAACTCAATGACAGAATCGAGACCACGGTGTAAATCTCTCGTTCGGAAGTGGCGAAGTATGTTCTATTTTCAAATGTATAGAATAGGTCTCCTACACTTTCTCTATAGGCGATCACATCATCCAAATACATTGACTTCATGATTGTCGTAAACGTCAAATCGATGATAAAGAAGGAAAGTAGGATTCCGAAAATGATCGCCAGATTTCCTGCCCACAACGTGACCATGCGCTCGCCACGGCTTACCGGCGTCATCGTGCCGTACACCGTTTTGGTTAAGAGCTTGAAATAAGGAATAGTACAAAGTATGATGTACAACGGTATCGTAAAAAGTATGAGCTCTTTGTTCTGCCGACCATTGTAATTTGCCAGCATCTCGGCAAAAGCGTTACTATCTGGATATGTGCGGAAGAATACTTGGTTGAAAAGCGGTGTGCCATACCAAAACATCGCCAAGATATACAATACCACGACCACCACCGGAATGCTGATGAGCTTACTTTTATTAAGTAACCAATATTCGGTTAAGGTCGTCTTTAATCTTTTTATATTTATGTTTTTCATCTTACACGTTGGCTTTAGTTGGTTTTACGCGGTTTACTAAACTAGGATCGGCAGATAACGCATTGAAGAAAAATTCAATATCAAATTGGCTCTCTTCATTACGCAGGTTTTCGATCAAACTCAAGGTACCGTGCATACTTTGTTCGGAATAGATTGCGCCTTCTGCATCACTCGGTTTATTCGATATGTAGAAGCTATCTTGAAGTGCGTTGATGCTCTGATCTAAAATCAGTTTACTATGATTGAGCACGAGCAAATGATCGATAAGATGATGAATGTCGCGGATTTGATGCGTAGAGATAATCAAAATACGTTCGTCGGTGACATACCTGGCGATAATTTTGCGAAATTGTGTTTTCGAAGGAATGTCCAGTCCATTGGTGGGCTCGTCCATCAAAATGATGTTGGCATTAGTCGAGAGAGCGAAAGCGATATTTACTTTTTTTACCTGACCGAACGAAAGACTTTTTATATTTTTCCGTGCATCAATCTGGAAAGTTTCGAGCAACGTATCAAAGTATTTTGCATCAAACTTGGGATACAATGCGCCATAAACCTGTTCGAACTGGCGAATCTTCCAATCCGGTAACTCTGCCTGATCGGTCACGAAGTAAATGTCGGATAGGAAATCGACTTCTCGCTGACTAGGATGAAAACGACCGATCTCAATATCTCCCGCTCTAGGAAATAGCAAGCCACCGATGTTCTTTAGCAAGGTTGTTTTACCAACACCGTTCAACCCCAGCAATCCATAGATATGCCCTGGCTTCAGCTGCGTCGTTATATTTTCCAATATGGGAACACCCTTCCGGTAGTGATAACAAACATTTTTTAGGTTAATCATATTATCAGATTTAGTGTATTAGTATAATAGTACACCGCAAATGTGTGCATCTTTTAAATGATTACCAAATTATCGGTGAATTTATCGGTGAATTTTCGGCGAAAACAAGAAAACAAGCGTTAACAGCATAGATCGCCAAGCGGCAGATGCTTATAAAGGATCACTTATGTGGCATCAAAAACAAGGCAACATGCCGCGCAACTACTCATTTTAAAACTGACTATCAATAAAACATCCATGTTTGAAGTATACCCTTAGCGTTCAAAAAAAGCCAAAAACGACAAAAGCTTGCAAATAAATTTGCAAGCTTTTGTATGATTTTAACCTTTCGGTTGGTAGCCCGTAGGGGAATCGAACCCCTGTTACCAGAATGAAAATCTGGCGTCCTAACCCCTAGACGAACGGGCCATGCCTTTTTGGTGTTGCAAATATAAGGGCTTTCTTGAATTTGCCAAAATAAAAACCACCCCAAAAAAGTAACTCACTAATAGTGAGAATATTTTATTTAAATTATATCAAATCCGATGTCTGTACGGAAGTATTTTCCTTCGTAAAAAATACGTCCGGCATCTGCTGTTGCTTGCTGTAAGGCAGAAAATAGATCATCTTGCAAGGTAGTCACCGCAATTACACGTCCGCCAGCAGTCACGACCTGACCATGTTCGTTCATGCCAGTACCTGCGTGGAATACAATCGACTCTTTAACGTTTTCGATATTGGAGATCACTTTCCCAGATTCATAATCACCTGGGTAACCACCCGAAACCATCATTACGGTAACAGCTGTTTTAGGACTGACCGAAAACGAACGCTCTGCTAGATTGCCTTCGGCAACGCCAGAAAACAGGTCCAACAAATCCGATTCGATACGCGGCAATACAGATTCTGTTTCTGGATCACCCAATCGCACGTTGTATTCAATCACATAAGGATCACCGGCCATGTTCATCAATCCAATAAAAATAAATCCTTTGTACGGAATTCCATCTTTTTTCAACCCGTCGATTGTCGGCTTGATCACACGCTCTTCTACTTTACTTAGGAATGCCTCGTCTGCAAAAGGAACTGGAGAAATCGATCCCATACCGCCGGTATTAAGGCCAGTATCGCCTTCGCCGATTCTTTTATAATCTTTTGCTGATGGCAATACCTTATAAGATTCACCATCCGTCAACACAAATACCGAAAGTTCAATTCCGCTTAAGAATTCTTCGATCACGACCGTACTACTTGCCTCACCAAATTTAGCATCTGCTAGCATGGCGGTCAATTCTGCCTTGGCATCCTCCAATGTTTCACAAATCAATACGCCTTTACCAGCCGCCAAGCCATCTGCCTTCAATACGATAGGTAAAGATTGATATTCTAAATACGTTAATCCATCGGCCAACGTACTCTTGTCAAAAGAGCGAGATGCTGCCGTTGGAATATTGTGGCGCGCCATAAATTGCTTGGAAAAATCTTTCGAACCTTCGAGTTGCGCTCCCTGCTGCTGCGGGCCAATAACTGGAATATGTTTTAAATCTTCTCTCGCGAGAAAGTAATCATGAATACCTTTTACCAAAGGCTCTTCTGGTCCAACAATTACCATTGTGATGTCGTTTTCCAAAGCAAATGCAGCTATGCCATCAAAGTCAGTGACTTTTAACGGTACATTTTGACCATATTGCGTTGTTCCGGCATTTCCTGGAGCAATAAACAACTGACTTAACTTCGTGCTTTGGGAGATCTTATAGGCAAGAGCAGACTCTCTTCCGCCCGATCCAACGATTAGAATATTCATTCTGTAAAGATAGGTAACTGGCAGATAGTATCTAAATGGTTTCAGATTTTTAGTTTTAATAGCGCCTAATTCCCATTTCGTCCTTAATTCATATAGTTTTCGGGCATTGTTTAAAATTGATTTATGGTAAACATCGTCCACTAAAAAGCTTGGGAAATATAATAGTTCCAGCACATAATTTTCATCAGTATCAATCAGAATATACTCATCGATACGTCTTGTACTTCCATGAGCCAAAGCAATCTTGAAAGTCACTTCTTGAAATGTAAACCCAATATTTATGAGGGCTGGAAGTTTTTTTAGATAGTCTCGATTATCTTCGCTTATTAGGTGATATGCATAGTTCTCACCAGTCTCATTCAAAGATTCCGGTTTTGTGATTATGTCATCTACTTTTTCATCATGGTTTCCCTTTAGCGTAGCAATACCCCGTCTGCGTATTTCACCGATAACCTCATTCGGATAGATGTGATATCCTACTAGATCGCCCAGACAATAAGCAGTATCCGGCCTCTGGCCATCCAAATCTTCTAGCATAGCCTTAAAAGCATGTAGGTTTGCATGGATATCAGAAAAGAAAGCGATTTTCAAATGAGTCGTTTTTTATCAATCCTTAGATTCCTCAGATAAGGTCGATGCACCGTAATATCTCTTTCTAAACCAGAATGCCAGATTAACAAGGGCAATCAGTGCAGGAACTTCTACCAAAGGACCTATAACACCTGCAAATGCTTGGCCGGAATTTATTCCGAATACGCCGATAGCTACAGCAATAGCTAGTTCGAAATTATTTCCAGTAGCAGTAAAAGCGATCGAAGTACTCTTAGAGTAATCTGCTCCAAAATAACGCCCAGCAAAAAAGCTGATAACAAACATGATGCAGAAGTATAGGATTAGGGGAATAGCGATACGCAACACATCCATCGGGATCTGAACGATCAGTTCACCTTTTATGCTAAACATAATGATGATCGTAAAGAGCAGTGCTACTAAGGTCAAGGGAGATACAGCCGGTATAAACTTATCTTCAAACCACTTTTTTCCTTTTAATTTAATTAGAGCATATCTACTTAGTATCCCCATAGAGAAAGGAATACCCAGATATATTCCAACACTAGTCGCAATTTCAGCAACGGTAATATCAATCTCTAATCCTTGCACCCCGAAATATGGAGGAAGTAGCGAAATGAAAATATAGGCAAAGACTCCGTACAACAGTACTTGGAATAGGCTATTAAGCGCGATTAATCCGGCAGCATATTCCCTGTTCCCTTCAGCGAGCTCATTCCACACCACCACCATAGCGATACATCTCGCCAGACCGATAAGAATAAGACCTACCATATATTCAGGGTCGTCATGTAAAAAGGTAATAGCAAGAAAGAACATCAGTAGTGGGCCTACTATCCAATTGAGCACAAGAGATACGCTGAGTACACGTACATCTTTAAAGACCTTACCTATATTCTCATACTTAACCTTGGCAAGGGGAGGATACATCATCAGGATTAAACCAATGGCCAGCGGGATGTTAGTTGTACCATTGGAAAACGATCCTATAAATGACGAGGATGAAGGAACAAAGATGCCTATGGACACACCCAGTGCCATAGCAATGAAGATCCATAGAGTGAGGTATCTATCGAAAAATCCTAATTTCTTTCTCGTCGCTACAGGAGCGCAATTCGTTACTGACATATGCTTATCTATAAAGACCTTGTAAACTACTAAGCCAGGTTTTTGCTAAAAAAATCCGAGCAGTAATCTCTGATCGACTGGCGAACTGCTCTGAATTGGTGTATTATTTCTTCCTCTGAACCATGTGCTTTGGCGGGATCAGGAAAGTTATAATGGAATTTTTGTGCACTCGTCGGGAAGTACGGACAGCTCTCCTTGGCATGATCACAGACCGTTATAACATAATCGAAATCAACATTCCTGTACTCAT
This sequence comes from Sphingobacterium sp. KH_072, assembly GCF_057837975.1. Lineage (NCBI taxonomy): Bacteria > Pseudomonadati > Bacteroidota > Sphingobacteriia > Sphingobacteriales > Sphingobacteriaceae > Sphingobacterium > Sphingobacterium sp. KH_072. The sequence continues at coordinate 27,485 of NZ_CM174457.1, read as the reverse complement.
CAATGTGATTGGAGGTATGACCAGAGAGATCTATCCCTTCCTCCTTCATAACTTCGACGGCTTTGGGATTGACACCATGGGTCTCAATTCCTGCACTATAAATAAGCGCTTTACCGGTAGCAAAATACCTGAGGTAACCTTCTGCAATCTGACTGCGGCAACTATTGCCTGTACAAAGAACCAACACTTTTTTCATAATAAAAATCTTAACAACAGTCACCGCCAGGAATACATGCTGAACTACCTGAAGCAAGGTTTACCAATTTAACTTTTTGTTTATCAGAAGGAACATTGCATTTATCCAGCGCCAAACAGGCTGTCTTTTTAGATAGCAAAAGAAAATCTTTGCCATCAAATCCCAAATCATATTTTCCGATCGTTTCTGATTGGTATTCAACCTCTACGTCCAGATCATCCATGCCCAAAACCTTTTCTGATAGTGAGATAATATCCATTAATTTTCCTGGTTTTAAACGATGCTCATAATCGTCCGCATCCCAAAGCTGAAAGTTAGCTATCCTTTCATGACGAACGATTCCGCCACAATCAATAAAATCCTTGGTTATGACCCCTACCTCAGTTACATGAAAGTGTTCAGGGACAAATTGTCCGCTTTCTAATTTAAAATTGACGCCTTCTGCATTGGAAAGGATTGACTTTACTTCCGATATTTTCATATTATATAGTATTATTGCAATTTTACGATTAATGATGGCAAAAAAAGTTAACAACATTCAGTTGCACCCTTATACGAACCCAGAAATTCTCCCAGCCTATTTTCCAGTAGTTTCCATACTTTGGGATTGATGCAGTAACAGACACTCACTCCCTCAATAGTGCCCTGTATCAGGCCAGCTGATTTAAGCTCTTTTAGGTGCTGGGAAATAGTTGCTTGTGCCAATCCAAGTTCACCTACCAAATCTCCACAGATACAGGTATTTGATAGAATGATCCTTTGTAGGATTGCAATTCTTGCCGGATGAGCCATTGCTTTAAGCAAGCTCGCAAGCAAATTCTGCTCGTCAGTAAATATTTCAGATCGTGTAAGCCCCATATCGTAATATTACGATTGTTATTTAGTAGATGCAAATTATATTATCAATATAATTTGCGAAATCACAGAGTCGTCTCACAAAACGAACGTTTTACGACTATCGTAATCACCAAAATTGGACGTCCGAGGATACGCACTTACCCGACAACACCAAAAAACAACTCTTAGTAAATATCAAGTAAATAAACGTAGTTGATTGAAATTCAGCACATAATTACATTCATCTAGCAAGTATATAAAAGCCCAATAGAAATAATTAAAGAAATAACAGAAATTTATTTCATCTACCCTGTTCCGTTTCCCTAGGTGCTACTAAAACTGGCGGAGCTGATCGTCAGAAATAAAGAATGCCAGTCCGTATTAAGAGACTGGCATGCTTGTATTTAAATGCAATAAAAGTTTTAAAGCATAATCACCGCGTTAAAACACAGGTAATTTCACTGGCAATATTTTATTGTTGCACGCAGCGGATCGACACGCCGAAGTTTCTATTGTTGGTTCCTACACCGATAGATGCAGCTCCGTCAGGCTGCGTAATAAGCATTCTAAAGGCATTAGTTCCACTGCTTGGATCCTCAGTAGATGTCCAGTATGCTCCTGCGTTACCTCGTGAAGCTAAATTTCTACTTTCAGGCACATAATTACCTGCTGCAGGAAGGGTAAGCATGACATCTCTATCTCTACGGCTTCTAAAAACTTTTGCACTGGTGTATCTTGTATTTGATGCTGCCCAGTTGGTGCCATTGTTGTCTGCCTGCAACTGTGTGGTATTATCAATTAACTCTTGAAACTCTACTCTGGTCGGGATTCGCCAACCGGCAGGACATGGATCATTTGCAGTTACTTTTGTTGGACTATTCAAAGTACCACTATTCCACGCACCATTTGTTGCCCGTGTGGTCCATACCGTGTTATCTGTAGCTGTAGCTCCTGTTGTTGGTGTTGCTCTAACAGCAGGACGGCCCCATTGATAATAGTTCCCAAAAAGAGATTGAAAGTTGCCTGACGGTGGATTATCAGGATCCACATTAGTTGGTGCTCCCAAGTTTCTTCTCATCCAGTAGCGTCCGCCAATCAGCGCCGCATCTTGGCCGCCAAAGGTTTCAAAGCGATCTGTAGGAAGAATTCGCAATCTTAGAAAATAGCCAAAACCGGGTCTCAATTCTACATTATTAAGCGTCAATGCAGTTGTCCTGCTTAATGGCCCGATGGTTAATGAGTTTACAGTTAAGACCCCATTTCCTTGGTCGGTTGCCATCCAAAACAGATTACTTGTCGATACGTCTTTATTTAACTCCGATTGCGGAAAAGTGATTGTCGTCGACGATGTACCACCACTAAATGTAACCTGCTGAGAAGCCAAGTTTATTTGCGCACCACTTCGTGTTGAAGCCAAGGTGGTATTACCGATACTGGTTATTTGGTAACCATTGGTTCTGGAGGCATCCACAACGACTCTCACTGGTGTAAATTTGTACTTAAAAACGATATTTAGGTTTGTCGTCTGCGTAGGAGATACTGTAATTAATCCAGAACTATACATCATAAATTGAGGATTAGTGGCAGGATTAATAGGCAACGAACTATTTATAGTTGTCGATTGTAAGGATTCATTAGGTGCCGTATTGGTATTGTACGAATACGCTATGAAAGAATATCGATCACTAGGCAGCGTTAAATCTTGGCCATTAGCAGCCGTCACAGCACCGCTGGCAGCAATATTGTAGATCTTGTCAGTCACATAATTTCCCGACGCATCATACACCACCATTCTAAAAACGATCTGTCTCTGTATCGGGTTTCTGACGATTTCAGCCTTTGCACCATTCTTTGCACTTGCAGAAGGAGGAATAAACGAAGCTGGGTCTACTGTGAGTTCGGAAGAAATATAGAAATCCTGATCCAATTCAAATTCTTCCATCACCTTTTTATCGGTATCTACCTGTTGACCCCCATTTTTGGTGGCAGCCCGATTGAATGTGTTTTCGACATTGTCTACCTCGTCTCCCGCTACAGAAACCTTTAGTGTTACGTTATCATCTCCAAACGTCTCGTTTTTATCGGAAGAACAAGCCACAGTAAGCGCTGCGAAAGATACACACGCGAATACGTATGAAAATCTTGATCTAATTTTTTTTGACATCATTTTATGCTTTACTTACCAGTTAACGTCAAATGGTTGCTCTACTGAGTTATATTCATCTTGAACAAAGGCGCCGTTCTCGACAGGAGATACTGTGCCAACAGAACCAGCGGCGAATGACTCTTCTACCAGAATTTCTACAACTTCTATTATTGGTGGTATGTACTTTTTCATAGTGGGTGATCGTATTATATATGTTTATCGTATGCACTGTAAACAGCAGTTGGCAGATTTGAATAACATTTTGCCTTAGTAGATGGGAAAATTACAGCGGCCGCAAATATATAAATAACAGGCAAAAACTCAAATCACATGACGTCATGTGAAAATTGCAAATTGTTTTTTGTCAATTTTTGTCTACAAACTCGAGGTGAGTTCACGCGCTAATCCCACTGAGAATCGCTTATGAACAGTTTCGTCTAAAAATGCTTTTGGTGGTACAAACGGATTAGGCAACGAGAAATGATAAGGAATAAAGCGTCGGCTCGGCATTCCCTGGTGCTGAAGATACTATTACCTGAATTTCGTAACCCGGCAAGTGGTATAGACACGTGCCGCCTCTCAATTAGTTGAAATTTGCTACAAATTCTTAACAATAGATGCGACAAACTTAATATTGGTCAGACAACGAAATTTTCGTAATTTGCTATCTCGACACCCAATTATTATGTTTAAACGATTATGCTTTTACGTTGCTTTTTTTTGTACCGCTGTGCTTCATGCACAAAATATTGAAGATCGCATCAGCTCTTCGCGCGATGATTATGCCAATAATCAACAAGAAAAAATATACATCCATACGGATCGGCATAATTATACCGCTGGAGAAACCATTTGGTATAAAACCTACAATACCCTTGGCATTACCAATATGCTTTCGGCACTAAGCGGCATCAATTATATAGAACTGATCGACCCACAAAATCGTATTGTGGCCGATCAGCGCATTCAATTGGGTCTGGGTTTAGGATCTGGCGGCTTGACCTTAGCGGATACCGTGGTGGAGGGAACTTATCGCTTGCGCGCATACACCAATTGGATGCGCAACTTCTCAACAGATTCTTACTTCGAAAAGTTTCTTTCCATCACCAATGGTAGAACAGATAATACCGTAACGCATACCTCCCTGCGGTCGGATGGCAAAGATTCATTCATCGCAGTAGAACTGAAAACACTGAACGGAAATCCGCTCCCAAAAACCACGGTGCGCTACCAAGTCATGGAAGGCGACAAAATCATACTAAAAGGCAGTGACCGTACCGATGAGCAAGGATTAGTATTAATCAAGGTCACCGAAAAAAACAAAGACAAAAATATTCAGCTCTCCTTTACAAACCTAGATGAGCGCCCTGTTTCCAAAGTAATACATACTGCATCCATAAAACCGCGAAGCAGCGTACAATTACTTCCGGAAGGCGGTCGGATTCTGGCCGGCACGTTAAACAATATCGGCATCAAGGCCATCCGTTCAGATGGCCTTGGCGTGAAAGCGAAAGTAGAAATCGTTGATGCCAAACAAGAGGTTATTGGAGCTGGCGAAACCAATCACTTAGGCATGGGAAGCGTTGCCTTTTTGCCCTCCCACAATGAAAGTTACACCTTTCGTGCACTAATTGAAGGAGAAGACGTTCTGCAGATTGCGACCCCTAGCATCGAATCCAGTGGTATGTCGTTTATGGTGAACAACCAAAATCCGACCAAGCTTTTTGCACAGATGAACATCTCCGATGATCTGCTCTCGGAAGAACCCGTTTATTTAATTTTGCACCATCTGGGCAGCACATTTTACGCTTCACGCCAGAAAATGAATCGCCAAAACCTTGTGTTCAGTATGGATAAAGAAACGCTGCCTTCTGGGGTCATTACCATTTCGGTATTAGATGCTGGTTTCAAACCCTTATTTGAAAGACCAATATTTCTGTGGCAAGCAGCCGATTTTATGCCATTACAGGTCACTGCGCCAAATAATCGCGTTGGCGCCCGTGAAAAAGTTACCATAAATACAGCAGTGGGTCTACCAACAGATACAACACTTTTAGCATCTTTATCAGCCTCCGTCGTCAATCTAGCCAAAGTACAAGACACCACAGATCTGCAAGCCAATATCTACAGCGCCTTGTTACTTGAAGCAGATCTACAAGGTTATGTAGAATCGCCCGGCTATTACTTTTCGTCGGAAAATCCCGCAGAAAAGCTTATTGATCTGGATAAATTACTTTTGACACAAGGTTGGCGAAAATACGACTGGTCAGAAGATCCGCAAGCGGTCGACACGGTCAAGGCTTTTGAAGCCGAGGAGGGTTTATCTATTAAAGGATTCACCAAGAAGCTGGGGAGAAAGGCCGCTGCTCCTTTATCTGAAGTGCAGCTGATATCGACTGACAATTACACCAATTTCATCGATACGCTGAGCTCCGAAGAAGGGTTTTTTCACTTCAAAGATTTACTTTTCCCAGATAGCGCTAAGTTCCTAATTTCTGCGAAGGATCAAAAAGGAAAAAACAATATCGACATCGTTTTAGACTTGCCCGAACCACCGGAAATCCAAGCTGCCACTGGCGGGCAGAACGATTTAAACAGCTTATATCTGGACGAACTATTGGCTTCCAAACAATTCTTTCGCGAACTGGAAGAAAAAGGTTTGATGCCCAACACCATCGATATTGCCCAAGTCGTGGTAACGCGCAAAGTCGAAAAAGCGCCCGAGCACTCGCGTAATCTAAACGGCGCTGGAAATGCCGACCAGATTATAACTTGGGAAGAGTTGCAGAATTTTGCCACGATAGATATGGCGTTAAATGGTCGATTAGTTGGTGTGCGTTTTCAAGGAGGCATCCCATATAGCACGCGCAGCGGAGGACCGATGCAAATTGTCCTTGACGGCATGTACGTAGAGCCGGAGATGATATCGACCATCCCCGTCATGGATATTGCTAGTATAGAGGTTTTACGAAACATTAATTATACGTCTATTTACGGCTCCTTCGGTGGTAATGGCGTAATCGTAATCACCACAAAGATTGGATCAGAAGGCCGGATCAATTATGTGCCTAAAGGAATTTTGTCCTTCACGGTCAAAGGTATTTCGGAAGCAAAAGAATTCTACCGACCGGCCTACGAGGTCGAGTCAGCTCAGACTTTCGCTAACGACCTGCGAACTACGATACATTGGGCGCCATTTGTGGCAACAGATGAGCATGGGAAAGCGAGCTTTGACTTTTACACGAGTGATGAGCCGGGCACGTACCGCATCATACTAGAAGGTATTGATGTGAGCGGTAGAATCGGCCGGAAAGTGTTGGATATTCCGGTAGGCAAAGAAAACTAAATACCTGCAATCAATCGGCCCACTTACTTGTTAATCAAATACAAAAACCATTAGATTATAAACATGAGCGAATTTTTGAAAACCCATATAGACGACCATGTGCTGCACGTGATCCTGCATCGTGGCAAGAGCAATGCGATGCACTTGGAAATGATTCAGGAAATACAAGTTGTATTTGCCGACGCAGAAAAAGATCCAGCGATTGAAGGTGTTGTCATCACCGGGCACGAAGGGTTCTTCACCTCGGGGCTCGATCTGATTACCTTGTACGAATACGATGAGCGGCAAATGGAAACATTCTGGCATGCGTTTATTGATCTTTTGTACACGCTCACGGCATTTCCGAAGCCATTTGTTGCTGCAGTTTCTGGTCATAGTCCAGCCGGAGGCTGTGTTCTCGCGATTGCGGCGGATGCACGTGTGATGGCAGAAGGCGAATACATTATCGGATTGAATGAAGTTCCTGTAGGCATTATTGTGCCGCATGGAATTTTTGATCTGTATAGTTTTTGGATTGGTGAAGCACAAGCGTACCGCTTTCTATTAGAAGGCAAACTCCTTTCTCCACAAGAGGCACTTCAGGTCGGCTTGGTAGATGAGGTCGTGGCGCTCGATAAAATTCAGCGTAGCGCGGTACGACATATCAAAAAATACACACAGCTAGAGAAAAATGCGTGGCAACGCACCAAGCTAAACCTGCGAACACGAGTCTTACAAAGCATGCAGGCCAACAAAGAGCAAACGGTTGTAGAGATGTTGACACAATGGTGGAAACCATCAACTCGCGCCGTGTTAAAAACCATAATCGATAATTTAACCAGTAAAAAAAGATAAAATGAATATACAAGGCGCACTACGTGATGATGCTCTGCAAGGCAAGACCATTGTCGTAACCGGAGGTGGAAGTGGTTTGGGAAAAGCCATGTCAACTTATTTCTCCGAGCTTGGGGCTAACGTCGTTATATCGAGCAGAAAGCTTCCTGTGCTAGAAGAAGCGGCTAAAGAGATCTCAGATAAGACCGGTGGAAAGGTATTGCCAGTTGCCTGTGATATTCGGCAAATCGAAGAGGTAGAAAACTTGTGGAAACGAGCCGAAGAAGAATTTGGACAGGTCGATGTGCTGTTGAATAATGCGGCTGGCAATTTCATTTCTCCAACGGAGCGCCTGTCGGCGAATGCATTTTCGACCATTATCGATATTGTGTTGAAAGGCACAACCAATTGTACACTGACCTTTGGCAAGAAATGGATCGAAAAGAAGCAAGCCGCTAACATCTTAAACATCGTTACCACCTACGCGTTCACGGGATCTGGTTATGTAGTACCTTCGGCAGTAGCCAAAGGTGGAGTATTGGCGCTGACGCGTTCTCTTGCGGTAGAATGGGGAAAATATGGCATTCGAAATAATGCAATTGCGCCGGGCCCATTCCCGACAAAAGGCGCTTGGGAGAGATTACTTCCAGGCGATCTGGCCGATGAGTTTAGCTTCGAAAAAAGAGTCCCACTAAAACGTGTCGGCGATCATCAAGAATTGGCAAACTTGGCCGCGTTTTTGATATCAGATTTTGCGGGCTACATTAATGGTGAAGTCGTGACAATCGACGGAGGCGAGTGGCTACAAGGTGCAGGACAATTCAATGGATTGGAAGCCATTACCTCTGAGATGTGGGACAGCATTGAGCAATCCATCCGGAAAAACAACAAGTAACTATGCAAAACAATTTTTTTCTCCTCCTGCTTACGTCCTTATGGATCTGTGTATCATGCACCAACACAAAAAAGCAAGAAGAATCAGAGTCTGTCAATGATTCTAGTGTGTTGATGAACGAAGACGTCCCGAACGCCAATAACACCGGTGATCGGCGCTTTGTATCGGACATGGTTATCGCATTTATCAAAGCGTACAATGAACGGGATAACGAAAAAATAAATAGTTACATTCACCCTGAAGCAGGAATTATGTTTATCCACCGTCCGGGCGCGATGGATTGGTTCGAAACAGTTTCTAAAATAGATTTTGAACGCCCTGTGCCATCTTACTACCCTTATGCCAGTGCAGAAAATGATTATGAAATCACGTACGAGGTAGCACCGAAGTACGATTGTGGTACAGAAAAATGGAACAAAATGGGCTTGTTTGTTGACCTCACGACTGCCACTAACTTACTAAAACCCATCGCAGCTAATCTGAATGAATTTGAAGATGTGCAGCTGGCCCCAGATTACCTCAAACAAATAGAAATGGCAGAGAAAGATAGTTACCGCGTGGTCGTAACAACGCCTATACCGCTCATTTTTCATGTAAAACAGTTTGGTAATAACTGGTATGCCACCATACTCGATCGCGGTTACGCCGATTGTGGCGCCTAAGTGCGATCACAACTAGCGAATCTGCTATTAAAAGGCTATATTTAGTCCATAAAAATCGATAACAAAATTTATATATGTCAATAATTGATCTTGCTACCCAAACCCGAGTAGATCGCTGGTTAACCGAAGAATACGATGCTGAAACTGTAGCCGCTGTGCAACAATTGATTGATACCAATCAGGAGACAGAATTGGTGGATTCTTTTTACAAAGCACTTGAATTTGGTACAGGCGGTCTTCGCGGCATCATGGGCGTCGGCTCCAACCGGATCAATAAATACACCCTTGGCCAAGCGACGCAAGGATTGGCTAATTACCTCAAAAAACAATTTCCGAATCAGGCACTAAAGGTGGCCGTATCGTACGATAGCCGCAACAATTCACAGAAATTGGGTCATTTGGTGGCCGATGTATTTTCGGCGAATGATATCGAAGTGTATCTTTTTGAAGAATTGCGCCCTACCCCGATGCTATCTTTTGCCGTTCGGCATTTCGGTTGCCAGTCTGGCGTGATGTTGACAGCTTCGCACAATCCAAAAGAATACAACGGCTATAAAGCGTATTGGAACGACGGCGGACAGTTGGTCGCTCCTCACGATAAAAATGTGATCGAGGAGGTCAATGCTATTGAATCCGTTCGCGATATCCAGTTCGATCGCAAGGCAGCGCATATTCATTTGGTGAAAGAAGATTTTGATGAAATCTATATTCAGGCGAACAAAGCATTGAGCATCAACCCAGATATCGTTGCTGCGCAAAAAGATCTAAAAATCGTCTTCTCTCCGATACACGGTACAGGTATTACGCTAGTACCAAAAATATTAAAAGCTTGGGGTTTTGAAAACGTGCATATCGTAGCAGAGCAAGCAGAGCCAAACGGGGATTTTCCGACGGTCGTTTATCCTAATCCAGAGGAAGAAGAAGCCATGTCTATGGCTACGAAGCAAGGCAAAGCGCTCGATGCGGATATTGTAATGGCGACAGATCCAGATGCGGACCGCGTCGGATTAGCAGTAAAGAATCATGCTGGCGATATCCAATTGCTCAATGGGAATCAAATTGGTAGTTTGTTGACCTATTATGTGCTATCTGCCAGAAAAGAAAAAGGTGAACTGCAAGACAATGATTATGTGGTAAAAACCATTGTAACCACTAATTTGATTTCGGATATCGCATCCAGCTTTTCGGTAAAAACGGAAGAAACCTTGACTGGTTTTAAATTTATTGGTGAGGTGATGACCAAGCTAGAAGGTCAAGAAAGATACCTTGTTGGCGGAGAAGAGAGTTATGGCTTCTTGGTTGGCGACTTAGTGCGAGACAAAGATGCTATCAATTCTTGTGCATTTATTGCAGAAATGGCGGCTTATTTCAAAAGCAAAGGCAAATCCTTGTTTGACGTCTTGACGGAACTTTACACGACCTACGGCTGTTATCAAGAAAAACTGATTTCCCTAACGAAAAAAGGCAAAGCCGGAGCAGAAGAGATTCAGCAAATGATGGCTGATCTCCGTGCCAACCTACCAACGAGCTTGGGCGGCATCGCGGTAAAAGAAGTGCGTGATTATCAAGCTTCGGTAGCTACTTCGCCGGTAGATGGTAGTACCTCGGCAATTGATCTTCCTAAATCAGATGTCTTGCAATTTATCACCGTCGATGGCGATGTGATCTCAGCACGCCCTTCTGGTACAGAACCAAAGATCAAATTTTACTGCTCGGTGAAAACACCATTGCAAGATGCAGCGCAATACGATCAGACATCCGTGAAACTGGAAGAAAAAGTAACGCGCATCATGGCAGATATCGTCAAAGATTAATATCAACGATCAATTTAAAAAAAGGCACTCATGACGGAACCGTGGAAGATCCTACAATCCGAATACATTATAAAGCGCCCCTGGGCGACCTTACGGGTCGACCAGGTGCAATTGCCCAATGGCGTCGTTAAAGACGAATATTATATCCTAGAATATCCAAAATGGGTCAATATGGTGGGCTTCACCGAAGACAATCAAATCATCTTTGCGCAGCAGTATCGCCATGGTGCGGAAAAAGTGCTACTAGAACTTCCAGCTGGCGTGGTAGAAGATGGTGAAGAACCAGAAGTAGCTGCGCGGCGCGAAATGATGGAAGAAACGGGTTACGAATTCGACGAGGTAACCGAAATTTGCCAGCTCTACGCCAATCCAGCAACGAGTGGTAACCTGACTTATACGTATGTAATGAAAGGTGGCCGTAAAGTAGCCGAGCAGCAGCTGGACGATTCAGAAGATATTGAAGTCGTAATACTGTCCATCGATGAGGCTAAAAAACTGTTGCTAGAAAATGGCATCGGACAAGCGCTGCACACTTCCGCATTATTCTACGTTTTGCATCACGAGAGGCTCTTTTAGGTCTTAGATTAGATATAGAATTAAATCTATTTAGCGCGGAAGAATTTATAACTTTGCCGCCATGGGTAGAGAAATATACGAAACGAAGCGAAAAGCACTTAAAATAAACCTGACACCCGAGTTTTACGGTACGTTTGCCGAAATCGGTGCTGGACAGGAAGTAGCCCGGAACTTCTTTGAAGCGGGTGCTGCTTCGGGTACGATCGCAAAGACGATGTCTGCCTACGACATGACCTTCTCCGATGCCATTTATGGCGCCGAAGAATCTGGCAGATACGTGAGCCGTACACGTCTTACCAAAATGATTTGTCGTGAGTTTGCTCTGTTGGAAGAGCGTTTACATGGTGACAAGTACGACAAACGTTTATTCTTTGCTTTCGCAAATACGGTAACTACACTTAATTTTAGTAAAACAAATGATCCGCATGGATGGATTGGTATTCGCTTCCAACACGAGGTGGATAGCCCGCCAAATGATGTCATCATACACATCCGTTTGCTAGACAGTGACAACACTTTACAACAAAAAGTATTGGGTATTATTGGTGTCAACTTAGTTTTCGCCGCCTATTACTACCGAGAAGATATACAAACATTGATCGAATCTTTAGTAGACAACCTACCAACAGGATCGGTAGAAATCGACTTGGTAAAGGTTTCTGGGCCTGTGTTTGAAAAGGTCAACGAGCGTTTGATTAATCTTTACCTCATCGCCAAAGGGTTTTCTAAAGCAGCCATCTTCCGCGTAGATGGGAAAGCCGCTCAAGTCAAAGATTTTCTCTACAAAAAAGACATCATTATTCTGCGCACCAAGTACCGCCAGAAATCCCTTCCCAACTTTGATCTATTCAACAGTGCTGTAGAGCAATTCAAGAAAAATACGAATGCCACGGATCAAAGTCTGGTCGTTATTATTGAGGTACTGATGAGTAATGTATTGGATGAAGAAGTGAACTTATCGGATGAGGATTTGGAGTACTTCGCAAAGCGTGCAGAAGAGCTGTGTGCAACGGGAAATACCATCCTATTATCCAACTTCACACGAAGCAACTATTTAGCAGAGTTTTTAAATCAGTTTAAGCCTAAGAATATTGGTATTGCGACCAACATCTCCAACTTAAAGAACATTTTCAACTCCGATAATTATCAGAAAGAAAACTACACCAACGAGTTGCTATCGTATATCTCGGGTTTATTTAGCAAAAATGTGAAGCTATATGCCTATCCTTATTTGCAAGGAAAGGATCACGCCATCATTACGACAGCAAACATGCCGGTATCAGCCGATGCAAAGCCTTTGTTCGATTTTCTGACGATCAATAAGTACATCATTGATGTCGAAGGATTCGACACCAAAGACGTGAAGACATTGAAGTCTTAAGCTCACAAAAACTAAATTTCGACTATTTTCGTGATCACCGCCAACAGCATGCCAAGGAATGTGACCAATACAACGCCTTTTCCAAGCTGCTGGCGGTCGTTGCGATAGCAGTACCACGCCGCTATCATATTACCCGTTAAAGCAAGCACATACATTCCTAATGGCTTCTGAGGCATTAGCTGAGCAATGACGTCTGTATATTTTGTCAATACGTGTGCAATCACTGGCAAAATGAGACCTAATATCAGCCCCAAAAGCATGTTATCTTTGCTTTGCATGATTAGGATTTAGGAATATCAAAGCTCCAAGAATTCAATTCTGGAATCACATGGTGCGCCGTCATATCAAACTGTGTGGGCACGACCGATACATAACCGTTGTTCAAGGCAAAAACGTCGGTATCTTCCCCGCGATCTTCTAATTGAAACTTGCCGGTAAGCCAAAAGTACTCCCGTTGATGTGGATCTACACGCTCTTCAAATTCCTCTACCCAACGACCACCTGCTTGGCGGCAGATTTTGATACCTTTTAGCTTATCTTCATTCGGAAAGTTTACATTCAGTAGTGAATGCTTAGGCAAACCATTTTTTAATACTTGAGCGGCTATACCCCGCACATACGGACGACAATGTTCAAAATTGGCATCGTACGAAAAGTCGTCCAACGAAAATCCAATAGAAGGAATTCCCTCAATCGCGCCTTCTACGGCTGCAGACATGGTCCCAGAATACAACACATTAATCGAATTGTTCAATCCGTGATTGATTCCCGAAACACACAAATCGGGCTTGCGACCTTTAAAGACTTTGTTGACTGCAAGCTTCACACAATCTACTGGTGTTCCTGAGCATTTGTACATTTCGACTTTTGGATAAATATCCACCCCATCCAGTCGCAATGGTTTTCCGATCGTGATGGCGTGCCCCATACCAGATTGTGGACCATCTGGCGCCACGACGACCACTTCACCAAGATGTTGCATTTCTTCGAGTAACACTTTGATGCCAGGCGCGGTGATACCATCATCATTCACTACGAGTATTAGGGGTTTCTTTGTTGCCATGTAGCGAATTTAGCAAGAATAATCGTCGGATTGCCCGATGCTCGGTAAGATTTTTGCGGTAGCTCAACCAATTAAATCCCGATAAGATGAAGAATACTGGTTTGGTGTTACTAGCTGCTGCGCTATTACTCAGCGGTTGCAAAGGCGGAAAATATGCAGCATCCGAAAAAGTCTATGAGCAGAAAGCGGCTGCATTTGCCAAGACCATCACGGTACAGCCGGCAGAAAATCAATGGGAAAAAGTACCTGTGATTGATAAGGAATGGATTGCCTCGGTCAACTTTGGTATTCGCAAGCCTAATTACGTGATGATCCATCATACGGCACAAAAATCGGTAGACGAAACCATCAAAACTTTTCAACTGGAGCGCACGCAAGTAAGTGCGCATTATATAGTGGGCAGAAATGGTAAGATTGTACAGATGGTGAATGACTATTTTCGGACACATCATGCTGGAGCTGGTTTGTGGGGCAATGATACCGATTTGAACTCCTCTTCTATCGGCATCGAACTAGACAATAATGGCACCACCGACCCTTGGCCTGATGCGCAGATTACAGCTTTAATACAGCTATTAACAAAACTCAAGGAAAACTATAAGATTCCACAGGCAAACTTTATCGGTCATATGGATTTTGCGCCGACGCGCAAACCTGATCCCGCCAATTTCCCTTGGGATCGTCTAGCGCAAGCTGGTTTTGGTTTCTGGTATGATGCAAATTTACAACCCGCACCACAAGATTTTGACGTGCGCGTTGCGCTACGAATTATCGGATATGACATCAAAAATCTAGATGCAGCCATCAAAGGATTTAAACGGCATTACATCCCACAAAATGCGAACGACACCACATTCAAGGAGCAGGAACGCGCGATCTTATATAATATCTATATGAAGTACCTGTATTTGTAAAAGAGCTGTATCCGCTGTTAAAATTATTTAAAGCGAGCATTTTAGCTTTGCTGAGCACTTCGTGTTTTTGCTAACTTTTTGCGGAGAAAAAGTAAGAGCCTGTGTGGCTCTAGCACATAAATAAAGCAATTTAACGACTATACAAGCCCTTTTTATCTATAAATTCTATCACCGCATCCGGCGTCATAAATTGAACGCTCTTACTCGCTAGAATCGCTTGGCGAATCGCGGTAGATGACAACTCCATCTGAGGCGTTTCTGTACGCGTAACCGCAGGATGGTTAAGCAACTCTCCTGCATCATACGCCGGTCTGGGATAAACGAGGATTTTGTAATCTCGTAAAATAATCTCCGCATTCTTCCATTTCTGAAAACTAGCTAAATTATCTTCACCCATAATCAACGAAAAATCGCAATCAGGATAGCGCTCCTTCAGGTGAATCAGCGTATCGATCGTATAGGATGGCTGAGGCAAGTTGAACTCGATATCCGAGGCGCGCAGTCGATCGCTATCTTGAATAGCTAAACTCACCATCTCCAGCCGATCGTACATATTGGCCAAACTCTTTTTTTCTTTGAAAGGATTTTGTGGTGATACCACAAACCACACTTCATCCAAGTTAGTATAATGAGCCATATGGTTTGCAATGATCAAATGACCCACGTGAATGGGATTAAATGATCCAAAAAACAAACCAATGTGCTTACTCATCTTCAGTTAAGATTTGATAAACGGAATAACCAAATCTTCCGCTTGCTGGCAAGCTTCTTCTAGCTCGAAGTTATTGAGGATTACATCAAATTTATCCGAAAAGCTAAGCTCATGCTCGGCTTTGGCAAAGCGCTCTTTCAGCTTTTCTTCGCTGTCTGTTCCTCTTCCGGCCAAGCGTTCTTTCAAGACCTCCAAGGATGGTGGATTAACAAAAATAGCCAATGCCTGATCCGGAAATTTGGATTTTAGGCGCAGTCCGCCCACCACATCAATATCAAAGATTACGTGCTTACCCTCTGCCCAAATGCGCTCCACTTCCGAGCGCAACGTGCCATAAAAAGTGCCTGAATAGACTTCCTCAAACTCGATGAAGTTTTGGTGCGCGATCTTGTGTAGAAAATCGTCTTTAGAGATAAAATAATAATCTTTGCCATCTACTTCTTCGCCGCGTGGAGCACGGGTACTTGCTGAGATCGAGAAAGCAAGATCATTGGGATATTTACTTAATAGATGTCTTACTATGGTTGTTTTTCCTGCGCCGGATGGTGCAGAAAAGATAATCAATTTGCCACTCATGCTACTCTTATAGTACGTTTAATAACTGTTCTTTGATTTTTTCCAGCTCTTCTTTCATCCGAACGACGATCTGCTGGATATGCGCATTGTTGGCTTTAGAGCCCAACGTATTTATTTCCCTACCCATTTCTTGGGAGATAAATCCTAATTTCTTTCCACTTGGATTAGGCGCTTTTAGCGCTTCTAGGAAATAGGTACAGTGGCTATTCAAGCGCACTTTTTCTTCGGTGATATCTAATTTATCGATATAATAAATCAATTCCTGTTCGAATCGATTCATATCTACATTCTCTTTGCCAACGGACGTATCCATATATTGCGCAATTCGCTCCCGAATCAATGGTATCCGATCGCCATCTACGGCCTCTACCTCTTTCTGGAATGCCATGATATCCTCCACTCGTTTTTGTAGATCGGCATTGAGCACATTCCCCTCATCCAGACGGAATTGATTGAATTTATCTATGGCTTGGTGAAATGCAGCAAATAAGATTTTGACTTCTTCCTCATCGGTTTCAGCTTCGTTGGATCCAACGACTTCTGGCATTTGCAATGCCAACTGAAGCAAAGGAGATTGCTGATCGCCTACGGCATCAGCCAGATCTTTCAGCTGCGCGTAATATTTTTTAAATAACGTTTCGTTGATGATCGATGACGTAGCGGTTTGGTCCGCATATTCCGCCGTTACCGTGATATTGACCTTTCCTCGCTCGATAAGTTTTCCGCTTTCGGCGCGCAGCGCCAATTCTTTATCAGATACATGCTTGGGCAAACGCAAGCTCAGCTCTAAAAACTTCGAATTGAGGGATTTTATTTCTACAGTGTACTTTACCGTTTGGTTTTCTGCCAAACCTGTACCGTAGCCGGTCATGGATTTTATCATACGCAAAGGTACGAAAACCTATATAAAAATTAATTGATAATCTCTCCATCATGGAGCGCTTACTTTATCAGCATAAAATAGCGCAAGCAGCTCGAGGTTACAAGCCTTCGGCACGCGCTTTGCGCGATGTATTCCACTCTTTGACGAAGCCGTAAATGATCGGCAAGACAGATACCAGAATGATACCTAACACGACTTTTTCAAAGTTATCAGCGACTATCGGAATGTTGCCTAAGAAATAACCAACTAACGTGATCCCGAATACCCAGACGAAACCGCCTATTACATTGTACGTAAAAAAGCGTCCGTAATTCATGTGTCCTATTCCAGCTACAAATGGAGCGAAAGTTCTTACGATCGGGACGAAACGAGCGATAATGATGGTCTGAGGACCATGCTTTTCGTAAAATTGATTTGTTTTCTCAATGTACTCGTCTTTCACTAGCTGCTTGTTAAACAATCTTAATCGCACAAAGCGATCACCGGCGTATTTACCGATGAGGTAGTTGCAGGCATCGCCCAAAACGGCAGCGACAAATAAAAGAACCAAACAAAAGTAAACATTGAGCTGACCTTGCGCAGCAAACATGCCTACGGCAAATAATAACGAATCGCCCGGCAAGAATGGCATCACCACCAATCCTGTCTCTACGAAAATAATGAGAAAGAGGATCGCATAGACCCAATATTCGTAATCCGCAATTAACTGTATCAGATGATCGTCAATATGCAGGATGAAATCAATGATTCCGTATAAAAAATCCGTCATCGTAGATGCGCTGACTAATTATTGTTTAACATAACCGGCATCACCAGCATCAAGACATCTTCGCTCTCTTCTTTGATGGCAGGGAATAATAATCCGGCACGATTCGGTGTACTCATTTCTAAAGTCACCTCTTCGGAACCTAGATTGTTCAACATTTCTACTAAGAAACGCGCATTGAATCCTATTTCCATATCGTCACCTTCATACTGACAGCTCAAGCGCTCGTGCGCTTCGTTGGAGAAATCCAAATCTTCTGCAGAGATGTGTAGTTCGCTGCCAGATATTTTCAATCGTACCTGATGAGTTGTTTTATTCGCGAAGATAACCACGCGGCGCAACGAGTTCAAAAAACTCGCACGCTCTACCGTCAATTTATTAGGGTTCACCTGCGGAATCACCGCTTCGTAATCTGGATAACGCTCATCGATCAATCGACAGATCAAGGATACATGACCAAATTGGAAGAACGCGTTGGTATTATTATATTCGATAGAAACGTTGATATCATCTGAAGGCAACGAAGACTTCAACAGATTCAAGGCTTTTTTAGGTAAAATTAATGATGTCGGCTTCTCGGCGCCGATATCGGTACGACGGTAGCGCACCAATTTGTGTGCATCTGTAGATACAAACGTAATCGATTGCTCAGCCAATTGTACATACACGCCTGACATAGCTGGTCTAAGCTCATCGCTACTTACAGCAAAGATGGTTTTGCTAATCGCTTCTGCTAAGATCGGGGCCGCTATATTCACTGTAGAGATATTATCAACTACAGGGATTTTCGGAAAGTCGTCCGCATTCTCGCCACTCAACTTGTATTTACCATCGCCCGCGCTGATTTCGATAGCCATTGTCGTGGTATCTACCGAGAAAGCAACTGGCTGATCGGGCAATGTTTTCAAGGTCTCAATCAGAATTTTCGATGGCATCGCCACACGTCCTTCTTCTTTAGCTTCTATTTGCAGCGATGTCACCATACTGGTCTGAAGATCAGTGGCAGAAATGGTCAGTTCATTGTCCTTAATTTCAAACAAAAAGTTCTCCAAAATGGGCAAAACTGTGCTACTGCTAGATGCCCCGCTAATGGCTTGCAATTGCTTTAATAAAGTGGATGTGGATACGATAAACCTCATTTGTTTTGGCTATTTTTATACTGCAATAATACAAAAAGATTCCAACTTTCTTCCAAGGTTTTTTCGCTACTTTTGTACGAATCGGCTATGCGTTTTGAAAATATAATAGGTCACGACAGCGTTAAACAACATCTTATCCGCACAGTACAGGATAATAGGGTAAGTCATGCCCAACTATTTCTAGGTCCAGAAGGTTCTGGCTCTTTGCCGCTAGCCATTGCGTACGCACAATTCGTCAATTGCGAGGACAAACAAGCGAACGATAGCTGTGGTGTTTGCGCATCTTGCCGCAAATACGAAAAGCTGATCCATCCGGATTTGCACTTCTCCTATCCCTTCTTTGCCAAATCTGCTGGTGAAGTCGCCATCAACTATATCGAAGCTTGGCGACAAGCCTTGTCAGAAAATCCTTATATGGGGATGAATGCTTGGCGAGAGCAGTTTGATGCACAAAACAAACAGGCCAACATCAACATTGCAGAGGTACACGACATCATCAAGAAACTGAGCTTCAAAGCATTCGAATCAGAGTATAAAGTACTGATAATGTGGCTTCCAGAATATCTGGATGCGCAAGGAAATGCTTTATTGAAGTTGATTGAAGAGCCACCAGAGAAAACCTTGTTTCTATTGGTCGCGGAGAATCAAGATCGGATTCTCAACACCATCATTTCGAGAACTCAGCTCGTGAAAATTCATAAGCTGACGCATTCGGACATCGATCATTATCTCACCGAAAAAAAAGGTGTAGATCCACTCAAAGCCGGACAAATTTCTTTCCTAGCCGATGGCAATCTACAATCGGCTATAGAGTTGCTACAGAGTGATAGCAATGCTTATTTTGATTTGATGATCCAATGGCTGCGTTTGGTGGTGACCGATACGGGGCTCAAACTAATTCAATTGTCTGAAGTAGATTTTCCAAAATTGGGACGAGAAAATCAGAAAAACTTCCTGATGTATACCATCAGCATGATGCGACAGATCGTGTTGAAATCACAAGGTCTGGAAAGTTTGATCTTCCTGCAAGACAAAGAATTAGATTTTATTACTAAATTTAGTGAAATATTTACTCTGGAACAATTAAGCGCAGGGGTAGATCTACTGGAGAAAACGCATTACGCCGTAGAGCGAAATGCCAATGCTAAAATATTATTTTTAGACCTATCTTTGCAGTTAGTTTTATTGTTCAAATACAAGACGTTCCGCCAACAGGCGGACTCAATATATATATAGACATATGGGATGTGGAAGTTGCGCATCCGGCGGAGGTTGCGGAAGCAAATCTCTGGGGACTGTACCGTCAGGTTGTAATAACAACGGCTCGTGCATGACCAGCGGATGCAATAAATTGGATGTTTACGATTGGCTGACCGACATGGATCTGCCTTCTAATTATAAACCGTTTGACATAGTAGAAGTTCGCTTTAAAGGCTCTCGAAAGGAGTTTTTTGTGAATACCGAAAATCTTTACCTAGAAATGGGCGAAATGGTGGCGGTAGAACCTTCTACGGGTGGTTATGATATCGGACACGTATCGCTTACCGGCGAACTGGTGCGGTTACAACTTAAGAAAAATCGAGTAAAGGCTGAAGATGTAGCCAAAAAAGTATACCGAAAAGCCTCCGAAAAAGACATTGAGAAATTTAACGCGGCGAAAGAGCTGGAATGGGAAACCATGCACCGTGCCCGCACGCTGGCGTTAGAACTCGGACTGTCTATGAAGATCTCTGATGTTGATTATCAAGGCGATAAGACCAAGGCGACATTTTACTATACGGCCGAAGGTCGGGTAGATTTTCGCGAACTGATCAAGCGCATGGCCGAATCTTTTCGTATTCGGATCGAAATGCGCCAAATCGGTATGCGCCAAGAAGCTAGTCGCTTGGGCGGAATAGGATCTTGTGGACGCGAATTGTGCTGTTCTACTTGGCTAACAGACTTTAAAACTGTCTCTACCTCAGCGGCTCGCTATCAGAATCTTTCGTTGAATACCTTGAAGCTAGCAGGACAGTGTGGCAAGTTGAAGTGCTGTCTGAATTTCGAACTAGATAGTTATATGGATGCCTTGAAGGATATTCCGACGGATATCGATCGTATTGATACCGAAATCGGAATGGCCTACCTGCAAAAAACAGATATTTTCAAGAAAACCATGTGGTTTTCGTATCCGAAAGCAGAAAACTGGATTCCACTGACCGTGGATAAAGTACGCGAATTCGTGCAGATGAACAAAGGTGGCCAAAAACCAACAGAGCTGCTGTACATAGAGCCGGAAGAAGAAGCGAAAGCGAAGCCGATCAATTACGACTATGAGAATGTCGTTGGTCAAGATAGCTTGACCCGATTGGACGATCGCAACAAGAAGAAAAGACGCAAGAAAAAACCAGCTGGTAAAAATCCAACAGGAGAAAATCCGGAAAAATCGACCGAGAATAGACCTGCACGACCAGCAAGACAACCGCAAACAAAGGCAGATAACGCGAATGCTACGTCAGCAGACAAACCTAAGCCTAAAGCCGAAGGTGCTGCAGAAGGAACAGAAGGTGCTACAAAACCGCGCCCCAAAAGACGCAACAACAATAATAGAAACCGAGACAGAAGAAATAACAACGATAGCAAGACGGAATAGCATGCTAAAAGCACCTAGCCTGACGTATTTGAGTTTATTGTGGCTGTTGTTGTTGGCATCCTGCGATCCGCATATTGCGTACGAAAAAAACAAGCGAATCGACGATTATCGTTGGAATCGCGACTCTGTTGCAGAGTTTTCTGCGCACATTGTCGATGCTTCGCAACCATATGATATCGCGATTAATGTGCGGCATAACAACTTTTATCCATATACCAATCTGGTGTTTTCTGTGCAACAGCAGCATGCATCTAATCAGGATACCACTTATTCGGTGGAGCTATCATTAGCGAAAGAAGATGGGCGATGGGTTGGTGAATCTGCCGGTAATTTGTATCATATCAAACAGCACATTCTAAAAATGCATCTGTTCCCAGATACGGGCGTTTATCACTTTTCGATCCAGCATCACATGGAAGAACACCAATTGAAGGGAATCACAGATATCGGTTTGGTAATTGCCCAAAAACCATGATACGTTTACTACGTTGGCTACTTTTACCCATTTCGCTTTTGTATGGTTGTGTGGTTTGGCTGCGCAATATCTTTTACGACATCGGAATTTGGCGTAGCAAAAGCTATCCGGTACGCAGTATTGTCATCGGCAATCTCGCCGTAGGAGGCAGCGGCAAAACACCGATGACCGAATGCTTGATCCGATGGTTTGATAGCGAGTACAAGATAGCGACATTGAGCCGTGGCTACGGCCGTAAAACAAGAGGCTTTCGTTACGTAGAAGTAGATGATAATGCCATTGCAACCGGCGATGAGCCTTTACAGTTCAAGCGAAAATTTCCGCACCTCACCGTAGCTGTTTGTGAAGACCGGCGCACAGGCATGGAAATGTTATTGCAAGACCATAATCTGATCTTGCTGGATGATGCTTATCAACATCGCCGCGTAGCGGCTAGTTGCAACATTCTACTGTTTGAATACGCATCTCTACTCGGACCAATTATTCCATTGCCTACTGGGAATTTCCGAGATTCATTGCCGCAGGCGAAAAGAGCCCATATTATCGTCATCACGAAGATCCCCAAAGATCTCACCATGCAGCAAAAGAAGGATATTACGCGGAGATTACGGAAACATAGTGATGCGCCCGTCTACTTTGCTTCGATCGCTTACGGCGCTCCTAAAGCCCTTTTTCGACAAGATAAAATAAACAGCAGCTCTAACTTCGATTTTCAGGACAAACAGGTGTTGCTAGTGACTGGAATCGCAAATCCAGCTCCACTATTACATTATATGCAACAGCAGGCCAACTATGTGAAAAGCATTACTTTGCCAGATCATCATTTGTTTACGACAGCAGATTACGAAAATATTCAATCCACCTACGCAGCATTAGCCGCTCAAGGAGATACCGTGCTCGTAACCACAGAGAAGGATGCGCAGCGACTATCGTTGGATTCTTTGGTTGAAATTCCGAGTTTTTATACCCCAATTACGTTTGTTTTTGATCAAGAGGAACAGATTCTCCAAGATGTAATTAACACTCTCGACTAATATAGTGTAAATGAACCTTAACGGAAGTTAAAAACTGTTTGTTTTTATTTTCTTCCAAATACATTCTCCAACTTTGTTAAAAGAAAAAATTCTATTTAAACTAAAAAAAGGAGAAATATTATGAAAAAGGTAATGATTGCATTAGCGTTATTAGTGGGACTAAACGCAGCACAAGCACAAACTCGTAATGAGGCAAACAAAGATGGACAAACTCGTAATCGTGAAAGAACGGAACGCAGTGGTTTCAACAAAGATCCAGAAGCTCGCGCCAAAGCAAAGGTGGAGCAACTAGATAAAAAACTGACTCTGACAGCGTCACAGAAAGAATCTATCCACAAACTAGTACTAGATCAATCTAAAAATGCACAAGCGCTTTATAAAGATTCAGATCATAAGAACGAAGAAACACGCAATAAAGCGAAAGAGTTAAGAGCTCAAACTGACCGTAAAATAGAAGCATTATTGGATGCGAATCAAAAGGAAAAGTATGCTGAAATGCAGAAAAATCGCACCGAGTGGTCTAAACGTAATAATCGCAGACCTGATCGCGATAAACGTGAAGGCGGAAAACGAGATGGTGACAAGAGCGAAGAACATAATCACTCTTAACACACAATTAAATAAAAAGCCCGAAATCAAATGATTTCGGGCTTTTTATTTGGTCTACTAACTGTCTTATTTCAGCTTTCCGTACAACGGCAGTTGTACTGATTGTGCGATTTCTACCTTTTCGTTTAGGCGGATATCATCTGCCGATGCACCGACCATGATATTAAAACTACCCGCTTCCATAACGCGCTGCATCTTCGGATTGATCACCGATAGATCTTCCGGAAGTAAACTGAAAACGACTTGCTTCGATTTACCGGCTGCCAAATGAATTCGATCAAATTTTTTCAATTGTTTGATCGGTTGTACCGTTGAAGCGAATTCATCGCGTACATACAACTGCACCACTTCATCGCCAGCTCTTGATCCGGTGTTTTTTACCTCGAAAGTCACTTCCAAGCCACCATCTGCCTGCTGGTTAATCTTCAAATCGCTGTAACCAAAATCCGTGAAACTCTTTCCATATCCAAATGTATACAAGGGCGAACCTAATGTTTCTACATAATCATGGCCTTTAGGCACTTTCTTGTTGTAATACACCGGTAATTGACCTACTGACCGCGGTACAGAAATCGGCATTCTACCTGCCGGGTTGTAATCTCCAAAGATGACATCGGCTATGGCATTTCCTCCTTCTTGACCAGGATACCAAGCATTCAACAAAGCATCGGCATGTTCATGTGCCCAGTTCATATTGAGCGGTCTGCCTTGAATATACACCACGATCATTGGTTTACCCGTTTTTTTAATCGCTTTTAGCAACTTAATCTGATCGCCTAACAAATCCAACGTAGAGCGGTCAAAACCCTCCCCACTTTCCATATCACTTAACGATTTGGCATCCGCTACTGCGGCGCCAGTCTCAATGTATTTGGTTTCGAAATCGCGTGCACTAGAACCTCCAACTACCACAACCGCTACATCGGATTGCAACGCCGCTTCTACCGCTGACGCAATATCAGACTGCGCCGTATCGCGAATGGCTGTACCTTTCGCATAGATTACATTTGCTGCAGGAACTTTCGCTTGTATACCATCTAATACGGTACGGATTACCGCACGCTCTTGTGGCGCGGTATAATCCCCTAATTGATTATAATGTGTATTCGCATTCGGGCCAATCACGGCAATCTTTTTTATTTTCTTGGCAGACAAAGGCAATACATTGTTCTTATTTTCTAGCAAGACAATAGATTCCTGTGCTGCTTTGCGCGATACCGCAATGTGTTCTTTGCTTCTTACTTCACGTCCGGCAACTTTGCTATCGCGGTACGGATTTTCGAACAATCCCATCTCAAACTTAAGACGTAGCACGCGCGAAACCGCGCTATCGATCTTGGCGATATCAATTTTTCCAGCTTCGATGGCTGAAATAAGTTCTGCAAATGGGCGTGCACCTAAATCCACATCCACACCGGCATCTAGCGCCATCGTACCTGCTTCTTGCATAGAAGAAGCAACGCGATGACTGGAATAAATTCCATCAATACTTCCTAAATCGGAAACCACAAAACCATCAAAACCCCATTCTTTGCGCAACACATCAGTCAATAAATAACCATCTGCCGTACAAGGAATGCCATCAATCGAATTGTAAGCGGTCATTACGGATAATGCACCAGCTTCCACCGTTTTGAAAAATGGCGGCAGAAAGCTTTCGTGCAATTCCCGCTGCCCAATGATCGCACTATTGCCATTATGGCCACCTTCTGGTATGCCGTAAGCGATAAAATGCTTGATCGTAGATATCACCGCGTATGGATTCTTTAGATCGCCTGCGCCAGCTCCTTTAGCTGCCGCAGCGCCCATCGTTCCACTCAATACCGGATCTTCACCGTACGCTTCTTCGACACGTGACCAACGTGGATCACGCGAAAGATCTAAAACCGGACCGTAACCAATGTGTCCGCCTTGCAGGCGAACCTCTTTGGCAGATACCGCAGAAACTTTTTCCTGCATAGAAGGATTCCAGGTAGATGCCATCCCAATTCCCGTCGGGAAGACAGTGGTTCCTATCGCCATATGGCCATGTGGCGCTTCTTCTGCGATGAAAATAGGAATACCCAAACGTGTTTCTTCCACGGCATAGCGCTGCATGGCATTGGCTGCCTCTGCAGCCAATGCTGGCCTAAGACCCTTTTCTAAGGTTTTTTGCGTCCAAGGATCTGCACGAAATACAGCCCAAAACATACCTACATGCTGCTTATCCAGCAAATTCTTGTATTTCTCGGAGTAGGTAACGGTATTGCCATCTTTGGTATACATTTCCCAACCAAGCGGACAAAGCAATTGACCAACCTTCTCTTCCAACGTCATGTGGCTGATAAGGTCGGCGGTGCGCTCACTCGTACTTAGGAGGGCATCTTTATATCGAAATTTTTCTTGTGCTATACTGGAGGATGTGTTTAAACACAATCCCAAGCCCACCATGAGCAGTATGTTACGAGTTTCTTTAAACATATAAAAGGTATGTAGTTTTCAATGCAACCGTTTGCATTGAAATTTGACGCAAAATAAGAATAATCGATCTAAAATAAAAAAGCGCCTAAGTAACAACTTGGCGCCTATATCAGTTTCGTGCGGTTCGACTATTAAGCTTTGAGCTTTTTTTGGATATCTTGCACGTAGGTTTTGAATTTTTTATCTGTTTCGATGAGATCTTCTACCGTTTGGCAGGCGTAAATAACCGTGGAGTGATCACGACCGCCAAAGAAGTTTCCAATCGATTTTAGAGAAGATTTTGTGTGGTTTTTAGCCAAATACATCGAGATCTGACGTGCTTGTACAATCTCTCGCTTTCTTACTTTGGATTTGACCATTTCTACTGGCACTTCAAAGTATTCACAAACCAATTTCTGGATATAATCCATCGAAATTTCTTTACTGGTATTTTTCACGAAGTTCTTCAACATGGACTTCGCTAGGTTCAGATCAATCTCCTTTTTGTTGAGTGTAGATTGCGCTAGTAAAGAAACCATGGCTCCTTCTAACTCACGCACGCTGTTATCAATCTGATGAGCTACAAATTCGACAACATTCTCCGGCAATTCAATGCCATCCGAATACATCTTTTTCTTGAGGATCGCCATTCTAGTTTCCAGATCTGGGATTTGAATATCTGCCGAAAGACCCCATTTGAAACGACTTAATAAGCGCTCTTCTAAACCTGATAAATCCTTTGGTGGTTTATCAGAAGTCAGAATAATCTGCTTACCCGACTGATGTAGGTGATTGAAAATATGGAAGAAGATATCCTGCGTTTTTTCTTTTCCAGCGAAGTTGTGTACATCATCCATGACGATCACGTCCATCGCTTGGTAGAAGTTAACAAAGTCATTAATCGTATTATTCTTCAATGAATCCACGAATTGCTGACAGAACTTTTCACAAGAAACATAGATCACCAACTTATCAGGTAGGTTTTTCTTGATTTCGTTTCCAATGGCCTGCACTAAGTGCGTCTTGCCCAAACCAACATCACCGTATACCATTAAAGGGTTGAAAGATGTTCCGCCCGGTTTATTGGCAACTGCGAAACCAGCTGATCGAGCCAAACGATTACATTCTCCTTCAATGAAATTATCAAAGGTGTAATTTTGATTGAGCTGCGGATCTACCTGCAACTTTTTCAACCCTGGAATTACGAAAGGATTCTTGATGTTTTTGTTTAGCGCAACTGGGACAGGGATAGATTGATTCTTTCCTTCTGCACCATTTCCGTTAGACGGTATGTTGGTGGTGAATGGAATGCTAGTCGAAGATTTCTCTACGACAATGTTGTATTCCAATCGACCTTGTTCTCCTAGGAACTTTTTAACTGTTTTGCGAAGGATACCTACATAATGTTCCTCTAACCATTCGTAGAAAAATAAGCTAGGGACCTGAATAGTCAAAACGTTTTCTTCAAGACGTATGGCTTTGACAGGCTCAAACCATGTTTTGAAACTCTGCGCAGGAATGTTGTCTTTTATGACTTGAAGACAGCTATTCCATACACTTGTGCACGTTTTTTCCAT